>OZ243943.1:0-4062417 GCA_965214195.1 uncultured Granulicella sp.
CGCCGCCACCAACCCCCTGAAAGTCGTCTAGGCCCGGTCAACGATCGCCCCCACGCCCCCCCCGCCCCCACACCCACGCCCCCCCCATAGAAATTGTCATCCTGAGCGAAGGTCCTCGCAGCTCCACCGCGAGGACCGCAGTCGAAGGACCTGCATCTCCCCCAAAAACCCCCACAAAAACCCGTGTCAAGCCCCAAACACTCGTCCAACCGCCCTAACCCAAGCCCCATCAACAACTTACGCCCCAAAAATAGTTGGCATAATCACCCCTGCCCACCTGCTATCCTTAATTCAGAGCTAAAACAAAAGGCCTCCCAGACAAGGGAGGCTTTTCGCATTCGAAGTCCAGACCTAACTCCAATCAATAGAGGACTTTACCCCTCCCCAGGGGGAGGGGGGTACCCTACTCCGCCAACGGCTGAGGAGCCTTGTCAAAGTCAATCCCAAACACAAACCGCTCCACCAATGAACAAAAAATATGCTCCAACGCCAGATGCGATTCCTGAATCCGAGCCGTAGTCTTCGACCGAATCACCAGATTGAAATCACTCAGCGGAAACATAGCCCCACCATCATTACCAGTAAGCGAAATCGTCTTCAAACCCTGCACCCGGGCCGTCCCCAAAGCCCGCACCAGATTAGGCGAGTTCCCGGAAGTGGAAATCCCCAGAAACACATCCCCATCCCGCCCCAGCGCCTCGAGCTGCCTGGAAAATACATGCTCATAACCAAAGTCATTCCCGGTAGCAGTCAGAATCGAGGTATCCGTCGTAAGCGCCACCGCCCGCAACGCCGGCCGGTTCACCGTCAACCGAACCACAAACTCAGCCACCAAATGCTGTGCATCCGCCGCCGACCCACCATTGCCGGCCACAAACAGCGTCCCCCCGGCACGCAGGGAAGTGGCAGTCAATTCCGCCGCCGCAAGCAGCGTATCCTGCAGCCCTGCGTCGTCCAGAACCGACTGCATCGTGGCAACGGATTGTGCAAGATGCGTGCGAATCAAGTCATTCATAGGCCTACCTCAAACCTTCTAAGCATCATGCGATTGCGCGATTGTGGCGTCCGCATTCGGGGGCGCCGGAAAGTTGATTCGTTCCAGCTCGACCACATACGGGCGCCCCTGCACCTGCGTGTAAATTGCCCCAACATACTCGCCCAGCACGCCCAGAAAAACCAGTTGCAAAGACGCAACAAAGAACACGCCAATCAGCATCGGCGCCAGGCCAAAGCTGAACGTGTTCCAGAACACCAGCTTCAAAATCAGGTAAATCAGCGCAACAGAAAAGGTCACCGCCGCCCCAATAAATCCGGCAAAAACCGCCATCCGCAACGGAACGCGAGAATGGTTGATAATGCCCAGCATCCCCATGTCATACAGCGTGTACCAGTTGTTCTTGGTGATTCCGAATTTGCGATTCGGCTGGTCGTAATAGATCTTTTTCGCCGGCAGCCCAATCTCCGCAATCATCCCGCGAAAGTACGGATAAGGATCCTGAAATTGCCGCGCCACAGCCATTACGCGCTTGTCGTACAAGCCAAAC
Source organism: uncultured Granulicella sp. (assembly GCA_965214195.1). GTDB lineage: Bacteria > Acidobacteriota > Terriglobia > Terriglobales > Acidobacteriaceae > Edaphobacter. The sequence continues at coordinate 1,545 of OZ243943.1, forward strand.
CCGGTGAAATTCTGGAACGTCTCAATCGACGAAAGCCGCTCCGCCAGCCGGTAATACTGCTTGCGCGCCCAGAACATCAGCGACGCTTCCTCGCTCGTGCGCTTGATGCAAAGCACCGCCCAGAAGCCCGCTTCCCACTCCGCCACAAGCTGCGGAATCATCTCCGGCGGGTCCTGCAAATCGGCCACCAGCGAGATCACCGCATCGCCTTGCGCCTGAAACAGCGCGTGAATCGGCGAACGGATATGCCCAAAATTCCGCGCGTTCACAATGATCCGTATTCGCGGATCTTCTGCAGCCAGCCGCTTCAAAATCGGGACCGTGTTGTCCTGCGAGCTGTTGTCGATGAAGAGGTGCTCGTAGCGGTACTGCGGCAGCGTCGCCATCACATCGCGCACGCGGCCAATCAGCAGCTCAACATTGGCCTCTTCGTTGAAGCAGGCAGTAACGATGGAAAGGGTCTTCATTGCTTGAAAGAAAACTTCTTGTGTGCAAAATAGCTGTAAATAGCGGACACGCCAGAGTTGATCACGCCCGCAATCTGCGCCGCATGCCCGCTGATCAGCGGCGTGCCCGTAAAGCGCGAAAGGAAGTGCGTGGACGCAAAGATGATGAAAAGCCCGACCGGAAAGCTGACCGAATAGACCGCAAAACAACGCAGCCACTCACGCAGGTAGTTCCCCTGGGTGCGGAAAACAAAATGCTTGTAGCAAAGAAAGGCCATCGTAATTCCAAGCGGGGTCGAAACCACGTTCGCCAGCACCGCCGCCCAGGGCAGGTGCTGCGGAAACATCTTTGAAAACAGGTGCACGAACGCAAAATAAAGTGCCAGCGCAAATACCGTGTTCCAGCCGCCAACGATCAGGTAGCGCAGCACCCGGCTCTTCGGCACCATGCGCCGCAGCGAGGTAAACAACCCGTGGGGATCGCGTTCAACAGTCTCAGAGGTTTGGATCTCAGCCATAGTTGGGGGGGGAACTTTTGCGGACAGCGCTTCGCCTATTTTATCCGGTGCCAGTCTGCCGTGCGGCGCAATGCGTCGTGCAAGGTCACAGTTGGGCGCAGACCAAGCTCGTTTTGCACACGCTGCGTAGAGGGGACATAGCGATGCGACGTGGCGCTTAGGTCAGGCAGCTTCGCTACTTTGACCGAAATCTGCGGATTCACCGCAGCCGCCACGGTCTCAGCCAGCTCGCGGATGGTAACGGCATCTTCCGATCCGACGTTGTAGGCTCGCAGCGGCTGGCCGGCAAAAAGCAGGGTCCAAAGCGCAATCGCAAGGTCCGTCGCATACAGGTAAGAACGAACGGCGGTGCCATCGGAGGCGATGTAAATGTCGCGTCCGGCCAGCGCGTCCGCCAGGAAATTGCCGGCGGCAAAGTGGGCGTCGAGCGGCAGATGCGGGCCCACGAAGGCAAAGCAGCGCGCGATCTTGTACTCGCACGCAGTCGTCCGGGCCGCCAGCGCGCAGAGCAACTCAGACATCCGCTTGCCTTCACCGTAAGTGCTGGAGGCATCCACCGGATCGGGCGCGCCGGCGTAGTCCTCTGGCATGTGCGTGATGTCTGCAGGCTGCCGGCCGTAGACCCCACCAGAGCTGGTCAGCAGAAACTTCCTGGTGCCGTGGGTGGCCGCAAAATCGAGAATATGGCGCGTGCCGTCGACGATCGTCGCCAGCATCTCAGAAGGCGCTTCGGCAAGCTGTTTTGCGCTCGCTTCGGTCGCGGCGTGGATGACGTGAGAGTACTCGCCGGGTGGGAAAGCGAAGTCACGAACGTCCCCCTCGAGCAAGCAGAGCGCAGGGTCAGCGACAAGGTGCGGCGCCTTGCGGGCAAATGCTTCGGGATTGCGTGTGAGCACTGTGACCTGCGCACCAAGGCCCAGCCTGCGATTGGCGTGCAGGAAAGTTTCGACCAGCCAGGTGCCGAAGAAGCCTGTGCCGCCGGTCAGAAACAGGTGCTGGTTGCGCATCTGCGGCCACAGCGCAGAGGTCGCGGCCAACACCTCATCGAGATCGGATTGGGGCAGCGGCTTTGGCATTTATAGGTAGCGGAAAACCTTGGCGGATGTCGCGTCGTCAAGATCGGGTGTCATGCGGTGCAGCGGATTCGATTCCATCGAGCCTGACTCAGTGATGCGCGATGTGATTTTCGGGAAGTAAGTCTGGGTCGGATCAATGTGAACCAGGAACGCGGCCGCGCCCGGCGCGTTGAACGCTGCAAGGAATGCGGGGTCACTTTCGTAGCCCGGGTAAAGACGCATCACCGGGATTCCGTAGGCCTGGAAAAGCAGGTCCCAGTTGGGAATTCCAAGTCCGGTGGCGATGTCGCAACCCACGTAGCGCCCGCCGAAATAGTTCTTCTGCGTCATGCGAATGCTCGCGTAGCCATCGTCGTCGAACAGAAAAATCTTCAGATTCAGCTTGTTCGCCGCGACGGTCCCAAGCTCCTGCAGATTCTGCGTAAAGCCACCATCGCCTTCGACCAGAATCGTCCTCCGCCCGGCACCCGCAAATGCCGCGCCAATCGCACCAGAAAGTCCGTAGCCCATGCTCGCGAGGCCCTTGTTGGTCACGATGCGCTGGCCTGGTTTTTGCGCAAATGTCTGCATCATCACGGTGAATGCGCTGCCGCTTGAGCAGGGAATCACGATGTCCTGCGCGGTCGCCAGCGAGCTCAGCTTCTCGGCAAAAACATACGGGCTCAGGAAGCCGTCGCCGGTGTTGTTTACGGGCTCGACCAGAGGCAATGCGGCCTTGACTTGATTGCAAAACGCGACCCATTCAGAGGGCTGCTCGGTGACCTTATCGGCTAGGTGCGAGAGGACAAGATTGGCGTCGCCGCAGATCGCGGTAGTGTTTGCGGGGTGGCCTTTGCTTAGTTCCGCGGGGTCGCAGTCGACGTGGATGACACGGCCCGCGGGGACGAAATTCTGCCAGTTGAAGCCGGTCTGCTGCAGGCTCAAACGCGTGCCCAGAGCGACTACAAGATCCGCCTGCTGCAGCAGAATATTCGAGTAGCGCATGCCCCACGTGTTCGGCCGTCCGAAGTAAAGAGGGTGGTCCGCCGCAATGCGATCCATCGCATTCCAAGTCACCATCAGGGGCACGGCCGGCAGTTGCATGCCCGCAATCAGCTCACGACTGATGCCCGCGCCGAGCAGGATCACAGGACGTTTGGCCGCGCGCACCTGTTCTGCAATGTTATCGAGCGTAGCGTTCCCGATCGCTTGAAAAGCCGCCTGGAATACGGGTACGGCGATGTTCAGCTTTGTTTCATCAACCTGTGCGCCCTGGATATCGAGCGGCAGTTCAAGGAAGACCGGACCCTTGCGCCCGTGAGCGCCGGACTTGGTCAGCGCTGCGAACGCGGCCTGATCGACCACGGCTTCAATCAGCTCGGAGCGCTCGGTGATGGGCTTCGCAATGGCGACTCCATCGATCTCTTGAATCCCGCGCTGACGCACCTTGCCGCGCGAAAGATCGGACACCTTGACCTGCCCGCCGATGACCAGCAACTCACGCGATTCGAGCCACGCACCGCTGATTGCCGTGACGATGTTGGTCAGGCCAGGGCCGGCCGTCACGAGCGCAAACGCCTTCGAACCCAGGCCGACTTCGTTGAAGTATTCGGCCGCGATTCCGGCTGCGACCTCATGCACTACAGGCACGCACTTCATCCTGTGGCTGCAGGATTCCAGCAGGTGCATGATGTTGCCGCCGGCCACAAAAAAGCAATGCGTGTACTCCAGCGAAACCAGCCAGTCAGCCAGCAGATCAGAATACTTCGTCATTTGGTGTAGCTCTCCAGTACGGTTGCGGTGGCGTCGCGCAAGCTTGCGTCAAGCGCCGGGGTGCGGTCGATTTTTTCAAGCATTACGGCTCCCGCAGGGCTGACGAGGATCAACGTGAACTTGCCGGGCATGTGCTTCTTGTCAGATGCAAAGCGGTCGAGCACGTCACTCAGATCCAGCTTGAGCAGGACCTCTCGCAGGCCCGGAAGAGTCTGAATCAGTTGATCAAGATGCGCCGTGAGCTGTGCAACGATGGGCGCAGAACTGTAGTCCACGCCCCTGCTGCGCTGGAACGCAAGCGAGCACAGAATGCCAAGCCCAACGCCGATTCCGTGCGGCAGATCGTAGTGCGAGGCACCTTCAAGCGCGTGACCGAACGTGTGCCCAAAGTTCAGCAGCAAACGCTCTTTTTTGTCGAACTCATCGATCTCGATAAAGTGCTTTTTGGCATGCAGCGATTCAAGGATCACGCCTTCCAGATCGGCCGTGCTCATGCTGATCGAAGGCGTGTGCGAAAGGTAGCGCTCGAACGCCTGGTCGCCGCGGCAGAAGCAGATCTTCGCGGCTTCAATCAAGCCACTGGCGAATTGATCGCGCGGCAGCGTTTCCGCCAGCGCCGGATCGACGTAGATGTGCTGCGGCGGATGGAATGTGCCGACGAGATTTTTGTAGGGTCCGACGTTGATGCTCGACTTGCCGCCGATGCAGGAATCGACCATGGCCAGCACGGTGGTGGGCACGTAAGACCAGGCCAGCCCGCGCATGTAAACCGACGCTACAAACGCTGAAATATCCTGCACCACGCCGCCGCCGACGGCGACCAGGTGGGTCGCACGATTCGCTCCTGCGCCACGTAGTTTCTCAATCAACGCGGGGGCACGATCGAGCGATTTCTCTTCCTCGGACGCGGCCAGAAAGATCGTGTTGGCGGCCTGCAGGCGGGGCGCGAAAAATGCATCCGCTATCAGCGTTGAGTCGCTCAGCCCGGCGATTGAGGAGGCGAACAATCCGCGCTCGACCGTGACGCTGTAGCTACCAGTTGACGCATTTATTTCAAACGATACGGACATGGCTGAACCCAAGATCGGCGGTCACAAATTGACCGGTAAGGCCTGTATTTTCAGGCGCGCAAAGTGACAGCACCGCGGACGCAACGTCCGCCAGTGAAGTAAGCCGGTTGAAGCCGGTGGCGGAGGCGATTCCATCGATCTGCGCGGCGGATAAATTCTGGCGGGTCATGGGCGTTTCAAGCGCGCCGGGCAGCACGGCGTTGATCAGGTGACCCTGTTGCGCCAGATCGGCAGAGGCGGAAAGTACGAGCCCCTGCAGCGCCGCTTTGGTGACGCAGTAGGACAGCTTGTTCTGCCGCGCGAGCTTCTGCCAGATGGAACTGATGATGCAAAGCCGGGAGCCAGGCGCCAGCAAATCGCCGGTCAGCAGGGCCTGCAACGTGATCAAGATGTATTCGACATTGGCTGCGTAAAGCTCGCGATGACGGGGTAGATCGACGTTGTATACGGAGTCATTGCAGTTGGCCCCCTGCGCCCAGCAGACGGCGGTGTAGGGCATCTCAGCCTGCAGGGAAAACGTGCCGCTTAACGGGTCAATCGCCAGTGAATCCGCACCTGCGAGCCACCCGGCAGAGATGTTGCGCGAGGCCCCCGTCACGGCCCAGCCGCGTGCCAGCGCCGCCTGCGCCACCGCGTAACCGATGGCCCCGGTTGCGCCAAACACAAGCAGGTGCTGAGCGTTATCCTTCATCCAAATCAGTATACTGGGCGCATTGAAACGCAAGTGAGGGTTCCGATGCGAAGGCTCGCCATGACCATGTTGTTGACTGCTGCACTGAGCGCCGGCGCGCAGGCCCCGACCCCGCAACCACTGTGGCCTGGTGGCGCGCCCATGTCGCAGGGAACGGCCGATGCAGACATCCCCACGATCGCCGTTTACCTGCCCAAATCGAACCCGACGAAGACGGCTGTTGTGATTGCGCCGGGCGGCGGCTACGTGCACCTTTCCATGCAGAAGGAAGGCGAGGACATTGCGCTTTGGCTCAACGCGCGGGGCGTCGCCGGGATTGTGCTGAAGTACCGGCTGGGGCCAAAGTACCACCACCCCGTGGAGCTGAACGACGCCAAACGTGCGCTGCGCACCGTGCGGTCAGAGGCCGCTGCCCTGGGCGTTGCGCCGGATCATATTGGCATCTGGGGCTTCTCCGCCGGGGGCCATCTGGCGGCGACCACCGGCACCATGTCTGACCCCGGTGACCCAGCCGCGACCGACCCGATCGACAAGCTTTCCAGCCGCCCAGACTTCATGATCCTGGCCTACCCGGTGATCACCATGGACGAGCGCTACGCCTATACCGGCCTGCGCCCCAACCTGCTCGGAGCGAACCCTGACCCGGCGCTGGTCAATGCGCTTTCGCCTGAACTGCACGTCACTGCGGACACCCCGCCGGCATTCCTGTTCCACACCACGGACGACAAGACCGTGCCGGTAATGAACAGTGTGCTGATGTATTCCGCGCTGGTTGCCGCAAAGGTGCCGGCAGAGATGCACCTGTATCAGCATGGCTCGCACGGCGCCGGCCTGGCGCAGGCGCTGCCTGACCTGAAGAGCTGGCCGGACCTGCTCGCCACCTGGATGCGGGCGCGCGGCTACATGGGCCCGGCGATCTAGCTCCTAGCGCAGATAGCTGTCGTCTTTATCGAGCCAGTCCTGCCGGGGTGGTGCGAAGAGATCGAGATTCTCGGTATCTTCCAGCGCCCTTGCGGAATGCGGAACCATGCCGGGGATTACGAGGATCTCGCCCGCGCGCACTACCCGCGTCACACCGCCGACGACGAACTCCAGCGCGCCAGAGATGATGAGCGAAATCTGCTCATTGTGGTGCGCGTGCTCCGGCACAAAGCATCCCTCCTTCAGCAGGATGCGCGATAGCATTGCCTTCTCGCCCGACACGAATTGCCGCGTCAACAGCGGGTTCAACTGCTCCGGCTCGATGTCCGCCCAACGATAAACCTTTGCCTCAACCTGCTCCGCCATCGGTGTTGCTCCATTTCCTGCTTTGATTGCACGGCCCGCTTGTGTAGAGTAAGCGAAACGCTCTCAGATGTCCGGCACCTTCTGCGCATACCGCGGCAGGACCTACCGCAACCTGGTTCGGCCAACTGCCGAAGTCTATTTCCGCACCTTCAACCTTGTCGTCCCCCAGGGTGAGCAGCCGATGCGTTTTACCTTCAGCCAGTTTCGCAGCGCCGCCATACGGATCGTTCTGGCGCTTGTTGTCCTGCTTTCGATCAGCGCCCCGCTGTACGCGCAGGCCGCTGCGGCTTCTCAGCCATCTCAGCCATCTCAGCCATCTCAGACAGACCGCATTACGGCGCTGGAAAAGCAGGTTGCCGATGCGCAAACAGCCGGCGATAACGGCTGGATGCTGGTTTCTTCCGCGCTGGTCCTGATGATGTCTGCCCCCGGCCTGGCGCTGTTTTATGGCGGACTGGTGCGCAAGAAAAACGTGCTCGGCACGATGATGCAGACGTTCGCCATGATGGGTATTGTGACGGTGCTTTGGGCGCTGGTGACTTACTCACTGGCGTTTGGCACGGGCAATGCGTTCATTGGCGGCTTCCACAATGTGCTGCTGCACGGCGTGGGGCTTGCTCCGGATAAGGATTACGCGGGCACCATTCCGCTGCAGACGTTCATGGTCTACCAGTTGATGTTCGCGATTATCACCCCGGCGCTGATCACGGGTGCCTTTGCGGAGCGCGTCAAGTTCTCTGCGATGCTGGTCTTCATGGTGCTGTGGGCGCTGTTCGTTTACAGCCCCATGGCCCACATGGTCTGGGGCAAAGGCGGCCTGCTGAATGCTTCACTGGGCGGCAAATTTCCCTGTCTTGACTTTGCCGGCGGCACGGTCGTCCACGTTACTTCAGGCGTTTCCGCGCTGGTCACCGCGCTGTACCTGGGCAAGCGCGTAGGCTATCCCAAAACGGCAATGCCGCCGCACTCCGTAGTCCTGAGCTTTGTGGGCGCGGGCCTGCTGTGGGTTGGCTGGTTCGGCTTCAATGCCGGCTCGGCGCTGGGCTCGGGGACGCTCGCCACCTCGGCCTTTGTGGCGACTCACTTTGCCGCCGCCGCCGGAGTCTGCGGCTGGTCGGCCGCGGAGTGGATCCGCAACGGCAAACCCTCGGCGCTCGGTGCGATCTCTGGCGCTGTCGCCGGGCTGGTCGGCATCACGCCCGCCGCCGGTTTCGTCACGCCGATGTCCGCACTCTGGATTGGCCTCATCGTCGGCGTCTTCTGCTTCTTCATGGTCGTCACCGTCAAGTCCATGTTCGGCTATGACGATTCGCTCGACGCATTCGGCGTCCACGGCGCAGGCGGTACGTTGGGGGCCATCCTGACCGGCGTCTTTGCCAACGCGGCCATCAACCCGGGAATCAACATTCAGGGCGCGCTGATGGGCAACGCCAAGCAACTGCTCAACCAACTTGTGGGCGTCGGCATCGCGTGGGGACTGTCGATCGTCGGCACGCTTCTGATCCTTGTGATCGTCGATAAGACCATCGGCATGCGGGTGACAGAGGAAGAAGAGCGCGAAGGGCTCGACATTTCCCAGCATGGCGAAGAAGGCTACGACTACGCCAACTAGTCTCGGTCCTGGCCGGGCCGCTGCGATTCAGTATCGGCGGCCTGGCCAGCCCCACATCATCGCCGCTGACCGCTCCTCTCGCGTATCCTCACCCTTGCACCGGAATCCGAATCACCCCAGAGGGCAAGCACCATGCAAAAGATTGAAGCCATCATCCAGCCCTCCAAGCTCGACGAAGTGAAGGACGCCCTGATCGAGATCGGCGTCGAAGGCATCACCGTCCTTGAAGCCCGCGGCCACGGCCGCCAGAAGGGCCACACCGAGTTTTATCGCGGACGCGAGTATGCCGTAGACCTGCTGCCCAAGATCAAGCTGGAGATCTTCGTCGTAGACGACATGGTGGAGCGCGCCGTTCAGGCGATTGCCACCGCAGCCCGTAACGGCAAAATCGGCGACGGCAAAATCTTCATCTCGCGTATCGATGAAGCCGTCCGCATCCGCAATGACGAGCGCGGCGACATCGCCTTGTAGCCGCAGGCCGAACGTGGGGCCGCCAGCCCTTGAGGACTTCTCTCAACACCGCCAAAGGAGCCCACACCATGGACACCGATGACCGGCCAGAACCAGACCTCCGCCGCCTGTACGAAGACGGCTCCGCCAACCTCCAAACCGCATTCAACGCCACAACGCGCAATGCCGATGCCGGCCTCCTCGCCGTGCATGCTCGTGCCGCGCTGGTTGACTCGCTGGTCCAGTCTGTCTGGGCCGCGCTGCCGCCGGAGCAGGGAATCGCCATCGTGGCCGTAGGTGGCTACGGCCGCGCGGAACTCTTCCCTTATTCGGACGTCGACCTGATGTTCCTGCTCGACGCGAAAGTGTCGGAAAAGTCAGTCAAAGAGCCCATCCGCCGCATCAACCAGGCCTTGTGGGATGCGGGCCTGCGCGTCTCTGCCATGACCCGCACGCTTGCGGAGTGCGAAAAGTTCGACCCCGAGAATGTCGAGTTTACCCTCTCGCTTTTCGACGCGCGCCCCGTCGCCGGCGACGCAATACTGACCGCCCGGCTGCTTGAAAAGTCTCTGCCAAAACTCATCGCGCGTGACCGTAAGAAGATCACCGCGCGCCTGCTCGACGTGACCCGCACTCGCCATGCCAAGTACGGTGACACGCTCTTCCATCTGGAGCCCAACCTGAAGGAATGTCCGGGCGGCCTGCGCGACGCGCACGTTTGTGCCTGGCTCGCGCGGCTGGCGGAGGCTCCCCAACTTCCACTGCCCGCCGCCTTTAAGGAAGCCCGCGCCTTCCTGCTGACCGTCCGCGTCTTCCTGCACCTGCGCCACGGCCGCGATGACAACACGCTCGACTGGCAATCGCAGGATGAGGCCGCCGCGCTACTGCAGCCGGGCGTGACCTCCGCAACCCAGGACGCCGCCTACTGGATGCGGCTCTACTTCCGGCAGGCCCGCGTGGTCGAGCGCGCCGTCGCGCAGTCGATCGACGAGGCTGCCCCCACCAAATCCTCCCGCCTCTTCGCCGCACTGCGCAGCGCACCGCAGCTGCAGGGCTATGAGCTGAACCAGAATCGCATTACCTTCAATGACCCCAAAGCGCCTGAAGATCCTGACATCGCGCTCGCCCTGTTTGCCACCATGGCCCGCACCGGCGCCACGCTGGCCCGCACTGCGGAAGCCGCGCTCGAGCAGGCCATTCCGCGCCTTTCCGCCAACCTGGAAGACGGCCCCAAGCTCTGGAAGCAACTGGAAGCCATCTTGACGGAGCCTCACGCCGGCGCGGCCCTGCGCACCATGCACGCGCTCGGCGTGCTGGAATTGCTGCTGCCGGAGTTCCACGGAATCGACGCGCTGGTCATCCGCGATGCCTACCACCGCTACACCGTGGACGAGCACACCTTCGTCCTTATCGACACCCTCCACCAACTGCGCCCGCTCAAACAGAACGAGACGCAGGCACCCAACCTGCGCACGGATCAGTTCGCCGGCTTGCTCCGCGATCTACCCCACCCGTCGCTCCTGTACCTTGCCGCGCTGCTGCATGACACCGGCAAAGGCCGCGCCAAACCTGGCCATGCAGAAGAATCAGCGCGCCTGGCAGAAGGCGTTTTGAGCCGCCTGGAGCTCGATTCCTACGAGTCCGCGCTGGTGCTGGACCTGATTCGCAACCACCTGGAAATGTCCGCTGCATTGCGCCGTGATGTCTTCGACGCCGAAACCATCCGCGCCTTTGCCGCCCGCGTCCAGACGCCGGAAGCCCTGCGCATGCTCACGCTGTTTACCTACGCGGACATCCGAGCCGTGCACCCCGACGCCCTTACGCCGTGGAAGGCCGAAAATCTGTGGAAGCTGCAAATCGCCACCGCCAACTTCCTCGATCGCAACGTGGACGACGAGCGCGTGGCGCCCTCCACGGCGCAGAATGACCTGATTGAAAGCATCCGCGCGCGCCATCCAAAAGCCCAGAAAGCGGACATTTCGCACTACCTGGAAGGCTTCCCGCGACGCTATCTGCAGACCCGCACGGCGGATGATATCGGCCGCCACCTGCAGCTTTCTGGCGCAATCGCGAGCGACCCAGCGCAGCTTGATTTTCGCTTCTCCCCTACACTTTCTGAGCTCACACTGATCTCTCGCGATCGCCCCGGACTGTTCGCCGCCATGGCCGGCGCGCTCGCCGCCTGGGGCATGAACATCGTCACCGCGGACGCGTTTTCAAACGCCCACGGCCTCGTTGTCGATACCTTCCGCTTCACCGACACCTTCCGCACGCTCGAGCTCAACGAGAGCGAACGCCAGCGCTTCGTATCAAGCGTCCACGACGTCATGTCCGGCACCACCGCCGTCGAGCAGCTACTCGCCACGCGCCGTCGCGGCCGCCGCAAGGCGCCCAAAACCATCGTGGCCACGCGCGTCGATTTCGATCTCACCGCCTCTCGCCACAGCACGCTCATGCAGGTCGTCGCGCAGGATACCCCCGGCCTGCTGCGCGTCTTGTCGCTCACGGTCGCGCTCCACCAGTGCAATATAGAGGTAGCCCTGATCGACACCGAAGGCGAAATGGCCATCGACGTTTTCTACCTGACCCGCGCCGGCTCCCCGCTTGATGCTCCCGCCGCCGAACAGCTCCGCCAGGCCCTGCTGGAGGCCGTAGCAACCCATGCGATCTAAGCCCGCAAATCTTCTGGGTGCGTCCTTGCTCGCGCTTTTGGCGATGCCGGGTATCGCCCGGAGCCAGACTCCCAAGTCCTGCCGCCAGGCCATCGTCGAAGGCGAGCTCAACGCCGGCAAGCCCTTCTCTGCCGCGCTCGGCAACGGTCTGCGGGTCTACTTCCAGCCGATCCATTCCGGCTGGATCACCCGCGTCCTCCCCGTCGCCGGCCCGCTGCCCGCGCATGATTACGCCGAGCTGGCCACGCCTCCGTATCAGTCCGTGACGCCGCTTTCGCTCTCCACTGACTTCGCTTTTCGCGCGCAGGATGCCGTCGGCTGGAACCCTCGCCGCTTCCATTTCGCCACATCCCCAGCTGCGTTTCAGCAGCTCAATGCTGCGTTTACGGCCTACCAGAGAGACCCCGCCAACCAGGCCGCTCTCGCCCCCCAGATCGCCCGTGCGACCGAGGCCACACTCACTATCCTGGACGCGCGCCTGACTCCCGGTACGGCCGATCAATGGATGATCGCCGCCGGCGTCGCTTCGCACTTCCTGACAACGGCCCACACGCTTGTACCGCCGCCGGATGGTGCGTCCACGCCGCTCGGACGCCTGCTTTGGATACGCTTCCGGCTTACGTTTGAAGTCCCCGCCGGCTTCACTCCGGCGCCGGGTCTAAAAATAATGCCTCACATTTGCGGCACTTCCTAACAACCCGCCCCGCACCTGCCGCATCAACTTTCTTGACCGCTAAACTAGGCCTGCTGGACGGGCCAACGTTTCTCTACAGCTTTTTAGCGGTCTTTGGTTTTACCATTACTTTATGAGCACACCTCCAAACCAGACCACGAGCAGCGGACGGCCCACTGAAGGGCCCCAGAAGAACGATCGATACTTCTTCGGCGCGCTCGATAGCATGGGCAACAACCAGGAAAAGCTGCGAGAAGTCAGCTGGGGTTACGATCAGCCGGAAGGCATCGTGCTTGCCTCGCTGGACGCGGCGATTAACTGGGTTCGCAAGAATTCTGTATGGCCCATGACGTTTGGCCTTGCCTGCTGCGCGATTGAGATGATGTCCATGGGTGGCTCCCGCTATGACATCGCACGTTTTGGCGCAGAGGTTTTTCGGCCCTCGCCGCGGCAAAGCGATCTGATGATCATCGCCGGCCGCGTTTCGCAGAAAATGGCCCCTGTCATCCGCCGGTTGTATGAGCAGATGCCGGAACCCAAGTGGGTCATTTCGATGGGTGCCTGCGCCACTTCAGGCGGTGTGTTCAACAATTACGCGCTTCTTCAAGGCGTCAACCAGATTATCCCGGTCGATATTTACGTGCCCGGGTGTCCGCCGCGTCCGGAGCAGTTGCTCTACGCGATTACTTTGCTACAGGAAAAAATCCAGAACGAACGTGGCTCTCTCAAGCGCACTCTCAACCTTTCCTGATCCTGTCGTCCTGCATTTCTGGTCACACTGTTCCGTTTATGCCCTCTCTTGTCCAGGCAAACAATAACCGCAATGGTTCCGGCCGCTCTTTGTGCTGTCAAAACCTCGTTGCTGACTGGTAGATTCTCGTTACGTTCTGCAACTTGTTCAATTTCTTTGTAGCGTCGCAAGTCATCTGCTGTAGACTTTGTTGGACACCGACATTTCAAAGCGAGTGCACGCAAGGCTCGTATCAAATTTTTGTAGATTTATTTCAGCGGAGGAAGTCGAATGGTTTATCGCCCGTTTCGTAGCATTAGCCGGATTGGTCTGGCTGCATGTGCAGTCAGCCTTGGAGTCGCGAGCCTGAGTGCGCAGACTGCACCCAGCACCCCAGCCCCATTAGGCCCCAACCCGTCACGGGTGGACATCTTCACCGGCTACTCCTACTTCGGTGCGCACGGTCAGCTGAAGCCGGCCAACATTCAGTACTCGTCCATCAACTACGGCGCAGCCGGCAGTGTGGCGTACTACTTCAACCGCTACGTCGGTGCGGAAGTAGAAGTCCTGGCTCACCCGAGCGGCACCAATGACGGTCTGTATAGCGCCCACGGCGGTTTGATCGTCCGCGCTCCCATGCAGAACTTCACCCTCTTCGCGCACGGCCTTGCTGGTGCAGCCCGCCTCGGCGGACCGAACAGCGGTACCGACGTAAGTGGCGCTGAAAGCGTCAACGCCTACCACGAGCCCTACCAGAATGGCCCCTCGCTGCTGGCTGGCGGCGGTATGGACTACGATCTTCCCTTCTTCAATCACCGCTTCTCGCTCCGCCTTTTTGAGGCTGACTACCAGTACATTCATGAAGACTACGGCTTCTACGTCGGCGTTCCCACGGCCGGTACGCTCGGTGGACGCGCCAACCTTTCCGGTGTCGATCTAAACACGGGTATCGTAACGCACTTCGGTCACATCATCCCGCCGCCGCCTATCACCTACTCCTGCGTAGCTTCGCCCACCACCGTGTTCCCCGGCGACCCTGTCACCGTGACCGGCACCGCGCTCAACGTGCTGCCCAAGAAGACTCCCACCTATACCTGGTCCACGACCGGCGGTGTCGTCACTGGAACCACCAACATCGCCAATGTTGACACGACCAATGCAGCACCGGGAACCTACACCGTCAAGGGCCACGTTGCCGACGGTACCAAGCCCGGCCGCATGGCGGATTGCTCGGCTGACTTCATGGTCCAGGCTTTTGCGCCGCCGACCCTGGGTTGCTCTGCTAACCCGTCGTCCATCGCTCCTGGCGGATCGTCCACAATTACTTCGGTTGGCGTAAGCCCCCAGAATCGTCCACTGACCTATAGCTACTCGGCGTCGGCCGGTTCGATCAGCGGCAGCACCTCAACCGCGACCCTTACCACCAGCCCCGGTGTTGCTGCCGGTCCTATCACCGTCACCTGCAACGTTGTTGACGATAAGGGCCAGACCGCAACCCAGACCACGACTGTCACCGTCGTTGCTCCTGAACCCAAGCCGATCGTCGTCTCGACCGTCGCTCTGTGCTCGATCACCTTCGATCGCGACACCAAGCGTCCGGCCCGCGTAGACAACGAAGGCAAGGCCTGCCTTGACGATCTCGCACTGAACCTGCAGCGCTCCACCGATGCCACCCTGGATGTTGTCGGCAACTCCGCCACCAGCACCAAGATGGGCTCGAAGATCGCAGCAGAGCGCGCCGTCAACACCAAGGACTACCTCGTCAAGGAGAAGGGCATCGATGCTTCACGCATCAAGGTCTTCACCGGCACAGAGGATGCAAACAAGGTCAACGACATCCTGGTTCCTGCAGGTGCCGATACCTCCGCAATGACCGCAACCCCGGTCGATGAGACAGCCGTCAAGGCCGTCCCCCGCTCGGCACCGGCGCACGTCGCTCACAAGCACCACAAGCGCAAGAAGTAGTCTGCTTGCTTCTTCAACTGCAATGGCTGGCTGGGACATCCCAGCCAGCCATTGTGTTTTCACTTAGCGTCCAGAGGATGTAACTCGACAGTCATTGTTGATCCACATCAGCTTCGGCCAGCAACCACCAGCTGCCACAATGCCAACTCACCCCAAAGAGCCGGTCTTCTAACGCTTCGCCTGCGTTCTTGCATCTACTCAATCATTACAATCGTTAAAGCAATAGAAGGACGACCCACACTTTGACGTTATCCCGCCGGACCCTTTGCTCAGCACTACTCACCACTTTTCTGCTCTACGCGACCGCTCTCCATGCGGTGCCGTGGCTGCCCTTCGGCCCGGATGGCGGTTATGCCCGCCGCATCGTAGCGGACCCGCAAAACCCGGCCCACTTGTACCTCGGTGCGGCAAATGGCTGGATGTACGAGTCGCGTAATTTCGGAGCAAATTGGGTGCGTCTGGCCAGCGTGGGCAAGCGCGACGACCTCGTTCTTGATTCCATCGTCGTAGACGCCAGAGACCCCAAGCATCTCATCGTCGGAGCCTGGGCCCCGTCCTCTCCGGATGGCGGTATCTTCATTTCAAACGACGCCGGCAAAACCTGGATCAATCAGGCTGAAATGAGGGGACAGTCCATCCGCTCATTAGCTGCCGCTGACTCCAATCCAAAGATCATGATTGCCGGAACCCTCAAGGGTGTCTTCCGCACGACCGACGGCGGTCAGCGCTGGAAGCAGATCAGCCCCCTTGGCTCAGTAGAACTGCACAATGTCGAGTCGATCGCGATCGACCCCAAAGACCCCAACATCATCTACGCGGGAACCTGGCACCTGCCCTGGAAGACCACGGATGGCGGGGAAAATTGGGACAACATCAAGAACGGCATCATTGAGGACTCTGACGTCTTCTCGATCATCGTCGATCCTGCCAAGCCGCAGATTGTCTACGCCAGCGCCTGCTCTGGAATCTATAAATCACTGGATGCCGGCGCAAGCTTCGATAAGCTCGGCACCCACGGCGTTATCCCTTCGAGCGCCCGCCGCACGCGGGTCCTGCTCCAGGACCCTAACCATCGCGAGACAATTTTTGCCGGCACTACCGAAGGCCTCTGGCGGTCAGATGACGCCGGACGCGCCTGGACTCGGACTACTGGCCCCGAAATCATCGTCAATGACGTCGTCATCAATCCGACCGACTCCCGCAAACTGTTGATCGCCACGGATCGTGGCGGCGTCATGGCCTCAGACGATGGCGGCGACACCTTCCATTCAGCCAACGCCGGGTTCAGCACGCGTCAGATCATCGCCATGAAGCGTGACGCACGGCATCCTGCAACTCTTTTCATCGGCGTCGTCAATGACAAGGAGTGGGGCGGAGTGTTCCAGAGCGACAACGGCGGCCTGGCCTGGCAGCAGCGCTCGGAAGGTCTGCAGGGTCGCGATGTTTTCGCGCTTGGCCAGGCGCCGGACGGCACTATGATCGCTGGAACCTCACATGGCCTGTACCGTCTTGATAGTGACAAGCAGACCTGGAACCGCGTGACTCAATCACCGAGCGGGGCCCACGTAGAAGGTGCGGTGCACGCCGCGCCGGCGCGCCTGATGGTGCGTCCACCAACGCCAATCGGTCGCAACCAGTTCGCGGAGCGGAAGCTCCCCAAAAATGCGACGCCTGCCCAGAAGCGAGCCGCAGTTGTGGCTTTCCGCAAAAAATCGGTGAAAGGCAAGGTAGTCGCAAAAGGCAAGCCGGTCCCGCGTACGGTTGCAGTCCGCAAAGCGCAGGCACTCTCAGCCAGGAAGCATGCTGCCCCTTTGGTGGCAAAGCGTAAAACGCCAGCAGTTGCACAGGCGCCATCGGTTAACGTCGCCGAGGCTCAAGTGGTCGCTCCAGTCGAAAAAGCTACGGTCAACCAGGGCTTCGATGGCAGTGTTTCCGCAATCGTCACGGTCGGTGACAAGGTTCTTGCGTCCACTTCAATGGGCCTGCTGGTGAGCACGGATAATGGCGAAAGCTGGTCGGATGCGCACATTGCAGGCAGCGAAGATTGGCGCGATATGGCCATGGCCAAGGGCAATCTTGTTGCCGCCTCGCTCACCGCGATGCAGTTCAGCGCAGACGGCGGCCTGACCTGGGTTCCAATCCGCAGCCCCGAGGTTTTGACCCGCATCTCGTCGATCGCGGTTGAGCCAAATGGCGAAGTCTGGGTTTCCGGAAGGCAGGGTGTTTTCTTCTCATCCGATGCCGGCAACACCTGGGCGACCCCCAAAAACCTGTATGTTTCTTCCGTCGGCAGCCTGTTTTACGACGAGTTGACCAACCGGGTTTACGTGACGACGGACGCCGATAACAGTGTTGTATTCAGCGTGCAGATGCCCCAGAAGCAGGTGAGCTACGCATACTCGGGCTGGAGCCTGCGTTTTGCGCGGCCGGTTGGAGACCACATCGTTGCGGCAACGCTGTTTGACGGCATCGTCGTCGAGCCCAAGGTAATTGACTCACCTGTAACGCCGGTTGCGGCGGCCTTGTCGTCTGCTTCCAAGTAGAGCGGAGGCCCGCAGACAGGCATATCATGGAGTAAGGAGTTTGCCATGCTAAACCGTCCGCGCCACTCGTTTCAGACCGATGATTCCGCTTTGTTGCCCATCGCAGAGAAGGTTCAGGCCGGCGAGCGGCTGGGCTTTGACGACGGTGTCGCGCTGTATCGCTCGGGCGATATCCTCGCGGTCGGCTGGCTTGCTAATCTGGTGCGTGAGCGGCTGCATGGCGATATTGCCTACTTCAACGTGAATCGCCATATCAATCCTACAAACGTATGCGTTGCTTCCTGCCGTTTGTGCGCTTTTGCCCGCAAAAAGGGTGATGCAGGGACCTACACGATGGAACTCGAGGAGGCCTTCGCCTCAGCAGCCAGCGGTTACACCGAAGCCGTAACGGAGTTCCATATTGTCGGTGGCTTGCACCCGGATCTGCCGTTTGAGTACTTCATGGATCTCGTAAGCGGCCTGAAGCAGCGGTTCCCGAAGGTCCACGTCAAGGCTTTTACGATGGTCGAAGTCGCCTTCCTGGCCAAGCGCGGCAAGATGACGATTCCGGAAGCACTGCAGCGGATGAAGGATGCGGGTGTTGATTCGATGCCGGGCGGCGGAGCAGAAATCTTTGCGGATCGCGTTCGGCACATCATCTGTGACCACAAAATCGATGGCGGTGAGTGGCTTGAAACTGCCAAACTAGCGCACCAGATGGGTTTTAAATCGAACGCTACGATGCTTTACGGGCATGTTGAGAATGACGAAGATCGCGTCGATCACATGATGCGTTTGCGCGCGGTTCAGGATGAGACTGGCGGATTCCAGACGTTTATTCCGCTCAGCTTTCATCCGGACAATACGATGTTGGCTCACATCCCTAAGTCCACTGGAATGTTGGACATGCGGCAGATTGCGGTAGGCCGGTTGATGCTGGATAATTTCCCCCACATCAAGAGCTATTGGCAGATGGTGACGCCGCAGATGGCCCAGATTTCGCTCCGATTCGGTGCGGATGACATCGACGGGACCGTAATTGAAGAGCGGATTTACCATGAGGCCGGCGCGACGACTCCGCAGGGGATGCGGCGCGCGGATCTGGTGCGGATGATCACGGAGGCGGGACGCGTGCCGTTTGAGCGGGATACGCTTTACCGGGCTGTTACTCGGAGTGAGGATACGTTTACGGTGGCGGCTTAGGGTACCCCCCCCCCCCCTCCCTGTTTTAAGGCTAAAGTCTTCATTCGATTACACATAAGTCCGGACCCTGATCCGGACTTTGTGCGTAAAGTCTTGATTTTGGTTGGGCTAGGTCTGGGTGGGGATGACATTTTCTGCAGCTTGGCTTGGCAAGTCAAGAACAAGCAAAAGAAGAAGCAGAAGCAGATCCCTACGGGATGAAAACAAAAGGGCACAAACAAAAGGGCACAGACGAAAGGGCACAAACGAAAGGCGCTTGCAGGTAAGGGGTTAGTACAGGAGGGCTTGGGCGCGTTGGGTGTTGAAGGATTTTAGGGTGGGTTGGTAGGTCTGGGCTATGTCTCGGGGGTCTTTGTTGGCTTTGAGGGCGGCCAGGACCTCGGCGTTGCAGAGTAGGGTTTTTACTTTTTCGAGCTGGAATTGAGTGGGGTAGAGATGGTGGAGGGCGGCCAGGAGCTCGATGCCGAACTCGGGAGAGTCGAAGTGCGGGGGGTCGGTGACTTCGAAGTGGACGCCGGGGATGGTCTGGCCGTGGCTGGGGTAGTGCTCCGGGGTCTCGGCGATGGTGAGGGTGGTGGGGGTGACGGTGACACCTGAGATGTGGCGGGCTTCGAGGTAGGTGGATAGCTGCTTTGCGTCGATGTAGGGGGCGGCTATGTTCTCGAAGGGGGTTTCCGTGCCTCGGCCGACGGAGATGTTGGTGGTTTCTATGAGGCCGATGGCGGGGTACAGGATGGCGGCGCGGGGGGTGCGGAGGTTGGGGCTGGGTGGGGTCCAGGGGACGCCGGTGTTCTCGTAGTAATCTGCGCGGAGCCAGTTTTGCATTGGAACTACGGTGAGCTTGGCGCCCAGGCCGGGTCGGGTGGCGGGTGGGGCGTCTGAGGTCGTTGGGGTGCCGATGGAGACGGCGCGCGCGTCCAGCAGGGCGGGGTCAAGATCTACCTGTTTGGCATTGGCGTTGTAGAAGCGGGCCAACTCGCCGAAGGTCATGCCGTGGCGGACGGGGGTGGGCATGAAGTTGGCGTAGAACTCGGTGCCGGGGTCTGACATAGGGCCGCCGAAGGCTATGCCGCCTACCGGGTTGGGGCGGTCGAGGACGATGACTTCTATTTTGGCTTTGGCGGCGGCTTCGAGGAAGTAACCCAGGACGCTGGTGTAGGTCCAGAAGCGGACGCCGGCGTCCTGCAGGTCTATGACTACTGCGTCGATGTTTTTTAGATCGGATTGCTTTGGGTGGCGGTCTGCGGGTTTGGCTCCGTAGAGGCTGATGACGGGGAGGTGGGTGGTGGGGTCTTCTTCTTTTTTGAGGGACTCGGTGTCCTGCTTACCGAGGAGGCCGTGCTCTGGGGTGAAGATCTCTTTCAGTTCGATGCGGGGGTCGGCGTGGAGGAGGAGATCTATGGTGCGGTGGCCGGTTTGGTCCAGACCGGACTGGTTGGTGAGGAGGGCTATGCGGAGGTGGGGTTTTGCGAGGGCCAGGAGGGCGGCGTAGTGGGTTTGCTCGAGGACGTCTATGCCGGTCGATGTGGCTGGGTCGTGGTGGGATGTGCCTTTTAGTTCGGCTTTGAGGGCTTTTCGGTCAGCGGTTTTCTGGGCTGGAGTTTTGGGAGTGTCTTGTTGGTAGGCGATGCGGAGGAAGGTGGGCTTCGATGGAACCTGAGCTGGGTTTGGGGGAAATGCAGGTCCTTCGACTGCGGTCCTCGCGGTGGGGCTGCGAGGACCTTCGCTCAGGATGACAATGTTTGCGGGGGCGGAGGAAAATGCAGGTCCTTCGACTGCGGTCCTCACGGTGGGGCTGTGAGGACCTTCGCTCAGGATGACAATGTTTGCTGGGGTTGGGGGAAATGCAGGTCCTTCGACTGCGGCTCTCGCGGTGGGGCTGCGAGGAACTTCGCTCAGGATGACAATGTTTGCTCGGGTTGGGGGAAATGCAGGTCCTTCGACTGCGGCTCTCGCGGTGGGGCTGCGAGGAACTTCGCTCAGGATGACAATGTGAGCTGGGGTTGGGGGAAATGCAGGTCCTTCGACTGCGATCGTCGCGGTGGGGCTGCGAGGACCTTCGCTCAGGATGACAATGTTTGCTGGGGTTGGGGGAAATGCAGGTCCTTCGACTGCGGTCCTCGCGGTGGGGCTGCGAGGATCTTCGCTCAGGATGACAATGTTTGCGGGGGTTGGGGAGAGCGCGGGTTCGTTGGTGATGATGGCGATGTTTGCGGGGGAGGAGGAGGGCGCGGATTTGTTGGTGACGATGGCAATGTTTGCGGGGGTGGAGGAGAGGGGTCGAGCTTTGCTCGAGACCCCACCCTTCGGATGAGGCTCGAAGGATGGGGCACCCGCTGCGGTGATGGTGAGGCCGAGGGCTTTGGCGGCGGCGGTGGCTAGTTGGCCTCGGAGGGGGGAGATTGGGGGGGCGCCGCGGGGGTGGATGGCGTTGGCCAGGAGGATGACGTAGGTGTTGGTGGTGGGGTCAAGCCAGAGGCTGGTGCCGGTGAAGCCGGTGTGGCCGAAGCTGCCGGGGTGGCCGGTGGTCTTGCCGCCCGGGCCGGTTGTCAGGGGGCCGGTGGTGATGGGGAAGATCTCGCCGCGGGGGCGGGAGAAGGCGGAATTGAGGTCCCAGCCGAGGGCTCGTTGGGCTACGCCTTTGGTGGGGTCGCCGGATTGTGTGAAGATGGTTGCGGTTGCGACCGCGCCGGCGGGGGCCTGGGGGCGCAGGGCCTGCTGAAGGGTGGATTGCTTGAGGGGGAAGGGGCCGGTGTTTTTGAGTAGTTTGTCCAGCAGGGCCTGGCAGAAGGTGGCGGCGTCTGCGGCGGTGGAGAAGAGGCCGGCGTGGCCGGCTACTCCGCCCATGCGGCGGGTGGTGGGGTCATGGACGGTGCCGCGCAGGAGCTTGTCGTAGTTGGGGTTGGTGACGGCGGTGCCTTCGTTGTCGTGGGCGGTGGGGGCGGTGTCTGCGATGGATTGGAGGTCCCACTGGTAGGAAGCGCAGGTGTAGGTGCGGTGCGTTCCCGGTTGGCCGTTGGTGTGGGTGGGTGGGGGGAGCTCAAGCGCGGCGCCAGATGCGATGGCGTTGGCGGGGCAGGCCTCAGCGAAGGCGTGGTAGGTGCTGGAGGTTTTAAGCGGGTTGAAGATGTGGTCGGTGGCGTAGACGTTGAGGGGCTGGCCGGAGATTTTCTCTACCAGGGCGCCGAGAGTGATGAAGTTGATGTCGGAGTATTTGAAGGTGACGCCGGGGGGGCCGTAGGGGATGGCGGCGAGGGCTCGGCGGATGCCTTCGAGCTTGTCGGGTTTGGCCAGGCCCCAGGGGTCTTTTAGGGAGATGTCTTCCGGAAGGCCGGAGTAGTGGGTGAGGAGATTGCGGATTGTGATCTGGGATTTGTAAGCGGTGGATTGAGAATTTGAGATCGCACCCATCGCAGAGGACGCGATGGATGGGGCACCCAGCGTCTGTGACGGAGATGAAAGAACCCCGGCTTCCAAGGATGCAGTGCCGGTGGTGGTGGTGAAGGCGGGGAGGTATTTCGAGACGGGGGCGTCGAGGTCTAGTTTGCCTTGCTCGACTAGTTGGAGGATGGCTACGGTGGTGACCATGACTTTGGTGAGGGAGGCCATGTCGAAGAGGGTGTCTTCGGTCATCGGCTCGGGGGGGGAGGGGTAGCCTTCGAGGTCTGGCTCGTTTGCCAGCTTGCGGTTGCCGTAGGCGTGGTGGAAGACGATGTGGCCGTTGTGGCCAATGATGACTACAGCGCCGGGGAGTTTCTTTGCCGCGATGGCTGCGGTCAAGAGGGTGTCGATGGGGGTGAAGTCGGGGTCGGAGGAAGGAGATGCAGGTCCTTCGACTGCGGCGCTCGCGATGAGACTGCGAGTGCCTCCGCTCAGGATGACAAGGTTCTGGGCTGGAGCGGGAGGACGCTGAAAGCCCTGGGCGGAGGCGGAGAGAGTGAAGGCGATGAGGAGGACGGCTGCGGTGGTTTGGCGCAGGCGGGGCCTGGGGAGGATCAGGCTGAAGAGGGTGCCGACGGCGAAGGTCATGAGGGAACCTATGAGGACATACCAGGTGAAGGCGATCTGGGGCATCGCGAGGTGGTGACCTGCGAGGGTGGTCTGCGCGTGGGGGAGTTGCCATAGGGCCAGGTTGGTGAGGAAGCCTACGAGCATGCCGATGATGGTTCCGGTTTGGGTGGCATATCTTGTGAGGGTGCCCAGGAGGAAAACGCCGAGGAGGCAACCGTAGGCGACGGAGGCGATGGAGAGGGCGATTTCTACTACGTGGCCATGCTGGCCGGCGTGGATGCTGTAGACGGCGATGGCGAAGAGGACGAGGGCCCAGAAGAGGGTGGCGGCGCGGGAGATGTTGGTGGTGTCGGGGAGCGCGGGGGCTGGAGGTTGTGGGGCTGGAGGTTGTGGGTCTGGAGGTTGTGGGTCGGTGGGGGAAGGCAGTCGAGCTTCGCTCGATAACCCACCCTTCGGATGAGGCTCGAAGGATGGGGCACCCGGGATCGTTCCTTCTGTTGAGTTCCTGGGTGATTCGAGCCCAGGTCTCAGAGTCGAGACCTGGGGCACCCGGGTTTTCCAGGGGACGTAGAAGTCGATGACGGTGGTGCTGGCTAAGGAGTTCAGGGCGGCGCTCAGGTTGGACATCGCGGCGGCGAGGATGGCGGCGACGAGGAGGCCGGCTACGCCGTGAGGCATCTGCTGGACGATGAAGCTGGGGAAGATGCGGTCAGTGCTGGCGAAGGCTTGCGGATGCTGGCCGTAGAAGACGTACAAGCCTACGCCGATGAGCAGGAAGAGCGTGAACTGCAGGAAGATGACGGCGCCGGAGCTGAGGAGGGCGAGGCGGGATTCGCGCAGGTTGCGGGCCGCGAGGAGGCGCTGGACCATGAGCTGGTCGGTGCCGTGGCTGGCCATGGTGAGGAAGGTGCCGCCGAGGACGCCGGCCCAGAAGGTGTAGGACCTGGTGAGGGTGAGGGAGAAGTCCAGCCAGTGGAATTTGCCTAGAGGTGCGGCTACAGCGTGGATGTGAGTCCAGCCGCCGGCGTGCGCGCCGAGGGTCCAGATGGCGACGAGGGTGCCGGCTACGTAGAGGCCCATCTGGACTACGTCGGTCCAGATGACGGCGGCCATGCCACCTTCAAACGTGTAGAGGAGCGTGAGGGCGCTGATGATGGCAATCGAGAGAGTGTCGCCGGTGCCGATGGCGATGCCTACGACGATGCTGATGGCAAAGACGCGGACGCCTTCTGCTGCCGCGCGCGTCATAAGGAAGAGGCCGGCGGTTAGCTTGTGGAGCCTGGGGCCGAAGCGTTGGTCGATGAGTTGGTAGGCGGTGAGCATTTCTCCGCGGAAATAGCGCGGGAGGAACAGGAAGGCCACCACTACGCGGCCGAGCATGTAGCCGAGGACTACCTGCAGGAAGCCGAAATCGCCGGCGAAGGCTACGCCGGGAATGGAGATGATGGTGAGGGTGCTCGTTTCAGCCGAGACGATGGAGAGGGCGATGGCCCACCAGGGGATGGTGTTGTTGGCGAGGAAGTAGTTTTTGAGGGACTTGTCGCCGGACTTGTTGCGGAACCTGAGGCCGAAGAGGGTGATGGCTACGAGGTAGAGGGCGACGAGGGCAAGGTCGAAGGGGGAGAGCCGGGAGGGCACCGTTAACTGCGGCAAGAGGACGTTCGTCAAGGCGGTGGGTGGCTCCTGTGTGTTAGAAGGTTATGATAATGCGCCGGGGTGGTTGCGGTGTTGGGATAGGTCAAGAGAGATGTAGATTGTGCGGGTGCGACTGCAGATCCCCTTCGGGGATGACAAACAAAGGGCGAGGGCAAAGGCAGAAGCAGATCCCCTTTTCGGGGATGACAACAAAAGGCGACAACCAGACAAGCAAGGGGCAAGGGCGACAGGGTATGGCGTATTTTGTGGGGATCGATTCCGGGGGGACGAAGACGGAGTGCTGGCTGGGGGATGAGAGCCGGGTGCTGGGGCGCGCGCGTGTGGGGTCGGCAAAGTTGACGCGGGTGGGGCGTGAGATGGCGGTGGAGAGGCTGCGGGGAGTGCTGACGGAGGTGTCTCGGCAGGCGGGGGTGCCGCTGCAGCGGGTGGCGCGGACGTGTATGGGGATGGCGGGGTACTCGATTGCGGAGGCGCGGGAGCTGGCGGCGGCGACGGTGGCGGGGATGGTGGGGGGCGATATCGAAATTTGTGGGGATGACGATATCGCGCTCGACGCGGCGTTTCAAGGGGGCAACGGGATCCTGGTGATTGGCGGCACAGGGGCGGTGGTGCTGGGGCGCTGCTCGGATGGGACGCGGATCAGTGCGGGCGGCTGGGGGCCGGTGGTGGGGGATGAGGGGTCGGGGTATTGGATTGGGCGGGAGGCGGTGCGCAAGGCCTTCCGGAGCTATGACGATGGGACGCCGACCGAGCTGCTGGAGGCCGTTCGGCGGGCGTGGGGGGTGCAGGATATGGGGGAAATTATTGGGATGGCGAATGCCAGGCCGGGGCCGGATTTTGCGGAGTTGGTGCCGGCGATCGTTGCCTGCGCGGATGCAGGGGATGAGGTGGCGGCGAGGCTGCTGACCAAGGCGGGGAACGAGCTCGCCAAGCAGGTGGCGATGGTGTGGAGGAAGATGCTGGCGCATGGGGAGACGACGGCGTGCGCGCGGTATACGGGGAGTGTCGTTGAGAGGATTGGGCGGGTGAATGCGCGGATGAAAGAGCGGGTGGCGGAGGAGTGCGCGGGGCTCACGGTGGTTGAAGGCGCGGTGGATGCGATGGAAGGGGCCATGTGGCGGGCCAGGACGGCGATGTTTTTGCACGAGGGCGTGCGATGAAGGCTGGGCGGCGGGAGTTTCTTGGGTTGGCTGGTGCGGCGGTGCTGGTGCGCGGGGCTTTGGGGCAGAATAGAGATCCATTTGGCAGGCTGGTGAAAGATGCTGGGCCGCTACCTCCTCCCCGGGTCCTGCTGAATGTAAAAGACTATGGTGCTGTTGGAGACGGCGTGACGAAGGATACGGTGGCGATGCAGGCTTGCATTGATCGCTGCGGGGTCTTTGGGGGCGGGGACGTGGTGGTGCCGGGGGGGACATTTTTGACCGGCGGGCTGGAGCTTCGGAGCAATGTCACGCTGCGGTTTGAAGTAGGGGCGGTGTTGAAGGGCTCGGCTGATTTTGCGGACTACAAGGTGGGGCAGGTGCGCTGGGAAGGGAAGTGGATCGCCGGGTATCTGGGACTGATCTCCGCGCGTAATTGCACGGGGATTGGCGTGGTGGGGCCGGGCGCGATCATGATGGCGCACGAGCTCGGCGGGCGGCCGACGAAGGAGCAGCCGCTGCGGCACCCGGCGGTGATCGAGCCGATCGACTGTAAAGGCGTGCGGCTGGAGGGCTTTTCTACCGACTACTTCCGCATGTGGAGCTGCCACCCGACGAACTGTGAGGACGTGACGATGAGCGGGTTGACGATCCGCTCGACGGGCGGCAATGGGGATGGGATCGATGTGGATTCGTGCCGGCGGGTGAAGATCGATCGCTGCGATATTTCTACGGGGGATGACTGCATCTCTATCAAGAGCGGGCGCGGCGCGGAAGGCAATACGCTGATGCGGACCAGCGAGGATATTTCGATTACGAACTGCACGTTTGCGGACTCGCTGTTTGCGTGCATTGGGATTGGCAGTGAGACCTCTGGCGGGATCCGAAATGTGCGGATTGCGCACTGCAAATTTACCGGTGCCAAAAGCCATGCGATTTACATCAAGAGCCGGCCCGGGCGGGGGGCGTTTGTGGAGGATATCTCTGCCGATGACCTTGATGTGAGTGGCATGGGTGCGGGTTTTTTGCGGATCAATCAGGCAAACAGCGGGCTGCAGGATCAGTTTCCGGTGGGCGGGCTGGCGGGAATTCCTACGTTTCGGAATTTCAGGTTTACGAATGTGCGAGTGGTCGACGTGCCGGTGCTAGTAAAGGCCACGGAGATCACTGCGGAGAAGCCGCTGGATGGGCTGGTGCTCGAGAATATTTCGGGGACTTGTGGGGCGGGGATTTCGCTGGTCAATGCTTTGAATGTGGTGGTGAAGAATTTGAAGGTTACGAGGTTTAGTGGGGCTCTGCTGAATACGTTCGGGGTGAAGGGGAAGGGGCTTGAGGGGGCGGTTGCTATGGAGGCGCCGGTGGAGATCCCTGCGGTTGCGGGTGTGGCTTATACGTTGCGGTAGTTTTCTAAACTCAAAGATTGTCATCGTGAGCGTAAGTCGAAGGACTTGTATTTGCTCTGGCTGCGGCTCTGGTACGAGCGGAAATGCAGGTCCTTCGACTGCGGCCCCACGGTGAGGCTGTGGGGCCTTCGCTCAGGATGACAAATCTTTTCTGGGGGGGGGGGCGGAGAACAAGCAACGACAGTTTGATTGTTGCGGTGGCTTATCTGCCTGACCCCAGGATTGTCATCGTGAGCGTAAGTTGAAGGACCTGCAATTGCTCTGGCTGCGGCTCTGGTACGAGCGGAAATGCAGGTCCTTCGACTGCGGCCCCACGGTGAGGCTGTGTGGCCTTCGCTCAGGATGACAAATCTTTTCTGGGGGGGGGGGGCGGAGAACAAGCAACGACAGTTTGATTGTTGCGGTGGCTTATCTGCCTGACCCCAGGATTGTCATCGTGAGCGTAAGTCGAAGGACTTGTATTTGCTCTGGCTGCGGCTCTGGTACGAGCGGAAATGCAGGTCCTTCGACTGCGGCCCCACGGTGAGGCTGTGGGGCCTTCGCTCAGGATGACAAATCTTTTCTGGGGGGGGGGGGCGGAGAACAAGCAACGACAGTTTGATTGTTGCGGTGGCTTATCTGCCTGACCCCAGGATTGTCATCGTGAGCGTAAGTCGAAGGACTTGTATTTGCTTTGGCTGCGGCTCTGGTACGAGCGGAAATGCAGGTCCTTCGACTGCGGCCCCACGGTGAGTCTGTGGGGCCTTCGCTCAGGATGACAATTCTTTGGGGAGGAGACGGAGAACACGCGACGACAGTTTGATTGTTGCGATGTCCTATTTGCCTGACCCCAGGATTGTCATCGTGAGCGTAAGTCGAAGGACTTGTATTTGCTTTGGCTGCAGTGCGGGTCCAAGCGGAAATGCAGGTCCTTCGACTGCGGCCCCACGGTAAGGCTGTGGGGCCTTCGCTCAGGATGACAAATCTTTGGGGGGGGGCGGAGAACAAGCAACGACAGTTTGATTGTTGCGGTGGCTTATCTGCCTGACCCGAGGATTGTCATAGTGAGCGTAAGTCGAAGGACTTGTATTTGCTTTGGCTGCGGTGCGGGGCCAAGCGGAAATGCAGGTCCTTCGACTGCGGCCCCACGGTGAGGCTGTGGGGCCTTCGCTCAGGATGACAATTCTTTTCTGGGGGGGCGGAGAACAAGCAACGACAGTTTGATTGTTGCGGTGGCTTATTGGCGTTGGCCGTGGAGGTAGGTGGCTTCGAGTCGGCCTTGTGGGGTGTACTGGTTGAAGCTGGCGGGCTGGCCGGGGCGCAGGCTGGCTATGCTGGCGGCCAGGCCTAGCATCTGCGCAGGTTGGGAGCTGGCGGCGCGGACGGCGAGCTCGAGCTTGCAGCCTGTGAACTGAATGAGGTTGGCTACAGCGCGGTCCAGGGTGAGGACGGAGCCGGCGAGGGTTTCCGGGGCCTCGGTCAGGGTGCAGCGGCCGGCGGCGACAGTGACTGCGAGGGGGCCGAGGTGGTACGGCCCGTCGGGCATGCCGGTGGCGGAGATGCCGTCTGTGACCAGGATGGCGTGGTCCTGCTTGAGGCGCAGCCATAAGCGGACGAGCGCGGGGGCTACGTGGATGCCGTCGCAGATGAGCTCGGCGTAGAGCTTTTCGTTGTCGAGAACGGTGCCGAGGATGCCGGGCTCGCGGTGGTCGAGCGGGCGCATGGCGTTGAAGGTGTGGGTAGCGGAGGTGGCTCCTGCCCTTACTGCTTGCTCGGCTTCTGCCGCGGTGGCGTTAGTATGGCCCAGGCTGCTGCGTATTCCCTGGGATGCGGCGTGGGTGATGAGGTCGATCGCGCCGGGGACTTCGGGAGCGATTGTGAGTAATTTGATATGGCCGCGTGCGGCTTGCTGGAAGCGGTCAAAGAGGGCGATGGATGGGGGCTGCAGGAGCTCCGTGGGGTGGACGCCCCGCCTCGCGTGGGACAGGAACGGGCCTTCCAGGTGGATACCGACAGGAGTCGCTTCGTTGCTGGGCGTGGTCGCTTCGATGGCTGTGGCCAGGGCTTCGAGGGCGTGCAACGTGTCGTCGATGGAGGCGGTGACGGTGGTGGGGAGGTAGTGGCTGGTGCCTCGTTTGGCGAGCGATTGCTGCAGGGTGGACATGCCGGCGGGGGTGGCCTGCATGACGTCTACACCGGCTCCGCCGTGAAGGTGGATGTCGAAGAAAGTGGGGGTGAGGATGGCTTCTGAGCGGATGCCTGGGTCGGACGAAATGTCCTCGATTTTGCCGGTGGGCCCGACCGTGATCGCCGGGTAGGCGATGGTGCCGATGGCGGTGATCAGGGTGCGTGCGGTGAGGGTCGGCATTGGCTGGACTCAGTGTACGGCTGCTCAGTCAGTCTGAGAGTCGCAGTTTTCAGCTCCGCGCAGCCGGGCTTGGCCGGGCGAGAAAAAAGACGACGGCACTAAGGGCTAACGCGGCGGCGATCGGAGCGACGTAGAGAAGTTCCGTTTTCAGGACAGTTTCGCAGGCGATGTCGCGGGCGATGATCTCCAGGTCGACGGGAAGTGAGACAGTCAGCAAGGCAGGTGCGACGAGTACGCGGACCCAGCGTTTTCTGACCTGGGGCGAGCGCAGGCAGCGACCCGCGCCGACCATGATGAGGATGATCCCGATGAGGGGCGGGACGAAGAGGAGACAGGGCATCGGCTAGCGGCTGGGAAGGCCGGCGTCGGCGGCGGCGGGCAGGGTTTTGGTGTCGGTGAACTGGCGCTGGGCGCTGCGGACTTTGTCTATGCGGGACTGCCATAGGGCGATTTCAAAATCGTAGTGGGCGAGGACGGGGCGAAGCGCGTAGGGCTTGTTGGTGCGGAGCCAGGTTTGGGCGAAGAGGTCGCGGAGTTGGGCGTAGCCCCAGGTCAGGTCCTGCAGGCGGCCGTTGACGCCGTTGATGTCGGACAGCAGCGCGGGGGTGCTGGGGCCGGGGTGCTTGCCGCCGGGGGATTGAGCCAGCGTGACGATGCGGGCCTGGGCGCGTGCGTAGCCGGCGACCATTTCTTCGGCTAGCTGGAATTTTAAGCACAGGAAGTCGATGCGGCGGGCGCCAAACTCCATGGCGTCGATGGCGTTAGGTTCGCGGAGGGAGGTGGCGGGGGAGGGATAGGCGTTGGCGGGGTTTTGGGGTTCGGCGTAGGCGAGGGCGGCATCATTTATCCCTCCCGACATACGTGCCGAGGCAGCCGCAGATCTTTCCGCTTCGCTGCGAGATGACAACAAAAAGGCGTTGGCCGGTGCGGCGGCGCGGGCTTTGGCGATCAGGCTCATGGCGGCTTCTGCGTGGAGCCGTACCTGCGAGTTGATTGCGCGCATTTTGACCGCCATGGCGGCGCCGTCCTTGCTCCACGGGTCGACCCAGAACAGGCCGTCTGTGCCTTCCGTGCGGCCGACGACTTTGCTTTCATCGAGCAGCTTCATGGCG
Organism: uncultured Granulicella sp.; assembly: GCA_965214195.1. Classification (GTDB taxonomy): domain Bacteria; phylum Acidobacteriota; class Terriglobia; order Terriglobales; family Acidobacteriaceae; genus Edaphobacter. The sequence goes on from OZ243943.1 coordinate 31,880, forward strand.
GCGGTGAGCTCCATCTGCGCCTGGTTGAGCAGGCCGGTGGAATCGCCGTGGAAGACCTGGGCGAAGCTCTGCTGGAAGGCGGGGATGGAGGACTCGCCCGGCTGCCAGGCGGCTGCGGCGCCGAAGAGGATGCCGTACCAGTTCTGGTCTGCGAGGGATTCGCCGTCGTCGTTCCAGAGGGTGTTGAGCTGGCCGGTGGCGCCGAACTTCTGGCCGTCGCGCGTGAACTCCTGGATGTCTTCAAGCATGACTGCCTGGTTCGGATAGACCTGGCGATAGTTGTTGATCGACGGCGCGACCCACGTTTCGATCCCCGCGTTGGTGTAGGGCTTCAGGATGTTGGCGAAGCCGGTGGGCGAAGGCGAGTAGCCCCAGGCGACGGCGATCGTCGCATCCTTGAAGCTTTGCGGCAGCGCCTTGACGAGCGCCGGGGAGCCCTGCGCGACATCTCCCCAGAACAGGATTTTGCGGTGCAGCGGGGCCAACGTCTTGACAATTTGCTGCAGGAAATCCAGGTACACGGCGGGCAGGCCGCGCTCGTCTACATCCGCCTTGGTGGCACCGTAGCCGAGATCCAGCGTTTCATCCGCGCCGATGTGCAGGAATGGGCCGGGGTAGTCCTGGGCGAGCTCGCCAAACCACTGCTGAATAAGCGCGAGCGACCCCGGCGCGGTGGGAGTCAGGACGGCTCCGTGTGGGGTTTCGGCTACATCCTTATATTGCTCCCAGATCAGCGCGTGGCGCAGGTGCCCAAAGGCTTCCTGCTCCGGAATCACGGTGATGTGGAACTGCGCGGCGTAGGCGGTCAACTCCTTTGCATCCGCTGGCGAGACGCTGCCACCCGGTGGACCAAGCAGCGGCGAAGAAGCGTACTGCTGGTTATTCTCAAAATACGGCGAGTAGACGTTGACCTTGTAGGCGGCGAGCTGGCGGATCAGGTGCTTCTGGAAGGCGAGCGTGGGGACGGGGCCGCGGGAAAGATCGTCGTGCAGGCCGCGGTACTTCATCGCGGGATAGTCCTTGACGGTCGCGGTGTGGAGGATTGCTGCTGAGCCATCGTGCTCGATGAGCTGCTTGAGGGTTTGCGCGGCGTAGAACAGGCCGGCGGAGCTCGTGGCTGCGAGTGCGAGGCCGTTAGCGCTGGGGGTGATGGTGTAGCCTTCGGCCTGCATTTCAGCGGGCAGGTTCTGCACGCGGCTCAGGCTGATGGTGTAGGGGCCGTTGGCGGGGATGCCACGGTCGGCGAGGGTCTGGGTCAGGTCCTGGACGGTGAAGCTATCGGCAGCGTCTGTGAAGCAGCTGGTGCAGGTAAATTTGACTCCCTGGGCGATGGGCTGGACTGTGCCGGGCTGCACCGTTCGCGGGGCAGGCAGCAGGTGCAGACCCTGTGCGGCAAGGGGTGCGGCGGAGGCAAAAAACAGGCAGAAAACCCGGTGAAAGGAACCCATGCACAGAGACTATAGGAAGCGTACGGCTGCACGCAGGTACCTCTAAAATAAAGGGATATTCACACAGATTCACGGTCCATTCACAATGACCTGTGACCATAGGCGTATTGGGTTCGGACCGGTTGCAGGGTTTTCTACGCTCTTCCAGGAGAGCGCAAGGTTCTACCCCGATGTGTGCCAAGTGTCCCAGCCCTTATCCGAGAGAGGTTCCATGACGAAGCAAATGAAGGTGGCAATGGCCGCCATGATGTTGATCGGTGCTATGCCCATGATGGCGCAGACATCGCAGACCGAAGTGGTAAAAGTAGCCCCCGGTCAGAAGAAGACCACGGTTATCCACCGCAAGAATGGCGCGACTGACACGATCATCAGCGAAGGCGCGAGCACGGGCGGACACAAGAAGCGCCGCCACACCGTCGCCAAGCATGTCACGGCGAAGAAGCACGAAGCAGCAGAAAGCGCGACGGCGCGCGAGTTGCGTGAACTGCGCGAAAAGCAGATCGCCCAGCAGGCGCAGATTGACGCGCTGACCACCGCGAACGCAGCCAAGGACGCAGCGCTTGTGCAGGCTGAGACCGATGCCAAGGGTGCAGAAGCCCAGGCACAGAATGCCACCGCCGCCGCTCAGTCCGTGAACGCGACCGTCCAGGCCAACAGCGATGCAGTCAACGCGCTGAAGTCCAACGTGACCGATCTGCAGACGACCAGCGCCGGACTCGCTTCCACCATCAGCGCCAACAAGATTGAGCTGAACGAGAAGATCGAGTCGCCCAGCACCATCCACTACAAGGGTGTGACGATTACGCCTGTTGCGTTCTTCGCATTTGAAGGCGTTTACCGTCAGCGTTCGGTCAACTCCGACATCAACACGCCGTTCAATGCGATCCCGTTCCCGAGCGCGAACGAAGGTCACGTCAGCGAGCTGAACTTCTCCGGTCGCCAGTCACGTCTCGGCGCCCTGGTTGAAGGCAAGGCAGCTGGCTTCAAGCTGGCCGGCTACTTCGAAACCGACTTCCTCGGCACCGGTACCAGCTCGAACAACAACCAGTCCAACAGCTACGTTCTGCGTCAGCGCCAGATCTGGGGCCAGGCCGCAACGGAGAAGGGTTTCACGGTTACCGGCGGTCAGATGTGGTCGCTCGTGACGGAAAACCTGAAGGGTACTGACAACCGTACCGAAAAGCTGCCGAACACGATCGACCCCCAGTACATGGTTGGTTTCAACTGGACTCGTCAGCCGGCTCTGCGTATTCAGCAGCGCTTTGGCGACTACAAGACGGGCGCAGTGACGGTTGCGTTCTCCGCTGAGCAGGCGCAGATCACCAACTTCACTGCCAACCAGGCTGTTGCCGGTTCGCTGCCCACCAACTACTTCTTCGCCGGTCCGGGACAGAATGGTGGTCTTTACAACGCTGCTGAAGGCGCTGGCGCCGGCAACGCTGCCGGTACTGCCGCCATCACGACCTACGCGAACAACGTCGCACCTGACTTGATCACGAAGATCGCGTTTGACGGTAAGTATGCCCACGTTGAGTTTGGTGGTATGACCCGCTTCCTGCGCGACTACTACTTCCCGATCCTGACACAGGCTCCGGTCAACGCCGGCGCGCCGGGTGCTTACACCTACTCTGCCAACTACAAGTCGGACACCAAGGTTGCCGGCGGTATTTTCGGTAGCGCACGCGCCTCGCTCGGCAAGTTTGCTGACGTTGCGATCCAGGGTATGGCAGGTCAGGGTGTGGGTCGTTACGGCTCCTCCCAGCTTGCGGATGCTACGCTGCGCCCGGACGGCACGCTTGAGCCGGTCAAGAACTTCCACGGTATGTTCTCGCTCGAGACGCACCCCACGAAGAAGCTTGATGTCTACTCCTACTACGGTGGCGAGTATGCGCGTCGCCTGGTTTACACCACTGCTGAAGGCTTCCTGATCGGTTACGGTACGCCGAACCTGAACAACAGCGGTTGCTACAATCTGCCGGTCAATCCTGGCGTTTCCGGTACGGGCGGCGCGATCAATGCTCCGGCCAACTGCAACGCTCCCACCAAGTACATCCAGGAAGGCATGGTTGGCTTTACGTACCGTATCGTCAGCAGCCCCAAGTACGGCCGCCTGCAGTATCAGGCGACGTACAGCCTGGTCCAGCGTCAGCTGTGGTCTGGTATCGGCGGCGCAACGACCCCGGTCAGCCCGCGCGCGCAGGACGGCATGGTTCACGTCGGCATGCGTTACTACATTCCGTAGACTCAACCCGCGGCAAACGAAGAGGGGCACCCATCACGGGTGCCTCTTTTTGTTGGCGTCGCCAGTGGTCCTTCCAATTTGATAGAGTCAGTACGTCGCCGCACCGCGCGCCCAAGGATACCGATCATGCTGCACGAACACCGTCTTTTCCCCGCCGAGGGCACTGCCCGCAATGTCGCCGTCAAGCTGTACGAAACTGTTCGCGACCTGCCGATCATCAGCCCGCACGGCCACACGGATCCGCAGTGGTTCGCAGAAAACAAGCCGTTCCCGAACCCGACGGCTCTGTTCCTGCAGCCGGACCATTACATCTTCCGCATGCTGTACTCGCAGGGTGTGGCGATGGAATCACTCGGTGTGCCACAGGGTGGTGCGAATGGTGACACAACCGCGACGGTCGACCCGCGTGAGGCCTGGCGCATCTTCGCAAAGCACTACTATCTGTTCCGCGGCACGCCTACGCGCATCTGGCTCGACTACGCTTTCTCCACGCTGTTTGGCCTGACGGAGCGCTTGAAGCCTGAGAATGCGGACGCCTTTTACGAGACCATCGACAAGGCCTTGCGGACCCCCGAGTTCCTGCCCCGCGCGCTGTTTGACCGCTTCAAGATTGGGGTGCTCGCCACGACCGACGCCGCTGTGGATGACCTGCGCTTCCACAGGCAAATCCAGGAGTCCGGCTGGAAGGGTCGCGTGCTGCCCACGTTCCGGCCGGATGCCGTTGTTGACTCCGAGTACCTCGGCTTTGCCGAGAACCTGAAGAAGCTGGGTGAAGTCAGCGGCGAAGACGTCTCGAGCTACAAGGGCTACCTGGCCGCTCTGCGTTCTCGGCGTGCGTTCTTCAAGCAGATGGGCGCCACCGCAACCGACCACGGGCACCTCACTGCGCTGACGGCTGACCTGTCGCCGGTTGCCGCAGCCGACCTCTACACCCGCATCTACACCGGCCAAACCAACAACGGCGACAACGAGCTTTTCCAGGCGCAGATGCTGACCGAGATGGCCGGCATGAGCGTTGAGGACGGCTTGACCATGCAGTTGCACCCCGGCTCCGTGCGCAACCACAACCTGAAGGTGTACGAAAAGTTTGGCCGCGACAAGGGCGCCGACATCCCCTCCGCCACCGAGTACACGCGCGCCCTGCGCCCGCTGCTAAGCAAGTACGGCAACGAGCCGGGCTTTACCTTCATCCTCTTCACGCTGGACGAAACCAGCTACAGCAGGGAACTGGCTCCGCTGGCCGGGCATTACCCCTGCCTGCGCCTTGGGCCGAGCTGGTGGTTCCATGACTCGCCAGAGGGCATGATGCGCTTCCGCGAGCAGGCCACCGAAACCGCCGGCTTCTACAACACGGTCGGCTTCAACGACGACACACGCGCCTTCCTGAGCATTCCCGCTCGGCATGACGTGGCACGCCGCGTTGACTGCGCCTTCCTGGGCCGACTCGTCGCCGAGCACCGGCTGGACGAAGACGAAGCCATGGAGCTTGCATACGACCTGACCAACGGGCTGGTCAAGAAAGCCTATCGACTATAGCCCTTACGGCCCGGCTCCTCGTTAGGAGAGCTGCCGGGCTTAGGTAGTCATAAAGAAGCGCGTCAGCAAGAGCCCCGGCTTTGACGCCAGAGCAGAAGCGCGCCGCCCACCGCCATGCCCCACGACGATGCCGACAACGGTATCGGAGCGTTCCGCGTGGCCGTTGCGCATGCTCAGGGTGATGGAAGGGATACCGGCCGCGAGGTACCCCAGCGCGGCGATTTGTCGCCTTCTGTTGCCAGTGATTCTCATGGCCACATGAGACGCAATCGACACTCGAAATGTTCCTCCAGCATAAGACAACTGTCGTCATTGTGATCTGTTCCAATAGCGCATGCCTGCAAACGCCTACCTTGACTTTGTCAAAGATCCAGACCAGGCCTCTCGCCGCGCCGAGCTGGTTGCCTTCTTTGGGCCCCGGCCGGAAAAGTTTCTCAAGATTTACGACGACATGGCCGCCATCGCCAACCGTCAGCCCGGGACCCCGATAAAGTTCAGCCTGCTCGACGGCAGCATTTGCTGGCCGGCGTTTTTTCTGGGCCCCGTCTGGATGATTTACCGCAAGATGTGGCTCTACGCCGGACTGGTCTTTGTGGTGGCAATCCTGTTTGCTTTTCTGCCCATCCCGCCCGGCGCCGTTATCGGCCTGAACATCGGCATTGCACTGGCCAGTGCGCGGCTCTATGTGACGCAGAGCATCGCTGCAATCAGTAAGCTGCGCGGCAACCCCGCTGCGTTGGCTGCGGCTTCAGGGGTCTCGCCTGTAGCCGGCGGCATTGGTGGCATCGTGTTCGTGATCCTGCTTGGGTTTGCGGGCCTGCACGCGAGGGTTCCCAGGACCAAGGTCGATCAAGTCGACGGCACCGTGCCGCAATCGCTGCGTGAACCAGCGAAAGCGCCGCCGGTTGTACGCTAGGGCATGGCCCTTTTTTTCTCTGCCGGTTCCCCCACCACTGAGCTCTCACATGAAGACATCCGTTCCGCGCTTACCGGCGTCCTGGACCAGCTTGGCCCGCGGGAGCGAGTCCTGGCCGTGCCTCCAGACTTTACGCGGATGCACTCCATGTCTGGCACGATCACGGAGATGGCTTCGGACTACTACGGCGATAAGCTCGTCGACGTGCTGCCCGCGCTCGGCACGCACAAGCCCATGAGCGACACGGAAATCGCCACGATGTTTGGGTCTACGCCACGTGAGCTCTTCCGGGTGCATGACTGGCGCAACGACATCGTCACGCTCGGCGAGGTACCGGGCGAGTTCATGCTGGAGGTTTCCGAAGGCAAGCTGGACTACCCCTGGCCTGCGCAGGTGAACAAGCTGTTACGTGACGGCGGCCACGACCTGATCCTGTCGATCGGGCAGGTGGTGCCGCATGAGGTCGTGGGCTTCGCGAACGGCTCGAAGAATATTTTTGTCGGCACCGGCGGCGTGATGGGCATTCACCGCTCGCACTTTCTGGGCGCAGTTTACGGGATGGAGCGCATGATGGGACGCGCCGATACTCCCGTGCGCCGCGTGCTCAATTACGCGGCAGAGCACTTCATCCCGCTGCTTCCGCAGGTCGTCTACGTGCAGACGGTGGTGAACAAGAATGCGGCGGGCAAGCTGGTCATGCGCGGGCTGTATATCTCGGACGACAACCAGGCCTTTGAACTCGGCGCGGCGCTTTCGCTGCAATGCAATTTCCTGATGATGGATCGCGAGATCAAGAAGGCCGTCGTGTTCCTGGACCCGCACGAGTTCAAGTCCACATGGCTGGGCAACAAGAGCGTCTACAGGACGCGTATGGCGCTTGCCGATGACGCTGAGCTGATCGTCCTGGCGCCCGGCGTGCATGAGTTTGGGGAAGACGAGCAGATCGACAAACTGATCCGCCGCTACGGCTATTGCGGCACGCCGGCAACGCTTGAAGCAGTCAAGCAGGACCCGGAACTCGCCGCCAATCTATCCGCCGCGGCGCACCTGATTCACGGCTCGAGCGAAGGCCGCTTCACCATCCGCTACTGCCCCGGCCACCTGACGCAGGAGGAGATCGAGTCAGTACACTTTGCCTACGGCGACCTTGCCACCTACATGGCAAAGTACGATCCGGCCGTTCTAAAAGACGGCTGGAACATGGTCGACGGCGAAGAGATCTTTTACATCCCCAACCCCGCGCTCGGCCTGTGGGCCTATGAAGGCCGCGTCAAGGACTGACAATCTCCTAATAACTTCAACCAAATTCTTATCTGCTGCTCGGCTGCAGATTCTCAGCCGGTATAGAGAGGAAGGTATAGTGCCCAATCGCAACCTTACTGTAGCTGAGCTGAGCGAAGCACAGAAGATCCTCTCGGAAATTCGTACACGCATCAAGGCGTTATCTGCCGGCGATGCTGAACTGGAATTTGCCTACCGTCGCAAGCTTTTCAAGGAGCTTGGATACGACGAGCGCGGCAAGCCTTCGCAACGAAGCAAATTGAAGGCCATCAAGTGGGGCTTACAGGGAAGTAAGTGCGCTCACTGCGGTGAAGAGATGCCTTTGAGCTACTCAGAGCTAGATAGAAAGCGCGCAGCTGACGGCTACACGCTTGAGAACACAGAGTTGGTTCATGCCAAGTGCCATCAAGAACGGCAGGCGGCGAAGAGGTACTCGTAACCATGCCAAACCTTCTCCAGATCACGCCGTACCTCCAGATGAAAGACCTTCCCGCCGCAGTTCGATATTCTGTCGACATTCTTGGCTTTCACGCCTGGGTTGCCGATGATAGCTACGCCTACCTCTCGCGCGAGGACGCCGCCATCCGCCCCTCCAGGCAGTCCCCGGATTGCGCCGCAGAGCGCTTCGACTATGGTCTGCGCACCTTCCTCTTCTATGTCGACGTTCAGGATGTTGCGGCCTTGGTCGACGACATCAGCCCCCGCTTGCTCGCCGCAGGTCTGCCTTCGGGTGATGGCCCTATCGACCAGACCTGGGGTCAGCGTGAGTTGTAGCTTCCCGGCCCGGAAGGCGGCCTAATTATCTTCGGCCAGGGCATCAAGGAGATGCCAGTCACCCCACCACCCCGACCCAAGCCATAGCTCGTTTTGTCGCATGGCTGAAGCGGACCTCCACTCACCCAAGCCAATCCATCGCCCTCTCAATGGTGCCGCACGTCATTTCCGCGCCACCCAGCCATGGCCTCACCCGAGTCACAATCCGCCACCGCCCATGCTCAAAGATGTGAACGCGTGGATAGAACTTCAGGTTCGATACCGGCATCGCCCCGTCAAACCGTCTCGCGACAATCGTCCTGCGGTACGACTGCCGGCCCGTCCCTTGCTCGATCGTGAAAAACATCACGACTCCGTTCAGCACCCGCCCACGGTAAACCTCCTGCGCTTTATCCCAGTTCCCGAACGGGTCCAGCGCGTTGGTAGGGAAGTCCAGCAGCTCCCACTTCAGGTACTGCAGTTCGCGCTCATTCGCCATCGCGGAAAATGCTTTGTGGCGCATTCGAGCGCCCACCAAGATCGACGTCAGCGACACTCCCGCCACCAAAATAAAGATCAAGAACGGGATCGCATCGTCCGACATGGCCCTAACATAACATTCCATTTGTCATAGGCACCCGCACCTGCGTATGCTGGGTGGGTTAGAGTGGTAGAACCATTGATGGACGGAGAGACGGATGAGTGAAGGTCTAGTATTGCCCCGGTTTTCAGTAGGAGTCGGCGACCGATTCGCCCACCAGGCCAAGGCCCAGTTGCAGGCGTGCGTTCTCGCCGCAGAGGCCGGCGTGGAAGTCGTACCGGTTTGGAACAAGTCCAACCGCGAGCACATGATTATTGGCTCTGAGCCCACCGCCACGCGCGCCGCCGCCGATGCCGCAGTCGCCGAGCTGGGCTGGACAAAGCCCTACTTTCTGGATGCCGACCACATCAACCTGAAGACCGTACAGCGCTTCTTGGACCCCTGCGATTTCTTCACGCTCGATGTTGCCGACCTGATCGGTCAGCCTGCGCAGCCGGAAGATGTTGCTGCATTCATCAAGGCGCATCCAGAGCTCGTCGGCGAGGTTCTGATCCCCGGCGTGGATGAGCCGTTCCATATTGATTTCAAGTTCGTTGAAGGCGTCGCCAACAAGTTCTTGGCAGCGGTCAAGCACGCGGCAGAAATCTACAAGCTGCTGGTAGAAAACAAGGGTGCCGGTCGCTTCGTTCCGGAAATTTCCATGGATGAAACCGACTACCCGCAGACACCCGTTGAGCTGCTGATCATCCTCGCGATGATCGCTGACGAGCACATTCCGATCCAGACCATCGCTCCCAAATTCACCGGCCGCTTCAACAAGGGCGTGGACTACGTGGGCGATGTCGCGCAGTTCACCAAGGAATTCAACGACGACCTCGCGGCCATCGCGTTCGCCGTCAAGACCTACGGCCTGCCCGCGAATCTGAAGCTCAGCGTTCACTCAGGCTCGGACAAGTTCTCTATTTATAAGGCCATCAACGAGGCAGTCAATCGCACCGGTGCAGGCGTTCACTTGAAGACCGCCGGCACCACCTGGCTTGAAGAGTTGATCGGCCTGGCTGAAGCCGGCGGCAGCGGGCTGGAGATCGCCAAGGAAGTCTATTCGGAAGCCTTCGCGCACGCGGACGAGCTCACCGCACCTTACGCGACGGTCATCAACATTGACCCCGCCAAGCTGCCTGCGCCCGAGGAAGTCAATGGCTGGACCAGCACCCAGTACACGGACGCGCTGCGCCACGACCAGTCGAACGCGGCCTACAACCAGAGCTTCCGTCAGCTACTCCACGTCGGCTTCAAGGTTGCCGCCAAGATGGGCCGCAAGTACCTCGACGCGCTTGAAGCGAATGAGGCCATCGTCGCAAAGAATGTGACGACGAACCTCTTCGACCGCCACATCAAGCCCGTCTTTCTGGGGCTCTAATGATCGTCGTTCTTGTGGGAGTTTCGGGCTCCGGCAAAACCACCATCGGCACGCTGCTTGCAGAGCGTGCCGGTGCGACGTTTGCCGACGCTGACGACTACCACCCGCTCGCCAACAAACAGAAAATGGCTTCCGGCCAGCCGCTGAATGACGTCGACCGCCAGCCCTGGCTGGAGGAGTTGAACCGGCTGATGCAGGGCTGGTCTTCGGCAGGGAAGTCCGGCGTTCTGGCCTGCTCCGCGCTCAAAGCCAAGTATCGTGACACGCTTGCGGGCGGCATGCCCGCGGGCACCGTGCACTTCGTCCTGCTCGACGGCTCCCGCGAGCTGATCGCGGAGCGACTGGCCGCACGGTCGCATGAGTACATGAATCCCAACCTCCTCGATAGCCAATTCAAGACGCTTGAGCCCCCCGCAGACGCCTTCACGATCGTCAACGATCGCGCGCCGGACGTCATTGTCGAGGAAATTCTGCAGCACGTACAAGCTTAGAAAGAAGGCCAACATGTCTCACAAAATTTTTGATCTTACCGGCAAAGTTGCCGTCGTTGTGGGCGGAACATCCGGAATCGGCCTCGCTATGGCCATCGGCCTTGCAGAAGCTGGGGCCGACGTGATCGCTAGCTCGCGACGCCAGGAACAGGTCGACGAGACCGCCACCGCGATTGAGGCGACCGGCAGCAAGACGATGCGCATCACGTCGGACGTTGCCAACCGAGCCAGCCTGCAAGCGCTGTGTGACGCGGTCATCAAGCAGTTTGGGCAGGTCGATATTCTGATCAACTGCGCCGGCAAAATCAAGCGCGAACCCACGCTGACCGTGTCTGAAGAAACCTGGGACGATATCTTCAACACCAACGTTACCGGCACGCTGCGCGCCTGCCAGATATTCGGTAAGGCAATGCTTGAGCGGGGCTCCGGCAAGATCATCAACATCGCATCGCTGAACACGTTCGTCAGCCTGAAGGAAGTTACTGCGTACGCTGCGTCGAAGGCCGCCGTCGGGGCCCTGACCAAGTCGCTCGCGGTCGAGTGGAGCTCACAGGGCGTGAACGTGAACGCAATCGCACCGGGCGTTTTCCGCACCGCGCTGAACCAGAAGCTGCTCGACGAATCCGAGCGCGGCAAGGAACTCCGCATGCGCACGCCGATGAATCGCTTCGGCAAAACGGAAGAGCTGGTCGGCTCGGCAATTTTCCTCGCGAGCGACGCAGCCAACTTCATCACTGGCGAGATCCTAGTGGTGGACGGCGGATTCCTGGCGAGCGGAGTAAATCAGTAACTGCGCCTCATCCGCACGGGGCACGGCTTGGACCGTGTCCCGTGTTGTCGGACTGTAGATGTTACCGCTGAACCTGCCGCATCCATTTACCGAATGCTTCGCCGGACCGCACCATCACCATCGCCAGTACAGCGGCGATTGCGAACCCTGTGTAAAGGTGCATGCCGGTTACGGGAGCCTCAAAGACCCGCAACGCATCCGCATTGCCGGCAGGCGTCCCGAAATCCAAGAATCCTGGGCCGGTTGCAAAGAAGCTCCCCAGCGCACGTGGTGACATCAGAAAGGTCGCAAACGGCCACTCCGCCGCGACCAGCAGCGCAAGCCAGAGTGAACCAGAAAGTATCGCAACGACTATCCTGCTCATGCGCTCCGTACGTTGCCAAAGGAGATCCAGAGCGAGCGCCGGCAGCAGCAGCAGAATAGGAAATTTTGGTGGGATAAGGTGCGTAATGTTCTGGTACACCGGACCCAGCCGAGCATGTGCCGGAATCAACGGCAGACCCCAGACCAGCGCCAGCATAAACACCGTATAGATCCCCGTGATGATCGTCGCAGTCCACTTCCGTTTTGAAGTCGCGGCCAGCGCGGCCAGAGCGAACGGAACACCGGTCGACATCACGAGATACGGCTTCCACGCATGCAGCCGCGTATCGAACGTGTAGCTCATCGAGTAGCTCATCAGGTGGATCACGGACAGGGCGCCGACGAACAAAAACAGCCGCAGATAGGGCCCGGACTCCGCCTCACGTCCCTCTGCCCTCGCGCGATTCATCCACGCAGCGGTGGTCAGCAGCGTGCCCTGGCACACGGCCCAGGTGCCGGCCAACAGCACGATATGCGGCGGCGATTGCACCTGCACGTCAAGCCCGTAGGCGTTGTGCCACCAGTTATCAAAGGGAGAAGAAAACAGCATCGCCATGCCGCCCCACGCGGTCAAAAATACTCCCGTCGGCGCTCGCAGACCGAAGAAGCTGACGGAGTGCTGGCGGAATTCTTCGCGATCGCCAAAGGTCGTCGCAAGGATAAGGTACGCGCAGGAAATACCGGCCAGCAGGCCGCACGCGTAAACCATCATGTGCGGAGGCGTCCAGAAGGAATCGCGCCCGATCGACCGGTGCCAGGACACATCCAGCTGGCCGCCCAGCGTTACCAGCACGACTGCCCCGACCAGCGACCAAAGGTACCAGGGGATCGCGTTGGTGCGAGCCGTGGCCCGCGAACCGGCAGCACGAATTGGCAGAACGGCGCTCGCCATAGCGATATTGTAAAGCCTCCACAGGAAAGTTCCGGGGCGCGGGCAAAGTGGCTTGAAATCTGGTAGACTTCATCTTGTCGCGGTGATGGCTTTGACACGCTATCGCGCCGACGAACTGGAAGCGAGCGTGGTGTACAGCGCTGAGTTTTCGAGTGCAAAAGTTAAGCCAGATTGTGCATTGCCGGCAATTCTGGGGACGTAGCTCAGTTGGTTAGAGCGCTGCCCTGTCACGGCAGAGGTCGCGGGTTCGAGCCCCGTCGTCCCCGCCACTTATCTCACTTCTGAGTTGGTGGCTTTTGATCCAAACTGAAATCTTGTGCAGGAGTGAGCCAGCGGAAGAGTAGTGTCGCGCCCAGCGCGCCTGCCAGTTGTGCTGCGATAAACGAAAGTACGTCCGCCAGCCTTATGCCGACGAAGGTATTGCTGAAGCCGCGTGCCAAGGTGACTGCGGGGTTAGCAAAAGAGGTAGACGAAGTGAACCAGTACGCCGCGGTAATGTACGCGCCGACCGCGTAGGGTAGGGCAGAGGCCCGCGTCCGCGCACATCCCCAGATCACACAGAACAGACCAAACGTCGCGATGCACTCGCTGAATGCCTGTGCAGGCCCGGTCCGCACGTGGGTGGACGCCGAGAATAATTGCAGCCCAAACATGACGTGCGCCGCTGCCACGCCGGTAAATGCGCCGGCACACTGCGCAAGCAGGTAGCCGGGCACCTCTCGCCACTGGATTCCGCCCATCAGCGCGTCAGCCAGCGTGACGGCGGGATTCATGTGCGCGCCGGAGACCGGCCCAAAGGCGAGGATGATGGCCACCAGTCCGGCGCCCGTCGCCAGGGAGTTGGCGAGCAGCGCGATGGCGACATTGCCGCCGGCTAGACGCTCGCCCATGATTCCGGACCCGACGACCGTCGCCAGGAGCAGGGCGGTCGCTACGAATTCGGCAGTCAATCGCCGGGCAAGGGAAGCCTTCATGTGATCAATCTCCTGGGAATAGTACCCACAGCTCCGGGCGGCCAACGTTGCAATGCACAGCTCGCGAAAGAAAACCCAGGCCCGCCCAGGACAGGTATAGCGTAACCCGAGCGCCCTGCCATGCACCCCGCGCGCTGGTGCCAGCTCGCAGCGCCTGCAGCCGGCTTTCCACCGAGGGGATGGGGTGAAAGACGCGTTCCACCCAGCGCGACCGGTCCGGCTCGTCATCCTGAAGGCGGTCCAGGGCGCTGATGCCGCGCGCCATTGTCTCGAACGCAAAGCCTTGACTCAGCGCAAAGCGGTCCGCCTCCAGCACGCCCGGACGGTTAAACGTCGGCAGCAGGAGTAGGCCCACAAACGACCACAGCGTAAACCACAGCGCGGTATTGATCAGGCCAACGGGCGTCGACAGACCGGCGCGGGGAAGCTGGCTCGCCAGCGCGAACCCGGCCAGGTTCCACACCAGCGCAAGCACCAGGCCTCGTGTCCGTGCGCCCGTGCGTAATGCGCCCAGGCGCCGCGCTCGCTGCATGGCCACGATATCCGCCGGCAAACCGTTCACCCATGCAGCGGGGAAGACGAGCTTTTCAGCACCCGGGAAGCCGACAAAACCACCCACAAACGCCGGATCGGTCGATTGGTAAGTGACGCCTTCTTGCCTGGCGTCAATCTGTGTCAGCCCTCCCACAAGCCCTGCGAGCACAAGCTGGCCCAGCAACAAGCAGAGCATCAGCAGCGCAAATGTCGAGAGGCCCGCCAACGTGCCAAACCGGCTGGCCACTAACAGGATCAGCAAAGCGCATACGGCCATTGTCAGGCTTTGGCATACGACCCCCTGCAGCCACGACCGCAGATAAGCGCCGAAGCTGATCGTCGTACGTTGGTAGCGCGTGGGGAGCACGTAGCCGCCCAGCAGGTCGCCCGGAATGCTGAGAGCAACATACAAAGCCAACGTAATCAAGATGGCCGTTACGCTGGATTTACCTGGAAACGCTCGCCGCGCCACATCAAAGTAAAGAGCTGAAGCCGACGCCACCACAAAGAAGCCGACACCTGAGATTCCGAGCCATAGCCGCGCTCTCGCATAAGTCATGCCTCCAATTCTACGGAGAACTCTCACGTAGAGATCGTTGCCATTTTGATCTCGCCGAGCCTGTAAATGTCTTTCGTTTGACCTAAGATAAGGACGACGCAAACACGCACCCAGGAGCGGTATGAAGACGACGCATGAAATCTGGTTTGTAACCGGCACCCAGCACCTGTACGGCGCGGAGACGCTCGCGCAAGTCACCGCGCACTCGACCGAAATTGCCGCATCGCTCAACGATTCGCTGCCCTTCCGCATCGTCTTCAAGCCCATTCTCAAGACTCCGGATGAGATCCGCGGCCTTTGCCGGGCCGCCAACACGGATGAAAACTGCATCGGCCTTATCCTGTGGATGCACACGTTTTCACCCGCCAAAATGTGGATTGCGGGTCTTTCGCTGCTGAACAAACCCTTCCTGCACCTGCATACCCAGTACAACGACGCGCTGCCCTGGCCGACCATCGACATGGACTTCATGAACCTGAACCAGGCCGCGCACGGCGACCGCGAGTTCGGCTTCATCACCGCGCGCATGCGGCTGGCACGCAAGGTCGTCGTGGGTTATTGGAAGGACGCGGAGACGCTGGCGGAGATCGCCGCATGGACCCGCGCGGCGGCCGGCTGGCATGAGTCGCAGCACCTGAAAGTGGCACGTTTTGGCGACAACATGCGCGAGGTCGCAGTCACTGAAGGCGATAAGGTAGAGGCCGAAATCAAGTTCGGCTACAGCGTAAACGGGTACGGCGTGGGCGATCTCGTCGCACGCATGAATCAATTCTCAGACGCCGAAGTCGCCGCGCTGGTAGCGGAATACCGCGAGGACTACTCGATCGCCGCAGCGCATGACCGCGCCGCTTCGCTCACGCAGGCAGCGCGCATTGAGCTGGGCCTACGCGCCTTCCTCACCGAGGGCGGCTTTGGCGCATTCACTGACACTTTTCAGGATCTGCACGGCATGGCACAGCTCCCCGGCATCGCCTCGCAGCGGCTCATGGCCTCAGGCTTCGGCTTTGCGGGAGAAGGTGATTGGAAGACCGCGGCGCTCGTCCGCATCATGAAAGTGATGGCCGCGGGCATGAAAGGCGGCACGTCGTTCATGGAAGATTACACGTACGATTTCACCGGCACGCCCAAGGTTCTGGGCTCGCACATGCTGGAAATTTGCCCGTCCATTGCGACCGCGAAGCCTGCTCTTGAGGTGCATCCGCTCGGCATCGGCGGCAAGGCGGACCCGGTGCGGCTGGTTTTCACGGCGCCTGCCGGCCCGGCCATCAATGTGTCTGTCATAGACCTTGGCGAGCGCTTCCGCATGATCGTTAATGAGGTTGACGTGATCGCGCCTGAGCAGGCGCTGCCCAACCTGCCCGTAGCCCGCGCGGTCTGGGTTCCGCGTCCTTCGCTCAAGGTCGGTGCGGCGGCCTGGATTTACGCCGGCGGCGCGCATCACACGGGGTTCTCGCAGGCACTCACGACAGAGCACCTGGAAGACTTTGCTGAGATCGCCGGCATCGAACTCGTCGTCATCGACGCTGAAACTCGCCTGCGTACGCTGCGCCAGCAACTCCAGCAGAGCTATCGCCGCGCTTAGTCTGGCGTAGCTGCGGCCGCGCTTTCCCATAGCGCGGCCGCGGATAACGTCGGGATCAAGCCCGCTCTGGAGGGGTCTCCGGGCTTACCCACTTACCAGGCCAAAAATTGAAGTCCGCGGCGCAGGTAACTTCCTTTCCCTGCAGCGCGAAGAAGACAAATTGAGGCGGGTCGGGCCACCCGTTCCAGATGCGCTCGCGAATGACAAGCGTCTCGCCTTCATGTTCAGCGATTGCCACGTTGAAATCGCCATACTGCCCGAAGATCATGTGCTGATCGAAGTGCTTATCTTCCTCTGCGTTCGGCTTCCGAAAAAGAATTCTTTGCTTCCGCAAAACCTTCAAGCGCTTGCGGAAGCGACGATCGTCAACGTAGCTTTGCCCAAAGCCATTCTGTGGTGATACGTCGCTCTCTCCCCACTCCAGGTAACGGAGGATGAGAGATTGTATAACTTGAACAGCCCCATAAGAGCTCGCCAAATCAGCGTCATTCATGCCCCAGTGTCATAGAAAGATTGGCGTCCCCGACGGGATTCGAACCCGTGTTCTCGCCTTGAAAGGGCGGCGTCCTGGGCCTCTGGACGACGGGGACGCATAGGCGGACTCGTTCACGGCCCCACGCCGTTGTCTCGCACTTCTCCAAGGTTACTTGGCCCCGGCAAGCTTGTCAAAATTCTTCCTGCAACTTTGACTGCACACAGTAATCTAAAGAGCTGAATCCACAGAAGATTGAGCGCCCGCAGGGCTGTTTGAGGAGATCCACGTGCGAGTACGAATTGCAAGTTCGATGATACTGCTTGCCCTGTTGGCCGGCTGCAAAAAGCCCGCACCGCCAGCCGCCGCACCACAGGCGATGCCCGTCATGGTCGCGCCTGTGTCCATGAATGTGGTGCCTTCCGGCGATACCTACGTCGCCACCATCAAGAGCCGGCGCAGCGCCACCATGCAGCCCCAGGTCGATGGCAACCTGACCAGGATCTTCGTCACCAGTGGCCAGTCCGTCAAGGCCGGCCAGATCCTGATGCAGATTGATCCCTTGAAACAGGTCGCGGCCGTTGACCAGCAGCTGGGTACGCAGGCGCAGGCCAACGCGCTTTACAGCTTCAACAAGGCGGAAGTCGACCGGCAAAAGAAGCTGTTTGACGCCGGCATCACCTCCAGGCAGGCATACGACACGGCCGTTCAGTCTTTTGAAAGCTCAAAGGCCGCGTACAGCGCACAAGCCGCCGGAACCAATACGCAGCGCCAGCAGCTCGCCTACTACCAGATTCGCGCGCCGTTCTCGGGCGTTATCGGCGATATCCCCGTACACCTGGGCGACTACGTTTCGCCCACCACGGTCCTCACCACGCTCGACGAAAACAGCGGTCTCGAAGCCTACATCTATATTCCTACCGAGCGCGCCTCGCAGGTCAAAGCCGGGCTCCCCGTCACGATCCTCGACAATGCTGGCCAGATCCTGACCAAGTCGACCGTTTCCTTCCTGTCCCCACAGGTCGATAACGGCATCCAGGGCATCCTCGCCAAGGCAGAAATTCCGGCAGGCGCAAAGCTGCGCAACCAGCAGGTTGTCAGCGCCAAGGTTACGTGGGATTTAAGCCCCAAGCCCACCATTCCGGTGCTCGCCGTTACGCAGATCGGTGGCCAGGCTTTTGTGTATATCGCCAAGCCAGCCGGCGCCGGCTTCACCGCGCATCTCGTCCCCGTCTCTGTAGGCGATACAGTCGGCAACGACTACCCCGTGCTGGGCGGCCTGCACTCCACGGATCGTGTGATCATCTCCGGACTTCAGTTCATTGGCGAAGGCGCCCCCGTACAGCCCATGACCGGACCGCCGGGCCCGCCAAACGCACCAAAGTCCTAAGCTTCCTTGGCCGTCCTCCCCGCATAGGGATCCGCGGCAACTCACCGCCAATCCGAACTTAGAACGAGGTACTTCCGTGGTCGATTTTTTCATCCGCCGTCCTGTCTTCGCGACTGTCAGCGCGCTTCTCATCATCCTGGCCGGCGCGGTGTCCATCCCCACGCTGCCCATATCGCAGTACCCGCAGTTGGCGCCCCCGCAGGTCGTCGTCACGTCCAACTACGTCGGCGCCAACGCGGCCATCGTTGAGTCCGCGGTCACCATTCCGCTTGAGCAGTCCATCAACGGCGTAGAAGGAATGCGCTACATTTCTTCCGTCTCTGCCAACGACGGTACCTCCGCCGTAACGGTCACCTTCCAGACCGGCTACGACCTCAACATCGCCGCCGTCGACGTGCAGAATCGTGTCTCTTCCGCCTCCGGACGCCTGCCCGCCGCAGTCAATCAGACCGGCATCACGATCACCAAGGCCAACTCAAACTTCGTCCTGGTCGCCGGCTTCCTTTCGCCGGATAAAACTCTCTCGAACCAGTTCATTTCGAACTATATCGACGTCTATGTTCGCGACGCCCTCAAGCGCGTCCCCGGCGTCGGCGACGTGCTGGTCTTTGGCGAGCGTAAATACGCCATGCGCGTATGGCTCGATCCCGCCAAGCTCGCCGCACGTGGCCTGACCGCGCTGGACGTCACAACGGCGCTGCAGGAGCAGAACGTAGAAATTGCCGCCGGCCAGTTGGGCTCGCCACCAAACGCTGGAAACCAGTCCTACCAGATGGCCGTCCGCGTCGCCGGCCGACTTACCAGCCCCAAAGAGTTTGACAGCATCGTGCTCAAAAGCCAGGCCTCCGCCTCCAGCGGCAACGGCGCCGCGCTGGTCTTGCTTCGCGATGTAGGCCACGCAGAGGTAGGCGCGGAAAACTACGCGACCTCCCTCAACTTCTATAGCGGCAGCAAAGGTGGAGAGGCGATCGGCGTCGGCATCCAGCAGCTCGCCAACGCCAACGCGCTCGACGTAGCGAAGAACTGCCGCAAAGTCCTCGCCGACCTGAAAGGTAACTTCCCTCCGGGCATGGATTTCAAGATTGCGGTCGATACTACGCAAGTCGTCTCAGACTCGATCCATGAAGTGCTCGTCACGCTCGGCATGGCCGTCGTCATCGTCATTATCGTCATCTTCCTGTTCCTGCAGGACTGGCGCGCAACGATCATCCCCGCCGTCACCATCCCCGTCTCGCTCATCGGCACGTTTCTCTTCATCAAAATCTTCGGCTTCTCCATCAATTCACTCACCCTGTTCGGCATCACGCTGGCAACAGGGCTTGTGGTTGACGACGCCATCGTCGTCATCGAGAACGTGCAACGCCACATTTCAGAGGGCATGGACGACACCGTAGAAGCTACCAGCGTCGCCATGAAGGAGGTCACCAGCGCCGTCATCGCGACCTCCCTCGTGCTCATCTCGGTCTTCATCCCGGTCAGCTTCTTCCCCGGAACCACTGGCATTCTGTACAAGCAGTTTTCGCTGACGATCGCCTTTGCTATCGCCATTTCTGCCTTCAACGCGCTCACCCTTTCGCCCGCTCTGGCGGCCATCCTGCTGCGTCCGGAGCAGCACCACGGCGGCCTGCTCAAGTGGATTGATAACGGCATCAAGGCACTTGGCCGCTGGTATGCCGGCGTTGTCACGTTCCTGGTCATGCGCGCCAAAACCGCGGTCTTCATCGTCTTCCTCGCGGGTCTGGCTGCCACAGCGTACATCTACCAGGCGGTACCCACGGCCTTTGTCCCAGGAGAAGACCAGGGCTACTTCCTGGCTCTCGTCCAGACGCCCCCCGGCGCATCGCTTTCCTACACCACGGAAGTTGCCGACAAGGCCGCCGCACTCATTCGCCAGAACAAAGACGTGCTAGGCACGTTCTCTGTCATGGGTTTCTCACAGTCCGGCGGTTCCAGCCCCAACGCCGGCATAATTTTCGCCCCGCTCAACCCAGTCGATGAACGCACCAAGCTAGGCAAGGGACATACCGCGAAAGACATCGTCGCGGAACTCGCACCCAAGCTCTTCACCGTCCCCGGCGGCATCATCGCCGCGTTTGAGCCGCCCGCCATCCAGGGTATCGGCTCCGTTGGCGGCTTCCAGTTCATGCTGCAGGACCAGGGGCGCAACACCTTTGGCGACATCGCCAAAGTTGTCAACTCCATGGTCGGCTCCGCGCGCATGCCCGGCACCAAGCTCGTCGGCCTCTACTCCCCCTTTACCGCCAATGACCCCCAGGTTTCCGTCACCATCGACCGTGAAAAAGCCAAGACCATCGGCGTTTCCATGACCCAGATCACCGCCGCCATGAGCACCTTCATGGGCTCCACCTATGTCAACGATTTCGACTTCAACAACCGTTCCTACCGCGTCTACGTCCAGGCCGATCAGCAATTCCGCCGCAACCAGAAGGACTTGAAACAGTTCTACGTCCGCGCGGATTCCGGCGCCATGGTCCCGCTCGATAACCTCGTCATGCTGGACGAAACCTCCGGCCCCCAAGTGGTCTACCACTACAACCTGTACCGCTCGGCAGAAATCGATGGTTCCGGCGCACCGGGTCTTTCCTCCGGCCAAAGCCTCGACGCCATGCGTGACCTCTTCAACAAAAACAAGCAGCAGGGCATGACCTACCAGTGGACCGGCCTGGCGCTTGAAGAAGAAGAGTCAGCCGGCAAGGCCATCATCATTTTCGGCCTCGGCCTGCTGGTGGTTTACCTCACGCTTTCGGCTCAATATGAGTCCTTCGCGCTGCCGTTTATTATCCTGCTCGCGGTCCCCATGGCCATCCTCGGCGCACTCTCGCTGGTCTCTCTGCGCGGCCTGGTGGACGACGTATACGTCCAAATCGGCCTCGTTATGCTCATCGGTCTCTCAGCCAAAAACTCCATCCTCATCGTGGAATTCGCCGAGCAGCTCAGAGGGCAGGGAAGAAGCATTGTAGAAGCCGCTATCGAGTCCGCCGAGCTACGCCTGCGCCCCATCCTCATGACCTCGGTCGCCTTCATCCTCGGCGTCATGCCGCTTTACGTTGCCACCGGCGCCGGCGCCCTCGGACGCCATTCGGTCGGCACCGCGGTCGTAGGCGGCATGGTCCTTTCAACCATCCTCAACCTCGCGTTCATCCCCGTCCTTTACGTCCTGCTCAAGTCCCTGCTGGAGCGCTTCGGAGGCACCAAAGCCCCCATCGCCGCTCCGGTCCACACCCCCGCACACACCGTCTCAGCCGACTAGAATCCCTCAAACCCAAACGGCCACAGGAAGCACTTGATCTTCCTGTGGCCTTTTCTGTGTCCGCTTTTGCAATTACCGTGGTCCTTTCTGTGTTAAGCCTTGGCATTTGCCCTCTCTTCCTGGTCTAAAATCCAGAGCAGAGGCCCCACGATGATCCGTTCCATCCTCCTGTCTCTTCTACTCCCCGCGACCTTCCTCCAGGCCCAGGAAGCCATCCCGGCACCTACCCCCGCCCCTGCCCAGACTCCCGCCCCCGCCCCCTACACCGTCCGCACTAACGCCCGCCTCGTCGTCCTGGACATGGTCGTCATCGACTCCAAAGGCAACGCCGTCAAGGGTCTCACGAAGGACCACTTCCACATCACTGAAGCCGGCGACCCCCAGACAATCGCCAACTTCGAAGAAGCCGGCCAGCATATGGCGCCCGCCGATGGCGCCATCAATTCCACCGCAGAGCTTGACAAGCTGGCCCCCCAGGCCCCCGTCAACATCATCCTGCTGGATGAGTTCAACACCCTCTTTGAGGACATGGCCTTCGCCCGCTACTCGCTCAAAAAATTCCTGAACAAGGAAAAAGGCCCGCTTTCTACCCCGACCATGCTCATCGCGGTCGATCTCCAGCACTTCAACGTGCTGCAGGACTACACCCAGGACCGCGATAAAATCCTCTCCGCGCTGGACCACCACTTCAGCGCCTACCCCTGGCAAGCCAAGAACGGCGGCTGGGTTTCCGAGCGCTATAGCACCGCCTTCATCACCTTGCGCCGCGTCGCGGAAGCCGTGGAAGGCCACCCCGGCCACAAAAACATGATCTGGGTTGGCCGCGGCTTTCCGCCCCTCAACGCAACCGCCGCAGTCGACACGCAGGACCGCCTCTTCCACGTCGTGCAGGACACTGTCAACATCCTGCGCGACGCCCGCGTCACGCTCTACACCATCGACCCCGCCGGCCTGCAGGTCAACCCGGCTGAAAGCTACGGCAGCGACGCCGCTTTCAACGATCCATTCGGCGGCAACTACCAGTTCGCTAAACTCGCCACCGCGACTGGCGGCCGACCACTCTACGGACGCAACGACGTCGACGCCGAAATAGGCTCCGCAGTCAACGACGGCTCCAGCTTCTACACTGCCACGTACCGCCCCACCAACACCAGCAACGACATCCGCACCTTCCGCCGCATCAAGGTCAACGTCGATATCCCCGGGCTCAAAGCGGTCGCACGCGAAGGCTACTACCTCGCCTACCTGCCGCCCAAGGTCAACGTCAACGCCCCTTCCAAGTTGATGATGGTCGACCTGAACGCAGCCGCCACCAGCCGAATGGTGTATGACGGCGTTGCCGTGACCGCCACCCCGTCACCCACCACGCCCGGCAGCCTGTCCATTCACGTAGACGCGAAAAGTGTCACCTGGTTCTTCGCTACCGAAGACAAGCCACGCCATGCGGAAGTGGTTGTCCTCGTGGAAACCTTTGACAAGAAAGACAAGCTGCTCAAGGAAGTCGCGCGCGACCTGAAGATCAACGCCGCCAAAACGGTCGCGCCCACGGGACGCATCGAGGTCCCCCTGAACTTCGATTTCCCCTTTGAGCAAGACCCCAAAGCCGTTCGCGCCCGCGTCGTCGTCCGCGTAAGCCCGCAAGGCAAAATCGGCACAGCCGACGTAAATCTAACCCCATAGCTTCCGCAACATATTCCGAACTCCGGGTGCCCCATGTCTCGCTTCTGAGACATGGGTTCCCGATGGCCACCAAAGCCGGATGCCCCATTCATGCAGTCTCACCGCATGAGTGGGACCACGATTTCTCTCCGTTCATCAAGGAACCATTCTCGCGGCGTCCGCTTTTTTGTCATTCCGTAGCGAAGCGAAGGAACCCGCTTTCTCTCAAAGCGCCAAAAAAGCAAAAGGCCCGCAGAGTCTCCTCTGCGAACCTTTGCGCACTTTGCGTTCTGCTTTTCGCCTGCAGCCTAATTAAACCCACGCCGGCTACGCGACTTCGGATCGCCACCACCAAATTCCCGGTCGCGAATCCGCTCCGCAAACTCACTCGCATCCTGGTTCCGCTGCTTCTTCTCGCCCGCCGTAAACGCCCGCTCTTCACTGCGGCTGATGCGCTTATGCGCCGTCATCCCTTCAAGCAGGAACTCAGCAGCCGAGACAGCAACTTCAGGCTTCGACTTAGCAGAAATGTGGAACGGCGCCAGCTTTTCAAACAGCCCCTGGATCTGCTGCAGCTCCTTGAGCGAGGCCGCAGAAGGCTGGGCATCGTTCAATTGAACGCTGCCGCCCAGGTTGAACCACTGCTCGATCTGCTGCGTCTTCACATCCGGAAAATGCTGGTCAAAGATGTTCGCAACCGACGACCGAATGATCTCGCGCACAACCGTATCGGCCCCACGCATTTCACCCTCATACTCCAGTTCGATCTTGCCCGTGATGCCCGGCAGCGCCGCATAGATATCACCAACCCGCGGCACAACGGTATCTTCCCCATGCATCAACGCGCGACGCTCGGCGTTAGAAACCACCAACTCCAGCGTGGAAATCGGCAGGCGCTGCGACACACCGCTCCGCTTGTCGACCTTCTTATCCTCACGCGCCGTGAACGCAATCTGCTCCACAATCTGACGAATATAGTGCGGAATTTCAATCGCCTGAATCGTGTTGTCGCCCGCGTAGCTGCGTGCTGTCCACGATTCCTGCTCGGTGATCGAAATGCCTTCGTCAACGCTCTCGGGATAGTGCGTCCGAATTTCACTGCCGATACGGTCCTTGAGCGGCGTTACAATCTTGCCGCGAGCCGTATAGTCCTCCGGATTTGCGCTGAAGACGATCGCGACATCCAGCTCCAAACGCACCGGATAACCTTTGATCTGCACATCGCCTTCCTGCATGATGTTGAACAACGCCACCTGAATCTTGCCCGCCAGGTCCGGCACTTCGTTGATGGCGAAGATCCCACGATTCGCACGCGGCAGCAGCCCATAGTGCATCGTCAGCTCGCTACCCAGCTCCTCGCCACTGCGCGCGGCTTTGATCGGGTCCACATCCCCAATCAGGTCGGCGACCGTCACGTCCGGCGTCGCCAGCTTTTCGACATAGCGCTCCTGCGGGGTCATCCACGCAATCGGCGTCTCATCGCCCATCTTGGCAATAAGATTCTTCGAGTACTTGGACAGCGGAGCATAAGGATCGTCGCGCAGCTCGGACCCGGCGACGTACGGAACCTGCGCGTCCAGCAGATGCGTCAACGCCCGCAGAATGCGTGACTTGGCCTGCCCACGCAGACCAAGCAAAATGAAGTTGTGGCGGGAAAGCACCGCATTAACAATCTGCGGAACCACCGTATCGTCATACCCAACGATGCCCGGGAAGAGCGATTCTTTGGTTTTCGCCGTCAAGCGCAGACGCGCAATCAGGTTGTCACGAAGCTCATCTTTCACCGACCGCGAAACTCGTTCCGGGGTGTACTCAGAAGCGCGCAGCGCGCCTAACGTCGAAGGCAATGCGGGAGTAGCCATGAGTACAAGTATAGATGTTTGAACGCGCCGAACGTTGCGCCGTTCCCGTCACATCAAACCTACTCAGCCAAATCATCCCGCAGCGCTTCCATCTCGTCCCGAGCGTGCTGGTTGCCCATCCGCATCGCCGCCGTGATCCCGTGGTGCAGCCGCGCCACCGCCCCGGCCTTGTCCCCATTTGCCGCCATTGTCTGGGCCGACATCTGGTAAGCCGGCACATAATCCGGGCTCAACTCAATACATTTCTCAAACTCCGCCAGCCCCTCCGGCACACGCCCCTCCGCTACCAGCGCCATCGCCAACCCGTACCGCGCAAACGCATCGCCCGGATGCTCCTTCAAAATCTGAGACAACATCGCAACCTTATCCATAGCGTCTATCTTAGTTCTCCTGCACCTCACCACAAAGTTGTCATCCTGAGCGAAGTCCGCCGGCTTCATCGGTGGACGCAGCCGAAGGACCTGCATTTCCGTCAAGCGACCACGAACCTCCAGGCGATATGCAGGTCCTTCGACTACGCTCAGGATGACAACTTCAACGGGTGGTGGCCATGACAGCGTAAACTGGTCCCATGTCCGATTCCACCCAAACGGCGACCCTGACCCGCCGCGTCTCCGAGTCCCAGTCCGAACGCTCTGAAGTCATCTTCCCCGCCGACACCAACCCCCTCGGCGCCCTCTTCGGCGGCAAACTCCTCCAGTTCATCGATCTCACCGGCGCCATCTGCGCCAGCCGCCATGCCCGCAACTTC
Source organism: uncultured Granulicella sp. (assembly GCA_965214195.1). GTDB lineage: Bacteria > Acidobacteriota > Terriglobia > Terriglobales > Acidobacteriaceae > Edaphobacter. The sequence continues at coordinate 57,607 of OZ243943.1, forward strand.
ACCGTCACCGCCAGCATGGACCACATCGACTTCGTCGCCCCGGTCAAGGTAGGCGACCTGCTCATCCTCAAAGCCAGTGTCAACCGCGCCTTCCGCACCAGCATGGAAGTCGGCGTCAAGGCCATGGTGGAAGACATCCGCAAGCAGCAGCTCCGCCACGTCGCCAGCGCCTACATCACCTTCGTAGCCGTAGGCATGGACGGCAAGGGAATCGAAGTCCCCCAGCTCGAACTCATCACCGACCACGAACTCCGCCGCTACGAAGATGCCGGCCGCCGCCGCGACATCCGCGCCGGCGAAATCCTCCGCCGCAAACGCATCCGCGAAGAACTCACCGCCGACTGGCACGTTTAGCACCTTGGCCTTCGGTGTATTGGGTGTTACCCCGTAGGGTTCGGCTCTTCGCTCTGGTGCCTGACTGCTCATGATGAAGTTACTTCAACTCGCAATGGTGCTGTGCTGCTCCATGACAGTGCTCAACGCGCAAGATGCGCGTATTCATCTCCGCGTGCTGAACGGTAAGTCCGGCAAGCCCGAGCCTTTTCAGCGCATTCTCTTTTTCGGGGACATCAAACCGGAGAACTCGCATGCGCAAAACTTTGCCGTGACCACCGACAAGGACGGGCTTGCCGTCCTGAGTGTCGACCTCTCCAAGATTCTGTGGCTCCAAGCGTTTCCTGATTTCAGGAGCGCTTGCTATCCCGATCCAAATGAATACTTCTTCAACGTTCGGGAAATGCTCACGACCGGGCTCTCCGGTCCGAACAGTTGCAGCAAAACCATAACCCAGAAGATTGAACAAGGCAACTTTACCCTCTTCGTACGCAAGCCGACCCTGCGCGAGATGATGGATTGGTAGCGACAACTCAAAGGAGCACCATGGCACCCCAACAACCCCAAGCCCCCGCACCCCAGCCACTCCCCGGCGTAGCCCACGTCATTGCCATCGGTTCCGGCAAGGGCGGCGTCGGCAAAACCACCGTTTCCGTCAACCTCGCCGTAGCGCTCGCCCGCAGCGGCTACCAGGTCGGCCTCATCGACGCCGACATCTACGGCCCCAACGTCCCCATGATGCTCGGCGCCACCCGCCAACCCAACGTCGCCGGTGAGAACCGCATCGAGCCCATCCTCGCCCACGGCGTCAAGTTCATCTCGGTCGGCCTCATCTCCCCCGGCGACAAGCCCATGGTCATGCGCGGACCCATGCTCCACCAGATCATCCGCCAGTTCATCCAGCAGGTCGACTGGGGCACCCTCGATTTTCTCCTCATCGACCTCCCCCCCGGCACCGGCGACGTCGTCATCTCGCTCGTCCAGACCGTCCCCCTGACCGGCGCCGTAGTAGTCTCCACCGGCTCACAAGTAGCCCTGCAGGACGCACGCAAAGCGCTCGAAATGTTCCACCAGGTCCACGTAGAAGTCCTCGGTCTGGTAGAAAACATGAGCCAGATGCGCATGCCCGACGGCTCCCTCCTCGACGTCTTCGGCGCCGGCGCCACCGAGTCCACCGCCCGCCAGTTCGGCCTCCCCTTCCTCGGCTCGATCGACCTGAACCCCGAAGTCCGCAAAGGTGGCGACACCGGCATCCCCGTAGCCCTCGCCGGCCGGGGCACAGCTTTAGGCGGAGCCTACTACTTAGTCGCCGACAAAATCGCCGAAGCCGCTGAAACCATCTCCGGCTCCGAACAAGACGTCCTCGAAATCAGCTAATCACTTCTAAATTGTCATCCTGAGCGAAGTGGGTCGGCTTCATCGACCCACGCAGCCGAAGGACCTGCATCAGCTCCCGCCTCACCAACACCCTTGACACCCCGCGTATCCTTACATAAGGAGGAACGCCCATGGCCGAAATTACCCCCCGTCAGCGCGCCATCCTCACCACCATCATTGAGCGATACATCGCCACCGGCGAACCCGTCGGCAGCTCCACCATCGCCGGCCCCCTAAGCCCCGCCACCGTCCGCAATGAGATGGTCGCCCTGGCCGAAGCCGGCCTCCTTGAGCAACCCCACACCTCCGCCGGCCGCATCCCCACCGCCGCCGCGTTCCGCCTCTTCGTCAGCCGCCTGAACACCCCCATCCAGCAACACACCCGCGACGACATCGACGCCCGCTTCCACGGCGTAGCCGGCACACAAGCCGTCCTCGAACGCACCTCGCACGTCCTCGCCACCCTCTCGAGCGGCGTAGGCGTAGCCATCGCCAGCGTCCCCGGCGGCGACCAACTGGAGCACGTCCACTTCTCCCGGCTAGCCCCCCAACGCGTCCTCGCCGTAGTCGTCACCAAAGGCGGCACGGTCCGCGACCGCGTCCTGGCCCTGGACCGCGACTTGTCCATCGTCGAGCTGGAAACCGCCGCCAACTTCCTCAACGAAAACTTCCGCGGCTGGGAAATTGAACGCGTCCGCATCGAGCTGGCCCGCCGCGTAGAGCATGAGCGCGCCGAGTATCACCGCCTCCTCACCGCCGTCCAGCAACTCTGGCAAGGCGCCATTCCACCCACTTTGGCGCAAAACATCTACATAGAAGGCGTAGCCAATCTAGTAGGCCAGCAACCCATGGCCGAGCCCGCCGACCGCGACCGCCTCCGTGAAATACTGGCCGCGCTCGAAGCCAAGCAGAAGCTGGTCGACCTCCTCAACGCCTACATCGATGCCCGCCAGGATTCCGTCCGCGTAGTCTTCGACCTCGAAGAGCAGGCCCCGGAGATGGCCGGCCTCGTTCTCATCGCCGCCCCCGCCCGCATGGCCGGCGAAACTCACGGCACCGCAGGTGTCATCGGCGTGTTGGGCACCCGCCGCATGCAATACGAGCAAACCCTCAACGCCGTCTCCTACATAGCGCAAGTCCTCGAGCGCCAAGGCTTGGGCCTCCGCTAGTACCCACCGCTCTGCCATCCCCGCCTACCTGTAAAATCAAAAAAAATTGTCATCCTGAGCGAAGTCTGGCAGCCTCATCGCCGGACGCAGTCGAAGGACCTGCATCGGCTTCACCATGCCCAGACTGTTGATCCACAACCGACGCCTCCATCCCTTTCAACTAAAGGCATTAGGCGTCAGCCCCACGAATAAGCCGCATTGCGACAGGCGCTTCAGCCTCGGGCACCCACAAACACGATAAAATCTTTCCAGAGGCAAAAATGGCAAACGCCTGGGACAAAGTATTCCGCAGAGCCAGCATGGCGAACGACGAAAGGGAATCACCAATGCAAGAAGAGACACTCCAAGCCGACGCAGACCAGACCGCGACCCACATCGAAGCCGGCACCGAAGTCCCCTACGAAGTAGCCCCCGAGCACGCGGAAATCGCAGCCCTCACCACTGAGCGCGACGCTCTCAAAGACCGCCTCGCCCGCCTGCAGGCCGAGTTTGACAACGCCCGCAAGCGCGCTGAAAAAGAGCGCCAGGACGCCCGCGAGTACACCATCGGCTCCACCGTCGAGCCCTTCCTCGCCGTCATGGACAACTTCCAACTCGCCCTCAAGGCGCAGGGCAACGCTGACCAGCTTCGCGGCGGAGTGGAACTGATCCTGAAGCAAATGGAAGACGCCCTCAAAAACATGCAGGTCGTCCCCGTCGAAACCATCGGCACGCAGTTTGACCCGCGAATCCACGAGGCCCTCGGCAGCATCGAAACTGCTGAATTTCCTGACCACCAGGTTGTCGAAGAAATCCGCCGCGGCTACAAAATCCGCGAGCGCCTCCTCCGCCCCGCCATGGTAAAGATCGCCACCAACTCAGCCCAGGTCACCGACTAGCTTTCGATTTTGGATCCTTACGTTCTTCGTCCCGTAGGGATCTGCTTTTCGCTTTCTCTTTCGCCCTTTTATTTGTCATCCCCGATGGGATCTTCAATTAGCTTCTGGATTATCGCTTTTGAGACATGTCCAGGCTTTAGCCTGGACATTCCACCGCACAAAAGATTAGGGGCTCAAGCCCCCGGGACTCGTTCCCAAAACACCGCTCCCGGAGAACCATGGCCACCGCTACCAAATCCGACTACTACGCTTTACTCGGCGTCGTCAAAACCGCCTCCGACGCGGAGATCAAGACCGCCTACCGCAAGCTCGCCATGCAGTACCACCCGGACCGCAACCCGGATAATCCTGCTGCGGAAGCCAAGTTCAAGGAGTGCTCAGAAGCCTACTCGATCCTGTCTGATGGCGAAAAGCGCGCCGCGTACGACCGCTTCGGCCACGCTGCTTTCCAGGGCGGAGCCAGCGCCGGCGGGGGCAGTCCCTTCCAGGGTGGCGGCTTCCAGCAGGGCGATGTTAATGACATCTTCGGCGACATCTTCGGCGAAATGTTCAACATGGGCGGGCGCGGCGGCGGTAAGGCCTCCCGCGTCCAGCGCGGCCGAGACCTACGCTACGACCTCACGCTAGAGTTCACGGAAGCAGTTTTCGGCGCGGAAAAGGAAATCACCATCCGCCGCCAGGAAACCTGCGACGACTGCAACGGCACCGGCGCCGCCAAGGGCAAGCAGGCGCAGACCTGCCCGCAGTGCAAAGGCGCCGGCCAGGTCCGTTACCAGCAGGGCTTCTTCTCGGTCGCACGCGCCTGCCCGCAATGCGGCGGCACCGGCACCCTCATCAAGGATCCGTGCAACACCTGCCATGGCCAAACCACGGTAGAAAAAGAGCACAAGCTCGTTGTCAAGGTCCCTGCCGGAGTTGAGCAGGATACCCGCATCCGCTATCAGGGCGAAGGTGAAGCCGGTCGCTACGGCGGACCCAGTGGCGATCTTTACGTCGTGCTTAGCGTCAAGAAGCACAAGTTTTTCGAACGAGACGGCGACGATCTCCACTGCGTGATCCCCATCAGCTTCCCGCAGGCCGCCCTGGGCACGGACCTTGAAATTGAAACCCTTGAAGGCAAGGAAACCATCAAGGTCGCTGAAGGCACGCAAAGCGGCAAGGAGTTCCGCCTGCGCGGCAAGGGCGTCCCGCACCTGAACGAGCGCGGCAAAGGCGACCTGATCGTAGAAGTCCGCGTCACCACACCCAGCAAGCTGACCAAGGAACAGAAAAACCTGATGAAGCAGCTAGCCGAAACCATCGTGAATGAGAACGAGCCGCATTCTCGCGGCCTCTTCGACAAAATGAAGGACATGTTCAGCTAGCTCTTCGCGTCCAGCCAGTATTTGCTTGCAAGAAAGGTCGAGGCCCAAGCCTGAACCTTTTCTCTTTCAGCCCACTGGCAGCTTTGAGATAGGTCGAGGCCTCAGCCTCGCCTGCCACGAATCTAGCGAGCTTTGAGGTAGCTCGAGGCTTCAGCCTCGACTCCCACGGAAAAAGCCTGCTCTCAGATAGGTCGAGGCTTTAGCCTCGACTCCAACCAATCACCACGAACCCGGGCTTTAGCCCCTGGGACATGGTCTCGTCTGCACCAGCATTTCACAGACTCCCGGCACAGAAAATCGAGCTACTCCAAAACAAAAGGGCCGGACTCAAAAGTCCCGCCCTTGCCTTTTTGAAACAAGCGAATCGAAACTTCGCTTGCCTTACAAAGCCGCTTTCATCCGGGTAACCTGGTCCGCCTGCGGCCCCTGGGTGCCTTGAATGATGTCAAATTCAACCGCGTCGCCTTCCTTCAGCGACTTATAACCATCCAGTTGAATCGAGCTGTAATGCACAAAGACATCCGGTCCATCTGGTCTGCCCAGGAAACCAAATCCTTTAGCATTGTTGAACCACTTCACTTCTCCCTTGTACTGTGCCATTACGTCCTCCGTTCCATGTAGCTAGTTCAAGGCTGGCCCTACACTTTCCATTAGCTGCGCCCCGACCGATATTTTCTGTCAGCCACCATACAAACCTAGACTTTTTCTTCGCGTGAGTTTCGTATTGCAGAAAAACGGGAAGCAAAAAGTAATGCTGACAGGATAGTTTTTCCATCTTGGATCTTCCCTGCGTGGATCTGCTCAAGTAGTTGCGAGAGCGGCACGTGCAGCATCTCGATCTTTTCGTCCTCTTCCGGCGTGGCAACTCCCGCGGTCAGATCTTCCGCCAGAAAAATGTTGAAGTACTCAGACAGGAAACCGGGGCTGGCGTAGTACTGGACGAGCTTGCTCCACTTTTTGGCGCGATAGCCGGTCTCCTCGATCAACTCCCGCTTGGCCGCAGCCAGCGGTGCTTCGCCGGGCTCGATCCGACCAGCCGGAAGCTCCAGCAGGAACTGCCCGGCGGCATGCCGGTACTGGCGCTCGAGCAGGATCGTCGGATCGGCAGGATTCGTTGAGGCATCGACCGCCAGCACCACCACGGAGCCGTTGTGCCGAATCACATCCCGCAGGCCACGCACGCCTCCGGGCTCGGTCACATCGTCCGTGGTGACGGAAAACACCCGGCCTTGAAACGTCACCTCCGACGAGTGCACCACGGCCTTGCCCGTCAATCTTTTCGTCTGCTTCGTAGCCATCGCTTCTCCTTGTGCCTAACCTATCATTCTGCGACGCACGCCGAAAGCCGCGCATCCAACCTCAGGTTTCCCGATACAGTAAGTACAGCCACAAGAGGTTCCATGCCCAGCGAGTGTTATCCCATGTCGATCCTGCCGCACGTCACTCGCCTGTACTGCGAGTACCTCGCGATGGAGAGCGACGCCGGCCCCGTAAGCTCGTGGTATGCCGTGCCGCCGGCCTCAACCGCATGGATGGGCCCGGATGTATCCGTTGCTCACACCGGACCCCTGGCCGACCTGCTGATGGCCCAGAACCATACTTTTGAAGCAGCACCCGCAGTCTTTGCCAACATTGAATTGCTCCGTGCCGGTGCCCGTGCTGTCGTCACTGGGCAGCAGGTTGGCCTGTTTGGGGGACCCCTTCTTACGCTGATGAAGGCGGCGACTGCTATCGCCCGCGCAGCCCAGGCGGCGCGCTCAACCGGCGTCCCGCACGTCCCAATCTTCTGGCTGGCGACAGAAGACCACGATCTGGAAGAGGTTGATCAAGTCCACCTGCTGAGCAAACATGCAGTAGAAACGCTGCGTCTGGGCCTCGCTGGCGCCGGTGGTGAGGTGGGCGGAGTTGTGCTGGGAGAAGGTGTTTCGGCGCTGCTGGAGCAGGTTTCCGAGCTGCTCAGCTACGCCCCCATCTGCGACCTGCTGGCACGTTGCTACCAGCCCGGCGGGACGCTTGGACTGGCCTTCGCCAAGTTGATGTCGGCTTTATTTGCTGAGCATGGTCTTATCGTGATTGACGCCGCTGGACGCGACTTTCACGCGCTGGGGGCATCTGCTTTGCGTGCTGCAATCGAGCGCGCACCGGAGCTGGAACATGCCCTCCTGGCCCGCACCTCTGAGCTTGAAGCGGGCGGATACCACGCGCAGGTGCTGGTCAAAACAGGGGCCTCGCTGCTGTTTTTGCTGGATGCTGAGACTGGCCGGCGCGACCCTCTGCGGCGTATCGGCGAGAGCTGGAAAGCCGGCAGCAAGACGCTGACACACGCGGATTTGCTGCAGATTCTGGTCTCTGAGCCGGAGCGAATCAGCCCCAACGCTCTGCTGCGTCCGGTGTTTCAGGATACGATTCTGCCCGTTGCGGCCTACATTGGGGGTCCTGCGGAAATTGCCTACTTCGCGCAGTCCGCGGTGCTGTATCAGTCGATTCTGCGGCGTTTGACGCCTGTTTTACCGCGCTTCTCAGCGACTCTGCTGGAGCCTGCGATTGACAAGCTGATGCAGACCCATGAGGTTTCGCTCGATCAGGTTTTTGAGGCAAAAACAGGGGAGCAGTTGGCGCAGCGGCTGGGTGCTCGAGCGATGCCGATTGAAGGAAAACGCAAGCTGGCAGCGGTCGGAAATGCGATGGATGCAGAGCTTTCCGCACTGACCGGGTACCTTGCGGCGCTTGACGAAAGTCTGGGTCGCTCTGCCGGCGTTTCAGCCAGCAAGATGCGCTACCAGATGAATCGATTGCGCAGGATGGCTGCCACGTTTGAGGTGCAAAAGGAGGCCAGCCTGCGGAAACATGCCGACGCGATGATGCTCCACTTGTTCCCTGACGGGCACCCGCAGGAGCGTTTGCTGGCTGGAATCTGGTTTCTGGCCCAGAGTCCCGACCTGATCGGGATGCTGGTCACTGAGGCTGCTGATATGTGTCCTGGGCACAGCGTTCTGCGGGTCTGACTTGAAGTAAAGGTTCAGGTTTTTGCGGCCTAGTGGATCGGAGATCCTGACCTTGCGCCAAGTGTACTTCTAACGCAGAAAACGGCCATTTTGAGTGTCCAAATGGCCGTTTCAAGTACACGTTATTTTCGAGCTAGGCGTCGGGGTTTTCGCTCTTCAGTTTGCTCTGGATGTTGTTCCAGACGGAGTCGGACGGGGTCTCTGCGGCGGGCTCGAAGAGCATGCGAGCCTGCTTGGCGATGTACTCAAGGTCACGGATCAGAGCGGAGTAATTGGGGTCGTTGCGCAGAGCGGCGAGGGGATCTTCCTCGGCGGGTCCGTCGTAATTTGGATTGACCGCGAACAGGTCGTGCAGGTCGTCCGGCTGGACGGCGTGGGCGTTTTCTGGGACAGCTCCGTTTGCTTTTTTGAGGTCGATGGGATCGCTCATGCCTGTGCCTCCTTGCCGGCGACTGCGGCGATTTGAGATTGCAGGCGCAGAAGCTCGCGGAGCTTGAGGCGTGCTTTGTGGAGTTGAGATTTGCTGTTTCCGGTAGAGCACTCGAGCATGGTTGCGATCTCGTTGTGTTCAAAGCCTTCTACGTCATGCAGGACGAACACCATGCGGTAGCCTGGGGGCAGGGAAGCGACGGCGCGCTCAAGTGCGACGCGATCAACCGAGCCGGCGAGCATGGGGTCACGGGAGCCGAAGTCGCGCTTGGGTGCATCTTCCTCGGAGGGGCTGATGGTTTCTTCGAGAGAAACCAGGTTCAGGCCCTTTTTTCGCAGGTGCATAAGCACCAGGTTCACGGTTAGGCGATGGAGCCAGGTTGAGAAGGCGGATTCGCCGCGGAAGCTGCCGAGCTTGCGAAACAGGTGCAGAAAGGCTTCCTGCGTCATGTCTTCTGCTTCTGAAACGTTTCCGAGCATGCGGAGGCAGAGCGTGTAAACACGGCGTTTGTGCAGGGAATAGAGCTTTGAGAAGGCGTCGGCGTCGCCGTTTTTCGCGGCTTCGATCGCTTCTGCTTCCCCGGCGATGGGGGGATTCCGCTTGAACAAGCCGGGGTTTGCTTTTACTTGCGTCATCAATGGGCCTTGGAGATTCATTTGGCTCGGTTCCCGGGGGCAGTGATGTTGGAGGAGAGCTGACTTCGCCAGTCCGGGTAGGCCTTTGATAAGGTTACCGCAAAATGCGAAGAGTATGTTTGGCCGCGCTTGCGCCTGTTGGTTTTGAGAGAAATGTTTGTGGAAAGGTTGTTTGTGCAGGGGATGTTGGCGGGCGAGTTGTGGGTGTTTGTGTGCTGCCTGTACGGCAGGTCCTTCGACTGCGTGAGTCGACAGGGCCGACTCACTTCGCTCAGGATGACAATTTTATTTGGGGTGTGCAGAGTGCTTCTGGGTTATGGCTTGGTTCGCTCAGGATGACAATGTTATTTGGGGTGTGCAGAGTGCTTCTGGGTTTCGGCTTGGATTTAAGGATGACAATTTTATTATTGGGATAGGCAGACGCGTAGGCGGCGGGACGCCTTATATGGTGGTGCGATGGGTCGGGTGAGTGCGGGGTTGTTGATGTACCGGGTGGGGGCGGTGGGGGTGGAGGTGCTGCTGGTGCATCCCGGGGGGCCGTTCTGGGCGAGGAAGGATAAGGGGTTCTGGTCGATTCCGAAGGGGGAGCCGGGGGTGGGGGAGGAGATGGAGGCCGCGGCTCGGAGGGAGTTTGGGGAGGAGACGGGGTTTGCGGTGACGGAGCCGCTTGTACCGCTGGGGAGTGTGAAGCAGGCGGGCGGGAAGGTGGTTTGGGCGTGGGGCTTTCTGGGAAATGGCGATGCTGCTTTGGTGAAGAGCAACTTGTTTGAGATGGAGTGGCCGCCCCGGTCGGGGCGGCGCGAATGGTTTCCGGAGGTGGACCGGGCGGGGTGGTTTGAGGTGTCAGTGGCGAAGGAGTATCTGTTGGGGGCGCAGGGGGAGTTTTTGGATCGGTTGGTGGCAGTTTTGGGTTGAGGTGGTGGCGACTTCTTGGAGTGGCTATCCCATTTGACCTGATGTGCGGTTGGCGCGCGCAGGTGGCGTGGAAGACACACAACGATCTTTGCCTGCAGCGGCCGCATATGCTGGTGGCCAGTGCGGCGGTAGCGGCTAGTGATGGCGGCTATGGTGAACCTTGCGTTGAGAGTTTTGAATCGGGGGTAACGACAACCTGCCCGTGTTACCGGTTCCGATGGTGAGGAATCAGTGACACGGGCAGTTGGAATTACGAGTCAGTTAGAAGTAGAGCTTGGCGCCTAGCTGGATCACGCGGGTTGCGTATCCACCAGAGGTGCCGTTGCCGATTCTGCCGAAGTTGGTGCTGTTAATGGTGGTGGTGATGGTGGACGGGTCTGGGTTGTAATGCTGAAAGAGGTTGAAGAAGTCGGCGCGCAGTTGGAGGTTGCCGGTCTCGCGGAACTTGATGCCCTTGGTAACGGACAGGTCGTCGTTGAGGACGCCCGGGAGACGGACTGCACCGGTGCGGCGGGAGTTGCCGTAGGTGCCGGTACGCGGGGTCTGGAAGGCAGCGGTGTTGAAGACGCGGCCTGGAGTGCGCTGCCCCCGGGGAATGTTGGCGACCTGGCCGAAAACGACATCTGGCCGGGCCTGGGTGGAGCTGCCGTTGACCGACGCACCGGTATAGAAGACGGCGGACGGGTCGCCCGAGACGGCGCTGAGGATGGTCGAAACCTGGAACCCGTCCAGCGCCGCGCGCTTGAAGCCGTGGCTATTTTTGAAGAACGGAATGTCGTAGAGCACCGTCCCAACGAAGCGGTGGGGAATGTCGAAGACTGATAGCGAACGGTCAGCTTCTACGTTGAACGGGTCAAGCGCGGTGGCGCCAAAGTTGCCCCCGCCGACCAGACCGCCTACATCGGCGGGGCCTGAGATGGATTTCGACCAGGTGTAGGAAGCGAGGATGTTGAGGCCTCTGCCGACGCGATGCTCCAGCTTGGTTTGCAGGGAGTGGTAGCTGGAGGAGCCGTTCGAGAGCTCGCCCTGAACTGCGCGGGCGAAGGTCTGGTTGGGCCGGCGGGCGTTGGCGCTCAGAGTTGTGCTGGCGGGATCGATCGGGCGAGGCAGATTGACGTCCGGGTAGTAGGAGTAGTTGTGCGTGCCCAAGGTGCCGACGTAAGCCACGTCCAGAGTGAAGTTATAGGGCAGCACAGTCTGGGTGGACAGGTTGAATTGCTGGGTCATCTGCTCGGCGAGGTTCTGGTAGATCTCTACCGCGTAAGGGTAAGTGCTGGGCCCGCCGAGCGCGACGCCGGGGAAGGGATTAGCGAAGGTAAGGGTAGGCGTGGTTGCAGTTCCGCCGGCGATGGGACCGCTGCTGCCGGTGAGAGAAGCGCCCGCCTGGGCCTGCGCGCCTTCGGCTTCCTGGAAGTAGCCGTTGGCGATATCAGGAACGAAATAGATTCCATAGCCGCCGCGGATGACGAGCTTGCCACCGCTGAAAGGTTGATAGGCAAAGCCGAGACGCGGGGCAAAGTCGTAGTAGTTGCTCTTGACCAGGCCGCGACCGTGGGGCGAATTAGCAGGGGTTACGATGGAACCGGGAGTGACCTGGTCGGGACCGGCGTAGATGTCAGCGAACTGGTTATCCTGCTGGTACCACGGCGGATAATGGTCCCAACGGACGCCCAGGTTGAGGGTGAGCTTGGGTGTGGGACTGTAGTTATCTGCGATGGAATAGCCCTGGATGAGCGCGACGATGTGGGTTGCGGTGACGGTTGGGTTGATGCTGTCGGATGCAATGTAGCCGAGCAGGAAGTCGAGGACTCCGGCGCCGGCAGCACCCTGAGCAAATTTGGTTTGCGTCACCGTTCCGTTTGGACCCGGCGTTGAGATGGTCGCGAAGCCGCCGGTGTAGCGACCGTCGAAGCCGAAGGTTCCGCGGCCGTCACGCGACTGCGAAAAGAAGTCAGTTCGGCGGCCGAGGTCGGCTCCAAATTTGAGGAAGTGCTTGCCACGCTGGATCGAGAGCGAATCAGAATACTGATTGATGCCGTTCGCGCGATTGCGAGGGCCGATCGCGCGCTGGTTTTGAAAGAGCTTGTACGCAGCACCGTTCTGCGTGATGGTCGAGTTGGGAGGACCAAAGAAGCGGGAGTCGGATGAGGAGAAGGGGATGCCGAGCTGGCCGTTGGCGATGTTGAGCGCTGCATTGCCGGTCGCGGGGAAGGTCTCAAACTCTTTGAAGATCTGGCGCCCGTAACGGAACTCGTTGACGATGCTGGAGGAAAAGACGTGAGTTTCTGAAACGGAGTAGTGGGTCGTCAGCGCGCGGTTGTTGTCGTTGTCGTTGCCGAAGAAGGGCGCACCGTTTGAGTAGGTCACGTCGTGGATGTAGTGGCCGCTGAGCTGATCATGGCCGGTCAGCTTGTGGTCCATCCGCAGGATGTAATCGTGCTGGTAATTGAGCGTTTTGAGGATGGGTGTTGTGTAGTTGTTGGTGCCGCTGGTGGTGTTGGGAAGCGGCGTGTTGGCGAGCAGGATGGCCGACTTGGGATCGACCGTGATGCGCTGGCCGAGGACGTACGGCTGCTGCGTGTAGGGATTGACGAGTACCGCGCTGACCGCAGGTTTGCCGGCAGCGGCCTGAGCGGCGGCGTAGGCCTGAGCACCGGTGATGAGTTCGTCGATGTTGCCGGCGCGTAGAGCAGTGGAGGGCGTGTTGATGGTGTTGTTCGGGTTTGCAGCGGAGAGCAGGCTGCCAGTTTCGAAGTTGAAGAAGAAGAACGTTTTGTCGCGGCCATCGTAGATTTTGGGGATGAAGACGGGGGCGCCAAAGTTGCCGCCGTACTGGTTGCGATTGAGCCGGAGATTGGGGCCGGCGACGTTGGCGATGGCGTCGTAATTTTGGGTGAAGGCGTTGTTGCGATTGAAGTAGAACAGGGTGCCGTGAGGCTTGTTGGTTCCGGACTTGAGGATGATGTTGACGTTGGCACCGGAGGCGGCGCCGGTATCTGTGCCTGAGTTCGCGGTGTCCACGCGGAACTCGGCGATGGCATCAACCGAGGGCGAAAAGCTGTAGGTGAAGGCGTCGTAGTCCATGTCCTCGATGCCGTCGATCGAGTAACGGTTCTGGGTGTCACGCTGACCATTGACCTGAACTGCGGTGGAGCCGCCGGTGGCGTCTGAACTGCCAAGCGAACCGCGTGCGCGGCGGACGGTGATGGAGCCTTCCGTGCCGGAGTTTGCGCCGGGGATGAGCTGCGCGAGCTGCACAAAGTTGCGGCCATTGAGGGGGAGGTCTTCAATCTTTTTTGCGTCGATGACCGCGCCGACTGCGCCGCTTTCCGTCTGCAAGAGCTGCGCGGCGTTGCTGGCCTCTACCGTGACGGTGCCTTCTACGCCGCCGATGGTGAGCTTGAAGTCGTGGCGGTCTGTCTGGCTGGCGTCCAGCACGATGCCGTCCAGCTCCTGCTTGCCGAAGCCGGTCATTTCCACCCGCATAGTGTAGGTGCCGGGGACGAGGGAGGGCAGAGAATACTTGCCGTCGTTGTCTGTTTTGGTGGTGCGGGTGGCGTTGGTGCCCTTGTTGATGACGGTGACGTTGGCGTTGGGAACGACCGCGCCGGCAGGATCAAGGACGTTGCCGACGATGGTGCCGGTGGTCTGCTGGGCGCCGGCCATGCCTGCAAGAGTAAGCACAGGGACGACGAGCACGGCGCGCCTGGCGAGGGTCGCTGCGCTGAGGCTGAGGTTGAGGGCGAGGTTGCGGGTATGGCTTTTGCGCTGCATAGACACTCCTCTGGAAATCGTTCAATCGCTACCAGGCCTATTTTTGGGGTGAAGTAGGTGGCTGGGATTGCCATATACTTTTGCCCCCGAACATTGTTAGCGCTATTTACCTGGCGAAGCGTACGCGCACCAGAAGATGGCTGTCAAGAAATAGTGCAGGGCTTTTTATCCAAAGGTCATGGACGCGGAAACGGTTGGCAGGGCGGCCGTGTGCAGTATTCTGGTGGCAGCGGGAAGCGCACGAACGGCCAGGACTACCCGGGGGGACAGTAGCGATGAGCCGAACGCGTGCGGGCAAAAAAGTGGTCACGCTTGCAGATGTCGCCAAGGAAGCCGGCGTGGCGCCGATGACGGTTTCACGCTACCTGAACAAGCATCCGAATGTGACTGAGGCGACAGCGCGCAAGGTGGCGGCTGCGGTGAAGAGGCTGGGCTACTCGCCGAACGTGGCAGCACGAATGCTGATGGGACAGCCTTCTGAAACGATCGGGCTGATCTTACCGACTTTGACCAATGCGTTCTTTGCTGAGATTGCGCACAACATCCAACTAAGCGCACGACGACTGGGCAAGCTGGTCTGGGTCGCGGCCTCAGATGGGGATGTGGAGATCGAACGCCTGCTCTTTCTGCAGATGAAACAGCACCACGTAGACGGGATCTTGATGGCGCCGGCGGCGAAAACTTCATTGCAGGGTTTGCCGATGGATGGTCTGCCGGTTGTAGCGCTGGACCGGCCGTTGATGCGGCCGAGCTGTGTGGTTGTATCTGATAACCGGGGCGGCGCCGCGGCGATGGTGGAGCACTTGATTGAGCATCGGTACAAAACAATTCTTTGCTTGAGTACGGATTCGTCCGCGACTTACACGGTTGGGGAGCGCATTGCAGGCTATGAAGACATGATGCGGAAGCACAAGCTGAAGCCCGCGAAGGTGCAGGTTCCGCAAGGCAGGGAAGGCTTTCGAGCGCAGGTGCGCAAACTGCTGCAGTCTGCGAAGGCACCGCGTGCGATCTTCTGTACGAACAATGTAACGACGATCCAACTGCTGGAATTGCTGCTTGCCGATGGGGTGCAGATTCCGGAGGAAGTGGCAGTGGGTGGGTTCGACGATTTTGAGCTTGCGCCTTATATGCGGCCGGGGGTTACGGTGGTAAGACAAGAGGCGGCGGAGCTGGGGCTGGAGGCGGCGAAGACCCTGTTCGCGCTGATGAAGGAGGATGGGCAGCACGCAGTGACGAGGCGCATTAGCCTGCCGACGAAGCTGGTGATCCGTGCCTCGTGCGGCTGCGAGGCGCCGGCAATCGATTAGCCGCGGGGAGGCCGGCGGCATTGATGGCTTGGTCGATGCGGAGTGCGGCTGATAGGGGGAATGGTTTACAAAGTTGTTTGATAGCGCTATAAGGGTGGAGCCGAAAACGTCCCTGGTTGATCGTGCAAGGTGACTGATGACTTCCCGTCGAACGCTTCTGCGAAATGCTGCTCTGTTTTCCGCTACGCAGGCCGCGGGTTCGCCGGCGCTGCTTGCACTGCAGGTTCGCACATTGCCGGCGGAGCATACTGCTTACCCGCGCGGGAAGCAGCGTGACTTACTTTCTAGCCGCTACGGTGTGGAGGGTTTGCGCAAGCGGTTGCTGCCGCTCGACCAGTACATGCCCTATCCGACGATTGGGCGCCGGACCGAGTGGGATGCGCTGCATCCCCAGACAAGGCAGGCGTTGAGTGCGGAGGGCGCGACCTACGCGACGTATCGCTTTGAAGCGTTTCCCGCGTCGCTGGTGCTTGAGTATGCGGTGAACGGCAACCGCTCGCACTTTGAGCAACTGCGGTATGCACACCTGGCGGCGCTGCAGGCTTTGACGTTTGCAGAGTGTGTCGAAGACCGAGGGCGCTACCTGGGCGTGATTGCCGATGGGCTTTGGGCGATTTGCGAGGAAAGCTTCTGGGGCGTGCCGGCGCACCTCTACATACAGAAGAAGGGGCTGGGGCTGCCCGATCCGCGCGACCCGATCGTCGACCTGTTTGTGGCGCAAACGGCGGCTGCCCTGGCGACAACGTTGTACCTGCTGGGCGAGCGGCTGGACCATGTTTCTCCAGTGATACGGGAGCGCGTCTATGTCGAATGTGAGCGGCGTGTTTTCGACCCGTTGCTGGCGCAGAATTTTATGTGGATGGGACTGCCGGGTGGGAAGCGTCGCGATGATCTGCCCTGGGACGCGACGCCTGCGGGGGAGATCCAGCCGGTGAACAACTGGGACGCGTGGATCTGCTGGAACTGGCTGACGGCTGTGCTGCTGGTTGATAAGAATGCTGAACGCCGAGCGGCTGGAGTGACAAAAGTGCTGCGATGCCTGGACCAGTTCATCGACACTTATCCCGATGACGGTGGGTGCGAGGAGGGGTCTTCCTACTGGCATGTGGCTGCGGGCGCGATGTATGAGGCCCTGGAGCTGCTGTCTTCTGCGACGTCCGGGTGGATTGATTTGTGGGCTGAACCGCTGATCAAAAAGATGGGGGAGTACATCGTCGAGGCGCACATTGCGGGACGATTCTTTCTGAATATTGGCGATGCACATCCTACGGCGAACCCTGATATCGATCAGCTTTTTCGGTATGGCAAGCGGGTGAAGTCCGAGGGGATGATTGGCTTGGCTGAGAGCTTTCTGCAGCCGGAGTATGTGCCGCATAGCGTGCCGGCAATCTTCCATGAGCAGGCTCTGCGCACGGAGAAACGGTATCCGGAGCAACTGGCGGCGGATGTTTGGTTGCCGGATACTTTGCTGATGGCGGCTCGCTCTGAGCAGGGTTCTACTCGTGGTTGGTATACGGCTTGTATCGCTGCGGATAATGGAAAGTCGCACTCGCACAACGATACGGGGAGCATCTGGCTGAGCCTGGATGGGGAGCCGGTGCTGATCGATCTGGGGCAGGAGTCTTACCAGAAGCAGAGCTTTGACGCGCACCGGTATGAGCTGTTTTCTACCCAGTCCAGCTTCCACAATCTTCCGGCGATCGGTGCGGTGGAGCAGGGAGTGGGTTCGGCTTACCGGGCGACGGAGGTGGTGCATCGCAGGGTTGGGTCGACCAGCTCGTTGAGTCTGAACCTGGCTGAGGCGTACCCCGCGGAAGCAAAAATCAGGCGTCTGACGCGTCGGCTGGCGTTGGACCGGCAGGCTGATACGGTTGAGTTGTTTGACTCGTTTGAGCTTGCGAGCGATGCGGCAGTGACGTGGAATCTGATCACGTGCCGGCCGGTGCAGACTACTTCTACGGGATTGCTGTTGAGCCCGCGTGCGGCGGATAAATCGGGTAAGGTCACGGCTGTTTATGACACGTCTTCTGTGACGACTTTGATCGAGCCGGTGCCGTTGAGCAATGCGGGGCTTGTCGAGAGCTGGGGTCCGCTGGTCTATCGCATTCGCATCACCATGACGAAGCGCGCGCAGGGCCAACTCCTGCTGCGCTTCCGCAAAACCTGAGCTGACTGGACGTACCGTGAAGAATTTTCGAACACCTTTGAAGATAGGGGCTATGCTCCTGGCCGTGCTGATGCAAGGGCAGGCACAACAGCCGAGGACACCGCTCGAGGCTGTGCATCCCCTGGCGGGTACCACTGCCGAAGGACAAACTTTTCCTTCTGCTTCTTTGCCGTTTGCGATGACGCAATTCACGCCGGTGACGCGGGCTGGCGAGATCAAATGCATTGCGCCTTACTACTATCAGGACACGCGTATGCTGGGGATTCGTGGGAGTCATTTTTTGTCGGGCTCCTGCACGCAGGACTATGGATCTTTCCAGTTGCTGGCGGGCGGTGGGAAGCTTGATCTGACCCATGGGCTGCCGGGCTCTTCGTTCAGCCATGCAGATGAGATTGCAACGCCGTATCTATATACAGCGAAGCTGCCGGAGCTTGGCACGACCGTGAGCACGACCGGGACGACGCGTGCCGGGCTGGTACGCTTCACGATGGATCATGCCGGGCCCGCGTGGCTGCTGGTGGAAAATAACGCGAGGCCGCAGGATGGAGAAACCAGGGTCGACATGGGAACGCAGGAGGTATCCGGCTATAACAAGGTGCGTCGTTTATATGCGGGATTAGGGCAGCCGGCAGGCTTTGCGGGGTACTTTGTGGTTCGCTTCGACCACACGTTTACGCAGGCGGGCACGTACGCGGGGGCAGTGCAGTCGACTGCGGCGACACAGGCTTCGACGAGTACGCCAACTGGTGCGTTCGTGAGCTTCAAGTTGCGGGCTGGCGTGAGCATTGTGGCGCGTATCGGGACCTCGTTCACGAGTGTGGAGGAAGCGCGGCGCAACCTGCAGGCAGAGCTTCCTTCTGCTGACTTTGACGGTGTGACGCAGGCGAACAAACAGGCCTGGGCTGCGGCTCTGGCGCGGATTGAGGTGCCTCTGAGCGCGCCGGAGAGTGCGGTGTTTTATACCGCGCTATTCCACTCGCTGCTGCTGCCGCGGGTCGACTCCGATGTGAGCGGCACCTACCCCGCATTTGGCGGCGGCAAGACTGTGGAGCATGCGAAGGGCTTCACTTATTACGATGATTTTTCTGCGTGGGATACGTTTCGTGCGCTGCATCCTCTGTTCACGATCATTGACCCGAAGCGCGACGGCGAGATGGTGCAAAGCCTGGTGGCGAAGGGCGAGCAAGGGGGCTACCTGCCGATCTTTCCGGCTTGGAATTCTTACACGTCGGAGATGGTGGGCGACCATGCGACGGCGATCATTGGTGATGCTTGGATGAAGGGGATTCGCGGGTTTGACATGGCTTTGGCCTACGCGCTGATGCGTAAGAATGCGACCGAGCAGGCGGCGCCTGAGGACTATCGCGATGGCCGTGGACGGCGTGCGCTTGCGTCGTATTTGCGCTACGGATACATTCCGCTTGAGGATCATGTCGCCGATGCATTCCACAAGGATGAGCAGGTTTCGCGCACGCTGGAGTACGCCTACGACGACTTTGTGTTGTCACAGCTTGCGGCTGGGCTGGACAAGAAGGAGGACGCTGCGTTGTTCCAGAAGCGATCGCAGAACTATCGCAATGTGATCGATCCGGAGACTGGCTTTGCGCGTGGGCGGCATGCGGATGGGAGCTGGGTGGTGCCGTTCGATCCAGCCAAAACCGCAACGTACATCACGGAAGGTCTGCCGTTCCAGTACACGTTTTTCGCGCCGCAGGACTTGCCTGGCTTGATCAAGTTGGAAGGTGGCAATGCGCCCTTCAACGGCAAGCTGGATGAGCTTTTTGCGCGCAAGTTTTACGATCATGGCAACGAGCCGAGTCATCATATTGCCTACCTTTACGACTATGCCGGGCAGGCGCCAAAGACGCAGATGCATATCCATGAAATTCTTGCGTCGCAGTATCACGATGCGCCCGGTGGGCTATCCGGCAACGATGATGCCGGACAGATGTCTGCCTGGTATGTGCTTTCTGCGTTGGGGTTCTACCAGGTAACGCCGGGCATTCCTGCGTATGCGATTGGAACGCCACTCTTTGCTTCGAGCGTGGTCCATCTGCCTTCGGGCAAGAGCTTCCACATAACGGCGAAGAATCTGAGCGTGCAGAATTTCTATGTGCAGTCCGCAATGCTTAACGGCAAGCCGCTGAACAGGTTCTGGCTGGATCATGCGACGATCGTTGCGGGCGGTGAACTTGTCTTTGAGATGGGGCCGAAGCCTAACCCGGCCTGGCCCGCTGACCCTGCACCGCCAGCCCCTGTTTACTGATATTGGAGCCCTATGGATCGCCGTGATTTTCTGCTTACCTCTACCTCATTGCTGGCCTTGTCTGCGCTGCCTGCGGGTGCAGAATCTGCTGCACCTCTGACGACCCGGACGGTACTTTCTTTGAACCGCAACTGGCGCTTCGAGCCCAAGGTGACGAAGGGCTCAGAGCTTGTGGGCTTTGATGATTCCGGGTTCCAGGCGGTCGTGCTGCCGCATACAAATGCGGTGTTGCCGTGGCACAATTTTGCCGACCAGGATTATGAGTTTGTGTCGACATACCGACGTACGTTTCGCATGCCGGCGATGGCTCAGGGGAAGCGGGTCTTTGTTGATTTTGAAGGTGCCATGACCGCGTCCACGGTGTGGATCAATGGGCATTTGCTGGGCGAATACAAGGGTGGCTTTACGCCGTTTTCGTTCGAGCTGACGACATATCTGCAGCCGCGTAATGTGCTGGTGGTGCATCTTGATTCCACGGAGCGGCCGGATATACCGCCGTTTGGAAACGAGATTGACTACCTCACTTTCGGCGGAATTTACCGAGAGATTTCGCTACGGATCGTGCCGCAGACTTACATCGACAATGTATTTGCGCGGCCGCAAAAGGTGCTGACGACACCTTTGGTGGAGGTCGATACGTTTCTGGCTGTGGGGTCTGCGCCGGGCGAGTTTATGCTGCGCGTTGATTTGCTCGATGGTGCCAAAGTGATCGCGAGTAAGTCCGACAAAATCACCGCGCAGCCTGCGCAGACGCTTGTGAAGCAGGCGAATCCGGCGCCGGTGCAGCTATCGGTTGAGGATCGTGGCGACCCGGCGCGGCATACGCTCACGCTCGACAGACTGCCGGCGATCAAGCTTTGGGAGCTGAAGTCACCTTACCTTTATAGCGTTCGCGCCACGTTGCTGCAGGATGGTCGCGCGATTGATCAGGTGACGACGCGCATAGGATTTCGCGAGGCGGTTTTTACCGACCATGGCTTTGAGCTCAACGGGCTGCCGCTGAAGCTGCGTGGACTGGATCGTCACCAGACGTTCCCGTTTGTCGGCCAGGCTATGCCAGCGCGGGTGCAGCGCAAGGACGCCGATATTCTGCGCTATGACCTGCACTGCAACCTGGTGCGTACGTCGCACTACCCGCAGTCGAGGCACTTTCTGGACCGGTGCGACGAGATCGGGCTGCTGGTGCTGGAGGAGATTCCGGGCTGGCAGCATATTGGGCCGGAGCCTTGGAAGCTGGTTGCGATAGACAATGTTGGGCGCATGATTCGTCGTGACTGGAATCACCCTTCGATCATTCTCTGGGGGGTGAGGATCAACGAGTCGCCGGACGACGACGGCTTTTACACGCGGACGAATGCGCTGGCGAAATCGCTTGACCCGACACGCCAGACCGGTGGCATTCGCAACCGGCGAAACTCACATTTGATTGAGGATGTTTTTACGATCAACGACTTCGGCTTTCCGCTGCAGGCGCCCAATCATCCGCTGTATTTGAACACTGAATTTGTGGGGCATACATGGCCCGTAAAGCTGACCGACAACAACGAACTGCAGCGCGAGCACACACTGCGGCATGCGCGCATCCACGACCAGATTGCGTCTGATCCGCGCTATGCCGGTGGCATTGGCTGGTGCGCTTTTGACTACAACACGCATGCCAATTTTGGTGCCGGGGACCGCATGTGCTATCACGGCATTACGGACATTTTCCGTACTCCGAAGGCGGCTGCGGGGTTCTATAAATCGCAATGCGATCCCGCAGAGGAAGTGGTGCTTGAGCCTGCGTTCCACTGGGCGCGCGGCGATGAACCAGTGGACTTTACGCAGGCCGTGGTGTGCTCCAACTGCGACCACTTGAAGTTCTATCTTCGAGTGCAGGGCGACCCCTCCAGCAAGTGGCAGCTGCTTGCAGAGCTGGACCCGGATCACGCTGAGTTTCCGCATCTTGCGTGGCCGCCTTTCATTCTCGATGTCAAGAAAGCGAATATGCATCGCTTTGCATTTCCGTGGGGCGACCTGCGCATTGACGGCTACTTGAAAGGGAAGCAGGTGATCTCGAAGTCGCTGTCTGGGCGGGGGGTCAATCAGCGCTTTATGCTGGTGCCGGATGACCGTGAACTGCTTGCGGACGGGGCCGACTGCACACGTGTCGTGCTACGAGTGACAGATGAATTTGGTGCGCCGCAACCGCTCTCTGACGAGGCCATAACGCTGACGCTGAGTGGGCCGGCTGATCTGATCGGTGGCTCGCCGTTTACGCTTTGCGGCGGTACGGGTGCGGTGTGGATACGTGCGCGACAGCGAGGGGGAGCGGTGCGGCTGACGGCTACGCATCCGCGGCTGGGCAGCCAGACGGCGGCCTTTCAATTGAAGGGAACGGCGGCGGAGGAGGTCTAAAGCTCAGGCTCTGTCGGCAGGTAGTCTTCGCGGTGCGGGGTGAAGATGTCGAGAACCTCGCAGGGTTCAAGCGCGGAAGCCTGGTGCGGCACGCTGCCGGGCACGATGAAGGAGTCGCCCGGGCCGACGTTGAACGCGCCTTCCGGAGTCTCGAAGCGGATGCGTCCGCTGACCATGTAGACCATCTGCTCATGCGGATGACTGTGCAGGACGCCGACCCAACCCGCGTCCATTTTGTGCCGGACGAGCATCATCTGCTGGCTGGTGGCGAGCACTTCACGCTTCAGCCCGTGCTCCGGCGAACTCATGCTTCTGTCGTCTGAGGGGAACACCACGATGGATCCTGCCATGAACTGCCTCCACTACGGTTGTAAGAACGAATCAGAGCGTACCATCCGGTAGCAAGGTTAGCCAAGATGGTGTCGGCCCCGGCGCTCACACACGTGTGGAGCAGATCAGTCAGGCGTTGCGAGCTTCCTGACGACTGCAATTCTGGTGCGCCTGGTGGCGGTCTTCGACGCATCTGCTACCGTACTTGGCGGTCGGTCATGGATCACCACGTTCAGCAGCGACTTGTGGACGTGAATGCGTCCGTTGTAGTCAATGAAGCCCATCTTGCGGAAGCGGTTCATGAAAAAATTGACACGGGATCGAGTGGTGCCGATCATGTCCGCCAGGGTCTCCTGGCTGATCTGGGGGATGAGCGTTTCCGTGCTGCCAGGCTGGCCGAATTCAGCCATCAGCAACAGGATGCGTGCCAGGCGCTTTTCACTGTTGTTGAAGAGCTGATCGACCAGATCGGCCTGCACCCGCATGCTTCTGTTGAGCAGGAAAGCCATGAAGACGTTGGCCAGACCGTGCTCCTGGTTCATGGCGTCGATCATGGCCTTGCGATCGATTTTGAGCACGGTACAGGCAGTGATGGCGGTGGCGGTTGCGAGCCGCAAACCGTGGATTGCCGCGACGGATTCCTCCCCGGCGAAGTCTCCGGCGGCAAGCAGCGTAATGGTGGCTTCCTTGCCGGCTTCGGAGACGACGGTCAGCCGGGCTCGCCCCTTTTGCAGGAAGAAGAGCGAATCGGCGGAACTGCCTTGCGAGAACAAAATGCCCTTGGCCGGGAAGTGGACCACTTTTCGTCCGAGTCCGGCATGGGCAAGGAATTCCACCGGGTCGAAGGGAGTGCTAATGTTTACGTTCGTCATGAGAGCCCTCGGGAATGTGGGTCGCAGCGCGATGGGGATGAGCGGGGCGATTGCAATGATGGTATGTCGCGCGGGTGTTGGCGATGTAATTATCTTGCGGCGCACTGATTCTGGCGCTAAGCACAGGTGCCTTCTACCCGCATCAGCAAGGATAGGGCGCGGTGAGCCTCACGGCTGAGCAAAGTAGCTCACTGGGTTGTGTGATCCTTAGCGGACCGGTGCGTAGGCCATGGCTGCTGGGCTTCGGATAGAGCGAATGTGTTGCACGACGGTGAGTTGCTGAAGGTCGATGACCGCGACGTCGTTGTCGTGGGTGCATGCGGCGTAGGCGCGGCGGCCGTCTGGCTGGATCAGCAAGCTGTTGATTGCATGTCCTACCTCGATGCGCTTGAGCAGGGCTCTTGTGGATGCGTCCCATATTGCTATCTGGCCGGAGATCGATGACGAAACCAGCACGCGGGCGCCGTCCGGGGTAAAGACGAGGCGATCCGGTTCAGGTAAGGTGGAGGGCACTGTGGTGACGACTGCGCGGCTGTTTCGGTCGATGACGGAGAGGTTTCCATTCTGTGCGTTGGCGACCCAGATCTCGCGACCGTTGGGTGCAACGGCAAAGGCCTTGACGCCCCGTCCGACTGCAACGGTGGCCGTTTGCCATGGCATTTGCGCAGGCTCGGCAGGGGATTGGTTGAGGGGTGGCAAGCCGGGATGCTGCACGGTGCCGCCGGAAATCATCTCGGAAACAGCGCGTCGGGGTAGGCGGGTTTGGCCGTGGTCGTAGAGGGTCAGCGTGCCTTGATCGGAGTCCGCGGTGATGATGTGCTCTTCGTTGGCTTCGACGTAAAACGTCTGGGCGTTGACGCCTGCGGTGCCGATGGGTCGGTCGATTGTATGCGTAGTGGGGGAATAGCGTTCGACTGCGTTTCCGGCTAGAAACCACAGGTGGCCACCTGCGTAAGTCAGGGCTTGTGGATCGGTGATTCCGCCAAGATGGATGGTGGCGAGCAATTTGCCCGAGACGAGATCGACCGGGGTGATGGTGTGGCCCTCATGCGAGATGTAGGCGATACGGGCGTCTGTGGAAAGTGCAATCTGGCGAGGTTTGAGGCCTACCGGCAGTGTCGTGAGGACGCGTAAATTGTTGGTGTCGACGATTATGATCCGCTGGTCCTGGCTGGAGAGGATGAGGAGCGTACCGGAAGCTGGTTGCTGGGTGACGAGAGGGGATGTGACGGTTACCGTCGCTACCAGCAAGATACATCTTATAATCGTGTTCATTCTAAACAGCTTACCGGAATTAAATCGCGCCGAGGATGCTTCTGCGTTTCGTTGGCCTGCTGAATTCAGTGCCCTGAGTAATCATTCTTGCGAAAGAGTTCTTGTTGATGTGACACTTTTGTGGGATGTGTACTATATTGGGACCAACCACTAATTCTTAACCGCAACATGCACCCAACGGTGCTTGTGTTGCGGCCACCATGCAAGACGGCTGTACGTCTTTGCTGACCCTTTTGGACAACCTTCCTACCGAGGTAACATGGCCCCGAGTATCAAGATCCTTGCAGGAGTACTTGTCAGTTTCTCCGCCCTGGCTGTAAGTGCAGGCGCGCAGCAATTGTCCCCGCTCGCCCGTCCTACGGCGCGCATTGTAGACAAGATCGACAACAAGATTACGGTCAAGCTGGCGGGTACGCGACCGCAGTTTGCCGCAACTTCTGGCGCTCGCCTTGCCTCGACGAATGTTCTGCCACACCTGAAACTGGTGCTGAATTCCAGCGCCGACCAGGAAGCAGCGCTCGCTGATTTGATGGCACAGCAGCAGGATAAGACGTCGCCCAACTTTCATAAGTGGCTGACGCCGGAGTCCTTCGGTGCATCGTTTGGACCGGCTCAGGCAGATATTGCCAAGGTAAACGCCTGGCTAGCCGATCAGGGCATGCAGGTTGAAAGCGTATCGAAGAGCGGTCGCGTGATCACGTTTACGGGTTCGGTCGCGCAGGTGGAATCGGCCTTCCATACGCAGATCAGCCACATCACCGTGGACGGCGAGGCGCACGTCGCCAATACGACTGAGATTTCTATCCCTGCTGCACTCAGCGGTGTAGTCAAGGGTGTCGCCCGCTTGAACGACGTGTTCCCCAAGCATGTGGGCAACATGAGCCACGCCAGCACAGTGCAGGCTGAGAACACGCGCAACAACGCCACACCCTACTACAGCACATCCACCGGCACGCACTATGTGACGCCCGGCGACGCGGCCATCATCTACAACACCAACCCGCTGACCAGCGCGGGCATCGACGGTACGGGCCAGACGATTGCCATTTTGGCGCAGACCAACATTGACGTGGCGGACGTGCAGAAGTTCCGTTCCATGTTTGGCCTGCCGAAGAATGATCCGCAATTCGTCTATGTTGATCAGGATCCGGGTCTGAACGGCGATGACGGAGAAGCTTATCTTGACGCCGAGTGGGGCGGATCGCTCGCTCCCAATGCAACCGTGAAGTTTGTCGTCAGCTCGCCGAACTATTTTTCCGGCGGTATTGATGCAGCGGCGCTTTACGCGGTTGAAAACAACATCGGAGACATCATCTCGCTGAGCTACGGCGGTTGCGAGTACAACAACGGTGCCACCTACACGGGCTACTGGAATGGTTTGTGGGAGCAGGCTGCAGCTCAGGGTCAAACGGTCTTCGTGTCCTCCGGCGATAGCGGCGCGGCGGGTTGCACAAGCTCCGGCAACACCTATGCCAGCCAGTCCACGAACGGTCTGCAGTACAGCGTGAACTCGCTGGGCTCCTCCGCGTATAACGTCGCGATGGGCGGCAGCATTTTTGTTGACTTCTCTCCGACCACCTACTGGGGCACGACCGGGACCACGATCCCGTTCATCAACGCTCTGAGCTACATCCCAGAAGGGCCGGTGAATCAGAGCCGTCTGGCACCTACCTACCTCAACAGCGCCTCGACGGCGTACCAGGCCGGCACCGGTGTATTCGCCGGCGGCGGCGGCGTCAGCATCTATACGCCTCGCCCAGCGTGGCAGACCGGTTCCGGTATTCCGACGAATGCTGACGTCATTGGTCTCTACTCTCCGACGGTCGCAGGCGAAACCGGGATCGCGACCGGCTACAACAGCGATGGTAGCCACCGGCTCGTGCCGGACCTGGTGAACATTGCGGCAAACGGCCATGCAGGCACGCTGTACTGCGCAAACTCGCTTTGCTCCACGACCAGCACTGGCGGCTTGAACAACGCCGGCGTTGTAGGAGGTACGTCTGTAGCGACTCCCGTACAGGCCGGCATCCAGGCGCTGATCAACCAGAAGAACGGTGGCCGCCAGGGCAACATTCTGCCGGTACTGTACAAGCTGGCGAACCTTGACTACGTAGCGGGCAACTGCCAGGCGGGCCTTGGTTCTGCATCCACCGTGGCGACCTTGCCGGCAGCAACGTGCAACTTCCACGACGTTGTGACGGGCAGCATTACCGTTCCGAGCGCTTCCACTGGCACGACCGGCGTTGGCCTGTTGGCTGGCGTGGGTTTTGACGAAGCCTCCGGTCTTGGCTCCATGAACGTGCTGAACATTGCCAACAACTTCACCACCGTCAACCTGGTGGCCACCACCACGACGTTCAAGCTCTCGCCCGCCGCCGGCATCAAGCACGGCACGGCGCAGACGCTGACGGCGCAGGTTGCGGCCAACACCGGCGTCCCGACCGGCGACATCACGCTCGTTGCCGAAACCAGCACCCCAAGCGGCCCGCGTATCTACAAGCTCGCGGCCGGAACCTACAACGGCCCCGTGGGCAACACGGTCAGCTCAGACGGCTATGGCGATGTCATTACCTCCGCCCTGCCGGCCGGCAGCTACAACGTCCACGTTCACTACGCGGGTGACTCCAACTTTGCTGCCAGCGATTCGGTATCGCTGCCGGTATCAATCGCCAAGGAAGCCAGCACCACCACCTCAACCTCTTACGGAGTGACCAACACCGCCGGGATTTCAGCGACAAGCTCGTTTACCTATGGTGGCCCGGCAGTCTACCTGTCGACCGCAATCGCTGCGGCCTCTGGCGCTGGTGTACCCACCGGCACGGTGACCTTCAGCATTACAAACAATGGCGTGGCGCTTGCACCCATCACGGCGAACCTGGATGGCGCGGGTCTGACCTACTTCTACGCTGGACTAGCCTACCCAAGCTACTACCTGAAGCCGAACTACCCGCAGCTCTCGCCGGGCAACTACGTTGTGACGACGTCGTACTCGGGTTCTTCGACCTTCACCGCCTCCACCACGACGAACACGTTTACCGTCGGCACGGCCACTCCGGTCGCGACCTTCTCTGCTCCGGCCAGCATCAACGCGGGCGCCAGCACCACGCTGAGCTTCAGCGTAGCTCTGCCGACCACCACCTCCGCACCTAACGCCACCGTGGTCAGTGCAACGGGTACGGTCAGCTTTGCCGATACCACTGCACCGACGGTCGCTCTGGGTACCTGCACCCTGGCGGCTGGTTCCTGCACCCTTACCACCACGGCCATCACAACCTCTGGCGCCAACAGCCTGGTTGCCAGCTACTCTGGCGACTCCAACTACGCAGCAGCTACGGCATCGGCGACGACCACCGTCGGCACGTCGACTGCACCCACCCTCACGCTGACCGGCACGGCCACCACGTCCGCAACGGTTGGTTACGTCTACACCCTTCGCGCAACGTTGAACCCAACGACCGCAACGGGAACCGCCGCCTTCTATGACGGCACGACGTACCTGGGGACCTGCACTCTGACAACCGGAACCTGCACCCTCGCACTTGGAGTGTTAGGAACGGCTTCTCCTTACACCGGCGGCATCCTCACGGCCGGCACGCATAACTTCTCCTCCGTCTATAGCGGTTCCACCTCCAACGCAAGCGCTACGGGCACTCTAACCACGGTCATCGCACAGAGCACCACGGCGGTCACGTTCTCTGGTCCGGCCAACAGCACCTACGGCCAGCCGGTTACGGTTTCCGCTTACATCACGCGCAGCGCCACAACATACGCCGCGCCGTCCATCCCACTGACCGGCACGTTCAGCGTGACGGATAGCGTAACGGGCACTGTGGTCGCGACCGGAACACCGGTTTACGATCCCGGCGGCTACGACTACTACTCGGTAAACGCCACCGTGAACACGCTGCAGGCTGGCGCGCACACGTTGACGGCGACTTACTCCGGCGATGCAAACTACAAGGCGGCAACGGCTGCGTTGCAGGTGATGATCACGGTCGCCAAGTTGACCCCGACGGTTGTTCTTTCTGCTCCGTCAGTGGTCTACAACGCTGGTTCAACGGTCATGCTGACGGCAACCATTCCGGTGGCTGCAGCACTTGCCGCACCAACGGGTGGCTTGACGTTCTATGACGGCGGCACGTCGCTCGGCACCGCTCCGCTGACCTACAACGCAGCAGCCATGGCTTACACCGCAACGTTGACCACGGGCGCACTTAGCAGCGGATCGCACGTCCTTGCAGCAGTGCTTGCCACTGACACCAACTACAACAGCGCAACCGGCACCATTGCTGTCACGATCAATACGAACAATGTCTGGATCGGCAACAGCAACGGCACCACAAGCGCCTTGAGCAGCACCGGGAGTTCGGTCACGGCGAGCGGCATCAACGGCGGCGGCACAGCGGTAGCGATTGATAACAGCGGTTATGTGTGGTCGTTGTCGAAGTCCGGCAACAGCGTGACCAGATTGACCAATACGGGCGCCACTGTGGGCACGTATGCAGGGAGCGGTAACATCGTGGCGCCTTCAGCACTGGCCATTGATGGTGCCGGCATTGTGTGGATCGCGAATGGCGCTTCCACCCTTACTGGAGTCACGGCAACGGGTGCAACGATTGCAGCAAGCCCATACGCAACCGGCTACTCCACCCCTGTGTCCATCAACGTCGATGCCTCCGGCAACCTGTGGGTAGCGAACTCGGGTGATAACTCGATTTCCGAAACCATCGGAATCGCAACGCCCGTCCTCACGCCGCAGACGACCGCGGTGAAGAACGCCACCCCGGCTGCAAAGCCCTAAGCCGATAGCGAGTTCGTTCGGCGCGCTCCTGGAGCCCGCCGGACGGACATGGAGACCTCCTTATGAAGAACAAGAACACTTCTCTGAAGCATCGTGCGGCTTGGAGCCTGCTTGGTCTGGGCATGTCTGCCGCCTGCATCGTTACGACCGGTTGCGGTATGAATACTACGGCCGCGCTCAACGCTCCTGTCGTTACTCCCGGGGTCGCGCTCAAGGGCAGCGTCCACGGTGGGCAGCAGCCCGTTTCGGGCTCGTCGATCCAGTTGTATGTCGCCAGCACGGCCGGCTACGCAGCACCGGCCAGCGCACTGCTTACCGTGCCCGTCAGCACGGACGGTGGTGGCGGCTTCAACATCACGGGTGACTACACGTGCCCGTCATCCGCATCGCAGGTGTACATCGTGGCCTCCGGTGGAAACTCCGGAGGCGGCGTGAACGCGAACCTGGCAATGATGACGGCGCTCGGGAGCTGCGGCAACCTGGCTTCAACCAGCTTCATTTCCATCAATGAAGTCACCACGGTTGCCACCGCTTATGCATTGTCGCCCTTCATGACCAGTGTGGCCAATGTGGGCACCAGTGCAACGAACACAGCAGGTCTGGCCAACGCTTTCGCTACGGTCAATCGCCTGGCAAACACTGGGTCCGGCACGTCTGCGGGTACGCTTCCCGCAGGCGCGGTCGCTCCGGCTACTGAAATCAACACCCTGGCTGACATCCTGGCTGCCTGCATCAACACCACCGGCACTGCGGCCGGCGGAACGACGCCTTGCAGCATGCTGTTTTCCTACACCACGCCCAGCGGCAGCGCTGCGCCAACGGATACCATTGGCGCGATTCTTAACATTGCCAAAAATCCTGGGGCCAATGTGAAGTCGCTGCTTTCCTTGACCGGGCCGAGCTCGCCGTTCCAGCCGGTACTTTCGGCTGCAAGCGACTTCAGCGTCTCCATCAAGTACAAGCCCACGCTCAGCAAGCCTTCGGCCTCGGCCATTGATCCTTCCGGCAACGTCTGGATCACCAACAGCACCAACAACACGGTCAGCGTTATCACAGCAAACGGGACTCCAGTGGCGTTTTCGCCGCTGAGTGGCTCTGGCTTGAACGCGCCATCTGCCATCGCCTTTGATGCTGCTGGAGATGCGTTTGTGACGAACAAGGGGGGCAACACGCTTTCGGCATTCACCCCTGCCGGCGTCGGCTCGCAGACCGCCGCAACCGGTCTGGTCGCTCCTTCGTCCGTCGCGATTGACGGGCAGGGTCTGATCTGGATCACCAACTCCGGGGCGAACTCAGTTGTTTCCGTGGTGGCCACGGGTACGACGGTTCAGAGCTCCACCACCTTCTCCGGCGCTGGCGTCACGACACCGGTTTCGGTCGCCATCAACCCCTTCTAAAGCTAACGAAGTGCGAAGAGCCAGCTCAATTTCGAGCTGGCTCTTTTGCTTGCCCTGGATTGAAGTAGGTGGCGGTCGAGGCTCAGCTCAGGCACGCAGGATCACGTAAACTGACCACATGATGCAAGGGGTGCTCATAGGATGAGTCTTGAGTTGGGCGAACAATGGAAGCAAGCCATGCTCGCAGGGGACTTTGAGCGAGCGTGGAAGGTAAGCGACCTTGTTCGTGCGCGCGGAGAAGCTGATCCGCATCGCTTCTGGCAGGGTGAGACGCTGGCTGGCAAAAGAGTCATGCTGCGTTCGCTGCACGGAATCGGTGATGCCATCCAGTTTCTTGCTTACTTGCCGCGGCTGAAAGCGGTAGCGCGCAGCGTCTGCCTGCAGGTTGCGCCCCCGCTGGTTGAGCTCGCTCAATGCTTAGCCGGTGTGGGCGAGGTGATCACTTGGGGTCCTGAAGCGCAGATGCCTGAGCCGGAGTGGGACGTGCAGGTTGAGGTCATGGAATTGCCTTACCTCTTCCGCACTCAGCTTGCCGAGTTGCCGATTGCTACGCGGTACCTGAACATGCCGGTTGTGCTCAAAGGCAACGACGATAAGGCGCTGCAGGTGGGGCTGATGTGGACTGCAGGTGACTGGAACGCTGAGCGTTCGATCTCGTTTGAGCGTATGCGTTCGCTGCTGCAGGTAGAAGACACAGCGTTCTGGAATTTGGAAAGGCACGCAGTTCCCTCCGGTACCGGTCTGCGTGACGATGGGCGCACAAGGGAGTGCCTGCCTGGGCTGGCGGAGCGGGTAGCGCAGCTGGACCTGGTAATTACGGTCGACACGGTGACGGCGCACCTGGCGGGTGCGATGGGCGTCCCGGCCTGGGTGTTGTTGCAGCGAGATGCGGACTGGCGTTGGATGCGTGGGAGAGAAGATAGCCCGTGGTATCCCTCGCTGCGGCTCTTTCGGCAGGCTCATGAGGGCCGATGGGATGAACCGCTGGCTTCCGTGACTTCAGAATTGAAAAAGCTGGCAAAGGCGAAAGTGGAGAGGAAATGATCGAGAAGATTCATGGTCGGGCCTGGGACACATTTGACGCATATCTGTTCGATATAGATGGCACATTGCTGCATTGCCAGGATGCTGTGCACTACTTTGCGTTCTGCGAGGCCCTCACCAGGATCGCGGGGCGGGACTTGACCCTTGAAGGAGTTAAGACGCAGGGCAATGTGGATGTGGGGATACTTCGGGATGCGCTCGCGATGGCTGGCGTGGATGAGGCAGTCTGGCGGCCTGGGCTGGCCGAGATGCGTGCCGGCATGTGCCGCTATGTGGAGGCGCATCGCGCTGAATTCGACGCAGTGGTGTTGCCGGGTGTACGCGCAACACTTGAGCATCTGCGCAGCAAGGGTGCCGTGCTGGGTGTAGCGACAGGGAACCTTGAACGCATCGGTCGCGCCAAGTTGGAGCATGTCGGGTTATTGGACTACTTCACAGTGGGTGGGTGGAGCGACCATTGCGAGACACGCAACGAAGTTTTCCGCGCTGCAGTGGCAAAGGCGCGGGCGGATGTTGGTCCCGGCGCGTCCATTTGCATACTGGGCGATACGCCCGCAGATGTGCTGGCGGCACAGGCGAGCGGTGTCCCCTCGATCGCTGTGGCGACCGGGATCTATTCAGCGGAAGAACTGGCGCTGACTAAGCCGGATCTACTGCTGATGTCGTTTGCGGATCTGAAATGCTTGTAGCGAGCGATTGAATGATGTCTTCAAACTCCTGCGCGCGCTGATTGGCGGAATGATGCGCAAGCGTCCGTTCCCGGGCATTTCTGCCGATGCGCATACGTTCTTCTTCGCCCATGTGTCGCAGGATGTCCAGGACATCCTGCTCGTTGTGAGCGATCAGAATGTCCTGCTCGGGAGTGAAGAAGTGCTCCATGCCGGGCCAGTCATCGGAGATCATCGTTGCGCAACAGGCAGATGCTTCAAAAAGCCGAACAGAGGGTGAGTATCCCGCGGCAACCATGTCCTGCCGCGTCAGGTTGAGTGAGTAGCGAGCTGAAGAGTAGAACGCAGGATGATCCGGCGGGGCAACATGCTCCATGCGCTGCACGTTAGGGGGCCATGTTTGCTGTGGATACATGGCGCCGGCAACAAGGAATTTTGCGTCGGGCAGCTTGGTCGCGGGCTGTGCCAGCAGATTCATCAGCTTCGGCTGACGGTCCCGCGCAAAGGTTCCAAGATAGCTGAGATCGCAACGGAAGCGATCGTCTATAGCCATGGGCTTGTAGGTGTCCGGATCAACGGAACAATAGAACGCGTAGGCCCGACGAGCGCCAAAGTGGCTTCTAAGTTCGTTCAGAACAGGGCCACCAGTCAGGCTCAGATAGGCGTCGTAGAGTGGAATCCCAGCACGTTCGAGGTAGTCTATGCGGCCATGCTGACGCAGCGCAGCGAGCGTGACGGGTGTGTCGATATCGTAGAAAAGCAAGGGCCCGTGACCGGAGTCGGCGAGCGCCTGGGTGCAGGCGATTGCGTCAGGGAAGTAGGAGCCAATCACGATCGCGTCAGCGTCGGCGCACATTTCGAGCAGGGCGGGAGCGCTCGCATGCCAGTCATCGTAGAGCCGCACTTGGCAGAAGTCAGGGGAGGGTAAATCGCGATGATTGCTGTACCACTCTACGTCCTTTTCAATGAACAGAATGCTGTGTCCGCGACGCGCAAGAGCCCGAAGCAGTGCACGGAATGTGGTGGCGTGGCCGTTTCCCCACGCGGAAGTGATGGTGAGACCGAAGACGACGATTCTCATGCGACCGGCACCAGTTTGCGTGCGATGCATTGCTGAAAAGCGGCTTGCGCCTGCTGCGCGCGGGCGGCGTAGGTGTGATCGCGCAAACCGCGTGCGTGAAAGGCGGCGCCGATCTGCCGGCGGGCGTCGTCATCGTACTGGGTCAGCGCGGCGACGACGTCTTCCGCGTTGCGGACGACGACGATTTCGCTGCCGGGTGCAAAGCAATCGTCGATGCCGGGCCAATCGTCGCAGAGCATGCAGGTGCCGGCCCCGCTGACCTCAAAGACGCGCGTCGGGGGCGAGAAGCCGAAGTCAGCCATGGAGGCTCGATTGACGTTCAAGACCATGCCGGCGGAGCAGTTGAAGCGGTTGTGGTCGGCAGTGGAAACGTGGCCAAGGTAGCGCACGTTCGGCGGCATGGCCTTGTCGCTCCAGCCTTCGCCGCCGAGCAGGAACTGCTTATTTGGTACAAGCTCCGCTGCGCGCAGGAACAATTCCTCGACGCGTGCTTCACGGTCGGGCAGGCGGTTGCCGAGGAACGCGACATCGCACGCGAGGGCGGGGTCCGCCGGGACCGGGTGGTGGGTTTCCGGATCTAGCCCGTTGTAAATGCTGTAGTAGGCACGCGCTCCGGCGGCGAGGTAGCCATCGCGTGCGCGCGGGCCGCCGCCATAGGTCAGAATAGCGTCATAGCGGGCGACGTCGGAGTGGAAGGGATCTACTGGATCGGCAGCCATGCGAGCGAGTGTGGCTGGCGCATCAACATCCCAAAACACCACGGCGGATTGCGGTTGCAACTCCAGCACCCGGCGCTCAAGCAGGGCATCGTCAATGCCCAGGCCGCTATGCTTCACAACTACATCAGCGCTTGCCGCAAGTTTCAACATTGCGTCGATGCCCGCAGGCGTTGGAGGGTAGTAAAAGGCGTCGACGTAGCTGAAGTCGCCTTCATCGTGGTGCTGGTTGCGGTCAAAGGCGTCTGGCGAAACGAAGGTGATCTGGTGGCCCTGGCGCGCGAGATATTTGTAGCAGCCGCGGTAGTAGGTGGCCGCGCCATTCCAGTAAGAGGTCAGAATGCTGGCGCCGAAGACGAAGATTTTCATGAAAGCAAGTCCTCAAGAATCGTAGCGAGTTGCTGCGCGCGATGGCGGCAGGTGTGACGGGCAAGCAAGGTCTCGAGGCCGCGCTGCGCCTGGGCCTGGGCAGCTTCGGTGTCCGTGAGCAGGTATTCCATGGCTCGTCGCATTTCGTCCGCGTTGCGAGCTGTGAGGTAGTCTCCATCGCGGAATAGCTTTTCTGTATCGGACCACGGCGCTGATATCAATGGGATCCCGCAGGCCAGTGCTTCGAAGACGCGGATGGTGGGGATGCCAGTCATGGCGTCGGCATACTGTTGGCGCGGGATGTGAACGGTGAGGCGTGCTGCAGCGTAAACAGCGGGCGCGGCAAGGTTAGGGAGGTAGCCTTGATAGTGCACGCCGGCCTGGCTCAGAGCCTTGAGCGCAGGCTCGGGGTAGCGGACGCCGTAAATGGTGAATCGACGATCGGGTAGAGCGGCGGCGGGTTCCAACAGGAAGGTCTTGATCTCGGCAGAGCGCTCATCGTCGCCCCAGTTACCAATCCAGACAAGGTCGTTTGATTTACGCGAAGCAGGCAGCGGCTTGAAGACGTCGGCGTCCGCCGCTTCATGGAGGGTCCAGACACGCTCTATGCGGAACGTCTCCGTGTAGATGCGGCGGAGTGATTCGCCAAAGGCGAGGACGCCATCGAAGCGATTGATGCCGAAGAGTGCGATGCTTTCAGGCGAAGACGACGCGCGATGATGTGTGTCGTGGAAGAGCAGGCGGTAGCCAAGCTGGTCGCGAAGCTGGAGCAAAGTGTTGGCGAGCGCGGGAGGGTTCCACTCGTGCAGGATGACGACGTCCATGCCGGCGAGCTGCTCTGAGAAGCTTTGCTGATCGTAGGAAACTATGTTCAGGTCTGCGTAGACACCCTGGAATTGGTCGAGCGACTCGGCCCCACGTGATTCGGTCAGCAGGTTCTCAACAGACCATTCAGTGGCGGGTTCAAAGACGGTTACTTGATGCCCAAGCGCGCCAAAGTTGCGCAACAGGCCGCGCAGGAAGTGGGCGTTGCCGTTGTTCCAGTCTGATCGCAGTGAGTGCACAAAATAGGCGAGACGTAGAGGCTCAGGCATAAGCTGCCACCTCTGCTTCTTTCGCTATCCCTGCTGATGCGAAGAGGGAAAGATAGCTTTCGCACATGCGCTCACTGGTGAGTAGCTGTGCTCGCAGGATGCACGCAGCGGCTGCTTTCGCGAGGTTCTCCGGGTGTGTTGCCAGGTATTGCAAGATCGACTCGAGCTCAGTTTGACCGCCGAAGTAGAGCGCGCTCTCTGCCCAGCTTTCACGCAGGGAAGGCAGGTCTCGCAGGACGAGCGCGCAACCACACAGCGCGGCTTCAAGCGGCGCGAGGCCAAAAGGCTCGTAGAGCGAAGGGCAAAGGTATACCGCTGAGTGCTGGAACACGTCGATCAGCTCAGACTGATTGAGCGCACCCAAAAATTTGATGTTGTTTGAGAATACGTGTGTATGGTTTGCTTGATCGCCAGCGACAAGCAGCGGCAGGGGAGACTTGATGCCTGACAAGAATTGGATCCCCTTGGCTGGGTCCCAGAGGCGGCCAGCCGTGACTGCTTGCAGCCTGCGCTCGGGAGGCGCGGACAGTGGCTGCATGGTCGACCCGTTCGGCACTACATACTGTGCAACTGGCAGGTGGAAGTTCGCTCCGATAGCGGAGAGCATCCAGTGCGTTGGCGCGATGACGGCATCGCAGCCATTGAGTCCATGCTGTACCAGAGCTTTGTAGCGTGTAAGCCACGGCGTGTCCGCGAGTGCCCGTGAATCGGAGTAGGTGGCCCAGCTCAGCACATCCGAGTGGGCTGTGACGATACGCGGAATATCAAGCGATCCGTGGCGCGGCAGCGCTCCCCAGCAGAACTGATTTGCATGCAGGAGGTCCGGCTTGAACTCGTCTGCGATTTGCGCGAGCAGAGCTACGCCCGCCGTGAATGCCTCATTATTGTCTTGCATCCATTCAAGTGGTGCGGTCGAAGCATGGAAGAGGAAGGACGGGCCCGCTTTGCGCTGCAGAGCTGACACCCAGTCTTGCTGCTCCACACTGATCGCCCGGCCGAAGCTGATGAGACAAACCTGATGAGCGATACAGAGCTGCTCGCACAAAGACGCCGTGAAGGTCCATACGCCGCCAACGGGATCCGTCGTCATTAAGACACGCATTCGAGCTCCGCCAACGTGTGTGGACTCTCCGCCTGAATGTCACTCCAGCCCTTGTCTGCGAAGAGGTCCAGGTAGAAGTCATGCGCGCGTTCCCAGGCCTGCTCGTCCGGCTGTGCGCCAAAGGTTTCGACGTACTTCGGGCTGCCGGGGAAGGGAAACATGGGCACGGGCTCGCTTACCCAGACGCCATTGGCTTTCAGCCTCTGCTGCCACGCTGCGACGAGCTCGGCATCATCTTTGGCGGTCTTGATCAGATTGGCCTGAACCCATGGGATGTACTTGCGCGCATGGATCAGCAGGTCGCCGATGCGATCAGTCGAGAGCTTGCAATTCTTGTTCATCTCGTCGCGACCCTCCTGCGTGATGGACTCGACGCCACACTCAAAGGAGACGCAGTGGGCGCGGCCCAGCAGCTCGAGCGATTCCTCATCCCACAAGTCGATACGAGACTGGAAGCCAATGGATACGGGCCTGGTAGCGATTTCTTCGAGCAGTCGCCGGACATTTTTGCCTACGCCGAAGATCTCATCGATGAAGTAGATATAGTCCACACCGCGTGCGATGAGTTGGTCAATTTCGGTCAGGACAGCGGATAGATCGCGCTCACGATACTTGTTCCGGAACAGCGTTTTATTGCAGAAATTGCAGGAATATGGGCAGCCGCGAGCAAACTCAACCTCAGCGCCGAGGCGTAGATGATCGGCTCCGTTGTTGGGAAAAATGTGATGCAGATGGCGGTGCCGCTCTACAGGATAGTCACTGTAGTCGAGCATCGGAACCGCGCTCATGTCGGTCGTGCCGAGGCCTAGCGTCGTGCGGTACGTGCCTTTTTCGTCGAGCCAGCAACAGCCGGGGATCATCTCCCACTGCAGGGAAGCTAGCTGTGGAAGCGTCTGATCGGGCTCTCCGCGGAGGACGATGTCGGCTCCCGTTTTCTTCAGGGTCGTATGTGGCGTGACGGATCCATGCGGGCCGATGACGACGACCTTTGAAGCGCGACCGAGCGCCGCGATCCACTCCGCCGGCACGCGTAGCTCAGGCTGCGGGCATCGCCAGAATAGGTACGACGGCGCGGTCGGGATGACGAGGAAATCTTCATGGAAAGCATCGAGGCGCACACGCACATCAGTGGCGGAAAGGCCTTCCATAAAGGCGTCGATGAGCAACACATCGTGGCCTTCCTTCCGCAGCATTTCGCGTGCGGAAAGCAGCTCCAACGGAAAGTGCGGTTCTGCACAGCCGAAGTAGGTTGAGCCCTGGAACGACCAGAACGGATTTACGAGAGCGTATTTCATACAGGCACCGTCTGTGTACGACGCAGGGTGGGTCTGGAGGCCAGAATGGCTTGCTCGTTCGCGATCCAGAATGCGTGGATATCTTCAAGGATGTCGTCCAGCGAACGACGCGCGTGCCAGCCGGTGTGCTGCTCCAGCCTGGCCGTGTTGGAGATGTAGAGAGGCTGGTCACCAGGGCGCACTTCGCTTGACTCGTGGGCCAGTCTGGTGCCGGTGCGGACTTCAATGCATTGCAGCATTTCCCGTACGGAGATGGCGCGCTCCATGCCTCCCCCGACGTTATAAATTTGTCCGTGGCTGCGCGGTGTGTCGGCACGTACGGCCATAAAGGCGTCCAGCAGATCGTAGACGTGCAGGATGTCACGGACCTGGTAGCCATCGCCGTAAAGGGTGATCGGACGCCCGGCGAGAACGGAGTAGAGGAAGTGGGCGACCCAGCCCTGATCCTCGTTTCCGAACTGCCTTGGGCCCGCGATGCAGGACATGCGGAACACCACTGCCGGCAGGTCGTAGATGCGAGCGTAGTCGCGGACATATTGATCGGCCGCGCCTTTGGAGCAGCCGTAGGGCGAGTGGAAGTCGAGCTTTTCGTCCTCTGTGACGCCGGCAAACGCAGGGTCAGATGCACGATAGCGCGTTCCGTTGACCTCTACCGCAACGTGTTCCAGCGAGCCGTAAACCTTGTTGGTGGAGGTGTAGAGCACCAGCGGCTTGCGGCCGGAAAGGCGTGCCGCTTCCAGCACATTGAACGTACCGAGCGCGTTGACGTGGAAATCGGTTGCGGGGTCCTCAAGCGAGGTCGTCACTGCGACCTGCGCGGCGAGATGATAGATCTCATCGGCGTCATGCGCGGCGTAGCGCAAGGCATCCGCATCGCGCACGTCTTCTGTGACGATTTCAAGCCGGCCTTCAAGCGCTATCGACTCCAGCCACTCGACATTCCGATCGACTCCGCCGCGAGACATATTGTCGTATATTCGGACGCGCGCCTCCGTCGTGGCAAGCAGGCGCTCCGCAAGGTTGCAGCCGACAAAGCCGGCTCCGCCTGTGATCAGGATTGTCTGAGACGGCCTGGTATTCATTCGATCCTTTCTGCCACGTGTTTGCGAGCAGCTAAGCTGTGAGTCCGTAGGCGCTGAGTTCGCGCAGCATCGTGTCGGCTTTATCTTCGGTTGCTTCCTGGCTGCCGAGCCATTCGGCAAGCTCGCGGAAGCCCTCTTCATAGCTCACCTGCGGCTCATAGCCGAGCAGGGTGCGGGCGCGGGTAAGGTCCGCGTAGCAGTGTCGGATATCGCCTGCGCGATACTTGTTGGTGATGATCGGCTCCAGATCCTTGCCGAGCGAGCGCGCCAGAATCTCTGCGACGCTGCGAATGGAAATCGGCTTTCCGCAACCAATGTTGATTACCTGGTCATTCGATTGCGGCCGCTCCATGGCGAGCAGGTTGGCACGGACGATGTCATGCACGCTGACAAAGTCACGCATCTGCTCGCCATCCTCAAAGACCAGCGGTGCCTGATCGTTCAGCATGCGAGCGGCGAAAATGGCGGCGACACCGGTGTAAGGGTTTGAAAGCGCCTGGCGAGTGCCGTATATGTTGAAGAAGCGCAGTGCCGTGACCGGCAGGCCATAGGTGCGTCCGTAGATCAGGCAGAGCTCTTCCTGGTCACGCTTGGATAGCGCATACATAGAATTGATCTCGGAAGGTTTGGCTTCATCGGTGGGTACGGGCTTGAGCAAGCCACCGCAGTGACCGCAAGGCAGGTCCCACTTACCGCTCTTGAGCTGAGCGGTCGAACGCACCGGCGGCGCAGCACTTTGGCCGCAGTCCGAGCATACATAACGGCCTTCGCCATAGATCGACATGGAGGACGCAACGACCAGCTTTTGGAGCG
The DNA here is from genome assembly GCA_965214195.1 of uncultured Granulicella sp. Taxonomy (GTDB): domain Bacteria; phylum Acidobacteriota; class Terriglobia; order Terriglobales; family Acidobacteriaceae; genus Edaphobacter. The sequence continues at coordinate 97,563 of OZ243943.1, forward strand.
GCGTTTTGTTATCCAGAATGGCCTGCAGCAGCTCCGCGGTGCCCTGCGTGTTGACGCTCATATAGCGGGCAATCTCATACATGGATTGGCCGACACCGACCGTTGCGGCGAAGTGATAGACCACGTCCACGCCTTCCAACGCGGCCTTGAGCCGGTTGGGATCGCGCACGTCGCCGACAACGAGTTCAGCGTCCGCGGAAAGGTAATCTGGCGGTCCGGAAGGATGAACCTGCGGAGTCAGATCGTCGAGTATACGCACGTTGTGTCCGGCCGCTAAAAGGCCATCCGCGAGATGGGAGCCGACGAACCCAGCTCCACCAGTGATGAGGATTTGCTTGCTCATAGGGCGATCTCCTGTGGGACCAACTCGTTGATGGAAGCTTCTATCTGCTGCCCGGGGGCGTAGCGTTCAACAGCCCAGCGGGCAAAGTCGGCAAATTGCTGGTTATCTTTTGGAGGGCTGGCGTGATGCTCTTCAAGACCCAGGTGCGCGGGCGTGAAACAGATCGTCAATGAGACTTCAAACGGGGCAAGTGCTGCCATCATCCGGTCGAACCATTCCACTGCCCCAGGACGAAAAGAGTCTGCCCAGCTTAGCCCGGTACGGATGTAGCGCACATTGTGCTGCTTCATCCACAAGACAGCGGCGTCAAGCCGTGGATCCTCAAAGTGGAACCATTGGCAGAAACCGATGGACCCGTCCGTGGGGAATCCCGCGATTGAGAGCTTGGGAGATCCATCATGATGCAGCAGGCCGAGGTAATAATGGCGATAGTAGGAAGAGCCCTCTGCTTCCTTGTGGCGAGTCTCTGCTGGCCACGACGGGGGCAGATCGTAAAGGCTGTACCAGTGGATGCGCTCGGTCTTGCCGCGCAACAAGGAAAGCGTGCGATCGAAGCCGAAGGCCTGCACTTCTTCCGCGCCGAAGGACGATACGCCCACTTCCAAAACCCAGATGGGCTTGCCGGTGATCTGCGCGGCTTCATCAATGCGCGAAGGCCACTCATCGAGCTGCCAGTGATTCCAATCAAGTGGAAAACCGTGCACGCCGGCGACATCCACGTAGTCCATCAGGCCGTGCGCCACCATCAACTTCAGGAACTCGCAATCACAGGAGGACACGCCGCCGAGTACGATCTTCAGCGCAGGATTCACTGCGCGAATCTCTTTGGAGGCACGTTTCACCATATCCGAGTAGAGGTTCCACCCGGGGTCTAGTTTGAAATTCCAATGGCTTAGATTATTTGGTTCGTTCCACAACACAACCGCTTCAATCACGCGCAATCCCGGCAAAGAGTCTGACGTTCTTCCGTCACAAACGCGCGGACGGTACTTACCTATCGAATGTACTTACAAGGTCTCGTGCTGTCTAGCTTCTTCTCTGCGCGGCAACGCTTTGGACCAGAGCATTACTGTTGCCATGATGCTCAAACACTACGTTCCGCGCGGCTTTTGAGACTTTCACCAAGTCAAACTATCTTTCTTGCAGGGAAGCTGCGTACTTCCTGTGCGCCTCATTCCACTGGCCTAGTCGTTCGCGTTAAACGTATTTGGGCAGATGAAGGCGAGGACCTTGGAGGCAAGGATATCGATCGCAGCTTCGCCCGCACCTTCCGGCATCGACTCTGGGATGGCCTTGAAGCCCGCTCTGCCTTGACTTGTAACCTGCCTGTGCTTCAGTAGCTGGTAGTATCAACCCGCTTAGAGATTGTGTGTGAGGACCTACAAGACCTCATGAACCATCTCAGCGGACAAAATGCCCGACGAACCGCTCAGGTGACCATTGATGAGGGCTTCAGCGGCAACGCGGGGTAAGAGACCTGCACCCAGCAAGCCCGCCGCGGGGCCCAGGGTCGCGGGGCAGATAAAAATGCGATCGGGCTCGTAGACATCAGACCGTGACGGCGCCGCCAGTCGGTACACGACACTGTATCTCTTGATCGACTCGAACATCGCAGACGAGAAGAGCTTCCAACTGGAGGCCACACCACCACCAACAATGATCAATGGCAGATCTAGCGTGTTGATAAGGTTGGCGATTCCGATGCCGAGATAGTGTCCAAGCCGTGTGAACACCCGCCGCGCTGATGCGTCGGTTTGCGCGAGGATTGCTACGTCAAGAGGCGTAAAGCGATCCTGCCTCTCGACCAGAAGTTGTAGTTCAGCACTCCCCGCCCCGATCGCTACAGCCTGCTGTGCCAGTCTTATGACGCCGTTGGCGGAGGCATACATTTCCAGGCAGCCTCGGCTTCCGCAACCGCAAAGCAGGCCTTCCGGATCCACCGTCGCGTGGCCAACTTCTCCTGCCATACCGAATCTGCCATGCCATACTTTACCCTCGAGGATAAGCCCGCTGCCTACGCCGGTGCCCAGCGTGATCATCGCCAGGGAAGTGAAACGACTCTCCTTTGCGGCGCCAAGTCTCCACTCCGCGATAGCCGCGGCATTTGCATCCGATTCAAGAATGACTGGCATACCAGTCGCAGCAGAAAGGGCGTCACGAAGAGGAAAATCTTCCCATCCTGGTAAATTCGGGAGCAAGCCCAGAACACCGGTTTTCAAGTTCATCGGCCCTGGACTGCCGATGCCCACGCCAAGGATCTCATCGGCCGTGACTCCACCCTGGAGCATCAAACCGCGGATCGAATCTGCCATTTCTTCAACACAAAATTGCGGTCCCTTGTAGACCTGAGTTTCCATTGCTGAGCTGGCGAGCAACTGCATCGACGCATCGTAGAGGCCGATTCTGGTGCTTGTGCCGCCAAGGTCGACGCCGAGCGTCAATTGCCGATCGTAGCTCATGCGCTCTTCTCTCCTAGCTCCACCGTCAGCCTGGCGATTGAAGCACATTGACGATCACGCACGCTCGGTATCAATGCTGCCGCGCGAAGGATTCAGGAAGCTGGCTTCTTTCTCTGAGAACGATATCATAGAGGACTCACCACCTTCCACAACAAAGCTGCCTGGTGACTTCCATCCACAGGCAGGAAGCGTATCGTAGGTCTGCGGCAGGCCGGCTGCAGGATCTAGATGGACTGATTGCCAGCCGCGTAAACGGCCTTGACAGCGATGGGACGCACGCGTAAATCTGCTTCTTGTAGACGTGCTCGTTTGCGACATTTCAGGAGCGTTTGCAACCTGAAAATCACACCGGCTTCCAGGAACCCTATGCCACTGACAAGACGCAGATTCATTGCCCACTCCTCGCTGCTTGCAGCCTCCTCGACTCTGGCCTCAGGCTTCGCTCTGAGCGCTTTGTCACAGGCGGCCAACCCGTCTGACGACATAGGCGAGGGTGGCAACACGATGGACTTCGACATGGCTCCGGAGACTACGCTCGCGGTGGTCAATGAGGCGCTTAAGCAGGTCAAGGTGCCCTTGGCTCCAGGACCGTTCAAGCCTGATTGGGAGTCTCTGCGGCAAAACTACACGGTGCCGCCTTGGTTTGTGGGTGCCAAGTTCGGCATCTTCAGCCACTTTGGAATCTTCTCCGTGCCGGCGCATGGGGGCGAGTGGTACGAGAAGTATATGTATGCCGGCGGCTCTGATAGCACGTTGAACTCCATGCACAGCAAGGAGAGCTACCTTGCCTGGCACACGGAGCACTACGGAGCACCGGAAAAGTTCGGATATAAGGATTTCATTCCGATGTTCAAGGCGGAGAAATTCAATGCAGAGGAATGGGCAGAGCTCTACAAGAACTCAGGCGCTCGCTATGTCATGCCGGGCGCGCAGCATCATGAGAACTTTGCGATGTGGGACAGCAAGGTCACACCCTTCAACTCCGTCAAGATGGGCCCAAAGCGTGACGTCATAGGCGAACTAGCCAAGGCAGTTCGCCAGCGAGGCATGAAGTTTGGCATCGCCAACCATGGCATCGAGAATTTTCAATTCATCAATCCATCGGCCGAGATGATCGCCACAATGAAGGCTGCAAAGGTCGATCTTTTCGATCCTGCATGGGCTCACTTTTACAACGTAGCTGACCGCAGTGATGCCGCCTGCGCCAGGTTTTTAGTCGACTGGTACCACCGCAACGTTGAATTGATCGATCAGTATCAGCCAGACTTGATCTATTTCGACAATGGCATAGATCAGCGCTATCTGGACCCGCTCAAAGTGAACATTGCGGCCTACTACTACAACCGGGCCCGGGCCTGGGGGAAGGATGTTTCATTCACGACCAAAAAAGCGGCATACGCGCCCAGCGGCAATAATACGCAGACCATCGCTTCCATCGTGGACTTTGAAGGCCATACTCCGGGCGGCATTCGTACCGGCAGCTGGCAGGTGGATCGCTCGATCGGCACTACCTGGGGCTACGTCACGGATGAACGAATCTACGGACTGAATGAAGTGATCGGATCCCTGGTCGACGCAGTGAGTAAGAACGGCAATCTGCTGCTGAATGTATCGCCGATGGCGAACGGCACCATTCCGCAAAATCAGCAGGACGTGCTGCTTGGTATCGGCAAATGGTTGAAGGGGAACGGGGAGGCAATCTTCGATACCCACTCATGGATCCGCTGTGAGGAGCCGAGTCTGCGCGGCGTCCATTACACGGTGAAGAGCGACACGCTGTACGCGATCGTGGCCAAGGAGGCTAGACCAGAGTTGATCCTGAAGTCCTTGGCAACTGCTGCGACTGGCAAAGTCGCAGCAGTGACACTGCTGGAAAATGGGCGAGCTTTAGCTTTCACCCAGAACGCTAGTGGCTTGACCGTCAGGGTGCCGGATCTTGCGCCCGGGAGCACACCTTACACGCTCAAGATTTCCGGTCTCACGATGAACGCGCCCACCTCTACTAGCTCAGGTAATCCAATGCGTCGATAGTCGCCTAGTCCTTGCTGGCTGGAGCCGTGATTTGCGTCATGAATTTCTGGCTCTTCGGGCTGATCTTCACCGCGGCGCTCCCCAGGTCATAGTTGACGAAGACCCGGCGATCATCCACGTGATCCAGGTTCAGGAAGGTTTGCGTGCCGTTGAGTGCGCGAGAGTTGGTGATCGCAATGCCGTGGCCGTCTTTTAGCGAGATCGCGGCGCCAACTGCGCCTGACTGGCAGCCGCTGAATCCATCGATAGTTGTATCGTTGAAGCGCTCCAGGCGAATAGCTTCCGTGAAGTAAGAGGGCATGTTTGCAGCCCAGTCCACATGCACGTTGCGCATGCGAGAGTTGTCGACATAACGCCCGTAAATGGCTGGAATATCGCTCTTGACGATGCCGTCTTTCGGGGTCGTAGCAGTCCAGCGCAGGTCAAGGTTGCCGCCTATCGCGTCGGCAAGTTTAGCGTCCGGAGAGATCATGTGCAGATAGACGCCGTCCATCTCGATTCCGGTGATCGGGGTCCCTGCCGCACCCCAAAGAAGGGCGCCGTTCTCCGCCTCAGCCATGATGTTCTTGAAGACAACGTCACGGACTCGCGGCTCGCAGGGCACGCCCGGATCACACGGCTGTACCGCAATGTAGATTGGCTCCGCCTTGCCCCACCAGCCGCCCGGTATCAGGCGTGTACGCATGGTGATGTCGGAAAAAAGTACGTCTTTTGTGGGCCGATCTTTCTGGCCTGGGTAGCCGTTGGCAAAAATGGCGATGCCGCGGTTGGTATCCATGCTCAGGCCTGTAAAAGTGCTCAATTGCGTGCTTTCCAGGCGTATCGCGGCAGAACGAGAGGACAACGAGCATGCGTTCACGTTGACGTGCTCGCTGGCGACGATAGCGAAATCATCGTCGCCGGTATCGATGTGGCAGTCCGAGATCTGCACATAGCGACACATCATGCAGTCGATGCCGTCGTTGTTGGGCACCTTGGGATCGTTCAGAATGCTGAAGCTGGAAATGGTCGCGTCGGATACATCCTGCAATTGCATGGTCCAGTTTGGCGCGTTCCGAAGCGTGATTCCATGGATGCGGATGTTCTTGCAGTGGTAGAAGACGATCATGGTGCCGGGACGGTTGCTGGGCTCAATGGGGCCGTATTCGAGGGTGGTCATCGCCGCTTCAAAGGCTGCGGGGTTACGGACGGAGTGCGAGTCGTAGTCGTTGCCGCCATGGGAAGTGTTGCGACTCATAAAGGTGTCGCTCTGCCCATCGATCTCACCGCCGCCCTCAATGGTGATATCTTCTGCGTCCTTTGCGATCAACATCCCCAGGACCACGCCTTCGCCGGTAATATCAACGCCGTAATGGCGAGCGAAACCGAAGGGCGGACTGGGCAGGTATTCCTTGATGTTATGGCTGCCGACGAGCGCGGCGCCGTTCTCAAGATAGAGCCGGATGTGGCTCTTGAGCTGCACCGTTCCTATCGAATAACGACCTGGGGCAAAGTACACCGTCCCGCCACCCTGTGCGGCGCAGGTGTCAATAGCTTTGATCACAGCCACTGTATCGGAGGTTGCACCATCACCGCGAGCGCCGAAAGAGCGCACATTGCAGACCGGCATCGCTATCGTCAGACTGGCAGGTGAGGGTGCCTGCGCAAGCGCGCTCAAAGGCGATAGGATTAGAGCAAGCGACATAAGAAGATTGCGGCAAGTCATCAACGGATCTCCGGCAAAAGCTTCTAGTTCGGGGGTCGATGGCGTAATCCAAAGTCTGATACGCTGGTTCCCGTAACGGGGATAACGATATCATGACGCTAAGACGCCTCTCTCCTCGCCTTTTCATCGCATTCTGCTTGCTCTGTCCCGTTGCCCATACCTCCGAACTCCATGCGCAGGAGCCACTGCACGGGCGTTGGGCTGCAGTGTTGGCGGACGGTAGCTTTGCGATGGGGCTGTTTAATCGGTCCGCTGCGGCAATCTCGTCACCAATCAGTGCGGCTGATCTGCAGATGTCGCAAGGGTCTCACGCGACCGATGTTTGGTCCGGCAAGATTCTTGAGTTCGGAGCAGGCACAATCGTGACTGTTCCAGCGCACGGCGTTTTGCTGCTCCGCAGTGTGCCAGCCATGCGAGCCTTTTCGCCAGATGGGGAAGCGGAGCCAAGTTCAGACCAAGAGATCGATAAGCGCATGGTTTACGACGTCGTATCTTTAAAGCCGAACAGGATAGGACCAGGTCACTTGGATATCGAAAGTAATGTCGACGTGTACCAGGCAAAGAACACAACAATAAAGCTCCTCATCCAGTCGGCTTTTGGTCTTTTTCTACCTCAGCAAATCGTAGGTTTGCCGGCTTGGGCAACAGAAATAGCCTATGACGTTCTTGCGAAGATATCTGCCGAAGATCTCGCGAAAATGCAAATGCTAACACCTCCTCAAAGGAATCTGCAGCGACAGATTTTGATGCAGGCGATGCTGATCGACCGGTTCCACCTGCAATACCATCATGGCGAAGTGGCGCTTCCAGCTTATTTAACCAAGCAGCTAGGATTGAAGTTGGAGCGTACAAGAGGCCCATTGGACAGTATCGTCATCGATCGTCTTGATGCACCAATCCCTGATTGACTTGCGTGTTTTCGGGTTGGCTTTTACAGATTCATTCTGACAGGCGCATACCCAGACTGAAAACGGCCTTACTTAGAACCTTCGAATCCTTCTATCCCACTAGCATTTTGCCAAAGATTGCAGGTTATTCCATGCCCCAGGTAAGTCGCCGTACGCTGCTTCAGTCCACTCTCGCCTTGTCATTGATGCCCCGTACTTTTTTCGGCCAGGAGCCGATGCTCCCGCGTCAGCGGCTTCTGCTGGATTTTGACTGGCGCTTTTTCGCCGGCAACGCCAACGATCCGCGGCGCGATCTAGGCTTTGGTTCCGGGCAGGGTGACTTCTCAAAGTCGGGTTCCTTCGGCTTCGCCCAGGCTACTTTCGACGACTCAAAGTGGGCTCCCATTCATCTACCGCATGACTGGGCCGTAGAACTCCCATTTGTTCACGATGGCGCGCTCGAAGGCCACGGCTACAAGCCGCTGGGCCGCAATTATCCAGAGACCTCGATCGGCTGGTACCGCAAGACTTTCAGTCTGCCCCCGGGCTCTGCCGGCAAGCGCTTCACGATTGATTTCGACGGCGCCTTCCGCAGCGCGCTCATTTTTGTCAACGGCTACTTCATCGGCCGGAACGAGAATGGGTATGCGCCGTTCAGCTTCGACCTGACAGATTATCTCAGCGCCACCGGGCCGAATGTTCTTGTGGTGCGCATGGACGCTAGCTTTGGGGATGGCTGGTTTTACGAAGGCGCAGGCATCTACCGGCACGTCTGGCTCAACATCAACGACGCCATCCATATCCCGCAGTGGGAGACCGTGGTCCGCACTGAAGTCAAAGGCAACGTCGCAACGCTCAGCCTGACGACCGCCGTCATGAACGCATCTTCCTTCAGCGCCGATGCCCACATCCACTGGACCATCCTGGACAGCGCCGGCAAGCTACTTGCGAGCGCTGAGTCGCCGGTGCAATCTATCGGCCCGTCTGGCCAGAATACGTTTACTGCCAGCACCCGTCTTACGGCGCCGAGCTTGTGGTCGCCGGAATCGCCAACCCTGTACACCGCCATTGCGACGGTCGTGTCTGGCGGGCGCACGCTGGACGCGGAGCAGGTCACGTTTGGCGTCCGAACAATTCGCTTTGACAAGGATCATGGCTTTTTCCTGAACGACAAGTCGGTCAAGATCAAGGGGACCTGCAACCACCAGGATCATGCAGGCGTGGGTGCGGCTTTACCTGACCGTTTGCAGATCTATCGCCTGGCGATCTTGAAGGATATGGGCGGCAATGCGGTGCGCACTTCGCACAACATGCCTACGCCGGAATGGGTTGAGGCTTGCGACCGTCTCGGCATGATGATGATGTGCGAGACGCGCAATGAGGCCAGCACGCCCGAGGGGCTCGACCAGCTTTCAGTGATGATTCGGCGCTACCGTAATTCTCCTTCAATCATCCTCTGGTCTATCGGAAATGAGGAATGGGAATTGCAGAAGGGGGAATTGGGAGAGCACGTTGCCGCCACGATGGTGGCGCGCGCCCACCAACTTGATCCGACGCGCAAATGCACTGCGGCCATCAACGGTGCGTTCGACACCGGGACGTCGCGCTCGCTGGATGTGGAGGGCATCAACTACAACTTGTGGGCGGTCGATAAGTACCACAAGGATCACCCTGCGCAGCCGATGATTGGGTCTGAGACGGGAAGCACCGTGTCCACGCGCGGCGTCTACGCGACGGACAAGCTGCGCAACCAGGTCAGCGCCTATGACCTGAACGCGCCACCATGGGCAGAAACCGCGGAGACCTGGTGGAAGTATTATGCGACCAGAGAGTACCTGGCCGGCGGATTCGCGTGGACCGGCTTTGATTATCGCGGGGAGCCGACGCCGTATTCCTGGCCTTCGATCAATTCGCAATTTGGCATCGTCGACATGTGCGGCTTTCCGAAAGATAACTTCTTCTACTACAAAGCCTGGTGGTCTGCGGAGCCCGTGCTGCACCTGTTCCCGCACTGGAATTGGCAGGAGCGCCTTGGCGAGCAGGTCAGCGTCTGGGTTCACTCTAATCTTGATTCTGTCGAGCTTTTCTTGAACGGCAAATCACTGGGATCGCAGCCTGTTGTTGCCTTGACGCACCTGGAGTGGAAGGTACGGTATGAGCCCGGAGTGATTGAAGCGCGAGGCACAAAAAGCGGGAAAGTCGTGCTGACAGAACGGCATGAGACCACGGGAACCATCGCCAATCTGCGCTTGACTCCGGACCGGAATACCATCTCTGCCGACGGCGAAGACCTTGTGATCTATAGGGTCGAAGCTCTTGACGAGCAGGGTCGCTCGATCCCTACCGCGGATGATTTGATTCAGTTCAAGGTTGTCGGAGCGGGCACGCTGATTGGGGTCGGGAACGGTGACCCCAATTGTCAGGAATCTGATAAGGAATCCAAGCGGAGCCTGTTCATGGGTCTTGCGCAAGTCATTCTGCAGTCCACTCGAGAGCCCGGCCAGCTTACCTTGGAGGCCTTCACAGAAGACTTCCCCGGGCCCAAACTGCCGAGCGCCAAGAGCACCATTACAACGCAGCGCGTAAAGCTACGCCCGCGCCTGTAGGCCTTGGCGCTCGCAAGTGCTGAGGTGTTCGCCACCGAAGGACCGCATTCAGCGGCTCTTCGGTGGGGTTAGTTTCAACAGCACGATATCGTTGCTGTGCATTCCGACGTCAATCAGCAGCGTTCCGTCCGCTTTGCTCCGAACCACTTCGTCACTCTCCGGCACGTCGCGGGTAAGCTTCTGCAGGCTCGCCAACTGCGCCGCGGTCAGACTCTTGGGAGATCCCATTTCGAGGTAAGCCGTGTAGGCATCGTTCGCGTGGAAACCAGTGCGAAATGTCTGCAGCCGGTAAGCCTTCCGCGGAGCAAGGTGCGTCACCTGGAGCTGGACAGGTGCAGCCGGCCGGGAGGGAAGTACTTTGGTGAAGAATGGATGATTGCTTAACTGCTGATCTGGCGTTTCAAAGTCCCAGATCACGGCAGAAAGGCTACCGTTGCTCGTAGAAAGCATCGCCTGTGGGTCCTCGATCTTGATGTTGTCGCCGTTCAGGGCATGCAGGTATTTGTAGGCGAAATAGGCCGGCTTGCGTATGCCCTGAGGGTTCAGCAATCCAAAGCCGCCCTGGAAAGGGGCGGATGGCGGCCCCGGCTCCTCGAACAGATCGGTGTAGGTCCAGTAGCTCATACCCTGCACCAGGCCCTGGCTTCCCTTGAGTTTGGACAGGATATAGGGCGCGGAAATGTAGGAATCGTGCACCGCATCTCGCGGCGAGTAGCTGGTGCTCCACTCAGAAAAATACAGTGGCAGGCCCGGAAACGGAGAAGCGGAAATCTGTTCCCGGACGTGTCGCACATCGCCCAGGATGGCGTTTGGCGAGGGGTCCAGCTTGGTATCGTTCTTTCCCCGCTCGTCCAAAAAGCCGCCGACTACGCCGTAAGTATGGGTCGTGACAAAATCAATCGCTGCACCACTCTGCTTCACATGCGCCAGAAACTCCGGGACCCAGGCGGCCCCGGCAGTGGACGGGCCTCCTACGCGCAACGCCGGATCAACGGCCTTGATCGTCTTTGAGGTCAATTCGTAGAGATCGAAGTAGGCTTTCTGGTCACCGGATTCCCAAAAACCGGCAAGATTGGGCTCGTTCCAAACTTCGAAGAACCAGGTGCGGACTTCGGCTTGTCCGTAGCGTTGCTCGATGTGCCGGGTGAAGGCGTCAATCAGGTCGCGCCAGCCTTCCGGCCTGGGATGCGAGGTGTTGCCATTCCAGTAGAAAATGCTGTTTTGCGACGTAGCAAGAGCCTTTGGAGTGAATCCCAACTCGACGAAAGGGCGAATGTGGCGCGCCAGCAGGTCGTCGTAAAGCTGGTCTATCTTGTCCCAGTTGTAGATCGTCTTGCCGTCTTCTATGCGGACTGTGCCTAAAACGTCGTGGAAGATGCCGTGAAAGCGCAGGTAGCGGAAGCCCAGCTCGTCGACGGTTGTCTTGAGCTGTGCCTGGCTGTCGTCCCGGATGAGCGTTCCGGGGAAGTCGGATCCAACGGAAAGGTCAAAAAAGTGATCCACCGGACCTGCAGCATGGCTGAGATCGGCGACGATTGTGCGCACCGGGGCTGGACTAGTGGGCGATTTCTGCGCAGGCGCATTCGGCCCGGAACAAAGAAGCAGACAGCATGCGGCATGCGCGAGAGGGAAGCGATTCATGGAAGGCTCCAAAGTCCATACTTTTACTTACGTGAGGCCGAATCTTGGGCAGGCTCAGCCATGATGACACCGCGCCCGTTCGAGCCTAGATAGATCCGGCCGAACACCCGGGGGTCTCCTGCCAGAACGCCGATGTAGCCGTAATGGTGCTGGTCGTCATCGACCTGGAGCCAGGTCTGGCCCGTGTCTGTGGACCGAAAGATGCCTTCTACCCCACCCACCCTGCCGCTGAGGAACAGCGTAGGGTAGTCACCGGCGAGCGGCTTCCCAAAACCGATCGCGTAAGCGGCATCGACGCCCGAGATCTGAGATGTGACGAGCGCATCTCCAGAAGCGTCGGTTCGGTAGAGCCCCTTTCCCGTGGCGAGCCAGAGGTCGCCAGAGGAAGTGGGGGTAACGGCGAGCTTACCGGCGTTGGGCAACGCTCCGGGAAGTGCAGTGAAGCTGCCTTGATCATCGACGCTTGTCGCGAACGAGCCCTTTTGCGGATCATAGAGGTAGAAGCGGCGGGCTGTTGAAGGATCTGCAAAAAGTTGGGCGCGCGGTGGAACTGGGTCGGAGGTCTTCCAGGTGGTGCCCATATCGCTTGATGTTGCCAGAACGCCTCGGCCAGTAGCCCAAAGAAGCACGGAACCGTCCGCCGATAAGGCTGCGGTGCCACCACGATCGGCGGTCGGTGGCTCTGTTGGGAAAGAGTTCCAGGTTTTGCCTCCATCGCGTGAAAAACCCCCATGCGACTTGCTTCCCCAGGTGCGACCGGCGCGCACCATCAGATCAGGCTGCGTCGCGGCGAAGCGGATGCTGTCGCAGTTTGAGAGCAGCGGCTGCTTCAGCGCACCTTCGCGAGGCGAGACGGCTAGATCGTCATTCCTGAAGCAGCCGATATCGCCTAAACCGCTGAAAAGATGAGGCCCAGTGGGGGGTGACAGCAGACTGATCACGGCCGTTTCCTCAATGCCCGCAGCGCCGACAACCCAGTGGGTAGGGCGCTTTTTGTCCGCTTCCAGCAGATCGGAGGTGGACCAGAGAGTCTCCCCGGTGCCGTAAAGAAGCTTAGTTTTGTCGAACGGGTCCAGGGCCAGCGCGCCGATCCAGTGGCCGATGCCTGCTTTTCCGCTAGCGCCGCCAAGGTAGGGGCTAAGTTCGTCGTTCCGTACAGCCTTCTCTTTCAGCCCTTTCCAATGTTTGCCCCCGCTCTTCGAGCGGAAAATATCGTCGCCGGGCCGCCAGCGATCCATCGTTGAAACTACCAGAGTTTTAGTATGCTTGGGGTCTACGGAAAGACCGCCGTAGCCAAACGGAGTCGCCGCGGTAGGGGCCTCAGGCGAGATGTTCTTCCATTTGCCATTTTTTACGTCCAGCCGCCAAACGGCACCGTTCGTCATACCGTTCGGGCCGGGCTTGTCGCCGAAGGTGATGTACAGATAACGACCAACCAGAGCGCCATGATTTGGCAGCAGGCCGGTTGGCGAGGAGGGAACTGGCAGCCACGTTTTACCAGCATCCGCAGAGCGATAAAGATTGGCCGCGGCGGTGGCGACCCCGGCGTAGAGAACGCCCTGGTGGCTGGGATCGAAGGCGATGAAAGTGATGCCGAAGTCATTGTCCGCAGGGGCGGGGAGTCCGGGCAGTCTTGCCCAGGTATGCGCGTGGTCAGAGCTTTTCCACAGGCCGTCTTTCCGGCTGCCGAAATAAAGGACCGCAGGATCTTTTGGGTCTACAACAAGACGCTCACCGGCGGAACGTCCATCTTCATTGCCGCCCATTTTCAGCGGCAATGGTACGGTTTCAAAGGTTCTCCCGCGATCGGTCGAAACGAGGATTGCTCCATCGGGGGAAGAGGCGCGGTCGTAGGTTCCGGCGGCGAGGTAAAGCCGATCCGGATCCGTTGGGTCGCAGGCAATCCCCTCGATTCCGAGCAGGTTACTATCACGCCCGCCTACCCAGTCCGTCAAGGGCGTCCAGTGATCGCTGCCGGGGTCGCGCCGGTATGCTCCGCCAATATCCGTGCGCAGATATGCGAGCGATTTTACGGTCGGATGCATAACTATACCGGGAATGAAGCCACCGGCCACAATGGTCACGTTGCTGAAGTTGTAAGCCGCTTTTGGTGGGGGCGATTGAGCGAGCGCGCTGAGGCTACCAGCAAGCAACATGACCGCGCCTTTGATCGCTGGGGAGTGCACTTTGGGGAGGGTACAACGACGCATCTGGCTCCTTTGGCTGGACAGTTATGCTGACTCGAAATCAGATGTTTGAGTGTGTCAACTACTGCCGATGCAAAAAGACAGCCCTTGAGGGGCTGTCTTTTGCGGCTCGTAATGCGTTTGTTCTTACGACCTGGGGATGATCAGGATCGTGATGGATTGGGCGGGGAACAGCGTGCTCAGAGTGCTCGGACCGCCGGCAGATGCCGGAGCCGTAACAGTGGCGTTGGACTGCGTGACGATCGTGGACAGGTTAGAGGCGCTGTAGAGGTAAGACTTGGCCGTCTGGGTCGTCTTCAAGTTAGGCAAAGACAAAACGGTATTCAGATCGCCGTAGCCCTTGTTGATGACTACCACGGTAAGGGTGTTGTCCGCGGCGCGATTCGCTCCGTAGACGGCTAGCACTCCCTGGTTAGCGCTGGTGGACGTTACGGCAGACTCACCAAAATGACCGTTGTTCCCGTCGTAGTTGGTGAACGCCTTGAAGGCGATGACGCCCGGCTGCTGAACGCTCATCACGGGAGCCGGAACACCCGAAAGCGTACTCAAATCCACACCTTCACGGCCAAAGATGCCGAGAATATCTGCCTGTGCGAGTGCACCGTTGATTGCTTCCTGACCACCCCAGTTGTAAGCGGTGATTGCCAGCTTCGTGCCTGGATAATCCGTTGCGACCCAACCCTTCATCAGGTTGATGAGGTTCGGGGGGAAAGCCTTGCCGGTGCAGGTTGTGTTGCTTGGATCGGTGTAGTTGGGGTCAGTATAGGTGGGATCCCAGAAGACGCGTGTGGAGTTGAGCCGAGCCTGCTGTAGCGAGGTATCGCCGGTGAGTGCAGAGGCAGCACCCTGAGCGGCGAAAAAGGTGTGCAGGTCGACGTAATCGAGGAGGCGGGTTTTATTTGCCGTCTGGTAGTTTGCGAACTGCTTCAAGTAATACTCGATGAGCGGAGTATTCGCATGCGCCAGGCGGTCGGTTGGGTTAGCAGTGGGGCAGGAAGGCGTAGCGGCAAGACCATTGGCGACGTCCTGGGCTGAGTAGAAATACTGGAGCCAATTTGCAATCACCGGTCCGGTTACGAGCGCGCCGGGATCCTGTGCCTTTATGGCCGCAGCGTAGGCGATGCCCTTGCTGGAAAGCTCATCGTAGGTGAATGGTTTTGGGTGGACATCTTTATGGATGCTGTTCCAGTTCTCCGGCTCGTTACCCAGGCCGTAGAACCCTACACCACCGTTAGCGGCTGGCGAGAACTGCGTGTCAAGGAACTTGACCCAGCCGCCGACGAACGTCTGGTCAATGGCCATGCTGGTATCGTTAGGATCGTTCATGACTGCCGTCGAGCCGTTGACGGCTGTCGCGAGGATGCCGTTGCCGCAGTCAGCAGAATTGGGATCCGTTGCTGTCTGCGCGCCATACTTCTTGACGGAGAAGCTGCATCCGGAGGCGCTGCTTGTGACGTAGCCAGTGAGGGGCATGGTCGCCAGGGTCGCGGTCTTTGTTTTCTTGTCGTTCATTACCTGGGTATTGAACTGACTCATGATGGGGAAGCCCGTTGGCATGGCCGGGGCGGTGTTCTCAAAGTATCCCGGCGCCGCAGAGTTCGAGGAATCGATCAGGTAGTTGTAGCGTGTGGCGAAGGTTCCGCCCCAACGGTCAATCGGCAGATTGATGAAAGCGGGAATGCTGCTGTCCAGGCCAGCGCTGTTCATGCCGTAGATCAGAGGGCTGATGGGGCGAGTGACGGTGCCGGCATCCACCGTGAGGGGGGGCCCAGGTGCAGCAGCCGGCGAGTTCAAGGTAAGCGTGGCCAGGTTGGCAGCGCTCGGAAGAACCGTGCTGAGCGCCGTAACGGTGACGGTTGGGGGCGCAGGGTAGGGAGGTGTGTAGAGGCCGGTGGCAGTGATTGTGCCCAGGCCCCCGGAGTAACCGGAAGGACCAGCCAGCGTGAACATATACGGCGACCCCTGGTAGGGAAGGTTGTTTCCGTAGGTGCCCAGTCCGCTCACAGTTGCCGTGAACTGTGTCGTATTCGGCAACGTCGCGGTCGCCGAGATTGGTGTGATGGTGACACCAGTAACGCCGGGGTATGTTGCCAGCAGGTTGAAGTTGGCGCTCATGGTGATGTTGCAGACCAAACCGCTGACCGAGGTGCAAGGTGCCGGCGCGCACTTGAATGGTGACGAGTTTGTGGAGCTGGCATCGCACCAGCCGAGGAAAGGACCCGACAGGTCAGAAGCCGCCGCGGTGAGCGTCACCTTGGTGCCGGGGTTGTATTGCAGCGACAAGCCCGTTGTGCCGGAGCTGATCTTGTTGTTGTCCGCGGGGCTGATCGCTGTGATCTGCTCATGGATATTTGCGATGGATGTCACCGAGAGCACGTAGACGGGTGGCCCTGTGAGGCTTCCGGACGTACTTCCTGAGCAACCCGCAATCATCGTCACAGCTAGCCCCAACACCCAAAGGCACCCGAATTGTGCGAGAGACCGAACCGACTTCTTCATCTATAACTCCAA
This sequence comes from uncultured Granulicella sp., assembly GCA_965214195.1. Classification (GTDB taxonomy): domain Bacteria; phylum Acidobacteriota; class Terriglobia; order Terriglobales; family Acidobacteriaceae; genus Edaphobacter. The sequence continues at coordinate 113,953 of OZ243943.1, forward strand.
ACTTTCAAAAATCTATCTAAAAGAAGAACCGAAGCTACCCGGGGTCTGTAAAAGCACCCCGGAAAACTTACTTGACAGTCAGGCTGACCGGGATGGTTTTGACCACGTTAATGGACGGGTTCGTCTTAGGATCCGGCGGCAGGTTGCAGTTCACGTACGAGCAAGGCGGCTGGTTGCCGTTTGCAAGCAGAGGCGTTGCGGTTGCGAGGATCGTAACTGCATAGTTGCCGGGCGGGGTGACGTAGCCGTTTGAACCAGAACCGCAACCACCAGTCGCTCCCAGGACCGTCATGCAGAGAAGGGTCGCCAGCGAGAGCAGGTTGAAGCGAGCCTTGACCATGCGACGGCGCAGGAACAAGCTGAAGCCCAGGATCGCAGCGCCAATCCAGAGTAGAGAAGAGCTCTTGATCGGGATAGGATCCTGATCCACCAGGATTTGCACCGTGACAGGTACCGGCAGGATCGTAAGCGGGACCAGCGACGTGTTGGGCAGCAAGCCTGGGGCAGGGATGAGCTGAGCGCTGGCGGGGCGGAAAACGCAGTATGCGTTTGCAGGTAGACCAGTGCACTGCAGATCAACTGCTCCCTGGAAGTTGGAGTAATCAATAACGTTGAGGTTGATCGTCGCGGGTGAGTTCGCGGCGGCGGTGACCGTGGTCGTGGTTGACGTGATCACGTAGGTTGAAGCACTGACGGTATAGCCAATTGGTGCGGAGGTCAGTGCGGGGTAGTTCGTGTTGCCGGAATACTGCGCCACGATGTTACCGGTTGTCTGCCCACCGGACGAATAGAAGGTGGAGCTTGGCGTTGCACCCAGCGATGCGTCTCCAGCCTGGATGGTGTACGAAACAACGTACAAGCCAGTCTTGGGATCAGCGGAGCCAAGCCGGATAGGTGTCTTGTTGATCAGCATGCCGGTTGTCAGGTCGAAGAAGGTGACCGTTCCCGTGAACACGCCAACTACGGCAGGAGTCAGGGTGGCCGTCAGGGTGAAGTTGTTGCCTGGGGCCGCGCTCAAAGGCTGAGCGGAGTCGCCGACAACTGTGAGAACGTTGGTTACGCCGGCTTGCAGGATGTTGAGCGGCATGACCGTGGAGGTGACCGATGCGTAGTTGGTGTCGCCCCCGTAGAAGGCAGAGAGTGTGTTCGACCCTGCATTCAGACCGTTGAAGGTGATCGAAACCGAGCCATTGCCGTCCAGCTTGATGGGCCGTTGATCCTGTCCGTTGAAGATGAAGGTCACGAAGCCGGTCGGTGCCGTGGCGTTTTTCGCTCCGGCAACCTTGACGGTGATGATGACCTGCTGGCCATAGCTGATGGTTGGCGTGGTGGGGGCGGTCTGTATGACCGTCAGGATAGCAGTGCCTACCATCAGGCCCGTTCCTTTGAGGTTCACGGTCGGCGAAGGAGTGTTCTGAGCCGGTGCGTTGAAGACCAGAGGATAGTTGGCTGCTCCGTTTGCCGTGGGCGCAAACATCGCCTGCACGGTGCAGTTGTAGCCGCTGTGGAACAGGCCACTGCCGCAGGCGCTGGATCCGGAACCGAGGGAGACGGCAAACTCACTTGCTGCCGGCACTGGAGGGAAGGGCGGGTTGCCGATTGTCAGATCAACGTTTCCGCTGTTTGAGAGCACAAGGCTTTGTGAGTCGCTGACGGTGCCGACATTCCAGTTGCCAAAGTCAACGGCACCGGTCGTGCGCTGCAGCCGGTCGACGACCGCCGCAGTGCTATCAGAAACGTACAGGTTGCCCGTGTTATCGAGCCGGACGGAATTGGGGAAGCTCAGCGGGCTGAAGAGCACCTGCTGATCCGCCTGGTTGAGGCCGATGGGATTGACGCCGAAGCTTTCGTTCGGGACGCGGACGAGACGACCTGATCCATCAGCAATGATGACCGAGCCGGAAGCATCTACTGCAACGCCGGTGGGAGCCGTAAGGCCGCTGCCAACGTTGATCTGGAAGCCGTCGCCAACCTGCACGACACGATTGTTGCCGGTATCCGCGACATACAGGGTGCCGGAGGTGTCGAGAGCCAGCCCGGTCGGACCGGCGAAGCCGAAGCCCCGCACGACCATTGCTGCTGAAGCGCTACCGCGGCTGGCGCTTGCAAGCTGCAGCACCTGATTGCCGCCGGTGGCTGAGACGTAGAGGTTACCGGCACCATCAGCGATGATGTCTGTCGGCAGATTGAGTCCTGCGACCAGCGTCTGTTGAGCCGCGTTGGTTACAACTCCCGCGATCGAGGGTACTTCAACAACCGAGCCCCCGGTAGCGCCTTGACCCTGGTTCACGATGTAAACGTTCCCGGCGCCATCGACTGCTACTCCGGTGGGGGTAGCGAGTCCGGTTCCGATGCTTGTGGCCGCACCGCCGCCAGCCGGGAAGCGCTGTACGAGGTTCGCAGTAGCATCTGCGACGTAGACGTTTCCGCTTGCGTCAATCGCGACTCCGGCAGGCTTCTTGAAGCCGCTGCCGATTTGCGTCGGCGTGCCTGGGTCAACCGTAACGCCTGAGCCCGTACCGATTCCCGTCAGGTTCGTGGTCGTGGACTTGCCGGTCTGGTCGGTGATGACGACTGCACCTCTACGCACTCCCAGGCCGCTTGGCGTGAAAGTAGCGCTGAACGTGCAAGTGGAGCCAGCTGCAAATGCCGTACCCGCTACGCAGGTTCCGGGGGATACGACGAACTCGGTAGAGGGACCAGCGCCCTGAACTGCATTGAAGCTCGCCAGGGTGGTTGCGTTGTCGAAGTTGATTGTGAATGGGAGCGCGGTGGTTCCGATTGCACCGACCTGCGTGGCTGGGAAGGTGCCTGAGAACAGGCTTGCCTTGTAGACGTTGGTCTGGCCGGGGCCACCGGACGGCGAGAAGACGATGTTCCCGCGGTTATCGACTGCTGCGCTCGCGGGGTAGCCGGGGACGGAGGTCAATGGGATCAGCTTGTACTTTGCCGCGTTGACCAGCTTGCAGGCATCCGTACCGCCCTTGCAGGCTGCTCCACCGGAGGTTTCGATGGCGGGCATTTGCCAGATACCGGAGGCGTCTGAGACATAAAGATTGCCAGAAGCGTCGAGGGTGACACCATAGGGGCTCGTGAACGTCGAGTCGAAGACGACGGGGGAATTGTTCGTCTGCGGGCTGCCGGCAGGAATGATGTAAACAGCGGTCAAGTCGGTGAAGTAAACGTTACCGGCATAATCGGCAACCATCGACGTGATCGATTTGGCAAGCTTCTTGGTGTAAGCCGAAGCGCCATTACCGGGCAACTGCTCATTACACGCCAGCTGGCACTGATAGATGCCTAGAGCTGTTGAGGAATAAGTGTTGTCATAATTGGCGAACATGTAAGTGTTGCCCTGGCCGTCGGCTGCGATACCCAGAGGCTGCCAGTAGTAGTAGGCCGCACCGATGTAAAGGCCGATCGCGCAGACACCGGTGTTTGCATTGACAGCGGGTGCCGTGGCGGTAGCTGGGGAAGCGGGGGTACAGCTCCCCGGAGGCGCGCTCGGGTTGTAGACATAGGGCGCCGGATAGCTTCCGTTGGTAGATGGAAACTCATATACCTGCGAGTCCATGTCATTGTTTCCGGCGGGCCCGGAAAAACGGGTGATGTAGAGATTGTCCATCGGGTCGGTGTTCACGCCCGAGACACCGTAGCTGCCGCTCTCTGTCCACAGTATGATGGATGGGCCACCATTTGCCGGGAATTCCAGAACGTGGCCATTTCCGTCGTTGGCAAAAAAATCTCCACGGGAGTTCGCGGCGATGTTTGCCTTGATCCCGTTGAAACTGCTGCTCAACAATGTCTGCGAATACACCACGTAAGGCGGAGCGGTCTGGGCAGAAGCCGTCAACGAAGTTCCGCCGAGGAGTGCGGTCGCCGCGACAGCGACCGCCTTCACCAAACCACCTAATTTGTTTGATCGGTTGCCGGCCCGGGCCGACATCGAACGCTTTAACCAACCGACAAACTTACTATCATCTGTCTTCAATAGCTTCATGATCTTTCCCTTTTGACTAAGCTTGTCATTCATCAAAAACATTAGAAGCTGTAGCGTACGCTTGCTTCCATGACGCGCCGGCCGGAGTTATCAGCAGCAAAACCGAACGTTCCGTTCTGTGGCAAATTGTTGTTGTAGATCAGACTCAGCGCTTGCGGATGTACGTTGGTGAAGGTCTTCAACTTATAGTTCAGGAAATTGAAGGCAGCTAGACGTAGCTCTAACGACTTCGACTCCTTGATTTTGAAGCCCTTGATCAGCGTCAGATCCGACTGGAAGAAAGCAGGTCCGTGCAGATAAGGGAAGCGGAAGACTCCGTTATAACCGCCTGGTTTTGGAAGCGCGAAGCAATTCGGATTCACATACTGGCGTGGAGCAAGACCGTAACGCGGGTCACAGGTTAGAACCGGCTGGAGGTTCACGTCCGTCGTACCAAGGAATTGTGCGCCACCTAGCGGAATATTCGAGAAAGAATTCTGACCAGTCAGCGAGAAGTTAGAGGTATAGTTCGTCGCGAGCAGATCAGGACCGCTCTGCAGGTTAGTGATTCCGGAAAGCTGCCAGCCATTGATCGCCTGGCGAACTACCCGATAACCGCCATGATTGGTTCCCAGATTGTAGTTATAGGCAACATTGAAGATGTGAGTACGGTCGTAAGCCAATGGACCGTAGTCGTTTTGCAGATTGAAGGAATCGCCGGCAACACCGTTGGAATAGCCTCCGCGCTGTCCGAAGTTCTTGCTCCACGTATAGTTTGCCTTCAGGTAAAGCGCGCCCTTGGAGTGCTCCAACGTAACCTGCAGAGCGTCATAGTGCGCGGTAAGAATATGCTGCTCGACCTGGATCGGACCGTAGCGCGGGAAGGGGCGATAGTCGTCGTTGGCAAACGTGTTTCCACCGATTTGCTGAGAGGTATACGTAAGGCCGTAGTATCCGCTCTTGGTGTTCGGGTTGGGCTTGAAGAATGATCCGACCGGGATGGCGTTGATGTTCGAAATGGAAAGCGTACCGCCGCCCGAGTTGTCATCCAGCAGGTACTGGCTGTAGTTGCCCACGTAGCCGACTGAGAGAGTGAACTCCTTGGGAAACTGCTGGGTGATAGTAAGGCTGTAATTCTGGGTCAACGGCACCTGGTCGTCGTTGGGGTCGACCGCGTAGACGGTGTTGTATTGCCCAACCGTGGGGTAGTTGTTGCTACCCGATGGTGCGAAGGTTGAAGTCGCAACGCCCGGCTTCGTGCTCAAGTGCAGTGACTGGATGTAGGAGGCGCGCAGACCGCCCTGGCTAATGCCATTTGGCTGAGCTGGGTCGACTCCAGGTCCAGAGATGGTGACAGAGCGCAGACCATTGGAAGACAGAACACTGTTAATGGCATCGACCTGCCCATCGCGGAATCGGTACAAACCGTAACCTCCGCTCAGGGTCGTTTTGCCCTTGCCATAAACATCCCAGTTGAAGCCGACGCGAGGCTCGTAAAAGAACTGACGAGTTTTGAAGCCGCTGATGGGAACAGTGGGGTCAATCCCGTGCCAGCGGAACCCGGGCAGCGGCGCATTCGGGTTGTTCAGGTTGTCCTGTTCCTGCGCGTAGAGGGTCGGACTAAACACCGCAGAACCGAAGCCGTGATCATCGATCCAGCGTCCAATGTGCTCCACGCGGAGCCCGTACGTCAGGCTCAGGTTGCGAACGATCTTCCAGTCATCCGTAAAGTACATGGAAGTCGTGTAGGCGCTCATCCGCAGCTTGGGAATGATGTTCGATTGCGTGAAGCCGCTATTACCAAGATCTCCAACCAGGTAGTTAGCAAGGTTGTTGCTATTGCCTTGTTCCTTCGAGCAGTTGGCGTCCGCCGGATCAAAGCAGGTGGAGTTGTACTTGATGTAAGGCTCACCATTAGCCGTGTTTGGGTTCGGCAGCTGGAATTGCGGTCCGACGTAGTAGATCGAGGTCGTTCCGTTGGTGTTGGTCTGGATCGTCTCATTCAAGCGGGGACGCTCGACGTTTACACCGATCTTTAGAGAATGCTTGCCGAGCTGCTTGGCAAGGTTATCTCCGAAGCCAGGATCAAAGGTGCGGGTGTACTGCGGCCCAAAGCTGAAGTCAGGGAAGAAGCCAAGCGGGATGCCCTCGTTTCCGTAGGTGCCCAGCCCCGGGAACTCCTTGGTTCCGTTGTCATAAGCACCGGTGTACGGGTAGCCGATGGCATCGTTGAACAGCAGGTTCGGCTTCTGCGGCTGATAGATCACGTTGCTGTAAGCACCACTGATGAACGCTTCATTGTTCAACGTGGAGCTGAGAGTGATGTTCCAGTTCAACGATCCGCTATACGTATAGTTGGTTTGCTTGGAGCCGCCGGGGGTGTCAACACCACCGGAGGCGCCGGAGGCAAAGTAGCCAAAGTTCTGCGGCACGTTTGTGATGCCGTTCTCAGGCGTGAACGTCAGGAAGAACGTGGAACGACCCTTCTTGTAGTCAAGACGTCCGTGAAGCTCATAGATGTCGTTGTTTACAAGGTCCGTGTGGGTATAGTTGTAGCCCAGCGGGGTCGTTTTTCCGTCGGGCGTGTTTGGCAGCGGGATCAAGCGGAAGAAGGCAGAAGCACCCGGGTCAAGGTGGCCGGCGAGGCAATCGCCGGGCTGGCCGTTGCAGTTGCCCTTGATCGAGATACCGTCAGAGGTCGAGACGGGGACTTGATACAGGTTGTTCCAGTTGCTGGCGGGTCCGTTGTAGCCGTCAGTCGTGCCGTTCCCAGAGGGCTGGAGGTTCAGATTTGTGCAGTTTGCGGAACCCTGCAGCTTGCTGACATCGCAGGCGTACTGGCGCAGTCCAGGAGGAAGATAATTCTGGATCTGTTGGAGGCTAAAGTCGCCTTGGCGCATCGCAGCAGTCGGAACCAACGCGTGAGTGACGGCGTTGGCCACGTTGTTGTAGGCGTAAACCTGGCGCTGCGCGTAGTCTTCGCCACTCACGAAGAAGGTCAGATTTTTGTTGTGGTTCAGGTTCGTTCCCGGAATCTTGATGGGACCACCGAACGACAGACCGGGATAGATGTAGCGGTCAGGCGGTTTAACGGAATTGAAAACTCGTGCGATTGAGTCGGTCGAGTTTAGCTGGTTGGTGCGCCCGTAGATGTACAGAGATCCGTGGTATTCGGTTGTGCCGGCCTTGCCGACCGCGCTGATGACGAGCGGACCGTTCGCGTTATCGGCACCGAAGTTGGAGGTCTGGATCTTGACCTCAGCCGTTGCCTCCGCATTGACAGTTTGGAGCGAACCCGCGCCGGTGCCAGGGTCGGTCAGGTTGGCGCCGTCTGAACGGATGGCGACGCCGTTCACCGGCGAGCCGCTGATGGAGTAAGCACCCGCAGCGCCACCGAAGCCCACCTGGCCGGGATCGAAGCTGCTGTTTGATACGCCAGTGTTGTTGCCGACGCCCGTGTTGATGGCGGAGCCGGGCAGGATCTTCAGCAATTCGGTGACTTCACGGCCTTCAAGCGAGAGCTTCGAAAGGTCATCCGCGGTGATCAGCGCGCTGCGCGAACCATCGTCTTCGATGTGGTTCTCGCCAGTAGACGTGACCGTGATGGTCTCTTCAATGGACCCCGCAGCCATGCGGATTGAGGTGATGTTCCGCGTGTCGCTGGGGTCAAGGTGAACGGTGCTGATCACATACTTCTCAAAGCCCTGCCGAGTGACGGTGATTGTGTAATCACCGGAATCTAGGCCCGGGAAGGTAAAGATGCCGCTGCCGTTCGAAATTGCCGAGCGGGTAAATTTGTTTCCCCGGTTTGTTACGGTTACTTTTGCGCCTGGAATTGAGGCGCCAGTCGTATCGGCCACCGTTCCGGTCACAGTCGCGGTCGTTACCTGTGCGTAGCCGATGCCAGGTGCGGCAAAAAGCGCGACAGGAAGTACGCAGCATGCAAGTGCTGTCTTTGCGCGTCTGGAAAGTGGTGTGCGAATCACGGTCATACATCTCCCAAGTGGCCTCCGGCATACATGGCCGGTTTGCCAACGCTGCGTTGTGAACGATATCAGCGAGCCAATTTATATTTATCTTCTAGGTGCAATGTCAAGGGCTTTTTTTGCTTGGCTTGTTCAAGCGGCTTTCGAATGCGTCTAAGGCGATCCCGACGCCGCAGCTCCCAATGATTGAACCCGGGAAGCGCTGATGGGCACAGCGAATTAGTGGCCAACATAAACTTTTGTAATGGTTTGCAATGGGCAGCACCACAGCTAAAAGCGCACCAGCCAACGGAACTTATCGAGGCTCAAATCGATCAAAGAGCGCCACAGGACCTCGGGCTTGCGCCTGCCTCAAGGGGCGTCAGAGGCACTTAAGCGCAGCCCAAAAGGGCCATTCTTTACCTGACCTGCGTGGTGCCCGGTTGGCCCGGGACCTATGACCAATTGGACTGCGCGTGTTAGCGGATTACCTGTACCACGTCTTTCCTGGCGTTATCCCAGGCACTAGCGCCCTGCTGTGTAAGTGTTTGCGCCCGTTCGTTCCAAACTAGAGTGGTCGTGCGGTACTTTCCCTTCTCGTAGTCGTACGTTGAGCCGTCATCGTTATAGAGGGTGAAGGAGGTGTCAGCACCGGCGTAGACCTTCACCTGCTGGATCGCCTGCTCGCCGTGAGTGCTTTCCACTGGCACGCCCATGGGCAGGATGGAGCCGGCGCGAGCAAAGAGTGGGATGCGGTCGATCGGCGCAGCTACAGTCACGGTCTGACCACCGTGCAGCTTTTCATTGGTCCAGTAGTTGAACCAGTCTGTGCCGGCCGGAAGGTAGACCTGGCGGGTTTCCGCGCCCTGCCTGGTCACTGGAGCCACCAGCAGCGCCGGTCCAAACATGTATTCATCGCGTATATCGGCGACGTTTGGATCCTGGCCAAAGTCCATGAACAGGGCGCGCATGAAGGGAGCTCCGGTTTGGTGCGTTGACCAACCCAGCGAGTAAAGATAAGGCATCAGCGCGTAGCGCAACTTGAGGTACTTTTCTAGGATCGGCTCAGCTTCCGTACCGTAGCTCCAGACCTCGTTGTGCTTGCGCGTGCCATGCGTGCGCATGGTGGGCAGGAATGTTCCATATTGGAACCAGCGAACGTATAGCTCGGGGTAATCGTCGTCGAAGTTGACGTTATCGCGCGCGGAAGCGGGGTCTATGAGCGGCTTATGCGCTGGGACGTGGCGATAAGGCAGATCCTGCCAGCCGCCAATGTCGTTGCCGGTATAGGCGATACCGGAAGCGGCGACGTTCAGCCCGGTGGGAATCTGACGCGCAAACGAGTCCCAGTTGGGTGAAATATCCGATGACCAGAACATATCGCCATTGCGCTGTGCACCCGTAAAAGCATCCCGAGCAAGCGTCAGGCTGCGTTGTTTGGGCAGATCGCGGCGGACGCCATCGTAGAGTGCTGCCGTGTGGGTCAGCGGATAGACGTTGAAAAACTCGGTGCCCGGCCCGATGCTCAGGTACCCGCCATCCGGTGGCAAGTCTGGCTCCGTCTCATCTGCCCAGAAGAAATCAAAGCCTTTGGAGGCGATGTTGTCGCGCACGAGGTTCCACCACCAGCGGGCCGCTTCCGGGTTGGTCGTGTCTATATCTGAACCTGCCTTGTCATAGGGCTCGCCATCGATGGGAGCGCCGGGTGCTGGCTCGTCCGAGGTTTTTGGGATGCCGTCCGCGTAGTGCTCGAACCAGCCGTTCTTGAGGATCTGATCGTAATAGCGCGAGCCCTTTGCAAAGCGGGGCCATACGCTGATCATCGATTCGACGTTCTCCCCGTGCAGTTCCCGGTTCATTGCGACCGGGTCGGGCCAAGCGACTTTGTCGAAGTCATACTCGCCCATCTTGGTGTAGTAAAACCAGTCGACGACCATGATGTCCAAAGGGAGGTGCCGGTCGCGATAGCCTTTGGCGACGCTCAAAACTTCTGCCTGCGTGCTGTAACGCTGCTTGCACTGGATAAAGCCGTAAGCGGCTTTGGGCAGCATGGGGGTGGCGCCGGTCAGCAGGCGATAGCCGCCGTAAACCTCGTCCGTGGTTTTGCCCGCGATGACGAAGAAAGATACCCGCCGGCCGAGCGTTGAGGTCCAGCGTGTTTCGCCGTCGAACGCAGGATAGATGGTCGTAACAGAGGGGTTGTCCCACAGGATGCCGTAGCCCTTGTTGGTGACCAGGAAGGGCACGCAGTAGCTGGGGGATGCGGGGGCAAGGTAGTTGGCAGCGCAGGTGATGGGGCGCTGCCGGTGATCGAGATAGCCTTCCTGGTTTTCGCCCAGTCCATAGTAGTGTTCGTCCTCCGGTGCCACAAAGCTGGCCCCGACGGTGAAGAGCGGCAGATCAGCAGGCTTGATGCCGCGAGCGTTCTTGAGCGTGTCGTCTTTCTGGTTCAGCGCGGCCATCTGCCAGCCGTTCATCTCTACCAGCGTGGAGCCGTCCGGAAGCTGAATGGTGATGTTCGTCCCGGGGACCGACCCCGAGAAAAAGGCGGCTGTATCCGGCGGCTTGGAGTTGGGGTCATGCCGGTAGGCCGGGGCCACTTTCACCGACATCCGGTTGCTGGTGTACACGTCCGCGCCATCTGCTGAGCGGTGGCTCCAGCCGGCCGCTGCTGCCTGCCCGTTGATGCCAGGCCCGGGCGCAGCGGTCGCCTGACCGGGGAGCATGCTCAGGGTCACCCGCACGACATTGGGAGCGAAAGGCTCGACTGATATGTACTGGCCATTGCGCTCGAGCGGAGTGGTCTGCGCCCAGGTTGTGCTGGAAGCGCCGACAAGCAGAATCAACAGAAAACGATTTTTCATAAAGCCTCGGTCCAATGTTGCAGGGGTTACTTTACTCGCGCTGATGTGAAGGCTCGTTACTGTTTTGGCGCCGGCGAAGGCGCGGCCGTGGCGGGTGCAGAAGCGGCGCCCACGGAGCCCGGCGGGTACACCGCGACCGGAAGCCGGCTGACGCTTGCGACGGGGATCTCCACCGCTCCAAAGTGGTTTGAGGGTACGTCTCGTACGCCGACGCGCAAAAACGTTTCGACCTTTATGGGAACGCTTATCTCGAGGTGCGCTTCGATGACCCCGCGTTCGAAATTCTTGTAAGACGCGGGCGTTAGATTCAAATCGACTACCTTGCCATCGGCATTCAGCAGAGTCCCCGCGACGTCAAAGACATACACAATGAATTCCAACTTTCCAGTGCGGCGACCGTCGTCGGTTAAAGTAAGCGTCACGTTTTTTGGCAGGGTTACGCAGTCAATGTCGAAGCGATGGAAGGGGCCCTTGGAGGGCTTGGCCAGGCCGGCTGCGTTGCCCGGCGCCATCTCAGTTTCAAGCGCGGTCGAGGCGGGAAGCACACGCACGGTGAACAGCAGGTCTTGCGGTGGCGGAGCGCCGCGGCTCATGGCTGCTCGTTCTGCATTGGCCACTGCGCGGCTTTCCAGGCCTGCGACTGGCGTTAAGTTCGCAGCCTCCGCAGACTTTTTGATCGCGGCTGCATCCTCAGCGTAGTAGCCCTGCCGGAAGGATAGGGTCAGCCCACGACTAGCCGCGCTAGTGGTCAGATTCACCTGAATCTTTCGGTAGGCACCGTCCTGCTTGGTGTTGGTCGGGGCGTAGGCCAATGTGTAGTAGCTGGACCCTGCATCGATCGCCTGCGAGACTGCGGTGGAAAGGGCATTGGTGTTGTAGAAAGCGAGGCCGCCGGTGCTCTCTGCCATCAGGTCCATCGTGGAATGCTCGGCGGTCTGGTCCGACACGAATTGATTCACATCTGCGGTGAAGGCCGAAGGGTTCGACGAATAGCGTCTGCCTGAGGCCGCGGCGTTATAAGCCGAGGGAGCCCGCAGACCGCGCGCGTCGACAGGAAACACCGCGACCTGCGCTTTGGTGAGCAGATTGACTGTTTCGCGGTACTCATTTTCATTCACGTTGGCAATGGCGAAAGGATTCTGCAGCCCAGGGGATGGAAGGATGTTCAACGGGAACGATCCCGAAAACCAGATCAGGTTCTTGTGCCCCTGGAAGGCAGCCAGGTAGTGGGCCAGGGCGTTAAAGGAATCGAGCGTGTACTGCAGGCGCAATTGCAATTGAGCTTCTGCGTTTTGCGCCGCGAACTGCTGGTAATTTGCCGCGGAAGAGGTCACCGTCTGGTTGATCGCCGGGGGCGGCGTGGCGGCATCACTGACGACGTCTGATGTCGCTATCGGGTCCACTCCGCTGCCGCTCGGGTCGTTCAGCAGGGTCGAGTAGCGTGGAATGGTCTTGTGATTGATCGCGTCTTTCAAAATCTGCGGATCGGAGCTGAAGCCCTGCAGCATAATCAACTGGTTGGACAGGCCAAAGATTGCTATGCGCGTGCCTGGTGCAGCTTTCTTGATGTACTCCTCCAGTTGGAGGTGCACGTAGCTCTGGTCTGCCGCTGGCGTATTGAGCGAGTCCAGCAGAAGAATGTTGAGCGTCTCATTAGGCGTGACCGGTTGATAGTCCGTAAAGGTGCCCGGAGGAAGCTTGGGCATCGGTGGTGCGGGGCCGGCTGGACGTGACTTGGAATGCTCTTCGAAATAGCGCACGGTTTGCGGACCGCCACCTTCCAATAAGCTGAAGCTGTCTTTGGTCAGCCCCTGCACAGGCTGGCCCTGCTTGTTGCGCACGGAAACGTCCACATAAACCAGACGCGTTCCCGTCCGAATTACGTATGGCGCTGCATTCCCGGGGGTTGTTGCCTGGACCGCCGGCGCCTGACTTGCTGGCGCCGAAGTTTGCGCGTAGATCGTTGGGCCAAGCAGGCCGATGCTCAGGCCAGCCGCGGCAAGCAGTTTCCAGTCTGACTTCCCGTTCGAAAATTCGAGATGCATCCCCATGAAGTTACCCTGTCCCTTGACTTTGTTCCTGCACGGCTATCCCAAATATAAGAGGCTTAAGGGAACTGTTGTGCGAGCGTGATTGTCTGCGTCAAAGGCAGATCGGCAGAAGAACTGCCTGCATGGAAAGCATAACTCCCGGCCTCTACGGTGAAGCGTTTATTCTTCAGGTCATAGATCGATAATGTGAGCGGCTCAATGGCCAGTGTGACGTCCTTGCTTTCCTTCGGCGCGAGGGTCACAGGGGCGTAGCCGGCCAGCCGCTCGGGCTCCGCTAATTTTGCAGGCAATGAAACATAAAGCTGAGCTACCGTGCTGCCACTGCGAGCGCCCGTGTTCGTCACCGTCACCTGTGCTGAGCGGCCATCTTCGGCGACTCGCACATTGCTAATGCGGAACGACGTGTAGGAAAGTCCGTGGCCGAATGGAAACAATACCGGCTTGCTCTTCGCTTGGAACCACTTGTAGCCGACCAGCAAGCCTTCGTTGTACGGCGTGTCGAACGACGGCAGGCCTGCACGCTCATGCGCCGCACCGTCCTTGCCGTAGAAGTCTGCGGTTGAGGCCGGTGGCGGAGGAATAAGCGCTGGGTGCGGTAGATCTGCCTCGGACACCGGGAAGGTGATGGGCAGCTTGCCAGCGGGGTTGACCTCGCCCGTAAGGACGCGCGTCACAGCATCAGCCGCCTTGGTGCCGCCGTACCAGGCTTCCACTACGGACGACACATTGCCCACCCATGGCATGGTAACTGCGGTGCCTGTTTCAAGCACAACGATGGTGTGCGGGTTGGCAGCAGCGACGCGTCGGATCATCTCATTCTGGTGATCTTCGAGGCTCAGCGTTGGCAGGTCCATGCCTTCGCTTTGCCACTGGTACGCATACACGACGACGACATCGCTGGCCTTGGCAAGCGCGGCTGCCTGGTCCAGATCTTCACCGCTGGCGAACTGGACGGAAGCCCTGGGCATCGCGGCCTTGATCGATTGCAGCGGCGAAGTAGGGAACCATATGTGTCCCATCCACGTCGTCGCACCCTTGCCGGGAGGCATGATCGCGTTGCCGCCCGGAGGGTCGACCTGCGCGGAGCCACCACCAGAAATCATGGCGACATCTGCATGCCGTCCGATGACCGCGATGCGCTGTATGCTCGCAGGATTGAGTGGCAGCAGGTCGCCATCGTTCTTCAGCAGGACGATGCTCTTTTCCGCCAGGCTTTGCGACAGTTGTGCACCCGCGACAGGATCAAGAACGCTCCGCTGCACGGGGTTGTCGACCAGGCCGCTGGCGAACTCTGCATACAACACGTGGCGCACGTGCTCATCCAACTCTGCGACTGGAATCTGTCCTTGCTGCACCGCTTGCTTGTAGGCCGGGCCGTAAAAATCCTGGTTTGGCTGCTCCTGGTCTAGCCCAGCGTGCGAGGCCTTCAGGGTGCTGTGCGTGCCGCCCCAGTCCGAAAGCACGAAGCCCTTGAAGTTCCAGTCCGTCCGCAGCACGTCCGTCAGGGTGTGGTGGTTCTCGCAGGCATAATCTCCGTTGATGCGGTTGTAGGCGCACATTACGGCGCCTGGCTGGCCATCTCGGATCGCGAGTTCGAAAGCGAGCAGATCGGTCTCACGCAGCGAGCGCTCGTCGATAACGGCGTTCACGGCGGTGCGTCCGCTCTCCTGATCATTGACAGCGAAGTGCTTCACATCGCCCACGATGTGTTCCGTCTGCAGACCCTTGATGGATGCGCCGATCATGGTGCCTGCGAGCAGAGGATCCTCGCCGCCGTACTCAAACGTGCGGCCGTTGCGCAGCTCGCGCGTCAGGTCAACCCCGCCGCCCAGCGTCATGCTGTAACCCTGGCTGCGCAGCTCGCGTCCGATCAGCGCCCCATACTGCAACGCGGCCTGCTTATCCCAAGTGGCTGCAAGGCCGATGGGGCTGGGCAGCGCCGTGGCATAACGGCCCGTCTCGCCGCTCTTGGTAACGCCGTAGGCGGCATCCGCCATTTGCAGCGTTGGGATGCTAAGCCGCGGCACCCCAACGACATAACCGGCGCCACCATTCGAGCGGATTTGTTCTGCCGGCGCTTCACCCTGGCCGGGCTGCCCGGTGCCATGCAGCAGGGCAATCTTTTCATCCAGCGTCATCGCGGCGAGCACCATGTTCGCGCGCTCCTGCGGTGTGCGGCTCTGGTCCATCCACGGCTTCTGCGGCGTACCTTGTGCGTACAAAACTCCGGTTGCCAAAGAAAAGAGCGGCGCCAGATGCGCAGCGCGCTTGATCCACAGGAAGGTACGAGCCATTTGCGTTCTCCAAAAATTACGTGAGGCTAGTCGTGAGAACGATATCACGCTGGGAAGTCGGTGCGAAAGGGTCGGCCTAGGCCTGCTCGATCGAATGAGCGTTGATGCCAGCGGACCTCGCAAGGCCTATTTGACAAGCAGGGGAGTGGACTTCTATACAAAGCCATGCGACGCATCCTCAACCCCCTTGTAGCCTCTCTGCTGAGCCTTGCTTTGGCACCCGCCCTTTTTGCGCAGGCTATGAGCCCCCTGCCGGCCATTGTGAAGCAGGACGGACGCTTTGCGTTGATGGTCGATGGCTCGCCTTACCTGATGCTCGGCGTGCAGATAAACAACTCGTCCGCGTGGCCTGCGATGCTGCCGAAGGTCTGGCCAACTGTTGAGCAAATGCATGCAAATACGGTTGAGGCACCCATCTACTGGGAGCAGTGGGAGCCGACGCCAGGGCATTTCGATCCGACGGTGCTGCATGAGCTGATCAAGCAAGCGCGCGAGCATCACGTGCACCTGGTGCTGCTCTGGTTTGGAAGCTGGAAGAATGCCAGCGGGCACTACACGCCGTCCTACATCAAGCTGGATGAGGGGCGCGTTCCGCACGTCACCGGCAAGGGAGGCGGCAAGGTGGATTCGCTTTCGCCGTACTCCGCGTACTTGATTGATGAGGACAAGAAGGCGTTTGCAGCGTTGATGCATGAGCTTAAAGTGGTCGACCCGCAACATACTGTGCTGATGGTGCAGGTTGAAAACGAGATCGGGACCTATGGCAGCGTGCGGGACTTTACGCCGGCAGCCAACAAGCTTATGGAATCGCAAGTGCCGGCCGCGATCCTTAGCGCGTATGGCAAGACTCAGCAAGGCACGTGGCAGCAGGTCTTCGGTAAGGATGCGGACGAGTTCTTTTACGCCTGGTCGATTGCCAAAGATGTGAACGAGATCGCCGCAGCGGGCAAGGCGCAATACGCGTTGCCACTGTACGTAAATGTGGCTACTCGCAACCCGATCAACGGCACTGTTGGCAGCTATCCCAGTGGCGGCGCAGTGGATGGAGTGCTGCCAATCTGGAAGGCAACTGCGCCCGCAATCGACACCTACGGAATCGATTTATACGACGCAAGCTACCCGGTGTACATTAAGCTGCTCGATCTTTACCACCGTCCGGACAACGCTATGTTTGTTCCGGAGACCGGTAACGCCACACCTTTTGCGCGCTACTTCTACGCAGCGCTTGGACACCAGGCGATAGGCTATTCGGTCTTCGGCATGGACAAGAGCGGCTACGCCAATTTCCCGCTGGGCGCCGCAAAAGTCGATGACGAAACGGTCGCGCCGTTTGCATTGAATTATCAGATTGTCGCGCCGATGGACCGCGAGATCGCACGCCTGAACTTTGAAGGCAAGGTGAAGGGCGTGTCGGAAGACCCGGATGAGCACTCACGCATGCTCGACTTTGGCGGGTGGAAGGTTTACGTCGGATTTGGCCAGCCGGGGTTTGGTGGCGGCCAGCAAGGCGCGCCTGGCAATCAACCCGCTTCCGGTGGCGCGCTTGTAGCGCAGCTTGGCCCAGCCGAGTTCCTGATTACCGGCACACATTGCCGCATCGATTTCAATCCTGCAACACCCGGCAAGCAGCGCCAGTTTGTCCGCGTCGAAGAGGGAAGCTACGTCGATGGCTTCTGGCAAATGACGCGTCTATGGAACGGCGATCAGAGCGACTACGGATTGAACTTCACCACGCTGCCGCAGGTGCTGCGCGTCACCCTGGCCACCTACTAGAGCATGCTTTGAAGGATGATCCCCGGCGTGATGGACCGTCTTCAGCTTACGGTTGCTGGGCGGCAGCAGGTGCGGGCAGCGTCGTTACCCCGGCGCTGCTGTAAATGCGCTGCACTTCCTCTGGCGTATTCTTCCTGGGACCTTCGCCACCACTCCAGGAAACCGCATAAGACCAGTATTCACCCATCCTCTGCATGCGTGGCACGTCTGGAACTCCACCGAATTCAGAGATCGTAACGATCTTGCTGCCTTCATGTTGCTGCTGCAGAACATCCCAGAAATTGCTCTGCGGATCGCGCAGATCCTTCGGGTACTCATCCAGCCCGATCACGTCGACATACTTGTCACCCGGGTACCAGAGCGGGTCACCATCGCCTGTGTAGACCCAGAGCAGGTTGTGGATTCCATCTACTTTGGTGAGTCGGTCGAAGACAATCTGCCATAACTGGATGAAGGCTTTTGGACCCTTGGCACCCCACCAGAACCAACCTCCGGAAGCTTCATGCAAGGGTCGCCAAAGTACTGGAATACCGGCGTCCTGCAGCTTGCGCAGCTGCACCGCGATGGTGTCGATGTCGCTCAACATCAGTGCGTATTCCTTGCTGTTTGGGTTAGCCAATACCTGTGAGACGTCATAGGTAGTGGCCTCCGTGTAGAAGCTCTTCCACCAGGGCTCAGCCTCTGTGTTCATCTGCCCGGACGGTGACGCCCAGTGCCACGACAAGGTCAGCAGATAGCCATCCTTCGCGTCCGCTATCAGGCGGTCAATTTCGTGGTTCGGCTTTTGCTGATGGTTGGCTCGTTGCGGGCTGTAGTCGATCAGATCGCCTCCCATAATTGCCGGCCGTACCCCCGTCGTCTTGAGCACATAGTCGGCATCCTGATTGCTGTAGACACCCATCAACGTTGTCTTTCCAAAGGAGTGATCAAGCTTAAGCAGCAAGGCCCGGGCCGCGGGGCTTACGTCTGCATCGGCCGGCAGGGCAGAAGGCATGCGCGGTGCAGGAGGCGTGCCTAACGACGTGAGATCGAAGTAGTCATAATCGACATAGCCCCAGCCACGATTGATCGTCAGCTCATTCGACCCGGCATTCAACTCCACTTCGCCCATATCCTGCACGCTGAAATCCGGCTTGCTGCTGCTTGCGAAGATGCCGGAAATGCTCAGACCGTTGACGCTGATATCGTAGCCACGTTTGCCCTGACAGTGGTAAGCAGCAGACAGCCGGTATAGTCCGCCATTCTTCGCTACAACTTGCAAGGTCGCGTGGTCAGAGGTGTTCGTAAAGCCGGTGATGTAGCCGCCCCCCGAAAACTTCAGGGGGGCTGATGATGGCTTTGTGGTCGTCGGTGCTAGAGCTTGTGGTGTGGCTGCAGGAGCACCTACTACCCTTACATCCGGCCCCGTGAGCGTAGCTGTTTCAGCTTCTACACGGATGACCTGCGCGTGGCTTGCAACGACGGTCAGGGCGAACAGTCCGGCTAGCGAACACCTGCAGAAAATGTGCATTGCTTCACCCGAAAGGGCCTTGAGGCCAAGATGGGATAACGATAACATAGACCATAGATCAATTTCCCGACGTAAAAAGAAGGCAGCTTCTCCTAAAGGACCTGGCACTTATGTCGCAGAGAATTTGGCCGATCTTGCTCGCTGCTTCCTTGCTTGGCCCGGCTTTCTTTGCCGGTGCTCAGGTGCACGCACAGGATCGTGAAGCGCCAACGCCATTCATCGTCGTGGACCAGTTCGGCTATCTTCGCCATGCGCAAAAAATTGCCGTGATCCGCGATCCGGTCGTTGGCTTTGACAGTCAGAAACACTTCGCACCAGGCAGGACTTACGAGGTCGTCAAGCTCGGCACCGGCGTTGTAGTTTTTTCCGGAACGCCTGTCGCCTGGCATGATGGCGCGGTCGATCCGAGCTCAGGCGACCGCACCTGGCACTTGGATTTTTCGCACGTGTCGGAGCCGGGACGATACCTGATCCGGGACAAGGACGTGGGTTACGACTCAGCACCTTTTTCGATCGCGGATAACATCTACAAGCCTATCCTGGTGCAGGCTGTGCGCATGCTGTACTACCAACGCGCCGGCTTCCCAAAGGACGCTCGTTACGCCGGCCCGGGCTTGGCAGATGGCGCAAGTCATCTGGGCCCAGGGCAGGACACTGAGGCACGTTTGTTCAGCGCGAAGGATGACCCCGCCACGGCGCGCGATTTGCACGGCGGATGGTACGACGCAGGCGATTTTAATCGCTACACGCGCTGGAGCGGTGACTACGTTGTGGGCCTGCTGCACGCTTACCGAGAAAGCCCTAAAGCCTTTACGGATGACTTCGGCATTCCAGAATCCGGAAACGGAATACCGGATTTGCTCGACGAAGTTAAGTGGGAACTCGAGTGGTTGAAGCGCATGCAGAATGACGATGGGTCTCTGCTTTCCGTGATCGGCCTGGCTTCTGGAAGTCCGCCTTCCGCGGCACGCAGGCCCAGCTACTACGGGCCCGCGACGACCGCTGCGACGTACGGCGGCGCAGAGGCTTTTGCCCTTGCAGCCAAAACATACGAGAAGTTTCCGTCGCTCAAGCCTTTTGCTGACGACCTGAGGAGCCGGGCAGTAAAGGCATGGGCCTGGGCACAGGCGCACCCTGGGGTGAAGTTTTACAACAACGATGCGCGCGACCACTCGGTGGGCCTTGCCGCCGGGCAGCAGGAGGTCGGCGACTATGGTCGCGAGATGGTGACGATTGCTGCCGCCGTCTATCTCTTCGACCTCACACGAGAGCCTGTTTATCGTGACTATGTTGACGCGCATTACCGCGATAACCACTTGTTCCAGGGGCGAAAGATCAACGCGTACGACTACACCGATACAGCCCCGTTGATCTACTACACAAGTCTGCATGGGGCTACGCGCCATGTGTCCTCCGACATAAAGACTGAGCTTGCCAAGGGCTTTGAAGATACCTACTGGAAGACCGCTGAGCGCGATCCTTATGGGGCCTTCCTTTCGGATTACGGCTGGGGAAGTAATGGGGTCAAGTCAAACGCGGGCAACATCTTTGCCGATGAAGCGCTGTACCATTTCGGCGGCCACAGCCGGGGCGACGCCATGACCGCCGCAGAAGGCTACCTGCATTACGTCGACGGTGTGAATCCACTGGGCAAGGTCTACCTGTCCAACATGAATTCTTTCGGCGCGAGCAATTCCGTGGACAGGTTTTATCACACCTGGTATGCCCACGGCAGCGCCACCTGGGAAAGCGCCAGTGCCTCGACGGTTGGGCCGCCGTCCGGCTACCTTGTGGGCGGCGCCAATCAGTACTACAACTGGGCCAAGGGATGCCCTGGTTTGAACCCCGGCTGCGGTCAGGCCCCACCATCCCCGCCCGTGGGGCAACCACCACAAAAGGCATATGCAGACTTCACTGATGGTTGGCCGCTCAATTCGTGGGAAGTTACAGAGCCCTCAATTTCCTACCAGACGGCGTATATCCGTTTGCTGGCGAGGTTTGTTCGCTAGCCTATGACCACGTGCCCTTACGTAGACTTGCTGCGAAGAATGAGACACCTAATGCGGCTTCTGCTCTCGCTTGTCGTCTTCCCTTCATGTGTTCTGCCTGCGTGCGCGACGACGTGTTACGTGAGCGGTCAGGGCCTGAACAGTGCAACGGGTCAATCGCTACAAGCGCCTTCCCGAACCCTGCAACATGCCGCCGATCTAACACAGCCAGGTGACACTGTCTTGATCCTCAATGGAACGTATAGCCTCGCTGATTCCGTGTCGGGCGATGACGTCCTGCGCATCAGCCGGCCCGGTACGCCGGGCAATTGGATCATGTACAAGGCCAACGGGTATGCCTTGCCGGGTGAACGCCAAGCTATCGCCCAGCTTTGGGACAGGGGAGCTTATCAGTGATGACGAAGAATTGCTGCAAACCCTGCTCATCAAGAGTTATTCCGAGGGCGCAAAGGCGTTCGCTCTCTAAATGCTGAAAGCCGACCGCGCAGCACAATCATTGCGCGGTAAAAGTGGTGCAAAGCCAATCACAGTAGCGATCAACGTAAGGCAAAATCAAGGAGAAGAGCATGGCAGCAACGCGGCGTCAATTCATTTCAAGCGGGTTAATTGCGAGTGCAGGCATCGCTTTGCCGGGTACGGCGTTGGCCAACGTGCTCACGCCGGCAGCGAACGAAGCAGTCGCGGCGCCAGCGATTTCTGGCGATAGCGCAGCGACGGCTTTCACGCGCGGCATCGGCCTCTATCCTGGCGCGCCCTCTGAAAATTTCCAGCCTGAGCTCGTGCTTGATCTTGCCGCTCCGTCTCGCAATCTTGCGCTGCTGCGACCTGCTTATGCATCCTCCAGCTATGACTACAACCTGACCGCGCAACTGGTCACGGACGGCCTGTCCGACACGCATCTTCCGTCGTGGATCACTACCGTCGTCGACGGCGAAATTCTGCCCAAGTCCGAGCGCGAAATCATCGTTGATCACTTCCAATCTTCCGTGCTCGAGTTGCCCAGCAGCAACCCCACAGTGGAACTGCACCTCGGCGGCGGCAGCACTTTGCCGGAGGTGGATCGGATGGAGCTTTTCGTCGTTGCGCCGGGCCGAATTCCGCCCAGCGAGCTCAGCTTCAAGATATCTGTTTCCGATGACGGCCACACCTGGCGAGAAGCCGGCCGAGCCACCGGCGGCCAGCCCCTGCCGGCAGAAAATTACCCTCCGGACCTGACTAATGGATCGCAGCTTTTGAACCCGTCCATCTCTTTCGATCAGCCCTTCGCAGGCCGCTACTACCGGGCAGAATTCGCGCTGTCCATGCCCGCCGCGCCAGCCTTGGCCAGCACCGCAAACGCCGGAACCACTGAGGCGGCCATGGCAGGGAACTCCACGTACGTTTCCTGGCGGCTGGGCCAGATGGCTTTCTTCCGCGGCAAGCAGCGCGTCAACCTCGGCGGCCCCTACAATTTCATTAGCGCGTGGAAGGCTGCGAGCCTCGATGAGGAGTGGGTCTCGATCGATCTCGGCGCCGCCTTCACCTTCGACAGTGTAAAGCTGCACTGGCTTGCACGCGCCGCAGAAGGCAAGCTTCAGATCTCCGACGATAACCACCACTGGCGCGATGTGCAGTCACTCACCACTGGCGACGCCTTGCTTGAAGAACTGAAGCTGGCCTCCCCGTCGCGCGCTCGCTATGTGAGGGTGCTGATGACGCGGCCGGCCACGTCTGAGGGCTACATCCTCTCGGAGTTTGAAGTTTTTGGCCATGGTGGATTTCTCGTAAAGCCCCACGCCATGCCGTCCGCTGCCGTAGATGGCATGATCAGGCTCGCCGGAGGGAGCTGGAAGTTGCAGCGAGCCGGCTATAACGGCATGCAGGAAGCTGGTGAAGCGCTCTCAAAAGCTGGCTACCAGGACGCCTCCTGGGTTGTCGCAACGGTACCTGGAACCGTTCTGACCTCCTACTTGAACGTGGCTGCGATTCCAGACCCGAACCATGGTCAGAACCAACTGCAAATCTCGGACTCGTTCTTTTACTCCGATTTCTGGTACCGTACCGACTTCACCGCGCCCACCGCACCCGCAGGCAAAAGGATGGTGTTGAACTTCGAAGGAATCAACTGGAAGGCGGAGGTCTACCTGAACGGCGAGCGCCTCGGCCGCATCGACGGGGCGTTCATGCGAGGCAGCTTTGACGTCACCGGCAAAGTGCTGGCAGGGAAGCCCAACGCGATCGCCATTCTGGTCCGCAAGAATGACACGCCCGGCAGTTGCAAGCAAAAAACCCTTGAAAGCTCCGGTAAAAACGGCGGCGCGCTGGGTGCGGACAATCCCACCTTCCACGCCTCCGTAGGCTGGGACTGGATACCCACCATTCGCGGCCGCAACACAGGCATCTGGGCGGAGATCAATCTCGGGGCCGCTGCGATGGTCACGCTCCAGGATCCACTGGTCACCTCTGTTCTACCTCTGCCCGATACCAGTCATGCCGATATTTCTATCGAGTGCGTCGCGATCAATCATGCCAGCAAGCCGTTTAGCGGCGTCCTGCGTGGCAAATTCGGCAAAGTAGAGGTGCTGCAACGCGTCAGCATTCCCGCGCACGGCAAGCAGGTGCTCAAGTTCACGCCTGCCACACACACGCAACTCCGCATCGCGAACCCAGAGCTGTGGTGGCCTGTAGGGTACGGCGACCCGCACCTTTACCCGGTGGAACTGGCTCTTGAAAGCCGTGGTCAAACGCTAGATCGCAAGTCTTTCAGCGCCGGCGTACGACAGATCACCTCGAATGAAAAAGGCGGCAAGCTACATCTCTTTATCAACGGCCGGCGCCTGATTGCAAAGGGCGGTAGCTGGGGCTTCGGTGAATCCATGCTGCGCTTCCGAGCCCGGGAGTACGACGCCGCGGTACGCTACCACCGCGAAATGAATTTCAACATGATCCGCAACTGGATAGGCTCGGTAGGCGATGACTCCTTCTTTGAGGCTTGCGACCGCCACGGCGTGCTGGTATGGCAGGATTTCTGGCTAGCGAACCCCTGGGATGGCCCCGTTCCCGAAAACGATCCACTCTTTCTCGATAACTCACGCGACTTCATCTCGCGCATTCGGCGTCATGCCTGTATCGGTGTGTACTGCGGACGGAACGAGTGGTTCCCGCCCAAGACGCTTGACGCCGGGCTCCGCGCGCAACTGGCCGAGCTGCACCCCGGCATCCCCTACGTTGGAAGTTCTGCCGACGGCCCAGTCTCCGGACACGGCCCGTACCGCGCGCTAACGGCTCCGGAATACTTCAAACGTGCGGATCCCAAACTTCATTCCGAGATCGGCGCACCCGCCATTCCGCCCATCGAAAGCGTTCGCCTGATGATCCCGGAGCAGGCGCGCTGGCCGCTAAGCCTCGACTACGGCCTGCACGATTTCACCCTGCACGGCGCCCAGGGTGGAGAATCCTTCAACACGCTGCTGAATGAGAGCTACGGCGGCGCCAACAACGTGGAGGACTGGGTTAGCCTGGGCGAAATCATCAGCTACGAGTCCTATCGCGCCATGTTCGAAGCCCAGAGCACCTATCGAATGGGAGCCCTGCTCTGGATGAGCCATCCATGCTGGCCTTCTTTTGTCTGGCAGACCTATGACTACTATTTCCAGCCCACTGCTTCTTATTACGGTTCGAAATTAGGTGCTGAGCCCCTGCATATTCAGTGGAACTCGCTCAAGGAAATCATTGAGGTCGTTAATTACAGCGCAGGCAGCGCTGCAGGTCTCACTGCTCGTCTAGAAATTCTGAATATGGATGGCAAGAGTATGGTCGATCAGACTGCGCAATTAGATAGCACGGAAGACTCAACCGCAACACCATTCACCCTGGCCTATCCGCCCGGTCTCAGCGATGTGCACTTCCTGCGGCTTACCCTGACACAGAATGGCAAAGTCCGCTCCTCAAACTTCTATCTGCGCGGCGCGCAACAGGGCAATTTCAGCGCAATTCGAACCCTGGGCAAAGCGCAAGTCACTGCCCAGACCACCTCAGAGCAACGTGCAGGCCGTATCTTCCTGACGACGAGCCTGCAAAATACATCCGCATCTCCCGCGCTTTACGTCAGGGTTCAGGCAGAACGCGAGGTAACCGGCGACCGCATCCTGCCGGCGATCTACGACGCCAACTACATCGCGCTTATGCCCAATGAATCAAGAACCATCTCTACAGACTTTGCTATCGCCGACACCCGCGGAGAAGCGCCACGCATTTCCGTCAGCGGGCTCAACCTTGCAGCATCTAGGCTGAGTTCTTAGGACCTCGCATTTCTAAATAAAGCACAAACAGAACATCCCACCTGGTCGGTGGGATTTCTTGTGGAGGTCAAGGTTCCTAAGTTGGTTGCGGGCGTAGGATCCAAACCTACGACCTTCTGTTTTCGAGCCGGGTCAACCGCGCAGTCCGAACGACTTATGCGCCGTGACAGGTAGCGCTAAGTGGCGGACAGGAAGATGGCAGCACCACAAAGACTGTGGGTTTTCAGCACCTTGGGATTGTACTGAGAATCGCTAATGTGTTGCGATCGTGCGTTTTTGGAGAAACATTCGAAAATGATTGGACCTGCTGCGATGAGCGGACCGACTCCTGGAATAGCCAGCGCGCCCAACCCGGCAAGCAGACCAAGGGTGCCGCCGATCGTACCGCCGCCGAGCACTCCGGCTGTAGTGCCCTCAGGCGCCTTTGTGTTCTTCTCCGCGGCGAAGTCAGTCGAGTATTGCTTGTCGGCCATGAGCACTGAAACGTCATCGGTTGAGAAGCCCGCTGCGTGGAGGTGATCCACTGCGCTTTCTGCTGCTGCGTGGGAGGGGAAGATGCCAAATGCTGCTGTGTTTTTACCAGCCAAGAGGTTCTCCTTGGTGCGTGAGTTATGAGGGTGAGATCTGCTTACTGCTTGACGGTAATGTCGTTTGTGACCTACCCTGCGCCTGCGATTGCAGCTGCTTTCTGCTCTATAGACTGTTTTTCCGCGTCAGAATGGACGGGTTCTCTTGAGTGTGACTGCGCCGCCAACAACAATGATCTTGATGTTATGGGCGTACATGGAAAGTGACTTGTCAGCAATTACAGCGCGACGAATCGTCGCCGTCAGATTACGATCAGTTGCATCATTCTTTTGCTGCTCAGCTGTGACGGGTCGGTTTTGGCTTTTGTTTGTCCCGGAATTGTCAGGCTTCGCTGCCTGAGCAACCAGGACGGGTGAAATGCCGAGCGAGAGCATTAAGAGACTCGCAGGTAAAAGAGAGCCAACTTTTTCTTCGAACTAAACATGAGGACCTCGAGTTTGTTTCCCAAGCAGCGCTGGCCGCGCGGAAGAAGGATGGCTTTGCCAGCGCTGAACGCGAAGGCTTTCGTGAGAGAGTGAAGGTCAAGCTTTACGTGTTATGAGACGTAGGAGAAGCGTAAGCAAAACAGCACCTGCGGCGGCGACGAGGATGGTGTATAGCAAGCCACCCTGCCCGGCAAAACCAAGAGTGCGCATAGTGAACCCGCCTGCGACGGCTCCAACGATGCCTACGACGATGTCCATGATCGGCCCAAAGCCGCTACCCTGCATGAGCTTGCCAGTGATGAAGCCGGCCACGAGGCCGACGATGATCCACCAGAGAATGAACATAGCTTCCTCTCCAGATACTTCATCTGTCCTCTTGCAAGGAGTGGGTGAGAAGCAGCGTTGCGGCGCGTGCGGGGCGAGTACTGCAGCGTTAACGCAGTCAATGAGTTGCCAAAGACCGCTGCAGGACCTACGTAGTTGAGCGAAGCGCTGCTGCCCGCGAGTTGCATGGCGAGAAGGAAGACACCACTGTCCGTAAAGGAGACGCTGCCTGTCGGGGTGCCGGGGGGGGGGAAGAAAGCGAAGCCATCAGCTGGCTCAGACTGCCGGGATACACAATGCCCGAAGGACAGGTCAGGACGGTCATTGTCGTGTAAGTAGGAGTTACTAAAGGGTGGACCCGTGCCAGAGCCGTATCGTGGAGGGCATCGCCTATAAATTCTGCTTCGATATTGTGGCCGCCGACGCTGAGCTTGGTGGTCGTGAACGTTGCGGCCCCGGCTGCATTTGGCATCAGCGTGGCGAGTGGAATTTGCTGCAAGCCGCGGAGCTGTTCCGTCATTGCGATGGGTGAGGGGATGAAGTTCGGGTTTGTGGAAGATACCTGCACTGTAAACGTGGCCAAGGTGCCCACCACGGTTGTGTTCATCAGGTCAGTGAGCGTCAGAGTTGTTGCGTAGCCCTTCAGATTGACGACGGAGATGTTGCCTGAATGAGCGGGCCTCCATCCTCAACAGAGATTGCTCCTCCAGCGCCGTAGAAGGGAGGTTTGCCGGCAAAAATATTGTTCTCAATGGTATTCCCAAGCACCGACCTTTATTACGATCTAATGCACGTCGTGCTGGTGCCGCTTCAGTCGGCTATGCACCAGGTTGGTTGCAAAGTTATCCAAAGGCTTCGAAGTTTCAGATCGTCTTGCGGTGAAACTCAACATTCTTTGACGCCAAGCTGTACTGCACCAGTCAATACGGGGGGCAGCATCCATCTGAAAGCGATCGCAAGGAGGCAGGCCCAGCGCGTTGGCAACCTAACCTTATTTTCAGCCCAGGCATCGCAAGTCCGCTGGAAGGGTGCAGTCGGGTTGCGGGAAACGTTTACCGCCCATAAGAATTCTCTTGCGTGTCACCCTTCTGGATGATTATAGTTTCGCGCTGAGACTGCATACTCTCAGGTGTCGCTGTGAAGCTCTTCATCTGCATACAGGGAGCTGTTCGGGAAGGCCACAGGCAAGCCTTCTTAGATCGCGATTCCACGAGAATACGTTTTCTCAATCGTCGCTGTGAGGATTTTTCGTGAGCCACCCTATGATGAACCGTCTCTTCTCTGCCGCCACACTCTTCGCTTTTACTTTGACCATTCTGCTTTCGGTCACCGGTTGCAGCGGCGGAGGGGCAGCAACACTGCCGGCCACGACCGTAACGCTTTCCACTTCAGCCGCCTCGATCAACGTTGGCGGTTCGTTCACGGCGCAGGCCACGCTCGGCGGCTCTTCCGCAGCGTCCGCGCTTGGAACGATTGTCTTCTATGACGGCACCACGTATTTGCAGCCGGTGATCGTTGCCGGGGCCGGCACCGTTAAGGCCACTATTTCAGGCCTTGCAGTGGGAGCGCATCAGATTACTGCCGTCTACGGCGGCGATCAGACTCACGCTGGCTCGACCTCAGCGGTGATTACCGTAAGCGTCTACGACCCAACCGCGTTGACCATCTCCTCCAACTTCGTCATCGCGGGCGTGGGCGATCCTATCGTTCTAACCGTGATCGGCTCCACGACCAGCGGCGACCTCGTCTTGCCGACCGGCACGGTCACCTTCTATCTCAATGGAACGACGGCGATTGGCACCGCTCCGCTGATGGTTCAGGCAGGCATGTCGCTTGCTACGCTGCCATACTCGGTAGCAGCACCAACAGGCACGCAGGTCTACACCGCGTCCTTGGCGGCCAATAGTTTCTTCCTGTCTTCGAGTACAGCAGTTGGCGCGAATGTAATCGTCCATCCCCCGCTTACGCGCGACACGGTCAGCCTAAGCGGATCAATCGCCAATAACGCGACGGTCGCAGCCGGTACCGCCGACACGATCACAGCGACGATCGCTCCGGTCAGCACCACCAGGGGTGTACCCACCGGCAACGTCACTTTCTATGATGGAACGGTTGTTCTGGGCACCGCTCCGCTCAATGCCGCGGGCGTATCGGCATCATTAACGACCAAGCAATTCACCACCGGCACCCCACCAAACACCCTCACGGCTTTCTACTCTGGGGACGCGGTGTACGCACCCAACTACTCCGCAAACTCGTTGACTCTTACCGTAACCGCTTACAGTGGCGCTACCTATACCAATCCGCTTACTCTCACCGACGCGGTCAATAAGACCGGACAAGTCTTCAACTGCCCTGATCCCGCGATTCTAAAGTTCCAACTGGCCGGAGCTAACACTTGGTACGCCTACTGCACTGGCGATGCCTTCAATTCCGCCGACACTGTCGGCGGAAATCTCCGCGCGCATTTGATCTCCATCTTCAGCTCGACAGACCTTATCAACTGGACTTACGTGCGCGATGCACTGCCGGCGCTTCCGGCTTGGGCTGCCGCCGGGCAGGAATTACAGACACCCGCGATCAAGCTCATAAACGGTCTCTACACGCTATATTTCAGCGCAAATGGTGCCGCCAGTCCAAATGGCCCAGCCATCGGATACGCGACAGCGGCAACACCGGCCGGCCCCTTTATCGCAGCGCCCACACCGCTCGTCAATCAGTCGCTCCTGTTTGCCGGTGGACCCAGCGTCAGCAAGCTAGGGCCAGAAATTGTTGCGGATAACGCCGGGACTTTGTGGCTTACTTACGGTGGTCTTTACGGTGGCATCGTCATCAACCAACTCGATACTACGGGAACCGCCCTCGTGGGCAGTGCCATTAGTATCGGAGTCGACAACTACTTCACGAATCCATATATAGTTTCGAAAAACGGTTACTTCTATGAATTCGCTACTCCTGCGCCATCTCTTCCGCCAAGCCCAAATTGCTGCGTCGGTGCAGTCTCGAGCACGAGTGTCCGGGTTGGACGTTCTACGTCTATCACTGGGCCTTACCTTGATGCGGAAGGTAATGACCTGAACGCTTTTTCGGCCACTTCCGGCACGAACGGAGCTGCCGGCGGGGACACGGTGCTGATCAATGCCGGCAATACGATCGTCGGGCCAGGAAGCAACACCATCTTCACCGACGAAGCCGGACAAGACTACATCTTCTACTCAGGCGTAATCACGAAGCAGCCGTACCTTCCCAACGTCACCGGATACACGGCCCGTCAGTTGATGATGGATCCGCTTGACTACGTGAATGGTTTTCCCGTGGTCCGCAACGGAACGGGTGATTCCGATCAGCCGCAGCCGGTCCCGGCCGCGCAACCCCTGGGCACCAACGGCTACATTCCGCCCGCCTATACCCCTGACATGCCTGGAATGGCCTTAACAGGCTACTCCCAGGACTTTACGGGAGCCGCGGGCTTCAGCAGCCAATTCAGCTTTATCCATGGACCCAATCCCAACGCGGCTTGTCTTGACCCTGGCAACGGCTTTGCCGCAATCCCGGGAGTCGCACCAGGCTTCAGCGCCGGTGGATTTACGCTGTGCTCGAATTTTGCGGAATCCACCAACGTCCCCGGCACGGCGTACAGCATGACCACCTTACCAATCCTGGCCGAGGCTGAGCCTGCCGGCAACTACCTTGTCGAAGTCAAATTTCATTCGCTCACTCCGCCCACCGGGTGCTGCAGCTACAACTTTCCCGCGCAGGGCTTGTTCATCTACAGCACAGATACTGTCTACCTCCGACTTGATGCTTATTCCAACTTCGATACGCGGCAGATCGAATTCCTCAATCAATTCGGCGTCAATACTTCGAGTAACACAGCAATGACGGCCTTCGCGCCAGGAGGTACACCGCACAACTCGGCATTCACCTATCTACGATTGGCAAAGCGTGTTACCAATGCTGCTACCGGCGCTGCCACCTACACCAGCTATAGCAGTGTGGACGGAGTCAGCTACGTACGTGGGCCGTCCTGGAATGTGACCTTTGGCACTACAGCAAAGATCGGCATCTTCTCCGACAACCTCGGCGAAGGTGCGACGTTCAGCTATATCCACGTTTCCACTCTTACCCCCTAGCAAGAGCCACGGAACTGGCCGGAGCCAACGCGGGCTCCGGCCTTGCTGCAAGTGGCCAACGTTTATTTCTGCCATAGTGTTCACAGTGTTCTTGCAAAACTAAGGAAACGAACGTGAAGAGCGTCGTACGAAGGGCCGGCGACTTGCCCACCAGGGACATTTCAGAAGGGTTACGACAGAATTCACCCAAAATCGATATCCGCGATGTAGCCGCTCACGCCAGGGTTTCCATTGCGACCGTATCGCGAACCCTGAATAACAAATCGACTGTGGACCCGGCCCTGGCGACACGTGTTTGGAAATCGGTCAAAGAACTCAACTACTTTCCTAATACACAGGCCCGCGCTCTCGTCTCTGGTCGCAGTCGGATGCTGGGGCTTATCGTCTCCGACATTTCCAATCCGTTTTTTCCGGAGTTGATTCGCGAGTTCGAGCAAGTCACGGTCGCGAAGGGATATGAGCTGCTCATTGGCTCGACAGACTATGAGCCAACGAAGATGGAAGATTGTGCCCGTCGCATGATCGGGCGGAAGGTCGATGGTGTCGCGATTATGACGTTCGGTTTCGAGGATTCGCTCGTGCAGCGCTTTGCATCGGAGGACATCCC
This sequence comes from uncultured Granulicella sp., assembly GCA_965214195.1. Classification (GTDB taxonomy): domain Bacteria; phylum Acidobacteriota; class Terriglobia; order Terriglobales; family Acidobacteriaceae; genus Edaphobacter. The sequence goes on from OZ243943.1 coordinate 144,755, forward strand.
GGTGGCCTTGATCGATGTCACGCCGAAAGGCGCTCGCAGCAGCCGACTGAGGGTGGACTACGAGGCAGGCATGCATGAAGGCGTGCAGCATCTTGCCGTTCTCGGTCACCGCAGAATAGGCTTCATCAGCGGGCCTTTGCACCTGCACTCCGCCAAGGACCGTTTGTCGATCTTCATCGAGGGATTGCGCAAAGCTGGCATTCCGATCGAAGACCAATGGATCATCGAAGGCGACCATACGCTGGAGGGCGGTCGCGATGCCATGCAGATGATTCTTGCCTGTAAGGAGTGGCCCACGGCCGTCATGTGTTCTAACGACATGACGGCCATTGGTGTCCAGCATGCTGTATTTGAGGCCGGCCTGAGGATCCCGTTCGACTTCTCATTGATCGGTTTTGACGACATTCACCTAGCCGAGTACACCATTCCACCGCTCACCACGGTGCGCATGGCTTGCCGCGATCTTGCGCAGGCTGCCGTCGATAGCTTGCTAGCGCACCTGCTGCCGCGTGAGCAGTCGGCCCCGACCACAGCGTTAGTGACGACGAAGCTGATCGTTCGGCGGACGACTGGCCTACCAAGAAACGCGTTGCGGGATCTACGGCCACAAGGCTGAGTTCCCACAACTGTCTCCAAAGTGGGGCCTAGTTTGAAATCGCTGGCCAGTCCGCCGGCCACGTGAGCGACTTCACAAACAAGTAATCAAATCCGTTTTGCGCATTTGACAAGGCGTGGAATGTGATCAGGTCGCCGCCTGTCGGGTCAATCAACACGTCCTGCCCGCCGGGTGCTGTGAACTCACCCGCGGTCTGCAATAGGATCGTGCCTCCCCCACTGAGCATGGCGGTGCCCGTCATATCGACAAATGGCCCTTGCGCGGTCGGCCCCCTGCCTACAGCTATCCTGTAGGTGTCTGTCGTGAAATTACTGTTGCAGCAGGCGTCGAAGGATACAAAAAGATAGTAAAAGCCGTTATGCTTCACCAACGATGGACCTTCGACTGGGTTGCCGCTTACTGCCGGGCGCGCTGCCAGAGCAGTCGGCGCACTGGTCTGCGACAGCAGAAGCTGACCGGTAAGCGGGTTGATTTCGCGCTGAGCGATCCCTTTGAAAAAGCTGCCGTAGGTCATCCAGATGTGAGTTGTGTTTCCCATCGCATCCGTATCGACGAGAATACTGGGATCGATCGCGTTATAACCCGACCCATCGGCCGGCGATTGCAGAACAGTTCCTTGATAGGTCCACGCATAAGCAGGGTCAGCTGGATTCATCGTTGGGCTGGTCGCCAAGCCAATGATCGACCGGTTAGAGCCGAAAACTGAGGCCACAAAGTACACATGGTAGAGGCCGTTGAAGAAGCTGATATCCGGAGCCCAGAGCGAAGTCACGGGGTTGCCCAGCGCTGTAGCCAGCGAGGCCGGGATAATCGTGAAAATCTGGCCACACCGCTTCCAAGCGGTTTTGTCCGGAGAACAGAACAGCGGCAGAAATCCGCCTGGCTGGCCTCCGTCTGTCGAAAGAACGTAATAGTTGGTTCCTTGGCGAATGATTGATGGGTCATGAATCAAGCTGACATCGCCCGTGAGGTTGTAAACCGAAAGCGGAGACGTGACCAAGTTGAGCGCAGTGCCGGGAGCACTCGAAGTACTGCAACTTGCGAGCCCGAGAGTAGCAATGAGAAGACTTGCAACGACGCAGACACCGGTGCGAGCATTACGCGGAAAACGACGGAAAATTGAGGCTAGTTGCATAAGTCAGGCTCCTGTAGTTCCTGGATCAAGCAGGCGGATAGCAATCAGGGGGTGGCGCCCAGCAGGGGACTACCGTCGCCTTCAAGTGCAGCGGATGGCCAGCCATCTTTCCAGGCGATGGTCGAGATCTGTAATGCGGGGTGGCCATCTCTGGCGCTGTAGGCATGAAAGACGAGCAGATCCTCCGACGGCTTCCCATCTGGAGTATGCAGTATCGAGGCGCCGCCGGGACCGAGCCACGTACTGTTCGCAGTCAGCAGCGGCGTGCCACCGCCAAGCATCATAGGGGTGCCCGAACGATCAAGGTACGGGCCGGACACGCTCTTTGATCGACCCACCAGGGTCCGATACGTGCTCTTTGTGCCTCGACAGCAAAGGTCCCAGGAAACAATCTGGTAGTAGTACTCGCCGTGACGGAAGATGAAGGGCGCTTCAATCGCTTCTGAGTCAGGCGGCAGGTCAGGATTCCGCACAGCTACCGCGAGCGCGTGGCGCGAAGCCAGCGAATAAATCTTTTTGTCTGTCTCTGATTGCAGTCCCGTTGCGCGCTCCAGATGGATCATCTTAATCCCCGACCAGAAGCTACCGAGCGAAAGCCACGCCTGCCCTTTTGCGTCGAGTACAAGATTGGGATCGATTGCGTTAAAGTCGTCCTTCTCATAGGAGCGGATTACAAGGCCGCGATCGACCCATTTGTACTTGGGACTCGCCGCGTCCAACGTTTCATTGGTTGCGAGCGCGATACCGGAGGTGTTCTTCCCGAACGCCGAAAACGCGTAATAAAGGTGATAGAGCCCATCGAAGTAGCTTATATCTGGCGCCCAGAGTTCCCGTGTCTTGGGGCTGGTTTGCTGGATCCAGGCGGGGATGGTGGCAAACACAGCGCCACAACGCGTCCACTCATGCAGATCCTTTGAACAACGAATCGGAAACTGACCGATCGGCGCAGGGGGCGGGGATTTAACGTCGTCCGGCGAGGGTGGTGGCGCGCCTTCGGGCCGGGAAGGATAGGACGCGCCGGTCGCGAAAACATAGTACGTTCCGTGATCGAAGGCAATGGAAGGATCATGCGTACCGTTAAAGGCGCCAGTCAATTGCAGCGCTTGCGGCGTAGTGTTTTGCGCGCCCGCTAGGGCCGCGCCACTTGTAAGCGTTGCAGTAGTAAGGATTGCAACATGACAGAGCTTCATCAATTCCCCCAACGTACATCCGAGCCAGGCTCCAAAGAGGCTCCTGCTTGAATGAGCGAGTGTTCAGCGCCATTAATAACGAATTTTCAATACGATTTGCATGCTGCGAGGTGCGCCATTCAAGCCGCTGATTTGCCCGAAATTGATGTCCGCCACGCCGGAATCTGGCTTGCCGAAGACGTGCCGGTTGAGCACATTGAAGGCCTCCAGACGCAGATCCGCTGAGATTTGGTCATGTATCGCAATGTGTTTGTTAATGTTTGCATCTTCGTTAAAGTAGGCCGGGGTGCGTGATTCCGGAGTGTTGCGGGGAAGGTTGCCAAAGCCGTATGCACCGTTGCCGCGGTGGGTCGCGTCGTTCACGTCGATGAAGGCAGCACGATTGAAGAACGCAGTAGGGTTGTTGCCTACTGTGCCTACTGATTTGAAGGCTAGCGGATTGTAGTGGCCGCTGTGCGCAGCCGCCGTTTGAAAATCCTGCCCTTGCGCGCGGCTGTAACGAATGCCACCATCAAAAAAGGGAATGCCTTGGGCGCCAAAGAAGCTGATGGGCTGGCCACTCAGGTACCGGTCGACGCCGCCGATCCGGTAGCCCCCAATCAGGGCGTCGACGAATCGATTGCTATTGCCAAGGAACTTTTTGCCTCTTCCTACTGGCAATTCATATAGGTAGCTGGCGACAAAGTTGGTTGGAACATCCTCGGTGCTCACCGCGCGCTCGGCTTTTAGATCATAGGGGTTCTGAGTTCCACCCTGGCTTTGAACGACCTGAAAGTAAGGCTGGATCGAATCGGCGTCGGTAAACGTTTTGGACCAGGTGTAGGAAAGGAGCAGGTTCAAGCCGTTGCGGAATTTACGGTCAAGCTTCACGATCATCGCGTTATAAGTGGATTGCCCTCGATTTTGAAGATAGCTGTCGTTGTTGATATATCCAAACTGAGGATGCGGCAGCAAAGCCTGTCCTACCAGGCCGTTGGTAACCTGGAAAAAGTTAGCGAATGGAGCAGTTACACCAGATGTTGCTCCTGCATTTGACTGCAAAGGTTGGTAAAGCGTGTTCCCCAGGCCAAAGTAAGCTGGATTGAGCGAATTTTCCCAATACACCAGCGAGCGAAGATGCGTACCACGCTCCCCGAGGAAGCCTAAGGTCAGGATCAGATCCGGAGCCAGCAATTGCTCTACTTCAAGCGTGAAGTTTTGCACTGTGGCGGGACGGCCGTCCGTCTTCGCTACAAAATCGACATTACCCCCCACATTCAGTCCTGGCGTGATGGTTGGGCTCAGCGACAGGATTGGTGGACCCGCGTCAAGAGCGCCCGATGGGGTATAAGGATCGTTGGTCTGCGGCGCGGTGTTTGTGGTGAATCCCTGGCTCAAACCCTGGCCATAGTCGGCATAGATCAGTGGGCCGTACATGATCGTGTAAGCACCTCGCACGACGAGCTTGTCGTGCAGGAAGCCTGGTGAGTAGGCGAAGCCGACACGGGGCTCAAAGGCATGGTAATAGGTGTCGGCGAATTGCTCATTCTTGTTGCCGTCCCGTCCAGCACCGACACCACCGAAGCGGATTGCGCCGGGCAGGCCGTTCGCGAGCGGATTGGGAATCGTGGGGTCGAAGCTTGCGATCGCGCCTTCGGCCTCATGGCGCGGAGTATCAATCGAATATCGCAACCCAAGGTTTAGAGTCAGGTTCTGGCGGATTTTCCAGTCGTCCTGCGCATAGGCCGCATAGTAGTGAGAGATCCAGCGGGGGAAGTGTAATTGCAACGAACGGCCCGTAGCCGAAGGCGCGCCGAGCAGGAAGCTGGCAATACCGTTTCCGCTCTGTTGCTCTGCCGTGCCATTGTTGCTGCCGGCCGTCTGTGTCCGGGAGAAGTTGAAGAAGCCGGCGGCCGGCCCATTGTTCTCGTAACTGAATTGTTGCCAGCGATAGGTCCCGCCCACGCGGACGTTGTGACGGCCCTTGCTGAGGCTGAGGTTGTCGTCTGCCAGCAAAGCGTTGTCGACGTTGTCGTCAAAATTGGAACTGCCCAGGCCAGGTAGGTTTTCGCCGATGTTGAAGACGGGGAAGGTCGTACCCGCTGAAGGAGTGTTTGGTATACCGAGTTGCGCGTCATAATTCACCCCAAGCAGTGAGGCCGGCGCGCTGTTGAAGCTGTTGATGCGGTTGCCGCCCAAAGTAATTTGATTGACCAGACGTGGCGTGATGGTGAAGTCATAGCCAACGCGGATCAACTTGGCATAGAAGTCCTGCAACTGCGAGCCGCTATTGACCGGCCCCGGCAGATTGGCCACGCCGGAATCAAAATTTTCTCGAGCGCTGCCGAAAGCGAAAATGTGATGTCGCGACCCGAAACTCTGGTCGATTCTGAGCGAATCGACGACCTGGTTCACCTTTTCATTGCTGACCGATTGGTAATTCGTCGTGCCGGATCCGGCAAAGTTGGGCGCTGGAGTCAGCGCAAGCACTTTCTGCGCCACCTGGCTGCGATCCAGCGGGACCTGATTGCGTGTAAACGGCGTACGGCACTCAACACCGCCGACCGTCCTTGTCGTTGCCGGGTCGAAGATCTGCCCCACCAGGATAGGATTCCCGGTGCATGGATTGGTCACATTTGGTATAGCTGCGCCTAAGGTTGCGGAGAAGTCTCCCATCCGTTGTGCTAACGTAGGCACGGTTGATGGGACGATGTGACCGAAGGTGCTGGGAGTCTGTTCAAAGCCAAAAAAGAAAAAAGTTTTGTCCCTGCCGTTGTAAATATGCGGAATAACTAGCGGGCCGCCTAATGTGACGCCGTAGTCGTTATGCAAATCGGTAGGTCGGCGAAAGCCGATGGCGTCCTGGGTAAGCCCAATGTTGGCGGCATTACCTTTAGCAAACCAGTTGTTCGCATCCAGAATAGTGTTTTTGAAGAAGTCGTACACCGTTCCGTGATAAACGTTGGTGCCGGAGCGGGTTTTGAAGTTTGAGATACCGCCCGTGGTGCGGCCTAGATAGGTCGGCAGCGTTAACGTCTCGACCCTCACTTCGCCGATCGCATCCAGCGACGGCGTCATCTGATCAAAGAATTCCGTGCCATTCTCCGAGCGCTGCGTACTGATGCCGTCAATCAAATTGTCGCTGCCGAAGGTCTGGCCACCGCCAATCTTCGTATACTGGGTCCCGCCATTAGTGCCTGGTCCTACGGCGCCGGGGGTAAGGAACGTCAGCGCGGCCAGCGAGCGGATTGCCCCGCCAGCAGCCGAGGGCAAGTCCTGCACCTGCGCCTCGGTCAGCACGGTGCCTATGTCGGATGACTCGGTCTCGAGCGTTGGTCCGGCTGCGTCCACCGTTACCGTCTCCGTAGCCGCGCCGACGGCCAAGGCGAAGTCATGCGAAGAACGCGTTGTGACGAAAATGGGCAAAGCCGTAACCTGCGAAACCGTAAATCCGGCGGCTGTGACGCTGATTGAGTAGGTCCCGGGCCGCAGCGAACTGAAAAGGTAAGCGCCGGAAGACGACGAAGTCGTCTTGTAAACAGTGCCCGACTCCGGATCCCGTGCGGTCAACTGGGCGCCAGGGATCACGCTCCCGGTAACATCAGCAACCGTACCGCCCAACGACCCTGAATTGATCTGCGCGTGGCTACTGACACACGCTAGAACCAACGGCGCTACCAGCAAAGACGACCGCACTCCAAACACACCGCAGATTCTCATTTGACCCTCTCTACTGCTACTGTCGGCCAGGTTCGCACTGGTCGTTCATCGCTGCGCCTCAAGCGCCTCGGCTTGTCGGCGAAAATCTCTGCGACATCTAGCGACGTATCGCGCAAGCCATCCGCTGACCATGAGCGAGTAAACCTTTTCTCGATCGCGTCCTGCGACGTCTGCCAACCCTTTTCTGATAGCCACGTTTTTATAGTGACCGAACACAATTAGTGTCAAGTCTTTTTGTCTGAATCTGATATTTCCTTCGCTTCGGTGGTGAAAAGCAACTAACGGGTGCCATCGTCCGTACATTCCGCGAGCGATCGCTGACGTAACCTGCAGGGCGAGAAAGCGTTTTCTCTCGGTAGGAGGAGCTGTTGCGAGAAGATGGGTGCGAGATCTTTCGGCTGAACGACGAGCACGTTCCCCCGAGGAGTAATCCTCGTGCCTCTAGCCGTTCGTCCTCGCCTTGATGCTCGATGTTTTCCTGTATGCCTGCAGCCGGGCATTGCACTAGCCAAAACCTCGTCAGCGACTTCGTTTGAAGTGTTGCTGCACTCTTTTCAGCTACGTCTGAATTTCCGGACATTGGAGAATAGGACTATCGATCACTCAAGCCCTCCGGGACGTGCCTCTCTAGGGCCCGCTCAGGATGACAAGGTTTGTGGCGGACTCGAGCGTCGTGGGTAGTGCTTGAGCTTGCGTGGGGCACGGCACTCTGCACGGCGGTGCTTCCGGACGCCGCTTGAGCAGCCTGCGAGGATTGATGGATTCGTCCCAAATTCAGCTGGCGGATCTCGCGCAAATCGGCTGAGTTCACCTCCAGCAGATTGAGGATGGCGCTGTGTCGGTTTTGCCAGAATGGAAAAGCTCTTGGATTAGCAAGTTAAACGCCCCACAGAACCCCACCTTATGGCGGGTTTCTGTGGGGCTTGATGTTCCTAAATGGTTGCGGGGGTAGGATTTGAACCTACGACCTTTGGGTTATGAGCCCAACGAGCTACCGGGCTGCTCCACCCCGCATTCCCAATATAGCCATTTAGCGGGCTTGGGTCAACTTTGGTACCGCGCCTTCGAATTGAACCTGTCCTACCAAAACTTTTATCCAAAATCTGCGTCTGCATTGGTGTACCTTGCGCAGGAACAACCTGCAAAAGATCTTGGAGGGCTGCATGACTGTCGCACAAACTGCAATTGAAGGTTCTTTCAAGCCTCCCGTCTGGACTGCGAGGCTTGCTCGCGTGACCTGTGCCGCGGTGCTCTTCGCTGGTGTCGCGTCTGCGCAGACCAGCGTGCCGGACGCCCAGGTGGAGTCTAACGTGTTGAAAGCGTTGGCCGGAGCGCCGGAACTCGCAACTGAATCCATCACCACCCGCACCATCTACGGTACCGTGACTTTGTCCGGAACCGTTCGCGACGAAAACACTCGTCGCCAAGCCGAGACTCTTGCCGCAAATGCCAGCGGAGTCAAAAAAGTCGTCGACGAATTGCGCCTGACCAGCGGTGAGACTGGCTCCGGCCCGCAAAACGACCCGGCGCAGCCTCAGCAGGCCCAGATGGTTCTTCAGTCTGACGGCACGTATGCACCGGCTGACGCCACCAACCCTGCTCCCGGTTCTGCCCCTGCCGCAATGGCACAGCGGAACGACCCCGAAAACGACCAGCAGCTCGACCAGCAGCAGGGTACCCAGAACAACGGCAGTCAGCCAATGCCGAACAGCCCCGGCCAGGCGCAGGCAGGGAATCAACAACATCAGCAGGCCAACCCATATCCAAACCCGCAATCGAGCCGCCGGCCGCTAAATCCCTACCCGCAGCAGCAGCCTGGCTACCCGCCGAACTACGCTCACAGTGGGCAGCAGCCCATGTATAACGAAGGCCAGGTGCCCAACCAGCCCGTGACGGTTGCAAGTGGCGCGCTGCTTCGCGTGCGGCTGAACCGCACCCTTTCGAGCAATCGCACGCCGGCCGGCACCACCTTTGACGGAGTCGTCGCCAACGATGTGGTGGCCAACGGTGTAGTGGCAATTCCCCGCGGAGCCAGTGTGCAGGGAACCGTGGTTGCGGCAAAAAGCTCCGGCGTTCTAAAAGGTCGCGGCGAGCTGTCGATCCAACTGACGCAGGTCACGCTGGGTGGCAAGAGCTTCCCGATCGTTTCCGATCTATGGGCACACAATGGCGGTGATAAAACCATCGAAACAGTGAACAAGACCGCAGGCTTTGGCGCAGGCGGTGCTCTGCTCGGCGCGCTGGCAGGCGGTGGAGAGGGCGCGGCGATCGGGGCTGGAGTAGGCGCAGCGCTCGGATTGGGCTCGTCAGCTGCGTCCGGCAACGGACAGGTCTACGTCCCGGCAGAGACGCTGGTCACGTTCCACCTGGCTGAGCCGGCTACAGTTCAAACAGTTTCCGAGCAGGAAATGCAGCGTCTGGCTTACGGCGTACCCGCCGGCGCGGAAGGTCCTCAGCGTTACCGCCGGTACCCCCGCGTGGTCGTCGGTCCCACCTACTATCCCGGCTACTACCCCTATCCATACCAGCCCGGCGTCACGTACGGCGTTCCGGTCTACTAAACGGCGCTACTCGCAGGCCCGGATCCTCACCGATCCGGGCCTTTCTGTTTCAGCCACGTGAGCTGCGTGATTTATACTTTCCACAGCGGACGCGCGTCTTCGTGCCGATCCCGCAGCTTTGCCGGGTACCCTCAGCCGGCAAACAAACATTCAGCAAGTGAAGGTCGACCGCACAGCATGATTCGCATTCTCCAGCAGAACAACAGCATCGTGAAGGTCGTTTTCGGCCTGATCATCGGCGTCACCATCATCTTCATGGTCATTACCCTGGTCCCCGGTATTTTCGATAATGTCGGCGCCGGCGGCAGCGATCCCAACAATTACGCCACCGTGCATGAACCGGGCGTGTTTGGCCGTGTTTTTGGCGATACGGAGACCGTGACCCGCGCCGAGATTAGCCGCGTCATTCAACAGCAATCGCAAGGCCGTCCCATCCCGCCTTTCATCCTGCCCTACTATGAGAGCCAGGCCGGCAACCAGCTCATTCAGCTGGCGATTCTGAAGCTGGAAGGCGATCGCCGCGGCCTGCAGGTTTCGGATGCCGACCTCGTCCGCTTCCTGCATCAAGGCCAGCTCGGCCAGGTGCTATTTCCCGCCGGCAACTATATTGGCGATGACAAGTACATGGACTTCGTCCAGACCCAGCTCAACATGACGCGCGGTGATTTTGAAGCAGCCGTAAAGAAGGAAATCGAACAGGGCCGCCTGCAGTCGCTGATCACGGGCGGCGTGACCGTGGCAGATAACGATGTGCGCGATTCCTACCGGGTCTCCGGAACCAAGGTCAAGTTTGACTACGCGGTCATTTCCGCCGATGACCTCGGCAAGTCGCTCAACGCCACTGACGCCGACTTGCAGGCCTTCTTCAAGAGCAATGCACCGCGCTACGCCACCGCCATTGGCGAGTCGCGCAAGCTCCAGTACCTCTCCTTCGGCGTCGACCAGATCCCAGGCGGCAAGCCGCAGGTTTCAGACGCCGAGGTCCAGGCTTATTACGAAGGCCACTTGAAGCAGTACACGACGGAAGAGACCGCCAAGGCGCGTCACATCCTGATCGCTGTGCCGGCTGGCTCCTCGCCCCAGGTTGATGCCGCCGCCAAGGTCAAAGCAGAAGACTTGCTGAAGCAGATCAACAGCGGCGCGGACTTTGCCAAACTTGCCGCTGCAAATTCTGATGATCCCGGCAGCAAAGGGACCGGCGGTGAACTCGGTACGTTTGGCCGCGGGAAGATGGTTCCCGAGTTCGAAAAAGCCGTCTTTTCTCTGCAGCCCGGCCAGACCTCGGATCCCGTCAAGACTTCATTCGGCTACCACCTGATCCAGACCGAGGCCCGCACCCCGGCAACCGTCAAAACGCTGGCTGAGGTCAAGCCGGAAATTCTTCCTGTCCTGCAGCAGCAGAAGGTTGGCTCCGTCGAGCAGGCGTACGCCAATCAGCTCGTGAACGAAGCCAAGTCCACGGGCATCGATAAGACCGCGGCTGCGCACAACCTGCATGCTCAGACGACGGACTATCTCACCAAGGACGGCACCATCGCTGGCGTCTCTGACGGCACCGCAATGCTGAACCAGGCCTTCTCGACCAGTAAGGGTGCACCGCCTGCCGTCGCTTCGACCGGTGATGGCTTCGCCGTCTTCCAGGTGCTGGACGTCAAGGCCCCGCGCGCCCCCAGCTTCGACGAGTGGCGCTCGCACGTACTCACCGATTACCGCGACCAGAAGGTGCCGCAGCTCCTGACTGAGCAACTGAACAAGTTAGCCGCGCTGGCAAAGCAGACAGGCGACCTGCATAAGGCTGCCGCGCAACTCAACATACCCGTCAAGACTTCTGATCTCGTCGGCAAGGACGGTCAGGTGCCTGATCTCGGCGCAATGGCCGGTCCGGCCAACGTAGCGTTCAACCTGCCCAAGAATGGCATTTCTGGCGCTATCAACAACGGCCGCAACGGCGCTGTTCTTGAAGTCACAGACAAGCAGGAGCCCACAACGGACGAGGTCGCCAAGAACTTCAACGACACGCGCGAAAAGATGCTGAACGAAAAGAAGTCGCAGGTGTTCAACATCTATTTGGGCACGCTGGCCGACAAGTACAAGAAGGCCGGCCTGATCAAGTCCAAGGCACCCGCCACGCCAAGCCCGTTCGGTGCAAGCTAAGCTGGTCGCAAGCTGAAAGGCCCCGCCGCGTGCGGGGCCTTTTGCATCACACCGGAAAGACATTCCAGGGAGAATTCATGCTCAAAGACCGCATCTCCGGCGTTCTGCTCCACGTCACTTCGCTTCCGTCGCACGGCGGTATCGGGGATTTTGGCCCGGCCGCGCACGACTTCGTGGACTTCCTCGCCGCCGGCCAGCAGCGCCTATGGCAAGTCCTGCCACTGGCCCCCACCGGCTATGGCGCATCCCCCTATTCTGCGCTGTCCGCCTTTGCCGGCAACCCGCTACTGATTTCGCTTGAGGTCTTGGCGCAGCAGGGTTGGATTGGCGTCGAGCGCATCGCCAATCTTGCCGGCCCGGACGGCCCCTGCGACTTTGAACGCGCCTACGCGGAGAAGACCCCGCTCGTCGAAGAAGCCGCCGCCAACTTCCTTGATCGCGCCACTGACGAGCAGCGCCTGCGCTTCCAGCATTTCTGCAACGAAAACCTTTCCTGGCTTCCCGATTACGCACTCTTCACCGTGCTGCGGCGCATGTTCGCCTACGCCAGCTGGCACGAGTGGCCGGCTGAGTACGCACGTCGCACCGGCCTCGCAAAAATCCTCACCGACCATTCCCGCGAGCTCGCCATTGAGCAGGTTGTCCAGTATTTTTTCTCGGAGCAATGGTCCGCCCTGCGCGCCTACGCCTGCGAGCGCAAGATCCGCATCCTGGGCGATATCGCCATCTTCGTTAACTACGATTCCGCCGACGTGTGGACCAACCCGGAAATTTTCGAGCTCGACGACGACCTGCTCCCGATTCGAGTTTCCGGCGTCCCGCCCGACTACTTCTCTGCCACCGGCCAGCGCTGGGGAAATCCGCTTTACAAATGGTCTGTGCTCAAAGAGCGCGGCTTCGACTGGTGGGTCGCCCGCATCCGCCGCGGTCTGGCGCTTTATGACACCATCCGGCTTGATCACTTCCGTGGCTTTGAGGCCTTCTGGTCCATCGCAGCGGATGAGCCAACGGCCATCAACGGCACCTGGGTCAAGGCTCCAGGCCATGACCTCTTCGATCGCCTCAAGCAAGTTTTCGGCGAGCTGCCCTTCGTCGCGGAAGACCTGGGCGTGATCACCAAGGAAGTCGACGAGTTGCGCGAGCACTACGGCATGCCCGGCATGCGTATCCTGCAGTTCGGCTTCGGCGACCGCGGCGGCCACCTCTACCTGCCGCACCGCATGGTGCCAAACACGGTCGCATACACGGGGACCCATGATAACAACACCACACTCGGTTGGTGGGTTGATGACCTGGACGACACCACCCGCGCCAACGTCCAGACCTACCTCGGCGATCTGCACCATCCTGCGGAAATCTGCTGGATGACGATCAAAGCCGCAGCCCGCTCAGTCGCTAATATCTGCATCTTCCCGCTGCAGGACATCCTGCACCTCGGCTCTGAAGCTCGCATGAACACACCGGGCGAAGGTGCCGTCAACTGGGCCTGGCGCTACCAGGCCGGGTCGCTGCATCCTGATTTTGCGGCCAAGTTGAGCGCGTTGATGGCCATGACCGATCGCGACGGTTACGAGGCTCCTGTTGAGGGTGTCGAAGCCGGTCAGCCCACGGACCTTGCCAGCAAACGCATCGCGCTTGAAGCGAACCCCTAGCCATTTACAATTGGGAAACGAAACACTCAGGAGCAATCATGCCACTGTCCGGCGAAGCCATCCGCACCATGAACTACGTTGACGATATAGCCGTAACCCTGCGCCGCATCCTCACCACCCTCCCCTCGCTCACGGAAGAAGAGCGCCAGCGTATCGCAGAATACATCCGCGTCTCCGAGCCCAACTACGACACGGTTCTAAACCACATCACCGGCAAGGCATGATTGTCGCGGTCATCGGCGCAGGCACGCAGGGCAGAGCTTTTGCCTTGGCCTGCGCCAGCGCCGGCCACCAGGTCATCCTGGAAGATGTAATGCCGGAAAAGCTGCGCCACGCTGAGGCTGACTTCACCTCGCTGGGGCATGCAGTTCGCCTTGTTTCGACGGTTGAAGATGCCGTCACAGACGCTGATCTGGCCATCGATTTCGTCCCGGACGAGCTCGAATCGAAGCTGGAAATCTGGTCGCTTCTAGACCGTATGGCGCCTCCCCGGACCATCCTGTGCACCCTCTCGCAGGTACTTTCCATCACAGACCTCGCGTCCTGTACTTACCGTGCGGACCGCTGCATCATGGCGCGCGATCGAGCCACATCGCTCGATCTGCTCTCGGCCGCGCAGACTTCGGCCCATACGCGTCAGCAGGCGGAGGCCCTTTTTGTCGCGCTTGGCAAAGTGGTTGGCCATCACGCCGACCCGGATCTGCCCCAGCTGCTGAAAAACATGAACGCCCCCACTCTGGTCTAGCTTTCGCTCGCCTGGCAAAACAATCATTGCCTCAAAGCTGGACAATCAGCCCCACTTTCCCTCCGAGTATCCCGAACCGACAAGCATCCGTTATTCTTCTCCTCGACGAAGTTCCAAGAGGAAACAATTTCATGCGCGCTCGATACCTGCTCGTCTTGCTCTTCCTTTGCGCCTCTCTTCAAGCGCAGCGCCAGCGACTCAATTTCAATCCCGGCTGGCTCGTCAAGGTAGGCGAAACCCCCGGCGCAGAAGCCCCCGTGTTTGATGACACCTCCTGGAAGCACGTCACCACGCCCTACGCCTGGAATGAGGACTCCGCCTTCAAGGTCTCGATCCACGACCTGCCCACGGGCATCGCCTGGTACCGCAAACACTTCACTGTGCCGGCGTCGGCACTGCAGGGCAAAGTGCTCATCGAGTTCGAAGGCATCCGCCAGGCTGGCGACGTCTACCTCAACGGCGAGCTCATCGGCCGCCATGAGGACGGCGTCATGGCTTTCGGTTTCGACCTCACCGCGCACCTGAAACCCGCGCCTGCGGATAACGTGCTCTCCGTCAAGACCGACAACTCCTGGGACTACCGGGAGAAGGCCACCAACACCAGGTACAAGTGGAATGACAGCAACTTCTACGCCAATTACGGCGGCATTTCGAAGTCCGTCTGGCTCCATGAAACTGGCCCCATCTACCAGACTCTTCCGCTCTTCGCCGGACTTGGCACCACCGGCCAGTACATCTATGCGACGGGTTTCGACATACCTGGTCACACCGCCACCATCCACGCCGAATCGCAATTCACCAACGCCAGCGCGGCCCCCGCAACAGTCGCGTACAACGTCGGCATACAGGATATGGACGGCAAAACCGTCGCCATGTTCAAAGGCACCCTCGCCACAGCAGCTCCCGGCGCCACCGCGACTGTCGCCGCGGAAGCCCGCGTGGAAGGCCTGCACTTCTGGTCATGGGGATACGGCTACCTTTACAACGTGGTCACGACTCTCAGCGTCGACGGCCACCCCGTAGACCAGGTCACCACCCGCACCGGCTTCCGCCAGACCTCATTCAAGAACGGCATGGTCGCCTTGAATGGGCGCGTCATGCAGATGCACGGCTACGCCCAGCGCACCACTAACGAGTGGCCCGCGATCGGCCTCTCCGTCCCCGCCTGGCTGAGCGATCTTTCCAACCGCGAAATGGTCGATGGTGGCGCCAATCTCGTTCGCTGGATGCACGTCACGCCCTGGAAGCAGGACGTCGAATCCTGTGATCGCGTCGGACTGATCCAGTCCATGCCGGCCGGCGATTCTGAAGGAGACAACAAGGGCCGGCAGTGGGATCAGCGAGTCGAACTCATGCGCGACGCCATCATCTACAACCGCAACAATCCCTCCATCCTGTTCTACGAATCCGGTAACAAGGGCATTGGCGACGACGCCGCAACGCCACACATGCAGGACATGCTCGACGTCCGCAACAAGTACGATCCGCGCGGTGGACGCGCCATCGGCGCACGTGAAATGCTGGCCTCCACCACGGCTGAGTACGGCGGCGAGATGCTCTACATCAACAAGTCCGCCACCAAGCCCGTATGGGCGCATGAGTACAGCCGCGATGAATCCGCGCGCAAGTTCCAGGACGATTTCACCGCTCCCTTCCACAAGGATGCGCCGGACTACAACCGCGATGGCGACTCCTTCACGCAAGAGGACGTGCGCCGCTGGTACGACTACTACGCCGCGCGCCCGGGCTCCGGAACGCGTGTCAGCGCAGGCGGCGTCAACATCATCTTTGCGGATTCCAACACGCACTATCGTGGCGACAACAACTACCGTCGCTCCGGCGAAGTGGACGCCATGCGCATCCCCAAAGACGCCTATTACGCGCACCAGACCATGTGGGATGGCTGGGTTGATCCCGAGCATCCGCACACGCACGTCGTCGGTCACTGGAACTACGCCGCCGGCATCAGCAAGCCCGTTTCAGTCGTTTCGAACGCGCAAAAAGTAGAGCTCTTCCTCAACGGCAGATCGCTTGGCTTTGGCTCACAAAGCAGCCGGTTCATGTTCACTTTCGCGAAGGTCGCCTACGCCCCGGGAACACTGAAGGCCGTCGGGGACGACGCACAGGGCAAGCAAGTCTCGGCCGACGAAGTCAAGACCGCCGGCCCTGCCGTAGCAATTCGCTTGCATCCCATGACCGGCCCCGCGGGCCTGATGGCGGATGGCGCCGACCTCGCATTGGTGCAGGTGGAGGTCGTCGATAAGGATGGGAACAGATGCCCCACCGCCCTCAACATGGTGTCCTTCAAGCTCACGGGTGCGGCTCAGTGGCGCGGCGGCATCGCGCAGGGATCGTCCGTTGCGGTCCCCCTGAATCCACCCAGCGGCCCCAATCCAACGCCCTTCCTGCATGAAGACAATTACATCCTCGCGACCTCACTATCGGTTGAAGGCGGCGTCAATCGCGTGCTGCTTCGGTCCACAACGGAGCCCGGCGCCATCAACCTGACGGCCTCCGCGCCTGGCCTCAAAGACGCATCTGTCAGCCTTAATTCCGCGCGTGTGCAGGTCTCGGAAGGCATCACCGACTTCAATCCGCGAGCCGGCCTTCCATCGAATCTCAGTCGCGGTGAGACCCCCTCCACCCCCTCCTACCACGCATGGCGGCACGAGCTTTACATCGCCGGCGCCACTGCCGGGTCAAACGCTCAGGAGGCCGCCCTCTCGCTCGACGACAACGAAATGACCGCGTGGGTTTCAGACGGCAGCGCATCCGGCGCCTGGATTGAATACACGCTCAACGCTCCCGCCGTTGTTGGCGAAATAGATCTAAAGCTCAACTCCTTCCGGACCAAACGCTATCCGCTTTCGGTCACGGTAGACGGCCACGAAGTTTATCGCGGCACCACACCTACGTCTCTCGGCTACACCACGCTGCGCCTGAAGCCAACGACCGGCAGCAAGGTCCGCATCACCATGGTCGGGTCGACGGTCAACGGCGGCACGTCCGAAGCAGAGGTTAACGGCAAGATCGATAACGCCGGCATCGGCGTGTTGCGCCAGGGCAAAGTAGTTTTGCCAATCATCGAAGCAGAGGTCTACGGTCCACGCGACGCAAACAGCGATGAAAAGTAGTCTTTCGCTCTAAGATAGGTCGAGGCTTTAGCCTCGACCTTTCAGGGGGCTATCAAACACGGGCTTTAGCCCCCGGGACTCGTCTTCTCATCCCTCCGAACCGCTAAGCCAATACCCCATCCCGCAGCGCCAGCACTCGATCACATCGGCCCGCAAACTCCAGGTTATGCGTCACTAAAACACTCGTCAGTCCATGCCCCCGATGCAGTCCCTGCAGCAGCTCAAACACAGTCTCAGAGGTCCGCCCATCCAGGTCCCCCGTAGGCTCATCCGCCAGCAAAACCCGCGGCTCGGTCACCAGCGCACGGGCCAGCGAAACCCGCTGTTGCTCCCCGCCACTCAGCTCCCCGGACCGATGCTGCAACCGGTCCCCAAGCCCCACTTCCGCCAGCCAACGCGCCGCTTTTGCCAGCGCCTCCGCCCGCGCAACCCCACGCGCAAGCAGCGGCATGGCGACATTTTCCACTGCCGTGAACTCCGGCATCAGGTAGTGGAATTGCCACACATACCCTACCTGCCGGTTACGAAAGTCCGCGGCCTGTTTGGCGTTTAGCCCACCCAACCGTACGCCATTCACCCAAACCTCACCGCTCGTTGGCGTATCCAGGGCGGCCAGCAGATGCAGCAGCGAGCTCTTGCCCGCGCCGCTCTGCCCTGTGATGGCGACCATTTCGCCGGCCGCTACGGTAAAGTTCAGCCCGCGAAAGAGCTCGAGCGCGCCATGACCCAGGCCGGTCCCGGCATAGGCCTTGCGCAGCTCTTCCACGCGAATCCTCATGGGTTCCAAGGCAGCGCTCAATCCTCAACCTCGACCTTGCCGCCATCATCGTCAATCGGCTCGGCCACGGCCTTCTGGTGACGCTCCGCCCGAAACGAAATAGCCATTCGATTCCACGCGTTGATGCTCGTGATCACGATCGTCAGGTTCACCAATTCGACTTCAGAAAAGTGGGCCCGCGCCTCGGCATAGTCCTCATCGGAAGCGTGCCCCGTCTGGATATTGGTCACGGCTTCCGTCCACAAAAAAGCCGCTCGCTCATGCGCCGTGTAGGCGTCAGACCCATGCCAAACAGCCACATCGGCAATGCGCCCCGCAGGCTCGTTATGCTTTTCGAGCTCGTGCGTATGCATCGCCACGCAGTAATCACAGCCATTCAGCAGAGAAGCCCGCAGCCGCACCAGCTCGAGCAAAATTGGTGAAAGCCCCGTCGCCGTATTGCAGTAGTGCTCCACCGCACGCAGCGCGGCCATCCCTTCCGGCGCGAGCTCTGTATAGCTCAAACGTTGCGACATAAGTTCCTCGCTCTTAAGTTTAGCTTGCCCGGCTATACTTCGGGGCATGCGCAAGATTGCGGAATCCGAACTGCAAATCAGCCATCACCCGCGCCGCCTTGCCGGAGGATACCTTCCCGGATCCAGCAGGCTTTGGCTGATGAAACCCAACCGCCGTCGCGGGTCGTTTGCCTTCGGCCTCACGCGGCTCGGCATCGCCTTCATCGTTCTTGGCCTTATCTAAGAAAGAATGAGGCAGCACTTACCGCGGCTTTGCGACCGCTGATGCCTGAGCGGATCCAGGACCGTCGCGCTGCCTAAGGCCTACTCGTAGCGCAGCGCCTCGGCAGGCAGCACGCCTGCAGCACTCGCACTTGGATAGAGCGTAGCCAGCGCGCTGACGCCTAGGCTCACCGCGCCGACAATCAACGCGTCCACCACCCGCGGCGCAAAGGGCAGGGAATCGATCGAGTAAACCGATGCATCCAGCTGAATGAAATGGTAGTGCCCCCCGGCCCAACTTACCGCAAATCCGACCACCATTCCCAGCACCGTGCCGATCACAGAAATCAGCAGACCCTGGAACAGGAACACGCGGCGGATCTGCGCGGGGGTCACGCCAAAACTCATCATCACGGCGATGTCTCGCGTCTTTTCCATCACCATCATGGTCAGCGCAATCAGGATATTCAGCGCCGCCACGCACACAATCAACGCCAGCACGATGAACGTCACCACCTGCTCCAGCCGCAGCGCGCGGAACAGCTCGCGATTCTGCTCCATCCAGTTTGTGGTCTGGAAGCCCGGTCCAGCAGCCTGCTCAATCACGCTGGCGACCTCTTTCGCGCGATACAGATCGTCCACCTTGAAGCTGATGACGGAGATCAAATCGGGCTCCGAAAACAGCCGCTGAGCGTCTGCCAGACGGGTCAGCGCGTAGGACGAATCGTACTGATAGAACCCGCTCGCAAATATCCCAGCCACCTGAAAGCGCTCATATCGTGGCACGATTCCCAGCGGCGTCAGGTCTCCCTGCGGGCTCGTCACCAGCACCGTATCGCCTACCGCCGCCCCCAGCGTCGCAGCCAGATCCTTGCCTATCACGATCGGTGGAATACCCTGCACGTCCGTCGGCTCAAGCGACTCCGCGCTCCCAGTCTTTACCGCCTGCAGCAGGTCCGTCACGCGGCGTTCCTGCTGCGGCAAAATACCCTTAACCAGCCCGCCCCCGCTGCGTGCACCGCGCGAAATCAGCACCTGCCCGTACAGCCCGGGTGCCGCTGCGGTGACATGCGGCAGCCGGGCAAGTCTCTCCAGCAGGGGTCGCCAATCGCGGATCCCATCGGCCGACATGCGCATCAGGTCCACGTGCGCAGTCGACCCCAGCAGCCTGTCCTGCAGGTCGCGCCGCATGCCATTGGTGATCGCCAGCGCGATAATCAGCGACGCCACTCCCGCCGCAACGCCCAGCACAGAGATAGCCGTGATCACGCCAATGACAGCTTGCCGCCGCTTGGCGCGCAGGTACCGGGCGGCGATAAAAAGCTCAAAACGCATCGACCTAAGTGTAGATCGTTTCGTGTGATCCGGCCCTGCCCGGCCAAACCACGTTGGCCGCCAGCAGCACCAGCGCAACCCAGTAAAGGTCCGCGCCCAGCAGATGCAGGATCTGCATCCACGTCGGCGCCAGCAGCAAAACATCCCCCACGCCCAGCACAAACTGCATCGCCAGCAGCACACCAAGCACCCTGGCCAGCCGAGATCCCTTACTGCGCAACAGCAGCCAGACCAAGAATGCCGCAGCAATAAACGCACTCAGCGGATGCACTCCACGCAGCCTGAGCAGCCACGGCGAAGCTGCATTGAAGTCTGCCGCAACCGCGGCCCGTAGCGAGGCAGAAGGGAACAGCGTATCGCCCAGCGCGGCCAGTGACCCGCTCACCCCCACGACCAGCGTCGCCAGCAGACCAGTCAACGCCAGCGCTTTATCGCTTCCGCGCGCCTTCAGTTGCGACCACTGCTGGCCGCTGCCGAGCATATGCGCCGTCATCACCATGGCGCCAAGCATCAGCAGCGTGTTGCTCAGGTGAATGGACAGCACGATTACGCGGCCGATTGATTGGTTATTTGTCACGTAGCCAAGCTTGACCAGCAGTGCGCCCAGAAAGGCCTCGTTGATCAGCAACAGCGTTGAAAGCACCGCAAACACTCGCGCGGCGTGACCCTTCAGCGTCGAGCGGAAAGTCCACGTCACCAACGCAATCAACGTAATTACAGACACGGAAACCGTCTGGCGATGGATAAATTCAATCACCGTATGCCACGTCGGCGAGACCGGGATTACCTGCCCATTGCACAGCGGCCAGTTGTTTCCGCAGCCCGCGCCGGACTTAGTTGAGCGCACCACAGCGCCCCAGAGCGCCACAAAAATATTCCAGCCTACGACAAGCCACGCAAAGCGCCAGGCTCCAGTAGTGCCTCGCAGAATGCCCGGTTTAGGAAGCGTAGCGGCGGTTGCCATACCGATATTCTAGTCCGTGCGAGCCGTCGCCGGGGCTGTAGCTAGTCTCGGCGACGCCGAGTTGTTCATGGCGCTGACATGCTCTTCCGATACGAACTACTTCGCGCTGGCCAGCTCTTTCGCCCGCATCGTCGCCCGCTTGACTGCCTTGATCAGCGTCACGCGCAGACCACCTTCTTCGAGTTCCAGAATTCCATCCACAGTGCATCCCGCCGGCGTCGTGACCTGGTCCTTCAGCAGCGCCGGGTGATATCCCGTTTCCAGCACCATACGCGCCGAGCCCAGCGTAGTCTGCGCCGCCAGCAGAGTCGCCACATCGCGCGGCAGCCCAACATTCACACCGGCCTCTGCCAGCGCCTCAATGATGATGTACAGAAACGCCGGCCCCGACCCGCTCAGCCCCGTCACCGCATCCATATGCTTCTCGTCTACGACCACCGTCCGCCCTACGGTCGCAAAAATCCGCTGCGCCACGGCCATCTGCGCAGCCGAGCAGAACCGCCCGGCACACAGCGCAGTCACGCCTGCGCCAATCATCGCGGGCGTATTCGGCATAGCGCGCACTACAGCGAGATCACAATGAGCCGCCACCTCAATTGCGCCCGTCGTCACAGAAGCCGCAAACGAGAGCACCGTCTTCCCCTGCAGCGCTGCCTTGATCTGCTCCACAAGCGCCGGCACCTGCACCGGCTTCACGCCCAGCAAAATCACGTCCGCCCACTGCGCTGCCGCCAGGTTATCGGTTCCGACTTCTACCCCAAGCTGCGCAGAAAGCGCCACAGCCCTGTCCGCATGCTGGACCGTCGCGACAATCTGCTCCGGCCCCAGCAGGTGATTCTTCAAGAAACCCTGCAGCAGGATCCCACCCATCTTGCCCGCGCCCAACACGGCTACCTTTACCCCGGGCATCAACGCCTGCGCCACCTGCGGCCGAACTTCATTCGCGACATCACTCATCGTTTCAAGCTACCAGAAGGCAAAGGGGGCGAGAGCTGATAGACTCTCGCCCCCCATGATCCCTAGTGGCCCCGCCCGCCGCCGTGTCCACCCGGAGCGCCGCGGCCTGCAAAGCCCGCACCATGTTCGCCGCCGGGCTCGTGCCCTGCATTGCCGTTCTCGCCGCGGCCATTGATGGCGCTATTCGCATGGAAATGGTTGAACGGCTGCTCCCCCCGGTCTGGAAATGGCCCGTTATAGCCATGATGCGGATCATAGCGATTATCCACGTGCCCGTAAAAGCCAGCCCTTCCGCGATGCCACGGACCCGCCCCAATGAACACGCCGCTGTTGAACCAGTCCGGCCCATAGTACCCATAGGGCGAGCAGTTATACGGCGCATAATCGTAGTACCCGTAGGGGCAGCCCGGCTCAGCGCCAATGTTGACCCCAACAGAAATCTGCGCCGGAGCAGCAGCCGTGCCAATCATCAATGCCGATGCGGCCGATAGTGCGATCATCTTCCAGTAGGACATGTTGTACCTCTCTCAGTGTGAGTCGTTTACCGCCGCGTGAGTTGTGCGTCTACCAAACTTGACCCCCAACGCGTAGTCCCGGGGGTAGGAGCAAGTAACATCGCAGCCGACTCCAGTTCGAGCCCCACCTACGCCGGCGCCTTCCAGTGCATTGGCTCGGCGTGCGAGGACATGTGCTGCCGCGACTGGGCCATCCCGGTCGACCGCACCACCTATGCCCGCTACCAGTTGTTCCCGGTGGAAGGCCTCGGCGCCCGCGTTGCCGCCTACGTCACCGTGCCGGATCTCACCGCGGCCGATAGCGTCTTCGCCCAGATCAATCCACGCGCCAGCGGCACCTGCCCCTTCTTCGCCGCGGACCGCCTCTGTGACATTCAGCGAGACCACGGCGGCGCGCTCTTATCCGCCACCTGCTCCGGCTATCCCCGCGCCCTCAACCGCGTGGGTCAAACGCTGGAAGGCTCGCTGATGCTCTCCTGCCCGGAGGCCGCGCGCAACATCCTGCTCAACCCTAACGCTCTCAGCGTCCAGTCCGACCTGCACTCCGGCGCTTTCCGCACGGACAACTTTTTCTCGCTCGCCTCCAACGCGCCCGGCGTCTTCTTCAAGCCCTACGCGCATTTCGCCCTCATCCGCACCTGGCTGGTCGATATCCTCACTGACCGCGCGCGCCCCCTCTGGCAGCGCCTTCTGCTCATGGGCTCCCTCTGCCAAAAGCTCGACAGCATCCAGACCCCGGAAGCCAAATCGCTAGTCCCCGCCATCCTCGCCGACTACCGCCAGATCCTCGGCACCACCTGGGGGGCCGTGGAGATGGAGGCCACTCCCGCCCAGCCGCAGTTCCAGCTCAAGGTCCTTTTGCACCTCAACGCGCTTGTGCTGGAAGACGCCAATTGCTCCCAGCGCTTCCGCGAAACCTACCTGCAATTCATTGAAGGCATCGCCGCCACCTCGCTCGCCGACGACCTGGCCCACTTTCAAAACGCCCGCACCCTCTACTACGAACCCTACCTCGCGACGCACCCCTGGCTGCTTGAAAACTACCTCGTCAACTACGTCCACCAGTACCTGTTCCCCTTTGGCCGCGGCGGCAGCGCCCGCCATTCCCCGCGCCCCATCTTTGACGAATACCTCCTGCTCGTCACGCAATTCTTCTGGCTCAACGGCCTGCTGACCGGAGTCGCCGGCCGCCATGCGCAAGCCTTCGGTGACGCCCAGATCGTCTTCACGGTCCAGTCCTTCTGCCGCGAAATCGAGCACACCCCCACCATGCCCGAAACCCTGCTCACCTTCCTTAAACAGGGAAGCCTCGCCACCCTCGCATCCGTAGCCGCCCTGTTACGCCCGTAGCCGTCAAACTTTGGGTGCCCCATCCATCGCTCTTTCGCGATGGGTGGGATCAAGGAACGTTGGGGCACCGACCCCCAGCACCCAGCAAAATTTCTCATCCTTCGATTCCAAAATGCACAAATCGCCGTGCGTTCTTCCGCTCAGGATGACAAATTTGTCTCTGAGCTAAACCCAGCCGCTACCGCTTCTGCGAAGCCACCCAGGCATTCACCCGAGCCTCCAGCACGTCCATGGGCAGCGCCCCCGCATCCACCACCGTGTCATGAAACGCCTTCAAATCGAACCGGGCCCCCAACTGCGCCTTCGCCCGGGCGCGCAGCTCCAGGATCTTCAATTGCCCCATCTTGTAACCCAGCGCCTGCCCCGGCCACGCGATGTACCGGTCCACCTCCGCCTGCACATTCGTCTCGTCGATCGCGGAGTGATCGTGGAAGTAATCCACCATCTGCTGCCGCGTCCAATGCTCGCTGTGCACGCCCGTATCGACCACGAGCCGGATCGCCCGCCAGATGTCCGCCTCCAGCCGCCCGTAGTCGCTTACAGGGTCCTGGTAGAAGCCAATCTCCTTACCCAGCCGCTCGGAATACAGCGCCCAGC
The DNA here is from genome assembly GCA_965214195.1 of uncultured Granulicella sp. Classification (GTDB taxonomy): domain Bacteria; phylum Acidobacteriota; class Terriglobia; order Terriglobales; family Acidobacteriaceae; genus Edaphobacter. The sequence continues at coordinate 168,853 of OZ243943.1, forward strand.
CTTCCACAAAAGCCGTGTACCCCAGGTGCTTGCGAAACTCCGGAAGCCCCGTCAACTCCTGCGCGATCGAGATCTGCAGATGGTGGCCGGGGATTCCTTCGTGGTAGCTCACAGCCTCAATCGGAGCCGTAGCGCGTCCCGCAAAGTTGTACTCGTTTACATTCACCCGCCCCGGCCGAGACCCATCCGCCGTGCCCTGTGCGTACCACGCCGCCGCCTGGTCCTTGCCCAGATAAGCTGGCATCGCCACCACCTCCAGCGAGTTCTTCGGCAAGCGCCCAAACAGCTCCGGCAGCTTTGGCTTCATCGCCGCTTCATGCGCCCGATACAGGTCCAGCAGGCCCTCGGCAGAAGCCGCATGCTGCTTCGGGTCCGCCGCCATTGCCACGCCAAAACTCTTCACATTCTTGTAGCCCAGCTTCTTTACGATGGCCAGCATCTCGGCCTCGTCGCGCTTCACCTCATCCAGCCCGATCTGATGGATTTCCGCCGGCGTCTTGTCCAGCGTCGTCTCGCGGCGCACGCAGTAGGCGTAGTAGGCGTCGCCATCGCGCGTCGCCCAAACCCCCGGCTCCTTCCGCCCAGCCGGGATCACAACCACGCGCACAAACTTCGCAAACCGCACATAAGCCGGCAGCACATCGTCCTGGATAGCCAGCAGCACATCGTTGGCAATGCGCTTCTTATCCGCGTCAGAAATCGTCGCGGGCATCTTCTTGAGCGGCACAGCGAACGGGCTGCCTGACGGGGTGTTCCCGGCCAGATCATCAATCTGCGCCGCGACTTTCGTCATCAGGTAAGCCGGCTGCACACGCCCATCGTTGATGCCGGATTGCAAATTCTCGCTTGCCTGGCGCAGCACCCGCGGGATCTGCCGCAGGCGCGCCACGTAGTCGTCATAGTCCTTCACGGTCTGGAACGGCCAGTCCACGATTTCACTCGGCAGGTCGGTATGAATACCGTGAAACTGGTTCACCGGCATCTCCCATGCCTTGAACCGCGCGCCTTCCTGCTGCTGAATCAGTTGCCGCTCCATCAGGTCGGCTGAAAGCTTTTCCTGTTCGCTCAGCCCAGTCAGATTGATCGCGCTAAGCCGCGCCAGATAGCCTCGCGACCGCGCCAATTCCTCATTGATAGCTTTGGGTGAGTTGTCGCTGAGCTGGTCGTTATACCGCCGGTCCCCAAGCGAAGAAGCAAATTCAGGCGAGCGCTTCAACCCGTCCTCCCACATCTCCTTGAACAGCGAGCTCAGCGCCGCACTACGCTCCGTCACCGGCGCCTGCGCCCCAGCGCCAACCACCAAAAGAACCGCCGCACCAATCAAAAAGGGAACTCGCATCCCCAAAGGATATAGCAGCGCCTGAACAACTTTGGTCACACAAGCTTGTTGCGGGGGCGCTAGTCGCTTCACTTTTGGTTGTCATGCCCGGAGGGGGTCTGCTTTTCTCTTTGCGTTTAGCTGCAACACTCCTAAGCCCCAACCCCCTCCAACATCCGGTAAAGCGTACTCCGGCTGATCCCCAGCAGCTCCGCCGCCCGCAGCTTATTCCCCCCCACCCGCTCCAGCACCCGCACTACGTGCCGTTCAATCACCTGATCCAGCCGCTCAACTTTCTCGACGACCCCCTGAGTCAGTCCCAGATCTTCCACCCCCACCGTCCGCCCCAGGCCACCCAGCCGAGCCTTCAACTCCAACATCTCCCCTAGATTTCCCGGCCACCCATACTCCCGTACCCGAGCCATCGCCGCATCATCAAGCTCAATCCCGCAGAGCATCGCAGGCAAGTCTTCCGCCCGTTCCCGCAACGGTGCCACCCTTATCTCAAGCGTTCCAATCCGCTCATAAAGCTCTGCCCGCAGCCGCCCCGTCGCCAGCATCCCACGCGGATCGCACTCGCTCGCCACCAGCACTCGCGTCTCGCGCAGCAGCACATTCAGCCGGCGCAGAAGCTCCGTCTGGGCCTGCCCCTCCACCCTTTCGAGCCCAGTCAAAAACAACACTCCGCAAACCCCGGGCTCTACCCCCGCGGCGAAATCCGTCGCTGTCATGCTCACAAATTCGCCGGTACGCCCGGCACTCAGACCATGCATTCGCCGAGCCACTGCCTCCGCCCCAGCCCCCGGCTCCCCCACCAGCAGCGCCACGCGGAAATGCGGCGCCATCCGCGCAACCTGCAGACGCATACGCGCAACCGCCGCGCCCTCCCCAGCAAATACAATCTCGTCCCCGATAGGCATACTCCCCTTATCGGCAAGCAGCCCCCTCGCAATAGAAAAGAGCGAAGCCCGAAGGCTCCGCTCTCATCACCTGACCGTAGTCGTACTAGGCAGAAGCCTTGGCACAGTAAGTATCAAATGCACGCGAAAGTTCGGCCGCGATCGCCGGTGCCGTGCTGGTCTCAATGGCCGAGCGCTGCATCAGGTACACAAGCTGGCCGTCGCGCAGGATGGCAATCGCAGGCGACGTCGGCGGATGCCCACCGAAATACCCACGCGCCTTTTCGGTCGCCTCACGGTCCTGCCCGGCGAACACCGTCACGGCATGATCAGGCTTCGTCCCGTGCTGCATGGCGAGCCGCACACCGGGACGCATCTTGCCCGCCGCGCAACCGCAAATCGAGTTCACCACCAGCATCGTCGTGCCGGTCTGAGCCACGGCAGCATCCACATCCGCAGCCGTACGAGCTTCCATCACACCCGCGCGCGTCAACTCTTCGCGCATCGGAATCACCATAATCTCGGGATACATAAATCCTCCTGGAACCCTACCGCTCGATTATAGATGCCCCAGCCCTTCGGAAGTCGCAGCAATAACCCCGGTGCCCCAGGTCTCGCTTCTGAGACCTGGGTAGGGCTACCACGAAGGCGCGCGGCAAACCACAAGCCCGGGTGCCCCATCCTTTCGGCTTCATCGAAAGGGTGGGGTATCGAGCAAAGCTCGACCGCCTTCCTCCGCCCTGCCGAAATCCCGTACCCTAAGCAAGCATGGTCATCCAGGAAAATGTCCCCCTAGCCCCCTACACGACGCTAAAAATCGGCGGCCCCGCCCGCTACTTCGCGCAGATCGAAAGTGAGAACGACCTCCTCGCCGCCACGCGCTTCGCCCAGGAAAACGACCTCCCCCTCTTCGTCCTCGGCGGTGGATCCAACCTCGTCGTAGCCGACTCCGGCTTCCCAGGCCTGGTCCTCAAGATCTCCCTCAGCCGCCAACCCGCCATCATCGCGTCCGACGACCACCTCTACCTCGAAGTCAGCGCCGGCCTCGACTGGGACTTCTTCGTCCACGCCATCTGCGAGCAGGGGATCTACGGCGTCGAGTGCCTCGCCGGCATTCCCGGCCTCGTCGGCGGCGCGCCCATCCAGAACATCGGTGCCTACGGCCAGGACGTCGGCGCGACCATCACCAGCCTGCGCGCGCTCGATCTCGACACCGGCCAATTCGTCGATATGCCACGCCACTGGCTCGAATTCGCGTACCGGAGCAGCATCTTCAACTCCACCCAGCGCGGCCGCTACATCGTCACCCGCGTCGATTTCCACTTTTCCGCCACCTTAATCGCCAACTTGACCTATCCCGACCTAAAGCGCCACTTCGCCGACAACCCTAACCCCACGCCGCTCGAGGTCTACCATGCCGTCCGCAAAATTCGCGCCGCCAAAGGCATGGTCCTCGACCCCCACGACCCCGACTCAACCTCCGCCGGCTCCTTCTTCAAGAATCCCGTGGTCCCCCTCGGCGCCCTCGACCGCATAGCGCAGCACCTCAACATCCCGGTAGCCGATATCCAGCACTGGCCCATCCAGTCCCACCCCGAGGCCGTAGACCCCGGCGGCACCGTGCCTGGGCAAGGAACCGGCCAAACCAAACTTCCCGCTGCCTGGCTCATCGAGCGCGCCGGCTTTCCAAAAGGCTTCCAGCTAGGCCCGGTCGGCATCTCCACCAAACACACCCTCGCCCTAACCAATCGCACCGGCACCGCCACCTGCGCCGACCTCCTGGCCCTCCGCGACCACATCATCGCAGGCGTAGAAAAAGCCTTCGGCATCACCCTGCACCAGGAGCCTGTCTACCTGTCTTGACTCAAGACTCAATCCGGAAGAATCTTCAACCCCGCCGAGACTATCCCAGCACCCCAAGCAACCGTTCCCGCTCCCCAGCCAGCACCTCCCCCACCGGCCCCTGCGCCACCACCCGCCCCTCAGCGATCCGCACCACCTCCGCCCCCAGCAGAAATGCCTCCCCCACATCATGAGTCACAGAAATGACCGGCATTACCCCAAGCCAGCTCTTCAGGTTCGCAATCAACTGATCTCGCAACCCCGCATCGAGGCCCGCAAACGGCTCATCCAGCAGCAGCACCTTACTCTCCGCTGACATCGAAGCCCGCACAATCGACACCATCTGCCGCTGTCCGCCGGAAAGCTGTTCCGGGAATTTGTTCTGCAGCGATTCCAGCCCAAACAACTTCAGCGCGCGATCCACCCGCAGTCCGCGATCCATGTCCATCCGGCTCGCAATATCGACACCCATCGCCAGATTTTGCTGGACGCTTTTGTGCGGGAACAAGGCACTCCGCTGGCCGGCCCAGCGCACAGGGCGCTGATGTGCAGGCACCCACACCTGCGCATCAAACACTGTCTGCCCCAGGACCTGCACCTTCCCTGCATCGGGTCGCAGCAGCCCCGCGACCCCCCTCAAGATCGTGCTTTTTCCGCTACCCGAAGGCCCAAAAAGCACCGTCCACGGAGCCCTAATCTCGAACGCAACCTCGAGCGCCAGCATCCCCAACTGGTGCTTCAACTCAACGCTCAGAAACGGCTCAGACGCCATCCGGCACCCGCTTCAACCAGCGCCCGTACACTGCTAGCAACGCCACCATCGCCACCAGCACCAGCACCCCCGCCGTCCGGTTCGCGTCTCCATAATTACCATCCGACACTTGATCGAACAGCACAATCGATAGCGTCCGCGTCACTCCCGGAATGTTCCCCCCGAGCATCAATACCACCCCAAACTCCCCCACGGTATGGGCAAACACAAGCACCGCAGCAGTCCCCAGGGAACCCCGCGCCATTGGCAGCACCACCCCCGTAAACGTTTGCGAAGCCGACATCCCAATCCCCGCCGCCGCCTCCCCATACTCTCTTGCGACAGCCCTGAAACCAGCCACCAGCGGCTGCACCGCAAACGGCAGCGAGTACACCATTGACCCCACCAGCAGCCCCACGAAACTAAACGCCAGCGGATGCCCCAGCACCCCCGCGATTCCGCGCCCCACCCAGGTGAGAGGCCCCAGCCCCACCAGCAAATAAAACCCAATCACGGTAGGCGGCAGCACCAGCGGTAACGCCACCAGCGCCTGCACCGCCACCCGCAACCAGCCGCTTCCAGAGGCAACCCACCAGCCAAGCGGCACCGCCACGGCCAGCAGTACGACAGTCGTTGCACCCGCCAGCCGCAGCGTCAACCACAAAGCTTCAGCATCCATCCCGCCAGTTTAGCGCACGTTCTTCAGGCCAAACTCCGCCAGATGCTCCTGCACCTCGGGCCCCACCATCCACGCCATAAACTTCTTCGCCTCGTCCAGATCATTCGACGTCTTGATCACCACACCGCACTGCGTGATCTTCGGGTACAGGTCATTCAGCCGCACAAAATTACCCACTTCCTTGCCATGCTTGGACGCCGCAAACGTCAACGAAACAAACCCCATCTGCGCGTTTCCGGACTCCACAAATTGAGCGGTCTGGGCGATCGTTTCCGCCGTCACCAGTTTGCCTTTGATCTTCTCTTCCAGCTTCCTGTTGCGCAGATAGGCCGCAGCCGCTCGCCCATACGGAGCGTGGATGGAATCGGCCACCGCGATCCTGGTCACCCGCGGATCGGTCAGCAACTCCACCCGTGGCGGCCCCAGCGGCGCGTCTTTGCGAGCCCACAGCACCAGCGTCCCCTGAGCATATGGCGTCGGCAGCTTTTCAACAGCCAGGCCGGCCGCAATCACCTGCTCCGGAAACGTGTAGTCTGCACCCAGAAATACGTCGAACGGCGCACCGTTCTTGATCTGCGTCGCAAGCGCGCTGCTGGAGCCAAACGTCACCTCCAGCTTCACCCCAAACTTCTTCTCATAGGCGAACGCAAACGCCGGCATCACCGGCTGCAGGTCAGAAGCCGCAGCCACCCGCAAAACCTTCGGTTGCTGCGCCCCGGCACTACCCAGGCCCAGCACGAACAACACAATCGCAACCCACTTCATATAACCTAGCTTCACCAATGATCGCCTCACACCAACTCAGATGCACCGGATGCGGCACGCGCATCGCGGGCGAAGACGTCGCCCAGGATTTCCGCTGCGCCACCTGCTCATCGCTTTATGAAGTCGTCTATCCGTGGTTTCATGGCGAGGCCCAGCTCCCCAACCCCAGCGCCCTCCGCTGGCTCTGGCAAGAGCGCCGCAACTCATCGCAAGCCATCGATCAATCCGGCGTCTGGCGCTTTCGGGACCTGCTGCCCATCGTCAAAAACATGGACACCGTCACCACCCTGCGCGAAGGCAATACGCCCCTCTACGACCTGCCGCGCGCAGCGAAATCGCTCGGCATCCACTGGGTTTTGGCCAAGCACCAGGGCATGAATCCCACCGGATCTTTCAAAGATACCGGCATGACCGCCGCGCTCTCAGTCGCGGTCGAGCGCGGCTTCCAATGGGTCGCCTGCGCCTCCACCGGCAACACCTCCGCCGCCATGGCCGCCTACGCCGCCCGCGCCGGCCTGCGGTCGATCGTCTTCATCCCGGAAGGCAAAATCGCCTGGGGCAAACTCTCGCAATCCATGGACTACGGCGCGCTCACCGTCCAGCTCAAGACCGACTTTGATGGCTGCGTAAAGCTCGTCAACGAGCTCGTCCGCACCTACCCCATCTACCTGCTCAACTCCGTCAATCCGTACCGGCTGGAAGGCCAGAAGACCCCCGCTTTCGAGCTGCTGGAGCAGATGGACTGGCAGGTCCCGGACCACGTCATCGCACCCGGCGGTAACCTGGCCAACGCGTCCGCGCTCTACAAGGGCTTCACAGAAATGAAGCAGCTCGGCCTGATCACGCGCATGCCGAAGATCTCCATCGTGCAGGCCAGCGGCTCCAATCCGCTCTTCCTATCCATGCGAGATCAGGACGGCAAGGCCCTCAATCCTGTCGTGGCAGAAACGCGCGCCTCAGCCATCCGCATCGGCAATCCGGCCAGTTGGAAGAAGGCTGTCAACGCCATTCAGTCCACGGGCGGCTGGTGTGAGGAAGTGACCGAGCAGGAAATCGCCCTTGCGAAAGCCCAGATCGGCGCGGAAGGAATCGGCTGCGAGCCGGCCTCCGCGGTCACGCTCGCCGGGCTCAAAAAGCTGGTCGCAAATGGGCGAGTGGGCACGGAAGAACGCGCCGTGCTGATCCTTACCGGCCACACCCTCAAGGACTCCGACTACACCATCGCCTATCATCGCGATGAGCTACTGACCGCAGACGAAAAAGCCGCCGAGCCGCTAGCCGACCGCCTGCTGAACGCCGAGCTCCGCAAGCCCCCCATCGTGCTCGAAGCTGACCGCGACGTCGTGCTGCGTGAACTCGAATCCCGCATGAAGGTCTAAGCACTCTTGTTTGTCATCCCCGAAGGGGATCTGCAGTTTTCCTTTGCTACTGGCCAACTCAAAGTTCTGCCGGGATGACAAACAAAATGAAGTGGGACGCGCTGCCTGCGTCAGATGATTCGCCGATTATGTTTGTTCGGAGTCCGACCTCATGAAGCTTCGCACAAACCGGGTGGTCGTACCCGCTCTTCTGCTCCTCGCCGTCATCATCGTTTCGCTGACCACCGCGCTCGCCTACCGCACGCTCAACACGCTTGATTACAGCCAATACTGGGTCGATCACACGTGGGAAGTGATCAACCAGGTTGAGCACATTATGGGCTCCGCCAAGGATGCCGAGACCGGCGTGCGCGGCTATCTCATCACGGACGACACGAGCTATCTCACACCGTACAATCGCGCGCTCGTAGAGCTGCCAAAAAGCATGCAGCGCTTCCAGCTTCTGACCCGCGACAACCCCGCCCAGAAGGAGCGCGGCGAGCTCTTTGCAGCCACCATAGAGCAGCGCTTGGACCTCCTTGCAGAAACCGCCCGGCTGCGCGAAAGCGGCGAAACTGACAGCATGCACGCGCTCGTAGTCAGCGGTACCGGCAAAGCTCAGATGGACAGGCTGCGCAGCATCGCGGACGAGGCTGAAGCAGAAGAGCGCCGGCTGCTGTTGATCCGCACTGCGGACGTTCGACGCAACGTAACGCGCACGCGTGTCATGCTGTTCCTGGCCATTGGCGTGGACTTCCTGCTGATCCTGGTCATGTTTCGCTTCTTCACGCGGGAGCGCAAACTGCGGGAGGAATCCGAGCAAGCTGCCGAGTCGCTTGCGCTATCTCGCGCAGAGGTGGAGCGTGCCGCGCTTGAATTGCAGGCCCTCAACGTTACGTTGGAAGAGCGCGTCCGGCAGCGTACCGCGGAGCTGGAAAACACCAACCGGGAGCTTGAGGCCTTCAGCTATTCCGTCTCGCATGACCTGCGCGCGCCCCTGCGTACGATTGATGGCTTCTCACTCGCGCTGGAAGAAGATTATGCCGAAGCGGTCGATGCCACCGGCCGCGACTACATTGCGCGCGTACGTGCCGGCGTGCAGCGCATGGGCATGCTGATTGACGCGCTGCTGCAGCTTTCGCGCGTCACCCGCGCAGAGCTCGCAAGAGAGCACGTCAACCTGACCGCGATGCTCGAATCCGTAGCCGCGAACGTGAAGGAAGAAAATCCCGGACGCTCGCTCGAAATCACCATCGACCCCGGCATGGAGGTCAACGCAGACCCCAGGCTGCTGCGTGTGGCGCTCGAAAATCTGCTCGGCAATGCCGCCAAGTTTACCGGCAAGATCGCCCACGCAGTCATTCGCTTCGGCTGGGACTCCACGCAGCAGGCTTACTACATCATGGACAACGGCGCGGGCTTTGACATGCACTACGCCGACAAACTCTTCGGCGCCTTCAACCGGCTGCACGGCGACAAGGACTTCAAGGGCTCCGGTATTGGCCTGGCCACCGTCGCCCGCGTCATCGCACGTCACCACGGGCGCATCTGGGCACTTGGCGAGGTCGACCACGGAGCCACATTCTTCTTCACCGTAGGCGTCCCACACGAGCTTTAGGCCGCTTGGAAGTTTGGCTCGCCCGCCGCGTCGCAACGCACCCTGACCCCTACTTGGTTGTCATCCCCGGACGCGATCTGCTTTTGTCCTTTCTTCCTCGCCCATCGACTCACTTCCGCAGTCATCCTGCTTAAGGGCACAGCTTCAGCCGTGCCAATCAAAGCACCAGAGCCACGCGGCTTTAGCTGCTTAGGTACGCCTCCGTTAATAACGCCGCTTCAGCAGAAGCCGTCTCTCAGCGTCAGAAGTCGCAATACTTTGTTTGTCATTCCCGAAGGTGATCTGCTTTTGTCCTGCTCTTTCCTTCAACGTAAAAACCACCCATAGCGCAACCATTTCCTTTCCGGTAGGATTGCCCCATGACCGCTGATGCACGGCTGATTTTGCTGGTGGAAGACGATCCCGATCACGAACTCCTGACCATCCGCGCGTTGAAAAAATCAAACATCGCCAACGATGTTCGCGTGGCCCGCGACGGTGCCGAAGCCATCGACTTGCTCTTTGGTCCTGAAGCGATCAAGCCACAGGTAATCCTGCTGGACTTGAAGCTGCCCAAGGTAGAAGGCCTCGAAGTCCTGCGACGCATCCGAGAGGACGCCAGCACGCGCATGCTGCCGGTCGTAGTCCTGACCTCGTCCGATGAAGAGCGAGACGTGGTGCGCAGCTACCAACTCGGCGTCAACAGCTACATCCGCAAGCCCGTCAACTTCAACGACTTCGCCGAGGCCACCCGACAGCTCGGCATGTACTGGCTGGTGCTCAACGAATGTCCCCCAGCCTAGGCCCGGACACATCCCGCGCGCTGCGCATCCTGCTCGTCGAGGACAACCCCGACGACGCCATGCTGCTTGAGCGGCACTTGCGCAAGAACGGATTCGCGCCACAAATTATCCGCATAGAACGCGCCCCGGAAATGGCCGCCGCGCTCGCCGATACGGACCCGCCAGACATCGTCCTGGCTGACTACAACCTGCCCGAGTTCAGCGGTCCGGAAGCTCTGCGCATGGTGCGCGCGGCGGGTCTTGACCTGCCCTTCATCATGCTTTCCGGCATCATGACGGAGACCACGGCGGTTGAATCCATGCGCGCCGGCGCACACGATTACGTCACCAAGCAGAACCTCGCGCGCCTGGTTCCGGCCGTCGAGCGTGAGCTGCGTGAAGCCGCCGACCGAACTCGCAAGATCGCCGTAGAAGCCGCCTTGCAGGACTCTCAGGACCGCTTCCATCGCCTGGTGGAAGGCATGCCGATCGGCCTGCTGATAGCCGATGCGGACGGCCTGATCGTCTATGCGAACGACGCCGCGGAAGCGATGTTTGCGCTGCCGGCGGCGATCGGCCGTATCAAGCTGGGCGAGCTTTGCATCCCGCTTTCAGACGTTCACCACTTTCTGGGCGCGCTCGCCACCCCGCCCGAGCCATTTGAGGCCCGCTGCACGACCACCACTGGCGCCACAATTGAGGTGCTGGTCGGGCTCGCCGTACTGAACCCGACGGCTGAGCCCGCGCTGCGCCAGCTCGCTGCCTACGTGGCCGATCTGACGCTGCAGAAGAAGAGCGAAGAGATGCTGCGGCGCACGGAAAAACTGGCGGTTGCGGGGCGGCTGGCCGCGTCAATCGCACACGAAATCAACAACCCTCTGGAGGCGATCACCAACCTCCTCTACCTGGTCGGGACCAGCTCGCTGGACGCGGACGCGCGCGGCTACCTGGAGGCGGCGCAGGTGGAGCTCGATCGCGTCGCCAAGATCACGGTGCAGACGCTGCGCTTCCATCGCCGCTCAACGCGGGCGGGCCAGACCGATCCTGAAGAGTTTGCGGCGACCGTGCTGCCTCTGTTCGAATCGCGCCTGCGCCAAAGCGAGGTCAGTATCGAGCGTCGCTACCGTCCCGCGCCAAAGGTGCTGGTGCATGATGGTGGAATCCGCCAGGTAGTGGCTAACCTGGTCGGCAACGCAACCGACGCGCTGAGCGGCGGCGGCCGCTTGCTGCTGCGCACAGCGCCCGCCCGGCACCCGCGCACCGGCGTCCCGGGGGTGGCAATCACGGTCGCCGATACCGGCTCCGGCATCAGCCCGGAAGCCCTGCCGCACATCTTTGAGCCCTTTTTTTCAACCAAGGGAAACACTGGTACTGGGCTGGGATTGTGGGTGTCGCTTGAGATTGTGGAACGCCACGAAGGTACCCTGCGTGTGCGTAGCCGAAAGGGAACTGGAACCGTTTTCCGGCTGTTTGTGCCCTTGACCAGCACAGCCGTGGAGGATGCCGGATGACCCCTTTCAAGATCCGCGTACCGGCAACTTCAGCAAATCTTGGCCCCGGGTTCGACGCGCTTGGCCTGGCTTTTTCCCTGTGGTTGACTGTCGAAGCCGAGCCCGCAGAGGCGTTTTCAATACATGCGACGGGCCGCAATTCCGACCTGGTCGGGTTGCTCCAGGGTAACCTGATGCTCGATACCTACCGAGCGCTTGCCCCGGCGGGGCCTCCCCTTGCGCTGGCGGTCACGAATGAAATCCCACTTGGAATGGGTTGTGGGTCATCCGCCGCGGCGCTGGTAACGGGGGTTCTGCTGGCGAATCATTTCGGCGAATTGGGGTGGACCGGTGAGCAGATACTTGCAGAAGCGTGCCGGCGGGAGGGGCATCCGGACAATGTGGCAGCCTGCTGGTTTGGCGGGATGACGGCTTCTTCCATGCAGGACGGCAACGTGACGGCGGCTACGCTGGGGGCCGATCTTGGATGGAGACTGGTTTTGGCCATTCCGGGCACTTCACTTGCAACCGAAAAAGCGCGAGGCTTGTTGCCGGACTTTTACTCTCGGCCAGATGTTGTTCATAACATTCAAGCTACGGCTTTGCTGGTGAGTGCTTTTGCGCTCGATCAACCATCGCTTTTGTTACCCGGAAGCCGCGATTTGATGCACCAACCCTATCGCGAGAGTGCATGTCCGTTGCTGCCGTCGCTGGCTGGACTGGCGGGGCGGGAGGGGATCTGCTCGGTGACGCTGTCGGGTGCGGGACCTTCCGTCTTGCTGATTCTTGACCGGAGTGCTGATGCGGAAGCGGTGCAGGCTTTAGTGCGAGAGACTGGGGGGGACCTGCTGAGTGAGACTATCCTGGCGACGATCGCCGGCGGTGCCGTCTACAACTAAAGTAAGGTTACCAAGGTGTTAGAAGGTTATCTTTACACGTTAGTCACATAACTTTAGCTTTAAGGTGTGTGCAGTTCTGGGGAGGGCTGCTACACCGCCCGTTGACCCCTGCGTTCGCGCGGGGTCCGGGCGTTCTCTTTTTGCCCGCTTATCCACCGCGGGAATCCAATGTCGCGAATTTGCATCTATCCTGTTGTTGCCCTGAAAGTGAATGGGCAGGAGGAAGCATCATGGCCGGTCAATTTGTGAGTGAAGTGAACGATTCGAATTTTGAGCAGGATGTGTTGAAGTCCTCGCAGCCGGTTCTGGTGGACTTCTGGGCGGCGTGGTGTGGTCCTTGCCGTGCGCTGGCACCGGTGGTTGATGAAGTGGCGAACCAGTACCAGGGTCAGATCAAGGTGATGAAGATGGACGTCGACAAGAACAGCTCGACGCCTTCGCGCTACGGCATCCGCGGCATCCCGGCGCTGCTGCTTTTCAAGGACGGCAAGGTCGCCGAGCAGATCGTTGGCTTTGTGCCAAAGGATACGATCGACAAGGCAGTGGTCAAGGTTTTGGCACCGGTCAACGCATAAGCTTTGGAAGTTCCAGAAGGCCCGTCGCTTATGCGGCGGGCCTTTTTGCGTTTTGCGGCCAGTGAAGTTCTAACGCCAGTCTGGAGTCCGGCTTGATGTACCGCAAGAGACCTTGCTTTAGATCAAGGGATCGGCCCCGGGCGCGCTGTACTTTTACTCCCATAGGCGGTGTAGCCGGCGATTGATCAAGACCCCACCCGGCGATATCCGCTTCTATCGGAGGTCCGAAAGTGGAGAAATTTCAGCGGCGTACCGATGATCTGATCGTGCAGTACATTGGCGAGGAAGCTGTCATCTATGACGAGCGGACGCACCAGGCTTTCTGCCTGAACGCGGTGACGACCGCGGTCTGGCTGCTTTGCAATGGCGGCACGTGGGAGGAGCTGGTTGCCGATGCAGCCGAGGTGCCCAGGCTGCTGGGCGCGGAGGTGGACTTGATTCTGGCGGAGCTGCAGCATTTTGGGATCTTGCTCGGCGAGCCGGTGTCTGATGCGGCGGAACCGGTGAAGCTGGAACACAGCCGGCGGGTACTGATGACCCGGTTTGCGGCCGGAGCGGTGATGGCGTTGCCGTTTATCGCGGCGATTGTGGCGCCTCCGGCTGCGATGGCTTACAAGGGCTGCACCGTGAAGGTAGGTGGGATCTGCGTTTTGGATCAGCAGGGTGGGTCGCAGGCGCAGGTTCGGCGGGTGCGGCGGCGGAGTAGTGAGGATTGATGCGGGTGATTACGAGATCTCACTCATCGCAAGAGCGCGATGAATGGGGCACCCAACGATTTGTGGTGGCCAATCGTCCGGCCATTTGATTGATCGTTACGCCGCGAGAGAGAACGATGTCCCGGGGGCTGAAGCCCGACTCTGTGGGGCTTCGTCGGTGTCAAGGCTAAAGCCTCAACCTATCTCAGGGCAAAGGCTGGAGCCCGAGCCTATCTCAGGGCATCGGCTGAAGCCTCGACCTGTATCAGGGCAAAGGAGGAAGAGACTCAAACTCAAGCGTGCGGTCCTGGGAGCATGGGGCGGTTGCTTCTATTGCGTAACTGGTAAGCTTTGGGGATGCTGGAATGGACGCTGATCCGGGGAGTGATGGTGGCCTTTTTTATATTGGCCAATAGCTTCTTTGTGGCGGCTGAGTTTGCGCTGGTCAGTATTCGCGAGACGCGCGTGGAGCAGTTGATTGCGCATGGGCGGCCGGGTGCGCGGACGGTGTTGAAGCTGAAGCAGACGATGGATGACTTTCTGCCGGCGGTTCAGTTTGGCGTCACGCTGGCGGCGCTGGCGCTGGGTTGGGTGGGGGAGCCAGCGGTGGCGGAAACGCTGCTCGCGATTGCGACGAAGGTGTTTGGGGTGCTGCCGCCGCACGCGGTCGTCTATGCGAATGGTGTGGCGATTGCGATTGCGTTTGCGCTGATTACGTACCTGGAAGTGTTGCTGGGCGAGCTGGTCCCGAAATCGCTGGCGCTGCAGCGTGCGGAGCGGATTGCGCTGGCGGTAGCCGGGCCGATGGACGTGTTCATCCGGATCACGGGGCCGGCGGTGAAGCTGATGAATGGGTCGGCGACGCTGGTGTTGCGGCTGTTCAAGGCGCCGCTACATGGGGAAGGCGAGATTCATTCGCCTGAGGAGTTGAAGCTGATTGCCACGGCGACGCGTCGGCGGGGTCTGCTGCCGGCGTTTCAGGAGGAGATGATCCACCGGGCCATTGAGCTCTCGCATGTCGTGGTGCGAGAGATTATGACGCCGCGTGGCAAGATTTTTGCATTGCCGGCGGGAATAACGCTGGAGCAGGCGAGCGCGCGGATTGTGGATGAGCAACACTCGCGTGTGCCGGTGTTTGAGCCGGCGCGGGGGCCGGAACACATTATCGGGATTGTTTATTCGAAGGATGTTTCGCGGCTGATGCACTTCCGGGCGACGGCGCTGGCGATGGGGGCGACGGGGGACTCCGGGCTGACGCTGCGGGAGGTGATGCGCGAGGTGCTGTTCGTCCCCGAAACGAAGCTGGCGGTGGAGCTGCTGCAGGAGTTTCAGGAACGCCGGAAGCTGCTGGCGATCGTGGTGGACGAGTTTGGTTCGACCGTTGGACTGGTGACGGCGGAGGACGCGCTGGAGCAGTTGGTTGGCGAGCTTGAGGACGAGTTTGATGTGACGCCGGCGATTGTGCGCAGCGGCACGGGCGTGGTGACGCTGGACGGGGCGACGACGCTACGGGACCTTTCGACCCGGCTGGGCTGGGTGTTTCCGCGGCAGGCAGGGGTGGAGACGCTGGCGGGATTCGTGCTGGGGCAGCTTGGGCATTTGCCTGTGGTGGGGGAGATGGTGGAGTTTGAGCGTCGGCGATACAGGGTGCTGGAATTGGACGGGCGGCGGATCAGCAAGGTGCGGGTGGAGGATGTGGTGGTTCCGGATTCGGCGACCGAGGATGACGGGCTGGAGGCGGCGGGTTGAGGGATGAGGGGAAAGACGCCGGGGCTGAAGGCCTTCGAGTGGAGGAGGGGCAGGTTATGGGGGTGACGGCCCATGCTGCCACCGGAACGTCTGCTTCGAAGTCGAGCCTGGGACGAATTGTTTGGCCTCCGGTAAAGCGGCTGCTGCTGACTTTGCCGGTGCTTTGGCTGGTGGTGTCGATTGTGTTTTTGCTGATTCACCTGGTGCCGGGGGACCCCATTGTGCAGATGCTGGGGGAAGGGGCGAGTGGGGCGGATGTGCAGGCGCTGCGGCATGCTTACGGGTTCGATCAGCCGCTGCGGGTGCAGTATGGGCATTACCTGGCGGGGGCGGCGCATGGGGATCTGGGGCAATCGTTGAGGCTGCGGGCGCCCGTGACGCGGCTGGTCATGGAGCGTTATCCATACACGCTGGCGCTGGCATTTGCGGCTCTGCTGCTGGGGGTGCTGGGGAGCGTGCCTGCGGGGGTTTGGGCGGCGGTGCACCGGGATAAGTGGCAAGACAGGTTTGTGGGGGTGACTTCGCTTACGGGGCTTTCGTTTCCGAACTTTGCGCTGGGGCCGCTGCTGATCTTGCTGTTTTCAATCAGGCTGGGCTGGCTGCCGGTTTCGGGGTCGGGGTCCGGATGGGCGTTTGTGACGCACCTGGTGCTGCCGGCGGTGACGCTGGGACTGGGGCTGGCGGCGGTGCTGACGCGGATGGTGCGGACGGCGATGCTCGAAGAACTGGGGCAGGATTATGTGCGGACGGCACGGGCGAAGGGGCTCACGGAGAATCAGGTGGTTTACAAGCATGCGCTGCGGAATGCGCTGGTTCCCGTGCTGACGGTGGTAGGGCTGCAGTTTGGGTCG
This sequence comes from uncultured Granulicella sp., assembly GCA_965214195.1. Taxonomy (GTDB): domain Bacteria; phylum Acidobacteriota; class Terriglobia; order Terriglobales; family Acidobacteriaceae; genus Edaphobacter. The sequence continues at coordinate 185,103 of OZ243943.1, forward strand.
CTGCTGGCGGGTGCGATTGTGACGGAGACGATTTTCAGTTTGCCGGGGCTGGGAAGGCTTACGCTTTCAGCGATTTCAAACCGCGATTATGCGTTGGTGCAGGGATGTATTTTGGCGATTGGGATGACGTATGTGCTGGTCAATCTGGCGACGGATGTGCTGTATACGGTGGTGAATCCGCGGCTCCGGGTGGCGGGGTAAGGTTCGTTGCGTGAAAGCGAAGGACTCGCTTTGGCATGACAGAGGGCAAAATTTGATACAGAGGCTGAGACAAATGCAAGGGCAAAGACTACTGCAGATTCCCCTTGGGGATGACAAAGATAAGAGTGCGAGAGCGATGCAGAAGCAGATCCCCTGCTGGGATGACAAACAAATTGCTGGCCTCTGGCGCGGCCGCATCTGGTTTGGTTTGGTGCTCGCTGTTGTGTTGGCGGGGGTTTTGCAGGCGCAGCAGCAGGAGCCGGAGAAGCATGTGCCGAAGGTGGTACCGGTGCCAAAGATTGTGGTGCCGCCGAGTGGGCCGGCGCCCCGGTTTGTGGAGCCGCAGGATCCGCCGCCGCAGAATTATGTGGATCCGGTGTCGCATCTTTACTTCCACGTTGGGCCTGGGTTCCGGCTGGAGCGCAGGGATAAGGTGTTGTCGACGTTCCATATGGATGCGCGGACGGCGCCCGCGGCGGCCCAGTTGCGGGCTGTGGCGGGGATGGAGTTCAACCCGTTTCCGGCTTCAACCTTTAGTGGTGGGATGGTGGCTTACAGCGTCGCAACGGGGGTAGGGTCGGCGGCTTGCGAGGCGCAGGTGCGGGTAGCTCCGGAGAAGAAGCTCGCGACGATGAAGCTGGGGGGAGTGCCGTTCTGGCGGGGGCTCGACGAGCATGGGGGCATTTGTACGGAGCACCGGACGGTGACGTATACGGCGGAGGTCAAGGGGAGCTGCGTGCGGTTCGACCTGACGGTGAATACGTTTTGTGGCGGGGAAGTGAGTGGGGCGATCGATATGACGGATTTGCAGCTGGCGGATGTGTTTCGGCGGCTGGAAAGGGTGGTGGATACGGTGGAGTTTCGGCGGCGCTAGAGGAGGGGGATCAGGGTGGGGGTCATGGTGTCGGTGTCCATGAGGGCGAGGGTGATGGGGAGCGAGAAGCGGCGGGGGCCGCAGCTGCCCGGGTTGAGGTAGAGGACGCCGTTTTTGTGGTCGATGCGCGGGTTGTGGGAATGGCCGGTGATGACGGCGGCGATGCCCGCGGCGGAGGGGTTCAGGGCCAGGTCGTGGAGGTCGTGGACGAGGTAGAAGAGCTTGCCGGCGAGCTCGATGGCTTCGGTTTCGGGGAGGGCTCCGCAGGTGCCCTGGTGGTCGGTGTTGCCTCGGATGGCGGTGAGGGGGGCGTAGGTGCGCAGGGTGGCGAGGATGGCGTCGGAGCCTACGTCGCCGGCGTGGAGGATGTGGTCTACGTCGCGGAGGTGGGGGAGGACTTCGGGGCGGAGGAGGCCGTGGGTGTCGGAGAGGATGGCTAGGCGCATAGTGCTTTTGGATGCTACCAGCAGAGATGCAGGTCCTTCGACTGCGCTCAGGATGACAATAGCTGGGGAGTGAGGCGCTAGTTGGTGATGCGGGGGTCGAGGTAGTCGCGGAGGGCGTCGCCCAGGAAGTTGAAGGAGAGGACGGCGAGCATGACGGCGAGAGCGGGGAACAACACCATGTGGGGGGCGTCGAAGAGGTGGGCGCGTGCGTCGTTGAGCATGCCTCCCCAACTGGCGGCGGGGGCGGGAATACCGAGGCCAAGGAAGGACAGGGTGGCCTCTGCGAGGACGGCGCCGGCCATGCCGATGGCGGCCTGCACGATGAGCGGCTGGGTGATATTGGGCAGGATGTGGCGGAGCAGGATGCGGGTGTCGGAGGCGCCGAGAGCGCGGGCGGCTTCAACAAATTCACGCTGGCGGACCGCCATGACCTGCGCGCGGACCAGGCGGGCGTAGCCGACCCAGCCGGAGATCGAGAGCGCCAGGATCAAGTTGACGAGGCCGGGGCCCAGGAAGGCGACGAAGGCGATCGCGAGAAGAATCCCGGGCAGGGCGAGGAAGGCGTTGGAGACGTAGACGTTGAGGATGGTGTCTGTGATGCCGCCGTAAAAGCCTGCGAGCGCGCCGGCGATGAGGCCAACGGCGAGCGAAAGTGCGACGACCGAGACGGCGACCAGCAGCGAGACGCGCGCGCCGTAGAGGATGCGGGTGAGGATGTCGCGGCCGAGCTCGTCTGTGCCGAAGAGGTGATGGGTGCTGGGACCGGCAAGGCGCAGGTCAAGGTGCAGCGCGGCGGGGCTGTAAGGGGCGAGCGCTGGACCAAAAATGGCGGTAAGCACGAAGACGAGCAGAAGCATAACCCCGAGTGCGGCAAGGGGTTGATGCCGCAGAAAATGTTTCATCTGTTTGACACGAATTGCTGCCCTTCCCGGGGACCAGTTGCGTGCGGCGCCTGTCGGTAAGTCCCGCGTTGTCAACCTTGACACAGTTGTGGACTGGATTCAAACTGGGAAGAGTCAAAACAAAACGAACCTCGCCGGCTTTATGGATTCTTTGCGGGTCTTGACGCGCGGTGCTTTGCAACGCTTGTTTTCAGGAGATAGCACGATGGGCCTCAAGGGCGAAAAGGCAGTTGTTTGCGGTGCGGGCGGCTTCATCGGGGGCCACCTGGTGAAAGCTTTGATCGCGCAGGGCGTTGAAGTAATCCGCGCTGTGGATATCAAGCCGCTCGATCATTGGTACCAGGAGACTGCTGGGGTAGAGAATCTGTCGCTGGACCTGAAGAATCTGGATCATTGCATGACTGCCGCGACCGGAGCGGACCTGGTATTTCAGCTAGGCGCGGATATGGGCGGCATGGGTTTTATCGAGAACAATAAGGCGCTTTGCATGCTGAGCGTGCTGACCAATACGCACATGCTGATGGCTGCGAAGGAAAAAAAGGTGGGACGGTTCTTCTTTTCGTCGTCCGCCTGCGTTTACAACGGGGATCTGCAGACCGATCCGGATGTAGTGGCGTTGAAGGAATCGGACGCGTACCCGGCGATGCCGGAGGACGGCTACGGCTGGGAGAAGCTTTTCAGCGAACGCATGTGCCGGCATTTCCGCGAGGATTATGGCCTTGAGACGCGCGTGGCTCGCTACCACAATGTTTACGGACCGCTGGGAACGTGGACGGGTGGACGCGAAAAGGCTCCGGCTGCGGTTTGCCGCAAGGTAATCCAGGCCAAGATGGATGGCACGAACGAGATCGAAATCTGGGGTGACGGCAAGCAGACGCGCTCCTTTATGTATGTGGACGATTGCACCAAGGGCACGCAGATGATTCTGGACTCTGACATCCTGGAGCCGATCAACTTGGGTTCTGACGAGTTGGTGACGATCAATCAGCTGGTCGATATTGCTGAAGAAATTGCCGGCGTGAAGCTGAAGCGGAATTACAAGCTGGACGCGCCCAAAGGCGTTAACGGCCGCAATAGCGACAACACCATGATCCTGAAGGACCTGGGCTGGGAGCCCTCGATCCGCCTGAAGGAAGGCCTGACCAAAACCTACAACTGGATCGAGAGCGAGATGCGGTCAGCGACGAAAAGCTACGCATGACCGCGGCAGCAGCAATCGCAGGCGATCGGCGCTTTCGACGCATTCTGGGCATCGACTTTTTTGGCGGTTCTGCCAAGGAAGCGATCGCGCTGATGCGTGAAGGTGGGCTACTGGTGGTCCCGGCGGCCCCGGCGCTGAAGGATCTGGGGCTGGATCGCGACTATCGCGAAGCGCTGCTGAATGCCGACCTGGCGATAACCGATTCCGCTTACATGGTGCTGATCTGGAACCGGATCCAGGGCGATCACGTTCGCAGGCTGAGCGGGCTGGAATACCTGCGTGAACTGCTGCAGGAAGCTGACGTTCGTGAGCCTGGCAATACGCTCTGGATTATGGCGAGTCCGCGCAGCGCTAAGCTGAATCTGGGCTGGCTGGCCTCGCAGGGGATCCATGTGCCGGCTGAATCGGTTTATATGGCTCCGCGATACGACCGCCGCATTGAGGATCCGGCGCTGCTGGAATTGATGGAGCGCTTGCAGCCGAAGCATGTTGTGGTGACGATTGGCGGCGGCACGCAGGAGCGGCTGGGCCTCTATCTGAAGCGGAAGTTGACGTTTCTGCCTGCAATTCACTGCATTGGCGCGGCGATCGCGTTTCTTTCCGGCGACCAGGTGCATATTCCCGTTTGGGCGGACAAGTTTTATGCGGGCTGGCTGTACCGCTGCATCGCCCAACCCAAGCTTTACGTGCCGCGCTATTGGCACGCGCGCCGGCTGCTGGGGCTGATGGTCCAGTACAAGAGTGAATTGCCGCCGCTGATTGAACGTCGAAGCCGCTAGCGTCTCGCAACGATTGCGTTGTGACGGGGTTGTAGTCAGAAGAGGATGCGCCGATGAGCTTGCGAGCGTTGTATCTTTCCGGCTTGCTGTTGGTGGGCGCGGGTTGCGCTGCGGCGCAGAACATTTCTGAGCGATACCTGCTGGCGGCCGCAAACCAGGATCGAGCCAGCCATGGTGCTGGCCCCCTGCATATGGACGCCGAGCTAGGTGCGGCTGCTCATGCGCATGCGCTCGAAATGGTGCGGCACGGCTCAATTTCCCACCAATTTGCGGGGGAGGCCGATCTGGCGTTGCGTGCCGGGCAGGCTGGGGCACACTTTTCTTTGGTGACCGAGAACGTGGCTGAGGCGCAGAACGCCGCACAGATTCATGGCTTGTGGATGCAATCGCCCGGTCACCGCACCAACCTGCTGGACAGCAAGGTGGATGCGGTGGGGATTGCGGTAGTGCAGGATCACGGGCAGCTCTACGCGGTGGAAGACTTCGCTAGAACGGTGGAACAGGTGCCGCTGCTTGCGCAGGAATTGCGGGTTGCGGATTTGATCGGCGCAACCGGCGTAGCGATTGCGCCGACCACGCCTGACGCGCGGAAGACGTGCGCGATGGCGACTGGGTATGCGGGGCCTCGCCAGCCGTGGTTCGTTATGCGCTACACGTCTGGCGACCTGGGCCGGCTGCCAGATGAGCTGACCAGCCGGCTCAAGACCGGCAAATATCACGAGGCGGAAGTGGGGGCGTGCGTGACCGGGAAGCAGGGGGCGTTTTCCAGCTACAGTCTGGCGGTTTTGCTGTATCCGTAAGGGCTATGTCACGGATTAGAGGTCTCAAGCAGAGATGAGTAGGGAGCCGGGGTGGGGGTATTCGCTCTACTCAATCAATGTCATTCTTAGTGGTGTATCTGCCGGCTGTGCGGCCAGAAGGGAGATGCAGGTCCTTCGACTGCGTTTGACGAAGTGCCGTCAAACTCCGCTCAGGATGACAAAGTTGGTGGTGACTTTGGAGAAAAGCGACTGTTTAGACTACTGCCAACTGGGCGAGTTCTTCCGCAGTAGCGGGGCCTGTTGGCTCCATTTTCAGCATGTCATTGAAGCGATTGAAGTAGTTGAACAGGCCGATGGCGGCCATCAGCTCGACGATCTCACCCTCTGAGTAGAAGGTGCGCAGGTGGGCGAGATCGGCGTCAGTGTAGCCGTGCGCGTTGGTGGTCATGACCTCTGCCAGGTGAATGGCGGCTTTTTCCGAGTCGCTGAACAGGGGACTGCTGGGTGCGTGAAAGAGCGCTGCGAGCTGGTCGTCGGTCCAGCCGAGGCGTTTCGCCAGCGTGCTGTGCGAGGCGAGGCAATACGGCGTGCGGTTGAGCTGCGAGGTGCGCACGATGACGAGCTCCTTGAGTGCGGTGGACAGCGTCCCGGTCTTGAGGACGGCGTCCATGTGCGCGATGATGGTCTCAAAAATTTGCGGACGATGGGCCATGGTGCGGAACATGTTGGGCACGTTGCCGCGGTCGCGCAGGACACGATCGTAAATGGCGAGCGAAGGCCCGGTGACTTCGCTGCGTAGCTTGCGAGAGATGCGTGGCGGGGTGGTATCCATGGCGAGATCCTCGGCTTGATGATAAACCGTGGTGGCTTTGACCTGAGCAGGCGATTTTGCTATAAAGGTTGAGGAACGGTGCGACGAGAAAAGCTGTGCGGTGGACGTTTCTGAAGCAGGTTTTTGCCAGGCATTCCTGAGTAGCTCAATGGCAGAGCATTCGGCTGTTAACCGAAGGGTTGTAGGTTCGAGTCCTACCTCAGGAGCCATAAAACTGTGTATGTGCGAGGTGCCTAGTGGTACCTCTTTTTGCGTTTGGGTTTTTGTCTGCGGAGCTGTGCCGACCAGACCGGCGAAGTGAGGCTGCGGCAACCTCGACGGCCCCGCGGCGCTCGCGTTTGAGAACTGGACGCGCCCTGTCCAAGATCAGGAAGGCGGGATGTACAACCGTTTGAGGAGGCATGCGCATGGTTGGCTTCAGCGCTGCTGCGCGGCTCCTTCAACGGGCCGTCAGGGGCGTATATCGTAGATGCCCATCGACTCCGCTTCCAGGTGGATGTGGATCGATTGTTGGCCAACCTGAACGCTTCCGCCTGTGTTCAGCGCGGGCGTGAATTGAGTGCAGCCTTCAAGCGCGGTTGAGCGTGTATCCAGATCGAAATCTTTTGGCCTGGCTTCGACATTGATCACGACGAAAGCGCGCTGTGTTTTGGGCGACACAGTGCAGCTCCCAGCCTGGGCATCTTCGCGCACATAGGCAAGCGTGGTTGCGTCCGAGTAAACGTTCTGCTGCGAGCCTTCGCGCAGCACCGGCGTCCGCAGACGAAGCTGAAACAGTGTCTGGACCCAGTCGTGCATCTTCTGCTGCTCGCCGGAAAAAACATAGGGAGTGGCTCTGCCAGGGAAGCCTCCGGGCAGGTCCTTGCGGTTGTCCGGGTCTTCACTGCCAGTCATGGCGAGCTCGTCGCCGTAATAAAGCTGGGGCATGCCGCGCATTGTCGCCAGCAGGCCAAAAGCCAGACGCAGACGCGCCGGATTCGCGCCCGGCTCAGACAGGAATCTCGGCTTGTCGTGGTTGCCCAGCAGCGTCACCAGGCGCTCCGGATGTGGATACATGGAGTCAGCCCGCAGGGATTCAGCGATCGCCGTCATCGGCTTTTTGCCGGTCAGCGCGGCTACGAGAGTGAAGTAGCCGGGGAAGTCGAACGGCGTGTAGAGGCCGGTGTCGATTGTTCCGTCGGCGGCTGTGTTGGCGCGGCCGCCGGCAAAAAAGCTGACAATTGACGGCTGCTCGACCAGCACCTCTCCCACGTCTGTGAGCCGCGGAAAGAGCGAGTGCAGAGTCTGGTGGTAGTCCTGCCAGAATTGCCGGTTCACGTAGGCAAATGTGTCGATGCGCAACCCGTCGGCGCCGGTCTGCTCAATCCACCAGACGGCATTCTGGCGCAGGTATTGGGCGACTGCCGGGCTTTCCGTGTTCATATCCGGTAGCTGGTTTACAAACCAGCCGTTCAGGATGGAAGCGCGGTCGCGCTCCGGCGCATGCGGATCGATGAGCTGATTGAAGTCATAAGTCGCTTCCATGTGATGGGCCGGCGTGCCATGAAACCAGTCCGGCGCGGGCTCATCGGTGACCCACGGGTGGTTCGGGCCAACGTGGTTTGGTACAGTGTCGAGCACCAGCTTCATGCCTCGGCTGTGCAGTGCGCGGCTTAGCGATTGCAGGTCTGCGAGCGTGCCGTAGTGCTCATCGACCGAGTAGTAATCGGCGCAATGATAGCCGTGGTAAGCCTCCGGGCCGTGATTTTGATACACCGGCGTGGGCCACACAGCGGTCATGCCGAGCTGCTGCAGGTAGTCCAGGTGCTGCTCGATACCGCGTAGATCGCCACCGTGCCAGCCGCGCGGTTTGGCGCGCTCGGCCGCGGCTTCCGGGCTCAGGGCCGGCGAGCGGGCCAGCGGGCCGTCGTTGGTTGGGTCGCCATCGGCAAAGCGGTCCGTCACCACCAGGTAGAGGGCGTCGCTTGCGGAAAAGCCCCGCGCACCGTCCGTGGCTGCGCGCCGTGCAGCAAACGTGTAGGGCTGCGAGAGATGCTCGGTGCCTTTGCTCGCGGTGAGCTGGATGGTCTCAGGCTTTGCGGGGGAGGCGTTAAGCCAGAGCTGCGCCCAGTGGCCATTGGCTGAGAGCACCGTTTTTTTTATGTGCAACGACTTGTCCGACAGGCTGAAAGTGACGCCGGTAAAGCCGTCGCCGCGCACAAGCAGCATGGGTTTGGGGAGCGTTGCGTACCAGTTTGGCGGGTCGATCTTGTCGATCTTCAGGGATTGGGCGCGAAGCGCCGGGGAGAGCAGGAGCAGGGCGAGGAGGAGCAGTTTCATGAGGTCTCCTCGGGTACTAAGAAAAGGTCTGAGAAAGAGTAATCGCGCAGACTAACGAATCCTGCCTTGCTACGGAATGACGGTCAGCGGCATGGTCATTCCGTAGCTGGTGCAGGAGTATGGTTTGAGTCATCACACTTCGGTTAGAAGGTGATTCGGAAGGCTCCTTCCAACTCCCGCTCGCTCGCGAAGCGGATGCTTTGCAGAAAGCCGTAGCGGTTGGTGGTGGAGTTGAAGTCTGAGATGTTGGTGTCGTTGAAGCTGGTGAACTGCGGGGTGTTGAGCAGGTTGTAGGCCTGGATCCGGACCTCTGCGTGGACCCGCTCCGTGACCGGCACAGACTTGATCATGGATAGCGAAACGCTGCGTGTACCAAGCTGGTAGAAAGCATTGCGAGCGACGTTACCGGGCCGCGTGGGTGCGCCGGCAGCGTTGACAGGCGGGGCCTGGAATTGCGTGGCGTCGAAATAGCGAAGCTGTCCTGCGACCAGTTGCTTGTGAATATAGACCTGCGCCGAGGGGACCGCGTAGTCCGGACGATTGTTGAAGCCGTTCTGGTTATAGCCGAGCGAGAAGGGTGTCCCCGTGCCGAGCTGGATGAACGGATCAAGCTGGAAGCCGCCGACAAGCGCGTCCACAAAGCGGTTGGCGTTGCCAAGGAAGCGCTTGCCATGGCCAAAAGGCATCTCGGTCAGTGCGGACATGTTCAGGTTCTGACGCTGGTCGTCGTCAGAATTGCCGTAGTTGTAGCCGATCTCCGGACCCTGCGCGGTGATGAAGAAGTTGCCTCCGCCGCCTTGCGTGGTGAAGGGGCCGCTGGAGTTATCGAGCGAGTGCGAGAACGTGTACGCAACCGTAAACTGCAGCCCATGCGTTAGACGATGGTTCAATCTTGCCTGCAATCCGTTGTAGTTGCCGGCGCCGTTGTTGATGTTTTGCGTGACTCCCAGGCCCTGGGCGGAAAAGAACTGCGCGCCCGTGACCAGCTGCTTGCCGGTGTAGTTAATCACGTTGTGCAGATTGTTGGAGTACGTGCCGACATACGCCAGATCCAGGCTGGTATTGTTGCCGAACTGCTGGGCCAGTTGCACGTTGTATTGCTGCACCTTGGAGGTGGGATTGTGCTGTGGATAGCTGATGACCGCGACGTTTGTGGGCGCGTCCTCATTCACCGTGGTGACGGCGCTGGGCAGGTTAGCGGTGGCGTCCACGTTGTTGTTATCGAATTTGGCGGCGGTTTGCCCGCTTAGCGTAATGCGGAAGCCGCTTTGCGAGGTGTACTGCGAGGCCCCGTTGAACTCCGGGTTGTTGGATAGAACGTTGCCGACTCCGCCGCGATCCAGAAAGTAGTAGATTCCGTAGCCGCCGCGGACTACAGTTTTTCCAGTGCCGAAGATGTCATAAGCAAAGCCGGCGCGGGGTGCGAAATTGGTGAAGTTGGTATCAACCAGCGCGCGTGAATTGCCATTGGCGCCTGCGAGCTTCAGGGTGCCGGACGCTATGTCGAAGTTCGACTGCCGATTGTTGAGTTCGTACGGGCTGGTGAGCAAGTCATAGCGCAGGCCCAGGTTCAGGGTCAGGCGCTTGGTTGCTTTCCAGTCGTCCTGGATAAAGAAGCCATCTTCCGCGCTGCGCGTCTGGTAGAAGCCGGTGGGGTTGGCGATGGAGTAGTTGTCAACGAAGCCGGCGAGCAGTTCCGAAACCTCGTAGCCGGTGTAGTCGCTGCCATTGCCGGCGAGATTGAAGAAGCCCTTGGAGCGGTAGTCGCCCTGGAAGAAGTTGACCTGGCGTTGGATGATGTTGGCGCCGGCCTTGAAGTTATGGTGCCCACGGGAGTAGCTCAGGGCGTCGAATTCCTGGTAGGTCTTCTGCGGAACCTGGTAGGGGCCGCCATCGCCGGTGTAGCCGATCTGGGTATCGTAGCCGCCGATCAACGCGCCGCCGCCCAGCAGCGGGTTGCGGTTCGCGTTGGCGATGCCCAGATTGGCGGCAAACGTCGTGCCTTCCAACGGGTTGATGTAGCCGTAAAACGGTCGCGAGTAGCCAAAGCGGAACTCATTCACCAGGTTGGGGCTGAAGGTGTGGTCATAGCCAGCGGCCACTCCGCGCGGATGCGTGTTGTTGTTGCCGGAACCAAAGCCGGAAGGCAGGCCGACGTAGCGGGTGGTCTTGAACTCGTCATCCTGCGCGTAGGAATAGCGCGCAAAGAGCAGGTTGCTGGGGCTCAGGTTGTAGTCCAGACGGGCATCAAAATCGTTATAGTGCTGGCCGATGACCTGGATAGTGGAGTAGTTGTTCAGCACGTTGTTGCTGGTGTGGTTGGCGGCAGGGAACGCGTTCAGATAGTTGACCGCGGCCTTGTTCAGGCGGCCGGCCGGGATCACGTTCGGTGCGGCGATTGTGCCGAACTGGCGGCAGGTGGTGGGATCGAAAATGGCGCCATTATCGACCGACGCATTCAGTTGCGCCTGCGTTGTTACGATGATGTTGTGCACGGTCGTAAAGGACGGGCACCCGGTGGCGCTGTAGTTGCCGCTGCCGGCGATCAGAACGTTGGGTACCGTGGAAAGCCCGCTGCCCAGCAGCTCGGTAAAGTCGCCGGTACGCATCTTCGCGGTCGGGGTGGAGGAGATGTAGGGCTGCTGCGGGACGTCCTGGCGCAGGCCCTGATAGTCGCCAAAGAGGAACAGCTTGTCCTTGAGGATGGGCCCGCCGAGCGTGCCGCCAAACTGGTTGCGGTGGAAGCTGCGCAGCGGGGTGAATACGCCGCCGTTGAAGGTTTCGTAGAACGGGTTGGCGCCGCCAACCTTGGGGTCACGGTAGAAGATGAAGGCGGAGCCGTGGATTGCATTCGTTCCGGACTTGATGGCCGCCTGCACGACGGCGCCGCCAGCCCGGCCAAACTCGGCCTGGGCAAGCGTGTTGGTCACGCGAAACTCGCTCATGGCTTCAACCGGCGGGAAAAAGCTGATGCCGTTGGTCAGGCCTTCGTTGTTGTCGATCCCGTCCAGCAGGAAGATGTTGGCCTGCGGGCGCAGACCATTGGCGGAAAGCGAGTAGCCGCCGGTATCGGCGTAGCGCAGCGACTCCGCGTTGCCCTGCACGCCGGAAGCGATGTTGCCGTACGCGCCCTTGGAAACGCCGGGGGCCAGCAGCGCGAGCTGGGTGAAATTGCGGCCATTGAGCGGCAGATCGGAAAGCTCCTTGCCCTGGATCACGACGCCGGTGGACGACGTGGTCGTATCGACGAGCGGCGCGGCATCCGTGACTTCAATTGTCTGCGTGTCGCCACCAATGGCGAGCTTGAACGTGAGCGCCTGCACCTGCGAGACCTCGAGCGTGAACTGCTGCTGCGTCCCCTGGAACCCGGTCAGCGTGGCGACCGCCGTGTAGTGGCCGACGGGAAGGGCGTTGACGGAGAAGTTGCCGGCGGCATCTGAGGTCAGCTTGCGGACGCTGCCGGTGTCGGTATCGGTCAGCAGGATGGCTGCGCCGGGGATTGCGGCGCCGGTGGTATCGAGCACGGTCCCGGTGATGCGGGCGGTATCGGACTGAGCGTGAAGCAGGGGTGCGGTGCTGAGGGTGGTCGCGGCGGTCGCGGTGATAGCGAGGCGGCGGAGTATTTTTGCTGTGCGGTTCATCTTGCCTCCGAGTGGTGTTTCAGCTTCCTGCTTTGCCGGCTCGTGACTTGCGAGCAGCTATTGGAAGAACGCCTCGCACCTTGCGTGTGTGGTGAGTTGCAACACAAGCGATTTGTTATCTTCTCTGTTTCACATTTGTGTCAACAGCTAAGTTGCTTGCTTTGAGCTACTTGCGATGTTGTCTTCGCTTGCTCAGACGGACGTAAAAGCGCGGTGTTACATTAGCGGCGGAGTGAAGCAGCGATGAATGCCGTTCCTGTACATGCAAAATTATCGTTCGGGCTGTATGAAGTAGACCTGCAGACGGGAGAGTTGTGGAAGGCCGGTTTCCGGATCAAGCTGCAAAGCCAACCGTTCAAGGTGCTGACGGCGCTGCTGGAGCGGCCAGGGCAGATTGTGACTCGGGAAGAGCTGCAGTTGCTGCTTTGGGGACGGGATACGGTGGTGGATTTTGACCACTCGCTAGGGACGGCGATCAATAAGATACGAGAGGCGCTGGGGGACTCGGCTGAAAATCCCCGCTTCATTGAAACACTTTCGCGGCGGGGCTACCGCTTCATCGCGCCGGTAGGCATGGTGGCAGGGTCACAGGTGCCGGTGCCGGTCAAGGAGCCGGCGGTGGTGGTCGCGGAAGAGCCGGTCGCGATTGTTGAGGCTCCCGTACCGATAACTGCTACGCGCTCGCCGTGGCTGCTCTATGGGCTCGCCGGGTTGATGGTGATGCTGGCCGGTCTGGTGCTGACCCTGGCGCAAAAAGGCGAAAAGAGCGTGACAACGCCGACGCACATCGCTCGTGTGACGCAGGCCGGGCACCTGGCAACCAACCTGAACAACATGGAAAATCTGGCCGCGGGTGTCACGGACGGCGTGCACCTCTTCGCGCCGATGATCGACAACGGGCAGGTAACGCTGGCGGCGATATCGCTCAACAGTGGTGCGGTGGCGCCGCTGAATATTCCGCGGGAAGTCGCCAGCCCGGCGTTAGGCGATATCTCGCCCGATGGCTCCAGGCTGCTGCTGCGGGAGCATCTATCGCCTGAATCCGAGCAACCGTTGTGGGTTGTGCCGACCATCGGCGGTTCCGGTCAGCGGGTGGGCAACGTGCTGGCGCATGAGGCCACATGGATGCCAGATGGCAGCGGGATTCTCTTCGCCAACGGCAACGATCTTTATGTGACGCACCTTACCGGCAACAATCCGCAGCTGTTTGCGCGGCTGCCGGGGCGTGCGTTCTGGATGCGCTGGAAGCCCGGTGGGGGTCTGCTGCGGTTTACGATTATCGACCCAATTGCGCATACGCTGGCGCTGTGGGAACTGCGGGAACGCGACCGGAAAGCGGTGCCTTTGTTGACAGGATTTTCCAAGCCAGCAGGGGAGTGTTGCGGAGTTTGGAATGCGGATGGGTCGCGCTACATTTTCCAGTCGCAGCGCGGGGGAAACAGCGATTTATGGGCGCTGAGGGATGAGCGGACCACGGACCCGATGCGTCTTACGGACGGCCCGCTGCAGTTCCAGTCGCCGGTCGCCTCGCGGACAGATAGCCGGGTGTATTTTCTCGGGGTCGACGCACGGTCTGAGCTACAGCGCATGACGGCGACGGGATTGGTGCCGGAGAAGAGTTTTCTGGCCGCCGCGGTCCGAGTAGACTACACGCGCGATGGTCGCTGGGTGGCGTGGACGGACGAGACCGGTGCGCTTTGGCGGGCGCGCACGGACGGATCGGACCAGATTCAGCTCACACCGGAAGGGATCGACGTGTTTCTGGCACACTGGTCGCCGGATGGAAGCAGGCTGGCGCTCATGGCCAGGGAGCAGGGAAAAGCGTGGCAAATCTACCTGGTGGGCGCGGACGGCAACGGCCTGCAGCCGGTGCTCAAGGAGACGCGGAATGCGGGCGATCCTTCCTGGTCTCCCGACGGGCAGACGCTGGTTTATGGGCGGATCAACGACGTGATGGGCAAAGAAAGTGAAACGCGAACGCTGCAGCGCGTCGACCTGAAAAGCGGCAAGGTGGAAGCGGTGCCGGGGTCCGATGGACTGTTCAGCCCGCGGTGGTCGCCGGATGGCAAGTATATTGCTGCTCTATCGCTCGATCAGCGCAAAGTGGAGTTGTTCAATACGGCGACGGCGGTTTGGACCACTCTGCCGGTGCCTTCCGGCGCGGACCCCGTTTGGTCGTCGGATAGTCGCTATCTATATCTACATGCGTCGCTGGACCCGGCGCAGCCGATTGATCGCATCTCGATCGCGGACGGGCACGTGCAACCGATCGTCAAACTGGCGGACGCGGCGGAGAGTGGCGCGGTCGACTATGTGTTCAGCGGGCTGACGCCGGAGAACATGCCGCTGATTCGGACGCGGGTCTTTACTGGGAATGTGTACTCGCTAACATTGCCCTAAGTGCCAGAGCTGCTGTAAGTTGTTCAAAGCAAACAGCTTCCTAGATGACACAAAATTGAGCCAATAAAGAACCCGGCGCGGTTGCGGGGAGACGGCAGGATTCTGCTTACTACGGTGATGTTGCTTCGCCTACCAGCTCGCCTGCTCCTTCTTGCCCTGATGGGAACGTACGCCCAGAGTCAAACCGCAGCACCCCTTACCCAGACGGGGACGGGTGTGGAAATCGCCGGGGATGGGTACACGCTGCGCGTCGATGCGCTGCGAGCGGATGTTTTGCGGGTACGGGTTTACCGCTCGGGGCAGCCCGCGGAGGATGCGTCCTGGGCCGTGCTGCCGGCGGCGCGGACCGCGCGGGTTCAGGTGACGAGCGAGGCGGATGGCTTTCGGACGGCTGATCTACGCGTGATCGTGAAGCCGGATTTGCGCGTGCAGGTGCTCGACGTGGCCGGAAATCTGCTGCAGGAAGATGCGGCGCCGGTGCGGTGGGATGGACGGGCGTTCACAATCGCAAAAAAGCAGACACCGGACGATCACTTTTTCGGTCTTGGCGATAAACCGGGACCGCTCGACCGAGCCGGAAGGTCGTTTGTCATGTGGAATACGGACTCCTTTGGCTGGCAGGAATCGACCGATCCGATCTACAAATCAATCCCGTTCTTTCTCGAGATGCATGGTGGGCGGACCATGGGGGTGCTGCTCGATAACACCTACCGGAGCTACTTCGATTTTGGCCATCAGGATACGACGCGTTACACTTTCGGCTCGCCGGATGGGCCGCTGGACTACTACCTGCTTTATGGGCCGGAGCCTCGCAAAGTGGTGGAGACGTATGCGTGGCTGACCGGGCCGACTCCCTTGCCGCCACTCTGGTCGCTTGGCTATCAGCAGTCGCGTTACAGCTACTACCCGCAGGCCAAGGTGGAAGAGATCGCGGCGCGTCTGCGGGCGGACAAAATTCCGGCGGATGTGATCTGGCTGGACATCGATTATCAACTCAAGAATCGTCCCTTTACGGTCGATCCGGAGCGCTTTCCGGACTTCGGAGGCATGCTGCACCGGCTGACCGCGCAGAATCTGCACGCGGTACTCATCACTGATCTGCACATTGCCGCGCTACCCGGGGCCGGCTATATGCCCTACGACACGGGCAAGGCAGGCGACCACTTTGTGAAGCTTAACGGGCAGGACTACGTCGGCCCGGTTTGGCCTGGACCTTCCGTGTTTCCAGATTTCACGCGAGCGGAGACGCGCAAGTGGTGGGGCGGGCTTTACAAGGGTTTCGTGGCTCAGGGGGCGTCCGGTTTCTGGAACGATATGAACGAGCCGGCGGTGTTCACGTATCCGACGAAGACGATGCCGGATGCTGTGGAGCACCGGATCGATGAGCCGGGATTTGCCAAGCGGACGGCCACTCACCTGGAGATCCACAACCTTTACGGGATGCAGAACTCGCGCGCGACGTTTGAAGGCGCGCTGGCCCTGCAACCCAATGTCCGACCGTTTGTGATGACGCGCGCCAGCTATGCCGGGGGGCAACGCTATGCGACGACCTGGACGGGTGATAATTCAGCGACCTGGAACCACTTGCGGCAGACCACGCCGCAGCTTCTAAACCTTGGCCTGAGCGGTTTTGCGATGTCAGGCGCGGATGTAGGTGGATTTGCAGGCTCGCCTCCGCCGGCTTTGCTGACGCGTTGGTTGATGCTGGCGGCGTTTCAGCCGATCGACCGTGACCACGCGGCCAAAGGTACGCGCGATCACGAGCCCTGGGTTGACGGGCCGGAACAGGAGGCGATCCGTCGGCGGTACATTGAAGAGCGCTACCGGCTGATGCCTTATCTTTATACGACGACCGAGGAAATGTCTCGGAACGGCATGCCGATTGTGCGCCCGCTGTTTCTGGAGTTTCCGCACGCAACAGCGGATGGGCATCCCATCGATCTGGATGCCGGCGGGGAATTCATGCTGGGGCGGTCTTTGCTGGTGGCGGATTCGCCATCGCCGGAGGAGGTTGCGCCGTATGAAGTGCATCTGCCGCCCGGGATTTGGTACAGCTACTGGACAGGAGAGCGGCTGGACCGGCGTGCTTCCGTCGCGGCGCGAGATCTGGAAATTCGTGAGGCGATGGCGACCGATTTGAAGCCCATTATGGTGATGCCGGCGGCGGATGAACTGCCCGTGTACGTTCGCGGTGGAACGATCCTGCCGATGCAGCCGTTGACGCAATCGACCGCGGAGAAGCCGGTGGGCCCGCTGACGTTGCGCGTATTTCCGGCGGACGATTGCCGTGGCGACTTGTATTTTGACGATGGCAGAAGCTTCGATTTCCGCAAGGGAGCGTTTCTGCGGCAGCACTACACCTGCGCAGTTGGAGCCGATGGGAGCGTGAGCGTCACGCTCGACAAGCGCGAGGGAAACTATGCGCCCTGGTGGACTGCGGTGCGGATTGAAGTGGTCGGCTGGACGGCCGCGGATGCACGGGTGATGGTCGGCAAAAAGGGGCTAACCATGGAGAAGACGGGAATGGGATACGCGGTCTCGCTGCCGCAGACTGCAAACGCGCAGACTGTGGAATTCAAGGCGAAGTAGGTTGCTGGCTCAGCCCTTTGCGCCACCACCCATCGTCAGGGCTGGACGCGGGATTGGATGGCGTAGCCTCTGACGAGCGCTTCGAGCTCACGCTGAAAGCCAGGGAGGCAGCGGGTTGGGTCGTCCTGCTCAACCAGCCGCCGGCTGATCCCGGCAATGGTACTGAACAGCATGCCGCTCATCAGCGCGGCGTCCACTACCGGGTCCGGTGCGGTCAACAGCAGCTCTTCCAGCGCGAAGCGCAGCTTTTCACCCAGATCCTGCGCGATGCGTGCACCTTCGACATCTGCGCTGACCTGGTACAGAGCGACTCCGACTGCGGGATCATGCAGCTTGGTGGCCAGAAAGGCACGAGCTACTCCGGCGCAAATTTCTTCCAACGGCTGCCCCGCGAACCCGGCCATGGCGCCGCGGACGAGCGAGTAGACGCCTTCCAGGTGGCGTCTCAGCGCGGCCTGCAGCAGTGAGCTCTTGTTGGGAAAGTACTGATAAAGCGTGCCGACGCTGACACCCGCTCGTGCGGCAACGCGAGTAGTGGTCAGGCGAGCCTTGCCATCGCGCACCAGAACCTGAAGGGTGGCATCCAGCATGGCGTCCACACTGGCGTTTGAGCGCGCCTGCACCGGGGATTTACGCGGCTTGAGCAATGTGGCGGACGGTGCGGACAAATGCGAACTCCTGGCGGGCACCCGGCTTCATCTAAAACTATACGTGACCCTGGCGGTCGCGAATTTGCTGCACAAGGATAGATCTCCATGCCTGAACCAACCCAACTTCCCGGCGGCACCTTCACCTTTCCCGGCACGCAGCGCAGAGTTCACCGCATGGGATATGGCGCAATGCAGCTTGCCGGCAAGGGCGTGTTTGGCCCGCCGCGCGACCGGGCCGAAGCCATCGCTGTTCTGCGGGAGGCGGTGGAAAGCGGCGTCGATCACATTGACACGTCCGATTTCTACGGGCCGTATGTGACCAACCAGATCATCCGCGAGGCCCTGCATCCGTACAGTGCCAAGCTTACGCTCGTCACCAAAGTAGGCGCTCTGCGTGGCGAGGAAGCGTCCTGGAACGCCGCGCTAGGGCGTCAACAATTGATTGACGCGGTGGAATCCAACCTGCGGAACCTTGGGCTGGACACGCTGCCGGTGGTGAACCTGCGCGTGGGGCCACCGATTCTGCCCGCGGATGCGTCGCTTGAAGAGCCTTATACGGTGCTGGCGGAGCTGCAGCGGCAAGGCAAGATTCAGCATCTGGGCGTCAGCACGGTCCAGCCGGCGGAGGCGATGGAAGCGCATGCGATCGCGCCTATCGTGTGCGTGCAGAATTTGTACAACATTGCGCACCGGCAGGATGATGCGTTCATCGCGTCGCTCGCCGAGCAGGGAATTGCTTACGTGCCGTATTTTCCGCTGGGAGGCTTCAGCCCGCTGCAGTCCTCGACGCTGGAGGAGCTTGCACAGGAAGTTGGCGCAACTCCGCTGCAGGTGGCACTCGCGTGGATTTTGCAGCGCTCAGCAAATATTCTGCTGATCCCGGGGACGGGGTCGCGCTTGCATCTGCGTGAGAACCTTGCAGCCGCAAACCTGCAACTAACGCCCGAGGTTGTCGCCAGGCTTGACGCGATCGGCGACACGTATCAGTGGCACGCGCCGCACGCCTAAACGAGTACGGCCTCCCGGGTGGGGAGGCCGTTCAGAGGGGTTTGCCGATGTTAATCATGGTGCGCCCGGAAGGATTCGAACCTCCGACCCTTTGGTTCGTAGCCAAATGCTCTATCCAGCTGAGCTACGGGCGCACGTTTCGACAACTTGACTAGAATACCGCACCCGGGGAGCGGAGGCAAGGGGCCTAGCTGACGGGGGCTGCAGGCTCAGGCGGCGGGGGAATGGTGTAGAGCATGACCTGCTCGGTGACGTCGAGCCCGGCGCGGCGCAGGAGCTGGTGGATGGTCTGGCGGGTGAGCCGGGTCGAGTCATATTCAACGCGCACAGTTTTCTCCGCTTCTTGAAAATCAACCAGCCGAACCCCGTACACTTCGCGCAGGCGCGAGACGGCAAACGCCGCCGATTCGGTTGGAACCATGCCGTACCGGAACACTACATCCACTGTCGTCATGCGGTTATTCTACAGTGGCTGCAGGCGCTTCAGGTAGTCGATCATGTCCGGGCTGGACCAGTCCTGGGCGCCAATGAATTTACGCCGGATGTTGCCCTTCTGATCGATGATGTACGTTTCCGGGATCAGCACGGTGCCGTACATCTGGTTGACCTTCTGGTCGGCATCGCGCACGGTCAAAACGTCCACGTGGTGGCGCACCAGGAACTTGCGGTACAGGTCGTCGTCCTGGTCCGTGCTGACGGCGACGACGGCCAGCTGCGGCAATTTTTGCTGTAGGGCCAGCAGGCTGGGCAGCTCCTCCACACAAGGCGCGCAGAAGGTGGCCCAAAGGTTCAGCACGACGACGCGACCGCGCAGCTTGCCTGTATCGACCGTCTGGACGCCGTCTGAAATGACGAAACTGGGTGCCGGTTTGCCAATGTTCTGCGGGTGATCGCCGCGATCGCAGCCAGCGGTTGCGAGGGCCAAAAGGTAGACGACTACGGCAAGCTTGCGCACGTTGCTCTCCAGCTTTCTATAATACGAAGTCGTGGATGAGATTGTAGAAACGGTGCTGGCGCTGACGGTGATTATCCCCGCGCGGAACGAGGCAGATGTGTTGGGCGCATGCCTGAAATCGCTGGTGGCGCAGTCCGAGCCGGGCTTCGAGCTGGGCCGTGAGTGGGAAATCCTGGTCGTCGATGACGCTTCCTCCGATCAGACGTCTGCGATCGCGGAGGGCGTTCCGGGCGTGACCGTGCTGGAGGCGCCGGCGCTCGATACCGGGCCGCAGGCAGGCTTCAACGGCAAGACGAACGCTTGCTGGGCGGGCGCGCAGGCTGCACGCGGGGCGCTGCTTTTGTTTACGGATGCGGACACGATTCATGAGCCGGGAAACTTGTCGCGGGCGCGGCATGAGCTGGAAAAGTATGGGGTGGCGTTGCTCTCGTACTCGCCCCGCCAGTTGACCACCGGGCTGGCGCAACGGAGCTTGATGCCGCTGGTGTTTGCGGAACTCGCAATCGCATTCCCGATGAAGCGCGTGAACGATGGCGCGGACCGCGTCGCCGCAGCCAACGGGCAATTCCTGCTGGTTGAGCAGGAGGTCTACTTTGCCGTAGGGGGCCATCGCGCGGTGGGCAGGGAAGTGCTTGAAGACGTGGCGCTGGCTGGCAACGTCAAGCGCGCACGCAATACCATCCGCTTGCGCTACGCGCCGGACGCGCTTTCTACCAGGATGTATCGCAGCACGGGCGCGATGCTGGAAGGATGGACGAAAAATTTGGCGTTGCTGTTTACCAGCCCGGTCGCCATGGCTTTGTTGCGCGTACTCGATCTAGTGCTGATCCTTGGTCTGCCGCTGCTTGCCGTGCAGCATGTCTTTTTCCTGGTGGGCTATCAGCGAACCCTTATCTGGGTGCTTTGGGCACGCGTTCTTTGGCGCTTTTACGTGCGTGTCGCTAAGTCGAATTTCCCTGCAGTGGATTGCGCACTCGCGATCCTTGGCATTCCTCTTTTCTGCTATCTGCTTGTAGTGAGCTACGTGCAGGTCAAGGTACGCAAGCAGGTAGCCTGGAAGGGCCGCACCTACAGCACCAGCTCAAACATCTAACGACAGGCCCTTATGATTCTTCTTACCCGTAAAGCCGAGTTTTCCGCCGCGCATTATTACTGGAATCCGCAGCTCTCTGATGCAGAAAACGAGCGCGTCTTTGGCAAGTGCGCCAACCGCAATGGGCATGGCCACAACTACACGTTGGAGGTCACTGTGGCAGGAGAGGTCGACCCCGTGACAGGCTTCGTCGTGGACCTGAAACAGCTTAAGGACATCCTTGAGCGTGAGGTAGTTTCGGTATATGACCATCGCCATTTGAACCTTGAAATTGCCGATTTTGCCACAACAATTCCGACGACGGAAAATATCGCCATCGCAATCTGGGGCCGGCTCGACAAGAAGATACCCAACGCTAAACTGCACCGCGTGCGCGTGTACGAGATGCCGGATCTGTTCGCGGACTTCTATGGGGAGCAGGCTTGATGCGCGCCTACCTCAACCGTCGCTACCATTTCTCCGCGTCGCATCGTCTGCATGCGCCGAGCCTTTCGGCTGACGAGAATCAGGCCACCTTCGGTAAGTGCAATAATCCGTTCGGACATGGCCACAACTACACCGTGCAAGTGACTTATGGCGGCCCGGTAGATAACGCCACCGGGATGGTAACTAACCTTGGCGATCTGGACGCTTTTGCCCGCGAACACCTGCTTCAAGTCTTCGATCACACTAACTTGAACAAGTTGGCGCTTTTCGCGGACTTAGTGCCGACAACAGAAAATCTATCGATCGAGTTACATAGAATCTTTGCAACTTACCCGCTTGCGGAACTAACTGCCATTCACGTAGAAGAGACCACCAATAATTCTTTCGAATTTGCAGGCTCAGCTTCGCCCGCGCCAGGCCGTTACTAGAAGCCGGAAGTAGCTTCGTCTGTGCAAGCAACATCAACAGAAAGGCACCACCCGATGTCCACGCTACAGCAAGCCAGCACGCAGGATTTATACCGCGAACTCCTCAGCCGCATGGGCGAAGATCCTGAACGCGACGGTCTGCTCAAGACCCCGGAGCGCGTGGAAAAATCCATGGCTTTCCTTACCCAGGGTTACCAGCAGACCGTGGAAGAAACGCTGCACAACGCGCTGTTTGACGTTGATTATGACGAGATGGTGATCGTCAGGGATATCGAGTTTTACTCGCAGTGCGAGCATCATCTGCTGCCGTTCTTCGGCAAGGCGCACGTGGCCTACGTGCCGCAGGGCAAGGTCATCGGGCTGAGCAAGATGGCGCGCCTGGTCGATGTTTTCGCGCGTCGCCTGCAGGTGCAGGAGCGGCTCACCATGCAGGTAGCCGAGGCGATCAACGAGGCGATCCACCCGCAGGGAGTGGGCGTGATTCTGGAGGCCTCGCACCTTTGCATGATGATGCGCGGCGTGGAGAAGCAGCACTCTGCGACCGTGACCTCTGCCATGCTGGGAGTCTTCAAAACGCAAATGCAAACGCGCACCGAGTTCCTTTCGCTCGTCCGTCGCGGCGGGAGTTCGCTCTAGTGTTCAACGGACTTTTGATTCTGGATAAAGCTACGGGCATGACCTCGCACGATGTCGTCGCGATTGTGCGGCGCGCCACCGGCGAGAGGTCCGTAGGTCACCTTGGCACGCTGGATCCGCTGGCCACCGGCGTGCTTCCGCTACTGCTCGGCAAGTACACGCGACTTGCGCAGTTCTTCTCGCAGAACGAAAAGGAGTACACCGGCACCATTCGGTTTGGGTACAGCACGGACTCCTTTGATTGCGACGGCACCGCCAACAGCGATTCACAGCCGCTGACCAAAACGCTCGCTGAACTGCAGCAGTTGGCGCTGCATTTCAACGGCGATATGGATCAGGTGCCACCGATCTTTTCCGCTAAGAAAATCGACGGTGTGCCGGCCTACAAGCTTGCCCGCGCCGGCCTGCCCGCGCCGGTGAAGCCAGCCAGAATCCACATTCATGACTTCCGTCTGTTTTCGCTTGAAGGGGAGGAAGCGACCTTCACGATGACTGTTTCGGCCGGTGGTTATGTGCGCTCCGTGGCGCACGAGCTAGGCCAGATGGCCGGCTGTGGCGCGCATCTTTCGAGTCTTCGCCGCACGCGGGCGGGCTTGTTCACTCTGGCGCAATCGATCACGGTCGACCAATTGAAGAGCTCCACGACGGCCGAGCTCGAATCGCTGCTGCCCCATCCGAGAACATTGCTGCTGGACATGCCTTCCGTGACGGTCGACGAGCAAGTTGCCGGGCGCCTGCGCAATGGCATGCAGGTCAACCTGCCGGACTACAGCACCGCGCCGTTGATCAAAGTTTTCACTAGCCCAACCGACCTGCTCGCCATCGCAAAGAGAGTAGCGGGGACGCTGATGCATCCGCAGGTCGTGATCGGCTGAGACGGTAATCTAGCAGCAGAACCAGTGAGGTGACGACGCTTAGCTTTACTTCCTCATCACCGCTTCCACCAATGGCAAAACGTTCCTAGCCACGATCTCGTTCCCGCGGTCTGTTGCGTGGATGTTATCGGCCTGCATCAGCCCGTCAACGCCGTAAACATCTTTGAGCAGAAACGGCAGCACCGGCAAGTCATACTTCTGCCCCAGCAGCGGGTACGACTGCGTGAAGCTATTTACGTAGTCCGCGCCATAATCTGGTGGCAGCGTGATGCCCGCCAGCACAACCTTGGCGCCACTCGCCTTGAGCGCCACAATCATGGAGCTCAGGTTTTGCCTTGTCGTCGCGACCTTCAGCCCGCGCAGCCCATCATTTCCGCCGAACTCCAGCACCACCACCTCCGGCTTCAGAGCCAGGATCGTATTCAGCCGGTCGACGCCGTCCTTGGTCGTGTTGCCGCTGATGCCTTCGTTCACGACGCGGTAGCGGTAGCCGTCGTGGTCGAGATCCTGCTGCAGGAAGTCCGGGTAGCTCTGGCCGTCGTCCGCGCCGTAGCCTGCGGTCAAACTGTCACCAAAGCAGACCACGAGCGGGCGTGCACTCTCTGCGGCGCGCCTGGTTGTCGCAGGGCCGGGAGTCTCAGCCTTGGTGTCGGACGCACTGGACATCTCGCGCGATGAAGTGGGACCAACATTGGCGCCCAATTGGGACGACGCACGCGACGCATTATCGGCCTTGCAGCCCGTCAAAATCATCAGTCCCGCGGATACGGCCAAGCCACCAGCTAAAATAGAAGAGACCAACAGACGTCGCATACCCCAAGATACCAAAGCCCCGCGCCAGGCCGTTCAGGAGAGTGAAGCCGTTGCCGTTATATGACCAGCCGATTCAAGCCATGATCAAGGTTACTGGCCTGCACAAATCCATCCGCAACGGCAGTCGCTCGGTCGATATCCTGAAGGGGCTCGACTTCGAAATTCCGAAGGGCCAGTTTGCCGCGATCATGGGTTCGTCCGGTTCTGGCAAGTCCACGCTGCTCGGCCTGCTCGCGGGGCTGGATACGCCCAGTTCGGGCGATGTAGCGCTAAATGGCGTCGCCATCAGCTATCTTACGGAGGACAAGCTGGCGCAGGTTCGTGGCAAAACCATCGGCTTCGTGTTCCAGTCTTACCAGTTAATCCCGACGCTGACTGCGCTGGAAAACGTGCTGCTGCCGCATGAGCTGAATGCAGAAGGCAAGGGCGATGGTATGGCGCGCGCACGTGAGTTGCTTAGCTCTGTGGGGCTTGGCGACCGCCTGGACCACTATCCGGTACAGCTTTCCGGCGGCGAGCAACAACGCGTTGCGCTGGCTCGCGCCTTCATCCTGCGGCCGCCCATTGTGCTGGCGGATGAGCCCACCGGCAACCTCGACACCACCAACGGCGCCGCCGTGCTGGAGCTGCTGCTGAACCTGAACCGTCAGGAAGGCACCACGCTGGTGCTGGTCACACATGACCCCGTGCTAGCCACGTATGCGCATCGCCGCATCGTGCTGCGCGATGGCGCGATCGTGCAGGACGAGCTCAACCCGGAGCCGGCGACTCTCTAATGCCCAGCCTCTCCTACTCCACCGCCGCTCGCATCGCCGCAAGAGAAATGCGCTCATCGCGCGGTAAATTTTTCTTCGTCATCCTGTCGGTCGCCATCGGCGTAGCTGCGTTGACCGGGGTCCGTGGATTTTCATCGTCGTTCCGCTCCACCCTGCTGACGCACGCGCGCTCCATCATGGCGGCTGATCTGTCCGCCCGCACCACCTCGCAGCCCACGCCGGCAGAGGTGAAGGGCCTCGCTGAAATCGAGCACGAAGGCATCCAGATGACCCCGGTCACAGAGCTGCTTTCGATGGCTTCGGACCCCAGGACCTTTGACCCGCTGCTGGTCTCGCTCAAGTCTGTTGACCCCAGCGAGTACCCCTACTACGGCACCGTCGACCTGGAGCCT
Organism: uncultured Granulicella sp.; assembly: GCA_965214195.1. Classification (GTDB taxonomy): domain Bacteria; phylum Acidobacteriota; class Terriglobia; order Terriglobales; family Acidobacteriaceae; genus Edaphobacter. The sequence goes on from OZ243943.1 coordinate 210,100, forward strand.
AAGGGAACGCTGGCCCAGGTGCTTACGCCGGATACGGTCGTCGTCGCAGACGATCTGCTGGTACGCCTCAAGCTCAACGTGGGCGACTCGCTCAAGCTTGGCAACAAAATCTTTCGCATCGCATCAATCGTCACCAACGAGCCCGACCGCCTCTCGTCCTCCTTCGCCGCCGGGCCTCGCGTGCTGATCTCGCGTGAAGGCCTGGAGTCCTCCGGGCTGCTCGCGCCGGGCTCGCACGCCGGCCAGCGCTACCTGTTCAAGGTGCCTCCACCGCATTCGGGCGCGCCCATTTCAGACGAGCGCGTCCAGGAGCTCAAAGCTCGCCTGATCAAGCTGATGCCTGAGTCCCAGGTTACCGATTACCGCGAGACCAACCCGGCCTTGACCGCAGGCCTCGACCAGGCGACCTCGCTGCTGTCGCTCATGAGCCTCGTCGCGCTGGTGCTCGGCGCGGTCGGCGTCGCTATGGCAATGCGCGCGCATTTAGCCCAGCGGCTGGACACCATTGCGATTATGAAGTCGCTCGGCGCCAATTCCACGCAGATCATCAAGATCTACCTCATCCAGACTCTGCTACTGGGCGCCGCGGGCGGTCTGCTCGGCGTGTTGATGGGCGTCGGCGTGCAGATGGCGTTCCCCTATCTGCTGGCATCGCTGATCAACGTCACGCCGGAGCTGCATCTCGATTTCCACGCCATCGCCAATGGCCTGGGCGCGGGCATGCTCACGACGCTGCTCTTCACCCTGCCCCCGCTGCTTGATATCCGCGGCGTCCGCCCCATCCTGATCCTGCGCCGGTCGGTCGATGACCTCGACCAGCCCATCGGCAAAATGTTTCTGGCACTCTTCACCGGCAAGCCCCTCGCTACTGGCAGCGAGCTCACGCTGGATCGCCTGATCCTGCAGCGCCTGCGCCGCAATGCAGCACAATTCGTAGCCTTCGCACTGATCCTCGCCGGCCTCACCCTTATCGCCTACCGCGTCTCAGACTCGCGAGAAGTAGGGAAGTGGTTCTCGGTCGGGCTCGTAAGTGTGCTTGCCGTTTTGATTGGCGCGTCGTGGGCGGTACTCCGCTCGCTTCGCTACTTCCTGTCGAAGACGCGCCTCCACCTGCCCTCCGCACTGCGCCACGGCCTGGCTAATCTGTACCGCCCGGGCAATCCTTCGTCCGCGCTCCTGGCTGCGCTGGGCATGGGCGTCATGCAGATCATGACGGTCTTCTTTATGCAGCATGCGGTCGTGCAGCAACTGCAGATTTCCTCCGCGCCCAACCTGCCCAACATCTTCCTGGTCGATATCGCAAACGACGAAATTGCCGGCATGCGCAAGCTTCTCAAAGCCTCAAAAGTGGTGACCGCGCCGCCGGAGCTGTTGCCCGTCGTCAGCTCGCGTATCCTCGCACTGGACGGCACGCAGGCCGCGGACATCAAGACCCAGAACTTCCCGCACCGTATGCTGCAGAACATCAACCTGACCTGGGCCGCCGACCCACCCCCGGGTGAAACCGTCACCGAAGGCAAGTGGTGGACCGCCGACCAGGCCGCGCACGCCGGTGCCAGGCCCCTCGTCGCCGTAGCCCAGCGCCAGGCCGAGCGCCTCGGCCTCCACATCGGCTCCACCATCAGCTTTGCCGCGCAGGACAAGCGCTTCGACGCCACCGTCGCCGCCTTCACCCGCTCGGACGGCCAGCACGCCTACGCCCGCGCCGAGTTCATCCTGCCGGAAGCCTCGCTAGCCGGGCTCCCGATCATCTGGTACGGCGGCGTCCATGCCGATCCCGCCCACGTTGGCGAGCTCCAACGCCAGCTCTACGCCTCCTACCCCACCGTTACCGTCATCAACGTCGCGCAGGCGCTGGAGACCATCCGCGGCGTCGTCATCCAGATCATCTACGTCGTTCAATTTTTGGCGGCATTCTCCATCTTCGCCGGCATCGTCATTCTCGCCAGCTCCATAGCCGGAACGCGCTACCGCCGCATCCGAGAGGTAGTCGTCCTCAAGACCCTCGGCGCTACACGCGCCCGCATCGCCACCATCTTCTCAATTGAGTTCGCCGTCCTCGGCCTGGTCGCCGGGCTTATCGGCGTATTCTTCGCCAACCTCGTCGTCCGCGGCCTGCTGCGCGTCCTCACCATCCCGAACCACTTCCAGTGGGGCCTATCGCTTACCGGCCTGTTCCTAACGGCCGCACTCACGGTCGCCACCGGCTGGATCGCCAGCCATCGCATCCTCGGCCAGAAGCCGCTGGAAGTGCTGCGCGAAGAGTAGCAATGCAAAGCTCAAAAGATATAGCTTCATTACCCCAGGCACCCATGTGGTCAGAAGAAGAACTCCGCGACATTCCGGAACTCGAACCCGACCCTGACCCTGAGCCGCCACCCCCGCGCCTGCTTCCGCGTTCCCGAGCCACCGCCCTTCGCCAGTCCCTCGCACGCCTGAACGCCGACACCCCACACCCGCACGAAAAGACCCGGTCCAGCGTCGTCTTCACCCCCGGCCAGCGCTCCCACGGCAACTTCGCCGATCTAGCCTACGCCCGCATTCTCGCCCGGCCTGCCTGGGCCGCGCGCCTGACCAAGGTCCACACCTCCAGGCGCAAAGCCCGTCCCACCGGCCCGGAAGAAACTACCCACGCCTGGCACGAGCTCGACACCGCCACCAGCTCAGACGCCCTGCTGATGAACATTTTCTGCTACCCCCGCGTCCTCGCGACCCCGCGCCTCCCAGCCCTGCTCGGCGTTGACCCTGGCCTCGAACCCATCTTCGGCTTCCACCCGCAGATCCCGCGCGCCCGCCAGCTCAAGGACCGTACGGAAGTCGACATGCAGCTCGGCAACCTTCTCGTAGAGGCCAAGCTGACCGAAGCCAACTTCCAGACCGCCCCCCTCTCCCTGCTGGAGCGCTACACCGCCTTCACCTCCGTTTTCGACCCCGACCTCCTCCCCCGGCAGGGTCCGGCCGTCGCCTCCTACCAGCTCCTCCGCGGCGTCCTGGCCGCTCACCATCACCAATGCCGCTTCGCCGTCTTCGTAGACGCCCACCGCCCGGAACTCATCCACTCCTGGCTCGCCGTCATCCGCGCCGTCCGCTCCTACGACCTTCAATCCCGCCTCCGCCTCCTCACGTGGCAAGAAATCGCCGCCACCCTCCCCGCCCCCCTGCAACTCTTCCTCGCCAACAAATACGGCATCGGGTAAGTCGGGTCATGCCTGGTATCCTGGCGCAATCCATGCCAGCTTTTTACCGAGCCAACTTACCCACCTTTGTTTCTGCTTCCGATAGCGAACTAACGGGATTGCTGTCACTGGCCTACGCGCGAGACGGCTTCCAGGACCAGAAGACCCAGCAGACGCTCGCCTGGGCAAATGACATCTTCCGCCTTCGTGAAGCCTTGGCGACCTTGCTTTCGTTGCGCGTCGATGCTGCTGACTGGACGGTCTTGCTCGAGTTCAACATCCCGCGAAAGATGCGGCGCATCGACGTCGTCCTACTCGCGGGGAATCAGATAGTTTTGCTGGAACAAAAGAGCCATCTGCCCACCCAGGAAGATCGCCTGCAGGCGGAAGAATATGCGCTCCTGCTGCACTACTTCCATCAGCCGTCAGACCGCCGCAAGATCATACCCTTGGTCGTCTCATCAGTTGCGAACGAAGATCGCCGAGAGCCTCAAGAAGAGCTGCCTTTTTTTGAGACAGCCGCCTATTGGATTTCTCCCGTTCGCAGCGTCAGCTGGCAGCAATTAGCCGCTAAATTAGCAGAGCTGCCTCCTTCTATAGGCCCAGCCATTGATGCGCAGCAATGGGAGAACGGCGCGTACCGCCCCGTCCCCACCATCATTCAAGCAGCGCTCGCATTGCAGTCGGGACTCGACATCCGCGAGATCGCTCACTCGCTTGCTGCGACTCACGAGGTCGACTACTTGACCGAATTCATTCAGCAAAAAGTTGCATCTGCCCAGGCCGAAAGTAAATTCGTGATCTGTTTCATCACGGGCGTGCCAGGGTCGGGAAAGACCCTGGTAGGCCTCAACCTCTCGTTCAGCAAGCAGTCAGGACGCGAGCCGATCCACTTCATGTCCGGCAACGGCCCGTTGGTGAAAGTCCTGCAAGCTGTGCTATCCCGCCATCAAATGGGCCGCGGTCTAAGAGCTCTGGACGCCAAGCTGCACGCAAAGACGCTGATCGAAAACGTTCACGTGTTTGCTCGCACTTATACGGATGACACCCAAGAACGCGCCCCGTCCAACCATGTCGTGATCTTTGACGAGGCACAGCGAGCTTGGAATAAGGCGCAGAACTTAGCCAAGTTCAAGCGAAACTACTCTGAGCCGGAAATGCTGTTGCGCATCATGGAGCGGCATCAGGATTGGGCCGTCGTGGTCGCTCTCGTTGGGGGAGGGCAGGAGATCAACAACGGAGAGGCGGGACTGGCGGAGTGGGGTCTCTCGCTCGCAAGTGCAGCAAAAGCTTGGGAGGTCTACGCATCGCCCGAAGCGCTGAAAGGCGGGACGTCGGTCGCAGGAAATAAGTTGATTCAGGAAGGTCAAGCCCCGCTCATTGTTAACGCTGAGCCACAGCTGCACCTGAACGTCACTGTGCGGAGCCTCAAGGCGAGCTCGTACGCCGAGTGGGTCAATCACGTCGTCAGTGGTAATGCGGAGGCGGCAGCGGCCGTCGCCGTAGGTCTTGATTTTCCGATCCTTATCACTCGTGAACTAGCTTCGCTCCGTCGCACCTTGCGTCGCCACACCGTGGGGATGAGCCGATGCGGGTTGGTAGCCTCATCACAAGCTGCTCGCCTGCGGGCGGAAGGATTAGAACCAGATTCGGCATTCCACGGCGGCTACCCCTGGGAACACTGGTATCTGGCCGGAGCGCAGGATGTTCGCTCCAGTCACCAGCTGGAAGTTTTCGCAACGGAGTTTGAGATTCAAGGACTTGAGCTCGATTGGATAGGCCTCTGCTGGGGTGGCGACTTTGTCTGGTCGCCGAAGCGCAGAGAGTGGCTCATCAGGGCATTCCGCGCGGGTAACAGCAAATGGTCTGAGGTCAAAAGTGCGGAGCGAAGGCTATATCGTAAGAACTCGTATCGAGTTCTGCTCACACGAGCGCGCCAGGGAATCGCGCTCTACGTCCCCCGCGGCGACTCCGAGGACCCTAGCCGCCGACCCGCAGACTTCGATGACACCGCCGCATATTTACTGCAGTGCGGAGCAAAGCCGATCGATCCGGAATTTGACCTCGACATCCCGGACGCGTTGAGTCTCTTTCCTGTGAGCGATCAAGCTGGCTAGCAAACGAAAGCCCCGAGCAGTTTCGCTCAGGGCTTTCGGTTGTAACAGGGCAGGGGGGAGCTTAGTACATGCCTTCCATACCGCCGCCGCCACCGCCGTGCGAGTGGCCGCCGGCTTCCTTCTTCTCCGGAATTTCGGAGATCATGGCTTCGGTGGTCAGCATCAAGCCGCTGATGCTGGCTGCGTTCTGGAGTGCAGTGCGCGTGACCTTTGTGGGGTCGATGACGCCGGCCGCGACCAGGTCCTCGTAGGCGCCGGTTCCGGCGTTGTAGCCGAAATTGGTCTCCTTCGACTCGTGGATCTTGCCGATGACAACCGCACCCTCTTCGCCGGCGTTCATGACGATCATGCGAAGCGGCTCTTCAATCGCGCGACGGATAATGCTCGCACCGATCTTCTCGTCGCCCTCGAGCGTCTTGATCAGGTCGTCAACAGCGCCCGAGCAACGGATCAGCGCAACGCCGCCGCCGGGGACAATGCCTTCTTCCACAGCCGCACGCGTCGCGTGCATGGCATCTTCAACGCGAGCCTTCTTTTCCTTCATCTCGGTCTCGGTTGCCGCGCCTACCTTGATGACTGCAACGCCGCCAACCAGCTTGGCCAAACGCTCCTGCAGCTTCTCACGGTCGTAGTCGGAGGTGGTCTTGTCGACCTGCGCGCGAATTTCCTTCACGCGGCCTTCGATCTTGGCATTCTCGCCGCCGCCATCGACGATGGTGGTGTTGTCCTTGTCAATCGTGACGCGCTTGGCGGTGCCGAGATCTTCGATCTTGACGCCTTCGAGCTTGATCCCGAGATCCTCGGTGATAGCCTTGCCGCCGGTCAGGGTTGCAATGTCTTCGAGCATCGCCTTGCGACGATCGCCAAAGCCGGGAGCCTTGACGGCAGCGACGTTGAGCGTGCCGCGCAGCTTGTTGACGACCAGGGTCGCGAGCGCTTCGCCGTCGACATCCTCAGCGATGATCACGAGCGGCTTCGCGGTGCGCGCAATCTGCTCGAGCAAGGGAAGCAGGTCCTTCATGGACGAGATCTTCTTCTCGTAGATCAGGATATAGGGGTTCTCGAGCGCGGCTTCCATGCGCTCGGCATCGGTAACGAAGTAAGGCGAAAGGTAGCCGCGATCGAACTGCATGCCCTCGACCACGTCGAGCTGCGTTTCCATCGTGCGCGACTCTTCGACGGTGATGACGCCGTCCTTGCCAACCTTGTTCATCGCCGCGGCGATGATGGTGCCGATCTGCGCGTCCGAGTTGGCCGAAATGGTGCCGACCTGGGCAATCATGTCACCCGAAACCGGCTTTGAAAACGCCGCGAGTGCACCGCCCTGGACAACGCCGTGCTCGTCGCGCTTGCCGATGATGGCCTCGACGGCTTTGTCGATGCCGCGCTTGAGCGCCATCGGGTTTGCGCCGGCAGCAACGGTCTTGACGCCTTCGCGGTAGATCGCCTGGGCCAATACGGTAGCGGTGGTGGTACCGTCGCCGGCGACGTCAGACGTCTTCGACGCGACTTCGCGGACCATCTGCGCGCCCATGTTCTCAAGCGGGTCGTGCAGCTCGATTTCCTTGGCGACGGTGACGCCGTCCTTGGTGATCGTCGGGGAACCGAACTTCTTCTCGATGACGACGTTGCGGCCCTTGGGACCGAGCGTGACCTTGACCGCGTTGGCCAGGATGTTCACACCGCGCAGGATTGCCTGGCGGGAATCTTCTCCGTGCAGAATCATTTTTGCCATAATGCTTTGCTCCGTATGTCTAACTGTTTAAATGTAACCAGTTCCGTTGATAGCTTAAGAAAGCCACGCCGAAGGCGTCCAAATCGGCCCGAAGGGCTTACGAAGTAACGATGCCGAGGACTTCTTCTTCGCGCATGATCAGGTAGTCTTCGCCGTCGAGCTTGATCTCCGTGCCGCTGTACTTGCCGAACAGGATGGTGTCTCCAGCCTTTACATCGAGCGGGAAGGTCTTGCCTTCGTCGTTCGACTTACCCTTGCCGACGGAGATGACGGTGCCCTGCATGGGCTTTTCCTTGGCGGAATCCGGGATGATGATCCCTCCGCGCATGGTCTCGCCCTCTTCCTGGCGGGTAACGAGAATGCGGTCGTGCAGCGGCGTAAACTTTGTTGTTGCCATGACTTACATCTCCTTGGTGATGCTTTGATTGAACTGCGGGTATGCGCAATTGGCACTCACAGCCTTCGATTGCTAACTCTAAGCCGCTCGCCGGTGGATGTCAACAGTAGAATTGTGAAGTGTGAGTCAATCGCGCGCATATTCTTGTGGCTTTCCAGAAGTCGACGGTTATTGAGAAAACGAAGTAGAATACGCGCATGGCTTTTCGTCGAATGTTCGCGTTGATTTCGGTGCTTTTTGTGGGGTTAAGTTTCGCGCAGGCGCAGGATAGCCCGCAGCGGCGCGGGCGCAAGTACAAGGTGCCGGAAGAAACCTCGCACATCACGGTCATTGTGATGAAGGGCCAGAGCGGCAAGCCGATCCTGAACGCCGCTGTCATCTTCCATCCGGTCAAGGACGGCAAGGACGAAGGCAATCTGGAAGTGAAGACGAATGACGACGGCAAGGCGATCATTGACGTGATCCCGACCGGCTCGATCGTAAACGTGCAGGTCATTGCTGACGGATACGCGACCTATGCCGCGGAGTACACGGTTGCCGAGGCGGATCGCGAGATTGAAATCAAAATGATCCGTCCGCGTGAACAGGTTTCCACCTACCAGGACACGCGTGGCAAGGCCTCCGGGCGGGTAGTAGGCGTGCAGGAGCCGAAGCGTCCGACGACCGATCCAGTCATTCAGACACCGAAGCCGACCAACCATACCAGCGCCCCTGATCCTCGCGCGCCGGTTGATCCGAATGAAACTCCAGGGAACTCGCAGAATAACCAGACGATTCCGCCGAACAAGGGCGTTCCTCCGCAGTAGAAGGGGGACTTATGTACAAGCCGCTTTCGGGTAAGGTCGCACTGGTAACAGGTGGTGCGAAGAGGATCGGCAGGGCTGTTGCGTTGGCGCTGGCTGAGGCTGGCACAGATGTGGCGATTACCTACCGGGAGAGCGAGGCCGACGCTCAGGAAGCGGTCGCTTTGCTTTCCGGTTATGGGGTCCAGGCGTCCTGCCACGCGTGCGACCTTGCAGATTCCGAAGCGATCGTCCGCACTGTTGCTGAAGTGCACGAGCGGTATGGCCGGCTTGATCTGCTGGTCAACAATGCGGGTCGGTTCGAATCAGTAGCCTTGGACCAGATTACGGCGGCGCAGTGGGATCTTATGTTCGCGGTGAACTCACGTGCGCCCTTTCTGATGTCTCAGGCCTGCTTTCCGCACCTGAAGGCGAACGGAGGGCGCATTGTGAATGTCGGCTCGCTCGGTGGGCTGAAGCCGTGGGCGACACATGGGCATTACTGTGCTTCGAAAGCCGCACTCCACATGCTGACGGAGGTCATGGCGAAAGCCTGGGCCCCGGAGGTCGCGGTGAATTGCGTCGCGCCTGGCATGATTGAGATGGCTGGGGAGAGCTTTGACAGCTTCATCGCGAAAACCCCAATGCATCGCAACGGCACCGCGGAGGATATCGCTTCGGCTGTGCTCTACTTTGCCACGTCAGCGGGCTTTATCACGGGTCAGGTGCTGGCGGTCGATGGTGGATTGGGTCTGTAAAATCTCGCTCACTTCTTGGCAGATGCTGCACCTTCGGTAAAGCTCAATCGATGGCGCACGGCTTACGTTGATTCTTTGAGTCCCCATTGGATTGAGGACGAAGCAGATCTCCTGTGGGGATGACAATCAAGGAGTGGTAGCTGTTTAGAAGCGACTACTTCAGGGTCTCGATCAGGCGTGAAAACCAGCCTTGCGGCTTGAATTCTTCATAGAGGCTGGTTGGCTCCGCCACCGGCTCAAAGGGTTTGCCCTGGAAGGCGGCCGCGGGGTTGGTCGTCACCAGCGAATCGGCATACTCGCTGCCGTAACGGCTGGCGATCGCCTCGTGAGCCTCGCTCAGGCGTGGGGGCCGCCGGGTCAGGTCGTGGGCATCCGTGGCGATGAAGTGGACCCAGCGCTTGGCGAGCAGGTCGTGCGCCATCTTTTCTGCTGTGCGCCCCATCTTTCCAGTCACGGAATCGCCTGTGATTTGGACGAGCAGGCCGCCGCGCATCCACTCCATCAGGCGCGATTGGTCCTTTTGAAGCGTCGGGTTGCGCTCCGGGTGGGTCAAAACCGGAATCAGGCCGGCCAGCTGCAGCTCATAAAACGTTTCGCCGAGCTGCGCCGGAAGCGCGTAATCCGGAAGCTCTACCATCAGGTAGCCGAGGCCGTTGATGCTGAAGCGCGCCGGGTCAGCCTTGGCTTCAACAATATTGTCGTAGGAAAGATGGAAGTCGCAGCCGAGGCCGAGCTGCACGGGGACGCCGTCGCGATCAAGGATGGCCTGGAGTTCGGCCACTTTGGCCTTATTGACACTGGCGTCGTAATTGAACTTGCCGTTGGCGTGCGGCGTGCAGACGATGTGGCTAACCCCGTCGGCAGCGGATGCTTTCGCCATGGCGAGGGAGGTTTCCAGATCTTTGGGGCCGTCGTCCAGACCCCATAGGAGATGGTGGTGGATATCTACCATGTTGGGTTTAGGGTAGCAGGTTGGGTTCCATGGCGCGATGACCTAAGAGCAAGTACGTACACGTACTAAAAGCTATGCGGTGGCGAGCGAGTGCGCCACGGACTGGAATAGGCGGAGGCCATCGGCCGAGCCCAGGAGCTGTTCGCTGGATCGGTCGGGGTGGGGCATCATGCCGAGCACGTTGCGTCCTTCGCTGAGGATGCCGGCGATGTTTTCGAGCGAGCCGTTAGCGTTGTGAGCAGCTTCTGTGGCGCCATCTACCGAGGCATAGCGGAAGGCGATGCGGTCCTGCTGCTTGAGCTGTGCGAGCGTCGCCTCGTCGCAGAAGTAATTGCCTTCCATGTGACCGATGGGCATGCGCAGGACTTCGCCCTTTGTCAGCCCATGGGTGAAGGGTGAGTCTGCGGTTTCCGCGCGCAGGTGGACCTGTTTGCAGAGGTATTGCTGGCCGGCATTGCGCATCAACGCGCCGGGAAGGAGGCCGGCCTCGGTCAGAATTTGAAAGCCGTTGCAAATGCCGAGGACGAGCCCGCCGGACGCCGCAAACTGCTTGACCGGCTGCATAATCGGCGCAAAAGCGGCGAGTGCGCCGGTACGAAGATAGTCGCCATAGGCGAAGCCGCCGGGAACCAGGATTGCGTCGCAGTTTTCAAGATCGGTGGAGGCGTGCCAGAGCAGCGTGGCTTTTTCTCCAAGCACGCTTGAAACGACGTTGTAGGTGTCGTGATCGCAGTTGGAGCCGGGGAAGACGAGGACGCCGAATTTCATAGCTCAAGGGTACTACGCGGCGCACGCGCAATGCGTGCGCCGCCATTGGGACTAGTGGACGCCGGCAACCATATCGTCCTTGTTCGTGTCTGCGCCGACCGGGATATAGATGCAGTAGCCACGAGGCGGGGCGGGGAACTCGCAGTTGCCGTCAGCGTCGGTCATACGCTCGTCGGGGTGTGCGCACTCGTTGGCTCCGTTTACGCTGTGCCCGTCCCAGGCGATGGGCACCATGCGAGTGTTCTTCCAGCTGGTTTTCACGGAAGTTCCGGACCACTTGTCGCCCATGTTGTTGAGTACGTAGAGCAGGCCGCGCTGGTCAGCGCCGTTCTCGTGGTAGCCAGCGCGCTGCATGATGTAGAGGTCTGGGTCCGCGTGCAGCACTTCTGAGTTGCCGCCGGCGTATTTATGATGCGCCTCAATCAGCGCGTTGATGCCGTTGGGCGTGCCGGGCCGGGCGAGCCCGTTGTTGTAGTAGTCGTACCAGAAAATGCAGGGGTAGCCCTCGTGCACAAGGATGAACGAGTAGGCCATCAACTTGTCGTACTTGATGGTGTCTTCGCCCATGTCGTGGTTGTCGACGAAGGTGGCGGCGTTCGCGGGACGGTTGATGACAATGGCACCATCCGTGAGCTGGCGCATGTCATAGCCGGGCTGATCGCAGACTCCCTTCAGTTTGTAGCGCAGCGGGAAGTCAAACGCGGCGATCTGGTTGTCGGTCATCTGGTTGGCTTTGGTGAGCCAGGCGTCGATATCGTCGCCGCCGGACCAGAGCTCGGCCACGACGTAGGGCATGAAGTCGTTGGCGTCTTTTTTGCAATAGCGGTATTTGCTGAGCAGCGAGATCATCCACGCCCCGTAACCCTTGACGAAATCGAAACGGAAACCGTCGAAGTCGAGGTCCTCAATCAACATGCGCGCGTACTGGAACATGGCCGCGTACACAGCCGGATTGCGATGGCAAAGGTGCGGGAAGCCGGCAAAGTTTTCACCTTCAACCATGTTGCGCTCGTACCGCGAAGGGTGGAAGCTGTTCCAGTCACGCGGGAACTTTCCGCTGGCAGGCTTGAACTTCGTCCAGCGGGTCTTCCCGTCGAGCGGATTGACTTCTTCTTCGTCCGCGCCGGAATTATGATTGATGACCATATCCGCGTAGCAGCCGACGCCGTTCGCGTGGCATTTCTCAATGAGCGCGGTGAGCTCGGCACGGTTGCCGTAAAGAGTCTTCACGCCACCCTTCTGGTCAAAATCGCCGAGATCGAAGAAGTCGTAAGGGTCATAGCCGACTGACATATTGCTGGCAGCCTTGTTGGCTGGAGGAAGCCACAGAGCGTTCACACCGGCGTGGCCGAGTTCCTCAACATGTTCCGCCAGGTTGTTCCACCACTGGCCTTCTTTGCCTTCGGACTGCGGAGCGTCCCAGTAAAAAGCCTGCATCATGACTGCCATTTAATTCTCTCCTGAGCTGGTTCGTATGCGCACGCACGCTGGCGTGCGCATGGTAAAAACCCTGCTTCCGGGCACGTGCCTCGGGGCTTCTGGTCTCTTGTCGGCTACTTGCGGTGTGATGCGGCATCCTAGTAAACGAGTTGGACCGGGGAGCGCAATGCAGAATTTGAAGAGTGGCGATCCGTTTGAAGCGCCGTGGAAGACCGCCGGTGGGGCGCTCGCCGGATGGTGGCGCGCGGTAACGCTCGACGCAGCGATTGTGGGCGTGATCTGGCTGGTCGGGCTTGAGTTGCTGCATGTGCCGTGGGCGCCGCTCTGGGCCGTGCTCGGCGCGCTGTTTCAGATGGTGCCTATGATCGGGGGCATGCTTGCGGTAATCGCACCGGCGATCGCCGCGGCGCTGTCCGATGGCGATGATGTTATGTTTCGCCTGGCGATGGTGCTCGGCCTGTACGGCCTGATCGCGGTGCTGGAAGGCCTGGTCATCGGACCTTACGTGCTACATCGCCAGACGCTGGTGCCGTGGTGGGCGTCGTTTCTCGGCCCTATCGTTCTCGGCTTGTTGATTCCACCGTGGGGCGTGCTGATCGCACCGCCGCTGCTGGCGGTGATCTTTGCCTTCCGCCGTCGCAACTGACGTTTATGTTAGCTACGCGACATAGGGGCGTGCACATTTGGAGCCTGTCAGTTTTTGCCCCTTTACTGGTATAACAATAGACGCGCGTGAGTATAAGCTTGCCCGCAGCAACAATATAACCGCTTCTTTGGGGATACGAATGTCAGCAGGGTCAGTAGCAAATCCGTCGAAACCGCGCGTTCTGGTCGCCGATGACGAGCAGGTCATCGCCAATACACTCGCCATCATTTTGAACCAGGCCGGCTTTGAAGCACGTGCGGTCTACAGCGGTGAAAAGGCGATTGAATCGTTGGACACCTTCGAGCCCGATATGTTGATCTCTGACGTCATTATGACCGGGATGACCGGAATTGAAGCCGCGATTGCAACCCGGGCCAAGCGTCCGAACTGCAAGATCCTTCTGTTTAGCGGACAGGCAGCCACTGCGGATCTGCTGGAAAAAGCACGCGCGCAGGGTCATGAATTTGAGATTCTCGCCAAGCCCGTGCACCCGACCGATCTGCTCGCCAAGCTTCGTCGCCAGTCATAAAAACTATGCCGGGCGCTTGCGGTCTTTGACGCGAACGGCCGGCGCACCCGCGTACACGGTCCAAGGCTCCAGGCTGCGGGACGCAACGGAAGCCAGACCGAGAACTGCGCCTTCCCCTACATTGACTCCCGGCCCGACACAGGCTCTAGCGCAGATCCAGGCGTAGGGGCCTATTTCCATTGCGTAGGTCAGCAAAGGGAAGCCTGGATCGTCGAAATCGTGCGTAGCCCCGCAAATGTAGGCGCCTTGCGACAGGATTGCGTGCGAGCCGAGCTTGAGTGGCGCTGGGTTATAGATCTCAACACCATCCCCGGCGGTCACCTGGTCGGCGCAGTTCAAGTTCCACGGAGAGTGGACTTTTGATCCCGGGTAGAAGTGGCAGTTTGGCCCCATTGTAGCGCCGAAAAGTCGCAGCCAGAGGACTCTCCAAGCATGAAATGGCCGTGGAGAGGTGCGATAAAACAACAGCCAGCAGATGTTCCAGATCAGTCGTTGTAGCCGGTTCTTGAGCGAAAACGCCGGGCGCAAGTAGGGGTCCGCCGCGGTTTCGGCGGAAATGTGGTCGGCGGAATTGTAGTGCGATTCGCGGCTCATAAGGTCGACTTCGCGGTGCGCTTGCGCGTCGTGGCGTTCTCAAACAGGCGAATGATAGTCGCCGCGTTTTTTTCCATGTCGTAGCGTGTGTTGAAGGTCTTCAGCGCTTGCTCGCTCATGGTTTCGCGCTCCGCCAGCGGCATCTGCATCCAGTTGCGCACCAGGTTATCAGTTCCTTCCTGGGTATCCGATTCCATCAAGCCGGCCTTGTCCTGCGCGATTTCCGGGGCGATATTGACTTTGTCAGCCAGCAGAACCGGGACCGAGCAGCCCAACGCCTCGGCGACGGCGATGCCAAAATTTTCCTGGTGTGAAGGCAGGATGAAGACCTCGGCCGCGAAGAAGGCGCCCCATTTTGCGTCGCCTTTGATCATCCCGGGCCAATGCACTCGGTCGCTCAGGCCTGCGTCCGCGACGATCTGCTTCAGCCCGGCGCTCCATCCCTGCTGGTCCGGGCCGGCCATCATCAGGTGCAGGCCGGGGTCCAGCGAGGCGTATCTGGCAAACGCACGCACCAGCAGGTCGCAGCCCTTCTTCTGGTGGATGCGTCCCAGGAAAAGCATTATGCGCTTGCCGCGCATTTCCGGCTGTTCCGCGTAAAAGGCTTCGCGCAATTCATTGCCGTCGCGTGGCGGGCGGCTGGCGCCATAGGGGACCACATAGCCGTTCCATTTGTGCAGCCAGAAGCTCTGCTTGGCGAGCCGGCTTTCCTCCGCCGTGGTGAAAAGGACACGATACGCGCCGCGCAGAACCCAGTACTCCGCCAGCAGCCAGTAAACCCATTTCTTCAGGTGTTTCTTGGGGAAAGCGCGCTTGAAATAGGGGTCCAGCATGCCGTGACTGAAGACCACGTAGGGCGTCTTGCCGCGCAGCGCGAGCCAAGCCGCAAGCCCGCAATACTGCCATAAACCATTGACCACCACGCCATCAAAGCGGTGCCGATTGTCGCGCAGCCAGCCGTAAAGCTTGCGGTTGAAGCCGTACACAGAAGTCTGCGGGCCCAGCGTATGCACGGGGAACTGGATGTCCTTGTCGAAAGTTTCGCCAGGAGCATCGAGCGTAACGACCTCGCCGGTGTAGCCGATTGGACCAAAACTGAGCAGCACACGGACGGATTCGGACGGGCCCCCGGCGGCGGGATCCAGTGTACCGATGATGTGTAGGATCCTCATGCGCGGCTCCCGGCTGCCGCGCGGAAGAGTGCCTGCGGCCGCAGTGCGTGATCGCCGGGGCAAAGCTCGCCAAGAGCTAGTTTGAGCGCCTTGATGTCATGCTCGAAGCTGCATTGCTGCACCCGCTCAAGACCTCGGTGGCCCATCTGCTCGGCGAGTCCGGGGGTATCGATGACCGTACGCAGCGCCTGGGCTAGGGCGACGACGTCGCGTGTTTTGTATACCAGGCCTTCGACGCCGTGGGTCAGCAGGTCCGGGATGCAGCCAGTCTCATCCGCCAGAATCACGGCGCGGCTGGCGTTCATGACTTCATTGACGATCAGCCCCCAGGGCTCCGCGCTTGCGGGCGAGACAAAGACCGTGCAGAGATCGAAAAAGCGCGGCAGCTCCTGCTGATTCTTGAAGCCGCAGAAGCGGATGCCGGCAAGGCCAGTGGCGGCGGCCTGTCGCTCAAGGTTCTGGCGTTCCTCTCCATCACCCACCAGGATCAGGTAGGGGTGCGGCTCCACTCCGGGCGCGGGCGAAAGCAGGGCATAAGCGGCGATCAAGTCGTCGCAATGCTTGCGCGTCTGCATCTTCGACGCGAATAGAATTACGGGCCGCGCGAGATCAAGCCCCAGTTCGGCCTGGAGCTCTGCCCGCCGGGGCGCTGCCAACGTTGCCTGCTGCTGAAACCACGCGTTATCGACGGCGTACGGCAGCAAATAAAGCGGGAGATCATCGCCCAGATAGAGCCGCATATATTCGCTGTTCAAGCGTCCGACGGTGAAGGCGCCGTCTAAAATCTGGCCCATCAGGTGGAAAATGAAATGCTTAATCGAGTCCTTCAGGCCGCTGGCAGGGGCTCCCATCACGCGTGAATCCGACCGGGTAACTACCGGCAGACCAGCCAGTTTGCCGCAGGCAATGCCGTAAAGCTGCAGCGCTGTGGTGTAACCGTGAACCCAAAGAATATCAAAAGCGGGCCCCTCGGCGGTGCTGGTCAGGCGCTTGAAGAGGCCATGGTTGATCGGGCTGAAGGTGCCTTCGCTGCCGGTATCTCGCAACACGGGCAGAAATTCATGCCGGTAGCCTTCAAGCAGGGGCACATCCCACTTGACGACTACGCCCCCGAAACCCTCGTCCTTGTAGCCCTTGATGGAGGCATCGGAGCCGAAAAAAACGGTCAAGTCAATGTCCGGCTCTTGCGCAATGCGCCGCAACAGCGGAGCCTGATACTGGATCGGGTGACTGACCAGGTAGGCGAGCCGGATTGGCCTGCGAGTGGTGATCTCGGGCATCGGGCTTAGCGGAAGGCCAGGATCAGGATCGATGCGATGTTGGACAGCGTGCTGATGCCCCCACCCTTGATGGCGGCCTTAAGGTCGTTGGTGGGCAGAAACAGGATGTCGTCCGCTTGCAGGATCGGGTCAGGCGCGAGTCCTTTTTCGATCTTGCTGATGTCCACCTTGACCATCTTGCGCTCCAGGCCTTCCGTGCGGATGATGCGGAGGTCATTGAAGCGCCCCTCATACCCGGCACCCTGGCTAAGCGCGGCTGCCTGCAACAACGTCAGTGGCGAGTTCTGGATGAGCGGAATCATCCCCTGAACCTTGAACGCACCCAGCATGTAGACCACGCCGACGCGGGAAATCAGGACAGTATCGCGCGGCAGAATGCGGATATTAGACGCCTGGCTGCGCGCCGGATCGGTGCCCAGATCGACGACGATCGGCTTTTCCTGGCCCGTCCGCAGGATCGTAATGATGTGGCTGGCGGTGGGGGGCAGGGTACCGGCGGCGGCCAGGATTTCAAATAGCCGGCGATCCCCATTGACGGGAACGACCGCATGAAGCTCGCCGCTGACGGTGACGAATTGGCCGGAGGCCTCGGCAAGCTGCACCGTGACCTGTGGATTGACGAACATTCCAGCCGAGATCAAGCGGTCTGTGATCAGCTTCTGCGTGTTCTCAACCGTCAGGCCGGCAACTGGAACAGAGCCGATCAGAGGCAATTGAATGGTGCCATCGACGCTGACCCGGAGTGGCGGAGCGTATTCCGGCTGGCCCAGAATGCGGACTGAAAGTACGTCGCCCGGGTTGATCGCGATATCCTGCGCGGCCGGATTCAGGATGAGGGGGTCGGCCGTGACGGAGGGCACCTGACTGGCTTGTGCCGGGGCACCGAGTGCCGGTCCGGCGAACTGCGCGGACGCGGACAGGCAAGCGCCAGTGGAGGCCGCGACCGCAAAGCAGGCCAGGAGTGATTTCGTTCTGCTCATGGGATTAGCTTTCATCGGAGGACCTTTTCTTCCGGTTGCCGGATTTTCCCTGGGCGGACCAGCCTGCTGGGTCAAGACTTGAGTAGGAATAACCCGAGTATCCGTAGTAGCCGTAGTATTCCGGCGCGTTCAGATCAACAGCGTTCAGCACGATGCCGGCCATCGGCGCACCGGAGCGGACCAGCAGGTCGCGGCCGCGACGCACAATGTGCTTGCTCGATTTGCCATGGCGAACGACAAGGACCACGGCGTCGACGAGACGGGACAGTAGCACGCCGTCCGTGACCGACATGATCGGCGGTGAATCGAAAACGATGTGCGTGTAGGTATTGTCGGCAACGACGAGCATATCCGTCATGGCTGAGCTGCTCAGCATTTCAGACGGGAACGGAGGCACCGGGCCGCTGGCGAGGATATCTAGTCCGGGGACTTCCTTGACGCTCTGCACGGCAGACGCGAGGTCCGTCTGTCCGCTCAGCACCGTGCTCAGGCCGAGCTTGCCGTTGAGGCCGAAGCGGTGATGTACGTTCGGGCGGCGAAGGTCGGCGTCAATCAACAGGACGCGTGTGCCGCGCTGCGCGAGGATGACCGCCAGGTTGCAGGCCGCGGTGGTTTTCCCTTCGGACGGCGTCGCGCTGGTGAACAGAATGCGCCGCGGCTCGTGGCCAGGCGTAGACAGCAGCAGGGCGGTACGCAGGGAGCGGAAAGCCTCTGTAAACTGCGATTTCGGCTGCGTCAGCACGTTGATATTACGTTCGACCGTGGACATCGTGGCAAGCTGCTCAGCCGTGGCACGCTTGGAGCGAGGCACGATAGCGAGCGACGGAAGCTCTGTAACGGCTTCGATCTCGCTGATGCTGCGCAGGCCCGTGTCCAGGCTTTCAAGCAGGAAGGCCAGCAGAACACCGGCGATCAAACCTAGCGCGGCGAACGTGGTGACGATCGTCGACTGCGGCTTGAGCAGGGGAGTGACGGGAACTTCCGCGGGATCGACAATGTCGATTTCAAGCGATTCCAGGCCGGCCTCCACGCCTGCCGTACGCAGCTTCTGCAGCAAGCCTTCGTACAGAGTGCGGCTGGACTCGAATTCGCGCTGGCGGATGGTGAATTCGACGAGCTCATCGCGCAGGCCGTAGGCTTCCTTCTTCTGGGCTTCAAGCGCGGCGGTCGTCTGATCTTCGTTCGCCTTGGTAAGCTGGAAGGCTTCACGCGACTGCTTCAGGAGCCGGGTCTGTTCCTCGCCGACAGCCTTGGTGAGATTTGCAATTTCCTTCTTGAGCGCGAGAATGGTCGGATTGTTCGGTCCCAGAATGGCGGATTGCGCGGCGAGACTGGCTTGCGCCGTGACCAGGCTGGCACGCAGGGTGGAAAGCTCCGGCTGCGAACCTGTGCCGAGATCGATCGAATTCTCCATTGAATTCGGATCGAGATTGCTCATCAGGCGGTAGCGCGATTCAGCCAAAATGCGGTTCAGTTTCGCAGTCGCGGCAGCTTTTGCCAGGTCGTCCAGCGCTGAAGAAGTCTGATTGTGCGTCGAGTCAAAGCCCAGCGTGCCGAGCTTCTTCTGCA
Organism: uncultured Granulicella sp.; assembly: GCA_965214195.1. GTDB lineage: Bacteria > Acidobacteriota > Terriglobia > Terriglobales > Acidobacteriaceae > Edaphobacter. The sequence continues at coordinate 228,995 of OZ243943.1, forward strand.
GGTCCATCATTTGTTCCTGCGAGGTTTCGACCTGCTGCTTCAGGTCGTCCAACTGGCTGGAAAGCCACTGCGAAACGCGCTGGGTTGAGGCGAATCGGGTCTCGTAGCTACGCTGAATGTAGTCCTGGATCAGCTTGTTGACGATATCCGCAGAGAGCTTGGCATCCAGACTGGTGTAGCTGATGCGGATCAGGTCAGTCTTCGGAACGGGCGCGACAGAGATCGTCGCCTGCAGTTGGCCTACAACTTCCTGGCGGACAGCCGGCTCTTCAAAGTTGCGATGCTGCGCGGGGCCTTTGGCACCGGTAAATGCTGGATTGTTCGCGAGATTGAGGTCGCGGGCCACGGTCGCAAGCAGTGTGTCGCTGGTCAAAATAGCGACTTCGGTTTGCAGCTTGCGTTGGGGATCGTCTTCAAAAAGACTGGCTGAATTGAGCTTGAATTCGTTTGAGGAACCGGCCCGTACCTGGATGCGGCCGAACGCTTCAAAGCGGCGTTCCTGCTTGATGGCGCGGTAAAACCCCAGGAGAAGCCCAAGCAGAACCGCAATAATCAGCAGTGCGCGCCGTTTGCGCAGCATGATCAGTGTTTCAGAAAGTGTCGCGTCGGTGCCGGAGGTAGCCAGACCCGTAGGCTGGGTTGCGCCTATCGTCGGCGCGTTCTTAGGGTTGTCCGAGCTCATTTCGATTAGTCTAACTGAGTTTTACAAAATAGGAAAAGCATCAGGGATTGTGCAAGACCACGGCCTGTTATTGTGAATATCTTCTGATAAGATGGCTCGCAGACATGGAAAATCTTCACCTTTCGCAGAGCGCCAGCGCTGCTGTAGAACTCTCTCTGAGCGCAGTAAAAATCGCGGTCGTGGGCTCCGGCTACGTCGGCCTTGTTGCGGCTGTTTGTTTTGCAGAAATGGGCCACACGATCATCTGCGTTGATAACGACGAACGCAAGGTCAAGGCTTTGCAGGGCGGCGACACGCTGATTCATGAGGCGTACCTGCCGGAGTTGCTCAATCGCTATCGCAATACGCGCGTCCGCTTCATGACGGATCTGGGCGAGGCTACGCGGGAGTCAGACGCGATCTTCATCGCTGTCGGCACGCCGCAGTCCGATTCTGGTGATGCCGATCTGTCTTACGTCGAGGCAGTCGCTTCAGAGATCGCGCGCTCGATCACCTCATATAAGGTGATCGTGGAAAAAAGCACGGTTCCCGTCTATACCAATGAATGGATTCGGCGCGTCATCGAGCGAAACGGCGTGGCGGGCGATATGTTCGACGTCGTCTCTAATCCGGAATTTTTGCGCGAAGGCACGGCGATCATGGACTTCCTGCACCCGGATCGCATTGTGGTTGGGTCGAACACGCCGCGTGCTGCTGCATTGCTCTCAGAGATCTATAAGCCGCTGACTTCTGGCAGCTACTACACTACGTCTGGCGCTATTGCGGGCTCATTCTCAGCGGAACAGCCGCCCCCTCTGCTGAACACTTCGACCAAGTCGTCCGAGATCATCAAGCACGCGTCGAACGCATTCCTGGCTTTGAAGATCTCGTTCATCAACGCTGTTTCAAATCTGTGCGAAGCTACTGAGGCCGACGTGGAGCAGGTGGCGCGCGGGATGGGCCTGGATCGCCGGATCGGCTCGCGGTTTCTGCGACCTGGCGTGGGTTACGGTGGATCCTGCTTCCCAAAAGACGTGGCTGCTTTCCGGTCGGTCGCAGAGCAGCTTGGCATTGATTTTTCCCTTCTGACCGAAGTGGAAAAGATCAACTCTGCGCAGAAGCGGCGTTTTGTTTCAAAGGTTCGCGCCGCACTTTGGACTCTGCGCGGCAAGAAGCTGGCAGTGCTGGGGCTTGCCTTCAAGGGGGAGACAGACGACATCCGCGACTCGCCAGCGATAGAGATTGTGAAGATCCTGCTGTCAGAAGGATGCTGCATCCGCGCGTTTGACCCGGCCGCGATGGCCCGCACCGAGGAAATACTGCCGCCAACGGAGTTCTTTTCCTACGCTGCAGACAGCTATCAAGCCGCAACGGACGCTGACGCCCTTCTGATCCTGACGGACTGGAAGGAGTTTGGCGAGCTCGATTTGAATCGCCTGAACCAGACTTTGCGCTACCCCATTGTGGTTGATGGACGGAATATGTATGACCCGGTTGTGATGCAGCAGCATGGATTTACTTACGTCAGCGTGGGTCGTTCGGTCGCGTCGCCTGCGCGCGATCTGGCGGGCGCGCCACGTTAACCATTTGCTCTTGACTGAGCGTACTTTTTCGAGGATTTCAAATGAACGACAAAAGAGCGCTTGTCACTGGCGCCGCAGGGTTTCTCGGATCACACCTTTCGGATGCTTTGCTGCAGCGCGGCTGGACTGTGATCGGTGTAGATAATCTTTGCACCGGGAACCTGGCAAACCTGCAGCACCTGCGGCGCGAACCTGCTTTTGCGCTCGAGCAGCTTGATATTACGAAGCCGTTCGACGTTGGCTCTGTGGATTATGTCTTCAATTTCGCATCGCCGGCCAGTCCGGATGACTACCATCGCCTCGGGATCGAGACGCTCATGGTCGGGTCGGCAGGCACGATCAACACGCTTGATATAGCCAAGAAGTATGCTGCCGGCTACCTGCATGCTTCGACTTCAGAGTGCTACGGCGACCCGGAGATCCATCCTCAGGTTGAAAGCTACTGGGGCAATGTGAATCCGGTCGGACCACGCTCCGTGTACGACGAGGCGAAGCGTTTCTCCGAGGCCGCCGTCACCGCCTACCACCGGTACCACAACGTCAATACTCACCTGGTGAGGATTTTTAATACCTATGGGCCGCGCCTGCAGGCGAACGATGGGCGCGTGATATCGAATCTGATGACGCAGGCACTGCGTGGACTGCCGCTTACTATCTATGGCACGGGCTCGCAAACTCGGTCGTTCTGCTACGTTTCTGATTTGATCGAAGGGATCCTGCGCTTGTCGCAGTCGGCTGAGCACACGCCAGTCAATATTGGGAACGATGTTGAGTGGACCATTCTTGAGTGCGCGCGGGAGGTACTCGCAGTGACGGGAGCGAACGTGGAGATCCTTTACAAGCCCCTTCCGCAGGACGATCCGATGCGCCGCCGGCCTGATCTTACGCTTGCCAAGTCTCTGCTGCAATGGCAGCCAACCGTGATGCTGAATGAAGGACTTAAGCGTTCGCTGAGCTACTTCCAGGCTTGTGTAGAGTCTGAGACCGGCGTTGTTGCTACGGTGTAGGTTCTGCTGATCTTTGATTGCCCGTGGCGTCGGGTAGGTCCGCAATGCTGATGATGCGAAGAGGGTCGAGGCTAAGCCTAGACCTCTTATGAGCGTGGTTTTGAGAAGACTTTCACCACAAAAGTGCGCCGCTCCAAGCAGACTTGCTTGGAGCGGTGCACTTTACAGATCCTTTACTGAGCCTGATGGGTGTGCAGGCCCGGGTAGTACGTCAGCTGGAAGGTTCCGATTGTGTTTGTCTGCTTGCCGGTCATATAAAGGGGCGCTTTCCAGGCCTCGTACTGTACCCAGGAATTTACTTCCAACTGGTCATGCAGGAACCGCTTGACGAGCTGTACCTTGAACTGATTCTGAGTGGTGCCGCCGTTGGTCAGCGTCGGGAAGTCCTTGTCGTTCTTCTTGTTCATGTACGAGACCTGGACCCACTCGCTCCCGGATAAGTGATAAGTCAACCAGGCGTTGCCACCCTTGCCTTCGCGGCCGATAGCATCGCCGAAGAGGAAGCCCTTGTTCGTATAGGCCTGGCGCTGGATGCTTTCGGTGTAGAAGAAGATCCCGTTTGAGCTGACCGCCACCTTGGGGTCGGTCGATGCGCCTTCTACACGCAGATCGAGCTTGGGCATGTAAGGGAAGTGTGAAAGGTAGAGTCCGGTCCGGTAGGCGGCACGACGCGGCGCGCTGATCGGCGTAACGTCGTCGTGGTCGAACGAATCGACGTAGAAAGTAAGGTACTTCCGCACAAACGGCAGCCGGTAGGACGCGGTGAAGTCGCTGTAACGCGCGCCTGGGTCATCGCGAGATACCTTCAGTGCCGCAGTCGTGTCGTTCAGGTTGACGAAACCCTTCAGAAAGGTGTGCAGCGTGACCGGCGCGTGCGCGGCGCCGCCAAAAATGATCGTCCGGGTAAAGGCAAACTGGAAGTTCGAAGTCGGCTCAAAAGAGAACATTTCCGTATGCGTGTACGGGTGATTCGGGTCCGTGTGACCCTTCAGGCTGCCGTACATAAAGTCATAGCGCACCGGGCCAAGCACCGCCGAAAGGTAAGGAATGTGCAGCGGCTCCACCCGGTTAATGCGCACAGAATAGATGGGCTCGGCATTGTTGGAGTAAGCCAGCGCGCCGCCGACCCCGGGTCCAAGCCAGTCATCCTGTTTACCGGCAGAAAGCTCATGGCCGAGCACGTGGAAGGAGAGGGTCGCTTCGATAAGGCGGAAGGGGTTCTGCGAGCTGATGGGGCCATTCGGGATCGTGGACTGACGCTGGCCGTTTACGTCAAAGGCGACACCGTCGTTAATAGAAAGCGTGTTCGAAAGCGCCTGCGAGTAGCCGACGGCGGACGGCGCGTGCTGATACTCGCCACGCACGAAGAGCGAAAAGCGCCCGTATTCATTGACGCTGGTGGCACCAATCAAGCTGTTGAAGCCAGTCTGATAGGGCCGGCCGTAGTCATTTGCGATGGTCTGGCCGAAGTGAAAGCTATCGCGCAGGATGGGTCCGCCGATACCCATGCCGCGAAAGTAGACGCTCTCCGCGCCGTAGATGATGGCGCGTTCGCCGGTGGCGTTGGGTTCCTCGTCGCGCAGTTCGCGCTTGACGGCGGTAAAGATTTCCTTGGCCTCGTACCCGTCGGACTCGCGGATATCGTCTTCGCTTTCGTCGAGCACGTGCATTACGCTTTGCCGCGTCCACGGCCGCACGCCGATGAACAACGTGTTCGCATAGCCGAGCGAGTAGAGCCGCAACATGGAGGTGTAGATCCAGCTATCGACCGGGATGTAGGTGGAGCCGGAGTGGTTTGGCACGCGGTCTTCATCCGGGATGCCGTACGGAATGTAGGGCGGCATGGCGACCACGGGCGCGGCCGCGGTTGGCTGGGCGGGGACCGGCAGCGGCGCCGGGGCGGGCGTGGGGGAGGGGACCGCGACCGGCTGCGTCTGCTGCTGGCCGTAAGCGGGACGCGCGGCAACCGGCGCACCTGGGACGGGCGCAGGAACGCTGGGGACCGGCGGGTTACTTTCCTGCGCGAAGGCAACAGACGAGGCCGACAACACGGCGACACTGGCTAGCTGAAAATAAACTTGTTTGCGCACAAAAACCTCAACCCTTGGCTGCCGACCCGGCTCAAATCCCGATACGGCTCTGTTGCAATAACGCACGGCCGGACCTGTCGGACGGGTCCTACCCAACCTCAGTGTACCCGTCTACTCCGCTGAAAGCAGAGCGCGCATCCGCGTTTCGACCGCGGCAGTCCAGGCCGGCGTGGCGATGCCCTTGGCGTGCAGTTGCCCGGCCAGCACCTTTACGGGGTCCAGCCCGGTTTTGACACATTCAATGACCACCACGCCACCTTCCGCGCGCGCTCGCACCAGCGACTCTTGCGTCACCCGGTAGATTGCGACTGCATCGGCTGCGTCGACCGGGATAACCGGAACCATGCGGCTTGAGACCGGCAGCTCATCGGCTGCGGCAGCCACGACCACGAGCGGCAGATCGCCCACCGCGGCCACCCGCAAGATGCGCTTCCAGTCAGCGGCGTCGAGCTCGCCCTGACGCGCGTAAGCCACCGCAACAGCTTTGTTGTCTGCTGATTTCAGCGCCATTGCAGCGCCGATGGCGCAGAGGAGTCGATCCGTCGCCGACCCTGCGAAGGGTTTTGACGTTGCCGCTGTGAGCGACTCAAGGGCCCCGGCGCGCGGAGCCCCGGAACCCGTCCGCGTCGCGATGTCTCGCAGGTAGCCGGGCAGGGCATCGGCGCCGGCATCGCTGGTCAAGTCGCCTTCGCGCAGGTCAAGGGCGGTCGCAGCCCAGCACGCCTCGAGCCCCTTTGGGACGCGTTCGCCTTTCGGCAAGTGGTCCCGCAGCAGCCGCAGTTCCACAAGCGCACGGTAGAGGGCACGCATACGCGCGTGCGGGATCAGCGGGTTTTCGTAGGACGTAGTCGCCTTAGGCACGACTAGGGTCCAGAGCCTCTGCATCCAGGCCGAGATCTTTCATCGCTTTCGCCGCGTCCTTGGCTTTGTAGCTGCCGTCTCGCGCAAGGCGGGACAGAGTGGCCCCGACGATCGCCTCTGCGGAGACTTCAAAGTGCCGCCGCAGGTGCTCGCGGTTATCGCTGCGTCCGAAGCCGTCTGTGCCGAGCGAAACGAGGCGGGCGCCGTGCTCGTTCAGCAACCACGGTGAGAGGCCATCCGGGACCGACTTCATGTAGTCGCTGGCTGCGATAATGGGTCCTTTGGTTGCGTCGAGCAGGCTGTTGACGTAGGTGGTACGGGGCTTTTCAGTCGGGTGCAGACGATTCCAACGCTCCGCCAGCAGAGCCTCGCGACGTAGCTCGACGTAGCTGGTTACGCTCCAGACGTCGGCATTGACCTTGTACTTTTCGGCAAGAATGGTTTGCGCGCGGAGGACTTCGTTGAGGATCGAGCCGGACCCGAAGAGTTGCACCGTCGCCTCGCCGGCTGCGGGTTTGAGCTTGTACATGCCTTTGACGATCCCGGCGGCGGCCCCTTCGGGCATTGCCGGCATGGCGTAATCCTCGTTGTACATGGTGATGTAGTAGAAGCAGTCTTCTCCGCCCTCATACATCCGCTGGATGCCGTCCTGTACGACGACCGCGAGCTCGTACACGAAGGCGGGGTCGTAGGTGCGGCAGGTCGGCACGGTGCTTGAAAGCACGATGGAGTGGCCGTCCTGGTGCTGCAGGCCTTCGCCGAGCATGGTCGTGCGGCCGGCGGTGCCGCCCATCAGGAATCCCTTGCCGCGCGAGTCGGCGAACGCCCACGCCATGTCGCCGATGCGCTGGAAGCCGAACATCGAATAGTACATATAGAAGGGAATCGAGGGCACGCCGTAGTTCGAATAAGCCGTGCCAGCAGCGGTGAAGGAGGCCATCGAGCCCGCTTCCGTGATGCCTTCCTCCAGGATCTGCCCGTCCGTCTTTTCGGTGTAGCCGAGCAGCATGTCGGAGTCGTGCGGGTCGTACTTCTGGCCTTCCGGCGCGTAGATGCCGACCTGCTTCATGGCGGATTCAAAGCCAAAGGTACGGCCCTCGTCCGGCACGATCGGAACAACCCAGCGGCCGATTTCCTTGTTCTTCATCAGCGAACGGAGAATGCTGACAAAGCCCAGCGTGGTGGAAACCGAACGGCCCTTCGAGCCACCAGTGAACTCCGCAAAAGACTCGAGCGTAGGCGCCTTGAAGTCGGGCGCGCGATCTTTGATTGCAGGCACTGAGCGCTCGGGCAGGGATCCTCCAAGCTGCTTGCGGCGCTCCAGCATGTAGGCGAGCTCCGGCGCGGATGCCTCCGGCCGGTAGAACGCTGCATCCTTTGCTGCCTGCTCCGGGAGCGGAATGTCGAAACGCTTCACGAATGCAGCGAGCCCATCGTCGGTCAGCTTCTTCTCGCTGTGCGTTGCGTTGCGAGCCTGCGCAGAGCCAAGTCCGTAGCCCTTGACCGTCTTCGCCAGGATGACGGTTGGGCCACCCTTGTGCTCGATCGCCTGCTTGTAGGCGTTATAGATCTTCAACGGATCATGCCCGCCCCGGTGCAGCTTGCCCAGGTCATCGTCGCTGATGTCCCTGACCAATTCAAGCAGCTCCGGGTACTTGCCGAAGAACTCCTTGCGCAGGTACGCGCCGTCCTTGGCTTTGAAGGTCTGGAAGTCGCCGTCGACGCATTCTTCCATGCGCTTGAGCAGCAAACCGGTCGCATCCTTCGCAAACAGCGCGTCCCAATCCGAGCCCCAGATAACCTTGATGACGTTCCAGCCGGCACCGCGGAAGACTCCTTCCAGCTCGTCGATGATGCGCTTGTTGCCGCGTACGGGTCCGTCCAGCCGCTGCAGATTGCAGTTGACGACGAAGATCAGGTTGTCCAGCTTTTCGCGCGCGCCAAGCGAGATTGCGCCAAGAGTATCAACCTCGTCGGTCTCGCCATCGCCAACGAAGGCCCAGACCTTGCGGTCAGTCTTTTCGATGAGCTTGCGATTTTCCAGGTAGCGCATGAAGCGTGCCTGGTAGATCGCATTCAGCGGACCGATACCCATCGAAACAGTAGGGAAGTTCCAGAAATCCGGCATCAGCCAGGGGTGCGGATAGCTTGATAGCCCGGGCTCGCCGCGGAGCTCATGACGAAAGTTTTTCAGGCGAGCTTCATCGAAGCGTCCTTCTAAGTAAGCGCGGGCGTAGACGCCCGGGGAAGCGTGACCCTGAAAGTAGATGAAGTCGCCAGGCTGGTCGCCGTACTTGGCGTGGAAGAAGTGGTTGAAGCCGACTTCGAGCAGCGTCGCCAGCGAGGAATAGGTGGAAATATGCCCGCCAATGCCGGCGTCCTTCTTGTTCTGCCCGTGCACCATCGCCATGGCGTTCCAGCGGATCAGAGCCTCCACGCGGCGCTCGAGCGAGCGATCACCGGGGTAGGCCACTTCGGCTGAGACTGGGATCGTATTGCGGTACGGGGTAGTCAGCGGGCTCGCCACGTTGACGCCCATAACGCCGGCGCGCTGGCGCAGTGCAGCTACAATTTCTGCTGCCTGGCCCGCATCGCTCGCGACGATCTGGTCGAACGCCTCAATCCACTCCGCCATCTCCGCGGAAAAGTCCTGCCCTGCTGCATCAGTCTTGATCATGGCGTTCCCGAATGTCCTTTATTATTCGTCGCGCTTATACGAGCCGTCGCCCATAAGAATACTGTGCCGAGGCCACACTCGTCACATTGGGTCGTTAAGCACCCTTTGTTTGTCATCTGTGAAGGGGGACCTGCAGTGCTTTGTTCAGCTTCCGCAGCGCTTCACCTGCAGATCCCCTGCGGGGATGACAAAGAAGGCCCTGCCACCGTTACGCTAGACGATTCCTCTACGTTGAGTAATCCGCGTTGATCCGCACGTATTCTTCCGTCAGATCACAGGTCCAGAACGTTGTTGAAGCGTCCCCTTCACCCAGGTCAAGCGTGATCGTGTACTCCCGCTGGCTCATGGCTGCATGCGCCGCCGCTTTGTCGAACGTGACCGCGCGCACGCCGTTTTCAAACACAATCTGCTGCCCGATCCAGACCTTTAGCCGGGCCGGGTCAAACGCTACGCCGCAGTATCCCGCGGCCGCTATCAGACGGCCCCAATTCGGGTCTGCGCTGGACCACGCTGTCTTGTTGAGCGGGCTGTGTGCGATTGCCTTGGCGACCTGCCGCGCTTCTTCTACGGTTTCGCAGCCGTTGATCTGCAGCGTCACGACGTGCGTCACGCCTTCGCCATCATCCACGATCTGGTGCGCCAGGGAGCCGCAGACCAGGCGAAGCGCATTCTCAAACGCCGGTCGCACGCGCTCGCCGAGCACTACGCCACTGACCCCGCTTGCCAGCAGCAGGACCGTGTCGTTCGTGGAGGTGTCGCCGTCGACTGAAATGGAGTTGAAGCTGCATTCACAGGCCGGCTGCAGCAACTCCGCAAGATCAGCGGCATCTGCCTTCAGGTCAGTAAATAGATAAACAAGCATCGTGGCATGGGGTGGCCCAAGCTGCGGATGGATCATCCCGGCACCCTTGCAAACGCCAAAAATTCTCACCTCTACGCCGTCCACGTCGACCGTGGCCCGAGCCACTTTCTGCTTCGTATCAGTCGTCATGATGGCGCGCGCAAACATCTCTGCATGACCCGCTGTGTTGCCCAGCGAAGCTGCCGCGGCAGGGATTGCGGCGATCAGCTTGTCTACGGGCAACGGCACGCCAATGATCCCGGTAGAGGAAGGGAAGACCTCGTCGAAAATGCAGCCGAAGGTTTCCGCCGCGGCGGTGCAGCTTTCCACACAGGCCTTTACACCGGCCTCACCAGTGGCGCAGTTGGCGTTGCCGGCGTTTACCAGCACGACCGAAACACGGCCACCAGCCGCTGCCAGATGCCGCCGCCCCACTGTCAACGGCGCCGCCACCACCAGATTGCGCGTAAACATTGCCGCCGCCTGAGCTCCCTTCGGAGCGACCGCCACCGCCACGTCAAGGTTTCCGCTCGTCTTGATTCCTGCCTTTGCCGCGCCCCACACAAACCCCAGCGGCAAAGCACCCGTCTGCTTCATGTCTTCCATATTCCCTCATTACTTCTGGTGCGCATTCTGCGAAGAGTGGGTTACAAACAGCTAAACCGCCACCGTACGCCCCTCAGCCGAGCTCACCCTGGCCAGCTCCAGCAGCCGGATGACCGTAAAGCCTTCTTCCGGCGGCACAACCAGCTTTGCCGCACCGGTGATAGCGTCGCGAACGTTGGCGTAGTACAGCCGATAGTCGCCCAACTCCGTCTTGACCTTGCTCGCCATCAGCGTGCCTGGCTCGGCGGGTACGGGCGCGATTGTCAAGGTCCCGAAAGCATCCTCATCTTCCTGCAGCCACTCCCCTTTGCCCATACGAGGCACCTTGGCGCCCGCCACAAGCGCCGGCTCCTGCGGGTCCAGCCCATGCTTTATGAAGCTGCCGTGCGTGCCATGGATCAGGAACCGCGGCGCGTTGTCGCAGGCAATCATGGAGGAACGGCACCAGTAGCGCAGCTTCGGGTAGCCCAGGCAAATGTCGAAGGCATCCTCAATCGCGCCGTGGTCGCGGTCTGTCCGTACGCTGGCGTAAATTGTTTCGGGCACGCCGTAGAGCGCCACGGCCTGATCGACCAGGTGCGGACCCAGATCGAACAGCAGCCCGTTGGCGGGGTTACCGGCTTCCTTCCACGTGTTCTCACGCGGGATCGGACGGAAGCGGTCGAAATGCGATTCGACAGTTGCTATGCGCCCCAGGACCCCGTCTGCAAGCAGCTTCTTTACCGTGCAAAAGTCTCCGTCCCAGCGGCGATTGTGGAACGGTGCCAGCACCACATCCTTGGCCTTTGCGAGCGCAATCAGTTCCGCGGCTTCCTCGCTCGTCGCTGCAAACGGCTTGTCGATCACTACGTGCTTGCCGGCCGCGAGCGCCTGCTTCGCCATCGCAGAATGCGTTTCGTTCGGCGTCGCGACGACTACCAGCTCGACTGCCGCATCAGCCAGCATCGCGTCGAGCGTGCGGTAAATTGTCGCGTCCGGGTAGGCCCGCGCGGCTTCTTCCCCGTTGCGCTGTACGATCGCCCGCAGCCGCAGCCCCGGCACCGCGCTTACGAATGGCGCGTGAAAGACCTTCGCTGCCAACCCAAACCCAATTACGCCAACGCCAATCTCAGCCATGCCACTCTCCACCTGAAGTCTATGTCAATCAAATTTATCGGGGGTGACCGACAATATTGTTGAAGCCCCACGCCGTAGGATGCATCCAAACCGCAGCAAAACAAATTCCACCGGCAATTGATCTATGGGTGCATTTACCATTCGATATATGTGTAAAAAATCTGCAGCGGCACGCCTGAGCCTTTCCCTTGCGCTCGCGGCGGCTTCGGCTTTTCCGCTCGCGGCGCAGAATTCGGGGTCTTCCCGGCAGAGTAGCGCCGGCTCAAGCCAGTCCGCCGGCGCTTCTTCTGCCGGCAATGCCTCTTCAGTCTCGACCGGGCAGACTGTCCTGTTCAATGCGACCGGCACCAACGGCGCTGCGGTCACGCAGGACTCGTTCAAGGGCTCGCTCATCAGTGGTGTCAACACGGGCCAGGTTCTGGACCTCACCCTGGACGACTCGATCGCACGAGGCCTGCGGCAGAATCTGGGCATCATCCTGCAATCGTCTGCCGCGCAAAATGCTAACGGCGAGCGGCTGGAGCAGCTCCAGCAGCTTCTGCCAACCGTTACCGGCACCGCCAGCTACACGGTCGAGCAGGTCAACCTGGCCGCTTTCGGACTCAAATTCCCAGGGATCAACCCCATCATCGGGCCGTTCCAGGTGATTGATTTCCGTGCGTATCTGACGCAGAACGTACTCAATATTGCTGCTCTGCAAAACTACATTGCCAGCAAGCACAACTTTGCCGCGACCAAGCTGACCGCGGAAGACGCTCGCGACATGGTTGTCCTCACCGTCGGTAACGCATACCTGCTGTGCATTGCCGATCAGGCGCGCATTGACTCAGTGAACGCCGAGTTGAAGACCTCCAAACTCAGCTTCGACCAGGCCGCCGCTGCGCATGACGCAGGCACCAGCCCCCGGCTCGACGTGCTGCGGGCGCAGGTCGATTACCAGAACGAGCAGCAGACGCTGATTTCGACCACGAACCAGCTAGCGAAGGACAAGATCGCGCTTGCCCGGGCCATCGGCCTGCCGCTCGATCAGCAGTTTCGCCTGGTGGACTCCGCGCCGTACAAGTCGCTGGACAACCTCGACCCCGACGCTGCGTTCATTCAGGCCGTCAACAATCGCAAGGACCTGAAAGCTTCCGCCGAGCAGCTTCAGGCTGCCTACGCGCAACGTAAAGCCGCACTCGCAGATCGCTACCCCACGGCCAGCATTTCCGGCGATTTTGGCGATCTGGGCACCACCGTAGGCCACTCCCACGGCACCTTTACGGCGACCGGCAGCATCCAGGCGCCAATCCTGCAAATCGCGAAAGACCGCGGCGAGCGCGAAGTAGCGGATGCCACCATCGCAACGGACAAGGCCAAGCTTTCCGACCAGGCCCAGCAGGTCAACGCCGATCTGCGCTCAGCCATTCTGGACATCCAGTCGGCCGCCAAGCTGGTTGACACGACCCGCTCTAACGTTTCGCTCGCGAATGAAGAGCTGTCTGAAGCGCAGTCGCGATTCCACGCCGGCGTCAGTGACAATCTGCCCGTTTCGCAGGCCCAGACCACGCTAGAGCAGGCGAACGACCAGTACATCAGCGCGCTTTATCAGCACAACGTCGCTAAACTTTCGCTCGCACGCGCCCTCGGCGTAGCCCAGACCAATTACAAAGACTATCTCGGAGGCAAGTAACCGTGCCAGAACAAGCCCAGCAGGAAGCTCCCGCAGCAGCAGCCCCCCAGCCACCCCTAGATTCACCTGCGAAGAAGACCGGTCGCACCGTTCTAATCATTCTTGTCGTGCTAGTGCTTATTTGCGGGGCCGGCTTCTGGTACTACATATCTTCGCAGACGGAATCGACCGACGACGCGCAGGTAGATGGCAACATCTATCCCGTCAGTTCGCGTATCGCCGGCAACGTTTTGGCTGTGCATGTTCAGGAAAATCAGGCCGTCAAGAAAGGTGATCTGCTCGTCGAGATTGACCCCAAGGACTACCAGGTTGCGCTCGATCAGGCCCAGGCGAACCTTGCCTCCGCGCAGGCCGATTACACCTCGGCTACTGTCAACGTGCCGATCACGTCCGTCAGCACAAACACCACGCTGGCGAACGCGGGCGTCGATATTCAGGCCACCGCTACCAATGTCACGCAGACGCAGCAGACCGCTGCCGCTGCTGCTGCGCGCGTCGTAGAAGCAAAAGCCAATGCGATCAAGGCCGTCAAGGATGTCGAGCGCTACACCCCGCTGGTCGAAAAAGACGTAATCAGCCGGCAGCAGTATGACGCTGCGGTCGCGCAGGCAACCGCCGCCAACGCACAGGTGCTGGAGGCCGAAAATCAGCTCGTAGCGCAGCAATCTGCCATTACGGCCGCTCAGCAGCGCCTGCAGACCTCGCGTAACCAGGCCGCGGAAGCTGCCAAAAACGGACCTCAGCAGGTTGCCATTCAGCGCGCTCGTGCCTCTTCTGCGCTTGCCAACGTCAAGCAGGCGCAGGCCCGCGTCGATCAGGCGCTTCTGAACCTCTCCTATAGCCGCGTTCTGGCTCCAACGGACGGCATCGTCAGCAAGAAGAACGTTGAGCTTGGCGGCAATCTTGCTACCGGTCAGGACCTGCTGACGATCGTCCCGCTGAACGATCTGTGGGTCACAGCCAACTTCAAGGAAACGCAGCTGAAGGGCATGAAGGAAGCGGACCACGCCAACAACAAACCGGGGTCAAAGGTTGATATCAAGATCGACGCACTGGGTGGCCGGCACTTCACCGGTGAGGTCGAGCAGGTAGGCGGCGCGACGGGTTCCAAGCTGTCGCTCTTCCCACCGGAGAACGCGACCGGCAACTACGTCAAGGTGGTGCAGCGCATCCCGATCCGGATCAACTTCACCAATCTGGCGGAAGAAAACAAAGACCACGCTTTGCGCGCGGGATTCTCCGCAACTCCTGACGTCGCCGTCAAATAAGCGCCTTTCTGTAGTGTCAGGCCTCAGCCTTCACAGGCTGGGGCCTTTTGTCTTCAGCTTGTAATCAACCCGTCACCAGCTCCCGGCATCAGAGCTTAGGAGAGGTTACATAATGTCCGTAGCAAAGAAGACAGAAGCTGACGAAAACGTAGCGCCGCAGTGGCACGCAGAACACCCAATCTTGCAGGAATTCGGCACCGTCATCGCAGACATGCCGCATTATCTTGACGCTAAGACCCGTACGGAAAGCGTTCGCAGCTTGAATGTCCTGCTCGCCAACACCATCACGTTGCGGGACATGTACAAGAAGCACCACTGGCAGATTTCCGGGCCCACCTTCTATGAGCTCCACCTTCTTTTTGACAAGTTCTATGAAGAGCAGTCGGAATTTGCGGACCTTATCGGTGAGCGCGTGCAGCTGCTGGGCGGCGTGACCGTGGCGATGGGCGGCGATGCAGCTAAAATCGCTACCATTCCTGCGCCTCCTATCGGCAAGGAAGAGGTTCCGGTTCAGATTTCCCGTTTGCTTGAAGCTCACAAAATCATCATGAAGCAGTGCAGCGAGATCGCCAAAGCAGCCGATGATTCCGGCGATGATGGTACGAATGACCTTGCTGTATCGGACATCCTTCGCCCCAACGAGCTGCAGTCATGGTTCATCGGACAGCACCTGGTTCACATGACCCTGATCGAGGCCGGCCCCAAGCTGTAGTCGACCAACTAACTAAAGAGCGGCGGGCAAATTGCCTGCCGCTTTTTCAATTTCGCACCGCTTTTGACCTAACTAGGGAGTGCAAGTTGCGTTCAAGAAGGTGGATTTAGACAACTCGTCTCAAAGCAGAATCTTCCGCACCTAAACGAACCCGTCATCATCTACGAATGTAGCCATGCCAGCTTTAGTCTTTTTCGTCCATTACGCGTATGCCCTCCTCTTCCTATGGGTTTTGGTGGAGCAGCTCGGCCTGCCCATCCCTTCCATTCCTGTCCTTCTCACCGCCGGAACCCTCTCCGCGACCGGCAAAGTCAACACTCCGCTCGCGCTTGCTTCCGTGCTGGCTGCCTGCGCGCTCGCCGATTCCATGTGGTACTTCCTGGGCCGCCGCTACGGCAACTCCGTGCTAAAGCTGCTCTGCCGCCTCTCTTTCGAGGCAGACACCTGCGTTACCAAGACTGAGGGCTACTTCCACCGCCGCGGCGCCGTAACGCTGCTTTTTGCCAAGTTTATCCCCGGCCTTTCGACCGTTTCCGCGCCCATCGCCGGCCAGACTGGCATGCCGTATCTGCGCTTTATATCGTACGATCTCGCCGGCTCCGCCATCTGGGCTTTGGCTTACCTGCTAGCCGGGCGCTTTTTTGGCGATATCGCCAAGCGCAGCGAGCGTTTCCTATCTCTGCTCGGCCATTCCGCCGTTGTCCTCTTCGTCCTGAGCGTGCTTGGCCTGATGTTCTACCGGGTCTGGAAGCAGCGCAAATTCCTGATGAGCGTGCGCGAACTTCGGCTTGAACCCGCGCAATTGCTGGACATGATTGAGACCGCCAAGCGCCAGGGGAATATTCCTCCTTTCATCGTTGACCTTCGCCACCCGCTCGACTACCTTCCCGATCCGCGCGTTCTGCCCGGCACCGTGCGCGTGAGTCCGGCGGATCTGACCGCGCACCACACAGTCATCCCGCGCGATCGCGACGTGATCCTGTACTGCACCTGCCCGTCAGAAGAAACCAGTGGCAAAGTGGCTTTGCAGCTCCACAAGCTCGGCGTTAGCCGCGTGCGCCCGCTGCTCGGCGGCTTTGAAGGCTGGCGCGATGCCGGCTACCCGCTGATCGACTACGTCCCGCCGGCAGAGGCTGAAGCACTGACCAGCGATCCGGGCCACCCGGTCAGCGCCGCAGTCTAGCGTTTTCTGCCCGTGAACAGTCCGCCAGCAACAGGGAACTGCTCACAGCCAGTGCGAGTTCAAGCTCCCATGACAAATGAGATAGAGATAGTGGTCACCACTTCCGTCGGCTGCCCGTTCAGCAGGTAGGGATGGTAGCGGGCTTCACGAACCGCCGTGATTGCGGCGTCCCGCAGCATCAACGGTCCGTCCGTGACCTGCGCGTTTACGATGTGGCCCGTGCGATCGATCACCGCGGTTACGACCACCGTGCCTTGCTGATGCGCGGCCTTGGCGATCACCGGGTAAATGGGCCGGATGGGGTCGATCAGCAAGCCCTTGGACACACCTGAAGACACCCTCACCGGCCCATCCGGAGCAGTCGAAGCGGGCTTGGCGACCACCACGATGGGCGATGTGCCACGGTCTATTTCAGACCCACCCCCGCCCGTAGCAGCGCTGAAGCTGGTCCGCATGGTGTCTCCGCCGCCAATCACCAAAGCCGGCTCAATATCAGTGGCGAGCGACGGCCTGGACATCATCGCGCTCTGCCGCGTTTCAAGTACGGCCGGGGCCATATGAGCAGGCATCGAGACTGCCGACTGGCTCGACACCGGCAACACGCGCGGGGTGGGGGGAATGATCTTTATTTCCGGGCGCTTGAACTCGACGTGAGTCAACTTCGGCGGACGGATCAGGCTCGGCAATGTGTCTGGGTAGATCAGCGGGATCACCACAAATGCAGTCACCGCAATGACCTGGCCGGCGATCGATCCGAATGCAATCCACCGGATCAATCGCGCATCTCTACCTCTACGCTGGGGAAGCAGCATGGCTTCAAACATGAACGCACCTCGCTCTTTGGCAAAAATTTTGCGCGCAACCAGCGAGGAATGCGTACCCTAACTTAGACACCGCCATCCCGCCCCAGGTTCCCCAGGCAGGAAGTCGGCTGCGACAAACCGCTAGCATCCGCATCCAACCGGATGTGACCAAGCCTCCCCGCGTCCTTTCGATCGATATCTTCCGCGGCCTCACCGTTGCGTCCATGATCCTCGTCAACGATCCCGGCGACCCGCATGAGGTCTACCCCCCACTGCGCCACGCCGACTGGAACGGCTACACACCCGCCGATCTTATCTTCCCGAATTTTCTGTTCCTTGCCGGCGCGTCTCTCGTCTTCTCGCTTCAGTCCCGCATAGAGCGCGGCGACTCCCGCTTCGAGCTCGCCCGTGGTCTCGGCAAGCGTGCCGTCAACCTGCTGCTTCTCAAGCTTGTCATTGCAGAGTTGCCGACCTTCCGCCTGCGCCGAATCCGTATTTTTGGCGTCCTGTTCCGCACCGCGCTGTGCTCGCTGGCGGGCGGCCTGGTGCTGCTCGGCACAATATCGATACCCGCGCTGCTCGCCATAATCGCCACGCTTCTTGCCGCATACCAGACAGTGCTTGGCCTACCGATCGGCTCTCTAAACCAGCCCTTGCTCGACCCGGATAACAATGTCGCCGCGTGGCTTGACCGCCACATCGCCCATCTGTTTCACGGCGAGTTGCACACTGGGGCGCTCTACAACGTGACCCATGATCCGGAGGGTTTGCTTAGCTCCGTGCCCGCCCTGGCTACGGTCCTAATGGGCTGCTGCGCGGCTCTGCTCATGCGCGATAAGACATTGAGCCCGCAACGCAAAGCCTTGATCATGGTCTTCGCCGCGCTGTTTGCGCTTACGCTCGGCAACGGCCTGGCGCGCTGGTTGCCGGTGAATAAAAACCTCTGGACCCCGGCGTATGCGCTCGTCGCCGGCGGCTGGTCCTTGCTTGCGCTGTCAGGTCTTTACTGGCTGTATGACGTTCGCCAAACCAGAAACGCGGCCGCAAAAGCAGTCGCACTGCCTGCTCAGGTTTTCGGTGCAAACGCCCTCGTCGCTTACGGGCTTTCGATCGCGATTCATAAGCTCCTGCGTTACTTTCACGTGCACCACGAAGGCCACCACGTCTCGCTCCGCACGCTTGCCTACAAGGAGGTCTTCGCACGCCCAAAGACCTCACCACTCCGCTCGCTCGCCTTTTCTGTCACCTATGCTGGCCTGATTTTGCTGCCCAATATATGGCTTTGGCGGCGCAAAATCTTCGTCAAGATCTAGACCACTTCGCCGGATCAAATTCGTCATCAGCCTCGTCCGTTACCATCGATAATGAAACGCAAGGAGCAAGAAATTGGCATACAAGGATTTGCGCGATTGGATCTCGCGCCTCGATAAAGCAAGCGAGTTGGTCGTCATCAAAGAACCCGTCAGTCCGTATCTGGAAATGGCGGAAATTGCCGATCGCGCCGCAAAAATGCCGGGCGATGCAAAGCGCGGTCCGGGCGGCCCAGCGCTGCTGTTTGAGAACATCGTCGGCTTTCAAGGCACACGTACGCTGATGAATCAGTTCGGCAGCGAGCGTCGCATGAAGCTTGCGCTTGAGGTTGATTCGCTGGACGGCATCGCCGACCGCATCCGCATCCTGCTCAAGCCGCCAACTCCTACCAGCCTGCTCGACAAGCTCAAAATGCTTCCGATGCTGGCCGAAGTGGGCAGCTTTTTTCCCAAGGTCATCGACCGTGCCGACGCCGCATGCAAGGAAGTCATCCTGAAAGGCGATGCAGTCGACCTGCGCAAACTGCCTGTCCTGACCACGTGGCCGCAGGATGGCGGCCCCTTCATCACACTGCCCTGTGTAATCACGCGCGATCCTAAATCCGGCAAGCGCAACGTCGGGATGTACCGCATGCAGGTTTACGATGCCACCTCCACCGGCATGCACTGGCAGCGCCAGAAAAATGCCGCGGAGCACCTGCGCGATCGGCTGCGCGCCCACACGGAAGACACCGCAGAATCAGTCAACCTGATGGCGATGACCTCCGGCGGAACGACCGCCTCCGGCGCGCCCATGTCGACGCAGATCGTCAGCAAAATACGTGGCGAGCGCATGGAAGTCTGCGTCGCGATTGGCACGGATCCGGCGACGACGTTCTCCGCCATCGTTCCCGCGCCGCCTGAAATCGAGGAGTACCTGATCGCCGGCTTCCTTCGCCAGAAACCCGTCGAGCTGATCAAAGCCGAAACGTGCGACCTCGAGGTCCCCGCCCAGGCTGAGTATATTTTGGAGGGTTTCGTTAATCTCGCCGAGCTCAAAACTGAAGGCCCCTTCGGCGATCACACCGGCTTCTACACCATGCAGGACGACTACCCGGTCTTCCACGTTACCTGCATCACTCACCGCAAAAAGCCGATCTATGCCGCGACCGTCGTGGGTAAACCTCCGATGGAGGACGCCTGGATGGGCAAGGCCGTCGAGCGTATTTTTCTGCCGCTCATGCAGCTGACGATGCCCGAAATCCGCGACGTGAACCTGCCCGCAGCCGGCGTGTTCCACAACCTCATGATTGTCAGCATCCGCAAAAGCTACGCGGGCCATGCGCGCAAAGTGATGAATGGAATCTGGGCCATGGGCCAAGCGATGTTTACCAAATGCATCATCATCGTGGACGAGGATTGCGACGTGCAGGACCTGAATGAAGTCACGCTGCGGACCGCAAACAACATCGATCCGGAGCGCGATATTCAGTTCACGCTGGGACCGGTGGACACGCTCGACCACGCCAGCCGCATGCCCAATTACGGCTCCAAGATGGGCATCGACGCGACGCAGAAGTGGGCCGCAGAAGGCTTCACGCGGCAGTGGCCGCCCATGCTCGCCATGCCCGCCGACGTCAAAAAGAAGGTCGACGGCATGTGGAAAAAGCTGGGGATCTAGACGTTTCCTGTAGTCGAGATGAGGGTGAACGTGACTTCCTTGGGAGTGGTCCGCTTGTGCAGCGTGTTCCGCGGAATCACCAGGATGTCGCCTTCCTTCATCGTGTAGCTGGTCACGCCTGTTGCCGTCGGCGCGTTCCACTCGTGCGGCTTGCCGCTATGCGCACCGGTGGGCATGCCGCCGACTTCATAGATGCACTCGCCATCCAGGATTTGCACAATGTGGTCGCGGCCTTCGTGCCACTCAAATTCCTTGGGCGCCTTCTTCTCCTCCACCGTCAGCACAAAGGTGAAGGGCAAGCTTTTGCCCAGGAACAAATCCGCATTGCCGGGCGTGTCGCTAAGCTTGTCTGACATCGCCTCAACCTGCTTGTTAGTGATCAGCTTGAAAGGCTCCGTCGCAGGCGCGGTGGCTTGCGCGGAAAGCGACTTGTAGGCGACAGCGGCGAGCGGTGCGGACAGCAGAAAGGCGCGGCGAGAGGGGGGCTTGGACATGTGTGGAAGTGAATCACAGTGGGGGAACCGGGAGCAAGCGGCGGCCTCAATCAGAGTCGCGACTGTTTGCTACGAGCCTTTCACGGCTAACAGATAAGCCCGCTCAAACAACTGCTGCTGCTCCACGCGAGCCACAGTCGCCCTCCCCGCATCACCCAGATTCCTGCGGAGCTCAGCAGACTCATACAGCCGCAGGATCGCCTCTGCAAGCGCGTCCGTGCTGAACGGCGGAACCACAATCCCATCGACGCCGCTGGTCAGCAACTCGCTTGCCCCGGTGTTGATCGTCGTAATGACGGGCACACCATGCGCCATCGCCTCCAGCAGCGCCATGCCAAAGCCGTCGTCAACCGAGGGCAGGCAGAAAGCATCGCAACGCGCGTAGAAGTCGGAGATGCGCGGAAGGTATCCGACGCGTTCGATCGTGGTGTGTTTCGCCAGCTCCGCCAAGCGCGGATAGGGAGTAAAGTCAGCCGCCCGCAGCAGCAGTTTCGCATGGGGCAGCGCGAGCTTGTGCCAGGCTTCAAGCAGGTACAAGTAGCCCTTGCGCAGAGGGTTCCCGCCCAGCACGCCAAGCGTAAATGAACCATCCGCAACCCGCTCGGCTACCGGCCTGGTGAGCTCGCGCGGCAACAGTGGCGCCAGGATGATCTTGCTCTGCAACTCGGCCGGGAACGAATCGCCGGAAAACCGCGAAGGCACCACAATAGCCTGCGCCAGCGCGTACTCCTCAAGCTGTCGCTCGCGATACCACGCCGGCTCCGGTGCCCAGCGCGCGCCGACTTTCGCAGCTTCGTCGCGCACAATCTGCTGCTGCAGATCAACGTGCGGACAGGCGCGATCAAGCACCACGCGCGAGCCCTGGCGCATCGCATAAGTAAGCGTGTGCAGACTTTGCGTTGCGAAGCCGACGACCACATCAGACGGTGGAAGCAGCCGAGCAGCGACGCGATCCCACACCTCCACGTCATAGCGATGGAGCGGCTTGTACAGCCCGCCGGGCAGCAGATTGTGCAGGATCTGCGCGGGAGAGGGAACCATCCGCAGCGCAACGGACTGCGCTATCCCACGAAAATAACGGCGCGGCGCGGAGCTCAAAACTGTCACGCGCTCGGCGTGCGGGGCAAGTGCATTGGCGATCAGCGCGGTCTGGATGGGACGGATGGCGGTAATCGCAACACGCACGGAACTGTCCCTCAAGCATCATCGTAGGGCCACTTGCGGAAGTGTGACAAATGTCAGCGGCAGCAACGGGTGCAGCCGCTTAGAATTCAACACAGAGGTGGGTGCATGGCGACGACGACGACCGCATTTCCAATGGAGCTTCCGCGCGGCCCCAGGACCGCCATTCCGTGGACGATCTGGGTCGGCGTGTTGGCTGTTTCGTCGTCCTTCTTCGGGCTTATCTGGGATGTCTCCTGGCACCGCTCCGTGGGGCGAGACGCGTTCCTGACCTACCCCCACATCATGATTTATCTGTGTGGCGTGCTCGCCGCGGTGGTATGTGGATACCTTATCTTTTCCACTACTTTCGGTGGTTCTGCGGAGCGCCGCGCGGAGTCAGTGGAAGTGCTCGGATTCCGCGCACCGCTGGGAGCCTTTCTCGCTGCGTGGGGCGGCATCGCGATGCTCGTCTCCGCACCCTTTGATAACTGGTGGCACAATGCCTACGGACTTGACGTAAAGATTATTTCGCCACCGCATGTGCTTCTGCTGCTGGGCGGCCGCGGTGTTTCTATTGGAGTGTTGTTCCTGATCCTCGCCGCGCTCAACCGGTCAGAGGCACGGCTGGCATACGGCCCCGCGGCGGGCGAGCATGCGAAGTACAAGCTACTGCAGGGACTGTTTTTGTACCTCGGCGGACTGGTGCTCGCGGGCCAGATGTTTGTGCTGATTGAGTACACGTGGGACATTTTCCTGCATGGCACGGCGGCCTACGTGGCGGTCGGTGTTATGGCGCCCGTGGCGTTTGGCGTCTTTTCTCGCAGCTCCGGAAACAAGTGGACGTGCACGATCCTGGCGGGCATTTACACGGCACTCGCGATCGGTGAAATCCTGCTGCTGCCGCTGGTGCCTGCCTCTCCTAAGCTTGGCCCGGTCTTTTTCCCGGTCACGCACCTGGTGCCTGCCAAGTTCCCGCTTCTACTGCTGGTGCCGGCTGTGGCGCTGGACCTGATGTGGCAGCGCATGCGCGGCTGGAAGGTCTGGCAGATCGCCGCTGTATCTGGAGTCGTTTTCATCGCGCTGCTGGTGGCCGTCGAGTGGCCATTCGCCTCCTTTCTAATGTCGAAGGCGAGCGAAAACCGCTTCTTCGGGACCATCTATTTCGACTACAACTCCCGCGCAGTGGGCCCGGACAGGATGCGTGAATTCATTGAAGTCACTCGTGGTGCAAGGGTGTGGAGCGGGCTCGCGCTGGCTTCTGTCTGCGCCGCGGTGAGCTGCTGGTTTGGGCTGGCGTTTGGCAACTGGATGAAGCGGGTGCAGCGATGAAGCGTCTCCTGGGTTTGTTGTTTGTGGTGCTGGCAGCGCTGCCCGCATGGGCGCATGTGGGCTCGAAGGACGTGTTCCAAACCGTCAATGCAGGCCCCTACACGCTCTACGTCACGGTGCGTCCGCCGAACGTCATCCCTGGCGTAGCGTCGGTGGAAGTGCGCAGTTCCGGCGCGGCCGTCAGCGGCTTGCAAGTCACACCGCTGCCGCTTACGGGCGAGGCTTCCAGGCATCCGCCGGCGGCTGACGTCATGGTGAACTCCAGCGCCGATCCCGCTTTCTACACCGGCTCGGTCTGGATGATGGCGACGGGAACATGGCAGGTCAAATTCGATATCGCAGGCGCGGCAGGCGCACAGGTAGCTTCCGTTCCCGTGCTCGCCGTGCCGGTGCAGACGCTGAAGATGCAACTTGGAATGGGCGTCGGGCTCAGCTTGATGGCGCTGTTCCTGATTGTGTCAATGGCCGGCATCGTGGCGGCATCAATCCGTGAAGCCAGACTAAAGCCAGGGCAGACGGCCACTGCGCCCAACCGTCGCAATGGCTGGATCGCCGCTGGCGTAAGCCTGGCGGTCATGGCGTTGATCGTTGTGCTGGGCGGCAAATGGTGGAACGTGGAGGCCAGCGATTACGCTGAAAACGTGTTCGTTCCCGCGACCACCACGGCCACGCTCGCCGGCAACCAGCTAGACCTGCACGTAAGCCGCTTCGTATCAGCGTCCACGCGCCGCAATCGCGCCAACGACGACTACCTGCCGGACCACGGCAAGCTCATGCACCTCTACGCCATCCGCGAGCCGGCAATGGACGCTGCCTTCCACCTGCATCCCACGCTGGTGGCGCCAGGTGAATTCCGGCTTGCGCTGCCTGCCATGCCGGCCGGGCACTACAAGCTTTACGGTGACGTCGTACACGCCACCGGCTTCCCGGAAACGCTGATGGCCACCGTAGATGTGCCCGCGGAGATGAAGGGGCCGGCACTCGGAGATGATGACGCCTCAGCCTTCCCGGCGGCGCTCGCACAGGGTGAGCTGGGGGCAAGCTACAAGCTGCCGGATGGCTACCAGATGGTCTGGGACAAGCCCGCCAGCCTGAGCGCGAGCACCGCCTACACTTTCAAGTTTCGCTTGCTCGACCTTGCCGGTAAGCCTGCAACGGACATACAGCCGTACCTTGGAATGGCCGGTCACGCGGCGTTCATCAAAACGGATGGCACCGTCTTTGCGCACACGCATCCGGACGGCTCCGCGGCCATGGCGGACGTTATGCTTGCGAGCGAAAGCGTGGGCGCCGGCATGGACATGGCGCCCGTAAAGCTGGGGCCTGAGGTCAGCTTCCCCTATGGCTTTCCTTCTGCCGGGCGCTACCGGATCTTCGTCCAGATGAAGCACGCAGGAACAGTGGAGACTGGCGTTTTCGACGCGGCGGTCCGGTAGTTAGTCAATCGTCACAATGGTAAGTGTCGCAAGATTCGTCACCCAGCGCGCCGGCCGTTTCTCACCGGCAAGTACAAGCTTGAACTTGCCGTCCTCCATGAGCGGCTTGCCATCCAAGGTGAGCGCGATCAACGCGTCGCCCGTGTGCAGATTGTGCTCCAACTCGGAAGCCGAGCACAAAACGTAGTAATGGTCCGTCCCCTCCGCGCGCACATAGCTGTGGTAAATCCTCGCAGCGCCACCGTTATCCAGCGTGTACCCGGATCTCGCGAGTAGCTCACTGAAGCCCACGCCCGTGTAGGTTTCGTCCACGTTGCTGTGGCCGTTACGCAAGGTAACGCTGCGCTGCGGCATGGCGGCGAGCTCGGCCGCGCTGAACGCAGTAGTCTTGCCGCTGGCTTTCAGCGTCAGCACGGTAGAAGGCACCTTGACCTTGTGCTCGTGCTGCATGGCGGCAGCCGGTGCCTGGCTTCTGGCGCTGATCATGGCGGCCGCAAACACAGAAAGGCTTACGAATCGAACCATCCAAAGTCGCATAGGTATCCCCATCTGGGAACCTTACCGCATCTTCCTGGCGCTATCAACAGGGCTCGTTTCGAGCGTGCCAAAACGTCCGCTCGACGGCCAAGCGCTTGCCGTTATACTGGTCTCATGTCGATTCTGAAAGATACCGCCGCCATCGCCAAGGGTATGAGCATTACGTTCGGTCAGATGTTCCAGCCCACCGAGGTTGAGAATTACCCTGACGGCAAGGGACCCATGCGTGGCGCCATCTTTCAGCAGCGCTTCCGCGGCAAGCATCAGCTTCAGCGCGATGAAAACGGCCTGGAAAAGTGCGTCGCCTGCTTCCTCTGCGCGGCGGCCTGCCCGTCCAACTGCATCTACATTGAGGCCGCGGAGAATACCGAAGAAGTCCGCATCTCGTCTGCCGAGCGCTACGCCAAGGTCTACAACATTGACTACAATCGCTGCATTTTCTGCGGTTACTGTGTCGAGGCCTGCCCCACCGACGCCATCACTCATGGCCACGGCTTTGAGCTCGCCAGCCTGAACGCAACCACGCTTGTCATGCGTAAGGAAGACCTGCTCGTCGGCATCCAGCCCGCCATGCCGCTTACCCCGGGCAGCAACAAAGACCTGGCCAACCAGCTCGCCTGATGTTCTGGCGCGCGGCAATTGCCGGCTTTATTGAGCGCGAAGCGAAGCCGCCGGAGAAGTTCGGCCATCAGCCTCGGCTCTATGCCCTGACACAAAAGATTGGTGCAGATCTCAACTACGACGATGACGTCGTCTATGCCGCAGCCTGGCTGCATGACCTCGGCGTCTTTACCGGCCATCGCCCGGAAGATCGCGCGGCGCTCGAGGCCTGGGACATGATCGCCTATGCAGTCCACGTGCTTCCTCCGCTGCTCCTCGGCTTCGGCTTCCCGCCCGCCAAGATCGAAGCCGTCCTCGACTGCATCCGCACCCACCAGCCTCAGTTCCAACCTATGTCGATCGAAGCCATGATCCTGCGCGACGCCGACATTCTTGAGCAACTCGGCGCGATGGGTATCCTGCGCACGGTCTGCAAGGTCGGCCGCGACACCCGCTTCCACACCTTCACGGACGCAGTTCAATCGCTCGAGCGCGCACTCAACACTCTTCCGTCTCAAATCAAGCTTGACCCCGCGAAAGCCCTGGCTGCTCCGCGCATCGAAGCGATGCGTCACTGGCTGCAAGCCGTACACGCCGAGGCTGGCACTGAACTCGGTTGAAGTGCAGTGGTAACGCGAGCGATTCGCAACCTGCATCAACGGGCATCAAGAGCTCTCGTGCGAGTATCCTAGACGTAGCCATGACCAACGAACAACATCCGCTGGGACGCATCCTAAAAGACCGTATCGCCATCATTGACGGCGCGATGGGCACCACCATTCGCACCTACGGGATGACCGAAACCGACATGCGCGGCGACCGCTTTCAGGACTCCACCAAGGACCTGCTGAACAACGGCGATCTCTTCTCGCTAACGCAGCCGAAGATGATCTGTGACATCCACCGCCGCTTTCTGGAAGCCGGCGCGGACATCCTCGAAACCAATACGTTTGGTGCCACCAGCATCACGCAAAGTGAGTTCTTCGTCGACGACCCGCGCGAGCATGGCGGCCGCAAAGACTCAGAGTTCTACCAGAAGATCATCGAAGACAAACACCTCAGCCAGCTCGCCTGGGACATCAACGAAACCAGCGCACGCCAATGCCGTGAATGGGCTGACAGGGTGGCGAACGACACGGGCCGCCA
Organism: uncultured Granulicella sp.; assembly: GCA_965214195.1. Taxonomy (GTDB): domain Bacteria; phylum Acidobacteriota; class Terriglobia; order Terriglobales; family Acidobacteriaceae; genus Edaphobacter. The sequence goes on from OZ243943.1 coordinate 255,751, forward strand.
GCGCTTCGTAGCCGGCGCCATCGGCCCGCTGACGGTCTCGCTTTCAAACTCTCCAGACGCAGAGGATGCAGGCTTCCGCGTCGTCACCTTCGACCAGGTTCTGCACGCCTACAAAGAGCAGGTGCGCGCCCTCATCGCCGGCGGATCGGACCTTATGCTTGTTGAAACGATCTTTGATTCGCTCAACGCCAAAGCCGCGCTGGTTGCCATTCGTGAAGTCTTCGACGAAGACAAGGTAGAGCTCCCCGTGATGATTTCTGCTGCAGTCGGCCGTGGTGGCGAGACCCTGATTTCCGCACAGACGACGGAAGCCTTCTGGAATGCCGTCAAGCACGTAAAGCCGCTCTCCGTAGGCCTGAACTGCTCGCTTGGTCCGGACCTGATGTACCCCTTTCTCAGCGAGCTTTCCGTCCGCGCAAAGGGCGTTGCCGTCTCCTGCTACCCCAATGCCGGCTTGCCGAATCCGCTTTCTGAAACCGGCTTCGACCTGGGCCCGCCGGACATGGCACGCTTCCTCGGAACCTTTGCCGGAGACGGCCTGATCAACATCGCCGGCGGCTGCTGCGGCAACACGCCGGAGCACATCGCTGCCATCGCCAAGGCACTGGAAGGCCGCGAACCACGACCGTTTGGAGTAGCCGCATGAGCGCTCAAGAATTCGTCCCCTTACGTCTCTCCGGCTCGCAGCCCTTCACCCAGCAGCAGGGCATCTACATCATGCTGGGTGAGCGAACCAACGTCGCCGGCTCCCCCCAATTTGCCAAGCTGATCAAGGAAGGTAACTACGAGGAAGCTGTCTCCGTCGCGCGCCAGCAGGTAGAAAACGGCGCCAACGTGATCGACATCTGCATGGACGAGGGCATGATCGATGGCGTCGCCGCCATGACCCGCTTCCTGCAGTTGCTGGCCTCCGAGCCTGAAGTCGCCAAGGTCCCCTTCATGGTCGACTCCTCCAAGTGGGAAGTCATCGAGGCCGGCCTGAAGTGCCTGCAGGGCAAGGGAATCGTCAATTCCATCTCGCTCAAGGAAGGCGAAGAAGCCTTCCGTAAAAACGCCCGCAAGGTCCTGAAATATGGCGCCGCCGTCGTAGTGATGGCCTTTGATGAAGAAGGCCAGGCCGCCACCTTTGAAGACAAAATTCGCATCTGCTCACGCGCCTACCGGATGCTCGTCGATGAAGTCGGCATGGCGCCGGAAGACATCATCTTCGACCCCAACATCCTCACCGTCGCCACCGGCATGGAGGAGCACAACAACTACGCGCTTGACTTCATCAACGCCACGCGCTGGATCAAAGCCAACCTCCCGCACGCCAAAGTTTCCGGCGGCGTAAGCAACATCTCCTTCAGCTTTCGCGGCAATAACAAGGTGCGCGAAGCCATGCATTCGGCCTTCCTCTACCACGCCATCGGCGCCGGGATGGATATGGGCATCGTCAATGCCGGCATGCTCGAAAACTACGAAGACATCGAGCCCGAGCTCAAGGTCCTCGTAGAAGACGTCTTGCTGAACCGCCGTCCGGACGCCACCGAGCGTCTCGTAGAAAAGGGCGAAGAGCTCAAGAACGTCGGCAAGGTAGTCAGCGAAAAGAAGACGGAAGAATGGCGCAACGGCACGGTCGAGGAGCGCCTCTCGCACGCTCTTGTCCGCGGCATCGACACCTTTATCAACGAGGACGCCGAAGAAGCTCGCGTCAAGTTGGGCCGCCCATTGCTTGTCATCGAAGGCCCCCTGATGGACGGCATGGGAGTCGTCGGCGATCTTTTCGGCGCCGGCAAAATGTTCCTCCCGCAGGTAGTCAAATCCGCCCGCGTGATGAAGAAAGCCGTAGCCCACCTGACCCCTTACATGGAAGCCGAAAAGGCTGCGCTTGAAGCCTCTGGCCAGGTCGTAAAGGCGCAGGGCAAAATCCTTCTCGCTACCGTCAAGGGAGACGTACACGACATCGGCAAGAATATCGTCGGCGTCGTTCTCGCCTGCAATAACTATGAAGTCATTGACATGGGCGTCATGGTTTCGTCTGAAAAAATCCTCGCCCGCGCCAGGCAGGAAAACGTCGACATCATCGGCCTCAGCGGCCTCATCACGCCGTCGCTGGATGAGATGGTCCATGTCGCCCGCGAGATGGAACGCCAGGGCTTCACACAGCCGCTCATGGTCGGCGGCGCCACCACCAGCCGCGCTCACACTGCCGTCAAAATCGCACCACACTACTCGCACCCGGTCGTGCACGTGCTGGACGCCAGCCGCGCCGTCCCGGTCACCACCAGCCTGCTCAGCGAAGAAAACAAGCCCGAGTTCATCCGCCAGCACGCGCTTGAATACGAGTCTCTCCGCAAGCAGCACGCTCAACCCAAGCTCAAAGTAGTCCCAATCGCCACCGCGCGCGAGCGCCGGACCCCCATCGAGTGGCGCGCGGAAGACATCGCCCAGCCCACCTTCACCGGCGTCCGCGTGTTGGATAATTTCCCGCTGGAAGAGCTCCGCCCCTTCATCGACTGGTCCCCGTTCTTCCATACCTGGGGCCTCAAAGGCATCTACCCGCGCATCCTGGATCACCCGGAGCAGGGCGGGGAAGCGCGCGAGCTCTTCGCCAACGGCAACGCACTGCTCGACCGCATCATCGCGGAGAAACTGTTGACCGCCAAAGGTGTCTACGGCATCTTCCCAGCCGCGGCCAACGGCGATGACCTCCAGCTCTATACCGATGGCGGGCCCCTCGCCAACTTCCCCATGCTCCGTCAGCAGACCAATCGCGAAGGCTCTGAGCCCTGCCGGTCGCTCGCCGATTTCATCGCCCCGGCGGCCACCGGCCTCAACGACCATCTCGGCGCCTTCGCCGTCACCACCGGCCACGGCCTCCGCGCCATCACAGACGGCTTCCGCGCCCAACACGACGACTACATGGCCATCATGGCGGAAGCCCTCGCCGACCGCCTCGCAGAAGCCTTCGCCGAATGCCTCCACAAACGCGTACGCGACGACTTCGGCTACGGCCTTACCGAAGGCCTGACCCCCGAGCAGCTCATCCTCGAAAAATACCGCGGCATCCGCCCCGCGCCCGGCTACCCCGCCTGCCCCGATCACACAGAAAAGGGCACCATCTGGCAGTTGCTTGACGTCGAAGCGGCCACCGGAATCAAGCTCACAGAATCCTTCGCCATGTGGCCTGGCTCGAGCGTCAGCGGGCTGTACTTCATGCATCCGCAATCACGTTATTTCTCGCTCGGCAAGATCGATCGCGACCAGGTAGAAGATTATGCCGCACGAAAGGGAATGGAAGTCGCTGAGGCTGAGCGCTGGCTTGGACAAAATCTAAATTTTGACGTCGTCTAGCCTTGCGCGTCATGCGTCACGCTTATTACACTTAGAGCAACGGAGACACCTTTGCCATCGCCTGCGCGTACCGCAGAGCCATGGGTGCACTCGCGGCCCACATGGGTGCAGCGACCCGGCACATCGGCTCTTCTTGGGACCCTTTTACCATGAGCTCTACTGATCAGGCCGCACCGAAAAAAAATATCCTGCACATCTGCAAGCGGGAGATCCTGCGCCCTATTCGCGATCAGATCCTGCGCCTTTCCGGCTACACGGTAGAGTCCACCACCAGCTACACAGAGGGCCTGGACCAATTTCGCGCCAAGCCCTGGGACCTCGTGCTGGTAGACGTAGAAGCTCAGTCCGTCCTGCATGAAGCGGAGCGCCTCTGCTCCGAGATCAAGACCTCCCACCACGGCCAACTTGTCGCTTTCGTATGCAACTGGCGCGTGGCCATCCTCACCGATTGCCCCGACGAAATCCTCCGCACCGAGTTCGATCCCGCGGCCTTCGTAGTCGGCGTCCACGCCACCTTCACGAAGATCCACTAGCCGCCACCTCACGCCAACTCAATCTCGCTTGTTGGGTGCCCTTTTGGTTGTCATCCCCGCAGGAGATCTGCTTATGCTTGCGCCACTGTTGAACTCTAGAACGTAGGCTCTAGGCGATTTCCACCATCAAAGCTTGCATCCCCACCCCTGAAGTGTTACGTTCGTTGTATTCCAGTCAGCTTCGGCTGATTTGAATTTCATGCAGAGTGGTTGAGGGACGAGCCCTTTGACGCCACGACAACCGGACAGACCACACGTACCGGTGTCAACTCTCTCCTGGGAGGTCCGTCCGCGGACTGAAACAGGGAACATGAGATTCGGAGCATGCGTTATTTGCTGTACCCGCAGATAACCCCTACCCCGTACCTCCTTTCCCCTTCCAATTGAGCGGCGTCAACGCAAGCCAGCCCCCCGACCCTAACCGGTTGTGAGTAACAAGGAGCCTGAGCTTTGGAATATTCCTGTCAGACCTATGAGTTGAAGTGCAACGAGTGTAACCGCCGCTTCGGCAATCGCCCCCTTTCCGGATGCCCGGACTGCCTCGCCCCGCTTGAAATCGTCTACGATCTCGATCTCATCAAGCGCGAAGGCCGCTTCACCTGCGAGTCCATCGCTGCCGGCCCACACAGCATCTGGCGCTACGCCGCGCTGCTCCCCATCCCCGCCGGCTTCGAGCCCGACCTCCCCGTAGGCTTTACGCCTCTGGTTCGCGCAAAGCGCCTTGGCAAGCGCATTGGCGCAGACAATCTCTACATCAAAAACGACGCCGTTTGCTTCCCGACGCTCTCCTTCAAGGACCGGGTCGTCTCGGTCGCACTCGCCAACGCGCAGGCTTTCGGCTTCAAGGTCGTCGGCTGCTCTTCGACCGGAAACCTTGCCAACTCGGTCGCCGCCCAGGCCGCGCGCCTCGGCCTTGCTGCTACCATTCTGGTCCCGGCAGACCTTGAGCCCGCCAAGATCCTCAACACCCTCGTCTACGGCGCGCGCCTCGTCCGCGTCGACGGCAACTACGACCATGTCAACCGCCTCTGCACCCTCATCGCAGACGAATTTCAGTACGGCCTGGTCAACGTGAACCTGCGCCCCTACTACGCAGAAGGCTCCAAAACCCAGGGCTATGAAATCGCGGAGCAGCTCGGCTGGCGCCTGCCCGATAACGTCATCTGCCCCATGGCTGGCGGCTCGCTGATCCGAAAGATCCGCAAGGCCTTCAACGAACTCATTGCTCTCGGCCTGGTCGAAGACAAGCCCGTCAAGTTTTTCGGTGCCCAGGCTACCGGCTGCTCGCCAATCTCAGAGTCCGTCCGCGAGGGCTGGGACTTCATCGAGCCGCAGCGCCCTAACACCATCGCCCGCTCGCTCGCCATCGGCAACCCGGCAGACGGCCCCGCCGCCAGCAAAATGATCCGCTCCACCGGCGGCTGGGCGGAAGATGTCTCCGACATCGAGCTCGTCAGCGGCATCCAGGAACTCGCCGAAACCGAAGGCATCTTCACCGAGACCGCCGGTGGCGTCACCACCGCGGTCGCCGCGCGCCTCTACGAGCAGGGCCGCATCGGCCGCGACGAAACCACCGTCATCTGCATCACCGGCAACGGCCTCAAAACCACCGATGCTCTTATCGACCGCTTCGCCCACCTTGACTCTCGCGCCATCCGCCCCCGCGTAGCCGACTTCGCCGACTACATCCGCCAGCTCGACGGTGTCCCGGAACCCGAATTAGCCACCGCCTAGACCCATTCAAATAGCCGCTCATCTCTTCGTCTGAGCATTTTTTGTTGACATTTTGTAGCGAAGCGAATAAACATGCGGTTGCCCTCCTCCACCACTTGAAGCCCGCCGGGTGCCCATTCATGACAGACTCAGCGTCCTGAGTGGGACCACCAGCCCCAAAAAGGACCGCATGCCCATCAAAATCATCCTCCCCACCGCCTTCATCCGCCACACCGAAGGCCAAAAGCAACTCACTAGCGAAGCCGCAAACCTCCCCGCGCTCATCGCCGACATCGACACCACCTTCCCGGCCCTTTCCACCCAGATCAAGGATGAGTCCGGCAAGCTCCGCCGCTTCATCAACATCTACGTCAACGACGAAGACATCCGCTTCCTCGGCGGCGACACCTATGCCTTCCAGGACGGCGACGAAGTCATGCTCATCCCTTCCATAGCCGGCGGCCTTTAACTCTCTCGCCCTTTCGTTGTTATCCCCGCAGGGACTCAGCTTTAGTTTTTGCTTTGTAAGAGCAACACTTAGCCCACAATCCCCCTCTCATGGCTTGTAAGCGTTTCTCTGCAGTCCACGTGTCGCCTGCTACGGCTAACGAGACGCAGTGAGAACAGCTAAGTCTTGAAAGAAGGTCTTATGTTCCTCATTCTCGCAGTCGTCCTCGTCATCGCGTGGCTCGGTGGTTTCGTCATGTTTAAGAGCGCTGGTCTGCTCATCCACCTGCTTCTTATCTTTGCTGTCATCTCGATCATTTTGCATTTTGTCACGGGCCGCCGCGCAGCCTGATCAAGTTCTCTGCAAGCCACCGAAAGCCCGGGACTCCCGGGCTTTTCGTTTATCCTCAATCCATGTCAGCCGCAGAGCACAGTCAACCTCCACCTACCGTTCGACTCCTCTGCTTCCTGGCCTCTGTAATTTTCCTGCTGCTTGCCTCCGCAACAGCCCTCCTTCGGCATCAACCCCTGCACAACCTGCGACTCGCTTACGCCCTCCAGCACCTGCCCCTGGAGCTATTCGCCTGCGCCGCATTCTCGCTCGTCCTTCCGCTCATCGCCGGCCGGCTTACCCTTCGTTCCACCCCTATCTGCATAGCCCTCATCGCTGCTGCGTTCGCCTGTTTCTGGCTCCCCATCCTGCTCACCGCTGGCTTCGTCCACGATGACTGGATGCTTCTCGCCGGCGCCTCGGTCCGCCAGATCATCCTCAGCCAACCCCTCGCCAGCCTCCAAACGCTGGATACCGTCGATGGCAATTTCCGCCCTCTCGGCACCGTCCTCTACCTGTCGTACGGCTTGCGCTACATTGGCCTGCACCCCACAGTGCTGCTCACCACCAGCTTCTGCCTCAACCTCCTCACGACGATCCTGGCCTTCGTCATCGTCCGCCAACTCGGCTACTCGCGTCTGGCCGGCACGGCTGCGTCTCTGACCTTCCTCTCGAGAGCACTCATCTACACCGAGAGCGCCTGGACCGCGGCCCTTGGCGACTCCCTCGTGCTCGCCTTCGCCGCCGTGATCGTCTGCTGCTTCCTCCGCGCCCGCTCCGTTCCTACCGGCCAGGCCACCGCGCTGCATCTCGTCGCCTGGCTGACCTTCCTCCTTGCGACCCTCGCCAAGCAAAGCTCCTTCGCGCTCCCCGCGGTCCTTATTGCCCTGCTCTTAATTCGCCCCGGCCTGGCCCCCGCACGCGCCCTGTCCCGCCGCCTGCTGGACTCCCTCGCCCTCCTCATCGCGTACGGCATCCCGACCCTCGCCGTCTACCACCACGCCAAAACCCTCCTCGGCGCGCGCACCCCGTACCCCGTTGCGCTCAACTTCTATTCCGTCCTCCATAGCCTTTCGTACCCCTTCTTCTACCTCATCCCACTCAGCCTGCCCGATACCCTCGGCGCCAAGTCACTCATCACCTCGGTCTTCGGTTTCCTGTTGCTCGCAGCGGCTGTCGTCGTCATTGCGCGAAAGCCGTCCCTGCTTGGCGCCCGCCCGGCAGACTTCCTCTTCTTCGCCTTCGCCGCGCTCGCGTCAATCTCGCTTTTCCTACTCCTCAGAACCCGCACCCAGCCCTACTACGGTTCGATGGCCGCCTTCTGGGTCAGCATCGCGCTCGGCATCCTGATAGCCCACCGCGCCAACGCTCGCGCCGCACTGCTATTTACCGCGCTTCTCATCACCGGATTCACGGAGGTCCGCCTCCAGCAAGCCGCCTTGCTCCCCTCGGGCGGCTACCTTTGGGGCACCTTCGGCATGGATCAGGAACGCAGAGCCTACGCCGGAATGGTCGGCCAGATCCAGCCGCAAACCCGCACCATCGTCCTGGTAGATAATCCCGACCCCAACTACGGCGCGCCCATGGTCATCCTCGCCGCCCCCGGTGTCCAGCGGATCCTCGCACTCAATTCCGTCACCCAATCCTGGAGCGTCAACGACCACCAGGGCCTGCGCCCCCAGGACGGCGAGCAAGCCCTCACCGACAACAAAGCCTACCGCTGGGAAACTCCCCTCGACCCGGCCACCGCTCAGGCCTTCATCGCCCAACCCGGAATCCAGTGGCTACGCTTCTCCGGCCCCACACTTCTGCCACCGACCCCCTAGACGCAAAAAGGCCCGCAAGCATAAGCCTGCGGGCCTTTCCGTAGAGCAACTTACTGGTGCGAAACAGGCTGATTCATTACCGGCGGAATAACCCCAGCCAAGGCCACAGGGGTCTCTTCCTCGAGCGGCTGCAGCTTTTCTTCAAGCGCAATCTGCAACACTTCGTCCATCTCCTCTACAAAGTGCAGCTTCATGGAACTCTTCAAAAGCTCCGGTAGATCTGCAAGGTCTTTCCGGTTGCCCATCGGCAGAATGGCTTCAAACACGCCCGCACGATGCGCCGCCAGCAGCTTCTCTTTCAGCCCCCCAATCGGAAGCACCTTGCCGCGCAGCGTAATTTCGCCAGTCATGGCAATGTCGCGACGAACCTTGATCTTCGTCAGCGCACTCGCCAGTCCTGTCGCAATGGTGATGCCGGCAGAAGGCCCATCCTTGGGCGTTGCGCCTTCCGGCACATGCACATGGATATCGATTGACCGATAAAAGTCCTTCGCTAGACCAAGGTGCGATGACCGCGACCGAATGTAAGTCAACGCAGCCTCCGCCGATTCCTTCATGACATCGCCAAGCTGCCCAGTCGAGCTCAGCTTGCCTTTGCCATCCAGAATCTGCACTTCTGTCTGCAGGATGACTCCGCCGACTGAAGTCCAAGCCAGACCAGTCACCAGCCCAACCTCGCTCGCCTTGTGCACCTCAGAGTCAGTGAACTTCGCCACGCCCAGCAGGCCTTCCAGCGTATCGCCCGTCACCAGTTCCTTGGGCGCAATGCCTTCTTCCGGCTTGCGCTGCACCACCTTGCGAGCCACCTTGCGGTGCACGTTGCCGATCTCACGCTCAAGATTACGAACACCAGCCTCACGCGTATACCCACGAATCAGCGATTTCAGCGCAGAGTCCTCAAACCCGATCTGCTCCGTCGTCAGCCCATTCGCCTCCAGCTGCTTCTTCACCAGATATTGCTTGGCGATTTCGAGCTTCTCGATCTCGGTATACCCGGAAAGCCGGATAATTTCCATACGATCCTGCAGCGGCCCTGGGATCGTGTCGAGCACGTTTGCCGTGCAGACAAAAAGCACCTGCGAAAGGTCATACTCCACATCGAGGTAGTGGTCCTGGAACTTCGTGTTCTGTTCCGGGTCCAGCACTTCCAGCAGGGCACTGGCAGGATCGCCGCGGAAGTCCGAGGCCATCTTGTCGATTTCGTCGAGCATGAACACCGGGTTCTTGGTCCCGGCCTTCTTCATCGACTGGATCACCTGCCCCGGCAGCGCGCCGATGTACGTCCGGCGATGCCCGCGGATTTCAGCCTCGTCACGAATGCCGCCCAGCGACATGCGCACAAAGCGACGGCCTGTAGCCTTCGCAATCGACTGCCCCAGAGACGTCTTACCCACACCCGGAGGTCCTACAAAGCAGAGAATCGATCCCTTGGGATTCTTGACGAGCTGACGCACTGCGAGGAATTCAAGAATGCGTTCCTTGATCTTCTCAAGGCCGTAGTGGTCCGCATTCAGGATCGTCTCGGCATGCTCAATCGAGCGGATCTCCTTCGAGCGCTTCTTCCACGGCACCGCCAGCAGCCAGTCCAGATAGTTGCGAGACACGGTCGACTCAGCCGACATCGGAGGCATAGCCTCCATTTTCTTCAGCTCCAGAAGGCTCTTCTCGAGCACATCCTTCGGCATCCCGGCCGTCTCGATCTTCTTCTTCAGCTCGTCAAACTCGCTCTTCTCACCGCGTCCGAGCTCCTTCTGGATCGCCTTGATCTTCTCGTTCAGGTAGTACTCTTTTTGCGCCTTCTCCATCTGCCGCTTCACGCGCGACTGCACGGTCCGGTCGATGTTCAGCTTTTCAATCGCAACGTCGAGCACGTCGGCAATCTTCGCCAGCCGCACTTCCGGGTCAAACACGTCGAGCAGTTCCTGCTTCTCTTCAATCGAAAGCTGCAGGTTCGCCGCAATCGTATCCGCCAGCTTGGCCGGTTCATCGCCCCGAACCGAAGCCGAAACGGTCTCCTGGTTCAGGCTCTGCTGCAGCTTGACGTACTGCTCAAACAGCGTGTGTACCCGCTGCATCATGGCCTCGACCTGCGGCCCCATCGCCAGCGAACCCTTGCCCACACGCACCGTCGCGACAAAGAACCCATCCTCATCATTGACACTGATCGCACGCGCACGCTCCACGCCCTCAACCAGCACCTTGATGTTGCCGTCCGGCATCTTCACGCTCTGAACGATGTTCCCAATCGTCCCGGTCATGTAAATATCGTCCGTGCTCGGCTCATCGACCGAGGCATCATGCTGCGTCGCCAGAAAAATACGGCGATCGCCCGTCAGCGCCTCTTCAAGCGCACGAACGCTGGAATCGCGTCCGACGACAAACGGCGTCATCATATGCGGAAAAATGACCATATCCCTGATCGGCATCATGGGAAGCTTGCGAACGCCCCGGCTCAGAACTTCTTCGTTAAATGTTGTCATATCTCTCCTGAGTTTAGACGTCCGGGCCGGCCATACGATGCACCGCGCCCATCGGCGTTACGTGATTGTAAAACGTCCATCACGCGTCTGCCGCAAACCCTGTGCAAACCCGTCCCGCCCCATCAACAAGGGCCCCGCAGATTCGCGGAGCCCTTGTCTTTTATTGTCATTCCGCGCGCAGCAAGGAACCTGCATTTGCCGTCAAAGCCTACCCAGCCTTCTCCAGCAGCAACTGCATCGTCACAGCATGCTTCTTTACCATCTCCGCCGTGATCTGCAGGTCCTTGATCTTCTTATTGCCGGGAACGTAATACATCAGATCCAGCATCAGCTCCTCAAGAATCATCCGCAGCCCACGAGCCCCCACCTTCCGGTGCAGCGCTTCCCGCGCAATCTCACGCGTAGCATCGTCGGTGAAGGTCACCTTCACGCCTTCGAACTCAAACAGCTTGATGTACTGCTTCAGAATCGCATTCTTAGGCTTGGTAAGGATCGAAACCAACGCCTCTTCATCCAGCTCCTCAAGCACGCCAAGCACAGGCAGACGACCCACGAATTCCGGAATCAACCCATACTTCAGCAGGTCCTGAGGCTCCGCCTGCCGCAGCAATTCCGCATCACGCTGCGCCCGGATAGGCGTCACATCCGCCTCGCCGACGTTCTCGCCGATCGTCTTGAAACCAAGCGCCTTCTTACCCACACGCCGGCCGATCACCTTCTCAAGCCCCACAAACGCCCCACCGCAAATAAACAGAATGTTCGTCGTATCCACCGACGTAAATTCCTGGTGCGGATGCTTGCGACCACCCTGCGGCGGCACGCTCGCTACCGTACCTTCGAGCAGCTTCAGCAGCGCCTGCTGTACACCCTCACCGCTCACATCACGCGTGATCGAGGGGTTTTCATCCTTGCGGCCAATCTTGTCGATCTCATCGATATAAATAATCCCTTGCTGCGCGCGAGTCACATCACCCTCAGCCGCCTGCAGCAGCTTCAGGATGATGTTTTCCACATCCTCGCCCACGTACCCGGCTTCAGTCAGCGTCGTCGCATCCACAATCGCAAACGGCACATCGAGCACCTTCGCCAGTGTCTGCGCCAGCAACGTCTTACCCGACCCAGTCGGCCCCACCAGCAAAATATTCGACTTCGACAACTCCACTTCATTGCCGCGCGTCTTGTTCATCTGAATCCGCTTGTAGTGGTTGTAAACCGCCACTGCCAGCTTCTTCTTCGTCTGATCCTGCCCGATCACATACTCATCCAGAAACCCGCGTACTTCCTGCGGTTTCGGCAGATGCGCGGGGCTGGCCCCTGGAGTCGCCTCAGACCGGTCATCCTCGAGAATCGAATTGCAAACCGCCACGCACTCATCGCAGATGTAGGCCCGCGGATAATCGCTTGGAGAAGAAATCAACTTGGCCACCGCATCCTGCGATTTGTGGCAAAAAGAACAGCGTAGCGACTCGTCAGAGCCTCGCGAAGTCTTCATATATTCCAGAACCCCATCAGGCTTCGTAACTACGCCCGAATCACAAGTTTACACCCAACTCACGTTCCACCATGTACACAAGACTCACCTTTAGTACCCCACGAAAGTCACGCCCAAACTAAAAGGCCCCAGCCGAAGCCAGGGCCTTCCACAGCAAAATACTACGTCCGCGGCTTGTCGATAATGTCGTCGATAATCCCGTACTCCCGTGCCTGCGGTGCTGTCATGATAAAGTCACGCTCCACGTCGCGCTCAATCTGCGCCAGCGGCTGACCGGTCGATTTCGCCATCAGCGTATTCGTGATTTCGCGAATCCGCAAAATCTCACGCGCGTGAATGTCGATGTCCGTAGCCTGTCCGCTGAGTCCACCCATCGAAGGCTGGTGAATCAGGATGCGCGAGTTCGGCAACGCAAACCGCTTACCCTTCTTGCCGGCCATCAGCAGAAACGCACCCATGGAAGCAGCCTGCCCGATGCAAAACGTCACTACGTCGTTCTTGATGTACTGCATCGTGTCGTAGATCGCCAGGCCAGCGGTGATGGATCCACCGGGCGAGTTGATGTACATCTGGATGTCTTTCTCCGGGTCCTCACCGCTCAAAAACAGCATCTGCGCAATGATCACGTTCGCCACATTGTCATCGATCGGCGTCCCCAGAAAGATGATGTTATCGCGCAGCAAACGGCTGTAAATGTCATATGTCCGCTCACCGCGGCTCGTCTGCTCAACTACATAAGGAATCAAACCCATAGCACTCTCCGTCTCGTCTTTTTGTTGTCATTCCGTAGCGCAGCGGAGGAACCTGCGGTTGTGCAGCCCCGGTCGCCCAGGGCCACCACACATCTACTTCGCCAGTTTCTCGTACAAAACCGTTCCGGTCTTCTCACGACGCATCTGCTCGCGAATCCGGTCAATCGTCCCATCCTTCGCCATCCGCTCGCGCATCGTTTCAAGCGGTTCCCGAGCCTGGATCGAAGCCATTACCAGCTCGCGCTCCATCTCGTCTTCTGTAACCGTAATCCCTTCGGCCTCTGCCACGCGATCCAGAATCAAGGAAGCTTTCACCTCACCAATGGACTGGTCGCGCTGTGCCTCGCGCAGACGCTGAAAGTCCAGTTTGCGCATATCGTCGGCCGTCATGCCCTGCTGCTGCAGAGCGCGCAAGCCACGGTCCAGCCGAGCGTCAATCTGCTGCTGCACAAACGTTTCCGGAACAGGGAACTGGAACTTCGTGACCAGCTCCTCAACCATCTTTTCCTTCGCGCGATTCTCCGCCTGGTCCTTCTTCCGTCCCGCCGCCATCTCGCGCAGCTTGGTCTCGAAATCACCCCAGCTGTCGTACTCCCCCAGCTGCTTGGCAAACTCTTCGTCCTTCTCCGGGAACGTCTTCTTCTTGATGGTCTTCAGCGTCACGTCATACTTCACGGTCTGCCCCGCAAGCCGAGGCTCGCCAAATTCCACCGGATACGTAACCTCAAAGTCCATCTCCTGCCCGACCTTCTTGCCGCGCAGCGCGTCGCTGAAGGCCGGCAGCGTGTTGCTCCCGCCAATCTCGATCAGAACATCCTCGCCAATGATCGGCTCAATCTCTTCCGGCTCTTCGCCTTCAACTGCCGGCGCCGGCTGCAGTACGCCCTTGAACTCGATTTCAGCCCAATCGCCGTCGACAATCTCACGCTCTTCTTCGACCGTCTCTACGGTCCCGTGCGCATCCATCACGCGCCCAAGCTCCGCCTGGTATTCGGCCTCGCTCAGCTCGGTATCTTCCTTCGACACCGCAATCGAGTCATACCCGTTCACGTCGATTTCCGGCAGTACTTCAAACGCAGCCGTGAACTTCAACGGTGCGCCATCCACCAGCATCAGGTTCGTCAGCTGCGGTTGCGAGATTGGATTCAGCTTCTGCTCAACCATCGCCTGGCGAAAGCGCTCAGCCACCAGCGATTCCATCACTTCTTCGCGAACTTCCTTGCCAAACCGGCTCTTGATCACCGTCTCCGGCACCTTGCCCACGCGGAAGCCCGGAATACGCGCCATGCGCTGGTACTTCTTGATCACGGTGCGAAACGCCTTGGACACTGTATCGGCATCGGCTTCGACGGAAACCTCACGCACCAGCTCCGGATTCATCGTGGGCTGCTGCGCATGGTTGTGGCCGGCGTGCTCATCAGGTGTCGCGGCAGCGGAAGGCTGCAGTTCGTTCGCTTCAGAAACCTCAGGGGTCTCAGCAATCTCAACAGTTTCGTTCTGGCTCAAAGTCAATCCCTTTTCGTGTGCGCGTCAATATAGCCGCCAGGCCCGTTCTGCATGCACGCTGGCGACGACTGCCTCTTACTACTCTACGGTCCTACGTTGTGCAGGGTCAAACCTGAAACCACACCCACGTTCGACAAAGCACAAACCCAAATTCCAAGGACGTGACGGACTGATGTCGAACAGTCGCAACCTCTACCTCTACTCATGAAATAGGTCGAGGCTTAGCCTCGACTCTCACTGACAACAAGCAAAATGGGGCTTTGGCCCCCGGGACATGCCCGAAATACCTGCCCTTACCGCCGGCCCACCGCATAAATCTCCAGCCTCACCTTCCACTCCAGGCTTTCTCCCGGCCCGAGCGTCACAATCCCGTCGCCGTTCCATTCCTTGCCTAGCGCATCCTCCAGGTTTGTCTGCATCCCCAAAGACACATACCCGCCCGCCGAAGGTGCAATCACATGCAGCGCCTGGATGCTCGGCGAAACTGAAACCAGCCGCAGCCCATACCCGCTCGTATAATCGCGCAACTCTGCCGCCGCGCCGGAATCCATCACGCCGGATTTCAGATGGACCAGCGTCTCGTCCAGCCCAACCGCGCCAAGCGTCGCCGGGTGCCCCTGGAATCTGCTCAGCGACGTTCCCGCCGCCACCATCTTCCCACTCGGAATCGCCCGGCTACGGTCGCTGATCTCCAGCACGTCCCCGTTTGGCAGCCGCATCTCAAGCCCTTCGCGGTCGCCGCTCGGAATCACAAAACGCGGCTGCCAGCCAATCCCCATCGGCTCCGGCTCATCGCCCACATTCTTGGCGGTCACCGTCAACTCCAGGATCCGAGGCGCAAGCTGCGCAGTTACGGAAACATCCGTTCGCCCCGGCCAGTGCCCGGTAAAATCAGTCGACTTGAACGTACCCATCGCGGTCGAGCCATTCCCGTTGGGCACAACCTGTACATTGTCAGCGCTCTGCGTGGCCAGCATCCCGCCCTCAGCCAGTCCCGTCCGTTCCTGCGGATCACGCGCGACAGAGATCGTCTTGCTCTTCCACTGCGTCGTCAACGTCGCACCAAGTGGAGAAATGATGCCTGAAATCGTTCCGCCCCACGGCAGCTCCAGGCTGCCATGATCGTCCATGATTCCGCTGCGAGGGCCGGCCGGATTATCCGCGACCGTCTGCAGCGTAGGCGCAGCCAGTAACGCCAGTTCTCCACGACCCGGAACAAAAGCCGTGATCTGCAACAACCCCATACCCAGCCCGGGAAGCAGCGTGGCCGATACGAACTCAGGCGAACCGGTGCCCGGCGTCTGCACTCTGCGCAGCAGGATCGGATCAGTCCCACCTGGCCGTGCCACCGCCGGACCCACCGGGACCGGCGCCAGCCCAACGTCATTCTTGGCGATATGGAACTTCCCATTTACGTGCAGATACCAGGTCAGCGCGGGAACCAGCACCACCGCTGCCAGCCCCAGCACAAAGAACACAGGCGAGCGCAACAACCCACGCGGAAAGACTCGCTCCCACGTCCGGCTGAACCACCCCGTCAACATGTTCACGTACATCCTGCTGATGCGCTGCTCTTCCAAATCCCGCCTCTTCCACCTGAAAGTGTTCCGTGCTTGTGTAGCCTTCGCCTTCTTCTTCGGATGCAAATTGCAACAGGGCGATCAGTATGTCCTTCTATTTCTACTATCAAACCTCCACAAAACAAGCCATGCCCTAACAAGCGTTATAAGCTCTTGCCCGCCCGTGGCCCTTCCTGTGCACTTTCGCATCTCCCGCGGCCCTTTCTGTGCTGAGCTTTTGACCTCCTAGAATAAGAATCAGCCCATGCCCCCAACGCCCCTTGAACTAGCTCGCGAAAACATCATCACCTGCAACGCCTGCCCGCGCCTGCGCGCCTACTGCACCACCATCGGCGAGATCCGCCGCAAATCCTACCGCGACCAGACCTACTGGGCCCGCCCCGTGCCCGGCTTCGGCGACCCACGCGCCCGCATCCTGATCCTCGGCCTCGCCCCCGGCGCCCACGGGGCCAACCGCACCGGCCGCGTCTTCACCGGCGATGGCTCCGGCTACTTCATGTACCCCGTCCTCTACTCGGTCGGCCTCGCCAACCAGCCCATCGCGCTCACCCGTGACGACGGCCTCAAACTCCGCCACGCCTGGATCGCCTCCGTAGTCCGCTGCGCCCCACCCGGCGACAAGCCCCTCCCCCAGGAAATCCGAAACTGCAGCGTCCACCTAGCGGCGGAAGTAGCAGCGCTGCCAAAGGTAAAAGTAGTCGTCTGTTTAGGGAAAATCGCCTGGGATGGCTACCTGGCCCATCTGCTCGGGCGGGGAATTGTCACCCGCCGCTCCGCCTACCAATTCGGCCACGCCGCAGAATACATCCTGCCCAACGGCCTGCACCTGCTCGCGAGTTACCACCCGTCGCTACGCAACACCAACACCGGTCGTCTGGACGCCGCCATGTTCACCCAGATCTTCGTCCGAGCCCGCCTGCTAGCCGGCCTCTAAGTCACCAAGGCCACATTGAACTCTCTTAACCTTGTCGTACCTTTGTTTGTCATCCCCGAAGGGGATCTGCATGTCGCTTTAGCATCAGCAAGAACGCCAAGGCTAACGCCCCCTACAGCAGGTTCTTCTTCTCATAAAAGCTCATCGTCACAAAGGCCGGAACCACAACCAACGTCATAAACAGGGAAGCGAGCAAAAGGTTATGCATCGGGTAATACCTCTGACCTCAACCCTAACCTTTGCCCGCCCTCTTCAGGATGAATTCTCAACACCTGTAGTCCCCCCGTTGATAACTGCCGAGGTTCCACCCCATCTACTCCGGCGGCCCTACCGTCACCACAAAATAGGCCAGTTCCGTCCCGCCGATATTCTTTACCCAGTGCCGGTCCCCAGCCGTTACAAGCCCAATATCCCCCGCTTCCATCCGGTGCTCCACATCGTTGATAAACAACGCTGCCACCCCACGCTGCACCAGCCAGATTTCATTGTGCTTATGCGTGTCGACCGGCTCATGCTCAGCCCCGGGATCCTGGATCGTCTCATGCATTTCCAGCCGGATGTTCCCCGCCGTCAGCATCCCGATCAGGTACCGGTGCGAGGTCCGCTTCGGCAGCGACCCATACCCTGGCCCCGGCTGAAACGTGCCGGAACTCAGCGTCTTCAACTGCGCCTGCGTCGGCTTGGGGTCCGTGCCGATGGGCCCCGGAACCGCCGGCACAACCCCGGCCTGCGCCTCGCCGGCCCGCGGGATCAGCGCCGTCAGTGCCAGTAGCGCGGGAGCCATCGCCGCAAATTCCCGCCGGTCCAAGGTCTTCTCAGAGTTCGATTTCAAAGTGGTATTACCTCCGTTCGCAACTCTAAATTGCGTGTACGTGACATGTCACTTTTGGCAACCTTACCGCCCTTAAAAGGTCGATCTGCGCAGCTAAATGCAGAAAGCGCGCCGACAGGTTCTGTCGCCGCGCTTTCCTTCAACCTTTGCTTTCAGTGTTTGCTCTAGACGGTTGTCAGCGCGAGCCCTTCCAGCTTCACTTCCGGATCCTGGGACAGCGGACGGTAGAACAACTTGTCCACATCCAGGTAGACCTCCAAAAATGCCGGCCGTTCCTTGATTCCGCCAGCGATCAAGGCCTCGGAAAGTGGGTCCTCAACGAAGCGTTGCAGAGCCCGGCGCAGGGGACGCGCGCCGTAGGTACGATCGGCTGCGGTCTTGGCCAGGATGAAGCGCTTGGCGTCGTCGTTAACGCTGATGGTGATCGATTTGTGGACCAGATTGGTGTTCAACTGCTGCACCAGGAGCTCCAGAATCTGCATTAGGTCGCTTTCTGACAAGGAGGTGAAAATGATCACTTCGTCCAGACGGTTGAGGAATTCCGGATTGAACGTTTTCTTCACTTCCGACCGGACCAACTCTTCCATCTTGTCGAGCGCCATGTTCTCATCCGACGACTGGAACCCGAGCCCCTGCTGCTTCTGCAGATGCTTGGCGCCGATGTTCGAGGTCATGACGATGATCGTGTTCTTGAAGTCGACCGTGTTGCCCAGGCCGTCCGTAAGTTGTCCATCTTCAAACACTTGCAGCAACAAGTTATAGACGTCAGGGTGCGCTTTCTCGATTTCGTCGAGCAGCACTACCGAGTAGGGGTTGCGCTTGACGCGCTCCGTCAACTGGCCGCCCTCCTCGTAGCCGACGTAACCCGGAGGCGAACCGATCAGCTTCGAAACAGAGTGCTTCTCCATGAACTCCGACATGTCAAAGCGGATCATCGACTTCTCAGACCCGAACAGGAACTGCGCCAGGGTACGCGCCATCTCCGTTTTGCCGACGCCGGTGGGCCCCAGGAAAAGGAAGGAACCGATTGGGCGCGCAGGGTTCTTCAAGCCGGCACGTGAGCGACGAATCGCACGGGCAAGCGCTGAAATCGCCTTTTCCTGCGAGATGACGCGCTTGTGCAACTCTTCTTCGACCCGCAGCAGGCGCTCCATCTCCTCTTCGCGGAGCGAAGTCATGGGCACGCCGGTCCAGCGCGAGACCACATCCTCAATGTCCTCGCGAGTCACGATTCCAGCCGACGAATCGTCGAGGTGGTACTTATCGCGCAGCGCGCGCAGATTCTCGCGCTCCTTGCGTTCCTCGTCCGAATAGAAGCGCGCCTTTTCAAACTCATGGTTCGCAATTGCGTTTTCCATGCGGTGCACGATGAACTTGATGCGCTTCTGAACTTCGGTCAACTCCTCTGGCAGCGAGGTCTGGCGCAGCTTCACGCGGGCACCGGCCTCGTCGATGAGGTCGATGGCCTTGTCCGGAAGAAAGCGATCCGGGATATAGCGGGAGGAGTGCGAGACGGAGAACTGGATCGCGTCGTCGGTGTAGCTGACGGCGTGAAATTTCTCGTACTTCTCCTTGATGCCCATGATGATCTTGACCGCATCCTCTTCGTTCGGAGGCGGTACCTTGACGGCCTGGAAGCGGCGTTCGAGTGAGCGATCCTTCTCGATCGACTTGCGATATTCCGCTGGGGTCGTCGCGCCGATGCACTGAATTTCGCCGCGGCTGAGCGCGGGCTTCAGGATATTGGCGGCGTCCAGCGAACCTTCCGCCGAGCCGGCACCGACCAGGGTATGAAGCTCGTCGATGAAGACGATGGAGTTCTGATTTTCCATCAGCTCTTTCATGATGGTCTTCAGGCGCTCTTCAAACTGCCCGCGGTACTTGGTTCCAGCGACGATCAGCGACAGGTCCAGAGCGAGCACGCGCTTGTCGGCGAGGAACGAAGGAACCTCACCGTCGGCGATTTTCTGCGCGAGACCTTCGACGATCGCGGTTTTACCGACACCGGGCTCGCCGATGAGGACGGGGTTATTTTTGGTGCGGCGGCAGAGGATCTGGATCACTCGATCGACTTCGGTATCACGCCCAACCAGCGGATCAAGCTGCTGATCCATTGCTGACTGAGTAAGGTCACGAGAGAATTCGGCAAGCATGGAAGTCTCTTGGCGACCAGCCTTTTGCGCAGCCGCCGGCTTCTCCTGCGTGGTGCGTTGAAGCTCCTCGCGGATTGCGGGCAGACGCAGCCCACGTTCCTGGAGGATCTCCGCGGCGAAGCATTTTTCTTCCCGCAGCAGGCCCAGCAACAGGTGCTCGGTGCCAATGTGCTTGTGTGAGAGGCGTTCCGCCTCTTCCGCCGCGTAGGCGAGCACGCGCTTGCACTCGTTTGAAAGCGGCAGGTCGACAGAGGTGGAGACCTTTTCGCGAATGGTGGTGTGGCCTTCAATCTGTTTGCGGATCGATTCGACCGAGGCGTGCGAGCGCAAAAAACGGTTGGTCAACGCCTTGTCCTCGCGCAACAGGCCGAGCAGGAGGTGCTCCGTTTCGATGTAGGGCGACCCAAACTGACTGGCCTCATAGCGTGCAAAAAAGATCACGCGCCGCGCCTTCTCTGTATAGCGTTCGAACATGTTCCCCCTTCAACTACAAAGGCCATTCCAGTGTATGCAGTCGCACCATGCGGCGCATACACGGCTAAAGTTGTAATTACAGTATCAGCCTTTAGGGATTAGACGCGGGCCTGTGAATATTCGGTTCTTGCGGCATTTGGTGGGGTAAACGTTCCAGACCGTAGATTGCTTCGCCGTGCTTCAATGAAGGCTGAACGCTGGGAGTGCGCTGGCTATGTGAATTCCCTGGCACGCGGTGGTGTTTTTCGCCTTTCTGATTTGGCTGGCCCTACCAGAGCGGGCTCTGCAGTGTCCGGGAAGGCTGGTGCCGGCGGATACGACGGTTCGGTTTAGCCACAGGGGCGGGGTGCTGGTGGTGAAGGAGAAGGTCGATCCGGTGGCGGTGGCGGTGGCTGGGATGGTTGGGTGTCTGGCGGGGTGCTGGGAATTTGGGTCTTTCAGGTACGGCTTGGTTGAGCCTTCGGAGATTAGGTCTAGCCGATGAGTTATGTGGCGGCGCTTTGGTAGTGACTTCAGCGGCTAAAGCCGTGCCTTTAAGGCTTTCAGAGTGAGATCGCACTTGCGCAAAGGACGCAATGAATGGGCACCCAAGGGGTTTGGGTAGTTAGAGGATGTCCAGGCCGAGGTCCAGCGAGCGGACGTTCTGGGTGAGGGCGCCAACTGAGATGATGTCTACGCCGGTGGCGGCGATTTCTGCGATGCGGTCTAGCGTGATGCCGCCGGATGCTTCTACCAGGGCGCGACCGGCGATTTGCATAACACCTTCTGCCAACTGGGCGGTGGTGAAATTGTCGAGCAGGATAGTGTCGACGCCGGCGGCGAGGACGGCGGCGATCTGGTCGGGGCGGTCGACTTCTACTTCTATGTGTGTGGTGTGGGGGAGGCGTTGGCGCCACTGCTTGAGTGCTTCCGTGATGTCCAACGGGCCGAGCGTGGCGAGGTGGTTGTCCTTGGCCATGACGGCGTCTGAGAGCGAGTAGCGGTGATTGGAACCGCCGCCGCAGCGTACGGCGTAGCGCTCGACGAGGCGGAGGCCGGGGGTCGTCTTGCGGGTGTCTGCGATGCGGGTTTTGGTGCCTGCCGCGGCTGCTACATATTTAGCGGTTTGCGTGGCGATGCCGCTGAGCCGCTGGGTGAAATTGAGGGCGACTCGCTCGGCCTGGAGGATGGCCTGGGCGGGGCCTTCTACGGTGGCGAGGGTGGTGCCCTGGGTGAAGGGGTCGCCGTCGCGTGCGCGGAAGTAAAGAGCGACGGTGGGGTCGGTGAGCTCAAAGGCGAGGCGGAAGAGATCGACGCCGCAGAGAATGCCAGGCTCACGGGCGACGAGTTGTGCGGTGATCCGGGCCTCTGCCGGGATCAGGGTTTGGCTGGTGAGGTCGCCCCAGGGGGCGTCTTCCGTGAGCGCGGCGCGGACCAAGAGTTCGAGGGCGTGGTGCGGGGGCTTCATGAGCATCGGGAGCCTCTTTTGGGGGTGGGGCGGTAGGGATGGTGGAACTAGGCTACGGCGGTCGCGATCATGTTGGCTTCTGCTGGTAGATGCTGATTTGCGCCGGCGGCGTAGAGGGACTGGTGTTGCCGGGCGGGGTCCAGGGTGGGGAAGTCCTGGCGGAAATGGGCTCCGCGGGACTCTTGCCGGGCGAGCGCGCAGGTGACGAGAGCGCGGGCGAGGGTGAGGAGGTTGGCGGTCTCGCGGGCGTCGACAGAGGTGCCTTCTACGTTGGAATTGTTCAGGGTTGCCAAGGCTTGAGAGAGGCCTTCGGCATTGCGCTCAATGCCGGCGTTGGTCCAGAGGAGAGTCTGTAAGGTTAGGCGGTCGATCGGGTTTGATGATGGTGCTGGGGAAGATGCAGGTGCTTGGACTTCGCTCGGGATGACAGTGTTTTGGGGGGCCTCGGCGTCGTTTAGGAAGAGCTGGGCGGCCCGGTGGGCGAAGACCAGGGATTCAAGCAGGGAGTTGCTCGCGAGGCGGTTGGCGCCGTGGACGCCGGTGCAGGCGACTTCGCCGATGGCGTAGAGGCCGGCGACGTTGGTGCGGCCGTCGAGGTCGGTTCGGATGCCGCCCATCCAGTAGTGGGCGGCGGGGGTGACGGGGATGGGGACCTGCGACCAGTCGAGGCCGCGGGCGCGGACGGCTGCGTCGATGGTGGGGAAGCGCTCGCGCAGGAAGGCGGCAGTGGCGCCGGCGGGGCCTAGTTTGGTGGCGTCGAGGAGGACGGGGGCGTTGTTTTGCCTGGCCATCTGGCGGGCTATGCCGCGGGCTACTACGTCGCGGGGGGCGAGCTCGGCGGCAGGGTCTACGGCCAGCATGAAGCGTTGGCCCTGAGCGTCGATGAGAGTGGCGCCGTCTCCGCGGACGGCTTCCGAGATGAGGAAGGTGGCGCCAGGAAGGGCAAGGGCGGTGGGGTGGAACTGGTAGAACTCGAGGTCTGAAAGGACGGCGCCGGCGCGAAGGGCGATGGCTACGCCGTCTCCGGTGGCGACGGAGGGGTTGGTAGTGTGGAGGTAGAGCTGGCCGGCGCCGCCTGAGGCGAGGATGACGGCGTCGGCGGGGAGGATCTGGGGCGTGCCGGCTGGGGTGAGGATTTCGAGGCCGGTGGTGCGGCCTTCGGCGAGGACGAGGTCGCAGGCGAAGGTGTGTTCAAGGATCTGGACGGGGGCTCGGCGGACGGCGCGGACCAAGGCGGTTTCGATGGAGAGGCCGGTGGCGTCACCGCCGGCGTGCAGGACGCGGGGGTAGCTGTGCGCGGCTTCAAGGCCCTTGGCGAGCTCGCCTTCGCGCTCGTCGAATGCGACGCCGAGGGCGATGAGATCGCGGATGCGGGCGGGGCCTTCCTCGCAGAGAACGGCGACGGCTGCCGGATTGCAGAGGCCGGCGCCGGCGGCGAGGGTGTCGGCGATGTGGTCGGCGATGCGGTCGTCGTCAAACATGACGGCTGCGATGCCACCCTGGGCCCAGCGGGTGTTGGATTCGGCGAGCTCGCCCTTGGTGACGAGGGTGACGGTGTGGTGTGGGGCTAGCTCGAGTGCGGCGGTGAGGCCGGCGATACCGGAGCCTACGATGATGATGTTCATTTGCGTGGTCCTTATAGGCTCGGTGCGAGGTGGATCGAGACCGGGTCCCGGGAGCTAAAGCCCCATTGCTGAATAGGGTCTTGATGTCGAGGCTGAAGCCTCGACCTATCTCAAATGCAAGCGCAAATCTCTTTTTGAGGAGCCAAAGAAAAGGGTCTACTTTATGGCGACGGTGGTGGGGGCCAGGCTGAGCATGCGTTCGAGCGCGATGCGGGCCGGGATGGCGACCGCTTCCGGGACCTGGATGCGGTTCAGGATTTCACCCTTCTCAAAAGCCTCCAGCACCCAGGCGAGGTACGCGGGATGGATGCGGTACATGGTGGAGCAGGGGCAGACGATGGAGTCCAGGCAGAAAATGGTTTTGTCCGGGTGTTGACTGGCGAGGCGCTGGACCATGTTGATTTCTGTGCCGATGGCGAAGGTGGTGCCGGGGGCGGCGGACTCGACCGCGCGGCGGATGTAGTCGGTCGAGCCGGCTTCGTCGGCTGCGTCGACGACCTCCATGGGGCACTCCGGGTGGACGACGACGCGGACGCCGGGGTGCATCGCGCGGGCGGCCTGGATCTGCTGGACGGTGAAGCGCTTATGAACGCTGCAGAAGCCGTGCCATAGGATGACTTTGGCGTCCTGCAATTGCTGCTGCGTGCTGCCGCCAAGAGGCTTGTGCGGGTTCCAAAGCGGCATCTGCTCAAGCGGGATGCCCATGGCTTTGGCGGTGTTGCGGCCGAGGTGCTGGTCAGGGAAGAAGAGGACGCGCTGGCCGCGCTCGAACGCCCAGGCGAGGACCGCTTTGGCGTTTGACGAGGTGCAGACGATGCCGCCGTGACGTCCGCAGAAAGCTTTCAGGTTCGCAGCGGAGTTCATGTAGGTGACGGGGATGACGGGCTGTCTTCCATCCCGTAGCTCTGTGCCGAAAAGCCCGACGAGTTCTTCCCAGCAGTCTTCGACGGTGTCGATATCGGCCATGTCGGCCATGCTGCAGCCGGCGGCTAGATTCGGGAGCGAGACGGCCTGATGGGGGCCGCTGAGCATGTCCGCAGTTTCTGCCATGAAATGGACGCCGCAGAAGAGGATGAGCTCGGCGGCGGGGCGAGACTTGGCTTGCTGGGCGAGCTGGAAGGAGTCGCCAATGAAGTCTGCGTAGCGCACCACTTCATCACGCTGATAGAAGTGGCCCATGATGACGAGGCGCTCGCCGAGCGAGGCTTTGGCGGCGCGGATGCGGATGTCCAACTCAGCGGCGGAGGCTTGCCGGTACTGCTGGGGGAGGACGCCCTGCAGCGGCATTTCTGCCGGGATCACGTCTCTTTGCGAGGCACCGGGGCCGTAGCCGGGGGTGGGGTCGAACACCCAGGGGGAGGCGGCGAGGACGGGGGAGCAGGTTGTCCTGGCTGGGGCTAAAGTGCTGTTGGCCGAATCGGATGCGATCTGGATCAAGTCTTCTACAGAGTTCACGTGATGCTCCTCCGTTGCTGCTTGCTTCCTGACTCCCTTGTCGGCAAGGTGAGGCGGAAACGTCATTGTTCATGGTAACGCGCTTACAGGTTTTTAGATGTGGTTGGGGGCCAGAGGACGCAGGGGATGTTGACCGGGCGGGAAGCGCAGAACGCGAAGGACGCGAAGAAAGGCGCAGGGATCGCAGTGCAACTATGCGTCCTGCTTTTCTTCAAGCGCGGCATTTATACTTGGGGTCGAAACGAGGGTACTGATGGCGTCGCTGATTGAAGCAATCAATGTGAAACGGAAGATCGTGGTGGAATTGGAGAATGTTCCTTATGTTTGCCTGAGCTCGGATATCAGCACGCCGACGGCGCGCGGCGGCCAGACGCTGGTGCGGCTGAAGCTGCGGAACCTGCTAAATCAGGCCGTGTTCGACAAGACGTTCAAGGCGGATGACAAGTTCAAGGAGCCGGACCTGGAGTACCGGGATGCCAGCTACCTGTACACGGATAATTCCGGTTCGCATTTTTTGGAGCAGGAGAATTTTGAGACGTTGACGCTAAGCGAGGACATGGTCGGCAATGCGCTGGACTACCTGCTCGAAGGCGCGATGCTGCAGCTTTATATGTACAACGGGAACCCGATCGGGCTGCAGATGCCGCAGTTTGTGGATCTCGACGTGACGTATACGGAGCCGGCGGTGAAGGGTGATTCTTCAAGCGGCAGCGTGACGAAGGACGCGAAGCTTGAGACGGGCGTTGTGATCAAGGTGCCGCTCTTTGTGAAGGAAGGCGAGAAGGTTCGCGTGGCTACGGAGAATGGGGAGTTCCAGGGAAGGGCTTAGGGGTTGACTGAAAGGCTCGGTCATCTTTCAAACCCACGGCACGTTTTCGACTTCGCCCCTCCAGCGCTGAAACTTTGTTCTATCTCCATATTTCCCTGCATAACCACACTCAGCAAGTATGATGAGCTCGATGTACCATTGTGCGAGTGAATAAGCTTCAAAGAAAGGAAGAACTTCTTTTATCTCAGATGATTTGAGAGGATGGGTGATCTGATTTCGTATATAGGTGAAGACTTCAGGGCCGTCGTGGCCTTTACGCTTACCCAGTGACGAGAGTGCTTTCAAGTGCTGCGGGATAGATGTTGGGATGCCATAGGGCTGAAAGACCAAGCGTAGCTTATCCGCCGTATCGAGTTTGTAGAAGCCTTTTTCGGAAATCGTTTTTCGTCCCCTCAAGAGTATCTGCCAAGCTAATCGCTCGAGGGCAGCTTGCAGAAGAATGCAGGCACCATCTGGACCGGAGAAATTAGTATTCCCTCTCCCGAACCAATAAATCGCGTTCATGATCGCATCCTTCCAGCCATCTTCTTTCAACTTGGCGAAGAATAAGGGTGCTAGTTCTACAATGCTTTCACCATGGTGCTCGTCCAGCCATCCTGAAGGCTCAGTCCAATTGCTTACCCTTCCAGTGCCCCATTGTTCAAATGCCAGCACTCCTGAATTATCGACTCCAGCAACCAAGGTGATCCCAACCCACTGCCCGCGACAGAAAGCAAGGAAAAGCGTTAGGTTTGCGAGAAGTTCCTTAACCATCTCAGCGCTGAAGGAATATCCATCGTCGCGAGTGAGTTCAACGAGCTGGGTAGCGCGGATGTCGTCAGTGTTCTTATAGTAAGGACACGAAAGCGTGTTGTCTCCGAGCGTGGCAAACGCTAGCTTCCAACCATCGACACGTAGGGTGAAGCCCGTGTTCCTCGGGCTTCCAAACCAAAAATTTGCGAAGTTCAATAAGATCAGGTTGGCGCGACTAATCATCCCACCGGTAATGCTCCAGCATGGTGTGCGGGATGGTTGAAGCTTCAAAACGCTTGCCTTGGAAGAACCCCAAGTTCCTGAAGTTGCGAATACCTTTATCGACTCGCCGATTGTCGGGATCGCCAGAGTAAGTTCCAAGCCAAGCTCAAATGGGATTCTCTGGTCGTCCGCATCCTCAGCTGTGAAGGAAAGATTTCCTTTGCCGTCTATTAACTGTGAGGCGACGCATTTGAGCGCATAAGACTTCTCATTGTCCCCTAGAAGACCAATTCCCGACCAAAATATGTGATCTTGTGAGCGACTCATCGAGTTCAGGAGGTCAGATTATCGGTTGATTTGCTCATGGTGGCGGTGCGTTCGAGCTTGTCCCAGCTGAAGGATTTGCCGTCGATGGCGCGCTTCATGGTTTTGAAGAGGACCACCGAGAAGACCTGGCGGTAGCTGAAACGCTGGATCCAGATGTGGGCCAGGAGCCACCAGTCGCCCTTGCTGGCGGGGTGTTTGCGCTCGAGCGCGAAGGCGAGGGCGCTGGCGCTGAAGTCGATGACCATAAAGGCGAGGAAGAAGGTTAGGAGCTTGACGAGGTTGCCGGTGGGGGTGGTTTCGGGGTGGAAGTGCTTGTCGATGGCGTAGTGCAAGAGGCCGAGGACGAAGCCGAGATCAATGAAGGGGCTGACGAGCGGCAGCATGATCTGGAAGATGAGGATGTTGGGCAGGGCGAAAAGGCCCATGGCGCGGTGCTTCGAGATGGCGCCCTTGTGCTTGAAGAGCGCCTGGAGGATGCCGAAGGACCAGCGGAAACGCTGACGCATGAGTCCGTTCATGTTGACGGGGGCCTCGGTGAAGGCGAGGGCGCGGTCTTCGTAGATGACGCTGAAGCCCTGCTCGAGGATGTTCATGGTGAGGTCGGCGTCTTCTGCGACGGTGTTGGTGTGATAGCCGCCGCCGGCGCGCACGGGGGCGGTGCGCCAGGCGCCGATGGCCCCGGGGACGACCATGACGACGTCGAAGAGGTCGAGCGCGCGGCGCTCGAAATTTTGTGACGTGATGTATTCGAGCGCCTGCCAGCGGGTCCATAAGTTGACCCGGTTGCCTACCTTGGCGTTGCCGGCGACGGCGCCGATCTTAGGGTTGGCGAAGTGCGGGATCATGTTGGTGATGGCGTCGTGCGCGATCACGCCGTCTGCATCGATGCCGACGTACACCTCTTCGGTCATCGTCTCGAGCGCGAAGTTGAGCGCGTCTGCCTTGCCGCCGTTGGGCTTGGTAATGACAGTGAGGCGGCCGGATTCGATCTCGGCGGGGTAAGCGTTGAGTGCGACCTCGTAGGTCTTGTCGGAGCTGCCGTCGTCGATGACGACGATGCGCAGGTTCTTGTAGTTCGACATCATGACCGAGCGGATGGTGCGCGCGATGACCTTCTCCTCGTTGTAGGCGGGAATCAGGACGGCGACGCGCGGATTGTAGTCCGGGCCGGCGAAGTTTTTGCGCTTGCGCAGGCGGTCGATGATGGCGAAGAGGCCGATGATGATGAGGCGCGCAGACATCAGGACGTCGCCCACGTAGAAGATGTAGAGGACGGCGTGGTTAAAGAAGCTGAAGAAGAAGAAGGCGACGGAATCCGCGCGGGCCTGCCAGCGCTGCTTGCTGGTGAGCGGCGGCATGACCTGCTCTCTTGTGCGCCCCAGGAGCTCGGATACGGGGACGATTTCATAACCCCTGGCGCGCAGAGCCTCAATCATGACGGGCAGTGCGGCAACTGTGGCGGAGCGGTCGCCGCCGCCATCGTGCATCAGGATGATGGAGCCGCGGAGGTCGGGGTGGGCCTCCATGTTGGCGATCTGCTGGAAGATGGCGTCGGTGATTTCCGCAGGGGTTTTGCGGGGGTGCTCGTCCCAGTCGTTGGTGTCGATCTTGTTGCCGATGACGGTGTAGCCGAGGCCCTGGATGCGGTCGACGGGGGCGGCCTGGTCATTGGTATCGGGCTCCTGATCGATGGAGTACGGCGGCCGGAAGTAGAGGGGTTGCACACCGAGCATGGAGCCGAAGAGGCGCTCGGTGAGGTTGAGCTGGAGGTCGACGGAGGTTGGTGAAATTTCCGAAATGTCGGGGTGGGTGAAGGTGTGATTGCCGATCTCGTGGCCTTCGGCGTACACGCGCTTCATGACGGAGACGTTGTCCTGGGCGACCTCGCCGATCATGAAGAAGGTGCCCTTGACGCCGTACTTTTTCAGCACGTCTAGGATGCGCGGGGTCCAGACGGGGTCGGGGCCATCGTCAAAGGTGATGGCTACTTTTTTGGGCTGGTAGGCGTAGTACTGGACGGTGTAGGGCAGCGGCAGGGAAGTCAGGGTCGCGTGCGTGATCATTTTGGCGGCGACGGGGACCTGGTCGTCGTCATCCAGAGTGAGGGTGCGCTGGCCGTTCTGAGGGCGGCTGGTGACGCGCATGATGTCGCCCGAGCCCTCGTTGTCTACGTCGTAACCGGGCGGGACAGTTGCGAGATCACGCGCCGGGTCGGCCTTGCTGGGCGAGTCCCAGATCTTCCACAGCGAATTGTCTTCATAGCCGAGCTGCCAGAGCGCGTAGGTCTGGATGCCGAGCGCGCGGGCAGCACGCATTTCATTCAGCACGGTAGCCGCGTCAAGGAACCAGACTTCGTGGCGGAAGTGGGTGTCTTCATCGACGTAGGCGAAGTGATTGTTGAGCGAATCGGGGTCGAGCTCAATGCGCGATTGGGAGTCGTACGCGGCCTGCCAGGCTTCCTGCGTTTTGACCGAAAGCGCGGAGATGACCTGGGCTTCAGGATCGGGTGGAGGCTGCTGACCCTTGCGCAAAGGCACGGCGGTGGGCGCCGCAGTCATCGTCCAGTCGTAGCCGTAGCTGCCGATGGCGACGATCAGCTTTTCCTTGGGGACAAGCTTGAGCACTCCCTGCAAATTGTCGATAAACCAGTCCTGGCCAGCGATGGGGCCGGGCTTGGACAGGGTCTGGTGCTGGTCGTAATCGGCGAGGATAAGTCCGTCTGAGTTGGCGGCGAGGAAGGCTAGATCGAAGTCAGGATCATCGACCGGCGTGTTGATGTACAGGCGCAGGTTGCGTGGGTGCAGGTCGGCGTAGAGATCGTGGACGAGCTGCTTGAAGCCGGGCTGCGCGCTGACGGGGAAGCTTTCAAAGTCGATGGTGAGGCCGCGGTAATTCTTGTTGGCGGCGAGGAACTGGTGGGCCTGCGCGAGGAAGTTGGCGCGGGCGGCATCGGACTGCAGGACGTCGCCGATGCCGGTGAAGTAGGCGCCGGCGACGGTATCGTAATTGTTGATGAGCGGGAAAACGTCTGTGTTGACGCCGTTGCTGGCGATGGTTTTGGCGACTTTGTAGAGACCATCGACGTTGTGCACGCTGGTCTTGTCGATGACGGTAAAGGCGCGGGCGTCTTCCGTGGAGTAACCGGTCAGCGCGCCATCCGGGGTCAGGACGTGGAGCCACTCCGGGAAGAGCAGGTCGATCTGTTTGATGTGCTGCTTGAGCGAGGCGTAGGCGGCGGCGTCCGTATCGACGTAGAACGCGGCGCGCAGGCCTTCGCCGGCGTTCAGCGTTACGTCTGAAGGCGCGATGGTAGTCTTGCGGTGCGCGGAAATCGGCGCCTTTTGCCCGGGTTTGAGCACCGGCTTGGGCGGGCTGGCAAGCGCTTTGTAATTACGCGTCTGCGACGTCAGACGGAGCTCCGGCAGCGGCTTCATGCTGAGCAGGCCGACGATAAAGACTGTGCCGATGAGCAGGCCGATCGCGGCGGCGACGTCGAAAATGCGGCGCAGGCGTTTCCAGCGTTTGCGTTGCGGATCGTAAAAGACCGGTTTGTTCATGGATAGTTTTGCCGGCCGCTGGTCACGTGCCTTGGACCATCTTAGCCTAAGTGGTTGTACCGGAAGGGGCGCGTTATCCTAAGGGCATGACGCGAAGAACGATTGCGGCGGCGCTGTTGGTGGGGGCGCTCCTGCGGCTGCTGTTCGTGTGGCGGTACTCGCATGTGTTGGGTGACTCGCTGGTGTACGGCGATATAGCGCGGAACCTGCTGCAGCATGGAGTTTACGGGTTTACGCAGGTGGTCGGCGGCAAGCTGGCGGCACCGCGGCCGACGCTGATCCGGCTGCCGGGCTATCCACTGTTTGTGGCGGCAATCTTTCGCGTGTTCGGGGTTGATCGCTACATTCCTGTGCTGCTGGTGCAGGTGGCGCTGGACCTTTGGACGTGCGTGTTGCTGGGCGGGATTGCGCTGCGGCTCTATGGCGCGAGGGCTGGTGCAGCGGCGCTTTGGCTGGCGGTGGTGTGTCCGTTTACAGCGAACTACACCGCCGCGCCGCTGACGGAAACGCCTACCTTGTTCTGCATCGCCGCAGCTTTTTATGCGTTGGTGCGCTGGCAGGCGGAAGGGGGGCGGTGGCTGTACGCGGTAGCCGCGGCGTTGAGCTGGGGGTTGCTGCTGCGGCCGGAGCAGGGCATGCTGGCGGCGGCTGTCGTGCCTTGCGTGGCGTGGATTTGTTGGCGGCGACGTGCGGATTCTGGCCTTCGCAACGGCAGGCTTTGGTGGTGGCCGGTGGTGCTGGTTTCAGTGCTGACGCTGGTGCCGCTGGTGCCCTGGGCTGCGCGCAACGCTCGCACGTTCCATGTGTTTCAGCCGCTCGCGCCGCGCTTTGCGAATGATCCCGGGGAGAGTACGCCGTTTGGGTTCAATCGCTGGTACCGGACCTGGGCGATCGATTTCAGCTCTACCGTGCTGGTTTATTGGAACTATGACGGCTTTCCGCTGGCGACCGGGGACCTGCCAAATCGCGCGTTCGACACGCAGGCGGAGTACGAGGCTACGGACAAGTTGATCACGGACTACAACCGGGATCAGGCTTCGTCGCCCGCTTACGACGCGCGCTGGAACGCGCTTGCACGAGAGCGGATCCAGGCTGAGCCGCTGCGCTACTACGTCTTTATGCCTGCTGGGCGCGTGCTGAATATGGCCTTTCGGCCGCGGACCGAGATGCTTCTGGTGCCGCTCGAGTGGTGGCACTGGGGTAGCAAATACTGGCGCGGGTCCCTGTTTGCGTGGGCTTATGGCGCGTTCAATTTGGGCTACTTTTTGCTGGCTGGGTGGGGGTTCTGGCGTGTCCGGGCGGGGGTCGTGGAGTGGGGCATGCTGGCTTTGGTGGCGATGCGCGTGGCTTTGTTGCTGACGATCGATAACTCCGAGATGCGGTATACGCTGGAGTTTTTTCCGGTGCTGATTGTGCTGGGGTCAGCTGTGTTTA
The DNA here is from genome assembly GCA_965214195.1 of uncultured Granulicella sp. Classification (GTDB taxonomy): domain Bacteria; phylum Acidobacteriota; class Terriglobia; order Terriglobales; family Acidobacteriaceae; genus Edaphobacter. The sequence goes on from OZ243943.1 coordinate 287,768, forward strand.
AGGGCGAGATCGTTCGAGATGCTTTCAGGGGAAGCACCAAGAACTTGTCATCCTGAGCGGAGAAGCGCACGGGGTTCGTGCGCTTCGTAGTCGAAGGACCTGCATGTCTTTGGGCGCTGATGCGGCTCCCAACAGAGATGCAGGTCCTTCGACTGCGTCCGCCGATCAGGCTGGCGGACTTCGCTCGGGATGACAATCTCCAGGGGATAGCGTGAAAGGGGAAACGGTGCAGCTACTTGCAAGGCTTGGCTTTGAAGTCGAAGGGTGCAGTGTTTACCTTATCGTTCAGGCGAATATGCGTGTAGGTGGCAGTGTTAATGTCGTCTGTGCCGGCGATCAGGAATTGCTGCTTGATGGAAATATCGCGGTCGAGGTCCATCCAGAGCGTTACCTTGGCGAAGTTATTGCGCACTGTCAGGTCGTTTGAGATCAGCTCTAGCTTCTCCGTCTTGACGCCTTCGACGGTCTCCGGACCCAGGTCGGTGATCTTCCACTTGGCGGCGAGGTCCTTGCCGCTGCCGCCGAATCCCAGCGTCAGAAACGCTTCCGTCCTGGCCTTGTTTTGCGAGGAATCGACGACGTTGTAGCAGTTCAGCTTGGGGTTGTAGTCGTGCAGGATCCCGTTCTTGTAGGTGGCGATGCGCGCAGCCTGACCGTTGATCTTGATGCCTGCCTCAACCGCAGCGCCATTGCGGATATTGTAAACGCTGCCCGTCGAAGCAGTGTGGCTCTTGTCGATGTGGTCGAATTCATCCCTGTTGAAGTCGGCCTGCGCGTTCTTGAATTTTGCGCTTGCAGCGTCCAGCTTTGCGAGCGTGGACTGCAGATTGCCGGCGGAGGCGGGCTGCTGCGGAACAGGGGTGGCAGCGATCAAACCAAGGGCCAGGGTAGAGACTACAAACAGATTGGGCATCATATCCTCATCCGATTAGATGGAGTTCCGCGCAAAAAGTGGTGCGGGAGTCGCGGATTACTTCAGCACGGTCGCGTTATAGGCGATGGTGTGGCCGGAGGAGTCCTTCACTTCTTCCGTGCCGGCCAGAGTAACCTCGCCGGAGATGGGCTCGATGAGCCGCAGAATAGCGGCGTTACGCTCTGCGGTGGAGTGCGTGCTGGGCATATCATCCGCACGCACCTGGTAGATGAAGCGGGCCTGATCGCCAGCGCTGCCGGCCTCTTTGACCAGCACTTCTGACTTATGCAGTGCGACGGTTTCCACCAGGCGATCGCCAAAATTGACGAACTGCGGCGTGACAAACATAAAGAGCAGGATGGCCGTGACCATGATGTCGTAGTGCAGGGAACCGCGATCATAGGTCCAGAAGAGGTACCGCTTGAGGAGTTCCATTACTTTTTGCCGCCTTTGGGAAGCCACGCGCCGGACTGGCGGCGGATAACGGTTTCGCCGTCCATGTATTTTTGCAGGACTTCCGGAATGCGGACGGTGCCATCGGCCTGCTGATAGTTTTCCAGAATCGCAAGGTAGGTGCGGCCGACAGCGAGGCCGGATCCGTTGATGGTGTGCAGGAACTCCGGCTTTTTGGCTCCGGGGGCGCGGTACTTGATGTTCGCTCGGCGGGCCTGGAAGGCTTCAAAGTTGGAGCAGGAGCTGATCTCCCTGTAGAGGCCCTGGCCGGGGAGCCAGACTTCCAAGTCGTAGGTTTTGGCGGACGCAAAGCCCATGTCGCCGGTGCAGAGGAGCATGCGCCGGTAGGGCAGGCCGAGGCGCTCGAGGACTGTTTCGGCGTGGCGGGTGAGCGACTCGTGCGCGGCCTCTGAATCCTGCGGACGGACGAATCTGACGAGCTCTACCTTCTGGAACTGGTGCTGGCGGATGAGCCCGCGGACGTCTTTGCCGTAGCTGCCGGCCTCTGACCGGAAGCAGCTGGTGTAGGCGCAGAAGCTGATGGGAAGGTCGGCTTCGTCGAGCGTTTCGTCGCGAAAGATGTTGGTGACGGGGACTTCTGCGGTTGGGATCAGCCAATGGTCGTTGGGCTGGGGCTCGCCGGTGTAAGGGCCCTTGTCGTCGCAATGGAACAGGTCTTCTGCGAATTTTGGCAGCTGCCCGGTGCCGAAAAGCGACCTGGAGTTGACCATGGTCGGCGGCTGGACTTCTGTGTAGCCATGCTCGCTGGTGTGCAGATCCAGCATGAAGTTGGCGAGGGCGCGCTCCAGCCGGGCACCCTGGTCGAAGTGAATGGTGAAACGCGAGCCGGAGATTTTTGCGGCGCGTTCGAAGTCGAGGATGCCGAGGGACTCGCCGATTTCCCAGTGGGGCTTGGCGGGGAAGTCGAACGTGGCGGGCTGGCCGAAGGTGCTGACGACGACGTTGTCGTGCTCTGAGGTGCCGTGGGGGACGGTGTCCGCGGGCAGATTGGGCAAGGCCTGCAGGAGTTCGCGCAGTTGCGTGTCGGCCAGGGCTGCGGCGGTTTCAAGCGACTCGGATTCAGCCTTGAGCTGGCGCGTCTGCTCGGTGGGCGCGGAGGCGTCGGCACCGGACTTGCGCAATTGCTGAATTTCCGCGGTGAGCTTGTTGCGCTCGGCCTGCAGAGTTTCCACGCGCGTGATGGCTTCGCGCCGGCTGCTATCAATTGCGGCAAAATTTGCCAGCGGGGCGGCAGCCTCGGCGTCGCGCGAGCGTAGCTTTTCTGCGACTGCTTCCAGGTTGTTGCGGACGTACGACAGGTCTAGCATCGGGTTCTATTTTAGCTGGAGTGCAACGTGCCGGGCTTCACTCTTTTGCAGGTGCGGATACGCCGCGGCGCATTGTGCGGGATCGCTCCCGCTACAATCTTGGTATGCCCGAGCCCCAACCCAAGCCTGCGCGCGGCCCCGATATGCGCGTCACCGTCGCCGGGGTGGAGTTCGCCTCGCCGGTAATTGCGGCGAGTGGCACGTTTGGCTACGGCGTCGAATTTGAGGAGCTGGTCAGCTTCCCAAAGATCGGCGGCTTTGTGACCAAAGGCCTTTCTCGCGAGCCGATGGCCGGCAACCCGACGCCGCGCATCATTGAAACCTCCGCCGGTATGATGAACGCGATTGGACTGCAGAATATGGGTGTGCGGGCATTTATCGAAGCGAAAATGCCGCGTCTGCGTGAGCTTCCCGGCGCGGTTGTGATTGCCAATGTGTTTGGTTTTACAATCCAGGATTGCTGCGAAGTGATCGAGCGGCTGAACGATGCGCCGGGAATTGCGCTCTACGAGCTGAACGCTTCCTGCCCAAACACGGCGCACGGCGGCATGGTTTTTGGCACGGATCCGCGTCTGCTGGACGAGTTTGTACAAAGGGTGGAGCGGATTTCGCAGCGTCCGCTGATGGTGAAGCTATCGCCGAATGTGACGTCGATTGCAGCCATGGCGAAGGCCGCGCAGGATGCCGGGGCACAGGCGGTGTCGCTGGTGAATACGTTCTTGTCGCTGGCGATCGACCCGGAGACGCGCCGTCCGCGCATCGCCAACGTGACCGCCGGGCTGAGCGGGCCGGCAATCAAGCCGATCGCGGTGCGCATGGTCTATGAGGCGACGAAAGCGGTGACGATCCCGGTCGTCGGCATGGGGGGGATTTTGCGGGCGGAGGATGCGGTGGAATTCATGCTCGCCGGCGCAACCGCGGTGCAGGTGGGTACGGCGAGCTATGCGGATCCGCGTGCGGTGGAAAATATCGCAACCGGACTGCGCAAGTGGTGTGCGAGCCATGAGGTCAAGCGGGTGGCGGAGTTGACGGGTGGGTTGATTCTGTAGGTTGTCGCCGAGAGGGAGATGCAGGTCCTTCGACTGCGAAAGGCACGGGAATGCCTTGCCTTTCTCCGCTCAGGATGACAAGTTTCGGGGGGGGATACTCCTAGCGCAGAGGCCTTGGAATGCGCTTGACCGCAGCGTACTGCAGCAGGATGTACGCGTCCGTCATGCCGGCGATGTAGTCTGCAACGACTCGGGGCAAGCCGTCCCTGGGGACGTCATCCAGGTAGCCGTCCGGCAATTCTTCCGGATGCGAGACCCAGTGATCGAACAACATGTAAACGACTTCTTCCGCCTTATCGTGCTCAAGCTCGAGCGCCGGGCAGGTGTAGAGGGTGTCATATAAGTAGCGTTTTTCCTGCAGGCGCTGCGCTTCAACAATAGGTGAAAAGGTCGCCACGCGCTCCGGAAAAGCGCGGACCTCGGCGAGTGTTCTCAGGCCGTTCTGCTCCAGATTAGCGCGCGTGTTGGCAATCAGGTCGCTGGTGAGCATGCCCTGCATCCACTGCAGGGCCTCGTGGAAGAGGTACTTTTCTTCTACGCCGGGGTGCTCAGCAGCGACTTTTCCGTAGCAGATGGCCAGGATTTCGACGTGCTGCGTGACGTGTGCCACGTCGAGCAGGCCGGACTCGACACCATCGTCGAGGTCTGCGGTCAAGTAGGCAATTTCGTCGGCTAGGTCGATAATCTGCGCTTCAAGCGGTGCGCTCTGATCCAGCAGGTAAGCGCCGAGTTCTGGGTGCTGCGCGAGCGTGTAGTCGCGTGAGTGTTTTACGATACCTTCACGCACGCCGAGGGTCAGGTTGAGCCCGCGATGGGCGGCGTAACGCTGCTCGAAATGCTCGCAGATGCGCAGCGCGTGCAGATTGTGATCGAAGCGCAGCCCGTAGGTTTGCAGGCGGCGATCAAGCGCGCGCTCTCCCGCGTGGCCAAAGGGGGGGTGGCCGATGTCGTGCACCAGCGCCAGGGTCTCGGCCAGGTCTTCATTCAGGCCAAGCTCGGCGGCAACGGCGCGCGCGATTTGCGCGACTTCCATGGTGTGCGTAAGGCGAGAGCGGAAGTGATCTGACGCGCGCGAGGTGAAAACCTGCGTCTTGCCGGCGAGCCTGCGAAAGGCACGTGCCTGGACAATGCGCTCGCGGTCCCGCTGGAAAGCCGTGCGAGACGAATGGCCGGGGGCCGGGAAGGCACGCTCCAGAAGGGGATTCGTGGCGAGGTCATCGGCTACAGCAAGCGGATTTTGGATCGGCGACATCCCTCTCAGTTTAGCCGAGCGACATCTCCACGTGTTTACTGAACGATTACGACTTCTTGCTGGGGGCCGAACCTACCCGCGCCAGCTTCGTACGGGCTTCCTCAAGCTCCCGCTTTACCTTGGCGACATCGGCCGGGTCGACGTCAGCGGGGATTGTCCGCGCGTACTCCGTCATGCTGCGTTCCCACTGGGTGACCGCGAGCTTGAGCCGGCCGGTCTTTTCGTAAAGCTGGCCCAGGTGGTCATGGATGCTGGGATCTGAGGGCGCGCGCTCGATAGCCTTTTGCAGGTTGGTTTCCGCAAGCGAGTACTGCCCAAGACGGAAGTAAGCCCAACCCAGCGAATCCAGGTAGGCGCCATTGGCTGGCTCGGCTGCGACGGCCTGCTGGATCATCTTCAGCGCTTCCGGCACGCGGTCATTCTGGTCGGCGAGCATGAAGCCAAAATCGTTCAAAACCTCTGCAGAGCTCGGATCGAGCGCCAGGACCTTGCGGTATTGCGCCTCGGCAGCCGCAAACTGCTTATCCCGGTCAAGCGCAGCGGCACGGCGCAGCATGATGGTCTGGCGCTGCGCAGAGGTCGTAGCGAGCGCTTCCGCCTTGTCCAAAGCAGCGAGCGCAGCGGGCGTCCGACGCAACTCCAGATTGATGTTTGAGATCGAAATTTCGGTGTCGATATCGGCCGGCGAGCCGTCCAGCTGCTTGTCGGCGAGTTCCAGCGCGCGGTCGCCCTGCCCGTTTGCGGCCAGCTCAAAGGCGTAAAGGGACTGCACCCCACGGTCCTGCGGGAGTGCTTTAGCGGCTTCCGCAGCGACTGCCAAGGTGTCCTTCCACTGGCGCGCGTCGGTATAGACGTTCACTTCACCCTGGTAGCCGCGCACCCGGTAGTCGCCGCCCATGGCGACGATTTGCTTGTAGGTAGAGATGGCCTCGGCAGTCTTGCCCTGCTCCTTCTGCACCACGGCCAGGCGGTCAAGGAAGGTGGCGCGATTGCTCTTGGCCTCATCCGTGTACTTGCCGTCTGCGCGCGCCGTGCTGGTCAACACCGATTGCAGGATTGTGGCGGCCTGCTCGTACTTGCCCATGGAGTCGTAAACTATTGCTTCAGTAAATCTGAGGTCAAGCGAATCGGCCGCGCCCGGCAGAGCTTTTGCGTTTTTGAGCGTGGCGAGTGCATCCGCGGGATGGCCCTGCACGCTCTGAATCTTGGCGATCTGAATCATCGAGGAAAGATCTTTGGGGTCAGCGGAAAGGAGCTGCTGATAGACCTTCAAGGCCTCGTCAGGCTGGTTGCTCGCAAGCAGGCTTGTTGCCAGGGCGCGCTCGCCGTCAGGGTTGTCGCCGTCTTCTTCAAGCGCTGCCTTGTAGGCTACGGCAGCGTCCTTGGGGCGGCCCATCTGGTCGTACAGCGCGCCCAGGGCGAAATCGATGCGCGCACTGCGATCGTCGGCCGGAATGGCGGTCAGGGCGTCAAGCGCACGCTGATTCTGGCCTTCCTCCGTGTAGAGCTGGGCCATCTTCAGCACGGCATCTTCGCTGTTGCCGTCGATCGTGCGAGCGGCTTTAAACTGCGCTTCAGCCTTGGCGGAATCATGATTGAGGCCGTAAAGCTGGCCGAGGATCAGGTGTGTTTCCAGGTCCTTGGAGTTGAGCTGCGCCAGCTTCTCATACTCGCCGATGGCAAGTTGCAGCATTTCACCGGATTGCGAGCCTTGCATATCGCCCAGCGAACGCAGATAAACCTTGCCGAGCAGAGTGTGCGCGGAGAGGTCGTTGGGGTCCTTTTTAACCTGCTCCTGAGCTGCGCTGACCGCCTCGCGGATTCGCCCGATGCGGAAGTAGAGGTCGGCCAGGCCGTCCTGCAGGTACTTGGAGGTGGGATCCGCGTTGAGCGCGAGCTTGTACTCCTCAACTGCCTGCGCGGCATAGTCCGGGCGCCCGTTGTTGACGGCAAGCTCCTCATACAGGTGCGCCAGGCCGTCATGATAGTAGGCGGCGGCGCGATCAGGACCGGGCTGCGTGGTGGCCGGTGCGGGAACTTGTGCCAGAACGGCGTTTGAAGCGAGAAGTAAGGTTGCAGCGGGGAACAAGAGAGTGCGCAGTGTCATGTTGGTCGTTTTTCCTGTCCCGGTAACTTGGCTCAGCCGCATAGCGTACGCGGCTAATAGCAGTTTAGACGGCGACCGCCGCGCTTTGGATGCGCTCGCGCTGCTGTGAAGTGTATATGGTGGCAAGGTCCGGCGAGCATGCGCCTGTTACGCTCAACGCATGCGTCCGCTCTATCTTCTTCCGCTGGCCTGCGTGACCCTGGCCGCAACGCCCGGCCACGGTCAGGAAACAGACAATACCCCTACCGCCGTGCCCGCCCGGCCGACCGTCACCAACCCGGCCACCCTGCCGCCCGTGGGGTATCTGCAGTTTGAGCAGGGATTTGTCCAGGCTTCCAGCTCGCCGGGGCTAAATCATCAGTTCTCGCTCGGGCAGAGCACCAAGCTGGCGATCCATCCGCGCATCTTGGTTCAGGTGCAGACGCAGCCCTTTGCGCGCACGCTGCTGCCACCTGTAACCAAGGATCAGGGCGACATCATCCTGGCCGGGCAGTTGCTACTGACGCCGCCGCCGAAAGCTGCTGCCGAACCAGCACCCGTTCCCGCCGGCCAGGCTGCAGCAAAAGTCGTGACGCCCAAGGCGCCGCTGGCGAGCATCACGGCTGTTGCGATCGGCTACCTGGGCCGCGTACGAAGTGGGACCTCGCCAGATCTCGATATTGGCAGCTTCTCCCGCGGCATGCTGCTGCTGGCGGATGGAACGCTGCCGGGGCTCCAGTTCCAGACCAATTTTGTTGTAAATGAACAGGTCTCCACCGATGACCCTTCGCGGACCGTCCGCCGTGCCCAGCTTGGGCAGACTCTGTCACTTACCCGGCAATTGACGAAGAAGGCGTCCATTACGGGCGAGCTATGGCACTTTACCCAGCCGCTGCTGACGAATGCGCGCAATGGTGATCCGGTTGCGCGCGCGAATGCGGTGGGTTTGCTGTTCACCGGGGGGTACAGCCTGCGGAATAACCTGGTATTTGACGCCGGCTTTGAGCATGGACTGACCAGCACAAGCACAAACTGGCAGACATTTGCCGGGGTCACCTATCTGCTGCCGTGCCGGCTTTGGAAGGATCACGGGGCAAAGAGATGCTCCTAGGAAAGAGGCCGGCGGCCAATATTAGAGGCGGCCGTGCGAAACTATGCCTGTCGATGACATTGCGATAAACGCGAATCTGCTCCATACTGGTAAGGTTGGGTTTGGTCGATAGCATTACCGCCGTGCTTTGAACCGGCTGTCTCCTGTTTGGCCCCATCACTTTGTACTTCCTGAGAGGTTTTTCCGTGTTGATGATCCGTCTGGCGCGCGTTGGCGCAACCAAGCAGCCCCACTACCGTATTGTTGTAATCGAGAAAGACCGCGCTCGTAACGGCCGTTCGATTGAAGTGGTTGGAACCTACAATCCGCGCACCAACCCGGCCACGGTCAACCTGAAGCATGATCGCATCGCTTACTGGACCGGCACCGGCGCGCAGCTTTCGGACCGCGTAGCCAAGCTGGTTGCCGCGACTCCGGCTGTAGCGTCTATTGAACCGGTCGCCGCGTAAAGGTAACCATTTTTTAGGTACCATGCATCTGCCGGGCACCTTCTATTCATGCCCAAAGATGTGTGTTTCCGCACCTATCTGTGTAACGGCAACCATCCTCTGCTCACGTAGACTCATCGCAGGATTAGTACCCACAACGTACTGAACCTGCGATGATCTGGCCCGGAATCGAGACACCCCCCGGCCCGGCTCATGGCTCGCTGCAATGCTCCAGAAGCTTTCAGAAAAGATCTTCACGCGAGATGAAGACGCCCCTCTGTAAGTGGCACATTGTCAGTCGAAGACTCCCAAGAGGTGTATGAATGGCAGAGGTAGCAAAATCGCGCGATCAACACGCGCAGTCCATGATGGAACTGGTTCAGGGTATGGCAACAGCGCTTGTCGATCATCCAGAACAGGTAACGCTCGAGGCAAAAACCGAGGGCGACGGCACCGTGCTTCTGCTTCGCGTAGCCCAGAGCGATCTTGGTAAAGTGATTGGCAAACAGGGCCGCACCGCGCGCTCTATCCGAACGATTCTTGGAGCGGCGAGCATGAAAGCACAGCATCGCTTCGCACTCGATATCCAGCAGGACGAGTCAACCCCGGGCTAGATCGCCGGCAATCAGCAAGCATCGCAACGCTAAAGTCTGGACTACGGCAATCCGTGTCCAGGCTTTTTGTTTGTGACAGTGCCCATAGCCGCCCAGGCTGCTTAGCTCAGGGCGGCTACGCAGCGTGAGTCAAGCCGGTGGGGAACGTGCCGGGCGAGTTGGGTCAGTGCCTCATTGTGTGTCAGCGCAAGGCGGTACGGGCGCTCCTCGGTCATGGCGCTGTAGGTGTCGGCGACGGCAATGATGCGGGCCTCGATGTTGAGCTCTTCGGCGTGCAGGCGGTCGGGGTAGCCGGTACCGTCCAGCCGCTCGTGATGCGCGCCGGCAATGCGTGCCAGCTCTGCAAAGGAATCGATGCGGGCCAGGATGCGCCGCGTCAGGCGTGCGTGCTCAGTGACGGTTCTAAGCTCGGACTCGGTCAGGGGGCCGGGCTTGTCAAGGATGGTATTGGGCACGGAAAGTTTGCCAAGATCATGCAGCAGAGCCGCGCGTCTGACCAGCAGGACGCGGTCTTCGCGCAGTCCCAGGCGCACTGCGATGGCAACTGAGACCTCCGCGACACCAATCGAATGACGGTAGGTGAACGGGCTCTTGGCGTCGACAACATCGGCAAATGCCTCGCAAATGGCGTCGATTTCCTCTTCGCCGACTCCGGTGCCGGCGGTCGGCTCGCATGCCAGCACGGCGCGCAGCAGGCTATCAGCGGAGTCGGAGGACAGGCATCCGGTCCAGAGTGTGCCGGCCTTGTCCAGCTCTACCGCGCTGGCGACGAGCGCCGGGTCGAACCAGGTTCCGGAACGCTGTTCCAGGACCTCAATCGCCATCTTGCTGCCGTCTTCTGAAGCAAAGGCGTCCAGGTGCTGCGCGACGGCGAGGATGCGCGCAAGCGACGGGATGCCTTTGCCCATGCGCTGCGAAGGGAAGCCGGAGCCGTCCCAGTGCTCGTCCAGCCCGTAAATGGCTTCTGAGGTTTCTTCTGAAAGTCCTAGCTTCTGGGCAATCTCCGCACCGCGATCGCAACGTAGCGCGATCATTTCCTGATTGTTCTTGTTGCGTGACAAGCCGATTCTGACGATCCGCGCGGCCCGTCGCATGGCGGAGGCCTGTGGCAGCACCTGTCTCCAAAGGCTGCGCAGCATGCTGCCGCGGGAGCGATGGGGGTGGGCCCAGTCATCGCGCTTGATGCTGTGTTTGAAAGCGCGCTCATCGCCGCCGGTGATCTGGCAGAGCCGCGCTGCGTTGGAGCTGCAACCGATGTCTTTGAGCAACAGGGCGTAGTAAAGGGCGTGCAGCTTGCGTTTGGGCACACCGCTCTGCTGGGCCAGCCGCATGCCGAGCAGACACGTACGCAGCGCGTGTCCGGGAACGGCGCCTTCCGTCAGATCGATCGCGAAAGACAGCGCCGAGATGATTTCGGAGTACGAGATAGCTACAGAAGACATGGGAAGCGGTGAAGCGGACATGGTGGTCACTCAAGGCCCGTATGCGGACGGGAAAAGATGTTGGAACGTTACTGAGGCTAGCCTGCGGTGCGAAAGCTGGTTATCCCCCTGAAGTTGCAAGCCCTTGCAACATCTGTTGTGCATAAACGTGCGTTCAGGGCGACGTCAGCAAAACGGCTAGAATAATATCGTGATTATAGAGTGCATTACCGACGCGCAGCACGACCTGCCGGCAGACTTGAAGACCGTTCGCCGCGCCCTGATTTCCGTTACCGACAAGACCGGCCTGGTGCCGTTCGCCCGGGCACTCGCAGGCCATGGGGTGGAGCTGGTCTCGACCGGCGGCACTGCTAAAGCGCTGCGCGAGGCGGGACTTACGATTAGGGACATCAGCGATTTAACCGGATTTCCGGAAATGCTGGACGGGCGCGTGAAGACGCTGCACCCCAAAGTCCACGGCGGGATATTGCACCGGCGCGACAACGCGGCGCACGTCGCAGCCGTCACCGAGCACGAGATTGAGCCGATCGATCTCGTTATCGTGAATCTGTACGCCTTTGCGCAGACGGCGAACAAGCCGGGGGTGACCACGGCTGAGGTGATCGAGAACATCGATATTGGCGGGCCTTCCATGGTGCGGTCGGCGGCCAAGAACTTTGATGATGTCGCAATCGTGACTTCGGTCGGCGATTACGCGGCGTTGACTGAAGAGTTGGAAGCTAACGGTGGGGCCCTTTCCCGTGCGACTCGCTGGAACTTGGCGAAGAAGGCGTTCGCGGTGACCGCGGCCTACGATGCGGGGATCGCGTCGGCGCTGGAGTCGTTGCAGTCTGTCGTTCAGGGTGCGGCAACATTTGACGGAGCTGCGCTGCCGGGGACGTTTCGTCTGGTCGCGGCGCAATCCGCGGTGTTGCGCTATGGTGAGAATCCACACCAGAAGGCGGCGCTTTATAGCGATGGCACCGGCACGGGTGTCGCAGGGGCGGAGCAGTTGCAGGGCAAGGAACTCTCTTACAACAACCTGGTCGATCTGGACGCGTGCTGGGAGCTCGTAAGCGAGTTTGCCGAGCCGGCAGTGGTGATCATCAAGCACACGAATCCGTGCGGGGCTTCGACTGGGGCGACCGTGCTCGAGGCCTATGAGCGCGCGCTCGCGGCGGATCCGGTTTCGGCGTTTGGTGGCGTCCTGGGCATTAACCGTGAGGTAGATGGCGCCGCGGCGGAAGAAATTGCCAAGCTGTTTGTTGAGGCGATTGTCGCCCCTGCCTTTACGCCAGAGGCGCTGACGCGTTTTGCGACCAAGAAGAATTTACGGCTGGTCAGGATCCGTCCGGGCGCCACGGCACGGGTGATGAAGCAGATTTCCGGCGGGCTGCTGGTGCAGGACGCGGACCAGTCGCCGCTGGTGGAGGCGGATCTGAAAGTGGTGACTAGGCGTGCGCCAACACCGGAAGAGATGCGCGCCCTGCTGTTCGCGTGGACGATTTCAAAGCACGTGAAGTCGAATGCGATTGTGTACGCCCGCTTCCATGAAGGGCATGGGCAGACCGTGGGGATTGGTGCCGGGCAGATGTCTCGAGTGGACGCGGCGCGATTTGGTGCGATGAAGGCGGTACTGCCGCTGGTGGGGTCGGTCGCGGCTTCTGATGCGTTCTTCCCGTTTCCGGATGGGCTTGAGTTGATCGCGAAGGCCGGGGCAACCGCCGTCATTCAGCCAGGCGGCTCCATGCGGGATAATGAGGTGATTGAGGCGGCGGACCGGCTCGGCGTGGCGATGGTGATGACCGGGGTCAGGCATTTCCGGCACGGGTAAGACCAAAGCAAGGCGTAAAGGGATTAGAGAGGATCAAGACGGGAAAAGGACAAGCGTCCTTATCCCGTCCTGAATCTTATCGTTGCTAGGCGACGGGCGGGACTGCTTTTTTGGGGTTGATCAGGTCGCGAAGTTCCTTGCTGGGTTTGAAGAAGGGGACCGTTCGGGCGGGGACGTTTACGCTGGCGCCGCTTTTTGGGTTGCGGCCGATGCGGGCGTTACGTACGCGGGTGCGGAAGCTGCCGAAGCCGCGGATTTCAATTTTGTCGCCGGATTTCAGGGCAGAGACGACGGAGTCAAAGAGTAGGTCGACGATGATTTCGCCATCGCGGCGGGTAAGGTCGCCGAGGGCGGTCACTTTGTCAACGAGGTCCGCTTTGGTCACTTCTAGTCTCCTGCTCGAATCTGGATGGGTTTACCGGGGCCTGTTGGAAGAGACGCGCGGGGGCGCTGATTTGTCTCCGAAACGAGCTGAATATGTTGAGGAAAAAAGACTTGCGGGCACACAAGAGCAACATTGCTCCAAAGTCGTATATCTGGCTTGAACGGGGCGTGAAAAAATAAGTCCAATCGAGTATTCAGGAGTCTATTCATTGCAGTATGATGAACGGCGGCAGTGGCCTCGCCACTCACAACTTCGTCGGCCACGAGCAACTTTCGCCGAAGCCAAGTCAGGAACTTGAATGTCACACCCATATCTCAGCATCGTCATTCCGGCATATAACGAGAGCGCGCGCATTGAGGCGACGCTGGAGCGGGTCATGGCGTGCGTGGAAACGCAAGGGTGGGACGCCGAGGTGCTGGTCGTCGATGATGGTTCCAAGGATGATACGGCGGCAATTGTAGAGCGCTGGATGGACCGTTTTGCGCGTCTGCACCTGATCAAGAATCCGGGAAATCGTGGCAAGGGCTACAGCGTTCGCAACGGTCTGCTGCAGGCGGCCGGTGACGTGGTGATGTTCACCGACGCCGATCTTTCGTCGCCGATGGAAGAAGGGAATCGCCTGCTGGCCGCGCTCGATGCGGGGGCGGATGTGGCGATTGGTTCGCGCTGGATGGATAAGCAACGGCAGACGATTCAGCAGCCTTTATATCGCCAGTTTTTTGGCCGCTGCTTCAATGCGATCACCCGCGGCGTCATGGGTCTGCCGTTTAAAGACACGCAATGTGGCTTCAAAGCTTTCAAGCGTCCGGCGGCGCAGATTATTTTTCGCCTGCAGAGGATTGAGCGCTGGGGCTTTGACCCGGAGATTCTGTTCATTGCTCGCAAGCTCAAGTTTTCCATCGCAGAGGTTCCGGTGACCTGGGGTCACGACGAGCGCAGCCGCATGAGCTATCTGAAGGACGGCATGAAGATGCTGGAAGAGATGGGCGTGATCCGATATAACTCGCTGGCGGGACGGTATGACCAGGACATTGCGGCGATGAAAGATACCAGCGGCATGGTGACGAGCCGCGTGGAGCACGTGGCGAAGGTGCGGTCGACCCTGCAGTAAGTGCCGTACGATTGGCTATGGCTGACGTGACGGTGCGGGACTTTCAGGATGGCGACGAGGTCGCTTTCAGGACGCTGAGCGAGGAATGGATCAAGCGCTGGTTTGCACTGGAGCCTTCCGATCTCGCGACGATGAGCGACCCGCGTGGCAGGATCATCGACAAAGGTGGACGCATCTTGATGGTCATCGCAGATGGCGTTGCGGTGGGTTGCTGCGCGCTGATCGTAAAGGAGCCGGGAACTTTTGAGATCGGCAAGATGGCGGTGACGCCGGCGGTTCGCGGTACGGGCGTAGGCGCAAATCTGATGCAGGAAGCGATCAAGGTAGCGCGGGCAATGGGCGCTCGGCGACTTTACCTGGAAACAAATCAGCGACTTACGCCGGCGATTGCGCTCTATAAGCGGGCAGGATTTCAGCATGTGGCGCAGTTCGTGAGCCCGTATGCGCGGGCCGATGTCGCGATGGAAATGTGGTTGTAGACGTTTGCGTTCCTGTGCAAGCCCAGATCCTGCGTGCGACGAACCAAGACAGGTACGGCGCGTGGAAAAGGTGTGCGTGCGTTTTGTGTAGATGATGACAGAATTGGGTGAGTGGCGAATGGCGTTCGTGACTCGTGATTCCCGCCTGGAGAAGTGCCTTTATGTACGATCAGCCTGAAAAGTCCGAGAACGACCTGCGTATTCAGTACCACGACGCCATGCCGCGGGGGGCGCGGATCAAGGTGATCGGCGTGGGTGGCGGCGGCAATAACGCCGTCAATCGCATGATTGAGGCCAATGTTGAAGGCGTTGAGTTTATCGCGGCGAACACGGATGTGCAGGCTTTGCAGGTGTCCAAAGCGCCAGTCAAGCTACAGCTTGGGGTCAAGCTGACCAGCGGGCTGGGTGCGGGTGCGAACCCGGACATCGGGCGGCGCGCGGCGCTTGAGGACTCTGACAAGATTATCGAGGCACTAGAAGGCGCGGACATGGTTTTCGTCACTGCCGGCCTGGGCGGTGGCACGGGGACTGGCGCGGCGCCGGTGATCGCCTCGCTCGCGAGTGAAATGGGCGCGCTGACGGTCGCTGTGGTCACGCGGCCGTTCGGGTTTGAAGGCAAGCGCCGCATGATGCAGGCGGAGCGCGGAATGCAGGAGCTGCTGGATTCAGTGGATACGGTGATCGTGATCCCGAATGAAAAGCTCCTGGCCGTAGCGAAAGACGCGGGGTTCTTTGAAAGTTTTCGCATTGCCGATGACGTTCTGCGGCAGGGCGTGCAGGGTATTTCCGACATCATTACGATTCCCGGTGTGATCAATCGCGATTTTGCGGACGTGAAAACGACCATGGCTGGCATGGGCTACGCGGTCATGGGCACGGCACAGCGCTCCGGGCCGAACCGCGCGATGGATGCGGCGGTTGCGGCGATGGCTTCGCCGCTGCTGGAAGCCGGTGCGATCGATGGCGCGCGCGGAATCCTGATCAACATCACGGGTTCTTCGTCGCTGAAGCTGAACGAGGTGAACGAGGCCTCGACGATCATTCAGAATGCGGCGCATGAGGATGCAAATATCATCTTTGGCGCGGTTTTGGATGAATCGATGGGCGATGAGGTGAAGATTACGGTCATCGCGACCGGGTTCAAGCAGCAGGGTGAGCCGGGTGCGCGGCGCGAGCGGATGCTGGCAGAATCGACGCTGCCGACGGCTCGGTATGACGTGCCGATTGCGCCGCGGATCATGACGCCGCGCGCGCAGTACCCGGAGGTCGCCAGTGTGGTGCCAATTGTGGCCACGCCAATTACCGCTGTCCCGATCACGGCTGCACCGATTGTGGTGCACGTTGAGGAAGCGCATCAGGATCCGACGCCAGAGGTCGTGGAGCACAAGCTTTCCGAGCCGCCACCGCCGATTGCCCGACAGGAGCTTATTCCGGTGCCGCGGTCAGTGTTCGACGATGACTTTTTCCGAGCGTCTACGCACCGCCAGGATCTTTCCCGGCGTGAAGAAGAGCCCCGAGCCGAGGCGGCGGATACGCGGATGCCGTCAGCACGGGGGTTCGATTCGCCGGAGCCCCGGCCGCTGCGGGTGCAGTTCCAGGAATCGCCGCGCCCGTTTGAGGAGCCTACCGAGTACGGGGTATCCGAGCCGACGGTTCGCTTTACGGGGACCCCTGGGCCGGAGCCCTCGGAATCCGACGAGTTGGACATACCGGCATTCCTTCGTCGTGGGCAATAGTCGCGACTTTGGGCGCGTTTCAGCGTCCAATTGTGAGTGAAAGGTAACTTTTGGCTGCGGCTTTGGCCGCTTGATTGCACCATTGCACGTGTTGATGGCAGCCCTTGGAGGCACAATATTTTGAATAATTTGCCACGTTTTGGTTCGGGCTTTGTGGGCGCGCTTTGCGTCACGGTTCTGGGAGTGGGACCCGCAGTCGCGTCCAGCCATCACGGATCGCGCGCTAAGATCACTTCGCACGCGCACCATGAGACCGTCGCAGCGCACCACAGCGGGCACAGTGCGCACGTGGGACGACACGGCGGCAGCAAGGTAGTCGCTGCGCCGCACCTGGTGCGGGGACGCCACGGCCGGATGATGCGGGTCGCAATCGCGCCTGCCCAGGTCCGGCCACATTTTGTCGCAGAACGTTTCTGTGCCAGCTCTTTTGCGGAAAACCAAGGGTTGGGTGATCTGACCGCCGGTGAGGATCCGATTGTGCGCGCGGCGGCTGTTGAGGCGCTCGGCAACATGAATGGGACCGCGATGGCGATTGATCCCGCCACAGGGCGCATTCTGGCAATGGTGAACCAGAAGCTGGCGCTTAGCTCCGGTGCGGAACCCTGCTCGACGATCAAGCTGACGGTCGCGCTGGCGGCGTTGCAGGAGGGAATCGTGAAGCGGGATACGCCCGTTGCGCTGACCGGCAGCTACCGGATGACGCTGACGCAGGCGTTGGCGCACTCGAACAACTTATATTTTGAGACGCTTGGCCGCGCGCTGGGCTTTGAGCGGGTGAAGCACTATGCCAACCAGCTTGGGCTGGGCGAGCTTGCCGGGTACAACATTGCGGGGGAGCAGCTTGGAGTCTATCCCGACCAGGAACTCCCGGCGGCGATGGGTGGCGTGGGGCGCATGTGCAGCTTTGGCGAGAGCGTAAGCATGACGCCGCTGCAGCTTGGGGCTATCGTTTCCGCGATCGCGAATGGCGGGACGCTGTATTACCTGCAGCATCCGCAGACGACCGACGAGGCCGCGGCATTTCAGCCGAAGATCAAGCGCACGCTGGACATTGCGCCGCTGGTGCCGGAGATGGTCGACGGCATGTATGGGGCCACGGCATTTGGTACGGCACGCCGGCTGCGGGCCAGCTTCACGGAATTTCCTGTGATGGGAAAGACGGGGACCTGCTCGAACAATGGGACGCGGTTTGGCTGGTTCGGCAGCTACGCGGATACGCCCAACGGGCGGATTGTTACGGTGATCTTTCTTGAGGGGGGACGGCCTACGTTTGGGCCAAAGGCCGCGGAGCTTACGGGGACATTTTACCGGTCGCTTTATGACAAGAACTACTTTGCTCCGAAGGGTGTGTTGGCCACGAAGTAAGACAAAGATTACGGATAGAACGATAAGAGCGGATCCTGGGATAATCTCCCTAATCCGCTCTTTCGTTGTCTCGTTTCCGGCTGCTTGGTTTTAGATGGAGACAGCCAAGATGCGGTTGAGGCGCTGGACGAAGGCGGCGGGGTCTTTCAGGGGGACACCTTCCATCAACAGGGCCTGGTCCAGGAGGAGCCAGGCGGCGTCGGTGGCCAGGGCGTCGTCGGGGCGGGCCAGGAGCTTCTTGACGATCTCGTGATCTGGGTTGATTTCAAGTGCTGGCTTGACGGGTGGAAAGTCTTTCTGGCCCATGGCGCGCATCATTTGCTGCATCTGCATGCTGGGTTCGTCCTCGTCGCTAACGATGACGGAAGGGCTGTCGGCGAGGCGGGTGGAGATGCGGACGTCTTTGACGCGGTCGCCCAAGGTGGCTTTGAGCTTGTCGAGCAGGGGCTTCAGGGCTTCGGCCTGCTCGGGCTCCGCGGTGGTTTCGAGGTCCCCGCTGGTGGCGGCTTTGTTGACGCTCTTGAGCTCCAAGTCGCCGTACTTTTCTACGCCGGAGAAGACAATTTCGTCGATCTCGTCGTCGAGGATGAGGACTTCGATGCCCTTCTTTTTGTAGATCTCCAGCAGTGGCGAGGTGCGGAGCAGGGATTCGGCGCCGCCGGTGATGTAGTAGAGGGCCTTCTGGTCCTCGGCCATGCGCGACTTTACTTCGGCAAGCGAGGTCAAGCCTTCGACTTTGGTAGATTTGAAGCGCACGAGGTCGAGCAGGGTTTCGCGGTTTGCGTAGTCCTGGTACAGGCCTTCCTTGAGCGGGCGGTTGTACTCGGTGATGAAGGTGAGGTACTTTGCCGGGTCGTTTTGCGCGGCCAGTTTCAGCTCGCTCAAGATCTTTTTCACACTGGCAGTGCGAATGCTGGTGAGGACCTTGTTTTGCTGCAGAAGCTCGCGGCTGACGTTGAGCGGGAGGTCTTCGCTATCGATGATGCCGCGGACGAAGCGGAGGTACGCAGGGAGGAGGTCCTTGCTGTCGTCAAGGATGAAGACCCGTTTGACGTAGAGTTTTACGCCGGTCTGGTAGTCAGCCTGGTATAGATCGAGCGGAGCTTTTGCGGGAATAAAGAAGAGCGTGGTGTACTCCAGCGAGCCTTCCGCACGGGTGTGGAACCAATAGAGCGGGTCGTTTGAGTCGCCCGAAATAGACTTGTAGAGCTCGGTGTAGTCTTCGTCCTTGAGCTCGGATTTGCTGCGACGCCAAAGGGCTGAGGCGGCGTTGACCTGCTCGGTGACGAGGACCTTGTCGGACTTCTTTTCTTCGTCGTTCCACTCGGACTTTTCGTACGTGAGGAAGATGGGGAAGGCGATGTGGTTGGAGTACTTCTTGACGATTTCCTGGAGGCGCCAGCCGTTGGCGTACTGCTTGCCTTCGTCGTTGAGGAAGAGTGTGACGGTGGTGCCGGCTTCTTCGCGGTTGGCATCGGTGATTTCGAAGCCGGTTTTGCCGTCTGAGACCCACTTGTAAGCCTGGTGTTCGCCGGCTTTGCGGGAGACTACTTCGATCGAATCGGCCACCATGTAGGCGCTGTAGAAACCAACGCCAAACTGGCCGATGAGGTTGGAGTCTTTCTTCTGATCACCGCTCAATTGCGACAGGAAGTTCTTGGTGCCGGAGCGCGCGATGGTGCCGAGGTTGGCGATGAGGTCGGCTTCGTTCATACCGATACCGGTGTCGGCGATGGTGAGCGTGTTAGCGGTCTCGTCGAGGGTGAGCGAGATTTTCGGGTCGAAGTTTAGCTGCTTGAAGGCATCGTCGGTGAGGGTGAGGTGGCGCAGTTTGTCCAAAGCGTCCGAGGAGTTCGAGATGAGCTCGCGGAGGAAGATTTCCGGGTGCGAGTAGAGCGAATGGATGATGAGTTGGAGGAGTTGCGAAACTTCGGTTTGGAATTCCTGCTTAGGCATAGATCTCTATTATCTCGCGTCGTGGTTGGTCTTGAACGTGGTGCAAGTTTGTGTGTCGGGTCTTGAGCCCTTCGATTGCTTCAGCGGGTCGTTTAGCTCACGATCAGAACCCTAAAGTTCTTTGGCGATGGGCGTGAAGCGGACCAGCTTCCACTCCCAGGGGGCGATGTGGAGCGGGTCCGCCAAATGCCAGGTAGTCCAGCCGTTGGTACCGTCCGGGCAGTGCTGGTGCAGGTGGACTTCGTTGTCTTGCGTGCGCAGTGTGGGCCATTGCTCGTCGAGCAGCTCACGGAGCAGCAAGGGTGTCGGCTCGGCTCCAGGCGCGGCAAAATTGAAGAGCACCAGAACGCCGCGACGATCGCCTTTGTAGGGCGCGGACAGGCGGAAGCCAAGCGTGCTGGTTCCCGGTACCGAGAGCGTGCCGGCAAAGTTCGCGACCGGTAGTTCTAACTGATCGCGCACCTGGAGCAGGCGGCGTAGCTGGTTGAAAAAGCTTCCGGGATCGGGCTGCTGGCGGTCGAGCGGACCGTAGAGGGCCGGGGCCTCCGGGAGCTCGAAAACGCCGTAGCGGCTGGCGGCCGCGGGCTGTGCGTCCGCGAACGAGCTCATAAGGCGATACGCGCCGCGATTGACCCAGCGATAGTCCTTGTCCTGCCAGTCCTTGGGGGTGTCGCCGGCGTCGGTGAGCTGCTGTGGCAGCTCATACTCGCCGATAGGGAGTGCACCGACCAGGTCCCAGCCGGAGAGCGCAAAAACGCCTGGCTGCAGCGCGTTGAAGGCGGCGAGCAGCAGGTGTCCGCGCATAATGTCGTCCACCCGGTGCGCGGCTTCCGCCAAGGTGCGGGCACCCAGGCGGGCTGCGACGAGGCTCGCCATGGTGGTGCACAAGCCGTTGGGAGATTCCTTGTTGTAAAAGCCGTTAGGCGCGCGCTTGAGCAGCTCTTCGTCGCTTTCGCCATCGCGGCCCAAGGCGTAGCGACGCATGTCTGCACGCAGGCTGGCGGCGGATTCTGCAAAGGTGATGGCGCTTTCATCGCCGTGCATTTTGGCGGACTCGAGACCGGCCAGGTGGACGAGTTCGTAGGTGACTTCATCGTGATTCTGGAGTGCGTGCACCAGCATGCCGGGCCTGACGCCGAAGCGCTTCATCTCCGCGAACATGAACTCGAGCAGGTTGGTTTTGCCGGTGAGCAGGGCGTGCTCGCAGGCCGGACGGGTGATGAAGTCGTAGGCCAGATCGGGTCCGAACTCGCCTGATTTGGCGATGTCGCCGACGGTGAGGTTTTTTTCTTCAAAGGAAAAGCCGCCGAGCCTGCGGGCCTGCCAGGCGAGCATGTTGGTCACGGTTGCGGACAACGGGTGGGCCTCTGACCAGGTCTGCGTGGCACCGGGATCGGCTGACGATTTGCGTAGCGGCTCAATGCCAAGAAAGGCGTTG
This sequence comes from uncultured Granulicella sp., assembly GCA_965214195.1. Lineage (GTDB taxonomy): Bacteria > Acidobacteriota > Terriglobia > Terriglobales > Acidobacteriaceae > Edaphobacter. The sequence continues at coordinate 308,727 of OZ243943.1, forward strand.
GCGTCTAGGCGCACGCCGGTCGAACGCAGGTCCCACATCACGTAATTAAGCTGGCCCGTGACCATGCGCCAGGCTGAGTAGCCTGGGTCCAGAAAGTTCAACGTCGGCTGCTTCGGGTGGAAGAAGTGCAGATAAACCCAGCGGCGGCGCGTGTTTTCGTTGATGTCGGGAAGCCCTTCAATCTCGCGAGTGATACTCCACCCCAGCCCAGCCTGCGCCCCCATGGCGCGCTGTGGCTTGCCGGGGATCACGTTGGCGCGGACAAGTGCGCGAACTTCCGACTCGGTCAGCAGGCGGCTGATTTCGTTTTCCTGGCCAGCGGGGAAGTCGGCGGTTAGCCCGGCGATCTCTTCGTCGGTGAGCCCATAGTGGCGGTCGGCTTCACTGGGCGTGCGGTTCAGGACCTGGTCGACGCGCGCCAGCACATACAGCCCAGGGTAGTAACGCTCACCGCGCAGCGCCAGGTGGAAGTCCGCGCCCATGCCGGTGTGGCCTGGGACGATATCGCCGATGACGACGGCGTTTAGCCGCTCGCCGCGTTCGCTGGTGCTGTGCTCCGCCATCCATTTCAGGCGGCGGTAATCCTCTTCGCAGCCCAGGTCGGGGTCGATATCGAGCGAGATGGGGTCAAACCAGCCGTCAATTGAAGCGTAGCGCTCGCCGTTGGCGCGGTATCCGCCGGCCTTCATGACTGGGCCTGTATGAACGGCGCGGATGCCGAGGTCCGCAAAGCAGGTCCAGAGGCCGGGGTCGCACAGGGTAGCGAGCGGCTTGAGCATGGAGCCTTCACGCTGTGGCCCAATGATGGACGGCATGTAAGCGGTGAACCAGACGGAGGCCTTGCGGACGGCGTCTTCCGGCTCGGCGCGGGCGTAGGGGCGCTGCAGGAAGGTGAGGTGATCCTTGCCGGCGTCTTCCGGGCGCAGCTTGCGCATCTCGTCATGCATGCGCGAGGCTTGCTCGAGCATCGAAGTTTCGATGGTGATTTCAGACATGCTTGTATGGATGAAATTTGCGGGGTTCAGGCCGTATGGGGTGGGTAAACATCCTGCTTGTTTCGGCTTGGAAGCGGGCTAAAGGGCGGCGAGGCGCGCGAGAGTTTCGGGGGTGGGGGCTGAGTTCTGGATCGCTTCGCGCGCCGCAAGGCTGCCGTCTGCGATGAGGTCGAAGAGGTAGTCGAGGGCTTGTGGTTGGCGGGTGAGCGCGAGCGCGGTCAACAGCGCGTCGCGGAAGTCAGGGTCGCGGGCGCGCTTGTGGGTGGCGATGAGCAGCGTGGCGGCCGACTCGGTGCGGGTTTCAGCGATGGCGAAGGCGGCTTCTGCGGCGGGTTCGTCTTCCTGTTTCAGGAACTTTGCAGCCCAGGGGATGGCGCTGGGGCCGTCCAGATGCAGGACGCCGGAGTAGCAGGCGCCGAGGAGCTCCGGGCCGGCCGAGGCCAGTTCGGCGCGCAGGCGCAGGATGAGGAGGGCGGAGTCCGTGCCGAGCTGCTCGGTGGCGCGCGCGGCGTTGACCTGGACGGAGACCTGCTTGTCGGCGAAGAGGGGGAGCAGGTGCAGGAGGACCTGGTGGGAGTTGAGGTCGCGGCACTGGACCAGGGCCAGGGCGCAGATGCCACGGAGAGTGCCGGCGGTGTCTTCTGACCCGCCCCAGACAGGCTCCGGTTGCAGGTGTTGCATGCCTTGGGTGAAGAGTGCTTGATCCTGATACTCGAAGTGGGCGAGGGCCTGGGCGATGGCGTTCTTGGCCCAGCATTGCGGGTCTTCTTTGGCGGATAGGAAGCGGGGGAAGGCTTCGGCGAGGGCTTCTGCAAGGGATGCGTGGTCGTGGAGCACGGCCAGTCTGGCGGCTTTGGCAGCGATGAAATTGTTCTTGCTGGAGAGCGCTTTGCGCAGGGGTTCTTCGGTTGTGCCAGGCGGTGCGTCGCGGAGGGATTCGAGGGCGGCTAGTTCGGTATCGAAGGAGCGGGCCATTTGGGGTGCCTCGGTGGGGAAATGCAGGTCCTTCGACTGCGTGGGTCGGTGCGGCTGACCCACGCCGCTCAGGATGACAAGGTTGGTACGTGGGGGAGGAGAGCGGTCGTTCCTGCCGCAAATTAGCCCACTCAAGCCCACTCAATCAATGAGGCCGAAACGATGAAGCGCCTGAGCCCTCTAGGACTTGTGGGTGGGTTGCATGCGGTTGTAGAGGTCGCGGAGCTGCGTCACGCCTAGCTCGGCTTCGCGCCGGTCGGGGTTCTCGTTGGCGTCGTTGTAGCCGGTGGCTTCGGCCTTTTCGCTTAGCTGTACGACAATGCCATCCGGGCGTGACAGCACGTTCAGGTTGCCGTAGACCATGCCGTAATTTACATCGTGCTGGGGGAGTAGCCAGCCGATCTGGCCGCGGACTGGGACGAGCGAGTCATCGCCAAAAAGCGCGCGGGCGCCGTAGCCGGAGCAGTTCACGATGGTGGCCTGAGGCAGGTTGGCGAGATCGGCGGGGCTGTGGAATTCTCGCGTCACGATCTTGCCGCCGGCCAGTAGAAAGTCATTGGTCAAGGTGTGCGAAAGCTCGGTAACGTTGAACATGAGCTGGGCGTTGCGGCGCGCGTAACGGGTGGGGAAGGGGTGCGAGCCAGGGGGGAGGTCGAGGTAAGGCTGGCGAATATCGGCGATGAGCTGGTTCAGGTGCGCGAAGCCGATGGGGTCTTCGTCGCGGCGTTGCTGCTCGGCTTGCTCGGGGGTGGCGTCGGAAAGGATGTAGCGGTCCGTGAATCCAATGGGCGCGCCCTGCGTGCCGAGGTATTGCTGATACTGCTTCCAGCTGGTGCGGGCCATCTGTTCCCAGCGCTGGGGGAAGTCGGTGCCGGCGATAGATTTTGTAAGGGCGATGCGGGAGTCGGGCGTCCAGGAGCCCGTGGCGCGAAAGCTGCGCGCGTCCGCGGTGCGATCCTTGGCGTAGATGGTGACCGACCGGCAGCCGGCGCGCTGCAGCAGCGTGGCGGCGGTCAGGCCGAGCGCGCCGCAGCCGATCACGGCTACATCCTGCGTGCTGGGGTCCGTCCCCTGCAGCGCGAGCTGGGTAGCGATGGCGCCCGACCCCCACGAAAGCGACCAGCCGGAGCCGCCGTGGCCGTAGTTATGCACGACTCGTTTCGAGCCGATCTGCTCGGCCTCAATCCGTGGACCGATGGCGCGGAAGGGTCGCAGGCAGACCGTGATTTTGAACAGCGCGTCCGGGTTGGCGCGGATCGGGACCAGCGGAGGCACGGAATCGTAGAAAGGGACCATGGGAGCTTGGGCGTGCACGATTTTGCGGGGGCTGCAGCCGCTGAGCAGGGAGCCGGCAGCAAGTGCGGAGGTGGAGTGGAGGAAGTCGCGTCGGTTGATGGCGGGCTCCTGGGTGTCTGATTTCAGTTTACAGGTTAGCTAGTAGCGCGGGACTTCCGGGTCGATCGTGCGGGACCAGTAGTCGATGCCGCCGATGAGCGATTGCGCGTGGTCAAAGCCCTGGTTGCGCAGCCACATGGTGACCGAAAGCGAGCGCGCACCATGGTGGCACAGGACGACGATGGGGGCGTCGGGGTCGAGTTCCGTGTGGGCTCGGCCGGGGATCTCATTCATGGGGATCAGCTTTGCGTTGGGCAGGGCGGCGGTGGCGATTTCCCACGGCTCACGCACGTCCAGCAGAAGCGGTGGGTGGGGACCGGCGGACTGCGCGATGTAGTCTTCAGGGGTAATTTCTGGAGGAAGCATAGAGTGAGGATAACGGTTTGCCGCAGGCATTTGTGCATCACAACAGTAAAGCAAAGCAGATCGTTGCGGTAAGAAGACAAATTGCTCCACCTGGTTCCCCTGGAAGGCGGTATCGATTGCAGGAAAAAGTGTTGATTGTGGAAGACGAGCTGCACGCGCGGACAGGGCTGACAGAGCTTGTGGCGTCATGGGGTTATCGCGCGGAATGTGCCGCGGATGGTGCGGAAGGGCTGGCGCGCGTGCGCGAGTGGGGGCCGGCGATCGTCGTAACGGATTTGAAGATGCCGCGCATGGATGGCATGGAATTGCTGGAGCGGCTGGGGGAGCTGCAGGAAAAGGTTTGCGTGGTGATGCTGACCGCGCAAGGCTCGATCGAAAGCGCCGTGGAAGCGATGCGCATGGGTGCCTGGGACTATTTGCCAAAGCCAGTTGAACCCGCCCGGCTGAAGGCGATTCTGCAAAGCGCAAGCCGGCAGGTAAGCGCGGACAAGCCGGCGCGAGAGGCCGGAGCGGCAGAGGCGTTGGTTGGTTCGACACCGGAGATGCTGGCTGTGATGAAGCTGGTGGAGCGGGTCGCAAGCAGCAACGTGAGCGTGCTGGTGACGGGCGAAAGTGGTACGGGCAAGGAGCTCGTGGCGCGTGCGCTGCATGAGCTTTCCTCCCGGCGCAGCAAGCCTTTTGTGGCTGTAAATTGCGCTGCCATTCCGGAAACACTGATCGAAAGCGAAATCTTCGGCCATGAAAAAGGGGCCTTCACGGGCGCCGAGCAAAGGCGTGCTGGGTGCTTCGAATTGGCAGAGGAAGGCACGCTGCTGCTCGACGAAATCGGCGAAATGCCCATGGCGACCCAGTCGAAATTGCTCCGCGTTCTGGAGGATCGCAAGCTGCGTCGGCTGGGCTCGAAGTCGGAAACGCCGGTGGATGTGCGGGTGGTTGCGGCGACCAACGTTGACCCCCTGGCTGCAGTTGCGGCGGGTAAGCTGCGCGCTGATTTGTACTACCGTTTGAACGTCTTCAACATCCAGATGCCGGCATTGCGCACGCATCTGGCGGATGTGAAGGCAATTGCCGCTAAGATGATCGCCGACATGAACGTAAAGCATGGGTGCCGCGTAACGGGGATGTCTGCCAGGTTGCTAAGCCGGCTGGAGGCTTACCGCTGGCCTGGAAATGTGCGCGAGCTGCGCAACGTGATCGAGCGTGCCGTAGTGCTCGCAGGCAGTGGTGAGCTGGAGGAAGAGCATCTGCCGCTGGGCTTCGGAGAGGCCGTAACGGCACCCCGGGAAGATGACGGGGCGGTGCATCTGGAGGTGGGGACGACGGTCGATGAAGGCGAGCGGCAACTCATCTTGAAGACCCTTGACTCAACCGGTGGCAACAAGACGCGCGCCGCGGAGATTCTTGGGATCAGCATCAAAACTTTGCAGAACAAAGTAAAAGAGTACAAGGGTAGCGAGGAGTAGTGAAAGGCACCGAACGAATGCGGCTAAGGACAAAGCTGGTGGTGGCAGCAGCAGGGGTCACGTTCGCGATCGTGCTTGTGCTTTCTGCGCTGTTCCTGGGTGAATTGCTGCGGCAACGCGTGGCCCAGACCGCGGCAAGCGACGACGTGATGGCCCGGCAGGTCCGCATGATGACCGCGCAGGCTGTCCAGGAGGGGCTCACCGCGACGCCGCCCGTTGATGCGAGCCCCGCGGCGCTGGCGGAGGCTGTACGCAGCGCCTTGAAATCGCACCAGCCCCTGGCCGACACCATGGAAGCACTGGTCCGCTACAGCCCGCAGGTGGAAGATGTAAGCGTTTCAGACGCGCAAGGATCAGTGCTGATGAGCACAGATCCGGCGCTTGAAGGCGCAGTGGCACCGACGCGGGAAAGCTTTGACCGCATGAGTGGAGCGGGCGTGTGGACGGCGGCGCGTGAGGTGTTTGGCAAGGGCAGGGTGCTCGATGTGCGGTCACCACTGGACCGTAACGGCAAGCCTTTTCTGGTGGTAAGGCTGGGGATTCGGTCGACTTTTCTGCGTGCCAGCTATGTGCCCTTCTTGAAGGATGCGCTGCTGCTTGCGGTGCTTGGTGGAGTGATTACGATGCTCGCAGCCGGCTTGCTGGCGAGCGTGGCGCTCAGGCCGATCGAGGACATTACGCGCAAACTCGAGAGCCTGGAGGCCGGCCAGCCCGTTAGCCAGGATAAGGACGCCGTGGTGCGGGCTGAGCAATCGATTGACCGGCTGGGCCAGCAGATGCGCACCACCGAGGCCGGCTACACCGAGCTGCAGGCCAGCCTCGGTCAGATGCTGGACACGCTGCGCGACGGCGTCGTGCTGTTTACGACCGAGCGGCGCGCGGTGATGGTGTCTGATTCGGTCGCCCACTTCATGGGGGCGGCAGCGGCGGATCCGAGGCCGAAAGTCGGGCAGGAATTGTGGGAGTTGTTCTCGGTCAAGACTGCGCTGGGTGCGGCCGTACGCGATGCGTTCGAGAACGAAGCGAAGGTTGTGGCGCGGACGTTGCGGCTGGAAGATGGGCGGCAGATCGAGTTCTCGCTCGACCGCATTGAGGACCGTACGGGCAAGCCGGTCGGCACGCTGCTGACGCTGAGGGACACGGGGTCGGCAATGCGGCTGGAGCAGGAGCTGGAAGTATCGCGGAGGCTTGCAGCAGTGGGGCGGCTGACGCGTGGTGTGGGACACGAGGTCAAAAATCCTATCAACGCCATGGTCGTGCACCTGGAATTGCTGCGCGGCAAGCTATCCGGCGAGAGCAACGGCGCGATGCGGCACGTGGACGTGCTCGCCGGGGAGATGGCGCGGCTCGACCGCGTGGTTTCGACTCTGGCCGACTTTACGCGGCCGATGGAGCTGCAGCTTGCAGAGCTCGAATTGACCGACGTGGTGGATGCAGTCGTTGAGTTGACCTCTGCTGATATGGCTGCGCAGGGCGTCCGTGTCGTGGCGATGGGGGAGCAGGTGCGCGTCCGGGCCGATGGTGAAGCGCTGCGCCAAGCGTTGCTGAACCTGGTATTGAATGGCATGCAAGCCATGCCGGCTGGTGGCGAGTTACGAATTTCTGTGCGGCGAGAGCAGGATTGTGGTGTGGTAGAAGTGCAGGATGCGGGGCAGGGAATCGCGCCGGAATTACTGCCGAGGATTTTTGAGTTGTACTTTACGACGAAGGCGACGGGGAGTGGGATAGGGCTCGCCATGACGTATCGGATTGCGCAGATGCATGGCGGTGGGGTGGAGGTCGCGAGCGAGCCGGGGGCCGGCGCGAAGTTCACGCTGCGCCTGCCGGCGGTCGACGTGCGGATGGGGAGGGCGGCTTGAAGATTCGTTTGCAGGTCGCAATGCTGGCGGCGCTTTGCGCGGGCGCGACGGGCTGTCGGCATAAGCAGAACGTCGCTTACGTGCCGGTACCGCTCGCCACGACGGTGCCGCTTGAAAAGGCTCCGGAGCCGCCGCTGGTGGCACAGGTTCCCGTCGAGCCGGGACCTCCACTGCCGGTAAAGACGGCACCCAAAAGAATTCGCAGGCCAAAGAAGAAGGTGGTGCCGGTCGTCGTGGCCCCCGCGCCGGCACCGGTTCAGGTGGCCAACTCCGGACTACCGCCGGCAGAGGCGATCGGCGCCCTGACTGCCGGAGGCGATAGCAGCCCCGCAAAGTTACAGCAGGCTGCGGATCTGGTTTCGGGGCTGGAGAAAAAAATTGCGGGACTCGGCCCAGACTGGCGACAGCGGCAGAAGGACGGGCTGGTTCGAGTGCGGTATTTCGAGTCGCAGGCTCAGGTGGCGATCAAGGGTGGGGATGGCGAAGGGGCAGTGACATTGGCGACCAAGGCTAAGTTGTTGCTTGAGGATTTGCTGAAATAGGTTAGCCCGACAACGGAAGAAACCCCACCCTCCCGGTGACACGGAAGAGTGGGATTTAGCTTTCTGCAGATTCTGACTAGGCGTTGACGCCGTGGCAATTTTTGAATTTCTTGCCGGAGCCGCAGGGGCATTTATCGTTGCGACCTACCTTTTCGCCGGCAAACGTTTGGGTGGGAGTTTGATCGAGGACGCCGGCTCCAGCTTCCTTTGCCTGGCCTAGTTCGCGCTCTTTACGCTTCAGAAATTCCTGTTCAAGCGCGTCGATCGTCGTGCTCGGCTGGCGGGTCGGGATGGTGGGCAGCGCGACAGGCGTTGGGGCTTCAAGCGTCTGCTGGCTTGGTTGTGCGCTCGCCGCCTGGGCGGCGGCTAGCTGCTCGGGGGTTTCGATGGGCTGGCCGTCCGGGCCGATGATCTGCATGCGGAACAGGTGGCGTGCGGTGTCTTCCTGGAAGCGCAGCATCATGGCTTCGAACATGTCGAAGGACTCTTTTTTATAGGCCACGAGCGGGTCCTGCTGAGCGTACCCGCGCAGCCCGATGCCTTCCTTCAGGTGGTCCATGGCCAGGAGGTGATCCTTCCAAAGACCGTCGAGGACGGAGAGCATCACGATGCGCTCGTGATACCGCATTTGCGTCGCGGATAGGATTTCTTCCTTGATGTCGTAGCGCGCGCGGAGCCGGTCAAAGATCGCTTCGCCGAGCTCATGGCGAGACAGATCAGGATCGATCGCCGAAGGATTTGGGGTCGGCGGCAAGGTCAACGTCATGGCGGGAACCGGCGCTTCGTTGCCAGACTCCAACAACAGGGCTGGGTCGATTTCAGACGGCGAGTTCGTAGCCGTGGTCAGCATCGGCGCAAAGTTGGCGCCGAAGATGTCGTGAACGGCTTCAAACAGCTTGTCCATGTTCCACTCATCACGCGTGGACTTTTCGGGGGCGTGCTCGTCGAGAATGTTCGACAGAATCGTCGACGCATAGTCCTCCGTGATGAGCTGTTTCTGGTCGACTCCTTCCATCAACTGCTTGCGCAGGCCGTAAACGGCTTCGCGCTGCTTGTTCATCACGTCGTCGTACTCGAGCACGTGCTTGCGCGACTCAAAATTCTGCGTTTCAACTGCCTTCTGCGCAGCTTCGATGCGGTTTGAAATCATGCGGCCTTCAATCGGCACGCCTTCTTCCATGCCCAGCGTCAATAGCAGAGCCTTCGTACGTTCGCCGGCGAAAATGCGCATCAGGTCGTCTTCAAGCGAGAGGTAGAAGCGGGACGAACCGGGGTCGCCCTGGCGTCCGGCACGACCACGCAGCTGGTTATCGACGCGACGCGACTCATGCCGCTCCGTGCCCAGAATGTGCAGGCCACCGCTGGCGATCACGGCATCGTGCTCTTCTTTGGCGGCTGCTTCATGCGCGGCAACGGCATCATGCCAGGCCTGTTCCGTGCATTCAAACTCCTGCGAGTTGTAGAGGAAGCGGAACATGCCGGGGCCGGCGGTCGGCTGGATTGCGCCTTCCGCGGCTGATACAGCGCGAGCCTGAGCCTTGCGGACGAGGTCCTGGCGCGCCATGAAGTCGGGGTTGCCGCCGAGCAGAATGTCAGTGCCTCGGCCGGCCATGTTGGTGGCTATGGTGACCATGCCCAAACGCCCGGCCTGCGCGACGATTTCGGCTTCCTTCTCATGAAATTTGGCGTTCAGTACGACGTGACGCACACCCTTCTTTTTGAGGATGTCAGAGAGCAGCTCGGATTTTTCGATCGAGGTGGTGCCGACCAGAACGGGCTGCTTTTCGTCGTGCAGGCGGCTGATTTCATCGGCCACGGCAAAGTACTTTTCCTGCACGGTCCGGTAGACCATGTCGGGATTTTCGATGCGCTGCATCTTGCGGTTCGTAGGCGTCACGACGATGTCAAGCTTGTAGATCTTGTCGAATTCTGCGGCCTCTGTTTCAGCCGTTCCGGTCATGCCGGAAAGCTTCTTGTACAGGCGGAAATAGTTCTGGAACGTAATCGTGGCGAGCGTTTGATCTTCCTTGCGGATCGCCACGCCTTCCTTCGCTTCAACCGCCTGGTGAAGCCCATCGGACCAGCGACGGCCGGGCATCAAGCGACCGGTAAACTCGTCGACGATAATCACTTCGCCGTTTTTGACGACGTACTCGACGTCCTTCTTGTACAGGTAATGCGCCTTGATCGCAGTCTCAGTGTGGTGCTTCAGGCCCCAATTTTCCGGGTCAGCAATGTTGCCGATGCCAAGCAGGCCTTCAATCTTTTCCCAGCCCTCATCAGTGACCGTGATGGAACGCGCTTTTTCGTCGATAACAAAATCGCCCGTGTAGGTTTTGCTGTCCACGGTTTCGGTCAACTCTCCCAGTTCAAGGGCCGGGATGATCAGGTCTACGCGGGCATACTTGTCGGTCGTCTGGTCGGTCGGGCCGCTGATGATAAGCGGGGTGCGGGCTTCGTCGATCAGGATCGAGTCCACCTCGTCCACGACGCAGAAATACTGCCCACGCTGGACCATGTCGCTGAGCTCAAACTTCATGTTGTCGCGCAGGTAGTCAAAGCCATACTCGTTGTTGGTGCCGTAGGTGATGTCGGCGTTGTAGGCGTCGCGGCGCTGCTCGTCTGAAAGATCATGGACGATGACGCCGGTGTTCATACCAAGAAAGCCGTAGATCTTGCCCATCCATTCAGAGTCACGACGCGCCAGATAGTCGTTGACGGTGACGACGTGGACGCCGCGTCCTGCCAGCGCGTTCAGGTATGTGGGCAAAGTGGCGACCAGCGTCTTGCCTTCGCCGGTCTTCATTTCGGCGATCTTGCCGGAATGCAGAATCGCCCCGCCGATGACCTGCACGTCAAAGTGGCGCATCCCAACCACACGCTTGCCGGCCTCGCGCACGACGGCAAAGGCTTCCGGCAGCAAGGCATCAAGCGCGGCCTTTTCCGCCGCGATCAGCTCGTCCGGGGATTCCTTCGGGTCGATGCCTTCGAGCGCCTTGGCGATCCGAGCCTTGAATTCGGGAGTCTTGGCTTGGAGCTGCTCGTCGGTCAGTGCGGAGATAGCGGGCTCAAATGCGTTGACCTGCTCGACGATGGGCAGGATTTTCTTGACGGCGCGCTCATTGGCGGTGCCGAAAACTTTGGCGATAACAGCGTTGATCACGGTAAATCCTTATAAGGTTGCGCGGGGAGCAGCAACGGTAGTTCTGGCGTGAGGGCTCACGCGGGCGTAGCAACTATTAGAGGGGCGCGCGAGGGGGGGCTTAGGCGCGAAGGAAGCTGGTGAAGGACTGCATGGCGACGCTGTGCGTAGCGGGCGGCGGCATGGTCCAGCGGCAGCGTAAAGCAAAGGTCTGGGCTGGGGTACGCGCTTCAGCGGATCGCGCGGCGTGAACGGCCGGTGCGGGGATGCTGCGAGCCTGGAGCGGTCGGGCAGTTGCAGCGGCTGAGCGCTCACCCATCTCCCCGCGCAGGAGCACGTTGAGCACGCCAGCCCTCAGCGCAAAGTCGTCCGGCGCCAGCGCAGCCGGGTCCGCCAGGCGCAGGGTGGCCAGCAGCAGAGCAAGACAAACGAGTTGGACGGGGCGCAGCTTCATAGCGAAGTTCGAGCTTCGCCCTCTATTCTATAGCGTTTCTGCTACCGGGTGGCGCTTATCGCACGTGGTTGCTGCAGATTTGCGCCCGTTACACGCGCTCCAGCACGACCAGCGTGATGTCGTCCGGCTGTTTTGCGCCGGCGGCAAAGCGCGCAAGCGCGGCGCAGACGGTCGCAACGGTCGCCTCCGCATCCTGCTGCCGCCGCCCCCGCAGCGCCTGCAGCAGCCCCTCCTCGCCCCACTCCTGGCCATGCACGTCGACCGATTCCGAAATGCCATCGGTGTACAGAATCAGCCGGTCACCCGGGAGCAGCGGCGTGGAAGCCTGCTCATATTGCAGGGCCGGCAGCAGGCCGAGCACTGCTCCGCCGGTGGTCAGATGTTCCTGTTCGCCTGTTGCGTGCAGAAGTAAGGGTGGGTTGTGGCCGGCGTTTACGTAAGTAAGCACGCAATCGGCGGGGTCATACAGGGCGAAGAAAAACGTTGCGTAGCGCGCCATCGAAGACGCCTGGTAGAGCTGGCTATTCAGCCGGCGGACGATCTCGACGGCCGGCAGCGGCTCCAGCATCAGCGCGCGCAGGGTGGCACGCAGAGTCGCCATCAGCAGCGCGGATGAAATGCCCTTGCCGGAAACATCGCCCACGACACAGCAAAGCACGCCACGCTGCGTGAACAGGTCGTAATAATCGCCGCCGACTTCCTCTGCGCTCTTGTAAAACGCAGCTGTCCGCAAGCCATCAGTCTTCGGCAGTTCGACGGGTAGGAGCCGCTCCTGCACCTCGCGCGCAAGCTCCAGTTCGCGGACCACGCGCGCACGATGCACGGCCTCCTCGCTCAGCGTGCGGACGAGCTGCGCGGTCTCCAATCCGCGCCCCATCTGCGGGCCCAGGTTGCACAGGAATTCGAGCTCAGTAGGGGTAAGGGTCTTGCCGGCCTGCGGTGCAAGCGCGACGAAGCCCATTAGCCCCGTGCGCCCTTCAAGCGGCAGCAGTACACGCGCCTGCAACGCTGTCAGCGTAGCGATCTCGTCCTTCGTCGCCAGCAATTGCCAGGCTTCGGGTAAGGCGCCGGGCGCATTGGCGTTGACGAAGTTGGCCGGCTTGCGCTCGCGCTTCATCCTTGAAATGGTTGAGCCGCTTGCGGGAAATTCGTACACGTCTCCGCCCGTACGCTTGAGTGTAAAGCGCGTGCCCTGGCGCAGAAAGATGTCAAAAGACGCTAGCTTCAGTTCCGCGCAGACTCGATCCGGGAAGCGCACCAGCAATGTCTCCAGCGATTGCGTACGGCCCGCGTCGATCAGGATTTCGTCATATCGGGCCTGCACTGCGGAAGGCCGCGTGCCAGAGATATTGGCGACCGCGCGGTGCAACCTGGCACGAAATGTGGGTTTGGGCGCGTCCATTGCGTTACGCCCTTATTCAACCATATCGACAGACCAGATCTCGCTTACAAGCTCAGATCTCGCTTGCCCAAAGCTGAAGCTGCTCCAGGGTGATCTATGCGGAACCGCCCGCCTGGGTGGTTTGACAGATCTCAATCTCAGACGGATGATACGTCAGCCCGAGCGCGCTCGTCGCATTCCAGTCCACATTGGGGGCATAGCTTTGGAACTCCAGCGGCGCACTCAGAACCTGAAACTCGCTGTAGATCGCGGTCGCATTTGGTAGCAGCGTGGGCTGAAACCCGTGATTGGCCACGATGCCCCGGGCCGTCCCAAGCTGTGTCCGCCAGGCCACCATCACCTGCTACGGATACACGGTCGAATCGATCACGCCCACACCGCTATCAATGGAGGTGAGCGCGTTAAAGGTGTAGTCAAGCGGATGGGGTCGGCTGGAGCTGCTTCCACGCAAAATTCGGCTTGGCCGGCAGGTAGCCGGCCAGCGGCGACTTCGTCCGGCGAATTGCCTCCGCCACATGCGCAGCGTTCAGCGTGGCTCCCTGCGGGCTGGTGTGTGTGTGATCTTTGGGGAACAGCGGCGCGGTCTTTTCCTGACCCAGCGTTTGTAAATAAGCTGCCTCAAGCGACGCCATATCGGCCACCGGAATCTTCTCCTGCGCGGCAATCTGGTTCACATACGTGTTGTAGCCCATGTCTTTTTCGATCTGGCCGTCCTTCCAGATGTTGCGCACGGTCGGCGTCAGCAGGATCGGAAACGCGCCTTTGGCCTTCGTCTCATCGATATATTTGCGCATGTACCAGCCGTATGTGTGCACGGTCTCAGTCGTCCCGGCGAGCGGCCCGGAGGTCTGCGGCAGGTCCTTGCTTTCCTCGCCGATGCCCTTCAACGATCCGCGCGGCTTGGCCCCGTCCAGATCGCCGCCATCATTGTGGCCCATCTGCAGCAGCACATAGTCGCCGGCTTTCATCTGCGCCAGCACGGCGGTCCAGCGGCCTTCATTGATATAGGTACGCGAGCTGCGGCCGGCCATTGCACGGTTCGCGACATTGATCCGTGTGGTATCGAAGAACGGCGCAAAGTGGTCTCCCCAACCCAGGTCGGCGCCATTGCGCGCGGTACTATCGCCTACGATGAACACCGTCGGCAGTGCGGGATTCAGCGGTGCTTCCTTGGTCAGGTTCGTCTGGACGGGCGCGTCCGGCGTCTTGACCTGCGCGGGCGTTTGCGCCTGAACGAACGAGGTCAAAAGAGCGGCTGCGGCGAGTGCGCGGAGAAATAATTTCATGGCCGAAATCCTAGCACCCCGCACCCACCTTCGTCCTGACAAAGCAGCCACCGGCAGATGCGGTAGCATGGGCCTACTGGTTTGGCAGGAGAGGGAAGCGTGCGCGTGCGAAAACTTGTTCTGGTGGTGTTCTTCTTCACGGTGGCGAGCGCGGCGTTCGCCCAGCAGGCAAGCTGGGTCGTAAAGCCGGAATGGGTGCGAGCGCATGAAGAATTCCTCGCCTCAGACGCCATGGGCGGGCGCGGCAGTGCCACGCGCATGGAAGAAATCACCGCGAACTATGTGGCCGCGGAGTTCATCGGATATGGCCTCAAACCTGCGCCTGGCATGACCGGCTACCTGCAGAGCGCGGATGTCGCGCCGGTGACGGTGAATGGCCGCCAGCGCATAAGGCTAACGGATAAAGCTGGGCCGGACACCCACAAAACCTTCAACGCCATCGGCTACCTGGAAGGCACCGACCCGGCAAGCGGGACGATCCTGCTGACTGCGCATCTGGACCACCTGGGCACGCGTGAGGTGCCCGCGGGCACGGACGGCATCTACAACGGCGCGAACGACGACGCAGCCGGCACAACGGCCGTGCTCGAGCTCGCCCATGCGCTGGCCAGTGGCCCCCGCCTGCGCCGCAACGTGCTCTTCGTCTGCTACGGATCAGAGGAGCTCGGCGGTCTTGGCTCGACCTATTTCGGCGCACATCCGCCCGTGCCGCTTGCGTCGCTGGTTGCGAATCTTGAGTTCGAAATGATCGGCAACCAGGACCCCAAAATGCCACCCGGCGTGCTGCTGCTTACGGGCTGGGAGCGGTCAAACCTTGGCCCGACCCTGAAGGAGCATGGCGCGCTGCTCGGCCCCGATCCTTACCCGGAGCAACACTTCTTTCAGCGGTCGGATAACTACTCACTCGCGCTGGTTGGCGTGGTCGCGCATACCGCCGCGGGCTGGGGCACTGTGCCCACGTACCACCAGGCGAACGACGATCTCGCGCACCTCAACCTGCCCTTCATGACCGCCGCAATTCAGTCACTCGTCGAGCCCATCCGCTGGCTCGCCACCAGCGACTTCAAACCCACATGGAACAAGGGCGGACAGCCCACCGGAAGGCAATAAATGGCACTCACCGCAGCAGTCGCATACGCAAAAGATAACGGCGATCGTTTCGTCGAAGAGTTGATGGCGCTGTTGCGCATCCCGTCGATTTCCACCGACCCCGCACGCGCCGGCGACGTCCGCAAAGCCGCTCAGTTCGTGGCCGACGAGCTCACCCGCATCGGCATGAAGAACGTCGAGCTGATCGAGACCTCGACCGCCACCCGCACCGGTCATCCGCTGGTCTACGCGGATTGGCGTGGCGCCGTCGGCAAGCCCACCATCCTGTGCTACGGCCATTACGACGTGCAGCCGGCCGAGCCGCTCGATGAGTGGAAGTCCCCAGCCTTCGAGCCGGAAATCCGCAACGGCAACGTCTACGCGCGCGGTGCAGTCGACGACAAAGGCCAGTTCTGGATGCACATCAAGGCTCTCGAATCCATGATGGTTGCGGGCGGCGGTATGCTTCCGGTCAACGTGCGCGTCATCATCGAAGGCGAAGAAGAAGTCGGCGGCGAAGGCATCGCCAGGTATGTCCGCGAGCATGGCGAGCAGCTCAAGGCAGACGTCGCCATCGTCAGCGATACGGACATGTTCGCGCCGGATCTTCCTACCCTCTGCGTCGGTTTGCGCGGCATGATCTACACCGAAATTGAAGTCCACGGAGCGAAGACCGACCTGCACTCCGGCCAGTTCGGCGGCGCGGCACCCAACCCGTTTATCGGCTTGTCGCAGATCATCGCCAAGCTGAAGGATGAGGACGGCAAGATCCTCGTCCCGGGCGTTTATGACAAGGTGCAGAAGCCTTCGGATGCCGAGTTAGCCGCTTGGAAAACACTACCGTTTGATGAAGAAACGTATCGGCAGGAAGTCGGCTCGACCGCGCTCCCGGGTGAGCCCGGCTACTCGGTGCTTGAGCGCCTTTGGTCCCGTCCGACGCTTGAAGTCCACGGCATGCCTGGCGGCTTTATCGGCGCGGGTGCCAAGACCGTAATCCCGGCAAAGGCTGTCGCCAAGGTAAGCATGCGGCTGGTGCCGGATATGAGCCCGGAAGAAACTTTCGCGCAGCTCAAAGCCTATGTCGCAACCATCACGCCGAAGGGCTGTACGGTGGAGGTAAGGCTCATCCACTCAGGCGATCCCTGTGTCGTTGACACGTCGAATCCGTTCGTAGGCGCTGCGACCGAAGCCATGCGTCAGGTCTTTGCGAAGGACACAGTCTACGTCCGCGGCGGCGGTTCCATCCCGATCATCGGTGACTTGATCCGCGTGCTCGGCATCCCCGTTCTAATCATGGGTTTCGGCCTTCCAGACGACAACCTGCACGCACCCAACGAGAAGTTCAACCTCAGCAATTTTCATCGCGGTATTGAATCCATCGTCCGCTTCATGGGCATAGTCGGGGCTTAGCTTTAGGCACCCACAACGTGAGCAGAGGCTGGGCGTACCGAGTGCAGGCCTGCACAGTCCAGCCTTCTTGAACGCATGGCTTCAGCCGTGCGATCTTGCGCCACCACGCATCCGGCTTTAGCCGCTGAGGAACGTTTCAATGTTCGGAACTGACCCAGCGCGTTCACCGATTGCCGGCTTCCTTCTCGCTGGTGGACTGAGCTCGCGCATGGGTACGAATAAAGCGTTCCTCCTATTTCAAGGGGAATCCCTCATTGAGCGCTCGTTGCGCAAACTGCACCAGGTTTGTTCGCCTGTCGCAATTGCCGGCGGCGTGCCTGCCCTCGCTGCGTTCGGCTCCGTAATCGAGGACCGCACATCCGGCAACGGTCCCCTCGGCGGGATCGTCGCCGCGCTGGAGCAAACCACGGCAGAGTGGAACCTGTTCATCGCGGTCGACATGCCGCTTCTCCCCGTACGCGTCCTGCAGCAACTCATCGGCGGCTTCGACCAGTCCAGCCTCGTCACGCTCGCCCGCGCCGAAGGACAGGTGCAACCACTCTGCGGCATTTACGCCCGCCAGGCCCTTCCGGTCTTGCGTGCCGAGCTCGAGAAAGGCAATCGCCGGGTCCGCGCCGCGGCAGAAGCCACTGGTGCACTCACTTACTGGCAGGCCCAGAACCCCGCCTGGTTCACCAACGTAAACACTCCAGAAGAATTTGCCGCGGCTGAAAAACTTGCAGAATCCACAGCCGGCTGAATAAATTTTGTAAAAAGCCGCATCGGATAACCTGAACCAGGGTTCACCAGGGAGTACATGGCCATCCGAGACGATCATCAACCGAACGGCCAACCCGATAGCGACGTTGAGCGCGGGCAGCCCACGCACCAGACCGACGCCGAAACAGATCTCGTCGCAGAGGTCTCGCCGGACGTTGCTGCCGCTGTCGGCGACTTCATGCAGCAGGCCGCCGCGCAGAACGAGGCCGCGGCAGAGGAAATTCCCGAGACCAAGAATCACAAGCCCGGGGCCTTCATCTCCTTCTGCGACATCACCAAGTCCTTCGGAGACTTCCACGTGTTGAAGAAGGTCAACTTCTTCGTCAACCCGGGCGAGACCCTTTGCATCCTCGGCCGCTCCGGCGTCGGCAAATCCGTATCGCTGCAAATGCTGCTGGGCTTCCTGAAACCGGATGAAGGCAAGATCATCGTCGCCGGGGAGGACGTTACCAACTTCAGCGAGAAACAGATGCAGGCCATCCGCCGCAAGGTCACCATGGTGTTTCAGAACGGCGCGCTCTTCGATTCCATCTCCGTCGGCGAAAACGTCGCCTTCCCGCTGCGCGAACGTGGCGATATGGAAGAAGACCAGATGATGCAGGTCGTGAAAGGCTTGCTTGAAATGGTCGGTGTCGCCGGCATGGACCACCTGCTGCCGTCCGATCTATCCACCGGCATGAAGCGCTCGGTCGCGATTGCCCGCGCGCTCGCCAGCCAGCCGGAAGCTGTTCTATATGATGAGCCGACCACGATGGTCGACCCGCTCATGGCCCACCTGCTCGGCAACCTGATTGAGCGGCTCAAACATCAGCTACACCTCACCAGCATCGTCGTAACGCACGATATGCGTTTCGCAAAAAAGCTTGCCGACCGTGTGATGTTCCTGCATGAAGGCGAAGCTCGCTTCTTCGGCACGATGGAAGAAATGGAGCAAAGTGACGACCCAATCCTGCAGGAATTCCTCTCGCTAGACCAGCTTGTGCTGCCGGCGCAGGGCCCGGCGTAAGTCGTTATTCATGTTTGCTTTTGCATTAGCGACCAAGTATCCTCACCGCAATACCGCATCTGCCCTGTTAGTGGGATTGGCATGACCCGCACGCGAATGCGAATGTTTGGTTGGCACAAGGACAGCCACCCCATGAGCGCATACGCGGACCGGCGGACCAGGAACGAATCAGAAATCTTCTATCGGACACGCGCGGCTGACGCGGCAAATACGGCGGGCAAGCATATGGCGACACCAGACTATCTTCAACAGGTTATCGTCTCAGGAAGACGAAGCGGCCGCGGCAACTTTGTGCGTCGCAACTTCTTCCAGCGCCCGACGGTCACCGGCCTGGTCTGGGCCTCGCTGGACATGCTGACTGTCTTTTTCGCCTCCATCATGGCTCTGCGCCTGCAATTGAGCACCTTCGTCGGCGCCCACACGTCGCTCTCTTTGATCCCCAGCGTTATCCGCCACGCGCCGTCTTCCTGGTTCGTTTATCTGCTCTGGTACGGCTTCACCCTGATCCTGATCACGCGGTCCTACGGCCTCTACGGCCCGATTCAAAACCGCAGCGGCTTGCATGAGCAGCGCGTCACCGTGCAGGCGACGCTCACCGCTGGCCTGCTGCTTTGCGGCGCACTTTACCTGGGCGTCCGCGGCGTTACGATCCCGCGCACCGTCGTCGTTTACCTGGTACTCATCACGGCCGCGCTGCTGTGCATTCGCCGCGCCATCTGGCGCCACATGGAGTACAGCCGCTACCGCGAAGGGCTGGAAACGCGCAACGTACTCATCATCGGCGCCGGCCGCGTCGCCCACGCGCTGCGCAACCACCTGGAGTCGCTCAACCACCTCGGCTTCCGCTTCAAGGGCTTTGTCGCCCTGACGGAGCGCGAGGCAGAATCAGGCGATGCAGACGTCATCGGCGACGTGCGCAACACGCTGCAACTCGCCCGCTCCCTCTTTGTAGATGAAATCTTCTTCTCCGTCCCGGCCGACAAAAAGCTGGTGATCTCGCTGGTAGAAGAAGCCCGTGCAGTCGGCATCGACGTCCGCGTCGTGCCCGACCTTTACGACGGCCTGGCCTGGAACGCGCCGGTCGAGTACATCGGCCAATTCCCAACCATCCCGCTCCATCGCCGCGATTTCCCCATCGGCTCCTTCCTGATGAAGCGCGCGCTCGACATCACGCTCTCTTCGATCGCCTTGCTGATCCTCTCGCCCATCCTCGCTGCCATCGCGCTCATGGTGCGCTTCGGCACGGAAGGCCCCATCTTCTACAAGGCCGCTCGCATCGGGCGCAAGGGCCGCACCTTCAACTGCTACAAATTCCGCACGATGGTACCCAACGCCGACAAGCTCAAAAAGGATCTAGAGCACCTCAACGAGCGCGAAGGTGTTCTGTTCAAAATCGTCGACGACCCCCGCATCACCAAGATCGGGCGCATCCTGCGCAAGTATTCCCTGGACGAGCTGCCGCAGTTCTACAACGTCCTGCGCGGCGACATGTCGCTCGTCGGCCCACGCCCTCCCATTGCGTCAGAGGTCGAGCAGTATGAGCTTTCGCACCTGCGCCGGCTCGACGTCCTCCCCGGCATCACCGGGCTATGGCAGGTAGAAGCCCGCCAGGATCCCAGCTTCGATAGCTACATCTCGCTCGATACCGCGTACGTCGAAAACTGGAGCTTCTGGCTGGACCTCAAAATCCTCGCCCGCACCGTCGCAGTAGTTTTCAGCGGCACCGGCTCATAACTCCTTTTACCCTCCACAAATAATCGGTGCCCCATTCATCGCACCCTTTGCGATGAGTGGGATCCCCGAGAGCCTAACCCACCATAAGCGGTCGGCGTAGACTAAAGCAGTGAAGATAGCGCTCGCCCAGATCAATCCCACCGTAGGCGATTTCACCGGAAACCTCGCCCTCATATTCGCCGCCGCCACCCAGGCTCAGTCGCAATCCGCCGATCTTGTCTGCTTCCCGGAGCTCACTGTCTGCGGCTACTGGCCGGCTGATCTACTCGATAAAGCCACCTTCATCGCCCGTTCCGCGCAGGCCCTGGAGGAAGTCCGCGCCTGGACCGAAATCCCCGGTCGCCCCGCCATCCTCTGCGGCGGCGTCCTCCCCGTCGAAACCCCCGGCGAGAGCAAGTCCATCCGCAACGTCGCCTGCCTCATGCATCGCGGAGAAACGCTCCTCACCCAGACCAAAACCCTCCTACCCTTCTACGACGTCTTCGACGAGCAGCGCTACTTCGAGCCCGCCACCACGCAATCCGTCGTCATCCTCAACGGCCAGCCGCTCGCCATCACCGTGTGCGAAGACGCCTGGAACGACAAGGGTTACTGGCCCCGGCGCCTCTACGATATCGACCCCGTAGAAGCTCTGATGGGCCAATATCCCTCCGGCGCCCAGCGCATCATTCTCAACATTTCCGCCTCACCCTTCTGGCAGGGCAAGCGCGGCGTCCGTCAGGATATGCTGTCCGCTCTAGCCCGCCGGCACGGGGCTTTTGTCGCGATGGTCAACCAGTGCGGCGGCAATGATTCGCTCCTCTTCGACGGCAGCTCGCTCGCCCTTGACCCCAACGGTATCCTCATCGCGCAAGGGGCTTCATTCGCCCCGGACCTCGTCCTCTTCGACACCGCCGTCCCCACCCCAATAGCTGCGCCAAAAGAGGACGACCTCGCCGCCACCTGGGATGCGCTCGTGGTCGGCATCCGCGATTACACCCACAAATGCGGCTTCCAGAAAGCCCTCATCGGCCTCTCGGGCGGCATCGATTCCGCCCTCGTCGCCGCGCTCGCGGTAGAGGCACTCGGCCCCGGCAACGTCACCGGAATCGGCATGCCCAGCCAGTACTCCTCCACTGGCTCCAAAGACGACGCACGCGACCTCGCCCACAACCTCGGCATCGCCTTCCACATGCTCCCCATCGAGCCCAACTACCAGGCCGCCATGTCCACGCTTGACCCGCTCTTCGCCGGCACACCCTTCGGCCTCGCGGAAGAAAACATCCAGTCCCGCCTGCGCGGCTTGATGCTGATGGCGCTCTCCAACAAGACCGGCGCACTCGTCCTGACCACCGGCAACAAGAGCGAAATGTCCGTAGGCTATTGCACCCTTTACGGCGATATGGTCGGCGCACTCGCAGTCATCGGCGACGTCATGAAGACCCGCGTCTACGCCCTGAGCCGCTACGCCAACCGCACCCGTGAAGTAATCCCGGAGTCCACCCTCACCAAGCCGCCATCGGCTGAGCTGCGCCCGGACCAGCAGGACACCGACTCACTCCCACCCTACGAAATCCTCGACCCCATCCTCGAAGCCTACGTCGAACGCTACTGCTCCGCTGATCAGATTGCCCACGACCAGCACCTCGACCCCACCCTCGTCGCCGGCGTCCTCAAGCTCGTCGAACGCAGCGAATACAAACGCCAGCAAGCCGCGCCTGTGCTCAAAGTCACACAAAAATCCTTTGGCACCGGCCGCCGCTTCCCGCTAGCCGTCAAACACCAGGTATAACCATTCGGCTGCCCCTTGGTTGTCCTCCCTGAAGGGGACTGCTTTTCGCCCTTCGCTCCCAAGCCAACGCCATCCTTGGTGAAACCCGGTACCATAGCCATACAGCCAAGCCTCAAAGGACGCCCGTGAATCTGACCCGCCGCATCGCCTCCGCATTCCTGCTTACCGCAAGCTTCGCCGTAGCCCAGACCGGAACCGCCCCGGCCGTCCCCGCGACCCAGCAAAACAAGCCTTCCGCCGCCATCACCTCGCCCAGGGCCCCGCTGCAGCTTCAGTCGCTTGACCCCGGCGCGCGTCCCGATCCGTTCCCGCCCACGAACCCCAAATTCTTCACCGCCGATTCACCCTCGGTCGCCACCGTAGACGCCTACCTGCGCGCCATGCTCGGCTATGACTCCACGCGTATCTGGCGAGTAGCCGCTATCCAGAAGACCTCCGTCCCCGGCGTCAGCAAGGTCACCGCTTTCGTCTCAGACAAGAGCCCCAACGCCAAAATTCAGTCGGCCTCCTTCATCGTCCTGGCAGACGGCAAACACCTTGTCGCTGACTCAGCCGTTCAATCCTTCGGGGTGAATCCCTTCGCCGCCAACCGCGCCATCCTGCAGCAGCGCGCCACAGGCCCAGCGCATGGTTCCACGTCCAAGGACCTGCTCTTCGTAGAGTTCGCCGACCTGCAGTGCCCGCACTGCAAGGACGCGCAAGCCATCATGGCCAAGCTCGCCAGCGACTTTCCCACGGCCCGCGTCGTTTACCAGTCCTACCCGCTGACGGACATTCATCCCATGGCTTACCGCGCCGCGGCGTACGGCGCATGCATCGCGCAGCACAGCGATGACGCCTTCTTCGCCTACACCCAGGCCGTCTATGACACGCAGGGCGCGCTCACCGCGGAAGACGGCGAGCAGACCTTGAAGAACGCCGCCATCAAGGCCGCACAGGACCCGGAAGCCATCGCCACCTGCGCAGGCGGCGCTACCGCCAAGGCCGCAGTTGACGCGTCCAGCCAACTCGCCACGGACCTCGGCGTGGAGCAGACCCCGGTGCTCGCCATCAACGGCCGCATCCTGCCCCTGACCACCATCCCGTACGAAACGCTCAAGAACCTGATCGTCTTCCAGGCCGGCCTCGATGGCATCGCGATCCCCGCCATGCCGCTCATCCTGCCCAAGCAGTAGTCCTGAATTTTGGGGGGTATCGAGCCCAAGGCTCGACCGCCCTCCTCGACCCCACCAAAGCATCGACATCCTGAGCGAAGTGCCTCGCGCTTTTGCGAGGCACGCAGTCGAAGGACCTGCATCTCCTCTGACTCAGCAAAGTAGCCCAGGCGTCCCACCTCCGTACTATCCCCACACCCCAAAGCCGTACGCTAAACTCCACGCATGGCTTCAGACGCACGCAAGAAGTGGTCCCTGCTCGGCGCGGCCAGTGTAGTCGTGCTCGTGCTTGGCGCTATCGGCGATTGGTACGGACGCACCGACCTAAACGACGTCTACCCCTCAGACGCCGTGTCCTACCTGGACTGCGCACGCGCCTTTGGCCGTGGCGACTTCACCTCCGCGCTCAACCCGCTGTGGAACCAGGGCTACCCCGCACTGCTCGCCTTGATCCGACCCCTCTTCGCAGCCGGCCCGGACGGCATCTGGAACGCGACTCACTGCCTCAATCTCGCACTCTTCTTCATCGGCTGGCTCTTGTTTGCATGGCTCGTACGTGAGCTTGTGGTCGAGCTGCGCGGCGAGCAAGCAGCAGCAGCGGGCGCAGGCCTGCTCGCAGGCTTCGGCTCGCTATGCGTCTTTCTGACCGCAGAACTCTGCATCGATCAAGTCTCCCGCGTCGGCCCGGATAAGCTCGTCGCTGTCTTCTTTTTCCTGACCTGCGCGCTGATCGTGCGCCTGTTGCGCAAGCCGACGTGGTCTCTCGCCATCGGCCTCGGCTTCGCGCTGGGCTTCGGATTTATGGCGAAGTCCGCCTTCCTGCCCCTGGGCGCAGTCGCCGTTCTGGTCGTAGCCTTCGCGCTCTGGAAGCGACGTTTGAGCCTCACCTACATGCTGCCGGTAGCGGCTGTTTTCGGCGCCATCGTGCTGGCTTACGGGGTCGCGCTTTCACATGCAAACGGCTACAGGACGCTGGGTGAAAGCGGCAACATCAACTACGCCTGGCACGTAAATCGCCTGCAGAAATGGGTCCATTGGGAAGGTGGCGAAGAGCCCGGCTCGGACGCCTGGCCTTCCCAGCGGCTCGCACGCTTCTCCCATTGGGATGAAGATCCGCCGGACTTTGGCACGCCGCTGCACCCGACCAAACCAGTCGGCACAGCGCCCACGATCTTTGAATTTCACGGCACCCGTCAGGCCACCTACGACCCCTACTACGACCCACCGTTCTACTACCAGGGCTACAAACGCTTCTTCCGCTGGCGCTTCCAACTTATTTCTCTGGGCAAAAACGTTGGCCACCTGGGAGTCGCGCTCGCCATCCAGCCGCTCTTCTGGGCGATCGGTCTACTGGTCCTCTACTGCCTGCGCGGCAAGCCTCAGCGACAGCAGTTTGCAGCAGCTTTCCAGAAGTTCTGGCCGTTGTTCGTCATCGGCACTATCGGCGTTCTGTTGTATACGCCGGTGCATTTGGAAGACCGGTACCTTTCGGCCTTCCTCGGCGTGCTTGCTTTGCTTCTTCTACTTGCCGCGAGCCCAGGGGTGGAAACGTCACGCATAGAAAAGCCCGCATTGGCACTCATCGCGCTGGGATTTGCGATTGGATTGGTTCACAATCAACGCGGCGGCTGGTCGGATATGCTGCACGGCATCACCCACAAAGACAACCCAAAGTGGAAGATGGGCCAGGCCGTGCGCGCCGCAGGGCTGCCGCGCGGGGCGCAGGTCGGCGTCGTAGGCTGGGGCGCGAATCTGGATACCGATTGGGCCAACATCGGCGAGGTCCAACTCACCAGCGAGATTCAAAGCGGCCCGGATGAAGCAGCCTTCGTCGCCGCGCCACCAGCTCGCATGCAAGCGCTGCTAGCCGAGTTCCACAGCTCCGGCGCGCAGGCACTCCTGTCCCGCGACAAGGTCGTCGGCGAGCTGCCGGGCTGGCAGCAGCTTGGCGCCGCACCCATCTGGATGTACCGCTTCAACTAAAGCAGAACGCAAAGAGCGCCAAGCAGAGCGCAAACAACTACGCCCTTTCTGCGCTCTTCGCATTCTGCCTTTAGTACTTAGGCCGCTCAAACGACTGCAGATGCTCAATCGCCTCGGCCGCCCGTGCACGCAATTGCACCAGGTCTTCCGGCTTCTTTTTGCGCAGCGTGTTGTACGGCATCTGCATCCGAAAATTGCCGCTGAGCCGCTGCTCATTGCGCTCCAGGAACGTCCAGTAGAGCGATGTAAACGGACACGATCCTTCGCCAGTCGACTTTTTCGGATCGTACTGGCAGTGCCCGCAATAGTTCGACATCTTGTTGATGTAAGCCGCACCAGATACGTAGGGCTTCGTCGCAGTCAGCCCGCCATCTGCATAAGTGGCCATGCCCAAAACGTTCGTTTCAACGACCCAGTCATAGGCGTCGACGTACGCAAACCAGAACCAGTCCGTGAGCTCCCGCGGAGAAAATCCGCAAAGATTTGCCAGGTTTGCAAGCACCATCAGCCGCGTGATGTGGTGCGACCAGCCTTCGTCCACCACCTGCGCAACGACAGTATCCATGCAATGCAGCCCCGACTTCACACCCCAATAAACAGCCGGCAAAGGCAGCGCAGCGCCCAACGCGGAAGGCGTCGCGCCGGCGTAGGGATCAGTCGGATACGCGGACTTCGCGGCCTTGGTCTGGTCCGGCGAAACCTCCTGCACGACCTTGCGGGGCTCGTCCGGTATGTGCCCGCGCAGCAGCCTGTAGCCGTCTGTCTGCTCATGCAGGTGGCGCATGAATTCGCGCCAGCCC
The DNA here is from genome assembly GCA_965214195.1 of uncultured Granulicella sp. Taxonomy (GTDB): domain Bacteria; phylum Acidobacteriota; class Terriglobia; order Terriglobales; family Acidobacteriaceae; genus Edaphobacter. Next base: position 334,312 of record OZ243943.1, read on the forward strand.
AATAGCTGGCGAATAAATCCTTCCGCACTCGCAAGCGGAATTCTGCCTTCGCCATGAGCGGCTTCAACATCATGAATCAGGTCCATCGCGAGTACTCGTCCCAGGTTCAGAATGACCGATGTTTTGGAGTGAAAGAGCTGCAACTGGTCGTCGCGCATGGCGTCTTCATACGGGCCAAAAGTCGGCATCAACTCAGCGAGCGCGAACTGCCACATCGCATCGCAATCGGCTTGCCTGCAGGGCAGGTCGAAGTTCTCAATCGAGCCGAAGTGATGCGGGTAAATTTCCTCCACCAGCTTGATCACTTCGAGCGTGATCTCGTCAGGCGGAAAAGTGGGCGGAACCGGGATTGGAACCTGGTTTTTGTAGGGATTGCGGTTCTCGGAATCCATGCTGTAGTTGCTGCCGATCGGCTTTCCGTTGTCCATCAGGACGTGCGTTTTCTGCCGCATTTTGCGATAGAAACGGTCCATGACGTACGCTTTTCCGGGCTTGTAAGCGCCGTAGGTGCCAACAAAATCCTCAGTCTGCGAAGCCCAGGTTTTATCCTCGACAAATTCAAGCTGCAACCCATCTTTTTGGGCTTGATCGAGGTCCAGCCGCAGTTCTCTTTCGGCGGGTTGCATCACCACCAATGGGGGCAAATGCTTTGCTTTTTGCAGCTTCAGCAGAGCCTGGCCGTGCGATTCCGGCGAGAAGTGATAGAGCACTTTCACGCCTTTTGCGGCCTGTTCAAGCGCAAAATGGCGCATGTTCGAGATCAGGACGACCAGCTTTTTCTTGTGGTACGGGCGGCGCAGAGCCTTCGCGGTGGACTCGACGATGACGATGCCGGTGTTTTCCGGCGGCTGTTCCGCCAATGGGCCTACGCGATCGGTGTAGCGATCGTAGGGGATAAAAATCCAGCGGCGTGTGCGAATATCGGCCGCGGTGGGCTGGTGGGGGGCGATTTGTTTGGCGAAGGTCATGTGGCTCCCCCCTCCCCCTTTTAAGTCCTAAAGTCTTCAAGGGATTGAGGTTAGGTCTGGACTTGATTCCGGGGCCGTGGACGACCTGCCTCAGGATACGAGGTTTTTGGGGCTCATTCCTGTCAAGCTTGCGGCGGTGTTTGTGAGGTGGAAAGCTGCGCCAGGCCGCGGAAGAGAGCGGCCATTTGTTCCAGTGAGACCTGCTCGGCGCGGATCTGGGGTTGGAGGTCAGGGGGCCAGGCGGCGGTAAGGGAATCCGGGGCGTGGCCTGCGGATTGCAGGTTGTTGCGCAGTGTCTTGCGCTTCTGGGCGAAGGCTGCGCGGAGGAAGGTTTCGAACGGCCTGGGGGTGATGCCGAGGGTTTCGAAGCGGGGATGAAAGTGGAGGCGCAGTACAGTGGAATGCACGTCTGGCGGGGGGGAGAAGGCGCTGGGGGGGAGGGTGAAGAGGTTTTCGACTTCGGCGTAGAGCTGCGTGGTGGCGGAAAGGAGGCCATAATCGCGGACGCCGGGGGCGGCGGAGACCCGGTCGGCGACTTCGCGCTGCATCATGAGGACGGCGCGGGTGACGATGCCGGCGTTGGCGAAGAGCTTGAGGAGGATGTCTGAGGTGATGTAGTAGGGGAGGTTGCCGATGATGTCGACGCTTGCTGCACCGTCAATCACAAACCGGGTCAGGTCGGTCTTGAGGACGTCGGCTTCGAGGACGGTTACGTGGGGCTGGTCGCGGTAGCGGAAGGTGAGTTCGGCGGCGAGGGAACGGTCGAGCTCGAGGGCGATGAGGCGTTTGGCGCGGGGGGCCAGGATGTCGGTGATGGCGCCGTGGCCGGGACCGATTTCTATGACGGTGCGCTGGGAGAGCTCGCCCAGGGCATCGGCGATGCGGTGGCGGGCGGCGTCGTCGGCGAGGAAGTTCTGGCCTAGCTTTGGTTTGCGGGGGGCGGGCATCTGTGGTTCTAGGGTAAATGGGTTGGGCTATCAGGGAGGCGGTCGTTGCTTGCCGGAACCGATTGGATAAGGCCGAAAGGATGGGGCACCCGGCGTCTTGCTGGGCCGAGCCGCAGATTCCTCCACTGTGCTACGGAATGACAACAAGTACGCGGAATGACGACGAGAAGGAATTAGGATTGGGTGAGAGAGTTCTGGAGGGTACTGTGGATTGGACGCCGGGTGGAGTGAGCAGTGATATTGAGGATCGTCGGGATAGCTCCGGTGGGGGCGGCGGTGGTGGGTTTGGTTTCGGTGGGGGTGGCGGCGGCATTGGGATCGTGGGTTTCATCATCCTGCTGGTGATCAGCCTGGTGACGGGGCACAATTTTCTGGGTGGCATGATGGGTGGGCAGGGTGGCGAGCCGCAGCAGACCCAGCAGACACAGAGCTATAGCTCGCAGGATCAGGGCAGTGTGCAGCCGCACCCGGCGGGGGAAGACCGGGACGTGCAGTTGATCAGCTTTGTGCTGGACGACGCGCAGAAGACCTGGACCGGAATTTTCCAGCAGATGGGTAAGCCGTACCGGCATGCGAAGCTGGTGCTTTATCGTGGGCAGACGTATTCGGGTTGCGGGACGGCGCAGTCTTCTACCGGGCCTTTTTATTGCCCGCAGGACGAAAAGATTTATATCGATCTAAGCTTTTGGGATGAGTTGAAGAAGTTTGGCGGGAGCACTGCCGAGTTTGCGCAGGCGTATGTGATTACGCATGAGTTGGGGCACCATATCCAAAAGCTGCTTGGGATCGAGCAGAAGATGGAGCAGACGGTTGAGGATAATCCCAGCGAGAAGTACACGCAGAGTGTGGATCTTGAGTTGCAGGCGGATTGCTTTTCTGGCGTTTGGGGACACTCTACGGAGCAGCGTGGGATTGTGCATCCGGATGATGTGACTGCAGCGCTATCTGCTGCCGCTGCGGTTGGGGATGACCATTTGCAGAAGATGAGCGGGCGGGCGGTGAGCCCGGAAACGTGGACGCACGGGTCCAGTGCTGCTCGGGAGCATTGGTTCAATGCCGGGTTGGATGGTGGGACGGTGGGGAACTGCAATACGTTTGCGGCGGGCGGGGCTGGGGGTAGTGGGAGCTACTAGCGGGAATGCAGGTCCTTCGACTGCGGCCCTCACGGTGATGCTGTGAGGGCCTTCGCTCAGGATGACAATTTATGTTCTGGGTGGGTGGGTGGGGAGCGGGTGTTCGGGGGCTGGAGCGCCGCGCTTCCACCGGCGAGTTATTGCGTGAGTTGGACTAGAGGCGTGGCGTCTTCGGCGAAGTGGGTTTGGATCTTGTTGGCTACGGATTGGCTTACTACGGCCAATAGGGCGTCGGGTTGGGCTTGCTTCAGGGCTCGGACGCTGCCGAAGTGCTCGATCAGGCGTTGACGGGTGCGGGGGCCTACGCCGGGGATGGCGTCGAGCTCTGAGACGCGGTCGCGGATCTGGCGGCGCTTGCGGTGGTAGGTGACGGCGAAGCGGTGGCTCTCGTCGCGGATTTTCTGCATGAGGTGCAGGACGGGGGAGCGCCGGTCAAGGACGACGGGGTCGTGCTCCTGGCCGTGGACGTAGATGATTTCTTCCTTTTTTGCGATTGAGGCGAGCGGCTGGAGCATAACGCCGATTTCGGCGAGGGCGTCGTAGGCGGCGTGGAGTTGGCCCAGGCCTCCGTCGATCAGGACGAGCGAGGGGAAGGGTTTTTTGTCGTCGAGGAGGCGCTTGTAGCGGCGCTGGATGACTTCCCGCATGCTGGCGAAGTCGTCGTTTCCGGAGACGGTTTTGATCTGGAACTTGCGGTAGTCTGCTTTCTTCATGGCGCCGTCTTCCCAGACGACCATGCTGGCTACGGTTTCGGAGCCCTGGATGTGGGAGATGTCGAAGCACTCGATGCGGCGGGGGAGTTCGGCAAGGGTGAGGGCGTCTTGCAGGGCTTCCTGGATGGCTTTCTGGTTGGGCTGGAGTACGCGGAAACGCTGGTCGTAGGACTGCTTGGCGTTCTGGCAGACGAGGTCGACGAGGGAGCGTTTGTCGCCGCGTTGGGGGGCGGCGAGCTCTACTTTCCGGTGGGTTTTTTCGGAGAGGATTTCGGCCAGGAGGGCGCGGTCCGGGAAGTCTACCGGCACGTAGATGCTGCGCGGGATGTAGGTCTGGTCGAGGTAGAGCTGCTTGAGGAGGGCGCTGAAGAAGGAGGCGGGGGAGAAGGTGGAGGCGTCGTCGAGCTGGTGCAGGGCAGAGCGCTGGAGGGTGGGGCGGGTTTCTTCTTCTACTTCCGGGGCGGAGTAGGAGGGGACTGGTTCCAGATTTGAGATGGTGTCTTCGGGGCGGTCGGGGTCCTGAGATCCCACCCATTCCGGTGAGGCTGGAATGGATGGGGCACCTGACGTTTGTGCAGCGCCATCCCAGGTCTCAGAAGCGAGACCTGGGGCACCCGCTTCTTCGGTTGCACTGGGTTCGAAGTCTGGCAGGTCTTCCCAGAAAAAGTCGCGGCGATCAACCATTTTGCCGTTGCGCATGTGGAAGAGGTTGACGGCGAGCATTTCGTTTTCATAGTGGAAGCCGAAGACGTCGGCGTCCTCGTTGTCAGTGGTGGCCATGCGCTGCTTGTCGCCCATCTGGTGGACGGTGGTGATCTGGTCGCGGAGCTTGCCGGCGGCTTCGAAGAGCATTTCTTCTGCGGCCTTGGCCATGCGTTTGGTGAGGAGCTTTTCGAGTTCGTCGGTGCGGCCTTCGAGGAAAAGGCGGACGTCGCGGATGGTTTCCGCGTACTGCTCCGGGCTGATGAGTTCCTTGACGCACGGGCCTAGGCAGCGCTTGATGTAGTACTGCAGGCAGGCGCGCGGGTGGTAGCGGTTCAGGTCGACCTTGCAGCTTGGGATCAGGAAAGAGCGGTGGATGAGGTCGACGAGGCGGTGGGCGAGGTTGCCAGGGAAGAAGGGGCCGAAATACTGGCCGCCGTCCTTGCGCAGACGCCGGGTGACGAAGACCTTGGGGTAGCGGTCGCCCATGGTGAGCTTGATGTAGGGGTAGGTTTTGTCGTCGCGCAGCAGGATGTTGAAGCGTGGCTTGCGCTGCTTGATGAGGTTGTTTTCAAGGGCGAGGGCTTCGCGTTCGTTGTCGACCGTGATGTAGTCGATGTCGACAGCTTCCCGCATGAGCGAGCCGGTTTTGCGGTTGTTGGCCTGATTTTTTTCCAGAAAGTACGAGCGAACGCGGCTGCGCAGGTTTTTTGCCTTGCCGACGTAGATGACCTCGCCTTCTGCGTTTTTGTAGAGGTAGCAGCCGGGGGAGGTGGGGATGGTGCGGATTTTAGCGAGGAGATCCATGCGTGCGTATCCAGTTTAGATGGATACGAGGTGTGGGAAGATTCTGCCGGGTGTGGGGTGAAAGTTTCCTGCTTTCGGGTGCGGGGTGCTGATTTGTTGCGGGAATGGCATGCAAATGGTTTGGCAATAGGATTGCTTTAGTTCACAGAGACGGAGGTATTCCTATGCGTGAGCACGTGTATTTGAATGGACCGAGAATGTCGGTAAAAGCTTCTACTTTGGGGTTGGTTGGTGGTGTGGCGTTGTTGTGCGGCGCGGTGTTGGGCTGCTCGACCAAGAATTATGTACGGGCGCAAACGGCGCCGATTGTGCAGAATGTGAATGAGCTGGATACCAAGACGGCGGCGGATCACCGGGCTATCGGCGATACGGATGCGCGGGCGCAGGCAGGCATCGCGGGTGCGATGACAGCCGCCGGCAATGCAGATCAGCATGCGATGGCTGCGGGTACGGCTGCAGATCAGGCCGGTGCGGCTGCACAGGGTGCGGCAAATCGGGTTGACTCGCTGGCGGGTGCGGTGGCGAACCTTGATCAGTACAAGCCGCTGGCGGATGTAAGTGTTACGTTCGGTTTCGACAAAACGGCGTTGACGGCTGAGGATAAGAAGGAACTGGATGGACTGGCTGCTGGATTGGGCACGACCCGAGGATATATTTTGCAGGTTACGGGTGGAGCGGATACTACCGGCGACAAGGACTATAACTACCGGCTAAGTCAGCGTCGGGCAGATGCTGTGGTGACTTATCTTTCGGTGAAGTACAACGTAGCTCCGCACCGGTTTTACCTGGTGGGAATCGGTAAGGATCAGCAGGTGGCGGGGGGTAAAGCCAAGAACCGCCGCGTGGATGTGCAGTTGCTCTCGAATATGACTGGGATGGAGACTGCCTCGGTCAAGTAGTTTTGAGGGGAAGATGGGGTGCCGGGGCTTATGCCTCGGCACCTTTTTTTATTTTGCGATAGACGATGGCCATGATGATGGAGGCGAGGACTACCCAGGCGAATTGGTACCAGTAGAAGAAGGGGAAGCCGAAGAGCGTGGGGGTGGCTCGCGCGTACCAGGCGGGGACGCAGAGGCCGAGGTACGGGGCCAGGAGCAGGAGTTTCCACGGGTTGCGTCTGGGCTGGATTGCCATGGGCGGAAGTCTACTATGATTTTGCTATGAGCGACAGAACTGGTGCGTTGGCGGAAGCGATTGGCATTATGGCTCGGCTGCGTGGGCCGGCAGGATGTCCGTGGGACCGGGAACAGACATTCGATACGATCAAGCGGCATACGCTGGAGGAGACTTACGAGGTCTTCGACGCGATTGAGCGGAGGGCGTGGCCGGAGCTGAAGGACGAGCTCGGAGACCTGCTGCTGCAGGTGCTGTTTTATGCGCAGATGGCGGAAGAGGCCGGGTATTTTTCGATTGAGGATGTGGCGGCGGGGTTGAATGCGAAGCTGATCCGGAGGCATCCGCATATTTTTGGGGACGGAAAGGCGGAGACGTCGGCTGAGGTGAATGCGACCTGGGAGGCGGTAAAGCGGGCGGAGAAGGGGGATGTGGCTGCGGGGAAGTATCTCGATGCTGTGCCGCGGCATGAGCCGGCTCTGCTGGAGGCGGAGAAGCTGGGGGCGAAGGCGGCGAAGGTTGGATTTGACTGGCCCTCGGTGGAGGGGCTCTACGCGAAGCTTGCGGAGGAGGTGGAGGAGATCCGGGGGGCTGCTGACCAGGATGCGCGAGAGGATGAGGTGGGGGATTTGTTCTTCACCGCGGTCAATCTGGCGAGGCATTTGGGGGTGGAGCCGGAGTTTGCTTTGCGTCGGGCGAATGCCAAGTTTCGGGGGAGGTTTGACCGGGTGGAGGAGCTGGCGGGTGGGGCCGGGGAGTTGAAGGGTAAGTCAGTGGAGAAGCTGGATCAGCTTTGGGGTGCGGCCAAGAACAGCGTGCGTGAGTGAGACTTTTGCGCTTTGCTACGGAATGAGGACAAACTGCGAGGCTACTTTGGGAGCGGAGTGTTGAGGAGGATGTGGATGGCGTCCTGGTAGCTCATGGGGGGGACTTCTACGTGGCCGCTGCCGGATAGCTCGGAGTTTTCCTTGAGGACTTTGACCATCATGGCACGGATGGTGAGGTTTTCCTGGAAGTGGGTGAAGAGCCAGCGGCCAGGAGCTACTTCGGCTTGCTCGAAGAGGAGCTCGCCGCCGGGGTAGATTTTTGCGACGACCAGGCCCAGCGAGACGGGCTGAAAAATGTGACCTTCCATGCGCGTGATGTAGTGGGAGTGGGGGTCGATCCAGGCGCGGCCCTTGAGGCCGGTGAGGGCGCCGCCGGCCATCGTGGGGGAGTGGTAGGCGGGGTTGGGTTCCAGGTCGATGACAACCTCTGGCGCGGGGTGGGGGCCGGGTCGCTGTGGCTGGCCGGGGACGTAGGTGAAGAGCATGGCGTCCGGCACCTGGCTGATGATTTCCACGGCCATCTTCTTGCCGGTGGAGTCGCCCTTGACGTGCTTTGCGTACGCCGAGGGAGAGTCGAGCATGGCCTGCAGGCGTTCTCGCTCGAGCGCGTCATCCTCGGCTGAGATGGGCTTGCCTTCCTTGAGGATGACGCGGGCGACGAAGCCGTCTTTGGACTGAATGACGTCGCGTACCTGATCACCTTTGCTGTCGCGTACATGGATGCGGTAGCGCAGGTAGGGGGCGTGGTAGTCAATGACCTTGAGCTCGTTGGCGGAGGCGTCTGCGGCCCACTGGCGGGCGGGGACCGAGAGCGGATCCCCCTGCGCGCGCGCCGGCTGCAGCAGGCAGGGAACGAGCAGCGCGAGCGAAAGCCGGGGCAGGGACATAGTTGGGTGCGTCGAGTGTATGACGTTGGGGATACCGTGAGAGTTTTCCCGTTTGCCCTATGGGGGACGAGTGGGTATAGTTCGGGGAAGTGACGACTGTTCTACGGTCGTCCGCGAGATCAAGATTGGGGTTCCATGAAGCCAGCAGAAGGTTCCACGCTTATCGGTAAGTCGGTTACGATCCGGGGAGAGCTCTCGGGCAGTGAAGATCTGTTTCTGGATGGATTGTTTGAAGGCACGATCAAGCTGGACGAGAGCCGTTTGACCGTGGGCCCCAATGCCCACATCAAGGCTGAGCTGCATGTTCGCGATCTGATCGTGTTCGGCAAGGTAGAAGGCAATGTGCTCGCTTCCGGACGCATTGAGCTGCGCCAGACCGCAGTTGTGACGGGGGATATCGTTGCGGCGCGGCTTTCTGTTGAAGAGAGCGCTGCGATCCATGGTCGCGTTGAACTGACCGGGCGCGCAACGCCTGCGCCCGCGGCCTAGGAGCAGAAGCAATGGGCCTTTTTGGCGGTAGAACGAGCGGCGGGTCGACGCCGTCCGATGCTGCGCGCCTGTCCCGCCACTCCAGCGGCTGGGTGAAATTGTATGACTACCTGAAGGCCAACCCCGAGCTTCGGGTTCTTGACCTGGGGCCTACCTCTGCCGGCAACATCAACTTCATTACGAACCTGGGGCACAGCATCTACATGGCGAATTTCGCCGAGGATGCTGCGCGCCCGGAGTATCGCGGGACGGATGCAGACGGCGCAGTAACCTATGATGTGGAGCGCTTTTTGCGCGAGCATCTGGACTTTGCCGGACGACAGTTTGATGTTGTCGCGTTCTGGGATACGGCTGATTACCTGCCGGCAGAATTACTGCAGCCGATCGTCGACCGTTTGTATGACGTGATGGCGCCGGGCGGGCAGTTGCTGGCATTTTTCCATGCCAAGCCCACTGGGGACGACACGGTATTTTCTCGCTATCACCTGACGGACGGTGCGCAGGTGCAGATGCAGCGAGTGGGCGGCAGACCGGTGCTGCATACCTATACCAATCGCCAGGTGGAAACGATGTTCCAGAAGTTTTCCGGGTCCAAGTTCTTTCTGGCGAAGGATGCTTTGCGCGAAGTGATTTTTACCAGATAAAGCAATGGTCTTTTACAGAAAGGCCCCGATCGCTCGGGGCCTTTGCCATTACTTGGAGCTGCGCTTTTCAGCCCAGCGACGCTTCATGGCGTCTGCTATGGCTTTGCGGCCTTCCGGGCTCAACTGGCGCTTACCTTTTTTGGCCGGCGCGGCGGGCGCGGCGGGGGCGGGGTGGCCGGCATTTTTGCTGCCCTTGGGGCGGCCGCGGCCGGGCTTCTTGCCCGAGACGATAGCGTTGACGGGAGCTTCCGGGGTGCCGGCGAGCAAGGCGCGTGCCTGCTGCAACTTTGCGATTTCTTTATCAATCTGCGAGAGTACGTCCTGCATAGCCAAAATGTTACCTCCATGTGGTTAGTGCGACCCGATAACTGGAGCTCTGGAGATATCGAACGACGCTTGCTAACAGCAACTACTGTATCTAGCTTTTGATGTACTTACAAATCTATGACTTACCAAGGACGCGGAGGCGCAGGAGCTGAATGGTAAACTCAGGCCGATGCGAATGATCTCTGCACGCGCGTGGTTGTTGGTAGTTTTGTCTGCCGGACTACAAATAATGATGTTCCCAACAGGTGGTCCGATGCCTGTTTGGCGGGCGTCAATCTGCTGGTTCGCTTTGTTGCCTTTTCTGTGGGCGCTTAGCTTGCCGGGCAAGGATGGGCTGGCGCTGAGTGTGCGAAATTCAGTGACGCTTGGTTACCTTTGTGGAGTGCTTTGGTACTTCGGGAATTGCTTCTGGATCTACCAGACGATGTATCTGTACGGTGGCTTACCTAAGCCGGTGTCGCTCGGAATTGTTGTTTTGTTCTCGCTTTATCTTGGGCTTTATCACGCGCTGTTTGCAGGTCTGTTTGCGCTCGCGCTGCGACGGGTTGAGCCACTGGTTGCCATGGGGTTGGCGCCCTTCTTGTGGGTAGCTGTTGAGCTCGCCCGCGGACGAATTACGGGATTTCCCTGGGATTTGCTGGGGAACGTCCTGGTCGACGATAAGGGAGCTATCTGGATTGCACCGCTGGCCGGGGTAATGGGGATAAGCTTTATCGTTGTCGCTCAGAATGCAATTCTGGCCGGAGCGCTGGTGGGTAAGACCAGGCGATACGTGCTCCTGGGGGTGTGTGAGGTTTTGCTGGTGGCGGGGCTTCTGCTTGGAAAAAGCTTGTCCGGCGGGGAAGCACCATCTGCTCATCAATCGGCAGTGCTGCTACAGGAAAATCTTGGTGTGGGGGCAATGCGTGCGCTCGACCAACCTATGTCTGAGACGGATGAATTAGCTCTATTTGCGAACCTGAGTCTGGCTCCAAAGTTGGTTGCAGGGGTAGCTGCTGAAAAGCCTGCGCTGGTTGTGTGGCCGGAAGCTCCATCGCACCTGCAATCAAATGATCCGATGGTACGAGATTATCTGGCGCACCTTGCACAGACAGCGCAAGCGCCTGTGATTGCTGGTAGTCTCGGCGTTGACCCCAACCCGCAAGTGGCGCGCGGGGTGAGTGTTTATGATTCCGCAGCATTGATCAATGCGAACGGAACTTACGCAGGAAGATACGACAAGATTCACCTGGTGCCCTGGGGCGAATATATTCCGTTCAAGCGATTTCTCTCCTTCGCGCAAAAGCTGACCGAGGGTGCGGGCGATATGGACGCGGGACAGGCGCGCAGCGTGTTTACTACCGGTGGGCATACCTATGGCGTATTCATCTGCTATGAGTCAATCTTTGGGGATGAGGTAAGACAATTCGCCAGGAACGGTGCGGAAGTCCTGGTGAATATATCTGACGATGGTTGGTACGGGGAGACCGGAGCGCCCTGGCAGCACCTGAACATGGCTCGCATGCGTGCGATAGAAAATCATCGTTGGGTGCTTCGCTCGACGAATACCGGGGTGACCACTTCGATCGATCCTTCGGGTCGCGTTGCGGTGGAGGCTCCGCGGCACGTGCGAGCGGCTTTTGTTTTTCCTTTTGGCTTTGAGCAGGGGACTACGTTCTATACGCGGCACGGGGATTGGTTTGCTTATCTGTGCGCGGTGATCTCGGTGCTTGTGCTGGCGGGCCTGAGCGTGGCGAAGAAGCCGTTGCTAAGATAGAGCTATGTTGAGTGATCTGGAATACCAATATTCGCCGGTTCGGGCCTCTGTGCGCGAGCTGCGGGAGTATCTTTGACTCGCCTCGTCTAAAGCGTGAGTTGACGGTTGTGGAAGAGAAGATTGGCGACCCCACGGTGTGGGCAGATGCGACCAAATCGCAGCCGTTGATGCGGGAACGCAAGCGGCTGGAAACGCTTCTCGCCGATGATGCGGAACTGGCGCGGCGCAGCGACGATATAGACGCATACTTTGAGCTGGCGCGGGAAGGCGAGCCGACCGAGGCGGACCTGGTGCGGGAGATTCCCGCGCTGGTGGAATACGCGGAAAAGCTTGAGTCAAAGACGATGCTCAGCGGCGAGACGGACATGCTGAATGCGATCGTGGTGGTGCACCCGGGCGCAGGCGGTACGGAGAGCCAGGACTGGGCCGAGATGCTGATGCGGATGTACATTCGCTGGGGCGAGCGCCAGCACTTCAAGGTGGAAATCAACGAAATCCAGGATGGCGACGAGGCAGGCATCAAGTCGGCTACGTTTACGATCACGGGCGAGTTTGCGTTCGGTCTGCTGAGTGGCGAAACGGGCGTGCACCGGCTGGTGCGGATCTCGCCCTTCGACAGCGCCAAGCGCCGGCATACCAGCTTTGCGAGCGTGTTTGTGAGCCCGGAGATCGATGACACGATCGTCATCGATATCAAGGTGGAGGACCTGCGGATCGACACTTACCGCTCGGGTGGCAAGGGCGGGCAGCACGTGAATACGACCGACTCCGCCGTGCGCATTACGCACCTGCCGACGGGGCTGGTGGCGGGGTGCCAGAACGAGCGCTCGCAGCATAAGAACAAGGAGCGCGCGATGAAGATGCTGCGCTCGCGCCTATACGAGTACGAGCTGGATAAGAAGAAGGCGATTACGAAAAAACTGGAGGATTCCAAGCTGGATATTGGGTTTGGCTCGCAGATTCGCAGCTATGTGCTGCAGCCTTATCGGATGGCGAAGGACCTGCGGACGCGGGTGGAAGTCGGCGATGTCGATAAGGTGCTGGATGGGGCGCTTGAGCCGTTTATCCGCGGCTTTCTGCGCATGCGGCGTGAAGGCAATCTGCCGGCCGCGCCCGCGGAGGACGACGATGTATAAAGTTGCGGCTTTGTGGCGCACAGCGCGTCCAATGAGCTATGGCTGCTGATGCGAATCCGCTTGTAACGCAATTGCTGGCCCTGCTGAAGGGCGGGCAGGCGCATGTCGACCTGGGCTCTGCTGTGAAGGATTTCCCGGTCGAGCAACGCGGCGTTGTACCTGCAAGTCTGCCTTATTCGGCCTGGCAGATCCTGGATCATCTGCGATTTACGCAGCGAGACATTCTGGATTTTTCCGCGCCGCCGACCGGTGGATATCACGGACATCAGTGGCCGCAGGATTACTGGCGTCGATCGCCGGAGCCGCCTTCGCCGGGCGCATGGAATGCCTGTTTGCATTCGATTGCTGACGATCAGGCGACGTTTGAGAAGCTGCTGCAGAAACCGGGAGTCGACCTGTACAAGCCGTTCTTGTGGGGCGATGGACAGAATCTGCTGCGCGAGGCGCTGCTGATTGCAGACCACAATGCCTACCATCTGGGCGAGCTGATTGTGATCCGGCGATTGCTGGGAAGTTGGCCGCTGTGAACGAGCCAGCGTTGATTGAAGAGCTCGCTGAAGCCAGAACGATTGCGGTGATTGGCTTGTCTGAGGATCCGGGCAGGGCGAGTCACTATGTTTCGGCGTACATGCAGGGGGCCGGGGCGCGGATCTTTCCGGTCAATCCTTCCGTGACCACGGTGCTGGGCGAGAAGAGCTACGCCTCGCTGAGTGTGCTGCCGGAAAGGCCGGAGCTGGTGAACGTGTTTCGGCTGCCGCGTTTTATCCCGGCGATTGTCGACGAAATGATTGCGCTGGGCCTGCCCGCGATCTGGATTCAGCAGGGGATCATCGACGAAGTTTCAGCGCGCAGGGCAGAGGCGGCGGGGATTCGCGTGGTGATGGATCGCTGCCTGATGGTCGAGCACCGGGCCCGTCGCTGAACGAACGATGCACTAGAATGGATTCAACGATGACGCGTTTCTTCCGCTATGTTTTCCTGCTTGCGCTTGTTTGTGCCGGCGCGCGCGCGCAGCTTACAGAGGCGGGCGATGGTGGTCCCGGGCCGGTGAAGGCGCAACATCTGACGGTCGAGTTGACGTCGCTGGGGCCGGCCGTGGCGCCGGGTGGGACGCTGCCCGTGGGGCTCGTGTTCACGATGGAAGAGAAGTGGCACGTGTACTGGGTCAACGCCGGTTACGCGGGCGAGCCGCCGGCTGCCAAGTGGACTTTGCCGGGCGGGCTTACCATCGGGTCGATGCAGTACCCCGCGCCGCAACGCATTGCGACCGGTGCCGCGGTCAGCTACGGGTATGAGGATTCTGTCGCGTTTCCGTTTACGCTGACGGCGGGCAAGAGCGTCAAGCCGGGCACCGTGCATCTGGACGCGCATGTGCGCTGGCTGGTGTGCCGCGAGGTTTGCATTCCCGGCAAGGCGCATCTTGGCTTGGACCTGAAGGTTGCGCCGGGGGCAGTGGCGGGACCGCTGGTGGGAGCGCTGGGGCAATCGATCAAGAACCTGCCTACGCCGATGCCGGAGCATATGACGGCGACCGCGTTGGGCGGGCCAAAAGAGTTTGTGGTTACGCTGCATACGGGTGGGCCTGAAGAAGATGGTGAGTTCTACCCCATCGATCCCGATTTGATTGTGGACAACGCCGATCAGGACTCGCAGACGGTGCCGGACGGGATTCAGATCCGGGTGCCTCGGTCGAGCGAAGCGAAGGTGCTGCCGAAGACGATCCATGGTTTGATCAGGCTTTCGGATACTGAGATCTATGACGTCACGATGCCCGTGACTGCCGGTGAATTGCCGCCGCTGGCCAAGGCACCGGTAGGTGGGATCACGGCCGGTAAGGTCACGGTGTGGAGTGCGATCGGGCTGGCACTGCTGGGTGGCATTGTGCTGAACCTGATGCCGTGTGTGTTTCCGGTGCTGTTCCTGAAGGGACTATCGCTGGTCAACTCTTCTAACGAAGAGCGTGGCCGGATGCGTCTGCATGGGCTTGTTTATACGGCTGGAATTCTGGTTTCTTTCTGGGTGATCGTTGCTGTGTTGCTGGCGGTGAGGGCTTCCGGGAGTCAGGCTGGATGGGGATTTCAGCTGCAGAATCCGGTGTTCGTTGTGGTGCTGGCCAGCTTTCTTTTCTTCTTCGCGTTGTCGCTTGCGGGGCAGTTTGAGCTTGGGCTTTCGATGACGTCCGCGGGTGGATCGCTGGCGCAGAAGCAGGGGTATACCGGGAGCTTCTTTACCGGTGTGCTGGCGACAGTGGTGGCAACCCCGTGCGTTGGACCTTTCATGGGAGCCGCGATTGGGTACGCGCTTTCGCAGCCTCCGCTGGTGACGTTTGCGGTGTTCACGGCGCTTGCGCTGGGGCTCGCACTGCCCTATGGTCTGCTGACGCTGCAGCCTGCCTGGTTGAAGCTTTTGCCGAAGCCCGGCGCGTGGATGGAAGTGCTGAAGCAATTTACAGCCGTGCCGCTGTTTGCCACAGCGATCTTCCTGGCGTGGGTATACGGGCAGCTTTTCTCGACCGAGCCCAGCGATGGCATCAACCATCTTGCGCGGCTGCTTATCGGCTTCCTGATCATCGCCATCGCGGGTTGGGCGCTGGGTCGCTGGCCGGCGAGATGGGGTAGTGCGATCGCCGCCGCTGTATTGTGCGCCATCGCCATTGCCGTGCCGTTGACCACTGCAGCCAAGCCGAAGCTGGACTGGAAGCCCTACTCGCAGGCAGCACTGGATCAGGCTCGGGCTGCGGGTAAGCCGGTGTTTATCGACTTTACCGCGGCATGGTGCTTGTCTTGCCATGTGAACGAGCAGGTCGTGCTGGATGCGGCGGATGTCGACGAGCAGCTTTCAAGCAAGGGCTTTGTGCTGCTGCGAGCGGATTGGACCCAGTACGATCCAGAAATCACCAAGCAGCTTGCAGCAGTGGGCCGCTCCGGCGTGCCGACGTACGTGATCTACCCGGTGGCCAAGGGCTCGAGCGCGGACGTGCTTCCGGAGTTGCTGACGAAGACTGCGGTGCTGAAGGCGATTGAGAAGGACACGCCGAAGTAAGAGCGAGTTTCGCGAGTAGAGCTGCGCTGCGCTGAAATGCTCCAACTTGTGGCTTGATGAAGCTGAATCTGAAGCGTAACTCAGCGGCTGAAGCCGCGCTCATTTGCAGGCTTTGTGGCACGGCTGAAGCCGTGCCCATAACAGAGCAACGATTGGCAGCCAGTGGGTTCATCGCGAAGTGCGGGAAGACTCTTACTCCGCGTGGAGATCGCCTTTTTCCGCCATGGTCTTTTCGGCGGACTCCTGCATTTCGGCGTCCGTCATGACTTTGATCACTTGCGAGACAGACCACTTGTGTCCGAACGGGTCAGCGAGCTGGCCATAGCGATCGCCCCAGAACTGGTCCTTGAGCGGCATGGTCACGGTCGCTCCACCAGCCACAGCCTTGTCCCAGAAGCTCTGCGCGTCATCCACCTGCAGGGCCAGCGTAACGGGCGACCCGCACAGCGCGACCGGGGTTTCTGACTTGGTGTGCATCATCTCGCTGAAGTCGTCGGCGAGCATGACCATGGCGCCGTTGACCAGCACGCGGACGTGCATCACCTTGTCGGTGCCGGGCATGATGTGGGTCTCGCCATCCTGCGTTGCGCCGAAAGCGCTTTTGTAGAACTCAACGGCGGCCCTGGCGTCTGAGACGACCAGGTAGGGGGTCAGGGGCGGGACAGGGCTCATGCGAGAATCCTTCGCGTGCGTGGATTTTGGGGACACGAGGAAACTATCATGCATCGGCGCCTACGCAAAGAGAAAGGAAATTCCTTTCGGTTAGGACAACCAGGAAGCTACGCTTTCTCAGCCTTGATGCGTGCGATTTCTTCCATCCGCTGCAGCAATTGGCGCTCACGGCCCTCGCCCGTGGGCTGGTAGTAGCGCTTACCGGCGAGCGACGCGGGCATGCAGTCCATCGCGGCGACGCGGCCTTCCACATCGTGCGCGTACTGGTAGTCGCGGCCGTAGTCGAGCTCCTTCATCAGCTTGGTCGGCGCGTTGCGCAGGTGTAGCGGCACAGGCTCAGAAAGCGTGGTGTGTATGTCCGCTACGGCCTCCCCATAAGCCTTGTAGACGGCGTTCGATTTGGGTGCGAGCGCCAGGTAAAGGACGGCCTGCGCAAGCGCCAGATCGCCTTCCGGCCGGCCGAGAAAGTGCATCGCATCGCGCGCACTCAGGCACAGGTTCAGCGCTTCCGGCGCGGCCAGGCCGATGTCCTCAACAGCCATGCGCACGATGCGCCGCGCGCAGTAAATGGGGTCTTCGCCGGCTTCAAGCATGCGCCCCAGCCAGTAGATTGCGGCGTCTGCATCCGAGTTGCGCACCGACTTGTGCAGCGCGGAGATGATGTCGTAGTGCTGCTCGCCGCGCTTGTCATAGAGCAGCATGCGGCGCTGCATGGCTTCTGCGGCGATCTGCTGGGTGATGACCGTTTCGCCCCGGCCGAGCGCCAGATTAGCTGCTACTTCAAGCGCGTTCAGGGCAGTGCGGGCGTCGCCGCTGGCGTAGGTGGCGATGCTGCCGAGCACTTCTTCTGAAGCGGATAAAGCCCAGGTCTCAGAATCGAGACCAGCGGCACCCAGACCCTTTTCGTCCTCCAAGGCTCGGCGGAGGAGCTTGACTACGTCTTCCTCCGTGAGCGCGACGAGCGTATAAACGCGGCAGCGGGAGAGCAGCGCAGCGTTGATCTCGAACGATGGATTTTCGGTCGTCGCGCCGATCAGGCGGATGGTGCCGCGCTCAACGTAGGGCAGGAAAGCATCTTGCTGTGCCTTGTTGAAGCGATGGATTTCGTCGACAAACAGGATCGTGCGCGAGCCGAACTGTGCGGCTTTTTCGGCGTCGACCATGACAGCCTTGATCTCTTTGATGCCGGAGAGCACGGCGGAAAACTCTATAAAGCTGGCCTGCGTCATGCGCGCGATGATCTTTGCGAGCGTAGTTTTGCCGACGCCAGGAGGCCCCCAGAAGATCATGCTGGCGGGGTCGTCCCGCTCGACGGCCAGGCGCAAAGGCTTGCCCTCCGCGAGCAAATGCTGCTGGCCGGCGTAGTCGGCGAGCGTCTGCGGGCGCATGCGTTCAGCCAGCGGGGTGTGCTTGGCGTCGACCGGCGCGGCAAGCGGAGACGTGTCGAACAAGCTCATGCGCGGCGCCTCTGCCGGGATGCCTCATACAGAAGCAGCGAGCCGGCCACCGCGGCGTTCAAGCTTTCCACCCATCCGGGGCAGGGGATCGTCACGCGCTCATCGGCCAGGCGAACCCAGTCGTCACTCAGGCCCGCGCCTTCATTGCCGATCAGCAGCGCGCACGCTTGCGTCAGGTTCACTTCGTCGATGGCGCGCGCGTCGTCCTTGAGCGCGGCGAAGAGCTTTACGCCCTGCTGCTCAAGCGTCTCCATCGCCTCCGGGGTGGCGCCGGCGACGGGTAGCCGGAAGACCGAGCCGGCGGAGGCCCGCATCGCCTTCTGGTTCCATGCGCTGACGGTGCCGGGGGTGGTCAGCACGCCGGTCGCGCCAAAAGCTTCCGCAGAGCGGATCAGCGTGCCAAGGTTGCCGGGGTCCTGCAGGCCAACCGCAATCAGGATCAGCGGCGTGCCCACGAGCATCTTTTCCACCGTGTGAAGCGGCGGCACCAGCAACGCGGCGATGCCTTGCGGGGTTTGCGTTTCGACGCAGCTCTGCAGCACATCAGACGCCAGCCGAAGCACTTCTACGCCGCGCGGGAGGAAGTCCGGGAGCTGGCTGCGCTCGCTCAGGAAAACGGTTTTGAGCGCCTGGCTGCTGCTCACGGCTTCTTTCAGCAGGTGCTCGCCTTCAATGGCGATGAGCCCGCTGGCCAGCCGCGCCTGCCCTGCGAACGCGGCGCGCAGCTGCTTGACGCGTGCGTTTGCCCGGCTTGTGATCACCTCGCCAACAATGCCCATCGCGTAAGTTTACGCTCTGGCAGGTTATGCTTACGTCATCAGCTCACGCGAAGGGGAGCCCCGACTTTTGACCGCAGAAATTCTCCGTATCCATCCCGATGAACCTGAGCAGAGCTTGATTGACTACATTGCGGGTTGCCTTGACTCCGGCCAGGTGGTCGCCTTGCCGACCGACACGTTCTACGGGCTTGCCGTTGACCCCGTCAACCTGGCCGCTGTTGACCGCATTTACGACATCAAGACACGCGCGCGGCACAAGCCCTTGTCGCTGCTGATTGCAGACGTTGCGCAGGCATACGGCCTTGCGCGTAATTGCGATACCGCCTTTGATCGCCTGGCGGAGCGCTTCTGGCCCGGCCCGTTGACGATCATCGTCAAGGCCGGCTCACGCATTCCGCTGCGGGTGACCGCCAACACTGGCAACGTTGCGTTGCGCGTTCCGGAAGCGGCGATTGCGCGCGCAGTCGTCGCCAAGCTTGGCCTGCCGATCACGGCAACGTCTGCAAATTTGAGCGGCTTTCCGGAATGCACGTCCGCAGATAGCGTGCGCGACCAGCTTGGCGATAAAATACCGCTCATCGTGGATGGCGGGCCTACGGCGCGCTCAGTTGCCACGACGATCGTCGATCTGAGCGGCGGCGGCGCCACGTGGTCGATCCTGCGCGAAGGAGCCATCCCCACGCACGAAATTGCGCTGTGCCTGCAGCGATAAACCAGCCGGAGGACAGCACATGGCGCGCATGAGCCAACAGCACCAAGCCACACGCAAGCCGCACATCCTGCGGCGCTTCGTGCTGTGGCTTTTGCTGTTGGCGGTGCTGGCGGCTGCGGTTTGGACAGCGTATGTCGTACACCGCATTGACCAGGTGGCGGGGGTGGATGAGGCGCAGCCGGCGGATGCGATTGCGGTGTTTGGCGCGGCGGAATATAACGGGCGGCCATCACCGATCTATCACTCGCGACTGGACCACGCGGTGGCGCTTTACCGCAAGCAGATCGCGCCGTTGGTGATCACGCTGGGTGGCGGCGGGGACCGTGATTCCGGCAAGACCGAAGGCGGCGTGGGCCGGGATTACCTGCTCGCCAATGAGGTGCCGTTGGCAGATATTATTGCCGAAACGCACTCTATCGATACCAGCCAGCAGGTGCTTTTGCTGGCTGCGATCGCTCGCACGCGGCACCTGCGGCGGATCGTCGTGGTCAGTGATGGCACTCATCTTTTCCGCATTCAGCAGCTCTGCCGGGACGCCGGGCTGCAGGTGTATACTTCGCCGCGGCCGGCGCTGGGGCACATTGGCGAAAGCGAGATTCTGCAGCGATATCTGCATGAAGTGCTGAGCTATACGGCGCTCGAGCTGAATATCAGTGAGAGCTTTCTGCATCGCTGGACCGACGGGAAATCCGACGACTGATCGTGCGGTATGGGAAGATGAAGGTATGTCGCAAGCGTTGAGTTCAGAGCCACTTAGCCAGACTTCGGCACCCGCACTGGTCCATCCGTCTGCGCGTTCGCTGCTGGTGGATGTGGTGCGCGGCCTGGCCATTTCGCTGGTCGTCGTGGGGCACCAGGCGCAGGGCGTGGCGCGACGTGAGTGGTGGGGGCCGGGGCCCTTCGGCAACAGCGTCTGGATCTACATTTACGAGTTCCACATGCCGGCATTTTTCTTTGTGTCCGGCATCTTTATCAGCTCCAGCGTGGCCAAGCGCGGGCCTTCACGCTTTATCAAGACCAAGGTCTCACAGATGCTTTGGCCGTACCTGCTTTGGAGCGTGCTGATCTATCTTGTCGACTTTCCTTTGCAGCCGTTTATGCACGTAAAGAACGCAACTCCGCTCAAGTTTCTGATGGAATTTCTGGACGGGAACACGCTGTGGTTCATGCCGGCGATCTTTTTCTGCGTGCTGCTCGGCATGCTGTTCCGCAACGTGAGCAAGCCGCTGCTGTTCGCGCTGGCGACAGCCGCAGCGCTGATTCCGATCCATTGGCACCCGACCTTTGTGGCGGAAACGCTGCATCATTTTCCGTTCCTGGTCGCCGGCATGTGGGTCTCGCGGGAGTACGAACGGATTGAGCGGATCTCGGTTCCGGTGGCGGCGGTGGGAACTGTGGTGCTGGCCGGTGTTGTCCTCTTTTTTGCGACGCTCACCTGGCCGCACAAGCCCTATGCGGATTTCATCGCGGGGCTCGTCGGCACGGCGATGCTCTTCCTGCTCGCACGCTGCTTTCAAAAAGGCGGCATTGCACGGGCCTTGGCCTGGGCTGGGGAGGCCTCGCTGGGGATCTACCTGATGTCGGCTTACGGGCAGGGCATCGGCCGCGAAATGCTGCTGCGCGGCCTGCATACGACGCAACCCGTGGTGCAACTGCTCTTTCCGGCTCTGCTGGGCGTGGCGGGGCCGGCGTGGATTTATCAGCATCGCGTGCGGCTGAAGCTGGACTGGCTCTTTGTCTGGCCGTTTAGATCGCCAGCAAAAGCAGGGTAGTCAGGGCGGCAAACGCGGTTGACGAGAAGTTGACGAGGTCGTTGTTGAGCCAGCCGCGGCGCTCGACTGTAGCGCCGAGAAACGAGTCGAAGAACAATCCTGCGACCGCGCCGGCAAGGGCGAGCGCCCCGTCACGCAGACTCAGGTGCATCGCCCAAACGCCGGTGGCGGTAACCAGCGCGGCCCCCGCCATTCCGGCCGCGGTGCCGAGGAGAGAGACCGCGCCGTCGGTCCCGGGTGCAGCGGGGCGGAAAGTTGTCAGCAGGTAGGGCGTACCGCCGAACGCCTGGCCGAGCTCCGATGAGACGGTGTCTGCCGTGGCTTCACCAAGCGCCGCGAGTACGAGCGCAGCCAGAATAGAAGCTGATGGACTGATCATGCCGTGCACCCCGCGCTCGGTCCAGTCGTACCAATTGAAGAAGCCGCCCGGCACAACCAGCGCTGCCATGCCCAGGTTCGCTATGACCTGTGACGCGCTTCTTCCTTTGCGAGCTTCTCGGACTCCAGTAAGGTCGGGCCGGCGCTTTTTACCGAGGCGCGTCGCCAGGGAAGTAAAAAGGAATAGCAAAATCAGCGGTGCCAGAGCAGATTCCCACAGCCAGCGTGAGCGTTGCGTCCCGATCGTGAGCACCAGGCAGACCATGCTGCCGCAAAAAGCTGCCATTGGTGTGGCCGCGCGAAGCGCCCAAACGAGGATGCCAAACGTCAAAGCAAAACCGAAAGCTTCAAGGCATGACCGTCCAGCGTTGTAGGGATGCAACATCAGGATCAGGCAGGGAAGGCAAAGAGCAAAAAGTATCGGGCAAACCAGCCAGGTCAGCAGTCGCGATTGCAGCCTGTTACGTGCTTCCGGAATGCTATTTGGCGGGGAATGCACATAACCCTCGGGCGCATTGATTTACAATCGAGCTTTGAGAATACGTCGTTTTCCATGCTAGAAACGCCGCCGCAAAATACCTCGTGGCAACGACAAAGATAAAGATGCAAACGCTAGAGAACAGTACCAGCAGGAGTGGTTTTGCAATCAGATCGTAAGTTCGTCCGTCGCACGCAGGTGTCTTCCGCGCTTCTTCTTGCCGCAGCTGCAGTAACGCTGGCTGGTTGCGGAAGCAACTACCGCCCCGTGGTCAGCTCGGTAAACCCCGTGGGCCCTGCCGGCCAGCCGACCAAGTACGCAGTGGCGGTTTCCGCGCCGACACCCACCTCGCCCGGCCTGGTCACACTGGTTGATTTTTCCGGCGATACGATCGTCAACACGACCGCAATCGGGGCCAATCCGCAGTACTTCAATCTGAACTCGAACGGCAGCATCGGCTATACGCTGAACGGCGACGGCACCTTTACGACCTTCGGGATCAGCACGCAGCTGCTCGCAAGTGACATTCAGGAGACCACGCTGCTGCCGAACTCGAATCCGGTCAGCGTTTACGCGCAGGGCTCTTACACCTACGTGGCGGAAAGTGGCCGCAACGCGGTCGCCCAACTGGGCGGTTCCCCGGTGGGCATCCAGACGGAACTGGCGACCGGCGCCGGCACCATCTACACCGTTGGCGCTTCCAACTCGCCGCGCGCTTATGCGATCGCAGGTGGCAATGGTACGACTCCGGGCACAATTTCAGCCATTGAGACGACCTTCAACACAATTTCGGCTGTTCTGCCCGTCGGCATCAACCCGGTTTACGGGGTCATGACCGGCGACTCCGCGCGCGCCTTCATCCTGAACAAGGGTTCGAACTCCGTTACCGCAGTGAACGCGCAGACCAATGCGCTGGAGCGCTTTACGACCGCTGCCGGCACCGTGTCGAGCACCATTCCTGTCGGCGTCGGCCCGGTCTGGGCGGATTTTGCGCCTACGCTCAATGAGCTCGTGGTCGTGAATCAGGGTGGGGGCACCGCAGCTACGCCAGGCTCGGTTTCGATCATCAGCATTCCGCGCTGCTCCGCGACTGCCTTGCCTTCCAACGCTACTTGCGACCCCGCCAATCCGCTCAACGCGCTCGGCTACGGAACCGTGGTGGCGAATGTTCCGGTTGGCGTAAACGCGGTCATGGTTAGCGTGCTGCAGGATGGAACGCGCGCCTACGTGTGCAATTCGGGTGTGCTGCCGACTCCCGCGTCGCCAGGCGTCCCTGCAAACCCCGGAATCCCCGGCTCGGTTTCGGTCATCAACTTGACGACGAACACCGTCATCGCAACCATCCCCGCCTCCAACAGCGTGAATGCGCTCGATTCCTTCGTTCACGGGCATCCCACCTACATTGTCTCGACCCAAGGCACGCCAACCGGCAAGGTCTACCTGACCGCCCCGGACTCGACCGATCTCACGATCATCCGCACGGATCTGGACCAGGTTGTGACGCACCTTTCTCTGCAGGGCAACGGTGTTGCGGTGCGGATTACGACTCAGTAAAGCCAACAAAAGCTCTTCGGAAAGTAAAAGCCCCGCGAGATTCGCGGGGCTTTTCTGGTCAATCTATCGATGGGTCAGGACGACACTGCACCTTTGAGGATGATCGGCATCGTCGGGCTGGTTGCGCCCTCGCCGTCTTCCACCGTCACGCCAAAGGCCTTGGCCTGGACTCCCTTGGGCAGTTGCGGCAGCAGAACCTGCGCATTGCCACGTGCATCCGGGTGGAATGTCCCGGCGGGGATGGCATCGCGGCCATCAGCAGGAATCAACCAAAGCTCGTAAGTTTTGTAGGTCTGCAGCGGCTCCAGATTGCTTGCGATAAAGACCAGCGAACCCTTGTCCGCCACGTGAATGGCGCGACCTTCGGGCGGTGGTGCTACGCCGGTCGGCGTCAGTGCGACGCGTACTGCAGCGGGATCCTTGATTGTTTCCATCATCACGTTAGCGTTTTCAAGCGATGCCTCAGCCGTTGCGCGCTGCGTGTGCTCGGCGGCGACTTCCTGCTTCAGGTGCTCGCGCTGCGTGAACAAGCCGGCGGAAGCCACTGCCAGACCAGCCGCCATGGCCCAGCCGACCCACGGCAGAACCTTGGCCGCGCCGGACTTGCGGGCGGGCTCCTCATCCAGCAGGCTGCTGGCGCGCGGGGCCAACTCGCTCAACTGCGGGCGATTGACGTCGATCGAAATCGCCTTCTTTTCACGGGCGACATGCTTCATCAAGCGCTGACGCGTCAGCGCCGGCGGGCTGTGCATTTCGGCCGTGTGGGCCAACAACGAGAGATCACCAAGGATTTCAGAAAGGACCCGCCGCGCTTCAACGCTGTGCTGCAGGTGCAGGCTCATCTCCTCCATTTCATCTGGCGGCAGAAGGTGCATCGCGTACAACGGAAGATCATCAGGATCGATATGTTTGACCGGAATCATGATTGGAAAGCCTTTCTTAGCGTCAGAAGCGCGCTGCGAATCCTGGTCTTGACAGTGCCCAACGGGTCCCCGGTCATTTCGGCAATTTCAGAGTGAGTCAGGCCATCAAAAAAGGCCATTTCCAAAGTCTTGCGCTGCTCCGTGGGGAGCAGAATAATCACTTCGCGAGCGCGCTCAATCATGATGTTGCGCTCGGCTTCCTCAGACAAGTTGTACGGAGAGGATAGTGCGATCTCATCGACCGATTCCGTAGGGCGTTTGCGGCGGAGAGCGTCAATGGACCGGTTGCGGCTTACGACGGCCAGCCAACCGCCAAGACTTCCGCGGGTAGCGATAAAACCATCGGGGCTGCGCCAGATCTGCATGAAAATCTCCTGAAGGACGTCTTCGGCAGAAGCCGGATCGCGTAGCACGCGAAGGGCAACCGAGTAAACTACCTTCGAGTATCGGTCGAACAGCGATGCCATGGCTTGTTCATCACCGCGCTGGACCAAGGCCAGAAGCGCAGCGTCATCCTGGGTGGATGCCGGTGGCATATTCGTTACTCCCGTCTCTCTGTACATAGAACGCACCTATCTCGACAACAGATTGCAATTTGTGCATCGGGTCAAAAGTTTTGTGCACCACGCATGGTGCAGCCCCTCGCCGAGTCACCTGCAAGAACTGTACCGGGTTTGGTGCAAATCGGGAAGCTATTCGCGGCAAGTAGACTTGAGTTGAACAACCATGAAAATACGTTTGGACAAATTGATGGTGGACCGCGGGCTGGTGCCTTCGCGTGAGCGCGCCCAGGCGCTGGTGCTGGCCGGCCGCGTCATGGTCGATGAACAAAAAGTGACAAAACCAGGCACGCCGATCAGCGACGAAGCCGCGCTGCGTCTGCTGGGTGAAGATCTGAAGTTTGTTGGGCGCGGCGGGCTGAAGCTTGAGGGCGCGCTGGTTCATTGGGGCATCGCCGTTGAAGGGCTGGCGTGCCTGGATATTGGGGCCTCCACAGGCGGCTTTACGGATTGCATGCTGCAGCGGGGCGCCACCAGCGTGCTCGCCATAGACACAGGCCACGGGCAGATTGCGGAGCGGCTGCGTCGCGATGAACGCGTCAGCCTGATGGAGCGCACCAACGCGCGTCTGCTGGAGGCGGAGTCGCTGAACACGCGCGGGATCGCATTCTTTGCGATGGATGTGTCCTTTATTTCTGCCACGCTGGTGCTGCCGGCGGTGCTCGGCGCGCTGGGGCCAGACTGGCGAGGGACCGGCGTGGTGCTGGTCAAACCGCAGTTTGAGGCCGGCCGCGAGCATGTCGGCAAGGGCGGGATTGTGCGCACGGATGAGGCGCGGCAGATGGCAGTCGACCGAGTGGTTACTTCAGTACACAGTCTGGGCGGAACCGAAATGGACCTGATCGACTCGCCGATCACCGGTATGGAAGGGAATCACGAGTACCTGCTGAAGGCCAGGTGGGTCTAGAAAGCAAGGCGAAGTAGAGAAGGTGATGTATCAAAGCGAATGACATCAAGGCTAGTTCCAAGCTTTGCCTGATCCGCTTCGATCCCGCTGTTATCCCTTTTTATCCCCGTTACGCCTTGCTTCTGCCTGGGGGCGATAGACTAGGGGCAATGTTCAAGGCTGCCATCATCTCGAAGCCCGGAAACCCGAAGATGGCGGAGGTTTTGCCGGAACTGGTGGGCTGGTTGCGCGCTCGCGAATACGAGACTGTGCTCGATACCGACTCCGCCGCCTACCTGGGCGTTCCCGGCATGGATCGTACGTTGCTGCCGCGGGAGCATCCGTCGCTCGTCATCGTGCTGGGGGGCGATGGTACGTTGCTCAGTGCGGCCCGCGCGTTCGCGCGTGTGGATATCCCGATCCTGTCGGTCAATCTTGGATCGCTGGGTTTTTTGACTGAGATTCCGCTCAGCGATCTGTACCAGACGCTCGAAAACTGGTGCAACGGCATCGCCGATATTGACGTGCGCACCATGATGAACGCGCGTCTGCTGCGCGATGGCAAGGTGCGGCTGGAGTGGGACGCGCTGAACGACGTTGTGGTCGCCAAGGGCACGATTGCGCGCATGGCGGACTATACGGTTGAAATCGATGGGCAGCTGGTCGCTACGTTCCGTGCGGATGGCGTGATCGTTTCTACGCCTACCGGATCGACCGCCTACAACCTGGCGGCGAATGGGCCTATCGTAATGCCGCGCGTGGACTGCATGGTGGTGACGCCAATCTGCCCGCATCTGCTTACGATCAGGCCGATGGTGATGCCAGGCGAATCGAATATCACGATCCGCGTCGAAGGCGTGCCGAATCAGATCGTGCTGACGGTTGACGGGCAGGAAGCGGTTGATCTACAGGTAGGGGACGAAGTGAAGTGTTGCCGCTCTACTGCGACTGTCAAGATGCTGAGACTGCGGCCAAACGGGCTCTTCAGCGTGCTTCGCAGCAAGCTGAAGTGGGGCGTCCGGTAGGTCAGAAGCGTGCCTGGGTAAACCGGCCACAGGTAGGACTAAGACCTTCAACATGCTCATTGTCCAACGCTGACTCTTAGCTGATCCGGACGATGGGCCGCACCGGATGGCAGAAAACCTTGCCATGCGAAAGTGCGATGCGTCGCTGGGCAAGCGCGGCCATTTCCGGGTCGTGGGTGACCATCACGATCGTGTGCCCCTGGTGGTGCAGGTCCGTCAGGAGCTCAGCGACAATCCGCTGATTGGTGTGGTCCAGGTTTCCGGTCGGTTCATCGGCAAGCAAGATCGGTGGGTTGTTGATCAGCGCCCGGGCGATGCAGACGCGTTGCTGTTCTCCGCCAGAAAGCTCTGACGGCAGGTGCTGGATGCGCTCGCCGAGCCCTACTTTTGTGAGAGCCGCGCGGGCCTCTGTCTCATCCGTCATGGAGTGGAAGTACTGGGCAAGCATCACGTTTTCCAGCGCCGAAAGGTACGGGATCAGGTGAAATTGCTGGAAGATGAAGCCAATCTTGTCTGAACGGAAGCGGTCGAGTTCGCGCGACGTCATCTGCGCGACGTCCGTGCCATCGATCTTCAACTCGCCGCAGGTGGGCCGGTCCAGGCAGCCCAGCATGTTGACCAGCGTCGACTTGCCGGACCCGGAAGGCCCGGTAATCGCGACCCATTCGCCGGCCACAATCTGAAATGACGCATCTTCAAGCGCGCGCACGACCCCCGTGCGTCCGGCATACTCGCGCGTCACGCCTTCAAGCGAAATGACGGCGCACTCATCGCGCGTCTGGCGGGCATCTGCGCGGGCTAATTTTGTTACGACTTCGGCCATGGCTATCACTATCTTATTCGCCCTTCAGAAGGGCGGCGGGTTGTAAATTGCGCAGCGAGCGCACCGGAAACAGCGCGGCGGCTGCGGCGATTAGAAGATTCAAGAGCACGACCAGCGGAAGCACGCCCAGGCGGGGGAGCGTTGGCGTGTGGAAATTGACTTCGGAGATAACCCACGCGGCGCAGGAGCCCAGCAGCCAGCCGGCCAGCACGCCGCCGGTGGCCAGCAGCAGCGTTTCCGCCAGAAAGAGCCCCATGAGCTGCGATTCGCTGCCGCCAAGCGCCTTCATCAGCGCGAAGTCGCGGCGCCGCTCGAGCACCGAGGCAGATAGTGTCGCCAGGACGCTTACCGCGACCGTCAGCGCGATGAGCAGAACGGCGCCGAACATGAGCGCGTGGGTCTTGTCGACGATCGAAGATTCACCATCGACGAGCTGCCGCACCGGTGCTACCGTGGCCTGCGGGAAGGCGGAACGCAGCCGAGTCAGCGCCTGCTCAACCTGCGTGGCGCCCCCCGGAACCTGGATCTCAAGCACGTTGGGCGCGACGCCCGTCCAGGCCTGGAAGGCTGCCTGCGGAATGTAAATGCGAGAGTCTTCGTCGGCCCCTGTGGTGACCCGGCCCGCACCCTGGAATGCTCTGGTTTGGCCGCCGTAAGTCAGGGCTACGGTCTTCTCGTTGCCGACAAATTCGGCTGCCTTGTTGCCTAGGAGCGCGGCGTCGGCGCCGGTTGGCCAGGCGGGGACCTGCCACCAGGAGTCCAGCTTTTTGACCGCCGCGAAGTCCACGCCGGCAACGACC
The DNA here is from genome assembly GCA_965214195.1 of uncultured Granulicella sp. Lineage (GTDB taxonomy): Bacteria > Acidobacteriota > Terriglobia > Terriglobales > Acidobacteriaceae > Edaphobacter. Next base: position 362,622 of record OZ243943.1, read on the forward strand.
ACGGGGGTACCCCGGTCGGTCGTAGCGATTGCGTAAGCGAAGGCGGCGACCGTGGCATCTGGCCCTGCGGCCTGCTGCGCCTGCGCCACGCCGGCGGACCCGGTGACGACGATGTTCGCGCCAAAACTGCGGAATTCGTGGTGCAGCTTGGCGTCGAGGCTGGCGTAAAGCGTCAGCAGCGCGGTGGCGACGGCGGCGGAAACCGTCAGCGCAATCAGCGCGGAAAACGCTCGTCCACTGCGGTGCGTGAGCGAACGGCGCAGCATGCGCGCGAACCCAATCCCAGCCGCGCCGCCTGACCCTGTCCGAGGTGCGCGACGAGGAGGCGCCCCGATCTGTGCCGGCGTGACGCTCAATCGTTACCCCGCAGAACATTTGAGACGTCCGAGCGTAGTCCGGACCGGATCGCCGGCGTGCTTCCCGCGATCGCCACTCCAACTGCAAGCGCGATAATCACCGGCAGCAAAACCGGATTGAAAAGCGGGGAAGCGCCATCGGCCGGGAAGATGTGCCGTCCCAGGCCCCACGCCAGCCCGCTGCCTGCCAGGTAGCCGAGCAAGCCGGCGGCGGTCGCCAGGATGCTTGATTCGGCGTAGAACAGCGAAGCGATGCGGCCTTTGCCGGCACCAAGCGAACGCATCAAGCCAATTTCGCCGCGACGTTCAAGGACTGCCGTCGCCATCGCTGCTGAAACGGCGAAACCCGCGGCCAGCAGCGCCGCCGCAGACACCAGCCACATCAGGCCGGATATCCGGGAAAGGACGGTGCCTTCCGACTGCTCGACGCGCCGGACCTGCTGCGCGTCGGAGTTGGGAATGGCCTCGCGGATCTGGTAGGCGATAGAGTTTGCGTAAGGACGGCAGTACCAAAGGTCGCGTTGCTTAGGGGAAAGGGTGTCTGGATTCTGGCGGGCGAAGGCATCTTCCGGGCGTGTCTTGGCGGATATGTCGATGCGGGTGAGGGCGCCCTTGACGTGACTGATTTGCTGAGCAGTTTCGAGCGGAAGCAAGATATCGGGATACGCAGCGTCGCCAGTGTCGACGATGCCAGTCAGTCGAAGCTGGGTCACAAAAGGCACAACACCTGCGTCGTGCTCCAAGCGAAGCGGAACCGCGTCGGAGAGTTTGAAGCCGAGCTGGTCAGCAAGTTTAGAACTGACGACAGTCTCCGATCCATTTTTTGGCCATGTGCCTGTTATTTTCCACGTCGGGTGAAGTTGCAGAGCCCCGGTCTTAGGCATACCGGGTCTGAACGAATGATCGAACCACAGGCCTACCGCCGTCGCTTGCACTCCTGAGGGCAGCACGACCGGAATGCGGTCTTCAGGACTGATCGCCGTAATGTTGTTCGCCCAGAAAATGCCTTTGAGTTTTTCCAAGCCTGCTTCGGGTAGGTATGCCTGCTCGGATGCGGGATGGATGGCAACCCCAGCAATGTTCACCGCAAGGTCAGCAGCTTTTGGGGTCACGACGATGTTGGCGCCGTACACGGCTAGCTCGCGGTGGATGCGGTCGCCGATCGTGGTGGCCAGAGCCAGCATGGCTGTTACGGCTGTCGTGCCGAGCAGGATGGCGATGCCGGCGAGGGCTTTGCGGCGCTTTTGGCGGAGGAAGGATTCGATCAGGAGTCTCAGAAACATATGGCCTCCGATCGAATCTGGGTAGGCGACGAACCGGGTGCCCCACCTCTCGATTCTGAGAGGTGGGTTATTGGAGTGGAAGCGAGCCCAAAGTATGTAGGAAGGTTGAGAACCCAGGTCTCAGAAGCGAGACGTGGGGCACCCGGCTTCATGGGGAACGTCGACATCACTTCTCAAAGTGCGGTGCAAGCGCCTTCAAATCCGCCGCCGCGATCGTAATCTGTCCATTCGCATTCGTGCTGGCAAGCGGCAGCGGATTGCAGCCGCCGGGCTGGCCCATGCTCGCCGGAACCAGGGGGGATGCGCACATTTTGCAGGTGATCCCCTGCTCGCCCATGTAGAAGCCGACCGGACCGCAGATGCTGCAGGCGTCGCCCACTGCGACGATGTTGCCGTCCGGCTTCTTGAACAGCAGGAAGCGCACTTCCGGCGTCTTGCCGGCGCCATCGTCGACGTGCACGCCGTAACGATGCAATTTATCGTCGTTGATGTCCGCGGCGGGCACGGTGACCTGGTTGCCGACGAGCGTGACCGGATTTGTAGCGCTCAACGCGGTGGAGGATTTGGCATAAATGAATTCAGCCGTCGAAAGGAAGATGAAGAGAAAGCTCGTCGAAACGACCGCAGTCATCCAAAACTTTTCACGACGCTGCGACCACTCGGCTTTACGGATTTCCGCGGCTGTCTGCTGGCTCAAATCAGCTGCCGCAGCGGGAACTCGGCGACGCTGCTCGAGCAGAATCATCAAGCCGGCGAGCGCCAGCATGGTGACGAAGAAGAACAGATCGTTGCGGACGATCGGGCCGATGTAGCGCATTTCGGCGGTCGAAGAGGGAAGCACGCCATTCTCGCTGAGCTCATGGAGGCCGCTCACGATCAGCTGGAACGTGACGAAATAGAGGATGACGGTCGTGACGCGGAAGAAGCGTTGCAGGTTGATTTTGACCGAGCCGCGAATGAACAGCACTCCAAACACGACCGCAACCGCCACGCCCAGCGCGGTTCCCGTAAAGCTCAGCAGCTCAGTCGAGTTCAGCGACACTGCGGACAGGATCAGCACCGTCTCCACGCCTTCACGCAAGACCAAGAGGAACACCAGCAGGAATAGTCCCACCTTTGATGTGCCGCCGATTTTGCTGGCGATCTTCGACTCGATTTCACCCTTCATCGAGCGCGCCGTTTTGTTCATGAACCAGATCATGCTGGCCGTGAAGAACGCGGCCGCAAGCATCACCCAGCCTTCAACGATGTCCGAATTCAACTGCAGCCGGGCCACAATCACGGCCATCAGCACAGACGCTACCAACGCCGCGCCAAGCGCCCAAAGCACCGTCCGCTTCAGCTCCGGACGACCGATTTTTGACAAATAAGCGAAGATGATTCCGACGATCAACGACGCTTCCACGCCTTCGCGAAGGGTGATGATGAATGCCTGCAACATGTGCGATTAACCCCTGGCGCGCGACCGTTCCGGCCGTTCTGCCACATCTGCAAGTCTAATTAGGACCAAGTTGGTCGTCAATGCACAATCTTCGCGGCACACGATAGGCTGAACATGAGAGGGCAAGGATGGCTGTCGACTTTGAACTGCGGCCAAAGGTATTGGCGGATGGCGCTTTTCTGACTGAGCTTTTCGCGGCAAATCACGAGCGGGAGTTCGCTGCTCTGGGGCTGCCGGAGCAGGCGCTGGCAGACCTGCTCGCGATGCAGGCGCATGGACAGGCTATGTCTTATGCCGCCCGGTTTCCTTCCGCAGTCGACTCGATTATGTGGGTGCAGGGAAGCCGCGTCGGCAGAATGCTGCTCGATCACGGCTCGGCGGGGCTCCACCTGGTTGATCTTGCTTTGCTCCCTGCGTACCAGCGGCAGGGGATTGGGCCGGCAATGATGCGCTCGCTATGCCGGCAGGCTGCTGACGGACGCCTTCCGCTAACGCTTGTCGTACGAGAAACAAATCCAGCAAAGCGGCTCTACGAACGTGCAGGCCTGGTGGTGGAATCGTCCGACGGGCTGGATGCGCGCATGGTATTTCGCCCTTAACGGTGCAAGCAGGAGCGGCCACGGATCCCGGGCCGCTCCTTTTGTGCTCTACGGCCGGGGTGGATAGATACCCTGAAGCGCGATGCAGTAGTTCGCAACCGTGTACGGCGCCATGTTGTTATGCGCGGCGCCGCTGCCCGCAGGGCCAACAAGCGCGGGCGACATCGTGACTGCATGCCCGGCCTGGCTGCCTGGATCGTCGTACAACTTTCCGGCTGTTCGGCCCACCTGGCCGCCCAGTACTACGCTTGCGGACGGGGTGTCGGCGGTTGCACCGGTGGTTGTCGGAAGAGCATGTCCATGCGCGGGAAGCTGCGGGATGGTGAGCGAAACCGTGGCGGACCCCCCGACCTGACCCTGCACGTAGTTGGCAAGGCCGGTGCCCTGACCGGAGCCAACGGAGATGTTGCCGTTCAGGTTGGGTACGGCGAAGGTTGTTCGACCATCGCCGCCATACTGTGTTCCGAGCAACGAAAACAGGGCTGTATTTTGCGAGATGGACTGAAGCGTGCCGTTGCAGAGCGCCCAACCCTTTGGCGCGAAGCCAAAGCCGAAGACGCGAATTTCACCTACAAATGGATCCATGATTGCTCCTTATGATCGAGTTAGCTGCGGCTGGGAAAAAGGCCCTGAAGGGCGATGCAATAGGCAATCGCGAGTGCAGGCGGCACGTTGGGATGAGCCTGGCTGCCGCCGGCCGTGGTCGTGCCGGTGCCCAGAACCGTGTTGGCGGTCGCAGCATAGTTGCTGGGAGAGTTGGTGGTGGGATAGTTGTTTGCGGGCAAAGACTGCGAAGTTGCCCCGCTGGACGCGGATGCAGGATGGGCGTGGGCGGCAATTTCTGCCACGGTAAGGGTGTGGGTGGCTTCGCCGGCGGTCTGGCCCATGACGAAGTTCTGTCCCTGACCTACTGCGAATTGGCCCTGCAGGTTAGGCAGCGCGAACGTCGTTCTGCCATCGCCCCCATAGGTGGTTCCCAGCAGGCTGAACAAGGCCTGATTCTGGTTCACGGAAAGCAGCTGACCGTTGCACGCAGCCCAGCCGAAAGGAATCGGTCCGAATGCGAAGGTCGAAATTTGCCCGAAAAATGGATTCATTTGATTTCTCCTCTTTTAGCTGCTGCTGGGGAAAACGCCTTCCGTGGCGATGATGAAGTACAGGCACAGATACGGCATCAGGTTGGGGTGCGCCTGGTTGCCACCGGCCGGCCCCACCAGGGCTGCCGTGGCTCCGCTGGGTGCCGCGCTGCCGTACTGCTGAATGCCGCTGCCAAACACATTTCCGGCAGGCGAGCCGCTGGTTGCGGTGGTGCTGGCGTTGACTGGGTGCGCATGCGCTGGAAGCTGCTGGCTGTTGAGCGTTACAGCTTCTGTGCCCACACTTTGGCCCATCGGGTAGTTGCCGCCGGTGCTTGTTCCCTGACCGAGCATCGCCCGGCCGCGCAGGTCCGGCAAGGCAAACGTCTGCGATCCATCGCCGCCATAGGTGGTGCCAAGCAGCGTAAACAGGGCTTCGTACTGGTTGGTCGGCAGCAGCTGGCCGTTGCACTGCAGCCAGCCCGAAGGCGCGTATGTAAGCCCACCTGGCGGATTTCGCCGAGATAAGGATCCATTTTTCTCCTCTATGCATTGAAGCTCTGTGTAGTACGCAACGCGTCGCCTAGGATCTGCGAGACAAGGAGCAGGAGACAAGTGCTGCGAACCCTCGCAAAGTATAGAGGGCGAAAAGGGTCTAATGAATATTTCTTTTCGGCAAACGAATCCATATTGGGAATCCCTGCGTTCTACGCCGGCAATATCGATAAATTTTTTCTTGATCTTCTTGATTCCCAGTTACTATTAGGAATCCAAGTTCCACCCCCCCTGATCCACGGTTTTGTTGGTTCTCATGCTTGCTCCTCCCGCTTTAATGAGGACACCCTGGACTGATCCGGAGCTTTCTCATGTCTTATGCGTCCTCCCGTGCCTGCCTTCGTGCAGTCATGCTTCCTCTGCTTGCCACTGTTGCGTGCTTTACCGGTGTTTTTGCCCAACAGCCGACGCCCCTGGTGCAGTACAGCTCTTTCCATCGCCAGACTGAGCGTCCGCTTTTGCAGACAGCTACCGCGACCGACAAGAAGCTGAAGCAGAAGCTGGCCCTTGGCCGCACCGGTGTATCGCTGGTTGCAGCTGACTTTGATTCCGACGGCTCAAGCGACCTCATATCCGGCTATGCCGTAGGCGCGGATGGCGTTCTGCTGCTGCAGCGCGGGTCCGCTTTGGCAATCGCGCCGGGACCGCAGGAGCAGGCCGCTATCGCTGCCGGTCAGATCATCATGCCGTATGTCGAGAAGGCAGAAGCCATTGACATTCCGGTGCGGCCAGACCTGCTCACGACCGCGGATCTGCATGGCCATGGACATTTTGACCTGCTGGTCGCCGCTAAAGGCGATCGCACGGTGTACGTTCTGGCTGGTGACGGTCACGGCGGCTTCGGCAAGCTGACCCCCTACCCCCTCGCAGGCGCAGTTTCGTCCCTTGCCACCTGGCGCGGGCGAGACGGCAAAAACGTCGTCCTGGCAGGCGTTTGCGGAGGCTCCGGCTGCGGCTTGCAGGCGCTGGATGCAGAAGGAAAGACCCTCGCCTTTTTGAAGACGCATGGTGCCGTCGCAGTGATTCAGCCCGCACAGCTCAACCTGGGCGCCGAGGACGACCTGGTCCTGACCACCGCCGGCTCCGTGCAGGTGCTGGACGGCAAGTCGTTCCTGAGCAAGGATGCCGCGCCCCACCTGGACGCCATCGCCGTGAGCAATCCCGCCGCGGTGGCAACGGGCCTGTTCGCCTATGACCGCCGCGGCTTCAAGCAGCTTGCCGTTCTGGGCGCGGATGCCACTCTGCACGTCTTTGCGCGCTCTGGCGGCGTTGACACCAGCTTTCCGGCGCATCGCGTCCGCCCGACCCCGGGCAGCCTGCCGGTCTTCACCACGCTGACCGGCATGGGCTGGGATGAGGTGGAAACGGTCCCGAACGTTGGCCCCGGCGGCACGGCCATCATGCTGCGCGGACGCTTCAGCGGTACCGGCGGCGATGATCTTGCGGTCCTCGCCAATGGCCAGTACGTCACGGTCGCGCATCCCATGATCTCCACCGCCACTGTCCGGAAGTCGACACCCGTGGTCACGGTTGATTCGCAATCGAGCCCGGCCGTTTCGGCCATTGCGACCCGCATCTCGGACGATGCGCGCGTCGGTGTTGTCAGCGTGACTGCCGCTACGCTGCATCCGCTGGTCCTCACTCCACCCAGCCCTACCAAGACGATCAACGTGAACACCACGCAGGATCTCCCGGCGAGCACAGCTAACATTGCAGCTTGTAACAATAACGCCCCCGGCTGCTCTCTGCGCGCCGCCGTCGGCGTGGTCAATAACGATTCCGCGACCAACGGCCTGGGAACCAGCAAGATCGACAAGATCGTCCTGCCTGCTGGCACGTTCACCCTAAGCCTGAGCAACAATTCTCCAGGCAGCAGCAACGGAAAAGACGCGAACGGCAGCATCGACATGCACCTGGACGTTGATGGTGCGGTCAATATAGTAGGCGCCTCGCAAACCGGAACCATCCTGCAGGCAGGGACGATCGGATACGGTGGTCCACCGTCGGTGGCAGGCGGCAACGGCGTCGACTCGTTGATTGAGGAAAACTCCTACATCTACAACACTCAGGGCGGCGCCTATGACATGTTCCTGTCGAACCTGACTCTTCAGAACGGCAATAACCCAAATCAGCTTACGTCTGCAAATAATTATTACGAAAACGCCTACGGCGGCGCACTTGACTTCGACGTCTTTGGTTCAGCCGTGCTGACGGTCACGAACGTCACCTTCCAGGGCAACTACATACTGAACGGCAGCGGTGGCGCGGTTACTGTCTTCAACACAAACCAGGGCACAGTCGGACCCCTGGAAGGCGGCGTCGACTTTGAGAATTCACTCGTGACGACGAATTACTCGGGGGCCTCGGGCGGTGGCATCTTCGTCACCGATCACATTCCGCTCACAGTCAACAGCACCACTATTACCAATAACTCCGCAACCCTGGGGAACAATACATTAGCCAGCACGACAGCAAATAGTGGCTCCGGCGGCGGCGGCATCTTCCTGCAGCCACCCGACATCAACGTGGCCTTGAACATGAGCAATTCCACTGTAAGCAACAACACGTCAGACGGCTTTGGCGGCGGGATCAACCTGGATGGTGGCGCCAACATCAGCAATTCCACCATCAGCGGCAACAAAGGGCCGGGTTTTGGGGCAGGCCTGTACATCAACCCGCAAAGCAGCGCGGTCAATCTGACGGAGCTAACCGTCACCAACAACGCCATCAGTAGCGCCGCCACGCGCACTCAGAACGGCAGTGCCTCTGCCGGCGCTCCGAACGGCGGCGGCATCTGCTCCTACCCCAATCAGCCTAGCCAAACAGCGGCCACCTTCAACCTGACCTATTCGCGCTTCCACGGCAATACCGGCGGCACGGCTACCGGCTTTTACGATGGTTGCGGCAACACGACTGGCATTGCCAACACCACCGTCAACCTGGCCAACAACTGGTGGGGCTGCAACGGTCCCGGGGCCGGCACAGGTTGCGACACCGCAGTCGTTCAATCGTCGGCTTATGAGTCCCTGACCTTAACGCCTTACACCACGCTGATCCTCAACCTCAGCTCTACGACGCCTGCCGCCGGATCAATTTTCACGGCCACCGGTAGCCTGGGCCAAAACAGCAGCGGCACAAAGTACACCACCGCTCAGGACTATGCCTACAACCTGACGCCCGCCACCATGGCTGTTAGTAACACCGGCACCCAAAGCATCTCCGGCTCCACCTTCAGCGCAACCGCCAACACTTCTGTCTCGAACGCCGCCATTACCGACAGCAGCACCCCAGGCAATACCGGCCAGGGTCTCGCCACCGTCACCGTCGATGGCTGCACCATCAAGGACCAGGGCTCCAATCCCACCTGCAACAGTGCCACCACTTATAACTACACCGTCATCGCTCCGGACCTGACTGTCACCAGCGCGCATACCGGAAATTTCAAAGCCGGTGACACGGGCGACACCTACACCCTGACCGTCGCGAACACTGGCAATGCGCCGACCACCGGAACCGTAAACCTTTCAGACACGCTCCCCACCGGCTTCACGGCCACGGCGATCTCCGGCACCGGATGGACCTGCACCCAGCCCGCCGGGCCCTGCAATCGTTCCGACCAGCTCTCCTCAAGTGTGACTTATCCTCCCGTGACGGTCACGGTCAATGTCGCCTCCACGAACGCCGGCACCTACACAAACACCGCAGTTGTCTCCGGTGGTGGGAAGCAAATGCCTACAACGACAACGGCACGGACAGTACCATCGTCGTCGGCCAGCCCACCATCACGGAGACCTTTAATCCATCGACCGTCGCACCCAACGCCACCTCTTTGGTCACTTTTACGATAGGTAATCCCACTGCAAATGCTGTGTCGCTCACCGGGGTCGCCTTCTCAGACAGCCTGCCGAGCGGCTTGAAGATAACGTCCGCTGCCAACACCAGCTGCACCAACGGCACCACCACCGGCGCAGTCGGTGGAACAAGCCTTTCGCTCTCCGGTGCCACCATCGCCGCCGGCTCTACCTGCGTGGTCACGGTTGGCGTACAGGCTACCGCGCTTGGGTCCTACACCAACACGAGCGGCGCAGTCACCGCCACCAACTCGAACGCTGGCGGCACCGCAACCGCGACCCTGAACGTCGCGGTCACAGCAACCCGCCTCGTCTACACCTCCTCCCCGGCGGCAGTCATCACCGCCGGCGGCAACGCAGGGACCTTTACGGTCGCGCTTGAAGATGCAGCCGGCAACATTGCCACTAATGTTTCAAGCGGAACCATCACGGTTTCTGTCAGCGGCAACAACTACGCGCAGGTCTACACCATCGCCATCAGCAACGGAACCGCGACCTTCAACCTGGGATTCGCGGCGCTAACCATCGCAGAAACGTACACCTACACCGCCACCTCCAGCGGACTGACCAACGGAGTCGCGACTGAGGTCGTCAACCCGGGCCCCTTCTCCACCTTGACCGGCAACGCGCCCACGTCGTTTGCCGCACCCGGCGTTGCCTCCGCCTTCAACGTCAATGCGGTCGACCAGTACGGCAACACGGTCCCTGGCTTTACCGGCACCGTCACCCTGACGAGCTCTGATCCGCTCTTTACCGCCTCGCCCGCCAGCTACACCTACACCGCGGCCGACTCCGGGGTCCACTCCTTCACGGTCAGTTTCGGCACTGCTCTCACGCAGACGCTTACCAAGACCAGTGGCTCCGCCGTCGTCACGCAGGCCGGCATCGTCGTCAACGATTGCATCCTGTACATCAATTCAAACGGCTCGCTGTCCCGCACTACGGACGTTGGCCTCTTCACCTCGCCCTCCGGCGGCTACACCGGCAGCGGCGCACCGTTCATCGGTCTCGCGGTCGATGCCTCCGGCGATCTATGGTCGGTCAACACGACAAACAACACCCTCGGCGGCTTCACCAAGGCCGGCGTCGCACTGGCCAATTCGCCCTTCACCGGCGGCGGGCTCAACGCGCCCAACGCGGTCTTTGTCGATGGCTCCGGCTTCATCTGGGTCGTCAATGGAAACAACACCGTCAGCGTTTTCAACAACGCCGGCGTGCCTGTCTCCTCGGTCGCCCAGCCTGTCGCCGGCACGACGGGTGCCAATGCGATCGCAATCGACAATTCCGGCAACCTCTGGATCACCGGCTCCACCAGCGACACGCTGACGGAAATCATCGGCGGTGCCGCACCGGTCGCGCCACTCGCGAACGCCGCGGCGGCTGCAACTACAGGAGCCCGCCCATGATCCGTCCCCAGGCCACCACTTCCTCCATGATCACGACCCCCCGGAGCACCATCATGAAGACCACTGCAATCGCATTTGTCACCACCGGTCTCGCCCTGCTGCTCACCGGCTGCGGGCTTGGCGTCAGCCCCGTCGCGACACCCGTGCAGGTCACCGCCGCGGCCGGCGCGCAGGGCACCTTTATGGGCGGCCAGCAGCCCGTCGGCAATATTCTGATCCAGGTCTATCAGACCGGCACGGCTGGCTACGGCTCGGCCGCCACGGGACTGCTTGCCAGCGGCTCGACCAGAACCACCGCAGCCGGAAACTTCAACCTGCCCGCGTTTAGTTGTACCAGCGGCACGCAGCTCTATATTGTCGGCACCGGCGGCCAGCCAATCCCGGGCACGACCAACGCCAATCTGGCGCTTATGTCGCTGCTCGGCCCCTGCAGCAGCTACAACCCGTCAACCTTTATCAACGTCAACGAGATCACCTCCGTTGCCGCCGTTTACTCGATCTCGCCCTTCATGACCGGCATCGCCAACGTCGGCACCTCGGCGACGAACGCCAGCGGACTAGCCAACGCGTTCCAATCCTTCAACAAAATCGCCAACAGCAGCAACGGCACGCTCGCCACGCCGGGTGGCGCTGCGCCCACCACCCTGCCGGCGAACGCCACGCTTCCCAGCACCCTGATCAACACGCTCGCTGACGTTATGGAGCAGTGCGTCAACTCTGCCGGCGGTGCTGCGACGGACACCAGCACGGGCTGCGGCAAGCTCTTTTCCTACACGCCCAACTCGGCTGGAACTCCACCCACAGACACCATCAACGCAATGTTGAACATCGCGCAGCACCCCACCGTGAACACCGCGCAGCTCAATAGCCTGCGCTCGGCCAGCCCTGTCTTCACGCCGGTGCTCTCTGTCAACGCGCCCCCAGCGGCCTGGAATATCGGCATCACTTACACCGGCGGCGGTCTCGGCGCGCCATCAGCCGTTGCGGTCGATACCTCCGGCAACGTCTGGGTCACCAACAAGTCCAACAGCACCGTCAGCAAGTTCTCAAACGTCGGTGTCGCGCTCTCCCCAGCGGCAGGATTTACCGCCGGCGGCATCAGCGTGCCGGCCGGCATTGCGATCGATCTCACCGGCACCCCGTGGATCACCAATTCCGCCTCAAATTCCGTCACCAAGCTCGCCACCAGCGGCACCAGCGGCACAAACTATTCCGGCAATGGGCTGGCCTCCCCCAAGGGAATTGCGATCGACAGCAACAATCAGGTCTGGGTCACCAACACCACGGCCGGAGCCGGCGTCAGCGTGTTTACCAATAGCGGCACAGCCACCAGCTTTTCCCCCATTACCCCGGCCGGCGGCCTTACCACTCCCGGCAGCATCGCTGTCTCGCCACGGTAGCCTTGGGCTCCCCCCTCAAGATCTGCTGCCTGTCATTCATCTTCAAGCTCACGCCCCAGGAGTCCCTGTCATGCCGATCCAAGTGCGCCCCCTTCGCCTCCAGCAAGGCATCACAACGCAACGCGTTGGGAACGAGATTTTGCTCTATGACGAACGGCGCCACCAGGCTTTCTGCCTGAACCCCACTTCTGCCTGCGTCTGGGATCACTGCGATGGCGAACACACCATCGCACAGCTAGCCGCGGCCGCAACCCGCTCGCTTGACGCCTCCATCGGTGAGGATCTCGTCTCTCTTGCGCTTGAGGATTTCCGTCGCGACGGCCTGCTCGAGACCGAAGTCAAGCCCATGCCGAACCCGGAGGTGTCCCGCCGCGCCATGATGCAGTCGCTCGGAGCCAGCGCCATTCTGCTGGTGCCGGTGGTCGCGGTCGTGCTCGCCCCCAAGGCCGCGCAGGCTTACGGAGGCTGCTTCGACTGCACAAACGCTACGCAGGTGCAGAACCGTGCGGCTCACAAGAAAGTCGCGGTCGCCGCAGACAATCTACGCCGGTCCAGCGAAGCCGCCAGCAAGGCCAATTCAATCCCGCAGTAGTTGAAAGCAGAAACCCTCCGCGACCAAAGTCTGCACTCGCGGAGGTTCTTTCGTTCAGCCCGGCTTTGTCAGCTGCCAATCTTCTCCCAGTTCTGTGCCACCTTCACGAACTTCATCCCAGCTGCTTTCGCCGCCACAATTCCGGGATCTGCATCCTCAAAGACCAGGCAGCGCTCCGGCGCGATGCCCAGCCTTTCCGCCGCCAGCAGAAACGGCTCCGGGTTCGGCTTGCCGTGCGCGTAGTCGCCGGCGCAGACCATCGTGTCGAACATCTCCAACAAGCCCAGCGTTCCCAGGGAAGCCGTCACCGACTCCAGCGTGCTGCCGGAAACAATCGCCGACCGTACTTTCCCTCGCGCCGCCAGCACGTGTTCGAGCACTTCAGGCACGGCGGTTAGCTGTGGCAACATCTCGTAGTACAGCTCTTCCTTGCGTTCTGCCACGATCGGCGCCAGCATATGCAGCCCCTGCTCCTGGTTCAGCCGCTCAATCACGACCTCCGCCGGCAGCCCGCCCCAGCCGTAAAACTGCTCTGGCGTAAAGCTGCAATCGAACTCCGCCAGCGCCGTCTGCCAGGCCACCAGGTGCAGCGGCATGGAGTCTGCCACGGTCCCATCACAATCGAACAAATAAGCCTGGAAATCACCATCAGGAATCGTCAAAGTCATACCCATAGTCTACTGGGTCTTCCCCCACGCCCTTCGCGCTTTACCTCAGCGCTCTTCGCGTTCTGCCTTGCTGCTTCAAGCGTAAAACGCCCGAACGGCCTGCACTACGCGCTCCAGCTCATCTTCCCGCAACTCCGGATAGATCGGCAGCGCAAGCACTTCAGCCGCGGCCCGTTCGCTTTCCGGGAAGTCCCCGGTCCTGTACCCGAGATCCGCCAGCGCCGCCTGCTGATGCAGCGAGAGCGGATAGTAGATCTCGCTCCCAATCCCCAGCGATCCCAGGTACGCCCGCAGCTCATCCCTCCGCGGGGCCCGGATCACATATTGGTGAAACACATGCTGCGCCCGCGGATGCGTCCACGGCAGCACCACTCCATCGGCCACCGATCCTGGCTTTTCAGGCGAGGGCGAAAACCCAATTGCTGCGCCCAGAAACAGCTCGTTGTAACGCGCGGCCAACTCTCGGCGCCTTTGGTTCCATCCCGCCACGTACTTCAGCTTCACGCTCAGCACTGCAGCCTGCAGGGAATCCAGCCGCGAGTTCCACCCCATCTCATCGTGGTAGTAGCGCCGCCTCATCCCGTGCGCCCGCAGCGAGCGCGCATGCTCATCGAGCGCTGAAGACCGCGTCGTCATCAGCCCGGCATCGCCAAACGCAGAAAGATTCTTCGTGGGATAAAAGCTGAACGAAGCCGCATCCCCCAACGAGCCCGTCGGCATGCCTTCCCAGGTCGCGCCAAAAGCCTGCGCCGCGTCCTCGACCAGCAGCAGACCAGGATGCCTCTGCTGCAACTGAATAAAGCCATCAAAGTCCGCACACTGCCCAAACAGATGCACCGGCACAATCGCCTTCACATCGTGGCCAGCCATAGCGGCCTCAGCCGCAGCGGGCGACAGGTTAAACGTCAGCGGATCGATATCGGCAAACACCGGCCTCGCGCCCGCTCGCGCGATAGAGCTCGCCGAGGCAAAAAAACTGAACGGCGAAGTAATCACCGCGTCCTGCGCACCTTTGCCGATGTTCGCCGCTTCAAGCGCCAGCCAGAGTGCATCCGTGCCACTCGCGCAGCCAATGCCATGCGGAGCCCCGCAGGCCAGCGCTGCTTCGCGCTCGAAAGCGTCCACTGCCGGCCCCAGGATAAAGCGCTGCGACTCGCAAACATCTGCAATGGCGGCCATGACTTCGTCGCGGATGGCGGCAAATTGCCGGGAAAAATCCAGCATCGGAACGGGCGGCAGGGAAGCAGACTCAGACAGGGAACTCACCTTCTTATCGTACATCTCACCACGGGGCCGCCTTTTATTTACGCGCGACGGGGCAACTTGAAATCCGTGCGCGATGGTCGTATGGTGGTGGGGCTTGTGTCGTTTGCATTACTGCGAGTTCTGCAGGCTTCTTCACCCATCCAGCGCTAGGGAAGCGCCCACAAAAGGAGATCGGCACTATGGACCAAAAGCCGGCACAGAATATTCAGGACACGTTCCTGAACACAGTTCGCAAGGATAAAAGTCCCATCACGATTTACCTCGTCAGCGGCGTAAAGCTGACCGGAAAAATCCGCTCGTTCGACAAATACTCCGTGTTGCTCGAAAACAACAGCCAGGAGCAGCTCATCTTCAAGCATGCCATCTCAACCGTAGTCAGCGGACGTGCGCCGCATACGGAGCCTCGCCCGGATGGCCGCAGCCACAGTTCGTCTTCACACAGCAACGGAGACGCGGGTGAGTAATGCCCGCCCGTCCAATTCAGGAAACATCCGCGCTTGAAGAAGCGAGTCGTCTCCAGCAGCACGCTTCATGAAGCGGCAGTCGCGCGCGCAAAAAGCAAAGCAGTGCCGCGCGCGGAAAAGGCAGTGCTCGTCGCAGTCGAATTCACCGGTGAAAAGCGTCGACTCGGCTCGTCGGCTCGGCTAGCCAAAAAGTCCGCACAGGTTTCCGCTGTCGACGACATCCTGGCCGACCTGCTAGCCGAAGACACCGACAACGACGAAGCCCCCATCTATGCCGACCTCGACTTCGACGCCTCGCTCGCTGAGTTCGAGGAACTAGCCCGCTCAGCCGGCGCGCAGATCGCCGCCACCATCATCCAGCGACGCCCCCGGCCCGATGCCGCCACCCTGGTCGGCACCGGCAAAATCGAGGAGATCGAAGCCATCGTCCTCTCGTCGGAGGCTGATGTCGTCCTCTTCGACCACGACCTGACGCCCTCGCAGATGCGCAACCTGGAAGCCCGCCTCCCCGCGCGCGTCATCGACCGCACCCAGCTCATCCTCGACATCTTCGCCCGCCACGCCCGCACGCGCGAAGGCCAGCTCCAGGTCGAGCTCGCCCAGCTCGAGTACCAGCTTCCGCGCTTGGCCGGCAAGGGTAAGGCCATGTCGCAGCTTGGCGGCGGCATTGGCACCAGGGGCCCCGGCGAAACGCGCCTCGAAACCGATCGCCGACGCATCAACCTGCGCATCAACATCGTCAAAGAGCGGCTGGAAGGCGTCCGCCGCATCCGCCGCCAGCAGCGACAACGCCGCGAGGCTGTCCCCGTCCCGGTCGTCGCGCTTGTCGGCTACACCAACGCCGGCAAGTCTACTCTTTTCAACGCCATCACCGCATCCGGCGTGCTGGAAAGCGCGCGCATGTTCGCCACGTTGGACCCCAAACTCGCCCAGATCCAGCTTCCCAGCCGTCGCAAAGTTCTGCTTTCAGACACAGTAGGATTCATCCGCAACCTCCCCCACTCGCTCGTCACCAGCTTCCGCGCGACGCTTGAAGAAGTCGAACGCGCCGAAATCCTCCTGCACGTCCGCGATGCCTCGAGCGCCCAGCTTGACGAGCAAAAGGCCCAGGTGGAGCGCGTCCTCGCCGAGCTCGAAACAACCGGCAAACCTATCATCGAGGTCCTCAACAAAACCGACCTCCTCCCCATTCCACCGCACGTCACTGCCGACCAGGTCGCCGCCTCCGGCCTCACCGGCGCCGGCGTCGAGGCCCTCCTGGCCGCCATTGACCAGGCCCTTATCCGCGACCCCCTCGTCGAAGCCGATTTCCGCGTGCCCCAGTCTGAAGGCGGCGTCATGGCCGCGCTCGAGGCCGGCGCCACTATCTCAGGCAAACGTTTTGAGGGCAACATGACGTGGTTCCACGTCAGCGGCCCGGCCTCGCTCATCGGACGATACCGCCGATTCCGTGCACGCACGGAGCCTCAGCGCTCGTGAGCGTTTACCGGCCAGGGTGTCCGTTATTCGCCATCGCGCGTTGACACCCTCTTCCGCGCTTTGGTAGAACTAGGGAGTATCCAAACGGGTTAGAAGTCTACTTACAGACGGCGAATCGCTTCGGCGCGTTCGACAGAAGAGTGAAGAGGTTCAAGGCAATCCCCACTCGGGAAACCTTTCCAGCATGGACGAAATTCTGAATCAACTTGGTGGTTTGATCCTCGGCTCCGTGCCCACGATCATTCTTTTCCTGCTCCTCATCGTCGCTTACGGCCTGCTCGTGCGCGGTCCGCTCGATGCCATTCTGGCAGAACGTCGCGCCCGCACCACCGGCGCCGTAGAGCAGGCACGCGGAGCGATTGAAGCTGCTGAAGCTGAGACTTCCGTCTTCGAAAACAAGCTGCGCGCAGCGCGTACGGAAATCTTCCAACAGCGCGACGCGAAGCTGAAGCAGTGGACCGGTGAGCGTGATCAGGCCCTCGCCAAGGTGCGCGAGACCAACCAGCAGCGCATCTCGGCTGCCCGCGAAACCATCCAGGCGTCGAGCGTCAGTGCCCGCCAGCAAATTGAAGCTATGTCATCTGAGCTATCCGCCCAGATCCTCCGCGCAGTCCTGCCAGCAGGCGCGCCCGGAACGGAGGCTGCCCAGTGAAGACCCTCCGCCGCGTCCTCCCTCTGTTTCTTCTGCTAGCCTCCTTCAGCTTTCACGCCCATTCCCAGGCAGCTCATGAAGGTGCCGAGTCCACTCCCGCTGCGAACTCCCAGCAGGCCGAAGCCGGGGAGGTAGACGAGACAGTCGAGTACAAACAGTCGCCGATCGTCAAAAAGCTCGGCAGCATGATGGGCATGCAGCCCGCCACCGCTGCGACCACCTTTGAAGTCGTTAACTTCGCCATTCTCGCAGTCGTGATCCTTTACTTCCTCGGCAAGACGCTTCCCAAGCTGTTCCGCGACCGCACCGCCGGCATCCAGAAGGAAATCGTCGACGCCCGCACCGCCACGGAAGAAGCCAGCCAGCGACTGAACTCTGTTGAGGATCGCCTCGCCAAGCTTGACGGTCAGATCGCTGAAATGCGCCAGCAGGCTGAAAAAGACATCGCTGCAGACGAGATCCGAATCAAGGCTTCGGTCGAGGACGAAACGAAAAAGCTCCTTGCCTCCGCCGACCAGGAAATAGCTGCAGCCACCCAGCACGCTCAGCGCCAGCTCCAGCAATACGCCGCTGAGCTTGCCATCGAGCAGGCCGCACGCAAGCTCGTCATCTCCGCTGAAACTGACCGCCTCCTGGTGCAGTCGTTCGTCAGCCGTCTCAGCACGGAAAAGAAGGGCGACAACTAATGGCCGGCACCGTCTTCGCCCCCAAGTACGCCAACGCCTTCGCTCAGGTCGTCACTTGGCACAATCTGGATGTTGCCGCAGCCCAGCAGCAGATGAAGGATTTTGCCGCCACCCTCGATGCTTCGAAAGAGCTCCGCGAGATCCTGGCCGATCCTTCCGTCCCGTCCGCCCAGAAGCTGTCGGTCCTGGATGCTCTTGCCGAGCGCATCGGCATGATGCGTGAAGTGCGCAACTTCATCGCCATCATCATGGACCATGAGCGGCTCAGCTCACTCAACGAAATCATCGCCACCTATGACGCTGTCGCAGACACCAAGGGCGGCATCGCCGAAGCCGAAGTCACCACTGCGCGTGATCTCAACGACGAGGACCGCCAATCACTCGAAGCCGAAGTCGCCAAGCTTGCCGGCAGCCGCGTCCGCGTCACTTACTCCCAGGACCCCGCGCTCCTCGGCGGCGCCATCATCCGCATCGGCTCCACCGTGTACGACGGCTCAGTCCGCGCACAGTTCGAGCAGCTCAAGCAGTCCTTGGTAGCTGCCTAAAAATTTAGTAATCGCAAGGAAAAGAGAATATGGCACAGATCAGAGCAGACGAGATCACAGCGCTACTTTCGCAGAAGATTGCCAACTACGAGCAGCGCGTTCAGGTAGACGAAGTCGGCACCATCATGAGCCTCGGCGACGGAATCGCCCGTGTCCACGGCCTGGATAAGGTCATGGCCGGCGAACTCATCGAGTTCCCCCATGGCGTAGCCGGACTCGCCATGAACCTCGACGAAGACCAGGTCGGCGCCGTACTCCTCGGCGACTTTGCTGAGCTCCGCGAAGGCGAGCAGGTCAAGCGTACCGGCAAGATCATGTCCGTGCCCGTCGGTAAGCAGCTTATCGGCCGCGTCGTCAACGCGCTCGGCGAGCCCATCGACGACAAGGGACCGCTGAACACCACTGAGACCCTTCCCGTCGAGCGCCTCGCCCCCGGCGTCATCGATCGCCAGTCCGTAACCGAGCCCATGGCCACCGGAATCAAGGCCATCGACACCATGATCCCGATCGGCCGCGGCCAGCGCGAACTGCTCATCGGCGACCGCCAGACCGGCAAGACCGCCATCGCCCTCGACACGATCATCAACTCGGCCAAGAACAACCTTATCTGCATCTACTGCGCCATCGGCCAGAAGCGCTCGTCCGTTGCGCAGGTCGTCCAAACGCTCGAAGAGTACGGCGCCATGGCGTACACCATCGTCGTCGCCGCCACCGCCTCCGAGCCGGCGCCCATGCAGTACCTTGCACCCTTCGCCGCCACCGCCATGGGCGAGTACTTCCGCGACAACGGCATGCACGCGCTCATCATCTACGATGACCTCTCGAAGCACGCCGCTTCCTACCGCGAAATCTCCCTGCTCCTCCGCCGTCCACCAGGCCGTGAGGCGTACCCCGGAGACGTTTTCTACCTGCACTCTCGCCTTCTCGAGCGTAGCTCCAAGGTTAACGACAAGCTCGGCGGCGGTTCGCTCACCGCGCTGCCCATCATCGAAACGCAGGCCGGCGACGTTTCCGCTTACATCCCGACCAACGTCATCTCAATCACCGATGGTCAGATCTTCGTCGAAACCGACCTCTTCAACTCGGGCATCCGCCCTGCGGTTAACGTCGGTCTGTCGGTTTCACGCGTAGGATTCGCCGCAGCGATCAAGGCGACCAAGCAGGTTGGTTCGACCCTGAAGCTTGACCTCGCGCAGTACCGTGAGCTCGCCGCATTCTCACAGTTCGGCTCAGACCTCGACAAGGTCACGCAGAACCAGCTCAACAAGGGCGCACGCCTTGTCGAACTGCTCAAGCAGCCCCAGTTCAAACCGCTCGGCTGGGTTGAGCAGGCAACGATCCTCTACGCGGGTACCAACAACCTTCTGGACGACGTCGAAGTCCGCGACATTCGCGCCTTCGAAGACGGTTTCCACCCCTACATGGCATCGCAGCACGCCGACTTCATGAAGGCCCTGACCGAGAAGAAAGCCTTTGATGACAACCTGAAGAAGCAGCTGACGGACGCCATCAAGGACTTCAAAACTCAGTTCCTCGCCAACCTCAAGGACCAGAAAGCCAACCCCACCGACAAGGCAGCAGTCACCGCCCAGGCCGGCGCAATGGCAGGCAAATAACCACTCCGCGAGAGATCGGGAGCGCTTTCGCGCCGGAGTTAGGTCGAGGCTTTAGCGTCGACAATCGAGGGGCAAACCAAATTGGGTTCAGCCTCTGGACCAAGGTGTTAGGCGTGGGCTTTCGGCCCCACGATGATGTACTAGACAGAAAGGGGCTTCAGCCCCGGCGAACTACGAACAAACTATGGCAAACGTACTCGATCTCCGACGCCGCATCCGCAGTGTAAAAAACACGCGGCAGATCACCAAGGCCATGAAAATGGTCTCGGCGGCCAAGCTGCGCCGCGCCCAGGAACGCGCCATGCAGGCGCGCCCCTACGCGCAGATGCTGCTCAATGTCCTTCAATCCCTCGTCCGCCGCACCGACCTCTATTCGGATACAGGCGACATTCTCAACCCGCTTCTCATCGAGCGCGAAGAGAAGAACATCCTCGTCGTGGTCATTGCAGGTGACAAGGGCTTTGCCGGCGGCTTCAACGCCAACGTCGGCAAGGCGGCGCAAAAGTTCATCAATGCCCGCGTGGGCAAAGGCCAGAACGTCGACCTCGAGCCAGTCGGCAAGAAGGCAATCGGCATGTACAAGCGCCGCTATGCCGCTGCCAACTACGAGAAGACAGAAGAGAAGTACGACAACGACCTATCGGTCCATTACGAGAAAATTCGTCATCGTGCCCAGCAGGTAGAAGTCGCCGCGGAACACATCGACCTGCTTCTCCGGTCGAATTTCGAAGATGTCACGGCTATGGCGAACGACATCATCGCCCGCTATGAAGGCGCTGAAATTGACTCGGTCTACATCGTTTACAACGAGTTCAAGTCGGTGCTGCAGCAGCGCATTGTTGTAGAAAAACTGCTCCCCATTCTGCGCCTCGGCACCACCAATATCGAGTCGTCAGAAGAGATGACTGAAGAGCAGCGCGACGCAGCCGTCAAGGCCGCGGAAGCTGAAGGCATCGAAGTTCACGCGCCCGACCAGAGCGCAGTTGATGCTGAAGCCAAGAAGTTCGGCACCGCGGACGTCGACTACATCTTCGACCAGAAGCCTGAAGAGTTGTTCAAGCGTCTGATGCCGCGGTACGTCACCACTCAGATTTTTCACGCCTTGCTCGAATCAACCGCAGCCGAGCATGCAGCCCGCATGACCGCAACCGACGCCGCCACCAAGAACGCCGGCGACCTCATCGACAGTTTGTCCCTGACCATGAACCGCGTACGTCAGGCAGCCATCACCAAAGAAATTATCGAGATTGTAAGCGGAGCGGCAGCGCTGTAAGCGTGGCCGAAACGAGAGGATTATGGCAGAGAACATAGGCAAGGTAATTTCGATCAGCGGCCCGGCCGTTGACGTACAGTTCGTCGAAGCGCAGATGCCGCCAATCTACCAGGCGCTGCGTATTACCGGCGAGGGCTTCACCACGCCCAATCCCGTCGACGTCATTGTCGAGGTCCAGCAACACCTTGGCGAAGGCCGCGTGCGCTGCATCGCGATGGTTGCGACCGAAGGTATGGTTCGCGGCATGAACGCGCATGACACCGGCGCAGGCATCTCGGTTCCGGTTGGACGCGAGACGCTGGGCCGTGTGCTCAACGTTCTTGGTGAGCCCGTGGACGAGCTTGGCCCGGTCAACACCGCCAAGCGCATGCCGATCCATCGCCCAGCGCCCGCATTTGACGAGCAGTCGACGTCAGAAGAAATGTTTGAAACCGGCATCAAGGTCGTCGACCTGATCCTGCCGTTTCTCAAGGGCGGCAAGATCGGCCTCTTCGGCGGAGCAGGCGTTGGCAAGACGGTCGTCATCCAGGAGCTCATCAACAACGTTGCACAGCAACACGGTGGTTTCTCCGTTTTCGCTGGCGTCGGTGAGCGGACCCGTGAAGGTAACGACCTTTGGCATGAGTTTCAGGAGTCGGGCGTTATCGATCCGCACGACTACAAAAAGAGCAAAGCGGCCCTCATTTACGGGCAGATGACCGAGCCCCCAGGCGCGCGTTTGCGCGTTGCGCTCACTGGCCTTACGGTTGCGGAGTATTTCCGTGACGAGGAAGGTGCCGACACGCTGCTCTTCATCGACAACATTTTCCGCTTCACGCAGGCCGGTTCGGAGGTTTCGACGCTGCTTGGCCGTATGCCTTCCGCCGTCGGCTACCAGCCCAACCTTGCCACCGAAATGGGTGAGTTGCAGGAGCGCATTACGTCGACCAAAAAGGGTTCGATTACGTCGGTGCAGGCCGTTTACGTGCCCGCCGACGACATCACTGACCCCGCGCCGGCGACCACATTTGCCCACCTCGATGCAACCATGTTGCTTTCGCGTCCGCTTTCGGAGCTCGGTATTTATCCCGCTGTGGACCCGTTGACTTCGACTTCGCGTGTGCTCTCGGCCCGCATCGTTGGACAGGAGCATTATGACGTTGCGCAGGGCGTGAAGCGTATTCTGCAGCGCTACAAGGACCTGCAGGACATCATCGCGATTCTGGGTATCGACGAGCTTTCTGAAGAAGACAAGCTCACCGTCGCCCGCGCTCGCAAGGTGCAGCGTTTCCTGTCGCAGCCGTTCCACGTTGCGGAAATCTTCACCGGTATTCCGGGTGCTTACGTGAAGGTAGAGGACACGGTTCGGTCGTTCAAGGAGATCATCGAAGGTAAGCATGATGATATTCCTGAGCAGGCCTTCTACCTCAAGGGCGGCATTGAAGATGTCAAAGCTGCAGCCGAGAAGATGAAGCAGCTCTAAGCTCAAACAGGGCAGAAGGACGCAAGTCCTTCTGCCGCAGGACTTTATGGCAGACGCGACACAAGACGGAAAATTGCAGGTCAAGCTGGTCACGCCGGATCGCATCCTGCTGGACGCGACTGCGGACGCAGTGGAATTGCCTTCAGCTTCGGGCTACATGGAAGCGCTCTACGGCGCTGCGCCGCTGCTCGCTGAGCTGGGCGCTGGTGAAGTTCGGTTGCACGGCGGTACTTCCGGTGACCAGAAGTTCTTTGTTGCCTGGGGTTTTGTTGAGGTGCTTCCGGAGCGCGTGACGATTCTTGCGGAGACTGCCTTGCTGCCGAGCGAGATTGACCGCACGAAGGCTCAACAGGATCTGGATCGTGGACACAAGATGTGGGCCGATGCTGGGGACGATGGCGCCAAGTACGACGAGGCGAATGATGTCACTCGGCGGGCTGAGGAAGAGCTGGCTTCGGCCGAAAACAAGGCTTAGCAGTAGACAGACTCCCCCGCCCTTTTCGGGCCTAAAGTCTTCAAAACAATGGGGTTAAGTCCGGACTGGGAATCGCTAGAAATTGCACCACTTTTAGAGCAGCGGCTTTTTAATGCCCCACCCTTTGGTGGGGCATTGCTGCGTCCGGGGATAGTGCGAGGTACGGTATGTCGGATATTGGATCGTCGACGTTAGTGATCCCACTGATGCGCTGAAGCTGCATGAATGGGGCACCCAGCGTTCGGGTGGTGATGTTAGAAGGCCCCGAGCGCGTCGATGGTGCTATTTGGGATTGGAAGGGGTTGGAGTGGCCGAGGTTGCGGTTTGGGGGATCACTTTGGAAATGGCTACGCAGGGTTGAACGACTGCGGCCTCGCCCGGGAGTGGCTTGGGGCCGGGGGTGCGCATCTGGCCGGCGGGGCAGGGGGATAGCAGGAGGAGGGGGCGCATCGCGATTGGGATGGCTGGGGTCGCGGCGCTGATGCCGGCCTGGGCCTTGTTGTCCTTCGAGCCGGGCCAGGCGTAGGGGGCTCGGGCGCTGGGTCCGTAGCCCACGACGGGATAGCGGGTGGGAAGTTTATAGTCGCGGTCTACGAGGACGTAGGCGGGCTCAGGCTTTTTGCTGAGCAGGCGCTGATCGGAGTAGAGCTGCATGGTGTGGTCTTCGACGGTGACGGTGAGGGTCTTGTCGTTGAAGGCGTCTTTTTGCTCTTTGGAGCCCGGGAATGGAGAGTTCGAGACGACAGTGGTGCCGATCCACGGGACGTAAAGGTAGACGTACTTGAAGTCCTTGATGTCGTAATTGAGAGCTGCTTTTCCGGTCAGGCCGTCGACGGTGAAGGTGCCGTGGATGATGTTGATGCCGACTGTTTTGGGCTCTTTTTCCTTCTTGACGTCGATCTTCTTGCCCTTTTCGTCGTAGCCGAGATCCTTTGCGGTCTGGAAGACGGGCTTGCCATCCTCGGTGAAGATAGGGTGGCCCTTCTTGTCGCGTAGTTGGCGGACGGGGGCGTTGAACATGGGCTTGCCTTCGGGGTCGAGGCGCTGGCGGCCTTCTCCGTCGAGGACGGGGGTGGGGGGCAGCTCGACAACGGTGTTAGGGCCGATGTATTCGCCCTTCTTTTTCGTTTTTTCTACCGCCATCTGAGGCTTGGCGCCAGCCTGAGCTTGCGTCGCCCCCGCGGGGGCGGGTGCCGATGGTGGAGGTGGAAGAGCGTCTTGCGCTGCGACGGAGATCGTGAGGAGCAATGCGGGAGCAAAGCAGCGGAGCGGTGAGTTCAGGAAATTCAGTCGCACAAAATTCTCCGGGAGGATCTTCCCTGATGCGGTGCTGCGAGGTGGCGGAGTCAGGGTTTCTGGTTGAATCATAGCGCGTGAAGCCGGCAGAAAGGAGTGAAAGTTCGGTTGCGTGAGTGCTACAGGAACCTGCCGAGATGCATTTACCGGGTGTACGCGGCTCATCTTCGAACATGCTATGACAGCACGTGCCGATCTGATGCGCAGAGCCGTTATGGCTCGACTTGGGAAGGCAATCGACGGAGTTGCCGGCCGTCGATGTTTCAGCGCAGATTGTCGCTGCCAGGCTGCTTTTGTGGACGTTAGACCGAGTTGTCAGAATAACGGACGGGATGTTGTGTACAAGGGTAGGGGTTGTGAAAGGGGCTGCGATGGTATTTTTGCAAACCGAGGATCGCTTGATTTTAGAAGCAGATGAACTTGAAGACAGTGCACCGCGCGAAGCCAGGATGGGTGCGGGGAAGTGTGCCAAATGCAACTGCGGACAATACGAGAAGTTCGAATATGGCAGCGATAACTGCACCTGCAGGCACACGTACGAGGACCACTGGTGAGCGGGCCTGGCGGTGCGGCCAGCATGTGGGATCAACTGACTACCGGCGGTAACGCAGGCAACTCCGAAGTGGTGAAGGACTGGACTGCACTGTGTGCGGCCTGGGCCAGGTTCCACGCTACCGTCGAGCGTGACATCTTCCACAACACGACGAGTCCCGCAGGGTCAATTCATACGGCAGCAGTTCCCCTTGGCGGGGCGTCTGCTTCGGCAGTGCAATGGCCGATGATGCCGCCATTGCCGACGCCTGCACCGGTTGAGCCTAAGGTAAGCGCTGTGCCAGTAAAGCCGGATGAAAGCAAACTCGCCGCACGTGAGCAGTATGTCCTGGCCAGTATTCAGGCCATCAGCGGAACGATGACGGCAGAGATCACGCAGGTTTCTACCCTTTATATGCGGGGCGGCATTGGGGCAAACCAGGTGAATGACCAGATGGCCCGACAGTACAATTTTGGGCTGGGTGCGTTCCAGTTGCTGCGAGTAGAGGCTTCCGCGTTGAAGGACCTCGGGAAACCTGAGGCGTTGCGAGTGCTTGAACTATTTGTGGACGATACGCAGAAAGCGCTTGGAATCGTTGGAGGCATGGTGACGCAGCAACGTGCTTTTGAGATGGGAATTTCAAAGATCTGGCAGAAGACGATGACGGAAATCACCGCGACCCAGTTGGAGATCAACAACGACACCCGCAGGGCATACGACGCGGCGAACAAGAATTACTTCAGCAAATTCTAGATCCGAAGGATGGCATGATGAGCGAAGAGAATCCAGAGTGCGTTCGTGCGAAATCGAACTTGAGGGAAGCGCAGGACGATCAGAAGGGCGCGATGTCTGCGTGGGATAATTCCACCGCAGCATTACGCGCTGAGCACACGAACTTCTACAACGCCAAAGAAGAGGTGGAGGCGGCAAGTCGGGAAGCGGGTGTCGCCGAGCGTGAAGTTGGGAATGCACAATTTTTGCTCCGCTCGCAGGATGCGCAACCGGACTACCTTGGCAAAGAGCGTGACGTCTTGCAAAAGCAGGAATTGCTGGCTGCGGCAGAGCTCGCGAACGCAGCCGCAAGTCGCAAGCGTGACGCGGCTATAGACCGGTCGCAGAGTGCGAGTTATGCGGTTGAAAGTGCGCGGACCGCTGAGAGTTCAGCACAGGCTACGTTGAACGGGGCAGAGAGCCGTGTCAAGCACTGGGAATCGCAGGTGCAGTTCGCCTGCAGGTGAGTTACGCCATGATAAGGAACAAAGACAAGGACGCTACCCGGAGATCGGGTCGCGTCTTTGCCTTTTCCAGTTCAAGGCAGGTCAAGCCTGGGCAGTCTTTGTTTTGGCTTTCTTGACCATTACAGGGATGGTGGGCTCGGCTTCTGCGGCCTGGCGTAGAGCGTGGACTACTACGCGGAGCATCTCTTCTTCCGGGGCAGGTTTGCCGGTCCAGATTTCGAACTGGCGGGCGCCCTGTTGGACGAACATCTCGACGCCGGTAATGACCTGGAGGTTCAGGGTGCGGGCGGCGCGGATGAGGGGGGTGTCGGCCGGATTGTAGACGAGGTCGAAGACGTACTTGGTTTTGAGGTCGTCGGGGCCGAGGATCTGCGGGGCCTTGTTGCCAGCCATGCCGACGGGGGTGGCGTTGATGATGACGTCAAAGGTCGATTTGGGGATGGCTTCGCGCTTGATGACCTTGGCGCCGGAATGTTTGGCCAGCTTGGCGGCGGTTTCCGGCGTGCGGTTGTAGATAAATACTTCTGCGCCCTTATCGCGGAGGCCGAAGACGGCCGCTCGGGCTGAACCGCCGGCGCCCAGGACGAGGACCTTGGCGCCCTTGAGGGCCAAGCGGCGTTCCAGGGGGACGATGATGCCGGCGACATCTGTGTTGAAGCCGTAAAGTTTACCTTTGTCGTCGCCGCTGGCAACGCGGAGGAGCGTGTTGCAGGCACCAATCTTCTTCGAGAGCGGATCAGTATGCTCGAGGAACGGCATGATGTCCTGCTTGTGCGGCATGGTGATGGACACGCCCTGAATGGGTATTTCGTTGATAAGGGCGACCAGATCTTCGATCTTGGCGGTCTGCAGCGCGAGGTAGACGGCGTTGACGGTCTCGCGCCGGAAGGCAGCGTTCATCATGGCGGGCGAAAGCGATTTGCCGACCGGGTTGCCGGCGACGCCGTAGACCTTGGTGGCGGCGTCTACCTGGTCAATCCGGTAGGTTTCGACGAGGGTGCGGGCGGCGATCTGGCCAGGGCCGGTTTCTTCACCGACGTTGGCGGCCGCGAAGGTGAAGACGGAGCCGGCGCGTACGCCGAGGACGCGGGAGATGATGCCGGCGTCGCCCATGCAGATACCGATGATGTTGGCGTTGTCGCTGGCGCGCTCAATAAAGCGCATGAGAGTGACGTTATCCGTGAGGGTTTTGGCGGTGGGGACGATTTTGACGAAGTCTGCGTTGAAGGGCGCGATGCGCTTGTAGACGGCGTCAAGGTCTTTTGTTTCCTTGAAGTTGTGATAACTGACGATGAGCCCGGCGCCGGTTTCGCGCAGGCTGGCGAGCTGGGCGGGCTTGAGGGCCTCGGCTGATTCAAGCTCCAGGTCTACAATCTGGAAGCCGGCCTGAGCTGATTTGATGAGGATGTCGAGCTCTGCGGCGGGCGTTCCGGAGTACTTGCCGCCGCCGGCGAGGAGGCGGCAGGTGGCGATGGCGGTGAGCTCAGTGTGGGCGGCGATGAAGGTTTTGAGGGCGTCCAGCGCGGGGAGCGGCTTAGCCAGGTAGTCCAGGCGGAACTCAAGGAAGGGTGTTTCCTTGACGACGGCGGCAGCTTTTTCGATCATTTCTTCCGCGGAGGCGCCGGTGATGGCGACGCAGACTTTGCCGATGCGGTTGCGTAGGAGTTGGGCGGCGAGGCTTGGCAAGGTTTATCTCTCAGGGACGGGCAAAGTGCTGCAAGCGCGTATCTTACGCGGGGTTTGTTGGGGATGCAAGGGCTTGAATTTCGATCATCCCATGCATGCGATCAATCTGCATGAAAGGGGCACCCAGCAGTCGTACCTCAACAGAATCTAAATACGCGGATCTCGGCGATCCAATCAGTTCTAATAGATGCATGTTGATGGTGAAGGTTGCGGGCTGGGAGCGGTTTGCGTGGCTGCGGCATGGTTTTACGATGCGGCTGGGTGGGGGTACGTCTGTATATGGGTCTGACGGAGAGCTGAATCTTGGGCTGACCAGGGAGGATGACGCCGGGGTCGTCTGGGCGAACCGGGGGCTGGTGCTGGCGGCGATGGGTGGGGAGCGGCTGGCGACGGTGAAGCAGGAGCATGGGGATCGGGTGGTTGTGGGTGGGGAGGTGCAGGAAGCGGATGCGATGATGACCGCGGAACCTGGGTTGATGCTGGGGATTATGGCGGCGGATTGCGTGCCAGTGCTGCTGGTGGATACTCGTCTGCGGGTGGCGGCGGCGGTGCATGCGGGGTGGCGAGGGACGGCGGTGGGGATCGCGGGGAAGGCTGTACTAGAGATGGGAGCGGCGTACGGATGCAGGGCTGAGGATCTGGTGGCGGCAATCGGGCCTTCGATTGGGCAGTGTTGCTATGTGGTTGGGGAGGAGGTTCGGTCTCGATTTGGAGCTGGGTTGTTTGAGGGGAACCGGCTGGATTTGTGGGAGGCGAACCGGTTGTCGCTGGTGGGGGCTGGGGTGTCAGATGTGACGGTGTTGGGGGAGTGTACGGCTTGCTCGATGAGTGGGGGGAGGCGGAAGTACTTTTCGCATCGGGGGGATGCGGGGGTCACGGGGCGGGGGATGGGGGTGGTGGGGGTGGTTTAAGGGTCGGTAGAGTCGTGGTGGGAATCGATGGCTTGGGAGTGGGACGTGGGACCCGGCTTTGTGGTGGGTGGGTGGGGATCTGTGGTCCCAGAGGGTTGTGGGTCGAGGAGAGAGCGGATTCCCGGGGGCTGAAGCCCGCTTCTTTGGCTGGGTGTGGATATCGAGGCAAGGACCGGTGCGTCACGGCAAGGGCTATTCGACTTTGGAGAGCTCGGCGATGAGGGTTTCGCGGTGGGTGGCGGCCATGGTGTCTACGCGGGCTAGCTGGGCCCAGTAGAGGGCGAATGCGCCGGCGGCCAGGGCGAGGAAGATGGGGATGGGGAGCCAGGTCTGGTGGATGGCTCGGGCGGCAAAGAGGACGATGAAGCCGAGGCCGGTGACGGCAAGCATGATGCCGAGCGCGATAAGGGCGCTGAGCTGGGAGGCCTGGCGACGGGAGACTTTGGCGGGGTCGATTTTCTTTGGGGTGGTGATCGATCGCAGGTTGCCGACGGTGACGTTGACGATGGTCGCAAAGGCGATCCAGGCGATGACGGAGAGCGTGATGATGAGGCCCGGGGCGCCGACGGTGAACGTCATGAGGGCGTAGATGAGGACGATCTGGACTGCCGGGATGGCGAAGGAGAAGAGGTTTTTGGCAAGGAAGATGGTGTGGAAGGCGACGGGGGAAAGGAAGTAGAACTGGATTCCGGTGGCGTCGATGCCGAGGATGTTGTAGGCCAAGGCGCTGACGCCGAGCATGGAATACGCGGCGGCGGCAGGGAAGACCAGGCCAGTGGCGCCGAAACGGCCCATGCGGGCGGCGAAGAGGAAAACCATCGCGAGGGGGGCGAGGAGGCCGTAATACTGCGCGGGGTTGCGGCGCATGTAGGTCCACTCCTTGGTGAGGAGGGCGGCGAGGGCGGGGTTTCTTTGCGCCAGGGTAGGGCTTAGATTTGTGACCCCACTCATCGACGGGGATGCTGTCTTCAACTCCGAGACGGGAGATTGGGGCACCCGGGCTGGGATGGCGGGGATGGGTGTTAATTGCTGACTGGTTTCGGAGAGATTTTCGCCGCGGTATTCGCGCTGCATGCGCCAGGCGAAAACGCCCAGGAAGATGGCGGCGAAGGCCAGAATGGCGGCGAGGTAGAGGAAGGTGAGGGTGGGGTCGACGGCGGCGGCGGACTGGATCGCTCGTCCGGCGAGGCCGGGAGGCAGGGCGTGGAGCGCGGGGGAGAACCAGTGGTAGACGCGGATGGCGGTGTTGATTTTGGCTTCGCGCTCGGCGTCGGTCTGGTGCTTGCCCAGGCCGTTGAAGGTGACGTTGGCGTACTGGATGGCGATCGAAAAAAGGATGATAAAGGCGGTGAAGAACTCGCGGGCGCGGCGGGTGCTGAGCCAGCGATCGACCCAGGCGAAGACCATGCGGGTGAAGAACATGTTGGTCAGGGCGAGGGCGATTGCAGCCGCGAAGGCTACCAAGGCCAGGGACGGGATGGCGATAGTGACGCCGGTGGCGGCGGCGAGGAGGGCGAAGGTGCCGGCGACGGTCGAGGCGCTGAGCAGGCCGAGGAAGAGGCGGACGAGGAGATAGCGGCGGAAGTTGAGGGGAAAGCGGATGAGGGAGGCGGGGTCGAACGAGAGGCCGGGCGAGGAGATGTTGATGCTGACGACGATCTGCAGGGCAAAGATGCCCCAGAAGACGGCGGTGAGGAGTTCGAGATGGCCCTTGGCCGCGGCGGCGTAGGCTGCTCCGCCGGCGCCGCTGATGATGGCGAGCAGCAGGATGATGGCGACGGGGAAGACGACGATGCGGGCGACGAGCTCGCCCGTGCCACCCTTGCGACGGAAGCCGTTGGCGAAGAGGCGCCAGCGCAGGTAGGCGATGGCTTTGAATTGCCGGGTGGCGGAGATAGGGCGCTGGTCGGTCATGCGGGCTCCGGGGTGTAGGGGCTGGAAGGAGGGCGGGTCGCTCGACTTTATGAGGTTTGAGTGGACAACGCTGAGTCAAGGCAAAGGCAAAAGCAGATCCCCTTCGGGGATGACAACCAAATTTCGGGATGACACCCAAAGTCGGGGATGACCAGTGACAAAGCTAGCCGAGCCAGCTTAGCTCCTGTTCTGGGGGGGCAGTGCCGGTGGTGCCCAGGACGTTGAGGAAGATTTGCTCGAGGGTGGCGTTGTGGTCGCCTGTGGCAGTGGGGACGCCGGCGCGTAGCTCGTCCAGCGAGCCCTGGGCTACCAGCGCGCCCTTGTTGATGATGGCTACGTGGGTGCAGAGGCGCTCCACGATTTCGAGCACGTGCGAGGTGAGGAAGATGGTGGCGCCGCGCTGGATCATGCCGTGGAGCATGTTTTTCAGGATGTTGGCGGCTACGGCGTCGACGCCTTCAAAGGGCTCGTCCAGGAACAGGATGCGGGGGCCGTGGATGACGGCGGCGGCGAGCGCGAGCTTCTTTTGCATGCCGTGGGAGAAGTCGGTGATCATCTTTTTGCTGTCTGCGGTGAGCGACATGAATTCGAGCAGGTCGCGGGTGCGCTCGGCGGTGGTGACCGCGTCAAGACCGTACATCTGGCCGACGAAGGTGAGGTACTCCGGCGCGTTGAGGCGGCCGAAGAGGGCGAGGCCTTCCGGGACTACGCCGATCTGGCGCTTGAGCTCGACTGTGTTGCCGGTGAGGTCCTGGCCGAGGATCTCGATGCGCCCGGAGGTGGGGGCGAGGAGGCCGGTGAGCATCTTGATGGTGGTGGATTTGCCGGCGCCGTTGGGGCCGAGGAAGCCGAAGAACTGGCCCTGGGTGACGGTGAGATCGATGCCGTTGACGGCGGTAAAGTCTCCGAAGCGGCGGACGAGGGCGGAGGTTTGGACGGCGGGGGTGTTGTCGCTCATGACGGTGAGGACAGGATAGCGCGAAGTTTGGGTTGGTGGCGGCATTGTCGTTTTTTTGGGTCGGGTGCCTGTGGTCCCACTCATCGCGATAGAGCTGGGATGAATGGGGCACATGGCATATTGCAGGCATCCGATAAGGCCTAACCGGAGGCTTAATCCCGTTTGCTCAGCAACCGGACCTCCCTTAGTTAGTCCAGCATCCCGTTTTGAACACTAGGTCATACCTTTGGCTCGCGTGCACAGAGCGCTCGCTTAGCGAATACTGCACCTGAACCGCTGAAACGACTGGAATCGTCATCAGGTCGTCTGCCGGTGACGAAATCGAATAACCAGACCAGCGGAAAGGCGTCTCCACGAAGATCGACTTTGTGGCTGGTGCTCCACGGTTCACCAGTTAGGAAAAGATTGCCTTTCACATGAAAAGACGTTGGCCAATTCCCATGTCCTTGGGACTTTGGAATCAACCCCGGAGAAAGAGCGTTTTTATCAAAGATTCCTTCCAGTTCATTGATGGTCGGCATCCGCCAGTCTGCAAAGCCGGCTAAACGTAAGCTCTCGCAGTATCGGGCAGCTTCATGCCAGTTGACGTCTTTGCCGTTGTCTTTATCTACCCACCAGAGACCCGTCGTTGGATCTGCCCAATAGCCACCTGTCGCATTGCTCGGTTGTTGGGAACGACTTGTTGATGACTGACAAGCCATCGTGGCTATACCTAACACGCAAGAAAAGAGCAACTGATGAGGCATGGGCGATCACCTAGAGTCTGTTGACTTGTGGACTGAGATTACACGCGTAACCGTTAGAGCGCCGTCGAGGGAAGCTAGGCGGCTTCGTCGGCTGAGGGCCCGAAGGTGGCGGGGACGGGCGCGCCGAGCAGGCGGAGGTAGACGGTGAGCTGGCCGCGGTGGTGGAGCATGTGGTCGAAGGCTACGGAGCGGTAGGCCTCGTACTTGGTTCCGGACCAGCGCTCGGCTCCCTTGACGCTGAGCTTGAAGGGGGTGTCGAAGGCCTCGTCCGTGGTGGCTTTGAGGGCGGTGATGGCCTTGTCGGCTAGCTCGTCAAAGTCTGCGAGGAGAGCGGGGACGGTGGTCATGCGCAGGATTTTGCGCGGGTCGGTGGGGGTGCCGGCGTCGATGGACGGGAGGGTGAGGATGTTAGCGAGGATTCCGGCGAACTCGGCGGTGTGGCCGGCGAGGCGGGTGAGAGGCATGGATTTTTCCGCGGACTTGAAGTCGTTGTGGCCTTCGGGGATGGCGGCGATGACTTTGCGGGTTTTTGCTAGTTGCTCGGTCAGCTCGGGGAGGAGGCGGCGGGAGAGGGAGAAGGCTTCGATCATGGGGGTCTCGGGGGTTACGTTGGAGGAGATGCAGGTCCTTCGACTGCGTTCGCCGAAGAGGCCGGCGGACTTCGCTCAGGATGACAATTCGGTGCTGCGGTCGAAGGAGGGCGGATGCTGGTCCTGGCGGCTTGCATCCCACTCATCGCAAAGTGCGCGATGGATGGGGCACCCAGCTTTGCGGGGAACCACTAGATGCCGGTGGCGTTGAAGCCGCAGTCTACGAAGGTGACTTCGCCGGTGATGCCGCTGGCCAGGTCGCTGCTGAGGAATAGCGCGGTTTTGCCTACTTCTATGGCGTCTACATTGCGCTTGAGGGGGCTGCGGGCCTCGACTGCGGTGAGGATGGAGGAGAAGTCGCCGATGCCGCGGGCGGCGAGGGTTTTGATGGGGCCGGCGCTGATGGCGTTAACGCGGATGCCTTGCGGGCCGAGCTCGGCGGCGAGGCAGCGGACGATCGACTCAAGCGCGGCCTTGGCGGCGGACATGATGTTGTAGCCGGGGAAGACCTTGTCCGCGCCGTAGTAGGTCAAGGTGAGAATGCTTCCGCCTTCGGTCATGAGCGGGGCGGCGGCGCGGGCGAGAGCAATGAGCGAGTAGGCGCTGATGTCGTGCGCTACGGCGAAGTCTGCACGCGTGGTGTTGAGGACGGAGTTCTTGATGTTGGGTGCGAAGCCGATGGCGTGCACGAGCGTGTGGATGGTGGTGTATTCAGCGGCGAGCTGGGAGAAGACGGCTTCGATTTCAGAATCGTGAGCTACGTCGCACTGGAAGAGTTTGGCGCCGGGGATTTCTGCGGCGAGGGGTTCGATGTCGCGCTTCAGGCGCTCGGACTGGTAGCAAATGGCGATGGTGGCGCCGGCTTCTGAAAGCTTCTGGCAGATGGCCCAGGCGATGCTGCGTTTGTTGGCGAGGCCGAAGACGACGGCGACTTTGCCCTTGAGATCGATCATGTGACTCCAGTGAAAAACAGCGAGGTGCAGTGAAAGCCAGTATAAGACAGCGGCCCGTGGGTGGTATGAATGAGGGATGCGCTTGCTACGAACGTTTGTTGCTGTGATGTTTCTGAGTGTCGGATTTGCTTCCGCGCAGGTGAACCCGGAGTGGACGACTGCGATCCAGCCTTTCCGGATTGCGGGGAACCTGTATTACGTGGGCAGCCGGGACCTGGCGGTCTACCTGGTGGCGACGCCCGA
Organism: uncultured Granulicella sp.; assembly: GCA_965214195.1. GTDB lineage: Bacteria > Acidobacteriota > Terriglobia > Terriglobales > Acidobacteriaceae > Edaphobacter. Next base: position 396,834 of record OZ243943.1, read on the forward strand.
AGGGAACATCCTGATCAATTCGAACCTGGCGAGCTCGCCGCCGCAGATCAAGGCGGCAGTAGAGCAGCTTGGATTTAAGTGGAAAGATACAAAGGTGCTGCTGAACAGCCAGGCTCACTACGACCACGCGGCGGGGGCGGCGGAGATCGTGCGCGAAACAGGCGCGCAGGTGATGGTGATGGATGGGGACGCGGTCGCGATGGAGACTGGCGATAAAGACGACTTTGGCGGGGCTGAGCTGCTGCCGTTTGCTCCGGTGCATGTCGACCGCGTGCTGCACGATATGGACTTCGTGAGCCTGGGGGCGAGCATGCTGGTCGCGCACAAAACGGCCGGGCATACGCGTGGGACGACGACCTGGACCATGCAGGTGACGGAGGATGGGAAGGTGTTGAACGTCGTGATTGTGGGGGGCTTTTCTGCCTTGAGTTCCTACAGGCTGACCGGGACGGGGTCGTCTTACCCGGGCATCTACGACGACTTTGCGCATAGTTTTGCGGTGTGGGAGACGCTGCCGTGCGACATCTTCCTGGGTGGGCATGGGTCTTACTTCGGGATGCTGGGGAAGCTGGCCCGGATGCCGGCGGAGGGACAGTCGGTTTGGGTGGATCCGGTGGGGTATAGGATGGCGGTGATTGAGGCGCGGAAGGCTTTTGACGCCAAGGTTGCGAGCGAGTTGAAGAATTAGGTTGTAAGTTTTGCAGCGGGGGTCGCGTGAAGGCTTTGTGGATGCTGCCGTTCGGTATTGGGACGTTTGTTGCTGCCGCTGGGGCTCAAAAGATGCCAGCGGTGGCTGGTGCGGTTTCGAGTGGCGTGCTTTCGATGCCGCTGCGTCTGCCGCCATTGCCAAACGCTCCTTTCAGCGGGGTGATTGTCGAAACGACAACGCACGACGGGCACAGCGTACGTTCGCAGAACTGGGTGGCGCGCGACGCAGCCGGGCGGACTTACGTGGATCAGCGTGCGTCGAAAACAGCCGAGCCCGATGGAAAGTTCCGGGGCTCTCTTTTCACGGTGCAGGATCCGGTAAAGAGATTCGTCCGCACGTGCCAGACTGAAACGTACGAATGCGTGCAAACCAAGCTGGAGAAGCCTGCTGTCGCTCTGTTGATGCAGATTGATGCGCCGGGCGCTGAAAGCCTGGGATCGGACACGATGAGCGGGCTGACTGTGACGCATACGCGCGATACCGGCATGGCGGCTTCAAGCAAGCCGGGCGACTCGTTGGGGACGACGGTGGCGGCGACGCGGGACGTTTGGTTCAGTGCCGACCTGCAGACGCCGCTGCGGGTGGTGTTGACCGATGCGCAAGCAGGGGAGCGCCAGTTTGACCTGCAGATTACCAGGCGTGGCAAGCCGGACTCGGTGCTGTTCGAGATGCCAAGAGAATTCAAGGTTGTGGATACGCTGACACTACTTCAGCCAGTTGTGCCTTCGTCGCAGGTTGAACGGATCGGGCCTGGGGTGTCTGCGCCGGTGGTGCTGCATGCGCCGGACCCACAGTTTCCTGACGAAGCTCGGAATATGCACTTTTCAGGTGCTGTGCTGGTGTCGCTCATCGTTGATGAATACGGGTTGCGGATAAATGTTCGGGTCGAACGCCCTGCCGGCCATGGGCTTGATGAGAAAGCAGTGGAGGCGGTGCAGCGATACAAGTTTCGGCCGGCAATGAAAAATGGGAAGCCCGTGAAAGTGCAGATGAATATTGAGGTTAATTTTCAAAACGCTTAGGCTTGGGCCGGGCGTGAGAAACTAGAAGCTATGCCCTTGAATGTTGGAATAGTCGGTTTGCCGAACGTTGGGAAGAGCACGATTTTTAATGCGTTGACGAGCGCCGAGGCGCAGGCCGCGAACTACCCTTTTTGCACGATCGACCCGAACGTGGGCGTGGTGCAGGTTCCGGATGCGCGGATGGACCGCATCGTGACCATGGTGAAGCCGAATTCGATTGTGCCGACGACGATGGAGTTCATCGATATCGCCGGGATTGTGGAGGGCGCGAGCAAGGGTGAAGGCCTGGGGAATCAGTTCCTGGGGCACATTCGCGCGACCGACGCGATCCTGCACGTGGTACGGTGCTTTCATGACAACGACGTGATCCATGTGGCGGGCAAAGTGGACCCGTTGTCTGATATCGACATCATCAATACGGAGCTGTTGCTGGCGGATCTGGATACGGTGGAGAAGCGCTCGGTGAAGGCGGAAAAGGCGGCGAAAAGCCAGTCGGCTACGGCGCTGCAGAAGACCGAGCATGAGATGTGCCAGAAGCTTCGCGTGACGCTGGGCGAAGGCAAGCCGGCGCGCGTGGCGGAGCTGACCGATGATGAGCGGATGTCGGCCAAGGAGCTGTTTTTGATCACGATGAAGCCGATGCTGTACGTCGCGAATGTGGATGAGGCGGGGATCGCGGCGGGCAATGAATACACGGCTGTCGTAGAGAAGCGTGCGGCCGAAGAAGGCAGCGAAGTGGTGCGGATTTGCGGGGCGATGGAAGCTGAGATTTCGCAGCTGGCGCCTGAGGAGCGGAAGGAATTTTTGGATGCGGCAGGGCTCGAGGAGCCGGGGCTGAACCGGCTGATTCATGCTGCGTATCGGCTGCTTGGGCTGATCACTTATTTCACCAGCGGCGTGCAGGAAGTGCGCGCGTGGACGATCAAGCGCGGGACCAAGGCGCCGGGGGCTGCGGGGGTGATCCACTCGGACTTTGAGCGTGGGTTTATCAAGGCCGATGCATACCATTGCGACGACCTTTTCACCTACGGGAGCGAGCAGGGCGTGAAGGAAAAAGGCCTGCTCAAGAGCGAAGGCAAGGAATATGTCGTGCGCGATGGCGACATCCTGTTCTTCAAGTTCAACGTATAACTTGCGCCGGGCTGGATGCCGGCACGGTCGCTTGGCGACTACCTGCTGACGGAAGAGTCTTATCGTTTGCGGGTGTCAGGTTAGATTCGCCCCGCTGTAGAGCGGGGCGATGGGCGTTATGGTCAGAAGATGAGGTTGGTATGACGGCACGGAACAAGGCACAAATTCTAGCGGCGATGGCCCTTGCGCTGGGTGCGCCGACCCTGCTGGCGGCGACGAAAAAGCAGGTGAAGTTGAGGGTCGTATCGGCGCGTGTGCCGAGCAAGGCCAAAGCCGCCAGGGGCAAGACCGCGTCGAAGAATCCGAAAGGTAAGGCGAGCTCGAAGGCTGCGCCGGAAAGCAAGGCTGTCGCCGCTGAGAAAGCTGCGGTAACGGAGCGCACGGTCCGGCTGAATAGTGAATTTGTGGCGACGGCGCAGCTTCGTCCCATGGCGCAGCAGCTTGCGTCGAACCGCTCTGCCGGCGGATATGCGGGCGTGATGGCTTACGCACAGCAGCACCCCGGCGTGCAGGCCGCGACCGCCTACCTGACGCTGGGCCACGCTTATATGCTGGACCACAAATTTTCGGAAGCAGGCGACGCGTTTCGGCAGTCCGGGTCTGCCGGAGAATTGACCGATTATGCCGACTATCTGGGCGCGCAGGCGTTGGTGCAGGCCAATCGGCAGACTGAGGCATTTCCGCTGCTGAGCAATTTTGCAACGCGGCATCCTGAAAGCATCTTTGACAATGCGGCGCCGTTGCTGCTCGCCAATGCGTATCTGCAGCAGAAGAATGGGCCTGCGGCGGTCAAGGCTTTGGAGCCTCTGCAGGGGACACCTGTCGCGGAGCATGCGGACTATCGCTACGCACTGGCGCGGGCTTACCAGGCGTCCGGGGATACCGGGCATGCGGCTGCTTTGTATCGCACGGTGTTTACGCAGCAGCCGCTGGCATTTGAATCCAACCAGGCGCTGACGCAGTTGCAGGCGCTGGGCCAGACTCCTACCGCGGCAGAACGCAAAATACACGCGGACGCGATGTTCAACGCGAAGCATTACAACGAAGCCGCCACGGAGTACGCGGCGATTCGTAACGACGCCAGCCTGAGCCAGTCCGATCGCGACGCACTGAAGATCTACATGGCCGGCTGCGATCTGAAGCTGAAGCATCTGAGCCGTCGTGATGCGGAAGCGCTGCCAACGACGAGCGATGACTCGGCCGCGCTGAAGCTTTATCTACTGGCGGAAATCTCGCGAACGGAAAAGGATCGTGCGCAGCATCAGCAGATTATTACGCAGATGGTGCAGCAATTTCCGCAGAGCCGCTGGCTTGAGGAAGCGCTTTATTCCGGCGGTAATATGTACCTGCTGACGCACGACATGACGCAGGCGATCTACCACTATCAACTGCTGGTAGAGCGCTTTCCGAACAGCATCTACGCACCCAGTGCGCACTGGCGCGATGCCTGGATGAACTATCGGCTGCGGCATTATCCCGAGGCTGCTCGCCTGATGGATGAGCAGGTCGTCCGCTACGGAGCCGGTGTGGAGGCGTCAAGCGCGCTGTATTGGCGCGGTCGCATCTATGAAGATGAGGACAAGAATTTTGCACAGGCTGCGAACTACTACAAGTCGCTCGCTGCCAATTACGCCAATTTTTACTACGGAATTTTGGCCCGGCAGCGGCTGAACGTGGTCGGCAATCAGCCTGCGGTTGCCCCCGCTGCGGCTCTGGCTTCCGTGCGCAAGCTGAACATTCCTGATCTGGCAAGCGTCGTCCCAGAGTCCGATCCACACGTGATCAAGGCGCGCCTGCTGGCGAACGCGGCGTTGAATGAGTACATTGGGCCGGAGCTGAATGCCGCGCAGGGGTCCGGGCAGTGGGCCGCACTGGCGCAGGCCCAGATCTACTCTTCCTTTGGGGAGACCACGCGCGCGCTGCAATCGATGAAGAAGTCTGGAATCAGCTTCTTCTCACTGCCTACTTCGCAGGTTCCGAGCGGCTATTGGGAAATCATGTTCCCGCACCCTTATTGGCAGGATATCCTTGCCGATTCCGCCAAGCAGGGGCTGGATCCGTACTTTGTGGCGTCACTGATCCGGCAGGAATCGGAGTTCAACGCCGGGGCGGTTTCACCCGCGCATGCGTACGGGCTCATGCAGTTGCTGCCTTCTGTCGGCAAGGAAGACGCCAAGCGCGAAGGCATGAAGGGATTTTCGCAAGGCATGCTGCTGAATCCTTCCACCAACATCGAGCTCGGCACCTACAATTTGCGCAAGGTGATGGACCGCTTTGGCGGGCAGCCGGAGTACGCGCTGGCGGCTTACAACGCGGGCGATGTTCCGGTGCGGCAATGGATGGCGTCTGGCGATTACAAGGATATTGCGGAGTTCGTCGAATCCATTCCGTACACCGAGACGCGCGAATATGTGCAGGCCATCCTGCGTAATCGCGAGATGTACCGCGCATTGTATCCAGCGAAGTAGGTAGAATCAGGCAGGGCCCGGGTGGCGAAATCGGCAGACGCAGGAGACTTAAAATCTCTCGCCCTTTTGGGAATGGGGGTTCAAGTCCCCCCTCGGGCACCATATCTTTGCTAATGTTTCGCGAAAATAAAGCGAAGACGGCGTCGGGTGAGAGCCTGGCCGGGGTATCATTCGGTATAAATCAAAAGCTGCTGCGTAAGAACCGCGAAACTCCTGATGGCCACCGCCGCCCTTCCCACGCAAACCGAAGCTGTCTCCTGGCGCGCCGATCTGCTGACGCCGGCTGCTTTGCGTGCGCTCGGGATTGCTGCGCTGGTAGCTTCAGGGACCCTGGCCTTCTATCCGCTGTGGCATGAGCTTTCAGAATTGTGGTCCGCGGATCCGCTGCGTTCGATCGGTGCGGCCTTTCCTTTCATAGCGTTCGCCGGAGTGCTGCGCGCGTGGCGCCGCCTGGGCTGGGTCCTGAATGGGAGCTGGTGGGGCCTGCTGCCGGTAGCCGTTACGCTGCCGCTGGGACGGATGACCAGCGATTCCATCCTGGAACTGGTGCTGCGTGGCCACCACTTCGGGCTGGTGCATCCGGGGGTCGTGTTCCTGCTTTACGGGGTTGGGACGACGCTGCTTTTTGGTGGGAAGGCACTGCTGCGAGCGTCAGTTGCGCCGCTCCTGCTGCTGCTTGCCGTCAACCCTGTGCCGTTTGCCTACAACACGCTGGTGGATCTGCCCCTGCAGGAAATTTCGGCAAACACTGCCCGTGGATTTTCACGCTTGATCGGCCTGCACCCTACGGGCGAGCAGCTCAAGATGATGTTCTCGCCGGATTTTGGCATGCTGATCGTTCCCGGGTGCAATGGGGTCCGTGGTTCTGTAACGTTTGCTTACCTGGCGCTCGTTTTTGGCTACTCGCGCAGCTTGCGTCCGCGCACGCTGGCATTGGTGACCGGGTCGGCGTTTTTGCTGGGTTTTGCGCTGAATTTGCTGCGCCTGTGCGTTCTGGTCGTCTATTACCGCATTGGCTTGAGCTACCCGGCCATCCAGGATTACGGGGTTGGCGTGGACTACTGCATAGGCTGCACGATTTTTTTGCTGGCGACGCTGATCCTCGGTGTGGTGATTCGGTCGCTTGAGTCGGCTACCCGCCCCGCCGCCTCCGTGTCCGTCGCGCCTGCTGCTGGACTTGGCTACCGCGTGGCTGGCTTCTTGGCGGTGGTCTCCCTGTTTGTGGTGCCCCAGTTACGAGCGCTGGCCGCGCCCGCCCCGATTCGGCTGGATGCTGAATCTTCCATGCGTCTGCTGCCAGCTAGAGTTGGGAACTATCAACTGGTGCGCGCCTACTACGAGCAGTTTCCCGGTGGCACGCCCGCTGCCATTTTGGGAGATTACGCATCAGGGCAGGGAGCTTCGGCGTCGCGGCTGACGCTGGGGCTCTACGTGGCTGGAGTCAACCACACGCTGGCGCTGAGCCGCATGGTGCAGGGAGCGCATTTGCTGTCTTCCGGAGCGGTTGATACCAAGGCACAGGGCGGCCTTCCCGTGCATTTGGCGACCAGCTTTTATGACGACGGGATCGAGCGAGAGTTCAACGCGGAGGCATCCTGCTCGTTGACCGGGTGTGCGAATCATCTCGCCGGGTCCGCCGACGGCGCCCTGGTGATGCAGGCTCCGTCCCTTGCTGACATGTTCTTCGTCGCCAGCGGCCGGCGGCTGCCGCTCTATGTGCAACGGCATTGGCCGGATAGCGACCCCGCCGGCACCCCGGCGTTGCGCACGCAATTTGAGGCTGACGCCCAACAGTTTATGTCGCAGCTTGATGTTTCCCCGCTTGTCACCCAGTTAGGATCCCGGCCCTGATGCCTCATTACGCCAAACTCAAAGCTTGCGGCGCTTTCGCCGTGTGTTCCTTTGCAACGATGCTGCTTGCCGGCTGCGGCGTGAGCGCTACAGGTGCTGCCCCAAGCGCTGAAGCTGTCGCGCTCACCGGGCGCGTTCATGGTGGGCAACAGGCCGTATCTGGTGCCTCGATAACGCTCTTCGCGGCGGGTTCAAGCGGGGTAGGCATGGGTGCTACTAATCGTTTGCTGCAGCCCGTGACGACAGATGCGAACGGGAACTTTGGACTTACCGCGGACTACACCTGCCCCTCGGCCACGGCGCAAATGTACATTGTGGCCCGCGGCGGCAATCCGGGTTTCGCGGTTCCGACCTCGAACCCCGGGCTTGTGCTCGTCGCCGCACTTGGGGATTGTGGCAATCTGGGGCCCACGTCGTTCATCGATATCGACGAAGTCACCACAGTCGCCGCCGCATGGTCCCTTTCACGCTTCACCGGGAGCGGAGCGCTGATTGGCGCCACCCCGACCAACGCAACCGGCCTGCGCAATGCTTTTGCAGTCGCGAGCCGGCTGGCCAGTACCGCATATGGCGTGGCTCCAGGCACCGGCCTTCCTGCAGGCGCGGTCGTAGAAACGGCCAAGATCAACACGCTTGCGGATGCGCTCGCACCCTGTGTCAACTCGAATGGTGGAGCTGCCTGCACGCCGCTCTATACAGCAGCGACTGTAGCCGGCGTTGCGCCGGGCAATGTCTTTGACACCGCGTTGAACGTCGTGCGGAATCCGGGCATCAACATCGCGTCCGTTTTCAACGTTGTGCAAGCGAACGCGCCATTCCAGCCAACGCTGGCCCGCGCACCGAATGACTGGACCGTCTCGATCGCTTACGCGGGGGGCGGCATCGCCAACCCTACCGCGCTGGGTGTCGATGGCAGCGGCAACGTCTGGATTGCAAACTACTTTGGCGGTGTGGTTTCTGAGCTATCGCCTACCGGCGTACCCGCCGCCGCAAACGGCTTCTACGATCCCGCGCTCTACGAGTCGTACGGACTCACAATCGACCCTTCCAATAACGTCTGGGTGACCAATGAAGAGGGCGACCCCTACAACTCTTACGACGGTAGCCTGAGCAAATTCTCACCGTCTGGCCAGGTGCTCTCGGGCGCAGGGTTCGCCGCGGGCGGCTTGTTTTATCCCTATGCGGCCGCGGCCGATACGGACGGGGTCATCTGGGCTGCTGACTTTGGCCGCTCCAGCGCGACGATTCTGAACAATGACGGCACCGCCTACAACAACAGCACCGGCTTCCAATCGTCCGCGCTTCCGCTGCCCATCGGCGTCGCCGTGGACGCGCAGCACAATGCGTGGTTCGCCGCGCAGGGCTCGGCGGTGCGGGTCACGCGCGCCGGTTTGATCACGCAGTACTCCTGCTGCCGCACGCCGGCTGCCGTTGAAGTCGATCCGACTGGCAACGTGTGGATCACGGACTACTCGGCGTCTTCGTTGGTGGAATTGAACAGTGCTGGCATGGTGCTTCAGCAATTGACGGCAAAGGGCGGCCTCACATACCCGGAAGGCCTCGCGATCGATGGCGCCGGGTCGGTTTGGGTCACGGCGTACCGTGGCAATGTCATTGCCGGCTTTGGTGCCGCGAGCAACGGTGCGGCCAGCGCGGTACTTTCGCCTGCAGCCGGTTTTGGCCTGGATGCCGGGCTAAGCGAGCCTTTTGGAACCGCGGTCGATGCGAGCGGCAACCTGTGGGTCGCCAACTTTGGCAACAACACGGTCGTCCAGTTCATAGGGTTGACCGCGCCCGCCAGGACCCCTGTCGTCGGTCCGCCTACAGCGCCCTAGTCGCTGGAAGGGCGCTCATCCTGCGGGTTGCGAGCGGTTCTGACCCAGGCCGCATCTCGCCGCGAAGCCAGCCTGGTGCGCGGGATCATCATCACCTTCCAGGCCATGTAGCCGGGGACTGCAGCGAGCGCACGCAGTGTCGCGCCGGGCTCTGGGCCGAGCGTGGCGGAGGCGAGCACGTAGAGCAGGATCGCTCCCAGGCCACCTGCCGAGTAGACGACCAACCAGGGCAAGCGACCAACCAGTGCCAACCCGAGCGCGCCTAAAAGCAGTGCGGCTTCAGTCGCAAGAGGGAGCGCACGCAGGTCCAGCAGCGGCTCCAGCATGGCCAGACGGCCGCGCAGTACCTCGCGCAGCAGAGGACCGGACCAGGTGCGACGCATAAGGATGCGGCCGCCTTCCCAGCGCGCACGCTGAGAGGTGGCCGCGGCCGAGCCGGCGGGCATCTCGCCGTAGACTGCGGCGTCGTCAACGAACTCTACGCGGATGCCGGCGCGGATCAGGTTCAGGTGGTATTCCAAGTCCTCGACGAGCGAGTTGGCTGTGTAGGGAACTGCGCGCAGCGTCGCAGCGGAAAGCGCAAAGCCATTACCAAAAATGCCGCAGGACAAGCCGAGCCGGTCGCGTCCGCGTGGGCGCAACACATTCATGCCGAGGAAGGCCAGCGCCGCCAGCCGCGTGCGCGTGCTCGCCTCCGCGTTTGAAACCTGGTAGCGGCATTGCAGCGCCGCAGCGCCGGCGGCGAGACGGCCCGCAATCGCCCGTACCAGGTTGGGGCCGACTACGGAATCGGCATCAATTACAAGCACTCCCTGCGCCCCGGCCGCGAGCGCGTGGGCGAACCCGTGGTCCAGCGCGACTCCCTTGCCGCCGGTCTGGTCGTTCAGCTCCAGCACCTGCGCGCCTGCGCTTTCGGCATGTGCGGCGGTCGCGTCCGAGCAGTTGTGCGCGACCACGTATACCCTTACCGATGCAGAACTATTGTCAAGAATGCTGCGCACACAGGTCGCAATCAGCTGCTGCTCGTTATGCGCGGGAACGATTACGGCGAGCGCAAAGTCCGCATCATCCACGCGCACCGGACGAGGCTGTAGCAACGCCGCGCAAGACAGCACAAGCAGCTCAAGCGCCAGCGGCAGCGTGGCCACCAGCAGCACCAGGCCGGCAATCGTAAGCGCAATGTGCACAAGAGTCATAGGCAACTTCCGTGATTGTACGGCGAAGCTTTAGGCCCGTTGGCGATCTATATCCATTAGCGGCCAAGCAGGTCTGGTACTTTGGTGGGATGCGCTGGGTATCGGAACAGGACTTGAAGGCCCCGGGCGTGCGGCTCTTTTGCCTGCCCCACGCGGGCGCGGGAGCGGCCGGGTACTACCGGTGGAAGCGCCTGCTGCCGAGCACAATCGCGGTGTGTCCCGTGCAGCTACCCGGCCGCGAACGGCGCCTGACGGAGCCTGCGGTGACCGAGGCAAAGGCGCTGGTCTCGCACGTTCTGGCGGCGACGCGTGACTTCCTGGCAGAGCCATACGCGGTGTTCGGGCACTCGATGGGCGCCTTGCTGGCTTATGAATTTGCGCGGCAGATTGCGGCTGCCGGCTTGCCGGGGCCGACCTGGCTCATCGTTTCCGGGCGCAATGCACCACAGCTCGCACCACCGCATCAAGGCCTGCATCTGCTGGGCGACCAGGCGTTTTTGGAGGCTCTTCGCCAACGCTATGGTGGCTCGCAGGATGAGGTGCTGGCTGACCCTGATCTGCGCGCGCTGTTTCTTCCCGTCCTGCGTGCGGACCTGCAGGTGGTGGAAACTTACGCGGCTGAAGCGCTGCCGAAACTGTCCTGCCCGGTCGCCGCTTTTGCAGGCGAGCAGGACCACAGCGTCACCGATGCGGGACTCGAAGCGTGGGCGAAGGTGACCAACGCGGGCGCAAGCTGGGAGCGTCTGCCGGGCGATCATTTTTGTCACTTCGGTGCGGGTCAGACCGCGTTGCTTGCGGCCGTCACTCAGCGGATGGGCTAGCTACCAGGTCAGCACAGTTATGGAGTGAGCGGGCAGCAGGTAAGGCTTGCCGGTGTCGAGCGTCAGTGCTCGCCGCGAGATCCGCACCTGCTCAGACGCCTCGTTTGAGGCCACGATGCTGGGCGCTGCGAGGCGCTCTTCCTGCACGTTGCCGGCCGGGCCGTGAGCGCCGGAAAGCGTGACCTGCAGCGCCTCCGAGCGGCTCAGGTTCAGCAAAATCAGTGAGTGCCTGCGACCGTCTGTATACGCAAAGGTTTCGATCAGCTTGGCGCGGGGAAGGGCAATGTTGTCGTTCGTGCTCCTGGGCTGGTTCCACGTGGGGTCGGGCGCGGAGTGCGTCGTCACCAGCTCAGTCGGCAGAATGGCGTCGTTGGCCATTTGCTCCGCCAGGAACGTGGGCCGGCGCAGGTTGGTGGGGCCACCCATGTCGATGACCGCGCCCCACAACGGCATCGTGCGCTTGGTGCCGTCGCTTGCGTTGTAGCTGTTGACGTACTGCGGCAGCCCGAACAGGCACTGGTCATTGATACCCAGCTCCCGTTGCATGAGCAGCATGTGCTCGATGACCGCGAGCCCGCCGCCGAGCGAAGGCAGAGCCGCGTCCACGTCCGCCTGCGTCGCAGAGCCGGAAAGCGTGCCCAGGTTTACCTCGTAAATGGCGAGCGGTTTACCCTTCGCTGCCGCCACCTGCTGAAGTAGCAGCCCGCCCGGTGCTACCAATTGCTGCGGCTGAGCGAGCATCGGGCCGAAGACGGCTTCTTCGCTGGACGCATCCTTGAAGTCGGTAAAAAGGTAGGGGGCCAGCGCCACTGTGTCGGCGCCTGTGGTGGAGGCCAACTGCTGCTGGGTCCACCACGGCACCGCACTCCAGGCGCCCAGGATCAGGTCAAAGCTCTGGGGGGCAAAGTACTTTGCATTGCGGAAGGCGGCGAAGATCGCGCTCGTCCGCAGCCCGTAGGCGGTGGGGTCGTTGATGGTGGACCCGGCAAAGGAGCGGTTGTTCCACTGCTCGTTGCCGAGCTCTAAATGGATGACCGGAAACACCTGCGTCCAGGGTTTCTGCTGGCCCAGCGCGGCGCGCTTGCGGCCGTAGGGGCTATCCGCCGGCCCCGCAAAGTACTCAGCCATGGCCGCCGCTTCTGCCGGCGAGGTGCCAGGCGGCATGGAGTACCAGGGCTCCGCGCCCACAGCTTTGGCAAGCGTCAGGAACTCATGCAGGCCAAGCGGGATGTCGTCGTGAAGGGTCTCCTGCGTGCTGGCACCGGTGCGCTGCCGGGCGAAGACAGGCGCGATCATGTTATCGAAGCTCGACCCAAAATTGCCGCCGGAATCCATGTAACGCAGCACGCCGGGGTGCAGGTCGCGCAGCGTGGCGACGACTGCGTTGCGGAAGGGCGTGGGGTTGTCGGGTGCGGCGGCTTCGGTCAGGGACACGTCGTCGAGCAGTGCGGAGGTGTGGTCGAAGTGGAACGTCAGCCCAACCGTGCCCACCGCCGACCGGTCTTCCGTCGCCGTGAAGGTGTAGTCGTAGTCATGCCACTGCGGGGTCAGCGGCTGATCATGCGAGAAGAAATTGTGCAGACCATGCTTTGTGTCCAGCCGCTGCACATTGACCTGAACCTGCGCCGCGGGGGAAAGGCCTTTGGCGCGGAAGTGCAGGGAGTAGGTGCCGCGCAACTGCAGGAAGGACCGGCCGTCGTAGCTATCAAAGTAGGAACTGATGTTAGCCGACTGCGTGGGTGCCGCGGCATCGATGCGCATGGCCTGCGTGCCGCTGGTGTTGGGGGCCAGGTCGTGCAGCTCCGTGCCGAGGGTTGCGCCGTTTTGCACGCCGGTCCACCAGCCCGCTTCGGCGTTGCCCGGCTTGTCGACGCGCAGCAGCAGAAAGTCCCCGGCTGTGGGGGCTTTGCCCTGCAAGGTCAGCACGACGCCGTGGCCGTTCTCAGACCTGGTCTGGCCCACGACCGTGCCTTGCATCTGCTTATTCACGATCTCGTAGCGTGCTCCTTGCACAAAGCCAGCGGGCCAGGTGGTGTACTGATTTTCGTCCGTGCAGGTGTTTTCGGTGACGGTCTTGCAGTGCAGGATGGATTGCCAGGTGCCGCCTTCAAAGCCCGGGTTGCGAAAGGTCAGGTTGCGCAGGATCTGGCCTGAATCGTAAAAGGACTGCCCGGAAAGATTGATACCAAGCCGACGCAGCCCGGTGTGCAGCGGCTGATCCGAAAGGATGATGTTCGTAACGCCCGGCAGCAGCGGAGGCGAAAGCGGATCGGCCGCCGCAGCCGAGTGGCAGGAAGTCAGCGCAAGCAGCGCGAGCGCGGCGAAAGACGTCGCGACGCTGCGAGCCATGTGCGATTGAGTTTCAGGTGTAGGCATGCTGGAACGCCGCCATCTGGACAGGCTGCTTGCGTAGACGCACCGCCTGCGACCAGCCGCACAGCAGGAAGAACAGCTCGTAAGGTTGATTGCCAAGGAACACCGTATAGATCGTGACGAGCATGCCAACCATGATGCCCAGCAGCGCGAAGGCGAAGTATCGGTCTCGCTGCGTGGGATTGAAGATGGCTGCCATGATGAGCGTATATAGCGTCCCGACACAGAGCAGCAGGAAGCTCGCCAGGCCGACCCAGCCCTGCGTCAGCGCCACAAAAAGATATTCGTTATCGATCGATCCCTGGCCGCCAATGCGCGGGAACTCCGCACCCCAACCCCACGGTCCACCGGCCACCGCGACGGGCACATAGTTATCCATCAGGTGTGAGCGATACTGCGCGTTTTCCTGCTCCTGCGAGGTCACCGGCGCATTGGCATACGCCTTCAGCCCAATGAAGCTGGCGCTACCGCCCACGATACAAATCAACCCCATAATGATCGAGGCGCGCAGCACATTCTTGGTGCGGCCGATGAGCGAAATCGGTACCGCCAGGATTGAGCCGACCCAGGGTCCGCGGGCCTGCGTCATCAGCAGGGTGATGCTGATCACCCACGCAATCTGCATGGATTTGCGTCCGGGGATCCACTCGATGTTCTTGAATTTGGCTTCCCAGACGTTGTAGAAATTCAGGTAAAGCGTCAGCGTAAGACCGAAGAAGAGCATCATGCCGGCCAACTCGGACTGCCCGTACGGGCCGGAAACACGTCCGAAGCCCCAGCGATACTGGGTCTTCCAGGCAAAGGTTTCGCCCGGAAAAAAGCGCGCAAAGATGAGTGTGAATGGGTTCTGGCCCATCTTGTACTCATAGGCTGCGGCGATCGAGGCGATGAAAAGGCAGAAGACGATGCGCCGCACCATCTTGTTGCGACCGCCGTCTTTTTCCATCAACAGCTTGCCGGCCGCGTAGGGCACAGCCGCCAGCATGATGTTCGCGAAAAGCTGGAAGGTGGAGGCGGTGTCGTGGTTATGCAGCGAGTCAACGTAGGCCGTCGTAAAGATGAACAGCCCAACAAAAAAATCCATGAAGGACATACGCCAGTTGGGCAGTTCCTTGACGATGATCGCGAAGGCGATCGGCAATAGCGCCGCTTCAGAAAAGCCGAGCGGTGGCAGGGCATCGGCCTTCCAGAAGTAGTACAGCGGAAAGCACATGAAAACGGGGAGATACACATTCAAAAATGCCTTCTGGACCGAATCGCGTAACAGCGCGATGATCGACAGAAAGAACGGGATGAGGATAATGATCGGCATGGGTCAACAATTACAGCCGCACGGTACAGCCACGCGCCGGCCCGGCGAATTGTCCGTAGTATAGGTGCGCGCAAGCGGCGGGGCCATAACGCACTTGGTCCAGGGGATGACCAGAATGGGTCATGCCGCTCCTATAATAGGACGATGCTGAGAAAGTGGCTCGCAGGCGGTTTTGTACCACCGCTTGAAGCTGGAGCCGTGCAGGTCTGGTGGCTGGATCTCGCCGAACCGCGCTTTGTCCCCGCACTGACGTCCCTGCTCAGCCCAGCAGAACTCGCACGTGCCGAACGCACGAAAGCCGGCGCCCCGCGAGAAGAATTCATCGCCGCGCGCGGTGCCTTGCGCCTTCTGCTCGCAGCAGCTACGGCGCAGGCCCCGCAGCAGGTCGCCTTTGAAATAGGGGAGCAGGGCAAGCCGATGCTCGCGGGCAGGGGAGTGGACTTCAACGTCAGCCATGCCGGCGGTTGCGCGCTGCTGGCGATTTCTCGCGCCGGCTCGGTCGGGGTGGATGTCGAGCCCTGCCAGCGTACCTCGCTCGGGATCGACGAAGCCATGGAACTGGCGCGGGCGAACTTTCATCAGGATGAGATCGCCGCGGTCGACGCCGAAGCCACCGACGCACAACGCCTGGCAATGTTTTACCGCTGCTGGACCCGCAAGGAAGCGGTCGTGAAAGCCGACGGACGCGGTCTATATGTACCGCTGGCAGACTTTTGCGTACTGGATAAAGCGCGGGACGTGCCGATCAAAGTACCGGGGGGACATCTGTTTTGGCTCCACGACGTTTGTTTGAATGAAAGCTATACGGCAGCTTTAGCTGTTCCGGAATGGGAAATCCCGGTCACTTTCAACAGGTTTTTACCAGGCCTATGTTGCTGAGTAATCGTAAGTGGCTCATTTGATACGAGTTAGATGCATCGGGCCAATTGTCGATCTAGTAACGCGAATGCGGTTACTAATCGGGGACTCGAAAGCGGCTAAATGTGGGATAGACCCTACGCGGGGGTCCCCGTAGCCTCAGTCCTGTAAACGAGTTTCCCTGCCGCCCTTGCAGTAAGCGCCGGCAGGACCTGCACCACTTGAAACACTTCCAATCTCTGCGAGGCACGAGCAATGATGACGCAAGCGAAACACGATACTGTTGCACTCTTTGGGCTCCCGATCACCAACGTGACGATGGCTCAGGCGGTCGCCAGGATCGAAGAGCAGATCCACTCCGGCGGCACGCACCAGATCGCTACCGCGAACCTGGATTTTGCGCGCAATTCGCTCAAGGATCCGTATCTGCAGCGCGTCATTTGCGATTGCTCCATGGTTCTGCCGGACGGTGCGCCAATGCTCTGGGCTTCGTCTCTGTTTGGGTCACCTCTGCAGGAACGCGTTACGGGGTCCGATCTGGTCCCGCAGCTCGCAAAGCTTTCGGCGGAAAAGGGCTACACGCTATTCTTTCTTGGTTCCAGTGAAGAAAGCTCCCGCAGGGCAGCGGAAACTCTGGAGCGCGATTACCCGGGCGTAAAAATCGTAGGCCGCTACAGCCCCAAGATTGCACCGCTGCACGCAATGAATAATGAAGAGATTCTGCGCAGAATTGCAGACGCCAACCCAGACATTCTGCTGGTGGCTTTCGGCAATCCCAAGCAGGAAATGTGGATCCACCGTCATCGCGATCGCCTGCAGGTTCCGGTTTCGATCGGTATCGGCGGCACGCTGGACATGATTTCCGGCAATCTAAAGCGCGCACCAAAGTGGGCGCAAAAGCTGCAGATGGAGTGGGCCTACCGCATGTGCCAGGAGCCAAAACGCCTGGTGCCGCGCTACTTCAACGACGCCAAGGCCTTGTTCGTCCACGTGCCGATCAGCTATGCGGCCAACCGCTTGCAGCCCGGCGAGCGTCGCCACGGCAGCTTGAAGGTGGACATCAACGGCTCGGTTCGCGTCATTGCTACGCCCGCCAAACTGGCCGGCGATGTGAGTGGATGGCTTGCGCGGGAGGCAAAACTTGCCGCCAGCGCCGGTCAAACGTTGGTAGTCGATATGTCTGAAACCGTGCGCGCAGAAGCAGACGGCCTGGGCGGACTGCTGGAAGCACGCCGCATCCTGCTTGCGGCTGGCCTTTGGATCTGGCTCGCGGGCATGTCGAATCCTGTCCGGCGCGTGCTGCAGTTTTCGGCAATGTCTGACCTGTTTCGCATCGCGGCCACAACGGCGGAAGCGATTCAGTACACGCGCTCGGCCTTTGCCAGCGCACGCGAAAGCAAGTCCATGCACGTCATCGCTGGAGCTGTGCTGGCGGATCAGATCGCACGCGCAAGCTAAAAAATACCCCTTCGCGCAACGGCGGGGGGCACGACATTGTTAGTGACGACCATTGTTCAACCGCTGTACGGCGGTGTGGCGCAAGCCCCTGCACGCCGTACATTGGAGCAAGCAGGAGTGCACCATGCTGAAGTTCCGCACCAATCCGATGCTCACCCTGGTGGCCGGCGGCCTGCTGTTTGCCATGCCCGCAATGGCGCAAACTCCCGCGCAGCCCCAGTCCGCGGTACCCGCCGTGCCTGCCTCGCCCGAGCTGAAGCTGAATCCAAATTCCGCGCTGCGTGCCTTTGAGCCCAACGCCAGCGACCCCTACACCCTGGGCCGCGGCGACGATATCCACATTGAGGTGGCAGGCAGGCCGGAGCTCAGCGCCAAATACACAGTGGGCCCGGATGGCCGCATCACGCTGCCGTTGGCCGGCGCTATCGCTATAGATAATCTTTCCCGTGAGCAGGCCGCTGATGCCATTGCCGCCGCGCTTGCCCCCTATTATTCACGGCTCGCGGTCAACGTCGGCGTGGACAAGTACACGTCCAACCGTATCCTGCTGCTGGGCGCGGTTTCGCGGCCCGGCTTTGTGTCGTTCGATCGTCCGCCGGGCCTGCTTGAAGTCATTACCCGCGGCGGCAACCCCAGCCCCAGCGAAGACAGCGGCGGCCAGGCCGGCTCTGGCTACACGCAGAGTAGCCAGGGCGGAAGCAGTGGCGGCGGTAACAATGGTGCCATCCACAATTACCCCTCCATCCCGGAGCGCGTGGCCATCTATCGCGGCACGGACAAGGTGATGTGGGTCGACCTGAAGGGCCTGCTTGAGTCCGGCAGCCCGCTTGCCGATCTGCGCTTGAAGCGGGACGACGTCGTCTACGTGCCTGCCGCTTCCGAGCGTTACATCTCTATCCTGGGCCAGGTTTCGCACCCCGGCGCTTTGCTGCTGCAGGATAATTCCACGCTGCCCAAGCTGCTGGCGGAAGCCGGCGGCATCACCGACCAGGCCGGACGCTACCCGGACATCCAGATTATTCAGCCGTCCACCGGCTCCACCCGTATCATCAGCTTCAAACAGGTTTTGCAGCCGGGCCCGCTCGATCTAAAACTCAAAACCGGCGACATCATCTACGTGCCGGAAAGCGGCTTCAACCGTGCCACCTATGCATTGCAGCGAATCTCCCCGCTGGTCACCATCTTTACCGCGACCGCTTTCTTCGCGCAGTAGCCCGGGTAAGCTGACAAACAAATTCGCTTCGGCTCTCTTCTAAAAGGAAACAAAATGAGCACACTGATGCCAAAACCGACGGGACCTACCCTGGAAGGGCAGTCCGCCAATATGCGCCGTCAGGCCACGCCAAACCCAGCGTTCAAGCCAGAGTTCCGGCGCAGCGTCATGATGCATCCGGTACTCGCTGGCTCGGTTGCGGCAATCATTTTCCTGTTGCTGGTTGTGTTCGCTCTGCAGCAAAAGCCGATGTACTCCGCCGAAAGCCTGATTTACATTGAGCCGTTCAATTCCAAGGTGCTGGGCGATAGCACCGTCGGCGGTTTCGACAGCACCAAGTATGAGTCGTCCATCGCGCAGCAGATGCTGACCGCTCAGCGCACGGATATCATCTCCACAGCGCTGAACACCTTGCCCCACCAAGTATGGGCTGCTTACGGTCCTACGGTTGCGGCCGCTGCGACCAACTTGCAGGGTCAGTTGAAGGTTGCGCGCGTCACCACCAGCTACCAGGTATCGATCGGGCTCAAAGGTCCCAACGCGGCAAACACGGCTGCCATCGTTAATGCAGTGACGACCGCCTACCTTGAAGCTGGCCGCAAGGATGAGATATCGCAGGCCGATCAACGCAGCCAGCTATTGACGGAAGAGCGCGGACGCATCGAGCAGGATCTGACCAAGACGCGCGCAGAGCAGACCCGGCTGGGCGCTCAGCTGGGTGTCGCTAATCCCGGCGTCAACAATGCCAACCCTTATGACTCCCAGCTCGACGCCTTGCGCGCTCAACTGGTTACCGCTCGTGCCGGCCACGATCAGGCCGCGGCACAGCTTGCTGCCATCAGCGGCGTCAATGCCAGCCACGCCTCCGGCCTTACCGCCGCGGCGAACGACATCATCAACGGCGATTCCGGTCTGAGCAGCATGAAGTCCACGATCAACCAGCGTCGCGCCGTAATTTCCAGCCAGATGGCCGGCCTGACTCCCAACAACCCCACGTACAAGATGGATCAGGACGAGCTCACCGATCTGGACAAAACGCTCGATTCCATGACCGTCCAGCTACGTGACCGCGCATCCCGCCAGCTGCAGGACAAGCTGCGCACGGAGCTTGAGCGAACCAGCGACGTAGAATCGCGCATCAACGGCGAGCTTGCCCGGCAGACCTCTACCGCGACCACGGCCTCCCCCCGCCTGCAACGTGCCGCAGAGCTGAACGCCGATCTTGAGCGTCTGATGGCGCGCTACACCACAGTCGATAATGCGTTGCACAGCTTGCAGCTTGAAACCAGCGGCCCCGGCATGGCGCACCTGGCCATGGCCGCCACCGTACCCACCGGGCCAGAGCCCAGCAAGCAGCGTCTGATCCTGCTTGCCGCGCTGCCGATCGCTCTGCTTGGCGGCCTGTTCGCCGCGGTCTTTGTGCGCAAACGTGACCGCCGCATCTACATTGGCGGCGACGTCGATGACGTTCTCGGCTTTGCTCCGATCGCCATTCTGCCGGCCCGCGCGGAAGTTTCCGCCCACGTGCTGGACGAGTATGCCCTGCGGCTTGCCGCTGGGGTGGAAGGCGCGTACCGCAGCGGCAACGCTCGCACGTTTGTGATCACGCCGGTCAGCAACAACACGGACATCACGCCGCTGGTCCAGGCGCTTGAGGCGAAGCTCAGCGAGCTCGGCCTCGGCGTCGTCATCGTGCAGGCCGCCACAGTGTTTGAGCAGCAGCATCCGGAGCCCGCTGCAACGTCAGAATTGGCCGGCTACGATCCAGCCTTCGACCGACACTATGAAGGCCTGGCCGACACACTCTTCAGCCGCATGAAGGCAGAGCACGACGTGATCCTGCTACACGCGCCGGCTATCCTTATTTCTGCTCAGGCTGAATATGTCGCACGCTGCTCGGACGTGACTTTGCTCGTAGCCGAATCCGCCGTTACCACCCGGGGCGAGCTCTTCCAGGCCGGCCTGCTACTGCAGCGTCTCAACATCACCGGTGTCGGATCGGTTCTCGAGGAAGTGCAGTTGCGCTTCGCCGATAGTGCTTTCGCTCGCGGAGTTCGCACGCTCGAGGGTCTGAATCGTCCGGCTCGCAAGACCGCCACGGTGGAAGCAACACTCGCACCGGAGCCGGCCTATCACTATGAAGTGCCTCCTGCAGAAGAGGTGACGACGCACTTCTACGAGGCTCCTTCCCCGGTCGCCCATCCGCAGGAAGCGGGTCCGATTTCAGTTCCCGCGGTCGAAACGCCGTGGTACCCTGACCACGTTGAAGCAGTGGCAGAAACCCCGGCCCCGCACGCAAACCACTCTGGGGAGCCTGTAGCTGACTTCGTTGCTGAGCCGCCTGCTCATCCTGTCGCAAAATCGACCGCTGAATCTGAAGAACCGGAGTACACCTCGCCCGTGGCCCTGTTTGATTCGCTTGAAACCGCTCCGGAGCGCCGCAAGCTCGGCTCTCTGTTTGGCGCCGCGCAGACCGCACCCGCGGAAGATGCCCAGGATGAACAGGAGCCGAAGCGTGGCTGGTTCAAGCGCCTCATCAACCGTGACTCTGAGCCGGCCGTCAGCCTGGTTCCCAGCTACCACAATGACGCCGACGAGCAGGAAGAGCACGTGGCACCCGCAGCCGCCTACGACCAGTCGCGCTACGACTTACCGCTACCGGTACAGCACCTCGCCGAGGTCGCCTCCCCAGCTTTCCACGAGCCAGTCGTTGCAATGCACGCAGCCGAACCCGAGCCGATTCACTTCGAGCCCGTCCCTCTCTATGTCGAGCCCGCCGCGCCTGTCCAGCTGGTAGAAGCTCCTCTGCCAGAGCCCGTCCTAGAGCCCGTTTTTGTAGCTCCCGTCGAGACAACGCCCGCAGCCCCTGCGCCCGCTGTCTACGCGTTTGCTCCGGAAGCGGTCGCCGCGCAGGCACCCGAGCCGGTCCGCGTAGGACCTGCCCGTCCGCTATCTTTCCTCGAGCTCAGCAAGCTGCAGCAGCCCTCGGCCCCGGTTGAAGAAGCCGCCCAGGCACCCGAGCCGGCCCGCCCAACACCTACCCCGTACCAGCACTTTGAAGCCGCTACCCCAGCAGCCCAGCCCGAGCCTGTAGGCCTCGCAGCAATCGAAACAGAGCAGCATTTCGAGGCCCCTAGCGAGTCCGCTCCGGTAGTCCACGCTGCGTCTGAGCCTGAGCCCGAGTACGTCCCGGCGCCCGCCGCCAACACCGACCCCACCCATCCTTCCGACGAGTGGAATCCCGCCCCGCTCAATCGCTGGGACCCCATCCCGCCGCTCCGCCAGCAGGAGCCCTGGCGCATCAGCAGCGGCTCGACCCGCGCTGCGCAGCAGCCCTCGCGTGATGTCTGGCGCGGCGAAGATCCCGTGCACCTGCCGCCGTCCGACCGCTGGGTCTCGCCAGAATCCCTCGCACCGGAAGCCCCCCCGGCTGAATCCACCGATGTCGTCCTGACCCGCCGCTGGGGCCTCCTCAGCCGCTTCCAGCAGGGCGAATCCTTCCAGTCCACGCACCGTCCGTCCCGCCTGGAACCTCTCCGTCAGCAGGAGCCGCGTCAGCCTGAAAAGACCGAAGACTACGCCCAGGAATTCGGCCACGACTACGACCCAGAGTACGACCGCCCGCGGCGCTAGGAGCAAATTAGCTGTGGATCTAGCGTGTGGCGTCTAGATCAACGTCATTTTCTCCAAGGAAAATGACACCGCACAATCTACCCACTCCACAGCGACAGCTATTTTGCTCCAGGAGTACTGCCCGTGTTCGATAACATCCGCCAGGACTGGCTCGCTCACGATTGTGTCTGGAGTCGCCACGGCTTCTGGGTCCTGGTCGTGTACCGCTTCGGCCGCTGGCGTTACGGAGTCCGCAATCGCTTTCTGCGCGCGCCGCTCTCGTTCCTCTACAAGCTGCTCAAGTTCTTCGCAGACGCCATCCTCGGCGTCGAGCTCCCCTGCGAAGCCGTCATCGGCCAACGCCTCGTCATCGAGCACGTCGGCGGCATCGTCATCTCCGGCGACGCCGTCTTCGGCGACGACTGCATCCTGCGCAACGGCGTCACCGTCGGCCTCCGCAACCGCAATCATCGCGGCTCGCCCACGCTCGGCAATCGCGTCGATATCGGCACAGGCGCCAAGCTCCTGGGCCCCATCACCATCGGGGACGACGTCGCCATCGGTGCCAACGCCGTCGTCCTCTGCGACGTCCCCGCCAACCACATCGCGGTCGGCATCCCTGCCGTCATCAAACCCCGCAAGCCGGCCGCGCTATGACCCTGGTCTCCGTCGTCGTCATCGGCCGCAATGAAGGCGCCCGCCTGGAGCGATGCCTGCGCAGCGTGAACGCCATGATCCCGGACGGCTTCACGACTGAAATCATCTACGTCGATTCCGGCTCGACGGACGATAGCCTCGCGCTCGCGCAGCGTCTCGGCGCCCGCACCATTCCGCTCAGCTCGCCGCGCCCTACCGCAGCGCTCGGCCGCAACGCCGGCTGGCGCGCCGCCCGCGGCCAGTACATCCTCTTCCTCGATGGCGACACCATCCTCCACCCCGACTTCGTCCGCCTCGCCCTCCCCCGGTTCACGCCAGCCACGGCCGTCATCTGGGGCCACCGCCGCGAGCTCCACCCTGAAGCCACCCTCTACAACCGCGTCCTCGATCTCGACTGGATCTACGCCCCCGGCCTGACCCAATTCTGTGGCGGCGACGCGCTCTTCCGCCAATCCATCCTGCAGCAGGTAGACGGTTTCGACGAAACCCTCATCGCCGGCGAGGAGCCCGAGCTCTGCCGCCGCATCCTTGCCACCGGCGGCGAAATCCTCCACGTCGACCTCCCCATGACCGGCCACGACCTCGCCATTACGCGCTTTGCCCAGTACTGGAAACGTGCCACCCGCGCCGGCCATGCATTCGCGGAGGTCTCCGCCCGCTTCGCCCGCACCCCCAACCCTTTCTGGCTCGCCGACTCACGCCGCAACCGCAACCGCGCCATCACGCTCCTCGCGATCCCCGTCGCAGCGCTGGCCCTGAGCCTGATCCTGCGCAGTCCCTGGCCGCTGATTCTGGCCGCCGCCTTCCTGCTTTTACTCATCGCCCGCACTGCCTGGAAAGCCCGCTGGAAGTCCCCTGACACCGTGGCCCTGGCCCTTTACGGCCTCCATTCCCACTTCCAGCAGATCCCCATCTACCTCGGCCAGTTGCAATTCCAGCGCAGCCAGCGCACCGGCAAGCGCACCGCCCTGGTCGAGTATAAAAGCTAGCTACGCTCCCAGCTTTGCACTTGTATTCTTTGTCGTCGTTCCCCACCAACAAAATTGTCATCCTGAGCGAAGTCCGCCAGCTTCATCGGCGGACGCAGTCGAAGGACCTGCATCTCTGCCAATCTCGCCGCGTCTCTAAATGTGGCACGGCTTTTCTTTGTCGTCATTCCCCCGCAACAAAATTGTCATCCTGAGCGAAGTCCGCCAGCTTCTTCGGCGGACGCAGTCGAAGGACCTGCATCTCTGCCAATCTCGCCGCGTCCCTAAATGTGGCACGGCTTTTCTTTGTCGTTCTCCACCAACAAAATTGTCATCCTGAGCGAAGTCCGCCAGCTTCATCGGCGGACGCAATCGAAGGACCTGCATCTCCGCCAATCTCGCCGCATCTCTAAATGTGGCACGGCTTTTCTTTGTCGTCATTCCCCCACCAACAAAATTGTCATCATGAACGAAGTCCGCCAGCTTCATCGGCGGACGCAGTCGAAGGACCTGCATCTCCGCCAATCTCGCCGCGTCTCTAAGTGTGGCACGGCTTTTCTTTGTCGTCATTCCCCCACCAACAAAATTGTCATCCTGAGCGAAGTCCGCCAGCTTCATCGGCGGACGCAGTCGAAGGACCTGCAACTCTGCCAATCTCGCCGCGTTTCTAAATGAGGCACGGCTTTTCTTTGTCATTCCCCATCAACAAAATTGTCATCCTGAGCGAAGTCCGCCAGCTTCATCGGCGGACGCAGTCGAAGGACCTGCATCTCCGCCAATCTCGCCGCGTCTCTAAATGTGGCACGGCTTTTCTTTGTCGTCATTCCCCCGCAACAAAATTGTCATCCTGAGCGAAGTCCGCCAGCTTCATCGGCGGACGCAGTCGAAGGACCTGCATTTCTGCCAATCTCGCCGCGTCTCTAAATGTGGCACGGCTTTTCTTTGTCGTCATTCCCCCGCAACAAAATTGTCATCCTGAGCGAAGTCCGCCAGCTTCATCGGCGGACGCAGTCGAAGGACCTGCATCTCTGCCAATCTCGCCGCGTCTCTAAATGTGGCACGGCTTTCTTTGTCATTCCCCACCAACAAAATTGTCATCCTGAGCGAAGTCCGCCAGCTTCATCGGCGGACGCAGTCGAAGGACCTGCATCTCCGCCAATCTCGCCGCATCTCTAAATGTGGCACGGCTTTTCTTTGTCATTCCCCACCAACAAAATTGTCATCCTGAGCGAAGTCCGCCAGCTTCATCGGCGGACGCAGTCGAAGGACTGCATCTCCGCCAATCTCGCCGCATCTCTAAATGTGGCACGGCTTTTCTTTGTCATTCCCCACCAACAAAATTGTCATCCTGAGCGAAGTCCGCCAGCTTCATCGGCGGACGCAGTCGAAGGACCTGCATCTCCGCCAATCTCGCCGCATCTCTAAATGTGGCACGGCTTTTCTTTGTCATTCCCCACCAACAAAATTGTCATCCTGAGCGAAGTCCGCCAGCTTCATCGGCGGACGCAGTCGAAGGACCTGCATCTCCGCCAATCTCGCCGCATCTCTAAATGTGGCACGGCTTTTCTTTGTCATTCCCCACCAACAAAATTGTCATCCTGAGCGAAGTCCGCCAGCTTCATCGGCGGACGCAGTCGAAGGACCTGCATCTCTGCCAATCTCGCCGCGTCTCTAAATGTGGCACGGCTTTTCTTTGTCATTCCCCACCAACAAATTGTCATCCTGAGCGAAGTCCGCCAGCTTCATCGGCGGACGCAGTGGAAGGACCTGCATCTCCGCTCATTGCTGCACGACTTTCC
Source organism: uncultured Granulicella sp. (assembly GCA_965214195.1). Taxonomy (GTDB): domain Bacteria; phylum Acidobacteriota; class Terriglobia; order Terriglobales; family Acidobacteriaceae; genus Edaphobacter. The sequence goes on from OZ243943.1 coordinate 422,117, forward strand.
GCTACCACCAAAAATACAGGTCCTTCGACTACGCTCAGGATGACAAGGTAGAGGTGAGCTCAAAGCTAAGCAAACTGCTTCACCAGCCCACTCCGCTCCGCAAACACCGCGGCGTCACTAAATCGACGCCCATTCTCCGCCGCCGCCTTCACCATCCCCCCCAACCGTGCACGATCCCCCGCCAGCCCCGCCACCACCCTACCCAGCCCGGCAAAATCATGCACCGGCACCAGCTCCCCCCCGCCGAGCCCTTGCAGCAGATCGCTCGCATAAGGATTCGCATACCCCACAATCGGCGTCCCACAAACCAGCGCCTCCAGCAGGTTTCGCGGCGATTCCGGCGTCACATGCGTAAACATCAGCACATGCGCGCGCCTCACTTCCGCCAGCAGCGCAGCCCGGTCGGCGACGAAGCCCCCAAACCGCACCACGCCCCCAAGCCCCAGGCGAGCACACGCCGCCTGCGCCTCTCCCAGCATGGCGCCCTCGCCAAACCAGGTAGCCTCAATCGCAGCGCCCGCATTGCGAGCCGCCGCCACTGCCCCCAGCCACTCCAGCGGAGCCTTCATCGGATCCAGCCGGCCCGTGTAACAAATCCGCAGCACGGGCGCCGTCATCAGCTCCGCGAGCTTGCCCTCAAGCTCACTGGCAGAGATCAGATCCGCAGCTTTCGTATGCACATCGTGGATCAGGTGGTTTTCCCCACACCACGGCGAGTAGGCCCGGAAACATTCCTCCCCATGCCAAAGCCCCAGCGATGCTCCTTCAATCGCCTGGCGATGCAGCCGCTCCATCAACGGCGCCTCCAAAGCAATCTTCAAACGCCGTGCCAGCCCCAGGCCGGCAGCGGTCCTTCGCATTACCTCATGCTCTACGCGATCGGTATGCACCGCATACTTGCGTCCCATCTGCTTCGCTTCCAGCGCGGCCACCGCGGCCCAGTCGCCCACCAGCCCGCCAATCGCAAACTGCAGATGCTCCGCACGCTCAATCTCCGCGCGCATCGCAAGCACCGTAGCCGCTTTGACCTTGAAGTAAGTCCTGGGCGAGTAAGCCCACGGCAGCGGCTGACAAGTGATCCGCGCCGCATGCTCCAGGCCCGCCACTGGCAGCCAACGCACCCCCGCCAGCGACCCCACCAACTCCTCCGGCACCACCGGCGCGGCGACGGTCACATGTGCAAAGTTATCCGCCCACCGGTCGAGCCCGTTAGAAGCCTGCGCCTCAACGTAAAGCGCCCCATCCTGCATACGGAAGGGAACCGGCAGCACCAGATACATGCTCCCTGCAACAGTCTTCGAGGCCACCCTTTCAGGGTGGAAGCCTGGGGCTTGAGCCCCAGGACTAGCTGATCCTGGCTCGACTGGCTTCAGCCCCGGTACACTCATTCCGCTCTCCGCAGCAGCTTTGCCGGAACGCCACCCACCACCGTCCCCGCTGCCACATCCTTCGTCACCACCGCACCCGCACCTACCGTCGCGCCGTCCCCAATTGTCACCCCGGCGAGCACAGTCACGCCACGCCCAATCCAGACCTCACGCCCAATCACAATCGCCGCCGCCGTGTGTCCCGCATCCCGCATTGCCACACCGGCCGCGCGCTGATGGTTCGCATCACGCACGCTCGTGTACTCGCCGATCATAGTGCCGGCGCCAATGGTCAGCCCGGCCATCGCGACCAGGTGTACCCCACGCGAAATGACGACTCCATCCCCGATCTGAATCGTTGCTGCCTCGCGCGTCTCCAGGTGCAGATCCGGGTATAGCAAAACGTCTTTGCCAAAGTGTATGGCCCCGGTCCCATCCACTCGCACCCGCCCCAGCACGACGACCGAAGAGGGAAGCGCCACGCGCAACTCGCCCGCCAGCCGCGCATGCGCCAGAAGCCGGCGCCATGATTCACGAGCCCCGGTCGTCGCCCGGAAGAAGGCGCCTAGCGGCCCAACCAGCGCAGCTTTCAAGCTCACCAGGGCCGCGGTGGCGAAACGCGTCCCCCGCCCGTATCCTTCCACGCCTGATCCATCAGCCGGATCAAAGACCGGTGGTGCCCCAGCCGCTCCTTGCGAACTTTTTCGCGGCTCAGCAAATTTCGCACCACGCTTGCACGATAGATCGTCTGCTCCACCAGCCGCGCCAGGTGTACCCGCCAGCCATGATGCTTGCGGTAGTAAAGCAGCGTGCTGCGCATGCGCCACAACACCACCTGCGCGGCGCGTTGCGAGAACTCCAGCGACTTCAACTGCCGCGAGCTCTCCCCGCCGATGTGGACCACCACGATATCCGGCCAGTACCAGACGTCGAATCCAGCGCGCCGAAACCGCAGGCACAGATCCACTTCCTCGTAATAGAGAAAGAAATTCGTATCGAACAAGCCGATCTTTTCAAGCATCGCGGGCCGCAAGATCGAGAAAGCTCCAGGCACCCAATCGACCGTGGCGGGCTCCAGCGGATTCGCCCAGGTGCGATCGAAGCGCCCAAAAAACCTCGACTTCGGAAACTTTGCCGCAAGCCCGGACAGCACAACAGCATCGTTTGTGACCGTGTGGAAGCAACGGGAAGAAGGCTGCGATTCGCCATCGCGACCAACCAGCCGGCAACCACCCAAGCCGCATTCCGGCTGCTCATCCATGTGCTTGACGGCCAGTGCCAGTGCACCGGTAGAAAAGAATGCGTCGGAATTCAGCAGAACAAAATAGCGTCCGCGCGCTACCTCCAACGCCAGGTTGTTTGCGCCGCCAAACCCGAGGTTGATCTGGCTTTTCAGCACAGTCACCTGCGGGAAATCGCGTTCCAACATCTCGCCGGAGCCGTCTGTGGAAGCGTTCTCGACTACCAGGATTTCTGCCCGCAAAGCCGTGCATTCTTTCAGCACAGATTGCAGGCATTCGCGCAGCACCTCACGCGTGTTGAAGCTCACGATGATGATAGAAACGTCGAACTCGGCCTGCGTGTCTGTGCTCAACGGGCAATCTCCTCTGCAAAGGCCGCGGCCAGTCGCTGATGGTTGATCGGCAGGTTGTATTGCCGGATGACGCGTTGTCGTCCACGCGCCCCGACGGATTGCCGGTACTGCGCGTCGCTTAGCAGCGCATCGAGCGCATCGGCCAGCGCCAGAGCATTGGCGGGTGGCACCAGCAAGCCATCCACGCCACTTTCGATCAATTCCGGTATACCGGCAATCGTCGTGCTCACACACGGCACGCCCAGCGACATCGCTTCCATCAGGGCAACGGGGACGCCTTCAGCAAAGCTCGCCAGCGCGAACACATCCGCTTGCCTGACCTCGTCCAGCGTCTGCCCGTGAGAGAGCGCACCAGTAAAAATGACGTCCTGCTCCAAGCCGCTTTGCATCACAAAGCGCTTCAAGGATTCAAGCTCAGGGCCGCCACCAATCAGAGTCGTATGCACCACAAGGCCACGCTCACGCAGCAGCAGCAATGCTTCCAGCAGCACGCGGTGGCCCTTCTCCGGCGCTAGACGACCCGTGCACACCAACGCAGGTACAGCAGAGCTTGGGCGAGAGGTAGGCTCAAGCACGGCAGGATTGACTCCAAGCCGGCTCACCATGAACTTGCTCCAGGCCTCCGGCCGCACCAGGCGGCACAGCTGGCTCCGGCAGAAATCGCTGATGCAGAACACAAATTTTGCGGACTCCACCTTCTCGCGCAGGTGGTACGCATCGACGTTCAGCAACTCTTCCGGCCCATGAATCGTCAACGACCACGGCATCTTCCACGCACGCGCGGTCAGCATCCCAACCGTCGCCACGGCTCCACCAAAATGCACATGCAGATGTTTCAACCGGCGCTCGATCATCCACTGACCCAGCAGCATTGCCTCCGCCAGATACAGCAGCCAGAAAGCCTGCTCACGCAACGTCAGCCTCGGCTCGCGAAGCACTGCGGCAAGTCCGCGCAGCAGCACCAGAGGATGCGACACGCAAGCCTTCAGCAGCTTGCCCGCAGCGCCTGCGCCCTTCAGATAGTAGGTCTTGCCGGCCTCTTCTGCTTCGGTCGCGGGCAGGTCCTGGAGCGCGCGATCGGGAGCGTTGATGGATGCCGTTTCAATCTCCATCCCCAACACCCGCAGCCCTGAAACCTCATGCAGAAAGAACGTATGCGAGATCGCCGGATAGCGGCTCAGCAGGTACGCAACACGCGTCGCAGCGGGCGCAAAGCTGCGCGCAGGCGTCACCGCGGCGTTCGTAATCTCATGATCGAGAGTGCTTGAGGCGTCCAAGGTTCTCTCAGTATACGGAGCGTGGAAAAATTTGCTCTGCGACAATTGACGCAAATCAAGTGACCCATTCGCATCATCGTCATAAGCTTTGAATTGCGCTAGTCTGACTCTGCTTCACATAAGATCCACGACTGGAAAAGGCACCTTTCCGGAATCAAGATGACCCCTTGGGACAGCCGCAAGAACAACTTCGACTTCCTCCGACTCGCACTCGCCGTGCTGGTTATCTATTCGCATGCTTACCCCTTGGGGCTGGCCTCGGAGACGCTCGAGCCGTTCAACCGCTTGACGCATGGGCAGGCTACTGGCGGCGGGCTTGCAGTCGATAGCTTCTTCATCATGTCCGGCTTTTTGATCTGCGCCAGCGCCCAGCGCTCCAGCAGCGCACTCAGCTTTTTGAAGAAGCGAGTCACGCGCATCTATCCCGGCTTTCTGGTGTCCGCGCTGCTGACTGCTTTAATTGTGGTGCCGCTGGCCGGTGCGCAGTTTGTCTATCCGCTGGTGCTGCCGCGGGTCGGCAATTTCCTTTTGCAGTCGCTGCGGCTGATCGAGTTTTCGCACGTCAACGCTTTTGCCGGTAATCCGTATCCCAACGTGATCAACGGATCCACGTGGTCCATTTCCTACGAGTTCTGGTGCTATATCGGCGTTTCGTTGCTGATGATTGCCGGCCTGCTGCGCTACCGCACAGTGATTGCCGGCTTGTTTGTTGCCGGCTGGATTATCGGCATTGCGTTCAGGGTTGAAGGCTGGATCCTGGGCGGAAAAATGCTTGGAGTCGTGGTTGGCGTGCCGCAATTCTGGGCACGTTTGCTGCCGCTTTATCTGAGCGGAGTGGTTTTCTATCTGTATCGCGAGCGTATTCCGCTCAAGATTACTTTGGCTCTGGCGAGCGTCGCGGCCTTTGCGGTAGCCTGCTTTTTTCAAGCTGGGCTGGCTGTGGTCTTTCCGTTTGCGGGCGCATATTTGCTGTTCTGGTTTGCGTTTAGTCCGGCTATTCGGCTGCACCGTGCGGGGCATTTTGGCGATTTTTCCTACGGGACGTACCTTTACGCGTTTCCGATTGAGCAGTTGCTGATGCAGCATTTTGGGCATACGGTGGCGCCCTGGCTGCTTTTTGTGACTGCTACGCCGATCGTTTTGTTGCTGGCCGTTGCGAGTTGGTATGGGGTGGAACGACCATTTTTGCGGCCGGCCCGGCAGAAGGAAACTCCGCTTGTGGCGCTTGAACGAGCTGCCTGAACCGACGACCCTCCCCCCCCTTTTTTGGCCTAAAGTCTTCAAGGCATGAGGGTTAGGTCCGGACTTCAAACCACTAAAAGTTGCACTATTTCTGGGCAGTGGCTTTTCTACAGGGCGGAGCTGTAGAAGTCCAGGATCGTGTCTATCTTCTGGTTCCAGGCGAAGTGGGCGACCGCGCGGGCGTGCGCGGACTGGCCCATGGTGAGGCGGAGCTGCGGGTCTGCGGCGAGGGTCTGCATGGCGGTCGCAAAGCCCCGGACCAGGTGGGCGCGGTCAGTGGGTTGGATGAGGTAGCCGCAGGTGGAGTCGAGGTAATCCAGCGGGCCTCCCCAGGCGGTTGCGACCGCGGGGACGGCGGCGGCCATGGCTTCAAGCACGACCGCGCCGCCGCACTCATACACGCTGGGGAGCAGCAGGGCGGTTGCGCCGGCGAGCATGGCGGCACATTCTGACTGGGACTTCCAGCCGTGGAAGATCGCCTGCCCGCTGAGGGCCGTGGGATGCTGCTGCCAGGCCGCGCGCATGGGGCCATCGCCGATGATGTCAAAGGTGGCGCCCGGAACCTGGGCGACGGCGTCAAGGGCGATGTCGAGGGCTTTCCAATCGACCAGGCGGCCGATGAAAAGGAAGCGTGGCGTGGAGCTGGGCGGGGCTGGGGACCACTGGGCGGGGTCGACGCCGTTCTCGACCAACTCGACGACTCGGCCTTTGAGGCCGGACGGAAGTGCGTCGCGTGTGCGTGCGTTTGCGACGAGGACTATGGCGGCATTGCGCTTGCCACAGAAGATGGTGTTCATCCCGTTGGTGAAGGTGCGGCCGACCGCGATAAGGGTCCGCGTGAGAAACGACTCTGCGCCACGAAAGGCTGAGGGGTACTCCATGCCGCCGTTCATGGGGCCGACGACGAGGGGGGCGGGCAGGTGAGCTATCGCGGATGGAAAGCGCGGCGAAACCGGGATCGGCTGATGGATTACTGTGCCTGCGATTGCCAGCTCGCGGACTATCTTGCGTTGGGCAAGCTGCGTGAGGAGCTGGTTGGCGAGGCCGAAAGTGGCTTCGCTGATGCGCCTGGGCAGGACCTTGCCGGCGTGGTAAAAGAGCTTTTGCAGGGTTTGATCGGCGACGAAGTGCAGGTTTGGGTCGGCGGGGAAGAGCTCTTCAAGCTCGGGGCGCATGCGCTCATGGACAATCAGGTGGGCGTCCAGCGAGCGGGCGCGCAGCAGGCGGTAGTAGTGGTAGGGCAGGATGGCTTCGCCGCCGAGACGGGTGGAGGCGTTTTCGGCGACGATGAGGATGCGGGTCAGCATGGCAATTTGGCGGCTTGTTCTCGGTAGATTCTAGTTTTTGCCGAAGAGTTTGTAGTAGCCAAGGTTGCGGATGACGGACTTCAGGCGTTGCTCTTTTTCGTAGTACTCGCGGGTGAGTTCTACGTAGGGGGCGACCTTGCCGGGCTGCGTGATTTGCGCGGCGTTGGCGGGCAGGCTTGCGGCGTAGGTGGGGACCCACCACTTGGCTTCTCCGCCGGCGTGGAAGCATTTGAGCGTGGACCACGGCTCTGAGGCGAGGATTGCGTTGCCGTCCGCGCCGAGCTTGCGCCGCAGACGTTTGCCCTGGGTGCGGTGCCAGCAGACCCAGTATGCGGGGTCCAGGTAGCCGCCGCCTTCACGCATCGCAATGGCTGCCCATACGATGGCTTCCACGTGCATCATGCGGGGCAGTGCGGAGCCGCCCAGCCTGCCGATAAGCCAGTTAATCCAGGCCAGATCCGACCCGGCGCGCCAATGCGAAACGCCGATATCGACGTGGCGCGCAAGTTTGATCTCTGCGTCCATGGCGGTGCGAACAGTTTCCGGCGGCAGCAGGCAATTGGGCTTCTGGTACATCAGCAGAAGGCCCTTGGCCGGAGTCTGCTCAAAGCTGAACCTGTTGGGGAAGTAGAGGTCGGGATCAAGCAGGACGAGCTCTGCGTTGGGCTTCGACAAGAGCAGAGGATCCGTGATTTTGCGCCAACAGGGATGCCCGTGGCGGAAGGCGCGCAGATTGTCCAGACCGGCAAAGAGTGAAGCCTCAGCATCCGCCAGTTCTTCTTCCGCGGTGACATTGCAGGTGTGGTTCTGGTGCAGCGTGGAGGCGGCTTCACGGAGCTCTGCTGCGTCCGCCATGGAGTCCGTGATGAGGTGCACCTCCAGCGGCTCAAGCGCGTTGAGGAACAAGCTTTCAAGCGCCGCTTTCGCATAGCCCAGCGAGCGCGGCGAAAGCACCATGTAGACCTGACGGGGAGTGCCGGGGGTGGGCTCGGTCATGGTTATTGCACCTTGGCTAGAGTCTCGCGCAGGCTGCGTGCGAGCAGGTCAATGTTGGGCTCGAGGAAGATGCGCTCGTGGTCGCCGGTGAGGTCGTAGATGTCTACGCCCTGCTTGAAGATGTTGCCCCAGCCGAGGTCATAAGGGCCGCGGATGTCCTGCTCGGAGGCGCGAAAAAGGGTCAGGCGGCCGTCGTACGGGCGCGGTTTGTAATTGTGGACTGCGACGTAGTTGATGTCATACGCGGAGCGCATAAAGGCCGGCACCTGCTTCATGTGCATGCGCGCGGCGGCCATGCAGGCAAAGCGAATGGCGCGGGTGTTGAGCTTTTCCGCGATGTACTTGATGCGGGCCATCGGCGACAGATTTCCAGTGTTGCGGCTGAACTGGCTGACGCGATTGGAGACGCGCTCGCCGGTGGGCTTGAGCCGTGCGATCTCTTCCTCGTAGTCGCGTGACTTGGCGTCGATCATGCCGAGCATGGTGACCTGCTCCCCCATGGCGCGGAGCTGGTGCGCCATTTCAAGCACCACCGTGCCGCCGAAGGAGTAGCCGAGCAGATCGTACGGGCCGTGCGGCTGCACCTTGCGGATGTCCTTGATGTAGTGCGCGGCCATATCCTTCAAGTGCAGAAGCGCCGGTTGGTGCGCGACGAGGGCCTGCGACTGGATGCCGTAGATGGGCGTTTCCGTGCCCATGCGCATGGCGAGCCCGTAGAAGTTGACGATGTTGCCGCCAACGCCGTGCACGATGTACAGCGGACGGCGGTGGCCGTTTGGCTGCAGCGGCACCACGGACGATGACACGTTGGGGGCGAAGCGCTGCTTGATCAGCTCTGCGATGGACGAGATGGACGACGCTGAAATGAGCGAGGCGAGGCCGAGGTCCATGGCGTAGACGCGGTTCATTTTGGTGATCAGCCGCAAGGCTGCAAGCGAGCCGACGCCGAGCGAGAAGAAGCTGGCGCGGACGCTGACGCGCGGCAGGCCGAGGGTGGTCTGCCAGATATCGGCGAGCTGGCTTTCGATGACGTCTGTGGGTGCGACGTAGTGCTCCGGGTCAGCGGCGGTGGAGTGGGTTCCGCTTTCACCGCGGGTGGTGGTGGGATTGGGCAGCGCGGGGCGGTCTACCTTGCCGTTGGTGTTGAGCGGCAGCGCGGGCAAGGTGACAAAGGCGTTGGGAAGCATGAACTCCGGCAAGACTTTCTCAATGCTTGCGCGGACTTCTGCGATGAGGCGGCCGGATTGCTCTTCCGTAAGGTCACCGGCAGCGAGATATGCGGTGAGACGGGTGGCTCCGGTCTGGTCTGACTTCTGCTGCGTGACGACAGCATCCTGCACGTCGGGATGGGTGCGCAGCGCGGTTTCAATCTCTGAAAGCTCAATGCGGTAGCCGCGGATCTTGACCTGGAAATCTGAACGTCCGAGCAATTGCAGGGCACCATCGTCCTGCCAGCGGGCGAGATCGCCGGTGGCATACATGCGGCCGCCGGTGAAGGGGTTGGGGACGAACTTTTCCGCGGTGAGTGCGGGCTGGCCCCAGTAGCCGCGGGCCAGGCCGGCGCCTGCGATGAAGAGTTCTCCGGTGACGCCGACGGGCTGTGGCTGGTTGTTTGCGTCCAGTACGTAGACCTGCGTGTTGGCGATGGGCGGGCCGATGGTGAGCGGGCCCGTGCCTGGTTCTACGCGCGTGGCGGTGGACCAGATGGTGGTTTCCGTGGGGCCGTAGAGGTTCCAGAGCTGCGGGGTGCGCTTGAGGATGCGCTCGGCGAGGTCGCGGGGCAGGGCCTCGCCGCCGCAGAGGGCCTTGAGGGACTTGTCGGACGGGGCCCAGCCGGCGTCGAGCAGGACTCGCCAGGCGCCGGGTGTGGCCTGCAGCACGGTGGCCTGCGTGCGCTGCAGGAGGCCGAGGAGTTGCTGGCCATCCTGGACTTCCGCGGTGGTGGCGATGACGAGCCTGGCGCCGGTCATGAGCGGGAGTAGAAGCTCAAGGCCGGCGATGTCAAAGGCGAGTGTGGTGATGGCGACGAGGACGTCTTCCGCGGCCAGGCCGGGCTCGCGCTGCATGGAGCGCAGCAGGTTGACGAGCGCGCCGTGCTCAATGGCGACGCCCTTGGGCTTGCCGGTGGAGCCAGAGGTGTAGATGACGTAGGCGAGCGAGGAGGGGGCCGTCCGGGCCGGGGTGGCGGAGTGCTCGGGCTGCGACTGGAAGGGGTCAATGCGGCGCGCGGTGGTGGTGAGTTCCAGGTCGGGCGAGGCGAGCAGGAAGGCGGCGCCGGAGTCTGCCAGCACTGCTTCCAGACGCGCGGCGGGATGGCGCGGATCCATGGGGACGTAGGCGCCGCCGGCCATCATGACGGCCAGCACGGCGCCAGCCATTTCCGGTGCGCGGCGGACGCAGATGGCTACGAGCCCTTCAGGCTGCAGGCCTTCTGCGATGAGGCGTGCGGCGAGGCGCTGCGAGTACGACGCCAGCTGCGCATTGGTCCAGGTGATGCCGTTGCATTCCAGCGCGACTCGCTCTGGCTGGTTGGCGGCGCGGCGCAGGAAGGAGGTGTGGACGGGCTCGAAAGCGGGGAAGTCGACGTGGGTGTTGTTCCAGGTGGTGAGGGTGGTGTCGCGTGCTTCGCCCTTGACCAGCAGCAGGGTGTCCACGCGCGTTTCCGGCGCGGCCAGCGCGCTTTCCAGCAGGGCGACGTAGAGGCGAAGATATCGCTGGATGGTGGAGGCCTTGAAGTAGCGGGGGTTGTACTCCAGCTGCAGGCGCGGCCCGTCTTCCAGGCGGTCTACGATGGCGAAAAACATCTCAAACACAGCGCCGGGACTTTCCGAGCGGAGCGGAACGATTTGGAGGCCGCCCGTCTGGTACGTCTGCATGAAGGACTTCTGGTAGAGGAAAAAGATGGGCAGCTCCAGCGAGCCGCTGCCGTTGGCGAAGAAGGGATCGTGGACCAGGTTCTCGAAGGGGAGTTCCTGGTTTTCGTACGCGCCGAGCGTCCAGTCCTGCACGCGCTTGAGGAGCTGGCGGAAGGTCTCCGCCTCCGTCAGGCGCAGGCGCATGACCTGGATGTTCATGAAGAGGCCGATGAGCTCCTGCGTGTCTTCCGTGCGGTTGGCGCAGGGGGAGCCGATGACGAGATCGAGCTGGCCGGTGAGGCGACGGAGCAGCGCGGCGAAAACGGAAAACAGCAGGATGTTGAGGGTGACGTTTTCACGCTTGCAGAAGGCGTTTGAGAGTGTCTGGAGCGCGGGAGGGATTTGCAGGGTTTCAATGTCGCCGGTGATGCTGCTGGCGATGTCTGACTGGGCGGCGGGGGCGTCGGCATCTCGCGCGAGGTTGAGGCGGGGGAAATCGTCGCCCAGGCTTTGCTTCCAGAACTCGAGCGAGCGCGCGGGCTCATCGGAGGCGAGCCACTGCTCCTGCCAGACGGCGTAGTCGGCGAACTGGATGGGGAGCTCCGGCAGTTGCGCGGGCTTGTGGCGCACCTGCTCGTCGTAAAAGGCGACCATGTCACGCATCAGCACGCCCAGCGAGATGCCGTCGCAGATGATGTGGTGCATGGAGACGAGCAGCAGGTGATGGTCCGCGTTGAAGCGCAGCAGCTTGAGCACCAGCAGAGGGCCGTGCTCGAGATCGAAGCGGAAGGCGGCATGCGCACGAGTAAGTTCATCGGCGTGCAGGCGCTGGGCTTGAGGGTCGTCGTGTTCGAGATCGACGACAGGGATGACCGCAGGACTGGGCGGCTCGATCATTTGCGCAAGACGGCCGCTGTTGAGGGCGAACGTGGTGCGCAGCATCTCATGGCGGGCGATGCATTGGCTGAACGCGGCAGTCATGGCGGTGACGTCCAGCGGGCCAGTGCAGCGCCACATCAGCGGCATGTTCAGGGCGGGGTTGCCTGGGTTTAGCTGATCGAGCGACCAGAAACGCAGCTGTCCCGGGGTGGCCGGCATGGCGTACGTTTCGGCGCCGAGCTCTGCCTGCGACTGCTCAGGCGCCAGCGGCGGACTCTGCGGCGGCAGCATTTCGCTAGTGTATCGTGGCATCCGCCCGCCCCTTGTTGACTCGATAGTTGCCCCGTGCAGCGACGGCGATGCGGCTGGCCGGCTTGGCGGGGGTGGCGGCAGCGCCGGCTGCCAGGAGCGCGGCGCACAGATTGGCGATGGTGCGTTGCTGGAAAATCATCGTCGCGTTGATGGCCAGACCCTCGCGTTGTGCGCGGGCAGCCATGCGGAAAATGAGCAGGGAATCAGCGCCGAGCTCGAAGACAGAGGCGTTGATGGAAACGTGAGGGATCTCCAGCAGCTCAGCCCAGATGCCGGCGAGCAGGATCTGCTCCGGCGTGGTGGCGGAGACGAACTCGCGCGGGGTCTCCACGTGGGGGGCGGGGTCCGGCAGCGACTTGCGGTCGATTTTGCCGTTGGCCGTGCGGGGTAGCCCGGCGAGCAGCACGAAGGTCGCAGGCACCATGTAGTCCGGCAACGTGCGCGCCAACTGCATGGGGAGCTCGGCAGTGCTGTTGAGCGAGCCGGCCACGTAGGCCACCAGGCGCTTGCTGGGTGCCTGGATGACGACCGCCTCCGCGATGCCAGGCTGCTGCGTAAGGGCTGCTTCAATCTCCGAAAGTTCAATGCGGTAGCCGCGGACCTTGACCTGGAAGTCGGTGCGTCCCAACAGCTCAATGGAGCCGTCCAGATGCATGCGGGCGAGATCGCCGGTGGCGTACATGCGGCCGGCGGACCCGGGCAGGAAGGGGTTAGGCCAGAACTTTTCGGCAGTGAGCTCAGGCCGGTTCCAGTAGCCGCGCGCCAGGCCGGAGCCGCCGATGTAGAGCTCGCCGGTGACGCCGAAGGGTGTGGGCTTGCGGTGCTTGTCGAGGATGTAGAACTGCGTGTTGGCGATTGGCGGGCCGATGCGCACCGGCTTCGTGCCGGCTTCGACCGGGGTTGCGGAAGACCAGATGGTCGTCTCGGTTGGGCCGTAGACGTTCCAGACATCGCTGCTGCGCTCGAGCAGTTTGTCCGCGAGCTCGCGGGGCAGTGCCTCGCCGCCGCACAGGACTTTGAGGTTCGAGTTCCAGCCGGCGTCGATCAGGATGCGCCATGCGCCGGGCGTGGCTTGCAGCACGGTGGCTCCTCGAGTTTCGGACCGGGCTCGCTGAATCAGGCTCAGGAGTAGTGCGCCGTCGGTGACTTCAGTGTCCGTCGCGACGATGAGCTTCGCGCTGACGAGCAGTGGCAGCAGGAGCTCGAGCGCGGCGATATCGAACGCGATGGTGGTGACGGCGACCCAGGTATCTGCAGCGGTCAGGCCGGGGGTCTGCTCCATGGAGCGCAGCAAGTTGAGCAGCGCGGCATGCTCGATGGCGACACCCTTCGGCCTGCCGGTCGAGCCGGAGGTGTAGATGACGTAGGCGAGACCGGACGCGGCGGGTCCGGGCAGGCTGGCCGTGGGGATGGGGTAGGTCGCTTCAAGCGTGAGTTCGCGCGCGCCCAGATTCATCGGGTGCGAGACCAGCAGGAGCGCCAGGCCGGAGTCCTCAACGACCATGCGGAGGCGGTCTGCAGGGTGGCGCGGATCGAGCGGCACATAGGCTGCGCCGGCGAGCATCACGCCCAGCATCGCACCCACCATCTCTGCCGAGCGCGTCACGCACAGGCCCACCAGCGAGCCAGGAGTGACGCCTTCCGCGATCAGCCGCGCGGCGAGCCCCTGGGCATACTGGGCCAGGCGCGCGTAGGTCCAGGGCGTGCCGGCACACTCAAGCGCAGTGGCACCAGGGGTCTGCGCAGCCTGGCGAAGGAAGGTTGCGGCCATGGGCTCAAAGGCGCTGAACTCGGCCTTGGTGCGGTTGTACTGGTATAGCACGCGCTCGCGTTCCTGCGCTGGGAGCAGAGGTAAGGTGTCCGCGGGGGAGTCCAGGCCGGCAGTCATGCTGTGCAGCAGCTGCTCCCACTCGGCGGTCCAGCGGGCCAGCGTGGAGTGGTCAAAAAGACCGGTGTTGTAGTCACAGGTAAAGTCCAGGCCCGTGGCGTCTTCCATGACGTTCAGGAACAGGTCCGTGTTGACGAACTGCTTGGGCACGCCCTTGATTTCAACGGCGAGCGCGTCAAAGCGGACGTTGGCTCCAACTTTTTCCAGGTTGAACTGGACCTCAATCAGCGGCAGCCGCGCCGGGTCACGCTCCAGCTTCAGCTTGCGGACCAGCGAGCCGTAGGTGAACTCCTGGTGGTCGTACGCGTCCAGCAGGGCGCCGCGATTGGCACGCAGATGCTCGCGTACCGACATGCCTTCCGCAAGATCTGAGAGCATAGGCAAAAAGTGCACGGCGTGGCCTACAAGTGAGGCCCCGTCATAAAGCGCCTGACCCGCGGTCGAGATGCCGACGACCACTTCATCCTGTCCGGTCAGGCGGTGCAGCAGCAGCTCAAAAGCGGACAGCAGCGTAACGTACAGAGTGCAGCCGGCAGCCGCGCTGGCTTTCTTGAGCTCCTGGTAAAGGTCCGTGCCCAGACGCCCCGTGAACGTTGCGCCCTTGTAAGATTTTTCCATCCCGCGCGGATGGTCCGTGGGCAGGTCCAGGCGCGGCGAGCGGCCGGCAAACTTGTCTACCCAGAAAGCTTCGTTCTCGTCGAACTCCCCTGCCAGCTGGCGCTGATTTTCGAGCACCGCATAGCTGGAAAAGGGAAGCAGAGGACCCACCGGCTTGCCGCTGTACAGCGCGCCGACTTCTTCCAGCAACTGGTTGGCGCTCCACCCATCCAGCACGATGTGGTGCGCGCTAAGCAGCAGCACGGTCTCATCCTCGCTCATGCGGAAGCAGGTGGCGCGGACCAGCGGGCCCTGCATCAGGTCGAACGCGGTGCGGCCTTCGCGGTCGATTGCATCGGCAAGCATTTCGCGCTGCGGCGGCTGTGCGACTTCGCGCAGGTCGACGAACTCCGTAGTGAAGGCCGGTTCTGCGGCGACGTTCAGGTAGTCGCCATTCTCGCTTACGGTGCCGCGCAGACCGTCGTGGCGCGCGAAGGCCTGGGTCAGTGCGTCGCGCAGCGCCTGCTCATTGAGCGGGCCGCGCAAGGTCAGGGTCAGCGACTCATTGAAGGCGCAATTGGCTTCATCGTTCAGCGCTGCAGCGAGGAAGATTTCCTGCTGGGGCTCCGTGAGCGGCACGCAGGACGGGGCAGTTTCGAGCGCTGCCTCATGCAGGCCGGCGGGCCTGGGCGCGGGGGGTGTCGGCTCCGGTGTAAGCGAGCCGGAAGGCAGGACTCTGGCTTCCTGCATTTCGACGATCGTTTCGCGGAAAGCCGCTTCCACCGCGGCCAGATCGGCCTCCGTGTGCGCGGTCGTCAGGAAGCAAGGATAGCCTTCCTGGATGTGGATTCCCTTGGCGCGCATGGCGTAGTAGAGCAGGCTGCCGAGCTTGGCATCGTGCGGGAACGTGAAGTAAAACCAGCTGGCAAAGTGGCGGATGCTCGAGGGTACGCCGCGTTCCTGGAAGAAGGCGTCCAGCCGCTCTGCGATGGCTGCGGTCCTGGCGTTGAGCTCGGACTGCAGCGCGGGGCCGGCCTGTTTCAGGTGCGTAAGGACGGCCTTGGCAGCGGCCAGTGCGAGCGGGTGCCGAACAAACGTGCCGGCGAAGAAGGTGACGCCCACTTCCGGACCGGAAGAGTCCCCGAACTGCCATGCGCCGCCATCCAGCGCGTCCAGATACTGGTGCTTGCCGCTGAGTACGCCGATGGGGTGCCCGCCGCCGATGACCTTGCCGTACGTGCACATATCAGCGCGGATGCCGTAGAACTGCTGCGCGCCGCCGGGGGCCAGGCGGAAGCCGGTGACGACCTCGTCGAGGATCATCGCGGAGCCGTTCTGCTCCGTGATGACGCGGATTTCACGCATGAAGTCCGCTGGCTGCAAGCCGGGGTTGCGCGTCTGCACGGGCTCTACCAGCACGGCTGCAATGTCTTCCGCGTTGGCGCGAATCCAGTCAAGCGAAGCCGGCGCACCATACTCCAGCACAACTACGTTCTTGACGTTTTCTATCGGGATTCCGGGTGCTACGGGGGCGGTGCCGCGGGGCGTGGCGCGGACCAGCACCTCATCAAACGTGCCGTGATAATCGCCGGCAAAGTAGACGATCTTGTCGCGCCCGGTAACCGTGCGGGCCACGCGGATGGCGGCCATCACGGCCTCTGATCCGGTATTGCAGAACGTGACGCGCTCGTTGCCGGTGAGCTCGCAGATCAGCGCTGCAACCTCTGCCGCGAGCGGGCTCTGCGGACCGATTGCGACGCCCTTTGCGAGCTGTGCGGTTGCTGCTTCGACAACAAACTCAGGCGAGTGGCCGAACATGATGCAGCCATAGCCGTTCACGATATCGATGTACTCGTTGCCGTCCACATCCCATAGCCGTGAGCCGCGTGCGCGCTCCGTGATCAGCGGGTAAACCATCTCCTTCCACTGCGGGCGGAAGCCGCTGACCGCGCGGGGATCCGCAAGCTGTGCGCGGCCGGCCTGTGTGAGGCGTTTGGACGTTGGGGTCTTGGCTTCATAGCGCGCGATCAGCTCGGCGATGTAGCGCTCCTGCGCGGGGTCAAGCTCATGCTGGGCCTTGGGCTGGATGGTGCCGAAGCGTACCTCCGCAGCAGCCTTGACGGTGGGCGAGGCGAGCGTCGCGACAGGCTTTGGTGCCGGGGCCTGCGGCTGCCCGGAAGCAACCGCGGTAAGGGCCGCGACCTGCTGCGCGAACATGGTCGACAAGGCTGCAAGCTGCGATGCGAGCAGGCCTTCAACACCGGCCAGGCTGGGTGCTGCCAGCATCGCTTGCGGTGCGGTTGCGGCCGCGGCGGGCGCGGGTGCGAAGGCTTCGGCCGGCAGGATCGTGTCCAGATGATCGGCCAGGCTGGCGATGGTTGAGAAGCTTTCCATCAGCTGGCGGAAGGTGAGTTTGACCTTGAACTTCTTGCTGAGTGCGGTGGTGGCCTGGGTCAGAAAGAGGGAGTCGAAGCCGAGCTCGAGGAACTCATGCGTGGCTTCCTCGGGTGTCGTGTCGATGCCGCTCAGGGCGGTAAGTTCGTTGGCAATTTCCGCGCGCAGAAGGGCTTTGCGATCGGCGGGAACGGCAGGTGCGGCAGGGCTCATGGCAGTCTCTTGGCGGGCAGGAATTTGTTCAGTGCGCAGTGTTGCGGGGGCCGGCGCCGCTGCGGGTGGCTCCACCCAGTGCAGCTTGCGTTCAAACGGGTAGGTGGGCAGGGAGACGCGGCCGCGGCGTTCAGCGGCGTAGTACGCAGGCCATTCGACGGGCACGCCGGCGGACCACAGGCTTGCGAGCGCGTCCTGTACGGTCTTGCCGCCGGGTCGCTGCATGGACGGAATCGCTGTAAGTTTGCGGCCTTGCTGCAGGGCGAGCGTGGTCAACGTTTCGCCGACTCCAACTTCAAGCAGCGTCTGCGCGTTCAGCGTTTCAAGCGCGGCGGCGAAGCGGACAGGAAGCCTGCACTGGCGCGACCAGTAGGCCGCGTCGGTGGCCTCGGCTGCTGTCATCCACGCGCCGGTGACGCTTGAGACGATGGGGATTTGCGGGGCCTGCGGAGCACTCGAAAGGACGGCTGCTTCAAACTCCGCAAGCATCGGCTGCATCATCGCGGAGTGGAATGCGTGCGAAGTACGCAGGCGCCGGCAGGCGATGTTGGCTGCAGTGAGTTGGGCTTCAAGCGCGGCTATCGCATCCAGCGTGCCTGAGAGGACGCCCGCCTTGGGCGAGTTGATCGATGCGATCGAAACGTCGGCCGAGGTGTACTGCTGCAGTGACTCTTCGCTGAGTGCGACGGACAGCATCGCGCCCGCGGGGAGCGTGTTCATCAGGCGTCCGCGCAGGGCGACCAGGCGCATGGCGGCCTGGCGGGTAAACACGCCGGCAAGCGTGGCGGCGACGTACTCGCCCAGGCTGTGACCCAGCATCGCGGACGGCGTGATGCCCCAGCTCGCCCACAACGTGGCCAATGCGAGCTCGGTCGCGAAGAGCGCAGGCTGCGCGAACTCGGTGCGTTCGAGCTGTTCTGCGGGGCCTTCGAACATGATCTTGCGCAAGTCGAAGTCGACGCAGGCAGCGCAGTCGTCGATCACTGCGCGGTAGACCGGCTCGCTGTCGTAAAGGTTCTGACCCATGCCGACGCATTGCGTGCCCTGGCCGGAAAATTGGAACGCGACCTGTGTGGCTGCGGCCTTGTGGACGCGCGCGGAGCGGAGTTGCGCCGGGTCCGTTACGGCGGCGCGGTAGTCGTAGGCCTTGCGACCCACGGCGAGCGTGTAGGCTACGTCGGCCAGATTGGCTTGCGGGTCGGCGTCGAGAAAGTCGGCTAGCTGGGCGGCTGCTACCTGGGTCGCCGCTTCAGTTTTCGCAGAGACGCAGAGCACCTGGCGGCTGCGCTCTGAGTCATCTGTTACGCGTAACGGAGCTTCTTCAAGCACCACGTGAGCATTTACTCCGCCAACTCCAAATGCGCTGACGCCGGCGCGGCGCAGGCCTTGCGCTGACCATGCAGCGGTTTGCGCGGTGAAGCGGAACGGGGTAT
Source organism: uncultured Granulicella sp. (assembly GCA_965214195.1). Taxonomy (GTDB): domain Bacteria; phylum Acidobacteriota; class Terriglobia; order Terriglobales; family Acidobacteriaceae; genus Edaphobacter. The sequence continues at coordinate 440,471 of OZ243943.1, forward strand.
CGACGGCCGGGATGTTGGGGTTGAGCGTGGTGAAATTGAGCAGCCCGGGGAGGGTCTTGTGGGTCAGCGAAAGTGCCGTCTTGATGACGCCCGTGACGCCCGCAGCCGCGTCCAGATGGCCAACGTTTCCTTTGGCCGTGCCGACCGTGCAATGGGCTTCACTGGAGCCGGCAAAGACCTTTGCGAGCGCGCCGATTTCGATTGGGTCGCCGAGTGGCGTGCCCGTGCCGTGCGCTTCGATGTAGCTGATCTGGTCCGGGGTAACGTCAGCCATGGCCTGCGCTGCGGCGATGACGCGGGACTGGCCATCGACGCCTGGTGCCATGTAGCCGGCCTTGGCGGAGCCATCGTTGTTGACCGCGAAGCCACGCAGTACGGCGTACACCTGGTCGCCATCGCGGACTGCATCTTCCATGCGCTTGAGCAGGATGACCCCGACGCCATGGCCGAACACCGTGCCGGTTGCCGCCGCGTCAAACGGGCGGCAGTGGCCATCGTTTGAAACGATGCCGCCATCCGTGTAGACGTGGCCGCGATGCTGCGGGAACGTGGCGGAAACGCCGCCGGCCAGCGCCATCTCGCACTGGTAGTTCATTAGCGATTGCGCTGCCTGGCAGATCGCTACCAGCGAGGTCGCACACGCTGACTGCACGCTGACGACCGGCCCGCGCAGGTTCAGCTTGTAGGCCGCGCGCGTGGTCAGGAAGTCCTTGTCGTTGCCGAGCGCGGTTGCAAACTCGCCCACCTGATATTGCGCCGTGAGCTCATCCAGAAAGTCGCGGCCGGTGGCAAGGTTCGCCAGCAGATACGTGTTCAACGAGCAGCCGGCAAACAGCCCGATTTCCTGTGTAGCGCCGGCATCGCCGTAGCCGCCGTCTTCAAGCGCCTGCACGCATGCTTCCAGGAAAATCCGGTGCTGCGGGTCCATGCGCTCGGCTTCGCGGGGCGAGACGCCAAAGTAATCCGCATCGAACATACCGATGTCTTCCAGCACGCCGCGCGCGGCCACGTAATCCTCGCTTGCAGCAGTCTTAGTGCGCGCCTGAACGGCATCCTTGCCGAAGCGCGTAATCGTATCTTTGCCTGCGACCAGATTCTGCCAGAAGGTGGCGAGATCGCGCGCGCCCGGAAAGCGTCCGGCCATGCCGATGATCGCTACGCCTTCCAGGATCTGGTCTTCACTCACGTCACTCATCTTGCCCCTCGCATTGCTTTGGCGCGGCCAAAAGCCATCTTTGCCTTGCGCGCATTTTCGATTGCGGTGTTGTCTTTATCCGCGCCCGTACCTTCAAGCTTCGCCGCCAGCGCGCGGATGGTGGTGCACTCAAACATCCAGACCACGGGGATCTCGCGGCCCAGCTCTGCTTCCAGCTCAGCACGCACGCGGACCAGCAGCAGGGAGGTGCCGCCGACATCAAAGAAGTTCTCGTCCATGCCCATCGCAGGTACTTCCAGGGCATCGCGCCAGATTCTGCTGACGGTCTCTGCAACGCCCTGCATTGCATTTTCCGGCGACGTCGTGCGCGTCGGCCGCTCCGCCAACAACAGCAGCGCGGCACGATCTACCTTGCCGTTGACCGTGAGCGGCCACTGCTCCACCACGTGATAAAGGGAGGGACGCATGTGCGCCGGGACGCGCGAACTGATGTCCGCGCCCATGCTCGCCGGGCTCAGGTTTGTTCCGGTCACAAAGGCCGCAAGCCGGCCGTTTGAAGCCATTGCGCAGGCCTGCTGAACGCCCGCGCACGCAATCAAAGCCGCTTCCACTTCGCCGAGTTCAATGCGGAAGCCGGCGATCTTGACCTGCCCATCGCGCCGTCCCAGGTAGACCAGTTCACCGTCCTGGCGACGCCGCGCCATATCGCCGGAGCGATAGATCCGCTCGCCGGTGGCGGGGTCCAGCACAAACCGCTCAGCAGTCAGCTCTGGACGACGCAGATAACCCAGTGCCACTCCACCTCCGCTCACGCACAACTCGCCTTCCTGGCCGTCGGCAACCGGGGCCAGCGCGGCATCGAGCAGGCGCAGCTGCAGATGCGGTATGGGCACGCCGATCAGGCTCTCCCACTCGTCCAGATCGCGTACGCGGATGCGCCGGTAGGTCACGTGAACGGTCGTTTCCGTGATGCCGTACATGTTGATCAGCTCGGGCTTCTGGTCGCCGTGCCGCGCCATCCACTCCCGCAGCGAGCCCAGGCTGAGGGCTTCACCGCCAAAAATCACGACGCGCAGCGCGAGCTTGCCGCGAGTCTCTCCCGCACGCGCGTCTACCCAGTTCAGCAGCGCAAAGGCGCTGGGCGTCTGATTCAGCACGGTGACTTGTTCGCGCACCAGCAGCTCACGAAAATCCATGGGCGAGCGCGAAATACTGAACGGCACAATCACCAGGCGACCGCCCGTCAGCAGCGCTCCCCAGATCTCCCAGACAGAAAAGTCGAACGAAAAAGAGTGGAACATGGTCCAAACATCGGTGGGCCCAAAGTCGAACCAGCCGGCGGTTTCGTCCAGCAGTTGCAGCACGCTTTCGCGCGAGATCAGCACACCCTTGGGCTGGCCGGTGGAGCCGGAAGTGTAAATCACATACGCCGTTCGGGGGTCAACGCTCAGGCCGCCAGGTAGCGTCTGCAGACCTTCCGGGCCAATCAGCGCGATAGGCCGCGCGTCCTCAATCGTTTCCGCAATGCGGGTGACCGGGTAAGCGGGATCGATCGGCAGGTATGCCGCGCCGGTCATTGCGACGCCGAGCATCGCGGCCATCATTTCCACGCCACGTTCCAGGCAGATAGCCACCAAAGTTCCCGGGCCGGCACCGGCTTCAAGCAACTCATCGCAGACCTTGCCCGCCGCCGCTTCAAGCTCCGTGTAGCTGACGTGCCGCTCGCCCAGCGTAACGGCGATGCGATCCCCGTACTGCTCACGGACCCTGAAGAATCTTCCGGACAGGGTCTCTTCAGCGCCTTCATGGCGCTCCGTAAGAGACTGTTCGAAAGGCAGGATTGGTGCAGAAGTCATTCTTCCTCGGAAATTATTAGCGTTAGTCAACTCTCACCTCTGGAGCGTCCTTCCGCAATAACTCTTCTGGGGACGTGTACTGCTACTAACGTCTCAACTTACCGAATGGAGTGGCGTAATGCGAACAATATCGCGAGAGTCGCGAGAAACGCTAGTGTCATCAAGGCATCCTGCTTCATCGGCTGTATCTTCTCGCGCACCGCACCGAACTGGGTGACCAGGTAGAGCGGCAGATCGCCCGCAGCCACTGCGACCACCGCGCCCGGTAGCTTGTAGAAGTGGAAAGCCAGGGGGATGCCGATCAGGATCGCCGCGCAATAGCCCGCGTTGCCGGCCGCGTTGTACTTGCTTTTGCCGAGCGAAAACAGCACCGGGCTCGTCGTCTGGTAGAGCAGTGTGTGCCACAGGCCAGCGGCTAGAACCGGCACCATCCACGCGGCTGCATAGTAGGCAGGCTTATAGACAAGCCGCACCAGGTCGCCGCCAAAGACAACCATCAAGGCCAGCAGGAATCCACCCACCATCAAGGTATAGCCTCGATACTTCAGGAACTGCACACGGAACTCAGCCAGCGGCAGATGGATGATCTTCGCGATGAACGGATAGCCCACCTTATAGCTGAATGCGCCGATGACGCTACGCGGGATATCGCTCAACGAAAACGCAATGCCGTACACGCCAAGCTCTGTGAAGCTGACCTTCTTGCCAAGGATCAGGCGGTCTGCCTGGGAAGCGAAAAAGAAGAGTGCCGTTCCCAGAAAAATCCACTTGCCAAAATGCAGGATGCCCTTGATCGATTCCGGATCCCACTCAAACCGGTTGCGCTCCCCGGGAACCAGCCGTGTGTGGCTCACGATGAGCTTGAAGCCCTTGCTGGCCAGGTTGCCGAACACCAGCGCCCACACGCTCGGATGCCAGTACGCATAGCCGATCGTGACGACAAGCTGCAGAATCTGCGCGCTGAAGTCGATCGAAAAGATGCGCCGGACTTCCATGTGCCGGCTCAGCACCAACATATTAGTGCTCGTCACGCCGTCGATCAGCACCGTCAGCGCAAGCACCGGAAGCACGTACAGCAGGGAACGATCGTTATAGAACCATGCCGCCGGCCACGCCATGGCGAGCGCCAGTATCCAAAGCGTACCGCCGCGCAGGGCCTGTAGCGAAAAGGCGGCATTCAGAAATTTAGGTTCATCGCCACGCGGGCTCTGGATCACGCTGGGCGCCAGGCCGATATCGCTGAGCAGGCTGATGCCTACGATCAGCGTCATCACCAGGGTCATTTCGCCGAACGCCGCGGGCACCAGCAAGCGCGTCAGGATCCAGCTATTGGCTAGTCGCAGCGTCTGCCCGGCGCCGTAGTCCAGAACCGTCCATAGGGTCGCGTGCAGCGCCGTCGACTCCAGCTTGCCCCGCTCGGCCTTGGCTTCTTTTATCGCAGCTCTGGCGTCGACACGTGCCTGCTCGTCGACCTCCGCCGTCATCGGGCTGTCCAGTATCTCTTCCATAGGTTTATTGCCGATGATGCTGAGACAGGCTTTGGGCCGACTGCTGAGCCGCCCGCGCACACTGACTTGGGCAACTGCTTCATCATCGCAATAATGGCCTGGCCGCGCCATCACCACTTCGTTGTATCAAAAGGTACCGTTACTCGCAGGCGTCGCAAAGCCCGTAGACGAACAGCTCATGCCCGGTTGGCCGAAAGCCCTTAGGAAGCGCCGGATGCATCTCGATCCCGCAGCCTTCCAGCTCAAACATCTTGCCGCACGTGTTGCACTGGAAGTGGTGATGATGGCCCTTGCCGGCCACTTCATACCGCGTCGTATCGCCGGGGACAGCCACGCGCGTCAGCCACTTTTCCTCCACCAGCAGGTTGATGTTGCGGTACACCGTCGCAATGCTCAGACCTTCCACCTGCTGCTGCGCCATTAACAGCGCTTCGTCGTGCGAGAGGGGTCTGTCCGCGGTGGTGAACGCCACGCGGATCGCTTCTTTCTGCTTCGTGTTACGCGGTTGAGGAGCCATCTCACCCAGACTCAAGGTTAGGCGTGGGCTTTGTCAAACGGGCAGAAGTCTGGCAATAATGCGATCAGGTTCGCATCAGTTGGCGGTCCAACCTTTCCTGCGATACATTGGAAGAAGTAGCACTTTTACAATTGCGCTCGCACCCATGATCAAGCTCAACCAAGCCCGCCGAACCCGCCGGACCGATTGGAAGCAATTCCGTCAGGTACTGGCGTGGCTTTGCGTTGTGCTCATCCTGGTCACGGGGTCTGTCCACCTGCTGCACCAGCACCCGGCCGGGGAAGACGCCACAGCGCCGCCTTGCGGACTTTGTGCCGTCGCCCACATGGTCGTGCTTCCGGTGCCGGTCATCCAGCAGCCGGTGGTGGCTCAGGCGTTTACTACTTTTGTGCTGCAACAGGTGCAGGCTCCTCCGCCGCGCACCGCGGCTCCTAATCTCTATGTGCGGCCTCCTCCTGTTTTGACGCTCCCGGCCTGATGCGCCGGGCCGCCGCTCCTTGACCCTCGGCACGCCCACGTCAAAATAGAACCCTTTGGAGGACATCCCATGCGCCCAATGCGCAAGGCACTCGCCTATCTAGCTGTCGCAGCTCTGCCCGTTTCCGTGGCAACCATCAGTTTCCAGGCCGCTCAATCCCAGACCACCGCCGGCTCCGGCGCTACCATCACGGGCACCGTCGTTGACTCCACCAACGCGGCCATCCCCAACGCCACGGTCGTGCTGCAGAACCCGGTTGCCGGCTTTACGCGCACCGTGCAGTCGGACGCGCTGGGCCAGTACACGTTCTCGAACGTTCCCTTCAACCCCTACCGTATCTACATTTCGAGTCCCGGCTTCAGCACCCAGGATCAGCGCGTGACCCTGCGCAGCTCCGTGCCCACCGTCCTCACGACCACCCTCCCCGTCGCCTCCGCCGGGCAGCAGGTCACGGTCGAGGCGGGCGGGGAACTGGTTGAAAACTCCTCTACCTTCCACGTCGATATTGAGCGCGAGCAGTTCGCCAAGCTGCCGCTTGAGTCCGTGTCGTCGTCCGTTTCGTCGCTGCTCACGCTTGAGTCGCCCGGCGTTTCCGCCGATTCAAACGGGCTTTTCCATGGCCTGGGCGACCACGCCGAAAACGCCTTCTATATAGATGGCCAGCCCGTCACGGACCAGCAATCGAAGGTCTTCTCGAACCAGCTACCCATCGGCGCCATTCAGTCTTTGGAAGTGATTTCAGGCGCGCCGCCGGCTGAGTACGGCGAAAAAACCTCGCTCGTCGCCAACGTCACCACGCGCTCGGGGCAGGGAATCACCAAGCCACGTGGAGAAGTCGTCGCCTCCTATGGGACATTTGGCACCAGCGACATCAACGCCGATCTGGCAGCGGGTTCGCAGCGCTTCGGCAACTTTGTCGCGATTGACCTGCTCAACACCGGGCGTTTCCTTGACCCGGCTGAGTTTGCCGTTTTCCACGCCAAGGGCAACTCGGAAAACTTCTTCGATCGCGTCGACGCCAACCTCCCCAACAAGGACGCGCTCCACACCGACTTTCAGTTCACGCGCTCCTGGTTTCAGACCCCCAACGACTACGACAACCTGAATATCTTCGCATCCGGCGCCGGTGGCGTCGCAGCAAACCTGGGCAACACCGATCAACGCACCAAGATCCAGACCGTCTCCGTTTCGCCCTTCCTCACGCACACCGTTTCAGACAAGCAGGTGGTCACGCTCGGCACCTTCTTCCGTCGCGACGCCTTCAACTATTACCCCTCCAAGAACGCCTTGCTGGACTTCACCCCGCAGCAGTCGGAAACGATCTCGCAGGCGCGATCGTTGCTGAACGCCGGCGCCCGGCTGGACGATAACTACGTCCGCGGCGTGAATAACATCAAGTTCGGCGTCAGCTATCAGCAGACGTTGCTGAACGAAAACTTCAACCTCGGCCTGGTCAATCCGCTGTTGAACGCGCCTTGCCTGGATACCTCCGGTAACCCAGTTGCCGGCTTTACGGATCCCGGCCAGTGCGCCGCGGCCGGGCTTACGCCAAACACGATCGCCAACCCGCTCGCGACCGCGCCGTTCAACCCGCTGCTGGGATGCCTGGACCTGACGCGTGGCACACCTTCCCCCAGCGATGCCTGCGCCACTGCTACCGCAACCCCGTACATTTTTCTGGGCCACACGGACGTGAAGCTGCTATCACTCTACGGGCAGGACGCCATCACGGTCGGCCACCTGGCGCTGAACCTCGGGGTCCGCGGCGATATCTACAACGGGCTCGCCATTCAGAAGCAGGCCGAGCCGCGCGTCGGCATCTCCTACGCAATCCCAAAGAGCGACTCCGTGCTGCGTGTTTCCTACGCGCGCACCATGGAAACGCCCTTCAACGAGAATCTCGTGCTCTCGTCCAAGGGTTGCAATTCGCCCGTCATTTCAGCTCTGGTGCCCTGCGTTCCGGCCAACTTCAACCCCGGTTTCCGCAATGAGTTCCACGCCGGGCTGGAGCAATCGATCGGCAGGCACATCGTCATCAACGGCGATTACCTATGGAAATACACCCATAACGGCTATGACTTCTCCGTCCTCGCCGCCACCCCTATCACCTTCCCCATTGAGTGGCACAACTCCAAAATCAGCGGCTTCGCCCTGCGCACCACTGTGCCGAACTACAAGGGCTTCACGGCCTTCGTAGTCATGTCGTCCGTCGCGGCGCGCTTTTTTCCGCCGCAGATTGGCGGGCTAGGAGCGACCAATACCAGCGGCCAGCCCTTCCGCATCGACCACGACGAAAAGTTCAACCAGACCACCAACCTCCAGTATCAGTACAAGCGCACCGGGCCTTACTTCAGCTTCAATTGGCGCTTTGATTCTGGCCAGGTGGCCGGCGCGGTGCCCTACGCCACGGGGCCCAACACGCCGGTCGATCTGACCGGCCTTACCGGCGACCAGCAGCTTCAAGCCGGGCTGATGTGCGGCACGCAAAGCCCCACGCTGAGCTCGCCCCTGACCACCTGCGCGCCCAATCTATATCACTCGTCACTGGTTTCTATCCCGCAGCCGGGCAAGGAGAACGACGACCACAACCCCCCACGCATCGCGCCGCGCAACCTCTTCGATCTCTCACTCGGCGAGGATAGCCTCTACCACTTCAAGAACGATCACCACACCATCAGCGCACGCGTAACGGTCACCAACCTGACCAATAAGGTGGCGCTTTACAACTTCCTGAGCACGTTTTCCGGCACCCACTATGTGTCGCCACGCACCCTTACCGCGGAGCTCGGCTTCCACTTCTAACGGAATCGATGCAGCAACCAAGAGCGATAGCCCCTGAATTTCCTCAGGGGCTTTTCTTGCTCAACACCGAATCGCACTTCAAGAATTACGCTGGCCGTGAGGGACTCGAACCCCTGAAGCAAAGCGAGCTTCAAAGATTTGTGGTGGGCCGTGAGGGACTCGAACCCCTGACGCAAAGCGAGCTTCAAAGATTTGTGGTGGGCCGTGAGGGACTCGAACCCCCGACATCCTGCTTGTAAGGCAGGCGCTCTAACCAACTGAGCTAACAGCCCACACCCTGTGGCACAGGTCCCAGTTTATGGGATGCTGCGGAACGTTGCAACCGCGCCCGACGCGAACCAGGTAATTCGTCAGAATAAGAGGAAATATTACAGGCTATTTTCGTGGCGGCCTGTCATGCGTGATAGGTATTAAGAGACAGCTCGATTTTGATTTATCAAAGTGGAGCAAGCTGCTAGCCCGCCCCCGAAAGCATGCCTCTGCAGAATCACGACAGGGCAGCATCGGACCAGGCTTGGCGCAGTGTTTCGACCGACAAAGCATCCACTTTCTCCGGCAGGTATATGGGCTATGTCCTCTACTTTTGTTTTATCGGAACTTCTTGCGTTATTGCATTCCACCCCTCTTGAACCGCGAAACTGGGCGCGATTTCTGCGTGAAGTCTGCACCTTGACTGAGTCGCGACACGGCTTTTTCATCTGCAGCAGCAGCAATCTGGGGCTACACATTCTGGGCGAAGGCGGAACCCATGACATGGCTGCGGCGCAAAAAGCCTATAACGAGTCGGACGGCAGCATCGACCCGTTCCGCATGCCAATGCTGTTGAACCCGCGTCTGGGCCTTGTTGAAGGCGACGACCTGATCCCGGAAGCCGAGTTCGTCAGAACCGAGCTTTATCGCCAGGTGCTCAAGCCGCTCGGACTGCGCTACCTGACTGCGCTCGCACTGTCTGCGACGCCGCGGCGCATGGAGGCCGTCAGCTTTTGGCGAGGCCTGGACCAGGGTCCCATGCCGCCGGACAAGCGTGCATTGCTCCAAAACCTGTTGCCGCACGTGCAGATCGCGCTGGAAGTCCGCCACAAACTCACCACGATTGAGCGGCGCGCGGAGCACCTGCAGTCCATGATGGACCACACCCATGCGGCGGCGTTTTTGCTCAACCAGCAGGGAAGGGTTATGCATCAGAACAGCCCGGCAGGCGTAATGTTGAAAAATTCCTGCCCGTTTGAGCTTCGCCGGGGACGCCTTTACGCCAAGGATCGCCAGAGCGATCGCGAACTCCACCAACTGCTGGTCCAGGCAAGCGTGGAGCGTGCGGCCAATGGCGGCGCCATGCTGCTGCACCACGCGCAGGCGGGGCGGCGGCCGTTCCAGGTCGTTGTTTCGCCGGTCACGAGTGACCGTGGAGCCACCCAGCTAGAGGCTATCCTGGTGCTCGTCACTGACCCGGAAACCGAAGTCTGCTATCCCGATTTGATCCTGAAAGGCCTCTACGGCCTGACTGCGGCAGAAACCGAGGTCGCCAACGCGTACCTGACCGGCTATAGCAGCGACGAAATCGCCCTGTTGCGCGGCGTTTCGATCAGTACTGTTCGCAGCCAGTTGAAGGTTTTGCTCCATAAAACGGGAACGAACCGTCAAAGCGACCTGATGAGGCTGCTCATGACGGTTCCTAGGGTTCCACACTCAAATGCTCTGCAGAATTAGGCTGCGGTAGTCTCCGGTCGTGAGCCGCTCAAGGCTACCAGCGGGTGCTTCCTGGGACGTCCGCGCCCGCGCTTCACGGGGCCGCCAGTCACGCTTGCCAGGTGCGCGTTCACTGCTTCGACTGACGCGCCGCTATCGTGCGTTTCAATCAGGAATTGTTTTGCTGCCTGTAGACGCTGAATCTGTCGTTCAATCTCAAAAATAATCTTTTCCATTCTAGCCCTTTGGCTATAGGACGCAGCAACAGCACAACTGGTTTGTTGCGCTGAATTCAGGCAGTACGATTGGCAAGGCTATTTCTTTTTGGCCTTCTTTTTAGCTGAGGAGGTTGAATTCAGCGCGGCGGCAGCCAGAATAAGCCGCATAAAAGGCTCCGGCGGCACCACGTCCCCCTCATGGAGGTTGATCGCGCGGCGTACGTTTCCTTCCAGGCTGGAGTTGAACAGGCTGTCCGGGTCAGCCAGCGCCGCTCCATGCGCAAAGGTCAGCTTGATCGCCGCCTTGTAGGACTCGCCGGTGCATAATATGCCGTGGAATTCCCAAACCGGCACGCCTCGCCACTTCCAGGTCTCCACCACTTCTGGAACAGCCTGGTGGATCAACTCGCGCACTCGGGCCAGAGTCGCGCCTCGCCAGTCATTCAGAGCCGCGATGCGTCCGGTGATATTCGCTTCTGCTTCGGTCGGCTGGTTCAGCATTTCCCCCTCGCAAAAAGGTCGACTATTCCGCTGGAAATGTTAGAGCGATGATACTGGCAAATGGAAAAAGACCTCTCGCAAGCAAGAGGTCTTTTTCCAAAAAGGTGGTGCCGGGAGGGGGGGTCGAACCCCCACGAGGTTGCCCTCGGCGGATTTTGAGTCCGCTGCGTCTGCCAGTTCCACCATCCCGGCGCAGTCTGAAGTATAGCAAAAGCAGCGCCTACTGAGGCGGCGTTGGTGACCCCCCAAACAGGCGCTTGAACAGGCTCGGCTTTTTGGGCGGCGCCCCCGGGTCCAGCGGGTCGGTCGTGTCCGGCTGCTCGCTGGCCGTGGGCATGCCGTCCACGATGGACTGGCTGGAATCCGACATGCGCGAGCACGTCCCGCGCGGGATACTTCCGTCCAGAAACGCCGCTGTGAAGTCGTTCGGGCACGAAGAATCCGCTGGCAGGTTGGTCCCCTTGTCGATCAGGATGTTGGTTACGCCATCCGGCTTCGCGAAATCATGCATGTCAGAGTACTGCGGCAGCTGGCTCGCACGCGTCATAAAGCCGGCCCAAATGGGTGCGGCAGCCTTCGCGCCTTCCAGCTTCACGTCCGTGTAATCGTCGTTCCCGACCCACACGATGCAGATCAGATTGGACGTATAGCCGGCAAACCAGGCGTCGTGTGACGTCCCGGTTTTGCCCGCAGCGGGTGCCTTCAAGCCGCTGTCCGCAACTGCTTTTGCCGCCGTCCCGCGCTGGATTACGCCCTGCAGCAGCGACTGTGTCAGGTAAGCGACACGTGGGTCCAGCACCTGGCTGGCGACGGGCGCAAAGTCCGCCACAATGTCGCCATTCAGGTTGCGGACGCTGGCCAGTGACCACGGGTTCAGGTGGATGCCGCCGTTGGCAAAAACCGTGTAGGCGCCCGCCATGTCGATCGGCGTGGCGCTATAGGTGCCGATCGCGACTGACGGCGTAGCCTTGGCCGAGACGATGCCAGACTTGCGTGCCAACGCGGCAACGTTCTCATACCCGACGCGGCGGGCGAGTGAAATGGTCGCAATATTGAGCGAATGCGCGAGCGCGGTGGCAGCCGGAACCATGCCGGGATACTCGCCGTGGGAAAAATTGCCGGGCGTATAGGACTGACCGTTCTGGCCGAAATCCTGCGGATCGTCGTTGATGCGCGTGAGCGCGGTGAAGACGCCATTACCGTCCACCGACGTGCCGCTGAGCGACGTGTTGAACGCCGTCGCATACACAAACGGCTTGAAAATGGACCCGGTTGGCCGCTGTGAAGTGGCATGGTTGAGCTGCGAGATGCCGTAGTTGCGCCCGCCGACCATCGCCAGAATCTGCCCCGTGTGCGGGTTCAAAGCCAGCAGCGCGACCTGCGGATACGTCGCCGGATCCGCGTTCTTGCCATGCGCCTTGCGGACCAGGTCGTCGACGTTGCGCATCCCGGCTTCGACCGCCTCAGATGCCACGCGCTGCAACTCTGGATCGAGCGAAGTATAGATACGCAGCGATTGCTGATTGAGCGAGTCACCCAGGCGCTGAACCAGTTGCTCGTGCACCATGTCGACGAAGTATGGCGCCTCGCTTGCATCGACATTAGGCGGCGCCAGCCGGATCGGCTCGGCCTTGGCGCGGGTCGCCTCGGACTCGGTGATGGCACCGGTTTCAACCATCGAATCGAGCACTATATTGCGGCGCTCCATGGCACGGTCCGGGTGGCGATACGGGTTCAGCCGGTTCGGGCTCTGGATCGTGCCGGCCAGCAGGGCGCATTCAGCCGTGTCCAGACGCGAAAGATCCTTGCCGAAAAACGCCTGCGCGGCCTCGCCAAAACCATTGATCGCGAAGCTGCCACGCTGCCCCAGGTTGATCTGGTTGGCATACATCTCAAAAATTTGCGGCTTGCTAAAGCGCGATTCAAGCTGCCACGTGATCATGATTTCGCGCAGTTTGCGGACGTACGTTTTCTCAGGCGTCAGGAAAAAGCCACGCGCCAACTGCTGCGTCAGCGTGGAGCCGCCACAGGCTTTCGTCTTCGACGTGAAGTCCTGGTAAGCGCACTTCGCCGTCCGCAAATAGTTGATGCCGCCATGCTCAAAAAAGCGCCGGTCCTCAATTGCGACCACCGCGTCGACCATGCGCTGTGGAATCTCGTTGAACGTGACCAGCCGCCGCTTGGTGCGGTTTTTGTCCTCGCTCAGCGCGGTGATGAGTTGCGGCTCCAGCTCATAAGCACGCAGCGGCACGCCGTTTTCAGCCGTGATCGCTGTCACGCTTACGCCGTCGGTGGTGATCGTGGCGCCATCCGTGTTGTGGTAAGACTGTGGCCCCGGCTTGATCAGCACCGCGTTCTGGCGCAGATCAAACGTGCCCAGCTGCGGGTTGATGTTGTACCCGGCCGAGCGAAGTTCCTGCGCAATGGTGGAAAGCGAAAGACTCTGCCCGACACGAATTTCCCGCGGCGCCGCATAGATCTGCGCGACCGATGCGAACAATGGCCCGGCTGCCAGGCGGTCGTCTACTACCTGCTGATACATGTGGTAGTAGTATGCAAATACCGCCACACCTACCAGCACGGCAAACAGAAAAGCCGCGATGAAGAAGCGGAATACCCGCGAGAAGAACCCCACCTTCGGGGCGTTGGGGCCGATTTTCAGTTTGACTGGCATGCGATTCGTCCTGCGATTGTCTTAGGGCTGTAAGCCCGGCTTATACCAGCCTGGGGCGAAGCCCCAGGAAATCATTACGAACCCGCAAGCGCTGTAAGCGCGACATATAAGTCTCGAGGGTGCGGCTCAACCCCACAGGAGTGAACTCAATTTCCTGATAACCTGGTCCACTTCGACGTCCTCCGTCTCACTCTTTAGACGATCCAGCAACTCAACTTTGCCTTCCCCCAGCTTCTTCCCGACCGCAATCCGATAGGGAACTCCCGTCAAATCCGCATCCTTGAACTTCACGCCGGCCCGCTCATCCCGATCATCCAGCAGAACGTCAAAGCCCGCTGACGCCAGCGAAGCCGCCAGCTTTTCTCCAGCTTCAAGCAACGCTGGTTCGCTCACATTCGTTATCGTCACGATCACTTGAAACGGCGCAATCGCCACCGGCAGCACGTAGCTTTCGCCGCCGCTGGCCGCCGCCGCGGTCTCAATCGCCGCGGTCAAAATCCGTTCGACGCCGATGCCGTAGCAGCCCATGATCGTCGTCACTTCCTTGCCGTCCTTGTTCAGCACGGTCGAGCCCATCGCCTTCGTGTACCGCGTCCCGAGCTTGAAGATGTGCCCAATCTCCACAGCCTTCCCCAGCCGCAGCGGCTCGCCGCCCACAGGGTCGGCCTCCCCTTCCAGGATGTTGCGAATGTCTGCCGTCACGGTCGGCGTAAAGTCGCGCCCAGGGGTCACATTGCGGAAGTGATAGTCGAGCTTGTTCGCCCCAGCCACCAGGTTCTTCCGCCCTTCGAGCCCGCTATCCATCACCACAATCGTCTTCAGCCCTTCGCCGGCGTTCTCGCGCAGCACACCCTTCAGCTTTTCCAGCGCCTTGCCGGACTTGAGCCCATTCAACGACCCGCCGCCCATCACTTCCGCGATCCCAACCGGCCCCAAAAACCCGGCAGGCCCACCGATATGCAGCGCCAACTCTTCCGGCAGCATGGGCCGCAGCTCCACGGTCCCGGCGATGCCGTTCAACTTCGTCTCATTCACCTGGTGATCGCCGCGCAAAAACGCCACCACCGGCCGCAGCGGCTCGCCCCCCAGATGCCCCACAAGCGACCCCATAAACGCCACGCACTTGATGTCCTGCGACGACTGAATCCCAAAAAACTCCGTCACATCCGCAATCGAGGCCTTCCCCGGAGTCTCCACCAGCTCGGGCAGTCCATCGCCCGTAGCCTCCAGATCCGCGACTGCAGCCAGCCTGCTCGTAGCCTTCTCAAGGTTCGCCGCATACCCTGAAGTCGAGCTCGCAATCAGGTCCTCCCCGGCATCCGTGTACACCATGAATTCCTGCGATTGCGACCCACCCATTGCCCCGGAGTCAGCCTCCACGACGACATAGTGCAGCCCGCACCGGTGAAAAATCGCGCGGTAAGCCTTGTCATGCAGGCTGTAGCTCAGGTCCAAACCCGCCTCGTCGATATCGAAGGAATACGAGTCCTTCATCAAGAACTGCCGCACCCGCATCAGCCCGGCCTTGGGCCTGGGCTCATCGCGAAACTTAGTCTGAATCTGGTACCAGATCTGCGGCAGCTGCTTGTAGCTCCGCAGCTCATTGCGCGCGATGGAGGTCATCACTTCCTCATGCGTCATGCCCAGGCACAGCTCCGCGCCCTTGCGATCCTGCAGCTTGAACATGTTGGCGCCCATGCCCGTCCATCGCCCGGATTCTTCCCAAAGCTCTTTCGGAAGCAGCGCCGGCAGCAAAAACTCCTGGCCAATCGCATCCATTTCTTCCCGCACGATGGCCACAATCTTGTTGATTGAGCGCTGCCCTAAAAACAGGTACGAGTACAGCCCTGCGCCCAACTGGCGCACATAGCCCGCGCGCAGCAGCAGTTTGTGGCTGGCGACCTCGGCATCAGCCGGCGCCTCTCGCAAAGTGGGGATAAACAGTTTCGACCAGCGGTGCATCATGTGCGTTCGTTGCCTTTCCATCCGGCCTGTCGCCGGGTGCATACGTCTTCGATCATTCTATCCGTCTCGCCCTCGCGCGCCCCAGCCAGACACCGCCGGCTGCCTTTGTTCAATTCGGTACGTTATGTCCCTTTCAGTACAGACTCAGAGCGTTCAAGTGAGTAAGTTGGTAGCAATCATAGAAGTCAACTGTGACGGAGTAGCCGCAACCATGCGTCTGCCTGTCGGCTCCTGTGCAGAGGGAATCCCATTTGGAAAGCGAACGGCCTTCACGACAAGAGCCACCCCGGCCAAGTAACCTGATCCTTTCTCGAATGCCGCACGAGCAATACAAGGTGTTTGCACGCCACCTCGTTCCCGTCGATATGCCGCTCGGCATGCATTGCTCCACCCCCTTTGAGCCCGTGGAATACGTCTATTTCCCCGTCACCGG
This sequence comes from uncultured Granulicella sp., assembly GCA_965214195.1. Taxonomy (GTDB): domain Bacteria; phylum Acidobacteriota; class Terriglobia; order Terriglobales; family Acidobacteriaceae; genus Edaphobacter. Next base: position 456,265 of record OZ243943.1, read on the forward strand.
CCTCATCTCGATCGAAGCCCTCACCCACAGCGGCGAGTGTGTCGAAGTCGCCGTCCTCGGCAACGAAGGCCTGACCGGAAGCTGCGGTCTCCTCGCCCATTCCATGATGGGTCACACCGTCAACGTGCAGTCCTCCGGCACCGGCCTGCGCGCCCGTCTGCCCTATGTACGAGAGGAATTTGCCCGCGGCGGCCTCTTCGCCCAGCTCATCCACACCCACATGTACCTGCAAATGGTGCAGATGTCGCAATCCGTTCTGTGCAACCGCCTGCACCCGCTGGAGCAGCGCATGGCTCGCTGGCTCCTGTTCGTCGCCGACCGGCTCCACTCGGAATCGCTCCAGACGACGCAGGAAATTCTGGCACAAAAACTCGGATCACGCCGTTCCACCGTCACCGTCGCCGCCGGAATTCTGCAGCGCGAAGGCCTGATCGATTACACCCGCGGACGCGTCCGCATCATCAACCGCCCCATGCTTGAAGCCAAAGCATGCGAGTGCTACCGCATCGTCTGCAAGGCATACGACACCCTGACCGCCAACGAATTCTAATCGGCCAACCAACCGCTCCAGTCCTGAGATAGGTCGAGGCTTTAGCCTCGACACTCAATGCCACGAATGAATCCGGGCTTCAGCCCCCGGGCCAGGAACTCCATCGCGGCCACCGACCCAGCCCCGCATCAACGAGGCGCCAACGCCCAAAGATCATGCAAATGCACGACCCCCTCCACCACCCCACCCTGCACCACCACCAACGACGTAATCTTCCGCTCTTCCATCTGCGCCAGCGCCTCTGAAGCCAGCGCATTGGGCGCAATCGTCTGCGGCGACCGGTTCATCATATCGCCGGCCGTGCGCTCCACCGCCTGCGGCCCCACGCGCTCCAGCAGCCTGCGCAAATCACCATCACTCACAATGCCGGCGAGCGCCTTACCCGCATGCAACACCGTTGTCATTCCCAGCTTCTTGCTGGACATTTCATGGATCACCTGCGCCATCGGCGTCGCGGGCGAAACCTGCGGCAGTGCGTCGCCGCTATGCATCAGCTCGCTCACCCTGGCCAGTCGCCGCCCCAGCCGCCCGCCCGGATGCAGATCCGCAAAATTGACCGGCTTGAACCCCGCCCGGCGGCTTAGCTCCATCGCCAACGCATCGCCCAGCGCCAGCATCACGGTCGTAGAGGCAGTCGGCGCCAGGTTCAAACTGCACGCTTCTTCGCTCACACTTACGTCCAGCGTCACCGCCGCCACGCTCGCCAGCGTAGAAGTCATACAGCCCGTCAGCGCGATCACCGGCAGCCCCAGCCGCGCAATTGCCGGCAGCAAACGCATCAGCTCCTCGGTCTCGCCGGAATAGGAAAGCGCCATCACCAGATCACCCAGAGACAGCATCCCCAGATCGCCATGCAGCGCATCCGTCGGGTGCAAAAAGTAGGCTGGAGTCCCTGTCGAGCTCAACGTAGCAGCAATCTTGTGTGCAATAATCCCGGACTTACCCACGCCGGTCACCGCAATCCGCCGGCCCTCCGCGGTGCGCGAGGCCATCATCGCCAGTGCATGATCCACCGCCGGCCGCAGATCGTTTTCCATCCGCTCTGCCAGCCGCGCCAACGCCGCCGCCTCCACCCTCACAAACTCCGCCGGATTGGTAAGCTGCATGCTCATCCCAGTTGCCCCATGCTAGCAGAGCCCTTTCCCGCTCCGCACACCGGCCAGTAACCTCTCCTCCAGACCACAATCAAAATCTGTCATCCTGAGCGAAGCGCTGTAGCCGCAATAACTTGTCATCCTGAGCGAAGTGCGCCAGCCGCAGAAACTTGTCATCCTGAGCGAGCTTGGGCCAGCCGCAAAAACTTGTCATCCTGAGCGAAGTGCGCCAGCCTTATCGGCGCACGCAGTCGAAGGACCTGCATCTCCTCCCCACCCGCGACATCATCACGTGAAGCCACAACGAAGGGCCAACTGCCCCCAAAGAGCCCGGCACATCCATAAACCCCAGCCACCCCGCACACCCAACAGCGCTAAACTACAGTCAGACACATCAGGAAACCAATGAACCCGAACCGACTCCGCTCCGCCCTCGTCCTGCTCCTCATGATCGTCGTCGTCACGGTCCTCATCTGGGCCGGCGTCCACAACGCCCGTTCCCGCAAGCTCGCCATGCAGCAGGCCAATGACCGCGCCGCCAGCATGGCCATGCTCACGCCCGCAAACGGCAAGGCAGAGGACCAGAACGGCCCCGTGGAAAAGCTCAAGGGCAAGCCCGCTCCAGCCTTTACCCTCGTCACGCTGGAAGGCAAAAAGGTCTCCCTCGCCGACTTCAAGGGCAAGCCGGTGATTGTAAATTTCTGGGCCACCTGGTGCGGCCCCTGCAAGATTGAAATGCCCTGGTTCCAGGAACTCGAAGCAAAATACGCACCTCAGGGTCTCGTCATCCTCGGCATCGCCGCAGATGAAGCCCCCAAGTCCGCCATCGCCGCCACCGCCCAGAAGCTCGGCGTCACCTATCCCATTCTGCTCGTCGACTCCAAAGTAGAGCAGCAGTACGGCGGCGTAGAGTTCCTGCCCGAATCCTTCTACGTCGCCAAAGATGGCAACGTGCTGCTCGAAACCTTCGGCCTCTCAAGCGAACAAGGCGGCAAGGACGAAATCGAAGCCAACATCAAAAAGCTCCTTGCAGCAGGCGGCCAGTGAGAACCCTGATCGCTGCAGAGGCGCCCCTCTTGCTTGCTTTCCCAAAGGGCCTCTGCCTTGCGCTCCTGGTCTTCGCCCCCGCGCAAGACCTCAACTCGCTCGCCGGCCCGCCCGCCCGCACGCACCAGTTCATCACCTACGCCACCACCCAACAAACCGTCGTCGCCCATACGCGCACCGTCGTCGAGCTCACCTTCTACGTCGACCCCGGGTACCACGTCAATTCCCACACCCCCAAATCCGAGCTCCTCATCCCCACCCGGGTCGAACTCCAGCCCACCCCGGGCATCGCCACAGCAATCCCCGAATACCCTGCCGGCAAGCCCTACGCCTTCGCCTTCGACCCCTCTGAAAAGCTCGACGTCTACGCCGACTCCTTCACCGTCAAACTCCCCCTCACGGTAGCCACCGCCGGCCCCCACACCCTGCACGGCACCCTCAAATACCAGGCCTGCGACAAAGCCGCCTGCTACCCCCCCAAATCCCTCCCCATCGACATACCCATCACCGCCACAAACCCCTGAACCTCCATCCAACCGGCGACCCGGCCTTGGAGCTAGCCCCGTCTCTACTGCATCCTGGTTGTCATCTTCGCAGGGGATCTGCTTTTCGCCTTTCCCAACCCAGCAGTTCTTGGTCGAAGCCCAAGCCTTTCCCGTGCGCTTCTCTGTGGCCTCTTCTGTGTTGAGTCTTTGCCCTTGACCTCCTTCCCAGGAAACCCTGTCAACCCCCCAACCACCCTCCAAATCCCCCAACTCCAACAAACCAAGCCACTTAAAGTCCAAAAATAGTTGGCATAATCACCCCTGCCCACCTGCTATCCTTAAGACAGTACAAAGCCTCCCGCCAACAAGCCGGGAGGCTTTCTCACTTACACAGACCCAAGTCCAGACCTAACCCCAATCCCATGAAGACTTTACCTCCTGGAAGGGGAGGGGGGAGCCCCCCTACTTCCGAGCCTTCTTCTGCGCATCCACAAACCGCCGAAAACGGTCCAGCGACCGCGCCTTCCCAAACACAACCAGGCTCTCGAGCAGCGGCGGGCTCATCGTACTGCCTGTCAGCACCGCCCGCAGCAGCATAAACGTCTCCTTCACGCTCCACTCTTTTTCAGTCCCCAACGCACGCAGCACGGCATCCAGCCCGTCATGCGTCCAGTCCGCCGTTTCGAGCACCGTCAGCATCTCCACCGCAAAAACATTCGTCTCTTCGAGCGTCCGCTTCTTGGGCACAAACAGCTCGGCTGAAGGCATAACGTCATCCGCAAACAGGAAGTGGGTCATGTTGCCAAACTCACCCAGCGTCTCCATCCGGGTCTGCACCAGCGGCCCGATAGCCCGCAGATATTCGTCAGAAAACACCACCGTCCGCAGTTGCTGGAAGAACTCCTCAGCGGTCAATTTGCGCAGGTACTCGCCGTTCAACCACTTCAACTTGACCAGGTCGAACACCGGTCCGCCAAGCGAAATCTTCGCGAAATCAAACCGCTCCAGCATCCCGGCCAGAGTGAAAATCTCAGCCGTATCGTTCTTCTCGGTCGGCGCCGGCATCCCCCCGCCCATTAAGCCCAGGAAGTTCAGCAGTGCCTGCGGCAGAAAGCCAGCCTGCCGGTAATAAATGAGCGACACCGGATTCTTGCGCTTGGAAATTTTGCTCTTATCCAGATTCCGTAGCAGCGGCATATGCCAGAAGCGCGGAGCCTCCCAGCCAAAAGCCTTGTAAAGCAGCACGTGCTTCGGCGTCGATGAGATCCACTCCTCAGCCCGGATCACGTCCGTGATCTTCATCAGGTGGTCGTCGACGACGTTCGCAAGGTGGTACGTCGGGAAGCCATCCGACTTCATCAGCACCTGATCATCGACATTGTTGTGGCTGAACTTGATCTCGCCGCGCAGCTCATCGCGGAAGCCGGTCTCGCCTTCAACCGGCACCTTCAGCCGGATCACATAGGGGCGGCCCTCAGCTTCAAACGCCGCAATCTGCTCTTCGGTCAACTCGCGATGCGCGCCGGTGTAACGCGGCGGCAGCTTCGCAGCGAGCTGCGATTTACGCATCGCTTCCAGTTCTTCCGCAGTCTCAAAGCTCTTGTACGCAGTCCCATTCGCGAGCAGTATCTGCACGTGCTCGCGGTAAATCTCCGTTCGCTCTGACTGCCGGTAAGGCCCATAGGGACCACCGCAATCGGGGCCTTCATCCCATGCCAGCCCGAGCCAGTGCAGGGAATCGAAGATTTCCTGCTCGCTGGTGGCGACGAAGCGTGCGCGATCAGTATCTTCGATCCGCAGCACAAACTTGCCCCCACGCTGCTTTGCGTAGAGGTAGTTCAGCAGGCCAATGTAAGCGGTCCCGACGTGCGGGTCTCCGGTGGGGCTGGGGGCGATGCGTACTCGAATTTCAGTCATTGTGCTGCTGCCATTCTACCGGAGCAGCTCCCGTGCCGAGCAACGCTCGGACCCAAGCGCCTCACGCCCGCACGACAACCAAAGAAGGCCCGCCCCACGCGCAGGTCTTGCCGTAGGCCGCGTGGGCCCGTCCGGCAGGACAGTCTTACATCCCAGTAGGTGGCGTCGGAGTCTTCTCCGCCGGCGTAGGCGTGATCGGGTTCTCATTGATCGGCGGCACGGGAGTCGTCAACGTTAGCGGAGGACGTTTCTTGTGCCAGTCCGTCGCCTGCTGATAGGCGTACGCCAGCGCAAGCACCTTGCTCTCGCTGAAGTGCGGACCGGCGATCATCAACCCAATGGGCATGCCGGAAGGCGTGAAGCCGCAGGGTACCGTAATTGCCGGAATGCCGTAGCCATCAAAGGGCGACGTATTCGCACACGGGGACGACCCTTCAAAGAACTCGTAGACCTTCATCTTCCGCGTCGCGCCAGCCATCTCAAGCGCCAACGACGAGTTGATCTTGGGCGCCGGGTAACGAATCGTCGGAACCACGGCCAGGTCGAAGTCCTTGAACGACGCGTCGACCGTCCGCCGAATAGTCGCGAGCCGCTCATGCGCCTGGCCGCTATCCGCTGCGGTTGATGCCGGCCGCGAGCCCGGCGTTCCCGGGGTGTTCATGCGATTGCGCGTGGGCGGCATGTAGTTGTTGCCGTAGCGTTTTACCAGGTCGTCATGGTAAGCGTCTGCCTCGCCCAGGTCACCGATCTCCGGCGGGATGGCCAGCAGCGGAGCGTGCGAAGTGACACCGGCTGTCAGCTTTTTGAGCACCTCAATCGCAGCCAGAATGGACGGCTCGACCTCCGGATCGATGTGGTCGTAGAAGCTCGCTGGCAGCCCGATGCGCAGCCTGGCGACAGGCTGCTTCATGCCTGCCAGGTAGTCCTCCGGCGCGTGCTCGACGGAGTAGATATCCGCCGCATCATAGCCGGCCATCTGGTTCAGCATCAGCGCGGCGTCCTCAACCGTGCGCGTGATCGGTCCGCAGTGATCGAGCGGTGCCGAGCACGGGATGATGCCGCGGATCGACACCAGCCCTACCGTCGGCTTCAGCCCGACGACACCGCACCAAGCCGAAGGCACTCGGATGCTGCCACCCGTATCCGTGCCCAGCGCGCCGAAGCAGAGGTCGGAAGCAATCGCCGCGCCGGAGCCCGACGACGATCCGCCGGACACGCGATCAAGCGACCACGGGTTCCGCGTGGGGCCGAAGTATGAAACGTCGCCCGTGCAGCCGACCGCGAACTCATGCAGGTTGAGCTTGCCGATCAACACGGCACCGGAACGCTTGAGCCGCGTGACAATGTCCGCATCCTCAGTGGGGATGCGGTCTTTGAACATAGGACTAGCGGCCGTGGTGCGCGTGCCGGCGGTGTCGATGTTGTCTTTCAGCCCGATCGGGATGCCGTGCAGCGGCCCACGGAACTTGCCTTTGGCTGCTTCCGCGTCAAGCGTGCGCGCCTGTGCCAGCGCCTCATCCGCCATGACCGTCACGTAGGCATTGACCTTGGGATTGTAGGCGGCGATGCGCGTCAGCAGCGCCTGCGTCAATTGCACGGAGGTGACGGTGCGCGCGTGAATGCGAGCAGAGGCTTCCGTCAACGTCAGCGTAGTGAGGTCTTCCGGGTCGGCCGCCAGGGCCTTGGCGAAAGGAAGCGAGGCGCCAGCAAGGACGGCGATGCGCGCGAAGTCGCGGCGAGTCAGCAGAAGTTGAGCCATATCTGAGGATGAAGGTAGCGGCGTCTGGCTGCAAGCGAAAAGATCAGGGCAGAATGCAACAGCGCAAAGAAAGGCGCAGAGTCCGCTCAGCTTTGCCCTTTTCTCCGCGATCTTTTGCATTCTGCTTCTAGTTTGGATCTGTGAGCGAGGCTTCCAGCCCACGCTTGCTGGTCAGTCGCTGCCACAGGATGCGGAGCAGCGCCAGCAGCGGCACGGACACCAGCGCGCCGACCACGCCGCCAATCTCTCCACCGGCCAGCACCGCAAAGATTTCTGCCAGTGGCGAGATTTCCAGAGAGTGGCCCATGATGCGCGGACCCGTGACGTAGTCCTGGATAATGCGCCACGTGCCCAGAAAGATGAAGAGCCAGAAGACGTGGGGGTAGCCGGAGAGGATAGCAAAACCCCAGATCAACGCGGACGCAATCGCGGGGCCGACGACGGGCACAAACTCGCACACACCGGCGAGCGGCCCAAGGATGAAGGCGTAAGGAACACGCATCAACGCCAGCACGATCGTCAACACGACGGCGGTCAACGCGGACAGAATGATCTGCGCGCGGATGTAGCTGCCGAGCATCACGTTGACGTCTTTGACGATGCCGCGCAGCACGTGCTTTTCATGCTGATCGCTGCCGAGCTTGATGACGCCGGCCGCGATGGAAGGCGCGTCTCGCAGAAAAAAGATGCTCAGGATCGGGATCAGGATCAGCCACCAAAGATGAGAGAGCGGCTTTTCCAGGCGCTGCGCAAGCGACTCACCGTAGTCCAGAATCTGTGCCCGATGGCTGGTAAACAAGTCCTGCAGCTGCATTTGTCGAGACTGGTCCAGCCCATGCGCCGAGCCCAGCTTCGAGATCAACTGGCCGGAAGTCATGCGGTCCAGCTGCACCGGAAGGTCGGCCACAAGGGAGCGCGCCTCACTGGCCAGCAGCGGTCCCAGCAGGTAGAGCGCCAGTGCGATGAGTGCGAGCAATACGCTGTAAACAGCGGCGATTGCGGCGTTGCGACCACGCAAAGGCTTCTGCAAGCGGGAGACGAGAGGATCCGTAAAGTAAGCGAAGAGGATGGCGAAAAGAAACAGCGTGAGGGTCGCGCGGGTCTCATGCAGGAAGTAAATCACCAGCAGAAAAACGATCGTGGTGAACAGGATTCGCGCGGTGCGGGCGTCCCAGAAGCGCGAAAGCAGGTGATCTTCCATGGCTGGTTGGATGCGGTTTTTGCGGTCATCCCCGCAGAGAACTATTTCAGCGATTGCACGTAGACCCAGAAGGCCTGGTTCGACTTGAGCTTGAGCAGGGAATCATCCTTGCTGGGGTCCGGCATGTTCTCGCCCTTGATCAGGTTTTGCTTGCGTGCAAAGGCCTGTTCAAGATGCACGCGGGCCTGGTCTGCATCGCCTTGTTCCGCATCTGCACAGGCCAGGTTGTAGTAGTTGATGGGGTAGTCGGGGTCGGCTTCAATTGCCTGCTGGGCAACGGCGCGGCTCTGCTTCAAGTCGCCGGCCATGCCCAGCGACATGACGAGCTGGTCCGTAAGCACGCGGTGCATAGTGAGATGATTGCTATCGGATGGCGTAAGGGCAAGGGCGCGCTTGTAGTACGGCGCGGCGAGCGCCGGGCTCTTGGGGAACAGCAGAGTAGCCATCCGGAAGTAGTCCGCGGCTACCGGCTTGTAGCTCATGCGGATGTGAAACTGAGCCAGTGCCTGCTTCAGTTCAGCGTCGACGGGCCGGTCCGTCACGACCTTGGACACGTGGATCTCATAGCAGGTTCTGGCGTCAGAGGCGAAGGCGAAAAGATTCCGCTGGCGAATGGTCGCCGGGTTGCCGTGCAAGTACCAGTAGGTCAGGGCGAGCGGTGTGCCGGCTGCGTCCCTGGCGACGGAATCCTTGCGGTCCGTAATGGCTGCGGCCTGATTCTGCAGGATGCCGTCGGTGGCATCTTTGCGGCAACCCTCCGGCGTGACCTTTTTGTAGTAATTGTCGAACAAGGTGATGGACGCGGTGATGCCGGTCTTCTGATTGCCGAGCTGCAGTACGGGCCGGGTGCCATCGTCGTACACGTTGGTGTAGTCGATCTTCCAATCGTCGCCGGCTGGGATGGTGATGGCGCCAGGATTGTAGGAGTTGATGACGACGGGCTGGCGCTGGGGGGTTGGTTGGGCCTGAGTCGTGGCAGCTAGCAGGGCAAGAAGCAGAGCGAAGCGCATGCGCAATGGTACCGCGCTCTTCGCTTACAAACGATGCAGCTAGTTTTCTACTGGTTGCTCGATCAGGTCGATCGCAACGACTTCTACCGGCTGCTTCGTTGGTATGAGTTTGAGGCCTAGCTGCTCTTCAAGCGCGGTGAAGATCGTTGGCTTGCTGCTGTCCTCTGAAGGCGACTGTGAGGACGGAGTGTATTCAAGCGTAAAGGAGTATTTGCCTGCGAGACCGGTCTGATCCACTACGGGTCTTCCTGTCTCCGAGGCGAGGAGAAACTTCAAGTCTGTGAGCGGCGCGTTGACCCAATTCACTTCGCCCGTGCTGCCACCGAACTGTGAACGGCCGATCTCATCGTCCTTAGGGGTGTGCAGCTTTGACCCACCCTTGGCGACCACTAGCCCATAAGCGGGGAGCACCCGCGTTTCCATGTGCGCCTTGAAGGCGAAGCGCTCTGCGAAAACGGACTGCATCATGGCCGACTTCTGGGTGCGCGGCAGCTTGTCGAAGGCCTCCGCATCTGCGGTGCTGACGCGGGCTTCGATTGCGTAGAGTTGCTGACCGACAGCCCATTTTGGCAAGCCGATGATCCGCGACGGATCCATAAGGTGGTAGGCGAACTCAATGGCAAACAGGGGTGGCACGCAGTTGGCGCTCAGTCCATTGGGTAAGTAACGTATGCCTCCCTCCCCGCTCTTGCAGCTTTCGGGCGACATCGGCTTAACCGATATGACATCCCACTTGATCTGATTTGGTGCGTCGGCCTGTTGAGCTGACAGGGTCATCCAATAAAAACTGTAGAGCGTTACCAGTCGAGCCAACCTTGTCGCGCGCACGGCTAGAGCTCCATGGCGAACTGCGTTATGGGTTCGAACTGGCGGGGCTTCTGCTCTGTGGCGAGGCCGAGGACCAAGCGCTCCAGTACCAGGCGCTTGTCCGGGGGGGAGGAGCGGATCTCCAGGTCGGCGCGGGCGATCAGGCGCAGGGCGCGCGTTAGATCGGAGCGGGATTTGTAGCGCCGGGCCTGGCGGATCAGGTCGTCTGCGGCGAAGGGCGGCATGCGGAAACCCTGCCATAGGACGCCCCAGATGGCGCGGGAGTCGCGCACGTTTTTTTCCAGAATGATGAGCATCTGGCGAAAGGTGCGGGCGAGCATGTAGAGGTGGCCGATGGCGGAGTCCTCGCCCCCGTCGGATGCGTTGAGCAGGCCGTGCAGGAGTGCGAGCGCGGCGGGGCGGTCGCGGCGGCTGATGGCATCCGTAAGCTCATAGAGCGAGCGCTGCTTGGCCGCGAGGACCATGGTTTCAACGTCTCCCAACGTGATGGCGGGGAGGGGAATTGCAGTGAAATTTTGCGAGAGGATTTCCGGCTGGATCAGCTTGAGCTGTTTGCCTTGCGCGTACAGAGCTAGCTTTTCGAACTCGCTGGAGACAAGCATCATGTCCGCACCGAGTGCGTCGACGAGCTCGCGTGAGGCGTCAGGCTCGATGGTGACGCCGCGGGCGGGGGCGGTCTCCTGCAGCCAGCGGGCGGCGTCGCCTTCTTCCACGCGCGCGAGCTCGACGATGCCGCACCACTCGCCAAGTGTTTCGCGGATGCGCTCGAAGCGCTCCTTGTCCTGCAGGTCCATGCGGCGGAGGTCGGTGGGGATGGAAAGGTGATCGGCGAGGAAGATGAGGACGGCGGCAGGGTTGGCGCGGCGGAAGTAGGCATCGATGGCGGCGAATTCTTCCTTCTTGCTGCCGCGGCCGTACAGCGTTTTGAGGTTGCGGACAAAGATGACCTGGAAGGGCGCCATGAGTGATGGGGTCTGGGCGAGGTCGAGCGCGTCGAAGATGCTGGTGTCGGCGAGGTCTAGATCATGCAGGCAGAAGTCGCGCTGGTCTGGCGGTGCGAGCGCGGAGAGGATCCCCTGGCGGCAACGCTGGTAGAGAAACGCCTCGTCGCCCGCGAGGACGTAGCCGGCGCGGAGCTGCGGAGACTTGATTTCAGCGAGGAAGCGGTCTGTGGAAACGAAGGATTTGAGCTGCGGCATCTAGAAGGACTCCAGCATGTCGGCGACGAGGGTCTGGGCGAAGTCGCGCGCTAGCCGCTGCACGGCGGGCGAATCTTCCTGGATAAAGAGCGTCAAATCCTGCGTGGATTGGTACTGCTCGCGGAAGGGGATTGCGTCGTTCTCGTAAAGGACGTGGCCGTCGCGAGCGCGCAGGACGACCTTGGCAGTGATGGTGATGAGGTAGGACGAGGTCTGGCCGGAGGAGGAATCGTAGGTGAGCGGGGAAGAGGTCTGGGTGACGATGGTGCCGGTCAGCGTGGCGTCAGCGTCGCCGGCTTTGGGGGAGACGACGTAGCGGGTGCGGGTGTTGAGCTCGCGGATGACCGACTGGGTGAACAGGAATTCTGTGTGCGCGGCCTGGGTGCCGTTGGTGAAGGTGGGAACGGCAAGGGTGTGGATGTTCGGGGGTACGTGCGCGGCGGCACCGACCGTGTGGTAGCTGCAACCGGTCAGGGCCAGCAGGCATATCGGAATTTGTAGGAGGCGGTGCATCGACTGAGTTTATTGTCGCACCGGTGCAAGCTGTGGGTAGTGTGGATAGAGGTGCCGGAAAAGCAAAAGAGCCCACTCTTGCGAGCGGGCTCTGTTGTTCAGGATGAATTACGCGGGGCTGGGCTGGCCTTCGCCGAAGCCCGGCTTGCGGTTGTTCTCGGGCTTGAGGACCTTCTGCACGTCACCACCAGGACCTGGGTCCACGGCGGAAAGCGGCGAACGCGCTTCCGGCAGATCCTTGCCTTCGATGATCAACTTGATCTCCGCGGCGTCGAGAGTTTCACGCTCGAGGAGGTAGGTGGACATGCGGTGCATGATGTCGTGGTTGGCATCGAGGATGGAGTAGGCCGACTGGTAGGCCGCGTCAACGAACTTGCGAACCTGCGCGTCGATGGCCTTGGCGGTGTCATCGGAGAAGTCGCGAGACTGTCCGATTTCACGGCCCAGGAATACTTCGCCGCCTTCCTTTTTGCCGAACGTCATCGGTCCGAGTTCGCTCATGCCGTACTCGCAGACCATGGCGCGGGCGAGTGCGGTGGAGCGCTCGATATCGTTGCCGGCACCGGTGGTCATCTGCTTGAGGAAGATCTCCTCGGCGCAGCGGCCGCCCATCATCATCGCCAGGCGCGTTTCAAGGTAGTCGCGGCTAACGGTGTGCTGATCCTGTTCCGGAAGGTAAACGGTAACGCCGAGAGCCATACCGCGCGGGATAATGGTGACCTTGTGGAGCGGATCAGAGTGATCGCGAAGGGCGGCGACGAGCGTGTGGCCGGCTTCGTGATACGCGGTGATCTTGAGTTCTTCCGGGCTGCGCAGCATGGATTTGCGCTCCGCACCCATCAGGACCTTGTCCTTGGCAATTTCGAAGTCGTACATGTGGACCGACTTGCGGTTGTAGCGGGCGGCGGTGAGGGCAGCCTCATTGACCATGTTGGCCAGGTCGGCGCCGGAGAAGCCCGGGGTACCGCGGGCGAGGATGTTGAGGTTCACGTCCTCGGCCATGGGGACTTTCTTGGAGTGGACGCGGAGAACTTCTTCGCGTCCGCGGATGTCCGGGCGGTCGACGACGACGCGACGGTCGAAACGGCCTGGGCGGAGGAGTGCGGGATCGAGCACGTCGGGGCGGTTGGTGGCGGCGATCAAGATAACGCCATCGTTCGCTTCAAAACCGTCCATCTCAACCAGAAGCTGGTTCAGGGTCTGCTCGCGCTCATCGTGTCCGCCGCCGAGACCGGCGCCACGGTGACGTCCAACTGCGTCGATTTCATCGATGAAGATGATGCAGGGGGCATTCTTTTTGCCTTGCTCGAAGAGGTCGCGTACTCGGCTTGCGCCGACGCCGACGAACATTTCTACGAAGTCAGAACCGGAGATGGAGAAGAACGGGACGTTGGCTTCTCCGGCGACTGCACGGGCGAGCAAGGTCTTGCCGGTTCCGGGAGGTCCGACGAGCAGCACGCCCTTGGGAATGCGGCCGCCGAGGCGCTGGAACTTCTGGGCTTCGCGGAGGAACTCAATGATTTCCTTGAGCTCTTCCTTGGCTTCATCAACGCCGGCGACGTCCTTGAACGTGATCTTTTTCTGCTGCATGGAGAGCAGGCGCGCGCGCGATTTGCCGAAGCTCATGGCCTTGTTTCCGCCGGACTGCATCTGGCGCATCATGAACATGAACAGGCCGAGCAGCAACAGAACGGGAAGAGCGGAAACCAGGATCTGTATCCACGCGCCTTGCGTCTGGTCCTTGTTGTTGATCGTGACGCCGTGTTCACTGAGCGAACGGTAAAGGTCCGGGTAGTTGGCGGGCGTGAAGCTGGCCGGAATCACAGTGTTGAAATTCTGCTTCGCCTTGTCCTTATAGTGCGCAGTGATTTCAGTACCGCTAACCATGATGTCGGACACTTTACCGGCGGCTACATCGCTACTAAACTGCGAGTAGGCGACAACCTCGTCCTTGCCGACGCCCGAAGACTGCTTGACGAACTGCCACAGGATGAAGAGTCCTGCGACGAGTGAAACCCAAAGTAAAAGCTGTTTGACGGTAGAGTTCAAAGCTTGAATCCTCATTGTTGACTGCTGCGACGCATGACTGGAGCGTTACGGTTCTGGAGTTTAGACGCTCTCGGAGGGCAAATGTCCGGCGAAGGCGTAGCGACAGTTGTTCAGATTCTACTCTTATAGTTGCGGATTCAGACGTGAGCCGACAGTACTTTTGTGGGACGCAGTTTCTGCCATCCCGCTTTGGCCGGTGCGCGAAAGAGCGGGCGTCGTACACTGGGCGCAATGCCTAGCCGCCGCCGCTTTTTGCTGACCGCCGCCGCCACCACTGTTGCTTTGCCGCTGCTCGCGCAGGAGTCTGTGCCCGCCGCATTTGCCGGACTGAAGGATCGCAGCCATGACGCGCCCGCGATCACGCCGGCTGAACGTCAGCAGCGTGCCGATAAGGCTCGCAAGCTGATGCAGCAGCGGGGGATTGCTGCGCTTTGCGTTACGGGCGGGACTTCGCTGGTTTACTTTACGGGCATTCGGTCGGGGCAATCGGAGCGGCTGTTTGCCTGGGTGCTGCCCGCGACGGGCGCTCCTTATATAGTGTGCCCGGTTTTTGAGGAAGGGCGCATGACGGAGCAGCTTGGGAGTATTCCGGATGGGGCGTCGACGAAGATCTACACGTGGAACGAGGACGACGATCCGTATCGGCTGCTGGTGAAGCATCTGCCGGAAGGGCGCCTGGCGCTCGATGAGCGGGTGCAGTTTGTGTTTGCGGATGGAATTCAGAAGGCGGACCCCTGGCGGAAGGTGGTTTCGGCGATCCCGGTGGTTGCCGGTTGCCGGGCGATCAAGTCGCCGGCGGAGCTCGCTTGCCTGACGCTGGCGAATCAGATCACGCTGGCGGTTTACAAGGCGGCCTGGCAGGCAGCGGGGCCCGGGACGACGAATCGGCAATTCTCGGAGCTCGTCGCCAAGGGGTACGCGCAGTCCGGTGTGCAGGGCGATGCGAGCTGCCAGGTGGGGGAGTGGTCCGCGCTGCCGCATGGGTCGCCGCGGCCGCAGGTCATTCGTGAGGGCGAGATTGTGTTGATTGACGATGGCTGCAGCGTGAATGGGTACCAGTCGGATATTTCGCGGACGTTTGTGTATGGACGTGCGACCGATAAGCAAAAACAGGTGTTTGGGGTTGTGAAGCGAGCGCAGGCAGCGGCTCTCAGTACTGCGCGACCTGGGGTGACGTGTGAGGCGATTGATGCGGCGGCCCGCAAGGTGATCACGGATGCGGGTTTCGGGCCGGACTACAGGACGTTCACGCACCGCGTCGGGCACGGGATTGGGATGGATGGGCACGAGTGGCCGTACCTGGTGCGCGGGAACGCGCAGGTGCTGGAGGTGGGGATGTGCTTTTCCGATGAGCCGGGGATTTATCTGCCGGGAGAGTTTGGGGTGCGTCTGGAAGACGACTGGCATGTGACCGAAAACGGCGGGATCTTGTTTACTGGGCCCAGCGAGAGTCTCGAGAAACCGTTTGGTTAGATTTGTGGTCCCACTCATCGCGGTGAGGCTGCGATGAATGGGGCACCCAGGGTTTGTGGTGATTCAATCCAGGTTTCAAAGTCGAGACCTGGGGTACCCGTTTTCGTTAGAGCTATCGCTGGGGGATGACCAAGACTTCGATGCCGCTTGGGGCGGAGGCTTCGCGGTAGATGGTTTCGGTGGCTTTGACGAACTGCTCGGGCTTGGCGAAGGGGATGTCGGTGAAGGTTTGGGGGTTGCGGTCGATGAGGGGGAACCAAGAGCTTTGGACCTGGATCATGATGCGGTGGCCGGCGCGGAAGGTGTGATTGACGTCTGGCATCTCAGAATTGACGTTGACCATCTTGCCGACCGGAAGCGGCGTGGGCTTTTCCCAGGAGTCGCGGAACTTGGCGCGCATGGGCTCGCCGCGGACTAGCTGCTGGGCCCCGCCGAGCTGGATCGGCACGGCGCCCAGGATGCGCTTGCCGAGATCCGGGCCGGCAACCGGTGGGTTGGGATAGTCGACTGGGTAGACGTCGATCAGCTTGACGACGAAGTCGGAATCGGTGCCGGTGGAGGAGATCTTGAGCTTGGGCTTGACGGGGCCGGCGATGGTGACGTCCTCCGTCAGGGGCTCGGTTTCGTAGACGAGCACGTCTGGGCGGCGCGAGGCGAAGCGCTGGTCGTCCGTCATGTAGCGCTGCGGGACCAGGCCGGGGGAGGCGACGTAGCCGATGTACGGGACCGGGTGCGCGGGGTCGGAGACGTAGGAGTCGGATGCGGACTTCTCTGCAGGTGGGTCGAAGCTCAGGCCGCCGCCGGCGCGGAAGTAGAGGGTTTTGATCGCGGCTGACTTGGGTGGCCAGGCGTCGTATTTGCGCCAGACGTTCGATCCGGTCTCAAAAACGAAGGCTTTCGGCAGCGGGTCAGCGGCGCGGCCTTTCAGGTAATGCTCAAAGAAGGGGAACTGAATTTGCGCGCGGAAGTAGACGCCGGTTTTCTGGTGGAAGTCGGCGTCGCCGAGCTTGTCGCCATCCCAGATGGACCAGCCGCCGTGTGTCCAGGGGCCGACGACAAGCGTGTTGGTTGCTCCGGGGTTCAATTGGTCGATGGCGTGGAAGGTCTTGAACGGGCCGGAGAGGTCTTCGGCGTCAAACCAGCCGCCGACGGTCATGACGGCTGCGTGCACGCCGTGCATGTGGCGGCTCAGGTCGCGCTTGTGCCAGTAGTCGTCGTAGGTATTGTGGACGAGCTGGTCGTGGAAGAGGAAGTTGGTGCCGTTGAAGGCTTTGTCGAGCGATTCTGTGTTGCCGGCTTTCAGATAGAAATCGTAGCCATCGTTGTTGTTGAAGTCGAAGGGGACGGATGGCTGCGGCAGCGTGGGGTTTTTGAGCGGCTTGAAGTTGACGTAAAAGCCATAGTTGGCGTTGAGCATGAAGGCGCCGCCGTGGTAGGCGTCGTCGCCGAAGAAGAGGTCCGTCATGGGCGCCTGCGGGCTGGCGGCCTTGATGGCGGGGTGCGAATCAATGATGCTGGCTGAGGTGTAGAAGCCTGGGTAGCTGATGCCGGTGATGCCGACGTTGCCGTTGTTGCGCTCTACGTGCTTGAGCAGGTACTCGACGGTGTCGTACATGTCGGTCGATTCGTCGACGTCTTTGGGGCCCTTGTTTTCGCGGTGCGGGCTCATTTCCTGGAAGACGCCTTCGCTCTCGTAGCGTCCGCGCGCGTCGGCACAGACGAAGATGTAGCCGGATTCCAGCAATTCTTGCGAGACGCCGAGGCGCGCGGGCAGCTTGTCAACGCCGTAGGGGCCGCAGCTATAGGGCGTGCGGGTCATCAGGAAGGGATAGGGGCCGGCGTCTTTGAAGGCGTCAAGATCAGGGGAGTAGACGGAAACGAAGAGCTTGGCGCCATCGCGCATGGGGATGCGGTACTCGGCTTTGGAGTAGTGGGTGCGTACGTAGGCTTCGGTATCGAATGCGGGCGCCTGGGCCTGGAGCGCGAGGCCGCTGCATAGGATGGGCAGGGTGAGGAAGGCAGGGCGAAGCCGCATGACTGATCTCCGGGAAGGGAAGTGTCTAGGCAGTCTATCGCAGGTGCGGGCCTACGGCTCGAGGAAGGTGATGGGAGTGGCAAGGAGATGCAGGTCCTTCGACTGCGTGCCTCGCAAGGGCGCGAGGCACTTCGCTCAGGATGACAAATCTTTATGGAGACTGGGTCTAGGTGAGGTCGTCGGTGTCAAAGGCGGGGACTCGGCGGCCCAGGGCGGTTGTATCGCGAACTCCGACTACGAGGCTTTCGACGACTTCGTTGACCTCGCCGATGTCGGCAACGGCTGCCATCTTTTTGGTGCCGGCGCCTTCTTCCAGGCTCTCAAGGAGCACCGTCGCATAGGCTACGGCGACGCCATCCTGGTTGAGGCCTTCCGGCGTTTTGGCCTTGATGCCGACCTGGTACGGCTTGACCTCAAGTAGCTCGGCGACGCTTTCACGCAGCTCATTTGCGATGGGTACAATCTTGGGTCGCATCATGACGAGGCACGTGTCGATGTTGATGATCTTGAAGCCGGCGGAGTGGATCTCTTCCATTGCGGTGCGCAGGAAGAGAGAGGACGCCGCGCCTTTCCAGCGTGGGTCACTGGGCGGGAAGAAGGTGCCGATATCGCCGGCGCTGACTGCGCCCAGCAGAGCGTCGGTGATGGCGTGGAGCAGGACGTCGCCGTCAGAGTGGCCGGCGAGACCTTCGTGGTGCTCGATCGGCAGGCCGCCGATGACGAGTGGCACGCCGGCCTTGAATGCGTGCGAGTCGAAGCCGAAGCCAATTCTCATGCTCATCTTGCTGCTCCCCGTTTTTCTGACGACAAGTAAAATTCTGCGAGCTCGATATCGCCCGGCTGCGTTATTTTGAAGTTCCTTGCTGACCCTGCTACTACGCTCACGGCGATGCCGGCGCGCTCAAGCAGGCTGGCCTCGTCGGTGCCGCTGAATCCGTCTGCTGCGGCTTCCGCGAAGGCTCGGCGGAGCAGTCCGGCGCGTGCACCCTGCGGGGTCTGGGCCTGCACGACACGCTCACGCGGAATGGTGGAGGTGATGATTGCGCCATCGGCCGTGCGCTCTACCTGCTTGATGGTATCGACCGCGGGCAGGCCGACAATCGCCGCGCCGTGCTTGTCGATTGCGTCAATGGTGCGCTCAATGGTGGCGGCTTCGATCAAGGGTCGAACGGCATCGTGGACCAGAACGATGTCGTCGTCGTCGCAAGCGAGCGCGGCAAGTGCGTTGGCGACCGAGCCCTGCCGGTCCTCGCCGCCTTCCACCACGGTCACCTTATCGGTTAGCCCGGACTCTGCGATCAGTGCCTTCACGCGGTCAACCTCGCCTGCGCGCACGGCGACCTGTATGTGCGCCACGCGCTCTACGGCCGCGAAGGCCTGGAGCGATCGCAGGAGTACAGGCACTCCGCCGATGGTTGTAAATTGCTTGGCCACGGCGCTTCCGGCCGCTGCCCCTACATTCATTCTGGTGCCGATTCCAGCTGCCGGCAAAATCACATGTACGCGCATCGCAAGACGAAGTATAACGCGGCGGGTGGGCTAGTCGAGGCGCAGGAGCATCTCGTTGGTGCCGGTGAAGCCGTAGCGCTCGTAGATGGGACGACCGTGTTTGGAGGCGTGGAGCGAGACGACCTTGATGCCGCGGCGTCGTGCTTCCGCTACAGTCAGGTCGAGCAGTTGCCCGGCAATGCGTTGCCCACGCATGGGCGGCGCGACGTAGAAGTTGAGCAGGTAGGCGCGGACGGGGGACGTATCGAGGAAGTGTGGAGGGAAGGGGAGGAGCCACAGGCCGGCGCCGCCGATTGGCTGGCCCTCGCTTTCGGCTATCCATCCGAGATACTCGCCGGAAGCGAGGCGTGGGGTGAGCCAGGCGAGGAAGTTGGGGGTCAGCTCGGGCAAGGTCCTGGGGGCGAGTTGGCCGGAGTCCTCGAACTTATGGCGACGGTGTTCGGCGATGAGGGCCGCGTCAGACGGGATAGCTAGCCGCGTGGTATGCATGCGGAATTATAATTCCGGTGTAGAAGCGCGTTGCGTGCTTTGAGGTAACGGATGAGCCGTCTATTTTTTGATGTAAGCGTTGCCGAACCCTGCACCCAGGTGTGGGCGGAGATGACTGGCTCGAATAATAAGCGATACTGCGCGGCATGCGAGCGTAGCGTGCACAATCTGGAGGCGCTTACTGCGCGCCAGATCGAGGCGTTGTTGGTCGAAACGAACGGCAATCTTTGTGGCCGCGTGCGCACGCTGCCGGACGGCTCCGTCGCTCATCATGCCTTGACTCCGGCTCGAAGCGGGATTGCGTTCCTCGCACTCTCAGCATTCATCGGCTCAGCGAAGGTGGCTTCAGCGCAGACTCAAGCAACTCAACAAGGGCCTCTGCTCAACAGCCAAGGTGCGCTTGATGCCACCGTCGCCGGGACCATCACTGACCAGACGGGCGCACTGGTTGTAGGCGCCCGGATCTTCGCAGTGTTGGGATCAATGCAGGTCGCCTCAACAATTACGGACGAGCGTGGAGACTACCGGCTCGCTCTCCCGATTGGATCGTATGTTCTGAAAGTTGCGGCGGAAGGATTTCACGCCGCCGACTTACCCGTTCAGGTTGACGTCAACCCTGTGAGCCAAGACGTTGCCATGCGACCGACAGCAACCGACAGCATCACGGTGACATCGCTGCCCGCCGATTACACGTCTACGACAGTCGGGGCTCTGGCGTCTAACATCAAGTTCGGGCGTTGGTACAAGCGTGCCGGCTATCGTCTGCGGCACCCTGTCGCGTATACCCGCTACCTCCTTCGACCAAGGTAATGCTGACTCTTCCTCCGACAATCCTGAAGCCTGGCGATCGCGTCTGCGTGGCGCTTTCGGGCGGCGCTGATTCCACCGCGCTCCTGCTGCTGCTGCACGCTGCGAACACGCAGCCGAAGAATGCGCTGGGCGTTGTGCTTTCTGTCGCGCATGTGAACCACACGCTGCGCGGGGAAGAATCGGAGCAGGATCAGCGCTTCTGCACCGAGCTTTGTGAGCGACTGGGCCTGCCCCTGCACCTCAGCTCTGTCCATACTGCTGAGCGCGCGCAGATGCAGAAGCAGTCAATTGAGGAAGCGGCTCGGGACCTGCGCTACGAAGCTTTTTCGGGCTTGCTGCAGCAGGGTCAGACGGACATCATCGCGACCGCGCACACGCTTGAGGATCAGGCTGAAACTGTGCTCATGAAGATGTTGCGCGGGGCCTGGCTGGAAGGCCTTTCGGCCATCGCCCCAGTTCTGCCAATCCCCGGCGGACGCGTGCTGCGGCCTCTGCTGGGCACGCATCGTGAAGAGCTGCGCAAGTACTTGCGGGAACGTGGGCAAACCTGGCGGGAGGACTCTTCCAATGCGGATGAGGCGCTCACCCGCAACCGTCTGCGCCATACCGTGCTGCCGATGCTGCGTGAGGAAAACCCGCAGCTTGACCAGACGCTCGCAAATCTTGCAGAGCTGGCACGAGAGGATGAGGCGCGATGGTCTGCTGAGGTGGAGCGCATTTTGCCGTCGTTGATCATCCCCGGCAGGCCGGTGCGCGGTGGTGGTCGAGCGAACTCGACCGCGCCCGGTGAGCAGACTTTGGCAATAGAGCTGGAGCGTCTGCGTGCGCTTGATCCGGCCTTGAGACGCCGCGTGATCCGGGCCGCTGCGCGTCAGATCGGTGTGCGTTTGTCGTTCGTTGAGACGACGCGCATCCTTACGCTCGCGGGCTTCGCACCAGGTCCGCCGGACCCTGCGATCGCCGCCAAACCGGGTGGGCGTTTGCAGCTTTCCGGCAGCCTGCTTGCAGAGCGGAGCGCGCGTGAATTGCGGTTGTCCGTCGGCTCGCTCGCAAGCTAGGTAAAATGGACGCGAGGGCTTAGCCGCAATGATTACGACCGTACAGGGACACATCCAGCAGAACATTGCAGAGTCAGAAGCAAGCGGCACGTTTGGCTGGTTGATGAGCGGCATCACGCTCGCAACCAAGATGATTGAAGCCAAGATTCGCGCTGCCGGATTGGCCGATACCTACGGAGCTTTCGGCGCGGAGAACGTGCAGGGCGAGCAGCAGCAGAAGCTCGACGTGTACGCCAACCAGGCGTTGCTGCATTGCCTTGGCCTGCGTGATTCGGTCGCTGCGCTGGTCAGCGAGGAAGACGAAGAGCCGGTCACGTTTGACCGCTCGCTCGAGACAGGGAAGTACATTATCATTTTTGATCCGCTCGACGGCAGCTCGAATATAGACGTGAACGTCAATGTCGGGACTATTTTCAGCGTGCATAAGCGCAAGCCGTGGGGGTCGTTGGATGAGTCTGTGCTGCAGACGGGGACCAAGCAGGTTGCGGCCGGCTACGTGCTTTATGGGCCTTCAACCGTGCTGGTTTATACCACCGGCAACGGCGTTCATCTGTTCACGTTGGACCCCACCATTGGCGCGTTTGTGCTGACGACGGAAAACATGCGCATGCCCGACAAGGGCCCGTACTACAGCGTCAACGAGGCCAATGTCGCTACCTGGCCAGAGGGCTATGAAGGCTATGTCGCGGCCCTGCGGGAAGAGGGCTATAGCTCACGTTATATCGGCAGCCTGGTTGCCGATTTCCATCGCACGCTGTTGAAGGGTGGCGTGTTCCTGTACCCGCCGACAAAGAAGCAGCCGGGCGGTAAATTGCGGCTTTTGTATGAGGCCAACCCGCTCGCGTTCATCGCCGAGCAGGCCGGTGGAAAAGCCAGCTCCGGAAGCCAGAACGTGCTTGAAATCCAGCCTGAAAAGATTCATCAGCGCACGCCGTTCATGGTCGGCAGCAAGGTGGAAATGGAGGCGCTAGAAAAAGCGCTGGCCACGGTGAAGGGCGCTTGAGCGGCTTTCGCGCAGTCGTCGCCGATATCCGTTTGCAGTCACGCAGCGGGCTGGCGGCGGTGTGGGAAATGTCACTTGACCAGACAGAATTTCGTGCGGGCGACCAGGGAACTCTGGAGGCGGTCACGCGCTCAGGCACTCGGCTGGAGATCCCGGTAACGGCTGTCGTGGCCGATGCCGAGGGCGTGGTGTGGCATGTGGTCGAAAAGCCGCTCGCTGCCGGGACAGATGTCACGGGCGTAGTTTCTGCATCAAAGTCCGCATGATGAAACCTGGCGTAGCAATCCTGAGCCTGCTGGCTGCTTCTTCCTTGACTGGCTGTGTCGCGGTGGGCTACAGCTCTGGTGGTGGCTGGTTTGTGTGGCCCGGCGGGCTTGGCCTGGTGGTGCTGATCCTGCTGGTTCTGTTCGTGCTGCGCCGTCGCTAGCTTGGACTGGGCAGGGAACTGCGATATAGTTGAAGAGTTCGCCGGAGCGGTTTGCTGGGGTTACCCTGGTACGCGGCACGGCACAGGTATGGGGTTGTAGCTCAGTTGGGAGAGCGCCTCGTTCGCAACGAGGAGGTCAGCGGTTCGATCCCGCTCAACTCCACCATACTTTTGTTCCGGATCATCCTTCGCACAACATCATGCCGCCGACTTCAGCGGTCGATATAGAAATTGGTTGACCACTGTGCGAAGTCCTGCGTACTATTGCCGTCCATAGAAGCAAACTGTTATTTCAGGTTTCCGGGCCCGGGGTGTACGTCAAGGGCTGCCTGAGCGACTGTGCGGCTCCTTACCCGATCCGGAAAGAAGTAAACGTATGCCTTCCTGTTTGACTCGTTTTGCCCCTGTGGTCCGCCTTGCCGCTGTCCTTCTGCTTGCAGCTGTGTCGCTGGGTGGCGACGCGTTGAAGGCCCAGGCACCCGTCGTGTTGCCCAACACGATTGGTGCTTACGCCGGCGGCGGCGCCGCCACAACGGCCGGCGGTGCCTGCGCGGCGAACCCGAATTTGAAGGCGACAGATACGGTTGGCAACGGCTGCCCGGCGACGAACGCTGTGTTCAATGGCACCTCGGACGGGCGCGGCGGCCTGGGCATCGACGGCCAGGGCAATGTCTTCGTCGTGGATACGAACAGCAATAACCTGCGCACAATCAATGGCCGGACGGGAATCGTTTCGGCCTATGCCGGCGGCGGAACTTCCTGCGGCACAGCCAACGGCCAGCAGGATGCCTACGGCGACGGCTGCCCCGTGCTCCAAACCGGAAGCTTCAACCACCCGCGCGGCATGTCGGTTGACCCCTACGGCAACGTCCTGATCGCGGGCTACGGGATGAACACTGTCAACATAGTGTGCAACGCCTTGTCGCCGCTTTGCCCCAACATCACGGGCTCCAAGCAGGTCGGCAGCATGTACCGCGTTGCAGGCTGCGTTGCCAGTGCCACGGCTTCCGGCACCGCCATCAGCACCACGACGGACAACGTCGCCGCCAGCCCTTACGGCAATCTTCCCAACGATGGCACAACTACCTATGGCACCTGCGCCACCGGCGTGGGCGGCACCAACCAGGCGCGCGGCGTAGCTGCCGATAAGTACGGGAACGTCTACATCGCCGATACGGCGAACAACAAATACCGCGTAGTGGTCGGACCGGCAAGCTTCAACGGTGTCGCAAATCCCATCGCTGCGGTACTCGCGCTGAACACCGGTGCTTCCACCTACGCCGGGGTCACGGCGGCAAATGCTGTCGGCAAGATTTACACCATCCTGGGCGCGTTCACGGCTCCCGCTACCGGCGCGGTCTGCGGTGGCCCGTCTGGACAAAAAGCGCTCGATGCGAAAGGCGACGGTTGCCCTTTCTACCAGAGCCTGGACGGCTCCGGCCCGCAGGGAATCGCAGTCGATTCCTTCGGGAATATCATCTTCGGCGATAACGGCAATGCGCTCCTGCGCGTGCTCTACATGGGCGGCACGGCCATGGCCAACGCGATCAACGTCAACAACGCGGTCACTCCGGTTGTCGGTTCTGTCTACGTGCTCGCTGGCACCGGAACCAATGGCACCGGTTCTACCGTCACCCCCAGCAAGGGCTCCACCACCAATATCGATACCAACATCTTCAAGGTCACATTGGACCCCGCCGGCAATATCGTCATCGGCGACGTGAATCAAGTTCTCTTTTACGATCTGACCACCGGCTACATCCGCAAGATCTTCGCCACCGGCACTGCCTGCGCCGCCAAGCTGGATACGCTCGGCGATGGCTGCGCCGCTGGCCAGTCCAGCTTCAGCGGCGGCAGCGGTCTCGGCGTTGCGTACGACCCGCAGGGCAACCTCTACATTACCGACACCGAAACAACCATGCTGATCCGCAAGATCGTCGCGGCCAACCTGGTCACGGGTGTTCCCACCGGCACCTCGCTGGCGCAGACTATCGTGATGCACGGAGCGGCCGGCACCACCGGCATGACCGCAAGCCTGCTCAACAACTCGCCCGATCTTACATTGGGCGCGCCCACCTGCGGCACGGCCGCGGCCGACAACACCCTGGACTGCACCTTCCCGATCACCTTCGCTCCTACTACTCCCGGCCTGCGCGCGGGCACCCTGGCCGTTACGCCGGCGGGTATCAGCGGCAGCGCCAACTACCAGCTTTCGGCAGTGGCCACAGGTGCTGCACTGGCGACAGACTCAAGCGCCCCGGTCACGGCCGCACTCGGCTCCGGACTCGCTCCGGTTGCGGTTGCGGTGGATGGCTCCAGCAACGTTTACGCGGCCGACACCACGTCCGGCAACATCGTCAAGATCACGCAGACCAATGCTGCAAGCGTGGTCGGCGCCGCGCTCGCTGGGATCACGCAGCTCGCTACCGATTCTGCCGGCAACGTTTACCAGGCTGCACCGGGCCGGACTTCGGTCAGCAAATATACGCTTTCGCCCAATGGCACCTACACCGCCGGCACCGCGGCCAACGGCCTCCTCGTCGGCCCGGCAGTTACCACCGGCGGCAGCGGCTACACCGCGCAGCCGACCGTGACGCTTACGGGCGGCGGCGGCGGCACCGGCGCCCAGGCTACGGCTAACTTCTCGGGCGGAGTTGTCACGAGCATCAACATCACCGCAGCGGGTAGCGGCTACAGCACCGCACCCTCGGTCACGATCTCGGGCGGCGGCGGCACCGGCGCAACGGCAACCATACAGGTCGCACAGCCGCAGGCCGTCACGGTCGACCAGCAGGGCAACGTCTACTTTGCGGACAAGTCCACGCTAAGCTTGTACCTTCTGCCCGCAGCCAGCAACTCCAGCAGTCAGCAGCCGTTGCAAACGCTTGCAACCGGCTTCACCAACCCAACAAACCTCGCGCTTGATGGCGTCGGCAACGTGTACGTCGCGGACAAGGGTGCCACGTCTGTCTTCAAGATTGCCGCTCAGAATGGTACGAAGACCGCAGTCCTGACCGGCGTTTCCCCGGCCGGCATTTCGGCAGACTCAGCCGGCAACCTGTACGTCTCAGACGCGAACACGGCCTCGGTATATGAGGTCCCCGTCTCCGGCCCCGCAACCGTCACGGTACTGGGCGGACTCACCACTCCCAGCGGAGTCGCAGTCGATACGAACGGCATCGTCTACAGCGCCGATAAGGCCGTCGCGTCCATCACGCAGGTCAAGCGTAACGCCGCGCTCTTCGCCTTCGGCACCAACACGGCGCTTGCCTTCAACGGCACGTTGACGGATGTCGGCAACAACGCCGCCACCGGCTCGAACCGGACGGATACCGCCGACTTTACCTACGTCGCCGGCACCGCCAACGGTTGCGCTTTCGCCTCGAACGAACTTGTGTCGCAAGCCATCGGCAACGCCTGCACGGTGACTGGAAGCTTTGCACCGCAGGCCGGCACCGGCAACGTAAACGACGTGCTGACTTACCTGCCCGCTACCTCCACCGGCAACATCACGCTCACTGGCACCAAGAGCGGCGCCGCCGTAACGACCACCACCACCATCAGCGGCGAGACCCCGGCCAACCCGGTCTATGCCTCCTCCGGCACGGAAGTCACCTTCACCGTCACGGTTGCCGCGAGCGCCGGCAATGCCTCCGGCTCGGTCGCGGTCACGGTCGATACGTTGGCTCCGGTCAACTACACGTTGAGCAATGGCGTGGCCATGGTCGCGCTTTCAGGACTGACCGCCGGCAGTCACAACATCTCTGCAATCTACGCCACGCAGAATGGCTTCACCGGTTCGAGCACCGCAGCACCCACCACTTTCTCAATCGCTCAGGCCACGACTTCAGTCACCTGGAACCCCTCGACCACGACCCAGCAGGTTTCGGCCGCCATCGGTACGGGCGTGCTTGACGCCAGCGCCGGCACCACGCCCGGATACTACCTTTACACCGCGACTTCCGGCGGCGTTGCGACTACGATCCACGCGGCCAGCTACCTGCCCATCGGCACCTACTCGCTGTCTGTCCAATTTGTTCCGACGGATTCCACTGACTTCATCGGGTCGACTGCCACCGTCCCCACCTTCACCGTCACCCAGGCCACCACAACCGCCGCACTCGGCACGTCACAGTTCCTGGTTGCGGCGGACGGCAGCGGCAACTACACCAGCGTGCAGAACGCCATCAATGCGATGCCAGCTACCGGTGGCAGCATCTACATCAAGCCCGGCACCTACAACGGCTTCGTCACCGTCGCGTATCCCAACGTGGCGTTGCGCGGACTTGGCGGAGATCCAACCGCCGTCGTCCTCAGCAACTATGCCGGTGCGTACTCCTCGCCCGCGCTTATCAACACGCAGACCAACGGTAACAACAACAATCAGGGGGACGAGGGCTCGGCAACACTTGTCGTCGCCAAGACAACCGCCCCCAACGGCACGCAGCCGACGCCGAACAACTTCTACGCCGGCAACCTGACCCTGCTCAACACTTACAACACTGACAACACGATCCAGAATCCGCTTTCCACCAACAGCGGTTCCTGCGCGATCACCACCCCGGCGTCCACCAACCAGACGCTCTACAACGCCGGCAAACTTTGCTACTCGCAGGCGCTGGCGATCTGGATCACGTCCGACCAGGCCGTCATGAACAACGTCTACACGACCAGCCTGCAGGACACCATCTACAACGGCAGCCAGGGTTGCGGCGGGACCTGCGTCTCGGCCCGGCAGTACTGGTGGCGCGGCAAGGTCACGGGAGACGTCGACTACATCTTCGGCGATTCCGCCTCCGTCTTCGACCGCACCAGCATCTATAGCGCGTTCCACGGACTGGCCGCCTCAGGCACCGTCACCATTGAGGCACAGAACAAGCAGCGCCTCACGGGCAGCGGCACGGACTACCTCAGCGGCGACATCATGAACTCGGATGTCTTTACTTCGCAGGCCCCCGGCATGACCAGCTTCTACTACGGTCGTCCGTATGGTCAGTACTCCACTTACATCACGCTCAACTCCGCGGTTGACCAGGTCACGCCTGCCGGCTACATCGAGTTCAGCGGCCAGACCAACCTGCCCACCAGCACCTACGCGGAGTTCAACACCAGCCTCTACACCGATCCCGCGACCGGCTCGCCAGATGCTAACGGTGTGATTTACCTGGGCGCTGGAGGCAACACCGGCACCGGCGTGAACGGCGCGCGTGAAACGACGTCGCAGAATACCGGCACGATCCTCGCAAACAACTCGCCCAAGACGCAGCTTTCCGCCGCTCAGGCCACGTTCTACTACCCCACCGCCTTCCTGGGCGCGACTGTCCCGGCTAACACTTCCTACGTTGCAGCCACGCCGGCCACGTACATCAACACCTTTACCGCGAACTGGAATCCCACCACAGCGCTCGCCACGCAGCTCAACGCGTTTGTCCCTTCGGCGTCGGCTACCACGGTCGATCAGGGCAGCAACGTCTCCATCCTGATGCGTCCGCAGACCCCCGGCGGCGGTATCCTGCCCACCGGAACTTACACGCTGTTTGACGGCGGCACGCAGATTGCGACGGGCTCGCTGGACGCAGCCGGTGAGGCCAGCTACTCCAGCAAAACCCTTACCTCCGGCGCACACAGCTTCACCTGGACCTACAGCGGCGATAGCAACTTCGGCGGCTCAACCACCGGCACTGCACTCAACGTGAACGTGTCTGCCGGCCAGCAGGCCACCAGCACGACCCTCTCGGTCGCAGCGAACAACGCCAGCGTGATCTACGGCACCGCGGTCAATGTCACTGCGGTTGTCGCGGCAACCAACGGCGGCGGCGCAGGCAGTGCAACGGGCAACGTTACGCTGACTATCGATGGCTCCGCCACCATCAACGGCACGCTCGTCTCCGGCTCCTACACCTTTGCCGTCAGCGGCCTGGGTGCAGGCACCCACACCTACACCGCAGCGTATGCGGGCGATACCAACAACGCGGCTTCGGCCAC
Source organism: uncultured Granulicella sp. (assembly GCA_965214195.1). Taxonomy (GTDB): domain Bacteria; phylum Acidobacteriota; class Terriglobia; order Terriglobales; family Acidobacteriaceae; genus Edaphobacter. Next base: position 484,706 of record OZ243943.1, read on the forward strand.
GTCGGCCAGCGTCAGCTCGACCGTCACCAAGGCCAGCCTTGTGGTTTCGGCCGCCAGCGTCTCCCGTTCGTTCGATACGCCCAGCGTCTTCACCTACACGGTCACCGGGCTGGTGAACGGCGATACGGCGGCTACCATCTTCACCGGTGCGCCCAGCCTGACCTCTGCCGCTGTACGCAACTCGAGCGCCGGTACCTACCCCATCGTTGCAGCAGCGGGTACGCTCGCACTTACTACTGCAGCGGCCAACAACTACAACACGCCCGGCTTTGCAAACGGCACTCTCACCGTTACTGGCGGTGTTCCGCAGATCATCGTCTTCGATGCGCTGCCGAACTTCCCCTCCGGCAGCTCGTACCAGCTCACCGGCACAGCTACCTCCGGCCTGGCGCTGACCTACACCGTCAGCAGCGGCAACGCGACGATCGCCGGTACCAAGCTGACGGTCACGTCTGCTGGTCCAGTCACCATCACCGCGGCGCAGATCGGCAACTCCAACTACGCGGCAGCCACCTCGGTCTCGCAAACCTTCACGGCGCAGTAGCCACCGTGAAGGTTCCAGCCCGCCGCCCCGCGTCGATACAAAAAGCACAGTATTTCAGCAGCAAGCAGTCGGAGATCCACACGATGCAGACCACGCCGAAACAAATCCTTTCTCGCGCCGCCACCGCTGCCAGCGCCCTTGGCCTCGCGACCCTGTTGACTACCGGCTGCAGCAGCATTCAGGCCGGCTTTGAGCAATCGCCCGCGCACGTGACCGGCTCCGCGGCTGTAAGCGGCTCAGTCCACGGCGGCCAGCAGCCCATTGCCGGCGCGACCATTCAGCTCTACACGGTAGGCACCACCGGCAACGGTTCCGCGGCCTCCCCTATCGCCGGTGCCGCCACCACGACAGATGGCGGCGGCGGCTTTGGCTTTGCGGCAGGCTCCTACAACTGCAACAGCTCCACGCAGGTCTACATCCTGGCGACAGGCGGCAACAGCGGCGCCGGCGTCAACAGCTCCATCAGCATGCTGGCTGCCCTTGGCTCCTGCGCAAAACTGCTCGCCAACGCATCGACCACGTTCATCTCCATTAACGAGCTCACCACGGTTGGCGGCGTCTACTCGCTGTCACCGTACATGACGGACCTGACCCACGTCGGGGCCAACGGCTCAAACGGCGTTGGCATCGTCAACGCGATGGCCCTCGCCGGCAATCTCGTCAACACCTCGAACGGCACCATGCCCGGTGCTACACTGCCCGCCGGCGCCACGCTCCCCGTCAACGAGCTCAACACGCTCGCCGATATCATCGCCGCCTGCATCAACACCAGCGCGTCCAGCAGCTCGCAGTGCAACTCGCTTTACAGCGCGACCGGCGCCACTGACACCATCGGCGCGCTGCTTGCCATCGCCAAGAATCCCGCGAAGCCAGTCCTCACCGCTCTGTACGCGCTCCCCGGCGCAGCCCCGCCGTTCCAGCCCGCCCTGAGCGCTGCCCCGGCTGACTTCACCGTCGCCATCAAGTACAACGCCAGCGGCACGCTGCAAACGCCCTACGGGATCGCCATCGACGCAGCCGGCAACGCGTGGGTCACCAACGAAGGCGGCAACGCCGTCACCAAGTTCAGCAATCTCGGCACTGTGGTTTCGTCGAACTCGGTCGCGGGTCTTTACGGCGCGAAGGGAATCGCACTGGACCGCACCGGCAACGTCTGGGTCGCCAACAGCGCAGGGGACTCCGTCGTCAAGATGACGGTCACCAGCGGCTCGGTCAGCGGTATGAACAACTACCTCGCCGGCAGCGGTGGCGCCCCTGTCTCGGTGGCGCTCGATTCGGCCGGCAACGCCTGGGTCGCCAATTACAACGGCAGCAGCATTTCAGAGGTCGGTAACAGCGGCGCCACTATCCAGTCAGGCCTTACCGCCGCGGGCACCATCACCAATCCGACCGGCGTCACCATCGACTCGACCGGCAACGTTTACGTGTCCGCCAGTGGCTCCGGAAAAGTCGTCAAGCTCACCAACGCTGCTGCGGTTGCAACCGGCTCGCCCTTTTCCGACAACACCCTGCAGGCGGGCTCCTCCGTCGTCATCGGCCCCGCAGGAAATGTCTGGCTGCCGGGGAACACGACCGGTGCAGCGGTTGCAGGCGCAGTGAGCGAGTTCTCCTCAACCGGGACCCCCGTTGCCTCAAGTCCGCTGGCCACCAGCGTCGTCGCCCTTGGCGGCTCTGTCGCAGACTCAAGCTCGGTCTGGATTGTGAACCGCGGCACCACCGGCAGCTTGCTCCAGTTCCAGGCCGCGTCCGCAAACGTCGTCTCTCCCGCCGCCGGCCTCGGATCACTGAACGCTCCGGTAGGCGTCGCGGTAGACCCCAGCGGCAACGTCTGGACAGCGAACTCAGGCGACAACACTGTCTCCCAATTTGTTGGTCTCGGCACTCCGGTTACGACCCCCATCGCAGCGAACGTCGGCCCGTAGGCCTTATAATCAAGCAAGCGCCGCGGGAGTAGTTCAGTGGCAGAACGTCAGCTTCCCAAGCTGAATGTCGCCGGTTCGATCCCGGTCTCCCGCTCCACTTCTCCTCTGGCCACATGAAGACAACCAGGCAGGACCAGGTCTCCCTCCACAAAGCTAAACGTTACCTCCTGCGTGACGCCACACGTCCCAGTGAGGACCGCGACCGCGCCTTTCGCCGTATCATCCTATCTATTCCGGCTGGCAGGGTCAGTACCTATGGCCTGGTCGCCGCGGCCGCCGGCTACCCGCTCTACCACCGGGCCGTGGCGCGGCTTTTACGCACAGACCCACCCGACATTCTGCCGTGGCACCGCGTCGTGGGCGCGGGCGGCATGATCAAGCTCTCGCCTCCAGCAGACCAGGAGCAACGCACCCGCCTGGAGTCAGAGGGCGTCGCGTTCCGGGGCCACCGCATCGACATGGATCTTTGCGAGCACGTCCTGCGGCCCTGGGAGACCTGAAACAGCAAGGCCACGCCCGAAGGCGTGGCCTTGGCAAACCAACCAACTATCGGCTGGCGGTAGTGGTGGTCTTTGACTTGTTGTGCTCTTCCAACGCCTGCGCCTGTGGCAGGAAGGAAAGCGCCTTCTGGATCTGAGGATCCCACGATGCGCGAACCTTCATGCCCTCATTCTGCCCAAACTGTGACGTGAACAGCTCGGCCTTGATCGATTCCTTGACCCAGTCCAGATTCGCCGCTACATCCTGATCTGTCACTTCGATCTTGCGCTGCCGCAGGAAGTTCTCAAAGTCAGAAACTACTGCCGCGTCCACATCAAAGTCCTTGGTCACCGGGTGGGAGGCCAGGTAGTGCTTGGAGAAGTTGAAGAACGCATAGTGTTGCAGAAGCGTGTCCTGTACGTGGTTGCCCTTGATCGGATCGATGTGCTGATCCGGGGTGATTCCGCCGCCACCGTAAACGATGCGGCCATCATCGGTCGTCTTCGTTTCACGGTTGGCGTTGTCCTTGGGGTTGCTGGCCTCGCGGACATAGTAGTAGTCGTACAGGCTCAGGTTGTCATAGGGCCGCTGAATTAGCCGTCCGGAAGGCGTGTAGTAGTGGAAGGTCGTCAGCGCGAGGCCGGTGTTCTGACTGATGTTGAACACGGTCTGTACCAGCCCCTTGCCGAAGGTGGTTTCGCCCACAATCAACGCGCGGTCATGATCCTGCAGCGCGCCGGAAACGATCTCCGCAGCAGAAGCAGTATTGCGATTCACGAGCACGACGATGGGAAACTTCGGCCCCTGCTCGCCGCGGCTCGCGCTGTAAACCTGATCGGCCGCCGCACGGCCATGCTGCGAAACCACAACCTGGCCCTTCTGCAGGAATTTGTCCGACATATCCACAGCCTGGTTCAAAAGTCCGCCAGGATTCCCGCGTAGATCGATCACGAGCCCCTTCAATGGGCCGTCCTTGCGGAAGATATCGAGCGCATCGCCGACTTCGCGGGCGGTCGTTTCCTGGAAGTTGGTGACGTGCATGTAGCCCACATTTGGCTTGATTTCAAAGGCCAGATCGACCGAAGGACGAGGAATCTCGTCGCGCACCAAGTCAAACGTAATCGGCTTGTCCTTGCCTTCGCGCTGCATTACGACCGACACATGAGTGCCGCGCGGTCCTTTCAGCATCGACGCAACCGCTGCCGAGTCCATGCCGTCCACGGGCTTGCCATCAACCGTCAGGATCTGGTCGCCCGGCTTGATTCCTGCCTTGAAGGAAGGCGTGCCCTCAAAGGGATACAGAATGAAGATCTTCAGCGTGCCATCGACAAGTTGCGGCTGGATCGTCATGCCGACGCCGTAATAGCGTCCATGCTGATCCTCACGCATCTGCGCGTAGGCTTTCGGATCGTAGAAATTGGAGTGTGGGTCAAGCGTATGCAGCATCCCCGGAATGGCACCATCATAGATCGCCTTATCGGCGTGATCGGTATCCATCTTGTCGGCATAATTCTGCTCGACAACCGAGTAAACGGAAGTGAAGCTCTTGAGCGAATCGCGCAAGGTGGACTCGTCCGTGGCCGACTGAGCCGCCAGGCGCGGACCCACGACCGACCCAAGAACGCCACAGGAAGCCAGGAAGACAGTGCAGGTAAACAGTGCGCGGCGGGTACGGGGAGCCATCAGTTTGGGTAACCTCTTCGGTGCATCTATGGAGACCAGCTACGTGTCAACTAGTAGGACGGAGTATACCAGTCACGGGCTAGCCGCCGCTCCCGGCGCATCAGGCTCGCACCCCGTCCGCTTCTATCCAACCTGCGTCACACCAACACGTTAGAATAAGAACGTTGATACCCACCGGACGAAGACCTGAGTCCAATGCCACAAGCCTCTCCTTATATGGAAGTGAGATTTTCTTTGATCCTGAACGTGAACAAATTCTACCGCTCCTCCAGCCTCGCCTCTGTCTGTTTCCGCCGTTTCGCGCTTGTGGGCGCTTTGACGGTCACGCTGGCAGGCAGTTTTGCCTCGGCCCAGGTTGTCAAGGCACCCCGTTACACCGGCGGCGCGGATACGCAGGCGCCCGTCCAGCAGCTCAATCTGCCGCCGCTGCCCGCGGCAATCACGCCGCACGGAACGGTGGTGGAAGATGTCGTCGTTCGCGTGAACGATCAGATCATCAGCCGCAGCGACATTGAGCGCGCGGAAGAGCAGTTTGAGCAGGAAGCCTCGCAGAACAAGATGCCACAGGGTGAAGTCGATCGTGCCCAGAAGAATCTGCTGCGCGACATGATCGATAAGCAGCTGTTGATCTCGCGCGCCAAGGAACTCGGCCTGAACGCTGATGCCGACGTCATCCGCCAGCTCGATGACATCCGCAAGCAGAACCACATGGACACCATGGAGGATCTCGAAAAAGCCGCCAAGCAGCAGGGCATCAGCTTTGAGGATTTCAAGGCGCAGATCCGCAACCAGATCCTGACCCAGCAGGTCGTCCGTGAAGAAGTAGGCCGCCGCCTGCAGATGAGCCAGGCTGACGAAGATAAGTACTACACCGCGCATAAGGCCGACTTCGAGCAGCCCGAGCAGGTTCGGCTGAGCGAGATTCTGGTACCGCTGTCAGAAACCGCAACTTCGGCAGAGATCGCCACCGCCGAGGCCAAGGCCACGGAACTTAAAGCCAAGGTCACCGCCGGCGCCACTTTTGCCGATGTTGCGAAGAAATTCTCCGGTGGCCCTTCCGCCGCGCAGGGTGGGGAATTGGGCGCGTTCAAGCGCGGCGCGCTCGCCAAGGTGCTGGAAGACGCTACGTTCAGCCTGCCGGTCGGCTCCTCAACCGCTCCCATCCGCACCCGGCAGGGCTTCGTCGTGCTTCGTGTCAACGCGCACGATCAGGCCGGCCCCGCACCCATCGAGCAGGTGGAGCAGCAGATTCAGGAGCAGCTCTACACCCAGGCCATGCAGCCCGCGCTCCGCACCTATCTGACCAAGCTGCGTGAAGAAGCGTACATCGATATCCAGCCCGGGTTCGTCGATTCCGGCGCCAGCGCGTCGGAAAGCAAGCCTCTGTTTACCGCCTACGCGCCGCCGCCGGTCAAGAAGAAGGCTGCCAAGCAGGCCGCCCGTTATGATCGCCGCACCGGTCTGGCCGCGTCTCAGAAGGCCGTTGTCGCCTCACCCGACACCACCGGTGGCCGCACGCTCACGGGCCCTGAGTCCCGCACCGAGCCCGCCACCACCACCGCAACTGCGGCAGTCGATCCCAACACCGGTCTCGGCGTGATCGCCGCGCCGACCGCTACCGCAAAGCCGGCGACCAGCAGCAAGTCGAGCCGGGGCAGCAAGGCGCCCAAGCTCGCCAAGAAGGAAAAGATTCGCTTCGGTCAGGCTCCGCGCAACTCGTTGCCGGCCGGAACGGACCAGACTGAAACCGCCAGTGTCGATGGCGGCGCCGTCCAGCCGGGCTCCACCACCGCGCTTGCCCGCGCCACCACGCCGACCGTGCCCAACAATGAACCAGTCGCTCCTTCGGCCAACCTCGACGACAACCCGCTGACCCCTGTAGCGCCGCCGCGGATCAAGTCCCGCTACGCCGCCAAGTCGGAAGAAGTCAAGGAGAAGAAGGCAAACACGGTCAGCGCCAAGCAGGCGGAAAAGATCAGCGCCAAGCCCGTCGCGCGCACGGCGGATGAGTCCGCCATCGCAAAAGTTCAGGCTGCGCCGCTCGGCCTGAATGGCGACACCACCAAGAAAGCCCCCAAGCCGAAGAAGGTCAAGGGCGCAAAGAAAGAGCGTCTCGAAGACAAGAAGGCAGTCAAAAAAGCCGCGCCCGCGCCGATCGAGCAGACCGTAAGCCCGTCGCTCGCACCCACCGACTCCACCCCGCCGGCAACTCGCCCGGGCCAGACCCAGCAGGTACCCAACTCGTCCGTCCCGCGTCCTGCCTCCAGCACGCCGAACGATACGACCTTGCCGCCTGTCACCCAGCCCGTCCCCGGCACCACCCAATCTGGTGTTCCCGTGCCGCCGCCCGGAGTTTAGGCCCGGGTTTCAAACAGGACGCGAGAGCTTCGGCTCTCGCGTTTCTTTATGCTGGAGACACGATGAAAGACTTCTACGTCGCGGATGCGCCGCGCTTCGATAATTGCCTGATCACCTCCTACTTTTGCTTGTCGCAATTAGCCCTGCGAGAGAAAAAGTCCGGCGGCCAGTACCTCGCGCTCACCCTGGGCGACAAGACCGGCGCGCTCGAAGCCCGCATGTGGGAGGAATTTTCCGAGCCCTTCAACACTTGTGGCGAGGGCTGCTACGTCAAGGTTCAGGGCAAGATCGAAAACTACAAAGGCAAGTGGCAGATCACGCTGCTCAAGATGCGCTCCGCCGCAGAGTCAGAGGTGGAGGTCCGCGACTTCCAGCCCATCTCCGACCGGCCGATGGAGGAGATGGACGCTGAACTTCGCGAGATCATCGCAGCGTTCCGCAATCAGGACCTCAAGCGTCTGGTCCTGGCCTTTTTGGATGATCCGGAGATTGGCCCCGCTTTCCGCGCCGCGCCCGCCGCCAAAATGCTGCACCACGCCTGGATCCACGGCCTGCTGGAGCATGTGCTCGGCCTGATCAAGCTGATCCTGGCCACGGCGCCGTTTTACCCGGAAGTCGACCCCGACCTTGCCGTGACCGGGGCTATCCTGCACGATATCGGCAAAATCCGCGAGCTAAGCTGGAAGACAAATTTCACCTACACGCTTGAAGGCCAGTTGATCGGGCACATCTCTATCGCGCAGGGCATGCTGCGAGAGAAGGTGCAAGCGCTTGCGCCGTTCCCGGAAAAGCTACGCATCCTGGTCGAGCACATGATCCTGAGCCACCACGGCCGGATGGAGTTTGGCTCGCCCAAGCTGCCCATGACACCGGAAGCGATGCTGCTATCCGCCGTCGACGACCTGGAAGCCAAGTTTGCTGCGTTGCGTCGCGAGTTTGCCAGCGCGGACGCCGGCGGTAAAAAGTCTGATGAGCCCACAGACTGGGTCCGCAGCATGGACCGCAATCTGTTCGATTCGGCCCGCTGGCTCGCCACGGAGCCTCAGGCAGTCTTGACCAGCGCCCCAACACCCGCGCAAGAGCCGCAAGCAGACCTTGAAGATAATCAAGTGGCTGAGCAGTTGAGCCTCGGTTAGGCACGTGGTCTGTGCCATGCTGCCGCGCGGTGTGCGAAAGGATGCGGCGACGGCATTACAATCTAAGTTTGGGGTGTAAGGAATGTTGAGGTTTTCGACAGCCGGCGAGAGTCATGGCGAAGCGCTCGTCGCTCTGGTAAGCGGGCTTCCGGCTGGGATTCCGGTCGATCAGGAAAGCCTGGACCGCGAGCTTTGGCGCCGCCAGCAAGGCTACGGCCGCGGCGGACGTATGCGCATTGAACGCGATCGCGCGCACATCCTCAGCGGCGTGCGTCATGGCAAAACCATCGGTTCGCCTGTCGCGATGACGCTCGCCAACAATGACTGGAAAAACTGGGAAGAAATCCTGCCGGTCGGCGCCGGCGACGGCGAGAAGCATAAGGCGGTCAAGAGCCCGAGACCCGGCCATGCGGACCTCGCCGGATCGCTCAAATACGACTTTCCAGACGCGCGCTACGTGCTCGAACGCGCCTCTGCACGCGAATCCGCGGCGCGCGTAGCCTGCGGTGCATTGGCCAAGATGCTGTTGGCGGAGTTCGGTGTTGGCGTCGGGAGCCACGTGGTGCGTGTCGGATCAGTGGAGCTTGGGCGGGAGGCTTCCTGGGCTGAGATCGAAGCGTCAAATGCGCGCGAGGAAGTGCTGCTGAACTGCGTTGATGCGGAGGCTGAAGGGCGCATGAAGTCAGAGGTCGACCGCGCGCTGAAGACGGGCGACACCGTGGGCGGAATCTTTGAGGTGGTCGTGAACGGTTTGCCGCCGGGAATCGGAACGCACGTGAACTGGGATGAGCGGCTCGACGGCCTGCTCGCCCAGGCCGTGATGAGCTTGCAGGCCGTGAAGGCGGTCGAGCTTGGACGCGGTGTGACGGCTGCTTCTTCCATGGGCTCGAGCGTGCACGATGCGATCGGTTATACGCGGGAGATTGACTCGCTGGAACCGGAAGATGGTGGCGAGAAGTTCACAAAATTCAAGCGCGAAAGCAACAACGCCGGCGGGATCGAAGGCGGCATCTCAAACGGCGAGGACCTGGTTGTACGCGGGTATTTGAAACCGATTTCGACGCTGCGCAGACCACTCGGGAGTGTTTCCTTCGAGGGCCGCGAAGACACAAAAGCGGCGTATGAGCGGAGCGATGTCTGCGTCGTTCCCGCTGCGGGTGTAGCCGCGGAAGCTATGGTCGCGCTGACCGTCGCCAAGCTGATGATTGACAAGTTTGGTGGCGACTCGCTGGGCGAAATGAAGCGTAACTTCGCTGGGTATTCAGAGCAGATCCGGAAGTTCTAAGTGCCGTTTGTTTGGTTTGATCGGTAGTTTCTAGTCCGTAGTTGGGAGAAGGTTGTGGCGGAAAAAGCAGCGAAGCGGAAGTTTTCAGGGAAGATTCATGCAGTCGTGAAATGGCCGGAGCCGGTGCTGTTCCAGCGCGGCGCTGAAGTGACCGTGTTTGACGACAAGTTGAAGCAGCTCGTGGACGAGATGTTCGAAAGCATGTACGCGGCCGAGGGTATCGGGCTGGCGGCGCCGCAGATTGCGATCTCGCAGCGGATTGCGGTAGTCGATCTGAGCTTTGGCAAGACACCTGCGGAGAAGATTGCGCTTATCAATCCGGTCGTCATCGCGCAGGATGGCAAGCAGGTCGAGGAAGAAGGCTGCCTGAGTCTGCCGGATATTCGTGAGAAGGTCGTGCGCGCGGCGACCGTGCGTGTGCGCGCCCAGGATGTAACGGGCAAGTTCTTTGAGGTCGATGGCAACGAATTGCTGGCGCGTGCGCTATTACATGAAATTGATCACCTTGACGGGGTCTTGTTCATCGACCGGATCAGCCGGCTCAAGCGTGAGCTGGTGGCTCGCAAGATAAGGAAACTACAGAAGAACGGCGAGTGGTAGCGACCCCACTCGTCCCGAGGAGCCGCTGGGAAGAGTCCGCACAGCTACACTTGAGCAATGAAAATTGTTTTTTGTGGCACTCCGGAGTTTGCCGTCGGAACGCTGGAGGCGGTGCTTGCGGCCGGGCATGAGGTTGCGCTGGTCGTTGCGCAGCCGGACCGGGCACAAGGGCGCGGGATGGAAGTGTATACCGGCGCGGTGAAGGCTGCGGCGCTGGCGCATGGTTTGCCGATCCTGCAGCCGGAAAGGATCAAGCACAATGCCGAGCTTCGGTCGCGACTTGAAGAGATTGCTCCGGACGCAATCCTGGTGGTCGCTTACGGGCGGATTATCCCGCAGTGGATGCTGGATTTGCCCCGCTTTGGGTGCCTGAATTTGCACGGATCTCTGCTGCCGAAGTACCGTGGTGCCGCACCGATCCAGTGGGCTGTCGCCAATGGCGAGACGCATACCGGCGTGACGACCATGCGCCTGGACGCCGGGCTCGATACGGGGCCAATGCTGCTGGCGCAGGTTGAGCCGATCGCCGCGCATGAAACCGCGGTGAACCTGTTCGAAAGCCTCGCCGCGATTGGTGCGGAGTTGATGGTGAAGACGCTGGCCGGGCTTGAGGACGGGTCAGTCAGGCCGGTCGAGCAGGATCATGCAGCCGCGACGCTCGCGCCGATCTTAACCCGGGAAGACGGGCGAATGTCGTTTGAGCGGACCGCGCAGCAAAACGTAAACCGGTGGCGCGGCTTTCAGCCTTGGCCGGGCGCGTGGACCACGATGCGGGGCAAGAAGCTGATTGTGCACAAAATGTGCGTCGCTGCGGGGGCCGGTGACGCTGGGGAGCTGCAGGTTGAAGGTGGCCGCATGGTCGTTGGCTGTGCGGGTGGGGTGCTGGAGCTGGAAGAAGTGCAGATGGAAGGGAAGAAGCGAATGACGGCAGCGGAGTTTTTGCGGGGGCATCAGGTGCAGACGGGCGAGCGGGTGGGAGCATGAAGGGTCCGGGGATGAACACGGGCGAGCGGCGAAAGAAGACCGCGCCACCGCAAAGAACGGTCGCGCCGCGCACGGGGCTCGATGCTGCGGCGGCGGTCGTGGCGGCGGGCGGGCGTGTGCCGAAGAAGTTCATGAAGGAGTTCGCCAAGGCCAGGCCGGCGAGCGCCGGGCCCACGCGTGAGGCCGCCGTAGCGCATGCGAAAATCACGCCTGCGCGGCGAGTCGCCTTTGAGGTACTGACCTCGGTCGAGGCTGGCCGCGGGCACTCGGACGATCTGCTGCGTGGGCCGGGGATGGAAGCGCTGAGCGAGGCTGACAAAAATCTTGCGACAGCCCTGGTCATGGGCACGCTGCGTTGGCAGATCGCGCTTGACGCGCAGGTGCGCAAGCTGCTGGAGCGCCCGGGGCAAAAGCTGCCGGTAGAGGTCGCGCTGGTACTGCGCTTGGGGGCCTTCCAGTTGCTCCATATGGATCGGATTCCGGCGCACGCGGCCTTGAGCGAGAGTGTGGAAATGTGCCGGGCTGCCGGGCATCCGCATGCGACCGGCATGGTGAATGCGGTGCTGCGCAAGGTCGCGGGGCTTCCTGCATTGGGTGCAAAAGTGTTTGAGACGACCGCTGCCTTTGCCGAGCGGCTGGGGCATCCGGCCTGGATGGTAGAGCGTTGGGTGGCTAATTACGGGCGGGAGCAGGCACTGGCGATTTGTACCGCGGACCAGGATGAGCCTGTCTCCGGGCGCCTGTTCACTGCCGAAGAGGGGTTGCCGGCCATCGACGATGGATCGCGCCTGGTGGCGGAGTTGGCAGTCGCCGCGATGCCTGCGGGTGGGTCGCGCGTTTGGGATTGCTGCGCGGCGCCCGGCGGAAAAACGCTGGTGCTGGCGGCGCGCCTGCCGGAAGCGGAGGTGCTGGCGACCGACGTCAGCGCCAAACGCATGGGGCTGATGCAGGGAAGGTTGCGACGTGTGGCGGCTGCGGCTCGCGTAACCACCGCTGTGGCCGATGCCGTTGGCATGGCCACGGTGGGCAAGACTGCCGGTGAGTTCGACCTGATTCTGTGCGATGTGCCTTGCAGCGGGACGGGCACGCTGGGGCGCAACCCTGAGATTCGGCTGCGGCTGGAGGAGAGCGAACTGGCTCGTCAGGCTGCACGGCAGCGGGAGATACTCACGGCTGCTCTGGAGCGGCTCGCACCGGGTGGGCGACTGGTGTATTCGACCTGCTCGCTCGAGCCGGAGGAGTGTGAGCGGGTGGTGGAGGCGGTGGCTGAAGGCTGGCGCAGGGTGCCGGTTTCTAAGCTGCTTGCGCCGGAATTCCAGGGGATGGTGCGGGACGGCGGGCTTCGGACGCTGCCCGGGGTAGACCCCTGCGATGGCTTCTATGCGGTGGTGCTGGAACGCGCTTCGAGCACGGCCCCGGAAGTAACCTAACGCCTGCACGTAGACGGCTAGCCAAAGTGTCAGCTCTGACAGATCAAAGAGAGACAAGAAAGCCCGAGCCTCGTCAACGAGGCTCGGGCTTTGGGCTGGTGTGCTAGCTTGCCGGGCAGGGCTTGCCGCCCTCGTTGTGGGCGCCTTTGGCTTTGGCGTCGGCTTCAGACATGTACGCGCCGGCCTTGGTTTTGCCGTAGTAGGTGGTGCCGGAGCAGTGGTAGACGTTGCTCGCAGTGTTGAGCCAGACGAGGCCGGGGCCGCCGCCGGGTGCTGCAGTTTTGGCGTTCGCTGCAGCGGCGGGACCCTTGCCGGAAGGCGTCTTGGCTGCAGGTGCGGGCATAGCCGGAGCGCTGGCGGCAGGGGCCGCAGCCGGGCGTGCGGCAGGAGCCGGCGCGGGAGCGGGGGCCGGCATCGCAGCGGCGGGAGCGGCGGGCTTCATGGGCGCGGGAGCTGGGGTGGCAGCGGCAGCGGGGGTCTTGGCGGCAGCGGCCGGCTTGGCGGTGGTCGCCAGATACCAGGTCTGGACGCCCTTGTGGCCGCGGCAGGCGCCATCTTTCGTGGCCTGCATGGAGTAGGTGCCGTCTTTGCAGATGCCGCCTGCGCCGGCGGGTGCGCCTGCGGGAGCCTGGGCGTGCGCCGCGGCTGCGGTGGCGAGCGTAAGGAACAAGGATGCCAGGAGAGTTTTCTTCATTTGGTATGGAACCTCAATCTAATGTGTAGTTGCCCCACGATGCTAGCTGCGTGGAACGCTCATGTCACGTAGAAAGCGTTAGCATCTGATGAGAATGTTTTCTACATTGAGCGGCTGGTGGGTTAGACACGAGGAATGGTTCGCATTCCACGCGGGGCTTGTCGCGTTGCTGGCGTTTGAGTTGGGTTTCTCGCGCTGGGGCCTGGCCAAGCTGGAGCCGGAAGCACGCGCCACGCGGCAGCATCGTAACGCGGTCTGGGCGACCGTCATGTGGATCGCTGTGGCGCTGGGCTTTGCTGCCTACATCTGGCGCACGATGGGGGCGGAATCGGGAACGCAGTTCCTGGCCGGTTATTCGATTGAGGAAGCGCTTTCCATCGACAATTTGTTCGTCTTTCTGCTGCTGTTCCGCGTGTTTCGCGTTCCGCCGGCTTACCAGCCCCGGGTGCTGTTCTGGGGGGTGCTGGGCGCGATCCTGATGCGTGGCGGCTTCATCTCCGCCGGGCTTGGACTGCTGGAAAGATTCCAGTGGGTAAGCTATGTTTTTGCAGTCGTGCTGCTGGTAGCGGCAGTGCGGTTGGTGCTTCCGGAGGAGCACGAAGAAAGCGAAAAAGCGCCGGCCTGGGTGCGCTGGGTATCGAAGATTCACCCCGTCAGCCTGCGCACAGATGTGTTCTGGACCCAGGAAGACGGCCGCACCATGGTGACGATGTTGCTGCTGGCGTTGATTGCGATCGAGACCGCGGATGTGGTTTTTGCGCTCGATTCAATCCCGGCGGTGCTTTCGATCACTCGCCACCCGTTTATTGCCTACACGTCGAACATTCTGGCGGTTATGGGGTTGCGATCGCTGTTCTTCCTGTTGGCCAGGATGCTGAAATCTCTGCAGTACCTGCACTTTGGTCTGGCGGCCGTGCTGGCCTTTGCGGCTGTAAAGATGCTAATGGAGAAGTGGTATGCGGTAGGGCCACTGGCTTCGCTGGGCGTGATCGTGGCGATTCTGGCAGTGACGATTTGTCTTTCGCTGCTAAAGCAAGCACCGATCGCAAATATACGACCAAAGGAGTCTGATATTGGTTAGACTGGGAAGATGTTACGTGACCTTTTAAAAGCTTCCCGTGCGACCCATCTTTATTTCGGCGTCTTCATCACGCCTGCGATTCTGTTTTTTGCCCTGACCGGCGCGCTGCAGACGTTTGGGCTGCACGAAACGAACCGGGATCACCCCGACTACAAGCCGGCCAGATGGATGGTTGTGCTGGGGCAACTGCACAAAAAGCAGACGACGATCGTCCCCGTGCGCAGACCGCAGGGAGCCCCGGGCGCAAATGCCGGCCCCGCTGAATCTGGCAAAAAGCACGATGGCCCGGCGGCTCAAGCGGTGGTTGCTGCGTCCGCTCCCGTTCCAGTACCCGTGCCTGTTCCGAAGCGGCATCCGCTGCCGTTGAGGATCTTTTTCCTTGTGGTGTGCATCGGGCTCTTTGTTTCGACCGCGACCGGGCTACTGATGTCTTACCAGTTCACGCGCAACAAAATGCTGATTACGATCACGCTGATCGCCGGGATTATCGTCCCGTTGATCCTCGTTTTCGTCTAGGCAACGACGCCATGCAGGCGAGTCATGCGGCGGTAGAAAGCCATCATCGTTTCGCAAATGGCCGACAAGGATGCTGCGGCAAAGACGTCGCCGCACCGATGGGTGAGCATGACGCGAAAGCTGTCCGGATGCTCCAGGGAGAGCGTAAAGTGTCGCTGATGAGCGCAGATGGCGACAGCGATCGCAAAGGCGAGCCAGGCCAAAACGGTGCGCCGGTCGGCTGAGTTTGAGGCGGTCATAAAGACAGCATAGCGCGGAGTAGGATTGGACCATGGTGTTGACTGAGGAAACGACGAAGGTGATTTCGCTGGCGACGCCTTTAGCCAGCTATGACATCCATATAGGCCAGGGACTGCTAGGCGATTTGCACGCACGTCTGCAGGTAGCGACCGCAGGCAAGCCGTATCGTGCTTTTGTGGTGACTTCGCCCGCGATCTGGGAGCTTTGGGGCCAGCAGTTGGCGGCTTCTTTTGCTGCCGGCCAGGTCCCGGCCGTGCTGATGCTGCCGGCAGGGGAAGAGCATAAACGGCTGGCCGCGGTGGAATCGCTGGCGGAGCAACTGGCGGCTGCAGGGGCTGATCGTGACGCGCTGCTGATCGCCTTTGGCGGTGGTGTCATTGGAGATATCACCGGATTTTTGACGGCCATTTATATGCGCGGCGTGCGCTTTGTGCAGGTGCCGACAACGCTGCTCGCACAGGTGGACTCGTCCGTGGGCGGCAAGACCGGGGTCAATCTGGCGGCGGGCAAGAATCTGATCGGCAGCTTCCATCATCCGCTGGCGGTGTATGCCGATCTCGACCTGCTGCGGACGCTGCCGGCTGAGGAGCTACGCGCGGGCCTGCAGGAATCGGTGAAGGCAGGGATCATCTGCGATGCAGATCTGCTGCGCTTTTTAGTGGATTCTCGAGAGGCGGTTCTGGGCCTGGATGCTGCGGCGCTCGCGCGGGTCGTAGGGGATTCGGTGCGGATCAAGGCCGAAGTCGTGATGCAGGATGAGCGCGAATCCGGGTTGCGGATGAAGCTGAATTTTGGCCACACGCTGGGGCATGCGATTGAAGCGGCCACAAAGTACAAGGTTTTGCTGCATGGGGAAGCTGTCGCCTGGGGTTCGATCGCTGCGTTGCACGTTGGGCTGCGGCGGGGGGCGATCGATCCGGAGCAATTCCGATATATGTCGAGCGCAATCTACGCTTACGGGCCGTTGCCCTCGTTTGAGGCCGGGCCGGTGGCGCTGGTGAAGCTGACGGCCGGCGACAAGAAGGCTCGGAGCGGGCGGCGGGCGTTCGTGATGCCGACCGGAGTGGGGCAAGTGGAAGTGGTCTACGACGTTACGGATGAAGAGTTGCTGCGCGGGGCTGAGGCGATGGTGCACGATATGCAGGCAGGGAAGGGTCGATAGTGGCGGACGAGATTTCCACAGGAGCGAGGCCCGTTGGGCAGCTCGACGTAAGCCCGCAAGCCGCGGCGCAGAACGTGCAGGCGATGTTCGACGCGATCGCACCCAAGTACGACACGCTGAACCATGTGCTTTCTGCCGGGCTGGATCGAACCTGGTGGTGGCGTGCCTCGCGTGTGTTTGCGCCTATCCTTGCTAAGCCTGAGGCGATCGTGTTGGACCTGTGCTGCGGTACGGGGGACATGACGCTGGCTATGCTGAAGCGTCGTCCTTCCACATCTTCCACAGAGCCCTTGCTCGCTGTGGATTTCTCCCACCAAATGCTATCCGCAGGAGATAATAAGTTCAATCGTAAGAACATCATAGGGGTGGAAGGTGATGGCTTACATCTTCCTGTACGCTCTGAGAGCCTGGACCTGATTACCTCAGCTTTTGGCTTTCGGAACCTGGCAGATTACGAGGCCGGTCTTGCTGAGCTTTTCCGGGTGTTGAAGCCGGGTGGACAGATGGGGATCCTCGATTGCAATCAGCCTTCCGGGCTGATCGGCGCGGGGTACAGCCTGTACTTCAAGAAGATTCTGCCATGGGTTGGCGGGCTTGTCTCCGATGGCGGAGCCTACAAATACCTTCCGGACTCCGTGGAGCGCTTTCCGCGGCCGCCGAAGATGCTGGACCTTATCCACAGGGCTGGCTTTGTCGATGCTGGTTGGACGAGCTACACGCTGGGTGTAGCGGGGCTGTACGTGGCGACCAAGCCGTAGACCCAAGCTCGCGCGGGCTGGGCTTCGCGCAAGCCAACTTTACTCGAACAACGTAGGATTGCGCTTATGGCTTTGGCGACCGATGACCGGGTGGATGCGTCGGCTCGGCAGAAGGCGAAGCGGGGTGCGGCGCTTGCTTCCGTGGGCGCGGCAGCCGTTATCACGGTGCTGAAACTGGTGACTGGCTTGCTGACTGGGTCGCTGGGCATGCTGTCTGAGGGGGCTCATTCGGGGATCGATCTGGTGGCGGCAGCAATCACGCTCTTCAGCGTGAATGTGGCGGACCGGCCGGCGGATGAGGATCACAACTACGGACACGGCAAGGTGGAATCGCTTTCAGCCTTTGTCGAAACGGGCTTGATGCTGGTTTCGTCGATCTGGATTGTGTATGAGGCGGTGCACCGGATCATTTATCGAAACGCGCTCGATCTGCGCTTTTCGATCTGGCCTTTTTTGGTGCTGCTGCTTTCGATCGCTGTCGATTTCACGCGTGCCCGCAACCTGCGGAAGGTTGCGGCGGATTTCAAGTCCGACGCGCTGGCGGCTGACGCGGTGCACTTCGGTACGGATATCTGGTCTTCTACCGCAGTTTTGATTGGTCTGGCGGCGACTGCGCTTGGTGAGCGCTACCACATCAAGGCCCTGCAACTGGCTGATCCGGTGGCGGCGCTGGTGGTTTCCGCCATCATCTTCAAGGTGACATACCACCTGGCGCGGCAGACGGCGGAAACGCTGCTCGACGCGACGCCGGCGCAGGACGGGTTAACGGCTGCGATGACTCGGCGGAAATTGATTGGCGAGCTGGAGGCGATTGACGGTGTGCTGACGGTGGATCGTTTGCGCACGCGGCGTTCTGGCGCCAACTATTTTGCGGATGTAACGCTGGCGATGCCGCGGAATCTGACGTTTCAACGCTCGGAGCAGATCACTTTTGCGGCGACGGAGGCCATCCAGCGCGTTCTGCCGGAAGCCGACGTCGTCGTCCATTCCGTGCCCACGGCGACGCTGGCCGAGAGCGTGCATGACCGCGTGCGGGCAGTGGCGGCACGCGCGAACCTGTCGATTCACGACGTGGCGCTACAGGAATATGGCGGCCGGCTGCACCTGGAATTGCATCTCGAACTCGGCGAGACGATGCCGCTGCGCGCCGCGCATGAGGTGGTCACGCGGCTTGAGGCGAACATCAAGGCAGAAGTTCCGGTGATTGCGACGGTGCTGACGCATATCGAAAGCGAGCCGGCGACCATCGAACGGCCGGCTGCGTTAGAAGAAGACCGCCGACTGGAGGCTATTCTGCGGCGAGCCGCGAAGGGCTTTCCGGAGGTGCTGGATCTGCATGACGTTTTTGCGACTCGGCACCACGACCGCGTGCAGTTGACGTGCCACTGCACGCTGCCCGATGAGCTGCCTATGGCGCGCGTGCACGAGGTGATGACGTCGCTGGAAAACGCCTTCAAGCTGGAGGCGCCGGCGGAGGTGAGCCGGCTGCTGATTCATCCGGAGCCCGCTACGGATAATCGTCGGTAATGGGCGATGAGGCGGTAGGATGGTGAGGATGAAACATGCGTTGAAGATGGGATTGTTGGGGCTGGCTATGTTTTTGGTGGCGTTTGTGGCGGGGGCCGCGGCGTTGCGGCTTTCCATCCATGGGCGCGAGGTTTCCGTCCCCAGCCTTGAGGGCAAGTCAGACGCGGAGGCCGCGGCGATTGCGAGCGATCTGGGGTTGAATCTGTCCGTTGAAAACCGCTTTTATTCAGCGGCCATGGCGCCGAACCACGTGCTTTCGCAGTCGCCGGTGGCGGGGTCCAAGGTGCGGCGCGGCTGGCAGGTTCGGGTCACGGAGTCCTTGGGTGGGCAGAAGGTTGAGGTCCCGGATCTGACTGGAACTGGCGAGCGTCCGGCTTCGCTGGTGCTGCGTCGGCAGCAATTGGAGCTTGGGATGGTGGTACGTTTGCCGGCACCGGGGCTAGCCGGCTTGGTTTTGGGACAGTCGCCTCCGCCGAATACGGTCGGGCTGAATGGTCCGAAGGTCTCGCTGGTGGTTTCTGATGACCTTGGCGCGCAGGATGCGACTGCTGCTTACGTGATGCCGATGTTGGTGGGGACGACGCTTGCAGTCGCGGAGGCTCGATTGTCTGCGGTTGGGCTGCGGGTGGCGAGCGCTACCGGGCCACAGCAGGCAGTGGTGACACCTCCTGTTGCCGATGCGGTCGATCCGGCTGCCACGCCTGTTCCGGCTGTTCCTGCCGGGCCGGATGTTGCGGTGGCGGTGGCGCCCACGCCGGCAAGCCCCAATGGAGTGATCACAAGCCAGAGTCCGGCACCGGGGCACCGGGTTACGCGAACTGATTCGATCCGGGTAACGGTGGCGGCGGAGAAGAGTCTTGTTGTGCCCGTGACCGTGCTTCCTTAGATTTGCGAATCCCACTTATCGCAAAAGGTCGCGATGGAAGGGGGCAACCAGAATTCGGGTGCATGGCGGGACATCGTCAAGCAAGAGCTAGCGGCGCTGGTCGATTAAGTCTATGAGTTCCATGAAGAGATCGAGCGAAACCTGCAGGGACTGGGGGCTCAGCTTGTCGATTGTGTCCTGCGGGGTATGGTGCCAGCCGTCCGGGTGGGCCTGGTCGTGGGGGCCGTAGTCGATATCGATCAGGTCAAGGACCGGGACGCCGCGCCTGGCGAACGGGATGTGGTCGTCGCCGATCTCCATCTGCTCGTGTTGCAGGACGTTCTTTTCGTGGTGCGTATCCTTGGCAGCGGTGCGGAGCAGGTCGACGAGCCAGGGGGTGGACTGGTCGTCCGGATTGATGTTGAGGTCCTTGTCGCCAATCATGTCGGCGAGCAGGAAAGCCTTTATTTTGTTCAGCGTATCGTCCTGCGACCACTTGGCGGCAAGGTGGCGAGTGCCATAGAGGGAGTCCTGCGCGGTCCAGTCCTTGACGGCTTCTTCGCCATCGTCAAAGACCAGGTAGACGCTGTAGCCGGCTGGCGGGTGGGTGCGCAGGTACTGGCCTATGGTAATCAGGAGCGCGGAGGTGCAGGCACCGTCGTTGGCTCCGACGAAGGCTACATCCTTGAGCGGGTAGTTGGTTTCGTAGTGGCTGGCGAGGACGATGATGCCGTCCTTTTTGCCGGGAAACTTGACGATGAAGTTGTCCATCGACTGCATGCCGGCAGGGGTGGACGCGGTGAAGCTGTCGACTTCAAAGTTGCCGGCGGCCTGCTCAGGCTTGAACTGTGCCTTGATAAAGTTTTCTGCGGCCAGGTGGCCAGGCGAGCCGTTGAAACGCTTGGGAGCTACGGCGAGCAGGGCCCGGGTGGTCGCGAAGGCGACAGGGCCGGAGAGATGTGGGGTCGGAGGGAGAGGGGGCAGGGGAGTGTTGACCGGGACCGCGGGGGGCGTCTCTATCACCGGCGGGGGTGGGGCGGCGGAGTTGGCGGCGACTGTCGGGACGGTCGGGGCGGGGGCCTGCTTGCAGGCGACGAGGGGAGAGAGAGCGAGGAGGAAGGTCGCGATGTGGAGCAACCTGCGCTTCATGAGGGTCATGCGGGCTTCACTTTGTTCTTGTTGCGGCTTGGGTGTACGAAGAAGGCCACGGCGACGCCCACCAGGTAGAGACCGAGCATCGGGCTGGCGAACATGACCATCGAGAAAGGGTCCTGCAGTGGGCAGATGATGGCGGACACGATGAAAATGATGAGGATGGCGTAGCGCCACTGACGCAGGAAGAATTTGCCATCGGCGATGCCGAAGAGGGCCAGAAAAAACATCAGGATGGGCAGCTCAAAGCAGATACCGAGGCCGAGGATGACCGAAAGAAAGAAGCTGGTGTAGTCCTCAATCGTGATCATGTGGCCAAAGTGGCCGCCAATCTGCTGGATCAGGAAGTGCATGGCGCCCGGCAGGACGTAACGGTAGCCGAACCATGAGCCGCTGAGAAACAGGCCGACCGTCGAGCCCATGAACGGGAAAACGTATTTGCGTTCCTGCGCGTACAGGCCGGGCGAGATGAAGAGCCACAACTGATAAAGCAGGAAGGGGCTGGCGACGATGACGCCGACGACAAAGCTGGACTTCAGGACGAGGTTCAGGGCGTCGGTGGGGTGCGTCATGGTCATCGCGAGGCCGATATCGGTGAGCGGCTTTTGAAGGAAGGCGATGATTTTATCGTTGAAGAAGTAGGCTCCGATGATGCCCACAATAAGGTAGACGACGGAGTGGATGAGGCGCTTGCGCAGCTCTTCCAGGTGCTCCATCAGGGTCATACCGGGGAGCTCTACGCGCTCGGACACGCCCGCCCGCACTTGATCGATGACGTCAGGCATTGTTGACTGTCTCCGGTTCCGAGACGGTTTCAGGTGCTGGGACATGGGGGACGAAATCGAATGGCGAGGAAGCAGTGGAGCTGCTGCGGCCGCCTACGGGAAGGCCCGTAGAGGGCGGCATCATGTGCAGGTCGCCTGAGCTGGCGATGGGGACCGGCTCGACCGGAGTCGTAGCTTCAGTGGCAGCGGCGGGTTCAAGTTTATAGTCGAGCGCGTTAAAAGGCGGCACGGGTGCCGTTTCGACGTCTTCCTGCGCCTGCAGCGGCGGATCGATGTGCGGGTGCTCGGGGTCGGGGATGTCGAGCAAGGGGGCAACGGGCGCGGCGGCTTCAATAGCGGCGATCTTTTTCTGCTGCTCGGCCTGCTCGGCGAGGCGGAATTCATCCTCCATTTGCATGCGGAACTCGGACGACGCGCGGCGGAATTCGCCCATCAGCTTGCCGACGTAACGCGCCAGTTCGGGCAGCTTCTTCGGACCGAAGAGGAGCAACGCGAGGAAAAAAATTACAGCACCGTCTTGAAAGCTGGGCATATGTCTCGTTACTGATGATACGGCTAAGAAGGTGACGGGACAAATGGGGCGATGGATTGGTTTGCGGGGTGGCACCCGCTACTCGTGATTAGATGAAAGAAGGGGTGCTGGTTTGGGCAAGACTTTTACTTTGGAAGAGGCGCAGACGGTGCTGCCGGTGCTGGCGGCGTTGCTGGGCAAGGCTCGTGAGGCAGCCGGGCGGGCGGCGAAGTATGACCACGAAATGCAGGAGCTGAGCCAGCGAATTTTCCTGTCGGGCGGCATGCACGTCGACGTAGCTGCAGCCGCGCGGCGCCGGGCTGAACGTGAGAAGTCCGCGAGTGAGGTGCAGTCAACCATCGCCGAGATAGAAGAAATTGGCGCGCGCGTGGTGGAAGGTGAAACGGGCGCGCTGGAGCTGCCGTCGCTCGCCGAGGGCCGCACGGTGCTGCTGTGCTGGGCGCTGGGCGAGGAGACGATCGAGCGTTGGCGTGAAGACGAAGAAGGATCGCCAAAGCAGGATCTGGGCGACGGCATGTTTGGGCGAGAGCGGCCCAACTAGGCTCTAGGGCCGGGCAGCCGCGGGCGGCGGGCCAGAGGGGACCACAACCGTGTTGTGGCCTTCCACGATGAGCCATTTGCCGCCACGCTGGACGAAGACCTCCGTAAGCGCGTTCATGCTTTCCGGTTCGGCGTGGCCATCCGGCGTGTTGAAGGGATCGGCCTTCATGAAGCTGGTGGCGATGATGACGCCGGGAGCGACTGCGCGGATCTCGACTTTTTCCGGCGCGTAGAGGTTGCGTGTCTTGAAGATGGTGTCGTGCAGATGTTTGTGCTGCTTGTAGACTTCCGCCTTGCCGCTCCACCAACTGCCACGGACGTTGATCCATTGGACGTCGTCGGCCATGTAGCTGGTGAAGGCGCGCATGTCGTGCTTGTTCCAGGCGTCGATCATGCCGTCTACCGCGGCGCGGACCTGGGTTTCGTCAGCGGGCGCGACCGGGGTGGACTGCGCATGAGCAGCGGTGAACATTAGGGGGAGAAATGCGAAAGCGAAGACCAATTTTGCGAGGCGAGGCATAGGGTTTCCTTGGGATGGGTTGGTGGAGGAACAAAAAACGGGCTGCGGGCCGGAACTCTTTCTGCACAATACACTCTGATATAGCTGTAAGAAATCAATTGAAATCAATCTGTATCAACAGAGGGGACGCATGATGAACAGGGCCCTCAAGATCCTTGCTTTGGCTGTAACGTCATTGAGTTTCAACAGCCTTGGCGCGCAGCAGACGCCGGACGTCGGCCACCACGCACCCAATTTTGCGCTGGCAAGTCCGGACGGAAGCAAATATCTGCTGCTCAACGCGGAGAAAAAGGGCCGCGTGGTGCTGGTGGTTTTGCGCGGATATCCAGGGTACCAGTGTCCTTTTTGCGTGAAACAGGTGCATGACTTTGCGGAAAATGCGGCTGCATTTGCCAAGGCCGGTGCATCCGTCGTGCTGATTTATCCCGGGCCGCCTGCAAACCTGGATGAGCATGCGAAGGACTTCATTGCCAGGACGAACACACTTCCAGCGGGCATCACGCTCGTGACCGACCCCGACTATATGTTTACGAATCTGTACGGTCTGCGCTGGGAAAAAGAGCATGAAACGGCATATCCGGCCACATTCGTAATCAACCGCGAAGGCTACGTGCAGTACCGCAAAGTCAGTGACGGGCACGGCGATCGAACGACCGCGGCGGAGGTGCTCGCGGAGTTGGCGAGTCATCCGGCGAAATGAACGACGCCGCAAATTATTTCGGAGTGTTCCTGATGCTGCCACTTGCCCTGCACGCTGAGCCGCCAAGCCAGCTCTGCGTGCGCGTCGCCGAGATCGACATTGACCCGCAGCAGATCGTGCAGTACAAAGCAGCGCTGAAGCAAGAGATTGAAGCTTCCATCCGGTTGGAGCCGGGGATGCTTTCGCTGCAGTCTGTGGCTCGCAAAGACGATCCCTGCCATGTCACCCTTATGGAAACGTACGCCAGTCAGGCCGAGTATGAGGCACACCTGAAAAGCGTGCGTTTCCTGCAATATAAAGCCGTGACGGGTGGGATGATCCGCGGGCTAAGCTTTAGGGGACGGTGCCGATCCTGCTGGGGTCGAAGGCTGCTGCGCCTTAGCACGGGTAGTTTGTGGGCACGCAGTAGAATACGTTTGGCTCCCCGCTGCGTCGAAGCTTCACGCGCGACGGCAGCGAAGGACAGTGAGGCATGATGAGCAAGCGAGTGTGGGCGGGTGCGGTGGTCGCGGCGATGACGCTGCTGAACGGATGCGGCGGTGGCTTCTTTATTGACGGCAACTCATCCACGGGGTCGGTTTCAAGCGCTACCGGCGACTACGTTTACGCGGTCAATCCCAGCACCAACGCCATCTACCAGTACACGCTTGCCTCTGGGTCTCTGGCTGCGATCAGCACGGCCCCGGTGGCCGCACCGGCCAGCCTGGCCGCGACTTCCATTGCGGTATCCCGTGCGAACACCTTTGTCTGGGTGGGCGGGCTGACGGCGATCAGCAGCTATACGATTGGCTCAAATGGCGCGCTTACGCTGGCTAACGCGACTGCAGCGAGCTACCAGGGAACGGATTTTGTCTCCCTGGACACGTCACCGGATGGCCAGTGGCTGCTGGCGCTTGAGGCAAACTCCTATACGATCTACGTTTTCAAGATCAACACTTCCACCGGTGCCATTGCCCAGACGGCGACCGCGACCTACACCCCCGCCGCGGCGCTGGTACCGGCTGCACGCATGCTCAGGATTGCCCCCACCGGGCTTTTTGTGGCGACCGCGCTGGGGCCCGGCGCGGATGGGGTCTTCTCCTTCAACACCAGCAATGGCAGCATCAATTACGTGAGCACGCTGCCGCAGCCGCTCGCAACCGGCTTCAGCGATAATGCGCTGCAATTCGATAGCAGTGGAACGAACTTGTTCATTGCACGCTCGGGGACAACCAGCGGTACGAGCGTAGTCGCTTCCTACGTGGTCGGGACGAACGGTTCGCTCACGACCGGCGCTACGGTGGCAGCCGGCAATGGTGCTTATGCAGCGCTGCTTGAAAACAGCGGCAGCTACTTATATGTCGCCAACCGCACGGACGCGACACTTTCCGGGTACACGGTGACTGGAGGCACGCTGGGAACGCTGGGCGGCTCGCCGTATGCCAGTGGCGCGGGCGGCAACGTGCCTACCGCTCTGGTGGAAGACCGAACGCACAAATACGTGGTTTCGGCCAGCACCGCCGGCAACGCCGACCTGACGCTGTACAGCCTGGATGCGATCACTGCTGGCAAACTCGACGCGATTGCGACCGCGACCTCTGGCGCTTTGGGTCTGACGAATCTTGCGGCCACGCACTAGCACCGCGGCCAGGGTGGTACCCTGCTCAAGGACATCCCACTTGCGAACGTTACCCCCCACCTCTACTTTTCTGCTCGCCGCTGCAATCACGCTTTCCGGATGCAAGGGGATGAAGCCCAAGGCAACGGATCAGTACGTCTTTGTCACGGCGAAGCAGGCGGACCTGCGCGATCGGGTTGCCGCCGTATCCAACAAGGCCGGCACGGTCAACAACGGCGACAAACTGGTGGTGCTGGAGCATGGGCGCCACTTCCTGAAAGTGCGGACGCCTAGCGGCGAAACCGGCTGGATCAAGGAATCAGCCGTCGCGACAGGGGACTCCGAAGTCGGGTTCGACAAGCTGAAGGAAGTGCATAAGGCAGATCCGACGGTTGCTTCCGGCGTCGTTCGCGACCAGGTGTACATGCACCTGAAGCCGGGACGCGACACGGAAAAGTTTTACCTGCTGAACGAAGGCGAAAAGCTGCAGCTGCTGGAGCGGGCGACGCTGATCAAAACCCAGAATCCGGCGCTCATCGCCCGGGCGCAGAAGGCGATTCCACAGGCGGCGGGGTCGGACGCGAAGATCAAGTCGGCGGCGGTGGTGGCTGCTCCGGCGGCGGGCGCACCGGTTGCGCCGGCGATGGAAGACTGGTGGCTGGTGCGCGATTCGCAGGGGCACACGGGCTGGCTGTACTCGCACATGATGGATGTGGATGCGCCTGACGCGCTCACGCGGTATGCAGAAGGGCAGCGTTTTGTCGGGGCCTATGTGCTGACCACGATTCATGATGATGGAGCGCCCGGCGACTTGAAGGATATTCCCGTCTACGTAACCGTGCTGAGCCCGTACAAGGCTGGGCTGCCCTATGATTTTGACCAGGTACGCGTGTTTACGTGGAGCGTAAGTCATCACCGGTACGAGACCGGCTTCCGCGAGAAGGATATTGAAGGGTACCTGCCAATCAAAATCGGCCGCATCAAGGACCCGATCGGCAAGGCGAAGGACGCGCTGGTTGACCTGCCGAGCTTCACCTATAGGGTGCTAGCCGCAGACGCGCCAACGCCGCAGCCGGACGCAGAGACCGGCGCGATGATCCCAGGGCGGACAGTTGAACGGACGTACCGGATGGAAGGCAACTTCATGCACCGCATGCTGCCGCCGGGTGCGGCCCCGGAAGCCGTGGCGCATCCGGTTGCGGAAGAGAAGAAGGACAAGAAGGGCAAGAAGAAGTAAGGCTAGGGCGGGGCGAGATCGTGGCAAAACAAAAGGAGGACCAGATTATGGTCCTCCTTTGTTTGTTGCGGGCACGAGCTTGGCTCATTTAGGGTTGACGGCGATTCCTACCGGGGTGCTGATGCCGGCGCCGGTGTAGCCTGCTGCCGGCGATAGGGCGGCGCCGGCGCTGTTGAGTTCCGTAACGCTGTTGTTGCCGGAGTTGGCGACCCAGACGTTGCCGCTGCCATCGACGGACAGGCTTGTTGGGGTGCTGAGGCCGCCGCCGGTGAAGGGTGTGCCGGATACAGGCGCGCCCGCCGCGGTGAACTTGCTGACGGAGTTGCCGGCATTGTTGGCTACCCAGAGGCTGCCTGAGGGGTCGAAAGCGATCGAAACAGGAGCGTTCAAGCCGCCGCCAGTGAAGCCGGTAGACGGCGAGAGAGCCGTGCCTGCGCTTGATAGTTCGGTGAGGCTGGCGTTGCCTGAGTTGGCAGTCCAGACGTTGCCGGCGGCATCGATTGCCAGCGACTTGGGGGTGCTGAGGCCGCCGCCGACATAGCTGATGCCGATCAGGAAGTTGTTGGGCGCGGCGGAAAGCGTGGGCTGGTAGGGGCTGCTGGGCGTCGCCATGCCGTAGAGAGCGGCGATGTTGGCGCCAGGATTGCGGGCAATGTTAATGGCGGCGGTGATGGTGTCTGTCGGGGCGGAGCCGCCCGCGGGGGTGGCAGCGTTAAAGAGCGCGCCGCAGGGGGTGCTGGTGTTGGTGGCGACGCCGCCGGTTGAGTTGATGCAGGAGGCAAGGATGTCGGCAAGAGTGTTGATCTCAGTCGTCGGCAGGGCAGCACCGGTCGGAAGGTTGGCGCCCGGCAGGTTGCCGGAACCGACGTTGACGACCTTGGTGACGGCGTTGAAGGCGGAGGTCATGCCGGTCGTGTTCGTTGGCGAAGTGCCGAGCGCGGCGTACCCGGACATGAAGCGCGCCAGCGGCCAGACGGAGCCGATGGTGGTGAGCTCGTTGATCTGGATGAAGCTGGAGGCACTGAGGCTGCTGCAGGGTCCGAGCGCTGCCATCATCGCCAGATTGGGGTTGTTGGTGCCGGCTGAAAAGCCCGGGTTGCCGCCCGTGGCCGTGATGTAAACCATCGAGTTGGCGGGGCAGGTGTACTGGCCCGTGATGCCGAAGCCGCCTGAAGCGTTCGTGGTCGCCGCGGGGTTGAGCAGCGGGGTGGCTGCCGCGCCGTAGCCGCCAGTGGTCGCGGCATAGAGCTGAATGGTCGAGCCGGAGACCGGTTGCTGGCCGCCGTGCACATTTCCTGAGAAGGATGCGCCGGCGGTGGCTCCAACGATGGGTGCCATGGTGGTTGAGGTCCCCGCGCAGCCGGAGAGGCCCGCTGCGGCCAAGGTGAAAATGACGCTGTAGATACGAGTGCGATTGCGTTGGCTCACGAGGGTGACTCCTGGATTCTGCTGCTGCGGGAAAGATCTGGACTCGGTCGGCGGGGGGTGGTTTTGCGTCATGGCTTCACCCCGATGGTTCCAGTCTTGACGCCCGTGGCGAGCGGCGTGAGGACGGGGTCCGCGGCACCCAGGAACTCGGTCACGGTGGAGTTGCCGGCGTTTGAGATCCAGACGTTGCCGGCGGTATCAATCGCAATGGAGGAAGGTGTGCTGAGGTTGGCACCGGTAAAGCCAGCCGCGGGCGACAACGCCGTTCCCGTGTTGGTGAAGACCGAGACAGAGTTATTGGAATTTGCGATCCAGACTGAGCCGGAGCCTTCAATCGCCAGCGAAGTTGGATTGCTGAGCCCGCCGCCGGTGAAAGTGCCAAGCATGGAGCCGGTATTGCCGACCTTGATTAGCGAGCCCGATTTCGTCGACCAGATGCTGCCGGCGTTATCAATGGCGATGCCGGCCGATCCACCGCTATAGCCTGAGCCGGAGGAGACGGTTGAGCCGGAGTTCGACAGTTCGCTGAGCGTGCCGTTGGCGTTGACGATCCAAATATTCTGCGCGCTGACGGTGATGATGAGCGCCGAGGAGGTGGACGCGAGGAAGTGTGAATCGCCGACGTACTGTGCCGTGAGCGAATCCATGCCGGACGGCAGGGAAGACGTCGTGTACGTGGCGACGTTGTTGGCGCCAAGGGTCCCGAAGCCAAGCGTCGCCGAGCCGTTCATAAAGGCGACGCTGCCTGTTGGGGTGCCGGTGGTGGAGATTGAAACGGTGGCGGTCAGCGTGACGCTCTGGCCGACCGGAACGTTGTTCGACGAGATGGCCAGCGTAGTCGTGCTGGGGGCGGGGTTGACGTCGATTTCAAGCTGGCCTGCCGCCCCGGTGCTGCTGGCCTGGTTGCCGAGATCGCCGTTGTAGCTGGCCGTGATGAAGTGCTGCCCGACCGACAAGCCGGTGAGCGTGAAGCCTGCCGCGCCGGCCGAGAGCGTGACCGGAGCCTGCGACGAGCCATCGACGACGAAGGTGATCTTGCCGGTGGGGGTGCCTGTGCCGGAGTTCTCCGTAACGGTCGCCAAGATGCTGGCGGTCTGGCCGTAGAGGATGACGCCGCTGGACGGGGAAACGGCTGCAAGCGTTGTGGTGGTCGCCACGCCACCCGGGACCGCCGAGCCGCTAAGCGCAAAGGTCTGCGCGTAGCCGCCGGCGCTGGTGACGGTGAGTGCGCCCGTCAGGGTGCCCGTCGATTGTGGCGAGAAGCTTACCGGGACTAAGCAGTTGGTGGTGTTGTCCGTGTTGAGCGTGCAGCTTGCGCTGCCGACGGTGAAGTTTGCGCTGCCGGACGAGACCGCGTACGGCGTGCTGGCGGACGGGGTATCGTTGGCGGCGAAGTGGACTTGCAGTGTCTGGCTGGTGGTTGCGCCGGTCTGCGTGACGGGGAACTGCGTGTTAAGCGAGAGTTTGCGAATGGCGGAGTCGCCGCTATCGGTGATGTAGAGATTGCCCTGGGGGTCAAATGCCAGCTGGAAGGGATGGCTGATTTTGCCTTGGGTGCCGGGGCATCCGTCGCCATAGCTGTTGGAGCAGCCGCTGCCCGTGCCGTTGCCGGCAACGATGTACATGTAGCCCGTCGTGCCGTCCACGCGCCAGACGACGTTGTTGCCGTAGTCCGAAACATAGATGTTGCCGAGCGCATCTGACGTGACCGCGTAG
This sequence comes from uncultured Granulicella sp., assembly GCA_965214195.1. GTDB lineage: Bacteria > Acidobacteriota > Terriglobia > Terriglobales > Acidobacteriaceae > Edaphobacter. Next base: position 514,178 of record OZ243943.1, read on the forward strand.
GGCGAATTGATGGGTGTTGAAGCAGCCGGTCCGCCGGCGGGTGCAAGCGTTGAGGTCGTGGTGCCGGCAAAGGTGGAGATGATCTTGCCTGCGTTGACCTTGCGGATGCGGTTGTTCAGGCGGTCCGCAATGTAGAGGTTGCCGGAGGGGTCAACGGCTGCGCCGCTGGGTGAGTTCAGCAGCACGGTGGAGGAGGTGGCGAGCTGGCCATCACCGCCAAAGCCTGCGGTACCGGCGGTGTTTGACGTCTGCGGCGGGTAGCCCGCGATGACGCTGATCACGCCTGAGGTGTTGATGACGCGGACGCGATTGTTGGAGGTATCCGACATGTAGAGGTTGCCGGCAGCGTCGCTATCGATGGCCTGCGGGCTCTTGACGCGTGCGGCGGTGGACTGGCCGCCATCGCCCTGTGAGCCGCTGGAGCCGGTACCGGCCGTGGTGCTGATGATCTGCGACGAGGCATCCACGCGGCGGACGAAGTTCTTGCCGGGGTCAGCGATGTAGGCGTTGGCGTTGGGGTCTAGCGTGAGGCCGCGTGGGCTGGTGAAGGTGGCCTGGGTTGCGGGGCAGCCATCGCCTTGGGCTGAGTCGGTTCCGGCAGCGCCGGCGCAGACGGTACCACCACCGGCGATGGTTGAGATGACGCCGGTAGCAGCGGTCACCTTGCGAACGACCAGGTTGCCGGAGTCCGAGATAAAGAGGTTGCCGGAGGCATCGATCGCCAGGCCCTGCGGAGCCTTGATCGTGCCGGCGGTCGCGGCGACGTTATCGATGTAGCTCGACGTGCCCGGTATACCCGCGACGGTGGAGAGTTGATAGGGAATGAGCTGTGGCAGCGGCGCGATGGTGACGTTGACGACGACCGCGGGTGACGTGCTGCCGGAGAAGTTGGCAGTCGCAGCATAGAGGGCGGTGATGCTGTCTGAGCCGACCGCGAGCGTGGATGTAGTGAAGGTGGCGATGCCGCTGGCGTTCAGCGTCGAGCTGCCGAGCAAGCTGACGCCATTCAGGAAGGACACCGTGCCGGAGGCGGCGATGCTGCTGCCCGGGGCCGTGACGGTCGCGGTCAGCGTGACGCTCTGCGCCTGCACGGTGGACATCGTGGAGGAGGTCAAGCCGGTGTTGGTGGTCGCCTTGCCGACCGTCACCGTAATGGCGGACGTTGTGCCGACCGACGCGTAGGTGGCGTCGCCCGAGTACATGGCGGAAAGCGTGTGGCTGCCGGCGGCGAGCGATGAGGTGGAGTAGGTTGCCGCGCCGTTGGCCATCGCGATTGGCGCCTGCGTCACGCCATCGACCGTAAAGGCGACGGAGCCGGTGGGTGTCTGCGAGCCGGAGCCCGGCGTAACTGTTGCAGTAAAGCCAGCGGCCTGACCGTAGACCAGGATGCCGTTCGCCGGGGTGGAGGTGACCAGGCTGATGCTGTCGGCCGCACCTGGAAGGTTCGAGATGCCGACGAGCGCGAAGGTCTGCGAGCCGCCGAGTTGCGCAGCTACGGCAAGGTTTGCGGTGCGCTGGCCGGCCACGGTGGGCGTGAACTTGATCTGCAGCAGGCAGTCCTGCGTGGAGTCTGCGTTCGTGGTGCAGGTGGGCGTGCCGGAGAGGGCAAAGTTGCCCGTTCCGCCTGAAATCGCAAATGGGGTGTTGGAGGCGGGGCCGTCGTTGGGTCCGAAGTGCACCTGAACGGTCTGGGTGAGGGAATTGCCGACCGCGGTCTGTGCGAACTGCGTGTTGGGCGAAACCTTGCGGATGACGTCGTTGTTGGTATCGGCCAGGTACAGGTTGCCGGCCGGGTCAAAGGCTGCGGCGGAGGTGCCGCTGACCTTGGCCTGCAGTGCGGGGCAACCGTCGCCGATGGTGTTGCTGCCGGCGCAAACCGAGCCCGACGTGCCGACCACCGCGGTCAGGGTCTGGGTCAGGGCGTCAACGCGGAAAACGAGATTGTTGCCGGAGTCCGTGATGTACACGTTGCCGACGGCATCGACTGCAACGCTGGTGGGGTTCTTGAGCTGTGTCTGAGCGGCTACAGCAGTGCTCTGGTTGAAGCCGGAAACTCCGGTGCCAGCGTACGTCGTGATGTTGCCGGAAGTGTCGACCTTGCGGACCACGTAGTTGACCGAATCTGCGATGTACAGGTTTCCGGCGGCATCTGCGACGACTGCGTTGGGACCGTTCAGCGTGGCCTGGCTGGCCAGTCCGCCATCGCCCGTGTAGCCCGCGGATCCGTTGCCCACGATGGTCGTGATGACGCCAGCGGTGGTCACCTTGCGGATGGAATTGTTCTTGGTGTCTGCAATGTAGAGGTTGCCGGCAGAGTCAAGCGAGGCGTTTTCCGGGTTGTGTATTGCTCCCTGGTTGGCGGGGCCGCCATCGCCGGAGTTGCCGCCGGAGCCGGTGCCGGCATAGAGGGATATGACGTTGGTGGAGGCAGTCACCTTGCGGATCTGGCTTTTGGTGTAGTCAGCGATGTAGACGTTGTTGGCGGAGTCCACTACCGTGCCGCGCGGGCCGTAAAGTGGCGCGGAGGTGGCGATGCAGCTATCACCGTAGCTATCCGTTGCGCCGGAGCAGGTGCCCACGCCGCCGCCCGCGTAGGTGCTGATCACGCCGGTGGCGGCAAGCACTTTGCGGACGACGAGATTGACGGTATCGGCGATGAAAAGGTTGCCGGAGGCGTCTGCGCTGATGCCCTTGGGCAGGTTCAGCGAGGCCGCGGTAGCCTGCGCGCCGTCACCCCCGTAGGACGCGACGCCGACGGTGCCGGCAACGGTTGCGATGCTGTACGGGATGAGCTGCGGCAGGGCGGGCGCGGTGCCGGGGGTTGCCGAAACTGTGACCGTCACGGTGTTTGAGGCGGAGGTGGCTTCGTTGGTCGTGCCCAGGTAGGTGGCGGTGATGTTGTCCGTGCCCGGGGGCAGGGTGGAGGTGGTGTAAACCGCTGCATTCGCCGAGTTCAGCGCAGCCGTGCCGATCAGGCTGCCGCCCGCGTAGAAGCTGACGTTCCCCAGCAGAGATACTCCGTTGACCTGCGTGCTTGCCGAGCTGACATTTGCCGTCAGGGTGACGGGCTGGAAGCGCAGCGTGCTGGAAACGGAGGTTGATAGTGCGGTGGCGGTGGGCTCAGGGCTGACGACGACGGTCAACGTGGGCGCGGTACCGGCACCGTAAGTGGAGTCACCAGAGTAGGTCGCGATCACCGCATGGGAGGCGGTTGAAAGGCCAGTCAGCACGATCGACGCGGACGAGTTTGCCACCGTGATGGGTGCCTGCGCCACGTTATCGACCGTGAAGGTGATGGTGCCGGTGGGGGCGGTGGTGACGGTCTGCGGCGCGAGCGTCGCGGTGACGGTTACGCTCTGCCCGTAGGTGGGTGCGGTCGTCGGCTGCGTCACCGCGGAGCTGACGGCGACTGGGACCGCCGTGCTGCCCGTGACAGTGACAGTGGTGGTGTTGGAAGTCGAGCCCTGGTGGTTGTTATCGCCCGCGAAAGTGGCGCGAACGGCATGGCTGCCGGTGGTCAGCGCGCTGGTTGAGAAAGAGGCGTTGCCGGTGTTGTCGATTGCGACATTGGCCAATTGCGCGTTGTTGTTGGAGGTATCGACGAAGGTGACGTTGCCGCTGAGCGTGCCGGTGGTAGTCGTGACCTTGGCCGTAAACGTTACGTTCGCCTGCGAGGCGATCTGCGCAGCAGAGGAGGTTAACGCGGTGCTCGAGGTCAGGGTGGGTGAGCCGACGGTGGCGATGTAGTTGCCGAAGTTCATCGCGGCGTAGGTGCCATCGCCCTGGTAGGCCGCGTAGTAGGTGTGGGTGCCGGCGGGAACGCTCAGGATCTGCAGCGAGGTCAACACGCCCGCAACCGTTCCGGAAGCGACGATGTTGGCGCCTTCCATGATGTAAATGGTTCCGGTGGGGGCTGTTGCGCCAGCGGTAACGGGCAGGATCTGCACCGTGACGGGGATGGAAGAACCGCTGATGGTGGTGCCGACCGTCGGGAACAGCTCGCCTGCGGCAAGCGGGAAGGCGGCGGAGCAATCACGCACGACTGCCGGGTTCACCACGTTGTTGGTAATGGTGACGCCGGTGCCCGTGGGCGTGAAGTTGACCGCGCCGGGGCCCAGGGTGATGTTCGCGTAGGAAGCGGTAAGATTCGAAGCTTTTACGCCGTCGATGGTCACGTTGTCCATCGTGAGGCCGAGCGGATAGCTGGGGCTGTAGCCCTCAAACGTCATGCTGCCGGTGGTGAGCGAGTGAAAGTTGCGCAGCGTGATGTTCTGGTAGAACGGGATCAGGGAGCCGGTCGAGCTGGAGTAGTAAGGGTTCATGACCAGCGGATGCGTCGCGTTCTGCATGCAGATGCCGTCATACGTGACGTTCTTGACCAGGCCGCCGCGGCTGGAGTCGCCCTTGATGCGGATGCCGTTCTGGCTGGTGTTGGTCGGGTCCATGCTGATGGAGGTGTTCGTGACCATCACATTCTGCACGCCGGAGTTGGTTTCTGACCCGATTGATACACCGTGGCCGGCGCCTACGTGCAGGTTCGAGATGGTGATGTTTTGCGCCTGCTGACCGCCGGAAGACTTGATGGCGATGTCGTCGTCACCGTCAGATATGTAGGAGTTGGTGATGGTGATGTTCTGCGCGGAAGCAGGATCGATACCATCCGTATTGCGCGCCAGGGTCGGCGTAATGATCTTGACGCCCCAGGCCGTGAAGCCCTTGCCAAGCGAGTAGGAAACGTGGAACTTGGGCGGATTACGCAGCGTGATCTTGTAGAGAGTGAAGTTGTTGCTGGAGTTCATCTGGATCAGGCGCGGGTTATTCTGATCCATGCCCTGGGCATCGGCCGTATTGGCCAGTCCGTACCAGGTGGTGTTCTGGCCGATGATCGTATCGCCGCCGCGTCCATCGATGGTGCCGTAGCCCATGATGCCGGTGTTGACGACGCTGTTGCCGGTGATGAGTGCCATGCAGCCCTGGCCGCTGGCGTCGATGGTGCCGCACACGCCGGGGGTGATGTCGTAGTCGCGCGGGTTGCGCGAGCCGAAGACGGTGACGCCGGCATCGACGATCAGGGTAACGCCGGAGACCATCTGAATGGGCGCGATAAGGAAGGCATTGTTGGCGCCGCTGGAGGTCAGCTCAACAGCCTGGCCGGACGTGCAGGCGTTCATCGCGCTCTGAATACGCGCGGTGTCAAACGAATTTTCTGCAGAGGAAGGCAGGTCGCTGCCGGACTGCTGCAACTGCGCTGACAGGACCGTACAGACCGCCGGGAAGACGGGCTCGACCACCGTTCGCGTGTCCTGAGAATGAGCAAGTGGTCCCGCCAATAATACGGAAAGGAGGGAAACAAGGAGTCCCAGACGTGCGATGTGTGCTTTCACGGAGTTCCTGACAGCTGCTGAATTGGCCTTATTGAAGACGGCCAAGCCTATACCGAATGGGGGAACCCTGGCAATCACTATTTTTACTGAGGTCTGACCACTATACTTGCTAACCAATTTGATTAACGGCTAGAAGTCTGGGGTGAAAGGTCCATCTGCCCCGCAAAGGCGGCCTTCGCGTTATCAAGCGTAGCCTGCACGATGCGCCCGGCTATCTTCAGATTGTTGCCCTTGAACATGCTTTCGTGGTCGCCGGGAACCCACTCAACGGAGATGCCGTCGCCCGCAACGCGCTCCCAGCCACAGCCTTCCAGCGCAGAACCGTTCTGTTCAGAGTCCCGGGCGCGGATCAGCGTAATTTTGACCGGCAGCATATCAGCGCGGAAGTGGCGCATGGCCGCCAGCGTCTGCAGCGAAGTGTTGTGCATAAACTGCGGTAAAGGAAGCTTGAGCGCTTTTGATAGCCTCGTCATTGCGTCCCAATTCCTGCTGTATACCTTGTCGCGCTGCTCTTTTACGAGGCGGCGCACGGCGACGAACAGATACCTGGATTTGCCGCTGAGCGACAGAGGCCGAGTTTTTTGCAGATGAAATGCAGCTTTAATCTTGAGGCATTTGAAGAAAGATCCGCTGTACTGGGCGTGACGGACCTCCTCCAGGTACTCCGGCAACCAGGCGTCGAAGAGCAGGAGCGTGTCCACCGTTTCGCCTTGCAGCAGCAGTTGGCGGGTAATTTCGACGGCGAGCGGACCGGCGGCGCACCAGCCTGCCACCCGGTATGGCCCGTGGGCCTGCACCGTGCGCATTTCCGCCACATAGCGCAGGGCACGTGCAGCGATTGAGAGCTCGCCGTCCAGTTCCAGCTCGCGCAGGCCGTAGAACGGTTGATCCGTCGCCAGCACGCCAGACAGACCTTGGTACAACAGGTAGGAATGCGCCATGAACAAGGGCGCCTTGGCTCCGTGGGTTTGCACCGGAACCAGTGCAGAAATGTTTGTCTTGCGCTGCAGAACGGCTGCCAAACCGCCTAAAGTGGGTGCGTCAAAGACGGTTGTGAGCGGCAAATTGGTGTTGAACTCTCGATTTGCGCGCGTAAACATCGCCACTAATTGGAGGGAATGGCCCCCAAGCGCGAAGAAATTGTCGTGTTTCGAGATCCGCGGCACCTTCAGCAGATCGCACCAAATGCCGCCGAGCCGCTCCTCGGCTTCTGTCATGACCTCGTCGGTCATGGCGGCGGGGAGTGGCTGATCGAACGATTCCGGAAGCGCCTTGCGATCGGTTTTGCCGTTTGGGGTCAGCGGCATTTCCGCCAGCAGGATGAATTGCGTCGGGATCATGTAGTCAGGCAGACGGGTTTGCAGGAAACGGCGGATCTCGCGTGTATCGATCGCTTTGCCCCGCTTTGCGACGACGTAGCCGGTGAGTCGATTGCCGGCGTCCTCGTCCTTCCAGACGCGGGCCGCGGCTGAGGCGGCCTCGGGGTAGGCACTGAGATGGAACTCTACTTCCTCCAGCTCAATGCGATAGCCGCGCACCTTGACCTGGTTGTCTGCGCGCCCCTGGCACTCAATGGTGCCGTCCGCGCGGTAGAGGGCGTAGTCGCCGGTGCGGTAGAGCCGCTGACCGCCGGCGACTGCGGGCGAGACGAATTTTTCGGAAGTAAGCTGCGGCTGTCCGCGGTAGCCTTTGGCCAGGCCGAGGCCGCCGAGGTAGAGCTCTCCGGCGACCCCGATGGGGACCGGCTGCTGATGCGCGTCAAGGATATATGCCGTCGTGTTGGCGATGGGGCGACCGATAGGCATGGCCCCCGCCGCGGACTGAATGTGCATCATGGTGGACCAGATGCAGGTTTCCGTGGGGCCGTAGACGTTCCACAGATCAACTCCGCAGGCCAGAAGTTTTCCGGCTAGATCGCGCGAAAGGGCTTCACCGCCGCACAGCACACGCAGGCCGGGGTGGCCCTGCCACTCGCTCGCGATGAGCGACCGCCAGGTTGCGGGGGTGGCCTGGAGGATGGTGCAGTTGGTGGCTTCAATCAGATCTGCGAGCTCGAACGGATCAAGCGCGGTGGTCCTGGGAGCGATGACGACCTGGGCGCCGGTGATTATGGGCAGAAAGAGCTCGAGTACGGCTATGTCAAACGAGATAGTGGTAACGGCGACGAGGATATCGTCCGCTGTGAGGCCGGGTTGGCGCTGGAATGACAGCAGCAGATTGACGACTGCCAGGTGTGAAAGCTCGACCGCTTTGGGTTTGCCCGTGCTGCCCGAGGTGTGGATGATGTAAGCGCTATCGGCTGGCCCGGCCAGGCCTGCGGGAACGAAGGTGCCGTCCGGCAGGGCCTCCGCGGCGGTAAGCAAGTGCTCCAGCAGAATGACCTGGGACAAGGGCGTGGGGAGCCGCTCGGTTACGGATTGCTGGGTAAGCAGAATCGCCGGCTCGGCTTCTTCAACGCACATCGCGATGCGTGCAAGGGGAGTGCCGGGATCAAGCGGCAGGTAAGTGGCACCGGTCTTGAGAATGGCGAGCAGGCCAGCCAGCAAATTTTCTGAGCGGTCTATGCAGATGGCGACCAACTTGCCGGGCCCGGAGCCGGCTTGCTGCAGCACGTGCGCCATGCGCTCGGCGCGGTCGTTCAGATGCGCGTACGTCAGCTGGACCTTGCCGAAGCGAACTGCGATGCTGTCCGGGGTCCTGTGCGCCTGTTCGACGAACAAGTCGTGCATGGTGCTTGCGGGCACTGGCTTCTGGCTGTTGTTCCAGTCGGTGAGCATGAGCTGACGCTCGGGCTCGGTGAGGATTGGCAGGGCGCCCAACGTGATTTCCTGATCGAGCGCGATGGCGTGAAGCATCGTTGTCCAGTGGCCAATCAGGCGGTCAATGGTTGGCGCGTCGAACAGATCGGTGTTGTACAGGATGGAGCAGGGAGTCTCGTCGCCGTGCTCTTCAGCTTCAATGTAGAGATCGAACTTTGCGGTGCCGGTATCGACCAGTTTTGGCTGCATGACCCAGCCTGGGGCAGGCGCTTCAACCGGCGGTGGGAACGAGAAGAATGTTTGGAAGATGGGATGGTAGCTGGGGTCACGCTTGACGCCGGCGGCTTCAACAATCTGGTTGAAGGGCAGGTCTGCTGCTTCCAGCGCATTGAAGACTGCGGCGCGGACGGTCTTGAGTAGCTGCAGAAAAGACTGGTCTGCGTCTGGGCGCACGCGGACGGGAAAGGTGTCCAGAATGTAGCCCATCATGCCGTGCAGTTCAGGCCGGGTGCGGCCGTTGGCTGCAGTGCCTATGATCACGTCGTTCTGGCCGCTGTAGTGAAAGAGCAGGGCCTCCAGGCTGGTGAGCAGCACGAGATATAAGGTGGCGCGATGCTTGACGCCGACCGCACGCAGCTGTGCCGTCAGGGCGCTTGAGAAGGTGAAGCGTCGCATGGCGCCGCGCTGGCTAATGTTTGCCGGCCGCGCACGATCCACGGGGAGACGAGGCACAGGCAGATCGCCGGCCAGAGTCTGCTTCCAGAAATCCAGAGAGCGCTGCATGGAAGGTGAGTCCACTTGTAGCGAGCGCCATAACGCGAAGTCCGGGTACTGCAATTGCAGGGGTGGCAGTTGTGGCTGCTTGCCCGCTGCCAAAGCCGCATAGATGGTGACGAGTTCAGGGACGAGAGAGTCGCGGATCGCGGTGCCGTCGAAGATCAGATGGTGGACGGCCAAATGAAGACGGTCTTCGCCGGTGGACATGCGCACAAGTGCCGCGCGAAGCAGGGGAGGACGCGTGAGGTCGAAGGGCTCGATCGCATTCTGCTTCGCGATCCGGGTTTCCTGCTCCTGGCGTTCATCCTGACTTAGTCCGCTTAGATCATGGAACGCAACGGGAACCGTAATGACAGAAGCTACGTCCTGATAAATGTCTTCGCCTTCCGCGGAGAAGCTGGTGCGCCAGGCCTCATGCCGGCTGGCGTAGAACTCCAGCGCTTGCTGGACCAGCAGCGGGTCCAGGGGGCCTTCATGGAAGATCGAAATGGGTTCGTTGTAGAGCGGCAGCTCGGGATGCATGCTGTGATGAAGCCAGATACGGTATTGATCGACGGAGATGCGAACACGTGCGCCGGCGGGACGTGGCTCAATGCTGCTGACGGATTCTTCCACGTCGGTGCTGAGCGCCTTCAGGCGACTGGCGAGCATGGCGCGTTTTATTTCGGCGATTTCATCTGGTGTGCGTTCTGAGACAGGCATCAGCGGCCCCCCGATCCGATGGCGGCGAATTTGAGTGGAAGCGAAAGCAAGCCACGCATGGCTGAGGTCTGGCGCCAGCGAGGCTCTGCTGTGCCTGGTGCAAAATCCTTCAAGCGACCGACAAGCGCGGTGAGTGCAATCTGGCCGGCGAGCCTTGCAAGAGGCGCGCCAAGGCAGTAGTGCGCGGCCCAGCCAAAGGCAAGATGACGATTATCCTGACGAGTGAGGTCCAGCTTGTCCGGGTTAGCGAAGCGGAGCGGGTCGCGATTTGCCGCGGCGAGAACGACTGTTACAGACTGCCCTTTGCGGATGTTTTTGCCGCCGAGCACAAGGTCTTCCGGAGCTACGCGGCCAGTGTGCTGCGTGGAAGAATTGAAGCGCAGCAACTCTTCGACGGCGCAGGGCATGGCGCTCGGTAAGTCAGCGAGCTGTGCAAGGGAGCCATGCTGCTGCAGCATGGAAAGCATGCCGACGCAGATTAGATTTGCGGGCTCTTCCAGGCCGCCGCCGATCATGAGCATCACGTTGGCGACGATTTCCTCATCGGTCAGGCTCGGCTCGCCTTCTACTTCAGACGACATCATGGCGGACATGACTCCCGCACCGGGGTGTAGACGCTGGTCGGCAAGGACGCCGTGAAGATAGGTTTGCAGCTCAAGGCAACTGGCGACCAGGCCCTCTACAGAATCCGGGTCATGCTCAAAATTTCCGAGCAGCTCAGAGAGTGCTCCGGCCCAGTGGATGAGCCGCTCCGAGTCCTGCTCCGGCAAGCCAATCAATGTTGCGAGTACGAGCGCCGGGAAGGGTCTGGCGAAATCTGCAACCAGGTCCATGCAGCCCTTTGCAGCTACCTGATCAATCAGCGCGTGAGCGATCTGAGTAAGTCGCTCGCGCATGATTTCCATCCGCCGCGGGGTAAAGGCCGAAGAACACATGCTGCGAATGCGGGTGTGCGAGGGAGGGTCAAGGAAGAGCAGTTGCTTGAGCATCAGCTTTGCATAAGGCTGCAGGACTTCGAGGCCCATGTCTTCCAACGACTCCTGACTGGGGGTGCGGGAGGCCTGGAACTTTTGCAGAGCAATCAAGCATTCCGCGTAGCTGGTGACGACCCAGCTGTTGAGATAGGGATCCCAGTGGACAGGCTCAAATTCGCGCAGCTTTTTGTAGAGCGGGTAAGGGTCGGCGATTGCGCCGGGCCGCAGCAATTGGAACAGGCTGTACTCGGCCTCCTGGCTGCGGACGGCGGGTTGGGGAGGGCTCGCAACCATGCTTACACCCGGCCTTCCTCAGTTGCATATGCTGTGGTTTCGGCGGGGAGCGAATCAATCTCTTCGAGGATGAGTTCTTCAATGCGGACTGCAAGGCGGGCTACGGTGCCGGCGTCGAAGAGATCATGCAGGGCCAGCTTGACGCCAAAGGCCTTGCGCGCCCGGATCACGAGCCGCGTGCCGAGAAGGGAATACCCGCCGGCAAGAAAGAAGTCGTCTTCAGGTTGGACATCTGAGTTTCTGAGTAACTCACGAACCATGGAAAGAAGCGGTAGTTCCACTTCAGCCGATGCACGAATTGTTGCTGTTGTAAGTTCAGTCATCCAGTCACCTCTCCAAGCTGATCGACTATTTTCGGTCGTGCTGGCCCACGTACTGTTGGTTCTTGCAAGTGAGCGTATTACGGATGCTTAGGAGCGGAATTGACTTGAATCAATATCGGCCACAAATAGATATCGGCTTAGGTGAACTTGAACAAAAATCAGGCAGACCGGGCGAAGCGCATGGATGCGAGCGGCGTGAGGGATGCTCTTGGTGTTGCTTTTGCCAGTGTGAGTGCCTGATGCTGCTCCATGCGGCTGATCTTTTCAGCAAGTGCGAGGCTGATGAAATGGTTCAGGGATGTGCCATCGCGCTGAGCCAGATCTGCTGCCTGCTCGCGGACAGATACCGGTAGTCTTAGCAGGAATGTCTGGTGCCGTTTGAGGTCTTGCTCCATTGCGTGCCCTCCAATTTCGCTGGTTGATCTACGAAACGGATTTCAGTATGTGCGGCAGCAAATAAACAAGTCAATCTAATATCGGCAGCAAAAGGTATATACCGAGCGGAGACTTGATCCACATCATCAAAGTGCAGGAGGTGCACGGCTCGCCCTGTTTATCGTTGATTTCGATCAAGAAATTGCAGGGTATTTATTCACAAGTTGCAACAATAAACTGGGCTAGGCGATTCGGTGATTCCCGGGCTCAGAGTGGGCGTTGGCCGGGGCTTCCGTGCGGAAGGGAATCACGACGCAGGACCCAGACTCCGCCGATCTTGGGAATGCCTTGTCCTGGCTATCGAGGATCATCTGCTCCATCCTGGCGTAGGGCACGGGCTTCGAGAACAGGTAGCCCTGAGCGAGCGTGCAGCCCAGCTCGACCAGCGCGACGGCCTGATGTTCTTCTTCAACGCCTTCGGCGGAGGTCTTCATCCCGATCGCTTCCGCGAGGTTGATCACCATGCGAATGATCTCTGCATTGACTGAGCCTTCGCCCATGTTCTGGACAAAAGACTGATCGAGTTTCAGGGTATCGATGGGGTATTTCTCGAGATAAGAGAGCGAGCTGTAACCCGTGCCGAAGTCATCGAATGCGATCTGTACGCCGAGGTCGCGGATGTCCTGGAAAAGCTGTCCGAGGCGGTTGGCATCGCGCAGAAAGATGCTTTCGGTGATCTCCATTTGCAGCCATGCGGGATTGACTCCTGAGTGCTGAATGGCAGCCTTGAGGTCGTCGAGGAAGGAGTCCACGTCAAGCTGCTTGCTGGATACGTTGAAGCTCATCAGCAGGGGAGTGCGGCTCGATTTCTGAAAGCGGGCAAGTTGCTTACAGGCCTCGTTCATGACCCAAAGGCCCAGCGCGACGATGTGCCCGGTGTCTTCCGCAAGCTGGATGAAGTGGCCCGGTGCGAGGAAACCACGTGTGGGATGGTTCCAGCGGATGAGCGCTTCCATGCCGTAAATGGCGCGGCTTTCGAGATCGATCAGAGGCTGGTAGAAGAGCTCAAATTCCTGGTTGGTGATGCCGGCTTTGAGCTGCACTTTTTTCTGGATCATGGCCAACGCATCTTCCTGCATGGAAGCGTCGTAGCGTACGAACTGGTCGCCACCACCGCGTTTGGCGCGATACATGGCGGTATCGGCGTCGCGCAGGATCTCTTCCACATCGTTGTACTGCGCGGTGACTTCGCAGACGCCGACGCTGGCCGTGATGGGGATGAGCGCGCCGGCAAGCTCGAAGGGCTCTTCAATCACGGCGAGCAGACGGTGTGCGAGACGCGTGGCCTGCTCCATGCTGCCGACGTTCGCCAGCACCAGCGCAAACTCATCGCCGCTTACCCGTACCAGCACGTCGCCTTCGCGCACGATGCGCCGAAGCCTGCGGCCCACCTCAATCAGGAGCAGGTCGCCCATGCGATGGCCGAGCGAATCGTTGACTGACTTGAATGTATCAAGATCGAGGTAGAGCACCTTGGCCTGGGGCGCGCCGCGGTGTCCGATCTTGCGCAGGATTTCGCCTAGCGCTTCTACCAGGTAGGCGCGGTTATGCAGGCCTGTGAGCGAGTCATGATAGGCGGCGTGGCGGAGTTCGCCTTCAATCCTTGCGCGCTCACGGATCTCCTCGTTAAGCGCCTCGTTCTGCTCACGGGTTACACGCTGCGCGCTCAGTGCGGCTTCTACGCGATGGCGCTCTTCGCTGCGTCGCAGGCCCTGGTGGAAATGCCGGTTCAGCCCGTAGCCGATCGCGCTCAGGACGAGCGTTGCCATAACGCCGAGGGCTGCGACACCGTCCTGCTGCAGGTGGTGGAGAGTGCCGCTGGCGGGCTGTGCCTGCGGTAGAACCATGAGTTTGTTGGTAATCATATCGTTGTGCCTCCTGCAAGCTTTCCTGATGGATAGATCTCAGGTGAATAACTGAAGTAACTCTTGGCGTGTGTGTCAGTCATCGCGCGGGGCCCTGTCTTTACATAATGAATGCGCAAATGGCAGTTCAGAAAGCGATGCTATCGCGGGCGATATTGAAACGCATGAATAACTTCCGAGACCTGATTTTTGGTTACCGATGTGTGTTTTTATCAGGACATCAACTCCGGGGCGGCTCAGCAAACCGCAACTTGCAGATGCAAATGAAGCAAGTTGTGAATAGGCGAAAGGCCGACTACTACTGTCCACCGCTCGCACCGAGCCCAACCGTTCTGCTGACCCCAGAACAGATCAGGAGCTACACCATGACGATCAACAAGAGCCTCATCCAGAACTTCGTAGCAGACGAGTCCGGCCAGGACCTCATCGAGTACGCGCTCGTTGCTGCGCTTATCGGCCTTGCCTCAGTTGCAACCCTGAAGACCGTCGCGACCGCGGTGCAGGGTGTCTATACCTCGATCACCACTTCGCTGAATGCAGCGGCTGTCTAAGTGTTTTGCTTCGTCTGCCTTGGTGGGTGAGCGCAAGGCTGCTCACCCGCCCGGGACCTTTTTCTTACTGAACCATCTGCAGCAACTTTCTGCCAGGAAAACGCCATGACCTTCGATCGCGAAATGATCTATCCCGCTATCGCTGTTGCTTTCGGCAGCATTGCTGCCTTCACGGACATTCAGAGCCGGCGTATCCCCAACTGGCTCTCGTTGACGGCGCTGGTGGCTGGTCTGTCGCTCCATTTGACCCTGGATGGCTGGCGCGGTCTGCTTGGATCACTCGCCGCTGCGTTGATAGCGGGAGTCATCTTCCTGATCTTTCATATTGCGGGCGGAATGGGCGCAGGAGATGTGAAGCTGATCGCCGGAGTTGCCGCGCTGGTAGGGCTAAGCCATACGAGCTACCTGCTGGTCTTCACCTCTTTAGCCGGCGGTGCGATGGCTCTGCTTCTGTCCCTTCTTCGCGGCCAATTGCTGCAAACACTCGGCAACGTGACAACCCTGGTGCGACATCATCGTCAGGAAGGCCTGACCCCGCACCCTGAGATCAACGTGCGCAACTCAAGCACGTTGAGACTGCCGTATGGCGTGGCCATTGCCGCCGGCTGCATGCTGACAATGGTGTCATGGCATGCCGGCGGTGTTCAGTGAAAGCGCCCAGGCTGGTGCTTGCACTGGTGGTCGCCGTAGCTATCTCTGGCGTCTTTACGTTATGGCTTGGCAAGCACTTCAGCCGAGCGCGTGCAACTGCGCCGCAGGTGTATTGCGTGGCTACTACCCGTGCGCTCGAAGCCGGAGACATGTTGAAGGCAACTGATCTGAAGATGATCCCGTGGCCCGGTGCAACGCCCTTACAAGGCACCTTTACGAAGGCGGAAGAGCCTGTTGGCCGCACCGTGCTTTATCCGTTGGCGGCTGATGAACCCGTCCTTGCGCAGCAGCTTACGGCGGCCGGCGTTGCGGTTGGTCTATCCGCAAAGATCCCGGATGGTATGCGTGCGCTCTCGCTGAAGTCCGATCAGGTGGTCGGTGTGGCGGGCTTCCTGCTGCCCGGTACGCATGTGGATGTTCTCGTTACATATCGGAACGCGACGACGGCCGAGCCAGTAACCGCGACCGTCCTGCAGGACGCGCGAGTGATTGCGGCAGGGCAAAAAATCCAACCGGATCCGGAAGGGAAGCCGAGCACGGTCGACGTCGTTACATTGCTGGTTACTCCGGAGGACGCGCAGAAGGCGGTTCTCGCCAGCACGCAGGGGACGGTGCACTTTGTACTGCGCAATGCGGGCGACCACGTGCAGGTGGAAGGCGCCTCGATTGAGCTTTCAAGCCTGGGCGGTGCTTCGACACCTAAGTTGGCCACGCCGGTCAGCAAGGCGACTGCCACCAAGCCGCAAGTGGCGGCGGTGCAGATCGCCAAGGGCTACTCCGTGCAGGTGCAGAGCGGTGAGAAGTTGACGACGGAGAGCTTCCAGTGAAAAGACTCCTGACACATTTGGTCTTTGGCGCGATGCTTGCCGGTGCAGCGGCGCATGGCCAGGCCGTGGTATATGCCGTGCATCCGGCGGCTCCGGTGCGCACCACAGGCGGTGCCCCGGTACGCCCCGTTGTGTCAGACTTCGCAGTGGTCAACGGGCCTGAAGCGTCACGTCATCTGGTCATCGGGCATACGACGGCCATCACCAGCAGGCATCGCTTTGCCAAGATCTACGTAACAAATCCGGCGATCCTGTATGCCTATACGGCCACACCCAATGAGGTGTTGGTTACTGCGAAGCAGGCCGGCATCAGCTCTCTTGTGGTGTGGGATGAGGTTGGGCAATCGACCTCGTATCTGTTCTCGTCGGACACCGATCTGGCGCTGTTGCGCGACGCTCTAAAGGAAGCCCTGCCGACCGAGCCAATCGATGTGCAGGGCCGTGAAAGCCGGGTCATCTTGTCCGGAACAGTCAGCACTGCGGCGGCGTCGGACACCGCAGTCAAGCTGGCAGGACTGTACTCGAAAGATGTTTCAAATGCACTGGTTGTGAATTCGGTGAGCGTAAAGCAGGTGCGGCTCAAGGTTCGGATCGTGGAAGTCGATCGTTCCAAGCTTGACCAGTTTGCATTCAACTTCTTCAGCGCCGGCGGAAAGAATCTTGCGGCGACTACAACGACTCAATTCCCCACATCACTCACAGCGAGTGCCGCCGGATCAGCGTCCAGCTCTGGGGGCAGTACGTCCTCGGTGGGCAGCAAGACCGTATCGGTTTCGAATCCGTTGAACTTCCTTCTTTACGCCTCGCAATTTAACGTCGGGGCAACCCTGCAGGATCTTGAAAATCGCCAGGTCCTCCAAATATTGGCTGAACCGACGATCAGCACGATGAGTGGTGAAAAGGCGAACTTCCTTGCTGGTGGAGAGTTTCCGTTCCCGGTCGTGCAGGCTTCAACGGGTGGCCTGGCCTCTGTGACGATTCAGTTTCGGCCATATGGAGTGAGGCTGGAGTTCACGCCAATCGTGAACGCGGACGGGAGTATCCAGCTACATGTAGCGCCGGAAGTCAGCGCACTGGACTACACCAATGCGGTCAGCATCGGGGGCTATACGATCCCTGCACTGTCAACCCGGCGCGCGGAGACGCAGGTGGTTCTGCGCAGCGGGCAGAGCTTTGCGATCTCTGGCTTGCTCGACAAACGCACGACGGATTCGCTGGGCAGGACGCCGGGGATTGCCAGCATCCCAGTGCTTGGACAGCTTTTCAAGTCGAAAAACATCAGCCGCTCGACTACGGAATTGATCGTCGTCGTGACGCCCACCATCGTTGACCCGATGACCGAGTCTGACGTGCTCGAAGACCCGCACCCCGCACTGCCTTACTTGGACCCGAAGAAGTTCGACGCCGTTCTGCCACCCATCAAGCAGTAGCTGGAAACGCCTAGAGAGAGGAGAATGCGATGAGCTATTCGGACGCACAAAGCGAAACCCACCAGACCGCGGTCGTGACTGTCTGCACCGGTGAGCGGTTCGCCGAGCACCTGCGCGATGCCTTTGAGCAGCGCTCCTGGAACGTGCATTTCTCCACCTACGAGGCTTACCTCTCAGCAGAGCGTCGGCCCGCTTTGAGCACGCTTCGGTCGTCGCTGGCATGCATTGCCTTTGTCGACTTTGATGTTGACCCGATTCAGGCTGCGGCCACCGTGCTATATCTGACCAGCGTGCTTTCTGGTCGCGTGACGATCGTTGCCGTGGTCAAGACGATGAACGCCTCCGTGATGCTGCACGCCATGCGCGCCGGCTGCGGGGAGGTCCTGCAGCACGACGCATCAGAAAACACATTATTTGAAGCTTTGCAGCGACTTGAAGCTGCTGAATCAACGGTTACTCGCACGTTCATGCCGTCCGGCTCGCTGATCTCTTTCTTCGGTGCGAAGGGTGGTGCCGGCACCACAACGCTTGCCATCCACCTGGCCACTTACCTGGTCCAGTTGCACAAGAAACGTGTCCTGCTCATCGACTATCACGCAGAGCTTGGCCATGCGAGTGTGTACCTTGGGGTGGATGGTGCGCGCTGCCAGTTTCAGGAGTTGGTCCGCAACGTTGGTCGTTTGGATAGCGAGCTTCTGCGCGGCTTTGTCGCAAAGCATAGCTCTGGTCTGGAGGTGCTGTCGTCGCCCGATGTATGCGGCCGCGCGCGTCCCGTAGATCATGATGCGATTGCAAGGACACTCGACTTTCTGCGCGGTGAGTACGACTACATCGTGCTTGACTGCGGGCGACCGAATGCCGAAATCAACCATCCCGTGATCGAGGCATCTACGGTCATCTATCTTGTTGCGACGCCTGACGTAGGCGCGATCCGCGACCTGTCTCGTTATGTGGATACGCTGATCCCGTCCGATGGCTCGAGCGAAAAGCTGCAGGTCGTGATCAACCGCGTGGCGACTCCGTATGCCATTGACGTCGCCCATATTGAGAAGGCGATGAAGCTCCCAATTGCCATCCGCATTGCGAGCAGCTACCCGGAGCTTGTACGTGCTAGCAACCTTGGGGAACCGCTTACGCCGACGACTAAGTCGGAGCTTTCCAGCCAGTTCACCAAGTGGGCCAATACGCTCGTCGGCGCAACGACACCGAAGGCAGTGGCGAAGAAGAGCAAGGGCATTTTTGCAATGTTCGGCAAGGGGTAAACGATGGTAAATACGTTGGAACAACTCGTATCCCGACCTGCCCCGCCTGCGCCGCGCGTACCCCGTGGCGTGCCGGAAGCGTTGCAGCAGCAGATCAAAACATCCGTGCATAAAGAGCTACTGACGCGGCTTGATCTTGACCGCCTTGGTGAGTTCAACGACACCCGCGCAGGCCAGCAGCAGCTCTTCACCATGATCCAACGGCTCATGACGGAGCAGGGCATTCCGCTCAGCATTGCGGAGCGCGACAAGCTCACCCAAGAAGTGGTCGACGAGGTTTTTGGTCTGGGTCCGCTCGAGCCTTTGCTCAACGACTCGACGATCAGCGACATCCTCGTTAACACGTTCAACTCGGTGTACGTCGAGCGCCGCGGCCTGCTCGAAAAGACCAACATCACGTTCAAAGACAATCGCCACCTGCTGCACATCATCGACAAGATCGTGTCCGCCGTTGGGCGCCGGGTCGATGAATCGTCGCCCATGGTGGACGCTCGGCTTGCGGATGGTTCACGCGTGAATGTGATCATCCCGCCACTCGCCATTGATGGCCCCATCTTGTCTATTCGTCGCTTTGGCCGCACCCCGCTGAGCGCGGATGATCTGCTGCGCACACAGATGCTGACGCGTCCGATGCTTGAGGTGCTGGAACGCGCGGTGCAGGGCCGGCTGAACATTGTCGTTTCAGGCGGTACCGGCTCGGGCAAAACGACTTTGCTTAACGTGCTTTCGAGCTTTGTATCGGAGCGTGAACGTATTGTCACCATCGAAGATTCTGCCGAGTTGCTGATGCGTCAGGAGCATGTTGTGCGGCTTGAAACGCGGCCACCCAACATGGAAGGGCACGGCGCCATCCGGCAGCGCGAGCTAATGATCAACGCGCTACGAATGCGGCCGGACCGGATCGTGCTGGGAGAGGTTCGCGGCGAAGAGACGCTGGACATGCTGCAGGCGATGAACACGGGGCACGATGGCTCGCTCACAACGATTCACTCCAACTCCCCACGCGACGCGCTCGCACGCATGGAGACCATGTGCATGATGGGTGAGATCAAGCTACCGGATAAGGCTATTCGCGCGCAGATTGCCTCTGCAGTGCATGTCATCGTGCAAGTAGCGCGTATGAGCGATGGCACGCGGCGCATCACGCACATTACGGAGTTGACTGGGGCTTATGCAGAAACGGTCAGCATGAATGACCTGTTCCTGTTTGAGAAAAAGGGGCTCGACGCGCAAGGCAAGCTGAAGGGCCGGTTCTACTCGACGGGCATCATGCCGCGCTTTGCGGAGAAGCTGATCGCCGCCGGCTTCACGATGCCTACGGGCTTCCTAAACCACACCCTCGAAGTATAGAAACCAAAGTTCAGGAAAGGAGTTCACCGATGCTGCTTATGCTTGTTTTTTCCGGCCTTGCGATGCTTGTCTTTACGATCTTTGCGCTGATTACACGACCGACCGCGGAGCAAAGCGCGCTTGAAAGACGCATCGCAGAAACGGCGACTCCGCACACTGCGACGAGCGTGATCAAGGCACTTCCGACGCATCTGGAAGTCACCCAGAAGGGTACCTTTCCGCTCATTGACCGGCTGCTGGCGAGCACATGGCTATCGCGTGAGTTGCAGATCTTGATCGTGCAGGCGCAGGCTCCGTTTACTGTCGGAACAGTCGTTGTCTCCGCACTAGCTTTGGTGACTGCGCTATTCCTGGCGATCTACATCAGCACCTCGATGCTGGTGATGGCGCTGGGGATCTCGCTTGTGTCAAGCATTTTGCCGGTGCTCTACCTTCGCTTTCAACGGAGCCGTCGGGTCAGCGCGTTCGATGCCGCGCTACCGGATTGCATCGAGATGTGCGCCCGTGCGCTACGCGTCGGCAACTCGGTCGTGGCGGCAATTGAGATCATCGCAAATGAGTCCGTTGAGCCCGCAAAAACGGAATTCGCTGAGGTCTTCAAAAAGCAGAACTACGGGCTGCCCCTGCGCGATGCGCTGCTCCAGATGCTCGACCGCGTGCCTTCGATGGACCTGCAGGTCTTCGTCACCGGCATCATGGTGCAACGCGATACCGGGGGCAACCTTGCAGAGATCCTTGACCGCATCGTCTTCGTGATCCGCGAGCGACTTCGCATTCATCGCGAGGTCCGCACCCATACCGCGCAGGGTCGCCTGACGGGCTGGATCTTGTGCATGCTGCCGCCTGCCATGCTGGCCATGATCAACATCTCCAACCCTGGATATTCTTCTGTGCTGTTCCATGAAGATCTCGGACGCAAGATGCTCTACGCCGGTACGGGGCTGCTTTGCCTGGGGGCATTCTTGATCCGTCGGATCGTCAACGGGGTGGAGGTCTAACGATGCCGATCATCCTCTCACTTGCGATCGCGTTTACTGTCTTCTGCTGTGTGGCATTGCTGCTGACGCAACTCATGCTGAAGCCTTCCGCGGAAGCTCAGCGAGTGCTTGAAGTTGTGACCAGCGCACGCATGGACAGGCGCGTCCTGGGCTTGCGGGAACGGCTCGAAAACACAGTCGCTGCCATCGCTCGCGGATTTCGCGCCCGATTCAATCTTGCTGCCAATTCCAAGATGGAGTTGCGCCTGCAGGCTGCCGGGCTGCGCAGCACACTGGCCCCGGATCTTTTCTTTGCCGCGCGTTTCCTGACTCCCATCATTGGCGTGTTCGTCGGCAGTTTCATTCCGGGCGACACGCTGTTCTACGCTTGCATCCTGGCCGGAGTCGGCTACATGGCGCCGACGATGTGGTTGAGCGCGAAGATAAAGAGCCGCCGTGAAAAGATTCGACGCAGCTTGCCCGATGCTGTTGACCTGCTGGTGATCTGTGTGGACGCTGGTCTCGGCCTGGATCAAGCTGTTCTGCGTGTGTGCGACGAGCTGGCGCTCAGCCATCCGCAGCTCCAGGACGAGCTTTCCCGCGTGTACCTGGAGCAGCGTGCCGGCAAGGCCCGGCTGGAAGCCTGGGACGCTCTGGCCAAGCGCGTAAAGATTGCGGAAATCACCGCTTTCGTCAGCATGCTTATGCAGACGGATCGCTTCGGCACGCCCATTGCGCGTGCCCTGAGCGGCTTTGCCGCGGAGTTGCGGTTGAAGCGTCGCCAGCTGGCTGAAGAAGCCGCCGCGAAGACCAAAATCAAGATCATCTTTCCGCTCGTTTTCTGTATCTTTCCTTGTCTCTTCATTGTCCTGCTGGCACCTGCCATTCTGGCGATCATGCGGGGACTGGACGGCATGCAGAAGTAGTGCGGAACGATGCCCTTGATTTTTGAGGAAAGGAGGTTGCCCATGGAAATGACCACCACAATCCGTCTCGTTGCCGGCGTTCTCGCCGTCGTCATCATCGCCATCATCATGTACCGCCGCAGCAAGAATGAGGTCTAGTCGCACGCTCCTTGAAAGGCTCTGCAATGAGAACCGTAGAAGTCACTATCGAAAGCAATGGCTACCCCCTTGGTCGCCAGGTGGAGGTCGCGGATACGAGCTGGACGCGTATGCGCGGTCTCCTCGGGCGGCAGTCGTTGGAGCGCGGGGAAGGCCTCTGGATCCGGCCTTCCTCGGGCGTCCACACGCTCGGCATGTCGTTTCCGATTGACGTCATCGGGCTCGACAAAAAGATGCGCGTCATCAAGCTGTGGCACGAGCTTGTGCCGCAGCGCGTCACTGCATTGAGCTGGCGTATGAGCAGTGTGCTGGAGCTCCCGGCAGGGGCCATTGCGGAAAGTGGCGTGCAGCTTGGCGACCTGATCCACATCCCGAAAAAACAGGCTGCACAATGAAGATTCAATGGCGCGATGAGAGCGGACAGACTGTCGTCGTGACGGCCTTTGCCATGCTTGTCATCATGGCCTTTCTGGGGCTTGCGATCGATGTGGGTCACCTCCGTTTTGCGCATCGCAACCTGCAGACAGCGGCAGATGCGGCAGCACTCGCGGCAGGCCTGGAGTTACGCACCTGCAGTACTGTCGCAAATTGCCCCGCCATGCAGGCCGCCGCAAAAAATGCCCTTGTGGAGAATGGATTTACCGGAGCCAGCTTCATTGCAAATTGTGCCAGCGCCGCCGGCACCTCACTCACCCTGATGCTCAACGACCCACCCTGCGAGCTTGGAACCAGAGACCCGGACAATAATAATTCGCGCTACGTGGAGGCGGTGGTTTCCAAACAGGAGCGCACCTACTTTGCACGTTTGCTCGGCTACGATCACATCACTCTGAAGGCCCGTGCTGAAGCCGTCCGATACCCCGGGCCCAACTGTATCTACGCGCTGGACCCCACGGGAAGCGGGGCGATTTCTGTACTTGTCGGGGTTGCCATAACAGCGCAATGTGGCATCGTTGATGAGTCCAGCTCCGCCACGGCACTAACCTGCGTGGTCGGTGCCTTCATCACGGCACCCCGCGTCGCCATCACCGGCACCACGGGCAGCCTGTTGTGTGGTCTTTCCTCAACGCCCCGCAAGAATGTCGCGCGACCTGTCCCGAACGATCCTCTAGCTTACCTGCCGAAGCCGACCGTCGGCGCATGCGGGACCTCCACGGCAAGCCCTTACACGGGCGCACCCAAGCAAGTCAGTCTCACGCTCGGGGGAACCTACGTGTTCAATCCCGGAGTCTATTGCGGAGGCATCAGCTACACCGCAGCGCTGGCCAGCACCGTCACCTTTAATCCTGGCACATACATCCTGAAGCCCGGCCTGAACGCTCTTGGAGCCACCGTAGGCGGACTCACCATCACGATTACAGCACTATCCACTATCAATGCCGCCGGGGTTACGTTCTACAACGTTGGTCCGCAAGGCGCCATTGCCATCACCTCACCGGCCGCGCTCAGCCTGAGCAAGATTATCTTCTCAGCCCCCACCAGCGGAACGTATGGCGGCGTTCTCTACTGGCAGGCCTCCACCAACACGACCGCGGGAACAGTCGTCGCCAACCTTGTGCAGGGCAGCAAGCTGGAAGGCGCGATCTACATGCCCGCCGCCACGTTGAACTACGGGGTGGGCGCGGCATCGTCCAACTACACCATCGTGGTGGCCAAGGATCTGACCTTCAACGCCGCCGTCGCCAGCAGCTTCGGCAACAACTATTCCTCGTTGCAGATTGGCTCACCGCTCAACGGCGACGCAGCCGCCCTGCTCGAATGAAAGGTGCCACCATGATCCGCCTGCAAGTTAGAGACGACTCCGGCTCCAGCATCATCGAGACCGCGCTCCTGCTACCTGTGCTGCTTCTGCTCTTCATCGGCGCAGTTGATTTTGGCCGCGCCTACTACATGGCGCTGGAGGTCAGTTCCTCTGCCCAGGCCGGCGCCGTGTATGGCTCGCAAAACGCTACTGACACTTCTGGCATGGTCGCTGCAGCGAAGCTTGAAGTGCCCGACTTGACCAGCATTACCCCCACCGCCACCTATGGGTGCGAGTGCTCAGACGGCACTTCTGCTTCCGCCTCCTGTACCAGCGTTCCCACCTGCGCCTATAACGTCGTCAACTATGTGTCTGTGGCCACGACCGCCAATTACAACCTGATGGTTCAGTACCCGGGCCTGCCAAAATCCGTAAAGCTGACCGGCCTGGCACGCATGCGCGCGGCGCACTAGAGAAGGGAATAGATGACCCCAAAGATCAAAGCTTTCCTGCAGGATGAAGCTGGCGCAGAGCTGGTTGAGTTCGCACTGTGCCTCTCGGTAGTCGTGATTACGACGTTCGCGATTCTTGATGGCTCGCGTCTGGTGTACCTGGATCATTACGTCGGCAACGCCGCGCGTGACGGCTCCCGCTATGCCATGGTTCGCGGCTCCACCTGGGCCGGGACAACCTGCGCGACCTCTGCAACCTACAAGTGCGCGGCCGTTGCAGCCAACGTCAAATCCTACGTCATCACCGCCTCACCCGCGGTCACGTCGACCAAGCCGTTAACGATCACGACCACCTGGCCTGGTACTTCCGCTTCCGGCGCCTCCTGCGATACCAGCACCGGCCCTAATAGTCCGGGCTGCATCGTCAAGGTGCAGGTCACCTACCAATTCATCCCGATGGTTCCGTTCATCCCCACCAAAGGCATCACGCTCAGCAGCACCTCCACCGTGACCATTGCTATGTAGAAGTAGGCGCCTTGACCCCGCCCGGCAAGGAGCCCAAACAGCTGACTACAGATTGATGACGACCTTGCCAATCTGCTCGTTGCTCTCGAGGTATTGATAGGCCTCGACGCTTTGGTCGAAAGAGAAGGTGCGGGCGATTTCCGGCTTGAACGACCCATCCGCAAGATGGTCAAAGATGTACTTGACCATGATGTCCCACGCTGGCGTGCCGCGCAGTTCGGTAAAGCTGTAGCCGAACATACCGATCTGGCGTGCAAAGGTAGACATGGGGAACGGCGTGGGCTTGCCGGAAAGCATGCCGTAAAGGAAGATGCTGCCGCCGTTTGCCGTCGCCTGTCCGAGGGTCGTGATGTAGTCTCCGCCTACCGGATCGAAGACGACGCGCGCGCCTTTGCCGGCCGTGATCTCTTTAACCCTCGCGACCAGATCTTCCTCCTCGGTGACGATGACGTGGTCTGCACCCAGGGCTAACAAGCGGTTTTTCTTGGCGGACGTGCGCGTGGTCGCGATCGAAATTCCACCCTGTGCCTTCACGATCTGGATCGCGGCCAGCCCGACCGAAGAGCTTGCGGCGGTGATAAGCACGAAGTCACCCTGGGAAACCTTACCCATCGGCACGAGTGCGCCATAGGCCGTGCAGTACTGCATCCAGACCGCGGCACCTCCAACCGCTGAGAAAGACTCGGGCACGGCAGCGAGAACGCTGGCCGGTACCACAGCCTCTTCCGCCAGGACGGGGTACTTGCCCATAGAGAAGCCGGGGATAGTCGCAAAGCGCTTCCCGATGAGCGATGAATCGACTCCGGCACCTACCTCCGTGACAAGGCCGATTGCCTCATAGCCAAGGCCGGAAGGCGGGTTTACAGCTTCCATATACTGCCTGTGGTAGTACATGCTTTCGGCACGATTCAGGCCGACCGCCTGGACCTGCAGCAGGACCTCTCCCGCGGCCGGAGCGCGCTTGGGTATGTCTTCAAAATGAAGGACCTCTGGACCACCAATCTGGGTGAAACGTATGGCTTTAGGCATGGTGCGCAACTCTCCTTGTTGCCCTTAGAGATGCGACCGATGCCCGGCAAGGCGCAGGAAACTGAGACCGGTGACGGGTCCTGTTCGTTGCGGTGACCTTAGCGCGCGACCTTCCAGCGGGTTGAAAGCGCGGCAAGCTTATCGTCCATGGTGGCCGGGGGACGCGGTGTGGAACGGGGTGCTGTACGGGCTTCAATCTTGCGCGCAGGCTGGTTGGCGCTGGGCAACGTGCCGATCATCAGGGCCTTCATCGATAGCGCGATCCGCTTCGTCAGCAGGTCCGCGGAGATCACCTTAACTTTAACGATCTGGCCCGCCTTCACGGCTTCTCCGGGGTCCTTGATGAAGCGATTCGAAAGCTCAGAAATGTGGACCAGGCCGTCCTGGTGCACGCCGATATCTACAAACGCACCAAACTTGGTTACGTTCGTGACGACACCTTCAAGAATCATGCCCGGCTGCACATCGGCCAGCTCCCGCACTCCTTCATGAAAGGCCGGCGCGACGAACTGATCGCGAGGGTCCCGTCCCGGCTTGCGCAGCTCTTCCAGGATGTCGTTCACGGTGAACGTTCCCGCGCTCACTTTGCCGGGATCGAAGCCCGAAAGCAGCGCAGGATTTGCAATAACTTCTTTGAGGGATGTACCCAGCGAAGCTGCGATCTGCTCTACCAGCGTGTAGCTTTCTGGATGAACCGCAGTAGAGTCAAGAGGCTGCGAGCCACCGCGGATCCTCAGGAATCCGGCAGCCTGCTCGTAGGTTTTAGCACCCACACCGGACACCTTTTTCAACTGCGCGCGCGACGTAAAACGGCCGTACTCATCGCGAAATTGCACGATATTTAATGCCATCCGCTCCGTGATGCCAGCCACATAGCGCAGCAGGGTCCAGGATGAAGTATTGACATCGACCCCCACCCGGTTGACGCAGCTTTCGATCGTCGCTTCAAGCGACTGCTGCAATTGCCGCTGGTCAACGTCGTGCTGATACTGGCCGACCCCGATAGCTTTCGGATCAACTTTCACAAGCTCTGAAAGCGGATCCTGCAGGCGTCTTGCAATAGAGATCGCGCCCCGGACCGTCAGGTCGAGATCGGGGAACTCCTGCCGTGCCACGTCGGAGGCCGAGTAAACGCTGGCACCTGCTTCCGACACCATCACCTTGAAGATACCTGTCAGCTTGTGCTCAGCAAGAAAGTCACGCACAAACGCGTCGGTCTCGCGCGAGGCCGTGCCATTGCCGATCGCGATTGCCCTGATATTGTGAGTCCGCACCAACTGCGCCAGCGTCTGGCTGGCCTTGGTGGTCTGGCCAGTGTGCGGATAGATCACGTCATGCGCGAGGAACTTGCCGGTCTCATCGACGACCGCCACCTTGCAGCCTGTCCGTAGCCCGGGGTCCAGGCCAAGAATCGAAATCGGACCTGCCGGCGCGGCCAGCAGAAGATTGTGCAGGTTGTCGCGGAATACTTGAATGGCGTCCAGGTCTGAGCGCTTCTTCAATTCGAGCCGTAGCTCGCCCTGGATGCTGGTGCCCAACAGGCGGCTCCAGGAGTCGTCAATTGCCAGTTCCAATTGCGCGGTCCATTCGCCTTCAGGGCCTAGAAAGTGTTTGCGCAGGATGCCGGTGGCGCGGGCTGGGTCGCACTCGATCAAGAAATAGAGGACCGCTTCCGTCTCGCCGCGCCGGATGGCGAGCATGCGGTGCGAAGGGATCGTTTTGACGGTCTCGCGGAAGTCGTAATACATCTTGAACTTTTCCTGCGGGTCGTTGGCGTCCATGCTCTTGCGGCTGACGACGATGCCTTCGTCGTGCAACATTTGCCGCAGAGTTTTGCGGAATTCCGCGGTCTCTGCGATGCGCTCGGCGAGGATATGGCGTGCGCCCTCAAGCGCCTCCTCGATGGAAGCAACCTGCTTTTCAGCGTCGAGGAATGTGGCGGCAAAAGCCATCAACGGCTCAGGCCCCGGCTGCTGCGACCAAATGCGATCGGCAAGCGGCTCCAGGCCCCGGTCCCGCGCGATCGTGGCCTTGGTGCGGCGCTTGGGACGGAAGGGAAGATACAGATCTTCCAGCTCGCCACGGTCGAGTGTCGTTTCAATCCGCGCGCGCAAGTCAACGCTCAATTTGCCCTGTTCCTCAATCGATTTCAGAATCGTCTCGCGCCGGCTCAAAAGGTCGCGGAAGTAGGCAAGCTTCTCTTCGATCGTGCGGATCTGCACTTCATCCAGCGCGCCGGTGACTTCCTTGCGATAACGCGCGATGAAGGGTACAGTGCCGCCTTCATCGAGCAGAGTAATCGTCGCAACGAGTGAGTGGAGCGGGATTGCAAGGGAGGTCGTGAGGTGGGCGAGAATGTCTGAGGGGAGCTGCTTTGCTTCGATCATGGGCAGCTTCATGGTAGCCGGAGCGGGAGAGGAAAACGCGGATGCCAGCAACTCTTCGCACAGAGTCGCTGGCCCGTCTTTATGTTGAGCCCATCAGGTGGTCGATTGCATGGAACATCAGTTTTCCGTAGGCTTCTGCATCTTGTCGACCACCAGATTGGGCACCGACTCGTGCACGGCTTCCAGCTTCAGCCCAAGCTGTTCCTGAACTGCTGTAAAGATGGAAGGGTAGCTTTCGGGGTCGTTGGCGGACCAGTCCCTACCGAACCGCAGCGTGTAATTATAGGTGCCGCTCAGGCCCGTCTTGTCGATGACTGGCGCCTCCAGCATCGCACCCAGCGCACCGGTAATAGCGCGCATGACCGCGTTTGTTCCGATGAACTCCAGGCCATGTTGCGACCCATGCGCCTGCGTGTCCGCCATGGGCTGCGGGACCGGTGGCTCCCCGGCTGCGGGGACCGGGGGCGGTGGAACGGTCTGCATCTTCAGGCCGCCCTTGGCCAGGGTCAGGTTGTAGATGGAGCTGTTGCGCGTTTCCAGATGCGTCTTCAGGTCCAAGCGCTCAGCCAGCAAGACGCGAATGGCATTGCGCTTCTCCAGGCGCACCTCGTTTGCGGGCAGCTTGGCAAGCCGCGCGTCGGCTGCCTCATCCGACCGCGCCTGAATGTTGTAGAACGTGTTGGCGACCCAATCCGGCGCGTTGACGACGGGCGCGTCAAAGCCGTAAGCGATCTGCAGCAGGGTCTTGATGGGCAGGTTTGTGGCCTCAAACCGGCTGTTGTGGGGCGGGCTAGTGACGGCGACGTGGAAATTAGGCCCGGGCGGCGGCGCAAGGCGGATGGTCGCCACGTCAAATGTGAGCGTGGGCTTGTAGTCGGGCTCTTCCATGATGGGTGCCTGTGCATGCAGGCATAGCGTTGGCAGGCAGAGCGCGAATGCGGAAAGTGGACCAAGAAGACGGCGAATCGTGCGAACCATAGGAGTTCTCCTGTGCCGGATGATACGGCGTGCCGAGCGAATGGTTCCGTCCGAGAAAAAATCATTCCTGAAGGGGGACAATCCTTAAGCATGCGGTCGCCGGTGGCCCGGTGCTTTATGCTAAGCGCACACCGGTCAAGGGAACCTTTGCTTAGAGTCGTGCGTACGGGTCTGTATTGCAGCTCGAACACGCCTTATGATCAAAACCCTTGGTGCCAACTCTTGGAGGATTTGTGTTGAAGATGCGGAAGCTGGTTCTACTTGTTGCGGTAGCTTTGGCGGTCAGCCCCTCCTACGGTCTGGAGCCGCGGGCAATGTTCTCGTCTCTCGGCGCGCCTGTATCGCAGGACCTGGTGGGCGATTTCCAGGGAACCCTCAAGCTGCCCACCACTTCCTTGCGCATCGTCATCAAGTTCTCTAAGGGCGAAAAAGGCCTCGCAGCGCGATTCTTCTTTATCGATCAACCCACGGCGCCGCCCATGAATGCGTCTTCTGCCTCTTTGGACGGCCGCGTGGTGAAGCTCGCGATTGAGTTGATCGGCGGCACTTATACCGGAACGCTGAATCCGGATGGCAACGCCATCGCCGGCAATTGGACGCAGGCGGGCACCACCTTGCCGCTGGACCTGGTCCGCGCCACCAAAGAGACCGCATGGGAGATCCCCGCTGCACCCGCGCCCCCCAAGCAGATGGCGGCGGAGGCCGACCCCAGCTTCGATATCGCAACCATCAAGCCCGGTGACCCCGGCGTTACCAGCATGCAGGGTCTTGGCATCAACGGGCGCAACTTCAGGACCAAGGGATCGTCCCTGAGCGATCTGATGTGCTTCGCTTATAACGTCCAGATGAAGCAGATTATCGGGGCTCCGGATTGGATGAACACCACTCGCTACGACATGGACGCGCTGCCCGATACGGAAGGCGTACCCAGCCTGTTGCAGGCGCGCTCCATGGTGCGCAAGCTGCTGGCAGACCGCTTCAAGCTGACCACGCATCCGGAGAAGCGCGACATAAACGCCTTTGTGCTTTCGGTCGCGAAGGGCGGACCCAAATTGACGGAGACAGAGGTCAAGGGTCCCGGCCCGGGGCTTGGCCTGGTCCCCACGCCAGGTGGCCTGACGCTGATCCTGCGGAAGGGCACGCTGGCCGATCTTGCAAGCTTTATGCAGAGCCTGGTGCTTGACCGGCCGGTGGTCGATCAGACTGGTTTGACGGCCAAGTATGACCTCTCTATCAAGTTCATGCCGGATGACTCGCAGTTCAACGGGCATCCGCCGCCGGTCACCAAGAGCGATACCGTGGAAGCTTTCCCAAGCCTGTTTGAAGCGATGCAGCAGCAGATCGGACTGAAGCTTGAGCCGCAGAAGACTGCGGTGGACGTCCTCGCGATCGATCACGTAGAGAAGCCTTCCGCTAATTAGCTCCGGGATCGAAAAATAGTTGGTATCGGTGTCGTCCTATTCGGATTGAATGCGTCCATCGTTCAAAGCAACCTGCTCAATCTGCGCTCGTTCCCCCACAAGCTCTTCGCGGCGGGGTGCGTAGGTGTACGCAATGATTGGACGACACAGCGGGAACACCAAGGGTGAAAATGAAGAACATGATGCTGGCCGGCTTGATGCTGTTTACTTTACCGCTCTGCGCGCAGGAGGGAACTGCCTCAAAGTCGCCTGAGTACGCGGTTGTTTCAGTGCGCCCCACAAGCGAGAAGAGCGGCGATTCCATGATTACCGCTACGCGGAACGGCTTTAAGGCCACAGGGACCACGGTGAAGTTCATGATCATGGACGCCTACGGGCTCAGGAAGCAGGACCTGATCTCTGGCTTGCCAAAGTGGGCAGCCGAGACTCGCTATGACATTGAAGCGAAGATGGATCCGG
The DNA here is from genome assembly GCA_965214195.1 of uncultured Granulicella sp. GTDB lineage: Bacteria > Acidobacteriota > Terriglobia > Terriglobales > Acidobacteriaceae > Edaphobacter. The sequence goes on from OZ243943.1 coordinate 544,795, forward strand.
ACATCATTGAGGCGCAGAAAAATATGACGCCGAAGGAGCGTTTCGCGGCGCACCGCGTACTCGTCCAGGCGCTGCTCCCCGACCGCTTCAAGCTGCAGGCGCACATGGAAGAAAAGGAAATGCCCGCGTACGCGATGGTGCAGACCAAAGGCGGCTTCAAGCTGAAGCCCCTTGACTCCACTGACCCGGAAAAGACCGGCGCCAAACTGCCGAACGGCATGCGCGGTGGCATGATGATGATGAGCCACAACTCCATCACGGGCCAGATGATCACTATGGACGCCCTCGCGCAGAACCTTGGCATAAACCTGCACCGGCAGGTCATCGACAAATCAGGCGTGACCGGCACCTACGATCTCACGCTCAAGTTCACGCCGGATGACGCCTGCGCAACCAACGGCGCAGACACATCTGACCCCTCGCTGTTCACGGCGCTCGAGGAGCAGTTGGGACTTCATCTGGACTCGATCGAGGCGAAGGTTGAGATGGTCAGCGTCAATCACGTTGAGACCCCTGGAGAGGATCAGTGAGCCCGCTCTGTTTGGCGGCCTTGCTGCTCATTGCTGCGCCGGCGTTCAGCCAGCAGCCGCCCACCTATACCTACGATGCCGTCGTCATTAGGCCGAACACGTCGGCAAGCGGCAGTTCCCACGTGAGCATCCACGCGGGTTCTTACAACGGGCAGAATGTGTCGCTCAAGACTCTGCTGATAAACGCCTATGATCTTCAAACAGCAGACCAGCTCATCGGCCTGCCGGGGTGGGCCGCCGGCGCGCATTACAATGTGACGGCCAAGGTCGACGCCGAAACCGCGCTGCATTTTAAGGATCTGGATCACGCCAGGTTTGAGGCAGCCCAGCACCAGGCTTCGCAGATTCTGCTGGCCGAGCGTTTCGGCCTGAAAGTGCATCATGAGACGCGTGAGCTGCCGGAGTATGCACTGGTTCAAGCCAAGGGTGGCTCGAAACTCAAGCCCGGGGACGAACTCGGCCCCAAGGCCGGCGGCGTACACACCAGCAATCACACGTTGACCGCGGCAGCCGTGCGGATGGAAGAGCTTACGGCTTTCCTCGCGCAGCAGGTGCATCGTTCCGTCGTGGACAGAACGGGGCTCACCGGCAAGTTTGATCTGGCGTTGGTCTGGTCGCCGGATGACGCGCCCGCTGCCACGACCGATGCTGCCACGACCGATGCTGCCGCGGACAAAGCTCCGGGCCTGTTGACGGCCTTGCAGGAGCAGATGGGCCTGCGGCTCGAAGCAATGAAGGGTCCGGTCGATACGATTGTCATCGATCAAATTACGCAGCCAACGGAGAACTGACTTGCGCTTTCGGCACGGTACGGAAAAACTCGTAGTGGCGGCATCGGCGGTGGGCATGAAGCACGCGCCGAAGCCGGGTGGGTCATGCTTCGCGGGCAAACTGTCTGGCGCACTGTTGCTATCGGCTCTGCTGTTCGCGCCAGGCAATTCAGTAGCCCAGCAGTCGCAGAGCTATTCCTATGAAGTGTCGACCGTACGGCCCAATCACTCTGCCAGCGGCAATACGTCCGTCAGCACCAATAACGATTCCTACGTGTCCGAAAATGAGCGCTTGCTAAACATGCTTCTGGACACCTTTGGCCTGCAGATTGAAGATCAGGTGATCGGGCTGCCGGCTTGGGCAACGGCAGCGCGCTATGACGTGAAGGCGAAGCTCGATGCCGACACTTTTACTCGGCTGAAAGCGCTCAAGCCGGACGAGCGCGAGAGCGCCGAGAAAGAGTTGATGCAACATTTGTTAGAGGATCGTTTTGCCCTCAAATTCCATCATGAAAAGCGCGAGCTGCCCGAGTACGCATTGGTGCAGGTGAAAGCCGGCACCAAGCTGAAGCCGGCTGACCCCACAAACCCCAAGGCCGGTAACATGAACGTTCATAACGGAAAAATGGAGGCGTATTCGGCAGAGATCAAGCGCCTAGGATACTTCCTTTCTTACCAGGTACATCGCCCGGTAGAGGACAAAACAGGGCTCACAGGCAAGTATGATCTGGCGCTTGAGTGGGCCAGGGATGACATGTCCAACTCCGCCGCGGATGGCACCACAGAGCGTGCGCCCGGACTTTTTACCGCGTTGCAGGAGCAGATGGGCTTGAAGCTTGAATCGATCAAGGGCGCAGTGGATGTGGTCGTCATTGATCACATCGCGCAGCCCACGGAGAACTGACTTGCGCTTTCGGCATAGTACGGCTGGGATCATGGTGGTGGCGTCGATGGCGGGCGCGCAAGAGGCGCGGGTGTCTGAGGTCAAGGTGCCTGAGTTTCGGGGCCTCGTCACGTATCACGGTCTGCCGGTTCCGGGCGCGACCGTCTCCGTTACGCAGGGGGCGCAGAAGCGCTCCACCGTGACGGACTCGCAGGGCTTCTATGTGCTGAGCGGCCTGGCGGATGGCGCGGCGACTTTGTCTGTCAGCAGCACCGGCTTTACCGCGGCGGAGCAGTCGGTAACTATCGCCGCGGGTGCGCCACTCGGTAAGACCGAGCTCAAAATGCTGGGACTTGCGGAGATGCGCGCGGCGCTTAAGCCTGTACCAAGCGCGGCGATCACAGAAGTGCAAGCTCGCAGCCAACCGGCCAAAACGGGTGAGGCCCCCAAGGTCGCCGGCGCTCCACCTGCGCCTGTCCCGGAGGAGGTCGCGCAAAAGGCAGCCGATGGCTTGCTCATCAACGGCAGCGTCAACAATGCCGCCACGTCGGCCTTCTCGCTGGTGCCGCGCTTTGGCAATACGGCCGGCGGTAAATCGCTCTACAGCTATTCCGTCAATGTTCGCGTCGACAACTCGGCCCTCGACGCGCGGTCCTACTCGATCGCCGGCATCGACACGACGAAGCCGCACACCAACGCGCTCACCGGGGGCCTGGCTTTCCAGGGGCCAATCAAAATTCCCGGCTTGCTGCGCCATGGACCGGATCTGTATGTGGGCTATCAACGCACGCAGAACAGTGTTGCCGCAACCACGCCCGGCCTGGTGCCGGACCAGTATGTCCGTGTGGGAGATTTTTCGCACGGCACAACGGTGATCTACGATCTAAACACGGGCAAGCCGTTTGCAAACAATCAGGTCCCCGTCAGCGCGCAGGCAGCGGCTCTGCTCGCTTTGTACCCGCTGCCGAACGTTACCGGCAATCCGCTATACAACTACCAGTTAGCGCTCGTGACTGACACTCATCAGGACGCCGTCAATAGTAACGTCAGCAAGACGATTGGTCGCAACAACCAGGTCAGCGGCAACTTCAGCGCGGCCAGCACGCGCACCAGCACGACCAGTCTGTTCGGTTTTACAGACGCCACCAGATCGCTCGGGCTCAGCACAAACATCAACTGGTCGCATACGTTCAACCCGCACTACCGCATGAATGCGGGCTACCAGTTCAGCCGTCAGTCAAACCGCCAAACCCCGTACTGGCAGAACCGCCAAAACGTTTCAACGCAGCCGTGTGGTACCAACATGCCGTGCATCAGCGGCAACGATCCCGATCCGCTCTACGCCGGCCCACCTAACCTCGATTTCTCAGGTGGGCTAAGCGGGCTCTACGACGGCAACGCCAGCTTCACGCGCAATGCTACCCAGGGCCTGTCGTATACGCTGCGCTGGAACCGCTCGCCGCATAATGTGACGCTGGGCGGCGACTTCAAACGCGAGCAATACAATTACCTTTCGCAGGCGAACCCACGCGGCACCTTTACCTTCACCGGCGCGGCCACCACAGGCGCCGGCGCCGGCGTCGGGACCACGGGATCGGACGTTGCGGACTTCCTGATTGGCGTGCCGGATGGCAGCGCGCTATCGTTCGGCAACGCAGACAAGTACCTGCGACAAAACGTCGCCGACGCTTACGCGACGGATGACTGGCGTGTGAATCCGCAACTGACCATCAACGCCGGCGTGCGCTGGGAGTACGGCTCGCCTGCGACCGAAGTCAAAGGCCGCCTGGTCAATCTTGCAGTTGGAGGGAACTTCGCGACCATTGCTCCGGTCATCGCCAATCAGTCGGGTGGCACAGGGTTCAACAACGCTCTGCTGGAGCCGGATCGCAGCGGGTTTGAGCCGCGCATCGGCATCTCGTACCGGCCGCTGCCGGGGTCATCCTTGCTGGTCAGCGCCGGCTACGGCGTCAATTACGACATGTCCGTGTACCAGGGAATTGCACTTGCCATGGCTCAGCAGGAGCCGCTCCCCGGCGTCAAAAGCCTCACAATTCAGAACAGCTCGGCTTGCCCGCTAACTCTCGCAAACGGCTTCATCAACTGCACGACGACCACGCCAGAGATCTTCGGCATCGATAAGAACTTCCGGGTCGGCTATGTGCAGACGTGGAACCTCAAGGCGCAGCGTGACCTTCCTGGGTCGCTTCAGGCCGTTGTTACCTACTTGGGCAACAAAGGCACGCACGGCGTGCAGGAATACCTGCCAAACACCGCCCCGCCAGGCTCCTCCACTTCATGCCCAACGGGCCCCTGCGGATTCGAGTACATTTCCTCCACCGGCAATTCCACACGGGAAAGCCTGCAGCTACAGCTACGCCGTCGCCTTAAGAGCGGCCTCACCGCGCAGGTCCTCTACACCTTTTCCAAATCCATCGATGACGACTCTTCGCTGGGTGGCGGTGGTGCTGCAACGGTCGGCTCCGCGCGTCTGGCGCAGGACTGGCGCAACCTGAGCGGTGAGCGTGGCCTGTCGAACTTCGACCAGCGCCACCTGGTCAACCTCTCCGTCCAGTACACGACAGGGCAGGGCAAAGGCGGCGGCACGCTGCTTACAGGTTGGCGCGGCAAGGTCTATAAGGAATGGACCGTGCAGGCTCAGGCTATCGAAGGCACCGGCCTGCCCGAAACGCCTTATGTAGCCGCTGTTTTGATTGCCGGCTATAGCTCTTTCGTGCGGCCGGACGTGACCGGCGCCGCGCTCAAAGCATCCTCTGGCGGACGCTTCGTCAATCCAGCCGCGTTTCAGGCCCCGGCTGCCGGCATGTTTGGCAACGCGCGCAGGAACAGCGTGACCGGGCCTAATCAGTTTTCGCTGAACACGGCTCTGCTGCGCACGTTTCGGCTGCCGCACAAGCTCTCGCTGGATGCGCAGATTGCCGCCGCCAACGCCATCAATCACGTCAGCTACACCAGCTACGTGACCAACATCAACAGCACGCAATTTGGCCTGCCTGCAGCAGCCAACGCGATGCGTACGGTGCAGACTTCGCTGCGCCTGAGGTTCTGATGAAGACGACAATCACTTGTTTGAAGATCGGCCTCGTCGCAGCACTTTCCGGCGCTGCCTCCGCGCAGGTCGTGGGCCAGAACAAGACCGACGCAGGCAACACCTACACGGTATCCGTTAGTGCCAAGCTGGTGATTGAAACCGTCAGCGTCAAGGACAAATCCGGCAAAGCCATCACAGGTCTGACCGCAAAAGACTTTACCGTCACAGAGGACGGCATTGAGCAGAAAGTCCGCATCTGCGAGTACCAGGAGCTGCCCACATCCCCCGCTCCTGCGCCCCCCAAACCGGAGCAGGTCACGGTCTACAATCGTCTGGCTGTCTCGCAGATTGCGCCGGAAACCGCAGGCAAAGTGAAGTACAAGGACAAGCGGCTGATCGCCATGTACTTTGATCTTTCCAGCATGCCGCCGGGCGACAAAGTGCGTGCGCTCGAAGCCGCAGAGAAGTTTGTCCGCACTCAGATGACCTCTGCTGACCTGGTCTCCATCATGCGTTATGGTGGCAGCGCGGTTGACGTCCTGCAGGACTTTACTGACGACCACAACAAGCTGCTGAGCATTCTGCAGACCTTGATTGTCGGCGAAAACCAGCAGCAGGACGACACCACCAACGATGCCGCCAGTGGTGACACCGGCGCCGCCTTCGGACAGGATTCTGGTGAGTTCAACCTCTTTAACACGGACCGGCAACTATCAGCCTTGCAGACCGGGGCCAAAATGCTGGGCCGCCTGAGCGAGAAGAAAGTGTTGATCTATTTCGCCAGCGGCCTTCAGCTTCACGGAGTCGATAACCAGGCGCAGCTGCATGCCACGGTCGATGACGCCATCCGCTCCGGCGTCGCGTTCTGGCCCGTTGACGCGCGTGGCCTGGTCGCGCAGGCCCCGCTGGGCGACGCCACGCAGGGCTCGTCCGGCAACGCCGCCATGTACAACGGTCAGGCGGCTGCCGCGGTCACCACGCGTCTGCAGCAATCGCAGGACACGCTTTACGCGCTTGCGGGCGATACCGGCGGCAAGGCGCTGCTCGATTACAACGACCTCACGCGCGGAATCACGCAGGCTCAGCAGGCGCTCACCAGCTACTACATTCTCGGCTACTACACCTCCAATGCCACGCTCGATGGGCGCTTCCGCAAGGTAAAGATCAGCGTCGCGCCTGAGCTTTCTGCCTCGCTTGATTTCCGCAATGGCTATTATGCCGGCAAGGTTTTCGGCAAATTTACCACCGCGGACAAGGAGCGCCAGCTGGAAGACGCGCTCATGCTCGGCGACCCCGTGACCGAGCTCTCGCTTGCCATGGAGATCAACTATTTTCAGCTCAATCGCGCAGAATACTTCGTTCCCGTCGTCGTCAAGATCCCTGGCTCAGAACTGGCACTGGCGAAGAAAGGCGGCGCGCAACACACCCTGATTGACTTCCTGCTGGAGGTTAAAGATGAGCAGGGGAACAACGCCACCGTGCAGAATTTGCGCGACAACGTCAACATCAAGCTGACCGACGCATCCGCCGCCGAGCTCGCCCATCGCCCGGTCGAGTACGATACCGGCTTCACGCTGCTGCCAGGCAGGTACAACATCAAGTTCCTCGCGCGTGACGATGAAACGGGTCGCATCGGCACCTTCCAGACCAGCTTCACCATCCCGAATCTGAACAAGGAAGTGAACCGCGTCGCCATCAGCTCGGTTGTGCTCAGCGGCCAGCGCGTGGACCTAAAGGACGCCATCTACAACGCGGCCAAGAGCAAGGAGCAAGCCAAAGATAACGCGGCCAATCCGCTCGTGCTCAACAATCAAAAGCTGATCCCGAGCGTGACCCGCGTCTTTTCAAAGCAGCGAGATCTGTTTGTCTACCTGCAGGCCTATCAGCAGGGAACCCCGCCGGCGCAGCCCTTGATCGCCTTCGTCAGCTTCTTCCAGGGCTCTACCAAAGTCTTCGAGACGCAGCCAATGGAAGTCGCAAACGGTCTGAGCAACTCGCTCAAAACCATGGCGCTGCGGTTCTCAATCGGCCTGGGCACACTCCCGCAGGGCGAATATGACTGCCAGGTCACAATCCTGAACCCTTCGAGCGACAAAAGTGCATTCTGGCAGGCACCTATCACTGTCGTCCCATAAAGCAGGGTGCCTATCCGAGATGATTCTTGAAGTAGCTAATTCGAAAAACCCGTGTTTACTTGTGGAAAAGTAGATGAATACTGGCTAGCACTCACTGCCATTTCTCGAAAGACCACTACCGATGTAGCAATGAGTAGGCTCACTGGCAGTGTAAGCAACCTTCATGCGCTCAAAATAGAACCGTCCAATGCTGAAGAGGCAGAGCCCGGAGCTCATCAGACTTACGCCTTGATCTTTAGACGGAGGCTTTGTGACGACCGCGCTAAACAGCGGGTACGACTCTCGCCGAGCGCTCTAGAATGCTTGTTTACAGGGCGAAGTTGGTAAATAAGTCGACTGTAAAGGGCCTGATCCCCGAATTTGATAAGTCACAGATCCCTGATTAGAGACAATGGCCATTATCATTTGCCCAATTGCTGCTATAGCACGTCGTGCTCGAACACGTTGAGCAATGGTTCTTGGATGTACTTCAAGGATCACTTGTGCAATATCGTTTCCTCAACTTAGCGCAGGTTACCTAAGTGCGAAAAATGATAGGTTACCACTTAGATGTTGAGGATACTGATCGAGCAGTAGGCTCTGGGAAGGTCACAGAAAATACATAGTGTTGAGGGTCATCCATGCCAAACGTTATCGAAAGTCCTAACGCCGAACTTGCTGCAGAAAATGCGATCCGGCTTCCGCCAAAGCCAAAGCCAACCAAGCTGCCGCGTGAGTCAGCTAGCTGGCGTGTTGTCCGCTGGGTCATCGCAGTTCCCATGCTCGCCGTGTCGTTTTTGGCTTTGTTCCCGTTTTGAGTCGTTCCGGTAAGCAGCCAAGCCGTCGTCAATGCACGCTTGTCCCTGGTGCGCGCACCGATGGAAGGCGAGCTTGGCCGCGTGCCGCTTGAAACTGGCGACGCAGTCACTGCCGGCGAGCCGCTCAGCACCATCTCTGCACCCACCATGCAGATCCGCAATGAGGCTATTGGCGACGCGCGCGCTCAGTCTGATCTTGCGCAGGAGTCTTCGCGCCTTGGCGCAGAGCTTTCTGCCAGCCTGGCGGAAAAGGCCCGTTATGACCAGATGTTCGGTCAATACACCGGCCACCGCGCGGACGATCTGCAGTCGCAGGTACGCGAGGCGCAGACGGATGTCGCCACCAGCCAGGCCAAAGCGCAATCGACCGCAGCAGAGGTTCGCCGCGATCAGCAGGCACTCACTGATCACCTGATTCCACGCTCTACGCTTGATACAGCGCAGGACAAAGCCGATACAGCCCAGCGTGACGTTGAAAGCAAGACCGCCGTCGTTCGCCGCTTGCAGAAGCAGGTGGTCGACGCTCGTTCGGGCTTCTCGGATACGGGTTCTGAGCCTTCGTTTGTGTCCGCGCGCAACAATGCCGCGACTCAGGCTGAGCGTCTGCGCGCCGAAAAGAACGCGCTCGACGTTCGCATCCAGCAGATGAGCCGCGGTGGCGCAGTGATGCCCGTCGTGAACGCACAGCCAAGCACCGCGATCGACAGCCCCGTTTCTGTTTTTATCTGGTCTCGTCTGGTTGCAACTGGCCAGTCCGTCCGCCAAGGCGACAACATGTTCCGGATCGCGGACGCGCACTCCATTCACGTGGAAGTGTGGCTCGATCGCCGTTATGGTCCGCAGCTTTCGATTGGCGACAACGCGCTCGTTTATCTGAACGGCATGGGCAAGGAATTGCAGGGTCGCGTGACCTCTTTTGAGGGCACCAGCCGCAGAACCAATGAAGAAGAAATCAACGCGATCGACCTGCAGGCCGTGCATCCGGACCAGTACCATGGCTCGATTGAGCTGCAGCAGAAAGATCGCAAGGCGGAGTACATCGGACAGGCAGCCAAGGTTCTGTTTCCAGGAGCCAAGCACCCGTTGCGCGCAGATATCTACTTTTGGCTCACACGCCTTTAGGTTCCTAGACGAACCTTGCTCCACTTGAATTTGAAGAGAGCTGCCCGCACTTGCGCGGATCGGCCTTGACCTGCCTGTGTTTTACGAGGAAAAGACTGTGTATAACCTGATCGATCTGTTTCCCGGCTTCCTGGGATACACCATCTTCATCATTGCGGTTTTGATTATTGCGCCGATTTTGCCCTGGAAGATGCCTATTGTTCGCGCTAACGCGGCTCTGGTTCTGATCTTCTTCAACGTCCGTTATGAGTACTGGCGAGCCTTTGAAACTTTGCCTCCCGTTGGCTCCAGCCCTGCCTTCCTGTGGGCGATCGTCGTGTTTCTGGCGGAGCTGATCGCGAATATCCAACTCAGCTTTTACGTGTTGATCTTCATCCGGCTATCCGACCGCACGCCGGATGCGGACCTCTTTCAGGAAGAGCTTCTCGCTCAGCCAGTCCGACCATCAGTCGACGTTTTCATCCCGACCGTGAACGAGGGCTGGGACATTTTGGAGCGGTCCATCTATGCGGCGCAGCACCTTCGCTGGCCCAATCATAAGGTCTACGTACTCGATGACGGCTCGCGTGAGTGGCTTGCGGAAAAGTGCAAGCAGCTTGGCATTGGCTACATCAGCCGCGAGTCCCGCAAGGGCTACAAAGCCGGCAACTTGAATAACGGGCTCGCCAACACCAGTGGGGAATTTATCCTTTCTGTGGACGCCGATTTCGTCGTCTACCCGGAATATCTGGAGCGCACCATTGGCTTCATGCGCGACCCCAAAATCTGCATGGTGCAGACCCCGGGCAACCTCACCAATCCGGATCCCTTACAGTGGAACCTGCTTGGCGAAAGTGCATGGCCGGAAGAGCAGCGCGTCTTTACGGATATCGTGCAGCCAGCCCGTGACGTCTGGGACAATGCCTTCTGCTATGGCGGAACGTTTCTCGTTCGTCGCTCCGCACTGGATGAAATCGGCGGTGTTCCGGAAGAAAGCATCACGGAGGACTTGTACTCGTCCTACCTGCTGCGCGCCAAGGGCTACACCACGCGCTATCTGAATGAGACCCTGAGCGAAGGTCTCGCGGCAGAAAGCCTCGCGTCGTTCATTCGGCAGCGCTGCCGCTGGGCGCTGGGCACGCTGCAGTGCGTCTATCTTCGCGGCGGGCCGTTCCGCGCCAAGGGACTAACGCTCATGGATCGTGTCTTCTTCCTGGACCCCGTGCTCTTCTATCTGAGCTACTTCTGGCCGTTCCTGATCTTGACCGCGCCGGGAATTTATTGGTGGACTGGTATACCGCCATTCAACGCAGAGGTTGGTCACCTGATCACGATGATCGTGCCGCGCATGATGATCAGCATGATCGTGATGTACTGGCTATCCGGCCGGCGCGTCGTGCCTATCGTGTCTGAGCTTGGACGCGTGGTTGGTATCTTCTACTTCATTCCGGCGATCGTCCGTGGCCTTTTCGATCCGTTCGGCCACAAGTTTCGCGTCACACTTAAGGGCGAAACTCGCGATAAATACGTCGTCCAGTGGGGCGCAATGCGTGGTTTCCTCACGCTGCTCATTCTGACTGCGCTCGGAATGATCATCAACCTCACGCCGTGGGGCATCCGCTGGCTGGTCTGGGATACGAACACGCCGCAGGTCATCGCGTTCTCGCTGTTCGATTTCTGGCTCATCTTCCTCGCCATGTTGATCTGCATCGAGCGCCCAAGCGACGCCAGCACACGCTTTGAGCGTGCGACAACAACGGGAAGTTTGCGCCGTTCCTTCGTCGCCCTTTTTACCCGCATCCTCGGGTAAAAGGGCGCAAGGGTCCATTTCCAGCATCGACCGCGCAGCACGAACAGGGAGTTCAGGAAAGATATGTACCAGCCCAAAGCTACATCAAGTAAGACATTGCAGCATTGGCGCCAGCCGTTGGCGGCGCTGTGCTGCACCTGTGTCCTGACCGCCGGAGTGCCTGCACAGACAGGCCCCGCAGCGGTGCAGGCATCGGTTCCGGCGGCATCTATGCCCGTCGCGCCCACGCCCTCAACCGGAGTCAATGCGCCTCAGAATTTCGACCCGTTTTTCGCGCACTATTTCTTGAAGTATCGTCAGCAGACTTTGGCCCCTATGTCGTTTGAGGACTCGCTTGGTGATCCCAGACGAGCTGTCCTGCTGGTGACCGACGGCGTGATCCATCTGTCGCTTTCGGACGCGATCGCGCTGGCGGTAGAAAACAATCTCGACATCGAATCGGTACGTCTGCTCGATCCGATTGCGCGTGCCGACCTGGCCCGCGCCAAGTCCGGCCAGCTTCTGCGCAATTTGCCGCTCGCGACTGATGTCGGTCCGGGCACCGCGAACGGTGTCCTTCCGACCGCCAGTCCCTTCGGTTATGAAGGCGTTGCGGCATCACCCGGCGGCGTGTTGAGCGGGCTTTCCGTTCAGCTTTTCGGCTCGCAGATTCCCAACATTGAGCCCATCCTATTCGCCTCCGGGCGGCTTGAGCACCAGAATCTGCCGCTTGCCAACTCGACAGTCACCGGAACAAACTTCCTGAACCAGAACACGGAAGATCTGCAGATCGGCGTGCGCAAGGGCTACTTCACCGGTACCACCCTGACCGCCGGCTTTGAGGACCTGCGTGTCAGCCAAAATGCTCCGAATGATACGATCAGCCACTATTTGCAGGGGGACGCATTCTTCCGCGTCGACCAGCATCTGCTGCAGGGCTTTGGCCGGCAGACGAATTTGCGGGCCGTTCACATCGCGGTCAACAACCAAAAGATCGGGGATCTTACCTTCCGTCAACAGGTCATCCTGACGGTCTCGCAGGTGATCGGGCTTTACTACGATCTCGTCGAATTTCAGGCGGAAAAGCGCATCCTGGACGACTCGATCATTCGTGACCGCACCCGTCTGGAGCAGAACCGGAAGCTGCTGGATTTCGGCACCGTGTCACAGGCAGACGTGATCGCGGCCGAGCTTTCTCTGCACAACGCCGAGCAGGAAATCATCGACGCACAGGCGCAGATTGACGCGCAGGAAGCGACTTTGAAGAGCGTGTTGACGCACCGTGGCTTGGAGGATAAGCGCATCGCAACCGCGCATATCGATCCAACAGACCGCTTCGACCCGGCCCTGGTTTCCGAAGTCGACGAAGATCCGAACGTTTTGGCCGACCGTGCCGTGCAACACCGTGTGGAGTTGCAGGAAGCAGAGCTGGCCTTGACGAACAAGCATCTTGGCTTGCAGGGAACTCGCAATGCGCTGCGGCCAACGCTTGACGTCTACGTGCAGGTGCAGGACAACGCGCTTGCCGGCCAGCTGAATCCGCTCGCCAACGCCGGTGCACGGTCATCCACGAACCCCGTCTTCGTCGGCGGTTTTGGCACCGTGTTGAGCCAGCTTGGAGCAGGGAATTACCCAGATTACCAAGCTGGATTCCAGCTCAACATCCCGTTGATCAACCGTGCCGCGCAGGCCGATCTGATCCGCGATCAAATCGATCTGCGTCAGCAGGAAATCGGCCGGCAGTCCTTGCGCAACGGCATCCGCCTGCAGACCGTAAAGTCCGCGCTTGCCCTGCGCCAGGCGCGCCAGCAATATCAACTTGCTATCCGCAATCGTGAGTTGCTGGTCCGTAGCGTTGCGACTGAGCAGAAAATGTTCGACTTTGGGACTTCGACGCCGGCTCGCCTGGGAGACATCCAGTTTCAGCTCGAGCAGGCCCAGTTGCATGAGGTCACGGCGCTAGATACGCTGGTTCGTGCGCAGGTAAACCTGCAGGCTGTGCTGGATGAAACGCTGGAAAGCAACCACGTTGTTTTCGATCCGGTGCGCTCAGCGGCTCAACGTCCAGTCCGCTAAGGAGATGCATGAAAACGAAGCTGCTCGTCATCGTAGCGGGGCTGTCAGTCCTGCTCGTGGCGGGCGGTTTTGCGTTGTGGAAGATCAAGTATCAACATGTCGCAGGTAAACCTGCATCGCAGCTTTTCCGCGCTTATCTGGCCCACCCGGCTTCGCGCATGGTGGTCTATTCCCCTGCGCCAGACGCGGACGTTGCGACCATTACTGCGGCACTTACGCTGCTGCGTGGCCGCTTTGACGGCCTTTCGCTCTACGGTTGCGACAATCAGACTGTCCTGATCGTGCAGGCTGCTCAGCGCCTCGGCTTTCACGCGGTCTTGCTGACGGTCTGGGACCCGGAGTCGGAGGCAGAACTCGCGATTGCCTCAAGCGTTGTGCGTGATTCAGGACGCGCCCTTGCTATCGCCGTTTCGATAGGATCCGAAGGACTAATGCAGAAGCGTTACACCCTCGCCGACATGAACAACGCGCGCGCAGAATTACTTGATCGCAACTTGCAAGCGAACAGTGTCGAAATGACCACAACCGAGCCCTGGTGGCTCTATTTGAAACCGGAAAGTGCTGATCTGCGCAGCTTCGGCGAGTTCGCTTCGGTCAACGTTCACGTCGTCTGGGACACGGATATCTCGTCCGCCCCCGTCGCCGCAGGCTGGACGCGCGACCGTGCGTTTGAAGTGGCAAGAGCTGTCAATCACCCCGTTTTGCTGCGCGAGTGTGGCTTTCCCGGTGGTGGAAATTCGCCGCGCGAAGGCCTGAACTTATCCTTCACGCGGCAGATGCAGCATGACTTCTGGGAAAGTTGGCTTGGGCTCGATCGCCGGCCGCCCATCGCGGTGTTTGAAGGTGTCGATAACGACTCCAAACACTGGCGCGGTTTCGAGGGAAAATGGGGTCTCCTGCAAGCCAACCTGAAATCATGGCCCGCGTGGAACGCCTTTCCGCCACTTACCTCGGAAGCGCCGCGCTGAGTGGGATCCTTCTGCCTTCCGCGGACATGCTCCGGCCCGCCACCGTCACCTTGTAGCCGTCTGAAAAGTGAACCTGTAAGCCGCTCGCCGCAGGATTGAACGCGATGTGTGTCCGCCCACCCGCACTATTTTTGAAGACGCTATAGAACGTACAGTCCGCCGTAACCGAAACGTCGACCCGGCCATACGCGGCGAGGCTTGAAATCCAGGCAAACTCATGCGCTCGGGTCTCCCCGTCAAAGGTAAACGGCGTGTCCTGCCAATGACGCAGGGCGGCTTGCGGATCGTAGAAAGCTTCATACATTTCCATCAGGTCCGGCCAGAACTCGCTCTTTTGGCGCAGCGACCCACCGGTCTGCTGCATGACCTCGGCAAGATTAGCGTGGGTATAAGCCGGATCTTTTCCTAGATATAAGGAAGCACCGGTAAACGGTAGGAATTCGATGCCATGCTCAAACTCAGGCGCATTCCCGAACCACGTTGCAGTATCGGATTTGCCGTCGAACAAATTAGCGATCTGGACGCGGTCGAAGGCTTTGGGAAAGGTTCGGACAGGCGCGTCATTGAACCAGTAATAGGCCGCCGAAGTGGTCTCAAGCGTGTACATCCAAACTGCGGCATCGAGCAGGCGCCGGTCGCCAGCTTCCGTTGCGAACAGGATCAAGGCTGCCCAGGCATTTACCGCTTCTGAGCTTGATTCTTCATTTTCACCATCCCCAAAGGGCGCTTGCCCGGAAGCCCAGGAATGGCCCGCGTAGGGATCGAAATGCCGCAGCAGGGGGTAACGCTTTTCCTCAGGATTGACGTTGGCTATGTCTGACGAGAGCTCGCGGAGAAACTTGCGGTGATCGCCATCTTCCATCCACGCAGGATCAAAAAGCCCCAGCATTGCAGCCGCCTGGATCCAGTACCCGTAGTGGAAATGGTGATCGTTGAGCTGCGTGTTGCTCCCAAATGCAGCCGGGTATCCAATCAGCGTCTGCCAGCCGGGATCATACTCAAACTTTTGCGCTGTCCTGTCCCCAGGCGCTGCCCAGGAATTTATTCGCGACCTCAAGACATCCGCAAATCTCTGCAGCATCAGTCCGCTATCCGTCATTGCAGCGAGCGGCAGAAGCTGAGCTACGCGATTCAGTTGCTTGCCCTCGTTATAAGTATCCGAGCTCCCGCCGCGCCCTTCTGCCGCTACTTTCGCCAGCATCACCCGTTCGCTGGTGCGATCGAACGTGGCCGGCAGCGGCAAAAAGGGAAGTATGCCGTGGTAAACATCGGAGGTCGTGAACTGATTGGCCGCCAGGACCTTCATGGGGCCACGCGCAGATACATATTCAATATCGGAAGCCTTACCGCCCACGAGCGCCGCATATTGATGCGGGTAAAGGGCCTCAAGGAAGCCATCCTTTGGAGCGACGCCTTCCATTTGCTGCACGATCACGTTGAAGGTGGTGCTTACGCGGCTCGCCACCTCGTCATAACGCCAACTCACTGCGGTGTCCAAGGGAAACGAGAAGGCATGGCCAGTGAAATAATTCAAAGCATCGGGCGAAGGAAGCAGCGCCACAGAAAGGTAGTCGTGGCCCTTTGGTGCGAGGCAGGTGAAGACTTTATCGTCCTGGGACCAGTTACCGGCGTTTGGGCAAAATAAGCCGTATTCGTTCGGTCCAGATCGCACCCCGAGGATGTTGCCCCGGTTCGCAAAGATCTGAGGCGGGGCAAGGAAGGTGACTGTCACCCGGTCTGACCCAGTGGCATAAACGAACGGCATGCCGCGGCCCACCCGAACCTTCAAGCGTTCATAGTCAAACTGCACCATACGGTCCGTCTGCTGTGAAATAGCTGCATGAGCGACCTTCAGTCCGCGTGTTCCGACCACAAAATCCATCTGAATTGGATGGACGAACGAATCACGATTGACCGTTATTGCGTGCGAAGCACCGACGAGCAAGCCACTGGGCGTAGTTTGTACCGCGAGCGGCTCGGCGAACATGGTGTAGGGGCCACCATCTTTGGTGATGTTGGTTGCAAGCCAGTTCTTGGCCGCCCAGAATCTATGCGTCACAATCGCTTCAGATTGCCGGTTGTAGAGCGGAGCCGCCGGCCTTGCGAAAGAATCTTTCTGAGAAGTTTGCGCGCGGCAACCACTGATACAGATCGTCATGACAAAGGCGGCGATTTGCAAAAAATGTCGTTGCTGCCGGAAACAAGCCATTTGGCCATTTTATCGGAGCTGAAGAGCAGAAAGTGGTACTTCAACGATTGCGCTCAAGTTCCGCACCTTTATCTAACGATTCCATTGCCAGTTGCTACCAATGCGAGAACACATGAGCATTTAGAAGCTTCTGCAATGTTACCAACGGGTTCTGGCATTCTAGCGGCTGGCTGATGACCTCGACTGCTTCTCTTGAAAGGCATCGAAGCCAAGTCCCGGGGTCGGTGGATTGAAGTTATACTTCAGGGGAAGTGATTTGATCATGCCCTGGCTCCTCGAAAAAAGGGGGGGCGGTTCCAGAACGAAGTGAAGGTTCCTCGTCAGGAGTGGCTTTGTCTCTACCTCAGATTGAACTCGGAAACGAATCCCTCGCCAATGTTCTGATCTCCTCGGTGGAGGTCGTGCAAAGCCTGAACACCCACTGGTGGTGCACGCTGGTTTGCAGGCAGACGCTTGACCAACGCATCCCCGTGGAGCAGCTTATCGGCAAGGCGTTGACCATCAAGACGCTTGACGATGAAGGGGTAGAGCACGTTCATTTTTCTGGGTTCGTGTATGAAGTCAACCTGAACTACGAAGCATGGGGCAGCTACACGGCCACGCTGACAGCGGTTACTTCCAGTTACTTGATGGACATCACACGGCATAAACAGTATTACGTAGAGCAGACACTTTCCTCCATCGCCGGCACCATTGCCTCGCGAGCCGGTTTGTCAGTGGACGTGAATGCAAGCGGCATGAAAGCGCTCAATTATGTGCAGTATGGAGAGACGGACTTCTCTTTCCTGCACCGGATTGTTGACGATTACGGTTGCTGGATGCGCCCTAAGGATAGCGGTGTCGAGGTCTTCTCGAGTTTCCAGGCTGGCAGCACGCTGAAGTGGCGGGAAGAAGGCGGGCTGATCGGCTTTACGATTCGTGGAACGCTTGCCGCGCCCGCGATGAGCGGTGCCCACTACGATCATCACGCGATGCAGTCGCAGACGTTTGAACGTGTGAGCGCGTCGGCAAAATTCTATGACGGTTCACAGAGTCTGACGAGCGCCGTCGAGGCGGCTTCCCAGGCTCTGCCGGCAGGATTCGAACCGCAACGCGCACGTGCAATGACCCTTGATGATTACAACGATCAGCTGCAGGCGGAGAGCGTCCGAGCGGCGGGCGCAAGCGTGAATGGGAACGGCAGTTCTCGCAATCAGCAACTGAAGGCCGGCGATGCAGTCACACTGGCTGGCGAGATGGACGCCAAAGGGACCTATGGGTTGATTCAGGTGAAGCATCATTGGACCCCTGCGGGGTACATCAACCATTTCTCCTGCACGCCGTGGCGAGACTACCGGAACCCGAAGCCGCCCGTGGCTCAGACCTGGCATGGCGTGGTGAACGCGCGAGTGATTGATCATGACGACCCTAAGAAGATGGGTCGGTTGAAGCTGCAGTTCTTCTGGCAGGGCGATAATTCGACCCATTGGGCACGTGCCACGGCACCGCACGCTGGGCCGGACCGCGGCTTCATGTTCATGCCGGAGATTGGAGATGAAGTGGCGGTCATCTTTGAGGATGGCGACCCGGAGCGTCCGGTCATCATCGGCTCGCTTTGGAACGGCGTGCATCAGGCGCCGCGCGATGAATTTTACGGTTCTGATATCCCTGCGAATAACGTAAAGCGCTTTGTGAGTAAGGGCGGAAGCCGGATGCAGATGGTCGATACGGTCGGTCAGGAAACCGTGCTGCTGGCGACGCCAAAGGCCAATTCGATCAAGATGACAGAAAGTTACACTTCCACCGGCGGCCGGCCCATGATCATCCTGCAGAGTACGGGCGACATTATGATTTCGGCACCGAATGGACGAATTCACTTCCAGTCGGCATTCTTTTCCAAACAGGTTGGCGAGGGCTAGATTGCGGGCTGAGATGTGGGGCTGAGACGGGATGACGCTGATGAGTTTTCTGGGTGTAGCGCTTGAATTGATCGTCGTCGCGGCAGTCATACGGCTTCTGTTTCTTGGGATCCCCTACCTCTATAACCGGCTGTCCCGTCCATGGGCCGGCTTTGGTGAGGGCCCGGACAGGCTGGCGGGGACGTGGGTGGGACAGGTCGATGTGCAGCAGTTTGCCCAGGCAGGCGGAGGAAACGCCGTGGCGCCGGTGGTGCAGGGAGCCATGCTCGTTCAAATTGCGTTTGACTTGATGTGGGGCAGCCCGAAAATACATGGCAAAGTGACCATGCAATCGGCGGCGGCTCAGGGCGTCTCCGGGTTCTACCGGGGCGTGAGCGTGTTCGACCCTAAGGTAATCAGTTGCGGAGTGAAAGTAGGCGCGGGAGGCCAGGAATATCGCAGTCTCGACGCGCATTTTGCCCCCGGGGCCCTGCAGGTAAGCTGGCCAGATGTAAGCGGAACGATTCAGGGTGTGCTGCACAAGGGTACGCAGGCCGAGTTCGAGCAGCTGTGCGGCTTGCTTGGAGGATCGCAATGAGTGACGGAGTCAAGGTTTTCCAGCCGAAAGCGCAGCCACAGGTCGTATTGAGGCAGTCTACAAAGCTGATCATGTTCCTGCTGCTGTGCGCGGTGATCGCCGCCGTGGCTTATTCGATTGTGGGCATTCCCTGGGCTGTTCGCCGGATGGCGGCCCCGTGGTCGGGCTTTGGGACTGGGCCAGACAGACTGGCTGGCACGTGGGTTGGGGACCTGGCGACCGGGCGCTTCAAGGACGGGCCCTTTGCGACCGGGCAGCCGCAAGGGCCGGCTCAGCCTGTCATGATCAACATCTCTTTTCAGATGGACACTGCGTCCCTGACCCTGCGGGGGACCGTAACGCATTGCGGGTCAGGAGAGACGCAGACAAAGCAGCCGTTTGATGGGCCAACCGTGCATGACCCGCAGGTCATTTCACTTCCGGTCCACATCGGCAAAGGTGGGACGGACTACGAAGATTATGATTTGTTTTTTTTTCCGGGCGCTCTGAAGGTCAGGACCGAGCCACAGCGAGGACCAGCGCTGAGTGGAACACTCCACAAGGGAGATGCCGCAGAGTTTACGCAGCTTTGCCGCGCAAAAGAGTAGCTAGCGTTACACTTTGAGTGAGGTCAGGCCATGGGTTCTGTTTTCAATGCGGTTGTGGTGACTGGTTCGCGAGCAAACGCCATGCGTGCGGACATGAAAGACGCGGACTTCAAGAAGTTGAACGATAAAGGGATGATTTCTCCAGGTGCAATGCCTGGCCCTCCCGGAATCGATTCCACCGTAATTTACGGCAACTGCGCTGAATATGTTCAGGGCTATCGCGACAAACATATTACGGACTACGACAAGCGCCAGATCGACCACGATCTGTTTGAAACGACGAATTTGTCTTGCTACCAGACCTACAATACTGGTCACAAGCTGAAGGTGTTTTCGCACGAGATCGTGGAAATCTACGGAACTCGTGAGCTCACTGTCACCCAGGAAGATACAGAAACTTACAGCGTCCATCGCGAAATCAAAGAGCCCACAAAGTATGAGTGGGGAACTTTCAAGATGGAAGCGACCGATCTCAGCATTGAGCATAAAAGCATCAATATGGTCAGTGAGCTATCGAAGGTGGCACTTACCGGCATTATTGCCGAAGTAGAAATGTGCCACGACAAGAATGAGGCAATCGCAGCCAAGATCGCGCTTCTGCAAACCGAAGGGGTCGCGTTGATGGGACGTATCGGTGGGTTCTTCGGCAAAGTACAGCCGAGTTTCGACGCCATCCCAACCCCAACTACTATCACTCCTTTGGACTAGGAAAGCAGGCGAATTATGGCATCACTAACTCCGTCCGCGCTGATTGTCCAATTGCCTCCAGATTTCGGCAGAGTTCTTTGGGCGAATGTGGCACTCGTACTGCTCAAAAAGAAGTTGGCAGGAAATGCCGATAACGAGTATTACCTTCCCTTCAAAACTGGCCGTCCGGTAAGACTTCCGTATTCGCTGGCCTCGGATGAGGCAGAGGCAATCGCGAAAGAATTAGCAGGCCTGGGCTGCCTGGTGAAAGTCGTTCCCTCGGGCGAGTAAAAGGGGCCAGGATGAATGCTGTTGAGCAGGCGAACTCGAAGATGAAACCACGTCTGTCGCGGGCTGTGAAAGATGAGGAGTTGCTACCTTGGGTCCGGGCACGGACGCTAGAGGATACTTTTCTCTATTGGCTTCCAATGGAAAGTTTTCCGCCTCGCCACGATCAAAAAGCCTGGCTGCTTGAGTTTCTGGTGCGCTGGACTAAGGTTCTCGCGGAACACGCGGGCGTTCGGTCGGAGTGCTTTCTGCAATATAAGACCGCATGCCAGGAGCCGACGGAGCCATTTCAGCGCTACGCGATGAAGAATACTGCGCTACCGGGGTACTCTCGCCGGCCGGGGAGCAGCGTAAGAACGTTTCCACCCGCCGAGGAAATGAAGAAAGCGCTTGCCAGCGGCGATTACGACATGCACGAATGGATCCCGGATATGTGCTACTGGTTCGTGCCCAAAAAACCGGCAGAACATCAGAAGGCATTTTTCGGGCGGGGTGGGATGACGATTTTATATCTGCCTCCGGACCCTAAGGCTGCGCCGCCCCGGCTGCCATTCACGCCGAAATACCGAGCGGCAATGCCCGTGTTTCAGCAATTTGACGTTGATGCGATTGTGGCAGGTGCGTTTTCCCTGCGGGACGCGTTCATGGCGAAAAGCAAGGCGCTTTTTGGCGTTGGGATGGAAGAGGACGTGTCTTACCCCGGCATGGTCTACATCATCCCACTGCTTACTTGCGGCAATTTCCTGACGGCGACGCCGGAAGACAGGCAATCCTGGTTCGAGCTGTTCGATTGCTACATCAACGAGAGTCCGTTGGATAAGGGTTTGGTGATGGGATTCCAGAAGAATTTTGAGCAGCAATTGATCGGCGTTCTGGAATCGATGGCGCGCGACGGCTTAGATTACACACCGAATGACCGGCACCGCGTGAGTGAGGCCCGCCTGTGAAGCTGGTCGCCGAAGAACTCGAGACCGCGAAGCCCTGGCAGGCGCTTTTGTTGCGCGCTTCGTTTCCCTTGGAGTCTGAGGCGAAGCTTACGCTTACCCACTTTTTGGATGAGTTGACCAGGTTGCTCTTGGCCGAGCGCCACGACTTGCGACGCGAAGTTTTTCTGCACGCCTGGAAGCTGGAGGACGAGGAGCTCAACAGCCTGTTTCACCAGAATTTGTCGCGTTGGAAGCCATCTTTGGGTCTGGGAATCTGGCCGGATCGCAAGGGGCCCAGCACGTGGACGGAGGCCAGCTTTATGGACGCTTCCGCGACAAAGATGACCGGGGAGCAGCCGGAGCTGCCGGCCTATAAATTCTTTCATCTCGGCGGCGAACCGCAGCACACGCTTCAGGCCGCTAACCTGATCTTTGGTCTCGGCGCGACGACGCAGATGTTTACTCGCGATAGCTTTGACGCTCTGCAGAAAAAGGGAAAGAAGGTCTACCTTCCCGCGATCACCAGTCAAATCTACAAGCACGCGGACTTTTACCTTCCACTGTTGGACCAGCGGAGCATAGCTTTTGCGCGCAGGCCGGGCTATCTGGATGAATTGATGTGCGGGGTCGACGTTTATATTCGGGAAAGCCCGGAAGATGAGGGTGTGCTGATACTCTCTCGCATTCCGCTGACTCCACTGATGGAGCAAATTAGAGAAGCTGAATCGGTATAGCAGATAGAGTGTGAGCAAGAGCGCGTTGGGAAAGAGCAGGTGGGGCCGTGCAGCTGCCGAACATCCAGATTGGGAGCGATACGCTTGACGATGCGTTGCTTGCCTCGGTCGAGGTCACGCAGGAGCTGAATCAGCATTGGTGGTGTACGCTGGCGTTCCGCCAGACCGCAGACCTGCCCATTCGCGTGGAAGACTACCTGGCGAAGGCTCTAGAAATAAGCGTAACGGACGATGCCGGCGCCACGCAAACGCTGTTCGCCGGGCTGGTCTACAGCGTGAGCCGCGACTCCGAAATATGGGGAAGCGGGGGCGCAGAAGTGCGTGCGGTCTCCGCGTCGTACCTGCTGGATACGACGCAGCGTAAACAGTATTACAAGGATGGAACGCTGAGCTCCGTGGCTGCAGCAATCGCCGGTCGCACTGGGCTGAAGGTGGAAGTGAACGCAGGCAGCTCCAAGCCGCTGAACTATGTACAGTACGACGAGACGGACTTCGCCTTTCTGCACCGCATGGTCGATGACTACGGCGCCTGGATGCGTCCGAGCGGGGCGGGGCTGGAAGTTTTTACGACTTTTCAGGCCGGCGGAAGCGTCGCGTGGAGGGAAGAGCAGGGGCTGCTCGACTTTTCGCTACGCGGCCGGGTTGGGCCTGCCACCTTTGGCGGCGCGCATTACAACCACCATACGATGGAGTCTCAGACGTTTCAGAAAGTGAGCCTGAAGCCGGCTTTGTACGATTCGGTGAGTGCGATGACCTCCGCCGTGCAGGCCGCGTCTGCCGGGTTGCCGCCTGGCTTTGAGCCGCACCGCTCGCGCGCAATGACGCTGGAAGATTACGAGGCGCAGCTCGGAGCGGAGAGCGAGCGCTCAATGGGATCAGCCGTAACCGTCACTGGCCGCAGCCGGAACCAGATTCTGACGGCCGGCAACACGGTAAACGTCACCGGCGACCTGGATGCGGCAGGCACCTACGGGCTCGTCAAGGTATTACATAGCTGGAGGCCAAGCGGATACGAAAACGTGTTTCTGGCGACGCCCTGGAAGGCTTACCGGAATCCCCAGCCGCCTGCCATGCGCCCTGGCATCGGGATGGTGCCGGCGAGCGTAGTAGGCCATGACGACCCGAAAAAGATGGGCCGACTCCGGGTCCAATACCACTGGCAGGAAGATAGCAGCGCGCACTGGGCACGCATGGTGACGCCGAACGCAGGGCCGGATCGTGGCTTTATGTTCATGCCCGAAATCGGTGACGAGGTTGCGGTCGGCTTTGAGGACGGCGACACGGAGCGGCCGGTCATCATGGGGTCGCTCTGGAATGGCGTGCAACAGGCGCCGCGCGATGGCTACTATGGCGCGGCTGACGTCGCCTCTAACGACGTCAAGCGCCTGGTCACGAAGAGCGGCAATCGCTGGCACATCGCGGATACGCTCAACCGCGAAGCCATGACGCTGGCCACGCCCAACCACACCTACATGACGCTCTCCGAGCAGTACAGCGCCACCGGCCGCCCGATGCTGCTGCTGCACTCGGACGGGGATATCGTCTTCTCCGCGCCGGGCGGGCGAGTGCATTTGCAGTCGGCCTTCCACTCCAAGCAAGTCGGGGAATACGTCCCGCTTGGCTTTGCCGTGCTGCCTGATTCTGTCGTGCAGGCCATGGATAAGGCTGGACGCATGAAGTATCGCGCAGACTTGATAGCGGCTGGCCGCGCCAAGGCGGCGGGAATGCCTGCCGGCGCGGCAAGAAGCGCGCTCGAAAAGAATTCTGCCGACTTTGAAAAAAGTGTCAATCAAGCTGAGATGGCGCACATCGCCGCGGATGTGTACCGTGAGCCTAGCGATCCAGATTTGCTCAAGAACCCTCTCGAAGGTTGGAAGCGGGTCGATCCGAAAGATATCCCAGACCCCAGTCTGCAGGATCCGCAGCTCTGGCGTAACACCCAGGATCACTTTAGATCGCAGCTTTATCAATCCACCGTCGATCCATCGAAGTACACGGTCGGCGTTGCCGGGTCTCTACCGCAAGACTTTGGAACCGATGCCAAGCAGGCTTTTGGCTTAGAGACTGCTCAGTACAACGATGCCATCAAGCTGGGCCAGAAGCTGAATGAATCGCCTTACATCCAGAACCTGGTGCAGCAAAATGATCTGCAGGGTACGGGGCACTCGCTAGGGGGCGGCCTTGGGGTGGTGACAGGAACGCTTGCTCATATCCCTACCACGACTATGAATGCGGCTGGCGTGCATCCCGAGACGCTTGCGCAAGCTGGTTTGACTCCGGCTGACGTGACTACCGTGACCAATCTGGAAGTTCCCGGGCAAGTGGTAGGTGTGTTGCAGTCCTCAGGAGCCAACGCGCTCTTGCTTCCGGGCCACTTACCACTTCTGGCTGGACAGGATATTGGTACAGCCACGGTAAACGCAGCCACTCGCAGTGGTAACGCACTTCAAAATGCCTACAACAGCATCACCGGTCAACCGCAGGTACCATTGCCGACACTGCAGAAGTATCCGGCAAACCAGACGTGGCGAACTGTTTTTCCAGCTGCAGGAAAGCAGGTCATACTGCCTGACCCTGGACCGGCGACGAGCGGAGTCTTCAAAAAGGTGCACGATGTCGCGCCCATGCTAGGGGGACTGGCGATCGTGGATCCCATAGCTGATTCGGTGCGTCGACATCTGATGGAAGCAGTGGAGACCTCGATCGAATTGAACAAGACGGCGGAGCGGACGGCGATCGAGGCGGCTGTGAAATGAAAACGCCTATATTCAGACTTCTCCTGCTTGCAGGTATTGTTTCAATTCTGTTTGTTCAAGGATGCAGATCTATGCAAGGTAATCAAGTGGCAATCCAGTTATTCACCGAGCCCCAGTTGCTCGAAGCAGCGTCTGCAGCGGAGCATGGCGATCGCGCCAAGTTGGACGCTCTAAAGCGTTCGGGGCTGGATATCAACCAGGCGGGTGCAAAAGATGGTTCGACACTTTTGGTCTGGGCGGTCCTTTCGCAGGACCCGAAGGCAGCAAAGCTGCTCTTGAGTGAAGGAGCAGACCCAAATCGTATCCCCAAGGATACAAGCCCTGCTCTCGGCTGGGCGGTTCGTCTTGAAGATCAGACCCTGATGAAGCTCTTGCTGGAAGCGGGTGCGAACCCCAATCTTTATTCCAACAGAAAAGAAACGGCAATCTTCGAAGCGGAGAGCAGCGGCCGATGGGAAAATGTACGCTATCTGCTTGACCATGGCGCTAATATCGATGCTATTGACGGAAAAACTGGCGAAACGCTGGCTATTCAACTCATGGGTGGGAGCGAGGTTCATGTGCTGGAACTGCTCCAGCGCGGGGCGAACTATACGCATCTCGACTACGGCGGAATGTCTGTGGCGCATGGTCTGAAGTATCGTTACGTCAATCCAACGTTGTCGCCGGCTACCGAGGCGCGTGAAAAGATCAGAGCATTTCTCGTCGCGCATAACGTAAATTTGGATATTCCGAAGTACGGGCCACCGCCTAGAGATCAGTGGCCGGCCGATCAAAAGGACGACCCAAAGCTCATTGAAGCGCAGCGCTTTGCCGCCCAGTACCCCAATCTAAAGTAATGTTCAGGCGCGGTCTCTGAGCCGCTCGTTGTAGGGCCAGTCCATTGCTACGAAGATGGTAGAAAATCTTCTTCAAAGAATATGCCTAAGCAGTGCAGAACCATAGGCAGATCTAGTGACCGCTGATCGGATCGTCAGATTCGGGTGCAGATCCCGATCTTTATAAGAATAAGGAAGAAACACCTATTTTCGGCAGATAGGAAGCAGCGTCCGAATGCAATCTTATGCCCCTAATGCCTTTGCTATTTACGAAATAGATGGCGCCGCTTTGAGGCTCAATTTCTGGAACTTGGCTTGCGTCCGGACACTCGGACGATGCACCAAGAGGTACGTCTGGTATACCCTATGACGCCATTTTCCTCCAGCAATCAGGCAAGATCTCCTTACGTATTGCCTTTGCCTGGCTGCAGCGTGAAGGTTTAACTCCAGATCAGGGCGGCTCTTTTTCATCTATCTAAACACCTCCGACGGACGACACATGTGCATCGACGACTGTGTTCGAGAGCACGTGGATGTCCTAAAATTACCCAGATCGTTCTTGGGCAAAGCGGATGAGCACTTTCAGGTCTTGATACCCTTTTAGCGTCCGATTTAGCTTGCATCCGAGCTCTTCATTTCTCGGTACTATCAGGCTCAGTTCTTACAGGGTTGGTCAGCGACGATGGCTGGCGTTGGATCGTCCCTGATTGGTTCGATGTGTTTGCAAAGATAGATTGCCCATGCTTTGCCATCGTACCGGTACGCAGTTACGTCTGTGGCGAAGTGGCCTTGCTGCACAACCACTGCGATATCTGGCATTTGCAGATGAGGGCGTCGCACCACCATCACTCCGGCAGACCCTCCCTGAATGATTGTTTTCACTTCTTTTGGCGTTTCATCGACCACAGCCTGTGGACAGTTGACAGCGCCATTGCCTGCACAAACGTCTTCACCATTTTGATCGATAAAGTACAGCCGGTGCCCAGCAGGTGCGACAGGTATGCGGTAGATGGTGGTCTCCGCCCTCAGTCTTGCACCAGATTCAGCTTTTTCTTGAGCAAACAGCGCGCGCGTGTAGGAACGCATCCTCGGTGACAGAGCCGTGAATGAGACCTTGGGCAGGGGTCGCCGGTCGATATCAGACGTAAGGATTGCATGGTCTCTAGGTACGGATTGAGAAACAACCTTCACAGCAAAGACTGAGGAGAGCAGGGCGAAGCCAAGCTGCAAGTATGCTTTCATAACGGGAGTATAGAGGATCGCCTCATTCATTGAAGCGTCACCAGCGACCCAGAGACATCCAGGCAATCAACTGACAGAAGCAAGTTAAGTACGACTAATTCTTAACTTGTGCGAGACCCTCCTCGCTTCAGACCAGGCTGCTCAGCGGAGAAGTCGCAGGGCTTGCAGGAGAGTCGCAATCAGTTCGGACACCGTAGGGTGGATATGGACGGCCCTCGACATTGTGGTGTACGGTGCCTTGGCATACATCAGGGCAAGCAAACAGTAGATCGCCTCATCGCATCCGACACCCAGAAGTGCGGCTCCGAGGATCTGCTTGGTTTCTGCATCGACCAGTACCTTCATAAAGCCGAGGCTCATGAGAGCCGATGCAAGTTGGCTCATCACGCTCGGCGCAAGTCACTCCAACAGCAACTCCCGTCGGGTGGGAAGCGAGGGTGATGCACTCAGCGGCGAGACGAACATGTATCCCTTCGCGCTCCAAAATGTCCAGCACAGCTGCTGAGGCGTCTGGATCTTCATGGCTGACAAATCTTGGCGCCTTCTCGTTAATAGTGACCTCAGATTCGAAGCGCCGGTACATCTGACCGAGCTCAATGCCGATGTAGCTCCTACCAATGATGATCAGGTGTTTGGCACAAAATCAAGCTGGAGCAGGGAAGAATTCGTGAGGTAAGGAACCTCGTGAATGCCCGGAAATCCTGGAACGGAGGCGCGTCCTCCGACATTCAGAAACATCTGACTGGCACGCAGCAGCTCATTACCGACCCGAACGGTCATGGGCGAATCAAAGGTAGCGGTGCCGTTGGAGACGGTGATGCCTGCATCCCCCCTGAGGGACGCTTTCAGGCCATTTTCGTGAGGCACTGACAATGGCTTCGCGTCGCGCCTTGATCGACTTCATATCGACACCGACGTTTCCTGCACCAATCACACCATATTCCGGCCCCTGCGAGCCATGTGCGCGGCATAGCCACTGCCCACCATCGTTTTAGTTGGAGTACAGCCAGTGTTGACACAGGTGCCCCCGAACAGGCCGCGCTCCACAAAGGCCACCGTCTTGCCAGTTGCAGTAAGTCGGCGGGCCAGTGCCGGACCCGCCTGCCCAGCCCCGATGATGATTGCGTCGAAGGTCGTCATTTCTCAACCTCTGTGTGTAGCAGTCGGTCCATGCTGTTAAGCCTTGCACAGGATTGCTCAGCTCCGCAGGAAGACGCTCGTGTGCTCGACGAACAGAGCCGGGTACTGGAATAACATCACTTGACCGGCGTCCGGGTAGACGATCAATTGAGCATTCGGTAGGTTCTGCTCCAGGTAAAAAGAATGAGTCGTGTAGAAGATGATGTCCGACTTGCCGCCGACGACGAGCACTGGCATCGTGATGTTCTTCAGGTAGGCAAAGCGTTCGCCGACAGGTTTGCCCATCGGTCAGGGCAGCGAACTGGGCGGGCTGGACCTTGTCGTTGATGGGAGTATCGCGGTTTTCTACGCGCGCGTTAGTATTGCGTCGCATTTAAGGGCTGAGCACCTCAGCAGGCTTGTCGAACGTTTCCAGGAGCCGCGAAATCGTTCCGGCACGTTCCGTACTGGCAGTATCAGATTTTTCGCAGGTACGTTCCATTTGCCGTGCCCTCAACCCACATGGGCAGGCGCACCGCTTTTGAAAACGGTCGGAGATCTTTGTTGAGCTCTCCAATGCGGACGCTTCTTCCTGGGCGATGAGCCGGTCGACGGAGAGTGCCAGCTAACGACACACCGGGTTATGGGCATCCTTGATGGTTATGAAAGTGATGCTGGTTGGAGGCAGATCGATTACGCCTGCTGGGTGCGAGACGCCTTCGAAAGATGGAAGAGATCCTTCAGCTGAGAGGGCTAGTTCCCGTCCGTTCAGCTTGGCGGTCTTGCTGGTAAGTTCGGCTGCTGTCAGTGCATATTGAAGTGACTTCTGCGGCAGCGAGACGGTATCCACTTCGGCGCTCAGGTTGATGGCGAGCAAGGTCACGCCGCCTTTTTCGCCCGCCATGCATTGCGCGTAGAGGTGCACTGAGCTTGAACTGGTTTTGCCGGGGTCCAGGACGATCGTACCCATAGTTTTATGCCACAGCAGGGCCGTCCAGTAATCCGGTCGGGGGGTTAGGGTTCCGTCGTCAATTAGACCGTAATCGCTCGCGGCCAGCGTGTTGTGCATGACTACCTGAACATGTTGTTGCGCAAGGCGGCCGAGTTCGTCTGCGTAGTGAAAGCTATCGAGAAAAGTTGCCGCCCAGCGATCGCCTCCACACGCTGCCTGGCCGGTTTCTGTAAGCCAGATGGGTTTAGCTGGGGCGTACTGATCGCGCATGCCGGCGTAGAAGGTTTCAACCGTCGAGGTCCTCGACAGCCAATCCTCGGTGAGAGCGGCTTCCGGGGTCGTTAGTGCCTTCTCACCCAGCGTTTTGCAGCGTTGGGATGCTGCGCCGTAGAAGTGGTACGAGAAGGCGTCGACGGGATCTTTCTTTGTTGCTTCGAGCAAGCCTTTCACCGGTAGAAGCTTCATGGGCGAGTTGTCGATGCCTTCTCCAACCGCGCTCGGTCCCAGCAAAATGCTTCCTGGCGCTTCCTTGCGAAAGAAGTCGTGGAAGACGGCAAAGTCACGACCGTAAGCCGCTGCGTCATAGCCTTTTGGGAATCCGCTTACGCTGATGAACGTTGGCTCGTTTAGAAATTCCGCTGCTGCGATGTTGCCGCCGATCAAGTTTGTGTAACGCAGAAATAATCGCGCTTCCTGAGGCTCCCACGTCCCCGCCGCATTTCGAGTTCCTTCACTGATGGCAAAAGAGGTGACTATTTTCCCGCCGACAGCTTTGGCGAACTGCACCACGCCTTTCCACTGGGCACGCGTCAGGACACCGGAGAAGCCTGACGGGGGCGTTGCCGGTTGGGGTGCGTCGGAGTCCTGAAAATGCACAGTGTTGGCCCAGGATCCGGACACGCGAACGTAGGCGGGACCCAGAGCGGAAGCGAGCGTGAGCAGGCGCGTATTGGCAAGATCGACCGGGGGGCGTTGCTCAAAGGGAGAGCCACCAGCCGGTGCCGGCGCAGCCGCGCTCACTGGCGGATAGGGCTTCCAGAATCTGCCGCCAATCACCTCCACCATCTCAATGTTGTAGGACTGAAACCGCTCGTCAACGGTCCCTACCTTTTTCATCGACTTGGGATTGTGTTGCGCAGCCATCGATGCGGAGATGCAAAAAGTCAACGCGGCACAAAGCTTCATGGAAACGACCCTTCAATGACGAGCTTACGGCTCGCCCACCTGCATTTTTTGGCTCACTTTGTTCTTTCGAGTACTGTATCCGCGTATTGAGCTGAGTTTCGGCGACTACACGGATCCAGACATACACGCAAGCGGACTATGTTTTCGGCTGAAGAAATTTACCGTCCTTCAAC
This sequence comes from uncultured Granulicella sp., assembly GCA_965214195.1. Classification (GTDB taxonomy): domain Bacteria; phylum Acidobacteriota; class Terriglobia; order Terriglobales; family Acidobacteriaceae; genus Edaphobacter. Next base: position 575,047 of record OZ243943.1, read on the forward strand.
CACGTGAAGAATTCCTCGAACCATAGGTCGCTGGTGGTGCCCAGGGTGCGCATGCCGAAGCCGTGGTCACCTTGCTGATAGAAGTGAAGCTCTACGGGGCTCCCCGCTTTCTGCCAAGACTCGACCAGCCCTAGTCCCTGCTTGCCAAAGAGAGGGTCGTCTGAGGCGAGGGCGGCGAAGAGCGGCGGCGCGTGCGGCGGCACGGTGACAGCGAGCATGGGGCCGTAAATGATGCCTGCAAAGCTGGGCTGTCCGCCGTGACGATTCTCGAGCGTCAACGTCAAGGTCGTCATGGCGCCTGCAGAGAAGCCGATAAGGCCTGTGCGACTGGGGTCAATCTGCCACTCCGCGGCATGTGAGCGCACCAGTTTGAGTGCCGCTTCGGCGTCATCGACCGCCAGCGGCTCATTGAGGGGTGGAGCGCCTTGATGGGCGGGGTCCAGCATAGGGGCCATGCGTTTTTCCATTGTTTCCATAAAGCCCGGGATGGTGCGGGGCGTCGGGTCAAGACGGTATTTGAGCACAAAAGCGGCGACCCCACGCTTTGCAAGTTCACGTGCGACCATCAGCCCCTCGGTGTCCATGGAAAGGGCGAGAAACGCGCCCCCGGGCGCTATCACTACGGCAGCGCCCGTGGCTTGGCCGCGGTCCGGCAGGATGGGAACGATGGTAGGGACGGTCACGTTTCGGACCATGCGGTAGCCGCCCATTGTGTTCCACTGTTCGGTCGCAGAAATCGCCGCGGAGCCTGGAGGAGTACCCGCGTATAGAGGGATTTCCGAAGGTAGCGTTGGCCGGGCTGCCTCAAGCATCGGTGGCAATCGAGGCATTTGCGCGGCCAACGGAACAGCTATGCATAGGAACGACGACAGAGGAAGGAAGGTATTCCGAAGCGTAAGGCGAGATGTCACTGATTGCTCCTTTGAAGCTGAATGGTAGGTTTGAGTACCATTGACCAAGACGCCTATATCCAGCGCTCCAGCCATACCGGGCAAAATTTTGGTGACAACCTCCGGGGAGGTTAGGGCCGGTCCACCGAATCGCTCGCCCATCTGCCGCATAGCCTGGCAACGCCGCTGCGCTGAAGGCTGGTATCGGACCGTAGTTGCGCTCCATGGCTTGCAAGGCAGCTCGAGATTTTGGGTTGACGTAAACTCATGGGGTCTGCAGGTGAATCTGCACTCTGCGGTGCGTCGCTGCTGGGCGAGTGCATCCCGAGGAAGCGCGGCGTGAACTCCGAGCTTATAAGCAAAATTGACCTGATCCGTGCGGGCCCTTGCCATCGAATCCTCAATCTCAGAGTTTTGTGTGGTTCGAGAAGAGGATGAGCCCCCCGGGGAGGCTCATCTGCTCACGCTGAGAAGTGTCCTAGAAAATCACCTTCAAAGCGAATTGAAGGGTTCGTGCCTGACGCGCTGCCTGGTAGGTGTCAAAATTGTTAAGATTCGCTGTGTCGCGTGCGACGAGCGGAGCAAAGTAGTTGGCGTGGTTGATGACATTGAACGCTTCGGCACGGAACAACAAGCCTATGCGCTCGGTGATTGGGAAGGTCTTGAGCAAGGCGCTATCGACCGAGTAATTCGGTGCTGACCGATAGGCATTACGTGAAGAAGTCCCGAGGGTCCCCGGTGCGTTGACGGCGAAGGCGTTGAAGTTAAGCCTGCCGTTTACGTAGACCTGCTGATTGGCGACCTTGTCGGCCCGATCCAGACCTGTGCCGCTGTAGGAGTTATCCGCGCCGCTTGTGGTCACGCTGAAAGGCTGGCCTGAATCGAACACGAAACTACCGCTGCTGGCCCATCCGCCGATTGCCGTGCGAACAAGGTAGTTCCTGTTCTTTAGCGTCGGCGCGGTGTAGACGAGCGTATTGCGAAAGGTAAATTTCTGGTCAAAATCTGCCAATCCGCGGCTGAAAGTTGGGTTAGTGTTGTCGAGATCAATGGCACCGGCAAGGCTGGCCCCGGTGCTGCCAGGATTTGAGCCATTATCGATTGTCTTCTGGTAGGCGAAGTTTGAGTTGATGTCCAGACCACGTGACGCACGGTGATGGTACGAGACCTGCAGGCCTGAATAGTTGGAGTAGCCGAGAGGCGCTTCTGTGCTTAAGACCGCGATGCCTGCATTTGGCCGGCGTGCTTGCTCGTTTCCGGTGCTGGAGCAAGCACTACCTTTTGCTGGCAGGTTGGTGCCGGTCAACGTGCCGCAGGAGCCGGCAACACCAGTGCTGGTACCGGGGATATAGATGGGCTCGTTGAGGTCGTAGTTCTGCGCGACCTTTGTGCTTTTTGTTCCGACATAAGCCAGCTCGACTGTATCGTTTGCCCCGATGCTGGCCTGGTAGGAAAGGGAGTATTGCTGGACGTAGCCCGGACGGAAATCCGGGGAGAAATTGGAAGCGTTCGCCGGGGGATTTGTGCTGAAAGCAGCGTTTGCCGGTGGCGTGTAACCGAAGCCGCGGAAGCCTGCGGTGAAGGGGTTGGTCGCACCGTTGGAGCCGTAGATGTCAGAGATGCTTTGGAAAGGATTGGAAATGATCAACTGGCGCGTAAACGGTGCGGCCTGGAAGCCGCCAAGCGCAGCGAGTGGTACCTGGATGGAGTAGAGTCCGTAGCCTGCGCGGATGGCCTGTGTGCCCTTCTCGTTGAGTTGATAGGCAACGCCAACACGAGGCTGAACGAGCTTGTAATAGCCTCCGACTCCACCGAAGCTGCAGCTTGGATCACCCGGATAGATGAGGCCCTTTGGGGCGTTTACATAGACGGTTGATTGCTGGCCAGCACGGTAGCAGCTGATCTGGTTATTTTCTGGCTTGTAAGGAAGGAATGGATCGTAGCGGAGACCGTAGGTGGCGGTGAAGCGCTTGGTCACGCGCCATTTGTCTTGAGCGTATACACCTGGCAGAGAGCCATGATTTGACTGAAAGAAGCCGTCACCCTGAATAAATACGACGGGGTGACCAAGGTAAAAGTCAGCGAAGGCGGGGTCCTGAAACTGTAGTCCTAAGATGCCACCAAGAATGTTTGTATACACGCCGGCGTAGATGATGACGCCGGTCTGCCCGGCGGTGTTCGCCTGGCCGTTGTGTATGCGCTGAAAGTCGCCGCCAAACGTGATCTCATGCGAGCCCTTGCTGTAGATCACGTCTTCTGCCACCGTGAAATTGGTGCGCGGAAAACGATCCTTGCCGGCAGTCGACGGCGGAATGGTTGAACCGATGACAGTGATGCCGATACCGGTCGGGACGGGCTCGCTAAAGTTTTTTGCACCGAATGAGGCGTAATCGTAAGCGCTGGCAGACTGCGGTGCGTCCTGGTTGCTGATGACGTTCAGGAAGGAAGCGCGCGTCTCGAAGACGAGATTAGAGGTGGGGGTCCACGTGTCTCCTACCGCGTAGGTGTCCCAGTTCTGTTTGACGGCTGCGGAAGTGTTGAAGAGGTTGTAAGGCGCAGCCGTGGGCTGGTCGACGGCGGGGCTGTTGAAGCGATCGATGTAAGTGCGTGCAAAGAGCCGATGCTTGGCATTGAGTTGATAGTCGAGACGGCCCACGAGCTGCGTTCCGTTGTTGTGAGATGGTAGGCCGAAGACGTATGAGCCGTCAGGACTGTTTGCAAGCGGAATCAGCGGATTGCCAGAGGCTTTGTAGTTAAAGAAGTTTGCGTTGACTGAGTTTTGGGTATTAGGCCCAAAGATAGGTGGCAGAGCGGCAAGCGGAACGGACATCGTATTGCCGGCTGTGCAGGTCGTGCCGACCGGGCAGGCCTGGAAGATCCCGTTGCGCTCCGCTGCCGTGGGTACAAAATACTTTTCGGGAAGCGCTTGCGCCTGACGGCTACCCTGGTAGGACGCGAAGAAGAAGAGCTTGTCTCTGAAGATGGGCCCGCCGAGCGTTGCACCGAACTGATTGCGCTTCAAGCCATCGGGAGTGCGGAGGACGGCGTTATTGGCGTTGAAATAGCTATTGCGAATAAACTCAAAAACGGTTCCATGAAATTGATTTGAGCCGGAGTGCGTGATGATGTTGATCGCACCGCCCGGAGCAGAAATGTAGCGCGCGCCGAACGTGCCAGTGACGACTTGAAATTCCTGGGTCGCGTCCGGATCCGGAAAGGGGCCGCCGAGGACTCCAAGAGGGTCGACGTTCACCGCGCCATCCAACGAGAAGTAAGTGCCGCCGGCACGAACGCCATTAACCGCAGGCGCGATCGACCCGGGGACCGTAACTCCGGGGGGCGCAATTTGGCTGGTGCTGGCGAGCTGTCCGGTGCCAATGTTCTGACCGGCATCCGATACGCCGCCAGCCCGGAAGACAAGTTGAGCCGGATTGCGTCCGTCAAGAGGCAGGCTGACGACTACCTGCTCTTCGATGGTGGTCTCGAGGGTCGGGTCAGTGGGATTGACGAGCGGCGCACCCGTCGTCACAGTGACGGTCTGCTCAGCGGTGCCGACTGGGAGCTGAATCTCAAAATTCGCAACCTGACCAACCGTGAGCACGATGTTGGTGCGCTCATATTTTGCGAAGCCAGGCGAGGTAATCGTCATCGCATAGGGACCGACCGCCAGGGCCGGAAGCGTAAAGGCGCCGCTCGCCGTGCTAACTGCCTTGAATTGGCTATTGGTCTGCGTCTGGCGTACGACGATGGTGGCCCCGGGGATGATGGCTCCGCCCGAGTCCTGCACCACTCCGGTGATGGTTGCGGTGGAAACCTGAGCATAGGCGGCGCCGGCGGAAACGAGGCAGGCGATGGTGGCGAGTACTGCGGGTTTGGTTCTGCTGAACATGATGTGACTCCTGCGCTGCGTCGTTGAAATTCGTAACCTGTCGCCTGTGTGATCGCTCTTGCCTGAAAGCGTCACATCGCCGGAAGCCCGGAGCGCTGGGACTAAATTTCAGCGGTACTTGTAAGTACCTTTCTTGATCGGCTCCGTTTGTACCATGACGTTTAGAGAACTGTAAAGAAAATTTTGAGCACCTTGAGTCGGGTTGGGGGAGGGTTTGACACCTTGAGGTATGCGCCGCAAGACTGTCGCAACTTGCTTATTTGCCGCACTTTACAAGTGTTGTCTGAATCTGATATCGCTTATTCGAATAAAAGGTACTGTTGCGTACCGCTTCGAGCGGCAGACATGATTAAGGAGAGAAGAAATGAAAGAAAGATCCCTCACAAGGCGTAACGCGCTCGGCCTGCTGTGCGCCGGCGCAGCCGCATCCGTCACGACGCTTTCTTCAGGTCAGCACTTGCCCGCACAAGCCAAAGCAAAGCCCATGCCCATGCCCATGGGTGGGAAGTTTCTGTGGGGCGCTGCGACTGCAGGGCATCAGGTTGAAGGCAACCTAGTGAACGATGACTGCTGGCTCCTTGAAAATCTTCCAGACTCAACATTTAAAGAGCCATCGGGCGATGCTTGCGATCACTACCATCTGTTTGAAGAAGATATCGCCATGCTGGCGTCGTTTGGTTTGAACGCTTACCGTTTTTCAGTCGAGTGGTCACGCATCGAGCCGGTGAAGGGTGCGTTTTCTTCGGCTGAGATAGCGCACTACCGGCGCATGTTGGAGTGCTGCCACAAGCATGGGGTCACGCCGCTTGTAACGTACAACCATGATGCGACGCCTGCGTGGTTTGCTCTGGCAGGCGGGTGGGAGAACCCGGAAGCGCCCGCTTTGTTCGCTCGGTATGCAGCCCGCATCACACGCGATCTGGGGGACTTGATCGGTTATGCGATGACGCTGAATGAGCCAAATCTATTCATGCTCTTTCGCTGGCTACAGATGCCCGGCGGCAACCTGAGCGATTTCATCCTGAGCAACCTGCCGAGGACCCGTACGCAGTTGAACGATCCAAAATTCAGCTCTTATTTTATGGGTGACCCGGAGCGGATGCGCGATGGGATGCTCGCGGCACACAGAGAGGCCCGTAAGGCGATCAAATCCGAGCGCAGCGCTCTGCCCGTCGGTTTTACCCTAGCGATTGAAGACGATCAAGCTCCGTTGCCTGGCATGAATGCGGTGAGCCAGGTTGAAGTAAAGCGCCGTGAGGTCTATGGACCGTGGTTCGAAATAGCCAAGCAGGATGACTTCATCGGAGTGCAGAACTACTCGCGGTCGTTCGTCGGCAAAGGCAATCTTCCCGTACCGGCCGGCGCTGAGCAGACGCAAAATCACTCCGAGTTTTACCCGGAAGGTCTCGAGCATGTCGTTCGCCTTGTTGCGAGGGAGACGGGCGTTCCGGTGCTGGTGACTGAAAATGGGTTGAGCACCACCGATGACACGCGACGGGTAGAGTTCATCAAACGCGCAGTGGCCGGAATTGAGCGGTGCCGTAAGGACGGGGTCGATGTGAGGTCCTATATTCACTGGTCCTTGATGGACAACTTTGAATGGATCTTCGGATTCGATATTCATTTCGGTCTAGTCGCAGTGGACCGTGCGACGCAGAAGCGTACGCCTAAGCCAAGCGCTTATGTGCTGGGCAACATTGCAAAGAACTCGAAGCTGTGAGGTTGGCGATGTTCATGAATCGTTTGGCGCGTATTGGATTTGCTTTGACCTGCACGCTTTCCCTGGCGGGCAGCTTAAGTGCGCAATCGGCTTTGGAGCGTGGTTTTGCACAGCCGCCCGATAGCGCCAAGCCGCGCGTCTGGTGGCACTGGCTCAGCGGCAACGTGACCAAGGAAGGCATCACGGCGGACCTGGAGTGGATGCACCGCGTGAACATTGGCGGGTTCCAGATGTTCGACGGAGATCTATCGACGCCGCGGTTTGTTGAGAAGCCGCTCATCTGGATGACCCCTGAATGGAAGGATGCCTGGCACCACGCGGCGGCCGAAGCGGATCGGCTCCATCTTGAGATGGGCATGGCAGCTTCCGGCGGCTGGAGTGAAACGGCGGGCCCGTGGGTGAAGCCCGAGCAAGGCATGAAGAAGTACGTCTGGAGCGAGACTCTGGTCTCTGGGCCGGCAGCCATCCATCAGCGCTTGGCCTCGCCACCTTCTACGGTTGGTAAATTCCAAAATATGCCGTCGGGGCCTGACATCGGCTTCCCGACTCCGACTGATCTGCCCGGAACGTTGCCGCCACTGCTGATCGCGCCGCAACCACCTACGGCGCCGTTCTATCGGGATGTGAGAGTGGTCGCTTATCGGCGCGCTGCGGGTGAAAGCAACGCCGTGCCGAAGCTGACGACCAACTCGGCGACATCTATGGATTTGGCGCTGCTTCGCGGTATAGACCTTGGCAAGACCACCCTGCTAACGCCGCCCAAGGGGTCCGACGGTGGTTGGGTGCAATTCGCTTTTGACAAGCCGACGACGACTTATGGCATGACGGTTGGCGTGGGGATCGCTGGTGGCTTCCTTGCATCATCGCTGCCCCGCGGCGTCATTGAAAGCAGCAACGATGGTCGGATCTGGACGCCACTGAGAGAGCTTCCCGGCCCCCCTTCGTCTGCAAATGGCGGTTTCACGCTGCGCACCTATGGGTACGCTCCGGTGACCGCTGCGTTCTATCGCCTACGATTGCAGGCTGCAGCACCAAACTACATCGCGATGGCGCTGGGTATGCGGCCCCAAGAAGGGGTAAGCCTGTCGAAGGTCACGATTCAGACCTCGCCACAGATTAATCAGTGGGAAGACAAGGCCGCGTTTGGCGTCTTCATCTCCGACAGTAGTGCCGCAACGGCGGCCATTCCGTCCGAGAGGGCTGTTGCGGAGAACAGTGTGCTGGACCTGACCTCTCAAATGCAGCCGGACGGGACCCTGGACTGGACCGCTCCCCCGGGCGAATGGGTGGTGCTCCGATTTGGTTACGGGCTGACGGGAGAAAAAAATCACCCCGCTACGCCCGCGGCAACCGGGCTCGAGGTAGATAAGTTCAGCAAGGCGGACGTCGAGTCCTACGCTCGCACATATAAGTCGATGATCTCCGGCGTCGCCGGTGAGTTTTATGGTAAGAGCTTTCGCAACTACGTGATGGATAGCTGGGAGGCAGGGAACGCCAACTGGACCGAGCGCATGATGGAGGAATTCAAAGCGCGTCGGGGCTACAGCATGACGCCATTTTTGCCCGCGCTTACCGGACGGGTGGTGGGCGGCGCTGCTGAGAGCGATGCCTTCCTGTGGGACTTCCGCAGAACGCTTGAAGAAATGCTTGGCGAGAATCACTTCAAGACCTTTGCCGACGCCATCAAGCCGGCAGGCTTGAGCCTGTATGCCGAGGCGATGGGAACGGACCTGCCGACGACCGGCGACGGTCTTTACAACAAGGGTCAGGTGACCGTGCCGATGGGTGAATTCTGGACCCCCGCGCCCGGCGAGCACGACCTTCCAACCCACGTCGCGGATATCCGCGAAGCCGCCTCCGCAGCTCACATCTATGGCAAACCCCTTGCCGCGGCAGAGTCCTTTACGACGACTGTGGGCATGCCCGGATGGGCGCAGTCGCCGTTCTATCTGAAGCCGCTTGCGGATGAGGCTTTTGCCTCCGGCATCAACCGCATCGTCATTCACACGTCAGACCAGCAGCCGTTTGTCGACGACGCCCACAAGCCCGGCCTCACGCTCGGTCCCTTCGGCCAGAACTACACACGCAACATCACATGGGCTGAGCAGGCCATCGCCTGGAACACCTACCTGGCGAGAACGTCTTACATGCTGCAGCAAGGCTCGTACGTTGCGGATGTGGCTTACCTTTATGGCCAAGGCGGACCGGCAGTGGTGCCGTTCTGGAAGGCTATAGTGCCGGCGCCGCCAACCCACTACGGGTATGACTACGTCAACGATGATGTTCTTCTGCACCATGCCACCGTGCGTGAAGGCCGGCTGCAACTGGATGGTGGCATGGCCTATAAGCTGCTCGTATTTCCGGCTGATATGCACAGGATGACGCTGGATTTGCTGCGAAAGCTCGATACCCTGGTGACGAATGGTTTGACCTTGCTCGCTCCTCGACCGCAAGCGTCGCCCAGCTTGTCGGACTATGACTCCGCACCCGAATTTGATCGGCTGACTGCAAAGCTTTGGGGCGCCAACCCTGCCGATTCCGCAGGACATGCATCTGGTAAGGGCCGCGTTTTTGCAAGCGGTGACATCGAGTTTTTGCTCAAGCAGTCGTCGCTTGCGGAAGATGTCGCCTACGCGCCATCCACCGGTGCTGGCCCCGAGCTCGCGCGGCCTATGCCGACGGGTTCCTCCGACGAAGACCTGGTCTGGCTGCACCGGCACACTGCGGAAAATGAAATCTACTTTCTCGCCACACAGAGAAAGCATCCCTTTGAGACGACAGTGACTTTCCGTGTATCAAAGCGGCTGCCGCAACTATGGAACCCCATGACCGGGGAACGGAGCGACCTGACTTACTCCACCCAGAACGGCAGAACCACCATTCCTTTGCACTTCAATGCAGAGGGCTCGATGTTTGTAGTCTTCGGCGCAGAATCGGTCAGCCAGCCAGCAGCACCTCCCCCATCCGCGCCGCTATTTCTTCGCGATCTCAGCGATGGGTGGCGTCTATCTTTTCCGGGCGTCGCCGCCGTCGCAGTACCGAATAGCTTGCGCTCCTGGACTGAAGGAAGCGATCCGGCCGCCAAGTACTTTTCCGGGACGGCGACCTACACCAACACGCTCAATCTTTCCGCCGCTGAAGCAGGCCAGGATCTGTTTCTCGATCTCGGCGACGTGCGTGAGATTGCGCAGGTGGCAATCAATGACAAACCAGTCGATCGAATCCTGTGGGCCCCGCCTTATCGTCTTCCGCTCGCGCACCTCATGCACGCCGGCTCCAATACGATTACAGTCCAGGTCACGAATCTATGGCCAAATCGCATGATTGGCGATGAGCAGCCCGGCGTCACGCATCGCCAGACCTTCACTGGTATTCACGCCTACACCAAGGACTCTCCGCTGCTGCCCTCCGGCATGCTGGGGCCGGTCACCTTGCTGCGTTCGCGCTAAGCGCCATCTCGATGAGGCACCCATGAGTTCACGCTTCAGCTACATACGCACGGAAACTTTGATCAGTGTCTGCATCAATACGGTGCTGAGCCTGGGCTTCGTCCTCTTGGTTTTCCATGGACAAGCGCGGATCCCGGTGATGGGCGCGCATGGCATCGTACTGGACATGGCGCCACAAACGTTTATGGTGACCCTGATGGGCTGCCTGATTCCTGGGTTATTGACGCGCAGCCGATTCCAATCCGGAAGACTTCCCTGGCTTGACCGCCCCACCGCTATCGGACTTATGCAAGTGATTTTTACGGCAGTGCTCGCTGCTGTACTTGCGACACTGGTAGTAGTTGTCGTTTGCCGGACGCTGTTGCCATATCTGTTGCCGAGCGGTGCCAGCTTTGTCAGTCTAGTGTTGGTGAAGGCTGTGTACGGTGCACTACTCGCATGCGTCGTGACTCCCTGGGCAATCATGCGGCTAACGCGAAGGCAGGCTAATGGCACGGCTTGACCAAATGATTATGATCAAAGAACAGCGTTTATGCAGACCGAAACCAAACGCTGCGCGCAGCCTTTGCAGGGGAGAGACACAGATTGGCCAAGATCGTCATAGAGCAGCTCACGTGTCAGGAGCGCATTCTGGAAGCAGCGTCCAGCGTCTTCCTCGCCAGCGGCTTCGAGAAAACAAGCACTGCGGAAATTGCGCGGGTGGCCAAAGTATCCAAGCGGGAGCTCTATTCACACTTTGCAGATAAGCGTACCCTTCTTGCCGCTTGCGTTCAAGATTTGCAGGGTCACATGGGCGAGCAGATGGACGACACCTGGGCCTTGCAGGCGCCGCTCGAAGAAGTCCTCATGGCCTCCGCAAAGGTCCTGCAAAACTTCATTCTTTCAGAGCGATTCGGTAAGTTGTTTCGCATCGTTGCGGCAGAAACATACCACAGCCCCGGCATCGCACAACAGTTCTTCGACACCGGCCCGGCCCAGGGACGAACAGCCACGGCGCGTTACTTCAAGGATCAGATGGCGAAGGGCAGACTGCGGAAAGCGAACCCTGACGCAGCCGCGAATGACTTTCTCGATCTGGTTGTCGGAGCAAACTCGCTCACCGCCGTCATCCTGGGACAGACAGAAGCTGCAAAGAACAAAGCAAGGCGGATTCGCCATGCGGTTGATGCATTCCTAATGATCTATGCGCCCATAAACGGAAATGAAGCTGTCGATGAAGCGCGATTGACAAGGAAATAGCGGAAGAACATCTCGCAAAGCTCGAAGCACTTGACCTGTTCACCAGAGGTGTAAGGTTCCGCGCCGGCTTGATAGATTGTGGTTTCGCCTGAGTCGGTCGAATCCAGATCAGAATTGTTCAGGAAGCCATGCCCGAAGCGCTCGAAGAGCACCATCGTAGGCTTGTTCCCAGCACTCACCAGCGCCTGATAAAGAAAGAGACTTTGGGTCCACGGCATCAGTGCGTCAGACTCGCCATGCAGCAGCAGGAAGGGGGGCGCGCAAGTCCTTACGTAGGTAAGAGGGCTTGCCCGAAGCGTTTCGGGCGCCCCTCTAAGGATCGCAGCACCAATGTGCCTGGACTCAAATGATTCGGGATGTGCAGTGGGTACGACTATCTTGACCAGGACCGTTTCTGCATCAGTCACTTTTGGCGGCACAGCAACACGGTCTTCATCGATGCGAGCAAAATCCACTGGGCAATACGCATCCACGACGCAGGTTACTGCGCTGCTGAAAGTCGCATGTTCCGCGCTGAGGAACATCTCCTGACCGGCCAGCGCAGCCACAGCCGATAGATGAGCGCCGGCCGATGAACCCCACAGTCCGATCGCATCGGCGTCCAGGCCGTATTCGTCCGCAACAAACCGCACCCAGCGAATGACCGTTTTGAGATCGACCACGGGATCGGGGAAGGTGGCCTCGCCGCTCAGCCTGTAGTCAAAAGTGACCATGGCGAAGCCACGTTCCGCGAACCAACGCGTCAGATTAGGTGAAAGATTACGGTCGCCGAAGCGCCATCCCCCGCCATGAACCCAGATGATGACGGGTAACTTGCCCTGCGCAGCGACTGGAAGGTAAAGATCTGCCAGACGCGGCGAACCCCCAGCGTTGCTGTAAACAAGATCCCGAATCGCCCTTACGTCATACGTCTGCATCATTGGCTCCTAGGCGCCTGCTGATGGAGGCGGCGGCCCTCCTGGGCGACCCAGCAACTTCAGGTCCAGTTCAGCAAGGTGCTGTATCACGCGGTCAAAGCGGAAAGGGGGCGGTACCAGCGGAAACATGTAGCCATCGAAAGGCTGGCAGAGATAGCGGAAGAAGTGTTCGAAATGTCCGGGTGTCAGGAAGCCCATAAAGCGCGTGTCGTTCTTGACAATTTGAAAGGCGTGCGGAGTTCCCGCCGGGACATAGAGGAAGTCGCCGGCAAGCAAAGACACTTTCTCTCCGCCAACCATAAGGTCCAAACCGCCGCTTAGGCAGAAGAAGGTCTCGCAAGTCCTTTCATGCATGTGGGGAGGAATCATCGGTCCCTTTGGTCCTTCCGTCATCAGCGAGTGAAAGAGTCCATTGCTGTTGTGGGCCAAGCCCATCAGCGTGTACATCTGCTCGCCGGCCAGCATGCGTTCGCCTTCACCGCCCGCCAGCACGAACGGCACCGCGCCCGCCGGTGCTTCGTCCAGCTTTGCCGTGCTCGGCGCAGCGATAGCTTCCAGGTGGTCGAGGAATTCCACATCTACGCTTTCAAGCGGGCGCCCCCAATCGACATCCGCGCTCGATTCCGAGTAGACAGTGCCTTCATACGCTTCGCCTAGCGCCGAATAGATGCTATTGGCATTGCCGCCGAACGTCCAGGCAACCAACTTGCCGTGGTGATCCAAATAGGTGAACGTGTGAGGCGTTCCCGGAGGGATATTCACGTAGTCGCCAGCGTGCAGATGATATATCTGCTCACCGAGCGTGAAGGAAAGGCTTCCTTCAAGCACGAACATTGCCTCATGGGTGGACTGGTGCTTATGCAGCGGAAAGTGCGCGCCCTTGGCTCCGGTCAGGATCGATCCGGCCATGTCGACGCCCAGGTCTTCCGCGCGCGCGATGACAGTCGCCAGGTGCTGGCCGAGCACGTAACGCATGCCTTCGCCGGCTTCGAGTTTATAAGGGGAGGGCGTGCCGGGGAGTTCATTGATCTTCATCGTGTCATCCTTCTCGGGGCTTGCCGCGAGGACATCCTAAATTCCAGTTGGTACTTATACGTACCAGCTGGCCTGCCAATTCTTAGCAAAGCAAAGATTGGTTTGTAAAGGAAAAAATTTGCTCCTTCTTTTCGCCCCTTCTAGGCCAGCACGCAGTTGACAAGGTACTGGTACCGTGGCGTACCATCGGTCGCATAAGCGCGTTGACGCAAAGCGCGCGCCAAGGAGTCCTCGTTGAAACTAGCCAGTTATCGATACGCGGGTGAAAGCACCTGGGGCATCATCGACGGGGACATTGCCTTCCACGTCGGCAAGACACTGAGTGCGCAGTTCCCGGACCTTAAATCGTTGATTGCCGCAAAGGCTTATAGCCAGGCAGCTGCGGCAAAGACCAAGTCGGAACAAAGTCCGATTGCAGCTATCGTCTGGCTTCCAGTGATTCCAAATCCGGCCAAGGTCCTTTGTGTTGGTCTCAACTACGAGACGCATCGCAAGGAAACCTGCAGGGCAGTCGTCGAGCACCCCACTATCTTTGGACGCTTCGCGAACACCCAGACCGCGCACCTTGCAAATATCTTGCAGCCGCGCGTATCTAAGAATCTCGATTTTGAAGGCGAGCTGGCCATCATCATTAGCAAGGCTGGGCGCTACATCGATCGCGAACACGCCTTCGAGCACGTCGCCGGCTACTCCTGCTACAACGACGGAAGCGTCCGCGACTGGCAGCATCACACACACCAATTCACGCCCGGAAAGAACTTTCCGGAGACTGGAGCGTTTGGTCCATGGATGATGACGCCTGATGAACTCGGCGAGCTTGCGCCACTGCGGATTCAGACTCGTCTGAACGGGGAGGTTGTCCAGGACGCGACGCTAGGCCAGATGATCTTCGACATCCCAACCCTGATCAATTATTGCTCGTCCTTCAATCCACTCGAGCCGGGCGATGTCATCATTACCGGTACTCCTGGCGGGGTCGGCGTCAAGCGTACGCCGCCGCTCTTTATGCTGCCGGGCGACACGGTCGAAGTCGAGATTGAGCGACTTGGCACCCTGCGCAACGGCATCGCTGCAGAAGCTTAGGAGGGCCTTCCATGCAGCAAGTCATCGACATCCACACTCACGTTGTGCCCGCCGCGTTTCCTCCGTCTCTGCGCGGGGGCGCGGGCTGGCCGTCGATGGAGCCCGCACAGGATTGTCATCGCAACATGATGATCGATAGCCAGGTCTATCGCACGCTTTCGGATCGCTGCTGGGACGTGCCCAAACGCGTCGCGGATATGGACACCATGGGAGTCTCGCTGCAGGTCGTCTCGCCTATGCCAGAGCTATTTTCTTACTGGCTGGGGGCACCGGCTGCGGACGACCTGCTGCACTACATCAACGATAAGATCGCCGAGTTTGTCGCATCGTCCGCCGGACGCCTGATTGGCCTCGCCGCTGTGCCGTTGCAGGACCTGGACCTTGCCATCGCTGAACTCATTCGTGCTCGCGAAGTCCTTGGTTTTGCCGGCGTGGAAGTGGGTAGCAACGTGAACGGCATTCCGATCGGCGCGCCGCATTTCGATCCTTTCTTCGCCGAGGCCGAGCGCCTTGGCGCCGCCATCTTCGTGCACGCGGTGCGGCCTGCAGGCATGGATCGGCTCGTGGGGCCAAAGGCGCTGCAGCAGGTACTAGGCTATCCGACGGATATCGGGCTCGCCGCGGCGTCCTTCATCACTGCCAACACTCTGGAGCGCTTCCCAAAATTGCGTATCGCCTTCAGTCACGGCGGCGGCACGCTAGCGTCGCTGCTGCCGCGCATGGACGAAGGGATGCGCGTCTTTTCCGCGCTACGCGAGTCTGTCCACCAAAACGTCTACACCCAGGCCAGACGCTTGTTTTACGATGCGCTTGTCTATGACGAAGCCACCTTGCGCCACCTTCTCGCTACGTTCGGCGAAGAGGGCATTATGATCGGCACCGACTACCCGTTCAACTTTCACGAGCGCCGGCCAGTCGAGCGCATCCTCGCAACCACGGCGGACACGGCCGTTCAAAATAAGCTGCTCTCCCAGAACGCAAGCCGCTTTCTAGGCCTGACAGGAGCTACGGCATGAGCCGGTTTCCCGTTGTTGAAATTTGTAGCGTAGCTCTCGGCTCACCTGATCTTGAGCGGTCGCTTGCCTTTTACACGAGCGTCTGGGGACTCACCGAAGTAGCGCGTGCTGAAGGTATCATCTATCTCCGCGCCACTGGCCGCGATCATCATGCACTGTCCCTGCAGCAGCATTCAGCTCCGGAAGTACTCTCAATCACTTTCCGCGTAGAAGAGAGTTCCGCCATCAATCTGCTCTGCGCGTCCGTCCAGCTAGCAGGCGGGTCTATCGTAGCGCTGGCGCATTCGAACCTGGCGCCTGACGGCGGCACCATTGGCACTGTCTGCACACCGGAGGGGTATGTACTCAACCTGATCTACGGCGACGCCTTCCATCCAGATGACAAACGCAGCCAAGGCCTGCCGTATAGAATCTCGCACGTCAATCTGAACTGCAAAGACATTGACGGGACGCGCAGTTTCTTCGAGCGCGCCCTAGGCTTTTGCCTTACAGACCGCTCTAAAATGATGGCCTTCCTGCGCTGTAACGACGACCACCACGCCGTGGTCCTCGCGGACTCTGGAGTCGATGGCATGAATCACATCGCCTTCATGATGCCGGACACGGAGTCCGTCATGCGAGGCTCCGGACGAATGGTCGATCACGGCTATCCGATTGGTTGGGGAGTCGGCCGCCATGGCCCAGGCGACAACGTTTTCGCCTACTTTGTGGATCCCACCGGCTTCGTTATCGAGTACACCGCCGAGGTTCTCCAGGTCGACGACACCTACCGGGTCAAAGGTCCGGACGAATGGGTCTGGCCCGCCGGCCGCACTGATCACTGGGGTATCGCGCCGCCCAAACCAGACTCTCTCGTACGCGCGCAGCTAACCATTCCGTTCGCTGCTCCTACCCTGAAAAGAGTCACGATGCCCTATAAAGATCAATCAGACACGACCAGTCTGCAAGCCACTTACGATTTCGTTATCGTTGGCTTCGGCCCCGTCGGCGCGGTCGCGGCAGGTCTGCTCGGCCAGGCTGGCCTTCGTACGCTCGTGGTCGAAAAGAGCTCGGACATCTGGCAGATTCCGCGTGCTATCGCCATTGACCACGAGATACTTCGCGTCCTGCAGAACCTCGGCATCGCTGACAAGGTCCTGCCGTATACGGAGCCGTTCCCCGCATCCGAGCACTTCGGTGCGGAAGGGCAATTGATCCGGCGCATTGATGCCGTTGCGCCCCCTTTTCCTCTGGGCTACACGCCGACCATGGTCTTCACACAGCCTATTGTTGAAGCAATCCTCCGCGACCATGCCGCCAGCTACCCCAGCGTAACTGTCGCTTTGCGGTACGAGCTCACCGAACTGACGCAGAACGAGGACTCCGCAACGCTCGTAATTGCCGGGCCGGGCGATTCGAGCCACACAGTCAAAACCCGCTATGTCATAGGTTGCGACGGGGCTTCCAGCACTGTTCGCCGCATGACCGGCATCAAGCTTAGGGACCTTATTTTCGACGAGCCCTGGCTCGTTGTCGATGTAAAGGTCAACCCGGAGAGCCTCGACAAGCTGCCGAAGACTGCAGCACAGTACTGCAATCCTGAGCGACCGACGACTTTCATCATCGGCCCCGGCAACCATCGCCGTTGGGAAATCATGCTCAACCCAGATGAAGATCCGCGGACCATGGAGCAGCCTGAGCAGGTCTGGAAGCTGTTGGCCCCGTGGCTCCAGCCAACGGATGGAAAACTTTGGCGCGCCAGCAGTTATCGTTTTCACGCGCTGCTCGCAGAGCACTGGCGTGCTGGCTGTGTCTTCCTTGCCGGCGACGCCGCCCATCAGCAACCGCCTTTCATCGGCCAGGGCATGTGCCAGGGTATCCGCGATGTGGTCAATCTTTGCTGGAAGCTTGCGGAAGTCTTTGCTGGTCGAGCGAGTGACGCCCTGCTGGACACCTACGAGTTGGAGCGCAGCCAGCATGTTCACACGTTGACTTCTCGCATTAAGGCCATCGGGCACCACATCTGCGAGCGTGACCCACAGGCCGCCGCTGCAAGAGACGCTGCGCTGCTCGCACAAGGCGGCCAGGCCCCCACCGTTACCCGTCAGGAAATTGTTCCCCCGCTTGAGATTGGTCTGCTCGCAACCGATGGGAAAAAGGCGAATGGAACGCTCTTCCCACAGCCCTGGATCAGCACGCCTACAGGTCCGGTCCGTATGGACACGATCACCGGCATGGGCTGGCGCTTGTTCGTTGATGGCCGCTACATGACGGCAGGGGTCGCCAGCGACATCCCAGCCATTCCCCTCGGCGGGTCAGGCCTGATCGAACAAGATGGAGTTGCCGCGGCCTGGTTTGACCGCTTTGAATGTCAAGCCGCTCTCGTTCGTCCTGACCAATATGTCTTCGGCACCGCAAATGATATTACGCACCTCTCCGTCCTGCTGCAGTCTTTCGAAGCTCAGCTATATAGGCCTGACTGACAGGCGGTCCTCCGCAATGAATGCAAAGCTCGGAGCAACATCTCTATGGCTCAAATTATCCCTCTGCAACAGGCAATCCGAGAGCATCTTCAGGACGGCGACTTTGTAGCGCTGGAAGGCTTTACGCACCTGATACCCTACGCCGCCGGCCACGAGATCATCCGCCAGGGCAAGCGCGATCTGACCCTCGTCCGCATGACCCCGGATGTCATCTATGACCAGCTCATCGGTGCGGGCTGTGTGCGCAAACTCATCTTTTCCTGGGGCGGTAATCCTGGCGTAGGTTCGCTCCACCGCTTCAGAGACGCCGTCGAAAAGTCTTGGCCTTTGCCGCTTGAGCTCGAAGAGCGTAGCCATAGCGATCTCGCGAACGCCTTTGCCGCGGGCGCCTCCGGCCTGCCGTTTGCGGTACTTCGCGGCTACGCCGGCAGCGACCTTCCAAGCGTCAACCCTCACCTCAAAACCATCGTCTGCCCCTTCACCGGGGAGCAGCTTGCCGCGACCCCGTCCGTGCGACCGGATCTTACTGTGATCCACGCGCAGAAGGCTGATAAGCACGGCAACGTGCTGCTGTGGGGCATCCTCGGAGTCCAGAAGGAAGCGGCGCTTGCCGCTCGCAAGTGCATCGTCACGGTGGAAGAAATCGTTGACAAGCTGGAGGCCTGGCCCAACGCCTGCATCCTGCCAACGTGGGCCATCACGGCGGTTTGCTGCGTACCCGGCGGCGCGACGCCTTCGTACGCGCAGGGCTACTACAGCCGCGACAACATCTTCTATCGCCAGTGGGATGAGATCTCGCGAAGCCGCACCGCATTCACTTCATGGATTGATCGCAATATCCTGCAGACTGCGGATTTTCTCGGGTATCAGGAAGCAATCCGCACGCCGAAAGGCGGGCCCAACGCATGAGCGATCTCGACTACACAACGAACGAAATCATGACCGTCTCTGCTGCCCGCATGTTGCGCAACGGAGCTGTCTGCTTCGTCGGCATCGGGCTCCCGTCCAAGGCTGCCAATCTCGCGCGTCTGACCCACGCACCTGAGGCCGTACTGATCTACGAGTCAGGTCCCATCGGTGCGAAACCAACGGTCCTGCCGCTTTCGATCGGCGACGGTGAATTGGCCGAAACCGCCGATACGGTCGTATCGACGCCCGAGATTTTCCGCTACTGGCTGCAGGGCGGCCGCATTGACGTAGGCTTCCTTGGTGCTGCCCAGTTAGATCGCTACGCCAACCTCAACACCACGGTGATCGGCCCGTACGCCTCGCCGAAAGTAAGACTCCCTGGTGCCGGCGGCGCACCGGAAATCAGCGCGTCGGCCAAAGAAGTACTCATCATCCTCAAGCAGTCCGCCCGTACTTTTGTGCAGAAGCTGGACTTCGTCACATCAGTAGGCCACTACCGCGGCGGCGACTCCCGCAAGAAGCTCAACCTTCCCGGCGGTGGGCCCTCGGCTGTCATCACCGATCTCTGCATCATGCGCCCCGACCCCATCAGCAAGGAATTGACGGTGACCCAAATCCACCCCGGCGTCACCGCAGAACAGGTCCGCAACGCGACAGGTTGGGCCATCCTCTTCGCAGACGACATCGCAGAAACTCCAGCCCCCACAGCGCACGAGCTCGAAACTCTCCGAACCTTGGAAGCTCGAACCGCCCTTGCCCACGGCTCAGCGGAGGCGGAAGCATGAACGCTGTTTACATCTGCGATTCTGCCCGCACTCCCATCGGTCGCTACGGTGGCGCCTTGGCCATGGTTCGTGCCGACGACCTCGCAGCCATTCCCTTGAAGGTCCTCATCGCTCGCAATCCCGGCGTCGATTGGAGCCAGCTCGATGAGGTCTTCCTCGGTTGCGCCAACCAGGCAGGCGAGGATAACCGCAACGTAGCGCGCATGGCGGCGCTGCTTTCCGGTCTGCCGGAAGCGGTTCCCGGAGTTACGCATAACCGGCTCTGCGGCTCAGGGCTGGACGCAATCGGCACCGCCGCCCGCGCCATCGGTAATGGAGAAATGGACCTCGCTCTCGCCGGCGGTGTCGAATCGATGTCACGCGCGCCCTTCGTACTCGCCAAGGCAGAATCTGCCTTCGCCCGCTCGCCAGAAATCGCCGACACCACGCTTGGCTGGCGCTTTATCAACCCCGCCATGCAGGCCGCCTACGGCACTGACTCCATGCCGGAAACAGGCGAAAACGTGGCCGCGCAATGGAACGTTTCGCGTGCTGATCAGGATTCCTTCGCGCACCGCAGTCAGCAACGCGCCGCGGCTGCTCAAGACTTCTTCGCAGAAGAAATTGTGCCGGTAGAAGTGTCCCAGCGGAAGGGCAGCATCACTGTTTCCGTAGACGAGCACCCCCGCCCCGAAACCACACTCGAAGGCCTCGCACGTTTGAAGCCAGTGGTCCGCAAAGACGGCACAGTGACGGCAGGCAATGCCTCCGGCATCAATGATGGAGCAGCGGCGCTCCTGTTGGCC
Organism: uncultured Granulicella sp.; assembly: GCA_965214195.1. Lineage (GTDB taxonomy): Bacteria > Acidobacteriota > Terriglobia > Terriglobales > Acidobacteriaceae > Edaphobacter. The sequence goes on from OZ243943.1 coordinate 595,226, forward strand.
TCCGACCGCGCCATCAAGCTCTACAACCTCACCCCACGCGCCCGGTTCCTGGGCATGGCTACCGCCGGCGTCGCCCCACGCATCATGGGCATCGGCCCAGTCCCCGCAACACGCAAGCTCCTCGCGCGACTCGGCCTCGATATCCACGACTTCACCACAATCGAACTTAACGAAGCTTTCGCCAGCCAGGCTCTCGCCGTCCTGCGCGAGCTCGGCCTGCCGGATGATGCCCCTCACGTCAACGCCAACGGGGGTGCCATCGCGCTCGGCCATCCCCTCGGCATGAGCGGTGCGCGCATCGCCCTTACCGCCATCCACCAGATGCAGCGCACCGGCGGCACCCGCGCCCTGGCAACCATGTGCATCGGCGTCGGGCAGGGAATCGCCGCCGCATTCGAGAGGGTCTAAGCCGTGAAACTCTATCGCCCCCAAACCCAGGGCACGCAGCCGGAGTACTTTTCGCCCGACTACCGTTCCTCCGCACGCCGCGCGCCCTCACAGCCCTTGATCGTCCTGCCCCACACCATGTCGGAGCTTACCGGTCCCGTCTTCGGCCACGCTGGCATCCTCCCCACCGACAATGACCTCACCGCGCAGCACCCTGGCGAGCCTCTCGGCGAGCGCATCCTGGTCCATGGCCGCGTCCTCGATGACGCCGGCCGTCCCGTCCCCGGCGCGCTGCTCGAAGTCTGGCAAGCCAACGCCGCCGGCCGCTACAAGCACAAGCTCGACCAGCACGACGCACCACTCGACCCCAACTTCAGCGGAGCCGGACGCCTGTTCACCGGCTCTGATGGTACCTACCAGTTCCAAACCATCAAGCCCGGAGCTTACCCCTGGGGTAACCACTTCAATGCATGGCGCCCAGCCCATATTCACTTCTCGCTCTTCGGCGCCGGCCTGCTCTCGCGCCTGGTCACCCAGATGTATTTCCCCGGCGACCCACTCCACGCGCTCGACCCCATCTTCAACAGCATCGACGATCACGCCGCACGCCAACGCCTCGTCTCCACTTTTGATATCGAGCGCACAAAGCCCGCCTACGCCCTGGCCTACCACTTCGACATCGTCCTGCGTGGTCGCCATGACACCCTCTTCGAGGCCCATCTATGACATTGCCAATCACGCCAGAAGCAGTAGGCTCGCAAACCGTCGGCCCGTACTACGCCATCGGTCTTGACCATTTGGTCTCCGAAACTCTCGCAGGTACGAAAGCTGTTGGGCAGCAAATCACGCTCACCGGCACCGTCTTCGATGCTGACGGCGAGCCCGTTTCCGATGCAATCCTTGAGCTCTGGCAAGCCTCTTCGAGCGGCCATTATCAAGAGCAGCAGGAACTCGGCCTCGCCCGCGATACGAACGCCTTCCTGGGATTTGCAAGACTGAGCACCCATAGCGGCGGAACCTTCCGGGTGCAAACCGTAATACCAAGCGCCACGCCTTATACTGACGGCTGCGAGCAGGCCCCGCACCTTGTCGTCCTCCTCTTCATGCGCGGTCTTATGCGTCATCTAGTCACACGCATTTACCTGCCAGACCAGCCACTCAACGAGCAAGACCCAGTCTTGGCACTAGTCCCCGCCGCCCGTCGCAAAACCCTCATCGCCACCCGCACCGGACCTGACACCATGCGCTGGGATATCAACCTGCAAGGCCCGCAGGAGACGGTCTTCTTCGAATGCTGACCCCCTCCATCAACCTGCTCGCATCACTCCTCCACGGCTCGCACGCGGAGCAACTCTTCGCGCCAGACCATCAACTTGCCCAGATGGTCCGCTTTGAACTGGCCCTGGCGCATGCACTGGAAGTGACAGGCATAGCCCCGGCAGGCACAGGCTTGGCATGCGAGCAAGGCGCCGTCGGCTTTGGTACTCCCCACCACCAGCAAGCCATCGCGGCCGACACCGCGGCGAGCGGCAACATCGCCATCCCGTTCGTAAGACTTCTCACCACACACGTCCGTCAGACCGCACCACAAGCAGCCGACTATATCCATTTCGGCGCTACCAGCCAGGACCTCCTCGACACCGCCCTCGTTCTCACCCTGCGTGAGTTCGCAGCAGTGCTTGACGGGCAATTGACCCAGCTCCTCACCACGCTTATCTCGCTTACGCAGCAACACCGCACCACCCTGCTGGCGGGTCGCACGTGGATGCAGCAGGGCCCGCCCATCCCCTTCGCCCTTAAGACTGCGCAGTGGTTATCGGCCATTCTGCGTCATCGCGAGCGTCTGACCACGTCAACAAAGGCAATCTCAACGCTCCAGTTCGGCGGCGCAGTGGGCACCCTCGCCTCCCTCGGCGAGCAGGGAATCGCTGTCTCAAAGCATCTGGCAACACGCTTGAAACTCGCGAATCCGGACATCCCCTGGCACAGCCAGCGTGACATCCTCGCGGAGTTTGCCACAACCTTGGCCCTCGTGGACGGGACCCTTGGCAAAATCGCCCGCGACCTCTCCCTGTTGGTCCAGACCGAGGTCGCTGAAGTTCAGCTCGGGTCCACCGGCGGCTCATCTACCATGCCGCACAAGCGCAATCCAGTCTCGCTCGCAGTCATTCTCTCCGCTGCGGTCCGCGCCCCAGGACTAGCCGGTACCATCCTCTCCGCCATGGTGCAGGAGCATGAGCGCGGCCTGGGTGGCTGGCACGCCGAATGGGAAACCCTTCCCGATCTTTGCCGCATTACCGAGCGTGCCCTTGAGGCTAGCGTGACCACCCTCGCGAGCCTCAAGGTGGACTCCGCAGTGATGCGCCACAACATGAATCAGCACTACGGCGTAACCATGGCAGAAGCCGTCACCATGCGTCTCAGCCCTTATATTGGTCGTCCCGCCGCGCATAAACTTTTCGAGGGCTTCTCCCACCAGGCACTCGAGCAGCACAAGAACTTAGTCGAGATTCTTTGCGCTGACCCGCAGGTGATCCAGCACCTTTCTCCGCAACAGATTCACGAAACCATGGACCCTGCCACCTATCTCGGTTCCTCTATGACTTTTATCGACAAGGTGCTAGCCACCGCCAGCGAGGCCCTCAATGCCGCTCATTGACCTCCTCGGCACCAGCTTTCACTACGACTTCGCCGGCGACCCATCCCTCCCCGTCCTGGCCTTCTCCAACTCTTTGGGCGCAGACCTCTCCATGTGGGACGCCCAAATCTCAACTCTCCTCCCACACTTCAGAGTCCTGCGTTACGACACGCGCGGTCACGGCCGCAGCGCAATGTCTTCCAACCCCACAACCATCGCGGCGCTCGGTCTCGATCTTCTCGCCCTTCTCGACGCCCTTCAAATCGACCGCTTCCATCTATGCGGTGTCTCGCTTGGTGGCCTCACCGCACAGTGGATCGCCCTGCACGCCAGTGACCGCGTTCAGACACTGGTACTGAGCAATACTGCCGCAAAGATCGGCGAAGCAGACGCCTGGAATCAACGCATACAAGTCGTCACCACAGGCGGGCTTGCAGCCATCGCAGACACCGTCCCCGCCCGCTGGTTTACTCCGGCTTTTGTCTCTGACTCATCCCGCTTTCAGCCACAAAAGGACATGCTCCTTCGCTGCTCCACGCGGGGCTACATCGCAGCCGCAGCCGCCCTCCGGGATACCGACCTGCGCCCCGAGATTCCCTCAATCAGCACCCCAACGCTGGTCATCTCTGCTGCCGACGATTTAGCCACCCCACCCTCCGACGGCCAATTTCTCCACTCCGCAATTGCAAATTCCCGCTTTCTACTTCTGCCCGGAGGCCACCTCTGCAATATAGAGTTCCCCGAGCTCTACAACGCCGCGCTGCTTCAATTCCTGAAGCCCTGAAAGGCCCCACGATGGATGATTTCCAACGCCACGCCGAAGGTATGAAAGTCCGCCGCGCCGTCCTGGGCGACGCCCATGTCAACCGCGCAAGCGCCAAGCCGGAGGACCCCCTCACGTCGGAGTTCCAGGACCTGATCACCCGCTACGCCTGGGGAGAAATCTGGACCCGTCCCGGCCTCCCCCGCCAAACTCGAAGCCTTATCACCATCGCCATGATGGTCGCGCTCAATCGCACAGATGAGCTTCGACTGCATCTGCGCGCCGCCGCCAATAACGGTGTAAGCCAGGACGAAATCAAGGAAGTCCTGCTACAAACCGCCATCTACTGCGGAGTCCCCGCCGCCAACTCAGCCTTCCACCTTGCTGCGGAAGTCTTCGCAGAGCAGACCGCATGAAGATGATTCGCACGCAGGTTGGCATTCTCGGCGCCGGGCCCGCCGGGCTCATGCTCGCGCATCTCCTGCACGTCGCGGGCATTGATTCCGTCATCGTAGAGCAGCGCTCGCGCGACTATGTCGAGCAGCGCATCCGCGCCGGCGTCCTCGAGCAGACCACAGTCGATCTCCTCAACGCGACCGGCGTAGGCGAGCGCATGACGCGCGAAGGCCTCTGCCATCAAGGCATCGATCTTGGCTTCCGCGGTGAGCGCCACCGCATCGACATCTCCGCACTCACCGGCGGCAAATCCGTCACCGTCTACGGCCAACACGAAGTTGTAAAAGACCTCATCGCACGCCGCCTCGCGGATCGTCTTCCCATCCTCTTCGAATCCGCCAAATCCGCTTTCCACGGCCTGACCTCCGCCACGCCCGCGATCCACTTCCTGCACGACGACGAACCCCACGAGCTGCGATGCGACTACATCGCCGGCTGCGACGGCTTCCACGGCATTTCCCGCCCCGCCATCCCCGCCTCGCAGATCACACTCTACGACCGCGAATACCCCTTCGGCTGGCTAGGCATCCTTGCTGAGGCCCCGCCCTCCCGCGAGGAGCTTGTCTACCAGAACAGTCCTCGCGGCTTCGCGCTCTACAGCATGCGCTCGTCCACAGTCACCCGCCTGTACCTGCAATGCGCGCCCAATGAAGACCTGACCCAGTGGTCGGACGACCGCATCTGGGATGAGCTCAACCGACGTCTTGCCGGTCAGGATGGCTGGTCCCCTACACCCGGAAAAATTATCCAGAAAAGTGTCACCGGCATGCGCAGCTTCGTCGCCGACCCAATGCAATACGGTCGTCTCTTCCTCCTCGGCGACGCTGCCCACATTGTTCCACCCACCGGCGCCAAGGGCATGAACCTCGCCATCGCCGACGCCCTGATCCTCTCGCAAGCCATGACCGCCTTTTACAAACACAACAATCCCGCCGCGCTTGCAAGCTACACAACTACCTGCCTTTCTCGCATCTGGAAGGTCCAGCGCTTCTCGTGGTGGATGACTTCCATGCTCCACAACTTTTCAGACGCCAACCCCTTTGACCGTCAGCGCCAGATCGCCGAACTGGCCTATGTCACCACGTCTCAGGCAGCGGCGACTACCCTCGCAGAAAACTACGTTGGCCTCCCACTCAACACCTGAAGACCAGCACGAAAGGCAAACCAGATGAAGCTCAAGAGCGACTCCAAAGCCCAAGTCCCCACCACCAACAACCACCTGATCCGCTGGGTTGAAAAGATGGCTGAGCTTTGCCAGCCGGAGGCGATCCACTGGCTCGACGGCTCGGATCAGGAGGACGCGTGCCTGAAGAAACTGCTCGTAGACGCCGGCAGCTTCACCCGCCTCGACCCGGTCAAGTGGCCGGGCTGCTACTACGCACGTTCTTCCGCCAACGACGTAGCCCGCGTCGAAGACCGTACTTATATCTGCTCGCTTTCGAAAGACAACGCCGGCCCGACCAATAATTGGGAAGACCCCTTTGTCATGCGCAAAAAGCTCAAAACGCTTTTTCGCGGCTCCATGCGCGGTCGCACGATGTACGTCATGCCGTTCTCCATGGGCCCCGTCGGCTCACCCATGTCGCAGATCGGCGTGCAGCTCACGGATTCCGCCTATGCTGTCGTCAACATGCGCATCATGGCTCGCATCGGCACGCCGGTCTATCGTGAAATCGAGAAGAACGAAAAGCGCGTCGTCCCTTGCCTCCACTCGTTGGGCGCACCGCTCGCACCCGGCGAGCAGGACGTCCCCTGGCCGCAGAACGACACCAAGTACATCGTCCACTTCCCGGAAACCCGAGAAATCTGGTCCTACGGTTCCGGCTACGGTGGCAATGCGCTGTTGGGCAAGAAGTGCTTCGCGCTACGCATCGCTTCCAACATCGCTCGCGACGAAGGCTGGATGGCCGAGCACATGCTCATCGTCGGCGTGGAAAGCCCACCGGATGCCGCCGGAAAGACCGAAAAAACTTACGTCGCCGGCGCCTTTCCCAGCGCCTGCGGCAAGACCAACTTCGCCATGCTGATTCCGCCCTCGGGCTTTGAGGGCTGGAAGGTCTGGACGGTCGGCGACGATATTGCCTGGATCAAACCCGATTCCTCCGGCAATCTGCGCGCCATCAATCCGGAGTTTGGCTTCTTCGGCGTAGCCCCCGGCACAAGTGAAAAAAGCAATCCAAACGCCATGGCTACGCTGCGCCGCAATAGTATTTTTACCAACGTCGCGCTCATCACTGAAAACGGCGTCCCCAACGGAGACATCTGGTGGGAAGGAATGACCGACACCCCACCCGCCGAAGCCATGGACTGGCGCGGCAACCCGTGGACTCCTGCCACTCCAACTCCCGCCGCACACCCCAACGGCCGCTTCACCGCGCCCGCCTCGCAGTGCCCCTCCATCGATCCATCGTGGGAAGATCCCGAAGGTGTCCCTATCTCCGCCATCCTCTTCGGCGGTCGCCGACCGACCGTCCTGCCGCTGATCTACCAGGCCTTCAACTGGAGCAGCGGAGTCTACACCGGCGCCACCATGGGTTCGGAAACCACCGCCGCGGCCGGCGGCAAAGTCGGCACGGTGCGCCGCGACCCTATGGCCATGCTCCCCTTTTGCGGCTACCACATGGGCGACTATTTCCGGCACTGGCTCCGGATGCAACGCACCCTGGCCTCCACCCCCCGCGTCTTCCACGTCAACTGGTTTCGCAAGGACGAAGATGGCAAATTCTTGTGGCCCGGTTACGGCGAAAACATGCGCGTGCTCAAGTGGGTGGTCGATCGCGTCCGCGGACGTGTGCGCGGCAAGGAAACCCCCATCGGCTGGACCCCCAAATATCAGGACATGAACTGGGATGGCCTCGACTTCACCTACGAACAATTTCAACAACTCCAGGTCGTCGATCGCACCGCCTGGAAGAGGGAAGTCATGGGCCACGAAGAGCTTTTCTTGCTCCTCCACGATCATTTGCCCCCAGAAATGATCTACGAGCGCGAACTCCTCATCTGCCGCCTATAAAACCAGGTAAGGAGTTCATTTGCGATCTGAAATTGTTTTCCGCGCAGAAGAAAACATGGTCAACCGTTACCACCTCTGCCAGATGGCAGCAAAGGTGACGAGACGCCTTCATTTTCTATCCACTAACACCACCGACGCGATCAACGATGCGCTTGTCCAGCTCGCAGCAGCAGACCGCGACCCCATACTCGCCACAAAATATAGTCCGAAGGCTCAATTCGACGACAGCCCTGACGCTCCAGCGCTTAAGACGAACGGCGTTGCCCGTGCAGGTGCAGCTTTGCGAACATATCTTTAAGAGTCAAACGAGCATCCAGCGTCTCAAACACTCGCAGGATGCGACCAGGAATAGGTGCGCCGTAACTTAGGTCTTCAAGCAGGCGAAGAGCTGGTCGAAGACTCTGAGCGGCTCGTGATATCGGAGATCGCAGTGAGCAGAACTAATGGGCTATCGCCAAGTGTGTAAGCTCCCGGGATCGTAACGAACGCCGGCCGGTTGAAATCGCACTCAGCGAATATGCATGAGGTTCTAATGCGAGGCCGGCCTGCGAATGCATTCAGGGAAGCGTCGCTCTGTGCGAACTACCGTACAGGGGTGGGCACAAGGCTCTAAAATACTTCAAATAAACAACTTAGATATGGTGGAGGCGGTGGGAGTCGAACCCACGTCCGAAACTACCGTCAACAGAGAGCTTTCATGCTTTTCCACGTTCATATTTGTCTCGTCATCATCGCTAGGAACGGGCGAAGAAACGATGACGACCAGCCTGATCAATCTCATCCCTTCCGCTCAGACGGAGCAGTCGGGACCAGCCTACTGTGCGACGATTGGTACCAGCCCGTAGGCGAAGCTAGAGCAATCGGCTACTTATTATTAAGCAGCAAGAGCGAACTGAGGTTCGGCACTTATGATTTTGGGAGCGATTACGGATGTTCCCTCTCCGGCATGCCTCTCTGCCGCAAGCAATCCCGTCGAAGCCGTGACGCCCCCATTGTGGAGCTGGCACCAACATTGCATTGGGCACTACAAAGAACTGTACCAAGTATAGCAAACAACAGGCGAAAGCAAAGTTACATCTTCGCGTCTTCGAACTGCACCTTCTGCCACTCTCCACGCTCGATCGCCGCACGAATCTGCGCCGGCGTACGCCCAAGCTTTGTCTGCTGGTAAGCAAACATCGCCTCCTTCATGCACGTCGAGCAGGCCGCCCCATGCGTGCTTTCGAAGCAGGAGTGCAGGGAATTGTGACCCATTTCGCGATCGCAATGGCAGTAGCAGGGCTGCTGGTGCAGCACGGCGGGGATCTTCGCCGCCATCTTGTAAATAACCACTTGGTAAGGGTGCGAAAAGTAGTCGCCGGAAAGCTGCGTTCCGCTCATGATCGCCGGCAACGGGCGCGTCGGTGCCGCGGCGTTGTAAGACGGAATATCCGCCGCCGGGTTGGTCCACTGGGCGCTGGCCGCAATGGCCACAACAGCAAGCGAAGCGAGTCCGAGAAGCTTCTTCATAACCCAAGTTTACTCCTTTGGCACGGCTCGTAGCAGGCGCGTTTCCGGGTGAACCATGGGACTAAAAACTCCGCCCATCCCGTACCATTGGCCTGGCTGCCGGTCCGGGATAACGCTCAGCGCGGTACCTCCAGCTCGCAACATACCTGGCAGCCAGCCGTCTGGCCGGCTGACTACCAGATAAGACAAACCGGACCCAGCCAAGTCCGCCGGCGCTACGATGCGAAACGAAAACACCCCCAGCGACCGCCCAGCCCACAGGTTTTGCTCGCCGGAATCGTCCGCTTCAGACGCATGAATTGCAGCAAAATCGATCGGAAAGATCATCTTGCGCTGCAGTTCGCGCTCAGAATAGAAGTAAAGCGGCAGCGCGAGCGAAGAGTCGGCGATCAGGAGCGGCTCGGTCCCTTGCTCCGCTTTGATCTGGTCGCGAACGACAAAGAAGGTCCGGCGCTGCTCCAGCAGGATCGTAGCGCAAACCGACTCCCGCACCACGCACCAAAGCGTCAGGAAGGCGACAAAGCCAAACGCCCAACGCGGCCTCGCGCCGAATATCTGCTGCGCCAGCACTCCCGTTACAAGCCCAAAACCACAGCAGACTGGCACGACGCAGCGTGGCGAAATCATCCCCGCCCCACCAATCGCCACCAGAAAACCGATCACCGGGTACAGCAAAAAAGTGACCAGCGCCACAGTCTCCGGCCCTGCCACCGGCCAGGCAGAACGCCGTTTCCACAGCGCCCATCCCGCCAGCAGAAGCACCAGCCAGAACACTCCCTCCACCAATTCCAGGTAGCTCAGCGCGACCATGCTGACCTGCGGCCGATTCCAGGCATGCGGCGCAAATTCTGCAATATTGTGGCGGATCAGCGGCAGGTAAGCGACCAGCGGCAACGCCCCAAACAGCATTGCCAACCACAGCCCCCAGTCCAATTTGCGGCGCACGCGCGTCCGGAAGACCTCCCCGGCTGCGATAGGAAAAAACGCCAGCACCCCGTAGTAATTAGACGAAATCCCTAATCCCAGCGCAGCCGCGAGACCCACCAGCCACACCCCCCGCCCCTTCGCCGGCAGGCCCACCCAAAGCGAGAAAGCAGCCATCGCAGAGGCCATCAGCGGCGCGTAGGAGCGCGCGTCGTAGCTATAGTCGAAGCCCCGGGTACACATGAACGCGAGCACCCCAGCCGCCGCAAACGGAGCCGCCACCCAGCGCCGCAGCACCGTCCACATGCTAAAAACTGCCAGCAAAACACACAGGATTGCCGGCAGCCGCACCGCAATCGCACTCGCCCCAAGTACCGCCGTCGAAGCCTGCACCAGCACGTGGATCAGCGGGGGATTGGGGTCGGCTCCCGCAGCCAACGCGCGCCAGATCCCGCCCCAGCCCGGCTGCTGAGCCACGTAATAGGTGATCAGTTCGTCGCCCCAAAGCAGCTTGATCGCAGATTGCCCAATCGTCACAGCCAGGTAAAGCATCACGATCCCTGGCAGCAGCCAGCGATTCCTGCGATCCTTTTGGACTTCGCTAGCCACGTTCCTGCTCTCCATCCGTCAAAGCAGCTGGCGCTTAAAAGGTATCCGGGCAAAAAAAGGCGGCATAGACGGTGATTTGTCCATGCCGGGAGGCCAGTGACGCAACTTGGATCGACAATCCCAACCCACCGCGGTGGTTTGTCGAAAAGTGTCTACGAGTGAGAAACCTTTCTCGTATGGGTGGAGCATACCATGTCTAGACCATGAAATCTACTTTCTTTCATATTCTTGTGTTGTTCTTATACTTCTTTTCAGCGATGAGTTGTCCTACCACTCAGCCAATGCGGCCACAAAGGATGCATCCTGCGTACTGATTCCGCCTGCATCGTGCGTCACAAGCCCCAGCCGGACCTTGTTGTAGCGGATATCGATGTCCGGATGATGCCCTCGTTGCTCCGCCAATACCGCGACACGATCCACAAAAGCGATGGCGTGCACAAAATCCGCAAATCCAAATGTCCTGACCAGCTCCCCGCCAACGTGCTCCCAACCTGCATTTGTCCGGCACAACTCGTCGATCGCCGCTTCACTCAGCTTTTGCATATCAACACTCTACCTGTCCGCCGCTGCTCAAGCCAAATACTGCGGCCGCCCCAGTGCTGACGACACTGCAAAAGACGAGACACCACCGATTTCATCGCGCAACTGACTCCACAAAGCGACAGGCATCCGCATAAAGACCTCCACAATCGCCGGGTCGAATTGTCCGCCCTTACAACGTGCAATCTCTTCTACGGCTTCTGAAAAGCTGCGCCCTTTGCGATACGGCCGGTCGGAAGTGATGGCGTCTAAAGTGTCGGCGATCGCAAAAATCCGTGCCCCCAGCGGGATCTCCGCACCACTCAACGATCGTGGATAGCCGCTCCCGTCAAAGCGCTCCTGGTGGCTCAGCACGATTTCACTGGCTTCCTGCAGGAACGGAATCTTCCGCACCATGTCGTAGCCGCGCTGGCAATGCTCGCGCATGATCGCCATTTCCTCGTCGTCGAGCTTGCCCGGCTTCAGCAGAATGCTGTCCGGCGTCGCAATTTTGCCGATGTCATGCAGAAAAGCTCCTCGCGCAATCACTCGTAGCTCCTCCGTGCCGACGCCAATTTCCCGCGCCAGGGCGATCGTGTAGGCGGTCACGCGCCGGCTGTGGCCTTCCGTTTCGGCATCGCGCAGGTCCAGCGCTTCGCCCATGGCTTCAAGCGTGATGTCGTAAGAACGTTCGAGGTCCTGCATGGTGGCGCGCAGCCGGCTGGTCCGCGCGTGCACGACCTCCTCCAGATTTTGCAGGTAGGTGTGATTCTGCCGCTTGACCCGCCCATGCTCCAGCCCCCGCGTCACGACGCTCAGCAACTGACCCCGCTCAAAAGGCTTCAACAGGTAGTCAATAGCGCCGCGCCGAAACGCATTCGTCGCCACGTGGATATCGTGCACCGCAGTAAACATGACCACGGGAGTCACCGGAAATTCCGTGCCGATGCTGTCCAGCAGACTAAGCCCGTCGACATCCGGCATCATGACGTCAGAAAGCACCAGGTCGCAGGCACTGCGGCCGAGACAATCCAGCGCATCCGCCGCACTTTCCGCCGTCTGCGTATGGTACCCGCTGCGTTCCAGCAACGCGGCTACAATCCCGCGGACCGAGGCCTCGTCATCAACCACCAATATCCGTTGCTGCCCCATTGCACGAGTCCTGCGGCGCGGCTGCGCCTGACCCCTCTATCGGCAACGCGGCCGCACGGGTTAGCCCTGCTGCTCGCGCTCTGCTTTTTTCCGCGTGGCCCAGTCCGGCTTTGTCACCTGCCGGGCGCGACCCAGAGCCAACGCGCCGGCCGGAACGTCATCCGTGACGGACGAGCCGGCAGCAATATAGGCGCCGGCACCGATCGAAATCGGCGCGACCAGCGTTGAATCCGAACCCACAAATGCACCATCGCCAATCCGCGTCAGGTGCTTGTGCACGCCGTCGTAGTTGCACGTGATGGCGCCCGCGCCGATGTTGACCCCGGCCCCAATCTCGGCATCGCCCAGGTAATTCAAGTGGTTGGCTTTAGATCCCTTGCCCAGCGTGATCTTCTTCGTCTCGACGAAATTTCCGACGTGTGCCGCCTCGCCAATTTTGCTCTCCGGCCGCAGGTGCGCGTAGGGGCCCAGAATCGCCTTATCGCCGACTGTCGCCTGGTCCAGAATGCAGCCGTTGCGCACCAGCACGCCGTCCCCCAGCGTGCTGTTCTGGATCACGGAGTAGGAGCGAATCCTGCACTCGGTACCGATGGAAGTTGCGCCCAGTAGCTGTACATAGGGCTCGATCGTGGTGTCTGCGGCGATGGTCACTTCGGGGTCGATCACGCAGGTGTCGGGGCGGAAAATGGTCACACCGGCAGCCATCAGACGGCGCGCCGTATTGGCCCGCATGGCGGCGTCCAGGTGCATCATCTCGGCGATGGTATTGGCGCCCAGCACCTCGTCCACGCTGTCAGCTTTCACGGCAACCACGCGCTCACCGTCCGCTACCAGCATCGCCGCAACGTCCGTCAGGTAGAACTCGCCATGCGCGTTGTTCGTGGAGAGGGAATCGAGCTTGCCGAACAGCGCCGCCGTGCGAAAGCAGTATATGCCGGAGTTGATTTCCGGCGCGCTAAGCTGATCCGGACGTAGAGATTTTTGCTCGACGATGGCAGAAACGGTCGTCTCGCCGGGGGCTGTGCGCACCACGCGGCCGTAGCCTGTCGGGTCCGGTGGCACGGCGGTCAGGATCGTCATTGCGGCGTGCTCCGCCAGGTGAACCTTGCAGACCTCGTCAATCGTTTCCGGCCGGATGAGCGGAACGTCGCCAGAAAGGACAAGCAAATTCTCCGGTAGGGCTGCGCCCGTGGCGGCAAAGTGCGCCTTCACCATCTGCAACGCGTGCCCGGTGCCACGCTGCTCGGCCTGCAATACAAACTGCACACCGGTTTGCTGAACTGCGGCACGCACGCGCTCAGCTTCATGCCCGACGATGCAGTAGATCTGGTCCGCCGCAACTACCGTCTTTGCCGCCGCGATGACGTGCAGCAACAGTGCTTTGCCGGCGATTTCATGCAGCACCTTGGGCCGCTTTGACTTCAGCCGCGTCCCTTTGCCAGCCGCCATAATCGCTATTGCAAACCCTGCCTGCATGATCTCTCCTCGTCGTTTCTCAAGCGTCAGTTTCTCATAGACGCTTCTTGATTTGGGGTCAGGGCGGGAGCATACTCACCAAAGGAGAAACCGCATGGCTACCCTGGCTCTCGTCTCAATCAGCGAGTATCTGCGTTCGTCCTATGAGCCTGATGCCGAATACGTCGACGGCCGCATCGAGGAGAGAGTGATGGGCGAGCTTGACCATGGAGATCTTCAAGGTGCTCTGGTTGAGCTTTTGCGGAACAAAGCAAATCGCACTTATTTCAAAGCGATTCCGGAGTGGCGCGTGCAGGTTTCGGCAACGCGTTTTAGAGTTCCCGATATCGCGCTAAGACGAGCGGATGCACCGAGGGAGCAGGTCGCCACCTACCCACCGCTCTTGTGCATGGAAATCCTTTCTCCGGAAGACACGATGCGACGGACCCTGGTCAAGGTAAAGGATTATCTAGCGATGGGAGTCCTGCAGGTCTGGGTTTTTGACACCGAAAGCCGCTCAGTGCACGTCTACGACGGCAAGAGTGCCATTGAGCACTCCTCCGGAGTTCTGATGATTCCGGGAACTCCCGTAACGGTAAATCTTGAGGAGGTCTTCAGCACCCTCGACCAGGACTGAAGACCTCGCTCAATCTACTGCACAGGCGGCGCGGGCGGCGGCGGGATCGAAATATCAAGATTCGAAACCGGCCCCAGAGTCGACAGCGGTCCTCCGAACTCAGTGTTATTGCCCACCACCACAATCGCCAGCTTGTTCACGTCCACATACTTGTTGGCAACGCGAGTCACATCCGCAGCCGTCACCTTTTCAACACCGATCTTGTACTTCTCAAGATAGTCTGAGGGGTACCCGTAAAGCGCCAGCGTAACCTGCTCGCCGAGCACCTTTTCCGGCGTATCGTAATTGAAGATGAACGAGTTCAGCACCTGATCCTTGGCCACGCGCATCTCGTCCGGCGTGGGTGGGATCGTCTTCAGTCGGCCAATCTCGGCCAGGACTTCGCGCGTTGCGGCGATGGTGCTGGAGCTCTTGGTGGCCGCGCCAACCGTGAACGTTCCCGGGTGGTCATAGGCCGCGCCATAGGATCCGCCGACGCTGTAAGCCAGCCCCAGCTTGGTGCGAACATTCTGGAACACGCGGGAAGAGAAGCCGCCTGAGAAAATCTCGTTCATCACGCTGAGCGCGTAGTAGTCCGGGTTGTTCCGCTCAGTGCCCAGTCCTACGACGTAAACATTGGACTGGTTTACATCCGTCTTGTTGACGAAGTAGACGCCGCTCTTGGGGTCGCTAAATTTCGCGTCCAGCGGCACCTGCGCGACGCCCTTGCTGAGTCCACCAAAGGCCTTGCGCAACTTGGCTTCCATGATTGCGGAATCGAAATCGCCGGAAACCGAAACGATCATGTTGTTGGGCACGACGGTCCGGTCATGCCACGCGGTCAGATCGGCGAGCTGCACCGCGCTGATGGTTGCATACTCCACCTGCCGCGCGTACGGGCTGTCCTTGCCATAGGCGATGCGCTGCGCTTCACGCCCTGCAATACCGGCTGCGTCATCGTTACGTCGCGCGATGCCGGCCGCCAACTGGCGCTTGGCCAGCGCGAGCTTGTCCGCCTTGAAGTCAGGGTGCAGCAGCAGATCCTGCGCAACCGCGAAGACCTGATCGTAGTCCTTCGCAAAGCTCGTCCAGCTCAGTGACGTGGTCGCCAGTCCGCCGCCGGTCTCTACACTTGCCGCCTTCAAGGCCAGCGTCTGGTCGAGCGCGTCGCCGGTTTGCGTGGTGGTCCCGCTGGTGCGCCACGCCTGGCTATAAAGCTGCGTCAGGCCAGTCTTGTCGGCGGGAACGTCGCGGCTGCCACCGCGAATCAGGATGGACCCGTTCACAAATGGCAGCTCGTGGTCTTCCTGCAGGAAGATCATCATGCCGTTATCAAGCACGATCCGCTTCGGCTCGGTCGGCTTGAAGTCATGCAGCGGCGGGATCGGAATCTTCTTCCAGGGCTCAACAGAAGACGTGCGGGCCGGGACCTTTGCCTGCGAGAAAGCCAGCGGCGTTAGCAGGGAAGCGGCGAACAGAGCAGCAGCAGTTAGCTTCATTTGATTCCTCATTCTCCACCCTTCCGTACTGTTCCTTTGCTGTCACCCACCATTGGCGGTAGCGCAGTGGCAGTCTCAATCCGCGTGCTCGTCCGGTTGCTGTCCAGGAACGTTTTGGCAGCGACGCGGCGAATATCCGCCTTTGTCACTGCATCGATCTTCGCGATCTCCTTGAACATCACGCGCCAGTCGCCATAAAGCGTCTGGTACGTGGCCAGCTGGTTCGCCAGCCCTTCATTGTCGGCGAGCCCGCGCAGCTTGTCCGCCTTGGTCCGCGTCTTGAACTGCTCCAGCTCCGCGTCGGTCACGTCTTCCGTCTTCAACCGGTCGAGTTCCTTGTGAATCGCCGAGCGGACTTCATCATCCGTATGCCCCGGCAGAGGCACGCCCAGAAACGCAAACAGGCTGGGGTACTTGCTTCCCGGAAAGCCGCTGAAGCCCTGCGCCGCCGCAGCAAGCTTCTGGTCTACAACCAGCGACCGATAAAGCCGAGCCGTGCGTCCATTCGAGAAAATATCCGAGATCGCGTCATACACCGCGTCATCCGGATCTCGATAATCCGGACGATGGTACCCCTCCAGATAGAACGGCTGCGTCTGCTCCTGGATCGTCACGCTGCGCTCCGCGTACTGCGCCGGCTCGATCGTCGTCATCGGCTCAGGCGCCGGGCCCGCGGGCATCGCGCTGAAGTACTTCGCGAGCAGCGGAATCGTCGTCGCTGCTTTCACATCCCCAACCACCGCGATCACAATGTTGCCCGGGACATAGTACTTCTTGTGGAACTCCGCGGCTTCCGTCGCCGTTACCTGCGAAATCTCGCTCTCCCAGCCAACCGTCGGACGCCCATAAGGGTGCGCCGTATAGGCCGCGGCCAGCATCTGCTCAACCATGCGGCCAATGGGCGAGGAGTCCGTACGCATGCGCCGTTCTTCCTGCACCACGTCGCGTTCCTTGTAGAACTCACGCTCCACCGGATGCCCGATTCGGCCGCTCTCCATATAAGCCCAGAGCTCGAGCCGGTTTGACGGCATTGACCAGAAATACTGGGTTGAGTCCTCAGTGGTCGATGCGTTCAAACCCTCAGCGCCATTCTGCTCGGCGAGCTGCGCAAAAGCGTTCGGCACCACAAACTTCTGCGCCGCATCCTGCGCATCCGTGAAGCCCTTCTTCAGCATCGCCAGCTTTGCCGGATCCTGCCCCACGCGCTTGCGAAACTCAGCGTCATAAGCCGCGTACGTCGTCTCCACCTTTGCGAGCGCCAGCTTCTCCGCCGGGTAGTTCGTAGTCCCGATCTGATCGGTCCCCTTGAACGCCATGTGCTCAAACATGTGAGCCAGCCCGCTTTGCCCCTGGGGGTCATCGGCGGAACCCGCATTGACCATCGTGTAGTAGCTGAACACCGGTGCTTCCGGGCGCTCGCACACGATCAGCGTCAGCCCATTCGGCAGCACTTTTACGGTGGTCCGCTTCTCGAAACTTGCCATATCCTGCGCGCTGGCGCACACACATACCGCCGCAAGACTCATCGCCAAAAGCCGTTTCATCATCCCTTTGTTATAGCTCACTTTTCCCCCGAAACTTGCCCACTAACGCCGCTCCCAGCCCCAGCAATCCAAAGCCAAAACGCTTCAAGCCATTCTCTGTTGACGCCTTCAAAGCACCCACCACATTGCTCAAAAACTGCTCACGCGTCCACTCATTCCGCACCGCTCCGGGACCATGCCGCAGACACTCCGCCGCCGCCTCCGACCAGTGCCCGGCCGCGACCGCTTTCATCATCCGCGGATAGCCCTTGAGCAGACCCGCCGGCCCCAGGTTGTAGATCATATCCAGCAGCGCCAGTTTCACGCCATCGGGAAATTCGTCATACCCGTGCACCGCCGCGCGCAGCTCGCCTTCGAACCCCAGCAACACCGTCCGCAGCAACGCATCGATCCCCGTCCGCGGCAGCTCCGGCCCGCCTTTCCCCCGGTAGAAAAGCGCCGCCCGCCCCATCGGCATCGCGTCGATCCGCGCAAACTCCGCAGCAATTTCAGCCTCGGTCGCCGCCCGCCCGGCGATCTCGAACGGCAGTCGCAGCGCCGCCGCAACATCCGGCAGCATCAGCCCGACCCCCACCGTCACATGGCCTTCCGTGTCCAGATACATCCACGGAATCACCCCTTCAAACGTTTCAAGCTTTGCAATCGATTGCTCTAGATAAGTCGACATTCAGCCCCTAGGTGCTTCACCGCTCGCAACAAAAGATCAACCCTTAGTAGTTCGCCAGCGGAGCCGCATTCGCCTTGCGCGCCTCAATCGCCGAGCGGTCCCGCGTGCTTACACGATCGTTCGCCACCACACCATCACGAATCGTCACCACGCGATGCGCGTATTCCGCAATATCCGGCTCATGCGTCACCAGCACAATCGTGTTGCCCTGCGCGTGCAGATCGTCGAACAGGCTCATGATTTCATCGCCCGTTCGCGAGTCAAGATTACCCGTCGGCTCGTCCGCCAGAATGATCGAAGGCTTGTTCACCAGCGCCCGCGCAATCGCCACGCGCTGCCGCTGACCACCGGAAAGCTCGTTCGGTTTATGCATCATGCGCGTACCCAGGTTCACACTTTCGAGCACTGCCTTGGCCCGTGCAATACGCTCCGCCGCCGGCGTGCCGTTGTAGATCAGCGGCAGCTCCACATTGTGCAGGGAAGTAGCGCGGCTTAGCAGGTTGAACGTCTGGAACACAAACCCGATCTCCTTATTCCGAATCCGCGCTAGCTCATCGTCATTCAGGTCTGAAACGTTGTGCCCGTTCAGCCAGTAATTGCCCTGCGAAGGCGAATCCAGGCACCCGATCAGGTTCATCAGCGTCGATTTACCCGAACCCGAAGGTCCCATAATTGCCACATACTCGTTGTGCTTGATACGCAGATTTAACCCACGCAACGCGTGCACCTGCTGATCGCCCATCTCGTATGTCTTCCAAAGGTTTGAGGTCACAATGACCTCACCCGCAACCGGCCCCTCGGCATTCAAGATCGTTTGCTCTTCTTCAACAGCAGCCATCGCACCCTCAATCAAACGTGCTGGTCGTCCTTGTGGTTGTTCCCTTGGTTGTCATCGCCGCAGGGTATCTGCTTTTGCTCTACGTCTTGGGCGCGTCCACATTCTCAGCACTATTATCCGCTTTGACGGTCGTCCCGCTCTTCAGCGAGCGAAGCACCCGGTAAAGTCCAGTCACAATCGTCTGGTTCGGCTGCAACCCGCTCATCACTTCGATATCGGTCGCGCCTGTTACACCCGTCGTCACCGCCACAAACTCTGCCCGCTTCTTGCCTTTATCGTCCTGCAGGATGTAGACACCCTGCACCAGCACCGGCTTTACTTTGGAAGTCGTCGGCGTGCCGGCTGTACCAACGGCAGGCTTGCCCGCGTTGGCGGCCAGCTCTTTCTCTTCCTTCGGATCACGCTGCACCAGCGCCTGGATCGGGATCACCAGAACGTCCGTGCGCTTCGCCGTCGTGATCTTGGCGGTAGAGGAAAGCCCAGGCCGCAACTCATCATTGGACGAGTCCGTCACGTTATCGAGCGTCACCACTACCTTGAAGTCCTTCGCCTCTTCAGTGCCGGTCGTCGACTGCGAAGTCGCCACACCGGTCGTCCGCAGCAGCGCCTGGTCGCCCACCTCTGTCACGTGGCCCTTGAACACCTTGCCGGGCAGCGCATCCACCGTCACATCCGCCGTCTGCCCAAGCTTGATGTTTACGATGTCCGTTTCATCCACCTTCACCTCAGACGTGATCACGCTCATATCCGCCAGCGTCATCAGCGTCGAGCCCTGCGCGTTCTGAATACCCGTCACCATCGTCTCGCCTTCGCGGACCGGGACGTTGGTCACCAGGCCGTCGAACGGTGCGCGCGAGATCGTCTTATCCAGCGCATCGTAATTGGACCGCTGGCTGGCGACGGCCTGCGTCACCTTCGCACGCTGAGAAGCAGTCGTGGCCCGCGCCTGGTTCGCCGCCGCCTGCCGCTGTGCCAGCGTAGCGGTCGCGGAGTCGTAAACGGCCTTCTTGCCGTCGAAATCCTGCTTCGCGATCAGCTTGTCGTTATAAAGCAGCTGTGCCCGGTCAAAGTCCAGCTTGCGCTGCTCCAGATCAGCCTTCGCAGCGGCGATGTTCGCCTGCGCAGTCGCCTCTGCTGCCTCGTCCGCGTTCACATCCGTCCGGCTGCTATTGATGCTCGCCGATTGC
Source organism: uncultured Granulicella sp. (assembly GCA_965214195.1). Classification (GTDB taxonomy): domain Bacteria; phylum Acidobacteriota; class Terriglobia; order Terriglobales; family Acidobacteriaceae; genus Edaphobacter. The sequence continues at coordinate 615,002 of OZ243943.1, forward strand.
GCCGCCACCACAGACTCCGGCTGCACATTTTCGAGCGTCGCCAGCACAGTTCCGGCCTTGACCCGGTCGCCTTCCTTCACGTTCAGCTTGGTGATACGGCCAAACGCCGTGGCGCCAATATTCACATAGGTCTTCGGCTTGATCTGCCCCGACCCGCTCACCACAGAAACTAGATCCTGCTTGGTGGTCGTCGCCGTGGTCACCTTGATCACGTTCGCCTGGCCCCGATAGATCGTCGCCGCCGTAATCCCCACCACCAAAACCAAAACCACCACGATCAGAATTACTTTCTTAGCGCTCATCGTCCCTCTCACCTGCGTCTGTGCTGCTTCTATAGATCGATCATCCCTGGAGGGGATCTACATTCGTCCTTACAGCTTCCGGGGTCAACCACCCTTACGCACCCATACCCGCAAAGGTTCCACCCAACAAAACTTTTTTCCTGCGCAAGGGTGCTCTTTCCTCACCCCGAAGGTCCAACTTGCATATCACCTGTAAAGCACACGCAGCCGGCCAGCTTCTAATCCTTGGTATAGGCCTCATCATATCAGCGGAGTACCGCCTACCCGATGCACTCCACCGTTTGTGTGTTGCTTCCAGGAAGACTACAATCTCGCTAAGATTTGGTTCGCAGGGGTTCTCATGATTTCTCTTCGTCTTCGCTCTCTCGCTCTTGGACTTTCCGCACTTTCGCTGGCGCTCGCCGCCGGCCCGGGGGGAGCGCACGGACAGGCCCAGAACCCGGATGGCGTCACCCGCGTGCCCCTGACTCAGGACAAGCCGGACCCCACCAAGCGCCAGAAAACAGATAACGAAAAGATCCGCGACCGCAAGGCTCTCAAGGAAGAACTCAAAGGCTCCTACAAGACCTGGGTGGACCAGGACGTGCGCTGGATCATCACGGACGAAGAAATGTCCGCCTTCAAGCACCTGTCGAACGACGAAGAGCGCGACCAGTTCATCGAAAATTTCTGGCTCCGTCGCAACCCAAATCCGGATTCGCCGGACAATGAGTTCCGCGAAGAGCACTACGCCCGGATCGCCTACGCGAATGAGCATTTCGCCGCCGGCAAGTCCGGCTGGCGCACGGACCGTGGCCACATGTACATCGCCTACGGTAAGCCCGATTCGATCGACTCGCACCCCTCCGGTGGCAGCTACGAGCGCCCCATGGAAGAAGGCGGCGGCAACACCTCCACCTTCCCGTTCGAGATCTGGCACTACCGCTACCTGGAAGGCATCGGCGACAACATCGATATTGAGTTCGTTGACACCTGCATGTGCGGCGATTACCACATGACGATCGACCGCTCGGAAAAAGACGCACTCAAAACCGTTGCCGGCGCCGGCCAGACCCTGATGGAGTCCATGGGTCAGGCCAACAAGGCAGACCGCTTTTCAGGTGGTGGACTTGAGCAGCTCGGCAAAGGCCCCGGCGGCCAGGACAACCAGAGCAAGCAGTTTGATCGGCTTGATCGCTTCGCAAAGCTGCAGGCCCCGCCCGTCATCAAGTTCAAGGACCTGGAAAGCTACATCACCCAGTCCAAAATCCTGACTGGCAAGCCCTTCATTTTCGACGTCCGGACCGATTACGTCAAGATCACGAATGACACCATCCTGATCCCGCTTACCCTGCAGATTCACAACCAGGACATCACCTTCAACAGCAAGGACAATGTATCGACCGGTGCGGTCAACATCCTTGGTCGCGTTTCGACCATCGCAGGCCGCGTGATTCAGACGTTTGAAGATACGGTTTCCGTCCCAGTTCCCAGCGAGCTGCTGGCGCGTACGCAGTTGCAGCAGTCGGTTTATTGGAAAGCTCTGCCGCTCAAGCCGGGTCTGTACAAGGTGGATGTCGTTATCAAGGATGTCAATCAGCCCGATCACATCGGCGTCTGGAAGCGCTCCATCAACGTACCCAAGTATGACGATGAGCAGCTCGCCAGCTCGTCACTCATTCTGGCTGATCAGATGTACCGTGTCCCGTCGAAAGACATTGGTGCCGGCAACTTCGTCATCGGCAACACGCACGTTCGTCCGCGCGTTTCGGCCAGCCTTTCGGTGCCGATCAGCTTCAAGCAGAATCAGAACCTGAACTTCTGGATGCAGGTCTACAACCTCGGTATCGGTGAAAATAAGCAGAATTCGGCCACCATCCAATACCTGATTACGGACCTCGCCACCAACAAGCTGGTACTTGATACCAGCGAATCCACCAACAAGCTCAGCCCCAACGCGGATCAGGTTACCCTCGAGAAAAGCCTCCCGCTCGCAAGCCTTCAGCCTGGCAAGTACCAGGTCAGCATCAAAGTCAACGACGGCGTCAAGAAGCAGCGGATCGCACAGACCGCTCCCTTCACCGTCGAATAGATCCAGGCAGAACACGTCGCAAACCGATCCTGCAGCAGTGTGGGTCGGGTAGAGGGTGGAAGCATGAGTTTCTAGCCACCGGCGAACCACAGTAGATGCAACAATGTGCGGCACGCCTACGCGGAACCAAAGCGATAAGCGGCACGCGAAAAACTAACTCTTCTGGAGCAGGCCCGTAGACGCACAGAAAGAATCCTGTGCCGCGTAGTACCGCCTCATCCCGCCGAAACGTTCTGGCCCTTTGTGGGCTGGCCGTTTTCGCCGCGCCTGCAGCCCGCGCGGCAAATGGCGATGCAGCGGTCTCCGGCGTCGTACGCGATGCACGCGGAGTGGCCCAGATGGGCGCGCTTGTCCAGGTTCTGGCCTCCGACATCACCGTCGCGACCGCGTTCACTGATCAGCACGGACGCTACACCATCCCCAACCTTCATCCGGGCCGCTATCTGGTTCGCGCCAGTGCCACGCTGTTCGTGCCCGCGACGCGCTCCAATCTGCGCCTTGCCACTAATTCCAGCACCATCGTCAACCTGACTATGGCGGCTCTCTTTGACAACACCGCCTGGCTGCCGGCCCAGCGTCGCCGCGCGGACGAGCCCGACGACGACTGGAAGTGGACGCTGCGCTCCACCGCCGGACGCCCGATTCTGCGCATTGTTGAAGACGGCACCACAATCGAAGTTTCCTCCAGCGCGTCCCAGGACGGCAAAGCGCCGACCAAAGCTCGCGCCACCGTTGCCAGTGGTGACGGCGAGTTTGGCGGCGGAGGCGTGCACAACATCGTCGCGCTGCACCGCGGAATGGACACCGGCGGCGACATGATGATGCGCGCCGACATCGGCGCATCCCGCGTGCCCTCTGGCTATGGTCCATCCGCAGAATTCGACGCCGGCTATGAACGTCGAACCGTGCTGGGTGGCGCGCAACGCACCGTGGTCAGCTACCGTGCGCATCCGGAGCTGGTCGCTTCCGGCGTCACGACCGGGCTGCAGGTGATGGACTTTACCTCCGCACAGCGCATGGCTTTCGGCGATCAGATTGAGGTTGAAGCCGGCGGCAGTCTGCAGGCAGTCCACACGTCTGGGTACGCGGTTTCGCCGCACCCTTTTGTTCGTGTTGCGGTCCATCCGGCGGGCAGCTGGACGGTGCAATACCGCATGGCGACCGACCAGAATCTGCAGGGTTTTGAAGACGTGACGAGCGCTCACAGCGCCGTGCCGGTGGCGCTTGCAGGGCCGAAAGGAAAGCTGACGGTTGAGCACAGCCGGCATCAGGAAGCTACCATCGGACGCAAAGCGGGCAAGGCAAACGTCGCCGTCGTCTACTTTCATGACACGCTGGACCGCACATCACTTTCGGGCGGAGGCGCTTCCGGCCCGGGTGAAACCAAGCCCGGCGTTGAGCCTGCGGGCATGCTCGTCGACCCGACTACAGGCAGTTTCCGTGCGTTTGGCGCGGGTTATCGCACCAGCGGCGCGCGCGCCAGCTTCAGCGCGCCGATCACGGAATCGATCATGGTTGCGGCAGAAGTGAGCAATGGCGCGGCGCTGGTCGCGACGACTGGCTCTGATGCCACGTTTACGCAGACACTTGTGGGCCTGCAGAAGCACACGTCACAGGCTGCGACCCTCGCGGTAAAAGGCAGGATTGTAGGCACTGGAACGAAGCTGCGCGCGTCCTATCGCTGGCAGCAGGCTAGTCTGGTGAGCGCGGTTGATCCTTACAGCGCTTACGCCGATCAGGCTTATTTGAGCTGCATGATTCGGCAGCCGATCAGGCTTGGGAAGCACCTTCCGCAGGGGCTTGAGGCCACGATTGACGTGACGAATCTGCTTGCGGAGGGCTATCGTCCGTTCCTCTCTGAGGACGGAAAGACGCTTTATTTTGCACAGGCTCCGCGCACGATTCAGGCTGGCCTTTCGTTCAATTTCTAGTCGAACCCTCCCCCCCCTTTTTTGGCCTAAAGTCTTCAAGACACAGTACTTAAGTCTGGACTTCTTTTGCACTGTTTTTGGGGCAGGCACTTTTATTCAGGGCTTCAGCATGTGTGCCCGTATGTCCTCTGCCAGGTGGGCGGAGTTGGCGGCAACGTAGGGTGGGCGCAGGTGGACGTAGGCGAAATCCTGCTTGAAGTTTGCGACTGGGAGAAGTCGGATGTTGTCGGCGGCCAGCGCTGGGTAGGAGCGGGCGCTCATCTGGGCCGCGTTGGTGCAGGCGGGCATTGGAGCTACGATGAACAGCGTCCGGGTTTGCGTCGAGGTGTAGCGGGAGACGAGCTCGCGGGCGGTTGTTTCGGGCGGATGGCGCAGGAGCTCGGGGGGGAAGGTGCAGGGCTCGGGGAGCGGGGGGCGGCCGGTGAGGGGGTCAAAGTAGCCCTGGGTGGCGGCAACGTCTGCAGCGGGGTGGCGATGGCGCAGGAACTGCTTGAGCGCGCTGGGGGGATCGGCGAGGTAGAAGTGGCGCGGAAAGTTCAGTATTTCGACTGGATGAGCTCGGGCGAAGGCGGCGATCTGAGCGAGGGAGCCGCGGCGCAGGAGGATTTCTTCGCCTTCAAAAGCGTGCTCGCTGAGGGGCTCGTGGGCGTAGTCGAGGTTCCAGGCGGCGAAGTAAAAGACGATCAGCCGGGGCGGCCTGTTGGCGGCGAGGTAGGCGTCGAGCGCGGACTGGCCGAGAACTTCCAGGCTGGCGGCGGTGTTGGGGAGATTGATCGTCTTGAGGCCGAGCTGGGCTGAGATCAGTTGAGGATTCAGGCCTACTGCTGCGGTCGAGTCGCCGAAGATGAGGACGTCGGCGTCTACATGCTGGAGGGTGTAGGGGTAGTCGAGCGCGGGGCCGAAGGGGGAACCGCCCCAGCGCTCGAATGACGGCAGGCGGACGAGCGCGAAGGGGAGCAGATAGATGAAGAGGAAGGTGAGGGCGAAGGCTCGGAGCCAGCGTGCGGCCGGGTTGGGGTCGGACGGGGGCATTGGGTTCAGTCTACTGATTTTGCTCGACGTAGGTTTGGCTGGGCTTTAGCCAGCCATCAGTCCTGTCAGCGTTCAGGGAATTGCTCTTCGTAGAGAACTTCGGCGAGGGGCCGGCGGGTTTGCCAGCCCTGGCGCTCCAGGTCGGGGGTGTCGGCGAAGGCATCGACAAAGCCCAGGCAGAGGTAGGCGACGGGGGTCAGGTGAGGTGGGATCTTGAGGGTCTCGGCGAGGGCCTGCGGGGCAAGGATCGAGACCCAGCCGACGGCTACGCCTTCTGCGCGGGCCGCGAGCCAGAGGTTCTGGATAGCGCAGACGGTGGAGAAGAGGACGGTCTCCGGCATCGTCTGGCGGCCAAGCCCTTTGCCCTGGGTGGGGTCCTGATCGCACAGAATCAACAGGTTCTGGGGGGCTTCCAGGATGCCTTCGAGTTTTAGCGACTGGTAGAGGGTTTGATCGTCGCCCGCGTAGGTGTTTGCGGCTGCCTGGTTTGCTTCAAGGAAGAGGTCGTGGATGCTTTGGCGGGTTTGCTGGCTGCGGATCAGCAGGTAGCGGGTGGGTTGCGAGAGGCCGACTGAAGGGGCGCAGTGGGCGGCTTGAAGGATGCGCTTCAGCAAGTCATCCGGGAGCGGGGTGGCGAGGTAGCCGCGGCGGACATCGCGACGCGCGGCCAGGATGCGGTAGAGGGCTTCGCGGTCGGGTTGGGGAAAGGGGGGTGCTGGCATGTTGGGGGTGTTGTTTTTGGGTGTTTCGTGTGGCGGAGATGAAAACGGTGCAGATTCCTCTTGGGGGTGACAGAGAATAGGGCGACTGAGAGTGAAAAGCAGATCCCCTCCGGGGATGACAACCAAATTGCACAGGGCAACCAAAGTGCAGAGGGTAGCCAAGGGACGGATGCCAATGTAGCAGGGAGGCCGACTAAGAGTGAACGCGACTCCGGAAGGGATGCGTACCCAACGTTGGCTCGGGAGCCTGGCGGTTACCAGGCTCTGGAGAATTTGGCGCCAGCTTTGTCGCCCTGGCGGAGGGTAGCGTCGATGCCGTCCTGCACTTCGATAAGGCGGCCGAAGAGCCAGATGAGGTCGGAGAGGCGGTTGAGGTAGGGCACGACGTGCTCGGGGATGGCGTGGCCTTCTTCGCGGAAGCGGATGGCGAGGCGCTCTGTGCGCCGGCATACGGTGCGGGCGACTTCGTAGGCGGCGGATTCGACATGGGCGCCCGGGAGCGACCAGTCGGCGAGGATGCCTTCCGTGGCTTCAATCTGGTAGACGAGCCCGGTCAGGAAAGCTACGTCTTCTGCGTTGACGTGGTCGTTTTCCTTGGTGGTGGAAAGGGCGGCGCCGACGCGGAAGAGGGTGCGCTGGATGGTTTCGGTCCAGCCTTTGACTTCAGTGTGGGTGCAGATGGCGCGTGCGAAGCCGAGGACGGTGTTGAGTTCGTCGACGGTGCCGTAGCACTCGACGCGGAGGTCTGCTTTGGAGACGCGGGTGCCGCCTACGAGGGCGGTGGTTCCGGCGTCGCCGGTGGTGGTTGCGATGCTGCTCATGTTTAACTCCTACGATTACTGTTACATGGATAGTTGGGGTGGGTTGGATGAGGTCAACGGCGACGACTCAACACAGAAAGGGCCACAGAGAAAATTGCGTGGATAGGGCGAGAGCTTAGAGGTGGAAGTAGCAGCAGTAGGGTCTGGTGAGGGTGTGGGCCAGGTTGGCGTCTGCTTTGCAGAGCTGCTGGAGGACTACGCGCAGGACGCCGGCGTGGGTGACGACTGCGGCGAGCCCGTTGCCGGTGAATTGCTGCAGGGTGGCGACCTCAGTGAGGATGCGGGTCTGGAAGTTCTGGAAGGGCTCGCCGGCGGGGGTGGGGAGGTCGGGGTAGTGGTCAAGCCATTGCTGGGCTGCGGGTTGGTCCAGAGCTTCTATTTGCGACCAATTGAGGCCTTCCCAGGCGCCGAAGTTGATTTCTCGCAGCGCGGGCCGGGTGACCAGGGGAGCGTGGTGCGCGTGGGCGAGGGGGGTGGCGGTGGCGTGGGCTCGGCGGAGAACGCTTGAGTAGACGGTATTGATGGGTTGTGCGTGGAGGCTGGACAGCAGGGCTTCAACCTGGGTGAGGCCCTTGAGGTTGAGGGGCGGGTCGGTGTGGCCGCAGAAGGTTCCGGCGAGGTCCGTTTCAGCGTGGCGAATGAAGAGGAGGCTCATGGGTGGACCGTCCAGGCTGCGGTGAGGTAGACGGCGATCTCGGTGAGTTGGTTGGTGGCGCCGAAACAGTCGCCGGTGACCCCGCCGATGCGTCGCCGGTAGTAGAGGCCGGTGGCGGTGGTGACTGCGACGGCGAGGAGAAGGGCGGGGAGCGCCCGCCAGCCGAGGAGGGCGATGGCGGCGGCGAAGGCGAAGGCGGTGCCAAGGGTGGTGGGGCCGGCGGTGAGGTTGAGGGTGGTGGCGTGGCCATCGCCGGAGGGGCGAGCGGGGGGGAGGAAGCAGGCGAGGGGGAGGGTGCTCCAGCGGCAGAGGATGTGCGCGGCGACGAGGGCGGCGGTGACGCGGTCGAGCGGGATGGCGGACAGCAGCGTTACGCGGGCCATGAGTGAGAGGACCAGGGCGACACCGCCGTAGGTGCCGATGCGGCTATCGCGGAAGATTTCCAGGATTCTGTCGCGCGACTGGCCGCTGTTGTAGCCACCGCCCAGGCCGTCGGCGGTATCGGCCAGGCCGTCTTCATGGAAGGCTCCGGTGATGCAGACGAGCAGCGTGACGGTGAGCACAGCGGTGACAAGGCGCGGGAGATGCGGGCTGAGGACCGCGTGGGCCAGTGCGGCGGCGGCCCCGATGAGGGCGCCGACTACGGGGAAGAATTTGGCGGAGCGGGGGAACATCGCCGGGGTGAAGGGGAAGGGCGGGACGGGGATTCGGGTGAGGAACTGGACGGCAGTGAGGAAGTCGTACAGGGGATTCATGTGGCCTGGCTGACGGCGGCGGAGGTGAAGGTGGCCATTTCTGCGTAGAGTGCGAGCGCGGCATCGAGCAGGGGCATGGCGAGGACGGCGCCGGTGCCTTCGCCGAGGCGGAGGTCGAGCTGCAGGAGCGGTTTGAGGTGGAGGTGGTCGAGGAGTAGCTGGTGGCCGGGCTCCTGCGAAAGGTGGCCGGCGATGAGGTACGGCTGGACGCCGGGGTCGAGCGCGACGGCGAGCGCGAGGGCGGCGGTGGCGATGAAGCCGTCGGCGACGATGACGAGCTTGTGCTGCGGGGCTGCGAGGGCGAAGCCGGTGATGGCGGCGAGCTCGAAACCGCTGACATTCTGGAGGATCTGGGTGGGTGTTTTGAGCTCTTGACCGGTAAGGATTTGCTGGATGATGGCAGCTTTGTGGGTGCGTGCTTCTGCCGATAGGCCGGTGCCGCGGCCGGTAGCCTGGGCGGGGGAGGCGCCGGTGAGCGCGCAGGTGATGACGCTGGCGGCAGTGGTGTTGCCGATGCCCATTTCACCCAGGGCGACGACGGTGTGGCCGGCGGCGGCGGCTTGCTGGGCAAGCTCGGCTCCGGTGGCGAGGGCCTGCTGGAGTTGCGCTGCGGTCATGGCCGGGGTGTGGAGCATGTTGGCGGTGCCGCGGGCGATTTTGCGGTCGAGGAGCTGGGGGTGCGCGGGGAGGTCGGCGTCGATGCCCATATCGACCACGGTGAGGGCGACGTTATTCAAGCGCGCGAGGACGTTGATGGCGGCGCCGCCGGCGAGGAAGTTGAGGGCCATCTGGTGGGTGACCGCGCGGGGGTAGGCGCTGACGCCGGCGGCGGTGATGCCGTGGTCGGCGGCGAAGACGTAGATGGTTTTCGAGAGGGGGAGCGGTGGCACGCGCTCGCAGATGGAGATCATTTGCGCGGCTAGATCTTCCAGGCGCCCAAGCGAGCCGAGAGGCTTGGTGAGGGTGTCCAGGTGGGCGCGGGCGGCGGCGAGTTGGAGTGGGCTGGGGGGCATGGCGTCAGATCGATTTTAGAAGGTGCGCCCACGACGGGGGAGGGCTATCGTGGGCGCGGGTGTGGGTTATTTGAGCTTCCAGGACTCGCCGCCGAAGTTGAACTTCAGGCCGCTGCGGAAGGTGAGGGGGAGGGCGGGGTAGCCGAACGCTTCGTAGTAGTGCTCGCTGAGGAGGTTCTGGATGTTGGAGTAAAGCTGGATGCGCGGGGTGAGCTGGTAGCTGCCGCCGAGCTCGATGCGCTGGTAGGCACCGTCGAGATTGCGGTTGGGGAGCAGGAGGGAGTTGCCGAAGTTGGCGTCGGAGAGGAACGTGCTGTCGTCTCGGCTGCTGACGAGGGTGCCGGAGAGGTTGGTCGTGAAGCGGGAGCGGTGGTAGTCGAGGCCGAAGTAGCCGGTGTGGGGTGCCAGGCGGAAGGGGCGTGCGCCCAGGAGTGGGGCGTAGGCGCCGATGGGGATGTTCGGGAAGGATGAGGTGGATGGATCGGCTGCGGTGCCGAAGGTGTGCTGCACGACGGCCGCGGTGTAGGTGTAGCCGGCGCGGGCGAAGAGGTGGTTGCTGAAGCGGAACTCGGTTTCAAGTTCCAATCCCTGGGCACGGTAGGCGAGAGCGTTTACGTAGCCGCCATAGGGGGTGGCGGAGAAGTTTGCGCCGGGGTACTTCTGCTCCAGGTACGAGAGCGGGACGTATTGGGGAACGCCCTTGAACTCGTTGTGGAAGTAGGTCACGCCGAGGCGCGCGCGGCCGTTGGCGAGCTGCTGATCGAGGCCTGCGTCGTAGGTGCGGGAGTCTTCCGGGCCCAGGGGAGGAGCGCCGGTGGTGGGTTGATTTGCCAGAACGAGCGCGCCGTAGAGTGAATCGTTCTGGACGAAGACGCTGGCTTCCTTGATGCCCTTGCTGAAGGTGCCGTGCAGCTTGGTTCCGGTGAAAAAGCCGTTGCTGGACGGGCGTACCAGGTAGTAGGCGAGCGAGGCGCGCGGAGTGCCCGCGAAACCGAACTGGCCGTTATCCTCAAGCCCCGTGCCGAAGGTATAGAAGAGCCGGTTGCGGAGATCGCCGGCGAAGTTCAACGTGTAGCTGTAGTTGCCGCGCTGGATGCTGAGTGGTGTGGTGCCGGCGTCGCCGTCGCTGCCGGATTCGGCTTCAAACTTGAAGGCGCCCAGGGCGAGGAAGTGGGGGTTGAGGCGGTAGTCGGACTGGGCGTAGACGAAGTCGCGCTGGGTGCGCTCCAGGTATTGCGAGGGCGTGTCGCTGTACTGGAGGATCGCCTGGCCGGTGGCGCTGTAGCCGTTGGCGCCGGTGATGGTGACGACCTTGCCATCGTAGTCGCCGAAGCCATCCGGGATGCCGGTGGCGCCGAAGCTGTTGAAGGAGCCGTTCAGGCGCAGGCCCCCGTAGCGGATCTGATTGTGCCAGCGGGCGGTCGTCTGGTTGTTCCAGACGGCGGAGAAGAGGTTGTCCTGGTCCTTTTGCTGCGCGTCGTCCGCGATGCCGTAGAGGGCGATGGCGTTGGGCTGGCCGCCGGAGGTGACGATGTGGTGGACGGTGAAGCGGACGTCGTTGGCGGGATTGGGGGTCCAGCCGAAATTGCCGGCGTAGGTGGCGTTGTGAAATTTGCTGTTGGGCACGTCGTTGCGCGTGTCCAGGCGGGCGAAGGTGCTGAAGAGGTCAAACTGGCGGTAGGTGGTGCCGGCTGTGACCTCGTTGCGGTAGGTATGGAAGTTGCCGGCGTCGCCCGCGTAGGTGAAGAAGGGAAGCGGCGTGTGGCCGCGTTGAGTGGTGAAGGAAACCACGCCGGCAAGCGTGTCCGAGCCGTAGAGAGCGCTGTTGGGCTCGCGCAGGACTTCGATTTGATCGATGCCGGTGGCGGCCAGGTCGGCGAACTCTACGCCGCCACCAATGGAATCGATTGGGGTGCCGTCGATGAGGACCTTGTTGGCGTCTGCGTCGCCGCCGCGGATGTGCAGACCGCTGGTGCCGCCGGCTTGTCCGCTCTGCGTGACCTGCACGCCGGGGACCAGGCGCAGGGGCGTCTGGAGCTCCGGCATGAAGCGGAAATCCTGCGAGGGCAACAGCGTGACAGACGCTCCGGTCTGGGCTTCCGGGGTGTCGACTCCAGTGGCGGAGACGGTGATTTCCTGCGTGTCCGTGGGGGTGGCGAGGGTGATGTCAAGTGCGTTCAGCGTGCGAACACGGAAGTAGCGGGCAGGCAGAACGGTCGTGCGGAAGGTGGGTGCGGATACACGAACGGCGTAGCGTCCGCTGGCGGGGAGCGAGGCGGCGTAGTGGCCGTTGAGGCCGGCAGTTGCGGTCTCTACGACAACGTTTTTTGCGAGAATTTCGACCTTGGCGCCGGCTACGACTGCACCGAGCGGGTCCAGAACCGTGCCCTTGATGCTGACCAGGTCAGAGGGTAGTGGAGAGGTGGTGGTGGTTTCGGGAAGGGTCTGGCTGTGTGCGGAAAGGCAGGTAACGGCGGCGACGGCCAGGGCCGCGCCGGAAAGGCGGATGCTTCGTGACATTTGAATCCCCTCGGATTGTGTGGCGGCAGGGCCGGTCTCCTGGCTTTGCGCTTCCGGGTCCTGGACCAGGACCGTGCGACCTCATGCTGCCTTCCCAGGGCTTTTGGCTCCAGTGGCTTTGCGCGTCCGTGCTTGAGGTCTCAGCGCTTACAGTTACGGGGTAGTGGCGGATTTGCACCGCGCTTCCCGACACCCTGCCGGGTGGTGGATGGTTTGAGCTTGCGTGTTGCGGTGCTCGTGGAAAGCTGAGGGCGAAAAGCAGATCCTCTTCGGGGATGACAACCAAGTGGGCTGCTGCTAGTGCGGGTGAAATTGTCTGGCCAGGTCTTCCAGCGCGTCGATCGCGATGGGGCTGGGGAAGTCCATGCGCTTATCCATGTAGTACACGCGCTTTTGCTGGATTGCCGGAAGCTTGTTCCAGCCCGGTCGCTGGGCAAGCGTGTCAAACGTAACGGTGCCGCCGCGCATGAGCAGCAGGGCCTGCGGAGCGCGGGCGATCAGCGCTTCAAGCGAGAGGTAGGCCCACTCCTGCGGCAGATCCGTGGTGATGGAATGGGCGCCGGCGGCTTCAACGATGTCGCCGATGAACGCTCCGTGGCCGATGGTGATGATGCCCGGCTCAGACGAGATGGGCACAAAAACCTGAATGACCGGCTTGCCAGCGACCGAGCGGCGCACGGTGGCGACGCGAGATTCCAGGGTGGCGACCAGAACGTGCGCCTGCGGCTCGCGATTGAGCGCGGTGCCCAGGCTGAGTAGCGAGTGCATGATGCCGGGCAGACCGTGCGGGTCGACCAGGTAAACGGGGATGCCGAGCGCAGTGATCCTGTCCAGGATGGCCTGCCGAGTGTTGAGCGGGATGCCGAGGACAAGGTCCGGGCGCAGGGCGATGATGGCCTCGAGCGACGGGTCAGAGATGGTGCCGACGCTGGGCTTCTTCTGGGCTTCTGCCGGGTACTCGACGTAATCGCTGATGCCGACCACGTCTGCGCCCGCACCGAGCGTGTAGACGGAATCGGTAATGCTGGGGACCAGGCAAACGATGCGGTGAGGGTGATCGGGGAGGGCTACTTTTCTGCCGGCTTCATCGACCACATTGCGCGTGGCAAAGCAGGGGATCGCTGTAAGCAAAAGGCAAAGGAGCAGGAGCTTTTTCATAGCGCCCCCTTCAGGAACATGGGCAAACCGGCGACCATCAAGATGACTACATCGGCCAGGGCGGCGACGCGCTGGTTGATCTCGCCGACGAGGTCGCGAAATTTGCGGCCGGAAAGATACTCCGGGACCACGCCGCTACCAACCTCGTTTGAAACCAGGATGACTTGCTTTGATGTCCGGGCGAGCACATCGCAGAGGTCAGTGATGTGCTCCAGACCGTCTACGAGCTCGAGCAAGTTGGCAGCGAACAGGGTGAGGCAATCGACCACAATGACGTCTGTCGTTACGCGGGAGATCGCGAGGCCGGGGACGACTGGCTCTTCTACCGTGGTCCAGTGCGCGGGCCGGTCGGCGATGTGGCGGTCGATTTTGGCGTTCAATTCTGCATCCGCTTCAACTCCCGAGCGACGCTGCGCCGTGGCGATGACGGTGACGCTGCCGCCGTGCTGCTCCGCAAGCTGCTGCGCATAACGGCTTTTGCCGCTGCGCACGCCGCCGAGCACGAGCACGACTCTTCCTTTGTGGAACTGCATGGCTACGCTCCATTCCACGCGCAGAAGCACGGGAAATTTGAGCGGGGAATTTACGCAAAGGCAAGCGGGCCGACGCGCTGAACTGCACGTTGGCGATGCTCTTCCACCCTCCTCGCGGAGTGGAATGGGCCCAGACTCATCCGGCCGGTCTCCTGACTTCGCGCATCGACAAGCCGGGCTGCCTTCCCAGGGCAAACTGCACCCCAGTGGCCTACTTCACCCAAGCTCTCCACGCTTACAGTTACGCGGTAGCGACGGATTCGCACCGTCTTCCCGAACACCAGATGACCTGAGTATAGCCGGAGGAGCGCTTGAAAAAGCATGTGTATTTTTTAGCTGTGTAGAAGCGCGTATCAGGCCTGGGTGCTGGTGCCGTGGCCGCGGTGGTCGTTGGAGATCGCCTGGACCTGGTCTGCACTGTAGCGCGGCGTGATGTGCTGGTTGCAATTCCACTCAAACGCCTTGACGGCTATCTTGATCACGCGCTCGATCTTGGCAGGGTAGCCGGCCGGGGTGAGCAAGCGAGTGAGCTCAGGATCGACCTCGAGTTCAAGCAGCGACGCATGTCCGATTATCTTCAGGCGCGTCTGGTTTGGGTAGTCCATCAGGAACAAGGCGACACGATCGTTGGTGGTGATGTCTCCGGCGGAGATGTACTGCTTGTTGCCGGCGAAATCCGCGAACGCGAGCGTGCGTGGGTCGATAACGTGCAGAAAGCCTGCCGGGCCGCCGCGATGCTGGACATAGGGCCAGCCGTCAGGCGTGACCGTGGCAAGGTAGAACGAGTCTCGCAGTGCGATGAAGTCCGTCTCGGATTCGCTCAGCTCGTCGCGGTTTGACCCTGCCTCCGCCATGCGCTCGTAGGTGCGGAGCGAACCGTAACGCGCCTGAAACTGCTTTGCTGCCTGGGAGAACATGGTTCTGGCAAACGCGAAGGCCATGGGTTGTCCTTTCGGATTCGGGTGCGATCATGGTACGCCAAAGGAAAAGCCACCCCGTTGCGCAGGGTGGCTTCTGATTGCATGGTGGACGCGGTAGGAATCGAACCTACAACCAGTCGATTAAGAGTCGAATGCTCTGCCAGTTGAGCTACGCGTCCAAACTTTGTGGGAACTCAGTACCTTGCGGCAGGCGCTCGACCACTTTGTGAAGAATAACACCTTCAGCCGATGAAATCTACCTTTGACTTGATCGGAATGATGCCGCGGTCGTAGCCCATTTCCAGAATCTTGCGGATGGCTTCGCGTCCGTCGTCGCCGTAGTCGATGGTGCGCTCATTGACGTACATGCCGACGTAGCGATTGGCCAGGGCAGGGTCGATATCCTTGGCGAACTGCATGGCGTATTCAAGCGCCTGGTCGCGGTTGTCGAGCGCGTGCCGGATGGAGTCGCGCAGGGCGTGCGTGGTGACGAGCATCGCCTCTTCGCCCAGCGAGCGCTTGATGGCGTTGCCGCCGAGAGGCAGGGGTAGGCCGGTCTGCTCGCGCCACCAGGCACCCAGGTCGAGGATCTTTTGCAGGCCATCGGACGCGTAGGTGAGCTGGCCTTCATGGATCAGGAGACCGGCGTCAAACTCGCCTGCGACGACTGCAGGGATGATCTTGTCGAAGGGGACGACGACGGTTTCAACTTCCGGATGCCAGAGCTTCAGGGTCAAGTAGGCGGTCGTCAGCGTGCCGGGGATGGCGATGCGGAGCTTCTTGATTTCATCAACCGTGTACTTTTTGGTGGCGACGATCATGGGGCCGTAGCCCTCGCCCATGGAGCCGCCGCAGGCCATCAGGGTGTAGCTATCCTGCAGGTAGGGGTAAGCGTGGAAGCTGATGGCGGTGACGTCGTAGAAGGCCTCGTTCATTGCGCGGTGGTTCAGCGTTTCAATGTCCGTCAGGTTGTGGACGAACTTGTAGCCGGGGACCTGGATCTTGCGGGTGGCGAGACCGTAAAACATGAAGGCGTCGTCGGAGTCAGGGCTGTGGGCAATGTTAATTTCTTTTACGGCGGGGAGAGTCATGGCGGAGCTGTCCTTCTACTAACTGTTAGCGGCGACGGAGCCGTGAGATCGATGTGGCGATGCCGGCGGCGGAGACGATTTTGACCAGCTGGGCCGGGAGGAACGGGGTCGCACCCTTGGCCAGCGCGACGGCCGGGACCAGGTGCAGGAAGTTGCCGAGCCAGACGGTGCCGGAAGTCATCAGCAGGGCACTGCCGGCTGCTGCGCTGATAAGAGCTGCACCGAAAATCGTGCGTCGGCCGAGCGTGAGTTTGCTGAGCAGGCGGAAGAGTCCGCCGGCCAGCGCCGCCGCGAAGGGGTAGGCGAGCAGGTAGCCGCTCGTCGCGCCGAAGAGCAGTTGTGCAAGGCCGCCGGGGCCCGCCGGGCTAAAAACGGGAAGGCCGCACGCGCCTTCCAGCAAATAAAGCGCCAGCGCGCTGAAGCCCATGACCGGGCCCAGCAGCAGGCCGACGACGATCACGGCGAGATCGCCGAGTGTGAAGGGGACCGGCGTAAACCACAACGGGAAGCTCATGCGCGCGCAGGCGGCGACGACCAGGCTCGCGGCGATGGTGAGGACCACCTTGCCGCCTACCGTCTGTGCAAACGGGGTGGCAGGGGCGGCGGCGGGGGCAAGGGCTTGTTCAAAGGCCATCGGAGATCCTTTCCAGGTGCTGAGTGAGCTAGGCGGCGGCACGGATTGTTTTGCGGCGGCTGGCTCGGCGCTGCTGTTTGGTGGCTTTTCTGACTTGGAAAGCGGGGACCAGTTCGACTGGCTCAAGATGCTCGGCGGGGTGCCTGCGGACGTGACGCGTGACCAGGAACACGGCCAAAGCGAGGACAAGGAAACTAACCAGCGTAATGACGAAAAGTATTTTCATGCGACATCCAAGCATATCAAGCTGGGCGCGGTTTGTCCGTGCGCGCTGTGCGGCGGTGAACAAGTTGGTTCGCCACTTTTATCCGCTTGACGGCGCACAAGCAAGCCGGATGTACTGGGGGAGAGCGAAAAATTTATGGGACCCTTGCGATACTCGACGACCGTTGCGCGCTTACGCATTCTGGGAACGGGTGTGCTCGGCCAGAAGCGCAAAATGGCCACGGTCGCGGCGGGTGTGCTGGCGGTCGCGGTGGGCTACCACGTGGTATTCGGCCATAACGGGCTTACGGCTTACCGGCAGAAGCAACAGGATTTCCACTCGCTGGACATGCAATTGAAAACCCTGGCGAAGGAGAACGAGGCCTTGAAAGGCCACGTCGACCGGCTGCAGGATGACCCCGACGCGATCGTCCACCAGGCGCGAGAAGAGCTGCACTATGCGCGGGCGGGCGAGGTAATCGTCACGCTGCCGCCGGACAAGCCTGCCGGTCCCGTCAAGTAAATGGCGAGCGATCTGCTGGAACGCACGCCTCCAAAAGCGGATCAGCGCATCCACTACGACTCCGATTCGCTGCACTTTGGCGACCTTTGGTTGCCGAAACTCGCGCCCGGTCAGCATGCGCCGGTCGTGGTCTTTCTGCACGGCGGCTGGTGGAAGGCGGAATACGGGCTGGAGTATGGCGGCTTCCTTTGCCGGGCGCTGAAAGCTGCGGGGATCGCGGTCTGGTCGGTTGAATATCGGCGAGTGGGCAATGCCGGCGGTGGGTACCCGGGGACTTTTGCGGACGTCGCGGCCGGGTTCGACTATCTTTCTACGCTGGCGAAAAGCTATTCGCTGGACCTGTCCCGGGTGGTCGTGGCTGGGCATTCTGCAGGGGGGCATCTGGCGTTCTGGCTCGCCGGCCGCGCGCACATTCTGCCGCAAAATGAGCTTGCAAATCCGCAGCCGAAGGTGGCGATCAAGGCTGTTGTGGCGCTGGCTGGGGCGGTCGATCTGCGGCTTACTGTCGATCTTGCGGGCTACTTTACCTTCGCGCATGACCGGCAGGAGGTTTACAACCTGATGGGGGCCCCGCCTGCGGGCGCGCCAGACCGCTACCGCGCGGGCAATCCGGGCGAGTTGCTGCCCTTGAATGTGCCGCAATTTTTGCTGCAAGGTGCGGACGACGACCAGATACCCCCGCAGCTTCCGCAGCGCTGGGCTGACCGCGGGCATCAGATGGGGGAACAGGTAGCAGTCGAGATCATCCCGGGTGCGGACCACTTTGACGTCGTCGACCCGGAGAGCAAAGCCTGGCCACGGGTCTCGGCGGCGATTCATAAAGCTCTTGCTTAGAAGGAGTTGCAGATGTTATTTGAAGTTCAAGGCGCAAAGCCGAAGGATATATACAACCTGCTCATCGGGCTGGTTGCGCCGCGGCCGATTGCGCTGGTGACCAGTCTGAACGAGAATGGCACGGTGAATGCAGCGCCTTACAGCAGCTACAACTACCTTTGCACGGATCCGCCGGTCATCGGGATGGGCGTGATGGACCGGCCGGGCGGCGGCTTTGTGCCCAAGGATACGGCGCGAAACATCAGGCGGGGTGGTGAGTTTGTCGTCAACGTGGTGACAGAGGACATTCTGCAGGGGATGAATATCTGCGCGACGGATTTTCCCGCGGATGTAAGCGAGATCGAAATGGCGGGCTTTACAACGGTGCCGTCGGCCAAAGTGAAGGTGCCGCGAATCGCGCAGGCGCACGCGTCGTTGGAGTGCGTGGAGTTGCAGACGATCGAGATTGGCCGCAGCCGGATCGTGCTGGGCCGGGTCATTGCGATGTACGTGGAGGACCAGTTTGTCGATCCTGCCGGGCCTTACATCCTGAGCGAGGAGCTGCACGCCGTCGGCCGGATGAACGGGCTGGGCGCGTACGTCAAAACGCAGGGGGCCTTCGTGTCTGTCCCGCGCATTCCTTATGCGGAGTGGGTCAAGGGCCGGCGGGAATAGCTGCTAGCCGGCAGCCTCTAGTTTGCTGCGATTGGCGAGGTCTTTCGCGGCTTCCTGCCAGGTGGGGAAAGAAAACTGGTAGCCGTGCTGCAAGAGTTTGGTCGGAACGGCACGGCGGCTCTTCAGAATCAGCTCTGTTTCGGTCCGCATAAAAACCGCGCCAATTTCGAGCATCCAGGCGAAGGCGGGAAGGCCGATCGGCTGTCGCCAGGCGTTGCGGAGATCGCGCATGAACTGCCAGTTTGGCAGCGGCACGGGCGCGGTAAGGTTGACCGGGCCGGAGATGTCTTCGTTGGCGATCAGGTAGTCGGTGATCCGGCAGTAATCAACGTCGTGGATCCAGGAAACATATTGCTTGCCATCGCCTTCCGTGCCGCCGAGCCCGGCGCGCACAAGCCCCGACAGGACGGAGAAAACGCCACCCTTATCCGGCGACATCGTCATGGACGACCGCAGCGCGATCTTGCGGGTCTGCGGCAACTGGCTCGCGTAGAAGGCCTGCTCCCAGCGGCGCGCGACGTCAATGGAGAAGTTCCACGTGTCCGGAACGCCTGGCTCATCGCCGCCGAGCTCGCCGGTAAACTCGTCATTCGGTTGATTGTGGGTGCCGCGTGCATCGCGGTAGAAGGTGCTGGTGCTGGCGTTCATCCAGAGCTTTGGCGGGGTGCGGCAGGCCGCAATCGCCTCGCCCAGCAGCAGCGTGGGGATCACGCGCGAATCGATGATTTCCTTGCGATTTGCGGCGTCATAGCGGCAATTTACGCTCTTGCCGGAGAGGTGGATGACGGCGTCGGCGCCTTCCAGCGACTCTGTCCAGATGGGCGAAAGCGTGCGGCCATCCCACGCCAGTGTCTTCCAGGCTGCCGGTTTTGGCGAGCGCGAGAGAATCGTAACTTCATGACCCTGACCATGCAGATGACGGGCTAGAACGGTGCCGACCTGGCCTGAGCCGCCGGGAATGACGATGCGCATGGCTGGAGTATATCGAAGCCAAGGCCGCCGGACGCGCACCGTTTCGCCCTGCGAAAACATCCGCCGCGTTTATGACGATCGTCAGCGCCGGCTGCATCCAGCGGGTCCTCCGGGCGATCGAACGTTATACTAAGGAGTCACGCCGATCCGTCTGGCGCACGTGCACTATGCCCCTTCTCTGGCTCAGATTCGCGGTTCTGCTCTACGGCATCGCCGCCCTGGCGATCCTGCCGGTGGCGCTCTACGACCGGCCCCGCTGGCGGCACGTTGCCGTCCCCGCCACCATCACCGGGCTGCTGTTCCATTTCGTGTCGCTAGCGGAAACGCTCGCCGCTGCGCACCACGCGCTGCCGGTGGAATCGCACGAAACCCTGTCGTTCCTGGGCCTGCTGTTCGCGCTCGCATTTCTGCTCATTTTCTGGCTGTACCGGACGCCCGCTCTGGGCATTTTCCTGCTGCCGTTGGCCGCGCTCGCCGGGCTGATCCCCGCGTTCAAACCGGGAGTTGAAACCGCGACGCTCCCCGGCCTGCACACCGGCTGGCTGTACCTGCACATCGGCCTGCTGCTGGCAGCGTATGCGGCGCTGTTTGTGTCGCTTGTCGCGAGCATTCTTTACCTGGTGCAGGAGCGTCGGCTTAAGCAGAAGTCTCGCGCGAGCTCCAGCATCAAGCTGCCGCCGCTCGATACGCTGGACCGGATCGCTCTGCGTTCGCTGCTGGCCGGCCTGCCGTGCATGACGGCCGGACTCTTGATCGGCTCGCTGCTGGCGCAAATTACCTACGGCGCGGCCTACTTCAGCGACCCTAAAATTCTGCTCGCCTTTGCGATGTGGCTCGCTTATATCGGCATGATTTACATCCGGCGGCACTCCGGGCTGCGCGGCCGCCGAGCGGTGTACCTTTCGAGCTTCGTCTTCGTTGTGATCCTGATGGTCTACGCGTCCAACCAGTTTTCCGCCGTGCACAGGTTTACGACGCCATGAGCGAACTTGTGCTGCTCGGCATCAACCACACCACCGCGCCCATTGACGTGCGCGAGCGCCTCGCCATTCCAGCCGGGCGTCTGGCCGACGCGACCCGCTCGCTCGCCGGTTCACCGGGCATCCGCGAAGGCCTGATCCTGAGCACCTGCAACCGCGTGGAGCTGCTGACCCTGCAGGATGAAGGCACCGACACGCTTGGATTCCTGAATGACTATTTTGCCGTTCCCGCCGCCACCATCCGCCCGCACCTGTACGAGTTCCGCGAGCGTGAAGCCGTGCGCCACCTGTTCCGCGTGGCCAGCTCGCTGGACTCCATGGTCGTGGGCGAGCCGCAGATCCTGGGCCAGGTCAAGGAGTCCTACACGGTCGCCCAGGAAGTCGGCGCGACGGGTAGGGAAGGCGGTCAGCTCGACCGGCTCCTGCAATCAGCCTTTACGGTTGCTAAAAAAGTTCGCACAGAAACGCAGATCGGCAGCTCGTCGGTGTCAATCGCGTCCGTTGCGGTCGATCTTGCGCGCAAGATTTTCGGCTCGCTGGCCGGCAAGCAGGTGCTGCTGGTGGGCGCGGGGAAAATGTCTGAACTCGCCGTTCGACACCTGATTCAGCACGGCGCCACACGCATTTTGATCTGCAACCGCACGCTTGAGCGAGCCCAGGCCATCGCAGCCAAGTTTCAGCATCCAGGCTGCACTACGGAAGTTCTGGCTTTTGAAAGCCTCTACAACGAGGCCCCGCGCGCCGACATCGTCATCACCTCGACCGGCGCCCAGCAGCAGCTCTTCAGCGAGCAGCACGGCCGCCAGTTCCTGCAAGTCCGCCGCGGCCGGCCAATGTTTTTCATCGATATCGCCGTCCCGCGCGATGTGGACCCGCGCCTCAACAAGGTCGAAGGCTGCTTCGTCTACGATATCGACGACCTGCAGCAGGTTGCCGCGAGCCACCTGACCACGCGCACGCGAGAAGCGGAAGCTGCCGAGCAGATCGTCGCCCAGGAAGTCACCCGCTACCAGCAGCGCCTGCAGCAGCTCGGCCAGGTGCCCGCCATCAAGGCCCTGCAGGCAGAAGCCGAGCAACTCCGCCAGGTCGAACTCGCGCGCGCTGAAAAACTCCTCGCCAGCCTGAGCCCCGTGCAACGCGAGGCCGTTGAAGCGCTGACCCGCTCGCTCACGAACAAGCTGCTGCACCCCCAACTCGTCGCCCTGCGTAACCCCACCGAAGACAAGTAGAGTTTTGCTTAGTAGGGTGGTGGTACGTAGACGCCGCTGGTGCGTCCGTCGTCCATGATTTTTCTGGCGCGCAGTTCAAAGCGGATCCAGCCGGGGTCGTCGCTGTGTGGCTGGATGTAGACCGGGCCGTCCGAGCCTGCTCTTGGCAGCTCCGGATGCTCGTAGAGCGCGACGCCGTGGCTGTTCCAACGGTCGCGCATACGCAGGGTCCGCATACCGATGGCTGTGTTGCCGAGCCAGAAAAAGATTGCCAGGCCGACCACCACGCGATAAGCCATGATCTGCCGGGGTAGCCGGGAGTCGCGTTGCAGAAATTCCTCAACCGCGGCGTACCAGCAGAAGACCACCAGCAGGTCCGAGTACATCATGTAGCGGGAAGCGGTGCTTGCGATCAGGCCGGCTCCATCGGACCGAATGCCGGCGACGCCGACCGCCGTGAGCAGGCAGAACAGCGCGCAGTAGCAGACCACGGGATTGCGTCGCGGGTAGCCTCGCCAGACCATCCACACCAGGAAGCATACGACGGCCAGCCCCGCCGGGTACGCGCCCAAGCGGATGGGATACGCGCCGGCCGCGCCCATGAATGCCATGATGAAGATGACCTTGGGATGCATGAGCGCGGTGATCATGGAGCCGTGACCGGCCTTCTGGGTCATCGTGGTGTAGTGGTAGGAGTAGACCCAGATGGTGGCCGCGCCGGCTGCCAGCCAGCCCACCAGACCCACCCACCGGCGCTTTACGAGCAGCATCAGCAAACCAATCGGCAGCAGCAAAAAGCCGTTGCCTGATGCCGCGATGGCAAGCATCATCGTAAACGCCGCACCCCACCAGGCACGGTTGGTATTGCGTCCCAGCAGGTAAATGGTGCCGAGCGAGAAGCCCAGAATGGGAATATTCTGCAGCCCAGGGAGCGCCCAGTTCAGGGTCTCCCAGTAGGAAAGCTGCGCGATGAGGAAGGGAACCGGCAGAAAGAGCGCGAGCCGGCGCGTCTTGTCAGGCTCATTAGGCAGGAAGAGCTTCCACAGAACAAACAGCAGCAGCAGCACAAAAAGGTCGCCGGCGATCGAGAGCAGGCGGAAGTTGATGTGGCCGAAAAGCGTGAGCTCCAGCCACACAAAAGCATGGCCGAAGATGATCTTGTATTCGTTTTGCTGCGCTTCCGCCAGGTGCAGCCAGCGGGACGCGCCGCCGGGAAGCTGCTTGATCTGCGTCGCAAAAATCAGGCCCGCATCGTAATCATCGTACAGCGGCAGGTTGAGCGCCAGACTGACCAGAAACCCATAAAACACCACCACTGGCAGCGCCATCAACCCCAGCAGAGTACGCCTCTGCTTTGACTCCTCGATCATCATTTCAGCAGTTTATCGCAGGCGGCGCGGCGCAGTACTTAGAACGCCAGTGTGATCTGCGAGTAGACCGGATCGCGAAACGTAATATCCATCGCCTCAGCCAGCGGCGTGGCGCGCACGCCAAAGGTTCCGGGCCAGTCGATGACCTCAAAAACATCCGGCGTGACCAGTGCCTGCAACTGCCCCACCGTGAACGCCGGATTTTTATCCACCAGCGCCGCCATGTGCAGCAGCCCGGCAAAGACCGCGTAGGGAATCGTGATGATCCGCGCCTTGGCCCCGGTCGCGCGCTTGACAGCCTTCATCAGGTCGATATAGTCGATCCGCTCCTGCCCGGAAATGTTGAACGCGCCAGTGATGCGGCGCTCGATTGCTGCCACTATGATGTTGCAGAAGTCGCCTTCAAACAGCGGCTGGCGCAGAAACTTTCCGTCGCCCGGGATGGGAAACACTGGAACCTTCATCATGAAGCGCGCGAGCCAGCCCACATGCTTCCGGTCAAACCAGCCAAACATCAGCGTAGGCCGCAGAATAACCTGCGGAATACCAGTCCCGACGACTACTTTTTCCTGCGCCTTCTTGGTCTCCGTATAGTGATCGATCGCCTTTGAATTGACCACCGACGACGAGATATTCACCAGATACGGCACTCCGGCAGCAAGCGCGGCCGTCATCAGCCGCTCAGTTGCGCGCACATTGTTGCGAACAAATTCGTCAGCAACCAGCCCGCCAATCTGCGCATGCCCCACGACCAGCGCGTCGCAGCCCACCAGTTCCTGTTGCCAGCCGTCGGCCTCTGCCAGGTCAGCTTCAATCACCCGAAGCCCAGGGTGCTGCTGGCGCAGAATCGCACAATTGGCCGCGTGCTTATCAATCGCGACCAGGTCCGTGTACCCCTTGTCGAGCAGCTTTGGGATCAGGTTCTGTCCCACCAATCCGGCCGCCCCGGTTATCACAATCTTTGCCATCCTGCCCCACACCCCTCGCGCCGCGTCGCCCCAGCTGCAGCCTCAATTCTAAACGCATCCGCACACGGTATTCTGGGGGAGACATGATCATCCGCATCGGCTCCCGAGGCTCCCAGCTCGCACTCTGGCAGGCCAACCACATCGCAGACCAGCTTCGCGCGCACGGCCACACCGTTGAAATCCAGGTCATCCGCACCACCGGCGATCGCCTTCAGCAGCCCGGCTTCGTGCTTCCGGAAGGTGCAGACGGCAAGGGCATCTTCATCAAGGAAATTGAAGACGCGCTCGCCCATAACCTGATTGACCTCGCCGTGCACTCGCTCAAAGACCTGCCGACGCAGCTCGACCCACGCTTCACCTTCGCCGCCATCCCCCCGCGCGCCGACGCTCGCGACGCCTTTGTATGCGAGCAATTCTGGGGTCTGCACACGCTGCCTGAGGGCGCGCTGATCGGCACCAACAGCCCGCGCCGGCGTGCCCAGCTCCTCGCCCTGCGGCCCGACTTGACCTTCATCGAACTCCGCGGAAACATCGATACTCGCCTGCGCAAACTTGACGAAGGCCAGGCCACCGCGCTCGTCCTGGCCTGCGCCGGGCTCGACCGCATCGGACGCAACGAGAGCGTCCACCAGCGCTTCGACCTCGACCAGATGACCCCCGCCCCCGGCCAGGGTGCGCTCGCGCTCGAAATTCTCGCTAGCGCCAGCCCGGAAATCCACGCCGCCATCGCCAGGCTCGACGACCCCAAAACCCGCTACGCCACCGACGCCGAACGCGCCTTCCTCGCCGCCATGGGCGGGGGCTGCGAGCTCCCGCTGGGCGCCCACTGCTTCGCCGCCGATGCCTTCGCAACCACCTGGCACCTCCACGCGCAGGTCCTGACCCCGGACGGCGAGCAATCCGTCCAGCTCACCCACACCTCCACCTCCGGCCAGCCCGCGTGCACGCTCGGCCAGCAAGCCGCGCAAACCCTCATCGCCCAGGGCGCGCTTGACTTGCTCGCCCACCCCAAAGATTTTTCATCCTGAGCGAAGCCCGTCAGCCTCATCAACGGGCGCAGTCGAAGGACCTGCATCGGCTTATCCTTGCGGCAAAGCCAGGGGACACCAGCAGATCAAGAATCCAACCCAACCACCGCCACCCCCATCACCAAGCCCAGCCCTTCCACGACCATCGCGTGATCCGCCCGCTGATCCAGCCCACTGGCAATCACCGTTCCCACGATCCCCGTCCCGCGCAGCCGGATAGCCAGCGCCCCACCGTGCATCGCGTAATCAGCGAGCGACAACCCATGCCGCTCCTCGATCGTCTTGCCCGAAGCCGCCAGCTCCAGACCCACCGCATACGAGCTCTTCCCAAACCGCTCCACCACATTCCGCTTCCGCCGGATCCAATCCTGCTGCCCGGCCGAGGCCCCGTCGGTCGCACATAAAAACAGCACCCTGCCAGCAATAGCGATCTCGAACGTCATAGCCGCCCCCATCTCCACCGCCCGCGCACGCAGCCAGCACCCCAGCCGCCAAGCCTCGTCCGCCCCAAACTGTGCAAAGACCAGCGCTCGTTCCTGCTCCGCGATCCCCGCCAAATCAACGTCAATCTGCCCCATCGCATTCTCCTGATGGCATACTATCCTTTCGCCCATCGGGGACTCTTGTTTGTCATCCCGAAGGGGATCTGCAGTAGCCCTAGCTTCTATCCGTGCTGCTTCCTTCTTATCCGTGTACGTACTTGCTTTAGCTTCCGGCCCCCATGCAAACCCAAATCGGCATCGACTTCGGCACCACCAACTCTTCCGTCGCACGCCGCACCTCCACCGGCGCGGTCGAACTCCTACCTTTCGCCGCCGCCGCCCAGACCTCCCGCTCCATCCTCTATCTTGAACGAGCCCCCAAAGGCATCCTCTCCACCTCCGGCCCGGCTGCCATCGCCCGCTATCTGACCGCGCACGCCACCGCCGAAACCCCCGGCCGCCTCATCCAGTCGCTCAAATCCTGGCTCCCGTCGCGCACCCTCACCGGCACGGAAGTCTTCGCGCGGCACTACACCCTGGAAGACCTGATCTCGCGCATCCTGTCCGACCTCCGCCAGCAAGCCGAGCAGCATTGGCAAACTGAAATACGCGCCGCCACCGTAGGCCGGCCCGTCCGCTTCGTAGGCGCAGAAACTCCGGAAGACGACGCCTACGCCCAGCAGCGACTCGCCTCCGCCTTCCACCGCGCCGGCTTCGAGCAAGTCAATTTCGAGCTTGAACCCCTGGCCGCCGCCAGCGCCTACGCCAGCACCCTGACCACGCAGGAGACCGTCCTCATCGGCGACTTCGGCGGCGGAACCAGTGACTTTTCGTTGCTGGTTTTAGGACCCGGAAAGAGGGAAGTCCTCGCCACTTCCGGCCTCCCCTTCGCCGGCGACGCCTTCGACGCCCGCATCGTCCGCCGCCTCATCTCGCCCGCCATGGGCAGTGAGTCCTACGCCCGCGGCACCCAGTCCGTCCCTGCCGTTCCCGCCTGGATTTACGCCAACCTGGAGCGCTGGCACCACCTCTCATTCCTCCGCACCCGCAATGTTTTAGAGCTCCTGAACGCCGCCCACAAACGCGCCGAGGACCCCGACAAAATCAACCTCCTCCAGTCGCTCATCGCAGAAGATCTCGGCTACCAACTCCACCAGGCCGTCCAGCGCACCAAGCTGGCGTTATCGCACGCAGAGCAAGCCGACTTCACTTTCTCCGGCCCTGAGACCGGCACCTTCCAGTACGCCGACCCACCCCTCCGCACCACCGTCCAGCGCGCCGCTTTCGAGCAGTGGATCGCCCCGGAGCTTAACCAGATCGCCCAAGCCATCGACTCACTTCTCAACCAGGCAAACTTTGACCCATCCGAGGTAGACCGAGTCTTCCTGACCGGCGGAACCAGCTTCGTCCCCGCCGTGCGCCGTCTCTTCGAAACACGCTTTCCAAGCCGAATCCACACCGGCAACGAGTTCACCAGCGTAGCCCAGGGCCTGGCCCTTACGCCGTAGCTCCGGTCTCGCGCTGTAATCCCCCCCCCAAATTGTCATCCTGAGCGAAGTCCGTCAGCCTCATCGACGGACGCAGTCGAAGGACCTGCATCTCTGCCCGATGCAACAGCAAGCCAGTCGGCCCCCCTTGGTTGTCATCCCTAAAAGGGGATCTGTTTTGCCTTCCCGAGCCACCACCCTTGCCACCCAATCAGCACCCCAAACTTTCATCTCCAAAGCCACATACCCCATCGCGACTCCGCATCCAACCAAAAAATGTCTGACGTCCTTAGCCCGGTCCGCGAGTTTTGCTGGTGCCATATCCTCAAGCCCATCCTGCGCCAACTCCGCGGCGGCATTACCACGCGACGGCTCGCCTGGAGCCTTGCAATCGGCGTCATCATCGGCATCAATCCCACGGTGGGCATCACCACGCTCGCAGCCATCCTGCTCGCCTGGATCTTCCGCCTCAGCAAGGCCGCGTCACTCATCGGCGCAGAGGTCGTCGCGCCGCTCCACCTGCTGCTCTTCCTGCCCTTCATTGAGCTGGGCGTCCACCTCTTCCACACCCATCACCTGCCCATGAACCGCCGGCAGCTGCACCACCTCAGCAAGCACCCCATCCGCATGATGCACGAGATCTGGTCCTGGGAGTGGCACGCCCTCGTCGTCTGGGCTATCGCCGCGGTGGTCCTGACGCCCATTATGGCGAAATATCTACGCCACGCCCTGGTCATCTTCATGCGCCGCCACCGCGCCCTCATGCACTCCAGCCTCGAAAGCTAGCTGACGCCGGCCCACTCCCATCCACCCGTTTGTTTGTCATCCCCGAAGGGGATCTGCAGTCGCTCGAAAGCCGAGTACCGCCGGGTGCCTATCATCGCGGCCCCATCGCGACGGGTGGGATGAAGTAAGGTCCGTCAGACGAGCAAAGCAGAAAAGCCAAAGCGCCACCGGCCCCAATCCATCCAAAAAGTAGCGCCAAAGGCCCGGCTTTTACCAGCCTGGGGACAAGCCCCAGGGTACAAACCACCCGACCAAATAGCGCTGTCAGCGCGGTTTAGAATCCCCGCGCCGCCACCAGTTTTCCCACATACAACGACGCCGAATACCCAGCCCCAAACCCATTATCAATATTCACCACGGTCACATTGGGCGAGCAGCTATTCAACATCCCCAGCATCGCCGTAAGCCCCCCAAATGAAGCCCCATACCCGACACTGGTCGGCACCGCGATCACCGGCACATCCACCAGCCCGCCCACCACACTGGGCAGCGCTCCCTCCATCCCTGCACATACGATCACATGATCCGCCGCCCGCAGAGCCGGCAACTGCGCCAGCAAACGATGCAACCCAGCCACGCCCACGTCATACAGCCGAGTCACCTTGGCCCCAAAGACCTCCGCCGTCAGCGCCGCTTCCTCCGCGACCGGAAGGTCGCTCGTCCCGGCACAAAGCACCGCGATCTCTCCCCGCCCCTCGCGCCTTACCCCGATGGTGATACACCGCGCCGTCTCATGGTATTCAGCCCCCGGAACCATCAGGGCAGTCGCTGAAAACGTAGCCGCATCCGCCCGAGTAGCCAGCGCCGGCACCCCACTTGCAGCCAGCCGAGCCATGATCTGCGCCGTCTGCTCCGGCGTCTTGCCAGAAGCAAACACCACCTCCGGCAGCCCGCTCCTCAGCGGCCGGTGATGATCGATCTTCGCAAACCCCAGGTCCTCAAACGGCAGCACCGCCAGCCGCTCGGCAACCTCATCCACAGACTTGTTCCCAGCCTGCAACTCCGTCAGCAAAGCCAAAACCGCATCACGATCCACTCGTAACTCCCACTTCAATCCTCATCCCGCCCCTTTTGTTTGTCATCCCGAAGGGATCTGCAGTTGCCCTCAGCCAGCCCAGCCACAACCCCCCGGGTGCCCCATCCATCGCAGCCTCATCGCGATGAGTGGGACGTAAGAGCCGAAACCGGCAGCAAAGCGTTCATACTCCCCGACCTGTATCCCTCTAAATCAAGGGTACAAAACAGAAAACCAGCCGCCTTCACCCCAACTGAAATCGCCCCCGCCATCTCCAGTGACAACGCCCGGCCCAGCTCTCCTCGCTCAATCTCTACCCGAGCCAACTCGCCATGGTGCCGCACCCTGACCTGCCGAAAGCCGAGCCGCAGCAGATGCTCCTCCGCATCTTCCACCTGACGCAACGCCTCCACCGTTACCGCGCGCCCATACTCAAGCCGAGAAGACAAACAGGCCGAAGCCGGCTTATCCCAGACATCGAGCCCTATCGCCTGCGCAATCCCACGGATCTCTCGCTTACCCATTCCAACGTCAGCCAGCGGAGCGACAGCCTGGTGCATCTCCGCCGCCCGCTGCCCCGGCCGAAAATCCCCCGAATCATCCCGATTCCGCCCATAAGCGACGCCGGCAATCCCAGTCTCCGCAGCCACCTGCGCCATCACGTTGAACAGTTCATCCTTGCAATGAAAGCACCGCGCCCCGTCATTTTTGACATACTCCGGCTGCTCCATTTCGAGCGTCTGCACCACCCGCAATGGGATCGAGTGCGCCTGGGCAAACTCGATCGCAGCCGACAAATGCCGCCGCGGCAAACTCGGTGAATCCGCAATCACGGCCAGCATATCCGCGCCAAGAACCTGGTGAGCCTCCCACGCCAGATAAGCCGAATCCACCCCACCCGAGTAAGCCACCAGCAGCCGCCCATACCCCCGCAGCGACTCCTGCAACCGATCTCGAAACCCTTGAAGCAAAACGTCCACTCAACACCTGTTTCTAAGATAGGTCGAGGCGTGGGCCTCGACAATAAAACGGGCCAGAAAGAACCCGGGCTCTAGCCCCTTGAACCCGCTCTCCCTGGCCTGAAGAAAATTACGCCGCAGTCTCGACCGACAAATCCCGCCGTGCCGGATTGTTCAACTTCTCTTCGGTCGTCCACAAACCCGCTGAAGGCGTGCTGATGTAGAACACTTCCTCTCCATCCGCCATCGTGTTCCAGCCTTCCTTCATGATCGCCGGATCGTACCGCTTCTCCATCGCCGCCAGGTCTGCATACTCATACCCAACCTGCTCAATCTCCGCCTGCGAGAGGTGCCCCGGCGCATACCGAATCGTGAATCGCCCCTCGCTCGACCCATGAATCAAATGCGCGACGCCATGCGGAATCGCCTTCATATCCTCTTCCACCTTGTACAGCTCCAGCGTCCGAGGCGTGCCCTTGTACCCATACTTCCGGATCAGCAGGTCGACATCCGGCTGCTCGCCAAACCGCTCCACACCCGGCGCCAGGATCAGCAACTCGCCGCCATCGGCAATCGCCATTCTGGTCCGGTACACAGCCTTGTTCGCGACCCAGGTAGCCCGGAACTCATCCCCCTGCATCACCGCCACAACCTTCTTCACCGGCTTGTCGAACACCGTAATGTTCTGCTCACGGCTAGCCCGCGCGGCTTCGTAATAGGTCTCCAGATCGTCGCCAACATAGATGCCCGAGGTCACCAGCTTGTTGCTGTCATCGCGACGCATCACGATCTGCAAATACACATCCGGAAGATGCGCCAGGTGCTCCTCTTCAGACCAGTTATAGCAGGCCCGCAGCGGCGTCACGATGCAGCCCAGGTTGTTCTCAATCCCATAAACCGCAGCCGCAATATGCGACGCGCAGATCGTATCCTTGCCACCCAGCCCGATGTAGTAGTTCTTGTTATGGTTCGCAAAACCCAGCACTTCATGCGGCACCACATGCCCAATGTTCACGATCAGATCCCACTGCTCGTTCATCAGCTTCGGGTTCAGATCGACCGGAATCTCCCAGTCCGCCGCCCCCGCCGTGGTCTCGTTGACCATCTCCGCCGGGATCACGCCCACGCGCACGCATCCGCCGCGCCAGTCGTGCTCAAAAATCCGCTCTTCCGGGATCGACCCGAACATCCACTTGTTGTCCGCCTCGGTATGCGGCACGTGCTGGCCCAGCGTCGGGATCACTTCCACATGGGCATCCGGCAGCGCGTTATAGAGCAGCTCCGTGATCCGGCCGGCACCGCTATGCGCACGCGTAAGGTCCGGCGGCAGCAGTAGCACGCGCTTCAAATCCTTGTTGATCCGAGTACGTGCCTCAGAAAGCAAACGCTCAACCGACTCTTTGATCTGCGCGTCGGATACATGGGGGGCTTCAATCTTGAACCAGGGCATGCCGTCCATTCTCACCCTTTGCAGCAACAATCGACAAGCGAACAAACCGCAAAATGTGCAAAAGTGGTAAGACCACTTTGGCTCCATCAATGCTCGAACCCGTCTTCTCACCTGATCTCACCCTTCCTTCTCCCGTCTGCCTCGCCAGCGATTTCACTGACAGCCACCTCGCTCTGGCCATGCTCGCGACTGTCCCAAAGGACTTTACGCCGCGGCAATCCGCAGGCCTCAGCCGCACCCAGCGCAGTAGCATCTTCCAGCCGCATCGAAAGCCCATTCAGCGCCGGGCGTAAACTCGCCATAGCCGGAGCCTCACCATCGCTCCGCTAGAAGACAGGCTCGCCAATGCAGGACTACATCGACGCACCCCACAAGACTCCCGGCCGTTTTGGCCGCCGCACCTTCTTTATTGCCATCACCGTCCTCGTTGCTGCGTTCATCGCCGTTCGCTTAGTGCTGTCCACCTGGGTCGATCTCCTCTGGTTCAAGGCGCTCGGTTTCGGCGGCATCTTCACCCGCACGGTCCTGTTTGAGACCGTAGCCTTCCTCGCCTTCACCATCCTCACGTTTCTGATCCTGCTCGGCGCCTTCACCGTGATCCGCCGCTCAAATGAGGCCGATCTGCCCGCGCCTGGCTCGATCATGCTCGGCAATCAGCCACTCAATATCGCCATCGGCCCCATCCTGCGCGGCTTGTCGATCATTGTCGCCGCGGGAATCGCCGTGCTTTCCGGCATGACCCTGCTGTCGGAGTGGCCCACCCTCGCCCTGTTCTGGTACGCCCCGCACAGCACCGGCAACATCGTCGACCCTATCTTCGCCAAGCCACTCAATTTCTTCCTTTTCACCCTCCCCGCCTGGCAATTGGTCGACCACTGGCTCCTGTTCCTCGCCGTCGTTTCCGTCATCGTAGCCATCTTGTTCCTGGTGCTTACCAGTACTTCCCGCGCGCTCAACAAGCAGTCTTTGCGCTACGGCCCCTCGCCTTTCCGAGGCCTCTCCACCGCCGTCGCCTTCCTGCTCGCCATCCTTGCCCTCAACGTCTTCGTCAGCCGCTACACCACGCTGCTGGACCACCACACCATCTTCGACGGCGTCACCTACACCGACGCCCACATCAGCATCCCGGGCCTGCTGCTCGTCGCGCTGGCCTTGCTGGCCGGTGCTATCCTCGCCGCGACAAACGCCTTCCGTCAGGCGACCGCGCGCAACATCGGCCTGGCCGTCATCCCCGCCGGCATCGCCTGGGTGCTGCTCACGGTGGTTTCGGGATACACCGCCAGCTTCATCGTCAAGCCCAATGAACTTGTCCGCGAGCTCCCCTTCATTACTCACAACATCGCCTCCACCCGGCAGGCCTACGCGCTTGACCGCTTCACCCAGCGCGAGTTTCCCGCGGAAGTCACCGTCGCCGCAGCAGACCCGGCAGGGAACCAGCCGACGCTGCAAAACATCCGCCTATGGGACTGGCACGCGCTCCAGGACACACTCCGCCAGGTCCAGGAAATCCGTACTTACTATGACTTCCCAGACATCGATATCGACCGTTACACCATCAACGGCACTCTGCGCGAAGTCATGCTCGCCGTCCGCGAGCTGAACGTAGAAAAGCTGCCCGTCTCCAGCCGCAATTGGATCAACGAGCGCCTGATCTACACCCACGGCTACGGCATCACCATGAACCCCGTCAACGGCTTCACGACAGAGGGCCTGCCCAACCTGCTCCTCAGCAATATGCCCGTGCAATCCACCGTCCCGGGCCTGCAAGTCACGCGCCCTGAAATCTACTTCGGCGAGCTCACCAACACAGACGTCTACGTCAAAACCCGCCAGCAGGAATTCGATTACCCGCAGGGCCAGTCCAACAACCTGACCAGCTACCAGGGCACCGGCGGGATTGATGTCGGCGGCTTCTTCCGGCGTCTCGTCATCGCCTTTGACCAGGACGACCTCGGCAAGCTCCCGTTCTCGGACGACGTCTCCGCCGGCTCCCGCCTGCTCATGCACCGCAACATCCGGGAGCGCGTCGCCCGCATTGCCCCCTTCCTGACCTTCGACGCGGACCCCTACATCGTCGTCGGCGCGGACGGCCGCCTGTCGTGGATCATGGACGGCTTCACCACATCCAACACCTACCCGGAAGCCACCCACAGCACGCTCGGCAACCAGGAAATTAACTATCTCCGCAACAGCGTCAAGGTCGTCATCGACGCCTACAACGGCACCACTACTTTCTACCTTTTCGACCCAACAGATCCCATCGCAGCCACCTACCAGCGAATCTTTCCCAGCATGTTCCGCCCCGCATCGGACATGCCCGCTGACTTACGCCAGCACGTCCGCTACCCGGAAGCGCTGCTCAAAACTCAGTCGCAAATGTACGGTCTGTACCACATGACCAACCCGGAAGTTTTCTTCAACCGCGAGGACCTTTGGACCGTCGCCACGGAGTCTGTCTCGGACGGCAACGGCCAGCAAATCGCCGAACCCATGAAGCCGAATTTCGTGTTGATGAAGCTGCCCGGCGGCACCGCGGAAGAGTTCGTCGAGATCCTCCCGTTTACCCCCGCCAACCGCAACAACCTGATCGGCTGGATCGCCGCGCGGTCAGACGGCGAAAACTACGGCACCGCCGTCGTCTACGATTTCCCCAAGACCCGCCTCGTCGATGGCCCCCAGCAAATCGAAGCCCGGATCGACCAGAACGCCCAACTCTCCGGTCAGCTTACGCTCTGGAACCAGCAGGGCTCGCACGTCCTGCGCGGAAGTTTGCTCGTGATCCCCACCGGCCGCGCGCTTCTCTACGCAGAGCCCATCTACCTGCAGGCCCAGCAATCGCCCATGCCGGAGCTGCGCCTGGTCGTGCTTGCCCTGCAGGACCGCCTCGCTTACGGCCCCACCTTTCAGGCCGCCCTCAGCAGCCTCTTCGGCGATCAAGCCAGCGCTCTCACCACCGGAGAAGCCGGCACCCCACCCGACCAGCCCGCCGCAGGTCCTGTTGCACAAACCAGCGCGCTTCCTGCCCAGGCCGACACCAAAACCCTCATCAATCGCGCCAGCCAGGACTTTGCCGAATACCAGCGCCTGACCGCCGCCGGTAAACTAGCTGAGGCGGGCCAAAAACTCGACGCCCTCAAGCAAACCCTCGACCAACTCAACGCAAAACCCAAATAAATGGGCGGAGGCCGACCATGCGCAAACTAACCATCATGCAGCACATCTCTCTCGACGGCATCATCCAGCACTCTGCGGACGACGACAACTTCCCCTACCCGGATTGGTCTGCCCCCTACCGCACCCTCGCCGGCCGGGACCTGCTGCTCGCCGCCTACGGCACCGGCTACGACCTCCTGCTCGGCCGCGTAACCTATGACATCTGGGCCAAATTCTGGCCCACCGCCCCCCCGCATCCTATGGGCGACAACATCAACGCCGCCACCAAACACATCGTCACCCATAACCCGCAGACCTTGACTTGGGGTCCCCACAAAGCACTCGGCCCCAACTTTCTGGAAGAACTTCGCGAGCTAAAATCCACTCCCGGCCCAGACCTCATCCTCTGCGGCAGCTCCACCCTGACCTCGCCCCTCCTGCACCACGGCATAGCCGACGACCTGGTCCTGATCGTCTATCCCATCCTGCTCGGAACCGGCAAACGCCTCTTCACCGAAGGCACCCCAGCCCACACCCTGGAGCTCGTCAAAACCCAATCCACCCCCACCGGCGTCATGCTCAACCACTACAAAGTCCTGGCCCCCCTTACGCCCGCCACGAAGTAGCTGCACGTCGTCGCTTTAGTCTCCGTCATCCCGGCAGGGGATCCGCCTTCTGCCTTACTTTGCCTTGCTCTTGCGCTTGCCCTTGCCCTTCGGTTGTCATCCCCGTAGGGGATCTGCTTTCGCTCTCTTTCGGCCCTGCGCTTGCCTTGCTTAAGGGCACGGCTTCAGCCGTGCCACTAAAACAGTAAAGCTTCGCGCTTATGCCGCTGAGGGCATCTCCCGCAAAACCCTCAGCGCCTTTCTCCGCGTTCTGCCCTCGCCGTCCCAGGCGATAAACTAACCCCAGCATGCCCCCCCTACGCAACCGCCGCATCCTCGTGACCCGCCCCAAAGATCAAGCCTCCCCCCTCGCCACGCTCTTAGCCGCAGCAGGCGCCACCCCCATCCTGATCCCCACTATCGAGCTAGTGCCCCCCAAATCCTGGTGCGCCCTCGACGCCGCCCTCGCCTGCCTCCGCTCCTACGATCTAGTCATCTTCACCAGCGGCAATGCAGTTCAATCCTTCGCGGCAAGAGCCCACCAGCTCCAGCTCCCCTCGCACCCGAAACGAATAGCCGCCGTGGGCCCCGCCACCGCCGCCGCCGCCGCCACCCTCAATCCAGACGACCCCACCATCGTCCTCCCCCCGCTCTACACAGCCGACTCCCTGGCCGACTACCTTGTCCCCAGCGCCCGCGACCAGCAGATCCTCTTCCCCAGAGCCGCCAACGCCGCCCAGTATCTACCCGAAACCCTGGAAGCCGCCGGCGCCTCCGTCACCCAGGCCGACACCTACCAAACCGTCATCCCCCAAGCCTCAATCGCCGCCCTGGCGGCCCTCTTCCGCAACGCCCCCCCGGACGCCATCACCTTCACCAGCGCCTCCACCGCGCAGAACCTGGCCGCCCTCCTCGATGCGGCCCACCTGACTATCCCGGCCGGCACGGCCCTGGCATCGATAGGTCCCATCACCACGAGGGCGATGCAATACCTGAACCTAGAGCCAACGCTAGAAGCAGAGGAGTCCACCATCCCGGCGCTGGTAGAAGCCTTGGCCAAGCACTACTCGAACTAGCAACTCGCAAGCCCCGCCACGAGTGCGTCCCATGGTGGAGCCAAGCCCAATTGAATCAAGACTTTGCAAAAAGAGGTCCAGACCTAACCCCAGCAGAATCAAGACTTTAGGACCTAAACGGGGGAGGGGGGCAGTCTAGTGGGAACTCCACGTCTTATCCCCGGAATTACAAAGCGTCTCCAGCGAGCAATCGGCACACTTGGGCGTCCGAGCCACACAAATCTGCCGCCCATGATGGATCAACTCATGCGAGAAATTGATCCATCGGTCCTGCGGGATAATCGCCGCTAAGTCCTTTTCTACCTTCACCGGCTCATCGTTGGTCGTCAGTTCCAGCCGCCGCGAAAGCCGCAGAACATGCGTATCCACTACCACTCCGGAAGCGATCCGGTACCAGCTTCCAAGCACAACATTTCCGGTCTTCCGGGCCACTCCGGGAAGCCGCAAAATCTCTTCCATCGTCTGCGGAACCTCGCCCGCAAACTCTTCTACCGCAACCCGAGCAGCTCCTTGGATCGACTTCGCCTTGTTGTGGTAGAACCCCGTCGTCTTGATCAGTGCCTCAAGCTCAGGCAGGGAAGCAAGCGACATCGCTTTCGGCGTCGGATAGGCCTTGAAGAGCGCCGGCGTGACAAGATTGACACGCGCATCCGTGCACTGCGCCGAAAGGATCGTAGCGACCGTCAGCTCCCATGCAGACGTATGGTTCAGCGCGCAAACCACGTTTGGATACGTCTTCGCCAGCGCATCCAGAATGGCCTCAATGCGCTCCTTGGCAAGCGGCTTCTTCGTCTTCCCCGGCCGCTTTTTGGCCGAGACTGGCTCAGAAGCCGCGATCGCTTTTGCCGTTACCTTTGCCATTAGCCGAGACGATCCAGCATTTCAAGCGGCTGC
The DNA here is from genome assembly GCA_965214195.1 of uncultured Granulicella sp. GTDB lineage: Bacteria > Acidobacteriota > Terriglobia > Terriglobales > Acidobacteriaceae > Edaphobacter. Next base: position 651,808 of record OZ243943.1, read on the forward strand.
AAACGGACGCAGCTGAAGATCGGCGTATCTTCCAGCGTGTAGAGCGAAATCTCCGTCTCGCGCAGCTGCTGCACCAGGTCGAGAAAGTCTTCCGGGAAGTTCGTCTCAAACGCCACCACAAATTCCTGGTCGTCGATGCCGAACGAGTAGGTCGTGTTCAGCTTGACGCGCGGATACATCAGCCCGATGCGGATGTGCTCGTCCATCAGGCGTTTGCGCTCTGCAGCGCTCAGTAGATACCACGGACGAGTCTTCCAGAACGGGTACACAAAGATGTACTTCTGACCGCCCGGACGGATCGCGCCGCGGCCTTCGCCTTCGCTCTCGTCAACGCGGTCGATCTGGTACTGCGAGCGCTTCGTCATCGCCAGGAAATTGTGCGGGGAAGTCAGGTAGCCGCCGAGCGGCGTGCGCATTAACTCCGCGCGCATGCGGTTCAACTCATCCACCGCGTAGCCAATCGACCAGACGCACATGTCCACATCGCCACGTGTTCCGACGGTCGAATAGGTCAGCGAGAGGAACTCGCCCGGCTTGTTCCACTTGGTTAGAACGTCGGCAAACTCAGCCTTATGGCGGGCCTTTTCTTCTGGCGGCAGGCGACGCCATTCCGGCATCACCTTGTAGAAGCTGAAGCAGACGATCTGTCGTTTGACCGCAGGCGCGCCGGGCACCGGAGCCGCGTAGGGACTGGTCGGGCGCTGAACCGGCGCTTCCGGCGCGATGTATGCGGGGCGATCGCCGCTGGGGCTTGCGGGCCGGTAAGCAGGGCGCTCGCCGGAGACGTGCTCGATGGCTTTGGCGGTCGCGGACGGCTCGGGGACTTCGTTCTTGTACGGGATGAAATCTGCCATGATGCGTGTTTGCTCCTGAATTCTCAGTCTATCAACCTCTGTGATGCGAGCCCGCCCGATATACTTGGGCTTCATGTCAGAAAAACTGTTTGAGGTTCTCAATCACCTGATCATCGCCGGCGGTTACCCGGTGGTGTTTTTGCTGATGGCGATTCAGTCGGCTTGCGTTCCGCTACCGTCTGAGGTCATCATGCCGCTCGCCGGATTTGCACTGGCGCATAGCCAGCTTGACCTGGTGATCCTGGCGACCGTCGCGGCGCTTGGCGGAAACCTGGGATCGATCCCGGCTTATTGGGTCGGCGCCTGGGGCGGCCGGCCAATGGTCGAGCGCTTCGGCGGCTACGTGCTGCTGTCGCGGCACGACCTTGATCGTGTGGATGCGTTCTTCGCCAAATACGGCTCGCTTGCGGTGCTGATTGGGCGCATGCTGCCGATCGTGCGGACGTTCATCGCACTGCCCGCGGGCGTGGCCAAGATGAACCAGATCCGGTTCCACATTTACACCTTTATTGGCGGCTGGCCCTGGTGCTACGCGCTGGCATATGTGGGGATGAAGCTGGGCGACAAGTTCCGGACGGACCCACGGTTTGAGGCCATTTTCCATCGCTTCCACCTGGGCGTTGAGGTATTTCTGCTGGCTGGAATTGTCTGGTTTGTGGTCTCTCATTGGAAGAACCGGATCAAGGTGGGCGAGCCGGCTTAGGGCTTGCCACGGATCAGCGGGATTAAGAAAGGATTAGAACGGGTAGGGCAAGGGCAAAAGCATATCCCCTGCAGGGATGACAACAAAGGACAAGACGCAAACGGGCTCAGCGTGACCTGCGAATGCACCTATCCATGGACATCCGTTCCTTATCCGTTCGATCCGTGGTAGGTTTTGTTTTTCATTCGTAATAGAATTGTCAGGTTCGGCATCACCGAAACATCAGCAACTCAAGAAGGGTTTACGAAGAATGTCTACGCCCGGCGCCGCGCCTGAAGCGGCCAGCATCAAGCCACACACTGGAAAACTTGGCATCATGATTCCCGGCATGGGAGCGGTTGCTACTACTTTGATTGCGGGTGTCGAGGCGATTCGGCGCGGAATGGCGAAGCCGATCGGGTCGATCTCGCAGATGGGCACTATCCGTCTGGGCAAGCGCTCGGACAAGAACTCGCCGTTGATCAAGGATTTCGCGCAGCTTGCACCGCTTGAGGACCTGGTCTTCACGGGCTGGGATATTTTCGGCGGCAACCTGTATGACGCAGCCAAAACCGCCGAAGTGCTCGACCGCGACACGCTCGAGGCGATCCGTCCGTTCCTTGAATCGATCGAGCCGATGCCGGCAGTGTTCGACCAGCATTACGTCAAGCGTTTGACCGCCAAGCACTCCAAAGTGGGCAAGAACAAGTGCGATCTGGCCAACCAGATTCGTAATGACATTGCCGAGTTCAAGACCAAGACCGATCGTCAGGTGATGATCTGGTGTGGCTCGACCGAGATCTTCCTGGAGCAGACGGCTGTCCACCAGACGCTGGCCGCATTCGAGCAGGGCCTGGTCGATAATGATCCCAGCATCGCGCCTTCCATGATGTATGCCTGGGCTGCGCTGAAGGAAGGCATTCCATTTGCGAACGGCGCGCCGAATCTGACCGTCGATATTCCTGCGCTGCGTGAGCTTTCGAAGCTGATGAACGCGCCGATCTGCGGCAAGGACTTCAAGACCGGGCAGACGTTCATCAAGACTGTGCTGGCGCCGGCTTTCAAGACTCGTATGCTGGGTGTTGCTGGATGGTACTCGACGAACATCCTGGGTAACCGTGATGGCGAAGTGCTGGATGATCCGGAGTCCTTCAAAACGAAGGAAGTCTCTAAGCTTGGCGTGCTGGATCTGATCTTCCAGCCGGAGCTGCACCCTGACCTTTATAAGGATCTTTACCACAAAGTTCGCATCAACTATTACCCGCCTCGTGGTGATAACAAAGAGGGTTGGGACAACATCGATATCTTTGGCTGGCTCGGGTACCCGATGCAGTTGAAGGTGGATTTCCTTTGCCGCGACTCGATTCTGGCGGCTCCGCTGGCGCTTGATCTGGTGCTGTTTATGGACTTGGCGGCGCGGTCTTCCGAGCTCCGTGGGATTGGAATTCAGGAATGGCTGAGCTTCTACTTCAAGGATCCCGACCACGCGCCTGAGGTTTATCCGGAGCATGATTTGTTTATTCAGTCGATGAAGCTGAAGAACACGCTACGGCATGTAATGGGTGCGGAGTTGATCACGCACCTCGGGCTGGATTACTACAACGAGTAGTCTGAGTCAGGTTTGAAGCGAGTGCCCCACCTCTCGATTCTGAGAGGTGGGTTTTTCCTTGGCACGAACACTCGTAGCGCTCCAACCCAGGTCTCAAAATCGAGACCCTTCGGCAGGCTCAGGGCAGGCTCCGGGGCACCCAAATTCAGGCCTTTGCTACGTCCAGTAGGCGGGACCAGAGGGCTTTGGTGCCGGACTCGGTGCGGTCGCTCACAGGGAGGACTTCGTCGACTTCGTGGGCCTTGCGCAGGGCGGACAGGGACTTTTGCAGGACGTTCGAGCTGATGCGGTCGCTCTTGGTGCCCACTACCAGATAGGGACGGCCGGTGGCTTTGAAGAAGTGGATCAGGGTGGTGTCGGAGGCTTGTGGGGGGATGTTGGTGTCGACGAGACAGATGCCGAGGGCGAGGGTTTCGCGTTCGGCGATGTAGGGCTCGATGAAAAGAGGCCACTCGGCGGAGATGGACTTGGAGATTTTGGCGTAGCCGTAGCCTGGGAGGTCAGCGAAGATCATGGTGGGGCGGGTGGCGGTCTTGTTGGCGGTTTGCTCGTAGAGGCCGAAGAAATTGATGGCGCGGGTGCGGCCGGGGGTGGAGCTGGTGTGGGCTTGCTTGGAGCCCAGGAGGGCGTTGATCAGGGAGGATTTGCCTACGTTCGACCGGCCGAGGAAGGCGATTTCGGGGGCGTTGTAGGTCTTTGCTTCTGTGGGGAAGTGTGCGGGTGCGGTGGCGGATAGGAGGAAGGTGGGGGTGAGGCGCATCGTTCTAGTGTAGTGGGTTGGAGGGTGGTGGTCCCACTTATGGCGGTGAGGCTGTCATGAATGGGGCACCCGGGAGTTGGGGTGAGGAGAGGAAGGCGGTCGATTCCTGCCGGAATCGATAACCCACCCTTTCGATGAGGCCGAAAGGATGGGGCACCCGGGGGCGGTTCTTCTTTGGGGCCTGGGGGCAGTGATAAACCCAGGTCTCAGACGCGAGACCTGGGGCACCCGAGAGTTGGGGTGAGGAGAGGAAGGCGGTCGATTCCTGCCGGAATCGATAACCCACCCTTTCGATGAGGCCGAAAGGATGGGGCACCCGCAAACGACCCACCCTTTCGATGAGGCCGAAAGGATGGGGCACCCGGGGGAGCAGGGGGTCTGCTTTTCGGGGTTCGGGGCGGTTAGAAAGCCAGGTCTCAGACGCGAGACCTGGGGCACCCGGTTCGGTTGTGGAGTGATAGTTAGCGGGTGAGGAAGTTGGTGAGGCGGAAGGTGATGACTGATTCGGCTGGGATGACTACGTCGGTGTTGCCGGTGAAGGAGCCCGCTGCTGCTCCGCCGCCTGCGCCTGCGACTGCGCCGATGAGGGCGCCTTTACCACCGCCAGCGAGTCCGCCGATGAGGGCTCCGAGGCCGCCGCCGCCTGCTGTGAATGCTGTGGAACGCTTGCCACGGCCCTTGCGGGCTTTCTCGTACTCGCTGGTTTCTGCGCGGTGACCGCCAATCTCGGTGACGACGATGCCTAGGTCGCCGGCTCCCTTGAAGCGGCCTACGCCTTTCGAGGCAACAACTTCACCGGAGACGGCGGTGCCGGCTGCGAAGACTGTTTCCCCATGGTAGACAAGCGGACGAACGAGCGAGCCGGACCAGCGGGTGCCGACAGCATCCTGGTGCGCCGATAGTGTGCCGTTGGTGCGGACTACGACTGCCGAGCCGGCCGGGACCGTGCGAACGACGGGCGCAGGAGCCGGAGCGGGGGTGTAGGAGCGCTCGACGGGTGCGGGTGTCACGGTCGGCGGGGTGCTGGGGCCGTTTTCCTTGACGGCTACCTGGCTGCCGGCGGGGTAGGTGACGGAGCCGTCCGGGTTGGTGATAGAGCCGTCAGGGTTGCGGACAGCGTACTGCTGGGGAGCGGCCTGGTTCGCGGCGGGAGCGACGCTCTGGGCGGGCACGGTAACGGTACCGTTGGCGTTCTGGACCGCTCCGGGAGCGTTCTGGACAGGCTCGGTCGTGGTCTTTTTGCAGCCGGTGGAGAGCATGCTGGCGCTGAGCAGGACTGCGGCCGTCCAGTGAAGGTGCTTGCCGTTCATTGAGGTTCTCCTTTGTTTCTATAGAGATGGATGTGGCGGTGAGGTTGGTGGTTGTTAAGCCGCAAGCGAAAGGCAATCTTTTGAGTCTTGAGCTTAGGCTTTGAAGGAGCCCCAGCCTTGGCGGTTCAGGCTCAGGAGCAGGACGGTGAGGCAGGTAAGGGAGCCGCCGATCATGAGGAGGCCGAGCGGGGTTCGGCTGAAGAGGACGTTGCCGACGCCGAAGAGCATGAGGTAAATGAGCGAGAAGCCAAGGACCCAGTGGAGGAAGTTCCAGCGGAGTTCGGGTTTGGCGCGCTCGGCGGGGGTGGCGAAGCGCGACCAGCCGAGCGGGGCGGGGCGGACGAGGTCGTAGAAGTGGCGCAGGGTGGCTTCCGATTCCGGCTTGGTGAGCAGGGTAACTGTGAGCCAGAGGGCTGTGGTGAGGGCGGTGGTAAGGAGCATGAGCCAGGCGAAGGCGTGGGGGTCGTCGGTGTTGAGGGGCGCCAGCTTCAGGGCAGGGTCGAGGTGCTGAAGGGCGCGGACGAAGGGAAGGCCGAGGTTCGATTCCAGCGTGAGGGAGATGGTCGCGGCGGCGGTCATGGCGGTGATTTCCGACCACGCGTTGATGCGCCACCAGTACCAGCGCAGCATGAAGACAAGGCCGGCTCCGGCACCGAGCGCGAGCAGGAACTTCCAGGCGGCGGCGATACTTGCGCCGTGCGTCTGCATGTAAAACGTGGCGCCGGCGGAGAGGAGCGCGACGAAGATGGTGGCGATGCGGCTGGCGTTGACGTAGTGCTTTTCGGTGTCGTTCTTGACGAGGAACCGCTTGTAGAGGTCGTTGATCAGGTAGCTGGCGCCGAGGTTGAGGTGCGTGCCGATGGTCGACATATAAGCTGCGGCAAAACCGGCGAGCATGAGGCCGCGGAGCGCGGGCGGGAGGTAGTGGATCATGACCCAGACGTAGGCGCCCTCATATCCACCTTGCGCTGCGGTGGGGGCAGGCAGGAGGACTAGCGCGACAAGCGCAGTGGCGATCCAGGGCCAGGGGCGGAAGGCATAGTGGGCGATGTTGAACCAGAGGGTGGCGCCGACGCCGTGGGCCTCGTTCTTGCAGGAGAAGATGCGCTGGGCAATGTAACCGCCGCCGCCGGGCTCGGCTCCGGGGTACCAACTGGCCCACCAATTCAGGCTCATCAGGACGAGAAAGGAGAGGAAGAAGCCGGAGCCGAGGGTGGGGATGAAGGAGAGGGTATCGGTGTGGCGGACGAGGTCGGAGGCGTGGACCTTGGCGGCCAGGCCGGACATGCCGCCGACGGCGCGGACGGCGAAGACGGCAAGGGCGATGACCATGCTCATTTTGAGCACGAATTGGACCAGGTCGGTCCAGAGCACTGCCCAAAGGCCGGAAACGGCGTTGTAGGCAAGGGTGAGGGCAAGGCAGGCGAAGACGGCGGTAAGTTGCTGGCGAGTGGTCGTGAGGCCGAGCGTAAGGGTCAACACCTTGGCCATGGCGAGGTTGACCCAGCCCATGATGATCGTGTTGACGGGGAGCGCGAGGTAGACGGCGCGGAAGCCACGTAAAAATGTCGCAGCTGGCCCGGAGTAGCGGAGCTCAGCGAATTCCATGTCGGTGAGGACGCGCGCGCGTCGCCAGAGCGGGGCGAAGAAGAAGACGGTGAGCATGCCGGACAGGCAGAAGCTCCACCAAAGCCAATTGCCGGCGATGCCCTGGTTGTAGATAAAGCCGGTGACGACGAGGGGGGTATCGGCGCCGAAGGTAGTGGCAACCATGCTGGTTCCGGCCAGCCACCACGGGACGTTGCGGCCAGAGAGGAAGAACTCGCCCGTGCTGCCGGAGCCGCGCTTCACATAGTAGAAGCCGATGGCGAGGTTGATGGCGAAATAAGCGGCGATGACGGCCCAGTCGGCCGAGGTTAGCTGCATGTTCTGGCGTCCTTTGGTTGGAGCGTCCATCGTACACGGCGGCGGCCGGGCGGTGGAAAACAGGGAACGGATCAGTCTACACAGAAAAATTTACGTAGCGATACACCCCAAAGTTGCAGGGAGTGACTCATAGGTACTGGAGCCGGCCACTTCAGGATCTCCTTTGTGGCGTAAACGCCCATCTTTCACCTTCTTTTCCGACATCTATCAGCCTCTAAACACCCCCCCGGGAGATCTAAAATGACTGGAACCAAGACCACCTTGAAACGATACGCGGCGCTTTCAGCAGCCACGCTCATCGCCTCAGCCGCAATGCTTACCGTAGGTTGCGGGAATATGGAAACGACGGCTACGACGACCAGCCCCGAGTTCGGCAGCAACGCAACCATGACCGGTAAACTCCACGGCGGTAACCAGCCCGTTTCCGGTGCGACGGTCCAGTTGTTCTCAGTAGCCTTCAATGGCGTGGGATCCGGTCAGGCCAATACGACGACAGTCAACGGCCAGACCGTGACTGGCAATCTGCTGGCTACGACGACGACCAACGCGTCCGGCGGCTTTGGCTTCAGCAAGCAGACCACCGGCGGGCCCTATGCCAACACGGGTAATCAGTACACCTGCCCGACAGGTATCGACGCGCCTCTGTACATCAAGACCACGGGTGGCAACACGACCGGTAACGGTGCATCTGGCGTGAACAACTCCGCGGCGATCTTCCTGGCTCCGGTTGGCGCTTGCAGCACGGTAAATGCCGGCACATTCATCAACATTTCTGAAGTGACGACCGCCGCCACCGTGGCTGCGCTGGCACAGTACATCAACCCTTCAACCGAGTTCATCGGCGCGGACGGCATCTCCATCGCCTACGTTGCGGTTCTGAATTCGATGAAGACGGTTGCCACGCTGGTCAATTCGCAGAGCGGTCTGGCGAACACGTCGCTTGCGATCCCGGGCTCGACCAATGGCTTGCAGACGAGCAACGTTACCATCACCGCGACTCCCGAGTCCGCGAAGCTGAACACGATTGCGAATATTCTCTCGAGCTGCATCAACCAGGTCAGCGCGACGAGCGCCAACAACTGCAGCACGCTGTTCACGAATGCGACGGCACCTGGCACGCTTGCGATCCAGCGTAGCAGCCAGCCGAACGCAACCTTCCCGACTGCGACTGACACCCTGCAGGCAGCTCTCTACATGTTCCTGCGGCCCACCGATGCGACCCTGCAGGCGCGGACCAATCTCTACAATCTCTCACCGGCGACTGGTGCACCTTACCAGCCGACGATTACCTCACTTCCCACGGACTGGACGATTGCGATCTCTTATGCGAACGGCGGCCAGTGCGGCACCAGCAACTCGCTCTTCTTTGCCAGTGTTTCTGAAGTGAACGTCGACATCAACGGCAACCTTTGGATTTCGAACAACCAGAACGGCGGCGCGCTGTCGCAGATGTCACCCAACGGCGTCGCGATGACCTGCGCAAGCAATCTGGCAAAGGGTCTGGCAGGTGGTACGGTCGACGATCAGGGCAATGTTTGGGTCGGCGATGCTTCCGCCAACTTCATCTATCGCCTGACCGCTCCGGGCAGCACGCAGATTTCAGCGAATAATCCTGTCAACACGGTCAAAACCTACGCGACCGCCGGACCCGTGATGGCGATCACCGCAGATGGTGCCGATAACGTCTTCTTCACCACGGTAGTGAATGGCACCGGCTTCGTGTACATCATCAAGGCTGGCGCTACCTCGCCGACCGTCAACGCACCTGTTGGCATCGCGAACACGGTTGGCACCAGCCCGATGCACATTTTCCCTGATACTGCGGGTGACTTGTTTGTAACGTCTGGCGCTAATTACATTACGCAGCTCTCTACCAGCAACGTTGGGACCGCCACCAACGGCTACCTGTCGTCGCAGATTACCGGCCTGCCTTCACCGACGGTTGGCGTAGTGGTTGGCAACAACAACCGCGTCTACGTCACTTCCGCTGATCCTGGCGCGTCGCTTACGGTACTTGCACCCCCCGCAACCGCAGGCAGCAACTTCACGATCGTCGGCACTACGCCTGCAAACACTGGTGGTCTTTCCAACCCGCAGGGTGTGTTCCTGGACGGTGGTCAGACGAGCTATTCGGCCAACGGTACGCAGAACTCGCAGACCCAGCTGTTCAGCTTGTCGGTTGTCGCAGTGCAGGGCACGACCGTAACGGAAGTTTCCGCTACCGGCAATGCCAACGGCGGCTACCAGAAGAGCCTGCAGTACTTCAACCAGATGCACAACATCACGCTGGATCAATCCGGTAATATCTGGATCACGAACAACGGCAACCCCTACAGCATCACAGAGGTTGTTGGTGCGGGCGTCATGATCTACCAGAGCTACGCTTATGGTTTGTCACAGCCCGGCTCGCGCTTCCAGTCCATCACCTAGTACGACCAGTCTGCAGCGAAATGCCCCGGAGTCTTCCGGGGCATTCGTGCGTTTGCGGCGCAACAAGGTTCGATTTTCTGCGTTTAAACCCGCAGCCTAGTTGTGGGGAGAACTCATGAAGCAAATGTATACCGCCTTGTTGCCAGTAGTTTTGCTTGCGGTAGTTGGGTGTGAGCATGAGCAGCTTTATGCGCCGGCACCGCCGCCACCACCGCAGATTTCTTACGCGGGACAAGTGCCGCCGCTGGTGCAACTGGCGCAGCGAAACGGATATCGTGCGGGGCAGGATGAAGGCGCGCGTGAGGCGTATTACCGTGGGCAATACTCGCCGCGCAGCACGGAAACGTACTCGGCGGCGCCGGGGTACGACTACCATCTAGGCCCAATCCAGCCCTATGTGGATGCGTTTCGGAACGCGTATTTGCGGGGTTATGACAAGGGCTTTTATGGTGTTCGACCACTGGGCTGAGCGGCCGGCGCAGCTATACTGAGCAGGTACGCACGCGAGGCACATGGGGAAGCAGAGCAGGACCAACCCAGGAAGCCAGAGCGGCAGACCGTGGCTCGCGGTGCTGCTGTGGCTTGTAAGTTTTGGCGCTGCGTGGGGTCAGGCGTCTACCCCGCTGCTGCTGCCAGGCGGGCTGGCTTATGACGCTGCAGGCAACCTGTACTTTGCTGAGAGCGGCAATCAGGTTGTGCGTCGGCTGGGTGTGGACGGATCGCTGACGGTGGTGGCCGGTACTGGCGTTCAGGGCTACTCAGGGGATGGTGGCGCGGCGACCTTGGCCTCGCTGGATTCGCCGGGGGCAATTGCGCTCGATGCTGCGGGTAATTTGCTCATTGCGGATACGCATAACCATCGGATAAGGCGCGTTTCCGCTGCAACGGGTCTGATCTCGACGTTTGTAGGGACCGGTGTCGCTGGATCGAGCGCCGACGGTTTAGCGGCTGGCTTGACTCTGATTGATCTGCCGACGGCCCTGGCTGTGAACAGCAGCGGAGATGTGTTTTATGCGGATGGCCGTCAGCAGGTAGTGCGTCGGGTCGACCACGCCACCGGGCTGGTGACAACCGTGGCCGGCAACGGCGTGCAGGGTTCGCAGGGGGACGGGGGCCCGGCGGTTGTTGCGAGCCTGGACAGTCCGGCCGGGCTGGCTGTGGATGGGGCGGGCAATTCATTGGTCAGCGACTCCCATAATCAGCGCGTGCGGCGAATAGACGCTGGGACGGGCATCATCACGACGGTGGCGGGGAACGGAATCGCTGGATTCGCAGCGGGGGCGGGAACGGCTTCAAGGCTCAGTTTGCCCAGGGGTCTGGCGGTGGACGCGGCCGGGACGCTCTATATAGTGGACGCGGGAAATCAGCGGATCAGGCGCGTCGATGCGGTGAGCGGCGCGATCACGACGCTTGCCGGCAGTGCAACGCAGGATTTTACGGGCGATGGCGGCCAGGCTACGCAGGCGGCGCTGGCGTCTCCGCGGGGCGTTGCGCTGAACGCGGCCGGGCTGCCCACCTTGACTGATGCAGGCAACGGGCGGGTCAGGCAGGTGGATGGCGCAGGGATCATCCGGACAATTGCGGGGGTAGGGGCCACGGCTGCGGCGGGGCTACAGCTTGTGGGGCCTACGCGGGTGAGCTACGGAACTGGAATTGTGACGGCCACGCTCGGCGGGGCAGCGGGGTCGGGGTCTGTCCGGCTGCTGGATGGCCCGGCGGTCATTGCGACCGCTATTTTCTCGAGCAATCTGGCGACCTTTAGCCTGGGAACGCTGAACGTCGGAACGCATCAGTTGCAGGCAAGTTTCGCGGGCGATCCGTCGCATCCGGTGCTGAGCTCAAACGTGCTGCAGGTGGTGATCGTGCCGGCCGGAGTCCTGGCGACGCCGAACGCGTTGGCGGTGGTTTATGGCACAGCGATCCCTGGGCTGACCGGGACCTTGTCCGGGGTGCTCGCGCAAGATGTGGGGCATTTGCTGGTCAGCTACAGTTCCTTTGCGACGGCGCTTTCAGGCGTTGGCACCTACCCTATCACCGCCGCGTTGAGTGGGTCGGCGGCAGGGAACTACATCTTGACGACCGCGCCGGCAGCCGTGACGGTGTCCAAAGCGCCTTCGAGCCTGGCGCTATCTGGCACGCTGCTGGCGCATTTGGCCTCAGGGACCAGCGGTCAACCGGGCGGTCTGGTAAGTCTGCTGGATGGGAACTCTGTGGCTGCGAGCCTGATCGCCGGGGCCACGGGGGATGTGCAATTCTCGTCCGGCGGCCTGAGCAATGGCAGTCATACGCTGTCTGCGAGCTACCCGGGGGACGCAAATTTCCTTGGCTCGACCGCCCCGCCGGTGGTGATCACCATCGGTCCGGCGGCCGGTGCTGACTTCAGCATCGCTTCAGTGGGTGCTTCCGCCGTGACGATTGCGGCGGGGAATGACGCGGTTTTCAGCTTTGCAATGACCCCGGTCAACGGCAGTCTGTCGAGCCCCATCGTGCTGCAGGCTACGGGTCTGCCGAGTGGTGCGACGGCGAGCTTCAGCCCTGCCTACCTGCCGCCCGGCAGCGGTCCTGCGGGCTTCACCATGACCGTCCATACGATCAAGTTGGCCGGCCTGCGCACTATGGCGCCGCTGCTGCTGGCTGGTCTGCTGGCAATGATCCGGGTTCCGCGGCGTCGGCGGCGAGGAGTTTTTGTCTGTCTACTGGTGGGACTGGCGGGGTGTGGGGACCGTGTCAACTCGGCGGGGCAGCAGGGAGCAGCGAGCAGGACCTTCAACCTGACGGTCACAGCCACGGCAACAAGTAGTTCTGGAGTGGCGCTGGTGCACAGCGTTCCGGTCACGCTTACTTTGCAGTAGCGGCGACGACTTCCGCATGCTGCTCGGGGCGGACCTGCTCGCGAGACATCAGCACCAGGATCGCGAGGCCGAAGAGCAGAATGCCGCCTTCGACACGCTCGGAACGGGCGTGGAGTTTGTCGAAATGGGCTCGTGCGGGGTGGGTGGCGGGGACGGAGTTTATGTCGCCGCCGTGGGTTTCCGTTACGACGCGTGCGCGGTCGAACTCCATCGCGGGCAGGATGTTGTAGTGGATGTAGCCGGTGGCCAGCAGCATGGCGAGTGCGAGCAGGAACTCAATCTCGTAGCGGCCCTGGATGCGTTTAGGCGCTGCGCGGAAGAGCAGGCCGGTGGCGATGAGGAAGAGCGCGCCGGCGCCCATCGCCAGGTAGTCGAACGTGTGCAGTGAGCCGCCGACGACGAGACCTGCCTCATGCTGCGAGGGCAAGACATGAAACGCGGTCGGCGCAAGGATGAAGGCAAAGAAGATCAGGCCGCCGACCCATGCGGTCATGGTGAGTTGCTGCAGGAAGCGGTGGAAGCCGGTCACTCCGGAACCACGCGGGTCGTGCGGGCGAGCGCGCGGCGCAGTACGAGGTCGAAGGCGGCCTTGTGCTGCGCGTAGTCTTCTTCAGAAATGCGGCCTTCGAGTCGATCGGTTTCGAGCGAAAACATTTCGTCACGCAGGCTTTGGAGGGAGTCGCCCACGGGTTGCGAAGATGCGAGGGTGGGGGTGGCGAGTGGGTTGACGGCCGGGCGCGACAGCATCAGCGCAGCGCCGCCACACATCAGCAGGAACAGTCCGGCGATGAGAGGCCAGCGATACTTTGAGACCCATGACTCGCGTACGGCATCTTTATCGACCGGGTTCGCGAGCCCGCCGCCAGGGCCGGTCTGGAGATTGGGGTCGGAGTTCGAAACCGACGTGCCCGGCGCTGCTGACGGGGAGGGGGTCGTGCCCTTGGGGGCGTCGCGTGGAAGCTGGCCAGCGCCGCTGACGGTGAAGTCAGCCGGTTGCGATGGCTTTACATCACGTGCGACGAAAGCCTGCGCGGTGGTGCCGACGTCCTCCGTCACAGTGGTGTACTGGCTGGAGGGGCCGCCCTTGAATTCCATGCTTTTGGGCAGCATCACGGCCAGGTTTTGCGTGTCGAGCACGGGCTTGGGGTGGAACGTGAACGAGCCCGTGTAGGGCAGGTGGTAGAAGATGTGGAACTCGGTTTCGCCCGGGCGGATGGGGAAGATCATGGTGTAGCGGTCGTTGCCGAGCGGGACCAGCGGCTGCTGCACGGCCATGCCGCTGGGGCCCTTGGCGGCACCGCCTTCGACACTGGCGCCGGGGGGCAGGTTGAGTTCGAAAGGGTGCTCGCTGAAGAGTGTTTTAGCGGGCGAGGAGTCGTTTTTGACCAGGAAATGCTCGACGACCTTCAGGCTTTTGCCGTCCTGCTCGGTCTGGACCTGCATGACGTCTTCAGAAAGGGTGATGCCGTCCGTAGCGGCGACTCCAGTGAACACGTCGATCTCTACCGACTGCGTTCCGGGCTGCACGGGGTGGAAGTAGTTGGCTTTATCGTGTGTGACGCGGATCAGGTGCAGCCCCTCTTCAGGGACCTGCAGGGTGAAGCGGCCCTTGCTATCAGTTTTGGTGCGGGACAGTTCCTGCATCCCCTGCGCGAGCTTGAGCAGGACCACATCGTCACCCGCAGCGGGCCGGTTGTTGGTGCGGTTGGTGACGACGCCGGTGATCTGGGCCATGGCGGTCGCGCAGAAAAGCAGGAAAGCGAAGGTGTAGAGAACGAGCTTTTTCAGAAGAATCACCATACGAGTTTAGCGTGCGCGACGGATGCCACGGGCTTCAAGCGCGTCCATTTCGGCAAGCACGGCGGCAGCTTCACCTTCCAGGATCTCGCGCTGGTCGGCGTAATCCTGCTCAGGGTACTTGCCGGCGAGGTACTCGAAATTGAGGTCGCGGAGGTTGTCATAAATGGAGTCGCGCCGCTCGCGCAGACTGTCGACACGGGTTTTATCAGCCTGGACGAACGGATTGCGCTCTGGCCAGAAGATGAAGATGAAGCAGATCAGCGACAAAATCGCTCCGGCCAAGACGCTCATCGGTACTCCGTGTCGCGGCGGATGCGGTCGCGGGTGGTGTCATCCACCCGGCGGATGGGGGTAGGCGTGGCTAGCTGCGGACGCCGGGTCCAGTGCTGCACCAGCCAGCCGGTGCCAATGATTGCGAACAGGAAAACCGCAATCGGGACGATCCAGGCGATGAGGTCAAAGCCACCGCGAATGGGTGCGGCCAGGACCACCGCACCGTACTTGGCGACGAACCAGTTCAGGATGAGTGAATCGGCACCGGTGGCGTTGGGGCCGGCGAGCTGTGCGTGGAGCTCGTTAATCATGGGGCCGGAAACAGGGCAGCCGACATGGTTGCAATCCAGCAGAACCTGTCCGCAGCCGCACTGGCAAATCATGTTGTGGCCCAGCCGGCCAAACCGGGCGGATGGGGTGTCGGGAGCACCGGCGCCAAGCATGATCGCGCCTAGGAGGCAGATCAGGATGGCGGCAGACAGACGGCTGAAGCTGCGACGGAAGCTATGCATTTTGCACCTCCGCAGCGAGCGGGACCGGGACGGCGGCAGTTGACTCCCGGCGTCGCGCGAGTGCGCTGGGCACGAGTGCAAACAGCGTTCCGGCGATGACGATCAGTACGCCGATCCAGATCCAGACTATAAGCGGATTGAGGAAGACCTTGATGTTGGGCTTGTTTGTGTCTGCGTTGCGGCCCTGGAAGATGACGTACAAGTCGGCAAGCGGCGTGGAATGCAGCGCGACGATAGTCGAGGGGGTCTGGCTGGCGTGATAAAAGCGATGCTCTGGGGCCAGTTGTGTGATCTTTTTGTTGCCCTTGTATACGTCGAGCAAGGCGTAGTCGGTATCGTAAACAGCGTTTGAATCCTGCGTGTAGCTTTGGCAGACGATGCGGTAGGGGCCGATGCGGGTTTCGTCTCCGAAGCCCATTTCCTGCTCGTGCGACTGGTTGAAAGCGCCACCGGCAATGCCGATGAACATGACGACGATGCCAAAGTGGACCAGGTAGCCGCCATAGCGACGTGTATTGCGGCTGGCAAGCGTGGCTGCTGCGAAGACGATGTTCTGCCCGGTCTGCGTCGCGACGACGTTGGCTCCGCGCAGGAATTCGGACGAGATGGCGGTGACCACAAAGGCAGCGAGGGAATAGGCGAGCAGCGAAAAGAACTGCGCCTGCCAGTCGTCGCCGCCGGTCCAGGGGCGCAGGCCGCCTATCATCAGGCTTGCAGCGGCGATCGCAAAGGCCGCCCCTGGCAGGATGAAGTTGCGGCGGATGGTGCGCAGGCTGGTGGCGCGCCACGCCAGCAGTGGGCCCAGGCCGGTGAGCATCAGCAGAAAGAGCCCAATGGGGATGTTGACGCGGTTGTAAAAGGGCGCGCCGACAGTGGTTTTGGTGCCGTTTACCCACTCGCTCAGCACCGGGAAAAGGGTGCCCCAGAGCACGGTGAAGCATGCGGCCAGCAGAACCATGTTGTTGAACAGGAAGCTGGATTCGCGGCTGACGAGCGACTCGAGCGTGTTTTCACTCTTCAGGTGGTCGCGATTGAGGAAGAAGGTGAACAGGCAGACGCCGAGCGTGATTGCCATGAACGCGCTGAACCAGTAGCCGATGTCGCTTTCCGCAAACGCGTGAACGGAGCTGACCAGGCCGGCGCGGGTCAGGAAGGTGCCCAGCAGGGTCAGGAGGAACGTCGAAAAGATGAGCCAGACGTTCCAGTTTTTCATCATGCCGCGCTTTTCCTGCATCATGACGGAATGCAAAAACGCAGTGCCGGTAAGCCAAGGCATCAGACTGGCGTTTTCCACCGGATCCCAACCCCAATAGCCTCCCCAACCCAGCACGCTATAGGCCCAGTGCGCGCCCAGGAAGATGCCGCAGGTCAGAAACATCCACGTCACCATGGTCCAGCGTCGCGTGATGTGGATCCACTTTTCCCCGGGGTAACGCATCATCAGCGCGCCCAGAGCGAAGGCAAACGGAACCGCAAACCCGACGTAGCCGAGGTAGAGCATCGGCGGGTGAATGACCATTTCCGGGTACTGCAGCAGCGGGTTCAGGCCTTTGCCGTCCAGCGCGACTTCTCCCGGCTGAATTGCAAACGGTGGAGCCGCGAGGTTGAGCAGCAGCAGGAAGAAGACCTGAATCGCGGCAAGGATGGTGCCGGCAAAGGCAGACAGCCGCACATCGACCTTGTGCCGCATGCGCAGGACAAACCCGTAGGTGGCCAGCAGCCAGGACCACAGCAGCAGCGAGCCTTCCTGGCCGCTCCAGAGCGCGGAAAATTTATATGCGGGGTTAAGCTCGCGATTGGTGTGATTGAGGATGTAGCCGACGGAATAGTCGTTGGTAAACGCGGCCCATACCAGCGCGAGCGCCGCGCAGGAGACGACCACAAAGCTCGCGATTCCCGCGCGCCGAGCAGTTTCCTGGATGCGGGCCGCGTTGGGATGCGCCACCACGCCCTGACGAGACGCCCAGAGCGAAAACGCCCCGGCAACCAGGTTGTAGGCGCACAACATCAACGCCAGCAACAAGGCAAAGCTACCAAATTCCGGCATGGGATGTTGATTCATGGAGCCGCCAACCTCAGCTTCCATTCTCGCAGTTTGTTCGCCTCAACACCACTGCGCAAGCCGCTTATCGGCTACCTGGCGGCAGAAGTTCCGGTCGTTACCAGCGTATGCACACAGGTGAGCAGATTTTCCGGTAGGAGCGGCTTCAAACGGAAGAGCACGTCCATGCCCGCGTACTGCTCCTCGGCTTCTTCCAGCCCGCTGATCACGAGCACAGGAAGCTCTTTATGGCTTTTGCGCAGCTCGCGGACGAACTCAGCGCCGGTCATACCGGGCATCAGGTGGTCGGTGATTACCAACTTGATTTCAGCAGGGAAGTCGTTCGCCTGGAACTGGTCCAAGGCCCGCATGGGGTTCAGAACGGCGATAACGAAGTACCCGGCCCGTTTCAGGATTGTCTGTCGCGTAGCGGCCTGCACAGCGTTGTCATCGATGAGCAGTATTGCCTGGCTCTCGTTTCCGTTCAACGCGCCACTCTCCTTGCTGTGCTGGGTCAAAGCCATTCCTCGGTCAAGTAAAAGCGGGCCTATTGGTCTGTCCACCTGGTCAGTCTGATGCGACATCAGCAGCAACAGTCACTTGGAGCGCCCAGGATGGATAAGTTTGTGGACTATGAGACGCAAAACCAGTAGAGTTGGCCCGAGCGTGGACGGTTGCCCTGGTCTCTGCGCGCACACTCTGAACGGCTTACCCGAGGACCCCTGCGTGAATCTTGCCAACACTGCACACCTTAGCTGGATTGACTGGCTGATCATGCTGGTCTACTTTGTTTTTGTTCTGGGGATTGGCTTCGCACTCAAGCGCTACATGCGCACGTCAAATGACTTTTTCCTGGCTGGCCGGTCTATCCCGGCCTGGGTTTGTGGGCTGGCATTTATCTCGGCAAATCTGGGCGCCCAGGAAGTGATCGGGATGGGCGCTTCAGGCGCCAAATACGGCATCATCACGAGCCACTTTTACTGGATTGGCGCGATCCCGGCGATGGTCTTTGTCGGCATTTTCATGATGCCGTTCTATTACGGGTCCAAGGCGCGCAGCGTGCCGGAGTACCTGCGCATGCGCTTCGATGAGAAGACACGTGCGGTGAACGCCTTTTCATTCGCCATCATGACCGTGTTTTCTTCCGGCATTTCCATGTACGCAATGGCGCTGCTGATCCAGACGCTGGGCCTGTTTGACGGCTTCCTGCCGCACAACATGATCTTCCACGTCTCAATAGTGCTGAGCGCACTGATTGTGCTTGGCTACATTTTTCTGGGCGGGCTTACCTCCGCTATTTATAACGAGGTGCTGCAATTCTTCCTGATCGTAGCCGGGTTTGCGCCGCTGGTATGGATCGGACTACGCAACGTAGGTGGCTGGCAGGGAATCAAGACGCGCCTGCCGGACACGATGACGCATTCCTGGAAGGGCATGGCGCATGCCTCCACCAACTCGCTTGGCGTGGAGTGGGTCGGACTGGCGATGGGGCTCGGGTTTGTGCTTTCGTTCGGCTACTGGTGCACGGACTTCCTGGTGATCCAGCGTGCGATGGCGGCTGACTCGGAAGTTTCGGCGCGTCGCGTGCCCCTTATCGCGGCGATACCGAAGATGTTTTTTCCGTTCCTGGTGATTCTGCCGGGCTTGATCGCGGTCAGCGTGACGAGCCGCATGCCAGGTGCCGGGCTGGCCCCGCCGACGACGATGTCTGCTCAGGACCTCGCGCTGAAGCGCTCCGAGCAGCCGCTGACGACGACCGCAACGATCGACAAGAGTGGA
Source organism: uncultured Granulicella sp. (assembly GCA_965214195.1). Lineage (GTDB taxonomy): Bacteria > Acidobacteriota > Terriglobia > Terriglobales > Acidobacteriaceae > Edaphobacter. The sequence continues at coordinate 670,636 of OZ243943.1, forward strand.
CGTGAAGTGTTGACCGTCGGCAACATTGCTCCGCAGGTGCCGCTCGATGAAGCCCACCCGACCGGCATTATCCCGGTAAAGCTGGATCCGCTTTCCGGCAAGCCCGTGATGAACGCGGACGGCACGCCAACGTACAACTATGACCTGGCAATCCCAGTGATGCTGCTACGCTTCTTTCCGACCGGGATTCTGGGACTTGGTCTTACGGCGCTGCTGGCGAGCTTTATGTCCGGAATGGCCGGCAACGTGACCGCGTTCAACACGGTCTGGACCTACGACATCTACCAGGCGTACATCAACAAGCGCGGCACAGACGCCCACTATCTATGGATGGGGCGGATGGCGACTATCGGGGGGATCCTGCTTTCGATCGCCGCCGCCTACGCCGCGACCAGCTTCAATAACATCATGGACGCGCTGCAATTGATCTTTTCGCTGGTCAACGCACCGCTGTTTGCGACTTTTCTGCTGGGCATGTTCTGGAAGCGGACGACCGGGCACGGAGCCTTTACCGGGCTGCTCGCCGGCACGGGCGCGGCGTTGCTGCACCACGGGCTCTCGCTTCCTGCCGATGCGACCCCGGGCATTCACGGCGCGTGGATTCACCTGGTCCACACCTATCCGAGCGATATGGCGCAGAATTTCTGGACCGCCATCTTCGCTTTTTCGGTCAATATGATTGTGACGGCAATCGTGTCGTTGCTGACGACGCCGCGGCCGGAATCTGAGCTGGTTGGGTTGGTGTATTCGCTGACCCCGCGGCCGGTGGAAACGCATCTGGAATGGTGGCAGAAGCCGAGCACGTTGGCTGTCGCCGTTCTTGTCATTCTCGTCGCACTCAACCTTGTTTTTGCCTAGAACGACCCAGGAGCCCAAGCAATGAGCAACGACCCGAACGAGCAGCAGCAATCCTTTCCGCCCGCTTCGCCCTACCTTCCGCCCACACCGGTAGCCTATGCGCCGCCCCCTGCGATGTACTCCCCCGGCCCTGCACAAGCCATGGAGACGCCCGTAAGGGTGCTCGGCATTTGCTTCCTGATCATCGCCGCGCTGGGCTTTCTGGGTGCGTTGTTTATCGGCTCTCTGATGCCAATGATCACGAGCCAGATGCAGGCTCAGAACCCTGCTCAGCCAATGCTTCCGGCAGCTTTTGGCGTGATTCTGGGGGTGATCATCGCTGTGATTGGCGGCGTTCTTCCTTTGCTGACCGGCATTGGTTTGCTGCGCAAGGCTTCCTGGGGTCGTATCTTGGCGATCGTGAATTCTATTCTGATTCTGATCAGCTTCCCGTTCGGAACTATCCTGGGCGGTGTGACGCTCTACTTCATGCTGCGCGGCGGTGCCAAGGAAGGCTATGAGCAGCTTAGCCGGCAGAGCACCGGAATTTAGCCTCTTCGCCACAGGGGGTCTGCCGTGCTTCGCGACGACCCCTGCTTCACTGAAAGGACGCCATGGGACTCGACATTCGGATACCGCTGGGGCTCATTTTCGCCATCACAGGTGGGATGATGACGCTGTACGGCTTGTTTACGCGCAACGATCGGGCGATGTACGCCATGTCCGAGGGCATCAACCTGAACCTTTGGTGGGGTGCGTTGATGTTTGTGTTTGGCGGGATCATGTGGTTCGTGGGGCGTCGCCAGAAGTGGCAGGATGATCCTGTGAATCAACGGCCCTGGGAGCGCGAGGGTGGGACTGGCCGCGGCGGCCACTGATGCTTCGCCATAAAGTGATTCAGGCTGCGGTCCACTTTGGAAGCCACTGTCTGGTCGCCGTACCCCTTGAGCAAGCCGGCGATCGAGATATCCTCATCCGGCTTCTCCCAGTGCAGGCCGCGCTTGCTGATGCGCACTGCTTGGAGGTCGGTACCGGAAGCTGAAAAGAAGCCTCGGGAACCAGGCGAGCAGCACCCCCAGGGTGCGTCCGTCACTCAGATCGACCCACAGACTGTCAGCGTCGCAGCGGACTTTAGTAGCTGTTACCGAAGAATTGATTCCAGGTCCTTCTGATCGACTCTCTGCGCCAATAGATCAGCTCTATGAGTTTCCGAAGCATGCCAGCGTCGAAGCCGTCGTTGTATGCCACCTTCACTTCTGGGCGGAGCCAGAACCTGGCTTCATCTTCAGCTTTCTCCACGTGAATATGGATTGGTTCTCGCGAGCTGCCTTCATTGGCATAGAAAATAATCTGAAGCCACCTTCACGGAAGACCTCTGGCATCTGCAATTCTTATCAGCAATAGCCAACTGACTCATCAGCTCCCGCCATTTCACATTCCCCACACCCAACCTTGCGATAATGGATAGATGAAGCGTCGCGTCATCAGCCATTACGAGTTTGTGCGCAAGATTGGGGCCGGTGGCTCCGGTGTTGTGTTCCTGGCCAACGACACTCTGCTGCAGCGCCCGGTCGTGCTGAAGCTGCTCAAGCGCGGTGCCCTGACGCTCGACCAGGTGCGCACCACGCAACTTCGCGAAGCCCGTCTGGCGTCTGCCATCGATCACCCTAACGTCTGCGCTATCTACGACTTGGGTGAGGCGCCGGAAGACGATGGAAGTGAGGCCGAAGCCTACATCGTGATGCAGTACATCCCGGGGAAGGCGCTCGACAAGATTATTTCGGAAGGGGCCGCCAGCTTGCAGCTCGTGCTTTCGGCCGGGATCCAGATTGCAGACGGGCTCTCCGCCGCGCATTCGCTGGGCATCTTCCATCGCGATCTGAAGCCAGCGAACGTAATGCTGACCGAGGGCGGTTTGATCAAGATTCTCGACTTCGGCCTGGCGCGCCGGTTGAACATGGACGCGGTTGAGTTTGACCCCAGCGGCCACGCCAACAAGCGCCCCGTGCCTTCGCCTGGTGCCACTTATACGGCGCGCGGCGGGACCATTGCGTATATGGCGCCGGAGCAGTTTGTTACGGGGCAATCCTCGGTGCAGTCGGATCTGTTTGCGCTGGGGCTGATCCTGTACGAGCTCGCGACGGGACGTCACCCGTTTCACCGGCCGGATGCCCCGGAGTTTCAGTCGATCCGCGCCATCCAGTTCGCTGAGCCGACGCCTCTGCGCGAGATCAATCCTTCACTCCCGCAGGAGCTGGAGTCGGTGATCTTCCGGTGCCTGGAAAAGCAGCCGAGCGCGCGTTTTGCGTCTGCAGCAGACCTGCGCGAATCGCTCAAGACGATCATGATGGCGATGCATCTGGACGGAGTCGGGCTGCCCGGAGAGGCAGTCAACCTGCTGCCCACGCAGCGCCCGCCGGCGGTCGAGACGCCTGAGGAAGAGAAGCGCACGACCGGCATTTTATCTATGCTCGCCGAACGTTTTCGGGAGTCTGGCCCAGCCAGTCCAGTGCGCCAGAACACCATTGTGGTGCTGCCGTTTATCAATTTCGGCGTGCCAAATACGACTCCGGGGGCGTTCCAGGAGCCCTCGCCGCTCTACGGCTACGCGCTGGCGGATGCGATCGCGGCGCGCCTCGCGCGCATGCCGCAGCTGGTGGTGCGGCCTTCGTCGTCGCTGGTTTCCGTGCCGACTCAGCAGCTGGATCCGCTTGCAATCGGCCGCAAACTGCTGGTGCACTACGTGCTGGCCGGCAACTTCTTGCGCTCGGAACACGGCTTCGATCTCAATTGGCAGTTGCTGGATGTCAACTCGCAATCGGTTCGGGCTGGTGGGTCGATCAATGTCGCGAGCTTTGACCTGGTGGCTGTGCAGGCTGAAATCTGCAACGAAGTTTTTGCTACGCTGCATGGATTAGGCGGATTCCAGACGACGACAGATAACGCGCAGCCGTCGCTTTCACAGGACATCTCAGAGGACTACCTGCAGGCGCGCGCGGTGTTAAGCTCGTTCCAGTCGCGCACTGGAAGCAGGGAAGATCTGGACCGCGCGCGGGAGCTTTTCACGTCAGTTACGGGCCAGGATCCGGCGTTTGCGCCCGGTTGGAGCGGTTTGGGCATTACGCATTTGCAGTATGCGTCGCATGGGTTGGGCGGGCAGATGCATGTGCTTGAGGCCCGGCGCGCGTTTGATAAGGCGCTGGCGCTTGACCCGAAATCGGTGGAATCAAACCTTTACCGCGTGTACATGCTGCTTTCGCGAGGGGAAAAAGAGTCCGCGCGCCACGGGATTGAAAGCTTGCTCCAGTCAGCAAAAAATGACTGGAATGTACATCTTGTCGCGGGGCAGACACTCCGGATCGACGGAATGTATGAGGAAGCGCTGGACCAGTTCAACATCGCCCTGCGTCTGAATCCGTCCAACGCGGCGCTGATTTATAACAACCGTGCGCGTGTGTTTCAGTACCAGAATCAGCTTGAACTGGCCGCTGATGAGCTTGAAAAGGGGCTTACGCTGGAGCCGAAGCAGCCTTTGCTGCGCATCTCGCTGGGCTATCAGCAGATGCGGACCGGGAACCTTGGGCAGGCGATTGAAACCCTTGAGGTGGTAACGCGCGAAGATGCATCGCTGCGTATCGTTTACCCGACGATTGCCCTTTGTTATGTGCAGCTTGGCGACCGGGAGAAGGCCGCCAGCTTTATCGTGGATGAGACGCTTTCCGCGGCCGAGGCCGATAGCGAAATGGCCTACCGTCTCGCAACTTACTTCGCGCTTGAGGGCGACGAGTCAGAGGCGCTGCACTGGCTGCGTCGTGCGATTTATCTCGGCAACGAGAATTATCCGTGGTTTTCAATCAACCCGGCCTGGCGCAAGCTGGGCGGGCATGCGGACTTCGAGCGCATCCTTGAGGATCTGAAGAAGTCCTATCGGCGCAACCAGAAGAACTGGCGTCGGCTGCTGGCTCAAGTGCGCGACTAGGGCTTACCTTGCCCTCTTTTGTTTGGCGTCCCCGTAGCGGATCTGAAATTGAAGTTAGGAGTCGTAATGGCTTTCCCGATCAAGACCTGTATCGTTTGCAAGGAAGAATTTGAGTTGCGTCCAGACAAGCCCGGCTTCGCCAATCGCTGTCTGGAATGCACAGAGGCTGAGGCCGAAGCGAAAAAGCCCAAGATGGACGCAGACGAGCGCAAGTCAATTTCAGAGGCGAACGAGGCTCGGCGCGAGGCGATGAAGAATCTGCTCTACCGGAAGGATTCGTAGGCTGTTTGCTGGCTTCCAAGAGCGAAAGCAGATCCCCTCCGGGTATGACAACTAAGGGACTTGGCCACCAGGCGACCTCTAGCCATTCCTTCTTAAATACGAAGGCCCTGCCGCGAAGGCAGGGCCTTTCAAATTGCGACCTTGACTACTTCGATCCAAACACCATCGGCTTCGTCAGCGAGAACACCATTTTGGTCCCGATTGGCATCTCTTCCTGCCGGTCCTGCTTAAGCCAGATCACTGTGCTGACGCCGAGGCCAACGCCCGCGCCGATCAGCGCGCCGGGCCATCCTCCGAACACAGCCCCAGCCGCAGCGCCCGACCCAGCCGAAAGTGCAAATACGCCTGCAGTCTTCATCGGGTGGCCACGACGAATGATCGAACCCTCATCATCTACCCTGGTCGAGCGGTATTGATCCGTATCGATCACCTGAGCAGACACCGCATAGCGTACGCCATCGGGCAGAGTGATGGACTCCGGTCGCAGGTGGACCATGGCCTTGCCGGAGACGCGCTTGCCGCCATGCACTTCCGTCACCAGGCCTGACAGGATGGAGCCGGCGGGGATCATGACGTGGCCGTCGCGCAGTACCGGCTCGGCGATGGTGCCTTCAAATTCCGTGCCGGCCGCGGTGGTTTTGGTCGTGAGCGCCTTGGACAGCTTGACGTTCAGCATGGTGCCCACGGGGAGCTCGTTGCCCGGCCCGGCGACGCGGCTGATAACGTTTCCGGTCGATTCCGGTGTCAGCAGAAAAGGCTTGGCGGGACGGTCGGTGTCCGCGGGGGAGACTTCTTCCGTGTCAGCCAGCACGGGCACGCTGGCCGATGCGGTGAGCAGCGGCTTGTCGGCAGAGGGCTTCTGGGCGACGTAAACGTTTTCTGCTGCGGGAGCTTCAGGCGTACGTACCTTGAGCGCCGGGGTGGGCGTGTAGACAACCGGCTGTGCGATTCCATCCGAGCTCGTCGTGATCGGAATCTCTTCCGGCCGGCTTACGCCCGTGGTCTGCGCATGGAGCAGCGTGGCGGAAAAGGGTACGGCAAGTGCGAGCGCGGCGGCGGCAGTCAAGGGCAATTTCATCAGAGGTCTCCAGGGGACGCGCCTTGCTTTCAACCCAGCGGCGCGGTCACGGTCTGGAACCAAGCTAGATGCCCCGTTGCCCCGCCGCCACAGAATTCGGCGTATAGGAATACGCCGCGACAACAGCAAGGCGTATGCCGACACAGGGCTTTGCTAGAATCGCGAGAGTGGCCCCCCAATCCAGACCGACTCCGGAACTTGTTGTAGCGATTGGCGGCGCGGCCCCTGGCTCGGCGCCTGTCCGGGTGGATCGCCGCGCGCATTTGCATGACCGGCTAGCCCACAGAATTGTTTCCAGCTCGCACGACCAAAGGAATGAATCGCACATGACTGACATCGTCTCCATTACTGCCCGCGAAATCCTGGATTCCCGCGGCAATCCTACTGTTGAAGCCGATGTTCTGCTTTCCGGCGGCGCCATGGGTCGCGCTGCTGTGCCCTCCGGCGCCAGCACCGGCGAGCATGAGGCCGTGGAACTGCGCGACGGGGACATGGAGCACTACCTGGGTAAGGGTGTTTTATCCGCGGTCGATAACGTGGAGTCGATTTTGTCGCCGGAACTGATCGGCATGGACGCGACCAACCAGCGTCTGCTGGATGAAACGATGATCGCGATTGATGGGACAGAAAACAAGTCGCGGCTGGGTGCGAACGCGATCCTGGCGGTGTCCATGGCAGCCTGCCGCGCAAGTGCAACGGCGTTGAAGATGCCGCTTTACCGCTACCTGGGCGGCGTGAACGCCTGCATCCTGCCGACGCCCATGATGAACATTTTGAACGGCGGCTCGCATGCTGATTCGAACGTCGACTTTCAGGAATTTATGATCATGCCCATCGGCGCGGAGACTTTTTCTGACGCGCTGCGCCAGGGGACGGAGGTCTTCCACACGTTGAAGGGCGTGCTAAAGAAGAAGGGCTACAACACGGCCGTCGGCGATGAGGGCGGCTTTGCGCCGAGCCTGAAGTCGAACGAGGAAGCCGTTGAGTTGATCCTGGAAGCAGTGGAAAAGCTCGGGCTTACGCCGGGCACGGATATCGCCATTGCGCTCGATCCTGCGTCTTCCGAGTTCTACGACAAAGCGACCGGCAAGTACACGTTCAAGAAGTCCGATAAACGCTCGCTGAGCAGCCGCGAGATGGCGGACTACTGGATCGACTGGACGAAGAAGTACCCGATCGTTTCGATCGAAGATGGCCTGGCGGAAGACGACTGGGAAGGCTGGAAGTACCTGACGGAGCAGATTGGCGGGCGCATTCAGCTTGTTGGCGACGATCTTTTTGTGACCAACACCGAGCGCCTTAAGCGTGGGATTGAAGAGAAGTGCGGCAACTCCATCCTGATCAAGGTCAACCAGATCGGCACCATTTCCGAGACGCTGGAGGCAATCGAACTCGGCCGGCGTTATGGCTTTACGTCGATCATTTCGCACCGCTCGGGTGAAACTGAAGATACTTTCATTGCCGATCTTGCGGTGGGCACGGGCGCCGGCCAGATCAAGACCGGCTCGGCTTCGCGCACGGACCGCATCGCCAAGTACAACCAGCTACTGCGTATTGAGGAGCAGCTTGGGCAGTCGGCTGAGTTCCTCGGCGTGCAGTCCATCAACTACAGCGAAGGGCACTAACCCGCAGCGCCCGGTCGCACGTGGCTGGACCGGGCTAAACCTCGATGAGAAATATGAAGCCAACGAAGCCAAGTCCACAACAGCGTTGCCTCCAGAACGTCGCGTCGTGCTTTTGTCTTCCTCTGTTGGCAATGCTGGCCGCGGCTGATCTGCGCGCGCAGTCGCTCCCGGACTCTCCGCAGCCGGGCTGCCCAGCACGGGTGACTGGCTCCGTCATCGATGCGGCCGGCGACGACATTCCCTACGCGAAGGTCGCTGTGGTGGCCTCGCCCGGAGACAAGATTGATCCCGCGCGGCAGGCGAGCGTAGGCGAGGATGGGCTCTTCAACCTGCCCGGGATCGCAGCCGGAACGTGCCTGGTGCGTGTGAGTGCTGAGGGCTTTCTGAGCCGGACTATCGCGGTGACGGGCGGCAATCTGATCGTCACGCTGGTGCCGTCTGATACTGCGGACGTAACCGTTTTTACCAGCCAGGAAAGCATCGCCGAGGCTCAGATTCACCAGGAAGAAACGCAAATGATCGGCGGCGTCATACCCAATTTTTACGTCGCGTATGACTTCCACGCGGCCCCTTTGAACAAGCGGCAGAAATTCCAGCTCGTCTACAAGACGCTGATCAATCCGTACACTAACCTGATCAATGCGGGTTTTGCAGGGGTTGAGCAGGCGGACGACGCGCTGCCAGGCTACGGCCAGGGCGCGGAAGGATACGGCAAACGGCTGGGCGCGGCGACCGCCGATACCGCCGTCGCGACAATGCTGGCCGGGGCTATTCTGCCAATCGTCTTCCGCCAGGATCCGCGCTACTTTTATATGGGCAAGGGAACAATCCTGCATCGCACGCTCTACGCGCTGGCCACGTCCGTGATCGCGCGCGGCGATAACGGCAAGTGGCAGCCGGCTTATGCGGCCATCCTGGGCAATTTTGGCGCGGGTGCTATCTCAAACACCTACTACCCGTCCAGCGATCGAAGCGACGGCACCGTGACTGTGTACAACGGCCTGATCAACACGGGTCTGGACGGCTTCGGCAATGTTATCCAGGAATTTGTCTTCCGCCACTTTACGCCGCATGCTCCGCCAGCAAACCCGTAGCGTTGGATCGCTCGACGCAGTTACCATAGGCGCACCATGAAGCTTATCTTCTTCGTCTTATCACTTGCCACCGCTGCCTGCGCGCAAGATGTCTCCCGCAAGCCGGTCCGTGTTTCTGGTGGCGTGATGTCAGGTTCGATCATTCGGAGGGTTCAGCCGCAGATCCCGCCTATCGCTCGCGATCAGCATATTTCAGGCGCGGGCGTCATGCACGTCATTATTGGCAAGGACGGTATCGTGAGATTCGTGGACTATATAAGCGGTCCAGAAGCCCTGCGTGACGCGTACGTGAACGCGGTTCGCCAATGGCGCTACCGCCCTTTTATGGTCGATGGGCAGGCCGTGGAAGTCGATACAACAGTTGCGATCAATATGAGCTTTGGCGGTCGCTGACGGCGGGACGTGCTGAATCCTGCGGGCGCTCGCCGCATCCACTACCGGTAGAGGTGTTTCAACATGCAAATTGGTATCGATAGTTTTGCTGCGTCGAATCCTGACCCGGTGACAGGGAAGGTGCTGGCCCCGGTGGACCGCATTCAGAATTTGCTGGCGGAGATTGAAGCCGCGGATGAAGCCGGTTTGGACGCCTTTGGGCTGGGCGAGCATCACCGGACGGAGTTCCTTGACTCCGCGCCTGTTGTGCTGCTGGCCGCGGCTGCCGCGCGCACCAGCAAGATTCGGCTGACGAGCGCCGTGACCGTGCTCTCTGCCGCGGACCCCGTGCGCGTGTTCCAGGAGTTCGCGACGCTCGACCTGATTTCGCGTGGACGCACGGAGATCGTAGTCGGGCGAGGGTCTTTCATCGAGAGCTTCCCGCTCTTCGGGCTCAAGCTGGAAGACTACGATTCACTGTTTGCGGAGAAGCTCGACCTGCTGCTTAAGCTGCGCGAGAAGAACAATATTCATTGGTCTGGGAAGCATCGCGCTGCGCTGACTGGGCAGGGCGTTTACCCCCGGCCGCTGCAGGACAAGATGCCCATCTGGCTTGGCGTAGGTGGTACGCCGGAGTCTTTTGCGCGCGCCGGGATGCTGGGTTTGCCGTTGATGATTGCGATCATCGGTGGCGAGCCACACCGTTTTCGGCCGCTCGTAGACCTGTACCGCCAGGCTGGACAGCGTGCCGGACATGCACCGGAATCGCTCAAAGTGGGCATTCACGCGCTTGGCTATGTCGCCGAAACGAAGCAAAAGGCAGCAGATGACTTCTTCCCGGGTTACGCGGAGGCGTTTACCAAGATCGGCAAAGAGCGTGGTTGGCCGCCGGTCACGCGCCGAAACTTTGACTCGCTCCTGTCAGATACGGGCGCGCTGATCGTCGGAGATCCGGCGGAAGCGGTGAAGAAGGTCCGGTATTACGACGAGGTTCTGGGTGGGATCGCGCGCATGGACTTCCAGATGTCGGTCGCGTCGCTCGACCATGAGAAGCTGCTGAACTCAACGCGTCTGCTCGGGAGTGACGTGGCTCCGGTTCTGCGCGGCTGACACTTTGCATCCGCCCCTTCGGTTGTCCTCCCCGCAGGGGATCTGCTTGTGCCGTTTTGCTGCTGCAAGTCAGATCCCTGCTGGATGACGACCAAGAGAGGCTTTGCTGGTCCAGGCTATTTGTGCGCGGCTTTCCAGGCAGGGTCCATCTGATCACCGTACTGGGGCTCCGGTTGGGCCTGCAGGTAGCCGTCGAACCAGTTGACGATGTTCTGCAGCCGCTCGATCCGGTGCCAGGGCTCGCCGGAGCGGGATAGCTCGTGGTTTTCGCGTGGGAACCTGATCATCACGGCCGGAACCTTGCGGTAGGTGAGCGCGCGGAAGAACATTTCGCCGCCGGAGCTGGGTGGAGTGCGGGTGTCGGAGTCACCAAGGATGAACATCATCGGCGTCTTTACGTCATTCACGTAGGTCAGGGGCGAGTAGTCGCGGTACAGCTTTTCGTTCGCTTTGGACGCGAAAGGCGCCGCTGGCCACCAGTATTGGTGGAACGGGCCTATGTCAGAGGTGTACCACCAGGCGGCCGCATCGACGATATCGCGCTGAGCGACCGCGGCCTGGAACCGTTGCGTATGGGTCACGGTCCAGTCCGTCAGCAGACCGCCGCCTGAACCGCCAGTAACGCCCAAGCGTGCCGGATCGGCCCAGCCTTTGGCGATCGTGGCGTCGACTGTGTCCATCAGGTCGTGGAAGTCGTCGCCGGGATAATTGTTTTCTATGACGTTCGCGAATCGGTCGCCGTAGGTGGTGGAACCGCGCGGGTTCGGGTAGATGGTGACGTAGCCCCTGGCGGCCATCCACAACATTTCGTGGTCAAACACCCAGCCATACGCCGAGTGCGGGCCCCCGTGGATGTTCAGGATCGCCGGATACTTCCTGGTGCTGTCAAAGTTTGGCGGCAACTGCACCCAGGTGTCGATGGTCTCGCCGGGGATGTCCTTGGCGTTGTGGGTGGGCTTGACCTGCAGGTTTTCCGGCATCTGCAGGTTCAACTGCGAGAAAAGCGCGTCGTTGACGTGCGTAAGCTGCGTCTGTGTGGGGCCGCTGATGCTGAAAAGATCGCCTATCAGGATGGGATTCGAGACCAGAGCGATCACGGTCTTTCGGTCGCTCGTGGCGGCAAAGCTGAGCACCGCCTGCTTGCGCGCGGACATCGGCGTGATGGCTTTGCTGCTGGGGTCCACGCTCAGCAAAATGGCCGAGCCCCGGGTGCCGGCGACGTCCAGCAGACCGCCGGCGGTCCACAGGATTGGGGAGCGGCCGCCGCCACGGGGTGCCGTGTTGTCGCCCGCGACGCCACCGCCCATCTCGTAGCCGCTGTCGGCCGTCAGGTTTTTGGGTAGGGCAGTGGCGTCCTTGGCGTTCAGGTCAACGGCGAGCGTGTAAAGATCGGTGTCCGCGTGACTCAGCGGGGCCGCTGGCGGGTCGGGGTAGGGCGTGGCGTGGAATGCGATCGGAAACGCTTCGGTCCCTTCGGCGTGCGGTGCAGCAACCAGACCACGCGCGTCGAAAGGGAACCTGGCGATCAGGCGCACGACATGGTCAGCCTCCGCACTGCCCGGCGGGTTCAGCGCGTAGAGCTGATTGCGCGGTGAAGGAGCGTCGTCAGGATGGGGGTTCTTGTCAGCCAGGAACAGGAAGCTGGAGTTGCCCGTCGCGACATATTCCTGCACCCCGTAGGGGCCAGATGTAAGTTGAACCGCCGGCGCGCCCGCAGCGGAAATGCGGTAAAGCTGCGGCGCAACCGTCTGATCGATGTAGCCTTCGCCGTTCGATTCATACGGGTTGCGCGTAATGATGCGGACGTCGGACGGGTGATCTACCTTCAGCTTTACGACCGGCTGGATCTTCGGCGTGCTGGCAAGAACGGTCCAGCTTGAATCGTCGCCGGCCCAGGCGGGTTGCGAAACGCCTTTCGGCATCGTGGTCGCATCCGTCACCGCGACCGGCACGGTCTGCACCGGGAATAGGGCCATGGAGTAGAGCTGCGGAGGCTGCGGCTTGCCGTCGGTCTCAAGAGCTCGCAGGAACAGGATCTTGTCGCCGTGCGCGGACCAGCGCGGGTTAGTATCGTGCGTGCCGGACCGGATGCGCTGGGGGGCCGCGCCGGGTGTCGTCAGGTCGAGAAGGTAGAGCGAAGTCTCATAGCCGCTGCGGTCTTCCTTCACCTGCGTCTGCACAAAAACTACGTGCGAGCCGTCCGGCGAAAGGCGCGTATCGCCAATCCAGTGGAAGTCGAACAGGTCCTTCTCTGTGATCGGCCGCGTTTGCGCAGGGATCACTGACGCAAAGAATGTGAGGCAAAGAACGCAAAGCAGACGGCGCATAGGACTCCTCAGCGAGCGGGGTTGCACCACGATAGCATCCATCCGGCTTCAGTCCCGAATGCGTTTGCGGACTTCGACATTCAGCCGCTTGATCTTCTGGTTGAGCGTGCTGAGCGGCACCTTGAAATACTCGGCCGCTTCCGTCTGGTTCCAGTGGCAGCGCTCCAGCCGGTCGGCGATGATGCGCCGTTCAATCTCTTCCATCACGTCAAACAACGACGCATCCGGGCGATGGTCCAGCAGCGCCGCCGTATATGTGCTGCCGGTGAGCTGCGAGGGCAGCAGGTCAGGCGTGATCGTGCGCGTGGTCGAAAGCACAACGCCGCGCTCCATCGCGTTTTCGAGCTCGCGCACATTGCCCGGCCACTCATGATCCATCAGGATGCGTAGCGCTTCCGGCGTCAGCGACGGGGGCTCGACGCCATTTTCCAGCGCGTAAAAATTGAGGAAATGCGTGGCGAGCAGCGGGACGTCTTCCCGGCGCTGACGAAGCGGGGGCAGCTCCAGCGTGATTACGTTCAGGCGGTAGAAAAGGTCCTCGCGGAAACGGCCGTCCTTGACCGCTTGCTGCAGATTCACGTTCGTTGCGGCGACAATTCGGACATCGACCTGGATCTCGCTTGTGCCGCCCAGATGCATGAAGCGCCGGTCTTGCAGCACGCGGAGGATTTTGGCCTGCATATCCATGCTCATCGTGCCGATTTCATCCAGGAACAACGTGCCGCCATTCGCTACTTCAAAGAGGCCTTTTTTGGCATTGATCGCGGAAGTGAACGCACCTTTGACGTGGCCGAAGAGTGAAGACTCCAGCAGATCGGATGGGATGGCCCCGGTGTTTACCGGGATGAAGGGCTTGTCGCGACGCTGCGAGTTCTGGTGGATGGCCTTGGCAATAAGTTCTTTGCCGGTTCCAGATTCGCCCTGGATCAGGATCGTCGAGCGGCTTGGCGCGACCTGCGCAACGGTGTCAAACAGCCGCAACATGGGCTCGGACTTGCCGATGATGTTTTCAAAGTTGTACCGCTGCTTGAGCGTTCGCTTGAGCTGGACGACCTCTGCTTCGGCTTTGTGGCGCGCGATGGCGCTACGGATGTCAGCGAGCAGCTTCTCGTTATCCCACGGTTTCTGGACGAAGTTCTCGGCTCCGGCGCGTATGGCGTCAACAACATTGTTGACCGTACCAAAAGCCGTGATCATGATGACGGGCAGCAGAGGTGCCATTCCGGTGATGCGCGGGAGCAGGTCGATACCGGACTCGCCGGGGAGCGAAAGGTCGAGCAGGAGCAAATCGTACTCGTCCCGCGAGAGGGCGTCGAGCCCGGTCGGGCCGTCGATGGCGAGCGTCACGTCGAAACCTTCGAGCGTGAGCAGGACTTCAAGCGATTCGCGGATCATAGGTTCGTCGTCGATGATGAGGATGCGCGAGGCAATGGCGACGCTCTGGGATGGTGCGGAGGCTACGGCAGCGGGCATGGATTCCTTAGGGAAAAACGGGGTGCGCCTTGGCGCTTTTGTAGGTTTAAACGGTCACTTCTTTGGCGATTTGGACGGCGGGGATTTCGAGGCGGAATGTGGTGCCTTCGCCCGGTACGGACACGACCTTGATCTTGCCGCCGTGCTCCTGCAGGATTCCGTAGCTGACAGCGAGCCCGAGTCCTGTGCCCTTGTGCTCGCCGGCCTTGGGAGCGGTTTTGGTCGTGAAGAAGGGGTCGAAAATTCGGTGCAGATGCTCGGGCTCAATACCGCTGCCGGTGTCCTCGATTTCCAGCACGGAGACTGCGCCCTCATTGAAGGAGCGCACCTTCAGCACGCCGGGCGAATTGCCGTTGTGCATGGCGTCCTTGGCGTTCAGCATCAGGTTCAGGATCACCTGCTGTAGCTTGCCAGAATTTCCCTGGACAGGCGCGAGCGTCGCGGCTAGTTCCTGCTCGACACGAATGCGCGCGGTCTTGAACTGGTGGTCGAGCAGGATGGCAGAATCGTGCAGCAATTGGTTCAGGTCCAGGCGGACAAATTCAGCGCCGGACGTGCGCGAGAAGTTAAGCAGTCCGTTGACGATTTCAGACGCACGGAAGGTTTGCTGGGTGATCTTTTCAAGCACCGGCGAAAGCCGCTTGTTGAGCGCTTCGTCATCCCGTAGTTGCTTGGCGAGCATCTGGGTGTAGCTCGAAATAACAGCCAGCGGCGTGTTCACTTCATGCGCGACGCCGGCGGCCAGGAGCCCGATCGACGACAGCTTCTCAGATTGCGTGAGCTGCGCTTCCATCTGCATGCGGTCGGTGATGTCGTCCACCAGGATGATGCGGCCGATGACCTCAAACGTACGCGTCAGCAGCGGCGCAATGGCAATGTTGGCGACGCGTGTTTCGCCCGTGGGCAACGCGAGCCGGAACTTGTAGAGCGTGTGCGTGCCCTGCGCGCCGGTGTCGTTGCGGATGGCGTCAAACCGCGCCATGAAGTCAGCCGGGAAAATCTGTTCCAGCGGGCAATGCAAAGCCTCACCACGCGAGCGCGCGAATAGCACTTCCATCTGCGAGTTCCAGCTCTCAATTCGTCCTTCAAGATCGACGGCGAAGATGCCGATGTTGATCGATTCGACGATGTTCTGGTTGAAGTCTTTCAGGCGTTCAAACTCGTTGATTTTGGACTCAAGCCGTCGGTAAAGCTGGGCGTTCTGTATCGCGATCCCGATATAACCAGCCAGTGACTCGAGCACTTCCATGTCTTCGGACGAGAGGAAGTCGCCATCGTTGGTGCGGCCCAGGCCGATGATCGCGACCGTGCGCGCGCCGGGGCCTCGCCGATTGGCGACGCGGCAGGGAAGATAGTAGTTCAGGTCCAGCGCGGCGGCGGTCTCGCGTTGCGATTCGGTTAGTCGCAGCGCGGCCTGCGGATTTTCCAGGAACACGTGCGTATTCGCTTCAGGCGAGTCGAAGTCGAGGAACGTGATGTTGAGGTCGCGCATGCTCGCGGCGACCAGATTATCCAGCCCGTGCGACGCTCCAAGACGGAACAGCGCCGGCTGAACGGCCGGGTGGTCCAGGTCTGATTCCGTCGCTAAAAAGACGGCGACGCGCGTGACCAGCAACGTTTGCGGCAGGCGCTCGACGATGGATGACAGCAGCGCGGAAAGGTCTGTCTGCGAATTTAGCGAGCGGCCAAAGTCAATCAGGGTCTCGCGATAATCGAAGCGCTTCTGATCGAATACTCGGTCTACGCGAGCCTGAATAAGGCGCTTCAGTGGATCGAAGATCAGTCCGGTCGCGACGACGGCGGCGACAAGCCCCCAGAGCCGAAGCGAACTGCTACCCGGTGCCGCGGCCGTCGCACCGGGGATTCGTGTCTGCACAAAGTGCGCGGCCAGCGCAACGATGCCGAAGTACACGCCCACCAGCGAAGCCGTCGCCAGCGTATAGCTGACGCCGCGCTTGAAGATCAGGTCGACGTCCATCAGGCGGTAGCGCACGATCGCCCAGGAGAATGTAAGTGGCAGAAACACCAGCGACAACGTAACCAGATTCGCAAAGCCGGAAGGCACGTAGCGATCAAACAAAAAGGGCAGCACGTACAGCAACGTGAAGGGAATTACGGCGACCAGCGTACCGCGCGTAAGCCACTTGAGCTGCTGTCGTTGCAGCGGGTCATGTGCGCGGCGGGCGCGGAGATAAAAGACCGTCGCGGCCCACAGGTAATAGATCGCCATGTAGCCGTACGCGATCTTGTCCAGCCGGTGCAGCAGCGCGCCCGTCGCCGACCAGCGCACCACGGCAAAGATCTGCAACGCCAGAAGATATACGCCAGGCAGGTAGAGTATCGCCACGGTCAGCCCGCGGCGTACGCGATGTTTGGGGCTGGGAGCCTTGCCGGAGAACGTGATCGCAAAATGCAGAAACAGCGCCGGCTGTAGAAAGGTCGCAACAATGTTCGACCAGTAAATGAGCTGGTCAAACGTATCCAGCTCGCCGGTGTACTTGAACGCGTACAAAACGAACGAGACGAGGCAGAAGACGTAGAAGTGGGTCGATTTCGGTGCCGTCCAACGACGAAACAGAACGTAAAGCCCGATCAGGAGATAGACCGCCGCAATAATGCGGAGCCCGTAATTTATTGAGCGATCAACAGGCTCCAGCAGCACCTTGATTGTCAGGTGGGTAGCCGGCGCCAGCTTACAGGCCTGCAGCGGCCGTACCAACGAGTACGACCCATCCAGATAGCTGCCAATCCGGAACAGCTCACGCTCAAGCGAAGCCACGCGCGGCACAGGCCGTTCGTCAATGGACTGCAGCACGTCCCCGGTCTTGATGCCGTCCTTCTGCCCGGGCGAATCCGGTGGAACCTGCTGCGCGCAAAGTCCGCCGGGCACCTCTACCCAGCGCACACCGTCGGTTGGGATGGAGTATCCCAGCTCGGCAGAAATATTCAGACCCGCAAAGACGCATGCGGCCAGCGTGGCAAGCGCCAGCACAATCACCAGTACGCGGGTTTGGAAGGCGGTCTTCACGTGCGTTCGTATTGCCCCTTCAGGCTCCCTGCACGTTGCTTTCCAAACGGCAAGGGGGAGGATGCCAGCTAGTTACGGCGGTAAATGCAACAAAGTTCCGCCGCCTACCAATAATCATAGGGGGTCTGTGTCAGGACGGATTTGCATGGCGGGGTGTTCACTGTGGGAAAACGGTGCACCTAAAAGGGTTCAGCTGGCTTGACCGATGTTGGACGCCTGATGTGAACTGAAGGTATGGAAGTTTTCAACACCGGGAGCGCCGCAAGGGCCATCCTGCACAGAGACGCAGAGCATTTGATCCCGGTATACGCCCGCTACCAAGTGGTGATGGAACGCGGCGAAGGCTGCACGCTCGTCGATATCGACGGGAACCCCTACCTGGACCTGATGGGCGGGTTGGGCGTAAACGCGCTGGGCCACGCGCATCCGCGCATGGTGAAGGCGATGGTTGACCAGGCCTCGACGATGGTGCACCTGTCGCCTCAATTTTCAAATAAGTGGCCCAGCCTGCTGGCAGAAAAGCTGTGCGAGCTTTCCGGAATGGCCGGTGTCTTCTTTTCAACGGGCGGGAGCGAGGCCGTCGAAGGCGCGCTGAAGCTGGCACGTACGCACGGACGCCAGACAGGCGGCGCCGCCAAGCACGGCCTGGTCGCGCTGCGCGGGTCGTACCACGGACGCACCTTTGGCTCGCTTTCGGTCACCGGACAGGACAAATACTCGATCGACTTCGGCCCCGGCCTGCCCGGCGTTCGCTTCGTCGACCGCAACGACCTTGAGGCATTGCGCGCTACGGTATCGGACGACACGTGCGCGATCCTGCTCGAACCGGTGCTTGGCGAAGGCGGCGTGCATTTTCTCTCGGCAGAATTTCTACAGGAAGCTCGCCGGCTTGCAGATGCTCACGGCGCGCTGTTGATTTTCGACGAAATTCAGTGCGGCCTTGGTCGGACAGGGGACTGGCTGGCCAGTTCGCGCTCCGGGGTGCAGCCGGATGTGCTGATTCTGGGCAAGCCGCTCGGCGGTGGACTGCCTTTGAGCGCACTGCTGGTGACCGACAAGCTTTTTCACTCGTTCGGGATGGCTAAGCACGGCAGCACCCTGGGTGGTACGCCGCTGGCCTGCCGGCTGGGTTGCGAGTTCCTCGACGTGATGCGCGAGGAGAATGTTCTAGACAATACGCGCAAAGCCGGCGAGCGAATGGGCGCGCGCCTGCATGAACTCGCCGGGCAGTATGACGAGATCGTAGAAGTCCGCGGGGCCGGCCTGATGTGGGGCGTTGAGATGACCGTTCCCGCTCGGCCGATCGTTGAAGAAGGCCTTCGCCGGGGCATGATGTTCAATTCCGTGCAGGGTAATGTGCTGCGTTTTCTGCCGCCGCTCATTCTGTCCGTCGCGCAGGTAGATCAGGCGCTGGACGTGCTGGAAGAAGTCCTGGCTGCGATGTTCACCCCCAAAGCGGCTATTCAGCACGTCGAAGAGCGCGTCGTCGCCATCGCCTGAGGGTTCCAATGGAGTCCTGCTACGCGACCGTGGATGGGGTACCCGTTCACTACGTGCGTACGGGCTCCGGGCCACCAGTGGTGCTGGTCCATGGGCTCATCGCCGACCACCGCAACTGGGTCTTGAACATGCCGGCGCTATCAGAGCATCGGACCGTCTATGCCATTGACATGCTCAACATGGGCCGATCTGGCCGCGTCGCAGCGGCAGAGGCCAGCCTGGCAGCAAGTGCAGACTGGCTGGCACGCTTGCTGGACGCGCTCGCGATCGATGCAGCCGACCTGGTGGGCAGCTCACACGGCGGAGCGGTTTGCCTGATGCTCGCCGTGCGAAACCCTGAACGCGTCCGCAGCCTGATCCTCTTTGACCCCGCCAATCCTTTCTGCCAGCAGGCGCGGCTGCCGATCCGTTTCTGGACCTCTCCTTCCGGTAATGCCTTTGCCCGCTTGCTCCCGCACCTGCCACGTTTTGCCGCCGATTTTGCGCATCGGCGGGCTTATGGCGACCCTCGCAAGGCGCTGCCAGAGCTGCTGGAAGGCTACCTTGACGGTCTGAATCGTACCTCCATCGACCACGTTTTGCGCATCACGGCGAGCTGGTGGGCTGACATGGCCGAGCTCGAACGCGGTCTTCCCGCTTTACAGCAGACACCGATCCTGCTCGCCTGGGGCGATCGCGACCGGATCGTCAGTCTTGCGTCAGCGGCCAGGCTGCAGCAGGCCACCGGCGCGAGCCTGCAAATCTTCACAGGCGTTGGCCACCTGCCCTTCGCGGAGGCGCCGGATGAGGCCAACCAGCTAATGATTGGCTGGCTAAACCGCTAAAAGCGTCAGTCGGCGTCAAACTTCGTTCATACTCCTGTAACATATCCACAGGGTGCTGGACCGTCTCTGGCGGGTAGCCGCTGGGAGATGGTTCATGGTGGAATCGACACTATTGGTCGACGGGATCGGCGTACATTACTGCAAGGCGGGCTCCGGGCCGGCGATGATCCTGGTGCACGGGCTGGTGGGCTCTGCGCGCAACTGGAATAAAAATATGCGAGAGCTCGCGCGGCATCGCACGGTTTACGCGCTCGATCTGGTCAATATGGGCAATTCTGAACGCGTCGCTACGGCCGATCCTGGGCTTGAGGCGACAGCGGACCGCGTTGTCCGAGCAATGGACGCGCTCGGAATCGCCGCAGCGGACATTGCGGGGCATTCGCACGGCGGGGCCATTGCGATGATGCTGGCCGCCCGCCACCCCGAGCGCGTACGTCGACTGGTCTTATTTGCGCCGGCCAATCCTTATTGCGAGATGGGCTTCCGTGTCATCGATTTCTACAACTCGCGCTTTGGCACCTGGCTGGCCCGGCGCGTGCCCAATATGCCGCGTTTTTTGCATAATCTGGCCTTCCGCCGCATGCACGGCGACCCTTCGCAGGCGGAGTCGGCCTCGCTTGACGGCTACACCAAGGGCCTGAACCGCGCGTCTGTGGAGCATGTTCTGCGCATCGTTCGCCGCTGGTCGGCTGACATGGCGCTGCTGCGCACGCGGATGAGCGACCTTGCCGGACACCCGGTTTTGCTGATCTGGGGCGACCGCGATCGCGCTGTCGGGCTGCCGTCGGGCGAGCGCCTGGCACGCAGGATTGGCGCCGAGCTGCTGGTGCTGCCGGGTGTCGGACACCTGCCTTATGCAGAGGCTGTGGACGCCTCAAACCGTGCGATGGTGGACTGGCTTTGCGCTTAGGCCGTTCGTGCAGTAAGGGATTTACGGAGCAGAAGCAAACCCGCAAGCAGGCCCAGCAGCTCAATCGCGACGAAAACCTCATCCCGGTGAGCGGTGCTGCGCACGGCTTCAAGCGCGCCTGTCAGCGACTTCTCCCCGATTGAGATAGTGCTGCTGGAAGCGTGCGAATCGGTCATCGTCGCCAGCGAAAGCTCACCCATTTCCGAGCGTAGTTCATGCTCCGCGTCGAGCGCCTGCTTCAGGTGGAAGCCGTTCACCCCCGCAAATATCAGCGAGACAACAATCAGGATCAGAGCCAGCACACGCGTTTTCAGAGCAGAACCTCACCCACAAGCATAGCGGAGAACGGGGCCGCACACCACAAGGCAGCGGCGCTTCGTGCGTGCTTTGCGAATTCTGCGCGCGTCTGGCATACTCGCCCGGGTTTGCGCCGACGACTCGTTTGAACGCCTTGCTGAAAGCCGCGTCCGACGCATAACCGATCGATTGCGCCACATCCGCAAGCGCTCCGTCGCGCTTTTCGAGCGCCTGCATCGCCTTCTGCATGCGCCATTGGGTCACGTATCCGAGCGGTGTTTGCCCTAGGATCTACCTGAATCTTGCAGCGAAGGAAGACCTCGACGTTACTGCCTGCGCCGCCAGGGACTCGACCGGACCGGCGGAGATATGCGTCCGCAGCGCCTGGATGAACAACATTTCAGCCAGCCGGGCGGCCACTACCTCCGAACTCGGCGTCTGCTCTGCCATCTGCCGCGCGGGATCAGCTCGCCTCAGAGGTCGCGTTGTTCCTGGCCTCCGGCGATCCAAGCTTCGTGAACGGGCAGGAACTGTTCGTCGCGATGGAGGCATGACGGCGATCCGACCTCGACTTGATTTAGGCGGGCAGCTCGGGGAAGGTGTCGCTGAGCCAGCTTTTCAGGTGCATCTGCAACTGATCGAGCTTCGGCTTGGGGCTCGCCGGCACTCCCTGGAAGAAGTGATCCGCGCCTTCCACAATCGCCACTCGTTTGGGTTCCGGGGCCAGCTGCAGGAACTCAGCGAGCACCTCCGGCGGGCAGAACTCATCCTGGTCGCCGGAAATAAACAGCTTGGGCGCGGTGCAGGTCGGCAGAAAGTCGTAGCGGTAGTCGCGATGCGCCGCACGCACCGGAAGTCCCAGCCCGACGAGGCCTTTGACCCGCGCGTCGCCACAGCAGGCGCGCAGGCCTACATGCGAGCCAAACGAGAAACCCGCGAACAGCACCGGCAAATCGGTCAGCCGGATCAGGTACTCGAGCGCCGCACGCACGTCATCCACCTCGCCGCGACCTTCGTCATGCACGCCTTCACTCAAGCCCGCGCCACGGAAGTTGAAGCGAAGCACCGGTAGGCCAAAGTGCGAGAAGGCCTTCATCGTGTTGTAGACGACCTTGTTGTGCATGGTCCCGCCGTAAACAGGGTGCGGGTGCGCGATCAACGCGGCGTACGGGGCGTCGGGCGCGCCGGTGTTCAGGATTGCTTCCAGCCGCCCCACCGGGCCGAGCAGGTCGTCGAGCGAACGCACTTGAGACAGATGAGCCATGCCGCTAGTTTACCGGGTATGCTGGGGGAACCATGCCCATCGATCCAATCGAGCTCACGCGCAAGCTGGTTGCCATCCACTCGACCACCTACCACGAGCACGACGCCGGAGTAGTCCTTGACCACACCCTGACCGCGCTCGGCTGGCAGGTGGAACGCATGCCGGTGCCCAAGCCGGCTGTCGGCACGCCCGGCGCAGAAGGCGGCGGCGAGCGCTTCAACGTCTACGCTTTCACCCCCGGCGAGACCCCCGACGTCGTCTTTTCCACCCACATGGATACCGTTCCGCCGTATGTTGCGCTGCGCGAGGACGATGACTATCTTTACGGCCGCGGAACCTGCGACGCGAAGGGCATCATCGCCGCGCAGATTGCCGCCGCAGAGCGTCTGCGCGATGAAGGCGTCAAAGTCGCCATGCTGTTTGTCGTGGGCGAAGAACGCGATTCAGCCGGCGCCAAGGTCGCCAATCAGAACCCGCGCGGCAGCCGCTTTCTGATCAACGGCGAGCCCACGGACAATCGCCTGGCGCTCGCCAGTAAAGGGTGCCTGCGCGTTGAGCTCTACGCCGACGGCAAGATGGCGCACTCGGCCTACCCGGAACTGGGTGAGTCTGCGATCGACAAGCTCGTCGCCGCGCTGGCTTCCATTCAAGAGCTTCCGCTGCCCGTCGTAGAAGATGTAGGCGAGTCCACCCTGAACGTGGGCCTTATCTCCGGTGGCCGAGCGCCCAACGTCATTGCAGACGCAGCCGAAGCCCACTTGCTCATCCGTCTGGTGGGCCCAAGCGACGAGACCAAAGCTGCGATCCTGAAAGCGGTCGATGGTCGCGCCCGCGTTGAGTTTTCGCTCGAGCTGCCCTTCGTTCGCATGCGCCGCGTTGGCACGCTGCCGACCATGATCGCCAAGTTCACCACCGATATCCCCTCGCTCACCGCCTGGGGCGAGCCCTTCCTTCTCGGCCCCGGATCCATCCACGTCGCGCACACGCCGGACGAGCGTATCTCAAAGGCCGAGCTGCTTGAAGCCGTCGACCTCTACGTCGCACTCGCGCGGGAGCTCGTCGCCTCGTGAGCGCGGAGTCGGGCGTGCTCGGCAAGTACATTCCAACGCTTGATGGCTGGCGCGCAATCGCCATTCTGGCCGTGCTTGGGTATCACTCGCCCGCGCTGTTTCACGTCAGTATTCTGCACAATTACGGCTCCCAGGGCGTTGATCTTTTCTTCGCGATGAGCGGGTTGCTGATCTGCACCAAGCTGCTGCAGGAAGAGGAATCACGCGGCGATATCTCGCTCAGCAGCTTCTATGCGCGACGCGTTTTTCGCATCCTGCCCGCGGCGTTTGCGTACCTGGCCGTCGTCGGCGTGCTGGGCCTGCTGCACGTCATCCCGATGCCGCTTGGCCCGTGGCTCGCGGCCGTGACGTCGACCACCAACTACTACGCGGCCCTGCATCACCCCGGGCCGGCCGCTTGGTACACCGGCCACTTCTGGACGCTCGCCGTGGAGGAGCACTTCTACCTCCTGCTCCCCGGCCTGCTCGTCTTGTTCAAGCGCGGCCGCGTGTGGATGCTCGCCGGCCTAATCCTTTTCTTCACGGTCTGGCAGGCGGTCTGGCATAACGGCTGGCCGCAGCGCACGGATCTCCGCATCGATGCACTCCTGATCCCCGCGCTGTTGGCCGTGATCCTGCGCTCGCCGCGGGTCGCAGCCTGGTTCAAGGCGTGGCTTTACCCGATCGTCGGGGTGCTCCTCGTCGGCATTGCGACCCTCGCCGTGCAGAAGCTGGGCGGCTCGTTGGAGGTCCTGAAGCCGCTGCTCAAAACCTGCTACCCCCTGCTGATCCTGAGCACGGTTCTGCATGCCGGCGGCTGGCTCGCCCGTCTGCTCGAAAGCGCCCCCTTGCGCTGGATCGGCCGTCTTTCCTACTCGCTTTATCTCTGGCAGGAGCTCTTCTTCCTCGACGCGCGCGAAACTCACGGCGCGCCCAGCGTCTGGGTCCAGCACCTGCCGTTCAACCTGATCGCCGTCTTCGCCATGGCCGCGCTGAGCTACTACTTTGTAGAAAAACCCATGATCCGCGTAGGCCACCGGCTGCGCTTCCCGGGCTTGATCGCCGTGCAAAAGTCCCGCGCCGCGAGCTAGCCGGGACCGATCCGTTCTGCCTATGCTGGCAAGATATTGTCATCCTGAGCGGAGTTTGGCAGCTTTATCGCCAAACGCAGTCGAAGGACCTGCATCTCGTCTGGTAGCCGAGTCACTTCAACCAGATACAGGTCCTTCGACTGCGAAGCGCACAAACACGTGCACTTCTCCGCTCAGGATGACAATCTCGAATGATTCCAGTAAAGCTATACCCTCTAGCTCGGCCAGATCGAAACAGGGAAGTCGCGGTTATCCTCCGGCAGCGCAATCACCTTGTCCGGGTTTGCCGGGTCATACCGGACGATCACTTCCAGATCCTCCTGCAGCACCTTTAACATCCGAAAGCCCTCAGAGTCAGACACCGGCACCGACCGCAGATGCCCACCAAAATACCCCTGCGGAAGCGTGAAATAAAACGCCGCCTCCACCTGCGAGTCCTGAAATGCCGTGCCACCTTCCGCCAGCACATCCCGTGGCACCACAGCCGACTTCAGCAACTTGGCCGTAGTCTTCGGCCACGCCGCCGCAGCAGCCAGCAGGGCATTGCGTTTGCGACGGCGCAGAAGATTGTTAAGCCAGAGGAAGGGAATGGCGCTCATCGCAGCAGTTTACGTCGACTTGGCGCGCCTGGGAAAGCAGGGGCTAGAAGGGGAGTGGGGGACGCTGGGTCCAGACCGCTTGCTCACCGAACGCGATGCCTGGCAAGTCAACTCCTGGGCTTATGCGCGAGTCAATCAGGTAAAGCTCGATGGCCAGCTTCAGCTTCTGACGCTCCATTTCCGTCAGCAAGCCGGCGTGCTCGGCTGTACGGCCTACGGCATCGAAGTTGCGCTGCTGCTCGTCGACAAACGCGGCGACCCTTGCGCGGTACGCCTCGCGGTCGCTGAACAGAATGTCGATTTGCACCTGCTCTTCCGGAAACGGTGATGCCCCAACTCCGCCAAGGAGCACCCCCGTAAGGCGGCTTCTGTTGCGGTCATTCAGCGGGCGAATGCCTGTGTCACAGCCAGCGGTCGGCCAGTTGCCTTGCTTCTCTGTGCGAACCAGGTAGATCGGATTTGGTTCTCCAACAAACACCGTCGAGCCCGGTGGTGGTGCGTCGGAAATCTTCCGCGGCTCGAATAAGTAAAGCGCCGCGACAGAAGGCCATGGCAGCGGATCTCCACGCAGGCCGCTCCCGCAGCAACTGCTCCTGTAGCCGATTCCGCCGGACAGGTTTGCGTCGTGGACGATAATCGTCGCGTGCACCTGGATGCTCGAGAGCAGTTGCACCGCAAAGCCCGGGGCCGCGTGCCGGGCCAGCATTTCAGCGGCAATACGCTGCGCCTGGTAATCGATCTCGCCGGTCTCAGGCTTGAAGAGCTTCTGCCAGATTGGCAAGGCCTCCTCCCACGGCTTGCCCGCCAGCAGGTGCGCCTGCCACGCCAACATGTGGTCCAGTGCAGCGATGTCGGCAGTAGGAATTTCACCGCCAAGCTGATCGATTGCATCGAGTTCCGCCAGCAGTGCTCGCCGCGTTTGGTAGTCCGCCTTGCTTTTGAGCGCCTTGCTTGCCAGTTGTTCCAGAGCCGGCAAGAAGCTGGTGCGCTTTTCCACAAGAACGAAATGTGCGGCCCAGGCGTGCAGGCGAGCGTCATCCGTAGCCAGCAATTGCTGCAGATAGGCGCCCGAAGGACTGGCCGCATAGCTCGAGGGCTCAGCCGGCATCTGGGCCCGAAGCAGCGTAGCGCAAAAGACCAGCAGCCAAACGAGACTCTTCACCATGCGGTTCCTCATCTGTATAGACCCGATTGTGCCAGCTTTTGTTCCCGTCTCTTCCATCTAAGCGGAGGCTCCGACTGCTAGAATGGGGAAGTTTGTTTTCTTCCCGTCATCTCTTTACAACAACAGACATCAGGAGTTGGAATGCAGGCAATGCTGGCGCTCGAAGATGGGCGCGTATTCAGGGGCATCGGCTACGGAGCACCGGTCGAACGCGCCGGGGAAGTCGTCTTCAACACCTCACTCACCGGCTATCAGGAAATCTTCACGGACCCGTCCTACGCCGGGCAGATCGTCGTGCTCACCAACCCGCACATCGGCAATTACGGAACCAGCCCGTCTGACGCCGAAAGCGCTCGCCCGATGATCGAAGGCCTCGTCGTCCGCGAATTCTCCCCCGTCAGCAGTAACTGGCGTTCCACTGAAGTC
The DNA here is from genome assembly GCA_965214195.1 of uncultured Granulicella sp. Classification (GTDB taxonomy): domain Bacteria; phylum Acidobacteriota; class Terriglobia; order Terriglobales; family Acidobacteriaceae; genus Edaphobacter. Next base: position 696,966 of record OZ243943.1, read on the forward strand.
GCCGACGAGTACCTCGAACGCAACGGCATCCCGGTCATCGCAGAAGTTGATACCCGCGCCGTCGTCCGGCACCTGCGAGCCAACGGCGTCATGCGCGGCGTGATCGCGTCGGGCGAGTCACTCGACGAAGCCGCCCTGGTCGCCCGCGCCAAGGCCATCAAGAAGATGGACGGAACTGATCTTGCCTCCGTTGTCAGCACCAAAACCACGTACCAGTGGACCTCCACCGAGCCCAAAAATCAAACCGGCGACAAGCTCCTTCCGACCGCCTCTGCCGGCGCAGAAATGCACGTCGTAGCCTATGACTTCGGCATCAAGGAAAACATCCTCCGCATGCTCACGCGCGAGGGCTGCCGCGTCACCGTAGTCCCCGCCACTACCCCCGCCGCAGACGTCTTGGCAATGAACCCCGACGGCGTCTTCTTCTCAAACGGCCCCGGCGACCCCGAGCCCCTCGCCTATGCCACCGCCAACATCCGCGCGCTTCAGGGCAAGGCCCCGCTGTTCGGCATCTGCCTGGGCCACCAGCTTTTCGGCCTCGCGCTCGGCGGCAAGACCTACAAGCTGAAGTTTGGCCACCACGGCGGCAATCACCCGATCCTGAATCACCAGACCGGCAAGGTGGAAATCACCGCGCAGAACCACAATTACAACGTCGACCCCGACAGCCTGCCCGCCGACGTAGAGCGCACCCACACCAACCTCAACGACCAGACGCTGGCCGGCCTGCGCCACAAAACCGACCCCATGTTCAGCGTCCAGTACCACCCGGAAGCCAGCCCCGGACCGCATGATTCGCACTACCTTTTCAAAGATTTCCGCAAGATGATGGAAGAGTGGAAGAAGTGACACAAGCCCTCCCTTCGCGGGGGTTCCGGTGGCCCGTCGCCGCCGGTGTGCTGGCCGTTGTAGCTCTGCTGCGAGGTCTGAAATTTCCCGCCGGCTGGCCCGCAACGCAGGCGCTTATCGATTACCACGCAGGCTTCGTCAAGCGCGGTCTTTACGGCGAAACACTCGGCCACTGGCTGCACCTGGAGCGCTATTCGCATTTTGTGCTGGTGTCCTGCGTGTGGCTGCTTATCGGTTTTTCCGCCTTGCTGGCCGTGTCGACCAAGGTCCACCGCGTCAGCAACGGGATAGTGGCGGCGGTGTTCTTCGGCAGCTTCGCCGCCACCTATCTGGCCAGTCTGATCGGCTATACGGACCTGCTGCTCATCACGCTGACCTGCGCGCTGCTGATGATCCGCAACGCACGAACGCGAGCCCTGGTCGGGTTGCCTTTGTGCCTGCTTGGCGTGGTGCTGCATGAGGCCTTCCTGATGATCTTCCTGCCGGTCATCCTGCTCAGCTTTCTGGTCGACTTAGCCCGAGGCGCGGTCCAGCAACCATTCGCGATAGGTGCCATCGTTATCCTCGCCTCCACCTGCGCCGCCCTCTTCGCAGCGCTCGCCCTGCACCGCCCCATGACCGGCGAGCAGGTCGCCACTGAAACCACTTACCTGGCGCAGCGAGTGAACTTCCCGCTCGAGCTCGACGTCTTCCGCATGCTGAGCCGGTCCATGCCGGAAAATCGCAAAACGATGACGCAGAACATGTACCTCCGCCAGCAGTACAGGCGCAGCTTCCGCACCAATCTCGCTATGGAAGCGCCCGCTTACCTGCTACTTCTGCTCACCGCAATCTACACCGTGGCGCGGCAGCCGGGCCTACAGCAACGTGGCTGGCTCATCGCGGCTACTGTAGGCGCCGCAGTCGCACCGCTTAGTCTGCACCTGGTCGCTTGGGATGCCGGACGCTTCTTCGCGCTCTCGGTGGTCTCCTGTTTTCTGGTGGTCTGCGTCGTCAGTCCCTCGCCACAGTCTGCGCCCATCGCGATGCCGAGGTGGTACCTTCCCGCCGCGCTGGTCGCCATCGCCTGCGGCATACTCCCGAACCACGGGCTTATAGAAGGCGAGCCACCCAACCCTTATCCCTTCACCACCGGTGCGCGCCTGCTGGCAGGCCACCTGCGTTCCGGCGACTGGCGCATCCCCGCCTGGTAGTCCCAAGCCTGAGATACTGAGAACACAAAGGATCCACACAGAATGCCACGCAGGAACGACATCGCAAAAATCCTCGTCATCGGCTCCGGCCCGATCGTCATCGGCCAGTCCGCCGAGTTCGACTACTCCGGAACCCAGGCCTGCAAGGCCCTCAAGGCCGAAGGCTATGAAGTCGTGCTGGTGAACTCCAACCCGGCCTCCATCATGACCGACCCGGAGGTTGCCGACCGCACCTACATCGAGCCGCTGACCTCGGCCTACGTGGAAGAAATCCTCCGCGTTGAAGCCGAGATGATGGTCGGCAAGCTTGGCGTCTTCGCCGTGCTGCCCACTGTTGGGGGCCAGACCGCGCTCAATTTAGCTGTTGATCTAGCCGATGCCGGCGTCCTCGACAAGTTCGGCATTGAGCTCATTGGCGCCAAGCTGGAAGCCATCAAGAAGGCCGAAGACCGCCTCCTGTTCAAGGACGCGATGAACAAGATCGGCCTCGACATGCCACAGTCGAAGCTCGTCAACAACGTCTCGGACGGTCTCGCGTTCGCCGCCAAGATCGGCTTCCCGGCAGTCATCCGCCCCAGCTTCACGCTAGGTGGTTCGGGCGGAGGCATCGCCTACAATCGCCAGGAAATGTCGGAAATTCTCTCGCGCGGCATTGATCTTTCGCCCGTCTCGGAATGCCTCATTGAGGAGTCCGTTCTCGGCTGGAAGGAGTACGAGCTCGAAGTCGTTCGCGACCTGAACGACAACGTCATCATCATCTGCTCGATCGAAAACTTTGATCCCATGGGCGTCCACACGGGCGACTCAATCACCGTCGCACCCGCGCAAACACTCACCGATCGCGAGTATCAGGCCATGCGCGATGCCGCCATCGCCGTCATCCGCGAGATCGGCGTCGAGACCGGCGGGAGCAACGTCCAGTTCGCCGTCAACCCGCAAAATGGCCGCATGACGGTCATTGAAATGAACCCGCGAGTCTCGCGTTCCTCTGCCCTCGCCAGCAAGGCAACCGGCTTCCCCATCGCCAAGATCGCCGCTCGTCTCGCCGTCGGCTACACGCTTGACGAGCTCCAGAACGACATCACCAAAGCCACGCCCGCCTGCTTCGAACCCACCATCGACTACGTCGTCGTCAAGATACCCAAGTGGCAATTCGAAAAGTTCCCCGGCGCGGATGAGAATCTGACCGTGCAGATGAAGTCCGTCGGCGAAGTCATGGCCATCGGCCGCACCTTCAAGGAAGCGATGATGAAGGCCGTGCGCTCGCTTGAGACCGGCAAAAAAGCCACCGCGGACGACATCGAACCACGCCGCTTGACCCAGCGCCTGGTCACGCCGCACCCGGAGCGACTGAGCTATGTCCGCTACGCTTTTGAGCGCGGCATGAGCGTCCGCGAAGTCGCCAAAATGACCGGCATGGACCCCTGGTTTCTGCACCAGATGAAGCAGATCACGGACGAAATCGCCAGCATCGGCGCGCTCAAGCTAGACACCGTCACTGCCGAGCAGCTCCGTGTCGCCAAGCGCATGGGCATCTCGGATGAGCGCCTGGCGCAGTCCTGGTCCTGCACCACCGCAGACGTCCGCGCACTCCGCAAGCGCCTCAACGTCATGCCCGTCTACAAGATGGTCGACACCTGCGCCGGCGAGTTCGAATCCTTCACGCCCTACCTCTACTCCTGCTATGACGACGAGGACGAAGCGGCCCCGACCGGCCGCAAGAAGATCCTCATCCTCGGCTCCGGACCCAACCGCATCGGGCAGGGCATCGAATTTGATTACTGCTGCTGCCACGCAGCGTTCGCGCTGCGCGAAGACGGCTACGAGACCATCATGGTCAACTGCAACCCGGAAACCGTCTCGACCGACTACGACACCAGTGACCGCCTCTACTTTGAGCCGCTCACGCTCGAAGACGTGCTCGGCGTCTACGAGCACGAAGCCGCATCCGGCGCGGACATCGGCATGATCGTCCAGTTCGGCGGCCAGACCCCGCTAAATCTTTCGCTTCCATTGAAGAACGCCGGCGTGCCCATCATCGGCACCTCGCCGGAATCGATCGACCTCGCAGAAGATCGCAAACGGTTCGGCAAATTGATCACGGACCTCGGCATCCCGCAGCCGGAAGGCGCGCTGTGCACGTCGCTGCCGGAAGCGATCGCCGGCGCAAACCGCGTCGGCTACCCGGTCCTGGTGCGCCCCAGCTACGTGCTCGGCGGACGCGCCATGGTCATCGCCTATGATGACGACGCAGTCACCAAGTACATGTCGTCCGCAATCGAGTACTCGCAGGAGCGCCCGGTCCTGATCGACCACTTCCTGGAGGACGCCACCGAATGCGACGTCGACGCGCTGTGCGACGGCACAGACGTGGTCATTGCCGGCATCATGCAGCACATTGAGGAAGCCGGGATCCACTCCGGCGACTCGTCCTGCGTGCTCCCAGCTGTCTCGCTTTCAGAGCCCGTCAAAGCCACCATCCGTGACTACACCCGCAAGCTCGCGACCGCGTTATCTGTGCGCGGCCTGGTCAACATTCAGTTCGCCATCCAGCGTGAAAAGGTCTTCGTTATCGAGGTCAACCCACGCGCCTCGCGCACGGTGCCTTACGTGTCGAAAGCCACCGGAGTCCCGCTCGCCAAGATCGCCTCCCGCATCATGGTCGGGCGCAAGCTCGCAGAGCTTCTTCCCGCGTACGTCCCGGGCGGCGCGCGCGCAGGCCAGGACCTCGATACCGGCTCGCACTTCTTCGTGAAATCACCGGTCTTCCCATGGGGCAAGTTCCCCGGCGTCGACACGGTGCTTGGCCCGGAAATGAAGTCCACCGGCGAAGTGATGGGCGTCGCTGACAATTTCGGCGAAGCCTTCGCCAAGGCTCAAATTGCCGCCGGCCAGCTACTGCCGGAGCAGGGAACGGTCTTCCTCTCTGTCAACGATCATGACAAGGAAGGTGTCGTCGCGCTCGCCAGGCAATTCCAGGACATGGGCTTTCACCTCGTCGCCACGCACGGCACGGCCGCCGTGCTCGAGTCGGCAGGCCTGCAGCCGGAGCGCGTCTTCAAGGTCAAGGAAGGCCGTCCCAACGTCGTCGACCTGATCAAGGGTGACCGCATCCACATGATCGTCAACACTCCGCGCGGTCAGGATACTTTCTTTGATGAGAAGGCCATCCGCCGCGCCGCCGTTCTCGCTCGCATCCCGACCATCACCACACTCGCCGCCGCCAAAGCTGCAGCAGAAGGTATCGCCGCGCTTCAGCAGGGCACGCTCAACGTCATCGCGCTTCAAACGCTGCACGCTCAACGCGACGCATAGTCACAATCTCTGGGTGCCCCATTCATCGCGCTTTCGCGATCAGTGGGATCACCAATACCAACCCGCCAGAAACAGAAGTGCCCGGCGCCAATCGGCTCCGGGCACTTTGCACTTCAACAACCTACTCGTTCAACCCAAACCGAGCCCCAATCGCGTAGCCAATCATAGACAGCGGAATCCAGGTCCCGACCAGCAATCCATCGCCACCCATCAAACCCGATCCGTGGTTGATGTCGAAAAAGGTCCGGTACAGCTTTTCGACCGCACCGCACTTGTCACAAAGCCCTACGCCGGTCGGCAGATCAAGCACCCACACACACACGATCGAAAACACCAGCAGCCCGGAAATCCAGATGTATTTCGCAATCAAATCCTGACGGCTCTTCGCGATGATGAAGCCAACAATCATCGGCACCAGCAGGCCGAGCGCGGTGCCAAGCACTTTGGGGAACGGCGCATCGGGGTCCGGGTGCGTTAGGTAGATGCCGAAGACCACAGCCAGCAGCACAATGACCGCAAAAAGCGTGTGCAGCGTGTACCACAGGGCGTCATGGCCCAGGTCGCCGGCGGTCTTGCCTTGCGAGACTTCGTAATCTTCGTTCATGCTTTTGTTTATACGGCAGTGGCGCGGGTTTTTGTATCCCCAATTGGAGTCTGTTCAATGGTGACCAAACTAGGTACCCGAAGCTTCTAGAATGGGAACATGCTGCTTGAAGGTGTTTTCCTCCCGCTTACGACCCCGTTTCATCCCGACGGTCGCTTGTTTGTCCGCAAACTGGAAGCAAATGTTGCGCGCTACTCGTTGACGCCGGCCGCCGGAATGATCGTCGGCCAGATCGAGCCAGACGCGCTCAGCGACGCCGAAGCCGCCAGCGTGCTGCAGCACGCAATGCACAGCGCCGCGGAAACCAAGGTGATGATTGCCGCTGTAGGCCGGGAGAGCCTTTCGCGCACACTTGCGCTGGCAGATACAGCCGCCTCGCTTGGCTACGATGTTGTGGCGGTAAAACCACCGTCGTTTGCAGTTGACCCTGCGATGACGACCGAAACGACGAACTACTTTCGCATGGTCGCGGACCATTCCGCGCTGCCGCTGTTGCTCGATACGCCGGACCTTCCTGTTGCCGTGAGCGCGGAGCTTGCCCGGCATCCCAACATCTACGGAGCGCTCAGTGGCTCGACTGCCGCGCTGCTTGCGGCGACCACGGAAGTCACGCGCGAAGTGAACGTCACCATGACGTTCGCGGCGGCGACTGGACGCATGATTCAGCGCGGCTCTGGTCTGATTTCCGCGGCGAATCTCACTGCTGGCAGCGTCGTCCCGGTGGGTGCGCCGGCGGTCAAAACCCGCAGAAAAAAGGTGGGCTTTCAGGTGCTCGCAATCGAAACCGGGCTGATGCTTCATGCCTGGCGAGCGGGTGCCAGTGGTGCCGTTCCGCGTCTGTCGCCCTGCGCTCCGCAGGCCTGCTGTGAGGTCTGGCAGGCGTACAAGGACGGCGACCAAGGGTTGGCGGATGAGAAGCAGGACCGCATCCTGCGTGCTGCGGCATTGACAGAAGGCACGCGCGGAGCGGCTGCGATCAAGTACGGTTGCGATGTAAATGGCTACTTCGGCGGCTGGCCTCGACTGCCTTTGCTGCCGCTTGAAGCTGCAGTCAAGGTCGAGCTGGAAGAGTCGCTGGCGAACTTGAAGACCTAGGCTTTGGGCCTGACCGGAACACCCATGCCGCTCAACTTGCTGCGCGCCTGCGCGGCCTCTGGTGAGGCAGGAAAGCGCTGGATCAGCGCGCGCAGCTCGCGAATGCCGGCGTCGTTTTGCTTGAGCGCGATGAGCGCCTGGCCTTTGTGCAGGTGGCTCGCAGGCGCTTTGTTGGAGTCCGGAAATTGCTCAAGGACCTTGTCATAATCCTTGGCGGCAGCGGCGTATTTGCCAGCGCGATAGTCGATCTCGCCCAGGTAGTAGTAGGCGTTTCCTGAAAGCGTATTGTCCGGGTAGGCGTGGATCACATCCCCAAACTCTGACGTTGCGACTGCATATTTTGCCGACATGTAGTCCGCATAGGCCGCTTTGTAGAGGTCATCGACCGGCGGCGCAGCTGTTTTGACGACCGGCGCGGGCTTTACGCGTGCTGGCGCAACTGGCGGTGTGATCACTGGCTGAACCGCTGCAGTTTCAGGCTGGGTCTGCACGGGCTGCGGCGCTACGACCGGCGCGCCAGCGGGAGCAGTGTTCTGCGGCAGGTTCTGGATGGCAGCGTTGATGTTTTGCGTATCGTTCTGCACGTTGCCGAGCGCTTTCTCAAGGCGGGCCATGCGCGCTTTCATCTCGTCCAGCGAGTCATTCAGGGCCTGCACCTGGCCGGAAACGGTGTCGACCTTCGCTCCTTGCGCTGTCTGTCCGGCGGCTAGCTGCTTTTGCAGCACGTCCATGTTGATGCTCATGCGGTTGACCGAGTCAGCCGATTGCTGCACCAGATCCTTGAGCACACCCATGCGCTCGTCGTTCGATTGCTGCAGGCGCGCCACGGCGTCCTGGAGTTGCTGAATCTGGGTCTGCAGCTGCACCATATCCTTGTTGACGGCGAGCGCGGGCGAGGCAACAGCGAGGATCAGGGCAAGGGCGAGAAAGCGGACTTTCGGCATCTGTGTCTCCGGGCGGCGAGGGGAAATCGTGGTCTGACTCCCCCCCGCCGGTAAGGTCCTAAAGTCTTCAAAAGAAGCGAGTTAGGTCTGGACTTCGGGCCGGATGTTTTACATGCACCATGGGCCAAAAGAGGGAAGCAGATCCCTTCGGAAATGGCCTCGGAATTGCATCCAAATAGTGGGTCTACTGGTCGATGGTGAACTGGGCGCGGCGGTTTTCCTGCCAGCAGGTTTCGTTGGCTTCTGTACAGAACTGCTTTTCCTTGCCGACCGAGAAGGCGCGGATGCGGGCTCCAGCTACGCCTGCACTGACGAGTGCTGCCTTGGCGGCGTTGGCGCGGTTTTCACCCAGCGCCAGGTTGTACTCGGCCGAGCCACGCTCGTCGGCGTAGCCGGTGACGAGGATGCGCAGGCCCGGGTGCTGAACGAGGAACGACGCAGCCTGCGCGGCGCTGGTCTGGGCGTCCGGACGGACGTCGAAGCTGTCGTAATCGAAGAACATGTCCTGCACGGCAGCGGCAAACGACGCTGCTGTGACCGGACCGCCCTGGCCGTTGGCGCCGTTCAGCCCGTTGCCGTCGCGGCCGCCTTCCATCTGGGTAGTCGAGCCGCCGGACGGGATGGTCGTTACGCGGACGGTCACGCGGACGTTGGCTTCTGTCGTGCCACCATCGCCCTTAGCGGTGAGGTGGAAGTTGGTCGAGTTCGAGGGCGAAACGGTCTGGGTGCCGTTGACGTTCACCTGGCCGATGCCATCGATGGTGACGGTGGTGGCGTTGGTGGTGCGCCAGTTCAACACAACCGTGCCGCCGAGATCGATTGCCACGGGGTCCGCGGTGATGCTGGCGGTGGGTGCGGGCGTGGTGTTGGCCGCGGTGGAGTCAGCGCTGGGGCCCAGTGTGCTGGGATCGACCGTGTTGCTCTTTTTGTGGCAACCGGTGAGGGCGATGGCGCAGGCGAGGAGGATGAGGAGGTTTTTCGAGATCATCTTGGTCGGCTGGGTGAGGCTGGTCATCTTGTCGCTCCGGCTGCAGGTTTCGTTTGAGGATAAATTACTGGGGCGGACGGTGGTGAAAAGAGTGGCGAGGTGTGACTGGAAGGCCACTGCAAAGACGTAAAGCGAGAAGCAGATCCCCTTCGGGTATGACAAACAAAGTACGAAGAACTAGAGCAAAGGAGCCTAAGTCCGAGGCCTAAGGAATTACTTCCAGCTCCAGTTGGGCATGTCGGAGACGGCGGGGGTGAGGGCTTTCTTTTCCGTCCCGTCGGCCAGCATGGTCATGATGCGCATGTGCGAGTCGCGGGTGTCGGGCGAGTTGGCGAAGACGATGTGGCGGCCATCCGGGGACCAGGAAGGGAAGTCGCACAGGCCGATGCCGTTGGTGAGCTGGATCCACTTGAGCGACGCGACTTCCATCACGTAGATATCCTGCCCGCCGGGTGCGCCGGGGCCGTATTTGCGGTTCCAGGCGAATGCGATGAACTGTCCGTTGGGGCTCCAGGATGGGCTGGTAGCGTAGCCGGTGTCAGTCAGGCGCGTGACGGCGGAGCCATCGGTCTGCATGGTGTAGAGCTGCGGCAGGCCGGTGCGACCGCTGATCCAGGCAATCTGCGCGCCGGTGCGGGGGTTGAAGACTGGGGAAACGTCTGGTCCGCGGAAGCTGGTGATGCGCCGGGCCAGCGCGCCGTTTACGTCTGAGATCCATATGTCGGCATCGCCGTTGGGAGAAGCGGAGTAGGCGAGCTGCTTGCCATCCGGCGACCAGGCCGGCGAGGAGTTGGTCCCGGTTCCGCCTGCGGGAAACGCAACCATGCGCCCGAGCAGCAGGGAATATTGGCGAATTTTGAAGCCATCGCGGCCTAGTGAGGCGAAGGCGAGGCGGGAATTATCGGGCGAGACGCGGGGTGAAATCGAGATCGTGCCGAGGTGCGTGACGGCATGCTGGTTAGCGCCGTCGTAGTCCATTTCCCAGATTTCCTTCGTTTTTCCATCAGGACCGCCGCCGCCGGCGTGGGTGTAGTAGATCTTGGTTTCTGCGATGCCGTTGATACCGCCGCCCAGGCGCAGGATGATCTCGTCTGCGAAGCGATGGGCGATCTGGCGGGCCATGTCGTCGGAGGCGTCCTCACCATACTGCTTGGCGAGCACCTGCGGGTATTGCGGATTCTTCGCGTCGAACAGAAAGCCGTTGACCGCCAGCCGCGAGCCGGTCACCCCAAGCGCACCAAACGCCACCATGGATGCATTGACCGGAGCGGCGGACCACTGGGGCAGCGAAATTTCTGCCGGAACGCCGGGAGTCGCCTGGGGCGCCATAGACCTCGAGACGAGGTCGAAGATGCCGGCGTTGGCTAGATCGTTATAGAGGACCGAGTCGAACGTCCTTTTAAGCGCGGAGGTCTGCGGGTCGGGCGTGCCGGGCTTGAAGTTGGCGACGGCGATCCGGGTGCGGTCCGCAGCGTTGCCGGCCAGGTTGATATCGACCTGCTGGGCACGGGTGGGCAGCGCCACGGCGAAGAGGGCGAGCAGGAGGTACAAGGGTTTCAGGCTGGGCATCCGGTTCATCTCTATAGATGGTAGACGGATTGCGTTACGGGTTTGTGCCGGCTGTGGGTTTTGGGGGACGTAACTGGGTTGGTACGGGGGCTCAGGGCCTGGGGTCTGTGATCGCCGGGGCTGAAGCCTCAGGCTTCCACCCTTTCTCGCTTTTGACCGACATGGCACGACTGGCGGTAATTCAGGTCCTTCAACTGCGTCCCTCGATGAGGCTGACGGGCTTCGCTCAGGATGACAAAGTATTGATAGAGCTACTGGCTGGTGTAGCCGAAATTTACGTTGACGTGGCTGAAGCCGGCGGGGAGGGGGCCGAAGGTGTCGATGCGCTGGATGGCTCGCTGCGTGGAGAGGTCCAGTGCGGGGGAGCCGCTGCGGGTAACTACTTCAACCTCGGTGGGGGCTCCGTCGCGGTCGATGGTGAACTTCAGGATTGTGCGTTTGCCGCGGGTTTCTGGCCCGTCCGGCTCCTGCTGTTTTGCACGCTGAATGGCTTGCTGGATGAGTTTGACGTAGTAGGCGAAGCGGTCGCCGAAGCTACGTTCTTCTATGGCGATGGCGGAGATTCCTGTCTTCGTCTGGACGACGGACTGCGGGATCTGGATGCCGGAGGTCTCGCCGGTGGTGGCTTTAGGGGTTGGTGGGGCGGGGGTGGTGTGGGCGGGGGGAGTGTCGACGGGCTTGCTGGGCTCTGGCTTGGCGGCTGCGGGCTTGGCGGGCGGCGTGGGCGCAGGCTTGGTGGGCGCGGGCTTGATGGGGTCGGGCCTGGCCTTGGTGGGAATCAGGACTTCATTGGGCTTGGGGGGTGGCTCGGCTTTGGGGGCCGTGGGGGCCTTGGCCTTGGGGCTGGGCGGAGCGGGCGGGGGTGGGGTGGGGGCGATGCTGGGTTTGTCGCTGGCGAGAACTTCGTTTTCCTTGAAGCGCTGACGCGGCGGGAGTGGCAGGGAAGTCACGGCCTGGACCTGCATAGCGCCGGCGAGAGGGTCGCGCTCGCCCCAATGGATGTTGGATTTGTGGCTGATGTACGCGGCCCCCGCGATGACCGCGGCGATGAGGAGGTGCAGGGTGATGGCCAGGGCAAGATTCGGCGCTACCTTTTTGGTGGTGGTGGTGTCTTCTCGGGTTGGGAGCAGTTCGGTGGGCATGAGTTTCTTATGAATCCGGGGCCGGGCTGGCAAAAGATAAGTCAACTGCAGATCCCCTTCGGGGATGACCAACAAGGGGGCATGACAAAGATAAGGTGCTATCTGTGCGAAGTGCTGACGATCTCGACCTTGGCGATGCCGGCCTGTTTGACTCGGTCGAGGGTGTCTTGTACGGTAGCGAATGGAAGAGACGGGCTGGCCTTGATATAGACGGTTCGGCCTGCGGGGTTGCCGGCAGCAGTGAGGACGGCGGTCAAATCAGCGCGGGTGACGGAGCGGTTACGCCCGTCGAGGCGCAGGGTGATCTTGCCGTTCTTCTGAATCGTAATCAGCGTCGCGTAGGGATCGGGAGCGGCGTCCTGGGCCAGCGCCGGGATGGTGAGGAGAAGGCAGAGAAGCAGAGATCGCAAGTTAGGCCTCATTTCTCGAACGGCTGCGTGACGATGCTGATGTTGGTGATTCCCGCTCGTTTGACGGACTCCATGACGGTGGCGAAAGCGCCGAAGGGAACGCGTTCATCGGCGCGGACGTAAACGGTGCGGCTGGCTTCTTTGGTGGTTGGCTTCAGCAGTGCGCCGAGCTGCGCGACGTTGATCAGTTTGTCCGCGCCGTTCGCTTGCAGAAATACGTTTTGGTCTTTGTCAATCGTGACGACCATGCGCTCTTCCGTCAGCGTCTGGGTCGAGCGCGTGTGCGGGATCGCGACCTCAATGCCAGACTGCAGCACCGGCGCGGTGAGCATGAAGATCAGCAGCAGGACGAGCACGACGTCGACCAGCGGGGTGATGTTGATGTCGGCGAGTGCGGTCTGCGTGCGGCGGCTGCCGCCGGGGCCGCGTGCGGAGAAGGCCATGGGCTAGAACCTCCTGCGCTCTTGCGACTGGTTTTGCGGGACTACGGGGGCCTCGGGCGGCGGGGGCTGGAAGGCGGCGGCGTTTTCGATGGCGTTCAGCAGCTCGCGGCCGAAGTCGTCCATGCGCGAGGCGAAGTCGCGTAGCTGCGCGGTGAGCTGGTTGTAGCCGACGACGGCGGGGATGGCGACCAGGATGCCGGCGGCGGTCGTGATGAGTGCCTCTGAAATACCGGGGGCCACGGCGCGCAGGGTTGCGGCGCCGGCTGTGCCGAGGCCGTGGAAGGCGTCGATGATGCCCCAGACCGTGCCGAAAAGGCCGACGAAGGGGGCAATGTTGCCGATCGTGGCGAGCCAGGTAATTTGCTGCTCGAGCGTGGTGAGGGCTTCGCTGGCGGCGGTGGAGGCGGCGCGCTCCAGCCCTACAGGGTTGCGCGGTAGGCCGCGTCCGCCGGACTGGCGCTGGTACTCGTCGTTGATTTCCGAAAAGACGGCGACGAGTGGGGATGGCTTGAACTGCTCGGACACAGCGGCGATTTCTGACAGGCGGGCGGAGCGGCGGAACGCGCGCAGGAAGCGGCCAGACTGCGCGCGGGCGGTGGCAAAGGCGCGGTACTTGGAGATGATGATCGTCCAGGAGAAGATGCTGGAGGCGGCGAGCAGAATCAGGACCGCGTAGGCGACGGGGCCGGAGTGGTGCAGAATATCGCCGAGCGCGGAGGATGTGGCGGCCGCGGCTGGGAGCGGGGCGGGGTCGTCCTGGAAAAAGGCGAGGAAGGCTAGGGTATGGGTCATGCTGGATTCAAGTGTAGCGATTGTAAGACGGCCCCGGGCACAATGCGTGGGCAGGGGACGCGCGATGGTCAACAAAAAGCTTGACCGCGTTGCCGGGGGCCAGTAGGTTGAAGCGCATGCAACCCACAGAATCCATGCAGCCGGGCTGGTCCGAGCCTGCGGCTCCTCCGCCGCTGACTTTTACGGAACGTCCCGTTGAGCGTCGTCGTCTTCTGCCCGTTTGGCTGGGCTTCGTGCTGGCGAGCGGCGGCTTTGTGGGTGTGGTCGTAGGCATTGCAGCGCTGGGTGCGGGCAGTGCTCGCGGGCTGTACTTTCTGTTTGGTCTGCCGGCTTTTGTGTACTACTTCTTCGTCATCAACAGGATGATCAAGGTGCTTGAGGGTGAGCCAGGGTGGTCGGCTGAGTACACTCCGGCGGGTGTCGTGTGGAAGCAATTTATCCCACTGTATGGGATCTTTTTTCTGTATCAGTGGACTGGGGATGTGGAGCGGTACATCAACTTGCGGACCGGGTCTTCCGGACGCGCGGGGCTGCTGACTTTTCTCGGACTATTTCTTGGATTCATGCTGCGGCTTGTCGATGGATTTCTGGGATTGTTTGTCGTCTTCGCGGCGTTCTACGTCCTGGTGATCCCGCTGCAGAAAGCGCTGAGTGTGGCTCCCCCCACGGAGGAGCCGGCCCCGAGCTACTCAGGCAGTCTGGGAATACGGTGACTACTTGTTTGCTATCGTGACTTGCCGTCCCACGTACGTATTGCTGGCGAGTTGGTCGACGAGGAACTGTGCGAGGTCTCCGCGGGTGATGGTGTGGGCCTTGTCGTCGCCGGTGACCTCATGGATCTGGCTGGTTTCGTCGGAGTCTTTGAGGAGGGGCGGGCGCACGATGACGTAATCGATGCCGCCGTGGGTGATCTCGTCTTCCATGCGGGCCTTGTCGCGCATGATGCCGCCGAGGAAGAGGGGCATTAGCAGATGCTCGTAGAACCAACCGGCGTGGGCGACCGAGTCGGCTACGCCCATCGCGGAAACGACGATCAGGCGCTTGACGGCGTTGTGCTTCATGACGTCGAGCACAACCTTTGCAGTGCCGGATTCGAGATCCGTCTCCATGTACGGTTTGGTGCCGCCGATGACGTCGATCACCGCTTCCTGATTGGCCATGACCTGGTCGAGCCGAGTAGGGTTGCGCGCGTCGCCGTGCACGATGGTGACGGCGGCAGGGTAGTGCTCGTCGGGCTTGGCTTCGTGCAGCAACGCGGTGATTTCGTGGCCGGCCTTCAAGGCCTTTTCCAAAACCAGGCGGCCGGTCTTGCCGCCCGCACCAAGGATCAAAACTTTCATGCAGACACCTCTCGCGGTTGGATGCGCGTTGGCCGTGCTACGCTAGCGCTGAGCGAAGGTGAGGCGAAGCGAAGATGCTGCTGGAGTTGCGCGCGGAAAACTATGCGGTCATCGATCGAGCCCAGGCGCAGTTCGGCCGTGGGCTTAACCTGCTGACGGGCGAAACGGGTGCGGGCAAGTCGATCCTGATCGACGCGCTGGCCTTGTTGCTGGGTGGTAAGGCGTCGTCTGATTTTGTGCGGCACGGGGCGGAGAAGGCGGTCGTAAGCTGTATGTTTGAGGCTACGCCGGGGGCTCTCGCGGTGCTGAGCGAGAATGGGATCGACCCGGACCCGGATGCGGATGGCATCCTGCTGCGGCGGGAGATCCAGGCGACCGGCAAGGGGCGCGCGTTCATCAATAATCAGCCGGCGACAGTTGGCGTGCTGAGGCTGCTGGCGCCGGAACTGGCGCTGGTGCACGCGCAGGGGGAGACGCTGGGAGCGTTCGACCAGGCGCAGCAGAGGATGTTGTTGGACCGATTTGGGGGGCTGGCGCTCGAGGGTGTTGCGGCAGCGTTCGCTGCTTGGCGGGAGACTCGCGCAAAGCTGGACCAGATGCAGACCGATGAGCAGGATCGTCTGCGCATGGCGGATTTGTGGCGGCACCAGACTGCGGAAATCGCTGATGCGGGGATTGCTGGCGAGGCTGAGGATAAGGAACTCGAAGCAGAAAAGCGGGTGCTGGCGAACGCGGAAAAGCTCTACGCGGCCGCGATGGGAGCGCACGATCTGCTGTACGAGGCGGAACATTCTGCCGAAACAACTCTCGGCCAGGCTCTGAAGTTGGTGGAAGAGCTGGCTCGCTATGACGAGCGCTTCACCGTGCCCGCACAGGAGCTTGCGGCGGCCAAAGCGACGGTTGAGGATTTGAGCGCGACTGTTCGGGATTTCGCTGACAATGTGCAGGCTGGGCCGGAGCGGCTGGAAGAGATTGAGGACAGGCTGGCGGCGCTCGACCGGCTGAAGCGCAAGTATGGCAAGACGCTGGTAGATGTGCTGGCATTTTCGGAAGAAGCCGCGCGGCAATTGGCCGAGGTGGATAATCGCGATGCGTTGCTGGCGGAGTTGAAGTCGGCGGAGGAGCGCCACGCGGCGAGCTACAAGGCAGCCGCGAAGGAACTTACGGCGGCTCGTATGGATGCTGCGAAGCGGTTGGAGAAGGCGGCGGAAAAGCAGATCAACGAGCTGGCGATGCGCGTGCGTTTTGCGATTACGGTCACACCTGCTGCGAACTGGAACGCGCATGGTTCAGACGAGATTGCCTGCCTGATCGCGACCAATGCCGGCGAGCCGTTGAAGCCGCTGGATGAGATTGCGTCTGGTGGTGAAATGTCTCGCGTGATGCTGGCGCTGAAGGTGACGGTGGAGGAAGCCGTCGTTGGGCGAGTGGGGAAACGCAAGTCCACTTTGCCGCGGACGCTGGTTTTTGACGAGATCGATATCGGCATTGGCGGCCGGGCCGCGGAGGCTGTCGGGCAGAAGCTGAAGGCGCTATCTCGCTCGCAACAGGTACTTTGCATCACACACCTTCCGCAGATTGCCGCGTTTGCCGATCAGCATTTTCTGATCGAAAAGACTGAGACCAAGGGCCGCACCCAAACAGCGATCCGGGGCATGGAACAGCCGGAGCGAGTCCGCGAAATCGCGCGCATGCTGAGCGGCGCGACGCTGACCGAAACCAGTCTGGCTCATGCAGAAAATCTGCTGAGCGCGAGCCAGTAACCATCCTGACCTGCAGCTTCTGCATCCCACGTGCGAGCAACACTGGAGGAATTATGGCCGAACCGACGAAGTGCGCACACGAAACCTGTAGCTGCATGGCAGCTCCCGATTCAAAGTATTGCTCGACCTTTTGCGAGGATTCGAAGGATCTAACCACGCTGAAGTGCGACTGCGGCCACACCGGCTGCGAGGCGCACGGGCTCTAACCTCCTCCTGTTGATTGCACCATTTTCGGTTCAACCGGCGTGCCACCCTCCGATGAAAGCGTTATACTCGGAGGGTGAGCACTTCAATTCTCGAACCCGTCCTACCCCCCGTCTCGCATCTTTCCGGACCTGAACACGACTCTGCCGGCGAATCCGCTGGCACGAAGCGCGTATTGCTGCTCAAGCCGCGCGGCTTTTGTGCGGGCGTTGTCCGTGCGATCGATATCGTGCAAATCGCGTTGGAGACGTTTGGTGCGCCGATTTATGTGCGCAAAGAAATCGTTCATAACAGCTATGTCGTCACCGATCTAGCTAAAAAGGGCGCAATTTTCGTCAATGAACTGGACGAGGTGCCGGAAGGCGCGCGTGTGATTTATTCCGCGCATGGTGTCTCCCCGGCCGTTCGCCAGGCTGCGCGTGAGCGTGGTTTGAAGGTTATCGATGCCACCTGCCCGTTGGTGACGAAAGTGCATCTTGAAGCTATCAAGTTTGCGAAGGATGGCTACTCGCTCGTGCTCGTCGGGCACCGCGACCACGAGGAAGTCGAGGGTACGCAGGGTGAGGCGCCTGATGTGACTCAGGTTGTTTCGACGCTTGAGGAAGTGGATGCGCTGGTGGTTCCTGATCCGAACAAGGTCGCTTACCTTACCCAGACGACGCTGTCTCTTGATGAAGCGCGCTACATGATCGAAGGCCTGAAGAAGAAGTTCCCGAATATTACCGGGCCCAAGGCGCAGGACATTTGCTACGCGACAGAAAACCGCCAGGTTGCAGTCAAGAATGTGGCGCATGGTGCTGATCTGGTTCTCGTGGTTGGGTCGCGCAACAGCTCTAACTCAAACCGCCTGGTTGAAGTTTCGAAGAACCTGGATACAAACTCTTATCTGATCGACTCTGCTGCGGCGATCCAGCCGGAGTGGCTTGATGGCGTGAATACGGTTGCGGTGACGGCCGGGGCCTCTGCTCCGGAAGTTCTGGTGAAGGATGTCGTGGAGTACCTGCAATCCAAGGGTTACGGCGATGTCGACGAGGTGGAAGTGATGCCGGAGAATGTTCGCTTCGGCCTGCCGCCCGAGATTGTGCAGGCGATTGCCTCCGCACCGAAGCCGCCACAGCCACCCCAGCCAGCCGCCTAGTCGTACCCAGAGAGTTTGCAGCGAATGACCCCAGGTAACACCAACAATTCGAACGCGTCCAGAACGCCTGTGCAGCCGCGTTTTGGCCGGATCGACCTCGGTCTTGACGCGATCGTTGCAGGAATCAAGAAGTCGACCGACTGGTTGATGGGTCTGCAGCACCCCGATGGCTACTGGTGTGGCGAGTTGGAAGCGGACTCGATGCTCGAGGCTGACTACATCTTTATGCACACGCTGCTGGGTACGGGCGATCGCGGCAAGATGGAACGGGCTCGTAACGAGATTTTACGTCATCAGAATGCCGATGGCGGCTGGAGCTTGTCGCCGGGTGGGCCTTCGAACGTCAGCTATGGCGTGAAGTGCTATCTCGCGCTCAAGCTGATGGGCCACACCGCAGACGAGCCCTTGATGGTGAAGATTCGTGAGCAGGTGCTGTCGCTGGGCGGTGTCGTCGAGTGCAATACCTTCACCAAGATCTACTTGTGCGCGCTGGGTCAGTACGATTACGACGCTGTTCCTGCGATTCCGCCGGAGATCGTTCTCTTTCCTAACTGGTTCTACTTCAATTTGTATGAGATCAGCTCTTGGTCACGCGGCATTCTGGTGCCGCTATCGATCATTTACGCGAAGAAACCGTTCCGTAAGCTGCCGCCAGAGCAGGGTATCGACGAACTATTTCTGGGTGGTCGAGAGAATGCCGATCTGCGTCTTCGCTGGGATCGGAAGCAGCCGGTTTCGTGGCGTAACTTCTTTATCTTCACCGATCGCCTGGCACATTGGGCGGAGCGTGTGCATATTCGCCCGCTGCGGAAGATGGCGCTCAAGAAGGCCGAAAAGTGGATGCTGGAGCGATTTGAGCGCTCGGACGGGCTCGGCGCGATCTACCCGGCGATGCTGAATGCGATTGTCGCGCTGCGCTACCTTGGCTACTCGGCTGATGACCCGCAGGTGATCCGCGCGATGGACGAGTTTGAAAAGCTTGGGATTGACCGGCCGAATGGCGAGCCGAACTATCCGACGCCTACGTTTCGGATGCAGCCATGCTTTTCACCGGTTTGGGATACCGCGCAGGTGCTTTCAACCCTTGGCGAAGCAGGCGTTTCGACGACAGACCCTCGGATGATCAAGGCGGCGGACTGGCTTTTGTCTAAGGAAGTTCGACATAAGGGGGACTGGGCGGAGAAGGTCAAGAACGTCGAGCCTGGCGGCTGGTACTTCGAGTTCAACAACGAGTTTTACCCGGATGTCGATGATACCGGAGAAGTTCTGCTTGCGTTGAAGGCGGTCGCGAATCCGCGTGAACGCTACCAGCATGAAGTGGAACAGCGTGCGATCCATTGGATCTTCGCGATGCAATGCCGCAACGGTGGCTGGGCGGCGTTCGATAAAGACAACACCAAGACGATATTCCAGTACATTCCGTTTGCCGATCACAACGCCATGCTCGACCCACCGACGGTCGATATTACTGGCCGCATCCTGGAGATGCTGGCGGCTTATGGGTTTACGCGGCGTGATCCGCGAGTCGAATCTGCGGTGCAGTTCATCCTGAAAGAGCAGGAGCCGGATGGTTCCTGGTTTGGTCGCTGGGGTGTCAATTACCTCTACGGCACATTCCTGGTGCTTCGCGGGCTGGAGGCGATGGGCTACTGGAATCATGAAGTTCCCGTGCAGCAGGCCGCGGAATGGATCCGCATGGTGCAGAATGCTGACGGCGGCTGGGGTGAAACCTGCAGCAGCTATGACGATCCAGGCACGCGCGGCGTTGGGCCGAGTACGCCATCGCAGACCGCCTGGGGGGTTCTGGGCTTGCTTGCGGCCGGAGATACTCGAAGCGATTCAGTCGCCAAGGGCATCCGATGGTTGATTGACCGGCAGACTCCCGAGGGTACCTGGGATGAGTCGGCTGAGGGCCGCAACGGTGAAGCCATTTACACTGGGACAGGCTTTCCGCGCGTGTTTTATCTGGCGTACCACCTTTACAGAGACTATTTTCCTCTGCTCGCACTGACGACTTACAAGAAGGCGATGGACCGGGAAGCGGCCGCCGCCTAACCGATTTTGAGAAGGAGATTCACAAGATGGCAGTTCCCATCTCGCAGGCCTGGACCGTTGCCACCTACGTGCTGAAGCAGAAGTTTGCCGGCCGCAAGAAGTACCCGCTGGTGCTGATGCTGGAGCCGTTGTTCCGCTGCAATCTGGCTTGTGCCGGCTGCGGCAAGATCCAGTATCCGGCGCACATCCTGAAGACGGATCTGAGCCCCGAGGACTGCTTCAAGGCGGTTGAAGAGTGTGGGACGCCGATGGTCGCGATCCCCGGCGGCGAGCCTTTGCTGCACCCGAAGATGCCGGAAATTGTGGCCGGCCTGGTTGCGCGCAAGAAGTACGTTTATATGTGCACGAACGCGCTGCTGCTCAAGGAAAAGCTGCACCTGTTTACGCCGAGCAAGTATCTTTCCTTCTCCGTCCATGTGGACGGCGAACGTGAGCACCACGACTTTTCGGTTTGCCGTGAAGGCGGGTATGACATCGCGATGGGTGGCGTGAAGGCTGCGGTTGATGCTGGATTCCGGGTCACGACCAACACGACGCTTTTTGACGGTGCCGACCCCAACTCGGTGCGCCGCCACTTTGATCAGCTGATGACGGCCGGCGTGGAATCGATGATGGTTTCGCCTGGATATACGTACGACAAGGCGCCTGACCAGCAGCACTTTCTGGGCCGCGCGAAGAGCAAGAAGATGTTCCGCGCGATTTTGTCCAACCGCAAAAAGTCCTGGCGCTTCAACGCTTCGCCCATGTTTATGGAATTTTTGATGGGCAAGAAGAGCCTGACCTGCACGCCCTGGGGCATGCCGACGTTCTCGATCTTTGGCTGGCAGAAGCCTTGCTACCTGCTGCAGGATGGTTACGCGGACAGCTTCAAGGAGTTGATGGAGACCGTTGAGTGGCAGAACTACGGAACTGAGTCCGGCAACCCGCGCTGCGCGAATTGCATGGTCCATTCCGGCTATGAAGCCAGTGGTGTGAACTACACGTTTGGGTCGATCAAGGGTCTGTTGCAGACCGCCAAGGCCATGTTCTCAAGCTACGACGACGAGGGCGCGGAGAAGATTCTGAACGAGTGGAAGCCCGCAGACCACACGCCGCTGGTGCAGATTGCCGCCGGCGTCGCGCCGTCCCTCCACGTTGAGCCACGCGCTCTGGCCCCGCAAGAGATTGCGCGGCAGGAAGTTTCAGGAGATTAACGATGGCGACTGACAGCCAGGAAGCAGCGAAGCTCGAGCAATTATCGCACCTTACGCCGGACGAAATGGACCATGCCGAGGGCCGCGAACGCGAGCAACTCGAAGGCTGGATCCCGGTCCTCGCATCCGACGCCGAGATCCGTGAGGCGCTTGAAAAGGCGTTTGACTACCGCGGCGACATCACCGTAACGCGAAAGGACGGATCGGTTGTTGAGGGCTATCTGTTCGACCGGCGCACGGGAACGACGCTTGAGGATTCGTCAATCCGTATCATCACGACTGCAGGGCAGACTCGCGTTGCCGTGGCCTATTCTGATGTAGCGGCGCTGGCATTTACGGGCCGCGATACGGCCGCCGGCAAGACCTTTGATGCCTGGGTGAAGAAGTACTGGGAGAAGAAGGCGGCGGGCGAAAAGAACATCCAGATCGAGCCTGAACGGCTGGACGCCTAGGCGGCTATGCGGGTTTTTCTGACCGGCGCGACGGGCTTTGTGGGGAGCCACGTCGCGCGCGCTTATGCTTCAGTCGGGGCTGATTTGCGGCTGCTGACGCGGTCGACAAGCAAGCTGGCAGCGATTGAAGGACTCAACGCAGAGACGGTTGTGGGAGACTTGCGCCAGCCGGAGGCGCTGCGTTCAGCGCTGACTGGTTGCGATGCGCTGGTGCATGTCGCCGCCGACTACCGGCTTTGGGTTCCGGACCCTGCAGACATGTACGCGGCCAATGTCGAGGGCACCCGGGCATTGCTGCGGATCGCGCGCGAGGTTGGCGTGCCGAAGGTGGTCTACACGTCTTCCGTGGCGACGATGGGCTTTCAGAAGGACGGTACGATCGTAGACGAAGCCAGCCCGGTTTCGGCTGATGACATGATCGGGCACTACAAACTGTCAAAATTTCAGGCCGAGCAGGAAGCTATCACGGCCACGGGTGCGGGTCAGCATGTGATGATTCTGAATCCGACCACGCCGATTGGCTCAATGGACGCAAAGCCGACGCCAACGGGCAGGATTCTGGTCGATTTCCTGAACAAAAACTTTCCGGCTTACGTCGACACGGGGCTAAACCTGGTGGACGTGGCGGAGGTGGCTCGGATGCATGTGGTCGCGCTTGAGCGTGGCACGCCGGGCGAGCGGTACATCCTGGGTGGGGAGAACCTGACGCTCAAACAGATTCTGGATCGGCTTTCGGCCATGACAGGCCTGCCTTCGCCGACCATGAAGGTGCCGCATGCCGTGGCCATGGCGTTTGCGTTTTTTGACGAAAACATCACCGGGAAGCTGCGCGGCAAGGAGCCCCGCGCCACGGTTGAGGCTGTGCGGATGGGTCGCAAGATGATGTTTGCCAGCTCTGCCAAGGCGGAGCGCGAGTTGGGCTTCAAGGTGCTGCCGGTTTATCCCGCGCTACGCTCCGCGGTAGAGTGGTTCCTCGCCAACGGGTATGCTCCGCCTGTGCCGGAGATGCGTTGATGACCGCCATTGTTGCGGCTTTGCCGCGCGAGGTCGCCGGGCTGGTGCGTGGGTTTGCGCCGGATCGGGCATTGAAGCGTTCTGGAATTTATCTTTATCGGCTTCCGCGGGCGCTGGTGGTTTGTGCGGGGATGGGCAGCGTTCGGGTGCTGCTTGCGCTGAACGCCGCGCGTGCTGCCGGGGAGGTCGATTCACTGGTGAGTACGGGGCTCGCCGGGGCCTGCGATCCTGCCTTATCAGTAGGCAGTGTGGTCCGAGTGCAGACGGTGGTGGATGCGCAATCGGGCATACGATTTGCAGGGCTCGACGGTGAGCGAACCCTGGTCACGTCGCCGACGATCGCGAGCGTGAAGGAAAAGCAGCGGCTGTTTTCCAGCTATGGCGCGGCGTTGGTGGATATGGAAGCGGCTACGGTAGCGCGTGTGGCTCAGATGCACAAGCTTGGCTTTCGCGCGATCAAGGGCATCTCGGACGCGCACGATTTCGAGCTTGAATCGCTGAGCCGCTTTGCTTCGCCGCGCGGTCATTTTCGTACGGGAGCTTTTGCGCTGCACACGGCGTTGAGGCCGCACCGCTGGCGATCCGCGATGCAGCTTGGGGCGGGGTCGCAGCGGGCGCTTGGAGCGTTGACAAGCAGTTTAAAGGAGATGGCCTTTTGAAGCAGAGCACGATGCGGGCGGCGGTCTATCGCGCCAAGGATACGGTGGTTGCGGAGACCATTGCAGTGCCCACGCCGGGGCCCGGTGAGGTGCTGGTCAGGATCGATACCTGCGGGGTTTGCGGGACGGACCTGAAGAAGATCCATACGGACTCGCACCCGGGACCACGAGTCTTTGGGCATGAAATGGCCGGAACCGTCGCGGAAGTGGGCGCGGGGGTGACCCACTTTCTGCCCGGCGACCGCGTCATGGCGTTCCACCACATCCCCTGCGGGACGTGCTTTTATTGCCGAAAGCAGACCTTCGCGCAGTGCGAGACGTACAAGAAAGTGGGCACGACGGCGGGCTTTGTGGCGGCCGGCGGAGGGTTCGCTGAGTACATTCTGGTCAAGGACTGGATCGTCGGCGAGCCGGGCAAAACCGCCGGGCTGATCAGGATTCCGGATGATATTCCGTTTGAGCAGGCTGCATTCATTGAGCCGGTGAACACTTGCTACAAGGCGATTCGCACGCTGGCGCTTGAGCCGGACGATACCGTTCTGGTGATTGGACAGGGAAGCATCGGCGTAATTCTGGCTGCGCTGGCCGCGCGGACTGGCGCGACTGTGCTGACGAGCGACCTGTACCCGGAGCGGCATGCGATTGCGGCGGGCTTTGGCCTGACGCATCCAATCGATGCTCGCGGAGACGTGGTGGCTGCGGCCAAGGCAGCGACGGAGGGGCGTGGGGCCGATGTGGCCTTGGTGGCGGTCGGCGCGGATGTGCTAATCCAGCAGGCGATGGATGCGATCCGTCCCGGTGGTCGCGTGATGTTGTTCGCAAGCACGCAGCATGACTCCAGCCCTTTTGACCCCGCTGCGGTTTGCATGGACGAGAAGACGCTGATGGGGTCCTATTCGGCTTCCGTGGCGATCCAGCAGGAGGGGATCGATCTGGTGTTTGATGGGTACCGGGATGGCTCGCTCGATCTTACGAAACTTATTTCGCATCGGTTCTCAATCGCTGAATGCGCCGCGGCGATTGAGCTTGCTTCGAATCCGAAGCCGGATTCGATGAAGATTGTGATGAAACCGTAGGCTTCACCGTCTGGTGAAAAGGCGATGCAGGTCCTTCGACTGCGCCGCTCGCAAAGGATGCGAGCCGCTTCACTCAGATGACAATGTTGGTTTGGTAAGGTAGGCAGACATGGCGAAACCGATTATTCTGACGATTCTTGACGGCTGGGGCTACCGTGCCGAGACGCACGGCAACGCCATCGCACAGGCGCGCAAGCCCACGTATGACATGCTGCTGCGCGAGTATCCGAACACCCTGCTGCGCGCCAGCGAGCACTTCGTCGGCCTGCCGGATGGGCAGATGGGGAACAGCGAAGTGGGCCACCTGAACCTGGGCGCGGGGCGCATCGTGCGCATGGATATGACTCGGATTGACACGGCAATCGCGGATGGGTCGTTCAACACGGACCCCACCCTGCTGCGGGCGATGGAGCTTGCACAGCAGAAGGGGCGTGCGCTGCACCTGATCGGGCTGCTCTCGGATGGCGGCGTGCACTCGCACCAGCGACATTTGTACGCGCTGCTGCGGCTGGCGAAAAAGCAGGGGCTGACGCGCGTGCTGGTGCATGCCTTCATGGACGGGCGCGACACGATGCCGACCTCCGGTCTGGGCTATCTGGAAGCCTTGCTGCAACAGTTTCAGCAGATCGGCGTGGGGCAATTGGCGTCCATTTCCGGGCGCTATTTTGCGATGGACCGCGACATGCGCTGGGAGAAATCGCGGCAGGCGTTTGAGGCCATGGTGACAGGCACTCCAGAAGGCGGGCAGGCGCAGGACGTGCTCGCCCGGGTGAGGGAGCTGTACTCGAACGGCGTGACGGATGAGTTCATCCCGCCGTTTACCGTGGATGGCCGCGACGACAAAGCCGTTGGCCTGATCCGGGATGAAGATGTTGTGATCAACTTTAACTATCGCGCGGACCGCGTGCGGCAGATCACGCGAGTGCTGACGCGTACTTCCGGGCTCAACCAGTCCATGGGGCGCGACCTGGCCGGGGCTGCCGAGCTCGACGCGGCGATCCCCCTACAGACGCTGCCGGCGCGCATCCACTACGTCTGCATGACGCAGTATGACAAGGCTTACAAGCTGCCCATCGTCATTCCGGCCGAGAGCATGGACAACCTGCTGGCGAACGTGATGGCGGTGGCGGAGCTGCGCAATCTGCGCGTCGCAGAGACGGAAAAGTACGCGCACGTGACCTACTTTTTCAACGGTGGGATTGAGAAGCCGTTCGCCGGGGAGGATCGTCAACTGGTCGCGTCGCAGAAAGTGGCGACCTATGATCTGGCGCCGGAAATGTCAGCTCCGGGCATTGCGGATACGGTCATCAAGGCGCTGACGGACACGGCGTTCGACGTAATCATCGTCAACTTTGCGAACGCGGATATGGTCGGCCACTCAGGCAAGATGGAGCCGA
This sequence comes from uncultured Granulicella sp., assembly GCA_965214195.1. Classification (GTDB taxonomy): domain Bacteria; phylum Acidobacteriota; class Terriglobia; order Terriglobales; family Acidobacteriaceae; genus Edaphobacter. The sequence continues at coordinate 722,601 of OZ243943.1, forward strand.
CGATCCGCGCGGTTGAGACGGTGGATACGCAGCTTGGGCGGATTTACCAGGCGATCAAGCAGCATGGCGGCTCGATGCTGATCACGGCCGATCATGGCAATGCAGAGATGCTGATCGACCCAGTCAGCGGTGGTCCGCACACGGCACACACGACCAATCCGGTGCCGTTCCTTTATGTCTCGGACGAGAAAAATGTGACGCTGCGGGAGGGTGGAAGCCTGCGGGATTTGAGCCCGACCCTGCTTTCGATGCTGATGGTCGACCAGCCCGGCCAGATGACGGGCGGTAGCCTTCGCATCATCGGCGGCTAAGCATCACTTGCCCGCGTACGGGGTCTTGAGATACTTGCGCGCAGCGTCTGCCTGGGATTGATCGCCGCCACCCGCCAGTGCTTTGTTGTACTGCACCAGGGCGTTGGGGCGATCGTGGAGCAGGTCGAACATTTCGCCCGCGTTGAGCTGCGCGCGTTTGCGCAGCCAGTCGGAGGCGTTGGGCTGATCGGCGGCTTCAAGGTAATGCTTTGCGGCCTCGAGCACGTCGTTCTGGCCACGCTCCGTATCAGCCAGCCCAAACCACGCCATCTGCAGGCGTGGATCGGCGAAATAGCCGGGCTTGCGTGCGTCGGCCAGCACCTGCTTATAGATTGCAATCGCGCCCGGGCCATCGCCCTTGTCCTTGGTCAGGTTTGCTTCTTCCAGACGGAAGAGGTAGTCGTGCGGAAATTGCGTAGCGAGCCCGTGCTGAACTTGCAGCGCTTCCGGGTAACGACCATCGTGGCGCAAAAATAAGGACAGGGTCGTGCGTGCTTCGACGGTTGTCACTACGCCCTTTTCGGCGCTGGTGCGTACCAGCGCCAGACCGCGTTCCTTGTTGCCGCCGGCCCCTGCAATTCCGGCGATAAAGCGCAGATAGCGCGGCAGGCTGGCGACCGCGAACTGCTGAATGCCGATCGCCATGTCGGCGTCTGCGTAGTCGGGATCGATCTTCAAGACAGACTCAGAATCATTGCGGGCGGCTAGCCCCTGCCGTGCGGCGGTCACATAAGAATGATCCGCCAACGTGATGAAAGCGGCGTGGAGCCCGCGCGCGTAGCCCCTCGCAAAGTAGGCGTTCTTGTCCTGCGCATTCGCTTTCAGGCGCTGATCGGTGAGCGTCTGCACCTGGTTCAGCAGCTGCTCGATGCGGTCGCGCGTCGCTTGCGGCACATCCACGCGACGCTGCGTCGTCAGGAACGAATCATGCGCGTAGTAGGTGGTATCGAGCAAATCCTGGTGGTAGAGCTCGCGGAAGATCGTTACTTGCAACTCGTAAGCGTAGCCCAGGGGCTCAGCCGGATGCTGCTTCACTACCTGTTCCAGTCGGGTGAGCGCGCCATCGTAATCCAGGTTGTAGAAGTGCAGGCAGGCGTCGCGGACACCTTGGTCATAAGCAAGCGGATCGGCATGCGGGCTGGGGGTCTGCGCCTGGCCCAGGCCGAGCGAGCAAGCCAGCAGGAGTGATGCAACAAGCTTCGGAATCGGCAATGGAGAGGACTCAGGCGGGAAGTGGGACTGCTTCCGTTTAGACGCGGAATCAGGCGCGGCGGTCGGCTTCGGCATCACCCGTACACTATACTCGGTAACGACCGGGGCTTGTGATGACTCGACTGGATCTGCTGGGACTACTCGTGGGGCAAGCGCGTACGAACGGATTTCCTTTTCGCAAATGGTATTGTGCGCGGCTTGGGCTTCCGTGGGTCAGCAGCAACCAGGCGTTGCGCATGTTGTCTGAAGAGCGTCGCTACTACGCGCTGCTGTTCTCGCATGAATTTGCCCAGAGTTTCTGGAAGGCGGGCGAGAAGATCACGTTCCTGGTCCCGACCCAGACCTTCCTGCGCAATCGCCCGGATGGCAGCGTCATGACCGTGACGCGTAAGGGCTACACGCGTCGCAGCGGCCGGGAAGATAGCTGGCGATACCACCTGCGAGAGATCGCCGTACAGGAAGAACCGCTGCGCTACATGCGTCGATATCTGAAAATTGACGATGAAATGGAAGAAGACGGCTAGCTATTTGGCGGCTTGCTTGACCGGTTTTGCCGCGGCAATCTCTGCCAGACCCTTCTTCGCGGCTTTGATCTGCTGCTCGCTGGAGTCAAGCTTCAGGCATGCGGAATAAGCGGCTGCGGCCTCGTCCGGCTTATTGACGCGCACGGCAGCGTCAGCAAGGGCGAGCTGCGCGTTGGGGTCGTCGCTCGCGATCGTGATGGCGTCTTTCGCTCGGAGATAAGCGGCCGCAAAGTTGCCGGTCGAGAAGTAGTAGCGCGACACTTCCACGTCTTTGGCTTCGCGCTCGTCCGGGTCCACGGCGCTGACTCTTGGCAGCTTTTTACGAGCGAATCGCGTCGATCCAGTGCTGCCTTCATCCTTCAAAGCAGGCTGATCTGGATCTTGTGTTGGCTCGGAAGAGCTTGTTGAGGAGGAGGATGTTGCCGCTGGTGGCGCCGGGGCGTCAGCGGCGGGCTCTCCGGGGAATGGAAAAGAGCCCGGAGCAGCGGCAGGTGCAGGCGTTGCGGCAGGTGGATCCTCGCCCGGGAACGGGAAAGGGTTGGCCGGCGCAGGGGCCGCCTGCGCTGGCGTAATGCAAGGAGACTTCTTGGTAGGCTTGCACGGTGCCGTAGTTAGCGGCGGAGGCTCCGGCGTATACTTCTGCGCGGCTGCGGGCAGAGCCAGGCCCGCAGCAAGGAGTGCGGCGAGCAGCATCGGGTTTGATATAGTCTGGGGCATCGGAGTGCTGAGTGGTTGGACGGCATAACCCGCAGATTGGTTTGGAGAATCGATGGCAAAGTCCGTTATAAAGCAGGGACCGGGGCTGCTGGTCCGGTCATCACAAATCCACGCCGCCGGCTGCTACACCACACGCGCGCGCCGCAAAGGGGAGCGCATCTGCGAATACGACGGACCTCGGATGGCCAAACCAGTCGCCGATGAGCGCTATGCGGATCGGTTTGTCACATACCTGTTTGGCTATGGCGAAGGCGATATGGTCATCGACGGCTTTGGTGCGGCGATGTTTATGAACCATTGCTGCGCGCCGAATTGCGAGACACAGGAGCACGAGGAGCGAATCTTCGTCGTTGCACTGCGCGCGATTGAGGCAGGGGAAGAGTTGGTCTACGAGTACAACCTGTGGGATTCCGAGGATGCCACCCAGGACTGTTATTGCGGCTCGGCAAACTGCCGCGGCACGATGTTCTCGCCCGGGGAGGTGGCGCGGCGAGAAAAGCTTGGGCTCGCCGTGCGAGGGTAAAATAAAGGAGCGGAGGTGCAGAATGTACGGACCCACTGGGGAAGATGAGTTCGACTGGACGGGATGCGGTGTTGTCCAATGGGACCCGGAAAGTTGCACGGGCGCGCCAAGGTAGCTGGAACACGCATGTTCGCGGACAGCATCCTCGAAAATTATGACGACGGAATGACGCCTGAGGAAATTTCCTACACGTATTCGACCGATCTCCCCTACGTCGTTGCAATCATCAAATTCGTAAATCTTAAGCGTCTCAGAGCGACGGCTTGAATGTTCTGCTCGACCCACAATATGCCAGTGCAAATCGGGCCGCTCCTTGTTGAACACGATGTCACTCATACGAGGGCGGTGCGCTGGGACCTTCTTTGGAACGGGCGGTTAATGGCTGCAGCCGAAGAAGCCGGATTTGAAATGCTGCTTTCAGGCGATAAGAAGATGGTGAGTCAGTACACAAGTCTCCAAATTCTCCATCGCTGTCGTCGTAGTCGGCAACCCAATTCTCGACGTCTTGTCAGCCTGTCTGAATGACGCTTCGACGGCGATTCAGCAAGCGAAGCGAGGACGTCTCATCACTTTGTCATTGCCCGGAACTAAAGATTTCCGGAAGCGCAACCCTAGGAAGTAAGCAGCAACATGGGATATCAGGTTTTAGCACGAAAATACCGCCCGCAACGGTTCGCCGATGTCGCCGGGCAGGACCACGTCACCGTCACGTTGATGAATGCGCTAACGCAAGACCGCATCGCGCACGGCTACATCTTCAGCGGCCACCGCGGCATCGGCAAGACGACGATCGCCCGCATCCTGGCTTGTGCGCTCAACTGCCGGAATGCCATCGGCAGCGAGCTTCGTCAAACGCCAGAGCCCTGCGAAGTCTGCGATTCGTGCCTCGAAATCCGTGCCGGCTCGTCGGTCGACGTGATTGAAATCGACGCCGCCACCAATCGCGGTATCGACGAGATACGGGAGCTTCGCGACGCCGCTCGCTACCGTCCCGCGCGCGATCGCTTCAAGATCTACATCCTCGACGAAGCCCATCAGATTACCGATGCGGCCTTCAACGCGCTACTCAAAACCCTTGAGGAGCCACCAGATCACATCGTCTTTATGATGGCGACGACCCAGCCGGAGGACATCCCCCAGACCGTCCGCTCGCGTTGCCAGCACTTCAGTTTCCACGCCGTCAAGCTCGCCGACATTCTCAACGAGCTCCGCGGAATCGCGGCGCACGAAGGCGTTGAGGCCGACGAGGGCGCCCTCTCGCTGCTGGCCGAAGCCGGCGACGGCTCCATGCGTGACGCGCTTTCGATCATGGACCAGGCCATCGCGTCCGCGCCGCTGGTCGAAGGCAAAGCCCGCCTGGACGCTGGCCAAATCCGCGAACTCATGGGCACGGTCCCCAACGCCGTCTTTGAGCGCGTCATGCAGGCCGTCGACGCCAACCGCTCGGCCGAAGTCTTGACCGTCGCCAACGAGCTGCTGAACGCCGGCAACTCGCCCGCGCAGCTCGCCCGCCAGGCCGTCCGTTACCTGCGTTCCTGCGTCATCGCCAAGATTTCCGGCATGACACCAGACTCTGGCGAGTCCGAATTGCTCCAGATCTCACCCGAAGAGCAACGCCGCGCCGCCCGCACGGCCGCGCTCTTCACCGAGGAAGAACTCACCCGCTTCCTCCAGACCATGCTCCGCACCTTTGACGAGCTCGGCTACCGCCAGGAACAGCGCTTCCACTTCGAGCTTGGCCTCCTCAAACTCGTCCACCTGCGCCGCCTGCTCCCGGTCGAGCAGCTCCTGAGCGGCATGCCCCTCAGCTCCGGCCCGGGCTCAGCGGCCCCGAAACCGCAGCAGCCTGGCCCGGTCAGCGTCCCGCGCCCGGCACCCCCGGCAGCCGCAGCCAAGCCCGCGTTTTCACCCTTCGAGCAGAACTCCCAGCGCCGCAAGTACGACGGCATCCAAAGCCATGAGAATTCCGGTGCCAACGCCCTTGCGCCCGCGCCGACACCCGTTGCCGCGATTCCGCAGGCACCGCCCAGACCCATCGCCGTGCCGCAGCCCGTCGCAGATCCTGTGCCCGTAGCCGCTCCGCCGCCGGTCGAGGCTGCACCTCTCCCCGCCGCTCCTGCGGTGCCTGAGCCGATAATTCTGGAAGTCGTCGCAGCAGCAGAAGTCGCTTCGGCTGACACTGACGCCGTCCGCAAAGTCATCATGGATGCATTGATCGCAGCCGGCCAGGGTGCCGCCGCGGACGCGATCGAGGACTCCGCTCTCACGCTCAATGCCGGAGAGCTGACCGTCCAGACGCAGCTATCGAAGACGATGCTTCCCGTCCACCTCAACCCGGACGCGGAAAAGATCGCAAAAGCCGTGTCTCGCCCACTCGGCGTACTCAAGATGCAGCTTCTGCCGGGTGTGAAAGCACCAGTCGCGGACCGCGTCGCACGCGCCAGCCGCCCCGGTTCGGCCGCCGGCAAAGCCGCCGATCATCCACTCGTAAAGCGCGGCCTGGAGCTCTTTGAAGCAGAAATCCAAACCGTCATCGACCTCAGCGAAAATTAGGAGTCAACATGGATTTTTCGGCCCTCAGCAAGATGCAGGGCATGCTCGCCCAAGCGCAGCAAATGCAGGAACAGATGGATCAAAAGCTCGCCGAAGCGACCGTCGAAGGCACCTCCGGCGGCGGCATGGTCAACGTCAGGATGAATGGCAAAAAGCGCGTGCTGAGCATCCGCATCGTGCCCACCGCGCTCGGCGCAACCCCGCAGGATCTTGAGCTGCTGGAAGATTTGATCACCGCCGCCGTGAACGACGCCGGCCGTAAAGCTGACGAGCTCATGCAGTCAAATGTTGCCGGCATGATGGGCGGGCTAGACCTGCCGGGGCTCACCTAGCCCGTGTCCCAGACACCCAGCACGCGCTTTGCGGAGCCCATGTCGCGGCTCATTGAAGAGCTGCGCAAACTCCCCGGTATAGGCACAAAAAGCGCGCAGCGACTGGCGTTTCACGTCCTGCGCTCGTCAGAGGAAGACGCAGACAAGCTGGCCAGCGCCATCCGCGAGATCAAGAAGCACCTCCGCCTTTGCTCCATCTGCAACAACATCACGGACGTGGACCCCTGCAACTACTGCACCAGCCCCACACGCAACCAGCGCCTGGTCTGCGTGCTGGAAGAGCCGACGAATATCGCGACGATCGAGAAGACCCGCAATTACAACGGCGTTTATCACATCCTGCATGGCACGCTGTCGCCCATTGGTGGGGTAGGCCCGGAGCAGCTACGCATCGCCAACCTGCTCACTCGCCTGCCGGAACTGGACGAGGTCATCCTTGCCACCTCGCCCACCACCGAGGGCGAAGCCACCGCAGTCTACCTGGGACACGAAATCCACCAAGCTCGCCCTGAGTTCAGAGTCACCCGCATCGCCACCGGAGTCCCCGCCGGCAGCGACATCGAATACGCCGATGAAGTCACCATGTCACGAGCGATGGAAGGCCGCCGGGCTTTCTGAGTACAAAAGCGAATCCCCTCCGGGGATGACAGACAAGAGTCAGGTACGAACTCTCCTTGGTTGTCGTCCCCGGAGGGGATCTGCGCCTAGCTTCGACCCACAGCTACTGCGCGACTCCAACTAGCGCAATTTCCGCATACGTGAGGTTCTCCGCCGGGCTCCCTGTCTCAGCCTTCCAGCTCAGAAACAACTTTCCATAGCTCTCCGTCAGGCAGTCTGCAACGGAAACCCCCAACGCCTCCAGCGTCCGGTCGATCCACCCAGTAGGGCCTTCGAGCTCCGCAAACACTCCGATGGGGGTCTCATCGACTACCATATGCGCGCCATCCTGCGCCGGGTCGGAATACTCACTTCTGTACTTTTCGTAGCGGAAAACCGGCCCATACCCCAGCCGCGTAAACACCTCAGCCATCGCGGCCACGTCGGACAAGCTAGTCTCCGTCTCGATCCGCACCTTGTACCGCCCGCCCACTTCCTCGTCATCCGGATGCCGTTTATGCGTCATCACCTGGCGCTCGCCGTACTGGCGCAGGCGTAGAAGCTCCCCGCGGCTCTTCAACGTGCGGTCCGGCGTGTCATACAACGTGTTCGACTCGAACGTCCGGGGCGTATCTACCTGAAAGCCAAGCCCTTGCAGCTTGCGTTCAAGGTTCTCAAGGGAGCCAACGCGGAACTTCAATTCGATTTCAGCCATCTGCATGGGTGCGAGTATACGTCCGCAGCGACGTGTAAAAGTCGTCGCAATTTACAAATTCGTCACAATTCCGGGTACCTCCGTCACTCATCCGACGCAGCGCCAGTACGATAAAAGCAGTGCCTCCTACCGAGCGACTCGACGCAACCAACCCGGCCCACATTACTCGCGCCGCGCACATCCTGCGCGCCGGCGGCACAGTCGCATTCCCAACTGAAACCGTCTACGGCCTCGGCGCCAATGCACTCGACCCCGTCACAGTTGAAAAGATTTTCGTAGCCAAGCAGCGCCCCCACTGGGACCCCTTGATCGTTCACATCGCCGACCTGGCCATGTTGCCAATGATCGCTCAGGTCAACTCCCGCACCGCCCAGCAGCTCATCGACCGCTTCTGGCCCGGCCCCCTGACCCTGCTCCTGCCCCGCACCGCGGCCATCCCGGACATCATCACCGCCGGCCGCCCTCTCGTCGGCGTCCGCATGCCTAACCATCCGGTCGCGCTCGCACTCATCCACCAGGCCGGCGTCCCCATTGCCGCCCCCAGCGCCAACACCTTCGGCCACACCAGCCCCACCACCGCCCAGCACGTCCTCAACGACCTCGAAGGCCGCGTCGACGCCGTCCTCGACGGCGGGCCAACGCAAGTGGGTCTGGAGTCGACGGTCGTTGAGGTCTATCAAGAAACAAAACATATCGAGGGCTTGATTCTGTATCGGGACGGAGGCATTTCACTTGACGAACTGGAAGAGGTTGTAGGAGGTGGAGGGGTAGTTCGCTACAAGCCTTCAAGCGAGGCCGCCGCTGATCCATCCAGCTTGCCGTCCCCCGGTGTCGGCATTCGCCACTACGCACCGCGCGCCTTGCTGTTGCTGGTTGCCATCAATCAGAAGAGGCGCACCCCGATCGAACTGTCTTTGGTTGATTCCATCGATCAAGCCACTACTGAGTCGAGCCGCATCGCCGTCATGCTGCCGCAAGGCTGGAACGCGTCGGCCGCAGAGTTCATTTACCCGTGGGGAGGCTGGCATGATCAAGACGTCCTCGCCCATCGCCTCTACGACGGCCTCCGCACCCTCGACGAAGCCGGAGTGACCACGATCATCTGCCCAGTGCCCGACGGCTCCGGCATCGCGGAAGCCATTCGCGATCGCCTGCAAAAAGCAGCAAGAGCCAGATGAAGCTCTTTCAGAGGGGCCCATTTGTCTGTCATCCCCGAAGGGGATCTGCTTTTCGCAACATAGCCAACGCACATTCGTCTTGAGAATGACAGTCAAGAATCGCTGACGCTCGCAGGTCTTACCCCTTCTCCGCCAACTGCCCAGCAAACGCATCCAGCGACAAATTCCGCAGCAAATTCCGCCGCATACCACTGGTCACCTGGTCCAGCCCCCGGGAAGCCGCCTCGATCCACTGAAAACTAACGCCCCCCGCAAACTTTTCCAGCTCCACCCGCAGGTCGACGTTCCGCACCAGCTCCGGCGTTCCCGCCTGCAGCAGCAGCAGGTCTTCGAGCAGCAGCCCCAGCGTCCGCAGCAACCCGGAAGTCTTCACCGACCCCTCCGCCCCCGCGCGATACGTCTCCGTCATCTTGAACAGCGCCGTGTGGTCGTCCTCAACCACTGCCGAGCGCAGCAACAACATCGCATCCGCCCGCGCCGCCACGTAGCTCTCTAGCTCAAACCCCAGCGCCTTGCCCGCAGCCCCCTGCGCCAGCCTGGCCACCAGGCCCCGATGCCGCGGCTCCCAGCTAGACCGCCGGTCCGCAAGCAGCATCTCGATCTCCTCCACCGGCAGCCCGCCCAGACGCACGGTTGCGCAACGCGAACGAATCGTAGGCAGCAGTTCGCCAACATTTTCCGCGCAGATGATGATGTGCACGTAGTCCGGCGGCTCTTCCAGAATCTTCAGCAGGGAATTCGCCGCTTCCTTCATAAAGTTTGCGGCGGTGATGATGAAGATCTTCCGCGGCCCTTCCGCTGGCAGGTACTGCGCAGAGTTGATCAACGTCCGCACCTGCCCCAGCTTGACGAGCAGCTGCGGCGGATCCGGCGGCACAATCAGCACGTCTGGATGCTGCTGGATCAGCACCCGCGTCTCCTTCTTGTCGGTTTCTCGCAGCCCTTCGCGCACCTCGACCGCGGCATCCACCAATGCCTGCAGATCCGCCGCACCCGCAATCCGCGTGCAATTTTTACACGCCCCACAAAAGCTAGCCAGCGACTGCCCCGTCGACCAAAGCTCCCGTGGCTGGCGTTCGCACTCAACCGACATCGCCAGCATCAACGCCAGCGTGTACTTGCCCGCGCCCTGCGGTCCGGCCAGGATCAAGGAATGCGGCAGCCGCCCCGCCGCGATCGCCGTCCTCAGCGATTCCACCGCATGCGTATTCCCCACAAAGTCATGAAATGTAGCCGGCAGTTCCAAAGTTGCTCCTGGCTCCATGATACCGGGTTAGCATGGAGGGCATGAAGCGGCTCGGCTCCCTGATCCTCCTCCTCCTCGCCGTTCTGACCAGCGCCCCCGCGCAACTGGCCAAGAGCCTGGGCGCCCCCAATGCCTATGTGGATGACTACGCCCACGTCCTTACCTCCTCTGGCGCAGCCCAGATTGAAACCCTCTGCAAGCAGATTCACGACCAGACCAAAGCCCAGGTCTTCCTCGTAACGGTCCCCTCCCTCAAAGGGGAGGACATCGCAGAGTTCTCAAACGACCTCTTCCACCAGTGGAAGATCGGTGAAAAGGGAACTGATCGTGGCATCCTCGTTGTCTTCGCCACCGGCGACCACATGCACCGGATCGAGGTGGGCTACGGCTTTGAAGGCGTGCTCAACGATGCCAAAGCCGGCGATATTGGCCGCGCGATCACTCCGGACCTGCACGCGCTGCATTACGACTCCGCCGGCCTGGCCGCCGTCACGCAGCTCGCCGCCATCATCACTCCCGGCGCCGTGCTCGACCCCTCCGCCACCCCTGCTGCAGCGCCCCAGCAGGCAGACCCAAGCGCCGACGTCTTCTCCACCATCTTCTGGATCTTCTTCGGCGGCATCGCGCTCACGATCTTTGGCTTGTCCTGCTGGGCTGCATACAGCCGGCACAGAGGCTGGAACGGCATCGTCACCGGCGGCCGGTCCGGCGTCTTCGGCGACGACGGTAGCTCCTCCTCGTCCGATTTCAGCTCCAGCTCCGACAGCGATTTCGGCGGAGGAGACGGTGGTGACTCCGGCGGCGGTGGAGCCAGCGGTAGCGACTGACATCGTCACAAGTGTCTAAGAAGTGCGGATTCCCGCCACATAGTCAGCTTAGGCAGGCACTTCCTGCGCTCGCAGCCGCCCACGCCACTCCCACCAGCCCCACCCCGCCATGAGCAGATAAAGCAGATAGAGCCCCGACAAAATATGCAGCCCCTTCAGGTTGTAGATCGTAATTGAAATCACATTCGCCCCAATCCACCACCACCAGTTCTGCAGCTTGCGCGTGTTGATCAGCACCTGCCCCACCACGCTCGCGGCCGCAACGGTCGCGTCCCAGTAAGGGAACGCCGCATGCCACAGATGCCCGGTCGTGTAGCCCAGCGCCCCCGCGCCAGCCGCCGTCACCGCGAGCCAGACGCCCAATTCCCGCCAGGTCATGCGATCCACAATCAGCTCACCATCCGGCTCCTGATGCTTCAGCCAGGCGCGCCACCCCAGCACCTGCATCACGACAAAGTATCCCTGCAGCAGCGTGTCTGAAAATAGCGCCGTGTGGTAGAAAACCATGCCCAGCAGCGTCACAGAAGCAATCCCAACCGGCCAGTTCCAGATGTTCCGCCGAATCAGCAGCACTGAATTTGCCAGTCCCAGCACTGTCCCTACGGCCTGCAGCGGGCTCCCCACCACCTCGCCGTAAAAGGCCGCCCAGAAGTTATTCAACGAGCCTCCGCCACAACCCTCAGCTCACCCTTTGGCCGCAGCGTGATCTTCGCCTGCAGCTCCGGCGCCGCGGCATCCGCGTAGCGAAAGCGCCACTTCTGCGCCAGCGTCGCAATCGAAAACACACCTTCCATCCACGCGAACGACTCGCCAATACACTGCCGCGACCCACCCCCAAACGGAAAATAAGTGTACTTCGGACGAGCCGCCTTGGCCTCCGCCGTAAACCTCTCCGGATCAAACTTGTCCGGCTGCGGAAAGTATTCGGGCGAGTGCCCCATGATGTATTGGCTGAAGAAAAAGTGCGCCCCCGGCGGAATCCGGTATGGCCCCAGCTCGACCGGAACCGTGCTCATCCGCCCCATCGCCCACGCCGGCGGATACAGTCGCATGCTCTCCGCAAACACCATCTCCGTATACTTCAACGAGCTGTAATCGGCCAGCGTCGGCAGCCGCCGCGCATCGCCCACACCCAGCACCGCGTCCAGCTCCGCATGCAGCTTCGCCTCCGCCTCCGGGTTTTGCGAGAGCAGATACCACGTCCACGTCAGCCCATTCGCCACCGTCTCATAGCCCGCCAGAAAGATTGTCAGCACCTCATCGCGCACCTGCACGTCGCTCATGCCCTGCGTCTCACCCGTCGGCTTGCCGTCCGCGTCCAGGAACTCATCGCGAGAACTCAGCAGCATCGAAAGCAAATCTCCCGGGTCTGGCTCGCCCCGCTCGGCTGCCTCGCGATGCTCCCGCACCAGCCGGTCCACCACCGCATCCAGCCGCGCCTTGGCCTTGCGAAATCGCACAATCCCCGGGATCGGCAGATGCATAAACGACTCGATCTTCGGGAACGCCACGATGAAGTTGTACAGATCCATAATCACGTTCACTTCATCGTTGATCGACCGTATATCGTCGTCCACCTCCGTATCGAACAGCGTCCGCGCCACAATCTCCAGCGACAGCGCCATGCTCGCCCCGGCAATATCGAACGCGACCCCGGGCACAACCTTGTCCCGCGCCGCCGCCGCCGCACGCACAATCTCATCCCCATAAGCCGCGATCCGCTGACGATGAAATGCCGGCGCCGCAATCCTTCGCTGGCGCAGGTGAAATGGCTCCTCGGACGTAATCAGCCCATCGCCCAACAGCACTTTCATCCGCTTGACGGTCCGCTCCTTTTCGAACTTCGCCCCCTGCGTAACCAGAATCTCGCGGATGTACTCGGGATCGTTCACAAACACGATCGGCGTCCCCAGAAACATGTAGTACGTGATGTTCCCGTAGGTCTTCCGCAGATGCTCGAAGAGCAGGATCGGATCGCCCAGCTTGACCCACGGCTTGAACGCGTAAAAGGGAAGCGAGCGCTTCAGCCCGGGCGGCATCCGCCACGGCCCGCCGGCATGTTTCAGTGCATTCATAGTCCCAGACCAACCAGTCGCGCCGCGACAATTTCCCGTATCTGTTGCTGAATTACATCGATCGCCGCGTCCTGCCGGATCGCGACCACGCGCTCCGGCTCACGTGCAGCAATCACTTCAAACGCCGCATGAATCCTGCCATAAAACTCGTCACCTTCACGCTCGAACCGGTTCTCATCGGTCCCGCTCTGCTCCACATGCCGTATATTCCGACGCCGTGCTCGTCCCAAAGATGTCGCCAGATTAGGCAGCAAAAGCAAAGTCAGATCCGGCTGAATCCCATCGACCACCGCCGCATGCATCGCCAGAATTCGCGCAGTCCCCAACTGCCGCCCCGCCCCCTGGTACGCCTCGGACGAGTCCGTATACCGGTCACAAAGCACGATCTCGCCACGTCCCAGCGCAGGCTGAATCACCTCCGCCATAGACTGCGCGCGGTCGGCAAACATCAACGCCATCTCGGCCATCGGCGCGATCGCCCCCAGCGTAGCCTCGCTGCGAGAGTCCAGCAAAATCCCCCGAATCCTGTCCCCCAGCGCCGTTCCCCCCGGCTGCCGCAGGCTCACCACCGTCTGCCCGCGCTCCTCCAACCAGGTCCCCAGCCGCCGCAACTGCGTCGTCTTGCCGGAGCCATCCAGCCCTTCAAAAGTAATAAAAAAGCCACGGCTCATAGCCAAAGTCTATAGCAGCAAGCCGTACCCACTTTGGCCCCGCAAACGAAAGACAAGACGTAACAGGATCACGCGGATAAGTACGGAGCAAGATGGATCAACAGCTACTCAAAGACGAAAGAAAGTGCACCCTGAGGCAAAAGATCAACGCCCTCCCCCAATCCAACTTGTTTGTCATCCCGAAGGAGATCTGCAGTCGCTCTTGCTTTCTCCGTGCTGATCCACAGTTTTCCGCTCAATCCTGTGACGTAGGTCTTTCGTCCGACCTATCGCGGCTTCCCATGATTCGTAAGCGCCGAAACCCAGACCGGCCCACCGGCCCCGAACGTAATCGTCACCTTACCCTCATCGCCTTCCTGTAGCGCCGGCCCGGCGATCGTGTGATCTACATGCCCCGCATCGGTCCAAAGCACCTTGGTCGCCCCATCGCCCAGCGCCTTGAATCGATAGTTGTAAGAGTGCCCGGCCGCCAGATCCTGAGTCCCAAAACTCGCCGTCGGATAGTCTACCTCCACCAGCGCCAGCGGCTTATCGGTAGCGTTGACCACGGTCGCCTCAATAAACGCCGAGTGACACCCCAACGCACTCCCGACCAACAACCCACCCACCAGAACCCAAGCAAAGCGCATTCCCAAAGCATACCGACAACTAAAAAATATTGTCATCGGTATCCCGCCCACCCTCCCAAAGATTGTCATCCTGAGCGAAACGCCTCGCGCTCATGCGAGACGCGCAGTCGAAGGACCTGCATTTCCGCCTGTACCCCAACTAATCCCGCCCCCGCCGCAAATCCCGCAACAACTCCGGCAAACGATTGAACAGCGCCACACTCCGCAGCCATTGCCGATTATCCACCGCCGGATAACCACTCACCGTCTTACCCGCCGCCACATCATTCGGGATCCCCGACTGCGCCGTAGCGATCGCCCCATCGCCAATCGTGCAATGCCCCGCCACCCCGACCTGCCCCGCCAGGATCACGTTCTTACCCACCGTAGTCGACCCCGCCAACCCAACCTGCGCGCAAAGCAGCGTATCCCTCCCCACGCGAGACCCGTGCCCCACCTGCACCAGGTTATCGATCTTCGCCCCCCGCTCCACCCTCGTTTCACCGATGGAAGCCCGGTCCACACAGGCGTTAGCCTGAATCTCAACATCGTCCTCGATCACCGCTGGCCCGGACTGCACAATCTTCGACCACCCACCAGCCACCCGGGCAAACCCAAACCCATCCGACCCAACAATCGCCCCATTCTGCAGGATTACGTTGTCCCCAATCCGGCAGTGCTCCCGCACAATCGCATGCGCATGCGCCGTAAATCCATGCCCTATCCGCGCTCCCGGATAGATCACCACATGCGGATGCAGCACCGCACCCTCGCCGATCGAAACGCCCGCACCCACCACTACATAAGCCCCCACATGAGCCCCCGCCCCCACGGTCGCGGTCGCATCAATCACCGCCGTCGGATGTATCCCCGGCGCATAAACCGGCCCCGTGTAAAACATCTCAATGGTCCGGGCATAGGCGAAATACGGATTCTCGAGCCGCACCGTAGCCGTCGCAATCTCCGGAAACCCAGGCTCAACCAGAATCGCCGACGCACTGGTCGTCTTCGCCAGTGGCACATACTTCTTATTCGATACAAACGTGATCTGCCCTGCGCACGCGTCCTCAATCCCGGCAATCCCGCTGATCTCCAGCGAGCCATCCCCCACCAGCACCCCACCCAATCGAACCGCCAACTCAGAAAGCGTCATGCGCACATTCTAGAGCAGCGAGATTACCAGGCAATCCCGATCACCTTGGTTGTCATCCCCGCAGGAGGATCTGCTTCTGCCGTTGTCTGCCTTGCCTTCTAGTTGTCATTCCCCGGTGGGGAAACTACAGTGGCCTTCAAAGTAAGCCATCCCCGCTGAGCCGCTATTATCCGCCTGATCCTGTCACGTCTTGTCTTACCTTTAGCTAAGGAAACAGCTTTTCCTGCTCCTTCACCACCGGCTTCGCCTTGGCCACCGCCACCGTCCCAATCACCGCCACCACCTGCATCGCCGTAAACGCCGACCGCGGAATGTACAGCCTCTGTGTGTTCGAGCGCACATCCGGCGGCGTCAAGAACACCCCACCATCCTCAATCAACCCATCCGCGAGCGCTATATCCCCCGCCGCCAACCCTTCCAGCACCTCACCCCCTACCAGCGTCAGCCGCAGCCACACCCCTTCTGTCCGTGGCCGAGCCAAAAACGTCCTGCGCGATAGTTTTTCCGGATCAGCCTCCCCAAGATTGAAGTCCCGCACATAAGCTATGTGCTTGACCGCACTTAGCTCCAGTGCAATCATCCGAGCTTCCAGATCGAGCAGCTCCACGTTCCCCGCCGCGTCCAAGACCCCCGCCGCCGGCAGATACCCGCATTGCAACGCGCCATCCAGCAGCCGAACGATCACTTTTTTCCGAGAGTTGGCCATGGCAGACGCTCGCGATTGTCGCATACTCCCACCCCTTCGCTACAAAAAAGGTGCAATTTACTGGCCGAACGACGCCCAGCCGTGTTACAATCGCGTTGGTTTTGGAGTCAGTACGACCACCTAAGTCGTTCATTCCAGACAAGTTATCGCCGGGCCCAAAGCCCCGCACCGGAGCGCACCCAGCCGTATGGCCGACTACATCTATCTGCTCCAGAACCGCCTTTCCGCAGCCCAGCGCACCGCGCTCGCCACCGTCGGCGAGGTCACCCGCACCCGCGGCCTCACGCTCTTCCTCGTCGGCGGCGCCGTCCGCGATCTCACCAGTGGATCCCCCGTCCGGGACCTTGATGTAGTGGTTCAAGGAAACGCCCTCAAGCTCAAGAAGGACCTCGAAAAAGCCGGTGCCATCATCGACGGCGAGTACGAGCCAGGCCAGAGCCTGTACCTGCGCTTTCCCGGCCAGGTCCGCATTGAAGTCGCTTCCGCCCTCACTGCCACGTACCCTAAGCCAGGCAAAGCAGTCTTCAAGCCGGCAACGATCCTCGAAGACCTGCGTCGCCGCGACTTCACCGCCAACGCCATGGCTCTTTCGCTCAATGACGGCTCGTATGGCCTGCTCATGGACCCGCTCAACGGCGTCGCAGACATTGAAAACCGCGAGCTCCGCCTCGTCTCGAACTACGGCTTCATTGAAGAGCCTGTCCGCATGATCCGTGCCGCGCGCCTGATGGCCCGGCTCGGTTGGGCGCTGGAAGAAAAAACCCAGACTCGCTACCAGACCGGAATCAGCGAAGGCTACATCAGCACCCTGAATGATTTCCACCGCGGCTACGAAACCGAGGAGATTTTCCACGAGGAAGACCCCCTTCGCGTCCTGAAGCGCCTCGAATCGGAGGGCTGGATGAAGGTTCTGGCGCCATTTTGGACCTCCGCCAAGGCCAGCACCGTGGAGCTCGAACGCCTGCGCGATACCCAGACGCAGCTCCAGATTCAGGGCATCCACCCGGATCCTGCCGCCGCAAACTTCCCCTTGCTCGTCGCCAAGCTCTCGCCCAAGGAAGTTACCCAGCTCAAGCAGAGCTTCCCTCGGCAGGGTTTTGTTGCGGAAATCGAAGGCCTCGAAGCCGAAACCAAGGACCTGGCCGCGCAGCTCAGCGGCAAAGGCGCAGCGCTGCCGTCGCAGACCTGGCGCATGCTTACCTCGGCCAAGCCGGAGGCGGTCCTGCACGTCGCCTACTCGTCGAAGAGCCCGGTTTTGCAGGCAAAATTCAAGTCTTTCGGGGGCGAGTGGCCCCAGGCACGAAACCGCATGCCCTACATCATGATGCAGGAAATGCGCATCGTCCCCGAGCTACCCATCTACAACGAGCTGCTCGAAAAGCTCTTCTTCGAGCTCATGGACGGCAACCTGAGCACGCCGGAGGAGATGAAAGCCTTCCTCGAACCCTACTCGCCGCCCGCCCCGCCGCCGCCCGTCAGCATGCGCCGTGCGCGCACCGCGAAAAAGGAAGCTCGCCCCGTCAAGAGCCGCGCCCGCAAAGCAAAGGCGGCAGATGACGACGCTGATACCGACGCCGAGCCGGTAGATGCGCCCGACCTAGCCGATGACGTCGATCTGGACGCTGAGATCTCCGCCGCTGAAGTCGAGATCGTCGACGATGAAGACGACGCGCTCGACACCGACACCGACGCAGATTCGGACGACAGCGAAGAGGATGATGCCGACGAGCCTCCCGCAAAGCGTCCCGCGAAGAAGGCTGCTGCACCGGTCAAAGCGGCCAAGCCCGCCCCGCCGGTCAAGGCTGCGAAGGCGGCTAAAGTAGAGGCTCCGGTCAAGGTTGGGGCAAAGAAGGCTGCTCCTCCGGCCAGGAAAACTGCACCTCCGGCGAAGAAGACCGTGCCGGCCAGGAAGGCACCCGCGGCCGTGGTTCCTGCAAAGAAGGCGCCGGCCAGGAAGCCTGTGCCAGTCAAGGTTGTCGCCAAGAAGGCTGTGCCAAAGGCCCCGGCAAAGAAGGTTCCGGCTAAGAAAACGGTCGTCAAAGCTGCAAAAAAAGTAGCCGGCCGCCGCTAGTGCCGAGTTGGTTCTGCATGACGTGAACGGATCCTTCGGGGTCCGTTCACGTCTTGGTCCGGCGTGTTCGCAAACGCGCATCCAACGGGAAAGAAGGGAAATGCCATGGTCGTTGCAGTCATTCAGGGGTCAGTGCGGTCGGAGCGGATGGGCGATCGGGTCGCCAAATGGGTCATCGCGCAGCTTGAAAAGCGGGGGCACGAGGCCGTCCTGGTGGACGCCGCCACAGTTGATCTGCCGCTCCTCGACAAAATGTGGAAGGAAGTCAAGGATTCTGACGCGCCGGAGCATGCAGAACTTCGCGCCAAGCTGAGCCCGCTCGCGGAGCTTTTTGCCCGCGTAGACGGATTCGCCATCTGCTCGGCCGAATATAACCACGCGCCGCCGCCCTCGCTGATCAACCTTATGGATTACTTCCTGGCCGAGTACCTGTACCGCCCGTCCGCCATCATCTGCTATGCGGCGTCACCCTTTGGCGGTGTCCGCGCGGCCATGCAGCTACGTGCGTTCCTCGCGGAAGTGGGGCTATCCTCGATCCCGTCGCTCCAGCCAATTCCAAGCGTGGGATCGGCGCTGAGTGCAGAAGGTGTCGCCCTGAACCAGGATCTGGCGGAAAAGTCAGGCAAGTTTTTCGATGAGTTCGACTGGTACATGACCGCGCTGAAACTCGGTCGCGAGAACAAGGATCCTCGCAAGCAGTAGACTGGCGGCATGCTTTTAAGACTCGCCACTCTGCTTCTGCTCGCACCGATCGTTCAATCAGCACCTGTGAGGCCTGCTATGCACCATGCTGTCGGAACGTTTGAAGTCACCATGAAACCGCTCACCACCAGCGGCAACGCGGCCGATATCGGACTTGCGCGCATGTCGATCGACAAGGTTCTGCATGGCGGCATTGAGGGGACAAGCAAGGGCGAAATGACCGCGTCCGGCGACTACTCGACTGGCTCAGCGGGTTACGTGGCGTTTGAGAAAGTCACCGGCACGGTTGAGGGCGCGGCCGGCTCGTTCGTCCTGCAGCACAACGCCACGATGGATCACGGCACACCAAGCTTGCTGGTCACGGTTGTCCCGGGTTCGGGTACGGAGGCCTTGAAGGGTCTCTCAGGCAAGTTCGATATTCAGATCGCGCAGGGGAAACACTCCTACACCTTCGACTACACCTTGAAGCCATAAAGTCGTTACCGGAAGCGCCGCACGACGACCAACCCCGCACCCATTACAGCTATGCCGGCAAACATCAGCACCATGATCCCTCGCCGGTAAGCTGCTTGCGTTCGTGCCGGCGTCTGCCCAACGGTCTCGCGACATTGACTACACCCCTGCGCGCTCGCAGCACCCACCACGAGCAGCAAGCTCAACGCTGCCAGCCACTTCACTGGCACCAGACCAGCAGTCCAAACAGCACAACCCAAAGCACGCCCATCGAGTGCCAATACCAGGCCGCCAGATCGACGAAAATCTGCCGGTTCTCCAACTGCTTCGATAGATATAGCCCGAGCAGGGCACCCATCAGCGCGACCACGCCAGCCAGCAGATGCAGCGCATGCACGCCTGTAATCAGGTAGAACGAGTGGCTGCTGGGGCTGGTGTTCATGTGGATGCGCTGCACGGCAAGCTGCTGCCAGGCTGCAAACTGCCCGACCAGGAACAGCACTCCAAGCACGGTGGTCGCAACAACCCAGGGCTTTGCCCGCGCGGAACTTGGCTTGCCAAGGCCTAGCCACTCGTCCATCAAGTGGACTTCCTTGAACATGTGGCGACGACCAATTTCGATCGTGATCGAACTCAAAATCAGCAGCAGAGTGTTCAGCCAGAGCAGTGGCGGCAAAGACATCGGCAGCCATTCATTGATGAAGCGCGCGTTTGCGTCAATGTGGCCGGAACCCTGCGCGACGAAGAAAACACTCACGATCGCGACGAAAAACATGAACACGGCAGAGAGCGCAAAGAACAGCCCGAGCCGGTAGCGGATCAACTTTTCGCGTGGGTTCCGCTGCGGCCGTCGTGGATTCCAGGGGTCCGGATCACCGCCGCCGCCGGTGCGTTTGTCAGTAGGTGGTTTGCGCCCGCCGCCGCCATGGTCGCCGTGGTCGCCATCGTCGATGTCCCTGGATCTGCGCTCGGTTTCGGGAGGCGTATAGATGGCCGGCATAGAAGCTCCTTGGGGGGCTATTCGGACGAAAGACACCCTGTTATCGACTAGATTACTCCGGAATCGTGTGCGCGGACCACTGCGGTTGATAGCCGGGGCTTTCCGCTGAATCAGAATAGGTACAAGGTGAACAGGATACGGTGCGTTCTTCCGTGGGCTGCAAGGCGGGCGCCCACTCGAGCGTAGTGGCCAGCCAGGGGTTCGCGGTGGTGAGAGCGCCTTTGCGGAAGCTGATGACCAGGTTGATCAAAAACAACACCTGCGCGGATGCCAGCACTACCGCCGCATAGGTGATGCCGCGCTGCACGGGAGCGATGTGGGCGAGGAGCGCGGACGCGGCGTTATCGATTCCGGCAAGCTGCGCGTAGTGCCGAGGGCTGCCGCCGAGACCAGCAAGATGCATCGGCAGAAAGGTCGCGTAGGCGAAGATGAAGGTGAGCCAGAAGTGCAAACGGCCGAGCCGCTCGTTCATCAGGCGGCCGCGCCCGTCTTTCCAGGTCA
The DNA here is from genome assembly GCA_965214195.1 of uncultured Granulicella sp. Taxonomy (GTDB): domain Bacteria; phylum Acidobacteriota; class Terriglobia; order Terriglobales; family Acidobacteriaceae; genus Edaphobacter. The sequence goes on from OZ243943.1 coordinate 743,276, forward strand.
GCTGTGGGAACCAGTAGTAGGTTGCGGCGAAAAGGCCGAAGATTCCGGCCATCGCCATGATCAGGTGGAAGTGCGCGACGACGAAATATGTGTTGTGCAGGTATTGATCCAGGATGGGCTGAGCGAGGATGGGCCCGGTAAGCCCGCCGGCTATGAAGAGGGAGACGAAGCCGAGGGTGAAGAGCATCGCGACGGGATAGCGTGGACGTGAGCGCCAGGCAGTTGCCAGCCAGGAGCATACCTTCGCGGCGGCGGGGAGCGCGATGGCCATGGTCGAGATGGAAAACGCCGTGCCGGCGAACGGGTTCATGCCGGCGACAAACATGTGGTGTCCCCAGACCAGAATGCCCAGGCCGCCGATCAGCAGGGTCGTGACGATCATGGTCCGGTAGGCGAAGACGCGGCGTCGGCAGAAATTGCCGAGCAGCATGGAGGTGAGACCCATGCCAGGCAGGATCGCTATGTAGACTTCTGGGTGTCCGAAAAACCAGAACAGGTGCAGCCAAAGCAGCGGGCTTCCGTTGCCCGCGGTATGCAGCGTGCCGTTGACTAGATCGCCCGCCGGGAGAAAGAAGCTGGTGTGCGCGTGGCGGTCAAGCGTGAGCATGATGAGAGCGGCGGACAGGACGGAATAGGCGATCACCGTCAATACAGCGGCGGTGAGCCAGCCCCAAACCGTGAGCGGCAAGCGACCCCAGGTCATGCCCTCGCAGCGGTGTGCGACGACGGTGGCCAGCAGGTTGATCGAGCTTGCGATCGCGCCCAGGCCGAAGAGGCCGATCGACGCAAGCCACAGATCCATCCCGAGGCCTTGGCCCGGCCCAGCCGCAGCGACGGCCGAGAGTGGCGGGTACGCGGTCCAACCGGAGATCGCCGCGCCGCCCTGCACGAAAGTCGACGAAAGCAGCGTGACCAGGCCGAGCGCGGTGATCCAGAAGCCGATCGCGCCGAGGACCGGAAACGCTGTGCGCCTGGCCCCGATCTGCGACGGCAGGATCAGGTTGCCGAAGCCGGATTGTGGGGCGAGCGTCATGACGTAGAACAGCATCAGCGTGCCGTGCAGCGTGACGAGCGCGAGGTAGTCTTCCGGCTTGATCGCGGCGAAGGGTGGGATGACGCGGTCGGGGAAGACGATGTGGATGCGCATCGCCATCGACATCAACGTGCCGATGGCTACCGCGACAAGCGACAGCGCGAGGTAGCGACGGCCTATGCGCTCGTGGTCGGTCGTAAAGATAGTCCGCAGCCAGGAGGGTTCACGTTTGGCTTGCACGATCATGCGGGGCTCTTTTCACTGAGCCACTTTGCGTACGCTTCCGGGCTTACGACGCGCAGGTTCGCGGTCATGCGGTAGTGGCCCAGGCCGCAGAGTTGCGTACACAGGATCGCGTAGGTGCCTTCAACCGTGGGGGTGAAATGGACGTGGATCGACTGGCCCGGGACCGCGTTTTGCTTGAGCCGCAGCGCGGGGACTGCGAAGCCGTGGATGACGTCCTGGGCATGCAGGCGGAGGTCGATTTCGCGGCCGGCGGGTAGGACTAGCTCCGAGGTGACGAAGTCGTCGGCACCCTTTTCGTCGGTGGGGTCGATGCCGAGTGGATTGCCTTCACCGGCGGCGATAAGCTCTGGTCGCGTGCGTCCGAAGGCGGCGTCCTTGCCGGGATAGCGGAAGTACCAGGCAAATTGCATACCGACTACTTCCACCTGGAGCGCGCCGGGATCGGCCCCGGTATAGCGCGAGGCGGCCCAGAGGCGCTCGGACCGGACTGTGAGGAAGACGAAGAGCAGGGCGAGTGCGGCGACGGGGAGGTGCTCAAAGAGCAACGAGGAGCGGACGCGCGGGCCCTTGCGCAGTGCCAGACCGGCGAGCAGGACCAGGTGCGCGGCGGCCAGCAGGGCAAGCGCTACCCAGAGGTTCAGCAGCAGGTGGGAGTCGAACGAAGCGCCGTGCTGGGCGGCGTTTGGTGGGACGTAAGGGATCGTCACGGGGTTTGATAGTTGGGGCAATTAGGGACTTTTGGCGCCGTCCAGCAGGGAGCGACGACCTTGGCGGCGTTGATGACTTGCAGGTTCTCGCCTGAGTTTTCTGCCAGGCCGCCGACCTTGGCTTTGGTGTCGGCGAAAACGTCTGGTGAAAGATCGAGCAGCGGCAAGGAAAGCAGAAGGCGGGCGCGCAGGCTGTTGTCGTCTGCGTCCAGATATTCAAGCAGCGTTTTATTGAGCGGCTGCGACTGGTTGGGCGAGCCGCTGAGCGTGTCGACCAGGTTCGAGCGCGACATCGAGGTCTGGTCGCGGCGGCGCAGGTAGCGGCCGATGGCGACGGCGGACTCCATTGAGAGCGGACCGTAGCCAAGCAGGTCCTGCACCACGTTGCCACCGACGCCGGCGATCGCGACATCGCTCTGCAGGTACTTGTACATGGGCGGGAAGACCGCGGGAGGAACGTTGTTGACGAAGCCGCCGAGAACGATCGCGGTCAGGCTTGGGTTGGGGATGATTTCATCCGTAAGGTGCGCGGCGATCTGGGGGACGGCCGGCGCGAGCACTTTCGCCATCTCGGCGGAGAAGCCGGTGGCGACCGGGACTGGCACGGGCGCCGCTTCTGTTCCGGCGGGGACTGCGGCAGGAACCGTCGCGGCGGGCAGGCGATCGGCGGGATTCTGCAGGCCTACCAGGAGCGAAAGGGCGTAGGTGCGGGCGGGGCCATCGACACTGGCGAGGAGCTTGAGGATGTTGGGAAGGGCCTCGCGGACCTCCGCGGCGTTGGGGGAGGGGACCAGCGCCGCAATCTGGTTGATGTCCTCGTCCGAAGGCGAGTGGCCGCCGGACTCGCGCTGGAGCAGGTAGGCGGTGCGCGCGGCGAGGGTCTGGGGGGCGGGCTCCTGAGCGGCGAGCGGCGCGGCGAGCGGCGCGGCGAGTGCCAGGAGTAGCAGGAGTTTGGTCATTGGGCGCCTACCATTGCGAGGAAGTACTGGTGCACGCGCAGGTCCTGCGAGAGCTCCGGGTGGAACGTAGCGGCGAGGAAATGGCCCTGGCGGACGAGGACCGGGTCGGCGTCGCGGCGGGCGAGGACTTCCACTTCCGGGCCGACGCTGGCGATGCGTGGGGCGCGGATGAAGACCATTTCGAGCGGGCCGCCGGGGAGCTCGGTCGCGGCTTCGAGGATGACGGAGTCGTTCTGGCGGCCGTAGGCGTTGCGCTCGATGGCGATATCGAGCGCGGCGAGCGATTGTTGCGGCGGGTTGGTGACGGACGTGGCGAGAAGGATGGCACCGGCGCAGGTGCCGAAGGTGGGGGTGTCGCGGACGGTTTGGGTGAGGGCCTGGAGGAAGCCGTCGCGGTCCAGATGGCGCAGGAAGGTAGTGGATTCGCCGCCGGGGATGATGAGGCCGGCAATACCTGCGAGGTCTTCCGGGCGACGGATCAGACGGGGCTCGGCGCCTAGTGAAAATATTCTTTCGGCGTGGGCCTGGAAGGCGCCTTGCAGGGCGAGAATGCCGATGATTTGCTTGCTCATGCCTGCCCCCTCCCCCCCCGTACTTTGTGAGCCTAAAGTCTTCAAGGCATTGGACTTAGGTCTGGACCTCTGTCCTTGCTTTTTGGGCTGGAAAATATCTCTGCCCTTAGGTTCAGTATATCGTGGCGGTCAAGGGGTAGGGGTCTTGGGATTGATGGCACGAAGCGGGGTCCGGGGGGAGATGCAGGTCCTTCGACTGCGTCCACCGGTGGGGCAGGTGGACTTCGCTCAGGATGACAATTTTGTTGGTGTGGTGGGGAAAGGCGGTGACGCTAATGGCGGAGATGCAGGTCCTTCGACTGCGTCCACCGGTGGGGCTGGTGGACTTCGCTCAGGATGACAATTTTGTTGGTGGTGGTGGGCAAAAACGGAGCGCGGTGACGCAAATGGCGGAGATGCAGGTCCTTCGACTGCGTCCACCGGTGGGGCAGGTGGACTTCGCTCAGGATGACAATTTTTTTGGTGTGGCGGGCAAAAACGGAGGGCGGTGACGTAAATGGGGGAGATGCAGGTCCTTCGACTGCGTCCACCGGTGGGGCTGGTGGACTTCGCTCAGGATGACAATGTTTTGGTGTGGTGAGCAAAACGGAGGACGGTGACGCAAATGGCGGAGATGCAGGTCCTTCGACTGCGTCCACCGGTGGGGCTGGTGGACTTCGCTCAGGATGACAATTTTGTCGGTGTGGTGGGCAACGAGTTCGGTCGTTTGCTGGCCGCAAACGAAACCCCACCCTTTCGGTGAAGCTGAAAGGATGGGGCACCTGGTTGAGGCGGGATGAGAGTTGGGGACTACCAGCCGCGATTTTGCATCATTTCTTCCTGCGGGATGTTGCCTACGGCGAGGCCCTTCATGGCGCCCATGCACTCTTCTGAGGCGGAGGCGAGGATGGCTGGGTCGTTGTAGTTGCTGGCGGCCCGAACGATGGCTTTGGCGCGGGACTCGGCCTCGGCGCGTTCTGCGAGGTTGGTGTAGGAGCCGTCCGCTTCCTTTGAGACGATGAGGCGGATGTTGCCTTCCTTCATGAAGATTCCGGAGCCGACGAAGACCGTCTGGGCGCCTAGCTGCATCATGAGCGCCGCGTCTGCGGGGGTGGCGATGCCGCCGGCCGAGAAGTTGGGGACGGGGAGCTTGCCGGTGCCGGCAACCTGCTTGACGAGATCGAGTGGGGCGCGCAGATTCTTGGCGGCGGCGTAGAGCTCCTGCTCGTCCAGGATGGTGAGGGCCTTGATTTCAGACAGGATCTGGCGCATGTGGCGGACGGCGTGGATGACGTCGCCGGTGCCGGGCTCACCCTTCGTGCGAATCATGGCGGCACCTTCTGCGATGCGGCGGAGTGCCTCGCCGAGGTCCTTGGCGCCGCAGACGAAGGGGGTTTTGAACTTGTGCTTGTCGATGTGGTGGAGCTCGTCGGCCGGGGTCAGGACTTCGGACTCGTCGATGAAGTCGACGGCGAGGTATTCAAGGACCTGCGCTTCTACGAAGTGGCCGATGCGGGCTTTGGCCATGACCGGGATGGAAACGGTGTTCTGGATGGCTTTGATCATGCCGGGGTGCGACATGCGGGCTACGCCGCCTTCTGCGCGGATCATGGCCGGGACGCGCTCAAGCGCCATGACTGCGACGGCGCCGGCCTGCTCGGCGATGACTGCCTGCTCGACGTCCATGACGTCCATGATGACGCCGCCCTTGAGCATTTCGGCGAGTCCGATTTTGAGGCGAAAGTCGTTGGTGATTGAGTCGGCCATAGAAGACAAGTGTACGGCAGGGAAAGGCGCTTTGTAACAATGTGGATCAACGCAGGGACTGCGGACACGGACAAGACGGACAAAGGATGAAGAAAAGCGGGATGAGATGAAATGTGGGTTGGGGCGTTGTGAAAGCGGAAAGCAGATCCCCTTCGGGGTGACAACCAAGGAAGGTCGAGTTGTCATCGATTGGCTGGGGATTTAAGGACGATGAAGAGTGCTTTCCCGGTGGCGAGGAGGGTGCCGTCGGGGTGGGTGAGGGTGGCGGTGTGGAAGAGCTTGCGGCCCTCTCGGCGCAGGTGGGTCGATGTGAGGGTGAGGGGCGTGTTGATGGGGCAGGGGTGGAGGTAGGCGACCTCCAGGCTGCGGGTCATGGCGATGACGGCAAGGGGGCGCGAGAGTTTGGACATGGCCTCGTCCAGCAGGGTGGCGATGATGCCGCCGTGGAGGTAGCCGGGGGCTCCCTCGTAGGTGCTGCTCAAGGTGACTGTGGTGGTGGCTGTGGTGTCGGTGGTGGTGAAGATGAGGCGCAGGCCCTGCGGGTTGGCGGGGCCGCAGGCGAAGCAGTTGCCTTGTTCGTCGATGGTGGTGCTCATTGGGTACAAGCTTCGAGGATGCTTTGGCCGTACTTTTTGAGTTTCTCGGGGTCGATGCCGGGGATGGTGGCCAGCTCTTCGAGGGTGCTTGGGGGGGCGGTGACGATGCTGCGTAAAGTGGTGGTGCCGAGGATGAAGAACTGGGGGAGGCCCAGGCGCTCGGATTCAGATTTGCGCCAAAGGCGTAGGCGGGTTTCCAGGGCTGTGTGGTTCGGGTCGGTGGGGGTGCTGGATGCTGCGGAAAGTGGTTTCTGAGATTTGGCTGGCGGGCGCTGGGCTGGGAGCTCATCGGTGAGGATCGGTTCTGGGGCCAAGGTGTAGCGCTGAGCGATCTGGACGCGGGTTCTGGGGGCGGGGGGGTGGACGACAGGGGCCGGCTCGTAGGGGAGCTGGTCGGGGAGGTCGTAGGCGCCGGGGTCGAAGTCGCCGGGTTCGGGGGCAATGGAGTCGTAGTCAGGGAAGGGGTCGTTGTCGTCGTGGGCAGGCGGGGCTGGGGTCGAGCTTTGCTCGATACCCCACCCTTCGCGATGAGGCTGCGAAGGGTGGGGCACCCGGCGGTTCTTGCCACGGGTGGTTGTTTTGGCGGGTTCAGACCCAGGTCTCAAGGTCGAGACCCGGGGCACCCGGCTGTTGTCGGCTCGGCAGAGGGCTGTGATTTCTGCGCCGTATTTGTCGGACTTGTCGGGACCGAAGCCGGAGACTTGCAGGAGCTCGGAGATGGTTTGGGGTTGTTGCTGGACGAGGGCGGCCAGGGCGGCGTCGCCGAAGATGATGAAGGCGGGCTTGCCGGTTTCGGCGGCTTTGGCTTTGCGCCAGGCTTTCAGGTTTGCTTCGAGGGATCGCTGCGATTCTGTGAGAGGTGGTGCTGTTCCGGACCCAGGTCTCAAGGTCGAGACCTGGGGCACCCGCTTTTTCTTTGAGTTGGGGTCGGGGGTGAAGGTGCGGAGGAGGATTTCTATCGGGGCGGAGTCGTCAACGGCCTGGCCTTCCGCGGTGAGGGAAGCTTTTTTGTAGCTGATGGTGGTGCCGTCTGGCTTGGTGAAGGTGTCGGTGGCGAGCGTGAGGTAGCCGGCGCGGGCGAGGCCGTCGAGGAGGTCGTCGGTCTGCTTGCGGTCGGGGAGGTTGAGCGCGGTGTGGAGCTGGCCGGTGGATTTGCTGGTGTTGCGCAGGGTAAGGAGGATCTGGCGGAGATGGCGTTGCTGGGTATCAGTAGGGGCGAGGAGGGCTTGGCTGGTGACTGCGCTGGGGGCGCAGAAGTCGCAGTGGCCGCAGGGTTTGGTCGAGTCTGCGGTGTCGCCGAAGTGCTTGATGAGGGCGGTCATGCGGCATTGCTGGGTTTGGGCAAAGTCCATCATGCGGTCGATCTGCGAGCGCCGGAAGTTGACCTGAAGCTCGTAGCCGGACTGCCAGGTGGTGGTGGCGCCGCGCTTGACCTGGTTGTCGAAGTCGATGAGGGCGGCGCCCTGCGAGGCGAGCTTTTCGACGGCGCGGGAGAAGGTTTCGTAGTCGAGCCTGGCGCGCTGCTGGAGGACGGCGGGCATCTGGTATTCGTCGGTCAGGAGGCGTGCGACTTTGGTGAGTTCGGCGGCTACGGGGTAGTCGCGCTCGAGGAAGAAGTCGTGCATTTTGCGGTCGGCGTAGCTGTAGAGGAGGACGGTGCGGGAGGGCTCGCCGTCGCGGCCGGCGCGGCCGATTTCCTGGTAGTAGGCCTCGACGGAGGCGGGCAGGGCGTAGTGGATGACGGTGCGGACGTCGGCTTTATCGATACCCATGCCGAAGGCAATGGTGGCGACGACGACCTCCAACTTGCCGGAGAGGAAATCGTTCTGGACGCGCTCTCTCGTGGTGGTGTCCAAGCCAGCGTGGTAAGCCGAAGCCCAGGTCTCAGAAGCGAGACCCTTCGACGAGCTCAGGGCAGGCTCTGGGGCACCCGATTTTTTCAAGGTTCGGTTGAGGTCGCCGGCAAGTTCTTCCGCGGCCTTGCGGCTTGGCGCGTAGATGATGGCGGGGCGGCGGGTTTTGTCGGCGAGGAACTGGGTGACGAACTCGGTGCGGCGGGGCTTGGAGAGCTCGAGCACTTCAATGTGGAGGTTGTCTCGGCGGAAGCCGTGGATGAAGAGGGCGGGCTGCGAGAGGTTGAGGGCGGTGACAATGTCGCGCTGGACGGTGGGGGTGGCGGTGGCGGTGAGGGCGATGATGGGGGCGGGGCGCAGGGCGGGGAGGTGGTCGCCGAGGGTGCGGTAGTCGGGGCGGAAGTCATGGCCCCAGGCGGAGATGCAGTGGGCTTCGTCGATGGCGACGAGCGAGGGTTTGCGGCGGGCGAGCATTTCCGGGAAGCCGGGGACGCGCAGGCGCTCGGGTGCGATGAAGAGGAATTGGAGGTTGCCGTCGAGGTAGTCGCGGCAGGCCTGGCGGGACTGCTCGCGGGACATGCCGGAGTGGATGCGGGCTACGCGCAGGCCGGCGGCTGCCAGCTTGTTGGCCTGGTCGTCCATGAGGGCGATGAGCGGGGAGATGACGAGGCCGGTGCCGCCGCGGGCGAGCACGGGTAGCTGGTAGCACAAGGACTTGCCGGCGCCTGTAGGCATGACGAGCAGGCAGTCCTGTCCTTCGGTCGCGGCGCGGCACACGGCTTCCTGATTGGCGCGGAAGGCGCGGTGGCCGAAGGTGGTGTGTAGGAGCGATTCGAGGGACGGCATGCCTGTGCTAGTTTCGCATAATGTTTGCTTTGTAGTAACTAGTGGGTGGTGGAAGACGGAGGCGAAACTGCAGATCCCCTTCGGGGTGATAACCAACTGAGCTGTCCCGGTTCAGTGGTGTGGGTGTGCGAGAAAGCAGATCCCCTGACAACCAATTGGGCGGGGTAGACTGCTGTCATGAGGATGCTTGGGGCGTTGGTGCTGGGGCTGGCGGTGGGAGCGTTTGGGCAGGATGATCCGACGACCACGATCACAGCGCGATCGACGCTGGTGCTGGTGCCTACGACGGTGCGGACCAAGGCGGGTGCGCCGGTGTTTACGCTGCAGGCGAAGGATTTTGTGGTGACGGATAACGGGGTGCCGCAGAAGGTTCGTCTGGAGGAGGACGCCGGGGATCTGCCGCTGGCGTTGGCGGTGGTCGTAGAGGCTGGCGGGGATGGGCGGCAGAAGCTGGAGGAGTACGGCGGGCTGGGCACGATGATCGAGGCGATTGCCGGCGCGGTGCCGCACAAGGTGGCGCTGATCGGGTTCGATAGCGAGCCGGCGCTGGTACAGCCGTGGACGGAGAGCTTTGAGCGGATGGATAAGTCACTGGCTGAGCTGGGGCCGGGGGATGGCAAGAATGCGACGCTCGATGCGTTGAAGTTTGCCGTGGAGGAGTTGAGGAAGCAGCCGCTGGGGTATCGGCGAGTGATTTTGCTGGTGTCTGAGACGGTGGATCATGGATCGCGGACGAGGATGTATGAAGCCTTGAAGGCGGTGAGCGAGACGAATACGGTGATCTACTCGCTGGGCTTTTCCAGCACGCGGGCAGAGGTGCATGACGAGGCGGCGCGGCTGAGCTCTGACAAGCCAGGGCCCCCGCATGGGTGTATGGGGTTCGATCCAAACCTTGAAGTGCAGCCGGGCAAGGTAGACCAGGCGTATGACTGCGCGGCGCAGTTGCTGCCGCCGCTTCGGCTGGTGCGGATGGCGATTATTGCGGCGATTGGTGGCTTTCGGACCAACGTGCCGGAGACCGTCGCTCGGATTACGGGTGGGGAATACTTCAAGTTCGCGGACGCCAAGGGGATGGAAAAGGGGCTGACGGCGATCTCTAACCGCATGCCGAATCGATACTTTTTGAGCTTCCAGCCAGTGCAGCCGGTGGCTGGATTGCACGCGGTAGGGGTGGAGTTGGCGGAGCCTCGAGTGGGGGTAGTGGTTGAGGCTCGGAAGAGTTATTGGGCGGATTGAAGTTCGATGTCCCACTATGGGAACGTGGATAGGCCCGCAGACATTTAGTCTGCGGGCCTTGTTTTAAGGGAATGACTAGGCGCGAAGGGTGGTGGCCTTCATGATCTTGTCGGGGGTGATGGGGTACTCGCGGACGCGGGCACCGGTTGCGTTGTAGATTGCGTTGGCTACAGCGGCGGCGGCTCCGGTGATGCCGATCTCGCCGATGCCGCGTGCGCCGAGGGGGCTGAATTTGCTGTCAGGGATGTTGAGGCAGGTGACGTCAATGGTGCCGATATCCGCGTTGACAGGGACGTGGTACTCGGCGAGTGACTCGTTCACAGTACGGCCGTAGACAGGGTCGATGTGCGTGGCTTCGTGGAGTGCGAAGCCGACGCCCCAGACGATGCCGCCCTGCAATTGGTTGGTGCCGGTCTTGTCGTTCATGAGGGTTCCGACGTCGTAAGTGGCAACAACGCGGCGAACCTTGACCATGTGGGTATCCTTGTCGACGGCGACTTCGGCGAAGACCGCGCCCCAGGAGTTGGCGGTGTAAGCTTCAGCGCCCTCTGACTTTTCGGCCGAACCCATGGCTTCAATCGTCTTGTTGTTGCGCGTCAACAGGGCTGAGATCGACTCCGACTTGGACGGGTTGGACTTGCTCATAATGTTGCCGGCGCTGATGTCGATGTCAGTGGTGTTGAGGCCGACAAGCGGGGACCGTGCATCGTTGATGGCCATGTCTGCAAGCTTCAGCTTCGCCTGGGTCGCGGCATCAGCGACAGCCGGTGTGACGGATGCGGTGGACTGCGAGCCACCTGAGACCGGGGCCTTGGGGAGCGTGGAGTCGCCGAGCTTTACTTCGATCTCGGACGGCTTCATCTTGAGAATGCCGGCGGCAGTTTGCGCAATCATGGTGTACATGCCGGTGCCAAGATCCTGCGTACCGGAGCCGGCCATCACCTTGCCGTCCATCGAAATTTTGACGACAGCAGCGGCAGCAGAGCGATTGGCGGGGTAGGTTGCGGTCGCCATGCCGTAACCGATGTAGTTGTTGCCTTCCAGCATCTGGCCCGGGGTTGCGTTGCGCTTTGACCAGCCGAAACGATCGGCGGCCTGCGCGTAGGCATCTTTCAGGTTCTTGCTGGTCCAGGGCTTGTCTTCGCTGGGGTTCTTTTCCGCGTAATTGACGAGGCGAAGCTTGAGCGGATCCATCTTCAACTTTTCGGCTAGCTCATCCATCGCGATTTCGAGAATGGCTGTGCCAGGTGCCTCGCCGGGGGCGCGTGCGAAAGTGCTGACGCCCAGGTTCATGTCCACCAATTTCACGGACACAGCGTTGGCTTCAGACTGGTAAAGGATTTTGGTGGGGCCTTCGGCGTGCTCGACGAAGTCTTCCATGATGGACGTGTTGATGACCACATCCTGCTGCATGGCGAAAAGCTTGCCTTCCGCTGTGGCGCCCAGTTTGATCTTGTTGACCGTGCTGGGACGGGCGCCGACGGGTCCAAACATCTGCTCGCGGCCGAGCACCAGCTTGACCGGCCTGCCGACTACTTTGGCGGCCATCGCGCAGAGGGTGACGTGCGACCACATGGAACCCTTGGAGCCGAAACCGCCGCCGGTGTACGGGCACTGTACGTGCACATCATCGACGGGGATGTTGAAGTTTTTAGCCAGGGTCTGCTTGTCGCCGCTGATGGCCTGAGTGGCGTTATACACGTTGAGTTTTTCGCCTTCCCACCACGCGATGGTGGCGTGCGGCTCCATCGGATTGTGGTTCTGGATGGGCGTGATGTAGGTCTGCTCTAAAATCACGGACGACTTGCTGAAGCCGGCAGTAAGATCTCCGCGCTTGTTGCCGGCAGGCTCCTTGCCGGGGTTCTTGGGCCACCGTGCTTCCGCCTGGCGACCCATGAAATCCAGCTTGGCCGGGGTAGGTGAGTAGACGATCTTCAACAGGCGCGCGGCAAACATTGCCTCTGGCAGCGAGGAAGCGACGACTACAGCAATGGGCTGACCGTTGTAGGCAACATCAGTGTCCTGCAGGACGGTGACATGACGACGGGCGGGCGGCTGCGGTGGCGGCTGAGCGAGTTTGGGGGCGTTGAACGGGGTCAGGACCGCGACGACGCCGGGAGCGCGCTCTGCGGCGGTGCGGTCGATCGAGGCGAGGGAGCCAGAGGCGATGGTCGACTGGACCATGTAGGCGTAGAGTGGTTGGCCGCCGGGGACTTTGGAGTCGAACTCAGCGGCGTACTTGGCCTTGCCGGTGACCTTGGCGTAGGCGTCGTAGCGGTGGTCCATTTGTGTCTTGGAGGGGGCGAGATTAAGTTCCTGTGCCATTTTGTTCCTCGGTGATGCTGTGTGGCGGGCTTAGAGCCCAGTGTCAGAGTGTCCTTGCGGCTATTATTTTGAGCTGTGTTGCGGTTCTTCGAGGGGGGCTCCGTTGCCCAAGCGACCCCGACAGAACCGCACTCCGGCTAGGTGGTAGCGCCTGCGTTGCCTTGTGCGGCAACCGTCAAAGCGCGGACGATCCCTTGTTTCGCCAGTTCGACCTTGAAGGCATTGTGCTCGTAGGTTTTGGCATTGGAGAGCGCCAGATCCGCAGCTTTCTTGAAGGTTGCCGCGGTTGCAGGCTGGCCGACGAGCGACTTCTCAGCTTCCACAGAGCGCCATGGCTTGTGAGCGACGCCGCCGAGTGCAAGGCCGGCCGACTTGATCGTCGAGCCATCCAGCTCCAGCCCAGCAGCTACTGAAATCAACGCGTAGGCGTAGCTGTTGCGGTCGCGTGCTTTCAGGTAGTAAGCATTCTTGCCGAAGCGCGCTTTGGGGAGCGTGACCGCGATGATGAGCTCGTCGGGGTGCAGGTTTGTGTCGAGCTGCGGCGTGGTGCCGACAACGCGGTGGAAGTCAGCGAAGGGGATAGTACGCTTGCCCTTGGGTCCCTGAACGATGACGCTTGCACCAAGTGCTGCCATGGCGACGTTCATGTCGGACGGATTGGTGGCGATGCAGGTTTCGCCGTTCGTCGCGCCCTTATCCGTCGCGCCCAGGATGGCATGGATACGGTTGTAGCCGTTGATGGCGGCACATCCGGACCCCGGGGTGCGCTTGTTGCAGGCGGCGAAAGCGGTGTCGTTGAAGTAGTAGCACTTGGTGCGCTGCATCAGGTTGCCGCCAGTGGTCGCCATGTTGCGCAACTGGGGGCTGGCGCCGGAAAGCAGCGCTTGCGAAAGCAGGGAATAGTCGGACTTGATGGCAGGGTGATCGGCGAGATCGGAATTACGGACCAGCGCGCCGATGGTAATGCCCTCAGGGCCGGGGGTGACCTGATCAAGACCGGCGACGTGGTTGATATCGACGAGGCTTGACGGCGTCTCGACGCCGTACTTCATCAGGTCGATAAGGTTGGTGCCGCCTGCGAGGAACTTGGTGCCTTTCGGCTCGACGGCGTGGATGGCGGCATCGGGCGCGGTGGCTCGGCTGTAGTTGAACGGGTTCATGCCTGGACTCCTGCGACTGCGCGTACCGCAGCTACGATGTTGGGGTAGGCGCCGCAGCGGCAGATGTTGCCGGACATGCGTTCGCGGATTTCGTCGTCGGTGAGGGTGGGGTTGGCGGTCTGGCCGGTGTGGTAGCTGACGATCGAGAGCGCGCCTTTCTTCTGCTCGTTCATCAGGCCGACAGCCGAGCAGATCTGGCCCGGGGTGCAATAGCCGCACTGCTGTGCGTCATGAGTAAGGAAGGAGGCCTGGACGGGGTGCAGATTCTCAATGCCTTCACCGTGGGCGAGGCCTTCAATCGTCTGAATGGACGCACCTTCTGCGGCGAATGCGAGGGTGAGGCAGGAGTTGACGCGGCGGCCATCGACGAGCACCGTGCAGGCACCGCACTGGCCGTGATCGCAGCCCTTTTTGGTGCCGGTCATGTCGAGATTCTCACGCAGAGCATCCAGCAGGCTGGTGCGGGTGTCCAAAGTGAGCGGGCGGGCGGTTCCATTGACGTTCAACGTGATGCTGCGCTTCTGCTCCGTCTGAAGCGGGGCGGTGGCGGCGTGGGCGGCAGTGGGTACTGCAGCGGCTGCGGCGATGGTGCCGGCAACCTGAAGGAAGGAGCGCCGGCTGATCTCTGTCTGTTGGGCGTCCGCGGAGGGAGCGGCTGCGTCTTCAAGCTCAAGCTCGGTGCAAAGGGATGTGCTCATGGGGTGCCTTTTTGGTCTTGGTGAGGGGTGTTGAACAACGTGAATCGAGCCTTAGGTTAAGCGTAAAGATGTGTACTGACCAGTAAAGGATGCATAGGGCAAACATGACTGAAGCCGCACCGTGGAAGCACGCTCGATTTTGCATGATTCGATTCGTAGGGGGCGGCCAGGAGTGCCCCGGGGGAGCCGCAACACTCGTTTAGGCGACCGCTGGTGGAGTCCGTCAGTCGCTTTGGATGGCAAAACCGTTGTAATATTGGATGTTGCGGTCGCGCGGATGCGAGGCCGGCTAGTCGCTGAAAGGGAGCAAGAATGGCAAAGCGTCGTGGAAATCCGAATTGGGGCAAACCGGAGCCGATTGGGCCGGTAGTGCCGACGGTTACATCTTTTGAAATGGTGGTGAAGGAGTTCAAGCTGACACCGGATCAGTACATCCGGTCAACGCGTCTGCGGGAGTGGGCGCGGCGGAACAAGAATTCGAAGTACATCCCGGAGGCCCTGCTGGAGGCCTGGGGCTTTGAGATTGAGTCGACCCTGTAGGCCTGGTTGTGCGTGGTGAAACGCCGTCTCCTCAGGAGGCGGCGTTTTGTTTTGTGCCGCTTACAATGGAGGCTATGGCACATGAAAGCGGCGCGTTCGCCGGAGTTGAAGAGGCAGTGGCGGCGATCCGCGCGGGCAAGATGGTGGTGGTAGTCGATGATGAGGACCGCGAAAATGAAGGCGACCTGACAATTGCGACCGAATTCTGCACGCCCGATGTGGTCAATTTCATGGCAAAGTTTGGCCGCGGGCTGATTTGCCTGACCCTGACCGAAGAACGCGCGGACCTGATGCGGCTGAGCCCGATGACGAGCGAGAACACGTCGCGCTTTGGTACGGCTTTTACGGAAACGATCGAGGCTCGGGAAGGCGTGACGACGGGTATTTCCGCGGCTGATCGCGCACACACGATGAAGGTGGCGATCGACCCGGCGAGCACCGCGCAGGACCTGGCAAGGCCCGGCCATGTGTTTCCGCTGCGTGCGCGCAAGGGTGGCGTGCTGGTGCGGGCGGGGCAGACGGAGGCCTCGGTCGACCTGGCGCGGATGGCCGGCTTGAACCCTTCTGGCGTCATTTGCGAGATCATGAACGACGACGGGACCATGGCTCGGGTGCCGGACCTGGTTGTGTTTTGCAGGGAGCATGACTTGCTGATGGTGACGGTCGCGGACCTGATCCGGTACAGGCTGCAGCATGAGCGGTCGATCCGGCGAGTGGCGGAAAGCGTGCTGCCCACGGCGCACGGCGATTTCCGGATGATTGCTTACGAGAACGAGGTTGATGGGTCAGAGTCACATGTGGCGCTGGTGATGGGTGATGTGACCTGCGCGGAGGCGGTGCCGGTGCGGGTCCATACGCATTCGTTGGCGGAGGATGTTTTTGGGCTGACGGGATCGGATAACCGTGAGGTGATCGACGGCTCGCTGCGGATGATCGCGGCTGCCGGGCGTGGGGCGCTGCTGTATTTGCATAACGGGACGCGGGGTTTTGGGATTGATCGAACCGCTCTGCCGCCGCGAATCCTGTTTCAAAAAGATGGTCGCGCGCACGACGATAAAAGCCTGCGCACGCTTAGGCAGGTGGGGCTCGGGGGGCAGATTCTGTCGGATCTGGGCATCCGCAAGATCAAGTTGCTCACCAATACGCCGACTCATGTGCCGGCGTTGCAGGGGTTCGGGATCGAGATTGTGGAGCAGGTGCCGGTGCGGTAGGGCAGAACGCGAAGGACGCAGAGAATGGCTTTGCGCTCCTTGCATTCTGCTTTTAGCGAGGGTTGACGGTCAGGCTTAGAGTCACGGTTTGGGTGATCTGGACGCCGCTGGTGGAGCTTGCCGTGACGAGGTATTGGTAGCTGCCGGCGGGGGTGTAGCGGGTGTTGGGGTCGGTGCTGGTGCCGGGCGGGGAGCTGCCGCAGCCGGCCAGGACGAGCACCCAGACGGTCATCAGGAGAGCCGGGATCCGGCGTCGGCGGGCAAGGAGCAGGGCCGGGTAGAGCAGGCAAAGGTAGAAGCCGGGGTGGACGGGCTTAACGCCGGCGACTGACGTGATCGTATTGATCGTGACAACGGCGGTGAGGGGGCCGCCGGCCAGGGTAAGGTTGGCGGGGGCGATTGAGCAGCTCGCATACTGCGCGGCGGTTAGGGCAGCGCAGGTCAGCGCG
This sequence comes from uncultured Granulicella sp., assembly GCA_965214195.1. Classification (GTDB taxonomy): domain Bacteria; phylum Acidobacteriota; class Terriglobia; order Terriglobales; family Acidobacteriaceae; genus Edaphobacter. Next base: position 759,453 of record OZ243943.1, read on the forward strand.
ACGCTGCCAGCGAAGTTTCCGGTGGGCGTGACGGTCAGGTTATAGCTCGCGGGCTGGCCGCTGGTGACGGTCGCCGTGGCGGTCAAGGCACCGTTGACTGCGAGCGTGAAAGATCCGCTCTGGATACCTGTTCCGGTAAGCGGCACTGCGAGGGGTGAGCCTGGGTCGGAGCTGACGATGGTGAGGGCTCCGGGGCGCGTGCCCGCGGCGGAGGGGGTGAACGTAATCTGCGCGGTGCAGGAGGCGCCAGGGGCAAGCGTGGCTAAGGGGCACGGGATCGAGATGGAATAATCGGCGCTGGCGGTGAGGGCCAGGCCGGTGATAGAGGCGGTGCCGTTGTTGGTCAGGGTCAGGAATAGGCTCGCCGGCACGCCGACGACGAGGCTGCCAAACGCGAGGCTGTCCGGGGTGACGACCAGTTTTGACTGGATGCCGATGCCGGTGAGCGAGACCGTGAGGGGCAGGGTGGATGCAGAGGTCGCAATGGAGAGTGTGCCTGTGCGGGTGCTGGTCGCGGCCGGGGTGAACGTGACCTGGATGGTGCACGTGGCGGATGGGGCAAGCTGGCCGCCGGGTGCCGGGCAGGTGCCGCCGGCGGTGAAATCGCCTTTGGTCGTGATTGAGGTGAAGGTGATGGGGGCGGTGCCGTTGTTAGTCACCTGCACGGGCAGGCGGGCGGGCGAGCCCACCGTTACGGAGCCGAAATCGAGCGCGGTGGGGGACAGGGTCAGGGGCGCGGGCGTGGCGCTGCCGGAGAGCGAAAGGAACTCGAGTGCGGTGCTGGAATCGGAGAGAATTTCAAGCGACGCATTGTGGGCCCCGGGGGTGGCGGGGCTCTCGCTTACGTTAAGGGTGCAGGTGCTGCCGGCGAGTACGGAGGCGCAGTTGCTGGTGGCGGTGTAGTCAGCGGTCGCCAGGATGTTCTGAACGTGCAGCGTGACGGAGCCGGTGTTGGTGAGGGTGACGGCCTGCGTGGGCGAGGCGTTACCGACCGAGGTCGAGGCGAACGTTAGCGAGTTTTGCGAGAGCTGGTAGGTGGCCAGGGCGACTGCGTTGCCGGGGTTTGACGCGGTGACCGCGCCGGCCTGGCCAATCAGCGAGATGACATCCGGGCTGGAGGCCGCGTCGCTTTCGATCGCGAGCGAGCCGGCGTCGGACGTGGTGCCGGGCGAGACGGTGCCGGTCGCGACCTGATTGGTGGGCTGGTAGGTGACGGTGGCGGTGCAGAACTGCGTGGGCAGAAGCGTGTTGCCGCAGGTGGTGGTCGCCAGGAAGGGTGGCGCGGACGTGACGCGGCGGATGGTGAGCGGCGTGGCACCTTTGTTGGTAAGCGAAAAGAGCTGACTGGCAGTCTGGCCGGACGCGACCTGTCCGAAGTTGTAGACACCATTGGTGATGACCGCGCCGCTGATCGTGAGGACGGATGTGCCGGCTCCGTAAGCTTCCAGGTAGCCAATTCCGTTGAACGCGGCGGAGCCGTCCGCGGGGGTCGCCTGGGCGACGACGGTTCCGGCGGCTTCTCCGTTCAGCAGCGGAAAGTAAACGACAGTGAAGCTGCAGCTGCCGTTCGGCGAAAGCGTGGTGCAGGGCGCGCCGGTGAGCTGATACTGGCGCGGCAGGTCTACGTTTAGGCTAACGGCTTTCGCGGTCAAATTGTTGACCGTGAGCGTTCGCGGCTGACCCTGGGTGACGACGCTGGTGGGGCCAAAGGTGCTGAGGACGGGGACGATCTGGAGGCCGGCGTTTGCGCTGGTATAAGCGCCGGTCAAAGCGACGGTGTAGGTGCCAGAGTTGACTGGTATAGAGAGGGTATCGGCGGCAAGCGCGGGGCCGGGGGTGTAGGTGACGGAAACGTTACAGGTGGTGGCAGGGGCGAGGGTCGAGCAGGTGCTGGCCGGGGTGAAGGCGGCAGAGCCGGTGGTGGGGGTGCCGATCGTAAGCAGAGCGGTGCCGGTGTTGGTCAGGCGGATGGTTTGGGTGGTCGCGCTGGGGCCGGGGACGTTGAGAAAGGTGAGCGCGGCCGGGTTCAGGGCGAGTCCGGGGTCGGCTGTTCCGGTGCCGCTCAGCATGGCGGTCGCTCCGGAAAAGCTGACGGAGCCCGACCGCGTGCCAGCAGTCGTAGGGGCAAAGGCGACGGTAAGCTGGCAGGATGCGCCGGAGGCGAGCGAGCCGGTGCAGGGCTGGTTGCCGGTGGTGGCGGTCGTCTGGGCAAAGTCGCCGGTGAACGTGGGTGCGGTCAAAGTGGCGGCAGTACCTGTCGCGTTGGTGAGCGTAAAGACGACATTGCCACTGGTGCTGTGTAGGGCAAGTGCGCCGAAATCCTGTGCGGCGGGGCTGAGCAGCAGGCCTGTGACGGGTAAGCCGGAGCCGGTGAGTGCGAGCGCGTAGGGGTTGCCGGCGGCGCTTGAGGACAAGGTAAGGGTGCCGGGTTGCGCGCCGGTCGCGCTGGGTTGGAAACGAAGGACGAGGTAGCAGTTGCGGCACGTACTGGTGAGCATCGCCGAGTAGGCGCTGGCGCCGGGGTGGCGGGTCCGTTGCCGTTATCTTCCACGAACGCGACCGTGTAGGGTCCGGTGGTAGTGGCGGTGAGGGCGGAAAAGGGCACAGCGATTTTGTAAGAGTGGGTGATCGGCTGGCCGAGCGGGACGCTGCCGGCGTCGAGCGCGCCGTTGTTTGCAGGCAGGATGGCGAGCCCGGTGCCGGTCAGCGAAACGTACGCCGGGCTGGTGCCGGCTCCGGCGGTGATGGCGAGCAGGCCTGTCCGGGTGCCGGGCTGGCCGGGGACAAAGGTGAGGGCGACCGCGCAGGTTTGGCCACCGGGAAGGCTCGCGGGGCAGCTGCTGGTCTGGGCGAAATCGCCCGAAAGCGTGATGGCAACCGTGAATGGTGCGCTGCCGGTGTTGGTGACGCTGACGGTCTGGGTCTGGCTGGAAACGCTGGTGACGACGACGGGTGTCGCGAAATTGATGGTGGCGGGGGAGAGGGCGAGATTGGGATTCGCGGTCTGGCCCCCCACCGTTTTGGGTGGGAGCGTCTGCCCGGTGAGCAGAACGGACAGACCCTGGTCGAGGACGAGCGTGGCTGAGTCGCTGGCGGGCGGCTTGGGGTTCGCGTAGTCGATGCGGATGCGGCAGACGGTGGCGGGAAGGAGTGTGGCGGGGCAGGCGTCTGTGAGGGTGAAATTGGTGCCGGCGGGTAGTGTCGCGGGTGCGTGGCTGTAGGGGCTCGCCGAGGTATTGGAAAGATAGAGGTAGCGCGGAAGCTTTAGGCCGCCGGCGTATTGGGTGCCGAAATCGATCTCACTGGCGGACACGCTGAGAGCGGCGGAAAGGCCGTAGCCGCTGAACGCGAGGGTGCGTGAGGCGATGGTCCAGTTCGCGGCCTGTTGACCGTCGGCCGTGGGTGTGAAGGAGAAGGTCAGGTGGCAGGTGCCGCTCGGGGCGAGTCCGCTTTGGGGGCAATCGCTGGCGGACTGGGCGAAGGGCGACCCGCTGGTGGCGGAAGCGGACGTGAAGGTCTGGGTCGTCGTGCCGAGATTGATAAGCGTAACGGTTCGCGTCGCCTGCTTGCTGACGATGCCGAAATCGAGCGCGCGAGGGTGGAATGCGATGGTGCTTGCCGGTGCGGCGTGGGCTGCATAGGCGAGCGTCTGCGGAGTGGAATTGACGGCGGTGGCGGTAAGGGTGCCGGCCATGCCGCCGCTGACGAGCAGGCTGCAGACCGCTCCGGCGGCCAGGGTCGTGGGGCAGTCAGTGGTGACGTTGCCGGCGGTGGCGGCAAATTGCACTGCGGTTGCGGCGCTGCTGCCCAGGTTGCGTACGGTGACGAAGGGGAAGTCGTCGCCCGCGAGGACCAGCGCGGCCCCGGCAACCGGGGTCAATTTGGCCAGATACGCGGCGGACCCGGCGCACAGACTACCCTGGCAGGCAGTCGCGGTCGTCTCCGATTGCTTGAGAGTGGAGGCGAGCACAGCCGTGCTGCGCAGGGGCAGATCGTAGGTTTCGCTGGCGAGCAGGCTGGAGCTTGCGGTTGGCTGGACTGCACCGGCGATGAGGGGTTCGCCGGCGGCGTCGACCGCCAGCGCCGTGATGTTGATGGGCAGGCTGGCAAACGACGGATTCGAAGTGGGGAGGCCGCCGAATCGGGCAGTCTGATCGATGACTCCCTGGGCCGTCACTCGCATAGCGTAGCCGAGACCTTCTTCCGCGAGCGGCTGCAATGGAAGCTGCGGGTAAGACAGAACGCCATCGACCCAGACCGCGCCGCCTGCGACTGCCGCGAGCTGCGACTGATTGCCGGGAGCGAGCAGCACCGAGCTCTGCACGGCGCTGCCATCGAGCGGCAACCGCAGCAGGACCTGGTAATTGACCGGCAGGATGGGCTCGGCAACAGTATCGACGGGGAACTGACCGGGCGCGATCGATCCGGAGGCCAGCAGCGTGGAGCCGGTAGTGTCGAGCGCAAGCGACGTCAGGCCCTGGCCGGGGATGAAGGTGGAAAAGGTGATCGCGTCGCCCGCCGGGGTGAGCCTGGTCAGGAAGCCGGAGGGGCTGCCGAGCATGGCCGGGACCAGCGCGGCGACGGTCGGGTAGCCGCTGGCGGAGGTGAAGCCGGCGATGTAGGCATTGTCGGCGGAATCGGCGGCGAGCGCGGCGGGAGTGGTGTCGCCCTGCGCGCCGGTCAGGTAGGTGGCGTAGGTAAGGGTGGTGCCGGAGGCGTTGAAACGCTCGACGAACCCGTTTTGGGAGCTGCCGACCGCGGGTGATTGCTGGATGCCGTTTGTCGTGACCGGGAGGTTTGTGCCGTAGGTCAGGCCGGTGACGAACACGCTATCCGCTGTGACGGCGAGGGCGGTTGCGGCAATGCGGCTGCCTCCCGTAAAGGTTACGAAGACGGGATTCAGGGCGGAGTCAAACTTTGCTACAAAGCTCTGGGTGGAGGTGTCGGCGCGGTTGGGGATCGCGGCGCCGGGGGTCGCGGCCAGGCTGGTGGAGGTGGTGGTGCCGGTCACGTAGACGTTGCCGGCGGAGTCAAGCGCAAGCGCTACGCCGCTGTCGCCTTTGGCTCCGAGGATCGCCTGAGCGAGCACGGTTAAGGCCGAATTATCGGTTTTGAGAAGGCGGACGCCATCCTTCTGATCGATCAGGAGGTACAGGTTGCCGGCCGTGTCCGTCTGCACGCCGTTGATCTGACCCTGTGACGCGACAGACCGAAGCCCTGCAAACGCCAATTCCTGCGCGGTGTTCGTCTGTGCCTGCGCGCCGGCTGCTGCCGCCAAGAAGGCGGCAAAAATGACCAACATCCAGTTCTTCATCATGGGTCCTGTGGCTGCGGTTAGAGCTCCGCGTGCAGCCTGTCCTCACTATCCATGGTGGTGCGCGTGCTTCAGCCGCTTATCTGCCGGCGGCCGAAACTAATGTCAACAATATAGTTCAGTTTCGGGAATCGGTAATGTTACCGGTTCTCCACAAGTCGCCCAGGCCGCGTTCTTCAAGCTCGGCGACGAATGCGTGGTGGTCTATATAACGGATGGCCTGCATGCCGACGCTGAGCGCGCCGGCGATGTTGTCTTCCCGGTCGTCGACGAAGAGGATGGCGGGGGCCGGGACGGCCAGGCCGGCAGCGGAAGCTCGGTAGATGGCCGGGTCCGGCTTGGCTGTGCGCAGCGTATGCGACCAAACGTGATGCTGAAAGCCGGCGAGCCAGGGCAGGCGCGCGAGGATGCCGGTAGCCATCTCGTCCCCCAGATTGGAGAGGATTCCCGTACGCGTGCCGGCGCCCTGCAGACGTGCGGCCCAGTCGATCATGGGCTGGTTGGGTTGCGTCCAAAGCTCGGTATCAGCGGCGATAAGTTGTTCAATCTGTTCAAGTTTAAGCGCCAGGCCGGCATGCGCGCCGACTGCCTTCCAGTAGCGCGCGCCGGTGTGAGAGCCGCGATCGTAGTCCAGTCGCGGGTGCCAGTAGGCGTCTCGGAATGCTTGGTCAGGAAGCTGTGTGATGGCGAGCATGCGCTGCCAGGCTTCAGGCGAGGGCGGGCCAGTAAGGACCAGGCCGTAGTCAAACAGGACAGCTTGTACGGGGATTTGGGAGGGCACGAGGTCCAGTCTATAGCGGCCCGCGGCCCCGCGCTTACACTAGTGGGATGGAGCTGCGCTTTTCTGACAGGACGAACTGGGACACGTCAGAAGGTGAATTGGCTCGGGCCATTAGTGCGGCTGGGCCGGGCCTTTGTGACTTGACCGTGTCCAACCCGACGCTTTGCGGGTTCGGCTATGACCCCGATCTACTCGCAGGACTGACCGATCCTGCCGGGCGCGTTTACGACCCCGACCCTCGCGGTCTGCGGTCTGCACGGGAAGCGGTGGCGGAGTACTATGCGGGGCACGGGGCTGGGGTTGACCCGGCGCGGATCGTGCTGACGACCTCGACAAGCGAGGCCTACTCGTTTCTGTTCCGGCTGCTCGCCAACCCGGGCGACGCAGTCCTGGTCGGAGTGCCGGGGTACCCACTGTTCGACTTCCTGGCGGCGCTTGATGACGTCGTGCTTACGACGTTTCCACTGTTTTACGACTTCGGCTGGTGGATCGACTTTGCAGAGCTGGAACGCAGGATAACGCCGCGGACGCGTGCGCTGGTGCTCGTGCATCCCAACAATCCGACAGGGCATGCGACTACCCCGGCTGAGCGCCTTGTGCTTCAGGAATTATGCGCGCGGCATGGACTGGCGCTGATTGTCGACGAGGTATTTCTTGACTACGGGTTGAGCCGCCAGATCGCCAGCTTTGCCGTGGGACCGCACCCCTGCCTGACGTTTGTGGTCAGCGGGCTGAGCAAGATTTGCGCGCTGCCGCAGATGAAGCTGGGGTGGGTTGCGTCCTTCGGGCCGGCGGATCTGGTGGCGGAAGGGTTAGAACGGCTGGAGGTCATCGCTGACACGTTTCTTTCCATGAACGCGCCGATCCAGCTTGCAGCATCCGGTTGGCTGCGGGGCCAGGAGGCGATTCAGCAGCAGATTATTGCGCGGGTCCGGACCAACCTGGCCGCGCTGGCTGGGCTCGAGGTGCTGCCGGTCGAGGCGGGGTGGTGTGCGGTTTTGAAGCTGCCGCAGCGGTTAGGCGAAGCGGGCCTGGCTGAACGTATCGTGCTGGAGGCCGGAGTGGTGACACATCCAGGAAGCTTCTACGGCATGGCAGAAGGGAATCGGCTGGTGGTCAGCCTGCTGGCGCCGGTGGAAGATTTTGCGCGTGGATCGCGGAAGCTGAAGGAATGGATTGACTCTAGATAGTTAACCCTTCAAGCTTCGCCCTCATGTTCGGCCATAGCTTATCGCGCTAAGTGCTTCATTCTATTTATGTAGTAGAGATTACAGGAAAGGGTTGGTTTCCCGTTCTTCGCCGATGGTGGTGTCCGGCCCGTGGCCAGCGATGACGATCGTCCGCTCGGGCAGCGGCATCAGGCGAGACTTGATCGAATCGATCAACTGGCGGGAGTCACCGCCCGGGAGGTCTGTTCGGCCCACGCTTCCGGCGAAAAGGGTGTCCCCGGCGAGCAGCAAACCGTACTCCGCAAGGTGCAGGCATAAGCTGCCCTGGGTGTGGCCGGGGGTGTGCAGGACCTGCGCGTTTAGACCGGCGACGCTCACGGTCTTGCCGTCGGTCAGGTCGTCGTCTGGGGCGTTGACCTTGGGCGTAGCAATGCCGATCCAGGTGGCCTGGACGTCCATCATGGCGACGAGCGGCAGGTCTCGCTGGTTGTAAAGCACGGGCGCTCCGGTGAGTTCCTTGAGTTGCTGCGCGCCGGCAATGTGATCGATATGCGCGTGCGTCACGACGATCTGCTTGACCGTCAAGCTGTGTTTTGCGAGCAGCGCGAGAATTCGCGGCAGGTCGGCACCGGGGTCGACGACGATTGCTTCAAGCGACGTTTCATCGCCCAGGATGGTGCAATTGCACTGCAACTGGCCGACAGGAAGAGTTTCGCGGATCAAGGTGAGCCTCGCTTCGGGCAAAACAAAACGCAGACCCGAAGGTCTGCGCATGGGATGATTTAGGCCAGACTACTTCCTGGCGGGAGCCGGCGTGGTCTGGTTCGACTTGGTCCCGGAAAGCACGGAGTGGTCAGCCGAATGCGTACGCGAAATGACAATGGTCAGCGTAATAGCCAAAATCATGAAGATGCCGGCGGCATAGCTGGTCAGCTTGGTGAGCAGGTTGGCGGCGCCACGGGGGCCAAACGCAGTCTGCGAGCCCTGACCGCCAAATGCACCGGCCAGATCAGCCGACTTGCCAGTCTGTAACAGCACGACGCCGATCAGGAACAGGCATACGATCACGAACAACGGGGTCAGGATGTACATCAGAATCGTCATGAGAAGAGCTTGCCTTGGGTACATCTATAAGGTGGATTGGTGCGGAGGAGGGGACTTGAACCCCTATGCCTTGCGGCGCCAGCACCTCAAGCTGGTGCGTCTGCCAATTTCGCCACCTCCGCATACTGCAGGACTCGTATAACCGAGCCAGTGACGTGCAATCCGAGTTTGAGTATAGCATCGCGCACGCCGGCTTGGAAGGGTTGATCTGCCCTAGAAATGGGTCAGGAGTTCCGTAAAAGTACTGAGCCCCAGCAGCCGCTGGCCCGCAGGGGGCTGGTTGACGACCTCATGCTCCAGCACCCACGTGAAATCATGCGGGATAAACACTGCCTGCAGACCCGCACCCAGCGCCGGATTGATATCCGATTTGGGACTGTTGCCGATCATCCAGGTGGTCCCGGGCTCGAATTCATGGCGTTCTACGAGTTCGCGATAGGCAGGCTCGTGTTTTTCCGCAAGCACTTCTACCGCAGTGAAGAAGGGCGCCAGCCCAGAGCGGACGAGCTTGTCATTCTGCTCTGCGGAGTCTCCCTTGGTGACGAGCAGGCAGCGGTGGCGCTGGGAAAGCTGGGCCATTGTTTCGGCGACGCCTGGCAGCAGCTCAATCTCCTGAGTCGCAATGGAATCGACAAAACTTGCGATGCGCTTGTGCTTTTCGTCTGTGACCGGGGCGTCGGTCAGGTTCTCAAAGCAGCGGGCGAGCGATTTACGGAAGCTTTTGAGCCCGTATCCCTCGGCCGCAATGGTTGCGCGCTCGACTACATTCAGGTGGTCGCGAACCTCTTCCGGGGTATGAATGCGGTGATCCAGGTAGGAGATGAACGAGCTGATAGCACGCTCGAAATAGATATTGTTCTCCCAAAGCGTGTCGTCGGCGTCGAAAAGCAGGGTCTGTGCGGTCAGTTTTGGTGTGTTGGCAGACATATTCATGGGATGCGTGTGGTGACCTCATAGAGTTCGCGGTCGCGATATTCGTCTTTGGTGCGGCTCAGAACGCGCACGTTGGCGCCATCGTCGACGAGCTTGCGCAGCAGCCAGTCCTCCGGCCAGTCGTACTTGCCGAGGACGAAGAAGCGCGTGTGCTCACGGGTGAAGGCATAGTAGTTTGCTGCGTGTCCGGGCAGGTGGAATCGCTCGATGAGCTGCGGGGTCTGCTCGAAGATGTTGGCGTGGGCATAGCGCGTGCTAGCTTCGGCGTCGGTCAGATAGAAGGTGCGGGCCGCGGTGGCGGCGGGCTCGTTGTGGTTCATTTCGAGGAAAGTCAAGCCGCTGGCATCGACGAGTGGGAGCGCGGCGCCGCCGGGGCCGGCGTGGGCGGACAACGCGCAGGCCTGGCAGATTGGCAGAACAGGCTCGGCGTGGTGGAAGATTTGACCGCTGAATAATGCGCCCAGGCCATCAAAGGTGTGGTCTGAGATGGCAAGTGCGATGACGATTCCGGCAAGGGCCGCGCGCCGGTCGAGTGTGCCGGAAGCGGACGTCCAGCGCCCGAGCAACGCCGCTGCCAGGCAGACGACGCCGATGGTCGCCGCCGCTCCGTAGCGCGCGAAGAAAGCCCCGTGCGACACCATCAACTGCAGCATCAGGGCCAGCGGGAGTGAGAGCAGGCCGATGATCGCGACCCACTCCGGCTGCGTGAACGACCAGCTCCCACGCCCGCGCAGAGCTGCCGGACCAAGCGCCAGCAGGACCAGAAGCCCGGTGAGGAGCAGAGCAATGAGCTCCCGCTCAACGAGGCCGATGTAGAAGTCGAAGATAGTTTCGCCTGTGGGCTGGAACGCTTCCGGGTAGATGGCGCTGCCATGATTTTGCAGCATCGGCACGTAGAGGATCGTGACCAGAAAGGGGAGCAGCAGAGCCGCTGCGAGGGGCCAGTCGATGCGCCGGCGTAGACGCCAGCGCCACATTTCCGCCAGGACCAGCGCGGCGATGGCGGGTACGGCAAAGATGTGGCTGAGCAGCATGCCGATGTTTGCCAGCAGCAGCACGGCCAGGCCGAAACGTCGCCGGGGACCGCTTGCGGCCTGCTGCCAGGCTGCGAGCGCGACCGCCAGAGAGCCCAGCAGCAGCGTGTAGGGGCGAGCCTCAAACCCTTGCTCAAACGTTTTGCCGAGCACCAAGAGCGCTACAGCGAAGAGTGCAAACATCGCGCCCATGCGTCGCGCGACGAAGCGATAGACGCCCAGCATCATGACGACGAAAAAGAGGAGTTCCGGCAGCCTCGTCGCGAGCGTATTGACGCCGAAGAAGTGGAAGGACCAGCGCGTGAGCAGATAGACCAGCGGCGGGTTCAGATCGTGGGTGCGCAGGTCGGCCCACATAGCGCTAACGGAAGGTGCTTGCGCGAGGTAATAGGTAAAAAGCTCGTCGTGCCAAAGCGGTTTGGTCTGCGAGCCGGCCAGCGCAGCCGCTAGATCTAACAGGACCAGCAGAAGCAGCGGAGCCCAGGCATGTGCTTCCAGCCAGTCGGCCGCCCTGCCGAGCCCACGTCCGCAGGCGGCACGCACATCCGCCAGCGGCCCGGGGGCGTTCTGCTTTGTAGTGGGATCGGGTGTCAGCGCTTCTTTCCTTCCGGGCCAGAACCAAAGTGCAGAACCAAAGTATAGACGGTCGCAAACGCCGCTCACCGAGCGCGCGGGTTACATCGCAGGGCACCACTTGAGCCAAATCAACATAGATTTGTGCTGGCGGGTTATCATGCCGGATACGATAGTGTTGCAACGGTACGGGCTTACACGCGAACGAGGAAGGCGAGCGGACAGCATGATTCCGGAGACAGGCCGGAGATTCGGGCCCTATGAGATTCTCGGTCGCCTAGGCGGCGGGGGGATGGGCCATGTGTATCGTGCATGGGACGCGCGGCTGCATCGCGAAGTCGCCATCAAATTCCTGCATAACGAGTACGCCATGCCGGGCATGCGCGAGCGATTTCTGCGCGAAGCTCGAGCCGCCTCCGCGCTGAACCATCCGAATATTTGTACGATTTTTGACATCGGCGAGCAGGACGGCGACCCCTACCTGGTCATGGAATTGCTCCAGGGCGAAACGCTGAAAGACCGGATTGAGAAGCGGTCTATACAAGTTGAGGAGCTGCTCTGCGTCGGCAGGGAAGTCGCGGAAGCGCTTGGCGCGGCACATGCGAAAGGCATTATCCATCGTGATGTGAAGCCGGCGAACATCTTTCTGGTGCAGAAGCCGCACTCCGGCTTTCAATCCAAGGTGCTGGACTTTGGCCTGGCAAAGATTGAAGGCGGCGTGCTGGGCGCGCGGCAGTCCAGGTCGTTTGACATTACGACCGTCGGCTCGACCGTGGGGACGCTGGCTTATATGTCGCCAGAGCAGGCGCGCGGGGAGGTGCTGGATTCGCGGTCGGATCTTTTCTCGCTCGGCGTAGTGCTGTATGAGATGGCGACGCGGCAGATTCCGTTCCCGGGTGCCACCAGCGCGTTGGTCTTTGTGAAGTTGTTGAACCAGCAGCCAGAACCGGTGCGCGACTGGAACGAGGCGATCCCTAAGGATCTCGACAAGATCATCGTCAAATTGATGGCGAAGGAGCGCACGCAGCGCTTTCAAACGTCCCATGAACTGTATGAGGCTCTATCGCGCGTGGGCGAGAAATCCGCTGGCGGATGGCTGCGCAAGGCCGTCTCCACCACCGCGCAGACCGTGCCCGCGGCCTTCACCTCGCGCGCTGCCGAGCCTACAATCCGCGAACGCCGCTCCTTGAAGCGTCGGCCGTCCGACCCGGAGATCCCGGTGGCCCGCCCGAATGATTCACCGCCGCCGCCGTCTTCCACTTCCAGCAATTCGCCGCAGTTCCTGCGTCCTGTTGCGCGCGTCCCGACTCAGGCAACTTCGCATCCCTCGCAGCAGATCGTGCCGCTCCCGATTGTTGAGGAAGCTCCAGCTCCAGTGCCTTCCAGCAGCCCCAGAATCACGCGGCCGCCTGCCGTCGCCCCGGTTGCGGCTCCGGTGGTTGTGCAGCCGGCGCGTCCAGTCGCCGCGGCTGCTGTGGAGTCCGTGCCGAGCGGGGCTCCTGATGATGTGCCGGCGCAGGGCGAGTTGGAGGTGCCCGCAAAGGTACCCTTTAAACTGCGTCCGATCTGGGCGATTGGCAGCCTGGTCCTGCTGGCGGTCATCATTATTGCCATCGTGCTCATCGTCAACCGAGGCCATTTTGGGCCCACCATGCTGACCGAGCGCGACCCGATCGTGCTTACGGAAGTCGAGAACAGCACGGGCAACAAGGCGCTCGATGGCTCAGTTCCGCAGGCGCTGCAGATTGCGCTGGCGCAGTCCCCGTATCTGCTTCTGCGCAGCAGCGACGACTACCGCATCATGCGTCACCAGGTTCTGGCCGCGCTGCCAGACCAGCCGGATACAGTCAATGAGCAGACCGCCCGCACGATTGCACAACGTCTCGGCACCAAAGCGTACCTGTTCGGGTCGATCAAGAATTCCACCCCGCCTTACCTGATCCACGTCAGCCTGCTCAACACCGCCACCAATGATGTGATGAGTTCAGCCGAGGAGCGCGCGCCCAGTTCGCAGGAGGTGCCCGCGGCGATCGACCGACTGGCGGATGACCTGCGCGCCGCCGCCGGTGAAGATTCCGATTCAATTTCACGCTTCCACAACGCGCTCAGCAGGGAAGCCACGTCAAACATCGACGCATTGCGGCTCTACTCGCTGGGCGAGGACGCCGCCGCTGCCGGCCGCATCCTGGACGCGATTCAGATTTATCAGCAAGCCACTGCGCTCGAGCCACGGTTTACGCTCGCCTACCTGCGCTTGACGGTGCTCTACCGCAAAGAGCGTGCAGAGATAGCGGCTGCGGATAACGCCAGGCTGGCGATTTCCACGGCTGACAATAACAGCGAGCGCCTGCGCACGATTGCCCAGTATGAGTACGAAATGAACGCCAGAGGCGACTACAACCGCGCCATCGGCTTGATCCGCAAGCTCGTCACGCTGAACCCCAACGACGCCGATGCGCTTGAAAAGCTTGCCCGGGTTCTGCGCCTGCAGGGCCGCATGGCGGAATCGCTGCAGATCGCTCAGCAGGCCTACGCGGTCGATCCACTGAACCAGGACGCCTACACCCAAGCCGATAATGCGCTGATCGGGCTCGACCGATTTGACGCGTCGTTCCAGCTGCAGGGCCAGCTGCAACGTATGGGCCTGGCCAGGCAAGGTGCGATGCTGACCTCGGCGTACCTGGAAGGCCGGCAGGAAGCAATCGATACAGCGGTGGCCAGCTTTGAGAGCCGCAACGCGAGCTACAAGCCGGATTGGTCCTACGGGCTTTATTTGGATAATGTCGGACATCTGACGGCCGCAACGCAGCTTTGGCACAAGAACGCCGCTGCCGCCCTGCAGACCAAGAGCCTGGGCTCGGCAGCGGCGTTCCTGTTGTCGCAAGGGGCGATGGACCACGCTTTGATCGGCGACTGCGCTACGGGGCTCTCAATGGCGCATGAGTCCAACGCCTCTCCGCAAGGCATGGGCGCGCTCTTCAATGCCGGAATGGCGTCAGCGCTGTGTGGGGATGCGGCTGCCGCGCAGGCCGCCATCGCAGCCTTCCAGAAGACCTACCCGCAGAGCTTCAACGTGAACGCCTTCTACATTGCCGACATCAAGGCCGCGATGGCACTCCGTGCAAACGATCCTACAACTGCGCTTGAAGAGCTGAAGCCCGCTCGCCAGTATGACTTGATCTCGCTGACCCCGTACCTTCGTGGCCGCGCGCATGTTGCCCTGCGCCAGGGCCAGATTGGCATTGTCGATTACCAAACTGTGCTTGCCCATCGCGGCGTGCCATTTATCGTCGGCTCAAACGTCTACGCGGTCGCGCAGATTGGCGTTGCGCGCGCGTTTGCGGACACCGGCGATCTCAACAACAGCTCCGACGCGTACCGTAAGTTTTTGGAGCTTTGGAAGTCCGCCGACCCCGGCCAGCCGCTGGTCACTGAAGCCAAAGCCCACACGAAGTAGGCTTCACGCAGGCGAAAACGGGGTGAATTTAGACTCCAAAATTCAACGATCCCTCCACCTTCAGCCCATATATGCCTTTCGGCGTTGTCGTCAGCGAGGGCATCTCCACCATCAGGCCAGCGGCCGTCTGCCTGAACTTCAACACCCCACCCCCAAGCAGCGAAACCTTTTGCACCATAGCCTTCCCAGCCGCCAGCGAAGCGATCGTCGTGGTGCTGCCGGGCCAGACATACCCGAACGCATAGAGCGCGCCGGCTCCCAAAGTGAACCGGAAGTCAGCAGCCGTAGCTTTGACCTGCGCACGCGCCGCCAGCTTTGGTCCAGGCACATCAGTCGAGCCACCCTTCCAATCACCGGGCGCTTCCGGCGGCGTCATTGGTCCCTCGCCGCTGCGCACCCACGCCCGCGACCCATAAATGCCCGCACCATGCACCTTCAGCCACGCTCCTACTTCCAGCAAAACCTTCTGCTGTGCATCCGGGATGGACCCATCGCCCATGGGAGAAATGTTGAGCAAAAGGTTGCCGCCCATGCTTGCCATCTCCACCAACTCGCGCACTACGGAGTCCGCCGAACGAACCGTCATGCCTTCCGTGTAGCCCCAAGTGCTGCCCAGCGCGTCATCCACCTGCCAGCCGGCCGCGTTGTAGATCGCTCGCGGCGCCCGGCTTTGTTTCTCAAAATCCTGCACCGACCCAAACAGGTACGCCAGGTCTTTTGTCGCCAGCGTCGCGTCCTTGACGCGGTTGTAGTAGTAGGCCGCCGCCTGCAGCTTGACCGCGTCGTAAGCCCGCGTGTTCACGCCATTGTCAAAGTAGATCAGCTGCGGCTCGTACTTATCGACGAGCTCCTGCACGCGAGCCAGCCAGTCGTTCTGAAATGCCTGCGAAGCATTTGAATTGTTGAATTCACCCGGAATCGGCGGCCCGTAAAAGCCCGCAAACCTGGGGTCGAACTGATCGTTCGGCACATCCTTGCCCGGGTACGCGAAGGAGTCATGCTCCATCCGGTGGCTCGACAGCCCAAACACCAGGTTGCCTTTGCGCGACTCCCGCGCAAGCTCAGCCATAAAATCTCGCCGAGGCCCCATGCGGCCCGCGCACCACGGAGTCAGCGCAGAGTCATACATGGCGAACCCGTCGTGGTGCTCGGCCACGGGAACCACATACCTGGCACCGGCCCCGGCGAACAGCTCGGTCCACTGCGCGGCGTCGAACTTCTTCGCCGTAAAAAGCGGGATGAAATCCTTGTAGCCAAACTTGTCCGGCGCTCCGTAGTGCTCTGTATGCCACTTCACGTCGGAGGTGTACATATGCCGCTCGTACCACTCATTGATCCGGGCCGGAATGGAGTAGAGCCCCCAGTGAATAAAGATCCCAAACTTGGCCTCGTTGAACCAGTGCGGTACCCGGTAGTGGTCTCGCAGCGATTCCCACGTTGGCTGAAACGGCCCTGCGTTCATGGGTTTTGGATTGGCGTAGGCGTCCGCCGCCCCGGCCGGCGCGCCCACCTGGCCCAGCGAAAAGTCAGGCAGAGAAGCGGCCGCCAGTAAACCACCGGCTCCAGAAAGCAGACGTCGACGCGAGAAGGACATGCCGCCAATGTACACGTAGTTCATGCCCTGATTCTGTTACACTTCTATTAGTCGAGCGACCGCGGAGAGATGGCCGAGTGGCTGAAGGCGCACGCTTGGAAAGCGTGTATACCGCAAGGTATCCAGGGTTCGAATCCCTGTCTCTCCGCCATAAATCAACACCCGGTGTGCGACACATGTGCGGGCGCTACGTTAGAGCAGCAGACAAGCAGGCGATCGCAACAGCCTTTCGCGTGCGCGCTGACCCTCAGAATTTACCGGTCGCTCCGGCCGACTACAACATAGCCCCCTCCACTTCTCAATTAGTAATCCGTCAGAATCGCGACAGCGGCGAAAGGGAATACGCGCTCATGCGCTGGGGCCTGATTCCGTTCTTTACGAAGTCGCTCTCTGACATCAAGGGCATATCCACCATCAATGCGCGGGCAGAGTCCTTGCAGACCAACCCAACCTGGCGGGAGCCCTTTAAGAAGCGTCGATGCCTGATCCCGGCCAGCGCCTTCTATGAGTGGAAAGCGCTCGGCGATAAGACAAAGCAGCCCTTCGCGTTCACCCTGGCCGACCGCGGCGTCTTCGCGTTCGCCGGTTTGTGGGATGCCTGGAAGGATAAGCAGGGGCACTGGCTGCAGTCCTACAGCATCGTCACCACAGTTGCGAACGAGTTGATGAGCAACGTCCACACCCGTATGCCCGTCATCTTGCAACCTCGTGACTACGATCGCTGGCTCTCCAGAGACGTCTCCGAGCAGCCGCCGGTAGACCTGCTGCGCCCGTTTGAGTCAGACGAAATGCTCATGACTCCTGCCAACCAGGCTGTGGGAAACGTCCGCAACAATGGTCCGGAAAGGCTCAACAGCGCGTAGATAGCGTTCCCCAAGGCTCGATAACCTCATTGTTGCGCAGGCCTTCAGTGTTCACGAACTTAGAGTCGCACTCCTTTTAGCCAGATAGCCGCTTGGTGTCGGCAGATCATGACACTTCACCTTCTAGCTTTGGTCGATCGCTAGCAGGCCGTGTAGCCACGAACCGTCCCGCGTAGCTAGCTGCCTCTACCTGTCCAGCCGAAGTAACTACTCGCAACCCGAATCCGATGGTTAGTATATTTCACTTGGAAAGTCTTTTTTGTTGAGAAAAATTCCGCGAATGGACAAGACATCGGCTTTATGTGACTGTAGGTTGTCTATCTTCCAAGCGGCTTCTTCGTGATGAGAAGAAGCTTTAGTCAATCTGAGCTACGCGCCCGCTGCACCGTCTTTACTGCTGAGGAATGCATGAAACTGATTCATTTTACTTATTTGTTCGCTGGTCCGGTACTTTTGGCGTCGCTTGGTGCTGCCGCGCAGCAACCGCTGAATACGCTGCTGGTCGGGGTAGATCGCAGGCCGGTCACGTCGCTCAACGGAGACTGGCACTACCTTGTCGACCAGCCACCGGCGAAGGCGCTTTATGGCGATGGCGGCCGGATACGCGATAACGGGTACGCGTTGAATACCCACCCGAACATATCGAGCGGCCCCCATAATGACGAGTACAACTTCGCCACGGCGCCAACCCTGAAGGTTCCGGGCGACTGGAACACGCAGGACCCAACGTTGTTCCGCTTTGAAGGCGTGGTCTGGTATCAGAGGGATTTTGACTTCCAGCCCAAGGCCAACACACGAACGTTTTTGCACATTGGTGCGGCGAATTACATGTCGCACGTGTGGGTCAATCAGAAGCGCATTTGTGACCATGAAGGCGGCTTTACACCGTTTGATTGCGAGGTCACCGCGGCGCTTCACCCAGGGTCGAACTTTGTCGTGATCGCGGTCGACTCTACCCGCCATCAGGACGACATCCCGTCCGTAAGCTACGACTGGTTCAACTATGGCGGCCTTACGCGTGATGTATCACTGGTCTCAGTCCCCAATCAGTTTATTGACGACTATGACCTTCACCTGGCACATGGGCCCAGCTTTTCGCAGGCAGAAGCCAATCACATTACCGGCTACGTGCACGTGGAAGGCGCAGCGGCAGGTGTAAGCGTAAACGTCAAAATCGGTGGTGCCGGTGTAGAGGCTTCAGCCACGACCGATGCCAGCGGTTACGCTGCCTTTGACGTACGTGCGAAGTCATTGACGCTGTGGACGTCCACGCAACCCAAACTCTACAACGTGACGATTTCCTCTGGAGCAGATCAAGTGACGGATAGCATCGGCTTCCGGGATATCCGGGTGGATGGAACGCGTATTCTGTTGAACGGGCAGCCTGTCTTTCTGCAGGGAGTGAATGCCCATGCGGAAGCTCCGCTGCGCACAGGCCGTGTCAACAGTGACCTGGACGTCAGCCGCCTTTTCGACGAACTGAAGGAGTTGAACGCCAATTTCGTTCGCTTATGCCACTACCCGCATGACGAGCGCATGACGCGCATGGCGGATAAAACCGGCATCATGGTCTGGTCGGAAATCCCGTTGTGGCAGGGCATCTCCTTTGATAAGCCGGAGGTGTACACCAAGGCCACTCACATGCTGAACGAGATGATTCGCCGCGATCGCAACAAGGCTTCCATTATTATGTGGTCCGTTTCAAATGAAACGCCCAACAACCCCACGCGCACCAAATTTCTGACCGACCTGGCAAATGAGTCGCGACGGCTTGACCATACGCGGCCGGTAACTTCGGCTTTGATTGGCCCGCGTATGGAAGGCGGTCAGGCTATTCAAAAAGATCCCCTCGCGGATGCGCTCGATATAGTCGGTCAGAACGAGTACATCGGTTGGTACAACGGTAAGCCGGAAGACGCGGACACGATGCATTGGACCTTGCCCAACAAGCCCATCATTATGAGCGAGTTTGGGGCTGAAGCGAAGGCAGGGAACCATGGAGCGGAAAATGATCGCTGGACTGAGGAGCAGCAGGCCAACGTGTACCGGCACCAGTTCCTGATGCTGCAGAAAATCCCGCAATTGCGTGGCTTCACGCCGTGGGTCCTGGCTGATTTTCGCTCGCCGACACGCAATATTCCTGGCTTGCAGGATGGGTTCAATCGCAAGGGCCTGATCTCAGAGGACGGAAAACGCAAGAAGGCTTTTTACAGCGTGCAAGATGTTTACAAGAATCACTCGGTCGGAAAGCCGGAATAAAGCAGGCGTTGCTCAAGCCTCAAATATAAGTCCTCGGATGATTCAAGAGGCGAAAACGAGCGCCACGAAGTCTGTAGTCAAGTGTGGCAAGTTCTGCCAAGCTCAAGAAGAGGCAATCGATCATGAAAAGACTTCTCGCTGTTAGTCTCGTCATTCCCAGCCTGATGGCGGGAGCGCAGCAGGCTAGTCCCTCGGGCTATGTTTTCGCAGACTATTCGCAGCAAAAACCGGGCCTCCAGCACAAGATCACTGTTGCTGACCTGCCGGAGCCCATGCTCGCTGAGTCTGTCGATAACGGTGCGCGCGTGATTGCCCGCCCTGAAGGGATGCTGCCCCTGGCGCCCCCGGGTTTCACCGTATCGCTTTATGCGGGCGGCGACGGCGGTCCGACCCCGGCACCAGACGGCCACTTCTCTGAGCGTCTTGGTAACGCGCCGCCAAAGGGCACTTTTCAGCAGCCGCGGATCATCCGCACTGCGCCAAACGGTGACGTCTTTTTGTCCGACTCCTTTGCCGGCAACATCTTCGTCTTGCGTGGAGTCGGTCCGGATGGACATGCGACGGTCGTATCCAAATACGCTGCCGGATTGAAGAATGCCTTTGGCATCGCGTTCTATCCGGCGGTGAACCCGAAGTTCGTCTACATCGCCACTACTTTTACCGTCATACGCTTTCCGTATCATGCCGGGGACCTGGTTGCGCCGGGCGCGCCGGAGACTGTCGTGCCTGACCTGCCCGGGTATGCCCAGCTACGCGGTGGCGGACATTGGACGCGAGATATCGTCTTCACCCGCGATGGAGCCCACATGCTCATCTCGGTTGGTTCCGCTTCAAACGCTGACAATGCCGATGATCATCCGATTGAATTTCACCGGGCCAATGTGCTGGAGTTTACCCCGGAAGGCAAATTCGAAAAGGTATATGCGTCTGGGCTGCGCAACTGCGTAGGGGAAGCGATCAATCCAGTCACGGGCTCCCTGTGGTGTTCTACCAATGAGCGCGATGAACTTGGTAATAATCTGGTGCCGGATTATGTGACATCGGTGAAGGAAGGCGGCTTCTACGGGTGGCCGTGGTACTACATGGGGGGCCATCGCGATCCCCGGCTGCCGCTCCCGTGTGCCGACGGGACGGGTGCTCACCAGGACCTGCTGCAACCTTTGGAAGCGCAGAAGGCAAAAGGCTGCTCGCCTGTAGACCTTGCTGCAAAGGTCATTACACCGGACGTGCTGGTGCAGCCGCATATGGCTTCGCTGGGCATGACGTTCTACGTCCCCACGAAGGTTGCGTCCTCGCCTTTCCCCGCCAGCTTCACCAACGACGCGTTTGCAGCCGAGCATGGCTCCTGGAACAGGGCAAAGCGCGGCGGCTATGAAGTGATTCGCTTGCACATGCAGGATGGCAAGGCGACTGGGTCGTACGAGGATTTCCTTACGGGGTTCGTTACGCCGGAGGGGCAGGTCTGGGGCAGGCCAGTAGATGTGGCGATCATGAAAGATGGGTCAATGCTAGTGACCGATGATGCCTCGCGTACGGTCTGGCGGGTTGTTTACTCGGGAACGGGAAAAGGTCGAGCCACAGCTTCCAGGTAGAGCTTCGAACGATTAGCTCCCTGCACAAACATCCACTCCCTTTTGGCAACGGGTCATGCGTTTGGAGAACGCTTCAACATGCCGCAGTTCTGCCGTCTCGCTCCAGCCCTTTTGCTGTTTTGGCCTCTCGTCACCTCGGCTCAAATGCATTACGAGCCGAGTGCTGCTGCGATCGTGCAGCTTCCAGACGGCAGGCTGCAAGGTGCCGAACCCGCCGCAGGAGTGCGCGCCTTCCTGGGCATCCCCTACGCAAAACCGCCTGTCGGGCCGCTGCGCTGGCAGCCACCGCAGCCCTTCGGTCCACTAAGCGCAGACCACTCCCAACTGCGTCCGGCGTTTGCACATGGTGCACCGTGTGCCCAGCAGAGATTCGGCTGGAACAATGGCTCGGCAGACCATGGCACGGAGGACTGTCTTTTTCTGAACGTGTGGGCACCGGCCGCCGGCAAGAACTACCCGGTGATGGTCTATGTGCACGGCGGCTCGAACACCGCAGGCAGTGCTGCAGAAGAGCTCTCGAACGGCCTGCAACTCGTACCGCGCGGTGTCATTCTGGTGACGTTGGACTACCGTCTCGGCGTTTTTGGGTTCTTCCGTTCGCCTGCGCTGGATGAAGCGTCCGGCTACAACGGTTCCGGCAACTACGGTTTGATGGATCAGATCGCGGCGCTGGAATGGGTGCGCCGCAACATCTCAGCTTTCGGCGGGGATCCCCATCGCGTGACGCTATTCGGGCAATCCGCGGGCGCGGTCGACACTGGGCTCCTGATGGCTTCGCCCCTGGCGCGAGGGTTGTTTCAGCAGGCAATTGAAGAAAGCGGCCAGGTGGTAGGGCTTATGCCGACTGCGAGCAGGCAGCAATCGGAGGACGCCTGGGCCACGGTAGCGCAGGCGCTTGGAAGCGATGCTGCCACCATGCGAAAAGCCTCTACTGCGGACGTACTGGCTGCAGAACACAGTGCTCCGCGGCCACCTGCAGAGAATTTCTGGGGTTATCGTGGAGCCTCAGTGGATGGGCATGTATTGCCAGACTTGCCCGCCCACATCTTTGCACTGGGCCAGGAAGCTCCAGTGCCGCTCATCATCGGCTCAAATGTGCAGGAAATTGTGCCGAACGGCCAGGCAACAGCCCAGACCAACCACCTGATTGAGTATGCCGTGGGCACGCAACGTGCGCCGGCTTTGGAAGCTGTGTACGCGCAGCCACCGGTGAACCCGCTTGAAGGAGATGCCGGCGCTCGATTCCAGACCGATCGCGACTTCCGCTGTCCCGTGCGCCAGGTTGCAATCTGGCACGCAAGCCACGGATTTCCGACGTATGTCTACCAGTTCGATCGCTCGGCTGGATCTGCAAAGCCGGCGCAACACTCTTCTGAGTTGCGCTTCGTCTTCGGCTTTCCGGCTGGGTCTGCGCATCACGTGGAAGCTGCAGACGCAAGTGTCTCGAATCAAATCCAGACGCTGTGGACGACCTTTGCCCGCGCCGGAGCTCCCACGCCGGCAAAGCTGCTTCCGGACTGGCCCCGCTTCAAGTCGGATCAGGCTGTCTACCTGCACTTCGCATCGGACACTGTGCTGCCCAGCGTTTCCCGCGGTCTGGGAAACCCATCCTGCTCCCTGATAGGCGAGCAATCCCTCCCAGGGTCGAAGTAAGGTCTATCATCACTCTGACCACCAAGCTTTCGAAACCAGAAAAGAGCCGCCCCCACGTCGGGAGCGGCTCTTTTGTTCTGATGCGGGTCGACTTCATTGCTAGAAATCGTAGCGCAATGAAAGCTCAAGGATACGGCGACCTTCCTTGTAAGCGGCAGTGCCGAAGTCAGCGTTCTGGCTGCGGGCTGTTGCCAGACCTTGCTGCAGGGTACCGGTCGTCGTGTTGGTGGTGTTTAGGTTCAGCTCATTGGGGAAGCTGCCGGTGAAGCTCGTCAGCGGATGGTTGAGGAAGTTGAAAGCTGCTACCGACACCTGAATATCCTGCCCATCGCGAATCTTGAAGCCTTTCTTCGCGGTGAGGTCAGTATCCAGATAGGCCGGTGCCGACAAGTGCGGGAAGCGGTAGACACCATTCTGGCCAAGCGTCGGGTTCAATGCAAAAGCGTTTCCGTTGAAGTACTGGTGAGAACCGGAGTGTGCGCCCGGATCAGACAGCAGGATCGGCTGCAGTGTGACATCCGGCGTGCCGAGCAGGTTGGTATTGTTTACACCCACCTGACCCTGCGGCGTCGTGACGGTGCCGGACAAGGAAAAGTCGGGGTTGTAGATGGACTGCAGGTTGGCACCGGACTGGTAGGTCGTGATACCGGAAACTTCAAGGCCATTCACCACGTAACGCAGCGCACGCTCATGGAAGACGTCGCCCACGGAGTACGAGTAAGAAGCGTTGAAGATGTGGCGATGATCGAACGTCTCGTAGTTATAGTTGTTGCGATAGTTGAAGGGATCGGCCGGCAGACCGTTGGCATTGCCGCCCAGCACGCCCAGCGCCTTTGACCATGTGTAGTTGAAGCTATAGAGCAAATGCCCTGTCTGGCGGACAAGCGAGACCTGAAGAGCGTTGTAATTCGCGTACAGGTTATGTTCCGCAATCAGAACGTGGTTGTAGAGCGGAAACTTCTTGAACGTGTCGATATAGTTCTGGCTCAAATTGCCCAGGGTGCAATTATTGCAACCCGGAGTAGGCGGCAACAGGGGATATACGCTTCCTGCCTGCCCAGCGGTATCCGGCCTGCGGTTGGGCTGAGCCTGGTACAGCGAGCCAATCGGCAGGGCGTTCTGGTCATCCAGGTTCACGTTCTGATTTGCACCGTTGTTCAGGATATCCGTGCTCTTGTTACCGACGTAGGCGATCTCCAGGAAGTTATTCTTGCCAAGCTTCTGATCGACTGCCGCGTTGTAAGTGACTACAAGCGGTTGGCGGTCATCGTTGGCATCGAAGCCGCTCACTGTACTGTCCGGCGCAAAGCCTGCGCCGCCGCTGAACTGGCTTTGCTGCGAGGCGACCGAGGACAGATTGATGAAGTTGACCTGTGCAGTCCGCTCACCTTCTACGGTGCCTAGTCCGGCGGAGGCGTCGTTGTAGGAATCATGCGTGCGGTACATACCGCCGCCTGCGCGAACAACAGTGTTGCCCGTTCCAAAAGCGTCCCAGGATAGGCCAGCGCGAGGCTCATAGAACGCCGGACGAGTCTTGATGCCCTGCACGGGCACGGTCGAATCGATAGCGTGATAACGGAAACCAGGAAGGGCTACCGTGGGCGCACCGGCACCGTTCGGGGCCGTGCCGTAGGGAGCATCCTTGAAGTAATTCGCGGCGCTGAAGACCGGAACACCCTGGCCATGGGCATCACCCCAGGGCTGCAGATGCTCGAACCGGATCCCGTAGTCCAGCGTCAGATTTGTGCGCAGGCGCCAGTGATCCTGGATGTAACCGTCGACGTTGAAGAAGTACAAATTCGGCTTGGGCGCGATGTTCGTTTGCAGGTAGGTCTGGACGTAGCCTTCCAGGAAGTTTGCCAGGTAATTACCGCCACTGCCGCTGTTGACCTGACCGGTCAGATGCTGCAGACCCAGCACCGGATCGGTGATGGTTTCGGGGAAGTAGTAGAGCTGCACGCCGCCATTGGTGGCGACGAACGGCAGAACCTCATTATTGGTATCGAGCTGGAAAAAGCCGCCCACGCGGATCGTATGCTGACCGATCACCTTGGTTACGTTGTCGGATGCCGTGCGTACCCACTTGCGCGCAAAAATGCCGCTCTTGGTGGTATCCGGCAGCAGCGAGATTGGGAGGCCGTCATACCCGTAATCCTGGGAGGTTGGAACCACCGAACTGCCGTTATTGAACAAACCCTGCAGCGGATAGCCGGCAGAAGCCGCAAAGTTTTTGGGCCCGAAGTTCTGCTGCAGCCATGAACCCGCGACTTGCAGTTCATTGGTCAAGGTCGGCGTGATGACGGTGGTAAGGTTGGCGCTGCCAAGCTCTGAGTTGATGTCGGAAAGCAGACCGCCGCCCGGAATGTTGACACCGCCGGAGCTGCCACGCGGCGAGTAGTACGGGGCCTGCGGAATGCCGCTCTTGCCGCGCTCGGTTGAATAAAGGAAGAAGAGTTTGTTACGGCTGGAGATCGCATAATCAATGCGGCCTTTTGCCTGCCACAAGTCATTGTTCGTCAGATTTGTGGTGACGTAATTGTAGGTACCGTTGCTCGCTACGTTGGGCAGCGGCAGCGTGTTGATGATGGCCTGTGCGCCGGGGTTCAGGTAGCGGCTGATGTTCGAGTTGAGGAGCGGCGTGCCGTCCGGTGCGGTTTGGGGCGCATAGCAGACGTTCGCCGTAGCACCCGTGCAGCTTGGGCCGATCGTGGTTGTCGGCGGGTTGCTGCCGGGAACACCCGTCGGGCCGGGCGTGTACGCAGGTCCAAGGTACGCCTGCAACTGCGCCGTGCTGAAGTCACCCTTGCGCATGGCTGCCGTGGGTACCAGCGCTGTCAGGGTCGCATTGGATGCGCTGCCATAGGCATAGATGTTGCGCTGGGCATACTGCTCCGCACCAACAAAGAACGTCAGCTTCTTATCCTTGTTGAAGCCGGCGAACGATGGAATGGGCCCACCAAAAGTAAAGCCAGGATAGACCTGACGGTCAGGTGGCTTGCCCTGGCCGGTTGCCTTGGCAAAGGCATCGGTGCTGTTCAACTGGGTCGTGCGCGCATAGGTATAGATCGAGCCGTGGTACTTGTCGCCGCCTGATTTACCCACCGCGTTAATGACGATCGGTCCGCGTGGAGTGTCGGCGGAAAAGCTTGAGGTCTGCACCTTTACCTCAGCCACCTGCTCGTAGTTGATGTTCTGAATCGCCGCGCCAAAGTTGCCGGGATCTGTGATGTCCGCGCCATCAGACAGCAGGGAAACGCCATTCAGCGGTGTTCCGTTCGCCGCGTAGGAGCCCAGGGCTCCGTTGATCGAAACCTGCGAAGGATCGTAGGAAGTATTGTCGACAGAGCCGTTGCCGCGCGAGATACCGAATCCCGGCAGGATCTTCAGCAATTCAGTTACGTCGCGACCTTCTACGGAAAGATGTTTGATGTCTTCTGCGGAAATGAGCGAGCTCTGCTCACCGGAATCGACCGCAATCTGCTGCGAAGCGTCAGTAACCGTGACAGACTGTTCTGCGCCGGCGGCGAGCACGAGGTCACGCACCGTCTTCTGGTCGCCTGGGTCAAGGTGAATCTTGTTCTGGCGGAATGTGGAGAAAGCAGAGGCCGTTACGATGACGTCGTAATCGCCTACCGGGAGGGCCGCGAAGGAGAAAACGCCGGAGCCGTTGGAGACGGTGCTGCGGGTGTCGCCCGTCTTCTCATTCTTGAGCTGGACGGCGGCATTAGGAATGACCGCGCCGGTGGCATCCGCTACAGTGCCTCCCAGGGTTGCGGTCGTTCCCTGAGCCCAGCCGGCCGCGGGAACAAGGGTGCAGGCGGCAAGTGCAAAAATCTGTGCAGCCTTGGGTACAGCAGCGTAACCGCGCATAGATGTCAGATAAGAAAGGGGTTGGAATCTTTGGGACATGGATTAACTCCGAGAGTTTCAGTACTGAAGGCCCGACGCACGGGGGAGAAATGTTCTGCGATGGGGATTACCCGACCGCAAAGATGGCGCATTACAGGGCGTGGGCAAGGCAGAAATCCGTCATCCGCTCATGCCGAGGCGATATCGTTATCACGGCCCAAAAAGGAGAATATCCGAGCAAGGTCAGCGTTGTCAAAGCACGCGCGGTCGAGCTGGGCGCAGCACTTTGATAGCGCCGGATTCTGGCTCGGACTCGCCTCTTATTTTTTGTACGCGACCCGGCTTATCGGACCTTTATGGTAGACGTCAGCTGGATGTCTTTTGAAGATCCGCCTACCATCAGGCTGATCGATTCAGGTTCCACTTCGAGCTTGGAATGCCCCTCATTCCAGAACGCAAGCGTCGCAGCTTTCAGCGGAATCTCGACCGTTTTGGTTTCGCCCGCACCGATGCTCACGCGCTTGAATCCTTTCAACTCCTGCCTGGGTCGCTCCACGCGAGAGTTCGGATGGTGCACGTAGAGTTGCACCACCTCATCACCAGCCAGTTTGCCTGTATTCGTTACGTCTACAGACACGGTGAGCGTGCCGTCGCTATTCAGCACCGGGGAACTCGTTTTCAGATTGGCATACTTGAAGGTCGTATAGCTCAAACCGTAGCCGAAGGGGTAGAGCGGCTCGCCTTTGAAGTACATATAGGTACGGCCATGGCGGATGTTGTAGTCCATCATTGGGGGCAGTTGATCGAGTGATTTTGGCCAGGTGGTCACCGTCCGCCCGGCAGGATTGAAGTCCCCAAACAGCACCTTTGCAAGTGCTGTGCCCTCGTCCTGAGAGGAATGAGCCATATGCAGGATGGCCGGCACGTGCTCCTGCGACCAGTTGATCGCGTAGGGAAAACTCGATACAAGAACAACAATTGTTTTGGAATTGGCGGCGTAAACCTGCTTGACCAACTGCTCCTGCGCCAGCGATATCGATTCACGGTCACGGCCCCCTCGGCCGTCGGCGGCGTCCGAACAAGGCAACGTACCGCCGCCGTCTACTGTGTCTTTCCAGTCGCGTGCCATGTCAGGGCCACACGTCGGATCGTTACCGACCACAACAATGGCAACATCAGAGTTGCGGGCCGCGGTGTACGCCGCCTGTCCGGACTCATCGGCAGCGTAATTGACCGTCACGTTGGCACCCACGGCGTTGCGGATACCTTGGAGCGGCGTGACCAGATGGGGCGCGGTACCGCCATACCAGTCCCACAAGACGCGGTCCGCGAGCGGACCGATCACCGCGATCGACTTGATGCCACTCTTTTTCAGGGGCAACAACGCGGGCAGACCCTGCTGAGCATCGTTCTTGAGCAAAACCATTGATTCCAGGGCGATCTTCTCAGAGATGCCCATCTCTTTGGCGGTGTTCCAAGGCTCGGGGAAGTCCTTGATCGAGGAATAAGGAACCATGCTTGGGGGATCGAGCAAGCCAAGCCGGATGGTGGTGCGGAACTTCAAACGCAGCAGGTCATCGATCTCTTTTTCCGTGATGGAACCATTCTTTACATCGGCCGTCGCTTCCACTTGAACATCGTCCAGATACTGGTTGATCCCCGCGTGCGCCGCCGCAGCCACCGCGGTCTGCATGTCTGGATAGCGCTTGTGAGCGGTCGATAGAAGCTTGACGGCACCACCGTCGCCCGAGAGTATTTCCACGCCCCATTGCTTTTCAAGAACGTCTTTGAGCACTGGGTTGACCGCCATCGGGATACCATTCCACGCGTTGTAGGAGGCCATGACACCCTTGGCACCGCCTTCCAGGAATCCCATCCGGAAGGGAACCGAGTAGTACTCCCAGAAGAGGCGCTGGTCGAAATCAGAAGAACTGCTCGTGCGGTAATTTTCGTTGCTGTTGGCAAGGAAGTGCTTCAGCAACGCGGCAGATTGCCAGTATTTTGGATCATCGCCCTGGAGCCCCTTGATGAACGCTGTCACCATAGTGCCGTTCAGGAAAGGATCTTCCCCGTAGACTTCTTCAGAGCGGCCCCACCTTGGGTCACGCGCCAGATCTGCCTGGGGTCCCCACAACTGCAGAATCTGCCGGTTGTACTTGGTGGTCTGCGTGATGAATCGAGCCTCATAGCCCTCTACCCCGCTAGCCTGCTGCACGATCGCAGGGTCCCAGGTTTCCCCCATACCGGGCGGCTGCGGGAACTGGGTTGTCGTGATGGCGGTGCGCTGGTATTTGCCATTGGCATTCCCCCGTTGCACCACCCCGTGGATACCTTCAGAGCTACCGAAGTTGGGGACCCCCAGCCGAGGTACGCCCGTGCGTGTAGAAAGACAACTGATCTTCTCTTCAAGCGTCATCAGCGACAACAAGTTGGCGATACGCTCGTCCATCGCGAGGCCCGGATCGAGGAAAGGATAGGCAGGTTTCTCCGCAGCCTGCCCTGGCCGTGCACCCGCAGCAACTGCGGCGACCGGAACAAAGACCTTGGGGGCGTAAGTCGCTGCAACCTGACCGAACCCGTATCCCGGTGCCAACAGAACGACCAGCAACGTCAGAGGACTTCTCAGCATAATGCCTTCCCTTGTTCCATCATGAAAATGCGTTTCGTCATAAGCCTACCCGTACTAGTTCGATGAGTCAGCCTCAATAATTCCACGACCGGCGGTCCCAAAATAAACGCGGCCAAAGACGCGAGGATCACCCGTAAGGACGTTGAAGTTGCCGTACTGATGGAAGAAGTCGTTGATCAGCACGAAAGTCGTGCCGCCATCGACTGACCTGTAGACACACTGCGTTTGCGTGCTGAAGGGGGTTGGAGTGTTGGGCAGGCAAACAGTGTCTGCCGTGACATGACCCACCAGGTAAATAGCGGGTGTCAACGCGCCCGGCGAAGGAGCGCCGAAGCCGATCCCAAACGCCTGATCGACTCCGGAGATCTTTGAGATCGTCGCGCCAGAATCGGTCGAGTGGTAGAGGCCGTTATAGCCAAAGAACCAGAGGCTGCCTTCAGCCTCAGGGGATACAGCGAAGCCCGTATCGTAGTTGGTGGGGTTAGCAGCTACCTTGAAGCTGTGGCCGCTGTCGGTCGAGACGTAGACCGGCGTGGATCCATTGTTGTCTGTCGTATCAAAGAGGTAAAACGTCGATGCGTTGAAGCGATCGCTGGCGACCAGAAGCGGCAGGTTCCCGTACTGGGTCGGCACCTGCGTTGGTCCTGTAGCTGCTGTCCAGGTCGTGCCGTTGTCCGTCGAGTACTGGGCTGCAAGGCCGGAGTCGCCGGGCATCCAGACAAGCGTCTTGCCATCAGCCGAGTAAGCGATCGTGCCCTGTCCATAGACGACGCCCTTCGGGTTGGTCGCGAACTGCTTCCAGGTCACGCCGCCGTCGCTCGAGTAGCCGCCAAAGAGCGATCCCGTTGGCTGGTTGAAGGTCCCCGCCGTGCCGTTGCTGCGACCGACGCGCGCCACGAGCAGGGGGCTATTCTGCGCGAAGTCGGTGCTGGTCCCGGTCGTGAGCAGCGGAGTCTTCTGCTGTCCACTGGCCGGGCTAGCGTTCAGATTTACGTGCGTAAATCCACCCAGGTCACCCATCTCACTGAACAGGTGGGCGGGACCAGAAGGCGGGCTGACCAACTGAGTGATGTCTGTTTCCTCCAGTCCCTGTGCACCAATCGACCAGTGCGTGACATTGCCGTGGGCGCTGGTGGTCGTATTGGTTGCGACACCGTCAGCATTCTGCAGATCGGTGGTGACCCAGATGTTCTGGCCGTTGCCGTACATGGCGTGGTTAGAGTTGAAGGGGTCGACGACCAGATGGTTGAGCCAGTTACCAGGCTCGAAAGGCGCCATCCACGGGGCAACCGAGATGTCGCGAATTTCCGTCGAGCCGATGTTGAACCACGTCGCGCCGGAGTCGATGGAACGGAAGATATCGTCGCCAGGGTTGGGGTAGTACTTGTTCAGTGTCATCACCATGAGCACGTTCGGAAGGCTGGGGTCGACCGTGACCGAGTTCCATCCGTAGGCACCGCCGGCAGGCGTCGTCTGAGGCGGTGTTATGTTGGTCCAGACGCCGTTTGGCGCCGTGCTGGTGGGCAGCTTGTAAGACCACACCTGGCCAGCGTTCGGACCGCCGGGGCCGGCGTGATCGCAGTTGGACTTACAGCCTGCGTTCAGCGCGTAAGTGACGTACAGGATGTTGTTGGCACTATCGAGCGCCTCCGCGTTTGGGTAGTAGCCAGTCGGCTGGCCGGGAACCGCACTGAAGGTGCTGCCACCATCCATCGATACATAGATTCCCACCGTGGGGCTGGATACGCCGTAGTAGACCGTTTTGGTGTTGTTGTTTGAAGCCTGTCCGCTTGCCGCAACAAATTGCTCAAAGATGACGCCGGCTTCAGGGTCTTCTGGATTGCTGGTGACGCCGGTGATGGGAAAGCTCGCAACCTGCTTCCACGTGGCGGCCTGATCGAGCGACTCATACAGCCCGTTGAGGAACGTACCCAGATAGAGATGCTTGCTGTTATTAGGGTCGACTACCAGCCGGTCGCCATCGTTGCGCCCGTTGTCATTGCCACCAAGCTTGATGGGCAGGGGAGCCGCCGTGAAGGTCTTGCCCATGTCGCTGGAAGCAAGGATCGCCCCATTCTGGCCGTAGCTTTCGGTATAAGCCCCCATGGCCAGATAGAGGCGAGTGGTGTCGTTGGGATCGATGGCAAGCGACTGCACGGCAAGATCGAAGCCTGAATTGAAGCTGCCGATAAAGTCATTCAGCGGCACCCACTGAGTATCGCCACCGGCTACGTTGTTCCAGCGGTATGCGCCGCCAATGTCAGTGTGCGCGTACATAAGGCCCTGCTGCTTCGGATGGAAGTAGAGCCCATCCACATATCCACCACCTACGACCGGCACGTTCTTGTAGGTGTAGGTTGGCTTGAAGTCGACGGGATAGGTCAGGGTGAACGTCGCTGAGGCGGTGCTGCTCGTGGTGCCCGCCACGATGGCGATTGCACTCACCGTCGTAGGGCCAGCTGCGCTGATCGCAAACGGCGCAGTGTACGGGGTAGAGGTGGCGGTGGGTACGGTTCCATCCAGCGTGTAATAGATGGAGGCATTGGCAGCAGAGTCCGCCAGCGTAACAGTCTGGGCTGAGCTATAGCTGCCACCGCCCGGAGAGATCGTCGGTGTTGCTGTGCTTGCAGTGATGATGTACGCGGCAGAACCTGCAGAGCTGGCGGTGTAGTTGGCCGCAGTGGCGATTGCGTTGATAGTGGTCGTAGACGCGACAGGAATCGCAGCCGTGTAGACGGTGGAGGACGTCGTCGGCAAGGAGCCGTCCGTTGTGTAGTAGATCGTCGCGCCGGTTGTGGCGCTGGCAAGGGTGACTGATTGCGCGGATGTGTAAGCGCCGGCTGCTGGGATAAAAGTCGGCGTCGCGGCCGCAGGCAGATTGATCGAATAAGTAGCGGAAGCAACAGCGCTGATCGTAGATCCGGTTGCGGTTGCGATTGCGATTGCCTTGATGGTGGAGGTGCTGCTCACGGTAAGAGGGACGCTGTATAACAGCGAAGACGTCGTTGGGGTCGAACCATCGGTCGTGTAGTAAATGGACGCCGCGACCGAGGAGTCGGCCAATGTCACTGTCTGCGCCGACGTGTAGGTGCCCGCGGCAGGAGAGAACGTCGGAGCCGCCGTGGCTGGGGCAGCGATGGTGTAGACCGCGGTGCTGATGCTGCTTTGCGTGTCTCCGGGTGCAATCGCGATGGCTTCCACGGTGGTCGTCACAGAAACCGGAATTGGCGCGGAGTAGATAGCTGAGGCGGTGGAAGGAGAGGTGCCGTCAGTGGTGAAATAAATCATCGCTCCAGCAGTCGGAGCCGTGATCGTCACCGATTGAGCAGCGCCATAGGTGCCGGCCGCAGGCGTGAACACCGGCGCTAGGGTCTGCATGCTGGCTTGCGGCGGAGCGCCGGGAGGGACGCTGTCATTGCAACCCGTGGCTGAGACGAGCGCGAGAGAGCTGATAAGCGCAAGGCAGAGAGCTGCCGGGGACAGGTGAGAGTTCCTGGTTGTGAGTGGCAAAGTGCAATCCTCGGCAATGCTTGCGTTACAGCGCGGGATCAGTCATCAATTTCCCAGCATGGGAACGATAACATAGCTGCTCCCAGACGCAAGGGAGTGATGAAGCTCTTGCTGCTGATCATGGATAGCAACTAAGACCGGACCCGCTAGACAGTGTTTACGAAAGCGTCACCTAGGGCTCAACAACTTCAACATTGCGTTGGACCTTGGCGTTTTCGCCAATTTCAAGCGGGACCCCTTTCGCCAGGTAGCCGCTGAGCGTCGGCAGATCACGCCACTTCACTCCCCAGCCATGGTCAATGGCGAGCAGGATGTATTTTCCCGGAACCACGGCGCGCAGGGTAAAGCTGCCGTCGCTATTGGTCTGGTCGCGCTCTACCTCGATTACGTTCCCTGGATCGCCCAGCCCTGCGGGAACCAGCAGGACCATGGCGCCTTCCACGCCCTTGCCGGCGGCTTGGGCCATGCCGCTGATGCTCCCGCGGCCAAGCCCGATGGTGAGTGTCAGACTGGCAGGCTGATCGCTGACCGTGATGGTGGAGCCACTTACGCCGGCGCCTGTAGCCTGCAGGCCGGAAAGATACGCCGTCTGCGAGCCGATATGGACCTCCCAATGACCCGGCGTCAGGTAGACGGCACGCTCCGGCGCGACCTCAGGCTTCGGCTCTCGACGCCAAAAATTTTGCCCAGAGTTTGCGTACACGCTGCGCCCGCTTACCGTGTCCAGGAAGCTCACGCCGTTGTCGCCCTCCGGATCCCCTCCTTGATAATGCAGAGTGACCTTGGTAAGCAGGGCAGCGTTCGCCAGGTCGATGGCCCCGGTCGAGCCGGCCGCCACACGGAATTGCCGCGCTTCCGGGTCGGGTCTGCCGTCTGGCGCGTTGGTGCGAAGCTCGTAGATCCCGGGTGCCAGACCGCTGAATTCGACTGTCGTTCCGTTCGTTGTGCTCTGGTTGAATCCACCGCCGGCTGGCGAAATGCGTATCAGATACGTGCTGCGTTGCGGCCGTGGCTGGCCATCGCCAGCAACCTCCGGCTCCGCGCGTGGCACGATCAGGCGCACGGCAGGCAGGGGAGTCATGTGGAAATCAACCTGTCGCTCCTCGCCACCGGCCAGTGCAAGCATGTCTGCGGCGGCTTCGTCGCTGACGCCGGGGTACCACTGTGTCGGGTAGACGACATCAAGCGATAGATCCGGTGAGGGTGCGCTATTCGGCGCCCGGCCAAAACGCGCACTCTGTGCATACCAGGGCTGAGCCGTCACGCGCACGCGATAGCTGCCCGGGGTAAGTCCGCTGATCTCGTACCGCCCCCGATCGTCCGTCTGCGCAAACCCGGCTTGCCGCCCCAGACCTCCGCGACCGACACGGCCGGGCCGCTGCTCGAGCAAGCCGGGTACCTCCGCGGCGACCTGTGCATTGCGAACGGGTTCGCCTGCCTCATCCAGGATCAGGCCGGTCAGTGCGGCGTCGCGCTCCATGCGGAAGGTGATGTTGGCTGCGGGCACGGCGGTAGTCAGGACGATGCTTGAGAAAAAGCGCTCATGCTCGTCAAAATTCTGTCGCCGAAACTCGCGCGCAGACCCGGTAACGACATACGCTCCGGCGTGATCGAGCGTGAACAGGAAATGGCCGTGCACGTCGGCATCCACCTCTGTCGGCTGCTGCCCGCGCGCCGCGCCATTGTTTCGCCCTGCCTGGGCTGGAGCCTGGTTGGCGGATTCGGAAATCTGCATCCGACAGTAGGGAATCGGCGCGCTATCGTCTGCGTTGACCGCGATTCCTGTGATTCTATAGATGACTTTTCCTGGAGGCGCCGCGACGCACGTAGAAGCCCACAGCAGCAAGGTTGCGGCAGACCACTTCGAGCCGATCACCGCGCCACTCCTTCCTGGGCCAGCGTCAGGTCAAGCGATGTCTCGCCGGCGGTCGTGATCTCGACCACCGGCGCGCCCACCGCAAACTTCCGCACGAAGGCGTTGTTGCGAAAGTCATCGCGTACGATCTGGCTTGATGGCACCGCGAGATACTTCCCGGGAGGGCCGCTCCAGTTGTAGGAGCCGTCCATTTGCACGTAAATTTCAGCGTAAGGCGTCAGGCTTGGCTGCTGTGCGATCAGGTAGATCCATGCGGATGCGGGCAGGCCTGCCTGCTTGACCGTGCCTTTCAGCCGGCCGAAAGCATTGCTCAGCACAAGCCGAATGGGCGACCCGGCCGAAGCCTGCGCGATCACCAACTCATCCGTAAAAAGATCCGTCACGCCAACCGAAGCGGAGCGGACAAACCAGTTCCCGTTATTGGTGCCGCTTAGTCGATAGCGCCCCGGCGGCGCGAGGAACGTTGCCGTCCGGTCAGCATGTATGGTCAGCTGAATATCCGCCATGTAACCCTGCGGCGAGAAGTTCCCAAGATCGCGCAAGCTAAGGTTGAGTTGTTGCAGCGAAAGTATTGTACTCGTTGAGTTTGTTGTTGTTGATGGAACCGCCTCGTAAGATGCTTCGACAGGAAATGACGGCAGCGGCGCGAGCTGTAAGGTCACAGCATTCGCGTTCTGTGAGGAGACAACAACCCGCGCCTCTCCGGTAAAAGCACCCTCCCGATCCCCTTTGCTCGCGTGCAAGGTAAAGGTTCCCGCTGGGAGCTGAACCGTATAAGCGTTGCCGTTTCGCTGAGCGCCAAGCTGGAAGCTGGACCCCGTTGCAGTCGAGGCCGTGAGCCGTAGACCACGGTCCCCATCCCCACCTGCGACTTCCACCAGGACTGGGTAGACAGGACCAATTCTCGGCCTCAAATTAATTTGCTTTTGCTCAGCGGGCGCTACTTGAAAACTTTCAGTGTTACTTGAGGAAGCCTGCGGAAACCCAACAGGAAGAACAGCTTCACCACGCTCCAAGCTGCGCGCAAGGTATCCAGTCGTGACTCGATAACGCCCTGCCGCAACGTCAAAGCGATAGTCGCCATGGACATCTGTCTGAGCAGACCCGGAAGGGAACCAGCGTGCTCCGCTGACATCAAACGAAAGCCGGCTGAGCTGCACCTGAACGCGGCTGAGCGGCAGACCATCCGGCCCGGTCACCAACCCGGTCAGCAGGGCATCGGGATATAGTTTCAGCTCTATCGGTGAGTCGAGATCCTTGATGATCTGCTGGCGGCTTGCTTCTGGCGTAAGGGTGGAGGTGTAGCCGGGCTTGGTGACCTGGCCGTAGGCCGTCGTGGCGGTGAACTCCGGAAAGCTGAATTTGCCCTGGGCGTCCGTCAGAACCGTTCGGGCACTGAAGCTGACGAGAGCCCGCGGTACCGGGGCGCCCGTGATCGCGTTGATTACGCGCCCAGACACTGTCCGCGGTGCTATCGTTGAGGGCGCGTCGTTGATGCCAACAGGAGTGCTGCTGCCATTGTTGTCTCGCCGAGACGCCCGCTGGCTACCTGCGGTCTGGGCCGGAAGCGGACATTGCAATACGAACGCGGCCACCCCTGCAGACAAAAAAATGTGACGACTGCGCACGTTGCCTCCGGAGGTCCAATCCCTGCGAACATGGACGCTTAATCGCCGCAGAAGTCGCCTGTAATCTTCAAAACTTAGCATCAGTGTGACCGGACAGTAAGGGTGCCGGGGCCGCTGGCTTCCGTGCTAACATCGGCGCATGGGCGAGTTTCGCGATACGTATGCGCCTTCCGCCGGCGCCGAGGCAAGGCTGAATCTCAAGCCAGCCGATGTTTCACCCTGGACCAGTTTGGACTTGTGGATCGTGGTGGCCCTGGCCGCCGTGACGCTGCTTTTGCTCAAAGTCGGCATTTACTGGGACACTTTGCCTGCAGAAGACGCCTTGATGCTGATGCGGTATGCAAACCACCTGGCAGGCGGCCACGGGATCGTCTGGAATATTGGCGACAAACCAGTGGAAGGCGCCACCGACTTTCTGTACCTGATCGTGCTGAGCGCGTGGATCAAGCTTAGTCATCTGGGTGCAATTTGGGCGTCTCGTACGCTACTGGCATTTTGCCAGATCGTCGGCGTCGTGGTGCTCTATATAGCTGCGCGGCGCGTTGCCGGGGCAGGGCGCTTTACGGCGGCCGTTCTGGCCTGCTACCTGGCCAGCGGACCTGGAATCACGCACGTTGGGAACGGCTTTTCAAGCCCGTTTTATGGCCTGATGGCGCTTGCTGCGTGGTGTTTTGCGCTCCAGACGGTCTTTCGCGGATCGACAACCGGCCGCAGTATTAGCTTTGCAGGATTTGCGCTGCTGGCGGGATTGACTCGGCCGGATGGTGTTTTTCTGGCCATCTTCATGACCGCCGCGCTGCTTTATCTGTTGCGGGGGGAAGCCAGGAGAATCGTCCTGACCACGATTGGAGTGTTTCTGGTTCTGGGAGGCTGTTACTTCATCTGGCGCCTTCACTATTTTGGCTATCTGCTACCAAATCCTTTCTATAAGAAGGGTGGTGGTCACCTCTATACGTATGCCCTGCATGCCTCTATAACGAACACGTTGAAGATGCTGACCTTGGTGCTACCCGTTTTCCTGGCAGGTTTGCTGGTGAAGGATACGCGGCGCCTGGCGATCTTCTCCTTGATCCCGGTGGTCGCTTTTACGTGCATTTGGGTGCTCTTGACGAACGAAAACAATGCCGGAATGCGCTTCCAGTATGTCGTTTTACCGTTCTCGCTGCTTTCTGCCGCCGCTATCTTGGCGCGTTTACAGGCTCGCTGGCAGGCACGCTCGGGTGCGGTTTCGTTCGATTTGCCACGTTGGAGCCCGGTGGCTGGGATCGGTTTGCTGCTGGTTAGCTTCTATCTGTGCTGGCACCTGATGGCGCAGCAGGAGCTGGTGGGGACTGGCCCATACCATATTGCCAAAGGCCTATCTCAATTCGAAGATCGCCATTACACCATGGTCGTCACGGAAGCCGGAGTGATTCCGTACTTTTCGCATTGGCGCGCAATTGACGCCTGGGGCCTGAATGACTCGGAGATTGTGCACAACAAGGCCGGCCTGACGGAAGCTTACCTGGACCAGAACCATCCGGCGATCATCATGTTCTACAACTCGCCGGCGCCGGGCAAGGACAGCTACGACCGGGTATGGCGGGGCGACGCGCCCAAAGCGCAGAACCTGACGTACCTGGAAGAGGTTGCGAGTCACTACGCGCTAACGCATGGGTATGTCGTCGCTGCACGGTGGGGGCAATCGCCATGCGAAAACGCGATGTGGTATCTGCGCAAGGATCTACCGGAGTACGAGCAGATGCTGGCGATCATCCGCGACCCCGGGTACTTCCACGCGTACAACGACGCGCCTCACGGGACGAACTACCTGGAGGCGGAGCCGCCCAAGAATTGTGCAGACGACAAGAAAGTCGTCGGGCGCAAGGATTAGCTGTCCGTCGCTCTATTATCTTCCTATGTCCGATAACACATATTATGTATAGTTGACGTGTAGGCGCAAAGTAGAAGTGTCCGGTTTCTGCAAAGTTGAAATGTCCAAACTACCCTTCCGAGAGTTGGCGGAGGCGGAGATTGGGACTTTTGACGATGAGTGGAAGCGAGTTGCGGCGGGTCGAGGTGGTGGCGGAGGTTGTGGCGCGGCGACGGACGGAGGAGTCCGCGGCTGCGGTGCTGGGGTTGAGCACACGGCAGACGCGACGATTGGTGCGGGCTTATCGGGATAGCGGTGGCGGTGCGCTGATCCACAAGGCGCGGGGTAAGAACTCCAACAACCAGCTGATCGTCGGAGTTCGCGAGTACGTGGTCGAGCTGGTGAAGACCCGGTACGCCGACTTTGGGCCGACGCTGGCCGCTGAGGTCCTGTTCGAGAAGGATGGCGTGAAGGTCTCGCGCGAGACCGTGCGCAAGTGGATGATCGAGGATGGGCTGTGGCTGTCGCGCCGGCAGCGCAGGAGCTTTCATCAGCCGCGGCTCAGGCGCGAGAGTTACGGCGAGCTGATCCAGATCGACGGCAGCGATCATCGCTGGTTCGAGCGACGAGGCTCTGCCTGCTCGCTGCTGGTCTTCATCGACGACGCGACCGGCAGGCTGATGCAGCTGCGCTTCGTTCCGAGTGAGAGCACCACTTCCTACTTCGATTGCCTGCGCGGGTATCTTGACGCTCATGGCTGCCCGGTGGCGTTCTACTCGGACAAGCACTCGGTGTTCCGCATCAACCGTGAGGCCCAGGGTGGTGCGGGGATGACGCAGTTCGGCCGGGCGCTGGCAGAGCTGAACATCGAGATCATCTGCGCGAACTCCAGCCAGGCCAAAGGCCGCGTCGAGCGGGTAAACCGCACGCTGCAGGACCGCCTGGTGAAGGAACTCCGGCTCGCCAACGTGTGCGACATGGCTGCCGGGAACGTCTTCCTCGCGAAGTTCCTGGTGCGTTTCAACGAGAAGTTTGCGGTGCGAGCGGCACGACCAGAGGATTTGCACCGACCTGTTCCAGTCCAGGCGGATCGGCTGCGCGATATCCTCTGCCACCGCGAGCAGCGGCACGTCGGCCAGCAGCTTACCTTGGCGTACGATCGGAAGCAGTTGATCCTGGACCGAAGTTTGGTGTCGGAGGAGCTTGGCGGTCAGTACGTCGACCTCTACGACTTCTCCGATGGACAGCTGGAGGTGCGCTGGAAGGGACAGGTACTTCCCTATCGTGTCTTCGATAAGGACCAGCGGGTAAGCCATGCCGCGGTTGTCGAGAACAAGCGACTGGGCCATGCGCTTCGGATCATCAAGGCCGATCAGGAGGTGAAGTTTATTCCGAAGATCAAGACCAACAGTGAGAAGATCGGATATCGCAAGCGCGAACGAAAAACTGAAGCGGTGGAAATGACGGCCTGATGGAAAGCGTGGAACGATGAAGCCGTCCCACTCTTCCCACAGTCCTTGGAAATCGCCAGAGTACGGCGATTCCCACATTACACACCGCACTACGACTACCGGACATTTCTACTTTGTAACTGTCCGGACATCTGAACTTTGCAGCAACATGACGTTCAACGCGGGCAGGAACGGCTTTTGATCACAGTTGCCTGCTTTCGCTGCGTGCCTGCTGGACCAAGGGCTGGCCCTCGTCGGCATGGCTCCAGTCGGCAAGCAGTGACCGGTACACCTCAGCGGCTTCCGGCTTTTTGCCTTCACGCGCGAGTAAGCGTGCAAGTTGAAGCTTGGCTACGGGAGTCTCTACCGCGGTTGGGGTCAGTTCCGGGTGCTCGAGGATTTTGCGCAGTTCGGCCTCCGCCTGAGGTAGCTGACCCAGCGCGAGGTAAGCTTTGGCCCGCAGATAGATTGCTTCAAACGACTTGCCGTCGAACTGCCGGGTCGGCTCGAGCACTTTCAGGGCTTCCTGCGCCTTGTTGGCTTTGAGCAGATTGGTACCGCGCAAGATGGGGCCGTACCACTCATTCCAAAGGGTTGAGTGCGGATTCTTTGCAAGCTGCACGGCGAGCAGCGCTTCCACCTGCGAGCCACTCCCGGTATCCGCCAGGGCCCTCAAATAATCGAAATTGGCTGGCGACGAGGGTAGCGTAGCC
Source organism: uncultured Granulicella sp. (assembly GCA_965214195.1). Lineage (GTDB taxonomy): Bacteria > Acidobacteriota > Terriglobia > Terriglobales > Acidobacteriaceae > Edaphobacter. The sequence continues at coordinate 799,287 of OZ243943.1, forward strand.
AGCAGGGTTGAAGCTGTTTTGCCTTCAGCAAGCAGGACCAAATCGCTAACCTCTCCCGCAACAATGCTGCTTTCAAAATCCAGCTGGCCGTCATGCTTTGCGACAGCGCGCAACCGATCTACTAGTTTCGCAGAGCCCGCCAGCCGACCCTGCGCTGCCGCCACCTGCATTTGATCGGCGAGCAAAAAAGACGAGTCGGGATGCTCGCGACCCCACGCTTCCTGTAGCGCGAAGAATGCGGTGTCCTGCTGCAGGTACCCGATGCGCCACATAAAGTCGCGTATCGCATCCCCATCAAGTCCCCTGGAGACCGCCGAGTCAGCCGTCGCGCGTCCGCCCACATAGTCGCGATTGCGGATCTGAGCGTCGACCAGTGCGTAATTGACGACGTAGAACGAAGGCAGTCGCTCCATGGTTTTCCTGGCAGCGGCCAATTCTTCCGTATTTTTGCCCAGCGCGCGATAGTTGACGGCGAGCATGGACCACGGCTGTGCCGCTCGTCGGTAGAGCTCTGCCCAACTCAGACAATTGCGGATCCCCTCATACAGGTCACCGGTGACCTCGCTGGTGTAGCGCCCGGTGATGAAGAGCTGCAGTGGCTCAGTCGCGTAGGCGCGGGTGTCATAAGCTTTTTGCAGGTAGATGGCTCCCTGCTCGCGGTCCATATTGTTGTAAGAGACCGTACTGAGATCGACCCAGGCAGAAGCGAAATTTGGATCAAGAGAGACGGCTTTCTGCAGCAGCGACGTACTTTCTTCCATATGACCTTGTCCGGAAAGCCTTGTGGCTTCGGTGAAGGCTTTCAGAGCGTCGAGCGATGTCGTCGTGACAGGGTACAGGGGCGAGGCGAAACGGGCGATCGTCCTACGAGATTCGCCCAGGGTGTGGCGCAACTCGGAGGTCATCTGCGACAAGGCGCGGGGTAGCTCTTCTGCCCTGCTGACCGAGCGGCTGACCGCGCCGATGGCGTTCCCGTCCAGGCAATTCGTCGCTTCCTCGGTCAGCAGGTACGTGCTGCCGGCGCGCGCGACCGAGCCGTGAAGAACCGCCTGGCTTCCGGTGCGTTCACAGATCTCGCGAGCCAGGTTTACGTTCAGGGTTTCGTCCGGCTTGTGCTGCATCTGCACCAATTTGTCGCGCACGATAGCGGCCGGCACCAGGTTCACGAAGGGACTTTGGGCGAGCTCAATGCGAAGCAGATTGGCGAGCGCGAGGTCGAGTACAGGGTCACCTGTCGTGCCATCGCTGGCCGCGATGACCACCTGGACGGGCGGCCCGCCGACGCGATCTTCCCACCGCTGCCACCCAAGCCAGCCTGCCACCGCGAGCAGAACCAGGGCGACGGAGGAAATCGCCAGAACTACAGGCGACCGGTAAAAGGGGATCCGCTCCTCGGTTTCCTCCTCGTAAACAACGCGGGAGATGGTCGTTTGCGTGGAGACTTCGCCAGCAAAGGCGGGCACGGCCGGGGCCAACGCGGGACCTTGAAGGCTGTACCCGGAGTCGTGCCTGGCCACTTCCTCCACCTGCGCCGAGAACTGGTAGCCGACCTTCGGCAGAGTGACGATCAGGCGATCGTGTTGCGGGCCAAGGACCTTGCGGATCAGGAAAACGGTTTGGTTCAGGTTGGCGTCTTCGACAAAGGAATCCGGCCAGATATGCGCGATCAATTCAGATTTAGGCAGGGGCCTTCCCGGGTTTCCGGCCAGGTAAACGAGCAGGTCGAACGCTTTTGCCGGTAGCGCAAGTACGTCTTCGCCGCGGCGAAGCTGCCTGCGGCCAACATCCAGCCTAAAACCTTGAAATTCTAAGTCGTTCATTATGTTGACCTTAGCGCGCGTGAGAAAACATAAGGCGGAATTGAGATGGAAAAAAAGACACCATGCCCGGCTAGACGCAATTCTACGGGAGCTGCCGAAATGCGACGAGGAAACATTTGCTGATTACACGACGCAGGATACGGATCGAGATGGAGAGACGCACTTCGCACGTGGTGAGTCGCCATGCCCGGGCCGCCGGTGACGACTCCGCCGGCCCGGAGCACTGCTCGGAGTTGGTGGAAGCAGCGGTGTTTGAAGGGGTGTCGGTCCATCCAGAAATTGCCGGGCGGTCGCTTCCCTCTGCGTTGAACCTGCTTTATCTGCGCTTGCTGCGCGCCTTGCCCTGGAGCCGGACGCCGGTCATGGGAGTTCCCTGCAGCTCTGTTTCAGTTCCCAAGTTTGTTCCGGTCCCGCCCAGTTCCAGTTCCGAGGAGTCTCGCTGATGTCACTGTCCTTCCGCTCACCCCGCTTCGATCGTCTTGGCTCCCTCACCGCTTTCCTCGGGCTGATCCTGTTCCTGTTCGCCGGAGCCTCTGCGCAGACGTTTTCGGTTGTGCCCTACAGCGTGCTGGGTTCGCAGACGCCGATTGCAGCGGCCGTTGGGGGGACCGTGGCGGTGGACTCGAAAGATAACGTCTACTACTCGACCTTTTTTACGAATGCGGTAAACAGGATTGACGTGCAGGGCAACACCACGACGGTCCCGACTACGGGGCTGAACGGTCCGCAGGGGCTGCGCTTCGACGCGAGCGACAACCTGTACATCTGCGATCCGGGCAACTCGCGCATTGTTCTGGTGACGCCGGCCGGGGTGCAAAGCGTGGTGCCGGTGGCAGGTTTGCAGCAGCCCAACCGCATCGCTTTTGATCCCGGGTACCAGAACCTCTACATCAGCGACCGCTACGCGGGCATCCTGGTCTACAACATCGTCAGCCAGAAGACGACGGTGTACGCCAACAATCTGTTCCACCCCTATGGCATCGCGGTTGATGCCCAGGGGAATGTCTTTTATGGCGACGGGGGCACGCTGGTCCGCAATCGCGTCAGCTACTCGACTGCGGTTGGAGAGCCGGACGGGCTGGTCTTTGATAAGGCCGGCAACCTGTACATTGAGGGCTCCGCGCTGCGACGCATGGATCCCAGCGGCAACATCCTGGAGCTTGCCGACGCGCACGTCAATGACATCGCCATCGATAGCAAGGGTACGATCCTGCTGCCCAGCGGCCAATATATGCTCGCTTTCCTTCCGGGGCCCGCCATCTGGGGCGGCCGGAACGATGCCTTTGTCGGAGGCCGAATCGCTTACAATTATGCGAATTTGATTCGGACCTACTATTCGACACCCAGCGGCGTAAACCTCTCGTCGCTGGCAATTCCAACCGCCGGCAGCCCTTATGGCGGAGATAACAACCCAACTTGCTTCACCGCGACGCTATGCGGAGCCAATATGTCGCTCGGCGCGTTTCTTCCCGGGCCGCAGCCGGGGTACGCAGTGGCAACGTTTTCCGACGGCAAAATCGTCAACACGCCGCTTTACGGCTCAGGCGTCCAGGTGGAAATGGGCTTTACGCCCGGGACCGCCTCGTCGATTCAGACGCCTGACTTCTCCTTCGGCGGTATTGCGAGCCCTCCTGCCGGCAGCAACTATGTGTCTGACACGGCCGGCAATCGAGTGCTTAACGTGAGCGGGAGTGCGGCCAAAGGTACCTTTATTTCGCCCGCAGCGTTGACCGGGCTGAGCGGTCCGACTCAGCTTGCGGTCGATGGCGCAGGAAGTCTCTACGTTCTGGATGCGGGCAATCAGCGCATCGTAAAACTCGACAGCAGCAATGCGCAGACTGTGGCGTTCGATCTTGGCAAGCAGGGGAGTTCCCTGCCCGGCGGGCTTACTTCGCTGCAGAGCTTTGCCGTCGATGGCGCAACGAACCTCTACCTTGGGGGCTTGAACTCCGCAAAAGCTCCGGTGATTGCGCTACTCCCCGCGGTGGGATCGCCTGTGATCTACGCCACAGCGCCGAGCGTCGCGACCGTCCTTGGCTTTGATACTTTTGGCGCACTGTATGCCGAAGAGGCGCAGGGAACGCTCGTCAAGTACGACCACTTTGGGAACCGGATTGTGGTTGCGAGCGGTGTTTCAGCGGCCAGTTCCATGGCGATCGAGCCCAGCGGCACGGTCTACCTGGCGGGCGGTCTGAGCGCAAGCCTGATGCAGGTTTCGCCTGCAGGCGTGGTTGCGGCGTACAAAATCGGGGGGGTGGCGCAGGCCTCGGTGGTGCGGATCGACAATTACGGGAGCCTGACGGTTGGCGATAGCTCCACCGGAATGCTGACCATGAACGACCGCACGACTCAGCCCTATACGTTCGGCAAGGTGACGACGGGGACGTCCAGCACGCTGCACGATAGCCTGGTCAACGTCGGCAGCAAGGATGGAATGTCCATCAGCAGCATTACCGGGGCCAATGCCTTTGCGGTGGATGCAGGCATGACCACCTGCCTCCCCGGTACGACCGTTCTTGCTGCCGGCGGTGCCTGCGAGATTGGCTATAGCTTTAGCCCGACCGCGGCGCAGAACTACGCTGAGACCGGGCAGGTCGTGATTCCGCTGCCCACTCCTTACTACAGCGCAACGGTGGCGAACCTCGCGCTCACCGGCAGCGGAGTCAAAGCTCAGCCAGTTGCTAACGCGGGCGGCCCCTACACCGGTACAGTCGGCACAAGCGTAACTTTCAGCGGTACGGCGTCGAACGACCCTAACAATGAGGCCTTGACCTACGCGTGGGCTTTTGGCGACACCACCACCGCTACCGGCGCAACGCCCACCCACACCTATCTGAACGCCGGAACTTACACGGTCTCGCTAACGGTGACGAATACGGACGGCGCGACCGCCAGCGCCAGCACCACCGCGACGATCAGCCAGATAGCCACTCAGCCTGGCTCCGTGCTCATGTTTCTACCGGCCCCGGTCGGAGTTGCACCCACTGCCGCGCAGACCATGACGGCGACGTTCACCATCAACGCCAGCGCTCCCTTTACGCCGACGGCCACGTTGCACTACGGGCTGAGCTACAGCCTGGGGGCGGTTACCTGCGCGGGTAACGGCCCCGTGGTGTGCACCGTCCCGGTCACTTTCAAGCCGCAATACCCAGGCGGGCGTCGCGATGCGGTGTTCCTGATGAACGGCACCACCAGGCTCGCAACGATGCTGCTGAGCGGCCTTGGTCAGGGGCCGCTGTCGTTGATGGAGCCGGGGGTCAAGACGGTCATCACTCCCCCACTTGCTGCCCAGATTGGCGGCCAGTACTACTACAACTCCGTGGTCGATGAAGCCGGAACCGCCTACGTTGTTTCTACCATTGGCGATGCCGTCGTCAGCATTACGTCGGCAGGGGTGATCACGCAGCTGCCGATCACAGGTCTTCATCAGCCGCATGCCATCGCGCTTGACGGTGCAGGCGTGCTCTACACTTCCAATCCTTCCGGGCACAACAGCGTTGTTACTTACGACACCATCCTGGGGACCTCCGCTTCCCTTCCGAACCCGAACGGCACCCTGTACATTCTGGGGCTGGCGCTGGGCGATAACGGCAACCTCTTTGAGACGGATCAGAACGACGACACGGTCTACCGGCTGAGTGAGTTTAGCGGTGCGGTGCAGACGACGGCGGTGGCTCCCGGCAGCGTGCAACCGTACTCGCTGATTGTAGATAGCGGTCAGAACCTGTTTTTTGCCGGGTCTAATTCACAAAATGAACTGCAGCCGAACGGTACCCAGACACAAATCAATCAGATCGGCAGCCAATCTGGCTACGTTGTAGATGCTGCGGACTCGCTGTACCTTGGCCGCATCAGCCGCACTCAAAATGTGGGAATACTGCAGGCGTCTAACAAGTGGACGGCGGTGGCTGGGCCAGAGCTGAACCCGAACAGCTCGCCGCTTGGCCTGGGGGTCGGTGGAGATGGGACGCTGTGGGTCGGCAACTACTATGACGTCGACAAGATCGACCGGTCGCAGGGCGCGCTGGTTTTCGACGCCATCAACCCCGGCCAGGCCGCTCATGCTCAGACCGCGTACCTCTATAACGGCGGGAACCAGCCGCTTACGTTGACGAGCCTTACCTTGACCGGCGATTCCGGCTATACGCTTGGTGCGCAGGTTTCCGGAATTGCCTGTGCGGCGGGCATGTCGATCCCGGCTGGCAGTCTTTGCGGAGTCGGGGTGAACTTTTCCGCGCTGCAACACGATGGCGTTATCGCCGGCTCGCTCACGTTCTTGACGAACTCACTCAACACAGCAACGACGCAGACCGTGACGCTGACCGATCAGATCACCGGTCGCCTCGCCCCAGTCGCGAATGCGGGCGGACCCTACAAAGGCGCGCCCGGAACTGGCGTCAGCTTCAACGGAACGGGCTCCACCGATCCCAACAACGAGGCGCTGACTTACGCCTGGAACTTCGGCGACAACGCCAGCGGCACCGGTGCGTTCCCGACCCATACTTACATCGCAGCCGGTAATTACACGGTATCGCTCACGGTCACCAACACGGATGGCACGACTGCTTCCGCGAGTACCACCGCAACCATCAGCCAGAGCTACACCGCCAGCCTGACGCCGGCCAGCTTCAGCTTCGGTCCAGTCGCCGTCGGTGCAAGTGCGACGACAGTCTTCACGCTCACCAATACTGGCACGGGCGCTTTCGATGTCGGCACGGTCCAGCTCGCCGCGGAACCTACCAGCAGCTTCTCCACCACCAATAACTGCACAAATCTGGCATCGGGCGCTTCCTGCGCAATCATTGCAACGTTCAAACCAACCGTCAGCGGAGACCTTGCTACGAGCCTCATCATCAAAGACGCGGCCGGTACACAGACCGCGTCGATCACCGGAAGTGGCGCATTTTTCAGCGCAAGCCTCACCCCGGCCACCTACGATTTCGGCAAGATCGGTGTCGGTCTGACCACAAGCAAGGTATTCACGCTGACCAACACAAGCCCGGCCAGCATCGCAATCAAGTCGGTCGTGCTCGCGCCGGAATCGTCAAACAGCTATAGCTCCACGCAGACGTGCGGCGCCAGCCTGGCGGTCAACGCCTCCTGCACGGTCACGATTACCTACAAGCCCAGCAGCCCGGGCGGCGTCGCTTTCTCAACGGGCACCAACCTCACCATCACGGACGACGCCGGCTCGCAAACTGCGTCCGTTGTGGGCACGGCGGTGGCTCCAGTCGTCACGCTGACCCCGGCCACGTATGACTTCGGCAAGGTTTCCGTTGGGCTTACGCCGTCCAAGGTTTACACCCTGACGAACACCAGCCCGAGCACCGTTGCTATCAGCTCCATCGTGCTCTCGCCGGAAATGACCAATAGCTATAGCTCGACGCAGACGTGTGGAACCAGCCTGGCGTCGAACGCTTCCTGCACCGTTACGATCACTTACAAGCCAACTGCGTCGGGCGGAGCGGCATTCTCAAGTGGCACAACCCTCACCGTCTTAGATGACGGCGGTACCCAGACGGCGATGGTGATGGGAACCGCGGTTGCACCCGTCGTCACCCTGACCCCACCCGTGTATGACTTTGGCACCGTGGTCGTCGGCTCCACGCAGTCGACCGTTCTGACCCTGACGAACACGAGCCAAGCTACTGTCGCGATCCAGTCCGTCACGTTTTCGCTGGACCTCACAGGCGGCCTGACTTCGACCAAAACCTGCGGCGACACGCTGGCAGCCGGCACGTCCTGCACCATCACCATCACGCTCGCACCCAAGCTGGCGAACCTGACCTCGGGTACAAATATCGCCATCATGGACGATGGCGGCACTCAGCGCGCCATGGTCTATGGCAACGTCGTAGCGTACACGGCGACCCTTACTCCCGCAGCTTATGACTTCGGCACGGTCGCCGCGGGGTCTACCCAGACCAGCGTCTTTACGCTGACGAACACCAGTCCAGCCAGCATAAATCTCGGCTTGATCGTCCTCGCGCCTGAATCAACCGGCAGCTACAGCTATACCAGGACCTGCGGCACCACGCTGGCGGCGAACGCTTCCTGCGCCTTTACAGTTTTCTACAAGCCAACCACCGGCGGCACAAGCTCCACCACGCTGAACATCACGGACGATGCCGGCACCCAGAAAGCGAGCATCACCGGCAAGGCCACAGTCGTGAGCGCGACCCTGACCCCGGCCACCTTTAACTTCGGCAACATCGGGGTTAATACCAATGTCAGCCACACGTTTACGCTGACCAACACCGGCACTGATCCGCTGAAGCCGGGAACGCTCGGGCTCGCACCGGAACCCACCGCAAGCTACGAGGGCACCAACAACTGCGGCACCGCAGCTCTCGCCCCTGGCGCTTCCTGCACCTTCACGGTCACCTTTGAGCCGGTTGCCGGTGGTCCAAGCGCGACGACGCTCAACGTCGTCAACGCGGCAGGAACTCAAACCGCAGCCATCAGTGGCACCGCAGTCGCGCCGACTGCAACCCTGACTCCGGCCACGTTCGATTTCAAGAACGTAGCTCTCGGCGACTCCTCCGTCTCTACCTTCACCTTTACCAACACGTCGACCGTCAGTCTCTCCGTCGGCAGCGCCAACATCGCCAACCAGACCGGCGGAGCAGCCTTCACGTCCAGCGGCACTTGTCCTGCATCGCTAACCGCAGGCGCTACGTGTTCCATCCGGGTGACCTTCACTCCGGTGACAACCGGCGCGGCTGGCGGTGTGCTCGTCATCCAATCGGGCGCTGGAGCGCAGACCGCGGCTCTGGCCGGCAATGGCGTCACCCCAATCACCTCGTCCACCTACAGCGTAGACTTTGGCACGATCCCGGCTGGAGCGGACGCACGTCAGACCATCACGTTGACCAACAAATCTTCAACCGATGCCCCGGTCACCTTCCCTTATCCGCGTAATACTCTCCCACCCAGCCAGATATTCGATGCCTTCAGTTCCTGCGCTACCTTGAATGCTTTGACCCAGACCATCACTGTCCCTGCGAACGGAAGCTGCGCGGTGACGCTCGACGTAGATTATCCCGCCATCGGGCTTCTAAGAAATACCTTCACCTTTACAGGTAGCGGCTACACCGTCGATATAGCCGAGACGGCCAATGTGATTGCAGTCCCCACCTTCGATCTCACGCTTCCAACTTCAGCCCTCAGCTTCGATAATTTTGGGCACCTGGTGACGGCCATCACGGTTTCTTCCGCCTCTGCACAATATCCGTTCACCGGTACGATTTCCCTGAGCGCAAGTGGGCTGCCACCGGGCACCACCTACACGTTCGATCCCGCAAACCTGGTGGCCGGCGCGACCGCTGCAACCTCCAACCTTACGATCCAACTACCGGCTTCCAGAGCTCAGTTGAACTCACCCGGATTGCTACCGGCAGAACCCCGCAAGCTGCCGGCACTGGCAGGTGCGCTGGGTGCATTGTTGCTCTTGTTATGGAAGCGTCGCCGGGTCCGGCTGCCGCAGCTCCTGGCCGTCTTGTTGACGATCGCCGCGTTGAGCAGCCTGGCTGGCTGCGGCGCACACCCTTACGAGCTGCCTGACAACACAGGGACCGTCACGATCACCGGTACGAGCGGTACGACCGTGGTGTCCACCACGATCACCGTTCATACCCTGTAGCTTAGCGAGGTAGCTCGAAGAAGAAGCTCCATCACCATGGCCGTTCAGGCAGGGTGATGGGGCTTCTTGGCCATGCGCATGTTAGATCGAATCAGCTGATATCTTCCAAACTCTTAGCCGTCCCCGCCGCCCACCACTCCACCGAGATTGCCACAGGCGCCCATCCCTACGCCGTGAAGTGGCTGGGTGGGGTCTGAGGCTTCAGACTTGCATTCCGGGATAAAGCCATATTCCTTGGGGTCGACTCCCGGAACGCTCGGCGATTTTTCTCCGTGACAGCTGGCCGGAATTTTGATTGCAGGCTTCGTCATGCCAGCCGGAAAGCTGAGCAGCTCCATCATCTGGTCGAACGCCATGCTAGCGTGCTCCGCCCCGGCTGCTTTGTCCGTTTCGCAGAGGGCACAGGGTAGATTGTCGATGTCGTACATCATCGGAACCGTGCGGAATTGCAGGTGCTTGTGGGCACCGATGCTGATCGGTCCCGAGCCGCCGTGCACCACGGCGCCGGTCGCCGAAACATATCGTAGGACGTATGCGGCGGGCATGCGCGCCAGGCCATGTGCGCCCATGGCGGTGCCGGGCATGATGGCGGAAGGGTCGAAGATGGTGGTGGTGGTCGTGACGGTCCCGGCCGCGTCGATGAAGTCTGGCAAGGGGATGATCACGCTGCGGATCTTTGAGGGGTCCAGATCTTTGCGGAGCTTTACAGAGCTTGTATAGACGAAGCCGGAGCCAGATGCAATCAGCGGCTGGACCAGCGACTTCGGCGAGCTGGATGAATGTCCGCCATTTTTGACGGTGACGTTGTAGCTCACGCCCTGCTGCAGATCTGCACGGCCCAGTGTTTGCGCGGTCGATTCGCCGTAGTGGTAGGCGTGCTCGTCGAACGACGGCGTAATGGCGCGGATGTGCTTGCCGTACGGACCATCCTCAAAGACGAACAGCCAGGAGCCGGCGAAGATCAGGCACAGCTCGTTCCCCGTGGCGGAGCGTTTGGCCGGTGGCCCGACGAAAGGCGCGGCGGAGGCCCACGGCAACAGAGCGCCGGCGGCAGATACGGAGGCGGCAAGTGAGAGGAAGCGGCGGCGAGAAACGTCGATCATGGGTGTTCCCTTCAGGGGCTTTCAGGTTGAAATCAAGCTGAACCCAGCCCAGAAATAAGGGTGGGCAAACGCAGCAGAGGTGCGACGAATTTCATCCTGTGCCATGGATAACGACACGGCGGCCGGCTTTCCTTTGGCCAGTTCCCGGTAAAAGATGGCTAGTAGTCTCGCCGTGGCCTGCGAGTCTACCGGCCAGCGACTGGCGAGAACCTGCGCGGCGCCAGCCTGCAGAAAGGCCTGCGCCAGTCGATCCTGCCCACGATCGCCGGGGCGGTCGGTGGGGTCCTGCCGGTCGCCGGCGCTTTCACACGCTGCCAGCACCACCAGCCGCGTGCCAATGTGGCTGGAGGCAATGGTCGTGTCGTCAAGCAGCGAGCCCTTACCGCGGCCAAGCACCAGCGCGATCGAGCCGTCATCGGTGCGCGCCGTGTGGCCTTCAAAGTGGAAAATGTCAGTGGTGCCCAGGCGTTGAACCAGAGCGCCGGGGGCAGCGTCCCAGCTTTCGTCCAGGTGCGTTCGCGGGAAGGCACTGGAAACCGCTCTGGAGGCGTTGTAGGCTACCGGAATTGCTGCGAGGCCGTATGGATTCCCTGCCATCTGCGGCGCGTTGAGCAGCTCTACCGAGGTGTTTGGCGAGAAAGTAGCGCTTGTAGCGGAGGAGGGGAAGCCGTCGGCAGCGGAGACAATCAGGCGCTGATCGCCGAATGCGGAAAGGGCAGCGAAGGGCAGTTCGGCAAGTGGGCCAGTCGCGGCGATACGCAGAGTGCTTGCGGCTTGGAGATGGGCGGGGCTGAGCAAGCGGTCGTAAAGGATTTGCGCCAACGCGCGTAGAGCGGCGGGGTCGGATTGCGGATCGGCACAGGAAGTGCGGTACTGCGTGGCGAGCGTTTCAATCTGCTCGGGCGAACCTGTAACCGCATAGGACACGGTGACTGCGTTGCCTCCCGGCTGCAGCAAAGCGCGATAGCCGGGACGCAGGCGGACGAAGGTCAGGGTGGCTGTGCCGGGTTGCGTCGGACTTGCTGGAGCGATGGCAGCGACAGGGAGAGCGAACCTGAATTGCTGCCATGCGGCCAGCGCTCCCGGGGCATCGTTTTCAGCGAGCAGCGCGGAGGCGAGAGCCTCGTATGCCGGGCGAGCTTCCCGCCGCCACGCATGACGCGCCTCCACGGTGGTCAGGTGTGCGACGGTATTTTGCGCGAGCTCATTCGCGCGGCGAGCGCTGGCTTCCGCCAGTTGCGGCCGGCCCGCGGCTAGCTCAGCCGTACTCCGCGCGACCCAGTAGGGCGCCACGATCGATGAATTCTTGCTGGCCAGTATCACTGGCTCAAGTTCCGTCAGCCTGGCGCGTACGTCGCCAGAACTGCCGGTGGGCGGTGGAAAAGGTGCGCGAGCGACCGCCCAATCAGCACGGAAAGTTGCCGTCGCGGAATTTGTACCGAGCGTCGCCAGGATCTTGTCGGCCTCTTCAAAACTTGAGTTTGCGGCGGCGGCAAGGCCGGTCGTCGCCTCGCGTTCGCCCCGAACCTCAAGCGCGTATGCAAGGTTCTGCCGGTTCCCTACCTCGCGGGCGGCCGTCACAGCATCTGCCGCAAGCAGCGCCGCCAGGTTCGGCAAGCCCAGCGCGCCAGCCTGCGAGGTCATATCAAAGAACCACTGGTAGCGCTGCCGAGCGGTAGGGCCGGCTCCAGGCGCGAGCAGGTTCCTGGTATCGAGCACCCAGCCTTCCTCTGACTTGCCTTCGAAACCGCTGAAATCGGCCAGCATACTGCGCGCCCGCGCTTCCTGCAGGTGCAACCCGGCGCCAGCGGCCAGGCGCAGACTGCGCTCGCACAACAGCCTGCCCAAACGCAGATCGCCAAGCTCCGCGCGGCAAATACCTTCTTCTGTAGTCGCGTAAGAAAGCACGGCCGGAGCGTGGGCAATGTCCGGCTGCGCCTCCGCGAGTGCCGCCGCGGTCACGCAATCCTGCGCGCGAGAGCTGCGCTGCGCCGCGTAAGCCAGCTCCACCGTGGCCCAGAGCTGCGCGGGACGATCGTTACCGGCCGCTTTCAGCAGCCTTACGGCCTGCTGCGCATGCGAAAACGCGCCGAAAGCATCTCCGGCGCGATTTAGTCCTATGGCTTGTGCAAGCTCGTGCTCCCCCGGACTTTCGGTCGCGGGAACAGCAAGCCAGGCCGCTGGCCAGTCGTCGCGATGTTCCACGCCTTCTTTGGCCAGCGCGCGCAGCAGTGCCGGGTCGCGGGTGCGCGCCTCCTGCATGACCGCGTCGGCCAGGCGATCCTCATATGGTCGTGCCGCGTTCGCGATCGGCAATGCAGCTTTCAGCGCCGTAATCTTTTGTTCAATCGCAGACTTCCAGCCCGGGTCCTGCTCAAGCGTGGCGGCCTGCTCAAGATCCCGCAGGGCATCTGTACGCATGCCAAGTTGCTCAAAACAGAGGGCTCGGTTCCAAAGTATCTCAGCCGCAGGGGCCGATTTTGTCGCTGCTAGAGCGATGGAAAATTGTTCGGCGGCCACCCCGTAATCGACTGGGGACTGCGTAGCCGTGGCGCGCTCATAATAGGCCATGCCGAGATCCGAATGGAGCCCCGGAAGCTGCGTATCCTTCGCGTCGGCAAGCGCAAATTGATTCAGCGCGGCCGCCCAGTCCCCTTCTACCAGCGCGGCTTCTCCGGCGACCAGGTTCCAGTGGGCGGCGTTTGGCTCGCGCTGCATACCTTCCGACGCATGCAGTTTCAATTCCAGCAGGGGTGCTGCTTCAAGCTCATGGCTGCCGCGCTGCGGGCTGAAAAGCTGCGTGTCGTGGCTGCCGGGAACGCGCAAAGCTGTCGTGCGATGCGCGTCAAATGCCTGCGCAAATAGCTGAGCCTCGGGGTCCGGGCGGTGTCGCAGGTGCCAGGTAAAGGTGCCCGCCGAGCCGATCAGCAGCAGCGCGGCAAGGGCCATCCAAGTCCAGCTCGGCGGCGACTTGCGGGTCGGGAATGGAGCTACTGTGGTGTGCAGATCGACGGGTTTCGCAGCAAGTCGCTCGGCCAGGTCGTTCTGCCAGTGGGGCGTTTCGCTGGCGAGACCGTGCGCCGCAGAGGAGACATTTTCATCATCCAGATCCGCCAGCGCCTGACGAAAAACAGTCGCGCAGGCGGCACAGGAGCTTATATGCAGCGCGGCCTGCTCTCGATGGTCAACCGGGAAAACGCCGCCGGCCAGCTCGTACAGCTCGTGTTCGCTAAGGTGTTCCAACTCCGGCGGCGCTCCTGCCTGATCGTTTTTCCTGCTCTTTTGAATGAATTTCGCAGCATTTCCGGCTCGCTTGAACAGACGTAAACCAGAGGTTTCTTGAATTCCCCCACGATCATACTGTCTAAAACGCAGTTGGCCGTGCTTTCCCCTTCAACTCCTGCTGGTTCCCGCTCAACTCCTCCCGCAGCCTGACGACCAGGCGCGCCAGACAGCTCTCCACCCCTTTTTCCGAAAGCTGGATCCACGGCATCCGCGAAATCTCCCGGCATGTAAATCCTTGTTGAAAGTGCAGTCGCAGGATGACCACATCGCGTTGCTGATCGGCAACCCTCTCGATATGACGCCAGAGGTCATCGCGGATCAGCCGTGTCTCAAACGAGTCGGTGGATTGGTGCAGCTGGTGCAGGTGATCGGTGTGGCGCTCTGCGGCCTCGTCCAGCGTGACGGCTTGGGGTCCACGCTTTTCTGCACCTTGCGCGCGGAAGTGGTCCAGCGCGACTGACGACGCGACTACCTTGGCATAACCGAAGAACGATTCCTCACTCTCCGGCTGAAATTGCCGGAGCAGCCGGCAGCCATCGCGGCAAAGCCGAATGTAAGTTTCCTGGACCAGATCATCGATCAGTGCGGCATCCTGGCTGCTGCGATAACGCGACGCGATGCGGCCGATAACCCCGGCGATCACGGGCTGATATCTGCGAACGAATTCCGCCCACGCAGGCCGGGAACTCGTGTCCAGGCAAGCATTCAGCAGCTCTAGGGATGTCCAGCTAGCAGGAGTCATCTTTGGTTTTTAGGGGGCCCCGCGGAGAGTTTATCTCGAATTTGAGTTGTTTTCAGGAAAATTCGACATAGTCCCGAAGGGCTTTTGCAGCCTTTCGCGTTATCACAGTGAAGCGAATAAAAATCTGACCTGCCCGGGCCTGGTTCCTGAGCTATTTCTGTCTGGCCGTGGCTGTTGCCCACCTGTGGCCAGCCGGCAGAGCCTTGCCCGGCAGTATCAGAAAGGTTCTTCCTACAAGGCTTTGCGAGCTTCATCGAAATAAGAAGAGGGAAAGTTCCTTGCACAGATTGCTGATTCTGCTGATCCTGATCTTTGCGTTGTGCCCAGCCGTTTTGGCGCAGGGTGGATGTGTTAATTCTCCTGAGAACGCGACCCTGGTGCTCGCGTTAGTCGGTGCCGCGGCCATGGTCTTCCGCATGCGTCAGGGGAAGTAAAGCTGATTATTCGAAGGTTTTTTTTGCAGCCCTGCGTTCTACCTGGCAGCCCTTCTACCCGCTTACGGTACCTCTTGAGGAATTGACATGCCCCGTCTCGCCGCACTGACCGCTGACCTTCGCTCTTCCCGGATCTTCCAGATAGTAGGTCGCGTGGCCCTGCTTGCCTGCGCGTTTGCGACCGGCTGCCACTCGACTGTGCAGGATTCAACGGGACCGGTTGCGGGCGTGGCCATCAAGGGCTCGCTACATGGCGGGCAGCAGCCGGTGACCGGTGCCAGCGTGCAGCTTTACGCGGCCGGCACGCAGGGTGATGAATTGGCCGCAACTGCGTTGCTTACACCGGCAGTCGCCACGGATAGCTTCGGCGGCTTCAACATCACGGCCAAGTACACCTGCCCATCCGCCTCAACAGAGGTCTACCTGATTGCAAGTGGCGACAATCCAGGATCGAGCAGCAGCATCAACAACCTGGCGCTATCGGAGATGGCCGCGCTAGGCCAGTGCGGCACGCTTTCCGCCAGCAGCTTCAATCCGTTCCAACAAGATTTTGAGCGCACAGACGTACTCTTCTAACGCTCAATAACAGTTGCTCGCTGTTTCACTTTTGGCCCGCGCCGTCGACGCGGGCCATCTTTTTGCCAGCAGTCGAAAGCCTACTGAAATTACCAGGCCCCGCCCCCGACAAATTGCACTATCTCCAGCCGGTCCCCAGTAAGCAGCGCAACCTGACCCCAACTGCTGCGCGCGGCAATTTCACCGTTCCGTTCAATTGCAATTCGGTCCGCTTTCAGCTGCAACGCGACCACCGCCGCTGCGAGGCTATCGCCTTCCTTCAGTTCCGGGACTACCTGCGATTTGCCGTTGATGATCAGTTCGAATGCCATCACTCCCGCAAGCTTAACATGCCGGACGCGCCGGTTCCTGCGTCTGCCTTAGCGCGCGTGCCAGCATCCGGTGGCCCCAGTGGCCTAGACGCCGGCGCAGCGGCAGCACTTCCGGGCATTCCTCAAACACGGCCCGGCTTAAGCGCATCAGGATCTTGATCGCCGCCTGGTTGTTGTCATTTTCGCCGCGCCCGGGGACGAACATGCCGGAATCCATCAGGTATTCCACCGCGTGGCCCAGCGCCTCCAGCGCACGGCCCTGCTCCAGCGAGCCGCGGCGCCTGACCTGCGGGGCGCTCCCAGGCAGGCGCGCCGGACGTGGCGATTCAGCCAGAAGTCGCTCGTGAAATTCGTCCAGCGAGGCATTCTTGGCGATGTGGGCGGCGGCGTTGGTCATAGTAAACTCCTCGTTCAGTTGCTCCTATCGGCGCGCGTGGTTGCAGGCTTGAGCGCTGCCAAAGTTTCACCCAAGCCGCGACATTGCACGCGCAGCCGTGTCCTCTGTAGAACAGGTTCAAGGAGAGAGCTCCATGGTTGTTCGGAATGCAGTTGCCGCCGCACTCGTGTTGCAGATGTCCCTTGCGGCCAGTCTTCCCGCGCAACAGATGCAGCAGCAAACGGCTCCCGCGCAGGCGAATGAAGCCGCCAGCAAGCCCATCGCCGACGCGCCGACAGCCCCCATGGCACCCGTCGCGGCCACCATCGGCCAGGCCCCCAGCCCGCTCACCCGCGATGAAATTACCCTGCAGGTCCTGAACCGCTTCACCTACGGACCACGGCCTGGGGATCTCGAACGCATCCGCGCGGAAGGCCTTTCCAAGTGGTTCAGCCGTCAGCTCAATCCCGGATCGATTGACGATAGCGCGCTCGACAAGCGGCTCGCCGACTACCCTGCCATGCAGCTTCCGCTCGCAAAACTGGTAGAGCAGTTTCCCAACGCGCAGATGATTCGGGCGCTCGAGCACGGCAAGGTTGGCGTACCGCGCGGCGAAGGCGAACGCGCCATCTACGACGCGCAAAAGCAGCGCTACGACGACAAACTAAAGAAGGGTGATGCCGCTGCTGACGCCCGCGCCAGCGACCCTGATGCCCTGCCGCTTGCACCCGCCGACTACCTCGCGCTGAGCGCTCCCGACCGCTTCAAGGCCATGACGAAATTGTCACCCGAGCAACTACAACAGCTCCGCCGCAAGACTCCAGAGCCTGACCGCGACAAGCTTACCGAAGGCTTCACCCCTCACCAGACAGAGGTTCTTGCAGCGGTCAACGGGCCCGCCGTCGTCGTCGCGTCCGAGCTCATCCAGACCAAGCTGCTGCGCGACCTGTTCAGCGAGCGCCAGCTCAACGAAGTCATGACCGACTTCTGGCTCAATCACTTCAACGTTTACGTAAAGAAAAGCCAGGTCGCACCCTACTATCTGGTGTCGTATGAGCGCGATACAATTCGACCACGCGCGTTGGGAAATTTTGAAACGCTGCTGATCTCAACCGCGGTCAGCCCGGCCATGCTCAACTACCTGGACAACGCGTCGAGCGTCGGCCCACACTCCTCGTCGCTTGAGCCGCAGGCCATTCTGCAGGGCCGCAACGGCTTCGCCCGGTTTCCGCAGCAGCGGCAAAACAAGCAAGCCAGCGGGTTGAATGAGAACTACGCACGTGAGCTCATGGAACTGCACACCCTGGGCGTCAACGGCGGCTACACCCAGAAGGACGTAACGGAAGTCGCGCGCGTTTTTACCGGCTGGACCATCGGCCGGGAGCGCGGCGCAGAGGGTGGCGAGCCAATTGAGGCTGAGTTCGACGCGTCCAAACATGAGCCCGGCGATAAGTTCGTACTCGGCGTAAAGATCAAGCAGGACGGCATGATGGAGGGCTTCAAGGTGCTGCACATGCTCGCCACCAGCCCGCAGACAGCGCGTTTTGTATCCACCAAGCTGGCCGTGCGCTTCGTCAGCGATACGCCCCCGCCGGCCATGATCGACGCCATGACCGCAACGTTCCTTGAAAAGCACGGCGACATCCGCCAGGTGCTCATAACCATGGTCAACTCGCCCGGCTTCTTCACACGCGAGACCTACCGTGCAAAGGTCAAGACCCCGCAGGACTACGTGCTATCCGCCGTGCGCGCGTCCGATGCGGAGGTGCGCAGCGCCGGCGCGCTTGCGGCCACAATTTCCGATCTCGGCATGCCGGTCTACGGGATGCAGACGCCAAACGGCTACAGCATGCGCGCCGACCCCTGGAACAATACCGCTGCGCTCGTCGCACGGATGAACTTCGCGCTCGCGCTTTCAAGCAACCGCGTCGCAGGCATCAGGACCGATTTGCCCGCGCTTATCACGACCCCCGCCGGCGGCGACCTGTCCCCCCAGGAGAAAGACCGCCTGCTCGAGGACCGTCTGCTGCACGCGCCGGCCAGCGAGCGCACCCGCCAAACCATCCTGACCCAGATTACGGGCGATGCCGCCCAGCAGCGAACGAGCCTGAGCCAGATCAGCGCCAAAGCCGCCGGTCGGGACCCCCTCAGCAACGTCCGCGGCGCTCGCGTAGCCCCCGCCACCGTGACCGACACCGAAACCGCCCTCGCCGCCGGCCTGCTCTTCGGCAGCCCCGAATTTCAACGTCGCTAATGAGGTCGAGTCAGGAAGGCTCGCCCTCTCGAGCTTCTAAGACAGGTCGAGGCTTCAGCCTCGACAACTACGAATTAGACTGAATGCGCGCTTTAGCCCCCGAGACTCGATCTCTTACCCATCGCCACAGATCTTCATACGAAGCGGCCAACCAAGATCCATCGGACCAACGCCTCGACCAATCCGGGGCGCGCTCCGAATCGCCTGAGCCACATACGCCTTCGCATCACGAGCCGCCTGCAATCCGTCCGCTCCCGCCACCAAACCACACAGCAACGCAGAAGAAAATGCGCAACCCGTGCCATGCGTAGCGGTACTCTCAATCCGCTCGCCCCGCAGCCAGGTCTCCACCCCGTCAACAATCACGCAGTCCGAAGCATCCTCATCCCCACCCGTGACCACGACCCCAACATGCGTCGGAATTATCCCCAGGCTGGCCCGCTCCGACCGGTTCGGCGTCACCCACGTAACCTTCCCCAGCAGCTCTTGCCGCAACGCCGCAATCCCCGCCGGCTCCAGCAAGTCTCTCCCGGACGAAGACCGCAGCACCGGATCAAGCACCACCGGCGACCCCGGCATCGTGGCTAGAAACTCAGCCACCACCTTCACGTTCGAGGCAGTCGCCAGCATCCCGATCTTGACCCCGGCAATCTCGATATCGTTCGCAAGACAGGCCAGCGTTTCCCGCAGCAACCCGCTGTCGACCGGCTCAGTGCGGCGCACACCCTGCGTCGATTGCACCGTCAAACCCGTAATTGCAGACACGCCAAAGTAGCCGTGAGCTGCAAACACCGCAAGATCGGCCGTGATGCCGGCGCCCGACGAGGGGTCAAACCCAGCGATAGTAAGCAGCGTTTTCATAGGTAAACTGACTCTATGGATCTTACCGCGCAGGACCAGGCCTCCAGGTTGATTGTTGCGCTCGACTTCCCTTCTGCCGCCACTGCGTTGACTTTCGTAGACCGCATGGAGGGCAGGTTGCGCTGGGTCAAGGTGGGCCTGGAGCTCTACCTGGCCGCTGGTCCGGGGATCGTAACGACGCTGCGAAACAAGGGTCTGGAGGTCTTTCTCGACCTTAAACTGCACGATATACCCAACACTGTCGCTGGTGCCGTCAAGTCGCTCGCTTCCTCCGGCGCCTCCCTGCTCACCATCCACGCGCTGGGCGGGCCCGCCATGCTGCAGGCCGCGCAGCAAGCAGCCGAGGCCAGCGGAGGCGCCAGGCTGCTCGGGGTCACCGTGCTCACCAGCATGGACGACGCTCAGCTTGCAGCGATCGGGATAACCGACTCACCGGCCGACACGGTTTCCCGCCTGGCCTCGTTCGCCGCCGCCGCAGGCCTTGCCGGCATGATCTGCTCACCTCAGGAGATAGTCCGCCTGCGAGCAGAACTTGGCGAGCACCCTCTGCTGGTAGTGCCCGGAATCCGCCCCGCAGGCTCGGCCGCCGACGACCAAAGCCGCACCGCGACTCCCGCGGCCGCACTCACTGCCGGCGCTTCTTTCCTGGTCATCGGCCGGCCCGTCACGCAGGCGGCAGACCCAGCCGCCGCCTTCGAATCCATCATCGCCACCCTCAAGGTTGGTGCGTGACCGAAACGTCGCTTAGCCGCAAAGCCAGGCTCTTGGCCGCGCCGCCACCCCTGACAAATTCGCCCAGCGGGATTTCCGCCACCCGGTAGCCGCGATCGATCAGCGCCGGCGCAAGTGAGTCCGCCGCCCGGTTCATCACGATGTGCCGCCCGACGTTGATCACGTTGCAGGCAAAGCGCGTCGCCTGCCGCTCCGTGACCTCAATCCGGTCATGCGGGGTCACCAAACGCTCGATTGTCTCGCGTGAAGCCGCATCGAATGCTCCTGGGAAGTAAACTACTTCGCCGCCGCTCAGGGGCGCAAAGCACGTGTCCAGGTGATAGAAACGTGGGTCGACCAGGTGCAGCGATTCCACTTGCGCATGCCACGCGTCTCCCACATGGCGATGGCTATAGCGACACGTGCGCGCTCCATGCGCAGCCCACAGCAGCTTGCGCGTCGGGTCGAAAAGCATGTCGCCTTCGCCTTCGAACGGGGTCTCGCGCGGGGTATCCCATACCAGGAACCCGGCGTCCGCAAGCCACTCGCGCAGGTGCTTTTCTTCTGGCTGCCGCTGCGCATGCGCAAAGCTTGAAACCGCCGCTACGCCATGATTCGCAACCGCCGCATGCCCCACAAAAACCATGTCCGGCGAGCCTGTGCGCGGGTGCAGCAGCTTCACGTCCGCGATCGCACGCATCGCCGCATACAGCCCCTTCCACTGCTCAAAAGCCGAGTCGCGACTGGACCGATGCAGGTTCCCGGCCATCCACGGGTTGATCACGTAGTCCACGTCGTACCACTCCGGCGAACACATCAGGAACGTCGGACGAAGGTAGTGGGTAAGACCCGCACCTCCGGAAATATCAAGCCCCGCCTCAAGAATCTTCTGCACACAGACCTCACTTCCGCAGAGGATTCTGGCCCTCCCAACGTACCGCCGTCAACCCCCCTAAAGTGGATATTCGCCCGCTGGTACCCAGGTCGATACAAACAGAAACGGAGAGCTATAGGCTCTCCGTCCGGGTGCTGCAAATCGCTTAGAGTTTCTCGAAAAAGTCGCATGCGGAGCAGGAAATGTAAACCCCACCCGGGATGCCGCGCTCACGGTCCTTGACGCGCTTTACGATGCGTGTCGGCTTGGAGCATTTTGGGCAATCCGTGCTTCTGTTCGTGTCCATGACCTTCGCGCGGTCGCCTGTTTTTGCTGTCTTTCCCATGATTCTGCTCTCCTGTTGCATTTCTGGATTGGCCCGGCAAGCGTCTATGAAGGCGTGAAAGCTCCACCCTCCCATCGCACCTCCTGGAGGTGCCCCGGTTCCGCAGGCCAAAGGTCCACGTTTGAGTCTACAACACTTACCTTGAGGGGGACGCGGCCCACTGCTTAGGCGGGTCCGCAGCGGGCGCCGTACCTGGCTGCGGATGCGCATCCGGGTAGACCACCTTTCGCTCGGAGACACCGCTCGTGGCTTCGGACGGCGTCGCATCTTCTTTCGGCAGTTTCAGCGTCGGTGCTGGCCGGCTCTCGTCACCATCCTTGGCCGGGCGCCCAGGCCCGTTAGCTACCGTCATCACTGGAATAGCGCCGGGGTCGATGTACCCAGCCATCTCGTCCCGCTGATGAACCTCTATCGGCTTCCCTACCGCGGCGATCTTCAGCAACGTCACCTTGTCGCCCACAAAGCGCACAAACTTCACTGTTTGTGGCTGGTGCCCGTAGATCCACTCCTCATACCGTCCGTCGTCTGTGCTTTCACGAACCTTGCTTTCCGGTGGCCCGAGAGCGGCCAGCACCATGCGATGGTTCATCCCAACTAGCACTTCGTGCGACGCAATCGCATTCTTGACCGGCACCGGAAGGGTTTCCGCGTAAGCCAGTTCGCCGGTTTTGACGCCAAAATCGACCAACGGCTCCAGTAGCGCTTTGACTTCTGGCGCAGATACTTCTGGCACGCCGCCCTCAAAAACCAGTTCAATTCGGCAGCCGGTTGCAGTCTCGGTAAGGTCCGGCTCCGGCGTCTGCACCCCACCGACTCCGATCTGGATGTGCCGCAGAAAACGATGTTTTACGTAGGGGCCGCCATTGAAATCGAGCACAATTCGATCTCGCTTGAACTCCAGCGACGTGATCTCTACCCGGTCACCCGGCTGTGCTGCCTGCCCCTTTTTGTAGATCATCCTCTTATAAGCTTCGGGGCCGGGTCGTACCGGGCCGTTTGCCATCAGGTCGACGATGCTTGCAAGCGGCAGAACGTGGTGCGCGAATCCCTGCTCAGATTCGAGATTACGAACCAGATCGCGGCGTCCGCGTTCCGTAAGGCCCTGGCTGGGCAAATCTACATGGGTGCGCTGAAAATCGGTCTTGATGTCTTCCGTAGCGGTGCGCTCGCCCACGGTAAAGACCTGCGCGCGCAGCCCTGCGGGCAACAACGCAAGCAGCAAAAACACGATCACCAGGCCCAATCTGTGCACAATACCGCCCATCCGCGTACCTCAGATGGAAACAGATTACACCGTTTGTTCGCCTCTGCCAATGAATTCGCTGCGGCTATTGTGGCGGCGGCAATCTGCTGAACGGATCAACGCCACTTTTGTCAACAAGTGACCGCGTCTGCGAGGTCGTCGAAAGGATCTGCACCAGGGGCGCGGGCGCAGCAGCCGCCTGCCGCTCCATCTCAGTATGCGCGGCGGGGGGCGCGACGGCTACCTCATACGCGGCCCCAACTATCTCCCGTTGGGTATATTGCCACGCGTAATCCTTGGTCTGCTGGTACACGACCACCATGCCGGCCAGCCAAAAGAAGACCGTCAGCAATGCCGCATCCAGGCCAAATGCACCGCCGGAAAGCCAACGCGGACCACTGGTGTAGGTGTCCAGCAATGCCCCGAACTCACCATGCCCAGCGACCGGCAGCCCAAGCGCCACCGCAGCCACCGCGCGATACGCAAAATGTAGACCCCAGCCAAGCCACAGAGCACGCGTCCGCAGGTAAGCCATCGACAGCACCAGGCCGAAAACGAGACCATCCGCCAGCGCAAACATGACGTGCCGTGGTGGATTGGCGCTGAGCAGCGTGATCGCAAATCCGCCGGAAAGCAGCACGGAGGCCCAGGACGGTCCAACCGCCTCCGCCAGCCGCGCGAATGGGTACCCGCGAAAGATTGCCTCTTCTGCGAGCGAGGCCACCAAAATCGTCGCCAGCGCAAGCAAAATGGCCACAAGCGATACTCGTTCCGCCGAAAAGCGCGCGTGCAAATTGAGCGATACCAGCACCGGCAGCACAACCGCGAGCGACATTCCCCAACCGATCGCAGCGCCCGTCCCCCACTCCCCAACCCAGCCATTGCGTCGTGGCAGCGGCAAAACGTCCGCTTTTTTCCAGCCGCGGGCAGCAAGCCAGTCCAGCGCGCTGAACCCTACCACGACCAGAAAAAGCAGGAAAAGTGCAGTCATCAGGGGCTCAAGCGCCCCGAGCTGAAATCGTGTCGCGATGCCCTGTGCCGCTCGACTCGCCGTAAGACTGGCCGCACCAGCCAGTGCCAGCGAGGTCAGGCTAAGCGCAAACTGCAAAATGCGCGGAATCTCCCGAGAATTACGATCTGAACTGGATGCTGCCAATGTTAGGCGTCCTGCGAGGTGTAGAACTGCGCCATGGTCCGAAACTTCTCATAGCGGCGGTCGAGCATTTCGGCCAGCGGCATCTTGCGAATCTCATCAAAGTGGTGGCGCAGCCGCTCATTGACCAGGACAAAAGCTTGCCCAGGGTCGGCTTGAGTCCCGCCCTTGGGCTCGGCGATTACATCGTCGACGCAGCCCAGCTTCTTTGTATCCTTCGCTGTATAGCGCAGCGCGGCCGCGGCTTGCTGCTTTTTGGAAGGGTCCTTCCACATGATCGACGCACAACCTTCAGGCGAGATGACGGAATAAATTGCGTTCTCAAGCATTAAAACGCGGTCAGCAACAGCCAGCGCGAGCGCCCCACCACTACCCCCTTCGCCCGTGATGGTCGCGATAGTCGGGACCCGTAACTGCGACATTTCGAACAAGTTACGTGCAATCGCCTCACCCTGGCCACGTTCTTCCGCGCCGATTCCGGGAAAAGCGCCGGCAAGGTCCAGGAACGTGAACACGGGACGGTTGAACTTCTCGGCCAGCTTCATGGCTCGCAGCGCTTTACGGTAGCCTTCCGGATCGGGGCTGCCAAATTTACGGGCTACTCGATCTTTGAGCGTACGGCCCTTCAGGTTACCTATGACCATGACGGCCTCACCGTGATAGCGCGCCATTCCGCAGGTCATGGCGGCGTCATCGCCAAAGGCGCGGTCGCCGTGAATCTCGCTGAAGTCGGTGAACAGGGCTTCGATGTAGTCCATCGGGTAGGGTCGTGCAGGGTTCCGGGCCAACTCGGTGCGGACCCAAGCCTCTGGGACAGGTGCGGACGGTGCTGAAATTTTGCTCGCTTCTTGCTCTGCCATCGCCTTCAATTGTAACGGAGTCAGACGGTGCTTATTGCCTGCGACGCGCATCGAGCGAGAAGCCGTTGTGCTCCAGCAAAAACAGCAGCACGAAAAAGATCAAGGAGTAGAGCAATTGCTGGCCGGCGACGTCCCACTGCTGATTTGAAGTTACTCCAACTGTCAGCAGCATCATAAAAGCTGCTCCGACTACGAGGCTCGCGCGCGTCGCCAGCCCTGCGACTAAAAGCAGGCCCAGAGCCAGCTCGATGAACGGGATTGCGTATGCGAAGCCAAGGTTTAGCTGAGTTGGCAGGGGTGACTTGTTCAGGTGGTCGGCTGTTGTGTGCGCAAAGGCCCCGACGCCGGAGAGAACGCGGAAGAAGCCATGACAAGCAAAATTGACACCAAGCGCGACTCGCAACAACGCATAGGCCAGCTTTTTTTGATCAACCATAGGCCGTCAGATGCCGTTCTAGCTTGGCGCGCTTGCGGCTTCGTCGTTGTGGTCCGCAAGTCGTTTAGACTTCGACTCATTGAATCACCCGGACTCCGCCGCGGCCTACGAGCTCTTCGACGCGGTCCATGAAGAGTCGATCGGCGGCGACGTGCAGTTTGGTGGGCTCGAGGACGGCGCAGAACTCGCCAGGCTCTTCAAAGTCGAGCAGCAGCTTGCCACCACCGGGCGATTCCCGGAACAGGGCCACAAGCTTGTCCAGCAGTGCAGCATCAGGTGAGTGCAGCGGAACCTTGATCCGGAGCGCCTCCGGCAGGCGAATCTTGACGTCTTCAAGCGCCATGATGGACGAGATCGCAAGCTTGGGGGCGGCATCTTCTTCCCCTCGTAGAGACCCGCGCACGACGACCGGGACGTCAATCTTCATCTTCTCTGCCAGCTTTTCATAGTTCTGCGGAAAGGCAATCAGCTCGATCTTGCCGACCGTGTCCTCTAGCGTCGCGGTGCCGTAGCCTTCCCCCGTGCGCTTTGATTTGCCCGGTTTGAAGCCCATGATGACGCCGGCAATCGAGATCTCGTTCGGCTCCGGCCCACCCCCGCCTCCACGACGAAACACCTGCGGCTCCGGCTTCATTTCGCAGGCGGTCTGGGTGTCGACAACCTTCATATTCCGCAGCTTTTCCCGATACTTATCCAGAGGATGTCCACTGACAAAGAAGCCCAGAACCTCTTTCTCATTCTGCAACCGCTGGTGTTCGGCCCACTCGGGAACCTGCGGGAGCGCGTTGGTGCTTGCACTGGCGCTGACGACGATGTCCGATTCGAACATGCCGAAGAAGCCGCTTTGCCCTGATTCCTTGTCTTTTTGAGCCTTCTGGGCTTGCTCGATGGCGGTGTCCAGTGCGGCCCAAACCGCCGCGCGAGGGCCAAAAGAATCCATTGCACCAGATTTGATCAGCGACTCGAGCACCCGTTTATTCATCAGGCGCAGGTCGACCTTCTCACAGAATTCCCACAAACTTTCAAATGCCTTTCCGCCAAGTTCTTTACGCGCCGCCAGCACACTCTCGATCGCGTTGTGGCCCACGTTCTTGATCGCGGCCAAGCCAAAGCGGATAGCCTCTGTCGCGACCCCGTCCGAGCCGGTGATGACGCTGGGGGTAAAGCTCGGCAGCGAAATCTGCACGTCCGGCGGCACCACCGCAATCCCGATTTCTTTGCACTCCGAGATGTACTTGACGACATTCTCCGGCTTTGAGGTCTCACTCGTCAGCAGCGCCGCCATGAACTCAACCGGGTAGTGCGTCTTCAGATAGGCCGTATGGTACGCGAGCAGCGCGTACGCGGCCGAGTGCGACTTGTTGAAGCCGTACTCGGCGAACTTCGCCATCAGGTCAAAAATATTCCCGGCGACAGCCTTGGGGTGCTTGTTTTCCGCCGCCCCGGCCATGAACTTTTCCTTCTGCTTGGCCATTTCTGCGACGTCCTTCTTGCCCATCGCGCGGCGCAGCATGTCGGCTTGTGAGAGCGAAAAACCCGCCAGCTTATTCGATATCTGCATGACCTGTTCCTGGTACAGCATGACTCCGAGCGTCTCGCGCAGGATCGGCTCGAGCTCCGGCAATTCATATGCGACGGCCTTGCGACCCCATTTACGCTCGATAAATTCATCCACCATGCCGCCCTGGATCGGCCCCGGGCGGTACAGCGCGTTCAGCGCGGTCAGGTCCTCAACCGTGTCCGGCTTGTAGCGTCGCAGCACATCGCGCATCCCGGAGGATTCAAACTGAAAAACACCGCTTGTCAACGCCTTGTGGAACACCCCTTCATACGTCTGCTTGTCGTCGAGCGGAACCGTCGCCATGTCGATCTCGATGCCCTTGGTCTGCTTGATTAGCGTGAGCGCGTCGTCGATGACGGTGAGGGTGGTCAGCCCAAGGAAGTCCATCTTGAGCAGGCCCATTTTTTCGATGGCGCCCATGTCGTACGAGGTGACGATCGCCTCGTCCTTGGTGCGCGTCACCGGGACGAGTTCCGTCAGGGGCGAAGGCGCAATCACGACGCCTGCCGCGTGCACGCCGGCCCCGCGGACCAGCCCCTCAAGCCGCAGTGCCGTGTCAATCAGGTTCTTGATTTGCGGTTCAGAGTCGTACGCGTGGGCCAGCGGGCCGTTCTCGGCCAGGACCTCGCTGATCGTCACGCCGATTTTGCCGACGATCATCTTCGCGATGCGATCGACCTCGCCGTAAGGCATATCCATCGCGCGGCCGACGTCCTTGATCGCCGCTTTCGCCGCCATCGTATTGAACGTGATGATCTGCGCAACCTGGTCCGTGCCGTACTTGCGCCGCACGTACTCGATGACCTCAACCCGGCGATTCATGCAGAAGTCGATATCGATATCGGGCATCGAAATACGATCTGGGTTCAGAAAGCGCTCAAACAACAGCTCATTCTGCAGTGGATCAACGTCCGTAATTTCCATGCAGTACGCCACCAGCGAGCCCGCCGCGGAACCGCGCCCGGGTCCCACCGGGATATGCTGCTCGCGCGCGTAGCGGATAAAATCCCACACGATCATGAAATAGCCCGGAAACTTCATGCTCTTGATGCAGTCGATCTCGCGGTCGAGACGCGCGTGGTAGTCCTCGATCGTCTTGCGCTGCAGCCCGCGCGCACGCAGGTGGGCGACGTTGACTTCGAGCCGCTTCTTCAGCCCCTCGCGGCAAACCTGCTCGAAATACCCGTCAAGATCCATGCCTTCCGGCACCGGAAATTCCGGGAACGGATTGTCGACCTTATTCAGCTTCAGGTTGCAGCGCTCCGGGAATTGCATGGTGCGGCTGAGCACCTCCGGGTGATCCGGGAACATACGCGCCATCTCGTCCGCGGTCTTGATGTAAAACTCTTCGGTATCAAACTTGAATCGCTTCGGGTCGTTCATGCTTCCCGCGGTTTGAACGCACAGCAGAACCTCATGCGCGCGCGCGTCCGAGTCCTCAATATAGTGCGAGTCATTGGTCGCGATCAGCGGTATGTCGAGGTCCTTTTCCATGCGGAACATGGCCTCAATGACGGCTTTGTCCGGCGCCAGCTTATGATCCTGAACCTCCAGGAAGAAGTTGCCGCGACCGAACATTTCCTCGAACCTGGCGGCCGCAGCCTTGCCTTTTTCGTAGTCGCCGGCCATCAGGTGCTGCGAGACCTCACCCGCCAGGCAGCCGCTGAAGCCGATCAGGCCCTTGGTATGTTTCGCCAGGAAGTTCTTGGATACGCGCGGCTTGCGGTAGAAGCCGTGCAGCGCCGCCTCGCTGGTAAGGCGCACCAGATTGCGGTAGCCTTCCTGGCTTTCGGCGAGCACCAGCAGATGGTTGTACTTGTCGCCATCGCCCTTGGCGCGGTGGTCGTCGGCCTGGCAGATATAGAGCTCGCAGCCCAGGATCGGCTTGATTCCCTTCTTCTCCGCCGAGTTGAAAAAGTGCACTGCCCCGAAGATGTTGCCGTGGTCGGTCATCGCAACGGACTTTTGCCCGATTCTGCCTATGTGCGCCACGAGTTTATCGACATCGCAAGCGCCGTCGAGCAGGGAGTAATCGGTGTGCAGATGCAGATGGGTGAACTCAGCGGCCATAGGTCTAGTTTAGGCTTCGCCGCTGTGGACCGGTAGATGTGCAAATCGCGTCTGAAATAACGTCGCTCTCGCGAAAGCCGCTATGCTTTCTGCAATGGTCAATGGTTTCGATTTCGGCGAGTTGGGCTTCTTCATTTCCTGGCGACGTTCTTCTGGCTGGCGCGCAGCGTGCCAAGGTCAGAGAGTTTGTCAATGGAGCCAATCACGCTCGACCTGAGGCCGGACCGCATGCCGGTTGACCGGGTCAGGCCATTCCAGCTCTTTACGACGACGCAAATCGCCAGGCTGTCGCTCGAAAGCGTCTCCGCACTTTGATACGTGGGTGAGTTACTGCCGGAGCAGTGGCCGGAGCTGCTGCACGCCTGGCGCTTTCGCCACAAGGATAGTCCCCGGTTGCAGCAATTGGCGCGGGAAGCTCCGTACACGCCGCGTCGCCGGCTGACTGGCCTGGTGACTCAGTGCCTGCGCGAATTAGGCACGGCCGCACCCCTTGAGCGGCATGAGGCTGCGGCTGTCCTGCGGCTCACGCTTGCTCAGCAGGTTGTCGACGGAACGTTGGCTCCACATCAGCTCACGGTGGCGATGTCTCGTTGGCTGAATTTTGAACTCGAGAGCCCGGCCGGTGACTTCGTTCAGCTCAACCAGTAATACGAGTCGCTGCTGCGCTGGAGTCCGGTCGCCGACGTTCGCGAAGTAGACACGAAGGTCGTGATGCTGTGCACAGAGATTGTCCGCGTAGTGACGCCGGTCTGGTGGCGACGCAGCTGATGTTCACTAAACGTCCAACACAAACGAAAAAGCCCAGCCGAAGCCGGGCTTTTGCGTACACCGTCATACTAGCGGCGATGATGATGACGATGATGATGGCGGTGATGGTGCATCTGTGCTTCCGCCGGAACGACCGAGCCGGCAAAGATCGCCAGCGCAAAAACTGCAAGAAGCAGGTTGCGAACCTTCATCTAAGTTCTCCTTCAGCCCACCGAAGTAACAAATTCGGCGAACCTGATACGTGCAGCATAAAGCTCTAGACGGCCCTTGTGCTCTGTGAGTTTCCTCACTGCGCCGGGTATCTTCCAAGGTTCATCCAGCAGCCAGGTCCACCAGCACGTCTTCGCCTTCCAGCTTGACCGGGAAGACCCTCACCGACTCGCCTGCGGGGTACTCCGCCAGTCCTGATTCCAGGTCGAACGCCCAGGAATGCCATGGGCAAACCACCGCTGCGCCCTCCAGCCAACCCTGCCCCAGCGGCCCCTGACGATGCGGGCACAAATTATCCACCGCGGAAAGCTTGCCGCCCGCCCTCGCCAGGCACACCTGAACGCCATTTGCCGAGGCCTCCGCCACCTGCCCCTCTGCCGGCGCTTCCGCCACACTACACAGTCGAACCCAATCTGCCATTCCTCATCGTAACAAGTGCTACCCTGCTGATTGAAGCCATGGCCAGCCCCACCCCCAAACGTCCCAAGCCCGCCGCTCCCGACCCCTTCGCACGCTACCCGCCGCGACCCCCGCGGACTGGTCCGCCGGACCTCGTCGATCCCGCTTTTCTGGTCAAAGCCTTTGCCGGAGTCGTGCTTGCGGCCGTGGTCCTGGCCTACCTTTCTGTCTGTCTGCTGGTCTACATCGGCGGATGGCACCGGCTTTTGCATCCCTCTGCCACGGGGGGCGCAGTGCCGAGCGGCCCCGGTCTGACCGTGGAGCCGGTCCGCTTTGGCTCCGCGGGCAAGCACATGGCGGCTTGGTGGATCCCCTCAGATTCCGCCAACGCGCCCACCATCCTCTACCTGCATGATGGCGACGGTGCACTGTCCTATGATGGCAATCTGCCGCTGCTGCACCAGGCCGGCGTCAACGTTTTTGCCATTGATTATCGCGGCTACGGCCAGAGCGACGGTCCGCACCCCACTCAGGCGCACATGCAGGAAGATGCCGCCGTTGCGCTTGATTATCTGCTCTATACGCGGCATATCCCGGCCGCAAAGATCGTTCCCTACGGCGTAGGGCTGGGCGGCGCGCTAGCCGCAAACCTCGCTTCTGCTCACGCGGATCTGCCGGCCTTGGTCATCGATCAGCCGCGCCCAGACGCCTATTATCAAGCCGTCGACGCGCAGCAATCGCATCTGCTCCCCATGCACCTGCTGCTGCGCGAGCGCTTCGACATCGGCGAAGCTATAGCCGGAGTTCACCAGCCAAAACTGCTCTATGCGCGGCTTTCTGATGCGATCGTGACTGACAGCTTTACCATCCAGGGTGTCTTTGCGCAGGCCCCAGCGCCAAAAATGACGGTTACCTTTCCCGCCTCGCGCCCGGCCGCGACAGACCAGCAATACCTTACGACGTTTCACCGTTTCATCGACGAATCGGTCAAGTAGACCTTCCGCAGAGAGGACCTTATGCTACGTTTTCTGGCTCGGATGCAGCCGTACGCCATCCTGCTGCTGCGGCTTGCCGTCGGCTTTTCCATGGTCTATCACTCGTGGGGCAAGGTGTATCCGGCGGATGGCCTGATCCACGCGTATCGGCACCACGCGCTGCTTTCGTCCTTTGAGCACTTCAACGACTTTGTCGCGACTCTGCACCTGCCACGCTGGCTCGGCTACGTTTCCACCATCACTGAATTTGTTGGGGGCGCATTTCTGCTCGTCGGGCTGCTGACGCGGTTCTGGGCGTTGCTGGTGTGTGGCAACATGCTGGTCGCGCTGGCTACGGTCAACATCCACCACGGCTATGCTGGGTCGGAATACTCGCTGGCGCTGGTTGTGATGTCGTTCCTGCTGGTCACTACCGGCTCGGGAGCGGTGGCGCTCGATCGTAGACTAGGCATCTCCTAGCTGGTGCTTAAAGAAGTGAAGGCGCCTGATGTTCGAGGCGCCTTACATATAGGAGGGAGCTTGTCGTGCGGATCGGGGAAGCCGGAACCGAGGGAACTGAAAGCCCGGCGTACTGCATGTTTTCTACTACACTCCATAAGACGTATATCCGTCAAGAAAGTTGTCCACATTTCGGGATATTGTTTATGAACCAGATAACACCAAATATGTAGCAAAAAAAGCAGAAGCCGCCCAAATCCGGCGGCTTCTCTGCTGCGTGTATGGTTTTCCATCTGACAGTTATACAAAATTCAGGAACTGCGACTTGTCGACCTGCGCACCGGGAAACACGACGTCCATATTCCGCGCGCCGAGCGTCTTGTATGCGGCTTCCCCCAGCACGCGGCGGAAGTCGGTTGTAACGGCCAGGTCGCGACCCTCGTTGAGTTGTCCGTTATCGAGCCCCGGCCACTTGCCATAAACCTTGCCGCCTTTCACGCTGCCGCCTAGTATAAACATGGCGTTGGCGTGGCCGTGATCGGTACCGCCCGTGCCATTCTGGCGAGCGGTGCGGCCAAATTCTGACATCGTAACCAGCGTAATGTTTTCGGAATCCGCGCCCATATCCTTCCAGAAAGCAGCAATGCCGTTGGCGAACTCAGTCAGTCGATTTGCAAGCTGGCCGGTAGCGGCACCCTGATTCTGGTGCGTATCCCATCCGCCGATGTCGGAAAACGCAGCTTCAACACCCAGATTAGCCTTCAAAAGCTGCGCAATTTGCTTGAGCGAGTTGCCGAAAGGCGTATTCGGGTAGGTGGCTCCATTCTGCGGGGCATACTTGGCGGGATCGGCAGACTTCAGCATTTTCACAGCTTCAAAGGTCTCCTGACCCGTGCCGTGCAGCACTGCGTCGGACGACTCGTCATACATTGCCTGGAACGCGTTTGAGATTGCGGAGGTCTGAGGCCCCTTGCCGCCTACCGAAAAGTCAGCCAGGTTGGCGACAGCGATCGCCGGCTGCTTGCCCTGCAGGGTGCGCGGAACCTGCGTGCCTAGCGCCACGGCACGGAAAGCGGAAGGCTTTCCGCCGGGGCCATTGGGCGCGGGGCCGTTCAGCAGTGCGCGATTCAACCAGCCATCCTGTGTGGACTTGACGCCGGGCGTGCCTGACTCCATGTAGTCCTGGGCGTCAAAGTGGGAGCGCGTCGTGTCGGTTGAGCCAGCCGCGTGGACGATCGCGAGGTGGCCGGCAGCGAACAGCGGCTTCAGCGCGGACATTGCCGGGTGCAGGCCAAACTGCCCGTCAAGATCCAGCACGTCCTTCTGCTGAATTGCGATTGACGGTCGCATCGCGTAGTAATTCTTCTCCTGGTACGGGACCACGATGTTCAGACCGTCGGCCGCGCCGCGCTGGAAAAGCACTACGAGCTTCTTATTGTTGGCTTGTGCGGTGGTCGTTTCGGCCATGACGGAGCGCATCAGAAAGCTGGGGATAACGGAGGTGCCGACGAGGGCAAGCGCACCACCCTTCATGAAGCCACGGCGGGAGGGGCCGCCAGATAGACCACGCCGTGCGAGGTCGCGTCCATGCATGTCGCATCCCCAGTCGCTGGTGTCGGTGGTGAGCTTGAAGTTTGCCATGATCGTATCTCCTGTTTTGTTGAACACGATACAGATAAGAAGTTGTGTGCGAAAGCGGAGGCAAAAAGCAGAACGCGAGGACGTTTGTTCAACCTCGACCACTTTGCGCCCTTCGCGTTCTGCTCTACCGACGCTGGAACTCAGGCGAACCCAGCAGCAAGCCAGCCATCACAGCTGCTTGTGGGTCGGCCGGACCATTGCCCTGCGGACCAGCGTTGCGCTGCCCGCGAGGCATGTAGTTACCCTTCCCTTTTCCGCCGCCGAGATCGAACTGTGTCGCCGCCTGGTCCGCGACTGAGCCGTCACTCGACTGCGAAAGGACGGTTGCACGGGTACGTTCGCTGACCGGCCGATTCAGTAGCAACTGCTCCAGTTTCAGCTCTTTAGCTGCTGCTGCTTCGGTCGGCGTTCCGGGGGTGTAAGCGGCGTTGGTCAGTGCCGGCAAGCTCGCATCGCCGAGCAACTGCGTCCAGTCCGTACGCGTCCCGGGGATCCGGTCAGAGGTCATGACGAGCGAAAAATTCATCCGGCTGACCAGCGCGCCGGTCGAAATCCAGTCATCCTGCTTCCAGGAATAACCGTTTGGCGTCTGCATGCCGTAGAGCGGCATTCCCAGCTTATCCAGAGCCTGGACCAGCGGGGCCGGATTTGAGATCTGCAGATTGCTGGCGCGCGCAGCGGAAACGACGAACTCAAGCGGCGTCTTTACTTTTGCGTGCAGGTTCTGCGCGGCCCAGAACTCGGGCGCGTGAAACATGGTGCGCAGAACGGTCTTGATGTCGCCGTTTGACTGCAAAAACGCAGCGGCCATCTTGTTAACCAGCACCGGGGAGGGCGTGTCGGATACAAATCTTACGGCCAACTTGGTAGAGATAAAGTGCGCGGTAGCCGGGCTGGTGGCGAGCATATGCAGCACCTGCAGGCCTTCATTTTCTCCATTCGGCTCGATCACCTTGCCGAGCACCGGCTTCGGCCCGGGCTCATGCTTGCGCTCGTCGAAGTTGTAGGTGCCGCCCTGGTAGCCCTTCTCCAAACCCCAGCCGGTGAATACCTTCGCGACGTTCGTCACATCGGCCTGCGTGTAGCCGCCGTTGACGCCGAGCGTGTGAAGCTCCATCAGCTCTCGACCATAATTTTCGTTCAGCCCGGCGGAGGCCTGCTTCAACTTTGGCGCGTTCGGAAAGCGCTCCTGCGCCTGCTTGATGCGGGTGGCAGCCATGGAATCCGGGCCCACGGAGCGGAAGTTATCAAGGTAGACCTCCATCGCGGGGCTCTTGGCGGTGGCGATCAGCAGCGTCTCAAAGTTGCCGAGTGCATTGGGGCGGATGGTTTCACGCTCGTAAGCGGGCAGCAGATAGGGCTCCTGCTGGTTCTTGCGCACGTACACGTTAAAGTGATTGAGCCAGAAATCGGTCATCACAGCTTCAAGCTGGCGGTCGGAATAGATGTCGCGATCGAGCCGCGACTCCATCGCCTCAAGCGCAATCATGCGCAGTGAACCGGGCAGCGCGACCAACGTTTCTTTCTGCAGCGGGCTTAGCCCCTGGGCCATGGCGGCGTATTCCCGGGGATTCAACACGACGCGCAGTCGAACCAGGTCGGCTGGCTTGAGCGCCATGATCGCACCCATGCGCTGGTCCGGCGGCAGGGCGGCGAGCTTCTGAGCGTCGTCGCGAGTCAAGGTCCCGGAAGCACCGAGCGCGGCCATCCCGTTCGGATCGGCGGATAGGTCAGCTGCCGCAATCGGCTTGGTCATCGCTTTGCCATCGGCCGACATTGCGTCAGCGTCGGCCATGGCGTCCATGCCGGCGGCGGCTGCCTGCGCTCTCTTTTTGGCGCCTTTCATGGGCGCGGGGGCCATTGCGTTTGAGTCGGCAGCCATCCCGTCCGCGGGCTTGGCCTCAACCTTAGCTTTCTGGATCTTGTAAAACGCCAGCTGGTCCTCGACCATGGCGCGCGTGGTCGGGTCTGTCGGAAGGCTGCCCTTGCCGTTTTCCAGCTGCCGCAAAACGCCGGGCGAGGGGTACCGCGAGGCCAGCTCGCTGACCGGCATCTGCATCGCGGGGTACTCGGCGAGCTTGGCTTCAAGCGCGGAATCATCAATAGTGCCGGGATTCAACTGCTGCTCAAACCACTTGTCGAGGCCCATTGCATTGACCTTCGCCACGTCGCCCGGGCGTGGCCCGAAGGTCAGCCGATTCAGCGCGTAGAGGGTCCGATCGGTCTTCGCCATGGCCGCAGGCGCCGGGGGCGCAGTGGTGCGGACGGCGGCCTCCGCGAGCAGAGGCTGGACGGCAATCAGCAGCGTAAGTGAGGCAGCTACGGCAGTTCGGGCGGCGGACTTGAGGGTGGCGGACATGGAATTCCTCCGGAGTTCTACGAGATCAGCTTAGTCCCGCAACGGGCGAGGAGCTAGCGGAATCTCGCTGGCACTAGCGGTAACCCGAGGTTCAGCTAGAGGTTGCGGGAGAATCGGAATTGAGCGTCACCGGGACACCGCCCATGGCGGGTCATTTATCTTTGTTGTCATTCCTTAGCGAAGCGGAGGAATCTGCGTGTAGAGGCTGCTACAATCCCCGGAAGGTTGAGAAAAAGGAGTACCAGTTCTGGGTCTACGTTGCCGCAAGTCGCTCACACCAAACTTACATAGGCGTGACCAACAGTCTCTAGCGAAGAATGACAACAAAAAGGCGACAGCGGAGGAGACTGATGGGTGATGGCGCTCGCGACCGCACGTCCCTCCACTTCGCTACGGAACTACAAAAAAAGGCTCAAAACGCAGCCAATTCCGCCATAGCCTTGTACAAATCCTCCGGCTGCGGCAGAATTGCGTCTTCAAGAATCGGCTGGTAGGCGACAAACGTATCCATCGCGGCGACACGCCTGACGGGGGCGTCAAGGTCGTGGAATAGCTCCTCGCCGATACGCGCGGCGAGCTCCGCGCCGTAGCCCCAAGAGCGCATATCTTCATGCGCGACGATCACGCGGGACGTCTTGCGGACGGACTCAGCGATAGCTTCCCAGTCGTATGGGGAAAGCGAGCGAAGGTCCAGCAGCTCCACGCTGATTCCCTTCTCGCGCTCCAGTTTGACAGCCGCCTGCAACGCGCGCGGGACCACTGCACCGTAGGTCACGACGGTCAGGTCCGTGCCCGCTTTGACGATTTTTGCCTTGCCGAAAGGGATGCAGTAGTCGGGCCCGGGGTAGGGGGCGCGGCCAAAAGCTTCGCGGTACAGGCGTTTGTGCTCGAGGAAGAGGACAGGGTCGTCGCAGCGGATGGCAGTGCGCAGCAGACCGAGCGCGTCGAGCGCGTTCGACGGCATGACGACGCGCACACCCGGCGTGTGGGTGAAGATGCTTTCGCCCGATTGTGAGTGGTAAATGCTGCCGCCGGTCAGGTAGCCGCCGATGGGCACACGCATGACGAGCGGGCAGGAGAAATCGCCGTTGGAGCGCCAGCGAAGGACGCTGAGTTCATTGCGCATCTGGTGCATTGCGGGCCAGATATAGTCAAAAAACTGGATCTCTACAACTGGTTTCAGCCCCCGAACGGCCATTCCGATCGCGCGCCCGGTGATGTTCGCTTCCGCGAGCGGCGAGTTCCAGACGCGCTCGGAACCAAATTCCGTCTGCAGACCGCTGGTCAGCTTGAAGACGCCGCCCTTCCCTTTGACGGAGCCCAGGATTCCGGCGCGGGTAGCATCGGCAACGTCCTCGCCGAAGACGACGATGCGCGGGTCACGCCGCATTTCATCCTTCAGGCAGGTGTTGATCAGGTCGGCCATGGTGCGGTCCTGCTCGTCAGCGGGCCTGGGTTCCGTGGAAAAACGCGCGTCGGTCGGCTGCAGGTCCTCGGAATAAACGTGATTTCTGATGCTTTCGACGGTGGGAAACGCTGCTTCTACTGCTCGGTAAGAGGCCTGCTGAACTTCCTCGTCCACGCCGCGTTCGAGTGCGTCGACTTCCTCAGCCGACAGGATGCCTTCGCGCAATAGGTAGACCTGCATCTTTGAAATCGGGTCACGCAATGCGTCCGCGTCGATTTCATCCTTGGCGCGGTAGTCGCGTTCATCCTCAGACATGCTGTGCGAGTACGGGCGGACGACGTGGCCGTGGACCAGCGCGGGACCGTGCCCGGCGCGGCAGTAGGCTACCGCCTCAACCATTGCGGCATAGCTGGCGATGGGATCGGTCCCGTCAACTTCAGCAAAATGGAAGTTGGGAAAGTTGGCGATCAACCGCGAGATATTGCCGCCGGGTGTGTTGGCTTCGACCGGGGTGGAGATCGCATAGCCATTGTCTTCAACGACATAAAGCACAGGCAGCTTCAGATTTGAGGCGGAGTTGAGAGACTCCCAAAACTCGCCCTGCGAGGTGCTGCCCTCGCCGATCGATACGTAGACGACCTCATCCGAATTGAACTTTACGTTCTTGAACTCGCGGTAATCGCCGTCATGCCTGGCCGCCGCGTCGGGATGCTGCGAGAAGTAGCGCCCCGCCTCCGCACAGCCGATGGCGTGCAGGCACTGGGTAGCGGTGGAGCTGGAAGGCGTGACGATGTTGAGCTTTGAGGACGACCAGTGCGACGGCATTTGGCGGCCGCCGCTCGCAGGATCAGACGCCGCGCCGACCGACTGCAGCAGCTGCTCTTCTACCGTGTTGCCGAGCGCCAGGCATAGCGCGCGATCGCGATAATAGGGGAAAAACCAGTCGTAGCCGGGCTTCAGGGCCATGCCGGCGGCGACGAGCAGGGCCTCATGCCCAGCGCAGGAAATCTGGAAAAAAATCTTCTGTTGCCGCTTCAGCATGATTTCGCGGTCATCTGTTTTGCGCGAAAGATACATGAGCCGGTAAAACGCGACGAGCTGTGCGGGCGTCAGCGTAGTGCCCGAGTGGGGATCGGCCCACGCCTTCGACTGCTGTTTCGACACTTCAACACCCGTTGCACGCGCCATGAATTGTTTGTAACACTTCCCAGGCACGACTGTCAGCGGGGCGGGTCAAACCTTTCGTACCGTGACGTTCGATCGCCGCAGGCCGAAGAGGAAGAAAGTCCCGACTTCCCTTTTCGAGGTTTGCCAGTGGTCTTGCTGCAGCGTATTTTGCCCGTTCTGGTATTGGTCGCGGCGGCCGGAGCACAGTCTGGCTCGCCCGCCGGCGCAATTGTACCGGGCCGCTATATTGTGACGTACGCGCCGGGCGTAGCCATGAACGCGCCGCCGGGAGCTCGGCTGGTTTCCCGCCATTCGCGCCTGGGCCTGGCGGTGATGGAGGCCAGATCGGCCGCAGCGCTGGCCGGGCCGGGGGTGCAGATGGTGGTTGCGGACCGGGTTGTCGCCGCGCAGGCGCTGGCCGTGCGCCCGGATTACGATCCCGCATACCATGCTGAGCAGGGCTGGGCGGTGCGGCAGGTGGGCGGTTATGGCGCGGTTCTACCGATCCGCTGCGGCCTGGGCCGTGGAACGTGACGCAGGGCGCCGAGGTGCGGATCGCCGTGCTCGATTCCGGCGTAGACCGCACACACCCGGATCTTGCCCCGAATCTTGCGCTGAACTTGAGTGAAATTGACCAGT
Source organism: uncultured Granulicella sp. (assembly GCA_965214195.1). Lineage (GTDB taxonomy): Bacteria > Acidobacteriota > Terriglobia > Terriglobales > Acidobacteriaceae > Edaphobacter. The sequence goes on from OZ243943.1 coordinate 837,969, forward strand.
CCGCCATGCCCAGCGCCTGCGACGATGGCTCCGCGCAGGATCAGCAGGGGCACGGAACCTGGACAGCCGCACTGGCCGCCGGGGCTTTGGGCGAAGGCACCGGCACCATCTCCGGGGTGGCACCACAGGCGACGATCCTGAACATCAAAGTGCTGCAGCGCATGCCGGGCGCGGCCACAGCGGACGACGCCTCCGGCTGCTCCAACGGCCAGGCGAGCGGGCTGCTTTCCTGGGTGCTCCAGGGGATTGAGGACGCGGTGGCGAATCATGCGGACGTTATTACCATGTCGCTTGGAACGCTGGTCGACATTACTACCGGCGACGGCGCGGGGCTGGAAGCCACGTTCGATCACGCCACGCACGCTGCATTCGCGGCGGGTACGGTCCTCATCGCAAGCGCTGGGAACGACGGGCTGGACCTGAGTGATCAGCGCTACATCGAACTCCCCGCGCAGTCTCGCGACGTTCTGGCGATTGTGGCTTCGACGAATCCGGCGTGCGCGGAAAACCTTGCACCCGGTGCTTCCTGCTCGGCCGGCCCGGTGACGATGCCGTACTACAGCAATCGCGGCGCACCTTTGAACGCGTTGGCGGCTCCCGGCGGGAGCTATCCCTCCGGCCCCACCAACGACCCCAGCGCGGCGACGGGCTGGATTCTTTCGGCCTGCTCAAGCGGCACGCCCTCTACCCTGAGCGGGCCACCCAGTGATTCTGCTCACTCCATGGGCTGTTTCGGCCTGGGCCACACGCAGTATGTGCAGGCCATGGGGACAAGCGCTTCCGCGCCACTTGCTGCCGGCGTCGCAGCCCTGATCCGGGCGGCACATCCGGACTGGAACTCTGCACAGGTAGTCGCGTGGATGCGCTCAACGGCGACGGTCTCGGGCAATCTCGGGATCCCGCAGGTCGATGCCACGGCGGCGATCGGCCCGGCGCCGGCTCCGTTACCGCCTACTCCGCCTAGCCCTTCATCCGTTCCCTGACGCTGTGCGCGAGCTTCTCAATCTCTTCCGCGCGCTTTACGACGTCGAGCGAGAGAATGTTTTTGTCCGTTTTGCCGACGTCGTCATGCAGCTGCGTGGCCAGGGCGAGCAGCTTGTCGGTATCGGCGACCAGGCGCTTCTGCCGTTCTTCATTGCGCGCGTGCTGCTGCTTGACTTCAATCGTGCGGATGGCGGGATCGGTATCGCCGATGCGGGACTCGCCGCTATTGGGCTGCCGCGGAATGGTGACCGGGGGCATCGTGTTCTGTTGGTAGCCAGGGGCCGCGAGCGTCGCAAACAGGAAGAGTGAGGCTACAAACGCGTAGGTAAGCCGGAAAGGTCGCATGGGCACAACTCCTGGGGTCGCGGACGGGGCGGGTGCGCCGCGTTTTGCGTCCTATTGTGAGGCCTCCCAAGCGCGATTGCAATCAGCGACTCAGGATTTCATGCGCTCACGCACTTTGCGGGCCAGCTTTTCAATCTCTTCCGTGCGCCGCAGGTTTTCCAGCGACAACACATTCTTGCCACCCGCGCGGCCAACCTCCGCCTGTAGCTGGGTGGAAAGCTCAACCAGGCGGGCGGTATCCGCGGCCAGGTGCTTCTGGCGGTCTTCCTGGGCAAGCCTTGCCTGGCGCGCGGCGACGGCCAGAGGTGTGTCGTTCTCACGTCCGGGCAGCGCAAAAGGCTCAATATCCTGCAGCACCAGCGGCGAGGAGGTCGTGTTCGCGTCTGACGGCAAAGGCACCGTTTTGGTCCCGCGCTGCTGGCTTCCGGCAGCAATCACGGACAAGCTCAACACACAAGTGACGCTATAACGCAGCCAGCGATTGCTTCGCACGGGGGATTCCTCCGGGTTGCGGCCTTCCCGGTGCGCCGCCTGTGCGTCCAATTGTGAGCCACAATAGATACGTTGGCAAACTGTGCCCGAAAGCGAGAATCCACCTGACCCTACTTGCCCTGATTCCTGCTGCGACTGAGCCGGCGCTCAGCATTCTTGAGCGTGACTGGCACCAGGATGTACTGGTCATGCTGCGCGACCGGCTGCCAAAAGTTCTTGTCGTGTTGCTGATCCTGTTTGGAATTCAGCAGTTACTCAAGTTTCTGGTGCGCCGAATGGAGCGGCTGGCTTCCCGCCAGTCCCTGCACCTGCGCACGACGCAGATGCGCACCATGGCGACGATCATCCGCGCCACCGGCTACTCCGTGCTGGGGCTGATGGCTTTTCTGCAGATCCTCGACCTGCTCAATATCCAGTACGGGCCGCTGCTGGCTTCTGCCGGAATCCTGGGCGTGGGGATCGGGCTGGCGGCGCAGTCGCTGTTCAAGGATGTGATTAACAGCATCTTCATCCTGATTGAGGACCAATACAACGTGGGCGAGGTGGTTAAGATCGCCGGCCTGACTGGGACGGTTGAGGATCTGACCCTGCGGCTAACCCGCCTGCGTGACGGCGATGGAACCTTGTATGTCATTCCGAACTCGCAGGTGGCGACGGTGTCGAACCTGTCGCGTGACTACTCGCTGGCGTCGCTGCCGGTGTCCGTGGATGCTCAGGCGAACCCGGATCTGGTGATTGCCACGTTGCAGGAAATGTGCACGGAAATCTTCACCGACGCGGCCTACAAGGACGTGATGCTGGAGACGCCGAAAGTGCTCGGCGTGGACAAAATCGACGGACGCACCATCGTTTATCCGGTTATGTTCCGGGTGCGGCCGAACCAGAAGGATGCGTTGATGCGTGAGTTTCGGCGACGCATTGTGCTGACGTTTGAGGCCAAAGGCCTGCCGCTTGGGACCGACGCGAGCATGCTGATCATGCAGGCAGCGAAGGACCCTACCGCCCCGCCCGCACAGACTGTAATTGGCGGGTAAGGGTTTCCGGCGTAAAGACCGGCGGCTGGCAGGTCTGGCCCATGCAGACGAGCGCGTACGACTGCTCAAATGTGGGCAAAGCTGCCAGGGCCGGGGGGAGTTCGGCGGGGATGGTGGGAAGGCGGATGACAGTGCGGGTCAGGGTGTAGGGGTTCAGGGCTGCGGCGTAAAGCGCAGCTGCTTGAGCATCGGACCCCACCACGACTACCTGGGTATGAGGCTCGAGCGAACGTCGCAGCGCCTGCGCGTACGTGGCGGCGTTCAGGCCCAGGTGCTCGGCGACGCCGGCAAAAAGGTTCAGGGTGGACTCCGCGATGCGGCTGTAGTCGGGGTTGTTGTTCAATTCTCCGAGGCGCAGGAGCAGGAGCGCAGCAACCGGGTTGCCTGCGGGTGTAGGGGCGTCCTGGATGGGCTTGCGACGGGTGGTGAGCGCGGCTAGCTGGGGGGTGTAGGCGTTTTCGGTATCGAAGAAGCCGCCGTTTTCAGGGTCGTGGAAGCGGGCAATGAGGGTCTGAGCGAGAGACTCGGCGGCAGCGTAGTAGGGGTAGTGCCCGGTTGTTTCCCAGGCGTCGAGCGCGGCGTGGGCGGTGAAAAGGTAGTCGTCGAGCAGACCGGGGAGGTCGCAGGGGGTGCCATCGCCGTAGGCCAGGATGTGCGGCAACTCGGCCTGGCCGACCAAGGTGCGGTCCAGAGATTTGAGCGCGAAGGCTGTGACGGGAGGCAGGTTCAACGCGCGGCCGGCTTCCAGGTACGCGGTGATCATCATCGCGTTCCAGGCGGTGTAAATGGTTTGATCGATGAAAGGTGTGGGCCTGGACTGGCGGGCGGCCTGGAGCTTCGTTTTTGCCTGGGCTATCAGGTTGGCGGCTTGCTCAAGGGTCACGCCTGCGGACTTGGCGACTGGTGGGAGCGGAAGCTCGATGTGCAGCACGTTCTTCTGCGGGTTGTGGTGCATGTCGCCGAGGGGTCCGAGATGAAAGAACGGTTCGACCACCGCGAGCTCTTCCGGGCTCAGGACGGCAGCAGCTTCGGCCTGGGTCCAGGTGAAATAGTCGCCGTCGTCATCGGGTGAGAAGTCTGCGTCCTGGGACGAGTAGAAGCCGCCCTGTGCGCGGTTGCTCAGGTCCAGATCGATCCACGCGATGCACTCGCGGGCGATGCGCGCGCACTCGTTTTCGCCGGTCGATTGCCAGGCGTGGACATAGTTTCGCAGCAGCGCTGAGTTATCGTAGGACATCTTTTCAAAGTGCGGGACGACCCAGCGCTCGTCGACCGAATAGCGGTGAAAGCCGCCGGCAAGGTGGTCGTAGATACCGCCTTTGGACATTTTTTCGAGCGTGACCATCACGGCCTGGCGCGACTGCTCAGCGTACGGGCTGGGGCGGGCGCCGGTGTCCAGCAGCAGGTCCAGCGCGGCGGAATTGGGGAATTTCGGCTGCGAGCCGAAACCACCGTGGCGTGGGTCGAACTGGCCCAGCGTGCTGACGATGATGGCATCGACGACGGCTGAGCCGGGGGCTGTGCCGGGCTCGGCAAACGTCTCGTTGGCCTCGATCGCGGCCATCACGGACAGGGCGGATTCTTCCACTTCATCGCGGCGGTCGTAAAAGGCTTCCGCCATGGTGGCGAGCACGCGGCGCAGACTGGGGCGGCCGTGGGCATCAGCCGGCGGAAAGTAAGTGCCGCCAAAAAAGGGCTTGCCGGCTGGCGTAAGGAAGGCGGTCAAGGGCCAGCCGCCGCCACCCGAAATCGCCGCGACCGCTGCCTGGTAGCGCGTGTCAACATCTGGACGCTCGTCACGATCGACCTTGATGGCGATGAAGTGCTGGTTGATCAGCGCGGCGGTCTCGGCATCCTCGTAGGATTCGCGATCCATCACGTGGCACCAGTGGCACCAAACAGCGCCGATATCCAGCAGGATCGGCTTGTCTTCAGACTGCGCTTTCGCGAAGGCTTCCGGCGACCATTCCTGCCAGTCAACAGGTTGGTGACGGGCAGAGCGGAGGTAGGCGGAGCGGGCGGAGTGGAGGCCGTTCAGGACTTCTGCGGACATGATTCCAGTCTACTTTGCGGGGTAAATGGCAGCAAAAAGCCCAGGCTTCAGGAACGAAACCTGGGCGTTGTCTGCGGTTGCGCTAGGGGGTCGCGGACAGAGGCTTCGGTGCCGCCGGAGCCTTGGGGGCAGTCAGGTTGGGGATGTTCGGCTTCTGCGTGATGACGCCGGAGGCTGCGTCGGTGAGCAGAATACCGTAACGGTCTAGGGTATTGGACAGGATCTGGTTCAGGCTCGAACGATCCTTGGCGTAGGCAGCGGTGGCGGAAATCAGGTTGTTTTCGCCGCCGGCAAGGGTCCGTTCCTGCGAGAGGACGTTGGCGGTCGTTGAGGCGCCAAGCTTGTACTTCTTCTGCTCGGCATCCAGTGACTGCGCCTGAAAGTCGCGCGCGGTCTGGGCTGCCTGTACGTTGGCACGGTCGTTGGTCAGGGCGTACTGCGCGTTGATGACCTGGATCCGAAGCTGCGTGTAAAGCTGCTGCAGCCGCATCTGGGTCTGCCGGTATTCCATCTGCGAGCGAGCCTGATCGGCCTGGGCGAGGCGGTTACGCAACGGTATATTGATGTTGACGCCCACACCGTAGTCAGGGTTGACGCCGGTAAAAAGGTTGGAAAGCGCACCGGCATAACCGGTCGGAACGGTGCTTCCTGGCTGCGCGGCGATGGCGGGGTTCGGGTTACCGGCCAGCGCGCTGGTTCCGTAGAAGCCGAAAGCATCAATCGTGGGCAGCAAGCCATTCTTTTCGCCGCGGATGGTGATTTCGTTGTTCTTCATGGCGAGCACGGCTTGCTCGACCTGCGGGTTCAGAGTGTAGGCCTGCTTTACCAGGTCCTCTACCTGCATATCTTCTTCCGGCAGACGATCCAGCCCGACGCGATCCGTGGGCACTACCGGAGCCTGAGCCAATTGCGGGTCGTTCAGGTTACGGGCTACGGCCTGCTTCATCAGCAACTGCTGATACTCCAGGTTGGACTGCGAGGTGATCAGTGCCTGCTTATCGGTCGCAACTGCCGAGTCCGAGTTGATCACATCGAGCGGCGCCAGCGTGCCGATTTCGAGCTGCTTACGGTTATCCGCGGTGAGCTGCGTGGACTGCGAAAGTGCGCGCTCTTTGGCCTGCTCATCCTCATAGGCGCTGACCAGCGACCAGTAAATGCTTTCTACCTGGGTCACGGTGTAGATGATCTGCTGCCGGAAGGCGGAGTCCGTGATGCGACGATCGTTTTCCGCTTCAATAATGAAGCGACGGTTCAGCTTTGGCCCAAAACCCTGCAGCAGGTGCTGGGTGACGGTCGCGCGCAAAGAGGTATTCAGCGTATTGCTAAGAGCGCTGAAGGGGCTCGGATTGCTGTTCGAAACATCCGTGTTGTTGAACCCGACGTTCAACAGCGTGCCGGTGCTGAAGCCCTGCTGGTACGCCAGGTTGCCGGTGAAATCGTTGTTGGTAGAGGTCGGCTGAAGCTGGCTGGCACTCTGGTTGGTGACTCGCTCGTACTCCACCGTGCCCGTGATGACGGGGTCAAAGCTGTAGGGCTGGGGGCCGCCACCATTGGTCGAGAGCACAAGTCCGTTGGCTCCGGTGCCTGCGCCGCCGGACGCGGACGACGTGCCGCCAGGTCCGCCGCCGCCAGAAATTGTGGTGGTTGAGCCGCCGAGCGTGCCCGTTACCAGCCCGGTGGAAACACCGCGGAAGAGCGCGCCGGCGTGGGTGCGCAGTACGTCCGTGTCGGCGATATCGAGGTTAATCCGCGCAATGGCGATGTCGTAATTGTTCTCAAGTGCCAGGGTCACGGCATCATTGAGCGAGAGATAAAGCTTGCCGTCACGCAGCAGTTGATCGAGCGTGGGCGTATTGCCCAGTCGCGGCAGATCGTAGCCGGTGGAGGTATACGGCGCAAAAGGGTCGCGCAGGGAGTGGCGCTTGAGCGTGGTGTAATCGCGCGTGGTGGGCCGCAGATAGAGCGGCTCAGTCTTCATTGGCTCCGGCGCCTGCGGCAGGTTGGGGTTGCCGGTCGTATCGTTCTGAACAGGCTGCGGGGCGGCGGGCTGGGTCGGATTCTGGACCTGCTGGGTGGCCTGCTGCTGGGCAGCCGCGTACGGTGCCAGGTTTCCAAACAGGACCAGGGCGATGACCGCGCCCGCTTTCAAATCGTTCAATCTCACTTGTTTGCTCTCCAGCCGATTGCTATGTGTTTCCTAGTAGACGCGGGATGCGTTGCCGGGGACTCTCTAAAAAGGTTGCCGTGCGAGGACCTACGCAGCAAACAAGCCACTGGTTCCCTGCCTGCGACCGAAAAATTGTGGGCTCTGCCTAACTATATCAATGGCGCGTGTTAGTTTCGAGCAATTGCGATGCAGAACTGGAAGCTCACGCTGGCGTACGACGGCTCCGCCTATCACGGGTGGCAGGTGCAGCCGGCTTTGCGCACCGTGCAGGGCACGCTGGCGGCAGCGCTCAAATTGCTGACTGGCGAGACCGTTTTGCCGCAAGGCTCCGGCCGGACAGACTCCGGCGTGCACGCGCTGGGCCAGGTGTGCAGCTTTCCGCTCGCCGCGCCGATACCTCCGCAAAACCTGAAGCGCGCACTCAACCGGGCGCTGCCTCCTGCGATTCGCGTGCTGGCGGCGAACCACGCGGCGGCGGACTTCCATGCTCGCTATGGTGCTGTGCGGAAGACTTACGAGTACAGGATTCTGCGCCCCGGCGATGGGGTTTGCTCGCCGTTTGTGGCGCCTTATGTTTGGGATTGCCCTTGGGATGTGACGCTGGGACCGATGCAGCAGGCGGCTGCGGCTGTGTGTGGCGAGCATGATTTCACCAGCTTCGCAGCAGTCGACCCGGACCTGACGGCCAGGCTGGCGGAGGAGCCGAAATCAGCGGTACGGACGATTCTGTCTTCTGAGTGGACCCAGCAAGGCGAGGCGTTCACCTACCGGGTGACCGGCACGGGATTTTTGCATCACATGGTCCGCAACCTGGTGGGGACGTTTGTGGATGTGGGCTGCGGTCGGCTCAGGGCGTCCGATATCCCGCAGATTCTGGCAGAGCGTAACCGCTCAGCCTCCGGTCCAACTGCGCCGGCACGTGGATTGTTCTTGGTTGGGGTGGACTACAGATGACGGCTACGATGGCACAACACCGGATCACGCGGCTCGCAGCAGAGCGTGCGGTGCATCGTGCGTTTCACTGGCTGCATCTGCACCAACCGCAAATGCGGCTCTGGCTGCTTGAGTTTGTCGCGATCCCCGCGCCGCCCTTTGGCGAAAGCGCCAGGGCCGAGTGGTTTGCAGAACGCTTCCGAGCCCTGGGGCTGGCTGAGGTGGAAATTGATCTGGAAGGCAATGTGCTGGGACTTCTAAGCCCCGGGCCCGGACCGTTTGTGGTGCTTTCGGCACACCTTGACACTGTTTTCCCCGCCGGCACGGACTGCCAGCCGCGACAAGAAGATGCGGTCATCCGAGCACCAGGCGTGTGCGATAACGGTGCCGGATTGAGCGCGTTGCTCGGGCTGGCGGCGGCGCTCAAGTTTGCCGGGATCACTGCTCCCGTGCTCTTTGTCGCCAATGTGGGCGAGGAAGGCGAAGGCGATCTGCGCGGTATGCGGGCGCTTTTTGAACGCGGCAAATACCGTGATCGAATCTGCACGGCGCTGGCGCTTGAAGGCGCCGGAACTGCCACGGCGGTGACGCGCGCGCTGGGCAGCCGACGTTTTCGCGTGACGGTAAATGGCCCCGGAGGACATTCCTGGACGGATGCCGGGGTCCCGAATCCGATCGTTCTGGTAAGCCAGGCGGTGGCGGCGCTTGCGGGGTTGCCGTCGCTACGGCTGGTGGAGCCCCGAACGACGTTCAGCCCCGGGCAAATTTCTGGCGGGACCTCTGTGAACTCAATCCCGGTTTTTGCGACTGTCGACCTGGACCTGCGGTCAACCGAACCCACGGAATTGACGAAGCTGGTGTTGGAGATGCATCGCGTGTTTGAGGCTGTCGCCGCGCAGGCTGGTGCCGGGCTGAAAGTAGAGCAGATCGGCGACCGGCCGGCGGGCGAGCTTGACCCTACGTCCGCTCTGCTGGCGAGTCTGCGCGCGGTCGACCGGCACCTGGGGCTGGCGACGGAGCTGCGGATGGGGTCGACTGACGCGAATCTGCCGTTGTCGCTTGGCATTCCGGCGATGGCGCTTGCGGGCGGCGGTGTGGGCGGCGGGATTCACACGCTGGGCGAGTGGTACGACCCGACCGGGCGCGAGACGGCGCTGCGGCGCATCCTGCTGGTACTGCTGGACGCGGCGAGCTGAAGCTTGGCCGACACTCTTTGCGTTCAGCTTTTGCTCTAGACTGGGGACGTGACCAAGGCTCTGCTTCTTCTACTCATGAGTGCCCCGCTGGCGGCGCAGGACACCTCGCCCAATACCATTTTTGTGCACGGAGATATTGTGACTGGCGCTCACCTGACCGAGCGCACTGGGCAGCCGGCGCGGGTGACGGCGCTGGCGGTGACGAACTCAACGATCGTCGGAACAGGGTCAGACGCGGAGATGCTGAAGCTGCGCGGGCCCCATACCGTAGTGGTCGATCTGGGCGGTGCTTTTGTGCTGCCCGGCTTCAACGATGCGCACGTGCACATGGCCGGCGCCGGGCAGCAGAAGCTTTCGGTCGACCTGGACGCGACGCCCTCGCTCGCCGATATGCTGGAGCGGATCCGCATCTACACAGCGGCGGCGCGGCCAGGCCAGTGGATCCTGGGCGCGGGCTGGGACCATACGCTGTGGGCCTCAAAAACGCTACCAATCAGGCAGGATCTCGACAGGGTGACGGCTGGGCATCCGGCCGTTTTCTACCGGACGGACGGGCACATCGTCGTCGCAAATTCTGCCGCGCTGCTGGCCGCGGGCATCTCTTCTGCGACCCAGGACCCGGAAGGCGGCAAGATCGATCGCGACGCCAGCGGCACGCCGACCGGCATTGTGCGCGAGACCCCGGCTGTCTCACTGATCTACAAAAAGGTTCCGCCGCCCAGCACCGAGGTTCGCCGGCGCGCGCTCGAAGTTGCCATTGCCGACGCGCTGGCGCACGGCGTGACCAGCGTACAGGATTACTCCGATTGGGACGACTGGCTGGTGCTGGAATCGATGGAGCGCGCAGGCAAACTGGACCTGCGTGTGAGTGAGTGGATGGACTTCAACCTGCCGCTGGACGTGCTGAAATCGCGCCGTGCGTCACACCCGGGGGGCGATCCGCTGCTGCACCTGGGCATGTTGAAGGGCTTCATGGATGGGTCGCTTGGGTCCAGAACGGCCGCGCTCCAGGAGCCGTACGCGGACGATCCGAACAACTCCGGCATCCCGCGTTATGAGCAGGACAAGCTCAACCAGCTTGCCACCGAGCGCGCGGCAGCGGGCTTTCAGCTTGGCTTCCACGCCATCGGCGATGAGGCTAACACCATCGCACTGAACGCTTTTACTGCCGCTGAACAGGGCGCGAATCCCTCGTCTCATCCCCTGCCCCCGTCCAATCCAGACGCCGCCGTCGTAACGACAAATAGCCAGCCCTTTCAGCCGGCGGACCTGCGCTTCCGCATTGAGCATGCGCAAGTGCTGCTGGCGCCGGACTTCGATCGCTTCCGCGCGTTGGGCGTCGTGGCGTCCATGCAGCCGAGCCATTTGCTGACCGACATGGCCTGGGCCGAGGCTCGTCTGGGGCCAGAGCGCGCGCGCTATGCGTATGCGTGGCGCTCCATGTTGAACCACGGGATTCCGCTGGCGTTTGGGACAGATTATCCGGTTGAATCCGTGAGTCCGTTCCGCGGCCTGTACTCCGCCGTAACGCGCAAAAATGAGAAGGGTACGCAGACGTTTCACCCGGAGCAAAGGCTGCTGATGCCGGAAGCGATCTACGCTTACACGCAGGGCTCGGCGTATGCGGAAGGGCGCGAGCAGTTGAAGGGGCGGCTCGAAACCGGGTTTCTGGCCGACTTTGTAGTGCTGGATCGTGACCTGCTGAGAGTTGGTCCGGACGACGTGCTGCGCGCCAAGGTGCTGCGAACCGTGGTGGGCGGCAAGACGGTCTATCAAGTAACGCCGCAGCGGCTGCCGACGCCGGTTCCGGCAGTGGTGCAGGGGCGCTCGCCGGCGCCGGAAGACTAAGCCGGTGAGCCGGTCCGCGTGGGCGCATGTGCTGCTGCTGGCGGTGGTGCTGGTGTGGGGTTCGACGTTTGTGCTGGTCAAAAACGCCCTGGCTGACAGTTCTCCGCTGCTGTTCAACCTGATGCGTTTTGCCCTGGCGACGCTCGCGCTGGTGGTGGTCAATCATCGCCAACTGGGGAAGATGCCGCGCAAATACTGGCTGGCCGGGGCCGCCACCGGTGCGTTTATGGCTGCCGGATACCAACTACAGACGCTTGGGCTCGCATCGACCACGCCGGCGAAATCGGCGTTCGTCACCGGGATGGTGGTGGTCTTTGTGCCGGCGCTGACGCTGATTCCGCGCTTTCGCCCGCCGGGGGTGCCGGCGCCGGGCGTCGTGGTGGGGGCGGGGGCGGTTCTTGGGTTTGCGGGGCTCTTCCTGCTGACGACTCCGGCGGGGACCGTCGTCAGGAATCTGCTGAGCAACGTTGGACGTGGCGACTGGTTGACGCTCGGCTGTGCGCTGGCTTTCGCCGGGCATCTATTGACCATGGCGAGAGTCGCCCGGGACATTCCAGCAGGCGTTTTGGCGACCCTGCAAGTGGGTTTCGCGACGCTTTTCATGCTCGGAACGCTGCCTTTTGAGCACCCGCAAGCGCACTTTACGCACGGTTTGATCGCCGCTTTGCTAGTATGCAGCCTGCTGGCGACGGCGGCGGCCTTCACGGTGCAGAGTTTCGCGCAGCAGATCCTGCCGCCGACCCATACCGTCGTGCTGCTGACGATGGAGCCGGTTTTCGGCTGGCTGACCTCCGTGCTGGTGCTGCATGAAGTGCTGGGGAGGCGGTCGCTGATTGGCGCTGGGCTGATCCTGGCGGGAATACTTGCGATTGAATTTGCGCCGGCTACGCACTCGACCGAGATTCCGGCCTGAGCACCAACGATACGGACGGGGACATTCATCACATCACCGTGGCGGCCAATCCGCTCCAAAGCCATGTCACCTTTTGCGGCGGCGCTGCGTCCAACTAAATATCCCGTAGCTGCGATTCGCTCGCACTGCCGCTACCGCTCTATACTTTTGCTGACGGGCTTTGCCCAAACGATTTGAAGAGGTCTGAGACACAATATGGAATCCACGAACACCCCTAGTCTGATCAGCCGCATGCGCAGCCATCGGCTTGCTTCCGCGTTTTCAATCCTTACGGTGCTGACCGGTGCGGTCGCTGCCGGGTCGCTTCTGACGCATGACGTTGGCGCGAAGGAACAGCAGCGGTTGGACTCATCCGACGCGCACGCGCTGGTGATTCCGAATCCTGTGACGCTAGGCAATGGCTTCTCGCAGATCGTCAAGCAGGTTGGTCCGGCCGTCGTGAATATCAACACGGAATCCATTTCAAAGGCGCCCAAGGCTCGCTCAGGCCGGCAGCGAATCAATCCGCACGGCGGCGGTGACGGGGACCAATCCGCGCAGCCCGGTCAGCCGAACTCCGGCGACATGCAGGATTTCTTCAACAAATTTTTTGGCGGCCAGGGCGGCGGTGACGACGAGGGCGACGGTGCCATGGGCGGCGAGCGACAGGCGCTGGGCTCGGGCTTTATCGTCGATCCGCGCGGCTACATCTTGACCAACAACCACGTGGTAGAAGGTGCCACCCGCATCTACGTCAAGCTTGCAGGCGAGCCGGACGACGGTACCTCGCGCATGCAGGGGCATCCGGCAACCGTTGTCGGCGTCGACACCGAAACCGATATCGCGGTAATCAAAATTGATACGACTTCCCCGTTGCCGACGATCAAGCTCGGCAACTCAGACGGCGCGCAGGTTGGCGACTGGGTGCTGGCGATCGGTAGCCCGTTCAACCTTTCGCAGACTGTTTCGGCCGGCATCGTTTCCGCCAAGGACCGCGCGATCGACGAGCGCGACGCTTCCGGTATGGCGAAGCAGTTTCAGCGCTTCATCCAGACTGACGCGGCGATCAACCCGGGCAATTCGGGCGGCCCACTGGTCGATATGACTGGCTCGGTGATCGGCATGAACACGGCGATCTACACGCAGTCGGGCAGCTCGGCCGGCATTGGTTTTGCTATGCCTTCGGTGATTCTGGCCAAGGTTTACAACGACCTGATCAGCCCTTCGCATAAGGTGGTTCGTGGTTCGCTGGGGCTGACGTTCCAGGCTGCTACTTCCTCCGCTGTTGGCCGCGTTTATGGCTTCCAGTCGGGCGGCGTAATTGTGACTACGGTGACCCCGGGCGGCGGCGCAGCGAAGGCCGGAATCAAGCCGGGCGACATTCTCGTTTCGGTTGGCGGGCACCAGATCAAGGAGAAAGACGGGACGGACCTGGTCAATGATGTCTCGGCGCGCGCTGTGGGCTCGTCGGTTGAGATTGGCTACCTGCGTGACAAGACGATGCATACGGCAACGGTCGTCGTAGGTGACCGTGCCAAGGTCTATAGCGATATTGCCGGCAAAACTGACGACACGGACCAGTCGCAGCAGTCTGATATCGGCCAGACCAAGCTGGGAATCACTGTCACTGCGCTGCCACAGTCGGCCGCGAGCAAGCTCAGCATTCAGGGCGGTGTCACGGTGAAGTCGGTCACGCCGGGATCCTTTGCTGACGATGTAGGGTTGGCTCCGGGTGCATTGATCGTCGAGATCAACCGCATTCCGGTGACGGATGAGGCAAGCTACCGCAGTATCGTTTCGAAGATCAGGACCGGCGATGACGTTGTCTTAGTCGTCCGCGATCCGAGGGGCAAGATTGGCAACACTTTTGTCGGCGGTACTTTGCGGTAAAGTTGGCAGTTTCAACTGAAGGGGCGGCCCTTGGGCCGCCCCTTTGCGTTGCATGAACGGTCGCCTGGGTTGCCTCTTGCCAAGCAATAACTTAAGCGATACTCTTGTTTCGTATCCGGACACTCTGCTGCTGGTCCGATGGATACTTGGATTGAGGAAATTGTGATGCGGGTCCGTGGCGTTATCCAGTTGAGCACGTTGATTGTCGTTGCTGCTTCAGCCTTCGCTGTGCCCCCACGGGTGCACCGTGGACCCACTGCTCCCCGACTTTTTGTTGCGCGTGTGCCTGCCGCGGCACCCAAAAAGGCTCCAAAGATGAGCATGGTTGAGCCCACATCGGCTCCAAACGTTGAGACACAGGAGCATGGCGAGTCCATTGCAAACGAGACCCTTGGGGCTCCGACATCGACTACTGCCGTTACAACTGGCAGCCTGAACCAGTAAGCTCTGCTGTTAGAAAGCCCCCTCGATCGAGGGGGCTTTTCTGTCCTAAGTCTCGATCGTGAACAGGTAGTCCTCCACGTCTTCATTACTTTGCGGAAGCCTGCCCGGTGCCCCGCCCTGCCCGCTTTCCAGCCACATGCGCATCCAGTAGTAGTTGTGGACGCGGACTAGCCGCGAAGCCACAGGCTGCCTCTGCTCCAGCGCGCGGACGACAGCGCCGTTCAGGGCATCGGCATCGCGCACGGTCACTACTTTTTCTGGCAAGCCATCCGCGGCAAGGACGCTATTCCGTACCGTATCAAACTGGCTCCCGGAAAGCAGTCCACTCTCCACCTTGATGCCGACCATCTGCTCCAGCGCGAGCGACATCGCCGCGTTGCGCTTATCCTTGAACGCGAGGTACAGCAAGCTTTGGCCCGCGAGACGCAGCGGCACCAGTCCGAACTCGCGCACGAAACGTTTTGGCATGACGCGGACCATGCTCGAGGGTGAAAAGCCGTCGGTCGCCAGCACCGGGCAGCTCCACTGCACGCCGAGCCCGCGGGTCACGCGGTCCTCCGGCAAGCCACAACTCTGCTGCAGCCAATCCCCAATGCGCCCGCTGCCGCTCGCCTTCTGGGCTTCGAGCGCGGCTTGCAGTTGCGGATGCGTGATCCAGCCCTGCGCCAGCAGCACGAGGCCGAGCGGCACGCGGTGCCGGTGCGCGCCATCCATCGCCTGTGCGCCGCCGCCTTCGCCCACTTCCCTGCGCACCGCGGCACGGACCAGCGTTTCCAGGCAGCGCCCACTGCAACCCCACTCGTCTTCAAAGATGGGTCGTCGGCGGTTCTTCCACGGCTTCATCCAGCCGCTGGAACAACCGACCGCGCCGCAAGTGCGATTCGGCGGTTCTGCCTCCAACGCCGGCGCCGGCTTGTAGACATCCCCTCCGTAGAGTGCAGCCTCTCGCGTGGCCAGGGCGAGCTCTGCGCGCGCGCCCAGCAGCCCAAGCTTGTTCCTACCTAAAAGAGGCATCGGATACTCTCCAGCCGCAGTTGCGGCGTTGCTACTTCTGTAATGCGCAGGGCAAAATTGCCGCTCGCCACGACCACCTCGCCCCGAGCGACGATGCGGTCGCCGACGACGAGATCGACCGGCTCTGAAACGTGACGGTCGAGCTCGACCACGTCACCAGGGCCCAGTTCGAGGACCTCGCGCAGGGGCATTTCACGCGAGCCGAACTGCAGCGTGGCGTCGAGCTCAATGTCATACAGCAGGCCGAGGCCGAGCGTTGCGTCTACGGTTTCGTCACTCATGCGGTGCCTCCGGTCTGCGCAGTTTCATACGGCTCCATGCAGGCGCCGCGATGCTCGCCCATCTTGACCGGGCGTGCGCGTCCCAGCGCAAAGCCGCTGACGCGCAGCTCCGCCGGGGCGTGCCTCGGGACGGGCAGCCGAAGCACGTGGCCGGGTGCGAGCTGGGCGATCTCTCGCGCGCTCAGGCGTACCGGCGGGAACTGCAGCACGCTGCCCACGGTGGCCTCTCCGACAAGCTCGCGGATGCGGGAGCGAACTTCATCCGAGCGTCGCCGGGGCCGGTCCCGCTCGGCTACGAGCTTGCGCAGAATCGTATTTAGCACGACCGATGGCAGGCACATTTTGAGCGAGCCGCGAGCCTCCGGCATTGTGACTTCAAACGCGACGCAGAGCGTCTTTTCACTGACCGGCATCATGCGCGCGACGTGCGATGCGGACTCTCGTTTTTCCAGCGCGAACTGTAATCCGACGGGCTGCCAGGCCGTGTTGAGCTCGCGGATTATCATCCCCAGCACCGACGCCATGATGAGCTCTTCAATGTCGGTCAGCATGCGCGGTTCCTCCGCCTTGCCCGTGCCACCAAGCAGCAGATCGATGATTGGCGAAGCCAGCGTGAGCTCGAGCTCCAGCAGTCCGACCGCGCCCAGGGGCTCCAGGCGAATGCTGCAAATATGCGATTGATCGCCCATGCTTTGCACGTATTCGCCGTAAGGCATCTGATCGCCGGAGACCAGCACGACCTGGAACTCCGTTCGCAACCAGGCACCGACGGTGTGCATCAGGTTGCGCGCGAAGGAGTCATTGACTGTGGCGATGGCGCGCATCTGTTCGTTCGAAATCTGCCCCGCACGACTGAAGTTATAGGTATCCGCGCTGCCCGCGTTGCTATCCTGCGCCGCACCTGCGCGCGCAGTGGCAAACAACGCGTCGACATCCTCATGACCGGCATTTTTATCCATGCAGCTCTGCTCCCTTAGCGCCCTGTTGCCCGGCCGTTACGCTTCATTTCGCTTGCACCCGTGGGCCGCAGACTGGCCAGCGCAGAGCGCAAACGGACGACCGCCGAGGAGTGAATCTGCGAGACGCGCGACTCCACCACGCCAAGGGTCAAGCCGATTTCCTTCATCGTCAACTCCTCGTAGTAGTAGAGCGTGAGCACCATGCGCTCCTTCTCCGGCAGGTCCTCAATGGCGTCGGCGAGACGCTGTTTCATCTCGCCCTTCAGGCAGCGGAAGAGCGGGTCATCCTCCGGCGCGCCGGGGATGTAGGCGAGCTCTTCATCGCCGGAATCCTCTGAGCGCTCCATGTGCAGGCTCCCAATTTCAAGCCCTTTCAGGTCGCCGAGCAGCGTCTGGTAGTCGCTGAGTGAGATCCCCATCTGGGTCGCGATCTCGCCTTCCGCCGGTGCCTTGCCAAGCCTTTGAGTCACGGCGCGGATCGCTTCTTCTACAGCGCGGCCCTTGCGACGCAGCTCCCGCGGGCTCCAGTCCAGCGTGCGCAGCGAATCCAGAATGGCGCCGCGAACACGGAACTGCGCGTAGCTTTTGAACTGCACTTTCTTGTTGTAATCGAACTTTGAAAACGCGTCGATCAGCCCCACCATGCCGGCTGAGACGAGATCGTCGAGCTCCACGTGCTGCGGCAGTCGCTCATGGATGCGGCGGGCCAGGTAGCGAACGGTGGGCAGGTGCTCAATCAGCAGCTGCTCGCGCTCGGTGGCCGACATGGCGTCCAGCCCGGTGCCGCCCGCGACAGACTTCGCAGCCTTGGTGAAGCCCGGCACAGGGGGCAGCGCGGTCAGATCCAGGTCGTCGATTCCGTCCAACATCAAGGCTTCGTCGTCGAAGCCCCGCAACGCGCTTGCAGGCAATGCATTCGTCATAAACATCTCCTCTGTTGCGGCTTATCCGATCGTGCCAATGCTGCGTACCCGGATCTCCGGAGGGATCTCCACCGGGGCCAGCACGATCACCTTGGGAACAAACGGCTCCAGCCAGCGGCGTACGTGATAACGTGCCGGCGATGGACATAAAAGCACGGGCAGCGCCATCGCAGGGCCCCCACCGGTTAGCCGTTTCACAGACTCCAGCAGCCGGCGCAGATGGTCGCCACGGGGAGCGGCCTCGCCCAGTCGCAGTGCGGCCTGCGGGTCAAAGGTGCCGATCAGGTCGGCCTCCAGGGCCTGGTCGAGCACGAGCACTTTCAGGCCGCCTTCCGCATCGAGCAGTGGGTGCACCAGCCCGCGGCCCAGGGCCTGCCGCACGCTTTCCACCAGGTGCACAATGTTCTTCGACTGCTGTGCGGCTTCAACCAGTACTTCAAGGATTGCGCCCAGATCGCGGATCGAAACCTGCTCCCGCAGCAGCTGCTGCAAGACCTTCTGGACCTCGCCCAGCGTCATGAGCTTGGGGACTAGTTCTTCGACAAGCTTGGGGTGGCTCTCGTTCATTGCGTCGAGCAGGCGTTTGGTTTCCTGTCGGCCCAGCAGTTCATGTGCGTGTCTGCGGATGAGCTCGCCGAGGTGCGTGCCGATGACGGTTGTTTGATCGACCACGCTGTAGCCGGCGGCGAGCGCCTGCTCTTCCAGGCCCAGCTGAATCCAACGCGCGGCTACGCCAAACGCCGGTTCCTTGACCTCGATGCCCGGAAGCTGGCGCGCTTTCGGATCGGCGTTGACCGCAAGCAGCGAGCCCGGCTCGGTCTGCCATCGGGCAACCTCAATGCCGCGCAGACTGACGGTGTACTCGCGTGGCTTGAGCCGTAGATTGTCCGTAATGTGCACGGGCGGGACGATGAAACCGAGCTCAGTGGCCAGATGTCTGCGCAGCGAGCGAACACGATTCAGCATCTGACCACCCTGCTTTTCATCGACCAGCGGAATTAACTGGAAGCCGATCTCGAGCGTGAGCTCATCCATCTTAAGCAGGCTTGCAAGGTTTTCGCCGGCGGGGTCTGGAGTGGGCGCACCCTTGTCCTTGGCTTTACCTTCCACTTCTTCGAGTAGCGCGGCAAGCGGCTGCGCGGGGATGCGGCGCGCCAGCCAT
The DNA here is from genome assembly GCA_965214195.1 of uncultured Granulicella sp. Classification (GTDB taxonomy): domain Bacteria; phylum Acidobacteriota; class Terriglobia; order Terriglobales; family Acidobacteriaceae; genus Edaphobacter. The sequence goes on from OZ243943.1 coordinate 856,586, forward strand.
GCGGTTCCGCCGGCCATCGCGACGAACGCCAGCTTCGGCATGCCGGGAATCAGCGCCAATGCCAGCAGCACGCCGCACGCGATCCACAGCGTGTTGCGCCGCGTGAGCAACTGGCTGCCAAGCTCGGCGTCAAGCTGGCCGGAGCTGGAAGCGCGCGTCAAAATCATGCCGCCCGCAATCGAAATCAGCAGGCTCGGAATCAGCGTGACGAGACCATCGCCGACGGTCAGGATGGTGTACGTTTTGACCGCGGTTAGAAGGTCCACACCCTGCTGCAGTGTGCCGATCACGATACCCGCCACCACGTTGATGACAGTGATCAGGATGGTCGCCATCGCGTCGCGCTGGTTGAACTTCGCGGCGCCGTCCATGGAGCCATAGAACTCTGCCTCGCGCGCAATCGCCTCGCGACGTTTGCGTGCTCCCTGCTCGTCGATCAAGCCGGCGTTCATGTCCGCGTCGATCGCCATCTGCTTGCCCGGAAGGGCGTCCAGCGTGAAGCGTGCCGTGACCTCCGCCGTGCGCACCGCACCATGCGCTACGACCAGAAATTGAATCGCCACCAGCGCGAGGAAAAGCACAAAGCCCACAACATAGTTGCCACCGACGACGAACTGCCCAAAGGCCTGGATGACTGCGCCAGCGGCCTGCGTGCCCTCATGACCATGCAGCAGAATGCGTCGGCTGGACGCAATGTTCAAGCTCAGGCGGAACAGCGTAAGCAGCAGGAGCAAGGTGGGGAAGACGGAAAAATCGACTGCCTTGCGGATCTGTATCGCAGTCAAAAACACGACTACGGAAGCAGTGATTGAGGCCGCCAACAGCACGTCCAGGATCACACCCGGGATGGGCACCAGCATCACAAAAATCATGCTGATGGCCAGCACCGGCAACGCTAACCCCTGCCATTTTTTCATCGTGGTCCCCCGTTGGTTCTCATGCGTTCTTCGCGAACTTTTTCTTCTACTTTTTGCCGGTACAGGTAAGCGAGGATTCCGGCGACAGCGGCGTAGAGCTCAAACGGGATATTCTGTCCGGGCTCTACGGTGCGGTACAAACTCCGCGCCAGTGGCGGGTTTTCGATCATCGGCACACCTGCCCAGCGAGCCTCTTCCCGGATCGCAGCTGCCTGCAGATCACGCCCCTTGGCCAGCACCTTGGGGGCCTGCATGGTTTCAAAACTAAACTCAAGCGCGACCGCATAATGCGTCGGATTGGTCACGATCACGCTTGCACGGCTGATGTCCGCCTTCACCTTCCGGCGTCGCATCGCATGCTGCACCTGGCGGATGCGGCCCTTGGTTTGCGGATTGCCCATGGCCTCCTTGGCCTCGTCCTTGAGCTGCTGCTTGGTCATCTTCATGCGCTTGTTCCAGCTCACCCATTCCACTGCGTAGTCCAGCCCGCTCCACCCCAGCGTGATCCATGCGGCGTCAAGCGCGAGCCCGTAAGCCGCGCTGAACGCATGGGGCAAACGAGCCAGGCTCATCACCGGCATCGGCAGCATCAGCGCCTTCAAGGCCACCCACCCGAACACCACCATCACCGCCGCCGGGACCAACGACTTCACTACACGCGTCAGGCTCTTCAAGCTGAAAAGGTTGGTCAAATTGGTGACCGGATTCAGCCGGCTGAACTTCATACCCAGAGCATTGGGGTGGATGGCAAGCCCGCCACCCTGCGCCACGCCTGCACTCAACGCGGCAACAAAGCTCGCCGCCATGACCGCAGCAATCGGTGCCATTGCGGGCCGCAGCATACGTCGCATGGTCGTCGCCCACTCTGTGTCCGTGCCGGCGGAAGCACTCAAACTTTGTTCCAGCACCGCTCGCCAGCTATGCACAAAGCCGGTCGCGACGATGCCGAACGTGACCACACCCGCCATCATCGAAACAGCGCTGACCAACTCACGGCTGCGCACGGAGTCGCCCTTCTTGCGGGCTTTCTGCTTGTGTTGCTCGCTGCCGGCTTCGGTGCCTTTTTCGCTCATGCCAGCAGCCTTCCTGCGTGATCGAGCAGCGCCGTGAAGTGCCGCTCAATCCAGCCCGGCCACATCGCCAGGCTGCCTGCCAGCACCGCATAGCTCACCATCGTCTTGATGGGGATGCCGACCACCTGCGCCGGCAGCATGGGTGCCAGACGGCTCACCATGGCGACCGTCATCTCCACCGCCAACGCCGCGGACATGACCGGCGCAGCCAACTGCAGCCCCGCAAGAAATATGCCGGCGGCCATGTGAATCAAAGCTGCGCCGGTAGCTGCCTGCACCACCGCATGGCCCACCGGCACAACGCAAAAGCTGCGCACGACCCCGGCCAGCAACACACGATCAAGCCCCGCACCAATGATCACCAGCGTGCCCAACCAGCCGAGCATCTGCCCCAGCACCGGCGTCTCCACCATCGTGTTCGGGTCCAGCAGATTCACCAGTGAAAAGCTGAAGCTCATCCCCAACAACGCGCCCGCGAGCATGATCGATTCCGTCAACATCATCAGGCACAGACCGAATACAAAGCCCACACCAAGCTCGCCTACGATGCTCTTGACGCCGAGCTCTAACGTGCCTTGCACCGGCACCACCGGGGCCAGCAACACGGTCAGCGCGAACAGGAAGCCGGCCTTGATGCGCGGCAAAATCGCAGGCGAGCCAAAGAATGGCGCGAACACAAACAGCCCGCTCAAACGTACGGCCACCAGCACGGCCGCCGCAACGTATTGTTGCCAATGGATCATCCCAGGAACCGATGAAAATCACTGAACAGGTGAAGTGTGTAGTTGGTCAGCCGATGAATCATCCAGGGCATGGAAACCATGGCGACGACAAAGACAACCACAAGCCGAGGCACCGCCGTAAGCGTCTGCTCCTGCACGCTGGTCAGCGTCTGCACCAGGCTGACTGCGAGCGAGATGATCGCCGCCGCAAACAGCAGCGGCGCGCTCAGCAGCATCGCCTCAATCAGCAACTCGCGCATCAACAGCACTACCTGGTCCGGTTGCATCGCAGCCCTCTTCTAAAAGCTCTTCAGCAACTTGTCCGCCAGCAGATTCCAGCCATCCACCATGACGAAAAGCAATATTTTGACCGGCGTCGAAATGACGACAGGCGGCAGCTGCAGCATGCCGATGGACGTCGTCACGCTGGCCACGACGAGGTCCACCAGTAGGAACGGAAGAAACAGCACCGCACCAATCTGAAAGCCTGCTTTGAGCTCGCTGAGGATGTATGCCGGCACGACGACCTGAATGGGCAGATCCTCCCGCGTTCGCGGTTTGGCTGTTGTGCCTGCTGCGGCAAATACCGCCAGATCCTTCTCCCGCGCGTAACGCAGCATGTAAGCCTTTACCGGCACAATGCCGCGCTCGATTGCGACCTCGCCAGAGATCACCCCCTGCCGATAAGGCGTGGTGGAGGTGACCTCAACCTGGGTCAGCACCGGGGCCATAAGGAACCACGTCATCATCAAAGAGAGCCCCATCAGAATCTGGTTGCTCGGTGCCGTCTGCGTACCCAGCGCCTGTCGCAAAAAGTGAAAAACGACCAGCAGCCGAACCATGGGAGTCATGGCCAGCAGCAAGGCCGGCAGCAATGTCAACAGCGTCAGCCCAACCACGATCGACCACGGCGTACTACCCATGGTTTGCAGGCCTTCAGGCGTTACGGGCGCTGCGACCGGTGCGGCAGCCGGCCTCACTTTCGCCAGCTCCGCACGCCTTGCGCGAGATTCCACCATGCGCCGCGCGCTGGCCTCTACCGCGGCCTGATCCGGCAGCACCGCAGCGTGTACCGTCCCCACAAACAGCAACGCAGCCAGCACAACACACAACCAGCGCAGCAGTCTCATCGGGCGTCCTCCCCGCCCTGCACCAGCGCCAGGCCGGCACTCTCCGGGCGCACCCGTACGATGGTCTGCACGCAGTCCGCACCAGCGCCGACCAGGAAGCGTTCGCCATCGCAGCTCACCAGGTACAGGTGCCGTTTGGGGCCCATCGGCAAAGCCTCCACCACACGCATGTGCTTGCGTATAGCGCGCGTGCGAGTTCCCGCAAACAGCGGCGTCGCCTTGACCAGCGCGAGCAGCCAGACCGCAAGTCCCTGCCCTTCCGTTCGTCCGTGTGACGCCTGTTCCTGCACCAGATGCATCGCGTTCTCCCTCATGCCAGCCTCGTCAAACGCACCGCCATTTTTTGCTCGACCACTTCAAACTCGCTCCAGCTCAACTGCACGGATCCAACGCGCAAGGGCACGTCATCGGTGCTCGTCCAGGTGCTGGCAATCATCTGCCCCTTGCTCAGCGCGAGCAGGTCCCGCACCTTGAATCTTGCCAGCGGGATGCCGGCCGTCAGACGCATAGGGAGTCGGCTAAGCAGGGGCCAGTCCGGGCGCTCCTCGATGCAATCCATCGCACTCCGGCCCGCCGCGGGCGCTGCCGGCAAAGCGTCCTGGTGCACGGCGAGATCGTTGATTGCCAACGCGTCTTTCATCGCTGCACCAGAAATTCTGTAAACAGCACGTCCTGTACCTTGACCTCAGACACGCGTTGCTTCAGCGCAACCTGCAGAGCCTTCTTGAGTTGCTCTTTGCCGTCCGGCGCCAGCAATTCCGCCGCCGTTTCACGACCCATTACGGTCAACGCCGCATCGCGCTCGTCAGCTTCAAACTCATTCACGGGCTTGCCCTTGCCAGGCTCCTCCGCCTTGGCTCCTTTTACGGGCGGCTTGTCCTCTACGCGCAGGCTCATCCCGACTCGCAGGTAGCTGTGCCCGCCATCATCTGCCAGGTTCACCAGCAGCGGCTCAAGTGCTACGAGGTGCGTCTTGGGCGGCTCCGGTACGGTCGCCGCCTCCACCTTGGGCACGCCGGTGGGCATGCCCAGCTTGCCGCTTTTGGCCAGCCACCACAACACTCCGCCGCAGCCCGCCACCGCGATCACACCGGCAGCCAGCATCGCCAGCATCATCGACATCATGCCCGGCCCACTCGCCTTTGGGCCAGCTTCCTTCACATCTTTCTGCGCGTCATCACCCATGATGCAGAGCAAGATTGCAAGCCGCGTGCCACTCGCCGCGCTTCTGCATTAGCACCGCTTCATGCAGAAAGGCCGGCGATCGCTCGCCGGCCCCACCCGCATCTTGCTACGCTCTAACGAATCATTGCAATGGCTTCCTGCGTGACAGAGTCGAACGTGGTCACGGTCTTTGAGTTGGCCTCAAATGCACGTTGTGCGACGATCAGATCGGAGAACTCGGCAGAGATGTCCACGTTCGATTGCTCGAGCGCCTCACCCTCGATGGTGCCTCGTCCGCCCACGTTGGCAGCGCCTACAGAGATTGCGCCGGAGGCATCCGACACGGCGTAATCATTGGCTCCAGAGCGTACCAGCCCGGCCGTATTTGCTACCGTGCCAACCGCCAGTTGGCCCACCTGGGTGGAGTGTCCATTGCTGAACGTGGCCGAGATCAACCCCGACCCATCGACCGAGAAGCCCTGATAAGCGCCCGCCGCGTAACCATCCTGCAGGGTGGATGCCGTGTTCGATGTGCCCGAGGTCTGCAGAACAGCCGGCGCGCCGGTCGCGTCATAGAGGTTGAAGCTGAAGGATAGATCGCTCGCGCCATCGGTCATGCCGGGGAACGTGATGCCCGTCACGTTGCTCGCGGGCGCCATCAGCTTGCCGCTCGAGTCAAAGTTCAACGTGCCTGAATTGTTGACTGGCGTACCAGTCGCATCACCAGCTGGCAGCGCGATCGAGTAGTCCCAGCTGGTCACGCTCTTCTTGGTGTAAGTCACGGTCGCGCTATGTGCCTCCCCCAGCGAGTCATACACCGTGACCGGCGAAACGAGCTGCTTCCCCACCGCGGCGTTTGAGTCCAGGCTCGTCTCCAGCGTTACGTTGGCAGTCTGCTGTGCGGCCTCCGTCTGAGCCACCGGCAGGGTCAGCGGCACCAGTCCGCCGTTCGTGTTGATCGCGCCGTTGGACGCACTGTAGCCCATCACGCTCTCCCCGGAAGTCGTGATCAGGTTGCCCCGTTGATCGAGCTCGAAGTTGCCGGCGCGCGTCAACGACTGCGTCTTGCCCTTCTGCACGACAAAGAATCCGGCACCGCTCAACGCCATGTCTGTCGCGCTGTTGGTGGTTGTCAGGCTCCCCTGGCCAAAGTCGCTCGCCGTGCCGGAAACGCGCGTGCCTACTCCGATCTGCAGCGTATCGCCGGAACCGCTGGTGCCGACATTCTGGTAAAACAGATCTTCAAACGTGGTCGTCTGCTTTTTGAAAGCGGTCGTGTTCAGGTTGGCAAGGTTGTTGCCGATGGTATTTAACGCAACCGAGTCCGCCTGCAACCCGGTCAGGGCAATCGAAAAATTAGGCATTACATTTCTCCTGGTCGTAGCTGTTTTAGAGGGAGGCGATGGGGTCCGTGTTCGCAGTCGGTGCAGCGCTCGTCGCCGCCCCAAGTTCTTTGTTGATGCCGATCAGTTGCTGCAAACTATTCACGCCAACCAGCTGCTGGATGTAGGCGTTCGGGTCCGTGGGCTGAGTCGGGTCCTGGTTCTTCATCTCCGTTACCAGCAGCGTCAGAAAGTCGTTTGAAGTGATGGTGCTGCCGTCATCTGCCGTGCCTGTAGTGGTTGCCGCCGCGGCCGCTGCCGCTCTTGTCGCGCTGGCCGGTTGTGCAAGACTCTGCGCAACGCGGCTCGACGCTCCCCTGTCTATCTGGCTCAATCCGAGTACGTCCATTGCTTTCTCCTGTGGCTGCTGCGCTACAAATTCTTGACCTACACGCGGACGCTCAACCAGCCGCCGCCCCGGCCCGGTGATTGCAGAAACGGCATCTCCGAGCTTGTCGACAACTCCTCGCCAAGCCAGGGCTGGGCATCATCTGCTGAAGTTCCCGCGGCCGCCTGCTGACCTTGCTGAGCTTGTTGCTCCCGCGCTCCGGCCTGGCTTTCCACCCCAGCCGCAATGCCTTGATCCGGGCTGGGCACAGGCACACGGGGCGAGGCGATCTCCACTGAAACAAGCCCCATCTGCTCATGCGCCAGGTACTCATGCAACGCCGGCAGCCCACGATGCAGAGCCTCCGCCGTAACCGGCGACGAGGCCACCACCGACGCAACAACTTCACCCGCACTGCCCATCTCCGCCCGCACCCGCAGCCAGCCATGCGTTCCCGTCGCGACGCCTACTTCAAGCGTCTGCGGCGTAGAGGCAAGCGTACGAACGTCTCCCGGCTGCGTCGCCTGCAAGGGCTCAGCAGTGACTGGCGTTGAAGGCGCCAACACCGGAGTTGCATCCACCTTGATCGTCGCCGAGCCAGTCAGCAACGGCGTTGCAGAGACAACCGGAGCGAGGGTCGGCACCCCGGCAATCAGCGGCGCATCAGCCTTTTGAGGCGTCACCGGCACCGGCTCGGCATGCACGACTGGCTTGGCTTCAGAGACCATCCGATGCTCGACAGGGTCCGCGGTCGCAGGAACCGCTACCGCTATCGGCGGAGCCTTCTTCGGAGTCGCTCCCTGCACCTTCGGGCTCCCCTGCACAGCCGTCGCAGCTACCACCTTTGCAGCACTCACAGCCGGCGCTGGTGGACTTGCAACGACGGCGACCGGCACCGCTAAATCACTCGTGATCAATTGCACGGACCCAACCGTCTCCACCGGAGAAGCGGCGTTAATAGCGACCGGAGCCAACGGCCCCTTGCCCATCTTCTTATCCGGAACATCTTGCATAAACGGCCTCGGCGATACCAGAACAGAAGGCTTCAGCACACCAGCCCCTTCCATCACCAACCCCGTCTCAACGGCCGGCGCGACAGCAACAAACGGCGGAGCCACCACAGCAATCGGCGTCGCCACCATCCCGTCGCTCACTGGCCCTGTCTGTTTGGAAGGCTCAGGCTGAATGACAGCAACAACCCCTGGAAGATCAGCCAAAGGCCCCGGCGAGGCCTCCGCAGGCAGCTCTTCCGGATCGAAAACCGGATGCCCCAAAGGCCCCGGCGATCGCGCCTCCAACCGCCGCGCAGCCAAAGGCTCACCACCAGTTGCAGTCCCGACTTGCGGAATCTCAACAGTAGACTGCGGAACAGTCTCGCCAACCGCCTCTGCAGGAGCCGACGCAACAGGCGATACCAATGGCGCAGAAACAGGCGCAGCAACAGCAACACCCGCAGGCTGCATGACTGCCGGCGACGAAGCCACCTGCGGCCCCATCACAGCAGTAGACAAGCTCCCCGCATCCTTCGCCACCCCCGCAGCGCTCTTGAACGAGACCTTGAACTCCTCGGCCCCGACCGGCCTCGGCGCAGACGTCCTCTTCCCCCCAAGCAATAAAGCCGCATCCATCTTTGCCGCAACAATAGCTCTCATGTGGCTCAAGTAATCGTCTCCCGCAACCTGCCTAAGCACGTCACTCACCAGCCCACGCTAAGCCACATTAGCCCGCTTTCATTTGCTTCCAGTGACGTCTTGCAGCATAGCGATCATCTGCCTGCGCCTGCTCACGACGCCCCCCAACCACCCGCTCGGCATCCTCCAAAGCAGCCACCACGCAGGCCACGCGTTCCGTCTGTAGGTGGCTCGCGCGATAGACTTCCCCGGCGCTATCTCGCAGCGACGCACGCTCCACGCGCAGCAACTCCGCACGCTCACCTGCACGCTTCGCAAGCTCGCACGCGCGCCCAGCCACGAGCCAATTCCAACACTCCCCCGCAGCCAGAGCAGCGCGTGCTTCTGCCTTGCGAGCCGCCACCATCTGCGCCGCCAGCGCCTGGGCCTGCTCGACTTCCAGCACTGCCGCGGCCGCCTGTTGCAGCTCCACCAGCCGCATTCGCTCCACCTGCCCAAACAACGACGACACCCTGGCCAATCCCTTCGCGCTCAAGCCAACTCCATTCCCCGCAACGCCGCCACGCTTTCCGGCAGCGTCACATGCTCATCACTCTTCTGCTCCATGTATCGGCGCAAATTTGGCATTGCCCGCATCGCCGCGTCGAGCTCCGCATCCAGCCCCGGCTTGTAAGCCCCCATCCTCACCAGGTCCTCGCTTTTGGCATACGCCGCCAGCAATCGCCGCGCCGCGGAAGCCTTCGCGCGATGCTCCACACCCGCCACCGCCGGCATCAGCCTGCTCAAAGAATCAAGCACCGCCACCGGCGGATACTGCCCCGCGCCGGCCAGCTCACGAGACAGAACGATATGCCCATCCAGGAATGATCGCACCGCATCCACAATGGGATCCTGCTGATCGTCACCTTCCATCAGCACCGTATAAAACGCCGTGATCGACCCATGCCTGAAGTTCCCTGCGCGCTCCACCAGCTTGGCCAGCCGCGTAAAAACACTCGGTGTATAGCCCTTGCTCGCCGGCGGTTCCCCAGCCGCAAGCCCCACCTCCCGCGCCGCCATCGCAAAGCGAGTCAGGCTATCCAGCACCAGCAGCACATGCTTGCCGCGGGCCGCATGGAACTCCGCCACCGCCGTCGCCGCCATCGCCGCGCGCATTCGCAGCAGCGGGCTCTGGTCGCTCGTACTCACCAGCACCACGCTGCGCCGCCGACCCTCTGGCCCCAGCGCGTCCTCCACAAATTCCCGCACCTCGCGCCCCCGCTCGCCGACTAGCCCAACCACCGTCAAATCTGCCGCCGTGTTGCGCGTCATCATCCCGATCAGCGTGCTCTTACCCACGCCGCTCCCGCCAAAAATACCTACGCGCTGCCCCCGCCCTACGGTCAGCATCCCGTCAATCACGCGAACCCCGGTCTGCAATGCCCGCTTGATCGGCTCGCGTTCCATCGGCATCGGCACCGCGCCATCCAGGGGCCATTGCATCTCCGCCACTGGTTCCTCCCCGCCATCGAGCGGCTCCCCCAGCGCGCTCAAGATCCGCCCCTGCATCGCCTCCCCAATCCCCATCACCGGCAGCACTCCCAGCGCGCGCACCGCATCCCCATACTGCACCCCCTGGGTCGCATGCAGAGGCATCGAAATCACATTCGCCCCCCGAAACCCAATCACTTCCCCGGGCGCGCGCACCCCGCTGGTATGAACAATTTCGCAGCTCTCCCCCACTGAGCAAAGCGGCCCCATTGACTCCACCGTCTGCCCGTTGGCCTGCATCACACGGCCCATCCAACGCCAAGCCGGCCGCGTCTCCAAAGCCTCGAAATAGTTTTCCAACATAGAAGCGACCCCCTCTCTCTACCGCTCACCACCCAGCGCCCGCACTTCAATCACCCATTTGTTTGTCATCCCCGGAAAGAGATCTGCAGGTGCTCGACCTGGCACCAAACCCATCACCCCATCAAAGCCCCAAAGCCGCGCTCCACCTCTTCCATTTGTGCTTCGACCCCAAGCTCCACTTGCCCAACACTCGTCTCCAGCCGCACCGTCCCACCCGGCATCCGGTCGTCCGACACTACCTCCACCCGCACATCCCCACGAGCAAATAGCGCACGCCAATCCGCCGCCGCAGAGACCGGCACCCGCAGCTTCGAAACACTCTCATCCTGCACGCGCTCAAGCGCCGCCCGCACGATCGCCGTCAGGTGCATAGCGTCCATGGCGACCTCACGCGCCAGCACCTTACGCGCAATCGCCATTGCCAACTGCACCACACGACGCTCAACCTCCACAAAATAGTTTCGCCGGTCTCGCGCCGTCTCATCGCACAATGCGACCACCCGGTCACGCTCCGCCTCCATCGAGTTCCCAAACTCCCGCGTACATTCTTCCCGCACCGCCGCTGCCGTTTCCTCGCGCGCTGCGTTCACCATCGCGATCACCTGCCTGGCACGCTCGCTCACAGAAAACTCCGCTTCATCTTCCACCACTACGTGCGGCGTCTGCCCCTCAAGCGAGCAGAACTCCAGCGGCACCACACCGCGCCCCACGCGCTCCATCAGCTCCGTCATCATCGACATGGGCGCCGCGCCAGGCTCCACAGGCTCAAACAGAGAGGTCATTGTCCGTCTCCACTTTCAACACGATGCGCCCTTCCGCTTCTAGCTTTCCGGCCAGCGCCAGCAGCTCCTGCTGCGCCGCTGCGACATCCCGGCTTCGCACCGGCCCCATCGCTTCCATGTCGTCGCGCATCATCTCCGCGGCACGCGTGCTCATGGCCTGGAACAGGTGCGCCCGCACGTTCGGATTGCCGCCCTTCAGCGCGGTGCCCAGCATCTTTTTATCGGCCGCTCCCACCAGCTCGCGGATGCTTTGCTGCGGCACCGTCAGCAGATCCTCAAACGTAAACATCAGCGTCCGAATCGCAATCGCCACCTTCGGTTCCTTTTGCTCAATTTCCTCCAGGATCCCCTTGCTCGCGTCTTGCTCCACCCAGTTCAGCAGCTCCGCCACAGCCTTGTAGCCGGCGTAATTCTTACGCCCATTGGTCCCCAGAGAATCCATCCGGCGATGCAGCACCAGCGCCACCTTCTGCGCCATTTCCGGGCTAAACTGCCTCATCTCCGCCAGCCGCCGAACCACCTCTACCCGTGTCGCCGGCGCCAGATGCATCAGCATCACGCTGCCACGCTTGGCATCCAGATGCGCCAGCACCAGCGCCACTGTTTGCGGATGTTCGTTCTCCAGAAACTTTGCAAGCTGCTGCGGCTCCAGCTTCTGCAGCACCGCCAAGTCGCCGGTAGAGCGCTCTCGGACACGGTTCACCTGGCTCAGCAACTCCTCCGCCCTGCGAGCGCCAAAGGCCTCCGTCAACAGTCGCAGCGCGTAATCCGCTCCCCCACGCACCATGTACTGCTCGGTTTCGAGCAGCCCATAAAACTCCGTCATCACCTGCGTCATTTGCGCCGCCGGCACCTCACCCAGTCGAGTAATTTCACTCGTCAGTCGCTTCACATCGTCTTCACTCAGCTGCTGAAACATCCCACGCGAAAGCTCTTCGCCAAGCCCCATCACAAGGATCGCCGCCTTCCGCAACCCGGGTATCGCCGCCGCCTCAAACCCCGCTTCCGCCGCCAACATCATGCTGATCTCCCTGATTGCCCTTGCGCAAAAATTGTCATCCTGAAGCGAACTCCACCAGCTCTACCGGTGGACGCAGTCAAAGAACCTGCATCTCGCTTCAACCGCCACTACCCTTCCTGCTCCCCACCGATCCACGCCTGCAACAAACGAGTGCTCTGCGCCGGCTCTTTCCTCACCTGCTCAGAAACTTTCTCAAACACACTCTCACCCGTAATCCCCATGAACCGAACCTCACCCGCAGGCAGCGCAGCAGCAGCAGCCCCGGCAGCGGCAGGCTCAGCAGCGGTAGCTGCAATCAGCTTCGTCTCCGTCCGCTCCAGCAGCATAGGCTCCTTCATCACCGCCACCACGGAACCCGCCATCGGCTTCAGCACCAGCAGCACGACCAGCAATCCCAGCACCCCGAGCATCCCCGTCTTCACCAGCCCAGGCTGCGAGCCAGCTAGCCCCCTGGCCTCTTCCATCACCTTCGCCATCCCCGCCGCCTTCACCTCTGGCACGTTTGAGCTGAAGCCCACATTCTCCATCGTCACCACGTCCCCGCGCTTCTCATCGAACCCCACCGCGCCCTGTGCCAATGCCTCCATTCGGCGCATCTCCTCCTGCGTCCGAGCCCGCCACACCGCCGGCTTACCCACCTCCCCGGCCACCTCGCGATCGTTCACCACCACCGCCGCCGTCACCCGCCGCACCCGCCCCGGCCCCTGCTCCGTATGCACAAAATGCTTCGATACAGCATACGTCCCGGTCTCTTCCTTCATCGTCGCGCCGCCGGTCCCGCCGCCCGGATACACCGGAAGCGCCTGCAGCAGCGCCGGAGTCCCCGCCGCCGCCACACTGCCCGCGACCGCCGCCGCCGGAGCATTGCTCGCTGTGCCCGGAACCCCCGCCGCCGGCGCCTTCCCACCGCCGCCCTGCTCCTTCTTGTCGATCGTCAACGGCACGCTTCCGGCCGGGTCATACACCTCATCGGTGCGCTCCTCGTGCCCTTCGTCATAAGCCACATTCACGGTCGCGCGTACGTTCCCCGCCCCCGCCAGTGGTTCGAGCATCGCCACCAGCTTCGCCTCCATCGCCACCGCCGCATCGCCCTCAGCCGCCCCGCCCCGTGCCAGGTTCACACGGCCATCCGCGTCGACCAGCGTAACCTGCTCCGGGCCCAGGCCCTCCACCGCCCCCGCCACCAGGTTGCGGATCGAATCCACTTCCTCCCTGCCCACCGACGCCTTCTTCAACTTCAACACCACGCTCGCCTTGGCCGGCTGCTTTTCCGCCGCGAACAGGCTCTCCTTGGGCAGCACCAGGTGCACCCGGGCGGACCTCACCACGCCCAGCGTCGCGATCGTATGCTCCAACTCGCCTTCGAGCGCCCGCTGGTAATTCACCCGCTCATCAAATTCGCTCCCAACCCAATTCGGCTTGTCGAACAGCTCAAATCCCAGCCGCCCACTCGCCGGCATCCCCTTCGCCGCGACCTCCATCCTGGCCTTGTCCACCAACTCCGCCGGCACCTCCACCCCTGCCCCTTCCGCCGTTGCCTGGAACGGGATCCCCGCCGCCCCCAGCTCCTGCGAGACCTGCGCCACATCTTTGCCTTCGAGCCCGGAAAACAGCACCCGCCAATCCGGCCGCTGCGCAAACCAGACCCCAGCCAGCACAATCGCCAGCACCCCCACCACAGCCCCAATCAGCGTGGACCGCCGCCGCGCTGGCATCGCCACAAACCGCGTCCGCACCTGCTCGATGACCGCCAGCGCCCGCCCCGCCCCATCCTTTGCCGCCACCTCAGCCAAGCACCACCCCAATCTGTTTCTCACTGTCCTTCACTGCCGTCCACTGTCTCTTCAGAACTGCATCGACATCATCTGCTGATAAGCCCCAACTGCCTTGTTCCGCACCTGCAGCGCCAGTTCGAAAGCCATATCGGACTTCTGCGTGGCGATCATCGCGTCATGCACCTCCACCCCCGACCCATTCAGCAGCCCGGTCACCGCTTCCTGCGCCGTCTTGTCCGCCTTCGTCGTCTGGTCGATCATTCCCTGCAGCACCCCACCAAACGGAGCCCCACCCTGCTTGACCGGCGTCTTATCCGCCCCAATTGCCGACTCAACAAACGCCCCAATCGATCCAAGTCCAGTCATGCTCTATCTCCTTTTTTGTTCTATCGAAAAGCATTCTGACTCACTTCAACAATTCCAGCGAGCTAGCCAACATCCCCTTCTCCGCCTGCACCGCACTCGCATTCATCCCGTAGGCCCGGCTAGCTCCCATAAGATCAACCATCTCCGTCAGTGGGTTGATATCCGGGTAAGCCACATACCCATCCGCCCCCGCGTCCGGATGCCCCGGATCGAACCTCATCAACGGCGTCCCGCCATCCTCAACCACCCCGGCCACGTCCACCCCACCCGCCGCCGCACCCGCACCAAAGCTCATCAATTGCGACCCAAAGCTCCCACTCGCAGCCTCTGCAAACACCACATGCTGCCGACGGTAAGGCCCGCCCTCCGCCGTCTTGGTCGTCTCCGCATTCGCCATATTCGCAGCGACCACTTCCGCCCGAACCCGCTCCGCTTTAAGCGCCGAAGCACTGATATCCATCACCCCAAATAAATTCATCACTTACTCTCCGCATGAATTGCACTCATCATCCTGCTGAATTCATGCTTCATCAACTCCACACCGGTCCTGAACTGTAACTGCGACTTAGCCAGATTCAAGCTCTCCCGGTCCAGCGAAACAGTATTTCCGTCCGGCCGAGCTACCAACCCATCCACATCCCCCACACTCGGTGCACCTGTCATGGCAGACCCTAGCGCAGCCTCAAAATCAAAGCCCTGCGTCTTGTACCCAGGCGTATCGATGTTGGCCATATTAGAAGCCGTCACCTTCATCTGTTCCGCCGTCAGGTCCAGGTAGCGCCCCAACGTCTCCGTCATCCCAACATTCATAGCCCCGGTCTCCTGTCCCAATTCAAAGCACTCCAGAAGCCAAAGCTGTAGACCAAAACTAAGAGCACTCCAATCCGCTAGTCGTCGCCGATGAATGGCAAAAAAATCGGGCCAGCCCCCTCGGGAGGGCTGGCCCAGCTTCACGGCGCCACCGTGAAATTCAATGTCGAGACCGCCTGCGCAGTCGTACCTCTTCCACCCCAATCTCTGCCCGGTCTCCGGCCAGGATCGCCCCACGCTCCAGTACATGCATCAGCTCGCGCACGTTACCCGGCCAATCATAGCCACGCAGCAACTCCATCGCCCCAACCGAGATCAATTTCCGCGGCATTTCTTTTCCCATCGCCTGCAGGAAATATTCCACCAGCGCCGGCAGGTCTTCCAGCCGATCTCGCAGCGCCGGAACCTCCACCGGGAACACCGCCAGCCGATGGTACAAATCCAACCGAAACCCCTGCTCCTGCGATTTCCTTTCCAGCTCCTGGTGTGTCGCCGCAATCACCCGAACGTCCACCCGCACCGTCTCGTTTTCGCCCACTTTCTGCAGCTCGCCACACTCCAAAAAACGCAGCATCTTTGCCTGCAGTGCTAAAGGCATCTCCCCAATCTCATCCAGAAACAGCGTGCCCCCATGCGCCGCCTCAATCCTCCCCACCCGAGAAGTCACCGCTCCTGTAAACGCCCCGCGCGTATGCCCAAACAACTCCGCCTCGAGCAGCGTCTCCGGAATCGCCGCGCAATTCAGCACCACAAACGGCTTCCCTGCCCGCGCACTCATCCGGTGCACTGCCTTCGCGATAACCTCCTTTCCGGTCCCCGTCTCCCCTTCAATCAACACCGTAGCCGACCGCGGCGCCACCAGCCGAATCAGCCCAGCCAACTCCCGCATGGCAGGCGAGTCCCCTATCATCCCCTCAATCGCCACAAAGCTACTCACAGATTTGGGTGCCACGGGTCTCGACTCTGGAACAGCAACACCACCCGCAACTTCCGATCCACCACCACCCTTGAATCCCCCATTCATGACCGCTTCATCGTCATGAATGGGATCCACCAAAGCCGGCAGCCCCCCATGCTGAGCCTCCCGTATCGCATGCAGCAGCTCATTCCGCCGAGGACTCCTCCCCACCCCCACCCCCTTCCCGCCATCCACCCGAACCACGTCCATCCCCGGGTACATCAGCCCCATCTGCCCCGCAAACTCCCCCACCTCCAGATCCGGCAGCCACCCATCGAGCACCAGCGCCTCCGGCCTCCCCAACTCCACCTGCGCCATAGCCTCCGCACCCCCGCCGGCCTCCACCACCTGCCAACGCAACCCCGTAAGCCCCACCTTCAAGCGTTGCCGAAGCCCCGCATCCGCACTCGCCAGCACCACTCCCCTGACCGTGACCCGCTGCCCATCCGTGCCCCAAATCTGCCCAGTACCCATCAAGCCCCCGTGCCTTCCCTGGATATCTTCACGCGTGAAAAGAAACTGTCATCCTGAGCGAAGTCTGCCGGCTCCACAAAATTGTGATCCTAAGCAAAGTCCGCCAGCGACACAAAATTGTCATCCTGAGCGACGTCCGCTGGCTTCATCGGCGGACGCAGTCGAAGGACCCGCATTTCGCCCATCGCCACCAGCCACCACCGTCATCCCAGCCGAGCCTGCATCCCGCGAACTCCATCAATCAGCCGCTCACACTGCGTCATAGCCTCCCGCATAGCCTCCCGCACAGACGCCTCATCCGGCTCCCGCAGCCCCAAAAACAGCCTGCACTCCAACGCCGTCAGCGGCTGGCACAGATCATGCAACGCCACCCGAACCCACTCTGCCTGGTCCTCATGCATGGGCCACCCCCCACATCACCGGCCCCGCCGCTACAGTCGCCTTCACCGATTGCGCCGGCTTCTTCTCCCCCACCGTGCCCATCGCATACCCCTCGCCCCGCACCGTCGCAATCGCCTCACTGCCACCCAGCTTCTTCCTCAGATAGTTCACATAAACATCCACGACATTCGTCCCCGCATCCGGCGTCATCTGCCAGACCTCCCGCAGCAGCTCGGTCCTGGAGCACGTCCGCCCCCGCCCCTGCATCAGGTACTCCAGTAACGCAAACTCCTTCGTCGTCAGCTCGACAGCCACGCCCGCGCGCGATACCCGCCGCTCCATCCGGTTCAGTTCCACGCCACCAAGCTTCAGAGTCGGGTCCGCAAATTGCCCTCGCCGCCTCAGCAGCGCCCGGCAACGAGCCATCAACTCACTCAAGCTGAACGGCTTCATCAGAAAGTCATCCGCCCCCATGTTCAGGCAGTCCACCCGCTCCTGCAGACCGCTGCGCCCGGTCAGCACCAGCACGCTCGTCCCCGCAAAACGCCCATGCATCTCTTCCAGAACCTGGATGCCGTCCTTCTGCGGCAACCCCAGATCTAGCACCATCAGGTCCGGCGTATGTTCCAGCGCATGGTCCAATCCAGTCTGTCCGTCCGCGACCAACGCCACGTCATGGCCCTCAAACCGCAGCCCCCGTTGCAGATATGTTCCCAAAGCAGCATCATCTTCAACAATCAGTACCCGCATAATAAATCTCCAAGGCCAAGCAAAGTGAGGTTCCAATTTAGACAGCTTGTTACCAAAGGTGTTTCGTTGTGTTACCTTCGCGCCCCCAAGGTACCCAAGGCAAACAAAAACTTGATTCACACCAGGAACAATCCCAATCCGGGAACCCCGACCCAAATAAGACTTCAAGCTCGTCGTGAGATCTACAACTTATGGGTCAGTCTCCCCAACCACATGCACCGCACCCAACCCATTCCCACCCACCCCACCCCACCCCACCAAAATTTGTCATCCTGAGCGAAGTCCGCCAGCTTCATCGGCGGACGCAGTCGAAGGACCTGCATCTCCCCCCCCCCGCGCCACCGCCCTCCACTTCACCCACCCACCCCCCACCAAAATTTGTCATCCTGAGCGAAGTCCGCCAGCTTCATCGGCAGACGCAGTCGAAGGACCTGCATCTCCCCCCCCGCGCCACCTCCCTCCACTTCGCCGCCCCCCACCCCAACCCCATAATTGTCATCCTGAGCGAAGTCCGCCAGCTTCATCGGCGGACGCAGTCGAAGAACCTGCATCTCCCCCCGCGCACCTCCCTCCACTTCGCCCACCCACCCCCACCCCAAAATTGTCATCCTGAGCGAAGTCCGCCAGCTTCATCGGCGGACGCAGCCGAAGGACCTGCATCTCTCCCCCCCGCGCCACCTCCCTCAACTTCGCCCACCCCCCACCCCCCCACCCCATAATTGTCATCCTGAGCGAAGTCCGCCAGCTTCATCGGCGGACGCAGTCGAAGGACCTGCATCTCCCCCCCCCGCGCCTCCGCCCTCCACTTCGCCCACCCCCCCACCCAAAATTGTCATCCTGAGCGAAGTCCGCCAGCTTCATCGGCGGACGCAGTCGAAGGACCTGCATCTCCCCCCCCGCGCCACCACCCTCCACATCGCCCACCCCCACCCCACCCCACCAAAAATTTGTCATCCTGAGCGAAGTCCGCCAGCTTCATCGGCGGACGCAGTCGAAGGACCTGCATCTCTCCCCCCGCGCCACCTCCCTCAACTTCGCCCACCCACCCCCACCCCAAATTTGTCATCCTGAGCGAAGTCCGCCAGCTTCATCGGCGGACGCAGTCGAAGGACCTGCATCTCCCCCTCGCGCCACCGCCCTCCACTTCACCCACCCACCCCCACCCCAAATTTGTCATCCTGAGCGAAGTCCGCCAGCTTCATCGGCGGACGCAGTCGAAGGACCTGCATCTCCTCTCAAACCCACAACAGCGCCAAAGCAGCGAAATAAGCCAACCATTACAACCACTCACCGCCGCAAACCCAACCCCGAAAACCCCAAATTCCTTCCCTTTCTCTTCTCCACAGCATGCGAACAAAAATAGTAACCCCATTTCGCTTTCCATTCGCTATACTCATTCCCATGGCGATCACGCGGCGACAGAAAGAAGTAATCGACTTCCTCTCAGGCTTCACCACCAAGAACGGCTACTCGCCCTCGTATGAGGAAATAGCCACTGGATTGGGCCTGAACTCGCTCGCAACCGTCCACAAACACATCACCAATCTGCAGAATAAGGGCCTGCTCCAGCGCGCGCACAACCGCAGCCGCTCGATCGATGTCCTCCCCGATCGCTCCAGCAAAAAAGGTTTCGGGCGCCTCCCCCTCATGGGCCGCATCGCCGCAGGCCAGCCTGTGGAAGCGATTGAAACCGCAGAGTCCATCTCTCTGGGCGACATCATCGGCAACCGAGAAGTCTTCGCGCTCGAAGTCCGCGGTGATTCCATGCGCGACGAGCATATCGTTTCCGGCGACTACGTCCTCGTGGAGCGCACCCGAACCGCCCGCGAAGGCGAGATCGTAGTAGCTCTCGTCGATGGTACCGACGCCACCCTGAAGCGCTTCTACCGCGAGGGCGCCATGATCCGCCTCCAGCCCTCAAACGCTGAAATGGCTCCGATCTATGCCCCCGCCGCCAACGTCAGCATCCAGGGCAAAGTCCTGGGCATGCTCCGCAAATACGCCTGACCAGCAACCCTCACCAGAAACCCCACCCAGAAGCCGTGCCATGGCTTTTTCCGTGCGCCTTTCGCATTGTCCGTGCGCCTTTTCCGTGTTGAGTCTTCGCCCTCTTCCAGCACCAGAAACCAACTCGACCGGAAACCTGTCAAGCCCCCAGCAGCCCCGGCGCGCCCGTAAGCCTAACATTACAAACCACTTACAAGCCAAAAATAGTTGGCATAATCACCCCTGCCCACTTGGTAAACTAGTTATAGAGATCAAAACAAAGCACCCCTTTGACCTAGGTCCGGACCTAACCACCATCGATTGAAGACTTTAGCCTCAAAAAGGGCGAGGGGGGGAACCTGGTCCCACCCCCGAACGTACCCATAGCAGGAGAACTCCATGCTCATCCGTACCCTGATCACCGCCGCCGCTCTCACCACAGCAGCCCACGCCGATTTCGATCGCCAGATTCCGACGAACGCCCAGCCTGATCTCTCAATCTCCACCGGCTCCGGTCGCATCCACGTCACGCCCGGCACTGACGCCGGAATCCACATCGTCGCCCACATCCGCGCAGAGCAGAACGCCGGAAACGATGCGCAGGACCGCATCCGGCGCATCTCCGCCAATCCCCCGATCAATGTCTCCGGTAACGCCGTCCACGTCGGCGAGATCTCCAGCCAGGATCGCGACCTCTACAAAAGGATCACCATTGACTACGAGGTCACCGCCCCCAAGGGAGTCGCGCTCTACCTCCGCACCGGGTCTGGAGATCTGGAAATCGATAACCTCGGCCGCTCGCTCAAAGCCGAAACTGGTTCTGGTTCCGTCCGCGCTCACGGCATCGCCGGCCCCGCGGACCTGCGCTCCGGCTCCGGCGACATTGAGCTGCAACAAAACGCCGCCGGCGATGTCCGCGCCGATACCGGCTCCGGCTCAGTTCGCGTCAACAACCTCAATGGCACCCTGACTGCCAGAAGCGGTTCAGGAGACATTGAAGCTAACGGCGCTCTCACTGGCGCAGCACACCTGCAATCCGGCTCCGGCTCCATCCGCCTGCATCTCGGCCCCAACGCGCACTACAACCTTGAAGCCGGTACCGGTTCCGGGTCCATCCGCTTCCCGGGAAGCGGCGACAACAAGGACCGTTCGCACCACCTCAAGCAAGCCGTCAACGGTGGGGGTGCCACCATCGAGGCAAGCACCGGCTCCGGCGATATTGAAATTAACTAACGCATGACACCCAGGCTCCTCGTTTTCGACCTCGACGGCACCCTGATTGATTCCAGAATCGATCTCTGCAACTCCGTCAACGCCACGCTGACTCACTTCGGGGAGCAAACCCTCCCCGAAGCAGTCATCGCCGCCTACATCGGTGACGGCGTCCACGCGCTGGTCCGGCGTGCCCTGGCCCACACGCACACGCGGGAAGCTCACGACGACGCCTTCATTGACGCCGCTGTTGCGTGGTTCATTGACTATTACCGCGACCACAAGCTTGACTTCACCTTCGTCTATCCCGGGGTCATGCAAGCCCTGAAAGACATAAGGCATCGCCACCCAGCTCTACCAATGGCGGTTTTAACCAACAAACCGGTCATTCCAAGCCGTGAGATCTGCCGGCATTTCGGCATCGACACCTTCTGCTTCGCCATCTACGGGGGCAACTCATTCGCAACCAAAAAGCCTGAGCCTGAAGGTCTGCTATCCCTGATCGCACAAGCGGGCGTCTCAGCCGCTGACACAGTAATGATCGGGGACTCGCACGTCGATGTTGAAACCGCCCGTGCAGCCGGAGCGCGCTCGCTCGGCTGCCGCTTTGGCCTATCACCGGCGACACTCGCTGCCGCCGGCCCCGACCTCAGCGTAGATCAAGCCTCGGAATGGCCGGCGGCATTGGGCCTGTAGCTACTTCTTCAGCCCCAGCGCATGCAACACATCCTGGTCGACAACAATGGCACCATTCTCCTTGGTGACCAGCGCAAACGACCCCTGCCAATCCCACATCGCCCAGCCGATGTGCTTTGATTCAAGCGCCGTCCGCACATCACTGATCCACGTCGCGCGCATCGCCTTGTTGCTGTAGTTCTTGTAAACGCCAAATTCTCCGCAGTAAAGCGGCACTCCGCGACGCTGCGCCCAATCCGCCATCGCCGCCACTTCTGCCCCTAACCGCGAAGCATCCCAGCGTTCCAGCCCATAGCGCTGAACCTGCAGTCGAGCCCGCTCATCCGGTTCCTGCCCCAGCACAGCCTGGATGTTTTGCGGGGTGGAAGGATATGGCACGTTGCGCAGGAAAACCCAACCCTGCGAGCCCCACGACGCACCCTGATGCGTGAACCACATCGGATTGTACTCGTGGAAGGTGTAGATCACGTTCTCGTCGCGCACCGGCTCCATCGCGACCAGGTTATCGATGCTCGAGTAGTTCGAAGCAGTCGCCAAAATGGTGTGCTGCGGTGCCGCGGTGCGGATCCGCATCACCGCACGTGCCTGGATCCCCTGCCACCGATAGAGGTCGTCCATCGTCGGTTCATTCATGATCTCGAAGAACACTTTTTCGGGATCGGAGGTGGCGTAATGCTTCGCAAAATTGCCCCAGAAGGCGTAGAAGCGCTGCGCGCCGTCTTCGCCTTTCGCAAGAGGATTTTTGAAGCTGTCTTCCGGATGCATGTCCAGGATCACGTTCAGCCCAGCGCTTTCAAGCTCCGCAACCGTCTTATCCAGGCGAGCCATCGGCTGCGCTTTCAGAGTGCCTGCCTGCGGCTCATCGATCAGCCACTCCGGATCGATGCTGAGCCGCACGTGGTCAAAGCCAAGGCTTTTGATCATCGCAAAGTCGGTTGAGTTTGTGTACGCATCAAGATGCGCGGCGGAAAAATCCCTGGTCTGCGCGTACCACATGCTCACGTTGATGCCGTGGCGCAGATGCTCCGCCCGCCGGAACGCCAGGCTATTGCCGACTTGTGCATCCGCCGCTGTCAAACCTGCCATCGCCACCACCAGACCTCGCAACCAAACGTTCATTCCAGCCTCCGCAGGCACATGATTCCACGGAATCCGTGCTCGCGCTATCCCCCGCGCAGGTTACCTTTGGGCGCTACGCTTCAAAGCCGCGATTCCAGTGGCTGATGACGCGCGTTTCGCGCTCCCAGCCGAGTACGCTGACGCTTCCGGTCCCAAGCCCGAACAGCTTGCCGCCATGCGCATCCAGCCCGATCCAGCGCGCCGCCAGGATGCGCAGTATGTGCGCGTGCGCAAACAACGCAACTTTGCCACCATCGGCGACGCCGTCCAGCGCGCGAGCAATAACACCGTCTGCTCGCTCGCCGACATGCTCCACCGCTTCCCCGCCAATGATCTCGCGCGACCAGACATCCCATTGCGGGTCGTTGTACTTGGCGCGCATTTCCTTGGTGGTCTTGCCTTCGCTTTCGCCGTAGTCCCACTCCCGCAGGCCTTCTTCTACCACCGCCTGCTCACCGAGCCCCGCAATCTGGCAGGTTTCCCGCGCGCGCTGCATGGGGCTGGTAAGGACTTTCGCGAAGGTTATGTCGTGCAGGTAGTCATGCAATTCTTCAGCGCGGGCGCGGCCATGCGCGGTGAGTGGGATATCGGTGCGGCTGGTGTGGGCGCCGCTTAGGCTCCACTCGGTTTCGCCGTGACGCATGAGCCAGAGGTCGACAGACATGGGAGGTCTCCAATGTTCGTACATAGTTTAGCTGGTTCCCGTTTTCGCTAATTGTTCTATATCCTATAGGGATGGATTTCCAGCTTGTAACGCCGTACAAACCGCAGGGTGACCAGCCACGGGCGATTGGTGAACTGGTTGCCGGGCTCGCCGCGGGGGAGAAAGATCAGGTACTGCTCGGGGTGACCGGGTCAGGCAAAACGTTCACGATGGCGAAAATCATCGAGCAGACACAGAGGCCGGCGTTGGTGCTGGCACATAACAAGACATTGGCAGCGCAGCTCTATCATGAGTTCAAGCACTTCTTTCCGAATAATGCGGTCGAATACTTCGTTTCTTACTACGACTACTATCAGCCGGAAGCTTATATTCCTTCAGGCGACTTGTTCATTGAAAAAGAAGCAACCATCAATGAAGAACTGGATAAGTTGCGGCTCAGTGCTACTCGTAGTTTGTTTGAGCGCCGCGACGCAATTATTGTCAGCTCGGTAAGTTGTATTTACGGTCTCGGCAGCCCGGAAGCTTACTACGGAATGTTGCTGATGCTGGAAAAAGGCCAGAAGATCCGGCGCGAAGATATCACCAAGCGGCTGGTTGAGATCTTGTATGACCGCAATGATGTCGACTTCAAGCGTGGAACGTTCCGGGTGCGTGGGGACATCATCGAGGTGTATCCGACGTATGACGACAACGCCTACAGAATCGAGTTGTTTGGCGACGAGATCGACGGACTGGCGCAGATTGACCCGCTGTTTGGGACGGTAAAGCAGAAGTATGCGCGTCTGCCGATCTATCCGAAATCGCACTACGTGGTGCAACCAGAGCGTAAAAAGACGGCGAGTGATTCCATCCTTGCCGAGATGGAGTGGTGGGAGAAGGAGCTGGAGAACTCCGGGCGGCTGGTGGAGTCGCAACGGATCCACCAACGCACGCGCTTTGACCTGGAGATGATCAAGTCGGTGGGTTATTGCCACGGGATTGAGAACTACTCGCGCCATTTTTCAGGCAGGCTTCCAGGAGAACCACCGCCTACTTTGCTGGATTATTTTCCCCGGGACTATCTGCTGTTCATTGACGAGTCGCACGTGACTGTTCCGCAGCTACATGGCATGTGGCATGGAGATAGGTCGCGCAAACAGAACCTGGTGGATTATGGGTTTCGGCTTCCCTCTGCGATGGATAACCGGCCGCTGAAGTTCGATGAGTTTGAAGGCCGGACTGGGCAGATTATTTATGTGTCTGCTACGCCTGGTCCTTATGAGTTGACCAAGGCCGCGGGTGTTGTGGTCGAGCAAATTATTCGGCCTACTGGGCTGGTTGATCCGCCGATCGAGATTCGCCCGGTGAAGGGGCAGATTGATGACTTGCTGGCGGAAATTCGCATCCGAGTGGAGCTAGACCAGCGTGTGCTGGTGACTACGCTGACGAAGCGGATGTCTGAGGACCTGGCGAACTACTACACGGAAGTGGGTGTACGTTGCAGATATATGCATTCGGAAATCGAAACGCTGGAGCGAATCAAGCTGCTACGCGACCTGCGTAAGGGCGAGTATGACGTGCTGATTGGGATCAACCTGCTGCGCGAGGGGCTGGATCTGCCGGAGGTTTCGCTGGTGGCGATTCTGGATGCGGATAAGGAAGGATTTTTGCGGTCGCAGGGCTCGCTGATCCAGACGATCGGGCGCGCGGCGCGGCATTTAGAGGGCCGGGCGCTGCTGTATGCAGACAAGATGACGGATTCCATGGCGAGGGCGATTGCGGAGACCGACCGCCGGCGAGAGAAGCAGGTCGCTTACAACGAGGAGCACGGAATTACACCGGAATCGGTGAAGTCCGCGATTGATATGGGGCTCGCCGGGATCCTGAAGGCCGACTATGCCGACCTTACCTATGATGCAGAAGGGGTGCCGGACTTTTCTACGCAGGCTGAGTTGGATGTTTATATTTCGAAGCTGGAGAGCGATATGCGCGAGGCGGCAAAGAAGTTCGAGTTTGAGAAGGCGGCTAAGTTGCGGGATACTGTGAGGGAGTTAAGAACAAAGGAATTTCTGTTCAGCTAGGAGAGGTGTGTATAGATGCAAATTGAATTGCATTGGGAGAAAGCTATCCATCTTCCGCGTCGCCATAGCGAAGATGCGGTTCGCGAAGTACTCGAACAACTGAACGATGACTCGGGAATCTACGTATTCGGGCGTGTCTACAATGGCAAATTTCACGCGCTCTATGTTGGGAAAGCGACAACCCTTTGTTCTCGACTGAAAACTCAACTCAACAGCATGAAGCTCTGGAACCATCTGCAAGATGCACGAAAAGGTCAGCGCGTACTCCTTCATGCTGTGCTCCAAAAGCATGCCAAAGTTGACTTGAAAAAGGCCCTAGATATCGCTGAGCGTGCTGTCATTCGCCATTTTGTTGCTTCGGGAGCAGATCTGCTCAACAAGAATCTTGTCGAGATTAGAATACACAGCATCGACTCGTATGGCGCCAAGGACAAGGCGATACCCAAATCATTGCTACTGGAAGCCCGATAAAGGCATGCATCTCTTTGGAGAATTATGACGGTTGATTATGAGCAGGTTGATTTAGATACGGCTACTGGAAAAATGCGCGTGCAGGTGGTGAAGCCGGTCGCGCCGGGGAAATATCCGGGGATCATTTTTTATTCGGAGATATTTCAGGTGACGGGGCCGATTCGGCGGACGGCGGCTATGCTGGCTGGGCATGGGTACATCGTGGCGATGCCGGAGGTTTATCACGAGTACGAGGAGCCGGGGGTGGCACTGGCTTATGACCAGGCGGGGTCGGACCGGGGTAATTTCTTGAAGACGCATAAACCGCTGGCGGCTTATGACTCCGATACTCGCGCCTGTGTCGAGCACCTGCTGGCGCGGCCGGATTGCACTGGCAAGCTGGGAGCGATGGGAATTTGTATGGGCGGGCACTTGGCGTTTCGGGCGGCGTTTGAGCCGGAAATCGCTGGGACGGTATGCTTTTATGCGACCGATATCCACACCGGGACGCTGGGCGAGGGCAAGCACGACGACTCGTTTGCGCGGGCCGCGGACATCAAGGGTGAGCTGTTTATGGCCTGGGGGCGGCAGGATCCGCATGTGCCGGTTGAAGGGCGGATGAAGATTCTGGCTCGGCTGAATGAGCTGAATACTCGGCTCAACTGGCATGAAGTGAATGGGGCGCATGCGTTTCTGCGGGATGAAGGGGTCCGGTATGACCCGGAGCATGCGCACAATATGATGTCGCTGGTTTACAGCTTCTTTCATCGGAAGCTTGGGGGCGGGGATTTGTAGTTGGTTGCGCAAACCGCAAAGACAAAAGCAGATCCCTACGGGATGAAAAAGTGCGGGGATCAGAACCGAAGCACTAGCGCCAGCTTACGGCGAGGTGCCAGCGGAGGCCGCGTTCCTCGGTCTTGACCAGGACTCGGGCGTATTCTTCAAGTTCTTCGAGGACCTGGGGACCTTCGCTGCCTAGCTGATGGGGCTCTTCGTGGAGTGCCTCGACCAGTTTGGCTACGGTGGCGAGGCCTTCTGAGCCGAAGTACCACTGCGGGGGCGGCAGGCGCTTGACGAGGTCGGAGTTGCCGGCGCCCTCTTCGATGAGGAGCAGCATGGAGTTCTCGTCGGCTGAAAAGAAGTCGATCAAAGGGCGAACGCCGAGCGACATGGCCAGCTTTTCGAGCGAGTCCTCGTGGCGAGCGAGCGCGCGGCCGTTGACGAAGGTGTCGAAGCCGGGGTCCTCGCCTTCCACAACGATGTACATGCTTGCGGCCATGCCGATAGTTTAGCGGAGCGGGTTGTGGGAGACTCGTCCAGAATCAGGTTTGGTGCGGGTTCCGGAGGAGTAGCCAGCTGCCGCCAGCGAGGAGTGCGGCGCCGACCGGAAGGGTCCAGGGGGCGTGGGGGTGGAGGAAGAAATAGCCCTCGGCGATGGTGACGAGCGGGATCAGGAGGTAGCGGGTGGAGAAGGCGATGGGGTCGGTTCCGCGGAGGAGGCGGACGCTGAGGATAAGAGTGGCGGCGGTGATGGACAGGTGGACGGTCTCGCTGAGGAGGGCCTGGGGCCAGGTTAGGAGAACTAGGGTTGGGCGCTGGAATGCGTAGAGTGGAGCAGCGATGAGGGCGTTGGCCGCAGCGGCGAGTGCTGCCGTTGGGCAAGTGGCGGCGTCGATCAGCAGCCTGTGAAGGCGGAGCGCGGCGTAGGCGGCGGCGAGGGCGGAGAGGATCATCGCGAGTAGCCAGAGGGTTCCGGCGGTAGAGGCCGGGAGGGCGAACGGCAGGATGAGAGCGGCTCCGGCGATGCCGGCGAGGGCGGGGCCGAGATTTGGGAGGAGCTCTGACTGGGTGGACTGGGCTGCGAAAAAGATGGTCGCGGCGGGGACCAGGGTGTAGATCAGGACGATGGTAGTGGAGGAAAGGTGGCCGTCGCTGAGGGATGCCAGCGCACCGGGGACGGAGAAGATGAGGGCGGCGCAGGCCAGTATTTGGGCGGCGAATTTTGGGAGTTTGCGATGCGCCAAGTAGAAGACCAGAGCGAGGATGGCGCTGTTGATGAGGAGGCCGAGCGCGCCGGGGAGGGCGGCGGGGAGAGCGGCGTCGACGATCCAGGCTGAGCCGGTGAGGAGGCAGAGGAGGGCGAAGTCAGTGGCCTTGCGGCGGGTCATTTCCATTCGTGGGGGAGTGAGCCGGCGGGCTGGTGGGCGCGGATTTCATTGGCAGTTGTTTCGTAGTCCTGGGTCACGTCTTTGGGGATCCAGTTGCGATCGCGGTCGGGGAGTGGGGCGCGGGTGGGTGCGGCGCTGTAGAGGTCGAGGAGAAATTGGCGCTGGCCCGACAGGATTTCCGGGCTGCCGACGGGGCCGTGGCCCGGCAGGACGTGGGTCGGGTGGAGGGCGATGGCGCGGGTCAGGATGCGGGGCCAGTTGGCGATCGAGGCGTCAAGCAGCTTGTTGCGCGGTCCGTTGACGGCGGCGTCGCCGGTGGCGAGGATGCGCTCGTGCGGGAGCCAGACGTAACCGTCGCCGCGGGTGTGGCCCCAGCCGAGGAAGAGGAAGTCTACTTCGCGGGTGGTGTCGCGGAGGACGAAGCGGGTGCCTGGCAAGACCTTTTGGGGGCGCTCTACGTCGTGCTCGCCGGTATCGCGGAGGTCCTGACGTTTGAGCTCGGCGGCTTGCCAGCGGGCGGGCTCGTAGCGGTTCATCTCTGCGACTACGCCGGAGAAGGCCATGGTGGTGGCGCCGGCGTGGGTCCAGACGGAGTTGCCGTAGGAGTGGTCGCCATGATGGTGGGTGTCGAAGACGTAGCGGACGGGCTTGGGGGAGAGCTGCGGGATAAGGGCGAGGAGCTCGTGCGCGCGGCCGGGGTAGTTAGCGTCAACGACGATGAGGTAGTCGTGCATTTCTATGAGGACGGTGTTGGAGTAGCCCTTTGAGGAGTCGCCGAGGAAGAACCAGACGCCGGGGGCGATCAGGTCCTGGGCACGGGAGGTCGCTGCGGACAAGAGAAAGAGGGCCACGCCGAAGCGCAGCCCTCTCTTGAGTGCGAGCAGCAAGCTAGGCCTGCGGACGGCCTGAGCCGCCGCCTGCGTTGCCGCCGCCACCGGAGTTGCCGCCTGCGCCGCCCTGGCCGGGACGACGTCCGCCGCCACGACGACGGCGTGAGCCGCCTGCGCCGCCGGGACGTCGGCCTGCGCCGTTGCCGCCTGCGGGTGCACCGGGGTTGCGCGGTGCGATGCCGGGCTGGTCCACGCCGACCGGCTGCGCATCATCGGCGCGATTGAAGTTCGGCTCGTCCTCATCTTCGTCGTCGATACCCTCTTCGCCGTCTTCGAAATCATCATCGTCGTCGTCAAGATCAGGCTCGTTGCCGGGGGCTGGGGCTGCGGGTGGGGCCGACTGACGGCCGCCAGCTGCGTTGGGGTCGACTGCGGGGAGGCCGAGCTTCTCACGCTGCTCGCGCAGGACAGCCTTGCGCGAGAGCTTGATGCGATTGCCTTCGATCGACAGCACCTTGACGAGGATCTGGTCGCCGTCGCGGAGCTCGTCCTTGACTTCCTTGACGCGGTGTTCTGCGATCTCCGAGACGTGCAGCAGGCCGTCGGTGCCGGGGAAAATTTCTACGAATGCGCCGAACTCGGCGATGCGTACGACCTTGCCCAAGTAGGTTTTGCCGATCTCCGGGACTGCAGTGATGTCGGAGATCATCTGGATGGCCTTGGCGAGACCGTCGGCGTCAGAGGACGCTACGTTGACGCGGCCGGAGTCGTCGACATCGATCTTGACGCCGGTGGCATCGATGATGCCGCGGATGACCTTGCCGCCAGGTCCGATGAGGTCGCGGATCTTGTCGGTGGGGATCTGGATGGTGTGGATGCGCGGTGCGAAGGCAGACTTCTGCTCGCTGGCGCCGGCGATGGTGGCGTCCATGGTGTCGAGCAGGCCGAGCCGGCCGTGACGCGCCTGCTCGAGTGCTTCCCGCATGATCTGCGGGGTGATGCCCATGATCTTGATGTCCATCTGCAGCGCGGTGATGCCCTTGCGGGTCCCGGCTACCTTGAAGTCCATGTCGCCGTAGTGGTCTTCCGCGCCGGCGATGTCGGAGAGGATGGCGTAATTATCGCCTTCCTTGACGAGGCCCATGGCGACGCCTGCGACCGCGCCCTTGAGCGGGATGCCGGCGGCCATGAGTGCGAGCGAGGCGCCGCAGACGGTGGCCATCGAGGATGAACCGTTCGACTCGAGGATGTCCGAGACGACGCGGAGCGTGTAGGGGCTCTCGTCCTCGCCGGGAAGGACCGCCTCGATGGCGCGCCAGGCAAGGGCGCCGTGGCCGATTTCGCGCCGGCCTACGCCGGTCATGCGGCCGACTTCGCCGACCGAGAACGGCGGGAAGTTGTAATGGAGCATGAAGCGGCGCTTCTGCTCGCCTTCATAGGATTCCATGCGCTGGGCGTCGTCGGTGGTGCCGAGCGTCGTCGAGACGAGTGCCTGGGTTTCGCCGCGGGTGAACAAGGCGGAACCGTGGACGCGGGGCAGGACGCCGATCTCGACGGTGACCTGACGGATCTGGTCGAAGGCGCGGTGGTCGGGGCGGATACGCTCCTTGAGGACCTGGTCGCGGAAGATCTCTTCACGCATAAGCTCGAAGTACTTGCTGAGCTTCTTGCCGGCGTGAGGGTCGCCTTCGGGCAGCGACTTTTTGAACTCGTCCTTGATTTCCTTGACCTTGGCATAGCTGTCGAACTTGGGGTACTTCTGGGTGTCGAGTGCGTCGGCGAGACGTCCGCCAACCTGGCTCTTGAGCCCGTTCATGAAGTCGTGATCGAGCTCAACGGGGTGGACCGTGCGCTTGGTCTTGCCGGCCAGTTTGACGAACTCTTCTATGGCCGCGCAGATCTTTTTGATCTGTTCATGGCCGAACTCGATGGCGTCGACGACGCTGGTTTCAGAGACTTCCTTCGAGCCGGACTCAACCATTACGATGCCGTCAGCCGTGCCGACGACCATGATGTTGAGGTCGCTCTTGGCGCGCTCGGCGTAGGTCGGGTTGACGATGAAGTTGCCTTCGATCATGCCGACGCGAACTGCGCCGACGGGTCCGTGGAAGGGGATGTCGGACAGGGCCAACGCGCAGGAGGCGCCGTTGATGCCGAGCACGTCGGGGTCATTTTCCTTGTCAGCCGAGTAGACGAACGCGACGACCTGGGTCTCGTTGCGGAAGGCTTCCGGGAACAAGGGGCGGATGGGGCGGTCGATCTGGCGCGAGGTGAGGATTTCCTTCTCGGACGGGCGGCCTTCGCGCTTGATGAAGCCACCGGGGATGCGTCCGCCGGCGTAGGTGAACTCGCGGTATTCGACCGTGAGCGGAAAGAAGTCGATGCCTTCCTTGGGGTCGGGCGAGGCGACCGCGGTGCAGAGGACGGCGTTATCGCCGGAGGTAACGAAGACGGAGCCGGAGGCCTGCTTGGCGATGCGTCCGGTCTCAAAGCTGATGTGCTTGCCGCCGGCAAGCTCTACGGAAATGACCTGTTTCATGGTGCTCCTGAGGGGTGGTGCGTGTGGCCCATCGGGGCCTGCGTCGATGTTGCTGTGGCCCGCGTCCTGGTTCGTAACCAGACGCGCAGATGCGCTAAGAGCCGGCTGCGGAAGGTTCCGCTGGCCGGCTCATAAGCGCTGGGTGATACGGGTAGTGGGGTTCGAAGCTGCCTGGGAGTCCAGAGATGGAGCGAAAACCTTGGTCCTTCATCGTCGAGTGCGCCAACCGTTCGAACGGTGGCAGCGCGCTGCGGTTCGGGGCCTTGCTAGATTCCATTTACCGAATTCCTGGCTGAGCGAGCTTGGGTTACTTGCGGATTCCGAGCTTGGCGATGACTTCGCGGTAACGGTCCGCGTCAATCTTCTTTAAGTAGTCCAGCAGACGACGGCGCTTGCTCACCAGCATCAACAAACCACGGCGGGATCCATGATCCTTCTTGTGGGTTTTGAAGTGCTCGGTCAGCTCGCCGATACGCTCGCTCAGAATGGCGATCTGCACTTCCGGGCTCCCGGTATCGGAGTCGTGGGTGCGGAATTTCTCGATAATTACTGACTTCTTTTCGGTTGCTAGCACAGCTTGTGGTGCTCCTTGTTGATGAATCGTACGGCTTTTGCACTGTCAAGTGACTTGTAGAGTTTAGCACTGAATGGGATTCTGTAGCTGGTTGGGCCGCAGATTCCCGGGTGGGTTTGATCAGGACGAAGGTCAAAGGCGAGAAGCAGATCCCCTTTCGGGGATGACAGCCAAAAGTGGCCGCGAAGATGCAGGTAATGGCTGGCTCCTCCGTGACCGTGAGCGGACAGGAGAGAGCGTACCTAAGGGGCTAAAGCCCTGGTCGTGGCGGGAGGGTTGTTGGCACGGCTGAAGCCGTGCCCTTAAGCACAACAAAGGGCACGGCTTTTGGAGGGCGAAGAACTAGCCGAGGTACTTGGAGAGAAACTCCAGCGTGCGGGTCTTAGCGACTGCGGCCAAGTCGGGGTTGTAGGAGTCGCGGGCATCGCAGTTGAAGCCGTGCTGGCCGCCCGCGTAGAGGTAGAGCGGGACCTCGGGGTGCGCTTCCTTGAGGGCGTCGATCTGGTCCTGGCCGATATGGCTGTCTTCCGTGCCGATGTGGACGATGACCGGGCAGGTGGGCTGCTCTTTGGCGACGCTGCCAATGCCGCCGGGGTAGTAGGCGACGCAGCAAACGGGCGTCATGCCTTCTGTCGCGCCGCGGGTGGCGCTGAGCCAGGACATGAAGCCGCCGAAGCAGAAGCCGACGACAGCGGTCTTGCCGGTCACTTTGTTGGCTTCAGCGAAGGCTGCGGCGACGTCTTTCAGGGCCGAGTCAGCGCTGAGGAGCTTGTAGAGCGCGAAGGCTTCGGCGGCGTCGAGGCCGGTGTACTCGAGCTCGATGTCGCGCTTGAAGCGGTCAAACAAAGCGGGGGCGATGGCGTAGTAGCCCTCTGCGGCGTAGGCGTCTGTGACGCGCTTGATGTGCGGGTTGACGCCGAAAATTTCCTGTACGACGACGACTGCGCCCTTGGGCGTGCCGGCCGGGGTGGCAACGTATGCGCCGAGCTCGTGCTCATCGGACGCCTTCAAAGTGATCATGTGACCCATCGTTGTATCTCCTGTTGAAACAAGTCCAACGCGATGATAACGCAGGTGGATTGCGGGATGGTTGTGAGGTCAAATGTGGGTTGTTTGTTCACTTCTTGAACCAAACTTGTCATGCTGAGCGGCCGGACGCAGAGACTTTTTGCGTTACGGATTGGAACAACCTGCATCTGGTTGAAAGCTTTGGCTCCGTGGGGGACATGCAGGTCCTGCGACCACGTTTGGCGGGAGAAGCCCGCCAAACTCCGCTCAGGATGACAATGTTTGTGCGTGCGGACGCAAGGCGAAGATGTGAGCCAGCCCGAGAACAAGGACCTTGAGCAACTACTGAGAGCAAAACGGAAGTAGATTAGTCGGCGTCGCTGCGGCTTAGCTTCTGGATCTCGCCGGTCCAGGCGAAGAAACGTAGCATCTGCCCGCGCTCGCGCCAGGCCATGCGGAGGAAGTCGCCTGGGACGAGCGTGCCGGCGGGCTGGCCGGTGTAGGTTTCCATGCGCCAGCGGAGATAGGGGCTCGCCCAGGGGCGCAGACGGTAGCCGGCCGAGGCCGACCACAGGAATCGCGCGCTGCTGAGTAAAGCCTTCACTCTTCCAGCTTACTTCAGGTAGCTGAACAGGTTCTGCTGACTGAGTGCGGCTTCTACACTGAGCAGCGCCTGGTGTTGGACCTCGGCGGTTTTCAAGTCGCTGGCGACTTGCTCCGGCGCGGCGGAAAGCAGCGAGCTTTGGCGGGCTTCCACCTGCGCCTGCTGCGATTGCGCGTAGCCGCTGGTGACGGTAAGTCGGCTGAGCGAGCTGCCGATGGTGCTGCGCTGGGTGGAAACGTTCGCGAGCGCGGCGCTGAGGTTGGAGGTGTCGCTGGCAATATCTGCGGGGGTGCCGGTGGTGACGTCGGCGACGAGCTTGTTGAGCGTGCCGAGCAGGTCCGCGCCCGGTGCGGTGAAGATGGCCGAGCCGGGGACGTTGGTCTGGACGGACTGGCCGTCGGGGGTTTCGATGGTCTGGGCGATGGTGTCGCCCGAGTAGGTGGTGGTGCCGGCAGTGACGCTGAAGGGCCTGGTGTTCCCCTGGCTGCCGGCGAAGACGTAAGTGCCCTGGTAGCTGGTGTTGGCGAGTGAAACGACGGAGTCTCGCAGGTCCGAGAGCTGCCTGGCGATGGCGCTGCGATTGGCCGGTGACAGCGTGCCGTTGCCGGCGCTGACGGCGAGCGATAACGCCGAGGTTACTTGGGAGACGACCTCGCCGAGAGCGCTGTCCGTGACCTGCAGCTGGCTTTGCGCGCCGGTGGAGGATTGCACGAAGCTGTCCAGGCGCGCGAGCGACGCGTTGAGCTGCACGTTGGCGCTGGCGGCGACGGGGTCGTCGGACAGGGTGCCGACGCGGAGGCCGCTTGAGAGCTCGTCCGTGAGGCGCTGCTCGCGCGCGGCGGAAGTGCCGATGGCGGCGGAAAGATTGTTGATGTAGTTGGGGTCGACGCGCATGGGCTTGCTCCTTTAGGACACGGCGGTTTGCGTGCCGATGTTGATGGCGGCGGCGAGCAATTGATCGAGCACCGAAAGCACCTTGGCGGCAGCCTGATAGCTGCGTTGATACTGCGAGAGGTTGGCTGCTTCGTCGTCCAGATTGACGCCTGAAAGCGAGTCGCGCTGGGTGGTGAGTTGGCTGAGGGATGCGGTGTCTGCCGCGTTCTGCTCCGTGGCATTTGCGGACTGCGAGCCCACTTGCGAGAGCAACGAGGCGAAGTTGCCGGAGATGGTTTCGCCCGCACCATCCTTGACGTTGGCGAGATCCTGCAGCGCGTTGGCGTTGGTGTTGCCGCTGCTCCCCTCCCCTGCGCCGGCGGTCGCGATCTGGCCCGGGCTGGTGGCTACGACGCTGATCGTCGCGGCGGTGGCGTTGACAGAAAAGATGGGGCCGCCTGGGGCTCCGGTGGCGTCGAGCCCGGCGGCATTTTGCGTATTGACCGCGGTGGCCAGGCGGTAGGCAACAGCGTCCAACGAGACCTGGGCCGCGGGTACAGCGACGTTCTGCCCGTTGAGCAAGCCGCCGATCGAGCCGCCCGTGATGGTGCCGCCTACGTCTGCTCCGGAGGAGTCCTGCACCTGCACGGCGCCGGCCACTTTGGAGGTCGCCAGCGGCAGGGATTGCGCGCCGGAAACCAGGATGGCGCCGCCGTCCGTGGTCAGGCTGATGCCGTTGCTTTCGGTCGTGATCTGGTGCAGTCCTACCAGCTGCGAGAGCTGCGCGATGGCGACCTGGCGCTGATTCTCAAGCTGGCCGGCGTCTGCTTCGGGGCTGGTCTGCGAGATCTGGCCGTTGAGCGAGGCGATGGTCGCGGTGAGCGTGTTGACCTGCTTGACCGAGCTAGTGATTTCCGCGCCGGTGCTGGCGGAAACCTGGGCGAGCTGGGTCGCGGCAGAGTTGAAAGAGCTGACCAGCGTAGAGGCAGCAGCGAGCACGCCCTGACGGGTCGCCGCCGTCGTGGGTGCACCGGCAAGGGCGGTCAACGAGCTGAAGAAGGAGTCCAGCGCGGTGCCGATCTGGGTTGCGCCGGCGCTGGCCGAGCTGCCGGTCAGGCTGAAGACTGACTCCACCTGCGCGAGCGTGCCGGCCTGCGCGCTGGACGCAGCGGCGGCCTGCGTCTGCTGCTGCACGCGCTGCTCCAGCACTCGGTCCCGCCGGCTGACCAGCGAGACCGAAGGGCCCGAGTAAGCGTAGCCATTGCCCTGGCCGAGCGAGACCGTATCGCTTGAGGAGAAGGTCGCGACCTGGCGCACGTAGCCGGGCGTGTTCTGGTTGGCGACATTGCTGGCGGTCGCATTCAGGGCTGCCTGGTCGGCGCTTAGAGAGCTGCGAGTCAGGTCGTAAAGAGTGGTTAGCGTGCCCATGCCGGTGCCTCTTCCGCAGCGCCTGCAATGCGCTGGATAATGTTCAGGTTTTCACCCGTGGCGCGCAGCACGCTGGCGAAGACGCGTTGGCGGGCGGTGATTTCAGCCGTCGTACGCAGCCCGGTCTGCGAGTCCAGCAGCGTTTGTAGCCGGGCTGCAATGAAGTCCAGGCGCTCCGCATCGAGGAGGCCGAGGGCCTCCGTTGCGTCGGCCAACAACAGCGCGACTAGTTGCTCAGGAGACTTTCGACCAGCTTGTCCGCCACGTCGCTCGCCGGCACGCTGTAGGTCCCCGCCGCGATCTGCTGGCGCAACGAAGCTACCTTGTCCAGACGCACATCGGTCGCCTGCGCTGCCAGTCCGCCGGCCCCGCTCACGCTCGCCTGGTCGTATGTTTGCGCACTCAAGCAGGCCGGCGTGCGACCCGCCAGAGTCTTCTCGACTGTTGTCGCCTGCTTCGTTTCTGTCAAGCTCAATGACCCCAACGCCTTCTGCAGCGAGCTGATTCCGTCTGTTCCACTCATCGTTGTTCCCTCCGTCTTCTGCACTATATCGGCGGCGATTCATCAGACTTTAGTACCCCCATGCGTGCCTGCATTTGTGACCTTGGTGGCATCACGTTCTGCCTCAACCTGTCGAACGATCTGCCGGGCCAGGCCAAAGCCGCCACCCTTGGCAACCGCGTTTGCCACAGCCTCCGTGCCAAAACTGCGGATGGTTCCAGCAGCGCCTGCTTCGCTTTCTTCCGGGTCTGCACCGGGCGCGCTGCCGAAGGATAGGCCCTTCAACATCTGGCTCAACATCATGGCTTCAAACTCGCGCGCGCCGTCTGCGAGCTTCTTGTCCTTTGCCTTGTCTGCGGCTGCCTGCGAGGTGACGACGCTTCCCGCTTGTTGGAGCTGGACGCCGGTCATAGGACCTCGATTTCTGCTTCAAGCGCGCCGGCCGACTTCATCGCCTGGAGGATGGAGATCACGTCGCGTGCGGTGGCTCCGATGGCCTGCAGGTTGCGGACGAGGTCGTCAACCGTGGCGCCCTGGCGTAGCTCGATGCGGCTTACGGGCTTGTCCTTCACATCGATGCGGGTGGTGGGCGTGACCTGCGTGTTGCCACTGCTGAACGATGCCGGCTGAGAAACGTTGAAATCCGTAACGACGTTGACGGCGAGCCCGCCATGCAGGATCGAGACGGGTTGCAGGACGACCTTGCCGCCGATTACGACGGTGCCGGTGCGCTCGTTGACGATGACTTTGGCGCGTGGGAAGACGGGGACTTCGACGGCCTCGATCCTGCTCAGGAGCTGCGGAACGTCCTCGCCGGGCTTCACGAAGACGTCCACGCGGCGGCTGTCATAGGCACGTGCCGCGGCGCGGCCGAGTGTGTCGTTGATGGCCGCGGCCATGGCGCCGGCAGACTTGAAGTCCGCGTCGTTCAACAGGATAGAGAACTTATCGCGGTCGGTGATGTCGAGCGGCACGCCTCGTTCAACCATGGCGCCGTAAGGGATACGCGCCGTGTTGGGATGGTTGTACTGCTTGGCGCTTCCGTTCTCGCTAACGCTGTAGCCGCCGACGACGAGCGACCCCTGAGCCTGCGCGTAGATCTTGCCGTCAGTGCCGTAAAGCGGCGTCATCAGCAGCAGGCCGCCTTCAAGCGAGCGAGCGTCCCCGGCTGAGCTCGCAGTGATATCGAGCTTGGTGCCCGGGCGGCTGAAGGGTGGCAGGGTCGCGGAGACGAAGACGGCGGCGAGGTTCTGCACGCGAATCGCGCCGGCCGGTACGCTGACACCCATGCGCAGCAGCATGGAGGAAAGCGTTTGCGTGGGGAACGTAGTTTGCTGCGAATCGCCAGTTCCCTGCAGGCCTACGACCAGGCCGTAGCCTACGAGCTGATTGTCGCGAATGCCTTCAATCGACGAGATGTCCTTGACGCGTGCCAGGCGCTGGGTCTTGTCCGTTTCGCCTTCCGCAACGCGCACGGCGAACAGTACAAGCAGGCCCGTGACTGCCAGGATCCAGAGGCCTCTGGAGCGCCGGCGCATACGTTTTAGTTCCATGTCAGATAGGTGCCCGGTGTAGTGCAACATGCGCTCACTGCCTTTCACTGCTTTTACTGTTCCTAGAACACCAGTATCTTTTCCAGCCAGCGAACCAGCGCATTCTGCCGGCGCGTGTAATCGTTAATAATTCCCTTGCCTTTGACTTCCAGCTCCAGGCTGGAAATCGCGGTAGATAACACCTGGTTCTGCTGCGATATATCCTCCGGTCTTACCAGCCCACGTAAGACAATCGTCTGGGTCTGCTGCGAGAAAGTAACTTGTCGCGCAGCTTCTATGACCAGCATTCCGTTGCCGAGTACTTCAATTACCTGGCCACCCAGAGTGGTACTTAGGCTGGAGTTAGTCGCAGACTGACCCTGCGCATTTAGTCCGGCGGTTGAGCTTTGGGTAATCAGGTTCTGCAATGCATTTCCCGCATGCAGCGTACCGAGCAGACCGCTGATGCCGGAGGTCGCGTTGGACGCTCGCGAGTTCTTGACGCTGCCGTCGGTTGAAGCGGCCAGGCTTTCCTGCACGACCACCGAGATCAGGTCGTGCGGACGCATCGCGCGCACGTCTGTACTGAGTCTGGCCAGGCGCCCGTTCTCGCTCCAGATGGAGCCATCGGTGGGACGCCCCTCGTTCGTTTCCGCGTGCACGCGCTCCAGGTAAGCCGCCAGCGAGTTCTGTGCAACATCCGGGTCTCGACCCAGCACAGCAGCCTTGACCGCTGCCACACGACCGGGCTGCTCGGCGCGCGTGAGGCCGACTGTGCCGCCGGTCGCACCGCCAGGTTGCACGGGCCCGGAGCTAACGGCGACCTGTGCCTCCAGCGTCACCGCCAGCAACATCAGCAGCAGACCGGCCCAGATGGCAACAAATCCAGCAAAACCAACGCGCAGCGGCCTCATTGCGCCACCTCCAAGCCGGGGACCATCTCCACCACGCCGGCTGCTCGCACAACCCCTGCGACGAGCCGGCCCTGCGCCGTCGCGAATCCATTCAAGCGGACGCGGACCCGTGCACCTATCGCGCCGCTTGCTGCCGCGACCGCGCTCAACTCGCCACGCGCGGAGCCTTCCTCCCACACCAGTCGCACTGCATCGCCAGCGACGACAGCCGGCCTGGCGCTTGGCATCGCGACCGCGCCCGCTGGGGCAGCTTCAACACTCTGAGCTGCTGCGACCTGCACCAGCACGGTTGGCGATTCAGGCTTACCGCAACGTGCGACCCGCACCCACTGTGCACCACTAAATACGTCTCGGCGGACGCCTTCTGCGCGGTAGCCGCCCTCATCCCGTACGCCCGCGCGCCGTGCCGCTTCACCTACCGAATGAAAGCAGCCAGACTCTGCCACGCAACGTCCACTGACTAACATTACAAAGCCAACCATCACTATTCGCATTCGTCACCGGCCTCTGAAGTTTGTAAGTCCGCTACCGAACCAGGTTATTTATCTGGGAATACATGTCATCGGCGGTCTTGATTACTTTGGAATTTGCTTCATAGGCCCGCTGAGCCAGGATCATTTGCACAAATTCCGCCACGACATCTACGTTTGAGTTCTCGAGAAATCCCTGTTCCAGGGTTCCCGCGCCGGAGTTTCCTCCGGGAACGTCAGTGACTGCGTTGCCACTCGAAGCTGACGCACCGAATAAACTGTTGCCCAGTGAGTTGAGCCCGCCGGGATTCACAAAATTGGCCAGCTGTAGCGTACCCAGCTGCGCCGGCGTGGTCTGCCCAGGGATCGTTGCCGACACGACGCCGTAAGCCGAGATAGTCAAATTGGTAGAGTTAGCGGGGACCGTGATGTTGGGAAGCAATTGGTTGCCTTCGCTGGAAACGATGGTTCCTTGATTGTTCAGGTGAAAGCTGCCGTTACGCGTGTAGGCGGTGGTGCCGTCATTCATCTGCACCTGGAAAAAGCCGCCGCCGGCAATGGCGATATCGAGCGGGTTCTGGGTCTGGTTGAACTCGCCCTGGGCCTGGATAATTTCCGTCGCAGAGGCACGTGTGCCCAAGCCAATCTGCAGCCCCGCGGACACGGTTCCCTGCGACGCTGGAGATCCCGGCGTGATCAGATTCTGGTAGACCATGTCCTCAAACTGCACGCGCCTGCGACGGAAGCCGGCAGTCGCCGAATTGGCCAGATTGTTCGCCACCGTATCGAGATTGGCCTGCTGCGCGCTCATCCCGCTCGCCGCTGTGTAGAGTGCTCTGATCATTGTTGTCTCCCCTGTTTGGACCCGCTAAACGCGTGCGATTTCTTCCACTGCCGTCTTATCAAAAGCGCCATCAAAAACGCTCAGAGCCTTCTGCATCATCTCTGCCTGTCGCTGCACCAGGATCATCTGCATGGAGCCATGCACGGCGTCCTGGTTCGCTCCTTCAACCGTGCCTTGGCGAACCAGGCCATCGCCCGCAATCGGAGCGCCAGAAGCCACGAAGCGATTGGCACCTTCCGCAGTCAGCGCGCCGGGCGCAAAGGCGAAAACTCCGACCCGCGCAACGACCCCGCTGCCGACTGACAGCGTGCCATCGGGCGAGATCTGCACCGGCCCGCTGGGCGCCACGATCGGTTGACCGCCGGTGTCGAGCACAGCTTCTCCGGTTGAGGTTTGCAGCTGACCCGTGGCGGACTGGGTGAACGATCCATCGCGCGTGTAGCGAATTCCCTGTTTAGTCTGCACGGCAAAGAAGCCGGCGCCATCAATGCCGAGATCGAGCGGGTTCCCGGTCGTTGCCAGTGCGCCCTGGCTAAGGTCGACGCGCGTGCCGCCCAGAACGCCGAAGCGGTTGACCGTTTCGCCCACCTGCGAGCTTGCAACCCCGGCAGCCAGGCCGTTGGCAATGACTCCGCGGAATGTTTCACGCTGTGCGCGAAAGCCGTTGGTGCCGGCGTTGGCAAGGTTATTGGCCGCTGTATCGAGCGCCTGCGTGCGTGCCAGCAAGCCTGTGTACGCCGCATATAATCCGCTATCCATGCCTCAGCTCAATGCAAATCACTCGCCAAAGCCGGGCCAGCCGCGGTTAGAAGACGCCAACAAAGAAAAAGGCCGCAACCCCGTGGGGGCTGCGGCCTTGGTGCAACGCTAAGGGTTACTTGACGACAGACTGGAACAGGGGCGAGCTCAGCAGGCTCGAAAACTGGCTGTCGGAGGAGGAATAATCGACGGTCAGGGTGCCGGAGTTTGAGTCGATGGTGGTCGAATCAAGCGCCTGCTTTTCGAGCTGCGAACCGTTATTCTTGCGTACCATTTCGACGCCCTTCATCAGCGTGGCGGCAGTCGCGGCGGTGATGGTGTCGGACATGACGACGGCCATGTTGAAACGGACGCCGTTTGAGAAATCCATGGTGTAGCGAGAGCTCTTCATGCGGTTGCGGACGGTGTCATAATCGGCCAACTGCGAAGCCTCGCCCAGGACGCCCTTCATCATGGTCTGGGTGCCCTTCTGGTCCAGCAGGCTCCAGACGGCTTTGGTGTCGACTGCGGCCATTTCATTGACCATTTCCCCGTTCTGCAGGAAGTTGCCGCTCACGCTGTCGCGTGCGTCCAGCGCTGCCTTGATGGCTTCACGATCGCCAAAAACCATCGTCGTCTGGTTGAGGAAGCAGACGCTCATGCCGCTCGAACCAAGCGGATACACGGCGTTATTGCGGATCATGGTCGACTTGGTCTTGTTCTTGGTGAAGTTCGCCATGATGGCGCCGGTGTGGAACTGACCCTGCGCAATGCCGACGATGCGTGTCCCGTCGCCAGCGCGAAAAGCGGCGAAAGCAAGCGTTTCGGCATCCTGATCGACCTTCAGGCCGCTTGATTTGAGGGCGGTTTCAAGCCGCTTGATCTCGGGCGGCAGCACGCGATCCTTCAGGTTCATCGCGGCGGGAGAGTTCTGCATCGCGTGGTAATCGACCACGATGAGCTGCTGTACATCCTTCGGAATCGCGGCTTTTGCGTCGTTGGTCAGCTGCGCGGCGTACGCGGAGGAACCTGTCGCGGCCACAGCGGCCAGAGCCAAACCTGCAAAACGTTTCTTCAGTAAATTCAAGATAAACTCCCAGTTTTCCGGCGCCGCTTTTAGAAGACTACGCGCGCCCACGTCCCCAACCCTACCATTTTCCTGTGAAAATGCGGGAAGAGCAAGTGGGACAGTGGCTTGGACGCTATTTCCGGGTGAATGTCGCGTAGTGTTTGCATTATTGAAGGTGCGAAATCGCTTATCCTGTGAATTCATGGCTACTGAACTGATCCATCCCGCACGTAATCTTGCCGGCTCGCTGGTGCTGCCCGGCGATAAATCGATCTCACACCGTTATGCGATGCTCGCCGGGCTGGCTGCGGGAACGACGCGGCTATCAAACTTTTCGACCGGCGCGGACCCTCATTCGTCGCTCGCTTGTATGGCGGCGCTGGGGGCGAAGGTAACGCATGAGGAAAAGCACATTGAAATTGTGGGGACCGGCGGCGTGTTTGAACAGCCCGCGGGGGTGCTGGATTGTGGCAATTCCGGGTCGACGATGCGCATGCTGGCGGGCCTGATTGCGCCGCATAATGGCACGTTTGTGCTGTCCGGCGACCATTCCTTGAATGGCCGGCCGATGGAGCGCATCCGCAAGCCGCTCGCCGCGATGGGCGCGCAGGTGGCCCTGACGGAGGGGCATGCACCAATCACTATAACCGGCGGGCCGCTGGCAGCGATCGATTTTGAAACGCCAATTCCGAGCGCGCAGGTCAAGACCGCAGTGCTATTTGCGGGCTTGCAGGCACGTGGAACTACATCGCTATCTGAGTCAATCCGGACGCGCGACCACTCCGAGCATGCGCTGCGGGCGTTTGGCGCCAAGCTGAAGCGTGAGGGGGACCGGCTCTTCATCCCTGGCGAGCAGAAGCTGACGGCAATCGATGCTACCGTTCCGGGTGACCTATCTTCCGCGGCTTTCTTTTTGTGCGCGGCGCTGCTGTTTCCGGACGCGAATCTGATCCTGGATTCGATCGGGATGAACCCGACGCGGTCGGCACTGCTGGATGTAGTGGCGATGCTGGGGGCGAAGATTCGCGTGTTGAACGTCGAAGAGTTCCATGGCGAGCTGCTTGGGACACTCCAGGTCACGACGCAGCGTGCGCCGCGGGCGACCGGGCCGCTGCCAATCAGTGGTGCGCTAACAGCGCAGTTGATCGATGAACTGCCGGTCTTAGCCGCGATTGCACCCTACACGGAGCATGGGATCAGCATTCGAGATGCGAACGAATTGCGGGTAAAAGAGTCGGACCGGATCGCGCTGGTGGCGAAAAATTTGAAGGCAATGGGGGCTGAGTTTACGGAGTACGAGGATGGACTCGACATTCCCGGTCAACAGACGCTGCATGGGGCGACCATCGATTCCGGGTCCGATCACCGGATTGCGATGGCGTTTTCCGTGGCGGCGCTGCGGGCTACTTCAGACACGTTCATTGAGGGTGCGGAGGCTGCGGCGATCAGCTTTCCGGAGTTCTTTACGCATCTGCGGAAGCTTACGGAGCAGTGAAGCAAGGCTTAGCGGGGATGATAAGGATATAAACGGGATAAGAGCAAAGCGCTTTCGAGTTATGCCTTATTCCGTCATTCTTCCGCTTATGCACGTTTATGCCACTACATCTTGTACTGGCCGGTGTCATCTTCATTAAGGTTTTCTAGCCAGGCGCGCAATTCTTCGGTGTTGACGTTGGTGGCGCCGGCTTCCGGGGTGTTCTGGCGAGTGCGGCCGAGGACCCGCTGGCTGATATAGATGGGGCAATCGGCGCGCAAAGCCAGGGCGATGGCGTCTGACGGGCGGGCGTCGATTGTGATCTGCTCGCCGGCCTGGTCGAGCCAGACGGTGGCGAAGAACGTATCGTCACGCAGGTCCGAGACGACCACCTTGGCGACAGTGGCACCCAGGCCGCGCGCCATGTGGCGCAGCAGGTCGTGCGTCATGGGGCGCGGGGTGGCGGTTTTTTCAAGCTCGAGCGCAATGGCGTTGGCTTCGAATACGCCGACCCAGATGGGGAGAACAAGCTCACTCGCGATGTCTTTGAGGACGACGATGGGCATGTTGGTCACGGGATCTAGCATCAGGCCGCGGATCTGGACTTCGATGTCCGGTTCAGTCTGGGAAACAGTCTCAGGCATGTTGGAGCACCTGGATACTGTTCCCGGTGAGCTGATGGCCGACCTCAAGTTTTTCTCCAACCAGGGAATTCGGGAACGCCTGCGTCACCAGCACCTGCTGGTAGCTGCCGAGCGCCGGGAAGATTGGCTGCGTCGTCGTGAAGTTCAGCGTCTTATTCTGCGACGTGCGCCCGATCACCTGGTTGCGCTGGCGATTGTGTCCTTCCACCATCACCTCCAGCACCTGGCCGACGTGCCGCGCGTAGCTGACGCGCTGCAGCTCACGCTGGCGGTCGAGCAGGATCTGCAAACGCGCGGCCTTCACATCATCCGACAGCGAGTCGGCCATCGAAACGCTGGGCGTGTTGGGACGCGGCGAGTATTTGAAGGCGAAGATGGCGTCGTAATTGACCGCGTCGAGCAGCGTTGCGGTCTCCATCAGGTCCGCGTCTGTCTCACCCGGGAACCCGACGATGATGTCCGACGTGATCGAGATATCTCGGCGCGCGGCCTTCATCCAGGAGATACGCTCCAGGTACCAGTCTCGGGTGTATTCGCGGGCCATCGCCTTCAGGATCGCAGTCGACCCGGACTGCACGGGCAGATGGACGTGATCGCAGAGGGTCGGCGTCGCGTCGATCGCGTCGACTATGTCCTTGGTGAAGTCACGCGGGTGCGAGGTGGTGAAACGCACGCGGCGGATGCCCGGAATCGTTCCGACGGCGT
This sequence comes from uncultured Granulicella sp., assembly GCA_965214195.1. GTDB lineage: Bacteria > Acidobacteriota > Terriglobia > Terriglobales > Acidobacteriaceae > Edaphobacter. The sequence continues at coordinate 901,186 of OZ243943.1, forward strand.
GCAGCAGCTCTGCAAACGACTTGCTGCCGGAGGGGTCGCGATAGCTGTTGACGTTCTGGCCCAGAAGCTGAATTTCGGTATAGCCGGAATCGGCCATCACGCGCGCTTCCTGCATGACGCTGGCGGCGGAGCGGCTACGCTCGTTGCCGCGCGTGTACGGAACCACGCAGTAGGCGCAGAATTTGTCACAGCCTTCAATGATCGTGATGTAGCCGCGATGCTGGTTGGTGCGTGCGACGAACGGCGTCTCAAACGTCTCGGTCGTCTTCTTGTCGTCGAGCCCGGTGATGCGCGACTCGCCACGCTCCAGACGCTCCAGCATGCCGGGCAGGTTGCGGTAGCTGGCAGAGCCGGCGACGATCGACACGTACGGCGCACGGTCGAAGATCTTTTCGCCTTCCTGCTGGGCCACGCAGCCGATGACGGCGAAGCGCTTGCCTTCTCCCTGCAGCTTTTTGTACTCGTTCAACCGGTGGAAGACCTTCTGCTCGGCCTTGTCGCGGATGCTGCAGGTGTTGTAGAGGATCAGGCCGGCGGAGTCCTCGTCCGGCGCCTGGGTGTAGCCCTGCTGCTCCAGCGTGCCGACCACTTTTTCCGAGTCGTGCGCGTTCATCTGGCAGCCGAAAGTTTCGATATAGAAAGTCTTGCTCACCGTTCTAGTATATCGGCTGCGTCAAGTGCGACGCGGCTAACGGCGTATAGATCCGACGACCATCTGCATCGGGATCTCGGCGGGCGGCTCAGCGGCGGACGTTATGGCCTTGGCCGGCGTACCCACAGGGCTCAGGTAGACGGCGATCAGGCTGGATTTTGCCGCGCACGTGACGGAGGCCGGTGGCGCTTCCGTGAATGTAAATTCGCGCAGCGCTCCGGTGTAGGAGTTGACCTCAAAAACGCGCATGGGCCCGGGCTTCGGGATCTTGCCCTTGTCGTCTGGCGGCTGTGGCAAAGGCTCAACGCGCATCACAAGCGGGTTCTGGCCGCCAAAGTTGAGTACGTCATGCAGCACGTAGCCCGACGGGATAAACAGCGGGATCGATCCGCCCGTGCCGTTGGGAGAGGCAAGCTGGGCCGGGCGATTGCTACCCGGAAACGTGAGCAGAACGCTGTTGCCAAATGGCACAAAGGCCGCGGCGTTCAGAAGTTCCAGGTTCTTTGCGGCCTTGGCGTCTGAGCGCTGCAGGTCGCCAAGATCGACAAAGCGGCGGATGGTGCCGTCCGACTTGAGCACGGCCATGACCGGCAACTGGTTGGCAGGCTCCCAGCCGACAGCGAGGTAGTCCCCCGAGCCAAAGGCGGCAACGCGCAGTGGCCGGAAGGGCAGGCGCAGCTCGAGCAGATCGGCCTGGTCGCCGTCGTGGTCGGACAGTGAAAGGAAGTAGTCCGTGGTGGTGGGACTGGACTTGGGGTCGTCTCGCTTTTCGGCTTTGAGCAAAGTGACGAGCGTGTGATCGGCCGGGTAAAAGCTCAGCACGGTGAGAGCCGTGTAGCTGAGCGGCAACTTGCGGCGCAGGTGCTTGACCTCCGCGGTCATGGAGACCGTGTATAGATCGCTGGGCGTGTCGGTGTCGGCTGAGGTATCGAAAAAGCTGAGACCATCCGCTGAGCAGACGCCCGTCGTATGGGTTAGCCCCGCGGGCAGACCAAGCGCCGGTGTAGGCGAAACGAAGCTGATAGCACGGGTGCGCGGCGGAGCAGGCTTTTTGGAAGACTGCGCCGGCGCATGCAAAGTGCAGCAGGCAAGGGCGAGAAGGAAGAGGGGTCGACGCGTCATGGTCGTCTCAGAAGGAAAAGGGTGGCTTGCCTCGGTGAGACGCATGGAGGAGCAACGGCGATAGCAGGTCCCCTCTACCTGGGATTGATCGCGACGGCGGTGGGGCTGCTGATGCCGCTGGTCACCTGCGTGACGTAAGCGCCGCTGCTGTTCAATTCAGTGAGTGAATTGCCGGTGGTGTTGGCGGTCCAGAGGTTTCCGGGCGCGTCGAATGCAAGCGCAGTTGGACCGTTCAAGTTGCCGCTGCCGGTGTAAGTGGTGCTGGCCGTGCCGTTGACGGTGAACACGGAGACCGAGTTCCCTGCCTTGTTGGCGACCCAGGCGTTGCCGGTGGCATCGATGGCGACAGCGGCGGGGCCGGAGAGGCCGTTGCCGCTGAGGGGCGACGCGGTGATGGGCGCGCCGGTCTGGGCGAGTACGGTGACGGTGTTGGCAGCGGAGTTGGCGAACCAGACCTGGCCGGAGGCATCGACTGTGGCCGAGGTCGGAGTGCCGAGGCCAATGTTTTTGTACTTGACGGCCATGGTCCAGTCGCTGGGCGGCTGGCCTGCGGCGAGCTGCGGCTGGAAGGGGCTGGAGGGTGTGGCGAGGTTGTAGATGGTTGTGGTGTTCAGCGTGGGGTTCTGCGCAATGTTGAGCGTGGCCTGCAAGGTGTCTGTGGGAGCTGTGCCTGCTGGCGGGGTCGCCGCCTGGAAGAGCGTGCCGCAGTTGGTCGTGTTATCCCCGGCAACGCCGCCGGCGGAGTTGACGCAGCTGGCAAGTGAGTTGGCAAGCGAGTTGATCTCGTTAGTGGGGCCGACGGCGTTAGGCGGGAGCGCGGCGCCGATCGAAGTACCCATATTGATGTTGACGAGTTTATTGACCGACGCAAATGCTCGCGCCAGCCCGGCGACGTTGCCGCTGCTGGTGCCGACTGCATGGGTCGACGTCATGAAAGGTGCGAGCGCGAAGACCGAGCCGACGGTCGAGACTTCATTGACATTGATGAAGGTGGGATAGGTGACGGAGGTGCAGTCGCCAAGCGCAGCCATGACCACCGAGTTGGCGTTGGTGCCGGCACCCGGGTTGCCGCCGGATGCGAGCAGGTAAAGCTGCTGGCCGGCGGTACAAGGGTAGTCCCCGGTGATGTCAAATGCGCCGTAGTTGTCAGTCACGACGGCTGCGGTGAGGATGTTCGTGTTGGGCGCACCGTAGCCGGCAGTGGACGCGGCATAGACGGTGACGGTTGCGCCGACGACCGGCTGCTGGCCCCCATGCACCGTGCCCTTGAAGGCCGGGCCATGCGTGATTGCCGGGGCGACGGTCGCGGACTGGAAGCCTGCGCAGCCGGTAAGCAGGAGCACCGCTGCGGAGGATAAGATTGTCACGCACTCGATAGATTTGAAGATGTTCATGGTGGGCTCCTTGGTCTTCCGAGTGGGCTAGGGACGAGTTCCGGGGTTGGCGTTCCTGACGGCGTTCACGGTGGGCGCGACGACCGGGGCGGCGATGCCGATGATCTCGACTGCCGAGTTATCGCCCGAGCTGGCGATCCAGAGGGAGCCGGAGGAATCGACCGAGAGGGCCGTGGGGGAGGAGATGCCGGCGGCTGCGGCGACCGGGTTGTTGTAGAGCATCGCTCCCGCGTTGGTCAGCGCGTTGATCGTGCCATTGCCGTTGGTAAAGAAGACGTTGCCGAGCCCGCCGATCGCGATGGCCGTCGCTGCCGAGGGGCCGCTGTAGCTGTTGGAGAGTGCGCCGGTGTCGGTGAACTTCGAGACGCCGTTGCCACCCGCGTTGATCGACCAGACGTAGCCGGAGGCGTCGACCGCGGCGCCGATGCCACCGCCCGCGACGGCCGAGGCCTGCACGGTGCCGTTGGCGGAGGTCGTGGTCACGGTCCCGCCTGAGTTCACGACGAACACGTATTCCTGCACCACAAAGATGCCGGTTTCGGACGCTGTGAAGGTGCCGTCGCTGGCTGTGATGCTTTGGGTGCCGCCGGTTTTGAGCGTCACGGTGAAGGTGTGGACGCCGGCGTCGGCTGCGGTAAACGTGTACGGTGCGGGCAGCACGGCGTTGGCGTCCGAGCTGGTCAGCGTGACCGTACCGACGTAGCCGGCGAAGACCGCTCCGGTGGTATCGAACGCGGTCACACGTATCGTTTTCGCCACGCCCGCAGACGTGCTCGCCGGAAACCCTTCGACCAGCAGTGCGCCTTCGGTCGCGCCAGTAGGGCTGGTCACGTTGAAGGGGTTCGAGGTAACGCTCGCTAGGGTTAGCGTGCTGCCGTAATTCTGAACCGCCGCGGTCAGGGTGTCGCCAGGGGTGACCGCGTTGTATTTTGCGTTGATCGTTTCCAGCCCGGAGGCGCTCATCGTTACAGTGGCGGACGACTGCGCTGCGGCGGAGGTCAGTCCAAGTGTTCCGGTCGCAACCCCGGGCGCGAACAGGTTATTCGACTCGTACAACTGCACGGTGGAAATATCCGACGCGCCGACCTCAGCGTTGACCGGCTGCTTGACGAAGGCGAGCGAGTAGTTGGCTTCCGCGGCACCGATGTCGACGTGGGTGGCTCCAGCCTCAGACAAAGTGCGGTTGTTGGGGATACCGCGAGCGTCCGTGGTGGCGCCGTTCAGGTTGGCGGTGCTGCCGGCCGCGAGCAGTGGGCTGCCCGGCAGCGGGATCATCGTCATCACGGGCGTGGTGTAGCCCGCTGCGCCGACCGTACCGCCGCCATAGCTGCCCAGAGCGGACAGGACGGGGAAGCAGTTCGTCGCGCACGTCATGGCGCTGGCGAAGTTGTAGTAGCTGTTGCCGGCGGCGGTTGCATTGTTGGTAACGCTGGTGGAAATGTCCGGGAAAGTGGTGGTGGCCGTATTGCCGCTGACAACGGAGTTGTAAAGGTTCAAGACGCCGCTGCTTTTGTAGACTCCGCCGCCCACCTTCGCGCTATTCCCGGTCACGGTGGTGTTGTAAAGATTCAACGTGCTGCTTACTTGGTAAAGTGCGCCTCCATACTGCGTGGCCGCCGTGCCGGTCGTTGAGTTGCCGAAAAACGTCACTCCGGTGAGCGCGCTGGCATAGGGACCCGTGAAATACACAGCCCCGCCAAAGACCGTGCTGGTACTGCTCGCAGAATTGCCGGAGAAGAGAACATTCGTCAGGTTCACGCGGTCTACGTAGAGCGCGCCGCCGTAAGCCTGGATGCTGGAGGTGACAGCCTTGTTCCCGATGAAGTTGGTGCTGGCAATCGTGCCGGTAGCACCGGCGTATTGGTTGAAGATCGCCCCACCGAAGGCGGTGCTGCTGCTGCCGGTCTGATTCGCGGAGAAACTGCTTCCGCTGATGTTCAACAGGCCGAGTTCATAGATCGCACCGCCCAGGGCGGTCGCCGTGTTGCCGTTGAAGGTGCCGTTCGTGATCGTGAGCGGAGCAGCGCTGTTCTGGTAAAAGGCACCCCCGGCACCGCCGCCGGTGGCTTTGTTGGTGAGAAAAGCCGTGTTGACGAAAGAGATCGCGCCGGAGCCGTAGGTCGAAATCGCGCCACCGGAGCCGACAGCCATGTTGTTGTTGAACAAGGAATCACTGATCGTCAGCGAGGTCTGCGTGGTCGCAAGCGCGCCCCCCCCGCCCGCCGAGGTGTTCCCAGTGAAAGTGCAGCCGGTGATCGTGATGGCGCCGTTGATGCCCAGCGCGCCACCATTGTTAGTGCCGGTGTAGGTACTGTTGCTGAAGGTGTCGTTGGTGAAGGTGAACGTCCCACTGCCAATCAGCACCGTGGACTGCGCGCCCTTGAAGTTCGAGAACGTAAGCCCCGAAAAGTTGGTGATGGGTGCGCTGGCGGCCTGCGACAGGAACGTGACGGCGTTGTTGCCGCTCAACGTAATGGCATTCGCCCCCGCGCCCGGTCCAACGAGCGCGACGTTGCCGTTGACGGTGCTGGTGGCGCTCATGGTAATCGTCTGGCCGTAGAGCGAGGTGGCGAAGTTGATGGTGGGGACATAGGTCCCCGTGCCCGAGTTGCTGAGAGCTGTGACCGCCGCAAAGGCGTCACGCAGGCTGCAGGTGGTGCTTGGTCCGCCGCCGTTTGCCTGGTCGGGGCAGTTGGCGGCAGTGCCAGTCGCGTCGTCGGTCGCCGTCGTGACGGTGAAGACCGGGATCTGCTTCACGGTGACGACCGGGGAGGTGGACGAAGCAATCGCCGCATTGCTGCTATCAGTGGCAGTAACGGTCTGGCTGCCGCCGGTGTTGAAGGTCACGGGCTGGGTCGCGGTGCCGTTCACCAGGGCAAAGGGCGCCGGCAGATTGGCCGCCGCATCGGTCGAGCTCAACGTAATGGTGTCGCCGTTCCCGGTTGCCACGTTCCCGTAGCTATCGAATGCCTTGACGGTGAAGCTGTCCGGGAATCCGACGTAGGCGGTATAAGCTGATGCGGTGACGGTCAGGCTTACCGCAGCCCCTGGGTTGACCGTCTCGTTCACCTGCGGAGCAGAGGTCAGGCCGGGGGAGCTGGCGTTGTAGTTGTAGGTCCCGCTCACCGTCAAGGTAACGCCCGATAGGTTGAAGGTGGCAGTGCCGTTGACGGCCGCCATGTTGTACGTCGCCGCGTAACTGGATGGCCCGGCGACGGTGAGCGTGACGGTGCTGGTCTGCGTGGTCGCGTTGCCGCTGTTATCGAGGATTTGTACGGCCACCGTGCCCGCGTTGCCGCCGGCGGTAATCGGCGTGGCTGGACCGGGCCCAATTGCCAGCTTGTAGGGATAGACGGTTTCGGAAGCGGCGCCGGGAGAATTGCTGTTTGCGCTCGACAACGCATAGCTGTAGCTGCCGGGAGTCGTCAAAGCGGTGCCTGAAAGATTGAAGCTGGCCACTCCATTCGTCGAAGTCACGTTATAGGTTTGGGAATAGCTGCTCGGCCCGGTTACGGTAAGCGTCACCGTCTGGTTGGCCCCGCTGACGGCGCTGCCGGACGAGTTATCGAGTGCGGCAGTCACCGTCCCGGCGTTCTGCCCGGTCTGCAGCGTGGGGGGTACCGTGGACGTGAAGACCAGGTTGTAGACCGCCGCTCCAGTAGCGGGAAGCGACTGATTCGCGCCGCTGGCATTGAACGAGTTGTCAGTCACCGTGTAAACGCCCGTCTCCGGGTTGCCGGCCACTGTCGGCGCGAACTTGATGCCGATATTGCAGGACCCCGCAGGATTGATCACCGTGGTGGCTGCAAGCGCGCAGTAGCCGCCCCCGCTTACAAGCGGATAGCTTGCCGGCGTCGCCGCCACCGTCACGCTGCTTGAGGTCAGATTGGCGTTGCCGATGTTCGTCAGCGCTTCGATGGCAGTCCCAGAGCTTGCACCCACGACCAGGGTTCCAAATCCGAGCGTCGAAACCGCGCTGACGGTGTACTTGCCCACCCGGTTCTGGCCGCCGCCGTCGTCCGTAACGTACAGGTTGCCCGCGCCATCGATGGCAAGGCCGTTGGGCCGGCTATACGTTCCGTAAGGTACCGGGGACAGGTAGCCGCCGCTGCCGTTCGGGGCAAACAGGAGGACGCTGCTGGCATACGAAGAGCCCTGATTCTGCACTACATATACGTTCCCGGCCGGGTCCACAGCCACGCCATTGGCGTTGCCGAGTCCGGTTGCGATGGTGGTCTGGGTATAGGTGCCGCCAGAGTAGGTCTCCTTGTACAGGCCCCCCAGGCCGGCGTCCGCAATGTAAAGGTTCCCGCTGGCATCCACCGTAAGGCCAATGATCTGGGAGTACGTCGAACGGATGGTGCTGGAGGTATACGAAGTTCCCCCCGAGATGGTCTCCTTGAACAGCGACGCGCCCCCTCCGACGTAAAAATTGCCCACGCCATCCACCGCCACGGCGTAGCCCGCATCGGTAAACTTCGTCTGCTGCGTATAGGTCTTCGCCGAGGCGTTGTAGGTCAGGACATTCGTGCTGGTGCCGGGAATGCTGTAGTAGACGTTGCCCGCGCCGTCCACCGCCATGGCCCCTGCACCGTTGCCGCTGGTGGTTGAACCGATGGTGGATGCGGTATAGGTGCCGCCGGAATAGGTTTCCTTGATGATGTTCGCGCCCTGCGCCAGGTACAGGTTCCCGGCTGCATCGATCCCCATGCCGAAGGCGTCACTTGGCAGGCCGACAATCGGATAGCTCTGCGTGCCGGGGTAGAACACAGCCTGGGGGCCCGTGGCGTTTCCACTCACCAGGCCCGTCGCGAGCACGGCGCCATTGCTGTCGGTCAGCGTTACCGCGCCGCGGCGAAGTCCGGTGGCCATGGGCAAAAAGTTCACCGCTACCGTACACGTCTGGCCGCTGATGTAGCTCTTGGCGGTGCAGGCCCCGGTCCCGGCAGTCCCGGGCTGAAAGTCCAGGCCTGTTGCGCCCTGGGTCAGTACATTGCTCGCCGCAACTGCCGTAGTCACTGAGAAAGTAAACGTCACCGTCGCAGAACTCGGCGTCCCCGCGCTCACGTTCCCAAACGAAACGGCCGGAGCAGTCGCCTGGGCCCCCGCGGTGCCAACACCAAGCAGCATCGCCATGACGGCCAGGACACTTTTACGACCACCGAGGACTCTCGCCAGAACAGGAAAAGCAGACATCAGTAATAACCAGAACGCTTGGGGCTCCCGCTTGCTGAGGAAGCGGCCCAGTGCGTTGTTCTTTCTATCAAAGTAGCTTTGCTGCGGGTGAACCAGCGCTGCGATCGCCGTGGCTCCATCCGCTTTCGGAACGAGAAACAAAGACTTGCGATCCGATTCAAGATTAGCGACAGCGGTCAGTAGCTCGCAGTCAACGGTGCAAGATGTCGGAACCAACGTAATGCCTAGTCGTTGCGTCGCGCGCGCCTGAGAATTGAACATGTGCAACAACATTGCCAGAAAACAGCCGGACTGGAACTGCACTTTTTCTTCCTTTTTTCTACTTGACTCTTAGAATGTGGCACTTAGCGCGACGCGTCAGGATTGCACGGACCCTCCAAGCAGGCGCTGCAACCTGGTGACCTCTGCCGCGTGGCCAAGCTGGGAGGCCTCGCGCAGGACCTGCGGAAGCTTTTTGACGGCCTCGCCCGTACGATTCCCTGCTGCGATTTCCGCCTGAGCCGCGGCATAGATGGCCCCCCGTCGCACAGCCCCGTCCTCGGGGATTGACTGCGCTAGCGCCGTGTAACGCTCCGCCACCGACCGGGCTTTCCCGGCATCTTTCTGCCGGACGGCGACCTCCATCAGCACATCGAGGCCGGTTGCGTTCGAATGTGGGATGTGGTCCTTCACCAATGCTGCCGAGGCGAGCCGTTCAGCGGCCGTGAGATCTCCCGCCTCCAAGGCCAGACGTGCCTCTTCGTACGCAGCCTGAGTTGCGTTGTCCTGCACGGTGACCCGATTGACCGTCGCAAATATATGCCGGGCACGCGCAGTCTCCCCCCGGCTCAGGAGCATCCATGAGTAGTCCACCAGCAGCTCGTTCGCATCCGCCGCAGCGCCCGCCTTCTGCAGGATTGCCAACGCGTCCTTGAACTTCGCTTCTGCCTGATCCCACTTGCCGAGGTAGCTGTAAATCTGCGCCGATTGCTGCGTCGCGCTCGCCATCTCTACCGGCGTACCGATGGCCTGTGCGGACTGCAGCTCCTGCGCGTCCTCCTTTTCGGCCGCGGGCAGCAGCTCGCTTTCCAGATACGCATTGACGAGGGCATCCATGGCGATCAACTGCATGTGCTTTGACTGAATAACCCCGCCAAGCTCCTGCGCGCGGTTGTAATAGGACACCGCCGAGCGCAGCTGAGAAGCATCCAAGGCAGCCGATCCCAGGTTGATGCATTGCTCGGCGACAGTTCCGTCCTGCCCCGCTTCCACCGCCTTGTCGAGTGCCTGCTGACCAACTTCGATCGCACCCGGCATATGGAATTTGGTGCGGGTTGCACTCTCATTCTGCAGCGCGACGATCACCCCCGCCGTATCACCAATCTCACCGGACAGGACCCCGGCTTGCTGGAACTCGGCAACCGACTTTGGACCATCGCCCACTCCGTTCCAGGCGCGGCCGGCATACAGATGGGCCTGGGCCTCCGCGGACCGTGAACCTTCAGCCCTGGCCAGTTTCATGATCTTGTCCGGGTAAAGGAACTGAGCATTCTTGTCGCCCTGCATGGAGAGAACGCGCATCAAGTATCCGAGCGCTTCAAGATTCGGTGGATGGGCCTTGTCGGCCTCCATCTCACGTAGCAGGGCCGTCGCCTCAGGAAGTTCGTTGGACGAGATCAGCGCATTCGCCATACGCAGCTTGTAGGACTGGTCTTCGGGATGCAGCTTTCGGAGCTGCGTCACGGCTTCGAGCGACTTCGGATAATTTCGCAATTGGCGGTACGCCGCCGCCTGAACGGAGAGTCGACGCGTTTCTGGGAGCGATCCGCAGGTGTCGAGTGCAAGCTGCGCTTCCGCGCGCGACTCCGCGCTGTGGCCCACCCTGGCCCATGCCGTTGCGAGAGCTTCATGCGCCTCCGCGAATTTGGGATCAGCCTCTACCGCTTTGCTGAAGGCCTCGCGCGCCTGCCGCGGAAAATCGCCGTTACGGCTGAGCCGCAGACCCTCTGCGTAAAAGTGAGTGGCCAGTTCATTCGCGCCAAAATACTGCAACTCGCCGCCCGTTTGTGCCTTCGGAAGATGCAGTGCCGCGCGCATCTGCGCGCCAGCTCGCTCAACTGTAGCCTGCAGATCCTGTTTCAGGACGGTCTCGCTGACTTCACTGAAATTTTTGCCGCCCTTATGCAGGATCAAATCGACCCGGACCTGGTCGCCCAGGGGCATATAAGTGCCGGTCACCAGATAGTGCGCGCCCAGTCTTTTCTCCAGTTGTTCGAACTCCGCCCCTTCAAGCTTCCGCGCATGGGTCAGGCCCAGGTCCTCCTCCGCTACCGCGACCAGGTCTGGATTCAGGGCGGTCATGCCGCCATCGCGAGACAGCCCCTGCGCCAGGCTTTCCTCGAGCGCAACTCCCATCCAACTGGCGTCGGCGGTCCCGGATAGATCGTGGAAGTCGAGGACTGCGAGCTCGTCCTGTTGAGCATGCACATGCTCGCTCCGGTAGATGCTGAAGCCGAGTATCGCCGCCAGAATGACGACGAGCGTTGCCCCCGCCAGAACCCAGCGAGTGGCAGGTTTGCTGGCTTTCGGAGCGGGATCGTCCGTCGTTTGCAGATAGGCGGTATCAGCAGCCGAGATCTGCTCGTCCTGAACCGTCATGGGCGACGCACTTCGAGAAGACTTCGCCGCAACCGCTTCCACTGGAATCACGAAGCGATAGCCGCGCTTGGAGATCGTCTCGACGACTTCCGTTTCGCCAAAGTAGGGTCGCAGCTTGACGCGGACCAGCGACACATTGCGGCTCACCGCGGCCTCGTCCACGTGCGCCCCTTCCCAGATCAGCTCACGGAGAGTCTCGCGAGTGACCACTTCTGGGGCATTTGCGAGCAGCAGATTCAGCAAATCAAAGGTTTTGGGAGCAAGCGGAACGCGGAGTTCACCGTGAAAAAGAAGTCGCTGCTCGGCATCCAGAACCAAGGGCCCAAATCTATATTCCATGTGAAAAAACATCCTAAGTGGGAGCGCTCCGAGGATTTTACCGCAGAATAAAGCTCTTATCGGCAGGAGAAATCCTCAGCGCCAGAACGATTGAAACGCCTGCAATTTGCTTTGATCTTTGTGCGGCGACCGCATTCCCGCGCGTCAGAGACGGGCCACGGCTCTCAGCCAAGCCTTTTAACGAAGCGGGCAAGAAGAAAGCTGCTGAGACTAATGCCTACACCCCCAACCAGGAGGAGCGTCGCGGTCCACGCCGCAGGCGAGTACGAGCAGTTGTGCTGAGCCCGCGCAGAGGTAAAAGAGACTACTCTCTCTCTTCCTTTTACCTGCTTGATCAGCGAAAACACGGACTTTAGCGATGTTAGAGACTGGGGCAGTCCACCAGGAACCGTCAGAAATGATCTGAAGTGTGAGTTTGGTAGCGTTACCGGGGCTCGAACCCGGACTCTTCGCCTTGAGAGGGCGACGTGTTAACCAGTTACACCATAACGCCATGGTTGACAGCAGGAAGCCCAGGGGCCTCAACCGCTGCGACTTTCTTACTATAGCAAATCCGGCAGCGTCCGCCAATCAGACGCTGCCGGCTTGGCCCTAAAGCCCCAGCTTTTTGACTTCATCGTTGTAGTACTTGCGGTACAGGATGTCCCATTCCTGCGAGCCTTCGACGATGATTTTCCGCTGTGACTGGATCTTCAGCTTCGCGCCGGCATCCAGCTTGGTCTCTTCAAGCAGCAGTTTTTCAAGCGCCTTGCGAGCTTCCTGGCGAATCGTGTTGCGGTCTTCGAGGAAATCGCACTCGGCGGTGTCGGCCAGGGTATCGGCGACCGTGTGGGCAATTTTATTCAGCTTATCCCGGGATATTCTCATAGCACCGCCTTGTACTGGGCCACGAGCTTGGCCTTGATCTTCTTGAACATTTCCGGATAGCTGACGCCGCCCTTCCGCATATCTTCCTGGATGGCTTCCAGAATGACCCGAACTTCGTCATTGATGCGGTCTTCAAGCGAAAGTTCATCGATCAATCCGGCAGTCACACGCTCCTGCACGGCGGCCACTTTATCGGTCGTAATCATTTTTTCGGCGACGAGGTGTTTCACCGTCTGGCGCGCCAGATACCCGACGTAATCCTTGGAGAAAATCATGGTTATTGAAGCCGAGTATAGCACCGCACCCTCCTGCTATTTCTGCGACAATCAGAGGGATGCAAGCAGATAACCTCCTCTCGCTGAAAGACGACATGGTCGCGTTCATCGCCGGCCACGGTATGCGCCGGCTGCCCGGCTACATTACGGAAGACGTTCCCACCGTGCTTTACGAGGAAGACGACGCGGACGCCTGGAAGGACTTTGTCGAGCACGCAAAGGCCGCCGGTGCACCCTTCGTGACGATGAGTGAAGTGGTGCTGGAAAAGGCTGACGTCACTCTCTTGCTCGAGCATCTACGCGAGGCAGACCTGCCCGATGATGAAGAAATCGACCTCGACGATGCCGAGGCGCTGCTGAAGCAAGTGGGCAAAGCCGGCTATTTGCAGCTTGGGTTCGCACACCAGGGCGTGATGTTTCTGTTTGAGATTTCAACCGACTGGTACGACCGTTTTCAGGACATGATGGAAGCCATCACGGACCTCGGCGGGATCGTCACGGAAGAGCGTGAAGAATAGGGACATCCTCCCCAGGGCACGGCTGCGGTCGTGCCCTCCGCTTCAACTTTTAAGCACGGTGCAATCCGCTGAGGTCAGCTTTCCCCCGTGTCACCGCCCCGCTGGACCGTAGCTTGTACCGACGAAGCGCTCGCAACCCGCATTGCCGCAGAGACCCCCTGCCCTAGCTCGATCGCCAGGCTGCTTGCCGCGCGTGGCATCAAGGACGTGGGCGCCTACCTCGAACCAACTCTTTCCCAACTGTTTGACCCAGCGTTGATGCTCGGAATGGCAGCAGCCGTCGCGCGCATCCAGCAGGCCGTGGCGCGCGCCGAGTCTATCCTGATCTACGGCGATTACGACGTCGACGGAACCACCGCCACGGTGCTGCTGAAGACAGCGATTGAGCGCATTGGCGGCAAAAATGTAACTTATCACGTGCCACATCGGCTGCGAGAAGGCTACGGAATCCAGAACGTCCGGCTTTCTGAAGCTGCCGCCGATGGCGTGCGCCTGGTCATCTCGGTCGATACCGGGATCCGCGCCTTTGCTGCCGCGGCCGAAGCCAAGACCCTGGGTCTGGATCTGATCGTGACGGACCACCACTTACCTGACGGTGTGGAAGGCGTACCGGAAGCCGTCGCCGTGATCAACCCCGCGCAGGCCGGCTGCGCGTACCCGAACAAGCACCTCTGCGGCGCGGGCGTAGCGTTCAAGCTTGCGCACGCATTGCTCGCCGCCCATGCAGAAACGCCAGCGCAGCAGGACCGCCTGCGCCGGGTGATTGTGCCAAGCTTTTTGAAGCTCGTCGCAATTGCCACCATCGCTGACTCGGTCGAGCTCACGGGAGAAAACCGTGCCATCGTATGGCTTGGCCTGCGCGAGCTGCGCAACCCCGTGCAGCCCGGGCTTCGCGCACTGATGCAGGTCGCCGGAATTCAATTCGACGAGCCGCCCAGCGCGCGTGAGATCGGCTTCGGCTTGGCGCCGCGCATCAACGCTGCAGGACGGATGGATGTCGCGTCGGACGTGGTCGAGCTGTTTTTGACGCGAGATGCGGTACGAGCCACGGAGTTAGCCAGCAAACTGGACGAGTTGAATCAGGAACGCCGCGCGACGGAAGCGGTGGCGCTTGAGGCCATTGAAATCCAACTCATGACGCTTCGCGATGCTGATGGCATCTATGCGGCGGAATGCCTGGTTCTGCACCACCCGGAATGGCATCGTGGCGTGCTCGGCATTTTGGCCTCGCGCGTCGTCGATCGCACCGGCCGCCCGGCGCTGGTGATGACTACGCAGGATGGCGATGCGCACGGCTCCGGCCGGTCTGTCGGCGGCTTTCACCTGCTGGACGCGTTAACAGCCGTGCATGAGCCCGAGCTGTTCCATCGCTTTGGCGGTCATGCCCACGCCGTTGGTTTCTCGCTCCCTGCAAGCAGCCTGGCGGAGCTGCGCACGCGCATGAGCGCCCACTCCGCGCTCCACCTTACTGCTGACGGGCTGGTCCCCGCCGTGCAAGTCGACCTTGAACTTGCCACCGTCGACCTCAACCTTGATCTCGCCCGCTGGGTGGAGCGGCTGCAGCCCTTCGGCATGGGTAATCTGGAGCCTGTGTTCGTCACTCGCGGACTGATCCTGAGCGCGCCGCCACGCTTCATTAAAGATGTTCACGTCTGCCTTCCGCTCACAGGCGGGCTGAGCGCCATGGGCTGGAGCCGAGCAGGAAAAACGCCTTGGGCGCAGCGTGTCCAGGACCTGGGACTGGCAGCCGGATCAGCCTTCGACGCGGTCTACCGCCTGCGCGAAAACCGGCATCCGCAGTATGGCGGTCTGGAGCTTGAGCTGGTCGATATTGCCGCGGCTGCGTCCGGGCCAGACCCGTCACGCCCTTGATTCGCAAAAGTTTATGGGTCCTTTTCTGACCCCTTGAGTCTTATACAATGACCCTAGACCATGGCGAACACCGAATCAAAACGTTCAGGCTGGATCCTGCTTTGGCTTGCCGGCCTGGCCGTCGCTGTAGGCATTTTCCTGGCAATCCGCTCGCTCACGCGCGAGGCCCTGGGCGTCCGCGTCGCTCCGGTCATTAACCAGACGCTGCTTGATACTGTCTCCACCAACGGCAAGGTCGAGCCTGTGAATGAGTTCCAGGCACACGCGCCCGGTCCCGGCGTGATCAAGAACATCTTTGTGGAAGTTGGCGAGCACGTGAGCGGAGGCCAGCTCCTGATCAGCATGAATGACGACGACGCGCTGGCGCATCTGGCCACCGCCCGCGCGAACCTTAGCGCCTCCCTGCTGAGCCTGCATGAGCTTGAGCGCGGCGGTTCAAACGACGATCTAAGCCGCTTCGGCAGCGATGTTTCTTCTGCACGGCTGGAGCAGCGTTCTGCTGCTGCGAACCTGGCTCAGGTGCAGGAACTCGAGCGGCGTGGCTCGGCCTCGCAGGCAGAGGTATTGACTGCCCGACAGCGCCTGGATAGCGCCGAGTTGGTACTGAAAACTGCCAGTGGACGAACCTCCGGCCGATTCACTTCAGCCGACATCGAAAACGCCAAGGCTCGCGTGGCCGATTCACAGGCGACCGTCGTCGCAGCCCAGGCCCAGATTGCGGCACTCAATATTCGTTCGCCGTTTCCCGGCTCCGTTTACTCCATTCCCTTCTCGCAATATGACTATGTGCCGAGCGGCTCTGAAGATATGCTCGCCCTTGCCGACCTGAACCATGTCCGCGTGCGAGCCTACTTCGACGAGCCGGAAATAGGCCGTCTGGCACGAGGCCAGGCGGTCAAAATCACCTGGGACGCCAAACCCGCGACGACCTGGCATGGACATATAGAGGTGGCACCAACCACGGTGGTTCCCTACGGCACGCGCAGCGTCGGAGAGTGCCTGATCGCGGTCGATGACGCCCACGGCGACCTGCTGCCGAATACCAACGTCAACATCGTGGTCACGCGTGCACAGCGCTTCAACGTACTCAGCATCCCACGCGAGGCGCTGCATACGGAAGGCACCAAGAAGTTCGTTTATCGCATCGTGAACGGCAAGCTTGCTCGCACGGTCGTCACGACCGACGTCGTCAATATGACCAGCGCGCAGATCACCAGCGGCCTCAAGGAAAACGATGTCGTCGTGCTGGGCGCCAGCACCGGAGGCCGTGACCTAACGGACGGAATGGAAGTCAAACCCGCGCAATGATCTCCCTTCCAACAGTGCGTCGCGCAGCGATTGCTCTCACCTTTTTAGTCATGGCCCCGCATGCCTTGCGCGCGGAGCAGTCAGCCGCGTATACGCTGCTGATGCATGGACGCGTGGAAGAGGCCGGCAAGCTCCTGAACGCCGCCATCGCCGCCAATCCAGCTGATGGCGCAGCACACCTGTTGCTCTGTCGCGCGGACCTGGCGCAGGACCTGGCTGACCCGGCCGTCAACGAGTGCCAGCGAGCTGTCGCCGCGTTACCGACCAGCTCTGAAGCCCAACTCTGGCTCGGTCGTTCGCTCGGCCTGAAGGCCTCGAAGGCGAGCGCTCTTTCCGCTTTTTCGCTCGCTCGCCGCACCCACGCGGCCTTTGAGCGCGCGCTGCAGCTGGATTCCAAAAACGTGACGGCTGCCAGCGATCTCGGCGAATTCTACATTGCCGCGCCGGCCATGGTTGGGGGTGGAGCGGACAAGCTTGCAGATCTGGTCACACGGCGGCTGGCAGATGCGCCCGCCAAGGCGCACCGGCTGCTCGCGCTCAAAGCTGAAAAAGCCAAGGACCTTTCCACAGCCGAGGCTGAATATAAGCTCGCCATCGCCGCCGGTAAAACACCGGAAGCGTACTCGGATCTTGCGCTCTTCTACCAGCGGCACAAGCGTCCAGACGACGCTCTGGTTGCAGTTAGAGAAGCGCTCGCAGCAGACCCCGGCCACGGGCCCGTGGAGGCTGACCTCGCCAGCATCTTGACGGACGCTCAGCGCGGCCCCGATCTTGCGATCACGGCCCTTCGTGCCTACCTCGCCTCTCCAAACCAGACTGACGCCGCACCGGTCTTCAAGGTGCACGTGCAGCTCGGAAATCTGCTGCTCAAGCGTGGCGACAAGGCTGGTGCTAAAGCCGAGTTTGCGGCTGCCACAGCGCTCGCTCCCGCGTATGAACCCGCGAGAAAGGCGCTCGCCGGCGTATGACCCTCAAGCCCCTGCTGCTAGTCATTTTCCTTGCTCCCGCGCTGCATGCGCAGGTGTCGCTTATTTCCGCGGTTGACCTTGCTCTTCGCCACAGCCCAAGGCTCAGAGTCGCTGAAGCGGACGTCGAGAAGACGCGCGCCGCGCTCGCAGAAACCAAGGATGTCTTCATTCCGTCCGCATCTGTCAGCGGAGGCTACGGCCAGTCGGTCGGCTACAGTTCCAACCCTCCGACGCTCTTTTCCATACAGGGGCAGTCGCTGGTTTACAGCGGCTCGCAGCTTCCTTACATCCACTCCGCGCGCCTGGGCTTTAACGCCGCGCGGCAATCGTTCATGGACGTACGTGAAGCAGTTGCGGAAGACGTCGCCCTCACCTATTCCGACCTGCTTAAAGACCAGCAGCGCGAAGAGGCCTTGCAGCAGGAGTTGGACGAGACCCAGAAGCTTGTCTCGATCATCAACGATCGCTTCAGCGCCGGCCGTGACCCGCACATTGACCTTACCCAGGCGAAACTGAACGCGGCAAATCTTCGGGTCACCTGCATGCACGCACATGACGACACGATCAACGATCGCAAGCATCTCGCAGACCTGATCGGCGAGCCTACCGATATCGTCCGCGTTTCAGGCGGCTTCCCCACCGCGCCCCTGCCTGAAGGCACCCTGATGGCCGAGGCCGGCTACGCCAATGCCGCCGTCGCCGCAGCCTTTCTAACCGCGCAGGCCAAACAGCAACAAGCCATCGGGGACTCAAAGTATTTGTACCGGCCCAACCTGATGTCGTTCGTGCAGTACAACCGCTACGCTACGTTCACGGATTCCTTCAAGCAACTGCGGACCATCAATCCGAACCCAACGCCGGCCTGTGAAATGGATCCCAGCGGCCCCACCTGCACAGTCGCAATCGGCCCGGACCAATACGCTTTTGGCGTTTCAATCGTCTTCCCGCTTTTTGACCGCGGGCGCCGAGACAGGAACCGCGAGTCCATAGCCGACGCCTCGCGCGCTCTGCATGAAGCCGAGCAAGCCCAGGTCGTGGCGCTGGACGGCCAGTCCCGCCTGCGCTCAAGCATGGAGGAGCTCAAGGCGCAAAAGGAAGCCGCATCACTTTCGCAGCAACTTGCGCAGGAGCAGTTGGAGATCATCAACCTGCAGATGAACGCGCCAGTGAGCGGAGCGCCCGTGCTGACACCTAAGGAGCAGCAGAACGCCCGCGTGGCTGAGCGCGAGCGCTATCTCACTGTCATCGACGCCAATTTCCGTCTGCGCACCGCGGAAATCTCGCTGATGCGCCAGAGCGGCCGCCTCATCGAGTGGCTCAATGGTGTCGGCATGATCACCCCTCCCCCGCCCCCCACGCCAACCCTCAAAATGCCTTGAATTCAGCGGGAAGCTGCGCAGGTACCCCTGTGCAGCCCCTATTCGTTTCCATGGTTCAACGCAGCGTAAATCCCAACGGAATGGTAAAATCTGGTCATACCCATGAACAAGCCTTTGAAGACGTTGCTCCTGAATCCGCCCTCTTTTGAGAATTTTGACGGCGGCGCAAGCTCCCGCTGGCCCGCTGTCCGTGAGATTGAGTCGTATTGGTATCCGGTCTGGCTGACCTACCCCGCCGGTTTGCTCGAAGGCTCTCGCCTTCTCGACGCACCGCCGCACCACGTTACACCTGAAGAAACGATCAATATCTGCAAGGATTATGAGTTTCTGGTCCTCTTCACCTCGACCGTTGGCTGGTCCGGTGATCACGCGCTCGCGCAGGCCATCAAGGCTACAAACCCGACGATCAAGATCACTTTTGTCGGCCCCCCGGTCACGACTGACCCCTATCGCGCACTCAACGAGTGCTCCGCAATTGACTTCGTCTGCCGCCGCGAGTTCGACTTCACAGTCGTGGAATTCGCCAACCGCAAGCCGATGGAAGAGATTCTCGGCATCAGCTATCGCAACCCGGCCGGCGGCTTTTTCGATAACGCCGATCGCCCGCAGGTTGAAAAGCTTGATAAGCCGGATATGCCCTGGGCGACCGAAATTTACGCCCGTGACCTTGACGTCACCAAGTACAACGTTCCCTTCCTTTTGCACCCGTACGTGTCGCTTTACTCCACACGCGGATGCCCCGCACAGTGCACCTTCTGCCTGTGGCCCCAGACGCTTTCCGGCCATGCATGGCGCAAGCGCTCGACCGACGACGTGGCCGCCGAAATGGCGAACGCCAAGAAGCTTTTCCCGCATGTCAAAGAATTCTTCTTCGATGACGACACCTTCAATATCCAGAAAGAGCGCACGATCGAGCTCTGCGCCAAGCTCAAGCCGCTTGGCCTGACCTGGTCCTGCACCTCGCGCGTTACCACCCATCGCGACACACTGAAGGCTATGAAAGACGCCGGCTGCCGCCTGCTGATCGTCGGTTTCGAGTCCGGCGACCCGCAAATCCTGAAGAACATCAAGAAGGGTGCCACCGTCGAGCGTGCACGTGAGTTCGTCAAGGATTGCCACGATCTCGGTCTCATCATTCACGCCGATTTCATCCTCGGCCTCCCTGGCGAGACTAAGGAATCGATTCGCAATACCATCGACTTCGCCAAGGGTCTCGACTGCGAAACCATCCAGGTGTCGATCGCGCACGCCTTCCCGGGCACCGAGTTCTACGAGTTCGCCGAGAAGAATGGCTACATCACCAACCACAAAATGGACGACGACAAGGGTCACCAGATGGCCCACATCGAGTATCCCGGCCTTCCGGTCGAGTACGTGATGGAGATGGTCCACAAGTTCTACGACGAGTACTACTTCCGCCCCAAGGCCGCTTTCCGCGTTGTCTGGAAAGCGATCGTCAACCGCGACGTGCCGCGACTTTACGTCGAGGCAAAATCCTTCATGAAGCTGCGTTCCGAGCGCAACAAGGCTAGCCTCAAGATGAAAGAAGAAAACGCATTGAAGCAGCAGGAATCCGTCAGCATGAACGCTTAGTCGCCGTAGCAAAGCGCTTGACCCTTGGCCCTCTTTCGCGGCAGCACCGCAAAGAGGGCCATTGCTTGCGATTCACCCACTCTTCGGAGCTCAATGACACACCGCCTAGCCCCATCGCAATACGGCACCCTGCTTGCGGTGGTGCTCACCGCCTCCGTTGGCGATGCCCTGCTCTCGCGCGGCATGGCGCAGGTCGGCCCGGTTGACCTGCACCACCTGCCTCTGCTGCTGCACGCCCTGCTCAACCTGAACATCATCGTCGGCATAGTGCTGCTTATTGGCTTTTTCGCCAGCTACACCGCCGCGCTGAGCTGGGCGGACCTTACCTTCGTCATGCCCGCTACGGCGTTCGGCAATGTCCTGATTGCGCTGATCAGCCACTTCTGGCTGCATGAGCATCTTCCGGTTTCACGCTGGGTTGGCATTTTCCTGATCACCTGCGCTGTCGGGTTTGTTGCCAATCGGCCGGCCCGCACAGAGCTTGACGCCGGCCTGCCCCCAACCGACCTGCCTGTTCCCGGAGTGCGCCTGTGAACGGCGCTCCGCTGCACGTCGCGGCCCCACTCGTGACGTGGTCCTGCATTACGCTGGTGGCCATGCTGGCGATTGCCGGCGAAGTCCTGATCGCTGCCGCCATGCGTGGGCTCGGTGATCTCGACGTTGTACGCGCATCTTCCGGCATCCTGGGCGTCACACGCGCCGTCCTGACAAGCCCGCCATTCCTGGCCGGCGCTCTGTGCATGGCGTTTAACTTTTTCGCGATGCTCTACACCCTGTCTAAAGTTGACTTATCGCTCGCCGCCCCTGCGATTGGCAGCTTGAACTACGTCGGAAACGCAGTCGCGGCGAGACTTTTCCTGCGGGAAAATGTCGACCGGCGCCGCTGGCTGGCGATTCTTTGTGTCACCGTCGGCGTCTACCTGCTGGCGCGTTAGCGCAATCTTCAAACCGCAGCGAGTTCGTGCTGGCGGGAGGCTCCGCGATTTAGACGAAGCCGAGGTTCTGCGTCGGGAACAGGCCAATGTTCGGGAAGATGGTAGCCATCTGCGCCGTGCTGACGCCAAACCAGCTAGCCAGCGTGGCCGCATACTGCACGCTCGCGGTTGAGGGCACCCACCGGCCGTTTGACCCGGAGTCATCCGGCCCGGCCAGCGCCTGCGTCGGGAACGTTCCGTACATCTGTCCGCCCTTGACTGCCCCGCCGATAACCATGTGGTGCGACCCCCACGCGTGGTCCGTCCCGGTGTTCGAGTTCGGCTGGAAAGTACGGGAAAAGTCAGACATCGTGAACGCCGTCACATTGTTTTGCACGCCTAGCTCCTGCGTCGCCGCATAAAACGAAGCCAGCGCCGGGCTGATGCCAGCCAACAGTTGACCCTGCAGGTTGATCTGGTCGGAGTGCGTGTCAAAATTGCCGATCCCGGCAAAAAAGATCTGACGCGAGACCCCAAGAGCTGCCCGAATCTGAATGATCTGCGCAATCTGCTTCAGCTGTGCGCCAAGCCCATTGGCCGGAAACACGGTCTGGAGTGGGGACACAGACTGAGCTGCATCGGACAGCGTTTTGGCATAGGCGTAGGCGTTTGAGGTGATGGCATTATCGGCTTGAACCAATGAAACACCGGAAGAAAAGCTAAGCAGAGCCTGCGCAGTCGCTTGCTGTGCAGCGCATTCCGTGGTGCCTTCTGAGCAGGCCGCCCCGCCCAGGTTGCCGGGACTCACGGATACCGGCGTGCTTGACTGGCCGTTGCAAAACAGCGTATCGCCGGCAACGGATGTGATCATCGGGATCTTGCCGCCGGGATTGTATTGCGGAGTGATCGCGTCTGCGATGCGCCCCGCCCAGCCAGTCGGCGTGACACCGGACTGCGCGGCGTTCTGCCACTCCAATTGCTGATCTGTGTGCGAGAACAGATTGGTCGGCACGGTGGCGCCGGCCAGGTATTGCGCGCGCGTCGTGGGCTCCATCAGGGTGCCCACATTCTGTACCAGCGCGGCGTTCTTGTTGTTGAAGAGCGTCTGAATGTCAGGCAGATTCGGGTTCAGCGCGAAGTTCGATCCAGCCCCGCCAAGCTGCAGCAATTGCGCCTGCGGCAGCGCCAGCGGTCCGCGCAGTGACGAGTAATTGCTGTAGCCCTTGGTGTCGAACGGGATCAGCATATTATTCGCGTCATTGCCGCCGTACAAAAATACGCAAACCAACGCCTTGTAGTCCTGCGTCGTCTGCGCGAAGGAGTTCAGCAGGCCGAAAGGGCGCAGACCCGCAGCGTTCCCGGCTGCAGCGAGCGATGCGTACTTGATAAAACTGCGCCGATTGGTAGCCATTTAGGTCTCCTGAGGTGCTGCTGGGTATGCCGACGTACGAAGCTAAGGTCTAGTGCTCGATCTTGTACTGCGAAGACGTGATCACCAGGTAAGTAGCGACACGCACGCGCTGCGCCGGGTCCGTTAAGGTGGTGATGTGATTCACGATCGCGGTCCGCATATTGGCCGGAATCTGCCCGTGCATGAACATGGTCGCGAGCGAATCCACAAGCTGCCCGGGATTGGAAGCCATCAAGCCGAGAGCGGAGGTCGCGCTCAGATCCACCTTGAATCCGTTGATCTGCCCGTAGACGAGCTGATTTGCCTGCGTGAGCCGCAAGGTCGCGCTGGCGGTGTTTTCCAGGTCGAACTCCGGTGCGTTTACAGAGCCAGGAATCACATAGTTCGGCGGGAAGAAATTGAACACGCTGTTAGAAGCGTAAGGCGCCTGCCCGAGCGCGTTCGAGTAGTTACTCAGACTGCCGTAATAGCCGTTCGGATCCGTGTTGACGTAGCCCAGGCCGCGCATGACTGCCGTCAGGTAGAAGATCGGCTCGCGCAAGTGACCGCCGTCCTGCGTTGGGTCAGTGTCCCCGGCACGGGCCTCTGTGTCGAGCAGAATGGCACGAATGACGGCGCGCAGATTGCCTCGGACTCCGTTCCCATCATTGTTGAAGACAGCAGAAACGCGTCCAACATACGCCGCGCTAGGGTTTGAAGCTACCAGATGCTGAATCAACTGGCGGCAGACGAACGGCGCTACGTTGCTGTTGTTGAAGAGGTTACCCAGCGCGCCGTCGAGATCCTGCATGCTGTTCTGGCCGGCCGGCAGTGTCGTGCCATTCAGCAGAATTTTTGCGGCAGTATCGTGCTGGGCTTCCACCCCGATCATGGGATTATCAAAATCTGGCGTGCCCGTGAACTTGCCCGCCGGCGCGCCGTTGTAGGTCCATCCCGTATACGCCCGGGCAAAAGCCTGCACCTGCGCCTGCGTGTAGGTGGGGATCAGGTTGCCGCTGCCGTCCAGCTGCGGGGTGCCATCCTGGTTCAACTGGTTGAGCCCAATGGTGAAAAGCTGCATGTTTTCGCGGCCGAAGTTCTCGTTCGCAATCTGCATTACGCCGTTCACGACGACCGGTTTCCCGCTGTTCAGCATGTTCAGGTACGCGCCCATAGCCGGGGAGAGCGTGACATCCTTCATTACCGTGGAGAAGTTGCCGAACGCATCTTTTGTAAGCAGGTTGTGGAACGGCGTGACCGCGTAGGGGCTGATGGAATTGGTCGAGACCACAAACATCTCGCTGAGTGCGAAAGCCACGCGCTGGCGCAACTGATCAGGGCCGGTCAGGAAAGCCGCCCAGACTTCAGACTGCTCGCAGGGCTTGGGATTGGCTGGCGCGCAAACGGTGGGTAGCGGGTTTGGCAGGTCCGGCAATACTGTTGCTGCGGTGCCAAACTGCTCAGTCAAATAGGCGTCCAGGCCGATTGCCTGTACGTGCTGAATGTCGTTCAGGGTCGGGCCAAACGTCGCCTGATCGAGCAGGCGTGCCGCAGCCGGGACCGATGCCTTGACGGTTGTGAACTGCACGTTTGCAGAGGCTGAAAGGGCCGAGCCGGGGTTAGGGTTCAGCACCGCGAGTACCGCGCTCGTCGCTCCCGCGGCAGCGTAGTTGGCCTGCAGCTCTGCGGAGGAGATCAAGGTCGTGGTGACCGGCGTACCGCCCACTTCGATCTGCGCGCCGGAAACAAAATTGCTGCCCCGCACGTCGATCAGGTAGCTGCCGCTGAGTCCGGACTGGGTCGCGCTCTCGCTTGTAAGCACCGGAACAGGGTTCCAGATGGCTTCAGAAATGGTGGTTGATGCAGTGCTGGAGGCCTGGCTGATGGCGCCGATCGTGACGGCATTGCCGCTCGGAAGTGCGGACGGCGCGGAATAAAGCCCGGCAGAGGTGATGGTTCCATTCGCCGCAGAACCACCCGTGACTCCGTTTACCTGCCAATTGACTGCTTGATTCGTGGTGTTTGCGACGATCGCGCTGAACTGCGTCTGCTGGCCCAGACGCGTCTGTGCGCTACCGGAAATGGTCACAGTAACGGTCGCCGGCGCCGCGGGAGTAGGGCTGGACGACGTGATATTGCCGGTCGAGCAGCCCAGGCCGAGGGTGAGCAGAGCCGAGGTCGCGGCTGCCATCAGGTTGCGTGCTGTGTTTGAACGTTCCAGGCCCATCGTCATCGCCACACCTATCCTTGCGCGAAGACGAAGCCGGCCCGCTGGGCCTACCCGTTCTTTGCACTCATCTGACAACGTAATCAGCTATGAAAACGTTGGTCAAGCAAAATAGTTGCGGACGCAGGCAACTTTTTTCGTCCAGCTACGTAAGCCCAGCATTATTGGTGCTTGAACGCCGGACCATGACCTAGTTTCTATGCAGCAGACGCATCAATCCGCTTGGTGCGAGCTCCGGTGCCAGATAGCGTTTTGCCTCTCCTGCAACCGCACCAGCGGCTAGCCGGCCACTCCGTGCCGCGCCCTCCATCGTTGAAGGCCAGTCCGTGCGGGTCCAATCCCCTGCCAGATAGAGTCCCGGGATGCCAGTGGCTTGCTCAGGCCGGAAAACGTCAAGCCCCGGGGTGACGGAGAAGGTCGCGCGCGCCTCCTTCAAGATGCCGCTTTTGAGCAGCGTGGCCGAGCGGCTCGCCGGGAAAAAGCGTCCGAGCTCCGCAAGCGCCGGCTCCAGGATCTCCTTGCGCGACATCGGCAGCTCCGTCCGCGAACCCGCAATGACCAGCTCAACGTAGCTGCCGCGCTCAGGGGCGTATCCTCGTATCTTCGACTTGTGGAAAAACCACTGAATTGTCGTATCAAGCAGCCAGGCGTGATCCAGGTCCGTGATCTGGCGGTCAAACCAGAGCAGGATCGAGATAAATGGCGCGTGGATAAAGTGTTCTGCCGCGGCGAGCAGACCGCCACCCGACGGCACCCCTGCGAGCAGCTTGCTGGTCTGCTCAAAAGGCAGCGCCAGAACGACGTTTTTACTGGTTAATTCGTTCCCGGACGCGAGTTTTAAAGTCCAGTTCCCTGCCTCGCCGCGTACCAGTGCTTCCACCCCAGCCCGCGTCTCCACGGTCCCTCCGGCGGCTACGAACGCGTCAGCCGCAGCGCCGTAAAAATCGCTTAGAGGCACTGTGGGGATGCCAAGCTTGCCCCCTTCGCGGGTCTTGAGGAACAGCTCATAAAAGACCTTGGCGCCGTACTTCATGGAGCAGCTCGAAGACGCGTCGTTCAAGGTAGCGAGCACGATCGGCTCCCAGAATTTGCGAATCGCGCCTTCGGTCTGGCCGGACCGCTGGTACCACTGCGCGACACTCTCCCGGTCATTGCCGGGCGCGCCATTGGCCAGCCCGAGCAGCCCTCGCGCAATGCCGGCTTTATCCGCCAGCGACAACATTCCTGCGCGCAGAAAGCTGTCCGAATATTGAAACGGCGCCGGCAGCGCATTGATCGCTATATCGCTGGCCCGGGCTGCGGAGTGCCCGTCGCCGGGCTCCAGAAAGGTTTGCCGGTCATACCAGCGCACTTTATCGGCGAGCCCCGCGCCATTAACCAGCTCAATCAGATTGGTGCAGCAGCCCAGCAGGACGTGCTGCGAATCCACCACTTCCTCAAGCGCCGGATGCAGATAGGAATAAGCCCGCCCACCGACATATGGCCGACGCTCCAGCAGCGTCACCTGCGCGCCATCCTTCTGCAGCGCAGTCGCAGCCGCCAGCCCGGCGACCCCGGCCCCTACAACGATTACGTCCTTCATGCGCCCGCCTTCAGCCGCCGAGCCATCCAGAATCCCTGCGCCAGGATCCACAATTTGCGCGGCGTGCTGACGCGAATGCGCGTGGCAAAAACCGGGTACTTGGCCGCTGCAATCTCCTTCAGCAGCTCGTGATAAATCGTGACCATGACCCACAACGCGGCGCGGCTATCAGGCTCGATCATCGGCAGCAGGCGCTCGGCCGAGCCATAATACTGTTCCGCACGTGCGCCTTCGCGCTCCATCAGCGCCGTAATCGGCTTGTTGCCGAGCGTCCCGTCATCATATCCCTGCGCGGCGGCCACCACGTCGAGCGGCGTAAGCCCGGCGGAGCGCATGTCGTCCTGCGGCAGGTAGACCCTGCCGCGGTCCACATCTTCTTCCACATCCCGCAGAATATTAGTGAGCTGGAAGGCGATTCCGGTTTCTTCCGCCAGCTTTTCCGCAGCGGGATCTGTGTAACCAAAAATCTTGATGCAGACCAGCCCGACGACCGATGCGACCAGATAGCAGTAGCGATAGAGGTCATCGAAAGACTCGTAAATTGCGAATTGGGCGGTAGATGGAGCTTCGTCGAGCTCGGTCGTGACACTGACCGACGTGAGGCCGGCCAGCACCGGCTCGAGATCCATCGTCGTTCCGCGCACCAGGTCTTCCAGCAGCTCGTCCGAGATGGCAAAGCGGCGTTGTGTATCGGTCAACGCCAGGAAAACCGGGTCATCGCCGCCCCCCTGCGCGCGCGCCATGCGCCAGCTTGCGAGCCACGCCGCCATCTCTGTACGGCGTTGCGGCAAAGGCTTTGATTCATCATCCGCCAGGTCATCTGCGCGCCGCATGAAGGCGTAAACGGCGCACATGGCGTCGCTTTTGGCCGGCGGAAGCACGCGAAAGGCGTAGTAAAAGTTTTTCGCTTCGCGCCTGGCCACGCCGCGGCAGAAGTCGTACGCGATCGCCAGCGTCATCGCAGATGACCCCTGCGCGGCACCAAAGTCAGGGCCTTGCCGCCCAGCGCACGCAGCAACAGCAGCGCCTTGGCACCCTTGCCGACGGAAGGTCGACGCGTCAAGACGTCATAATCCTGAGCGGCAATTCCGTCCAGCGCCGCGCTGCCGCCCTGCGGAAACAGCCGCAGTGTGACGGCAAGATCGCCCTTAACGGTGCCGGAAATCTCCGCGCCTTCGGCAAGCATCGTCCGCGTGTACGAGACCAGATAGGCCATCATGCTGCGGAACGCCGGCGTAAATCGCCGAGTTGTCAGATCGGCCTCTGACACTCCAAAGCGATCCATCGCGTCCTGTGGCAAATAGCGCCGGCCACGTTCCCAGTCCTCGACCACATCCTGCCAGAAATTTGCGAGCTGCAGCGCGGTGCAGACCTTGTCCGAGAGCTGCGCGCGACGCTCATCCTTATAGCCGGAAACCCAGAGCACCAGGCGTCCAACCGGGTTTGCAGAGCATTTTGAGTAGGCTTCAAGCTCCGCCACAGAAGCAAAACGAGTCTTCACCTGATCCATTTCAAACGCCCGGATCAGGTCGTCAAACAGCCCACGCGGTACACCGGTCTCACCTATCGTCTGGGCCAGCGCGACGAAAACAGGGTGCTGCGAGCACGCCGGTTCCGCGTAGCATTCGTGCAGCATGGCGCGCCACTCGCCGAGCAAACGCGTTGCCGTAACTGGGTCAGCGACCTCGTCGCCCAGGTCATCGGCGACGCGGCTGAAGGCATAAATGCTCTCAAAATAAGGGCGGATTCTCTTCGGCAGGAACCAGGTGGCAACGTGAAAATTCTCGTAATGTGAAGTCGCCAACGCGCGGCACCAAGCCTGCGCCGCAGCCAGCGTGGGCCGCACGGCGGGCAGCGCGTACTCTGTGGGCGCGCCTTCCAGGGTCATCACGGCAGCACCACTGTCTTAATTTCCCGCACGCCGGCCCTGGTGCTTCGCGTGACCATGGCTGTGAAAAGCTCGGGCAATTCCGCCAGTTTAACGCGACCGGTCAGGAACTCTGCGGCCTGAAAACGTCCACTGGTGATCAACGTAAACGCCGTCCGGCAAGTCGCCGGCGTGTGGTGAAAGCTGGCTTTAAGCGTGATATCTCCGTAATGCAGCCGATTGGTGTCAAGCGAAACCACCGTACCACTAGGGGGTCCGCCGAAAAAATTGACGACCCCGCCGGCACGCACCATCGCCACCGCCCATTCCCACGTTGCGGGCGTTGCGACGCATTCCACTACCACGTCCGCCCCACGCGCGGCAGGCGTCATCGCACGCGCAGCCTCCACCGTGTCGACTCCCTCTGCGATTTGCAGCACCTGGCTGGCGCCAAAGCTGAGAGCCGCCTGCACCTGGTCCGCGCGCTTGACCACCGCGATCACCTGTACCCCGGCAAGCGACGCAGCGTGCACAAACATCAACCCAATGGGCCCCGCGCCAATCACAATCATCGAGTCCCCTGCCTGCGCACCGCTTTCTTCCAGCCCGCGCACTACGCAGGCCAGCGGCTCTGTCAGCGCAGCATGCTCGAACGCAAGATTGTCCGGCACGCGCAGCATGTTCTTCTGAACGATGCGCGCCGGCACCCGCAGATACTCCGCGTACGCGCCGTTATTGAACAGCAGATCCGCACATAGATTGGGCTGGCCCTTGCTGCACCAATAGCAAATGCCACAGGGAGC
This sequence comes from uncultured Granulicella sp., assembly GCA_965214195.1. Taxonomy (GTDB): domain Bacteria; phylum Acidobacteriota; class Terriglobia; order Terriglobales; family Acidobacteriaceae; genus Edaphobacter. The sequence continues at coordinate 930,089 of OZ243943.1, forward strand.
AGAGTTCATCGGCGCCACCCGGTCCCCCACCACCCATCCTTTGACATCCTGGCCCACTGCGACGATCGTGCCGGCGAGCTCATGCCCAAACGCAAACGGCGCCTTGCCCATCCGCGCATGGTAGCCGCGCTTGTAAACCTTCAGGTCCGTCCCGCAGGTCAGCGCCGCGCCAACCTGGACACACACCTCGCCTGCGGCGGGGACTGGCACCGGCAGCTGTGCAAGGCGCAAATCCTGCGCGCCAAAGAGCACCGCTGCGTTCATCGTTTCGTCAGCCACCATCTACCTCTGCACCATTTTCTCACCAACCAAATCCTGACGCACACAATCCACGGGTCCGAATGTGGCATTTCTGCATCTGATAAAGTGAGCCTACAAACGCATGCCCTTTGACCACATTCAGAACTATGCCAAGGCTCGCGTCGCCGGGGTGCAGACATACGCGACCATGTCCGCCAGCGCCGTCACGAACATCTTTTCCGGGCCTCGCTACTGGGGTGACATTTTCGCGCAGATGGATTCGATCGGCGTCGGTTCCACGCCCATTGTGCTGCTTAGCGGCTTTTTTACTGGCTGCGTTCTGGCGCTGCAGTCAGCCACCGCGCTTAAAAGCTTTGGCGCCGTATCGATGACTGGGTCGCTCGTCTCACTTTCCATGGTGAAGGAACTGGGCCCGGTGTTGACCGGCCTGATGATGGCCGCGCGCAACGCTTCCGGCATGGCTTCGGAACTCGGCTCCATGAAGGTTACCGAGCAGATAGACGCCATGCGCGCCCTGGGTACCGACCCGATCCGCAAGCTGGTGACGCCCCGTGTTTACGCCACCGTCTTCATGCTCTTCTTCCTCACCATTGTGGCGGATGCAGTGGGAATCGCCGGCGGCGCGCTGATCTCCATCTCGATGCTTGGACTAAATTTCACGTCATACCTGCACACCTCCTACCAGACGCTGGTCGGTGGCGATGTGGTGCAGGGCCTGACCAAGCCCCTATTCTCCGCGTTCATCATTTCGACCGTCGGCTGCTACTTTGGCATGAATACCAAGGGCGGCACGCAGGGCGTCGGCAAGGCCACTACATCGGCCGTGGTCGTTTCTTCCATCTCGATCATCGTCGTTGACTTCCTTGTGACTCGCCTGATGATTGGAATTTTTGGTAGCTAGCTCGCACATCATGCCCGAACAGACCCCCAATCCGGACGCCCAGAATCAAGGCCCAATCGTCGTCTTCAAGGACGTTTCGCTTACCTTCGATCGCGCGCCCGTACTCAAAAATATCTCTTTCTCAGTCGATCGCGGGCAGACTCTTGTGATCCTGGGGCCCGCCGGCACCGGCAAATCCGTGCTGCTGAAGCTGGTCGATGGCTTGCTCAAACCTGACTCCGGCGACATCCAAGTCTTCGGTCAAAACGTCGCCACGATGGCCGAGCGCGAAATCTTCAAGCTGCGCAAGCGCATCGGCATGGTCTTTCAGGAATCAGCGCTGTTCGACTCAATGAATGTCGAGGACAACGTAGCCTACCGGCTGAACGAGGAAGGCATGGCGCTGGCCGAGTCGCACAGCAAAGTTGAGGAAGTCCTGAAGTTTGTGGAGCTGCCCACCGCGGCGCAGAAGTTCCCGTCAGAGCTCTCCGGCGGTATGCGCCGGCGCGTTTCGATAGCACGCGCCATCGTCACGGACCCCGACCTGATCCTGTACGACTCCCCCACTGGCGGTCTTGATCCGATCACTTCAACCACCATCGTCGAGCTGGTCGTCAAGCAACGCGACGTCTCACACACGACCTCGCTTCTGATCACGCACCGCCTGCAGGACGCCTTCGTGCTCGCAACGCACCGCTATAACCAGCAAGCGGGCAAAATGGAGCTCATCGCGGACAGCGGCATAGACGACACCACGCGCTTCCTGATCCTGAACGAGGGCTCGATCGTCTTCACCGGCACGACCAGCGAGCTCGTCCACTCTGAAGACCCCTGGATCAAGGAATACCTCTCGTAGGATCTATTGCGCGGTGGCTGTGCCGAAATGCACCCATCAAGATGCCGCGAAGTTCGCTGCAAGCATGCTAATCTTCTGGTGATTATTCCCCCCTGGAGACTGCCTGTGCATTGCTCGATCAAGACAGCCGTTATTGTTTGCGCCTTCAGTTTGGCGACGTCCGCGTTTGCGTCCAAGAACGTTTTGCCTGACTCCTGCGGGGCCGATCAGGTGAAGTTCGACGTTGACCTCAAAAAGGACCAGCCTGCACCCGCCCCGGCTGAAGCTGGCAAAGCTCAATTCGTGTTTATCGAAACGATGAACCGGCCTTCCAAAACTGCAGCGATCCTGGGCGGGATCAGTGTTCCGGACATGACCGCACGCTTTGGGCTGGATGGAACGTGGGTCGGTGCCGGCAAGGCAAACTCTTACTTCACCCTTTCTGTACCGCCCGGCGATCATCACCTGTGCACCAGCGTGAAGGGTGAGAAAGATTCAGTCGGGATGCTGACTGTTGCAGCGGAGCCGGGCAAGACCTACTACATCGAGTACAAGATCCTGCCCAACATCACCCGCGTGCATGGCAATAACGGTTCAAGCGGGATCGGGATGATGCCCACCGCAACCTTCCTGGTGCTCAGCGAGGACGAAGGTAAGTTCCGGGTGAAAGCTTCCGCAGTCAGCAACTTCAAGGCCAAGGACTAGCCTTAGACCGCGGGGGTCAGGAAGGCTCTAAGCTGCTCTTCGCAGTAGTCGGTGGTCACGAAGAAAGGTTTGTCCAGGATGGTGACTTTCAGCTGGCCGTCCGTGTATTGATAGCCGGCGGTCACCCCCATCTTGCTGATTTTGCCTTCGTCGCCGTCAAGCGTGATGCCCTGCTCGGCCTGGAGTTGCTGGCGTTTGGCGGCGAATTGCTCGGGGGTTAGCGGAATCTGGATCATGATGGGTTGGATGCCGTTTCAGTCGCGCCGAGCGGCTAAGTCGCAGATTCGCTTTCGTACCAGATATGCAGGGGGTGCCGTGCGGTATTCTGAGGCCTCCTGCAATGGCCGAAGCCCAGTTCCCCACCAGCCTGAACGATCCGTCGCTGACGCCCGTGATGCGGCAATATTTTGCTGCCAAAGAGGCGCACCCGGACTGCCTGATGTTCTGCCGAATTGGGGACTTTTACGAGCTCTTCTACGAGGATGCGATTACTGTCGCGCGCGAGCTGCAGCTTACCCTGACCGCTCGTGACCGCGAAAAGAAGCAGCCTATGTGCGGCGTTCCCTACCACGCGGCAGAAATTTACCTGCAGCGGCTGCTGCGCAAGGGCTACCGGATCGCGCTGTGCGAGCAGATGGAAGATCCAAAAACGGTCAAAGGCATCGTCAAGCGGGAGGTTACGCGGGTGCTGACGCCCGGGACCGCGGTCGACCCGGGGCTGGGCGCGGGGGAATCCTGCTGGCTGGCCTGCGTCGTGGTCATGAAGGATGCAGTCGGCGTAGGGCTGGCGGATCTGTCGACCGGGGACTTCCGGGCGACTGAGTTTAGCGGCAAAGACGCGTGGGCGCTGGCCGTTGACGAGCTAAACCGCGTCCGTCCTGTTGAGTTGTTGTATGCCGCCGGCGGGCTGTTGGGCGTTTCCAAAACACTTTTAGGCGAGGAGAATGGCGAGGGCCTGGAGGCGATCCGGACAAAAACGGCGCTCGAAAGCTGGGTGCTAACGGCCGAGCACGCCGTGCCGCTGCTGCGTCAACAGTTCCGCGTGCTGACGACGGATGGCCTCGGGCTCGCCGGGCATGAAGCCGCTGCGGTAGCTGCGGGCGGAGTCGTGCATTATTTGCGACAGACCAAGCAGGGGGCGCTAGAGCACCTGGACCTGGTGCGCTTTTATGAGCGTTCCGGATGCCTCGAACTCGATGCAGTTTCCGTGCGCAATCTTGAGCTGGTAGACCCACTCTTTTCTGGCGAAACCGTGCATACTACGCTGCTCTATACGCTGGACGCCTGCTGCACCCCGATGGGTAAGCGGCTGCTGCGCGCAACTTTGCTACGCCCGGCGATGGGGTTGGCCGGCATTACGGCTCGGCTGGACGCTGTGGGTGAGGCAGCGGCCGACCTGCGCAAGCGCGAGGGCGTGCGTCGCGCCATGGACGGAGTGCTCGATCTGGAGCGCCTGCTGGGGCGCGTTGCGATGGATTCGGCCGGTCCGCGGGAAGTGCTCGCACTGGCGGCGACACTGGGGTGTCTGCCCGGTTTGCGTTCGGCTGTCGCAGCTTTTGCGAGCGAAAAGTGGCAGGAGCTGGGCGCTGGGGAGTTCGACGCGCTTGAAGATTTGCATGAGCTGATCGTTGCGACGATTGTGGATGAGCCGCCCGTCACGTTCGCCGATGGCGGCGTGGTGCGGGCGGGGATCCATGCGGAGCTCGACGAATTGCGCGAGCTGAGCCGCAGCGGACGGCAGGCACTGGTCGCCATTGAGGAACGGGAACGCGCGCGAACAGGCATTTCATCGCTCAAAGTGCGCTTCAACAGCGTCTTTGGATACTACCTGGAAGTCACAAAGGCGAACGCGAAATCAGTACCGGCAGACTATGAGCGCAAGCAAACGCTGGTCAATGCAGAACGCTTTACGACGCCCGAGCTCAAGGAATACGAGGCCAAAATCCTGACCGCGCAGGAGCGCTCGCTCGAAATTGAACGGCGCCTGTTTGCGGAGATGCGAACACTTCTGCTCGCCGGCGCTGTGCGTGTACGGGAGACGGCGCGGCGGGTGGCGGAGATTGACATGCTGGCCTGCTTTGCGCACCTGGCGGCACTGCGTGGGTGGACCCGGCCGGTGGTTGAGGATAGCTGCGCACTTGAGTTTGTGCAGGCTCGTCACCCGGTGGTAGAACGGCGCATGGAGGAGTCCGGGGTGGGCCGTTTTATTCCTAATTCGCTCTTTCTGGACGCTGCTGGGGGCCCCTCCATCCTGCTCATGACGGGGCCGAATATGGGCGGTAAGAGCACTTACTTGCGCATGGCGGCGCTGCTGGTGGTGATGGCGCAGTGTGGATGTTTTGTGCCGGCGGAGCGCATGCGGTTGGGGCTTGTAGACCGGATATACACGCGCATTGGGGCGAGCGATAACGTTGCGCGGGGACGGTCAACTTTCATGGTGGAAATGACGGAAACGGCCGCGATCCTGAACACGGCCACATCACGATCGCTGGTGCTGCTGGATGAGATGGGGCGCGGGACGGCTACCTATGACGGGCTCTCGCTGGCCTGGGCTACGGTTGAGCATTTGCATGACCGGATCGGTGCCCGAAGCCTGTTTGCCACGCATTATCATGAGCTTACGTTGCTGGCGGAGCGGCTCACGAAGCTGCGCAATGTGCGCGTGACGGTGAAGGAAAATGCGGGTGGAATCGTGTTTTTGCACAGCGTAGAGGCCGGCGCTGCGAGCAAGAGTTATGGCATCGAGGTGGCTCGTCTGGCGGGTTTGCCGCAGGCGGTAATCGCCCGCGCGCGCGAGGTCCTGAAGGTGCATGAGCGGGCAGAGACCCAGCAGGTGCGGGAGGCCGCGCCGGCTGCCGCCAAGGTGCAGATGACGATGTTTACGCCGCTTTCGCAGCGCATTGTGGACCGGATTCAGGCTGCGGAAGTCGACTCCTTGACGCCGCTTGAGGCGTTGAATCTGCTGGCGGAATTGAAGCGGGAGCTGCGCGGATGATCGTTGCGGGCGTGATGAGCGGGACCTCTGCCGACGGCGTCGACGTGGCGCTGGTGCGAATCACGGCTGGTGCAGAGGTGCCTCGGTTGAAGGTGCTGGGCCACCGGAGTTTCGCCTACCCCAAGGCGGTGCGGGCGGCGGTGCTGGCGGCGATGTCTGGGGAGGCCGCGTCGGTCGCGGATTTGAGCCGGCTGAACTGGCGGCTGGGGGCAATTTATGCGGATTGTGTCGCCAAAACCTGCGAGTATCCAGGGCTGAAGGCGGCGCTGGTCGGCTTGCATGGGCAGACAGTCTATCACCAGGCGGTGGCGGCGAAATACCTGGGAGCCCCCGTGCGGGCCACGTGGCAAATTGGTGAGGCGGCGGTGGTAGCTGAGCGACTGCGGGTGCCGGTGGTCAGTGACTTCCGGCCGGCGGACCTGGCTGCGGGAGGCCAGGGGGCTCCGCTGGTGCCGATGCTCGACTTTTGCCTGTTTCGGTCGAAGACAAAGAACCGGGTGCTGCTGAACCTGGGCGGGATCGCTAATGTGACGGCGATCCCGGCTGCAAGGGGGCTTGGGGATGTGCTGGCGTTCGATACGGGACCTGCCAACATGGTCGTCGATGGCTTGATGTCGCACGCGTTTGGCAAAGCATTTGACCGCGACGGCAAGATGGCTGCGCGGGGGAAGATACTGCCGGAGGTCCTTGCGGGGCTGATGAAGAACGCATATTTCACCGCGCCGCTGCCAAAATCCTGTGGGCGGGAGCAGTTTGGTGCGGCTTATATAGCCGCGCTGATGAAGCTTTGCGCGCCTTCAGAAGCAGTGGCGACGGCAACAGCGCTGACGGTGAGCTCGATTCGCGACGCATATGCGCGCTTTTGCTGGCCGCATATGGGGCAGCAGGCACCGATGGCACGTGCGACAGAGCTGATCGTGGCTGGGGGTGGGGTCAGGAACGCGACTCTGATGGCGGGGCTGCGGCGAGAATTTGGGGCGCTTGGGGTCAAGGTGCTGACGGCAGATGAGCTGGGGCTGGCCTCGCAGGCAAAGGAAGCGGTGGCGTTTGCTTTGCTGGGATGGCTGAGCTTCCATGGGCTTTCCGGGAATGTGCCGTCGGCGACGGGAGCTGGACGTGCGGTGGTGCTGGGGAAGATTTCGCGTGGGTGAGCCTGGGGCAGCTATGAGCCGGGCCATGGGCCCTGATGCGGCGGCCGCGACGAAGGGATGGCGGCTCGTGCTTCTGTTCTTGGTATTGGGGCTGGCGGGGTGCAAGGGCGAGCGGGAGGATCCGCGGACCGTGGTGATGCTGATCCAGAGCTCGCCCAACTCACTGGACCCGCGGGTCGGGACCGACGCTTACTCGGAGAGAATTGGCGGGCTGCTGTTTGACGCGCTGGTGCGCAAGGATGAGCACTTCGAGATGCAGCCGTGGCTGGCGACGTCCTGGACACAGCCGGATGCGCTGACCTGGGTTTTTCACCTGCGAGATGCGGTTCGGTTTGCTGACGGCCGCGCTCTTGAAGCGGAGGACGTGCGCTATACGATTACTTCCCTGCTGGATGGCTCGCTTGCTACGAGCAAGGCGGGGACGCTGGCGGCCATCGACAAGGTGGAGACGCCGGACCGCCTAACGGTAGTGTTGCGGCTGAAACGGCCGGACGCTTCGTTGCTGTTCAACTTGTCGGATGGGCTGTTTGGGGTGGTGCCGCGAGGGTCCGGCAAAGACCTTGGGCAGTCGCCAGTTGGGTCTGGGGCATTCAAATTTGTGCGCGCGCGTCAGGATCAAGACGTAGTGATCACGCGCAATCCGGGCTACTGGGCCGGGCCACCGAAGCTTGAACGTGTGCGATTTCAGGTGGTGCCAGATGCGGTGACAGTGGCGCTTGAGCTGCGGAAGGGGTCGGCGGATATCGCTTCGAATGAGCTGACGCTGGACCTGGTGCATGCGCTGGAAGGGATGCCGGGGCTGCAGGTGGAGAGCTCGGCGGGGTCGCCCGTGATGTATCTGAACTTCAATGTGGCGGGGGGAATGGGCAAGACGCTGGTGACCGAAGCCAGCAATCCGCTGCATGACGTACGCATTCGGCAGGCGATTGCGTTTGCGATGGACCGACAGGCGATCGTGCATGCCGTCTGGCGGGATCAGGCTCGGCTAGCGACTTCGTTGCTGCCGACTGGACACTGGGCAGCCGCCGATCCGGCGAAGGTGGCGCAGTACCCGCATGACGTGGCGAAGGCCCGCGCGCTGTTGGCGGCGGCTGGGTATAAGCCCGGGGCGCTGCACCTGGAAATGAAGACGTCTCAGGATGAGACGACGCGTTTGCTGGCCCTGATCCTGCAGCAGCAACTGGCGGATGCGGGCATTGAGCTTACGCTGCGGGCGAGTGAATTTGGGACGTTTTATGCGGATGTCAGCAGCGGGCGTTTTCAGATGTACGCGCTGCGCTGGATTGGGTCGAATGAGGATCCGGCAATCTTTGAGTACGCGTTAGGTTCGGACCGGTTTCCGCCGAAGGGGGCTAACCGGGGGCGGTACTCGAACGCTACGGTAGATGGGCTCATGGCGAGGGCAGGGATGCTGACGGACGAAAACTCCCGGCGCCCGGCTTATGCGGAGGTGCAGCAGATTTTGGCGACAGAGGTGCCGGTGATCCCGCTCTGGTATCCAAATAACGAGGTGGTGCATCGAGCGCGGGTGATGGGCATCCATCCGGCTCTGGATGGAAGTTTCTGGTTCTTGCGGGACGCCTGGTTGCGGTGAGACCGTGCGGGTGGGCCCGGGTTTGCGGGTTCCGCACGCAGTTTCCTTGCTACGCTACGTTTAAGAGGCGCGTCAACGCTAGAGGCTGGGGAGCATCTTGCGGAGGGCTTTAGGCATGTCTGCGGGTGGGTTGGCTTTGAAGCACTTCAGGCAAAGCAGCTTGACGGTGCCCTCGTAGGATTTGAGCTGCTCCTGGGTGCTGGGCGCGATGCAGCAGCGAATTTTGCAGGTGCTGCACAGGACGAGCTTCGAGCCGTTGATGATGGACGGCCAGTAGCCGCAGAGTACGACCATCCCGTCGTGGTGCGGGTCATCCTGCTTCAGTTCCGTGGACGGCGCGAGTTTGTCTTCAAGCACCTTGCGCATGGCGGGGTCGATCTCAGGGTGTTCGCGCAGGGTCTTCAGGATGATTTCGCGCTCGTCCATCTTTTGCGGATCCTCTGGGAGATGTTAGCTGAAGACGACGCGAAAGCAGATCCCCTTCGGGGATCTGACAACCAAGTGGCGGACCCTCGGACAGTTGAGTCGCCTTGACTGATTAGCTGCATTGGTACTGGTTGGCCCCCAGGGATTCGAACCCCGTGACGGATACCGAGCTACATAGATTTTGGTTGGCCCCCAGGGATTCGAACCCCGATCGAGCGAGTCAGAGTCGCTAGTCCTACCATTGAACGAGGGGCCAACAGGTTGTACAGGAGTCGCGCGCCGCTCAAATTGAGCAAGGCCGTGCGCTGACTGCCTGAACCAAGTCTACGGATTGCGGGCGAGCAGGTCAACCTTAGGTCGACCCGCTATTCCACAGGCAGCTTCGCCTTGTAGCCATCGCGCGCGATCACTGAGTATTTGATCGGCTTTTGCTTTTCGTCCTGCATCTTGAGCGGCTTGCCTTCGTTGTCAACCAGCATCACCTTGACCTTGCGATAGGTGCCGTCGTTCTTGTTGTTGGTGGGCCGGTAGGTGACGATGTACTCGTTGCGGATGGAGTCGTTGATTTGCGCAAAAATGTCCGGCAACGCGCCCTGAAACATGGGGTTGAAGTAGAGACCGCCGGTCATGTCTGCAAAGGTCTTGAGCTGATTTTGTGCCTGCAGATTATTCATGCGGCCGATGCCGCCCAGTCCGCCTCGTGCGTCGGTAAGCTCTGTGGCCAGCGCTCCGGTGCCGATGGTAAAGATGGTTACGTTGGGCGTGGACTTGACCTTGGCGAGAATCTTGTCGAGCGTGAGTTTCGAGAACGTATCGCGGCCGGACGCGATCAGGATGATGTATTTGCGGCCCTCAATGCGGCTGGTGCGGTCGAGCGTTTCATAGAGCGCGTCGAAAACGTTGGTGTCGCTGAAGCCGGGTATTGTGAGCGAGCGCAAGGAGTCGGCGACGGTGTCCTTGTTGTTGGTGAAATCGGTCAGGATGTGAGTGCGCATGTCGAACGTGATGACGGCCACGTAATCGTCCGGGCGCAGCGAGTGGTAAAAGCTGGCTGACGCGTTCTGCATGTCGCGAATGTAGGCGTAGCTATTGGCTGCGAATTCCAGCAGCATGACGGCCGTGATGGGCGTCTGGGCCATGCGCACGGTCTGGACTTCCTGCTCGACACCGTCTTCCAACACCAGGAAGTTGGCCGGCTTGAGGCCGGGAACGAATTGATGGGTCTTGTCCAGGATGACGTTTACGTCGAGGTTTACGATCGGCACGTCGACCCGGATCGAGTAGGTCTCGCCATTGGGGTTCTTGATCTTTGGCTGCTCTGGCGCGGCAGGCGGCGGGGTAGGGGCATCTTTCTTTTTCTTGATGATGATGGGCCCGGTATCGGTATCAGGCCCGCCCTGGTCCGGGCTGGTCTGAGCGGGTGCCTGAGGGGGCTCCGGCTTTTGCGCTGACGCGGCAGCGCAGGTGAAAACGAGGGTGAGCGCGGCAGCCAGCAGCGGGCGTTGAGGAAAAAAGCTCATGGGAAGACTCTACTCCGGGGACCTGCGGCTATTTTCAGTCGCGCGTACTAAATGAATAGACGGAGTAGACAGCGTAAAGGTTGAGCACGGCTTGCACAGGCGCAACCTGCGACCTGTTGTAGCATTTAGCAATGCGTCGCGCAGACGAGTGGCTAGCTGCGACGCAAAGGGATACCAAACGACAATGAGCGAATTCAGAGGTCTGGCCGCGCACGCCGCGGGTGCACATTTGCTGCCGTACAAATACGATCCGGGCGATCTGCGCGAGGATGAAGTTGAGGTGCGGATTTCGCATTGTGGCGTTTGCCATTCTGACGTGCACTTGATCGACAATGACTGGGGCTTCAGCAAGTATCCCTTTATTCCAGGCCATGAAATTGTAGGGGCAGTATCGGCAGTTGGCGCAGCGGTGCGCGACCGCAAGGTGGGCGACCGAGTCGGGATTGGATGGCAGGCAAATTCCTGCGGCTACTGCGAGTGGTGCCGGCAGGGCCAGGAGCACCTGTGCGCACAGTCGCAGCCAACCTGTGTCGGCCGCAATGGCGGGTATGCGGACAGCATTCGAGTCAATTGGAAGTTCGCCATCTGCGTTCCGGAAAAGCTTGAGAGCGAGAATGTCGCTCCGCTGCTGTGCGGCGGCATTACGGTATATAACCCGCTGCGCAATCTGGGTGTGCGGCCGTCGTCCCGGGTTGGGGTGATCGGCGTGGGCGGCCTGGGACACCTGGCGCTGCAATTTGCACACGCTTTCGGTGCGGAAGTGACCGCTTTTTCGACCTCGAAAGATAAGGAAGCGGAGGCGCACAAACTGGGCGCGCACCAGTTCATCAACACGCGCGATACCGGGGCGCTCAAGAAAGTCGCCGGCAGCTTTGATTTGCTGCTGAGCACCGTGAACGCTGACCTGGACTGGCAGGGCTACCTGGGCGCGCTTCGGCCTAAAGGCTCGTTCTGCTTTGTTGGTGTACCGCCTTCTCCGGTGACACTGCAGGTATTCCCGCTGGTGGGTGGGCAGCGTTCAGTTTGCGGCAGCCCCACGGGTAGCCCGGCGGATATCGCGGAGATGCTGCAGGTTGCCGCGCGTCATGACGTCAAGGCCATTACCGAGCGATTTGCAATGGACAAGGCTAATGAAGCGGTCGCGAAGGTGAAGAAGAATCAAGTTCGGTACCGCGCTGTGCTGGCAAATTAGTCCTTGAACTGCCGTTAACATCCGCAACCTATTCTGTGCAGAGTGGTCCAAGGGGTCAGGCCCACCACGCTGCACAGGAGAGAGCGCATGTCCATGTTCCAGGAAATGGTCGTTGTCCGCGTCCTGATCGTCGTTGCGTTGCTGATTGGGATCTTTGCGTAGTAGGTGCAGCGCAACCATGGCAGTGGGGCCGGGTTGAAGACCTGAGGGCTGGCCAGTTCGGGCAGATTCCCCAGGGGCTCTTATGAATGCTTTGAAAGTTTTATCCAGCTTGACCCTTGCCGGTGCTTTGGCGCTGGCTGGCTGCAGCAATGGAAGCGGCACGTTCGGTGGGAACACTTCTCTCGGCGCGGCTAGCGTTTCTTTCAATACGACGACTCTTGCCTTCGGGACAGTGCCGCTCGGCCAGACAAGCGCCGCGCAGAACGTGGTCGTCACGAACAATGGGGGCGGGGCCGGGTTGGCGATCTCTACCGTGCGCACTGGCGGGACGGATTCGAACGCGTTCCTAAGCTCTTCTGGATGTCCGCTGAGCCTGGCGCGCAGGGCCAGTTGCACGATCAGCGTGGTGTACTCGCCGAGCGCGTCCACCGGCCAGACTGCGTCGCTTGCGCTGATTGATAATGCAGCGAATTCGCCGCAACTGGTGGCGCTGAGCGGGAATGGCAGCTCATCCGGGCCGGTCGTTTCGCTGTCCGCGAATACGCTTTCGTTTCAACGCGTCGCGGTCGGGCAGGCTTCCACCCAGACGGTCACGCTTTCGAACATCGGCAGCGGGCCCCTCACTCTGGCGGGCTTCACGGTAGGCGGAGCTAACGCTAGCTCATTTGCAATCTCGGGTTCCTGCCTTACGACGGGCAGCGTCGCAGCCGGAGGCAACTGCTTCCTGACGATCACCTACGCGCCGACCGTTGCAGGCGCCGTGAGCGCGATCATCAATGTAAAGGACAACGCGCCAAACAGTCCGCAGATTCTCTCCGTCTCTTCCACCTAGCGCGGATAAGGCGAAAAGGGCCCACGCAGCAGGCATGGGCCCTTTGCTGCGTCTCAAGACTAGCGCGGCGGGATCGGCTTGCCGGCAACCTTGTCGCCCAGATCGCGGACGCCGTGGTCGGTCTTGACTGCACCTTCCTTGAGCACGTGGCCGGTTTTCTCTGCGCCTACTTTGGTGTCGTGTCCCGCATCTTTCGCGACGACCTTGGTGCCGTGTGCGGTCTTGTGCGCGACGTGCTTGGTGCCGTGATAGGTCTTCTTCGCGACATGCTTGGTGGCATGACCCGTGTCGACTGTAGCGTTCTTCATGTCCTGACCGGCGGACTGCGCCACCAGCGGCGATGCAGCGAAAGTTACGGCGAGAGCGAGGGCGGCGACATTCAGTTTCAAGTGAGACTCCTTAGGTGCTTCGCTAAATAATACGACGTTCCTGGACGCAATTCAGGAAGTAGATTTTCCGCGGGTTTTCACACGACCCATCGTTCGGTTATAGTGGGCAACGTTACATTTGTTCACTCTCGAAAGAAATCCGCCGCGCGATCCCTGCGAGGCTCGGACTTTTTATGCATAGCGTACCCGCAATGCTGCTGCTCGGCACCCAGTTGACGCACCTCGCGCCAGTCGACATCGTGATTCTGGCGCTATATTTCGCGCTTGTGGTCTTCATCGGCTTCTACGTCAAGGGCTCGACAAATACGAGTGAAGAATTCTTTCTCGCCGGCCGTGAAATGTCTGCCTGGATCGCCGGGCTGAGCTTTGTTTCAGCCAACCTGGGGTCGCTGGAGCTGATGGGCTGGGCCGGTGCCGCGTACGAGTACGGCATGCTGGCGACGCACTGGTACTGGATCGGTGCGATCCCCGCAATGCTTTTCCTCGGCATCGTGATGATGCCGTTCTACTACATCTCAAAGACGCATTCGGTGCCGGGATACCTGCACCTGCGTTTCGGCAACGGCGCGCGGGCGACCTCTGCGATCAGCTTTGCACTGATGACGATCCTGATGTCCGGCGTGAATATGTACGCCATGGCCGTCGTCATGCAGACGGTACTTGGTTGGAACATTACGTTCTCGATCTGGATTGGTGCCGGCACGGTTGCACTCTATGTCATGCTGGGCGGCCTGCGGTCGGCCATCATCAATGAAGTGCTGCAGTTTGTGCTGATCTGGGCGGGCGCCGCGATGATCCCGATCCTGGGACTGATTGAGGCGCACGGCTGGACGAACCTGAAGGCGAACATTGCCGTCAACGTCGGCAATGCGAACTATACGCATCTTTGGACGACGCTAGGCTCCTTCAAGGACAACCCCATGGGCGTCCACTGGACAGGAATCGTCTTCGGCCTGGGCTTTGTGGTCAGCTTCGGCTATTGGACGACGGATTTCCTGGTGGTGCAGCGTGTGCTTTCCGCCAACAACCTGCGCGCGGCCAAAATGGCTCCGGTGATCGGCGCTGCGTTCAAGATGGCAGTGCCGCTGATTGTCATCGTTCCCGGTTTGATCGCGCTCAGCCTGCACAATGCTGACGGCAGCATGATGTACCACCTTGTCGCGACCGACGTAGCCGCCAGAACCGGCGAGCACAGCTACGACCAGGTGTTGCCGCTGATGCTGATCCGCTACTGTGGCCCAGGCTTGCTTGGGCTGGGCATAACGGCTCTTGTTGCCGGCTTTATGTCCGGAATGGCCGGTAACGTCAGTGCTTTTTCCACCGTTTGGACCTACGACATCTACGGCGCATTCATCAACAAAAAGGCGTCGGACTCGCACTACGTCGCGATGGGCCGTTACTCGACCGTCGGCGGCATGCTCGTTTCGATCGCGTCCGCTTACCTGCTGGTTTACGCGCCGGGCGGCATCATGGACTACGTTCAGGCGCTGTTCAGCTTCTTTATTGCGCCGCTTTTCGGCACGGTCATCCTGGGCATGCTGTGGAAGCGCGCAACCAAAGCCGGCGGTTTCTATGGTCTTCTGGCGGGCACGGTTTCATCGGTGGCGATGTTTGCGTGGGTGCAGATCAATCCCGCGAACCTGCGCTACATCTCGATGAGCGTGGACGCGAAGCCGATGGCGGAAAACCTTTACCGCGCGTTGTGGAGCTGGATCATCTGCGTGGTGGTAACGATTGTCATCAGCTTGATGGGCAAGCAGCAGCCGGATTCCGAGCTCGTCAACCTGGTCTACGGCGTAACGCCGCTGCCGGACGATGGTGCTACCTCTCTGTGGCAGAAGCCGCTTTTCTGGGCCACGATTGTGATCGTCGTCTTCTTCATCCTTAACATCGTTTTCTTCTAAACGCAGCATAAGTTCGCAACGCAAACAGGAGTACTGCCATGCCGGATCCTAACGACCAGACCCCGCACCCCCACATCCACACCGGCCCGCACGCCACCCATGAAATCGCGCCTGATCCCATGGGCGTTCACCCGTCCGATAAGGGCAAGCAGGAGCTCTCAATTTGGTTCTTCTGCGGCATGTTGACCTTGGGCTACGGCCTGGTGCTGCTGGTGCAGGGCGGCCTGGAGCACTTTCGCCTGCTGGGGCAGCATCCGCCAACGACCATCCTGGCGAACCTGCACCCTACCTTTTGGTGGGGCGTTCTGCTCACCCTTTTCGGGGCTTTCTACGTGACACGCTTCCGTCCCGGCAAAGCGTAGCGCTGCATCTCCACCTGGATTGCGGAGAATGAAATGGGAACATACTTTGGTTCGCATTTCATTCTCCCTGGAAACCAATGGTAATCAGGTGAAATGGCTGATTGACTGGGAGTGCGCGGCGGGTCAGAATCGAAGTCAAGTTCTACCAGGCGTCACTCTCTCTTCGATCGGGTCCCTTGTTGCTTTGTTTTCCCAAGCTCGCGTCTTCCCTGCTTCTGTTCGCCTCGCTCCTTGCCGGGCTGAAACTGCTGGTGGCTCAAACGGCAGGCGTGACCGATCTCGGCTCCCTGCCGGATGCTGCTCCGATTCACCGCATGCAACTTGTGCTGGCACGGACAGCGGCGCAGGAAGGGCGGCTTGACGCCCTGCTTGCCGCGCAGCAGAAAGCTGATGCGCCCGAGTACCAACACTGGCTTATTCGGACGAGTTTGGCCGGCAATTCGGCCCCGCAATCGATGAAACGGACCGGCTCCAGGCCTGGCTGGCGGCGCAGGGATTTACCGAAGTCAAGCTTTCGGCGGGACGTACGCTCATTGAATTTTCCGGTTCCGCGGGGAAGCTGCGAGCAGCTTTCGGTGCGGACCTGCACGCTTATGATTCTGCGAGCGGCGAACACTGGACCGGGCTCGTTGGCTCGGTCACTCTACCGGTAAGCTTCGGCTCGATGGTGCGCGGTATTGCAGCTCTCGGCGTGCCTCCGCAGAGGGTCGCGACTGGCAAGGAATTTCGGCGCGACAACCAGACCGGCGCTGTAACTCTGCGCGCGAGCTCGACGGCTCCGGGCGCACGACCTGACTTCACCCTGAACTCTAACTCGACCACCTATTACGCCGTTACTCCGTACGATTTCGCTGCGATCTACGACGTGCTTCCCTTGTGGAACGCAGTCAGCCCCATCGATGGCACAGGCCAGACCATTGCGGTCGCGGGTGATACGGACATCAATCCGGCCGACTTTGTGTCGTTCCGTACCCTGTTTGGCTTGCCCCTCGGCAATACGTCGACGCCTACAGGCACGCAGTACCTGAACATCATCTATAACGGCCCCAAACCAGCGTTCCAGACGGATGAGTTCCACGCCGCAAGCGACACGCAATGGGCCGGCGCCGCCGCCAAGGGAGCGACGATCGACTACGTCGCCTCGCAATCGACTGAAGCCAGCTCCGGCGTTGATCTTTCCGCGGCGTACATCGTCGACAACAACCTGGCGTCGATCCTGGTGACGAGTTACTCGACCTGCGAGCTGGCCCTGGGCAGCGCCGGCAATGGCTTTTACAAGGCTTTATGGCAACAAGCGGCGGCCCAGGGCATCGCCGTGGTTACCGCCACCGGGGACTCCGGCGCGGCAGCCTGCGATGGCGCGCACGTGGGCCCGGCGATGCGCGGAACCGGCATCAACGGCGTCGGGTCGACACCCTACGACGTGTCCGTCGGAGCCACAGAGTTTTACACGCCAAACGGCCCGGGCTCCTATTTCTCAGCGACCAACGGCGCTAACTATGCGTCCGCCACGGGTTACATCCCGGAGCAGGTCTGGAACGATTCCTGCACCAACCCACTGATCCTGGCCTCTGCCCCTTATGCCGGTATGAGCGCGGAGCAGGCCTGCAATTCAGCCACTGCCCAAGCAGCCGGGCTGGTGACGACTTCCGGCGGCGGCGGCGGCGGGGCCTCGTCCTGCGTATCATCCGACGCCAAAAATTCGGCCACCTGCAAGGGCGGCTACCCCAAGCCCTCTTGGCAAGCCGGATCTGGCGTGCCGGCTGATGGCGTCCGCGATACGCCCGACGTATCGTTTTTGGCTCACAGGGCCGCACCAATAACTTTTATGTGGTCTGCCAGCAGAGTCGCAATACGGACGGCAAAGCCTGCAACCTGAATGCTCCCTACTCAGACTTCAGCGCGTATGGCGGCACAGTTGGCAGCGCCAGCTTTCGCCGGGATCCTTGCGCTCGCAGGACAAAAGCAGGCCGCGACGACAGGTGGGCGGCTCGGGAATCCGAACATCATTCTTTACGCGCTGGCTGCGAAACAGGCAGCGTCGGGCCTGGCGTGTAACTCGACCGGAACCATGAGCGCGGGCTGCTATTTTCACGATGTGACGACCGGCACCAACGCCATGCCCTGCGTGACGCTTTCGGCCAACTGCGGCACGAACATACACGGGGACGCGTACGGGATCCTTGCCAGTGGCTCGGCCAACACGGGCTTTGACATCGCAAGCGGCCTTGGCAGCGTGGATGCGGCCAATTTAGTCAATGCATGGACTTCTACCGGGCTCGCGAAGTCGGCTGCGGTGCTTTCCATTCTGCCGGTCAGCGTTGCGCACGGCTCGGCTGTGACTGCGACGGTGACCGTCAGCGGCAACTCGCCGACCGGGCAGGTGTCGCTGAATTCGCAGGCTGCGAACGGCTCCGTGGGTGCCGGGCCACTGGTCAACGGCACGCTTTCGGCAAGCTTTCGTACTTTACCTGGCGGGACCTACGGGGTTCGCGCACATTATGAAGGCGACGCGCAGAACTACCCGGCTGACTCGAATCTCGTATCGATCACGGTCGCGCCGGAGCCCAGTTCCACCACGCTGCGTCCGCTCGCCTACAACCCAGCGTCGGGGGCCACTAGCACGCCGGCCAGCGCGCCCTACGGAACGGTCGTCTTCCTGAGGGCGGATGTGACCGGGCAGTCTGGCCAGGGGATAGCCACAGGGAACGTGTCTCTGGCAGACAACGGGAGCATCTTGGGCGCGGGCGTGTCCCGGCTCAACTCGAGCGGATATACCGAGTTCCAGACCAACGCGTTGACGCCTGGGTCGCACAACTTTACAGGCAGCTACGGGGGCGATGCCAGCTTCAATCCCAGCACGACTCCGGGTGCCTCGATCAGTATCACCAAGGCATCGACTACGACCTCGCTGACTGCCACACCCGCGACGGTCTCGCAGGCTGCCACGCTGACATTTTCGGTAACTGTTGCGACCACCGGCTACGGCTTTGCGGCTCCGTCGGGATCGTTGACGTTCATGTACGGGCCGATCGTGCTCGGAAACTCGACGCTGGTGGCGGGCAATGACGCGACCACTCTTTACCGAAACGCAACCGCTAATCTGACTATTTCGGCCGGCTCACTGCCTCCAGGTGCGGACAACATTACCGCGGTCTTCGCGGGCGACGGCAATTATACGGCGTCGACTTCCCCGGCCGCGACCGTGAATGTCACCCTCTCCACGCTGCCTACCTGCTCGGTCGCACTGCAGGTCACGCCCGGACAGGTAGCCCCCGGCGGCATGATTGTACTGGGTGCGCGACGATCACCCCGGCGGTGATTGGCACAGTGCAATTCGCCATCGACGGCCAGAATGTGGCGACGCCCGTCACGCTGAGCAACAGCCAGGGGGCGTATGGGGTATCGGTCGCGCCTTACCTGGTCGGACTGCACTCCGCGACTACCGTCTACTCGGGCGGCTCGGCTTACCGTTCCTGCACCTCTGCTGCGACGCCCTTCTTTATTACCTCGCCGGTCGCGCTGGGTGTGCCTACCTTTACAGTGACTCCTTCGACAGCTGTCCAGGGCACCTTCGTCTCGGTCGCAACACGTGTGACGCCGTCTGCGGCGACCGGGCGTGTGCAACTGGTGCTCGACGGCGCGCCGTACGGCGCGAGCTTCCCGCTGAGCAACGCCGCCGCTTCCCTGCCGCTGCTGACTGGCACGCTGCAGCCCGGGCCGCACTCGTTGACGGTCTATTATGCCGGCGATACGAACTACGCGGCGTCCTACGCGATGCCGCAGGCTATCACCATTCAGCAGCCGGGGACGACAACGACCGCTGTAGCCGTCAGCAACCTGGGCCCGACGATTACGGTAGGCTCGGCCGGCAACTTCACCTTGACGGTCACCCCAACGAGCCCCGTGCCCACGGGAATCTTTGAAATCACGCTCGACGGAGGGACGCCTGGCTCGCCCATCCTGCTGACCGGCGCGACAAATACCCTGACGCTGCCCGCCGCCGGGCTGACCATCGGCACACACACCCTGTCCGTGTTTTACAGCGGTGACGCGACCTATAACGTTTCGACCTCGACGACGGTCACGTACCAAGTGGTGAGCTCTATCGTCACTGGTAATTTCACACTTTCGCCAGCAAGTTCAAGCTTGACCACAAGCCGCTTGGCCGGCACTAATCCGACCCTGACCTACCACCTCCTGGCGAATGGTGGATTCACCGGGCTCGTGCAGTTTTCATGCACTAATCTGCCAGTCAACACCGCTTGCGTCTTCGCACCCGGAACTGTCAACGTGACCGGCCCAGGCGACTTCACCACCACGCTGACACTCGTCCTGAATACCGGAAACAGACCCGGAGCGCTGAGCCTTCCCGGAGCCGGTCTGGCTGCGCTTTGCGGTCTTGGCCTGGCGCTCCGCAGGCGTCGTCGCTTGCTGGCGCTGTGCGTGCTTTGCTGCTTGGCGGCGATGAGCGGATGCAGCGGGGGTTACGCCACAGGAGATACTTCAGCCGGGACGTACCAGGTGAACGTGATTGCAACCAGCGGCAGTTTGCAGCAGGTTGCGCAAATCACTTTGACCATCCAGTAGCGCTTCTCACCTATAGAATCCAGACGGTATGACCACGCCAGCATGGACCGTGATCGCAGCCTGCGACCTAGCTTTGTTTAGCCAGCTCCATCAAGTGATCCTGCGCGCAGAAGGTCTGTTCTGCGAGTGGCGGGCGCGTGTAGCTGCCGTCTGGCTGCAGCATGCGGACTTTGGCCGTGTCTTTCAGGTAGGCTCCCAAGATCTCGTCGCGCAGGCGTGTTGCTAGTTCCGGCTCGGTGACTGGGAAAACGACCTCGCAGCGGTCATAGAGATTTCGCGACATCCAGTCTGCTGAGCCGCAAAAGACTTCCGGCTCACCGCCATTGGCGAAATGGAAGATGCGCGAGTGCTCCAGGAACCGCCCGATGATGGACCGCACGCGAATCTTTGCGCTCAGCCCGCGGATCCCTGGACGCAGGGCACACATGCCGCGGATGATCAGGTCAATCTGCACGCCGGCGCAGGATGCCTCATACAGCGCCTCCACCGTCAATCGATCCAGGATAGCGTTCATTTTGGCAATGATTGCCGCCGGCCGCCCCGCGCGTGCGTGCTCGGTTTCGCGTCGAATCAGTCCGAGTACATCCTCTGCCAGACTGATGGGTGCGACGAGTAGCGGACGGTAGGGCTCTTCCGCGTTCGAAGTGAGGTAGTTGAAGACTGCCTGCACGGCCAGGGTAATTTCCGGGCGCGCGGTCAGCAGGCTGATATCGGTATAAAAGCGCGAGGTCACCGGGTTGTAGTTTCCGGTGCCGAGGTGGGCGTAGCGGCGCACCTGGCCGTCGGGGTCGCGGCGCACCAGCAGCGAGAGCTTGCAGTGCGTCTTGCGTCCGACGATCCCGTGGAAGACACCGACGCCGGCATCCTCAAGTTCGCGCGCCCAGCGAATGTTGGAGTCTTCGTCAAAACGCGCCATCAGCTCGACGACGACCGTCACGTCCTTCGACTCAGCCGCCTGGATCAGCGCACGGAAAATAGGCGAGTCCTTCGATGTTCGGTAAAGCGTCTGCTTCATGGAGACAACGGCCTCATCATGCGCGCCGGCGCTAATGAAATCCTGCACGGTGCTATAAGCCTGGAACGGATGGTGCAGCATCACATCGTGCTGGCGCAGCTCTGCAAACAGATCTTCTGCTCCCGGCGCCAGCTTGTGGGCGACGCCCGTAAACGACGGATATTTCAGCGCGGATAAGGGAGTGTCACTGTACAGATTCATCAGGCGATACAGATTGACCGGGCCGTTCGTACGAAAGACCTGCCAGCGGTCGAGCTCGAAATTGATGCGCAGGCGCTCCACAATCTCGTCGCCAGCGGAGTCCTCGATCTCGAGCCGTACGGCGTCACCTTTTCGACGGTTGTGTAGTTCCTCGCGGACGGACTCCAGCACCGAACGCGACTCTTCTTCCTGCATATATAGGTTGCTGTTTCGCGTTACGCGAAAGGCGCCTTTCGAGAGTACCTGGTAGCCGCGAAACATCTGCTCCACCTTGGCTTCGACAAGATCATGGAGAAAGATGTAGTGGGTTTTGCCGGTCGGCGCGGGCAGGCTGATCAGGCGCGGCAAAGTGCGCGGTATGGTTACGACTCCGAGCACGGACGGGCCCTGCTTGCCGCCTTTGCGTTTGAACCGGAGCAGCAACGCCAAACAGAGTGCCTTGTTCAGGACGCGCGGGAATGGGTGTGAAGGGTCAATGGTGACGGGCGTCAGCAGTGGATCGATCTCGTCCGCGTAGAACTTGTCTGCGTACGTGCGCGCGCTTTTGGTGAGCTCGCGATAACGCAGCACGCGCACGCCGTGGGTCTTGAGTGCGGGGAGAAGATCGTCATTCCAGCACTTGTACTGAGCTTTGACGAGCGCATCCATGCTGCGGCTGATGCGGTCCAGGCGCTCCTGTGGGAGCAGCCCGCCCTCGTCCGGCTCGACCTGCTGGCCGAGCCCGTCTTCGATGCGCTGCAGCACGCCGGCTACGCGGATCTCGACAAATTCATCCAGGTTAGAAGCAGTGATAGCCAAGAATTTGACGCGTTCGAGCAGCGGGTTGCGCTCGTCCTCAGCCTCTTCCAACACACGCTCATCAAAGCTGAGCCAGGACTCATCGCGTGAAAAGAAGAGGCCGTCTTTCGGAACGATTAGCGCGCCAGGCGCCTTGGCTGCGGCGGCAACTTTCCTGGCCGCGACCTTCCCTGCAACCGGCTTCTTCGCTGCAGTCTTGCTGACAGGGCTTGGCATGGCTGCTATGAGCTTAACCTACAGGTGTGAACGACCCAAGAAATTGTGCGCCAATTGCCTTACTGCACCACGAAAGTGACGGTGGCGTTATGGCTCGTGACCGCTCCGCTGCTGTTGGTCCCCGTGGCTGTGACCAGCACGGTGTAGGTGCCAGCCGGGGTATTGGTGGGGGCTGTCGGAGCTGGTATGGCGATCGAGGAAGCACAGCCGACAACGCTCATCAGGCAGGCTGTAGTGATGATCGCAAGCAGAACGGCCCATTGCCGCCTGCGCCACAGAGGCCAGCAAAGAAAACTGAGGGCCAACCCATTCCCAACAAGGGCGAGACCGCGAGCGGCGGGAAAGCTCGAAGACCGAAAGGCCGAGAGCGTGAGCACCGTGGCACCTGAACTAGCCGCAGCCAGGGTCACCTGCGGCGGCAGAAAAGAGTAGGCACCGGTGGTCGAGAAAGTGCTGGAAGTGGTCGTCGCGAGAAAGGTGACCGGACCGGAAAAGCCGTTGATCGAGTTGACCGTAAAGGTGATGGGCGTGGCATTGCTTCCGCTCTGGGTGGTGACGCTGAATGCACTTGGGGAGAGCGAAAAGTCCGGAGTGGTCGAGGGCAAAACGGCAATCTGTACGGAAGCCTTCGAGCCTAAAAAGTTAGAGTCGCCTGAGTAAGCTGCGGTCACGATGTGGGCGCCTGGGGTGAGCCCAGTGGTTGCGAGCGGGTACGTCACGGCCCCGCTGCCTACCGCGACGGCACCGCCACTGGGCACGTTGTCGACTAGAAATTGCACCGTGCCCGTGGGGGGCGTAGCGATAGCGGAGGTGACCTGCGCGGAAAAGGTGATGGTGCCACCCGCTACGACCGTCGATGCGGAATCAAGAAGCACCACGGAAGATGGCGTCATCCCGGTGTTGCTACCGGTGCCAGTGGGCGTGGCAAGGGGCCAGTCCGACACGAAGTTAAAAGCATCTACTGAGCCCCAGCCCGTCGCAAGGTCGTACCCAGTCCCGGCAGTGTAGCCTAGACTGCCCCCGGTCGGGCATCCCGTGCTCCCCGCTGCGCACGGCATCGCGTTATTGCCCGAGGTGATGTCATGGAAAACTGCGGAGGCATAACGACTAAACGCCAGCCCGTAGATTCCGGGGTTGGCGTTTCCTACCCTGGCCAGAATCTTCTGCTCCAGCAAGGCCAGCATCCCGGCAAATTCCGGCACTGCGACGGATGTGCCGCCGATGACGGTCAGGGCGCCGCCTGCGCTGCGATAACCGTTGGTGCAGTACCCCGGCGTGCAGATCAGGTAGCCATCGTGCACGGCGGCGCTGGCAAGTGAGAGGTCCGGAACGTCGCGCGCGAAGTCATTTGGCACGCCCGGACCGACTTGATAGCCCGGCTTGGTGAAGTACGCGCTCGCTCCCCCGCTGCCGCCGGCAAGCGCGCCAAAAACGGTAGTCTCGTTCCACGCAGCCTCCGGAATGTAGGAAAGCGCGGACCCTGAGTAGGCTCCGTCGGTCGCGTTGAAGTAGGTGCCGGAGCCCTCGTTGAACATGGTTCCGCCAACTGCCGTAACGTTTGGCGAGCTGGCTGGATAGTCAACTGCCAGGCCCTGGGTGGCAATGGTGGCGTTGTAGTCGCAGTCGGTCGCGCCCGTGTCGCCCGTCGCACCGACAACGGTCTGGCCCTGGGCGTTGGCCTGACGCAGCACCTGGTTATAGGTGGCGATGTTGGCCGCACCGAAATCCTGCTCACAATCCCCGTAGGAGATGCTCAGGATGGGTGCCAGGTTGTTATCGACCGCGCTCGTCAATGAGCCCGCGATCACGTCTGTCGAATTGACGTAGAGGATGGTGGCGGCAGGCGCGATGGCACCGGCCCACTCGACATCGAGCAGCGCTTCCGGAAGGTCGTTGGCGGATGTGCCAGGATCCGCCCCGTAAAGCTTCACGGTTGGCGCGTTGGCAGTGAGGCCGGACGCGGCGCGAAACGCAGCTACGCTGGCGAGCGGAATATCCGTCTGGCCGAGGACGGCGATCGTGACGCCGGAGCCGTTGACAGCGGTGGTGAGCAGTGGGTTGATGTCGTAGATGGTGTACAGGTCGCCGGGAGCCAGGTAGTGCGCGCCCGAGGTGGACGAGGTATAGCCGGGAGCAGCAACCTGAGCCACCCTGACCCGAGGCTTTAGCCGGAAGTCATTCAATCCCGTGATACCTGCCGTCACGGTCGCAAGTTCCGCAGGCAAGATGGGCTCTGTGAGGTTCGTAATGTGGGACACGCCATCGAGCGAGACGGCGTGCAACGCTACACCCAGAGCGGTCTTGAGCTGCCCTGCTGTGCCGGAAACTGTGATGAAGGATCGGCTGCGGGAAACTGCTTCGATCGTCAAGCCCTGAGTCAGCAGGAAGGCAGTCACACGCGCTACATCAACGGGTGCGAGGCCAAAGCGCGCTCCAAACTGCTCTGGCGTGAGCCACTGATGGTAGAGGGGGGAGGCGGGGTTCTGCTGATCGTCCAGCAGACGCGACAGGTCGGTTTGCTGCGCGGGCGTGAGCGAAAACCGCAGAGAAACAAACTTGACTGGTGTCTCGAGTGGAAGCTCACCCAGATCGGTCGCGCGCCTGGCTTTTGCCGAGACCGTTCCCACAAGAGCGTTTCTGGGCGCTGAAGAGGTGATCACTTTGGTGAGACGCGGCGTCTGGGCCATGCCTGCGCCGAGCAAGATGAAGAGAGTTGCTATCGCTGCCGACGCTCGCTTGCGCATCATAAGGTGGGAGTCCTGTCTGGCCTTGGGTTGGGCGCAAGCTATCGCCCACTGTGTTGACGATAGCTGAGACAAGACTCCCCGTTTGCAGCGTAACGAGGGTTAGTCGATCGTGACCTGGACGTAGTACGTGTGGCGGATGGTGTTGACGCCATCCGATCCGGCTGTGGTGATAGTCAGGATGGTGGTGCCAAGGGGTGATCCACCTGAAGTCAGCGGTGAGTTGAAGTTGTTCTGACTGCAACCTGAGCTCGAGAGCAAACCAACGCTGAGCAGAAGCAGCAGAAGCGTAGGCACCAGGCGACGGCGGCGACCCGGGAGGAAGAAGCATAGCAACGCAGCAAACGACACAGCGCCGAGCAAACCCTTTCGCAATGAGGGGTGATCAACAGCAGCATGGATTGGCGAGGACGTTTGCACATGCAGGATTGAAGTGCCGCTCCCAAGTAGCACGCCCGGAGAGAAGGAACAGGTGACGCCGGAGTCAGCAGCCGGCGTGCAGCCCAGGGTCACATTGCCGGAGAGGCCAAGGAAGTTGACGGTCGCGTAGGTGAGGCCGCTGCCGCCACGCAGGATGGTAAGACTTGGCGGATTGAATGTCACGGTGTAGTCGGTCAGGCCGAGCGTGACGATGTTGGAGGTGACCGTGGTGAAGTTTGTGTCGCCGGAGTAGACAGCATCAATCGTGATCGTACCGGAAGGCAGACCGGTGGTGGTGAGCACCGCAACTGACGTGCCGGCACCGCCCGGGCTCAGCGGTACCGTTCCCAGCAGGCGCGCATTGGTACCGACGATGTAGAAGGAGACTGTTCCAGTTGGCGCGGTGCCAGTTGCGGTCAGGCCGGTGACCTGCGCGGTCAGGACAACGTTCGTGCCGGCGATCGCGGAGCTTGTGCTCGCAGTCAAGGTGATGACGGCGGCAGTCGCCTTGGCGATACCGGTTATGGCCGGGGAGGTGCTGGCCGAGTAGAGGGTGTCACCGGAGTAGACCGCCGTATAGCTGTGGGTGACGGTCGTGTTCTGGGTGAGCGAGAAGGTGGCACCGCCCATGGAATTGATCAGCGCGATGCCGACCGGCGTAGTGCCATCGTAGACCGTGATGCTACCCGAGGGAGCCGCTGCGCCCAGCGTTGCCGGGGTGACGGTTGCGGTGAAGGTGGTTGCGCCAGTGGCGGTGGTGGAGGCGGTCGCTGTCAGGGTCGTCGTCGTCGCGATCAGCGCCGTGGTGCTGCTGTTGAGCGTGACGATCACCGGCGTGCAGGTGAAGTTGCTGCTGGTGCAGGTTACGGTGATGGTATACGCGCCGACGGTGGCCGGAACCGTGATCGGGATGGCGTAGGTACCGGTCGTCACGGCAGTGCCCGGCAGGGTCACGCTGTAGATAGCGCCTGCAACGTTCGCGATGGTTGCGGTGATGGTGCCGCTCAACACGGTGCCGGTGCTTGCGGTGATCGTGCCGGTAACCATGGCGGTTGAACCGGGCTGCGCGGTGGCAGGCGAAACGACCGCGGTCAGGGTAGCGGTGCCGTTAGGGTTGGTATTGTTGCTGACGGTGATGGGCAGATTGACGTTGCTGCACGTCACATTCGCATTCGCGCAGGCGACGATCACGGTGTAGTTTCCAAACGCAGTCGGCGCCACGATGGAGATCGAAACGGTCGCGCTGTTCCCTGTCCCGGTGCCCGGCAGCGGAGTCGAGTAGGAACTGACAACTGCTCCCGTAGAGTCCGCAATGGTGGCCGTGACTGAGCCGGTGGGCACTGTTCCCGCGGGTGCGGTCACGGTTGCAGTCACCGTTGCGGCCTGGCTGCTGCTCAGGTTGGTGGTAGAAATCGATGCCGTCAGACCAGCTGAAGGATTGGTGATCTGCAGAGTCATCGCAGAGCTGGAGCTGGGAGCGTAGTTGGCGTCGCCCAGGTATGTGGCGATGATGGAGCGGTTGCCGGCGCCGGTGGGGTTGATGGTGCAGGAGGCGTTGCCGCCTGTGACTGCCGCCTGGCAGAGGACCACGCCGGCGGAGACAAATTGCACGTTGCCGGTGAGCGCCAGGTTGTTGACGGCGGGGCCGACGGACGCGTTCAGCATGACTGCTGAACCACTCTGCGCGATGGGCGGATTGATGCTGAGCGTGGTGGTGGTCGCGCTAGAGCCGGTCCCGGTGCTAGCCGTCGGGCTCATGCTGGGCAGATAGTTGGTATCGCCCAGGTAGGAAGCGGCGAGGGCGTGGGTGCCTGCGGAAAGCGTTGTGGTCAGCGTCGCCATGCCGCTTGCGTCCAGTGTGCCGGTGCCAAGGACCGTAGTGCCATCCAGGAACTGCACGCTGCCCGAAGGTCCGATGGTGCTAACGAACGCGACGCGTGCGGTGAAGGTGACGGGCTGGCCGGGTACGGGCGGAGTAGAGCCATAGCTGAAGGATGTCGTGGAAGGCGTGCGCGCGATGGTGACCGAGGTGGAGACCGGGCCGGAGGCGGCGAAGTTCGCGTCGCCCGAGTAGGTTGCGGTCAGGATGACGGAGCCGGCTGCGGTTTCCTGGATCTGAACGGCAGCGCTACCGGTGCTGCCGGTTCCGGAGCTGGTGACACTGCCGGTCGAGCTGGTGGTGTAGCCGGCGCCTGAGGGCTGAACCGTGACGGTGCCGGTCGGATAGCTGAGCCCGGAGTTCGCCTGAACGGAAACGACGGCATTTAGCACTCCACCGAAGGTCGGGTTTGTGGGCGAGTTGAAGGAGAGTCGCGTAGGCTCCGGCGTCACGGTCACGATGAGCGCCGCGCTGGTGCTGGGATTCAGGCTGGCCGCACCGTTGTAGGTCGCGGTGATGTTGTGCATGCCACCGGCAAGCGAGCTCGTCGAGTAGACCGCCACTCCGCCGTTCAGGGTCGACATGCCAAGCTGCATGGCGCCGTCACTAAAGGTCACTGTGCCGGTCGGCGTGGTTCCACCGGAAGGCGGGGCAACGGTCGCGGTGAACGTAACGTTCGAGCCGTGAACGGGCGAAGTAGTGGAGGCGGTAAGGGTGATCGTGGTGTTATTGGTGGTCGTGCCGCCGGTCAATACGACCGTGTTTGAAGTGCTGCCCGTGTAGCTGCTATCGCCCGAGTAAGTCGCCGTAACGTTGTGGCTGGTGCTGGGAGAAAGCGAATTGGTAGAAAGCGTCGCAACGCCGTTTGACACGTTCTGAGTGCCCAGCGGGTTCCCACCATCGGAGAAACTGACGGTGCCTGAGATGGGAGCAGGACCAGTGCTGGCCGGCGTGATGGCGGCGGTGAAGGTAATGGTCGCGCCGGCATTCACCGTGGTGGAGGAAGACGAAAGCGCGGTGGTCGTGTTGATCGTGGAGCTTGAGTTCGAGCCTGGCGAGGTGGACACCGAATTGTAGTTCGGGTCGCCATCGTAGGTGGCCGTGATCGAGTGTGTCGCCGTGGTGGGCACGGTGCCGGTGGTGCTTGTCGTTCCGCCAGAAAGTGCACCGGCATTCAGCGTTGTGCCGTTGTCAAAGAAGCGCACGTTGCCGGTCGGCGCCGGGGCCGAGCCGACTGTGCTGACCACCGCGTTCAACGTGATCTGGCCGCCGGAGACAGGAGGATTGGGGCTGTAGGAAATTGAAAGCGTCGGGGTCGCCTTTGCGATCTGAACGACGACCGTCAAAGGCTGGTTGCAGGAGTAGTTAAGGCTGGAGCTGCAGTTGATCGAAAGCGTGATGCCACCGGGCATGGTGGCAGGGATGATTACGGAGGCAACGGAGCTATTGGCGGAGGCTGTCTTCAACGTGCCGCTGTAGCTCGTCGTGGTGCCCGAGACCATCACGGTGATGGCGCCATTCGGAGCGCCGAGCGTGGCCGCGTCTGTGGCGGTGACGGTGTAGTTGCTGCCGACCGTGACGGATCCGCTCACGGTCGCAGAGAGCTGGGCAGGCTCCTGTGAAACATAGATCTGCGACGTGGGGCCCATGGAGGACGCGTAGATGGCGTCGCCGGAATAGACCGCGTTGAAGATGTAGGTGCCGCTATCGAGATTGCTGATGGTAAAGCTGGCCGAGCCGTTGACCAGTGTCGCGGTGCCGAGCGTTACGCCGGCCTGG
Organism: uncultured Granulicella sp.; assembly: GCA_965214195.1. GTDB lineage: Bacteria > Acidobacteriota > Terriglobia > Terriglobales > Acidobacteriaceae > Edaphobacter. The sequence goes on from OZ243943.1 coordinate 958,939, forward strand.
GTCACGTAGGAAACGGTGCCGGTCGGCGTCGGTCCACCGCCGCCGCCGCTTGCGTTGCCCGAAGTGACGTTGGAGGTGAAGGTAGTCGGCTGGCCATGCTGCGGACTATAGCTGGTCGCGGCGAACGACGTGGAGCTCGCGCCGGTGCCGTGCGGGACGGCATCTGCAAACTTGGTTGGGTCAATCACCCCCAGGCCGGTGGCAGGTTCCCATGTGCCCGCGGCTGCACCATCCGCCTGCGTGAAGATTCCCGGCAGCGGACCCAGGGTGTAAAGCAGCGGCGCAATGTTGCCGAGGCGTCCGCCGGCGATCACCTTGTTCAAGGCCGCGGTCAAAGCCGGGGCAGAGGCTACAGAGACGTCAGGAGTCGCGCGAAATCGGTCCGCCGGAAGGCCGAGGGCGTACTGCCAGGAGGGTCGCGGAGTTGCGGTCGTAGCAGGGGTGCTGGTATCGGCAACAGCGGTGGTATCGGCAAACGATCCGGCAGCCGTTGGCAGCAGCAGGGTGATGCCCTGCGCGGCGGCCTGGCGGAAGAGCTGCGTGTATTCCGGAAGCTGCGCGGCAGAAAGCGCCGTCGTGCCACTCAACATCAACACCGCGGTGAAGTTGCTATCGACCTTTGCGGTTAACGCGGTGAAATCGCCAAGCGGAGCGCTGCTGGGCAGGTTGTCGAGCCCTTCCACGGCGCTGAAGAGCGGAGCGACATCAGCGGGCAGCGAAGGCTGGATCGCATTGGCGAAATAAACCGACGCGTTGAGTTGGTACAGGTGCAGACTAGTCGCAAAGGCAGTCTGCATGCGTGCTGCGGAGCCCGAAACAGTGACCCGCGTCGCGCCTGCAGAGGTGGCGTCGACGCTCAACCCGGCACTCTGCGCCCAAGCATTTACGGCGGCAAGCTGATCATTAGTCGCGCCATAGCTGGCAGCAAACTGCGCCGGGGTCAGCCACTGGCGGTAGCTGGCGGAAGAAGGCCGAGTCACGGCGGCTAGATATTGGTCGAGAGCTGCCGCGCGTGCGGCATCCGGAGCAAGCGTCAGGATCAGCGAGATGTGCTGCGACGAAGGCATGACGCCGGCATCAGCGGCAGCGGCCAGGACCTGTGGATTTCGGGGAGCGAGAAGCACCCGGGAAGGGGTCGCCTGGGACATTGCAGGGGCCGGAAGCAGAGGCGTCAAAGCGGCGGCAACGGCGAGCGCGGCAACGACGATTCTGCGGAGAATTCTGGTTTTGGGCGTCATGTTAGGTGAATGGTCGCACCAGGGTGCGCGAAAGGCAATACCCAATCCGGGGTGCAACGGGCGCGGATGTCTATCTTTTGGTGCAGCGCTTTTAGCTCGGTGGAAAACGCGGGACGCAATGACCCTACGGATTGAGCTTCAGGTCGCTCGTCGAAAACTCAAGAGCACCCGCGTGGCCGCTCGGTATATCGCGCACGCCAACGCGCACGAAGTAGTTTCCTTTTACCGGCACGGCGACCGCCAATGGGAAATGCATGCCGCCTGAAAGCATGGACGCGTACGTCTCCGGCTTCAGATTCATCTCTACCGTGCCCTGCTCGGAATTGACCAGGTTGCCCTTTTCGTCGACAACCACCACCACAAACTCGACCGAACCCTGAAGGATCCCGGACGGTAGCGGTGCGACCTGCAGCTGCTTCGCGGGGACGGCATACTCGACGCGCAGGGTGCGGAAAGGCTTGTCTCGGAACTTTGGTTCGAGAAAATTATCAGCTGGCGCGGCGGCACCTTTGGCAGTCTGCTCGATCCCATGGGGTGCGTCTACGTGCGCTTGAAAGACCACCGTCCCGGGGTCCAGTGCACCGAGCTGCATGGCCTTTGCAAACGCGTCCGGCTCATGATCGGTCAGCTGACGCCGCGCTGAATTCGTCGTCTTGCGCGCGCCCGGCAAGGGGCCTACGTCCGTTAGCGCATAGTAGCCGCGACGATATTCCAGGCGCACACCAGGCTGGTCCAGCGTGATCTTCAGCTTGCGATAGTTGCCGTCCCAGAAGCGATTGGTCGGCGTGTAAAGCAGCGTGTAGTAGTTGGCGCCGGTCTCGACCACCTCTGCAATTGCCTGGTGAATGCCGTTGGTGTTGTAAAAGGCGCGCCCGCCCGTAGCCTGTGCGACCTCTTCCAGGTCCTCATGCTTCTGCCCCTGGTTGATCCCAAAACTGCTGATCTGCCCGATGCTGGGAGCGCGCCCTTGCGAGGCGTCAAACGCCGGATTCGTGCGCAGCCCTTCAGCGTCCACTGGATACACCGCGACCTGTCCAAGCTGCAGGATCTGAGCGGCCTTCGCGTAGTCGGTCGTGATGGCTTCAGAATCATGCAACGCCCCGCCCAGATACGTCCCGTCGTCATAGGAGTAGCTGGGGACCGACCCGGTAAACCACATCAGGTTCTTGCGCCCAGGAAAGCCGGAAAGGTAGCGTCCCAGGTCGCTCATCGCATGGGTCAGGATGTCGGTCTTGAAGCGTTGAACCACGTATCCGCCATTGGCTCCGTACACGGTCTGGATCAGCTTGTCACGCTGTTGGACGGCGCGTCGCAGCACTTCCAGGTCGGTCGTAAAACCCTGAATCAGACGCAATTGCGTGTCGAGCGCAAAGATCGCCACCGGCCCTTCCAACTGCGCGTGATCCAGATACTTGATCAGCTCCGTGCGCGCAAACGCCTGGTATTCCAGCCGCGTATCCAGCCCATCGAGCAGCAGCACGGTCATCGCACCTTGCTGCTTCACCTTCTTGCCATTGGTGAAGGTGTTGGGCGGCAGTTGAGCCGCTGTGGCGTGCAGGTCAATAGGGCTCGGGCGAATCTCCTCAAACGCCTGGATCTTTTGCAGCGTATTGTCTTCGACGACGTCGAAGTCATCGGCCTTGAGCCCATGCACGGCGTGCCCGTGATTGTCTGTGACGACCACCTCAAGACGCACTGCGCGAGCGCTCGCATGCAGAGTAGGAACGGAGGAGCGCGGCGTCAACACAGGGGCGGGGCGGGTAGGTTCGGCTGCCGGCGGAGCCTGCTGCTGCGCATGCGCGAGCCCGGCAACCGCTACAGCGAAAAGGGCAAAAGCGCGCGGCCGGAAAGGCATCAGAACTCCCCTTGCAGTTGCGACCACAAGTCTATCGCAGCAACTAACGCAGCGTGACCAGCACAGCTGGAGAAGTAGCACCAGCGTAGGTGCCGGAGCCCCCGTAGACCGCCGTTATGCTATGCGTCCCGGCTGCGAGCAACGCCGTATTGTAGGTCGCGGTGGAGTTGCTGATCGCCGCCGCGCCCAGGCTGGTGGAGCCGTCAAAGAAGGTCACGATCCCGTTTGCGCCTGTCGTCACAGTGCCCGTCAGCACGATGTTGGTCCCGACCGTTCCGCTGGTGGGCGTCGCTACCAGCGTGATGCTGCTGGTGTTTAGCATCGCGCTCACGTACACGCTTACCGCCGCAGAGCTGCTGGCAAAGTAGCCCAGCATCCCGCTATAAGAAGCCGAAACAGAATGCGTGCCGTTGGACAGATTAGCGACTGCGATCGCCGCGCGGCCACCATTCACCGGGGCCGACCCCACGCTGCTCGTGCCATCCAGAAACGTTACCGTGCCGCCGGCCGTAGAAGGCGCAACGCTTGCGCTGAATGTAACGCTGGTTCCGGCGGTCACGCTCGTGGCTGAAACAGCCAGCGTGGTGGTCGTCGTGGAGCTGTTACTCGCATTCGTTTCACCAAAGTTGCCGGCGCCGCAGCCGGTCGCGGCCAGCAGCAGGCAGAACGAGAAAGTCGGAAGAAGGGGGTTCACAGATAGCTTGATCATGGCGTGTGCTAGACCAAGGGTACAACGTTCGCCAAGGGTTCGCGCCACCGGGCCACGGGTCCGCCGTCTAAAATTGAACTATGTCGATGTCGTCCTGCCGCCTGAGTGCCCTGCTGTTCCTTGTCCCGGTTGCTGCCGTGGCGCAGGCCCGCTTTGACCTGGCAGGTCCGCAGATCGACGTGCGCGTGACTCGTGGCACCACCACCCTGCCCATAGCGCGCGTACCCAACCTGCAGCCCGGGGACCAGCTCTGGATCCATCCGGACTTCCCTGCCTCGCAATCTGCGCATTATCTGTTGGTCGTCAGCTTCCTGCGCGGCACCACCAACCCGCCGCCCGATGGCTGGTTTACACGCGTTGAAACGTGGGAAAAAAAAGTTCGTGAAGAAGGCATCACCGTCACGGTCCCGGCCGAGGCCCAACAGGCGTTGCTGTTTCTGGCGCCTGAAACAGGCGGCGATTTCTCCACCCTGCGCTCCGCCGTCAAGGGTCGCCCGGGGGTATTCGTGCGTGCCTCCCAGGACCTGGCTGAGGCCGGTTTTGAAGAGGCCCGCATCGACAAATATCTTGAATCGATGAAACGTGTACCGCCGGGCGATGCCGCCGCCATCATCGAGCACAGCAACCTGCTGGCGCGCACGCTGAACCTGCGCCCCAACCCGGATTGCTTCAAGCGCCCCTTCGATCAGCAGTACACCTGCCTGACCCAGACCGGCACCCAGGCGCTGCTTGACGATGGCCACGCGCAGTCGATCGTGGCGGCGCTTTCTACCGGCGCCGGCTCGGATTTCATCAATCAGGCGTCGACGACGAAGCTTGCCGCTGGCGGAAATTACTCGGCCTACGTGGGCGCGCTGGTTGATCTGGCACGGCTGATGAACGGCCTGCACGTCGCGCAATATCAGTACATCCCGGCAATCGCCTACCCCGATAAGACCGCCGCGCCCGAGTCCCTGAGCCTGCGTCTGAACACGGCGCCCTCTTTCAATAATCCAAAATCCGTCATCGTCATCGGCCTTCCCGCGGTCACAAAGGCGACGCTGCCCCCGCTGCGGCCCGCGGCACCGTCGCAGGTTTCCTGCGTCGTCGATCCCAGAATGGTGTTGCCGATTGAAGGGGCTCCGCTGGTCTTCACCACTGGCTTCGCCCACGGCCTGGTTCTCCATGTGCCAGGCGCGGCCAAGGATCTCGCCCTGACGCCTGACGCGTACCAGGGCGGACTCCTGCTGGCCGTTCCTCCGCTGGAACGTCGCGAGCTACCACCTGACCCGGGCACCCACCCCGCGGCTCAGGTCCCCGGGATAACAACAGCGGCTGCGAAGGAAAAGCCCGCGCCGGGGCCAGCCTTGATCGCTCAGGGGACCGTCGAAGGCATGTGGGGCTTTGACCGTTTCACCGGCCCCGCGCTGACCGTGCAGGAAGGTGCCGGCACGGACTGGCGCATCTTGACTCCGGAAACTCAGTTGATCGCCGGGCAGGCTAACCACTTGGAGCTGACCTCTACCGGAACGGCTTGCGTGCGGTCCGTGTCCGCAGAGCCGGACAAGAAAGCGTTGAAGTGGTCGCTCGCCAAGAAGCCGGGAACCATCGATCCCGTCGACGTGACGCTGACGCTGGATCACGGAAGTGGCCCCGGATCGCTCGATCTCGCAATTGAGCAATATGGAGCAAACGCGCCGGAACACGTCGGCACACGGACCTTCAGCGAGCCGGCAAAAATCACCGGGCTGCAGCTCCACCAGGGTGACCGGGCGGCGGAACTCAAAGGAACCAACCTCGGCCAGGTCAAGTCCATGACCCTTAAGGATGTGTCTTACAAGCCAGCCGGGCCCAGTCAGGAGGGCTCGTTGCAAATGGAATTGGCCGAAGGCAAGACGTTTCCGTATAAGGCCGGCGATCACGTTCAGGCTCAAGTCAGGTTGAACGACGACCGCACCCTGGAGGTTGCGACCGTCGTCCTGCCGCAGCGCCCGCAGGTCACTCTGCTATCTCGGCGAGTAGTCCAAACCGGTCCCACTCCGATCCAGCTTTCCACCCCGGACGACCTGCCGCTCGGCGCGCAACTGCTTTTCTTTCTGAAGTCGGCAACCAACTTTCCGCGCACCGGGCAGATCGAAATCTCCGGCACCGGTGAAGACGCGCAGCACACCACGCTCACGCTCGCCGCCGGCACGCTCGTCCTCCAAGACGCGCACACGCTGCTCGCCACTTTCGACCCGCTGAAGACGTTCGGGCCCTCGACCTTCGGCCCTTTCCGCCTGCGCGCGCTCACGGCAGACGGGGCCGGCGGCATCACCCCCGGCGAGTGGATCCCGCTCGCTACGATCGTGCGCCTGCCTACGCTGACCGGAGTCCAGTGCCCACCGGACGCCACGCAAAGCTGCATGCTAAGCGGTACCGGACTTTACCTGATTGACGCGGTCTCGCCCGATCTATCCTTCACCAATCAAACCAAGGTTCCGGAAGGCTTCGTCGAGCCAACGCTCGCTATGCCAAGGCCGGTCGGCGGTGTCTTTTACGTGCGCCTGCGCGACGACCTTGCAACCACCCACCAGGTAACGCTGCCCGTCGTAATCACTCCAAACGCAAAATAGCCCGGCTTGTGGGCCGGGCTATCTCGCAAGTTCAACCAGCCTTAGCCGATACGGGTGCGTTCTGCACGTCGCACACGGCTGTTCTTGACCCCATAGGTGAAGTAAACCACCATGCCGATCGCGAGCCAAACGATTAGCCGCGCCCAATTGAGCCAGCCAAGACGAACCATCATGTAGCCGTTGAACAGGATGCCAAGCATCGGCACGACGGGGACCCATGGGGTGCGGAAGGGGCGTTCGCGGCCGGGCTCAGTCTTGCGCAGGATCATGATAGCGATGCAGACGATGACGAAAGCCAGCAACGTGCCAATGTTGACCATTTTGCCGATATCGTCAATCGGAGTAAGCGCACCGACGATGCCTGCGAGGGTCCCGACCAGCAGCGTGTTCTTGAACGGTGTGCGAAAGCGCGGGTGCAGTTCGGCAAAGAACTTCTTAGGAAGCAGCCCGTCCGTTGCCATCGCATAAAGGACGCGAGTCTGGCCAAGCAACATGACCAGCATGACAGAGGTTAATCCGGCGAGTGCGCCGAGAGTGATGATGTCAGAGGCCCAGCCAAGATTGCGATCGGCAAACGCGCGGGCGATGGGAGCTTCAATATTGATCGACTGCCATGGCACCATACCGGTCAGCACAGCTGCGATCCCGATATACAACAGGGTGCAGATGGTGAGTGAAGCGATGATCCCAATGGGCAAATCCCGCTGCGGGTTCTTGGCTTCCTGTGCCGTGGTGGAAACGGCGTCGAATCCGATATAGGCGAAGAAGATGTATGCCGCCCCGGCCCCGATTCCACTGAAACCGTAGGGAGCAAAGGTGTGCCAGTCGTGACCCCAGTTGCCGTGATTGACGTACTTTGCGCCTAGGGCGAGTACGAAGAGCACGACGGCCACCTTGATGACAACAATCGTAGAGTTGAATTTCGCAGACTCTTTTATGCCGATCGCGAGAATGGTCGTAACGACAAGCGCGATCAGAAAAGCCGGGAAGTTGATGCCGATTTCATGGCCGAAGATCACCGGTGCATTGAGCAACTGGTGCGCGTGCACCATCATTTCCGGCGTGGGCTTCAGATTGGTAAGCGCGTCGACGTACTCAGGGGACCCGACCGTAAGCTGCGGAAAAGAAATTGGCATCTGATCGCGCGATACCTGCTTGACCGCCTGCGCGAGTCCGGTCCAATGGTCGTAAGCGAGCCAGAGGGGGAACTTGATGTGGACGATGTTGAGCAATTCGACAAAGTGATTGGACCAACCCGAGCTGACGGTGCTGGCGCCCATGGCGTACTCCAGCGTGAGGTCCCAGCCGATGATCCAGGCGATAAGCTCGCCGAGTGTTGCATAAGCGTAGGTGTAAGCAGAGCCGGCAAGCGGGATCATGGCGGCAAATTCTGCGTAGCAAAGCCCAGCAAAGGCGCAGCCGAGACCTGAAAGAACGAACGACAGCATCAACCCAGGGCCGGCGTAATGCGCGCCTAGACCTGAAAGAACAAAGATTCCGGCACCGATGACCGCGCCAACGCCCAGGGCGGTGAGTTGAAAGGGGCCAAGCGTGCGTTCCAGCGTGCCTTCGCCTTCGGCATGGGCCTCGGCGAGTAGTACGTCCATCGACTTACGCGCAAACAACATTGACATATCGGGTCAGTTCTCCGTAAAGCTATGTAACTACACCGTTTCAACAGCCGCGGTTCCCTGTTTTTTCCACACCAGGTAAACCGGGACGCCAAGCAGCACGAGGATCAACCCCGGCCACGTGTATTGAGGTTTGTAACGCAAGAGTACAACAGAAATCCACGCGGCCATCGCAATATAGAGCGCCGGCAGAACGGGGTAGCCAAACGCCTTGTAAGGGCGCGGCGTATACGGCTGTGAGCGACGCAAAACGAACAGCCCGTAAATCGTCAGGATGTAGAAAATCAGCACCGCAAAAATCACATAGTCCAGCAGATCGCCGTAAGAACCGCTCAGGCAAAGCAGGCATGTCCAGGCCCACTGCACCCACAACGAGTTCGTCGGCACGCCGGTCTTCGGGTTCAGCTTGCCGACCGCCTTGAAGAAAAGCCCGTCCCGGCTCATCGCGTAGTAGACGCGCGCGCCGGCCAGCAGCATGCCGTTCACACAGCCGAAGGTCGAAATCAGGATCGCACCGGCCATCAGCTTGGCACCGATGCTGCCAAACGCAACCTCCATCACCGCCGTCGCAACTCGCTCCTGCGGGGCGTTCACAATCTGCGGCAGCGTCAGGACAGCTAGGTAAACGAAATTGCAGGCGATATAAAGCAGCAGCACCACGCCCGTACCGATCGCAAGGGAAAGAGGCAGATTCCGCTTCGGATTCTGGATCTCGCCCGCCGTGAAGGTGACGTTGTTCCAGGCATCCGAAGAAAAAAGCGAGCCCACCTGCACGACCGCCACGGCTGTCAGCGCGGAGACGATTGCCGGGTAATCATGCGTGCCGTACCAGAATGAACCCACGGTGATGGCGTGATCGGAAAACAGCGAGCCACCCGCAAAGAAATTATGCCAACCCTGGCCGAAGTTCGCGGCAACCGCCAAAGCCTTATGCGCAAATAGCCCCACCCCGACGACCGCTAACAGCGCCAGAACTTTAGCAGAGGTAAAGATGTTCTGCACTGCAGCGCCCAGCTTCACACCAAAAGTGTTCAGAATCGTCAGCAGAGTGATGATGACGATCGCGGCAAGATTCGCGGTGTTCAGGCCAATGTTGCCAGAGCCCTGGTGAATCAGCCAATGATCCTTGGCAACTGACGGAAAAAACACACCCAAGAACTTGCCGAAAGCCACCCCTACAGCAGCAATCGTTCCCGTCTGGATGACCAGAAACAGCGTCCAGCCATACAAAAATCCCCACAGCGGCCCCAGTGATTCACGCAAATAAACGTACTGTCCACCAGCTTTCGGCATCATCGCGGCAAGCTCGCCGTAGCTCAGCGCGCCGATGATCGTCATCACCGCGGTCACCAGCCAGGCCGCGATCAGCAGCGCGGGGGAGCCCAGCGTGCGGCTCATATCAGCCGAAACGATGAAAATGCCGGACCCAATCATCGAACCAATGACGATCGCGGTGGCAGAGAAAAGGCCCATGCCCTGCACGAACTTCGGTGCAGCTGCAGATGTTTCTGGATTATTCACGTTCCGTTCAAACTACCGCAGAATGCGCAAAAAGTCCCGCGCTACTTCTTCAACCGTCTCGTTTGGGGCGAAAAGCGCAGATATAACGGCTACCGAGTCGGCACCAGCGTCAATCACAGAACGGCAATTCTGGCGGGTGATGCCGCCGATCGCGACGAGCGGTTTGGTAGTAAGGCTACGGGCCAAGCGAACACCTTCCAGCCCGACGACAGGGTCCGCGTCCAGCTTCGTGGAGGTGGAGAAAACCGGACCGATGGCAGTATAAGAGGCATACGACTCATGGGCCGCCCGAATCTGGTCCGCATTGTGTGTCGATTGACCGACCATCGCCCCGCTGCCAAGAATCTGGCTCGTCTCACTGGCATCGGCATCGTCCTGGCCTACGTGAACGCCGTCAAAGCCAGCCTGTTTTGCTAAAGTGGCGTAGTCGTTCATGATCAGCCGCGCGTCCGGCAAGCACTCTCGTAGAGTTCTCGCGTGCTCAAGAATCGCGGATGGCAGGCTGTTTTTGTCACGTAGTTGCACCAGCCCTACCCCCACTTCGGCGAGCGTCTCCGCAAAGGAACGTAGATGCACTCCTCGCGTCGCCAGCGTTTCTATGTCGACAATCACGTAAAGCCGTGGCAGAATCATCGCAATGGTGCCCTGGGGGAATTGTCGTGCGCGCATTGAATTGGTGGCAAAAACGCAATGAATGCTGGGCGTCTAATCACCTGACGCCGAAGAAGTATGCGAACATCCAGCGACAATGGCAAAGAGTGAAGCGATACGGTGATGCTCGTTATGTGATCTACGCAGTCTTGATCAGCTGCAGTTGTTGCTTTATATGTTCGCTTGTCGCTAATTACTTTTTTGGAACGTGGCGTCTCATTTGGAAAGCCGGCGGCAGGTCATTCTTCCTGGCGGAACTAAGAGACACGCTTTTGTTCAGTTTTGTCTTGGGGCTGACGTTTGGACTCTTCCATTACTTCATGCTGCGTGAATGTGCTCGCTGGCCGGCACCAGCAAGCATTGAAGGTCATTCTTAGCGCTCGAAGAAACGCTCCATAAACTTCGTATCGAACTGGCCCGAACGAAACTCTGGATCGGCGAAAATGCGCTGGTGAAGCGGAATTGTAGTGTGAATTCCCTCGACAACAAACTGAGACAGCGCCCTCTGCATCTTGTTCATGGCCTGCTCCCGGTCGGGCGCGTGCACAATCAGCTTGGCAATGAGCGAGTCATAATACGGCGGCACCACGCCTTCCGCATACTGCGCGGTGTCTACGCGGACGCCGTTTCCGCCCGGAAGATTGAACGCCGTGATCTTGCCGGCGGACGGTGTAAATTTCTCTGGGTGCTCGGCATTGATGCGGCACTCAATCGCGTGGCCACGGATTTCGGGCACCTTCGGGACGATGTCCTTCAGCTTCTCGCCCATCGCGATCCGCAACTGCGCCTTGACCAGGTCGACGCCCGTGACCATCTCAGTCACGCAGTGCTCCACCTGGATGCGCGTATTCATCTCGATAAAGTAGATTTCGCCGTCTTCATCCATCAGGAACTCGATCGTCCCGGCATTCCAATAGCCAATATCCTTCAGCGAGCGCTCGATCACCTTGCCGAGATGAATACGCTGCTTCTGCGTGATCTGCAGCGACGGAGCCTCTTCAATCAGCTTCTGGTGCCGCCGCTGAATGCTGCACTCCCGCTCGCCAAGCGACATGACGTTGCCATGCTCGTCCGCCAGAACCTGGAACTCAATATGGCGCGGCCGCTCGATGAACTTTTCCATGTACATATCGCCATTACCAAACGCGTTCAGCGCTTCGGTCGAGGCCTGGTTATACATATTGGGCAGCTCATCTTTGGACCGAACGATGCGCATACCGCGTCCACCACCGCCGGCAACCGCCTTCAAAATCACCGGGTAACCAACGTTTTTAGCCCAGTTCAACGCGTCATCCACGCTGGCGATCACGCCATCTGAGCCCGGCAGAATCGGCACCTTCGCGGCCTTCATGGTCTGGCGCGCCGTGGATTTTTCACCCATCATGGTGATCACTTCCGGCGGGGGTCCAATGAATTTGATGTTTGACGCCTTGCAGACCTCGGCAAAGTGCGCGTTCTCGCTCAACAGACCGTAGCCCGGGTGGATCGCGTCGACGTCAGCAATTTCAGCCGCGGAAATGACCGCCGGAATGTTCAGATAGCTCTCTGCCGAGCGCGGCGGGCCGATGCAGATCGCCTCATCCGCAAAGCGCACGTGCAGCGAGTTTCGGTCGGCCTCAGAGTAAACGGCGACCGTGCGAATGCCCATTTCCTTGCACGCGTTGATGACGCGGAGGGCAATCTCACCTCGATTTGCGATCAATACCTTACGAAACATACGAGTCCTCAAACGGAAGAACTACCACGAATTAGAACGATAAGTACTGGGTGTAGAGCACCCTATCCGTTCTTTGTCCCTTTTATCCGTGGCAGGTAATTGCTTTTGCTAGCGGGGACGGATGCAGAACAGACTCTGGCCGTACTCAACTGGTGCGCCGACTTTCACGCTGCGCTCAACGATTTCGCCGGCCATGTCGGACTCGATCTCGTTCATCAGCTTCATCGCCTCGACGATGCAGACGATCTGGCCGACTTCCACCTGGTCGCCGATCTTAACGAACGCGGGCGACCCGGGGGCGGGCGAATCGTAGAACGTACCAACGATGGGCGACTTCAGCGTGTGCAGCTTTTCTACCGGGGCAGCAGCGGCAGGTGCGGTCGCAGCAGCGGGTGCGGCGGCAGCCGGAGCAGCAGCCAATGCCGGGGCAGCAGCAGGAGCGGTGGCCTGGGGGGCCATCAGCCGCGCAAGCTGCGCCATGTCAATCGATTGCGCCGGCTCCGCGCTATCGCCCGCGCCCTGGAACTTCAGCTTGACCTTCAGGCCTTCTTTTTCCAGGCCGAACTCGGCGATGTCGTTCGCCTTCAAAAACTCGACCAGCTCGCGCAGGTCCTTCATCTCGTTGCCTTCCATCCGCACTCTCCTTACAGCTCGATCCAGGCTTTAGTCGTCGGGGTCAGGATTTCGCACCCGCCGGCGGTCACCAGGACCGTGTCTTCAATTCTTACGCCAAACTTTTCAGGCAGGTACACACCGGGTTCAATTGTAACGATCATTCCGGCCTTGAGTGGTGATTCTTCAAGCTCCTCCCGCTTCTTGCCCAGCCGCGGGCCCTCGTGAATTTCCACGCCGACCCCGTGTCCGGTGGAATGTGTAAAGTATTCCGCCAGCCCGGCGCGCTCCAGAACGCTGCGGCAGGCGTGGTCAATCGTGGACGGCAGAGCGCCTGCACGCACCGCCGCCACGCCTGCTTCCTGCGCTTCAAACACCGCGTCGTAAACCTCGCGCTCACCTTTGCGGGCCGGCCCCATGTGTACTGTGCGCGTCATATCGGAGCAATAACCTTCCAGCCGGACGCCAAAATCAAGCGTTACAAAACCCCGGCGAGGCAGCTTGGCGATCGTCGCGCGGCCATGCGGCAGCGCCGACCGCGGCCCGCCGGCGACGATGGTTTCAAACGACATACTCTCCGCACCCTCCAGCCGGGCCATATATTCGAGCGCCATGGCGACCTCCATCTCGGTCGCGCCCGGAACAATGTGCTCAAGCACCTGGTCGAACAAACGGCAGCCCAGCGCGGCGGCCGCGCGCATGCGATCCTGCTCAACCTCATCCTTGATCTCGCGCAACCCGGCGATCAAGCCCGGCGCAGCCACAAAGAAGGCCTTGCGCAGCTTCGCCGGCACCGCGGCCCGCATCGCTTCGAGCCCCTGAACGGTCGTCGTCGCCGCGTCATAGGTGCAGTTCGCCACGCCTTGCGCGACGGCAAAATCGATCGCCGCCCTGACCACGGAATGCTCCGCAATCACAACCGCCGCACCATCCACTTCAGCCTGGGCCTGCGTCATGTAGCGCCCGTCAGTGAACAAAGTCGCACGCGAGCCGTGCAGCAGCAAAGCCGCATTGGAGCCGGTAAATGCTGTCAAATAGCGCACATCGGGCAAGTAAGTGATCAGCAAAGCCTGCGCGCCGAGTCGCTTTGCTGCAGCCGCCACGCGCCGTTTGCGGCCGGTCATCAGTCCTGTATTCATCGCTTCCCATCTTACCGGGTGGGCGACCCGTTATCATGGACCATGGCTGTTGCACCTACCACTGCACCGCAGCGTAGCGGCAAGACGCTCACGCGTCGAGCCTTCAACGCGGGGCTGCTCGCTTCAGCCGGCATCATGCTGTACGCCAATGAAATCAGCCGGCACGAGCTCGAAGTAACCCAGCGGACCTTCTACCTGGACCGCCTGCCGTCCAGTTTTGACGGCTTCCGCATCGTGCAAATTTCCGACCTGCACCTTGAAGAGTACACAGAAGATTTTTTCCTGCGCCACGTAATCGGGCACGTCAATTCACTTTCCGCGGACATGGTTCTCGTCACGGGCGATTACATATCGCGCGGCCCCCTGGGACATCAGATTGCCTACGCGGCCGCCGCCCGGTGCGCCCAACTGCTCGGCACGTTGAGCTGCCCGTTGCGCTACGGAGTGCTGGGAAACCACGATATCGCGGTCGGCACGACGCTCATTACGGACCACCTTGAAGATAATGGGCTGCCGATCCTGGGCAATAAAAGCGTCCGAATTGAGCGGAATGGGGAGTATTTCTGGCTCGCAGGAGTCAATTCCGTTTCCGGCGGGTACCCAAATTTAGTGGAAGCTATCCCCAACCGTGCCGACGCGCCGCTGATCCTTATGGCGCATGAGCCCGACTATTTCGACTCTGTCATCACCCACGCACGCGGCCGCTACGTCAATCTGGTTTTGTCCGGCCACACCCACGGAGGCCAGGTCCGCCTGCCCGGGATGAGGCCGCTGATGCTTCCGCCGTTGGGCCGAATTTATACGGAAGGCCACTACCGCTGCCAGAATATTGAACTTTATGTGAACCGCGGGATCGGCACGGTGGGTGTACCGTTCCGGCTCAACTGCACCCCGGAAATCACCGTTCTGACCCTTCGCCCGCTGCCTGTCCCGGCTTAGCCGACGCGGCCGACTGGCTTCTTCTGCCTCGGCATGATCGCGATACCTTCTTCGCGCACGCCACTTTTCTCGACCATCCAGGCGTCCAGCAGGCTGCGCTTGAAGCGCCCCCGATTGCCAAGCTTGAAGGCTGGAATAAAGCCCTCGCTGGCATAGCGGTAAAGCGTGTCGCTGCTGATGCCGAGATACTCGGACGCCTGCCGGATGTCCATCACTTCCCGCAGCATCGCCTGAACTGCACTCGCCATCGCACCCTCATTCAGTTTCGATAACAACCCTGAGGCTCTTTTGTACCCTCTTTTCCACAGAAGGGCAATAGCTCTTTTGTGGATTCGCCAAAGTGGTCACTGCGCCGGGTGCCACCAGGTGGAACGAACTTCCTTACCCTGCAGGAAGCCGGTAGGTTCACCCGGAGTCGGCGAAAACAGCTTGATGTGGCCCTCATCAGCGAGCTCCGTGACCCTCTCAATGGGCTGCCGCCAGGCATGCAGCGCCAGGTCGAACAAACCCCAGTGGATTGGCATGAGTGTGCCGCCGCCAAGCTCGCGGAAAGCGTCGACGGCGCCATCTGGACCCAGGTGTATGTTGCTCCAGAGCTCGTTGTAGGCGCCAATCTCCAGCAGTGTCAGGTCGAACGGGCCATACTCCGCGGCGATCGCAGCGAACCCCGGCCACGCCCCCGTGTCCGTCCCGTGGTACACGTTGTGCCGGCTGCCCCGCAGAACAAAGGAAGTCCACAAAGTCTCATTCCGGTTCCAGGCGGACCGACCAGAGAAATGCCGGGCAGGTATTGAGGTGACCTTCAGGACGGCTCCCTCAAGTCCTTGGACAGTAGCCTCCTCCGTCCAGTCGAGTTCGTCAACCTTTGCCGGGTTGACCCCGAAGCCGGCGAGCACAGCGCGCACTCCGAGCGGCACGATCCAGCGCAAATCCGGTCGGAGAGTCGCTATCTTGCGTACCGTTTCGCTGCCAAGATGATCGTAATGGTCGTGCGATAGCAGCAACGCGTCTATATGCGGAAGCTGCTCTAAAGCTATGGTCGGCGCGAAAAAACGCTTGGGACCGGCAAAAGAGACTGGCGAGGCCCGCTCGTCCCAGACCGGATCAACGAGTACGGTTACGCCATCAATCTCAAGCAGTAGTGACGAATGCCCAAACCAGGTGACACGCAAACCTGTTTCGGGAGCCTCGGAATACACTTGCGGATCGGTGTGGAACGGACCTAACGGCACGCTCGGAACACGTTCTTCCTGGTTCTTCAAGTAAAGCGGGAGGATCTTAAGCATCAGCTGCAATCCGCCGAGCCTAGTCGGGACCGGGGCCTCAAACTTCCGGCCCCGTTTCCTTGCGCGTTCCAGTGCAATCATTCTCATTGGATGCGCCCCGACCACGAGGATTCGCAGACTTAGTCCTTCTTCGAGGTGGCCTCGTCCGCGAAGAGTTCCTTGATCTGCTTGTCATACTTTTCCGACAGAACACGACGCTTCATCTTCATGCTGGGCGTCATTTCGCCAGTTTCGACCGACCACTCATCCGGAACGATAGACACCTTCTTCATCGTTTCGTACGGTGCCAGTTCCTTGTTGACTTCGTTCATGATGCGGGTGTACTCGTCCTGAACCTTCTTATCGGCGACAAGACCTGCGTTGTTTGAAGCGGAAAGACCTCGCCCGCTCGCCCACTTCTTCAACGCTTCGAAGTTGGGAGAGATAAGTACGCACGCATATTTATGCCCGTCACCGACAAGCGCCGCCTGACCGACCAGCGTGTTTGCCTTGAGCTTATTTTCAATCGGTTGCGGCGCGATCAGCTTGCCGCCACTTGTTTTCAGCAGTTCCTTCTTACGGTCTGTAATGGAGAGGAAACCGCCATCCAGGTTGCCGATATCGCCGGTTTTGAACCAACCGTCCTCAGTCATCGCTTCCTTGGTCGCATCATCCTTTTTCCAGTAACGCTTGAAGACGGAAGGACCCTTCACTTCGAGCTCTCCATCAGCAGCGAAACGAACTTCTATATTCTTGACCGGCTTACCAACGGTGCCAATCTTGTACGCTACCGGCGTGTTGCTCGCGATCACGGGTGAAGTTTCCGTAAGCCCGTAGCCTTCAAAAACGCGGATTCCCGCGTCGGCGAACCAGGCTGACGACTCCATGCCAAGCGGTGCCCCGCCCGCGATGAAGGTGTGCACACAGCCGCCGAACGCCTCGCGGATTTTGTTGAAGACCAGCTTGTGCGCGATGCTGTAGACGACACCCTCGCCGGGCTTCCCTGCCAGCGTATCCTCGCGATGAGCCTTGCCGATCGACATGGACCACTTGAGCACCTCGCGGGCCAGGAACGAGTGCGCGGTTTTGCCTTCAATCGCCTGACGCGTCTTCTCGTAGACACGTGGCACACCGATGAAGACGGTCGGCTTTACAGCTTTCAGCGCCTTCGCGATGTCATTGAATTTGGGCACGTAGGCGATGCGAGCGCCGTAGCACATCAACGCATAGTCGGCATGCCGAGCGGTCACGTGCGAGAGCGGCAGGAAGGAAATGAAGGAATCTGTGTCCTTGAAGCCGTATTCGCTGGTCGAGACGTTTACATTGCAGGCCAGGTTGTAATGGGTCAGTTCCACACCTTTGGGCTCGCCGGTGGTGCCGGAGGTATAGATGATCGTGGCCAAATCATCGCCGGCGACTGCAGCGGCTTCGGCGTCGAAGGTCGCGTCCGGCGTTTGCAATTGCGGTGCTTTCTGCATCAAGGCAGCGAAGCTTTCCGCATTGCCGAAGTTGCCCTGATCCATCACGACCACGTGCTGAAGGTCAGGCAGGTCACCTGCGCCAGCAAGCTTGTCATACTGCTCTTTCGTCGAAAGTATGGCCACTTTGGCGCCCGAATCGCGAAGCATGTAGCCAACGTGCTCGGGCGTGTTGGTCGCGTAGAGCGGAACGTCCACAGCGCCAATCGCGAGTGTCGCAAAGTCAGTCACGGCCCACTCCCAACGGTTCTCGCTGAGCAGCACGACGCGGTCGCCCTTTTCCACGCCCCAACCCTTCAGGACCTCTGCGAGCGCGCGCACGCGGCCGTAAACTTCGGCGGACGTGATGGGCTTCCAGGCGCCGTCAGCGTCCTGCCAGAGCATGGCCTGCTTGCTACCACGGGAAGAAACCTTGGCGAAAACGCCGTTGACTGTTTTTAGATCGAAATCGCTCATCGTGCGGTGAACTCCTTGCTTGCTGGAGCATTGGATGCACGCAAGCGCACATCCAATGCCCGTAGCAAGACCACGTCGAGCATATATCGACCGAGCCTAGACCTGCGGCTTCGGACTCAAGCGAACGAACGCAACGGAACGAGCCGGCCAATCGGCCAACATCGCCCGCGCCAGCGAGCTGTTGGCCTGCACCGACTGTTCGGTTACAAGCGCGTGGAGTGCTGCCTGCGCGGCTTCGTCGGTCTGGGCGTAGAGCTCCGGTGTCACGAAGTCAGCGTGGAAGCGCCCCTGCGCGACGAAGCTGCCGTCGTCATCGAGCACCCAGGCCAGGCCTCCGGTCATGCCGGCTGCGAAGTTGATTCCCGCGCGTCCCAGCACGACGACCGTGCCGCCAGTCATGTATTCGCAGCCATGATCGCCTACACCTTCTACGACCGCGGTCGCGCCGGAGTTGCGTACGGCGAAGCGCTCGCCCGTGCGACCCGCAGCAAACAACGCGCCTGCCGTAGCGCCGTAGAGTGCAACGTTGCCCAGGATGACGTGCTGCCCGCTATCGAGCGCAGCACGTCCGCGTGCGCGCAGAACCAGCGTGCCCCCGGACAAACCCTTGCCGACGAAGTCGTTCGCCTGGCCTTCGAGCACCAGCTTCATGCCGGCGACCGCAAACGCGCCGAAGCTCTGCCCGGCCGTACCCGAAAGATCAAATTCGACGTTAGCCGGGGTGTCATTTTGCGCCCGCAGGAGTGCGATTTCTCCAGCCAGCCGGGCGCCCGTTGCACGGTGGCGATTGGCAATTTCCGCCGACACACGGTACGGCTTCCCGGCAGCGACCGCCTCCAGCGCCGGGGTAGTCCAGTTGTCGTCAAGCGGGGCGTCCGGCTCGGGCTGCGTGTTGCGGAAGCCTTCATAGCTGCGCGCGCCGGATTCACCGCGAGCCAGCATCGGCTCAAGATCGAGGTTGCCGTCGAAGCGCACCTGCTCCAGCAGATCGGTGCGGCCGACTGCATCTTCAAGGGTGCTGAAACCATACCGGGCCAGCAGGCGACGCAGGTCCGCGCCCAACTCCGTGAAGAAGCGGACAACATGCTCCGGCTTGCCGCGGAACTTGGCTCGCAACTCTGGCCGCTGCGTTGCGATGCCCACAGGGCATGTGTTCAGGTGGCATTGGCGCGCCATATCGCAACCCATGGAGACCAGCACGCTGGTGCCGAACGCGTACTCATCTGCGCCGAGCAGTGCAGCGATGAGCACGTCCTGCGCAGTTGCCAGGCCGCCATCCGTACGTAGCTTCACGCGGCCACGCATGCCGTTATGCATCAGGACCTGCTGAGCTTCCGCCAGGCCGAGCTCCCACGGATTGCCCGCGTATTTGATGGATGAAAGCGCCGCCGCGCCCGTGCCGCCTGTGTTGCCGGCGATCACGATGAAGTCGGCATAAGCCTTTGCTACACCGGCAGCAACCGTACCGACGCCACAGCTCGAAACCAGCTTGACCCCGACGGCAGCACGCGGATTGACGCGCTTCAAATCGTAGATCAACTGCGCGAGATCTTCGATCGAATAGATGTCATGATGCGGTGGCGGCGAGATCAACGACACCCCCGGCTGAGCATGACGCAGACGCGCGATGAGCCCGGAAACCTTGTGCCCTGGAAGCTGTCCACCCTCGCCAGGCTTGGCCCCCTGGGCTACTTTGATTTCGATCTCATCCGCGTGGGCCAGGTACTCGGCCGTAACGCCAAACCGACCGGAGGCCACCTGCTTGATGCGGTTGTTGCGCAGCGAAGTTGCAGCCGGCGCGGCGACGACCAGCTCCGCCACGGCAGTCCCCCCGCCGCCACCGGCAGGTGCCGGGACAGGCTCATCTACCTGCAGTTTGTAGACCTCTGGGTCTTCCCCGCCCTCGCCCGTATTGGACCGGCCGCCCAGCATGTTCATCGCAATCGTAATGCAGGTGTGGGCTTCCGGGCTCAGGCTGCCGAGCGACATCGCCGAAGAAATGAAGCGCTTGTACAAGCGGTCCGCGGGCTCGACCAGGGCTTCGTCAAGCGCGGGGCCATTTGGCCTGATCGCCAGCAGATCGCGTAGCACGGCGGGCTCGCGAGAGATAAGGTCCTGCGTAAAGACCGCGAAGGCAGCCGCCGGATCAGCCGGCACAATCCCCGCGCGCGTGCTGCCGACAGTCGTCTGCAGACTCTTTACATTGCCCGGTTGCCATGCGTGCGGCTCTGCCAGCTCAGCCTTGCGGAAGCGCACCCAGCCGTAGTCGGGCAGGTCCGCGTTCACCGCTGTTTCGCCCAGCCACCCGAGCCGTAGTTGGCGATCCAGCTCCGGGAAGCCGATGCCCGAAAGCGGCGCGGGCGTGCCCACAAAGCAGCGATCGACCACGCTTGAGTGCAGCCCCAGAATGTCGAACAGGTGTGCGCCACGGTAGCTATCCACGACTGAGATGCCCATCTTCGACATCACTTTCGCGAGCCCTGCGTCGAAGGCCTTCAGCATCTTGTGCTCGGCCTTGACAGGCTCAGCTCCACCCGCTGCACGTGCCGTTTCAAGCGCCAGCCACGGGCAAACCGCACCCGCGCCGTAGCCAATCAGGATAGCGGCGTGGTGTATATCGCGGCAGTCCCCGGCTTCCACTGCGAGCCCCGTCAGCGTACGCAAACCAGCTATTACCAGCGCCTGATGAACGGCGCCCGTGGCCATTGCCATGGGGATTGGCAGGGCGGTCGCGCTCGCGGAGCGGTCAGAAATCACCAGGATTCGGCCGCCTTCGCGGACGAGTTCAATGGCAAGCTCGCAGATGGCGTCCAGACCTTGCTCGAGCGTCATCGAAGGAGCATAAACCGCCGGCAACTCCGCCATGGCTAGCTCGCTTGCGTGGGGGTACTCGCCATTGCGCAGCGCGGCCATCTGGGCAAGCGAAAGGTACGGCGAGTCAATCGAGACGCCCGGCAGCGGCGCGCCCTTGTCCAGCAGGTGCGCCCACGGGCCAAGACGCGTGTGCAGCGAGACGACGACGGCCTCGCGCAGAGGGTCGATGGCAGGGTTGGTCACCTGCGCAAAACGCTGGCGGAAAAAGGCGTAAACCGGCCGCGGCGCGCGTGCGAGAAACGCCAGCGGGGTGTCGTCGCCCATAGACCAGACAGCGTCCTTACCGTCCATCCCCATGGGCTGCAGGACCATCTTCACGTCTTCGCGCGTATAGCCAAAGCCGCGCTGCATGGCGTTCAGATCAGCCGGCGCCATCACAGCGTCGGTGTCGGACGGGGTGAAGGCAGCGGTCTCCAGGAACTCCGCGTATGGCGCACCGGAATCAAAGATCGACAGCAACTCTTCATCCTCGTAAACCCTGCCGCCGTAAAGGTCCACCACAAGCATCTGCCCGGGTCCAAGGCGTCCGCTATGGGTGACCGTCGCGGGGTCAAGATCAACCAGCCCAGCCTCTGATCCAGCGACGACCAGACCATCCTCTGTCATCGCAAAACGGCACGGGCGTAGCCCATTGCGGTCGAGCGCGGCACCCACGACACGGCCATCTGAAAAGGCGATTGCGGCGGGACCATCCCACGGCTCGGCACAGTCACGGTGGTAGCGCAGAAAGGTCGAATCGCGGAACGCACTTTGCGCCGGCGGCAGCAGCATGCGCACAGCCTCAGCCAGCGAACGGCCGTTCTTTGAGATCAACTCCATCGCCTCATCCAGGCTGGTCGAGTCCGTCCCACCCTTGGTCAACACGGGCTTACACTCAATCGGCAGCGTCGCATCGCGAGCGGCCATGCGCGCACGATTCCCCCATACAGTATTGATCTCGCCGTTATGCGCCAGCGTACGGGCAGGCTGGGCGCGGTTCCACGAGGGCGCTGTGTTGGTCGCATAACGCTGGTGAAAGATGGCAAAGGGTGAAGTAAATTCTGGCGACTGCAGATCGGGATAGAAGTCGGCCAGCAACGTGCCGGAACACATCGCTTTATAGACAAGCGTCTGCGACGACAAAGAACACAGGTAGCCGGTCACCGCACCAGCTTCATGGAGGCGCTCAAATTGCTTGCGCGAAAGGTACAAACGACGCTCCATGGAGCGCGTCGGATCAGGATCTTCCACCAGCATGTCCGCGACGAAAGCCTGCAGGATTCGTGGCATCGCACCCAGCGCAATTTCACCCAGGGCCGCCGTGTTCACGGGCACCTCGCGCCAGCCTAGCAGTTCCAGATCGTGCGAAGCCAGACACCGTTCCAGCGCCGCCTGCATCCTCGTCTCGCCCTCTGGAAGGAACACCATGCCGACCGCGAGGTCGCGGCCTTCGGCAAGCTCCAGACCGGCCGAGCGCAGCAGCAGATCCCGTGGGATTGCGGTCATCAGACCGACGCCGTCGCTGCTTTTACCATCGGACGCGGTCGCCCCGCGATGTGCCAAACGGCCCAGCGCCGTCAAGGCATGCTGCACGATTTCATGGGAGGAAACGCCCGTCGTCGTAGCGACAAAGCCGACACCACACGAATCCTGGTCGAAACGCGCGTCGATGAGCGAACGCTTGGCGGGAGGACTAGGCGTCTCGCCGGCGGCTGCCTGCGGGATCATTGCGGAATTGTATTCCATAGCTCACTATACTTTGCGCCCGGCAACTTATTCCGGATGCAAAGCCTTCCTCGCATCGTGCGATGGCTGGATCAAAACTTGACAAATGTCTTTTGCATATTTATACATGATTATGCATCTTTATGCATAATTCTTTTTTGCGGTCCCGGAGTCGATGAAGCAGCAGCGGCAAATCACCATTCGCGAGATCCTCGGCTCAACCCCGGTCGCCAGCCAGGATGAGCTGCGCCGCCAGCTCGCCACGCGTGGATTCAACGTCACGCAGGCGACGCTCTCGCGTGATGTACACGAGCTGCAACTGACCAAGGGGCCCACGGGCTATGCGATCACCGCGGATGCCGACGGCAACAACGCCGCGCCGGGCATACGCGATGTACTGCGCAGCTTCGGCATTGAGGCGCGCCAGGCGATGAACCAGATCGTCATTATCACCACCACAGGCGGCGCGCAGCCGGTCGCGGCGACCATCGATTACGAAGATTGGCCAGAGGTCGTTGGGACGATTGCGGGCGACGATACCGTGCTCGTCATCTGCCCGGACGACCGCCAGGCCAAGGCCCTGCGCGGCAGAATAGAGACCTTCATTGGCTAACTTTTGCAGTTCAAACAACAGCCCGATTCGCACTGCTGTTGCTGGTGTTGGCGGCTATTCCGGCGGCGAGCTCGCACGCCTGCTGCTCGCCCATCCACGCCTGCAGGACACTCCCCCGCTCTTCCTTGGCCGCGTTGCAGAAGCCGGCGGATCTGTGCCGCTGGAGCAGTTGCACCCACAGCTAGCACTCGGTGGCGGAGCCAGGCTACCGCCGGTCGAGGCCTTCACCTGGAACCTCGTCCGCGAACGCCAGATCGAGCTGGTCTTCTTCGCGCTCCCGCATGAAACGTCCCGCGAGTGGGTTCCGGAATGGATCGAACGCGGAATCAAAGTCATCGACCTGAGCGGAGCATGGCGGCTTAGCGACCCAGCCAACGCTGCGATCTACAAGCTCACGGACGCCGACCCCGCCCTGGCCTCGAAGGTCCAGGCAGAAGCGGTCTTCGGCGCACCGGAACTACACGCAACAGAGATTGCTGGAGCGCGGCTGGTTGCCAATCCAGGTTGCTATTCGACGTCGATCATTCTCGCGCTCGCACCCCTGGTTAGCGCCGGCCTGGTCGATCTAGACCACGGCATCATCTGCGACTCAAAGTCCGGCATCAGTGGCGCGGGCAAGTCGCCTACCGCCAAAACGCACTTCATGTACGGGGCCAACAACCTTTCGACCTACTCAGTCTTTGGCCACCGTCACACTGGCGAGCTGCTCGAGCAGCTCCACCTCACCGCCGCCCAGATTCAATTCACTCCGCACCTGCTTCCAATCCCGCGTGGAATTTTATCCACCATTTATCTTCGGCTCGCAACGGAACAGGACCCCGCCACCATCGAAGAAACATTGCGCAACTTCTACGCCAACGCTCCGATGGTCCGCATCCGCGCCGCCGGCAGCCTCCCCGACATTCTCTCCGTGGCGCACACAAATTATTGCGACATCGGCTTCGCGTTGAACGGCCGGAATCTCGTTCTCGTATCCTGCCTCGATAACCTGCTCAAAGGAGCTGCCGGCCAAGCCATCCAGAACATGAATCTGATGTGCGGCTACCCAGAATCGGAAGGTCTGCTATGAAATATGTCATCAAAATCGGCGGCGCGGCGCTTGAAGAACCGGCCCTGCTCGCGCTCTGCGGCAAGGCTATCTTCGACCTCGTCAACGACGGTAATCAGGTTGCAGTCGTTCACGGCGGCGGCGTGCAATTGACCCGCACGCTTGCTGCGTTGGGCAAGAAGTCAGAGTTCATCGGCGGCCTGCGCATCACCGATGCCGAGACCCGCGACACCGCGCTCATGGTTCTCGCCGGCCGCGTCAACAAGTCGCTCGTCGCCACGCTGGGCAAGCACGGCCAGGCCGCTATGGGCCTTTCCGGCGGCGACGGTCACGTCTTTCGCGCACGCAAGAAAAAAACTGAGCACGACCTCGGCTTCGTCGGCGAGATCGCCGCGACCGATCCACGCTGGCTTGAGGCAATCTGGAAGATGGGCGCAGTGCCAGTCATTAGCTCCATCGCTCTCGGCTTCGACGGCGAGTACTACAACATCAACGCCGATGAAATGGCCTCAGCCGCCGCCATCTGCACCAAGGCCGACGCGCTCGTGTTCCTAACCGATGTCCCCGGCGTCAAGGGCGCGGACGGCCAGGTCATGCGCTGGCTCTCACTCAAAGACGTACCCGCGATGGAGCGATCCGGCGTCGTCTCCGGCGGCATGATGCCCAAGCTCAACGCCTGCAAGGACGCGCTCACCCACGGCGTCAAACGCGTTCGCATCCTACCCGCAGGCGCCGCCGGCATCCTGCCCGACCTGATCTCCAGCCGCAACACCGATGGAACCGAGGTGATAGCCGCATGATGAATTTAGCCACAACCCAGGCCGCAGAATCAAAGCTGCTGCTCAACACATACGCGCGCAATCCGATCCTGTTTACCGGCGGCCACGGCTGCTACCTTACGGACGCGGACGGGCAGGATTACCTTGATCTGCTCAGCGGGATAGGTGTGTCCGCGCTTGGATATCAGCATCCTGCGATCGCCCAGGCCATCGCCGCGCAAGCCCCGAAGCTCATCCACACTTCGAACCTTTTCTACAACGAGCACGCCGCCGAGCTCGCCATGCGCCTGACCGAGATCTCCGGGCTCGACCGCGTCTTCCTCTGCAACTCCGGCACCGAGGCCTGGGAAGCAGCGCTGAAGCTGGCGCGAGCCCATGCAGAGCGTGTCCGCAACGAAGGCGGGCAGCTCGGCACCAAGTTCCTGGCGCTCGAGCACAGCTTCCACGGCCGCACCATGGGCTCCGTCGCGACGACCCAAAAGCTCGCCTACCGCGCCCCCTTCGCACCCGTCATGCCGGACGTAGAGTTCGTCCCATTCAACGATATCGACGCTCTACGCGCGGCCTTCAGCACCGACGTCTGCGCCATCCTCATCGAAGTCGTCCAGGGTGAAGGCGGCATCCACCCCGTCTCTTACGAGTTCTTCAAAGCCGCACGTGAGCTCTGCACCCAGACCGGCGCGCTGCTCGTCGCGGACGAAATCCAGTGCGGCTTCGGGCGCACCGGCAAGTGGTTCGGCTACCAGCAGTTCGGCATCCTGCCGGACGTCACGACGATCGCCAAGCCCCTTGCCGGCGGACTCCCCATCGGTGCCCTGCTTTGCACGGAAGCGGCCTCCACCTGCATCACTCCCGGCATGCACGGCACGACCTTCGGTGGCGGCCCGCTAGCCTGCGCGGTAGCCATCGCGGTCATCGACGAGATGAAGCGCACTAACCTCCTCGCCTACGTCGAAGAAGTCGGCGACTACTTCATGCAGCAGCTCAACACCCTTGCCAGGCACCAGCCCTGCATCAAGGAAGTCCGCGGCATGGGCCTCATGATCGGCGTCGAACTCGACTCAACCGAGCTCGCCACGAAGGCCCTTGCCGACATGCTTGCGCAGCACATCATCCTCAACCGCACGTCGGATGTCGTCCTCCGCTTCCTCCCCCCATACATCCTTACTAAAGCCCAGGTCGATACCGCCATCGCCGCGCTAGATCAGGTCCTGACCGCCAACACCGCAGTCCGCGTATTAGAACTTCAGGGAGCCCACGCCAATGGCTAGCAACACCGTCACCCTCCAGCCCAAGTCCTTGGGCATTCAGTCCGACGTCGCCTACGGCGAGGCCACCAAGCGCCTCACCGGCCGCGACCTCTGCTCCATCTCCGACCTCACCGTCGGCGAGATGGCCGCCATCATGGAGCTCGGCCACACCGTCAAAGCCGCCCCCGGCGAGTTCCGCCACGCGCTCGACGCCAAGCAGATGGTCATGTTCTTCGAGAAGGCCTCGCTGCGCACGCGCCTCACCTTTGAGGCCGCCATCAACACGCTCGGCGGCAACGCCATCTTCGTCGACCAGACCCAGGCCCTGCTCGGCGAGCGCGAATCCCTTCCCGACATGGCCCACAACGTCGAGCGCTGGATGCAGGTCATCGTCCTGCGCACCTACTCGCACGACACCATCACCGAGATGGCCGCGAACTCCAAGGTCCCCGTCATCAACGCCCTCTCGGACCTCGAGCACCCCTGCCAGGCCATCGCCGACTTCCTCACGCTCGAAGAGCGCTTCGGCTCAGCCGAGGGCCTCAAGTTCTCGTACATCGGCGACGGCAACAACGTCTGCCACTCGCTGATGCTCGCCGGCGCGCAGCTCGGCACGCACGTCACCATCGCCACCCCCAAGGGCTTCGCGCCCAAGCTCGATATCAGCGTCAAGGCGCTCGAGCTCTGCGAGCAGACCGGCGGCACCCTCACCCTCACCAACGACGCCGTCAAAGCCGCCACCGGCGCCGACGCCATCTACACCGACGTCTGCACCTCCATGGGTTTTGAAAACGAAGCCGCCAAGCGCGCCCCCATCTTCCGCCCCTACCAGGTCAACGAACAGCTCATGAGCTACGCCGAACCCCACGCCGTCTTCATGCACTGCCTCCCCGCCCACCGCAACGCCGAAGTCACCGACGCAGTCCTCGACGGCCCACAATCCGTAGTCTTCGACCAGGCCGAAAACCGCCTCCACGCGCAGAAGGCCATCCTTCTCACCCTGCTCGGCGGTGCAAAGCGAGTAGGCAACTCCCGCGAGCGGCTGGTCAGCGCCCGCCGTAAGCTCGCGTGAGCTTATGGCACACCATCTAGTAGAAATCGAACGTAGAGCACTTGAGCTGAAGAACTCTGGAAGCATCGCTGAGGCAGCGGTGCTCTTTGCAAGGATTGTGAAGGAGCAGCCAGATTGGGAGCATGGGACTGCCCTTCATAATCTTGCTCAATGCTACGAGGACTTGGGGCGAAACAACGAAGCAGAACATTACTATCGGGAAGCACTAAAATGCGAGCCAGAGAACGACATTTTCGTGAGCGGCCTGGAATCTTTTCTCTTCCTCAGAAATAAGCCAGAGTAGGAAATCGACGAAGGGCCAGAGGACCGTCACTTATTTAGCCTAGGCCGCAGGCCTAGGTACATCGCGTAAAGGGCTAAGCGCTGAAGGCGCGACACTTAGCCTGTCACTGACTCGTAAAGGCCACAAATGTCCGTAATCCTAGAATCGCTCCCCCTGAACCAAAAAGTCGGTATCGCCTTCTCCGGCGGCCTCGACACCTCCGCCGCCCTGCACTGGATGAAGCAAAAGGGCGCGATCCCCTACGCCTACACTGCCAACCTCGGCCAGCCCGACGAGGCCGACTACGACGAGATCCCGCGCAAGGCGCTCGAATACGGTGCCGCGCAGGCCCGCCTCATCGATTGCCGCCAGCAGCTTGTCCGCGAAGGCATCGCGGCGCTGCAGTCCGGCGCGTTCCACATCACCACCGCCGGCGTCACCTACTTCAACACCACGCCCATCGGACGCGCCGTCACCGGCACCATGCTCGTCACGGCGATGAAGGAAGACGACGTCAACATCTGGGGCGACGGCTCCACCTTCAAGGGCAATGACATCGAGCGCTTCTACCGCTACGGCCTCCTCGTCAACCCCGACCTGAAGGTCTACAAGCCCTGGCTCGACGAGCAGTTCATCGACGAGCTCGGCGGCCGCGCCGAGATGTCCGCCTTCATGACCAAGGCCGGCTTCGGCTACAAAATGTCCGCTGAAAAAGCTTACTCGACCGACTCCAACATCCTCGGCGCAACTCACGAGGCGAAAGACCTTGAACTCCTCAGCACATCGATGAAGCTAGTAGTCCCCATCATGGGCGCGGCCTTCTGGAACGAAGACGTCGTCATCAAAAAGGAACAAGTCACCATCCGTTTCGAGGAAGGCTTTCCCGTCGCGCTCAACGGCCGTGAGTTCCCCGACCCCGTCGCGATGATGCTCGAAGCCAATGCCATCGGCGGCCGTCACGGCCTCGGCATGAGCGACCAGATCGAAAACCGCATCATCGAAGCCAAGTCGCGCGGCATCTACGAGTCACCCGGCCTCGCCCTGCTCTTCCTCGCCTACGAGCGCCTGCTCACCGGCATCCACAACGAGGACACGCTCGAGCAATACCGCGACTCCGGCCGCAAGCTCGGCCGCCTGCTGTACCAGGGCCGCTGGTTCGATCCGCAAGCCATCATGCTCCGCGAAGCCGCCCAGCGCTGGGTCGCCAAGCCCGTCACCGGCTCGGTCACCATCGAACTCCGCCGCGGCAACGACTACACCATCCTCGCAACCGACTCGCCCAACCTTACCTTCTCCCCCGAGCGCCTCTCGATGGAAAAGACCGAATCCACCTTCAGCCCCCGCGACCGCATCGGCCAGCTCACCATGCGCAACCTCGACATCACCGACACCCGCGCCAAGCTCCTGACCTACGCCAAAGCCGGCCTCATCACCCTAAGCAAAGGCAGCGATATGCCGATGCTCACCACCACCACTGACAAGGACTAACTGCCGCGTCCTTCGCCATTTCGTTTTTCATCCCGCAGGGATCTGCTTCTGTACTTGCCTTTGCATTTGCTGTCGCACTTGCCGTCGCTTTCAAGGCTGAAAGCCCGACTCATACCAGCCTAGGGCGAAAGCTCTAGGGATCAACGCAACCGCTGCACCCCTCCTGAGCGGGGGCCCTCACAGCTTCATCGTGAGGGGCCTCGACGAAGGGCATCCGACTTCCACCGTCCGACGAAGCTGACTAATCATGGCTCACAAGTTGACAATCCGCTTTCAGAAAACCATGGCATCAATGCCTATTCTGAGTTCGCAGTTGCTTTTCATTGTTGCCTGCGCGCTGTGTGTTGTGTCGTCGTCCTCAGCGCAGCGCCTAGGGCCCGAAGGTGTAGAAACGAACATCCGAGGGACAATCCGACTAGTACATGGTTTTGGTCCTCCCGGTTATGGTGAAGACCGTAAGCACGATGCCCATGTTAGTTACTGGGCCTTGGAACTAAGCTATCCGCTCAACTTACCTTGCAAGGCAAAGCGACCTGCGGATATCCAATATGAATGCCAGTCTGCAAGACGTCTGAACCTTTTCTTTGAAGGTGGAGGGTCGAAAAGGTTGAACGATCTTCCTGCCGCAAAGTGGAAAGATCGCCAAGTCACCGTTCAAGGCAAGCTCCACCGTTGGGACACAGTGGGCGAAATGACCGCCATCTACATGGACGTAACGCAGATAAATGGTTCAACTGTGGGATCTACGCCAGTTCGCTAAGACGCTGCGAGAAAGAGTGACAATGTCCCACGAGCAACAACCAACCAAAATGTGGTCCGGCCGTTTCCGCGACCCGCTCAACCCCACCTTCGAAGCCTGGCAGCGCTCCTACCCCTTCGACCACCGCCTCCTCCCCCAGGAGATTGCCGCCTCGAAGGCCCACGCCAAGACCATCGCCGCCGCCGGCATCCTCACGCCCGAAGAGCTCACCGCCACCCTCAACGGCCTCGACGCCGTCCTCACCCTCGCCGACCCGCTAGCCGGCGACGCCGAAGACATCCACCACTTCGTCGAACTCCGCCTCAAACACACCATCGGCGACCTTGCCCTGAAGCTCCACACCGGCCGCAGCCGCAACGAGCAGATCGCCACCAACATGCGCCTGTTCGTTCGCGACTCCATAGACACCACCGTCGAAGGCCTCCGCGACTGGATCGACGCCCTCCTGACCCTCGCGGAAGCCTCCCCAGAACAGGTCATGCCCAGCTACACCCATCTCCAGCGCGCCGAGCCCGTCCTGATCGCCCACTGGCTCCTCGCCTACGTCAGCATGATCGAGCGCGACATCTCCCGCCTCACCGACGCCCGCGCCCGCATGAACTTCTGCCCGCTCGGCTCCGGTGCAATCGCCGGCGCAACCCTCGCCCTCGACCGCACCATCGCCGCGAAGGAACTAGCCTTCATCGCCCCCACCCCTAACTCCATGGACGCCACCAGCGACCGCGACTTCGCCCTGGACTTCACGCAAGCCCTGTCAACCCTCGGCCTGCACATCTCCCGCTTCGCAGAAGAGCTCACCCTCCACGCCACCGCCGAGTTCGGCTTCCTCGACCTCCCCGAGGCCTTCTCCACCGGCAGTTCTGCCATGCCGCAAAAGAAAAACCCCGACCTGACCGAGCTCATCCGCGGCAAATCGGCCAGGCTCTTCGGCGCCTCTGCCACCCTCGCCATGCTCATAAAGGGCCTCCCCCTGGCCTACAACAAAGACCTCCAGGAAGGTCAGGAGCCCGTCTTCGACGCCGCCGACACCATTGCCGGCATCCTCTCCGTCCTTCCCGCTTTCACGCGCTCGCTCAAGTTCCGCCCCACAGCCCTGAACGCCGCAGCCGAGACCGGCTACCTCAACGCCATGGCCGCCGCCACCTACCTCTCGAACAAGGGCGTACCCTTCCGCAAGGCGCATGAGATCATCGGCAACGCCGTCCGCCTCGGCCTCGAAACCAATACCGAGCTCAACCAGATCCCGCTCGCCCAACTGCAGCAGTTATCGCCGGAGTTCGCCGACGATTTCTACGCCGCCATCACGGTCGAAGCCACGTTAGACTGTCATGATGTGGTCGGCGGCACCGCCCGCCACCGCGTAGCAGAGGCGCTCGCATCAGCCCGCGCCCGCCTGACATCTAAATAGTCAATCACCATGACGACCCTGTTTCCAGCCGCCATCCCGACCGCCCCCCCGCTCAGCGACTCGACGTCGACCAAGTCGTCGCGTCCGCGCGTGGGTTCGGCCGTCACGCGCCCGGCCAGGCTGCAGGACGCCATGGCCCTCTACGACCTCATCAACTCTCTCTCGCACGACGGCACGCTGCTCCGCCGCAATTACGCAGAAATCTGCGAAAACATCCGCGACTTCATCGTGGCCGAATCGCCCGAGGGTCACTTCCTCGGCTGCGGTGCCCTCCACATCTATGGCCCCCACCTGGCAGAGGTCCGCTCCATCGTCGTCAAGCCGGAAGCCAAGGGCCAGGGCGCGGGCGGTAAACTTTTGCAGGCGCTGCTTGAAGAATCCGAGTACCAGGGCATCGCCAGCGTCTGCCTCTTCACCCGCATTCCGGATTTCTTCTTCCACTTCGGCTTCCGCGTCGCCGACCGCACAACCCTGCCCGACAAAATTTACAAAGACTGCCAGACCTGCCCGCGCCTCTACGCCTGCGACGAGGTCGCCATGGTCCGCGGCCCGCTCCCCCGCATTGCCGTCCTCGGCCCCGTAAAGTTCCCCGAGCCAGAGCTGGTCAAGCTTCACACCGGCGTCGTACCCCTCAAGTAGCGACTAGGAACTGGGTGCCCCATGTCTCGCCCCTGAGACATGGGACGGAGTGGCACAAACTTACCAGGCGTGCACAAAGCCATCCCGCTCTTCCAGCCGGACGTCCACCCCAAACAGCTCCCCCAGCCGAGCCTCCGTCAACAGCTCTTCCCGCGGTCCATCCGCCACTATCTTTCCCTCAGCCATCATCACAACCCGTCGCATAGCCGGAACCAGATCCGCCAGTTGATGGGTGATCAGCAGCATCGTAGTCCCCTTCTCCGCCAGCCCCACCAGCAATTCCCGCAAGTCTCGCTGAGCAGATAGATCAAGCGCATTCGAAGGCTCATCCAGCAATAAGCAATCGGCCGAGGCAACGAGCGCCCGCCCGATCATCACCCTCCGCTGCTGCCCCGCGGACATCTCCCCAAATACTTTCCCGCGGAGCGCAACCGCATCTACCAGCTCCAGCACTTCATCGGCGCGCTCTTCCATCTCCTGCGTCAAACTCAGGTTCGGCCAAAGCCGCGAGCTCGAAAAGAACCCCGTCAGCACCGACTCACGCCCGGTAATCGCGAGCATCGGCTTTCCCGGCAGGTCATTCTGCACGACACCCAACTTCTGCCGCAATTCGGTCAAATCCCAGCGTTCCCGCCCAAGCACCCGCACCCGCATTGCGGGTTCCACCAGCGGGTACAACTCGCAGCAAATCGTCTTCAGCAATGTCGATTTCCCACAACCGTTCGGCCCGAGCAGCGCCACCTGCTCTCCACGCTCGATCGACAAGCTCACATCATGCAGCACCGTCCGGCCACCGCGAACGACATTCACATGCGCCAGCTCCAGGAACGATCCCACGTCTTAAGCCACAGGCCAATCCAGCGGATGCCCCAGCCGCCGTTCCAGCACCTTCAACTCCGGATCAAACCCCGGAATCCCCTCAATCCAAGCCGCGCCAGCCGAGAAAGCCGCCTCCGGAATCAACCCAATCAGCTCCCCTTCTGCCGCCCTGGTGCCGCACTTCACCGCCAGTTCCTGCACCGCGGCAAAAACATCCGGCATCGGCGTCACGCGGAAATCGGTCACATTCATGGTCACCTGCGCGCGACCATTTGCCAGCACCCCCAGCGCCTTGACCCCCTGCATCCCGCCAGAGGAAGCGCGAATATCCCGCGCCACCGCCCGCGCATCGGAAATGTCCGATCCCGGCCCAAGGAAAACGTTGTAAGCGATCAAAAAGCTGCGAGCACCCACCGCGCTCGCCCCGGCCGTCGCATGCAGCTCAGGCCCGCCCACATCCGGCCGGCGCATCGTATCTTTCAGCGCGGCTTCGCGCAGCCCCTCAAACTGCCCTCGCCGCACGTCCTCAAGCTGCACCCGGTCAGGCCGCAACGCAGACGCCCCGTAAAAGTAAACCGGCACCCCAAAGCGCCGCCAGATCTGCATGCCGGCCTGCCGCGCCAGCATCGCCGCTTCCGCCAGGGAAAGCCCTGACACCGGAACAAACGGAATCACGTCGGCAGCCCCAATGCGCGGATGAACCCCGGTTTGACGCGTCAAATCAATCAATTCGGCCGCTTTACCTGCACCCGCAATCGCCGCTTCAACCACTGCAGCCGGGGTCCCGGCAAGTGTCACGACGGAGCGATTGTGATCCGGGTCCAGCGAAAAATCAAGCAGGTGGACGCCTTCAACCCGCATCGCAGCGACAATCTGCCGCACGACGTCAGGATGGGTTCCGTCCGAAAAGTTAGGGACGCATTCAAGGATCGGCTCAGTAGTCATGGAATGGCCCAGAAGTCATGCAGGTGTCACAATTCTACTTCCACCAGCTATACCCAACCCGAAAGTGAACCGACGCGTTGACGCCCGGATTACGATCCCCCAACGACGCCGACGAGATGTGTTCGCCGTTCGCGCTGACGTCGATCGACCGGTCCTTGCGCGTGAAGTAGTGCAGCCCAATGCCGGCCTGCGGCGTAAAGTTCCACACGCTGGTCTCGCCATTTGGCCCGTTTTCGGTGATGTTGAGCGGGTCAGTATTGCCGTAAGCGGGAAACTTGTGGTTCGTCCACAACACGCCGCCCGCACCTTGAATCCATGGTGCAAACTTGCCTTTTCCGGGGAAATTGATGCGCAGGATGATCGGCGTAATGCTGGCCCCGGTGTAAGTCCCGCCAACCGTGTAGGGCGCACTCACCACGTAGGTCGAGGGGTTCGCGGCGATCGGCGTAATCTTCACTCGCTGAAATTTCGGCGTGAAAGCCTGCCAGTATGGCAGGACCTCTACCGCGTACTCAAAGTTCGCGCGGATAGGCCCAAAGTCGTGATTGTTTGTCAGCACGCGCCCAGCGCTAATCCCGGCCGCCAGAAAATGAAAACCATTCCGGTTGTCCGTAACGCCGTTGCCGTACTGGGCAAAAATACCGTATTCATGTGGCTGCCGGAGGCTGGCCGTTTCAAGCACATTCTGGGCGGACGCTGCCGTCGAAGCCAGCGCCGCCGCTGCAAATAATAGTCTGCGCAAGGGTTAGCCCGCCATCGCGGCTTCGTCAAAGTCGAAGTTGGAGTACACGTTCTGCGTGTCGTCCAGGTCGTCAATCGTCTCCAACAAACGCATCATCGAGTTTGCCTGCGCGCCTTCAAGCTTCGTATAGGTCGTCGCGATCTTGGTGATCTCGGCGGTTTCAGTCTTGATCTTGGCAGCCTTCAGCGCGTCCGTCACGGCTTCAAAGTCGGCTGGCGCACACAGGATTTCCCAGTTTTCTCCCTCGTCGTTCAGGTCTTCAGCGCCGGATTCAAGCACCAACTCCATCAGCTTGTCCTCGCTCGCAGCATCTTTTTCTATGGAGATGACGCCCTTCTTCTGGAACATCCAGGAGACCGCACCTTCCGCGCCCAAATTGCCGCCGTTCTTGCTGAACGCGTGGCGGATCTCAGCAACAGCTCGGTTCTTGTTGTCCGTCAACACTTCTACGATCAAGGCAACGCCGCCGGGCCCGTAGCCCTCGTAGACGATCTCGTCGTAGGACAGGCCTTCGAGCTCGCCCGTACCACGCTGAATGGCGCGCTTGATGTTGTCTGCGGGCATGTTTTCGGCCTTCGCGGCCAGGATCGCGGTGCGCAGTCGAGGATTGCCATCAGGATCTCCGCCGCCCGATTTGGCCGCGATGGTGATTTCCTTGATCAGGCGCGTGAAGATCTTGCCACGCTTGGCGTCTGTTGCGCCCTTTTTGTGCTTAATTGTTGCCCATTTACTATGGCCAGACATTGTTCTACCTCGTTATGCGGAAATCTCAACTCCCGGATTTTAGCAGGTTGCGCATGACCCCTAACAACTGTCGTCGTTCCATGCCGGCC
Organism: uncultured Granulicella sp.; assembly: GCA_965214195.1. GTDB lineage: Bacteria > Acidobacteriota > Terriglobia > Terriglobales > Acidobacteriaceae > Edaphobacter. The sequence continues at coordinate 993,980 of OZ243943.1, forward strand.
AACGGCCGAAGCAACATAGCCGGAAGCGAAACGACTGAAGCGAAAAGTCACGAATTGACCGCCCCACGCGCAGCGGGCCCGTCCGGCAGCACAAGTAGCTTCAAGAAGATCAATCTAAAGCAACTCCGGCCCAAACAGGTCCTTCATGGTTTCCCGCCGTCGGATCAGCCGGTGCTCGGCACCGTTGACCAGCACCTCAGCGGGTCGCGGACGGGTGTTGTAGTTGCTCGTCAGCGTCATCCCGTAGGCGCCGGCGTCCAGAATTGCCAGCAGATCCCCCGCCTTTGCAGGCGGCATCGGCCTGGCGCGCGCAAAGAAGTCGCCCGATTCACATACCGGGCCAACGATATCTACCGGTTGGGCAGTCGCTTCGGCTGTGGGCTCCTTCACTGGAACGATCTCATGGTGCGCCTGGTAGAGCGCTGGGCGGATGAGGTCGTTCATCCCGGCATCTGTGATGACGAAGGTCTTATCGCCATTCTTCTTGGTGTTCAGCACCTCAGTCACCAGAGCCCCGGCCTGTGCAACGAGGAACCGTCCCGGCTCCAGCAGCAGATGCAGGCCCAGGTGGCCGATGGCACCAATCACCTGCCGCGAGTAGTCCAGAACCGCCGCCTCGGGCGAGAAGTCCTTGTCACCGTACTCAATCCCAAGCCCGCCCCCAGCATCCATATGTGTAAGGTTGATCCCGTCATCTTTCAACTGTTGGATGAGGTTTGCAACCCGCTCCAGTGCCGCTCCAAAGGGGTCCACCGCCCGGATTTGCGAGCCGATATGAACGCTCACGCCAGTTGGCACCAGCGACTTCATCTTGGCAGCTTTCCGATAAAGCGCACGCGCCGCATTGATATCGATGCCGAACTTATGGGCGCTCAAACCAGTTGAAATATAGGGATGCGTCTCCGCAAAAACATCAGGGTTCACCCGCAGCGCGAATCGCGCCGGCCGGCCCAGAACCTGCGCACGTGCCGCGAGCAAGTCCAATTCCGCGGCCGACTCCACGTTGAAGACCAGAATTCCGGCGGTCAGGGCGGCGTCGATCTCGGCAACTTGTTTGCCGACACCAGAAAACACAGTCCGGCTCACAGCCGGCTTGGCGGCTTTGACGACACGCGCCAGTTCTCCACCAGAGACGATATCGAATCCCGTCCCGGCACTCGCCAGCATACGCATCAGCGCGAGGGAGGAATTAGCCTTTACCGCAAAGCAAATGGTGTGCGGAACAGCGGCAAATGCTGTCTGAAACATCTGCAAACGACCCAGAATGTGTTGCTGGGAGTACACGTAAAGCGGCGTTCCATAATCCGCGGCAAGGGTTGGAATCGAGACGGAATCACAGTGCAGGGTGCGCTTGCGGTAGCTGTAGGGGCGAGGGTTTTCAGGCATGGCTTGCTTCTAGGAAAGCACAGTCGCCAGCAGAGGGCAAAACCCAAGCTGCTGGCGACCCGTTCCTAGTAGGTCTGTGTAGGATATTGCGGCGGAACAGGGGGCGCGGGCGAGTAGTTCCGCACCGGCGGCAGCGCGTAGGGCGCATCCGGCAGCAGCAGCCAGGCGGTTATGTAGATCAACAAGCCCAGACCACTCGTAAGGATGGTCCCGACCACGAAGAGTATCCGGATCAGCGCAATGTCCCAACCGTAGTGGATTGCGAATCCGGTGCATACGCCCGCGACCATCCGCGGTGTACGCGGCCGCACGATGCGGGGCTGCGGCGTATAAGAGCCAGGTGCCGGCAGCGCGTGCGCCCCACAGGAAGCGCAGAAATGAGCCTCTTCAGGCGACTGTTTTCCACAACGAGGGCAGAACATGGCGGATCTCCTAAGTGGTCCATTCTGTCATAGCAAACCACAAACAGAGATACGTCGATCGGGAGAGGAAGGTTCCCTTACCCCGGACATTCTGTCCTTAGAAGATCTGGAAGTTGACTTCAACGTTCATTTCGACCGGCACCGGGTGCCCGTTCTCCATCGCCGGCTTGAATTTGTACTGGCGAACGGCTTCCATCGCCTTCTCATCGAGCCCCAGCCCAATGCCACGCAGCACGCGGACGTGCGTTGGGTGCCCCTGCGCATCGACCTGCAGATAGACCAGCACGTTACCGGCAACCTTCGCCTTGCGAGCCTCTTCAGAGAACTCCGGTTCCGGAGCGAACAGCACCACCGGGGCCGAAACGCCGCCGCCAATGCGTCGTAAACCGCCGCCCATGTTGCCGCCGCTCCCAGCACCCAGGCCGTTGCCATTGCCCGACCCGATCCCGCTGCCCTTGCCGTTCCCAAGGCTGGTCCCGACCAGCGGGCTGTTCGGCATGCCGAAATTTGGTACATCGACCTTGGCCATCTTGATATTGGGGTCGACGTCGACTGTTACCGGCGGGGTCAGCTTTGCGTTATCGACAGGCGCTTTGGGCGGATTCAACGCTTCCGGCTTGAAAACTGGCGGATTCCCCTTGGATACGGGGGTAGGTCCTGCCTGTCCACCGCCGCCACCGGCCGAGATCGCCTTGGGTGGCAGCTTGATCGGCGGGGGGGGAGGAGGCGCGGTGAACGTAATCATTTCGACTTTCGGTGGCGCGATAATGCCAACCCTGCGGCCGGCAATGTACAGCACCAGAGCCAGGATTGCGACATTGATGACGATCGATATGGTCGCTGAAACGGGGTCGCGCTTGACGACCATCTTGTCGAGCGAGCCGAAGACGACAGGCCTCTCAGGCATCGTGACGTCTGTGCTGCGGAGCGGTGCGGGATTCGCCATAGAACTTCGTTTGCCTCGGCGCATTGCGCCCGTGATGCTCAAATTTGCAGGTTGCAGAGACGTCTGAAGGGCCGCGAGACGACGAAACGGGGCATCGCGTAATTCTACAAACTATAGCCGAAACCTGTCTGCATATGGTTTGACGTTGAAAAGGGGTAGGAAGTCACTTGCGATTCACAGGGGTACCGTGGCAAGTTCACGACACCTGATAAGACGGCTGACGCGCGCCGCGGATTCAAGCTGTCGTTGGCTACAATAGAGGGATGGCCGAAACGCTGAAAAGTACGTTGAACCTCCCCGTCACCTCCTTCGCGATGAAGGCGAATCTGCCCCAGAATGAGCCCGCGCGGCTTGCCGAGTGGAAGTCCACAGACCTGTACGGCAAGATTCGCGCGGCCCGTGCCGGCGCCCCCAAGTTCATCCTGCACGATGGCCCCCCCTACGCCAATGGCGCGATCCACCTGGGCCACGCGCTGAACAAATGCATCAAGGATTTTGTCGTCAAGACCAAGACGATGGCGGGCTTTGACGCGCCCTACGTCCCCGGATGGGACTGCCACGGGCTGCCGATCGAAATCAAAGTAGACGAGCAGCTCGGCCGTAAGAAACTGGAAATGCCGGCCGTCAGCGTGCGCCGTGCATGCCGTGAGTACGCGCAGAAATACGTCACGCTGCAGAGCTCACAGTTTGAGCGGCTGGGGATTTTTGGACGCTGGAACAATCCTTACCTGACAATGTCGTTCGAGTACGAGGCGGCGATCCTGGAGACGTTCTACGCCTTTTTTGAGCAGGATTTCGTCTACAAGGGCCTGAAGCCGGTCTTCTGGTGCATCCACGACCAAACCGCGCTGGCAGAGGCTGAGGTGGAGTACGAGATGCATACCTCGCCCAGCGTCTACGTGCGCTACAAGCTGACCAGCGACCCGGCCGCGATCGCGCCAGAGCTCGCTGGGCGTGACGTCTACACCATCATCTGGACGACGACACCGTGGACCATTCCGGCCTCGCAGGCTGTCGCCTACGGACCGGAAATGGAGTACGTCGCAGTCGATACTGAAGGCCCGGTCTACATCATCGCTGGCTCCCTGGCGGCAGAGGTCGCGGTTCGCTGCGGCTTCACCGGCGATGTCGTCGCGCGCTTCAACGGCTCGCGCATGGAAGGCACGACGTTCCAGCATCCCTTCTTCGAGCGCACGGTCCACGGCGTCAACGCCGCCTACGTGACCGCCGACCAGGGCACCGGCGCGGTTCACACGGCGCCCGCGCATGGCGTCGACGACTTTTACACCGGCAAAAAGTATGACCTGCCGGAGCTGCAATTTGTCGATAACGCCGGCCGCCAGCGCAACCTGCCGGAAGGTCAGTGGGACTTTGAAGGACAGACAGTTTTCGAGTCCAACAAGGCCATCACCGAGCTGCTGCGCGAGCGCGGCGCGCTGCTGTCCGCCACCATGTTTGAGCACAGCTACCCGCACTGCTGGCGCTGCCACAACCCCGTCATCGTGCGCGCGACCGAGCAGTGGTTCATCGGCATGGAGACGCCCATGGAAGGCGGCATTACGTTCCGCCAGCGCGCGCTCGACGAGATCAAGAAAGTCGTCTGGGACCCGGCCTGGGGCGAAGAACGCATCTCCAACATGATCGCCACGCGACCCGACTGGTGCATCAGCCGGCAGCGCATCTGGGGTGTGCCGATCGCGGTTTTCCTCTGCTCAAAATGTGCGACCCCGCTCAAGTCTCCGGAGATCAACGCTGGCATCGTAGCCCACTTCAAGGCTGAATCCGCCGACGTCTGGTACGCCAAAACAGCCGAGGAGCTGCTCCCCGTCGGCACCGCCTGCGCCGCCTGCAAGGGCACAGAATTCCGCAAGGAAATGGACATCCTCGACGTCTGGTTTGAGTCCGGCGCAAGCTGGCACGCGGTGCTTGACGCGGAGCCGGAGCTGCAATTCCCTGCCGACCTTTACACCGAAGGCGGCGACCAGCACCGCGGCTGGTTCCACTCGTCGCTGCTGGAAAGCGTTGCCCTGCGCGGCGTCGCGCCGTACAAGACCGTTGCCACTTCGGGCTGGACCCTCGACGAGCAGGGCCGGGCGTTTTCGAAGTCGCTTGGCAATGGCGTCGATCCAGTCGACGTAGCCAAGCGCCTGGGCGCGGAGATCATCCGCCTGTGGGTCGCGTCGGTCGACTTCCGCGAGGACGTCGCCGCAAGCGAAAACCTCATGCAGCGCGTCGGCGACAACTACCGCAAGCTGCGCAACACGCTGCGCTTCCTGCTGAGCAACCTGCACGACTTCAACCCCGCTGCCGACGCCGTCCCCTTCGCCGAGATGGAGCCGCTGGACCAATACATCCTGGCCCGCACGGCAGAGCTCGACGCCAAAATCCGCAAGGCCTACGACGATTTCGAGTTCCACCGCGCGTACCACGCACTCAACGAATTCGTGAACACGGATCTGTCGGCGCTCTATCTCGACGTACTCAAGGACCGCCTCTACACCTTCGCCCCGAAGGCTCGCGAACGCCGCAGCGCGCAGACGGCGTTGTGGCGCATCGCTGAAGCTCTCACGCGCCTGATCGCACCCATACTGAGCTTCACCGCAGAGGAAGTCTGGTCGCAGCTACCGTTCGTCGAGGGACGCGAAGAGAGCGTCCATCTGGCCATGTTCCCTGACCTGGCGGAGATCGTCCCAGGCAATGAATCGAAGCTCGAAGCTGAGTGGGCAACGCTGCTGGAAGTTCGCACAGTAGTGCTTGGGCAACTCGAGTTGCTACGAGCGAGTAAAGCGATTGGCAAGTCCCTGGAAGCGAAAGTCATCATTTCCACTTCGTCCAATACCGGATTGAAAAACTATGGGGTCCTCGAAATTTACAGACACGCGCTTCCAGAATTGTTCAACGTTTCCGAAGTCGAGTTGACAGAGGTCAGTTCGGATTTCGCAATGTATAACGTGCAGCCTTCCACCGCCCCCAAGTGCGAACGATGCTGGCGAAACGTCAAAGAGGTGGGCCAGGATTCCCGCTACCCCACTGTCTGCCTGCGCTGCGCCACCGCACTTGAAGCAATCGGCTTCGGCCCCTATGAAGCAGAGGTGGCAGCATGAGGCCTTCGATGGACGCACGCAAAGACTACCGGCCCTGGCTGCTCGTGATCGCCGCTTTGGTCATTCTCGTTGATCGGCTATCAAAAATCTGGATCGTCAACCACGTCGACCGCGGCACGTTCATCACTGTCATCCCGAAGGTCTTCCGCATCTCGCACGTGCATAACACCGGCGCCGCTTTCTCCATGTTCGCCGAGTCGCTCTCCCCCCTCGTAGTTCGCAACGTCCTGATTGGCTTTTCCGTTGCGGCTGTCGTCGTGGTTCTAGGCATGATCTGGCGAGTCGGCCGCTCGTTTACCGGAACCGGTGTAGCGTTGGCGCTGATCCTTGGCGGTGCCATCGGGAACCTTTATGACCGCATCGAATTCAAGTACGTCGTCGACTTCCTTGAAGTCACCATCGTCCGTTATCACTGGCCGGATTTCAACGTCGCAGACTCCGCCATCGTCGTCGGCGCGTGCCTGCTGCTGCTCGAAATCTTCCGCGCCCAGCCGGAAGAAAGATAGTAGATTAAGACCACTGGAGAAGCCGATGGCCACTGTCCCGCAAACCCTTGAAGAGCACCAGAAGTCGGACGTAGATCTAAACCGAATTGACTGGTCCAAGGCAAAGCTGCCCGGCTACACCATCGACGAGTTCCTCGAACGTGGCGACCAAGAAGGTGCTCGCAAGGAATTCGCCCGGCTGATCCAGGAAGGCCTGGATTCCGGTCCAGCCCGTCCGATCAAGATGGAAGAGATGATAGCTAAGGTGCGAGCGCGAGCGGCAAAGGATAAAGCGTGAGTCAGCGGGAATACAGGTTCGCCCCAGCAGCCGAAGACGACCTGACTCAACACGGCAATCATCTGCTAAAGAACATCTCTGAAGCGGCAATGGTTGACTTCTTCAGAAGCCTCTACAAGACGTGCAACCTGCTGGCGGCCTGCCTTACATCGGCCAAAAGACAGAGGACTTTCCGGATCTCCGTGAGTTCGGCGTGCGCGATTCATACGGCATGCGACTCGTCTACAGGGTGCTGCCGGACGCTATTGAGATCGTCCGCGCTGTAGGACGGAACCAGCATTGGATCCCGTGACCCCACCATGACCTCCTGGCCCATCGACCCCAAGCTCATCGTCACCACCGATACCCTCCCCGGCTACGAGATTGTCGCCGCGCTCGGCGTCGCCGAGGGTTACGCGCTGCGGCTCTACCCGGCAATGACCGCAGCCGGCCAACGCGACAGTTTCACCGCCCTGCTCAGCGAGGCCACGCTTGACATGATGAGGGGCGCGCGCGACCACGATGCGCACGCCATCATCGGCCTGCGCTATGTCGCACTGGGCGATGGCGGCCTGATGGTGTACGGCACAAGCGTCTCAATTCGGCGAGTGGATCAAACTCCGATTTCCGTTTCCGGCCCATCTATCCGACAATAGACAGTGGCCATGATGACGGAAACGATGGAAGAGAACGCGGCAGCACCTATGCCTTCGGCGAACGATCACATAGTGATTCGCGGCGCGCGAACGCACAACCTCAAGGGCATTGATGTCGATATCCCGCACAACTCGCTGACAGTTGTGAGTGGCGTTTCGGGCTCCGGCAAAAGCTCGCTCGCGTTCGATACGGTCTATGCAGAAGGTCAGCGCCGCTACGTAGAATCGCTGTCCGCCTACGCGCGGCAGTTCCTTGAGCGGATTGAAAAGCCGGACGTCGACCACATGGACGGCCTCGCGCCCGCGATTGCGATCAAGCAGAAAAACCAGACGCGCAACCCACGCTCAACCGTCGCCACCGCAACCGAAATATACGACTACCTCCGCCTGCTCTACGCGCGTTGCGGCACGGTCACCTGCCTGCATTGCGGCGGCGAGGTGAAGCGCGACTCCGTCGATGAAATCGTCACCTCACTCCTGGCCCACCCGGAAGGCACGCGCGTATACGCGCTGTTCCCGATCGTCCGCACAGAGATCCGGCTCGAGCCGCTCGTCGGCTCATCCGTCGCAACCGACGAACCAGTCAAGCCGGCAAAAAAAGTCGCCGCCAAAAAGCCCAACAGGACCTCCGGCAACATCGCCGCAGAAACTCTCACTGAGACTCTCCGCGAGCGTCTCCTCGAACTCAGACGCCGCGGCTACAACCGCCTCTACCAGGAAAAAGTAGCGGGCGAGGCCGGCATCATCGTCGAGTTCTCCACCCCCGAGTCCCTCCTCGAACTCGACTTCTCGAAGCCGATCTTCGTCCTCGCCGATCGCCTCGCGCTCTCGCCGGAAGTCCGCTCCCGCCTCGTCGACGCCATTGAAACCGGCTATCGCGAAGCCGGCGAAATTCAGTTCCAGGTCCTCCCCCGCGAGGGCGCACTCCCAGAGCGCATGCGCTATTCGGCCGCATTCGAGTGCACCACCTGCCACCGCGCCTATCGCGAGCCTGAGCCACGCCTCTTCAGCTTCAACAACCCGTTCGGCGCCTGCCCGCGCTGCCAGGGCTTCGGCAACACCATCGATTTCGACCCGCGCCTGATCGTCCCGGACCGCGCCAAGTCGCTCGACGAGGGCGCCATCCACCCCTGGACCACGGACAAATACCGCCCGCACCACGGCGAAATGAAGCGTGCTGCCAAGGCCGCCGGCATTCCCACCAACGTCCCGTGGTATGACCTGACCGACCAGCAACGCCACATCCTCGAGTACGGCTCGCCCGGCTACGCAGGCATCAACGGCTTCTTCGCAGAGCTCGACCGCAAAAAATACAAGCTCCACGTCCGCGTCTTCCTTAGCAAATATCGCGGCTACGCGACATGCCCGGACTGCCGCGGCACACGTCTCCGTGCAGAGGCCCGCGCCGTCTTGCTCCAGGGCAAAAACATAGCCGAGGTCGTAGCCCTTACCATCACCGCCGCCACCGAGTTCTTCGACTCCCTCGCCCTCTCCAACTCCCAAATGGAGATCGCCGGAAAGGTCCTTGAAGAGGTCCGCCAGCGCACCGGCTTCCTCCATCAGGTCGGCCTCGACTACCTCACGCTTGACCGCCTGGCCAGCACGCTCAGCGGCGGCGAAGCCCAGCGCATCCAGCTCGCCACGTCTCTCGGCAGCCGCCTCGTCGGCGCTCTCTATGTCCTCGACGAACCGTCCATCGGCCTGCACACCCGCGACACCGCCAAGCTCATCCGCATCATGGAAGACCTGCGCGATCTCGGCAACACCATCCTCGTCGTAGAGCATGACCCCGACGTCATCCGAGCCGCCGACTACCTCCTCGACCTCGGCCCAGGAGCAGGTGAATTAGGTGGTCAACTACTAGCCGCCGGCACCGTCGCAGAGGTCACCGCCAACCCCAACTCCATCACCGGCAAGTACCTCTCAGGCCGAGCCACCATCCCCATCCCCAAGGTTCGCCGCGAGCCCGGCCGCGAGCACCTCAAGCTCACCGGCGCGCGCATCCACAACCTGCGCGGCGTCGATCTCGACATCCCCCTGGGCCTCCTCTGCTGTGTCACCGGCGTCAGCGGCTCGGGCAAATCCACCATCGTCCATCAAGTTCTCTACCGCGCCCTGCAAGCCGCACTCGGCCAGACAGAAGGCGGCGACGCCTCCGCCCTCTACCGCGCCCTTTCCGGCACACAGCACCTGAACGAGTGCATCCTCGTCGACCAGTCCCCCATTGGCCGCACCCCGCGCTCCAACCCCGTCACCTACATCAAGGCCTTCGACGACATCCGCGCCCTCTTCGCCGCGCAGCCTGACGCCAAGCGCAAAAACTACGCCGCAGGCGCCTTCAGCTTCAACGTCCCCGGCGGCCGTTGCGACACCTGTGAAGGCGATGGCACCGTCACTGTAGAAATGCAATTCCTCGCCGACATCGAACTCCCCTGCGAGGAGTGCAACGGCACCCGCTACAAGCCGCAAATCCTCGACATCAAGTACAAGGGCAAAAACATCTTCGACGTCCTTTCGATGACCGTCAAAGAGGCGCTGGTCTACTTCGCCGGCCACCCAAAAATCGTCGACAAGCTCTACGTCCTCGACGAGGTCGGCCTCAGCTACGTCCGCCTGGGCCAGTCCGCCACCACGCTCTCGGGCGGCGAAGCCCAGCGCGTCAAGCTGGCCTCGCACCTGGCAAGTGCCCGCGCCATTACGGGCAAGGGCGGCCAGGTCACGGAAGCGACCAAAGCCCGCTCGCGCACGCTCTACATCCTCGACGAACCCACCACCGGCCTCCATTTCGACGACGTCGCCAAGCTGCTCGCCGCCTTCCGCAAGCTCATCGAAGGCGGCGGGAGCCTGCTCGTCATTGAACACAACCTCGACGTCATCAAGTGTGCCGACTGGGTCGTAGACATGGGGCCCGAGGGCGGCAACGGCGGCGGCCAGGTCGTCGCCGAAGGCACCCCGGAAGAGATCGCTGCCAACCCCCGCAGCCACACCGGCCACTGGCTGGCCCCCGTGTTGAAGGCATAAAGTACCTCCTGGCCCTGTGGCCTGTTCTCTGCATCAGAAGGCGAAGCAAGTCACGGAAATCAAAGGGCCAGGGAACAATTATGTCGAATCAGCTAAAGCTTTCAGCACTCGTGTTTGCGGCCGTAACCTGTACCGCCGTCCATGCGCAATCTGGCACGGACGCTGCCGGCGCACACGCGGCCGCTCGTGGCCAGGCCACCAGCAATGTCACCGGCAAGAGCAACAACCAGCAGTCGCAGCCCGCACGGATTGAGGATAGTTACCCGCTCAAGTCCGACGCGGATCGTCAAAAGACCGTCGCCGTCGTCCAGCAGCTTACGGTCGACCTGCTCGCTACCTTCAACAATTACAAGGAAGCCCACTGGAACCTGAACGGCCCTCTATACCTCGTGCTGCATGAGTACTACCAGGAGCAGGCCGACTACTACCGGATGGAAGCCGACATCTTCGCCGAGCGCGCGTTGCACATGGGCTACAGCGTCGATGGCCGCTACGTCACCATCGCCAAAACGACCCGCATTCCCTCCATGCCGCCCGGCACCCTTACCGATAACGAAACCTTGAAAGACAATATCGACCGCGTAACCGTGCTGCAGAAGGAAATCTACGAAGGCATCGACAAGCTGGACAAGTCGGACCCCACCACCGCCAACAAGCTGCAGGACCTTGCTTATGCCGTCGACAAGAACCTGTGGCAGTTGCGCGTTCACATCGTAAAGCCCGGCGGCAAAGGAGAAGACCTGGTCTACAGCGATCAGCAGACCCCCGCCCCGGCCCCGAAGCAGTAAGCTGGATGTACCCCGGTCGATAGCCTTTGAAGCCGGCCGGGGTCCAACACCTATGAGCTTTCCCCTACTCTTCCTGACGGCCGCTTTCGTCACCGGCCAGGGCCCCGACACCCGGGCGCAGGCCAACGCCGCGCTTGAGGCACGTGACTACACCAAAGCCGTCAAGCTTCTGGCACCGCTGGCTGCGGCTAACCCCAAAGACGCCCACATCCTCTACGATCTGGGCTCCGCTCAGGATGAGCTCGATCAGCCCACCCCGGCCGAGCAAAGCTATCGCACCGCCATCGCCGATGACCCCAACTACCTTGAGCCTCGAGTCGCTCTTGGGCTGCTCCTGGCGCGCTCCGGCAAGCTGGCAGACGCGCGCGGCGAGCTGGCCGCAGCCACCGGCATCAGCACCGCCGACCCGGCTTTGCGCGCGCGAGCCTATCGCACACTCGCTCGCATTGACGCCAAAGACCGGCCCGCGGACGCCCGCGACGAGCTCCTCGCCGCCCTGAAGCTTTCACCCGAAACGCCGGAGGACACTTTGCTGACCGCAGAGCTTGCGCAAAATGCCGGCGGCGGTGCGGGTGCCGCGGAAGCAGCTTACCGCCGCGTGCTGCTTGCAGACCCAAGCGACCCCGAAGCAACCGCTGGTCTGGCCCGCCTGTTCACGCAGCAAAAGCACTACGCGGAAGCCGAGCTGTACCTGCAAAAAGCCCTTGTCGCCCACCCGCAAGACCCCGGCCTGACCGTGCAGCTTGCTTCAACCTTCGCGGCGGAAGGCAGGCCGGCGCTCGCGTGGCCGCCGGTGGAAGCGCTGGCTGCGGCTCATCCGGACGACGCCAACATTCGCAAGCTGCTCGCCGGGCTTTACGTTGACGCAGGCGAGTGGGCCAAAGCCGATCCTCTGCTGGCCCAGATCACTGCCGCCAGCCCCAACGATACCGCCGCCATCGACGATCGCGGCCGCGTGCTCGTGCACCTGCGCCGCTACGCCGAAGCCCAGGAAATCCTGACGAAAATAGTCGCCCAGCCCGCCTTGTTCCCCACCCCTGCCGCCCTGGGCGATGCAGCCGGTCACCTGGCTTTTGCGGCCAGTGAAAACATGGATCCCGCAGCCGCCTTGCGCGCCATTCAGGTGCGTGCTACAGTTCTACCCAATTCACCGGTTATTCTGTTCGTCGCGGCCATTTCTTACGACCGCCTCCACCAGGTAAAGCCGGCGATCGCCGCCTATAAGGAGTTTCTCGCCGCCTCCAACGGCGCAAACCCTGACCAGGAGTTCGAGGCCCGTCACCGGCTCGTCGCTCTTGCCCCCTTGAAGTAAGTTCCCGGCCTGCAGCCAGCCGGGACCGCAACCGGTTCCGTTGGCAGGTGTCTTATGCGACTCCCCCGCATCGCGATCCTTTCGGCCCTCCTGCTGTTCCCGCTGCTCCCCGCTGCCCATGCGGCTGCCAGTGATGACGTCTTGCTGGACGCCACGCAACTCACGCAGCTGGAAGCCAAAGCCGAGCACGCCGCCGCCAAAGAACAGTGCTTCCTGTACACAGAGCTCGTGCACAACTACACCGCCATCGCGGGCAAGCAGCTCGCTGAAGGCGAAACCGAGAAAGCCGGCGCCACGCTGAAGCGCGTGCAGGGCTTCGCCGCGCATATCCACGCCGCACTGGCACGCGATACGAGCAAGCTGAAGAATGCAGAAATGCTGCTGCACACGGCCTCCCGCAACCTCGGCGAGTATCTGCACCACGCCTCAAACGAGGACAAAGCCATGGTCGAAGCGACTTTACGCCAGGTTGAAAAAATCAACGACGAGCTGCTCGCCCAGGTGTTTGCCCACTAGGCTACTCGTCAGCATTACCTGGTTGTCCTCCCCGCAGGGGATCTGCTTTTGCCCTTGAAGTCAACACGAGCCAGCGGAGAACCACCCATGCTTTCCCGTCGCAAGCCCGAAGCGAAGGCCACGCACAACAGCCTGCGGTCGTTCCTGCAATTCTTCCTGGTTTGCGCGTTCTTCTTCTCCACGCTGGCCGTTCGTGCGCAAGCCCCAGAGCCGGCCCTTTCGGACGCCGAGGTAGAGATCCTCCGCGAAACGGCTCCCCTTCCCGTCGAGCGCATTCAGGCTTTCGTCGGCTTCCTGAACGACCGCACCAAAGCCATCGATAAGCTCCTGGCCGCCAGGCGCAAGCCGGGCCGTGAGGAAGACCTCCACGACCTGATGGAGCAATTCTCCTCCATTGCGAATGACCTGAGCGACAATCTCGATGAGTACGACAAACGACATAGGGACCTGCGTAAAGCCCTGCCCAAGCTGCTTGCCGCGACTGACCGCTGGGCCACCGCACTGCGCTCTCCACCTGATCATGAGGCCTACAACGTGGCTCGCCGGCTGGCGCTGGAGTCACTAGCCGAAGTAAAAACGCTTGCCACGGACCTTACGAAATCACAGCAGGAATACTTCCTGGCCCACCCCCCGCCAAAGGACCAGGGCCCCGGCGCCCGCGGGCAGTAAAGCTCGTTCAGAGCTGATAGCTGAAATCAGCCGTGAGACGAACCAAATCGGCACCGTTTGTCACAAGTCCGAATGTTAATCTAAGCGTGTGTTCAGCCTTTTCTCCCCAGCGCCTAAAACACGCACGCCGCGCGTTTCAAAGCTTGTCGTCCCGCACCACGCTCCGCTGCATACCATCTTTGAGCAGGAGTACCGGGGCATCCGTTCCTTCGCTCCGATCCCGGCTTTTGACATCCGTTTTCGTCGCTTTACTTCCCTGAATACAACGATCCGGCTGCGAGAGGGCGTGCTCAACGTCCGCCTCTCTGACCTGCTTGAAGCGGCACCGGAAGCCGTGCACCATGCCATCGCACACATTCTGCTGGCCAAGCTTTATCGCAAGCCCGTGCGTCCAGCGGAAGCTGACCGATACCGCCGGTATGTGTCGTCGGACGCCGTGATCCAGGTTGCAAAACACATCCGGCAGACGCGCGGGCGCAAGCGAATCTCAACGCATCTTGGCGATTTTTATGACCTTGAAGAAGTCTTCGAGTCGGTCAACCGGCGCTTCTTTCACGGCCTGATGGTACGTCCCACGCTGACCTGGTCCGCGCACGCCGCGCGCCGCATGCTGGGCCACTATGACGCGGCGCACAATACCATCGTCGTCTCTCAGGTATTTGACCGGCCAGACACCCCGCGCTGCGCGATCGAGTACCTGCTGTATCACGAAATGCTGCATCTGAAGCATCCCGTCAGCGTCAAAGCGGGCCGGCGGTGCGTGCATTCGCGCGAGTTTCAGGCCGAAGAACGGCTCTTTCCCGAGCTGGCCGAAGCCAAGGAATACCTTCGAACGCTGTAGCCAGCCATGCTACCGTTCTCGGAACTCGTAAATCCTTGTTGAGAAGAGGCTTATGCAACTTTACAAACGTAGCGCCGCGGAATTTTTCGGCACTTTCTGGCTTGTCTTCGGCGGCTGCGGCAGCGCCGTTCTGGCCGCCGGATTCCCCACACTCGGCATCGGTTTTGTGGGCGTTTCGCTGGCGTTCGGCCTCACCGTGATGACGATGGCGTTTGCCATCGGACACATCTCGGGCGCGCACCTGAACCCCGCTGTGTCGATTGGTCTGGTCGTTGGCCGGCGCTTCCCGGCCAAGTGGCTGCCAGCGTACATCGGCTCGCAAGTGGCCGGCGCGATTGCTGCCTCAGCAGTTCTATACGTGATTGCGAGCGGCAAGCCTGGCTTCTCGCTGAGCGGCGGTTTTGCTTCAAACGGCTACGGAGCCCACTCCCCCGGGGGCTACTCGCTGATTGCATGCTTCGTCGCTGAAGTGGTTTTGACGGCGTTCTTTATGCTGGTCATTCTTGGCGCCACGGACGAGCGCGCACCGAAGGGTTTTGCTCCGATCGGCATCGGCCTGGGCCTGACGCTGATCCACCTGATCAGCATCCCGGTCACGAACACGTCAGTGAACCCGGCGCGCAGCCTGGGGCCGGCCTTGTTCGCCGGCGGCTGGGCTTTGCAGCAGTTGTGGCTGTTCATCGTCGCGCCGATTGTGGGTGCGGTGCTGGGCGCGCTGATTTCCTACACGCTGTTCCGCGAGAATCAGGAATCGGTTCGCGAAGCGCTGGCCAAGGAAGGCTCGCCTCCGCTCACGTAGTGCGATTGCGCCGGGTCAGACTGCTGTCTGGCCCGGTTGCCATGGTGTGCGCTTTGCCAACGAGACCACAATCATGATGGCCCCCACGATGACCGAGCCAACCGCGGCAGTCTGGGCGTTGCTCATCCCGAAGTACAGCGGCGGATTGATGCGCCAGAACTCGACTACAAAGCGTGCCAGACCGCTGAGCAGCAGGTAAACGCCGGTCAGCCAGCCGACGGGCCAGTATTTCTGGGCCAGCTTCCACAGAATGGCTGCGATCACGAGCGCGCCGGCGAGCTCCCAGAGCGGTGTCGGCAGCACAAGTGCGGTTGCCGGATGGGTTGGAACCAGAGCGTCCGGCGCGAGATGCACGCCCCAGAAAGTGCTGCTGGTGTTACGTCCGTAGTCGCCATCGCCGCTGGTCAGGCAGCCGATGCGACCGACCCCGTAGCCGACTGCGGCGGCCGGTGCGGCCAGGTCCAGCATGCGCATTCCGCCCAATCGCGGGCCTGGAGTACCGCTTTCTTCCGGCGTCCAGTTGGGGCCTTTGAAGTGCGCGATGTGGCCCTGGTACAGCAGCATGGCGATGCCGGCGAGCAGGCCCCCGTACCAGGCGAAGCCAGCCTGAAACCAATGTAGAAAGCCGATCAGTACCTGCCCGAAATGCGCGAAGCCGGGCTTGAAGATTTCTCGCATGGCGGATGCAAGCTGAGCGGGCTCCTGCAGTTCATGCCAAAGCTTGGAGCCGATAACGCCACAAATGACGACCATCGCGACCACATTGAGCGCGTCCGCATCCACATTGCGCCGTTGAAACGCGCGATGCAGCACCACCGTGCCGATGACCGCGGCAACCCAAAGCAGAAGCCCGAAGGTGCCGAGCTTGAAACCGAAAATGTGCAGATACGGGTACATGAGCCTCACTTACCCGGTCGCGAAACGGTCTGCGCAGGGACTAAGGAAAGTATAGCGTTGGAGTTTGCGCGGGTTAGGCAGGAGGCGCGAAAACGCGCTAACCTAAAGCTCATGTCGAATCAAAGCAGCGCGCTCACGTTTCCGCCCTCCGCCAGCATGGATGTATTGTTTTCCCGCGATCAGATTGCGGCGCGAGTGCAGGAAATCGGCGAGCAGATTTCAGCAGATTATGCGGGCGAATCCGTGGTGTTGATTGGCGTTTTGAAAGGTGCAGCGATTTTTCTGGCCGATCTGGCCAGGGCGATCACGATCGACAACACGTTCGATTTTGTGGCGGTTTCAAGCTACGGCCGGGCGCGTGTTTCGTCTGGCGCGGTGAAGCTGATCAAGGACATCGACAACCCGATTGAAGGTAAGCACGTGATCATCGTTGAGGACATTCTGGATACGGGTTTGACGCTGAGCTATCTGCGTGGACTGATGCTGCAGCACAAGCCGGCCTCGCTGAAAATTGCGACTTGCCTGGATAAGCCTGAGCGTCGTCTGGTGCCGATTGAAGCGGATTACATTGCGTTCAAGATCCCCAACCGGTTTGTGATTGGGTATGGGATGGATTATGCGGAGGTTTACCGGAACCTGGCGGATATTCGCCTGTTTCCGGAGGAGTTAGCTGGGCATTAGTACTCCCCCTCCCCTCTATGGGCGTAAAGTCTTCCATTGATTGGGTTTAGGTCTGGACTTGATGTTCGTAAATAGAAAAAGCCTCCCGGGTGGGAGGCTTTTTCTGATTACTTGTTTAAGGATAGCAGGTGGGCAGGGGTAAGTATGCCAAGTATTTTTGAGGGGTAAGTGGTTTGGTTTGTTGGGGTTGGAGTGGCTAGGTTGGGTTTGGGGGCTTGACAAGGATTTTTGGGGCGGGCGGAGTTGGAGATCTTGTTCAAGGATGGGTGGAGATTGGGTCCCGGGGGCTGAAGCCCGGTTGAAGAAGGGAGTACCTCAGCGGCTAGAGCCGCGGGCTCCCCTTCGGTTTAAAGCACGGCTGAAGCCGTGTCTTATGATGGCGGAATGATCTGGGGTGGACTGGCAGCCGCAAGTTCGAGACTGGGGTTAGAAGCTGTAGCGTAGGCCGAATTCCAGGCGTCGGGCAGTGTCGGCGGAGATGGGGACCAGGAAGTTGGGGGAGCCGAGGATGTTGCCGGCGGCGGTGACGTTGGTGTGGTTGAGGAGGTTGGCAGTGCGGATGTTGGCGGTGATGGTTTGCTGGTGGTCGGCCTTGGAATTGCGGGTCAGGACGAAGGCGCGCTGAAGGTTGGCGTCCAGGTGGAAGGCCCAGGGCAGGACGCCGAGATTGCGCTGGATGGGGGCGATGGGAGCTCCGTTGACCTCTGCTCCGGCGTTGGTGAGGAGGCCGAAGGGCGTTTGGAAGATGGTGCTTCCGTTGGGGACGGAGCCGGTGGCAGCAAACTGGGGACGGTCGTTGAAGGTGCCGTCGCCGTTATTGTCCGCGCCGGTTAGGATGTTGTAGGGCTGGTGGCCGCTCGAATAACCGTTGCCGGCCAGGACCAGCTTGTAGGGCAGGTTGAAGGTGGTGTTGCCAAAGATCTGCCACTTCCCTTCCGAGCTGCGGGCGACGGTCTCACCGGCGTTTGAGTAGGCGCTTTGCGGCTGGAAGAAGGTGGTGTCGTTGTTGTTTTCGCGGATGTTGAGGTACAAGCCGCCGACGAAGAACTGCACGCGCTTCTGCTTGAAATTGCTGATGCTGATGAACTCGCCATGACCCTGTCCGGTGCCGTCTGAGCGGGTCTGAAGGATATCGGTGTTGGGGGTGAAGGGGCGCACGCCGCCGGGGGTGAGGGGCTGGTTGATATCGACTGTGCGGGTGGCGGTGAGGAAGCGGATCTGGACTTCCTGAAGGTTGACGTTGAAGCCGAAGGGCAGGTCTTTCGAGACGCTGAGATCGCCCACGACGTTGGTGGGAAGGTTGAGGCCGGGGGCCTGCGTGCGCAGCGAATGGACGGGCGTGGCGCCGGCGAAGGGCATGCCGAAGATCGGGTTGGTGATGATGGAGGTGATGCGCTGGATGCCGTCTTCGCGGCGTAGCTCCTGGGCGTCGTCTGCGCCGTATTGCTCATAGAAGACGCCGAAGTGGGCCTTGATGACAAGCGATTCCTTCTTGTCTGGGGAGTAGGAAAAGCCGATGCGCGGGCCGACACCGTTGTAGGAATTGGGGTTGGTCTGGAGTGCGTAGCGGAAGCCGAAGTAGCCTGTCCAGTGGCTGTTGAACTTGATGTTGTCCTGAAAGAACGCAGCGAAACGGACCTGCGAGACGATGACGTTGGGATCTCCGGCGACGTTTTGAAACTGGCTTGCGGTGGCTGTGCCGGTCTGGGCCTGCTGGTATTGCTGCAGCGCGGTGACCGTGGTGGTGGGCGTGGGATTGTAGCCGGAGAAGGTGTAGGTGCCGTTGAAGTTGGTGGGGATGAGCGAATTGCGGTGGATGTAGAAAAACTGGATTCCGGTTTTGATGGAATGCTGGCGGGTGTTGAGGATCAGGTCATCGCCAAATTCGGTGCGGGAGCGGGAGTCCCGCTCATTGCCGAGGGCGGAGCCGCCGCCGGTGAAATAGCCGGCGATCTGGAGCGAGGGGGCGAGGGTGACGGGGATGTCGGTCTGGGTGTAGTGCTCGAAGGAAAGACGGGTTTCATGCAGGGCGCGCGCATTGAGGGTGGTGACGTTTGAGGCGCGGATGGTCTGATCGAAAGCGCCCTGGTCGTAGCCGGCTGCGCGCAGGGTCTGGCCGCCGGTGCCCTGGTTCTGGTAGTGGCTGGTGTTGACGTTGTAGCTGAGGAAGGCAAAGTCTTTGGGGGTGATCTGGTAGTCGGCGCGGGCGTTAGCTTCCCAGAGCGATTGCGGGACGGGGATGGTGTCCGTGAAGGGGACGGGGTTGCCGTTAGCGTCGGCGACGATGGCGTTGACGCCTACGGTTTCATTGATTGAGCGGTGCTCCAGGTTGAGCGAGAAGTTGGAGCCTTTTTTCTGGATGGGGCCGCTTAGATCGAAGCCGTAACGTTGCTTGCCAATGGTGCCCTGGGTGGTGGTGAAGGCGTCGCGTGCGTTCATCCAGGAGCTGGAGTTGGTGGTGAAGAGTGCGCCGTGGAAGGCTTTGGCGCCGGGCTTGGTGTAAATTTCAACGCGGCCGCCGCCGAAGGGAGGCTCGCGGTACTCGGCTGAGAAGAGGTCCGGGCTGACGTTGATGAAGGCGATGGAGTCCTTGGGTGGGAGCGAGGCGGAATCCTGAAAGCCATCAACCGAAATGGTGGCTTTGCCGGGGGAGCCGCCGCTGGCTGCGGAGAGTTGCTGGAGCTGGCGGAGGAGGTCGTCGGGGTCGTCCGCGAGGGCCTGGAGCTGCTTGCCGGCGAGGACGAGGCCGTTGCTGCCGCCCGGGGCTTTGACCTGCTGGTCGTCCTCTGCGTTGACGGTGATGCTGGCTTCCGCGGCGGGGACGAGCTTGATGGCGATGGGCGCCGGGTGCGGGAGCGCGAGCTTGAGTTGGTAGGTGAGGAAGCCGGGGGCGCTGACGGTGAGGGTGTGGGGGCCGTCGGACTCGCAGGAGAATTTGAAGCGGCCGTCTGGCCCGGAAGTTGCTGTGTCTACGAGCTGCAAGGTGGCGCCGGGGATGACGGCGCCGGAGCTATCTTTGACAACGCCCGAGGGCTGGCCGCCGAGGCAGGTCTGCGCGTGCGCGGCGGTGGTCATGACGAAGCCGGCAAAGGCGGCGTGGAAGAACCTGGACATGCGCGAAAGCCCTTCTGATGCTGGTGCGGATTTTGTTCGACAGACGCTTCTACGCTCTGGATGGCCTACCGGTTCCGTCCCTGGCGTGTAAATTGATGTAGCGAATTTGGTACGGGGGCTGCGGAAAAACGGGTACAGTTCTTCGCCATACCTTCGCTAGACTATAGCTTGCATCCTACGGTTGAGACGACGATGAATACGCAAGACAAACTCGCGATACTGGCCGATGCGGCGAAGTATGACGCGTCGTGTGCGTCGTCGGGTGCGAAGCGGAGTGGGAATGGCGAGGGCGTGGGGCACTCGGACGGGATGGGGATTTGTCACTCGTACACGCCGGATGGTCGGTGCGTGTCGCTGCTGAAAATTCTGCTGACGAATGTTTGTACTTATGACTGCGTTTTTTGTGTGAATCGGGTGTCCA
Organism: uncultured Granulicella sp.; assembly: GCA_965214195.1. Taxonomy (GTDB): domain Bacteria; phylum Acidobacteriota; class Terriglobia; order Terriglobales; family Acidobacteriaceae; genus Edaphobacter. The sequence continues at coordinate 1,014,315 of OZ243943.1, forward strand.
GCGATATTCAACGGGCACGGTTTACGCCGGAAGAAGTGGTCAACCTGACGCTGGACTTCTATAAGCGGAACTATATTGAAGGGCTGTTTTTGTCGTCGGGGATTATTCAGTCGCCGGACTACACAATGGAGCAACTGATCAGCGTCGCGAAGCAGCTCAGGACGATCCACAAGTTTGGTGGGTACATCCATCTGAAGGCGATTCCCGGGGCCTCACAGGCGTTGATCGATGAGGCTGGGCTGGTGGCGGATCGGCTTTCGGCGAACATTGAGTTGCCTACGCATGCGGACCTGGTGCAGCTGGCGCCGGAGAAGAAGTCGGCGGTGATTGAGACGACAATGGCGCAGATCGCCCAGCGCAAAGACGAGGCGGATGAGGACAGGAAGAAGTCGTCTCTGGCGCCGAAGTTTGCGGCTGCGGGGCAATCGACCCAGATGGTGGTGGGGGCTACGCCAGCGAACGATCGCCAGATCTTGACGACAGCTACGCATCTTTATGGGCAGTACAAGCTGCGGCGGATTTACTACACCGGATTTTCGCCGTATCCGGAGGCGGATGCGCGGCTGCCGCTGAAGGCTGCGCCGTTGATGCGGGAGCATCGGCTGTATCAGTCGGATTGGCTGATGAGGTTTTATGGGTTTGAGGCCAGCGAGCTGACCAGCGAGGAGAACCCTTCGCTGTCGTTGACGGAGGATCCGAAGACGACGTGGGCGCGGACGCATCCGGAGTATTTTCCGGTGGATGTGAATACGGCGGTGAAGGAATCACTGCTGCGAGTGCCGGGGATTGGGTATCGGAATGTGGAGCGGATTGTATCGATCCGCAAGTACCACGCGCTGGGCTTGGAGGATTTGAAGAAGCTGAACGTGAGGCTGAAATCTGCGCTGCCTTATGTGGTGGCGGTGGATCATTTGCCTTCCGCTATGATCCTGAGTGCGCCGGAACCTGCGGCGGCGCAGTTGGATTTATTTGCTCCGGTGAGTGCGTTGACGGGGAGTGTCTAGATTGGCCGGACTGCATCGTGTGATTGTGCTTCGATGGCGTGAAGCCGAGTTGTTTTGCTTTGCTCTGCGGCCGCGGGAAGCCATCTAAAAGCGCTATGCATACCCTGATTCTTGAACCCGACTTCGATGCCTGGCGCGTGGCCGCACGGGATGCGCTGCATGCGGGGTATCGGCCGGAAGAGCTGGACCTGCAGGACGCTACGGCAGCGACTACGCTGGCGCTATCGCTGGAGCTGGATGAAGCGCCGACCGGGGTGCCGCAGACCAAGCCGCATACGTCGAAAGAGTTTCTGGAGGCGGCTCGGATTGCGGCGGTGCATCGTGATCCGCAGCGGTGGAACTTGCTGTATCGGCTGCTTTATCGGCTGCAGACTGAGCGCAACCTGATGAAGATTGAGGTGGATAGCGACGTCGCAGAGCTGGTGCGACTGGAGGCGCAGGTGCGTCGCGACCTGCATAAGATGCACGCGTTTGTGCGCTTTCGCAAGGTGCTGGAGCCGGGCGACCCGGCGGAGCGGCCGCTGGTGGTGGATGAGCCGCTGCCGGCTGATCCTGATCCCAACGCGCATCATCTGGTGCTCGAAACGCCTACGCCGTTTGGGCCGGTGAAGTCTGAAATTGAGGCCTGCATGCCGCCGGAGCCGATCCCGGATGACCAGTGCGAGCACTTCATTGCGTGGTACCAGCCGGATCATCGGATCCTGGCGCTGGCTGCACCATTTTTTGCGGAGCGCTTTGCCATTATGCGCTGGACGATCCTGACGCCGGACGCGAGTGTTTCCTGGGATCCGGTGGGGAAGTCGCTGAACTTTGCGCCGGGGGTGCCGCGGGAGCGAGCGCCGGCAGAGGATGAGCTTGAGTCGTTGTGGCGGACTTACTATGCGAGCATCTACAACCCGGCGCGGCTGAATCCGCAGGCGATGAAGAGCGAAATGCCGGTGCGGTACTGGAAAAATCTTCCGGAGATCGCGATGCTACCTACGCTGATCACGCAATCGAAAACGAGGGTGGCATCCATGGTTACTCGTCAGCAGGCGCAGCCGACTGCACAGCCTTTTGTTCCGGAAGATCATTCAATTGCCGTGCTGAATGCCGCCATGCCTGGGTGTAAAGGGTGCGATCTTTACTGCCATGCGACGCAGGTGGTGCCGGGCCGCGGGCCTGCGAATGCGACGTTGATGCTGGTCGGCGAGCAGCCTGGGGACAAGGAAGACCTGGCGGGCCAGCCATTTATCGGCCCAGCAGGGGCGGTGCTTGATGGGATTCTGGCGGATTTGAGCATACCGCGGGCGGAGATGTATGTGACCAACGCGGTGAAGCACTTCAAGTTTGTGCAGCGGGGCAAGCTGCGGCTGCACCAGAATCCGCGGATGAGTGAGATCACCGCGTGCCGGCCGTGGCTGCTGGCGGAGATCGATGCGGTGAAGCCGAAGGTGATTTTATGCCTGGGCGCGAGTGCTTCGAAATCTCTGCTGGGTGGAACGTTTGCGCTGATGAAGGATCATGGCAAGCTGATTCACTCGCCTTATGCGGAGAAGGTGCTGGCGACGATTCATCCTTCGGCAGTGCTGCGCGCGCGCGATGAGCCAAACCGGCTACAGCTGAAGCAGTTTCTAACGACCGATCTGGAGACAGCCTGGCGGGCGAGGCTCTGAACTAGAGCGAATCACAGGCAAGGCTCGTATGATGGACTTCGGGCGCGAGCCCTTAGGAGCAGCATGACCACCGTAACCGAAACGCATTTCGACGCCGAAGCCTTTACGCAGCACACCCTATCTTCCGCAGCCACGCTGGCCGCTGTGCTGGATCACACGTTGCTGAAGCCTGACGCGACGCGCGCGCAGGTGATCCAGCTTTGCCATGAGGCAGCGGAGTATCGCTTTGCCTGCGCAATGGTGAACCCCGCCTGGGTCGCGGTGGCGGCGGAGACGCTGGCAGGGACGGGGGTGCCGGTGGGTGTCGTGATTGGCTTCCCGCTAGGGGCCACTCTATCGGCTTCAAAGCGCGATGAGACGACGCGCGTGGTCAAGCTGGGCGCGCATGATGTGGATATGGTGCTGAACGTAGGGCTGCTGAAGAGTGGCGAGTTTGACGCGGTAAAGAACGATATACGCGGAGTAGTGGAGCTGGCGCATGGTGGCGGGGCGATCGTGAAGGTGATCCTGGAGACTTGCCTGCTGAGTTTTGAGGAAAAGATGCGGGCATCAGAGATTGCGCTGGCGGCGGGCGCGGACTTCATCAAGACTTCGACCGGCTTCTCGACCGGTGGCGCGACCATTGACGACATCGCGCTGATGCGTGGAGTGGCCGGCTCGCGCGCAGGAGTGAAGGCTTCCGGCGGGATTCGCTCGCTGGCAGATGCGACAGCGATGTTGAAGGCGGGGGCATCGCGGATTGGGGCTTCGGCCAGTGTGCGGATCGTGCAGGAACTGGGTGGGAATGCGGGAACGCAGCCAGCGGCTACAGGTTACTAAGCCAAAAGCGAGACATGGGCTAGCCGGTTTCTGACGCAGGTTTACGGGAGTATCATCGCAGCGAGTGGCGAAAGAGGCTAAACCCGGAGGGCTGGAAGGCGACTATGCGCCGTCTCGCGCGCTGTTTCATCCGCACGCTGCGGACCCGCATATCCGCGTGGAGCCGCTACAGCTGGACTTTCTGCTGAAGCTTGCGGACGCGCTGAACACTACGCTGGATCTGAACGCGTTGATGCATCGCGTGGCTGATCTGGTGCGGAACGTGATTGACTACCGAATCTTTGCGATCCTGCTGCTGAATGACCGCACGCATGAGCTTTGGATGCGCTTTCAGACCGGGCATACGGACGAAATCGAGCGCATCCGGATCAAGATGGGGCGCGGAATCGCGGGGACTTCTGCATTGCAGCGCAGGTCCATGCTGGTGCCCGACGTGCGCGAAGTGGAGAACTACATCAATGCGAACCCGGCGGTGCGGTCTGAGCTGGCGGTGCCGTTGATCGTGAAGAACCGCGTGATTGGCGTGCTTGATCTGCAGTCTGAAGTGGTGGGTATGTTTACGCAGGACCATCAGCGTCTGCTGGAGCTGACGGCCTCCCGGGTGGCGATCGCAATTGAGAATGCGCGGCTGTATACGCGGGTTTCTCGCCAGGCGCAGACGCTGACGGTGCTGCATGAGATTTCGCAGGAGATCACTTCGATCCTTGATCCGGATGACCTGCTGGAACGCATCGGTGCGCTGCTGAAGCGCGTGATCGACTTCCAGATGTTCACCATCCTGCTTTGGAACGAGGCTACGGAGCAATTTGAGCATCGCTTTTCTACGCGGTATGGGGAGCGTGTGGTGAGGGAGCGGAACGTCGCGCTGGGTGAAGGGTTGATTGGCACGGCGGCGCAGGAACGTGCTCCGATTTTGTCGCCCGATGTCAGGAAGGATCCGCGATACCTGAACGAGAATCCGGAGACGCGTTCTGAACTCTCTGCTCCGCTGATCTACAAGGGCCGCGTGATTGGCGTAATCGATCTGGAACATACGCGCGTGAATTACTACACGGAAGACCACCAGCGGACGTTGACGACGCTGGCCTCTCAGGTGGCTATTTCGATCGCGAACGCTCGGCTTTACCAGAGGATCAGCGAGGAAGAACAGCGCATGGAACGCGACCTGAACATGGCGCGCGAGGTGCAGTTACGGCTGCTGCCGGCGGCTCCGCCCGCACCGGCGCATGCTGAGATCTCGGTGAGCTTTCGACCAGCGCGCTCGATCGGCGGAGATGTTTACGATTTTCTGGACTATGGTCCGGCACCGAATCCTGACATCGAGGACCCTGACCAGGAGGGTCCGAACGATCCGGTGGAGCCGCAATTGCATACGGCTTCGCGCGGCTCGCGGACGGTAATTGCGCTTGGAGATGTTTCTGGTAAAGCGGCGCCGGCTGCACTGTATGCCGCACTCGTTTCCGGGATTTTGCGGTCGTTAGCGCCGCGCCATTTGCCCCCTGCCCTACTACTTGCGGCGTTGAACGATCAGTTGCAGGAGCGGCGCATGGACGCGCAGTACGTGACCATGCTGGTGGCTTTGTGGGAGGATGCGACGCGGACGCTACGGGTGGCGAATGCGGGGTCCGTGCAGCCGCTGCTCGTGACATACGACGAGGAAGGCAAGAGGCAGGTGAAGACACTTGCGGTAGAGGGGTTCCCGCTTGGACTGTTTCCGCACGCGAGCTACGAGGAGCTCAAGCTGACCCTGACTTCGGGCGATGAAGTGGTATTTTTCTCTGACGGGATTGTGGATGCGCTGGACGCCCACGGCACGCAGTTTGGCTCGGAGGAGCTATGCAGTTTGATTCAACGCGGGCCGCAGGATGGTGGGTCGGCGCAGGGCTCCGTGGATGCGATTCTGGCGGCTGTCGCGCAGCACCAGGCTGGCACCGAACACTTTGACGACGAGACCGTGCTGGTGCTGAGAGCGCGCTAAACCCAGGCGTGGAAGATGGCATACGTGGCGGCAACCCCAAGGGTGGCGACGACGGTGAGCGCGGTATCGAGGACGCGCTGCGAGTCTGTGCGATTACGGCTCATGCTCGCCCATCCGGTAAAGCCCGTCAACATCATGCGCATTGTGTCTCCTCGGGAAGCTCGCTTGGTTGCGGCTTCAGTAGATTCAGGTTCGCCTGCCGCGGTCAGGTTCGACATCCCTCATTGGGGGCCGGAGTGTACGTCTTTCTGGTTAGCCCTATCGGCGGCGCGAGCCTTCTACTTCAGTAGCGTGATTGCGCGGCGGAATGCTGCATGCAAAGACGAAAAAAGCGCCTCTCGGAAGGGGCGCTCTGTTCGGCGGCTAATGCTAGTTGGCGGCGGGACCGCTCTGGCGACGCTCTTTCATCTTTTCCATCTGCTCGGCTTCCATGGTGGCGTACTTTTTCTGCTGGTCCGGAGTCAGGACGGCGTTGATGCGCTTATCGGTGGAGGCTTTGAGCGTCTGCATCTTCTTCATTTTTTCGCGCGGGCGGCTGCTGGTGTCGGCTTTGAGGTCGAGCATGCCCTGCTGGCGATCGGCGATGATGGGCTTGAGCCTGGTTTTTTGTTCGTCGGTCAGTGAAAGTTCTTTGCCGTAGCGGGCTATGACCTGGTCTGGCGTGAACTTTGGCTGCGTCGCGGCGGCGGGGGCGTCCTGCGCGTGGACAGGCCGGCTGACCGGCAGGCCGAGGGCGAACAGGGTGAGCGCGTAGGCTAGCTTCTTCATCGTGTGCTTCTCCTTGGGGATAAGACCCGGGGTTGCGGCAAATGTAGCGGCTAGGCTGAGCGCCGCCGGTGCAATCCTACGCGAAACAAGACTTCCATGATGCGGGTTGCGGCTTTGATGGAGGCTTTCCAATCGCCCGAAACCTTGCTGACACCACCGATGCGGGCGCGGTAATCGACCGTTATTTCCTGGATGCGGAGGCCGTGTTGCGCGGCTTTGATCTGCATTTCAAGGTTCCAGCCATAGGTGAGCTCGGACATGTTGAGCTGCTGGAGCGAGCTGCGGCGGATGGCGCGGAAGGGGCCCATATCGGTATAGCGCACGCCCTGGAGGAGCTTGAGCAGGAAGCCGACCATGTGGCCGGCGAAGACCTGCGACGGGAGCATCGAGCCCGGAGCGCGGTTGCCCTGGATGCGGGAGCCGATGACGAAATCCGCGGTGCCGGCGGCGATGGGCGAGGTGAGCCGGGCGAGATCGGCGATGACGTCAGAGCCATCGCCATCCATGTAGACGAGGATGTCAGACGTGGGGAGTGCAGCGTTGGAGCCGGCCAGGCATGCGGCGCCATAGCCTCGCTGGGACTGGACGACGCGAGCGCCCTGAGCCTGGGCGATCTGGGCTGTGGCGTCGGTGGAGCCGTTGTCTACGACGATGCATTCGGCGATGAGGTGCCAGGGCATTTCGGCGACTACGTGGCCGATGGATTCGGCTTCGTTGAGGGCCGGGATGATGATGGAGATTTGGGGCACTTAGATCTCCTGCCTTCTTGAACGCAAGGAGGATTTCCGCAAGTCAGTGCGCTCGACGATACTGTAGCTGCCCACAGAAGCCGATTCCACAGCCTCAATCAGCCTGTCGAAACAAAGCTTGAGGGAAGGCCAGTGGGTTGTAGTGACTTTGACGATGCTGATCCTTCGCTTGCTTAGATTCTGCTGGTAGCGGATATTCTTGTCGCCAGTCAGGAACAATTCGAAGCCTTTGATTTCGGCGAGCAAGAGCAGTTCTCCATTCCGCACCTCAGCCCAACTCATTCTGGACGCTGCGGAGACTACGTGACGGCTAAGCGGCTTTCTGAGACCCCAAGGCGTGTTCTGATCGAACAGTATCTTCACGCTCTCGCTCCTCGATAATCTTCGTAACCGCGTAGGAGATTGCCGCCTGAACATCACTTCGGTCCAGACCGAGGTACGTTTTGACGATGGATGAGACAGACTCACCCAACAAGTAGCTTTCGAACACGAAATCTGCACGCATCCTTGTGCGGCGAAGGACAGGCTGTCCCCCACATCTGCCGGGGACAGCCTCCACAAGCTCGCAATCCGACCAGTCGATCATGGTTCTCTCCTGCCAGGGTCTTGCATTGACTGTCAGCGGGCTACAAGCTCCAGCGGAGGCCGCAGTTGGCGCAGGCCGGTGGGGGTGCGCTGGTTAGAAGGCCGGTGCGGAAATCCTGGTAGCCGGGGCCGTTCCAGATTTCCTTGAGCGAGTTCTGGGTGGCGTCGCCGAGCGTGAAAGAGCCGTAACCCTTCATGCTGAAGGGTGCGATGCAGCACGGCAACACACGACCGTTCGCAGTGATGTACATGAGCGACCAGGGACGGCGGCAAAGGCTCCAGGGGGCGTCGTCTTTTTGCTTGCGGATGCTTTCGCCGGGGTCGACTGCGCCAGAGGCTGAGAACATGACGCCGAGTTCCCTGGCGACATTTTCGGCTTCCTGGATCAGGGCTTCTTCGCCAACGGTCGTGTGCTCGAAGAGGGCGGATTCTGCGCGGGCGAGGCCGTTTGAATCTTCCTCAAAGAAGACGAGGCGCTGCAGGTAGACCTCGTAGACACCGACCTTGTGGGCCAGGCGGACGAAATTGGGTAGCTGGTCGACGGTTTCACGCAGGCCGGTCAGCCACAGGGAGACGCGGGGCCTGGGCGCGTTGAGCTCGCGCTGCATGCGTGTGAAGTTGCCGACGTTGGTGACGATCTTGTCAAAGAAGTCCTTGCCGCGAACCATCTGGTAGACCTCAGACTCGGCGGCGTCGAGTGAGACGCGCAGCTCATCCAGGCCGGCTTCGATCAGCGCGCGACCATTGGCTTCCGTCAGCAGGGTGCCGTTGGTGTTAAAAAGCACATAGATGTTGCGGTCCTTCAGGTACTTCACGCGCTGGGCGAGGTCCTTGACCAGCATGGGCTCGCCGATTCCGTGCAGTACGACGCGAGCGATGTTGGGGTACTGGTCAATAAGCGTCGTGAACAGCTCCCAGGACATGTCGGCCTCGGGCTCCAGCTGCTCATAGGTGCGCGGGCACGTAGTGCAAAGCAGATTGCAGCGGTTGGTCGTCTCTAAATAGAGGCAGACCGGCTCGTGCGAGGCGTAGGCGACGAGCTCGTCTTCCGGCTTCTGGAAGTATTTCCGCATGCGGTTCTTCTCTTCCTCGGCGAGTTGCGCTTCGGGGGAGAGTTCGTCCGGGGTCGTGTTGACGAGAAGTTCTTCGGGCGGCAGAATCGGCAGCAGGATGCTCATAGGGGCCTCAGGAGTTGCGTTTTGCGTCGGAGTGCTAACTCGATGATAAAGGCGATTAGCACGGCGGAGTAGAGGATTTCATTCAGATGAAACTGCTTTGGTCCCGAACCGACGGCCAGAGCTGTCGTGCAGAGATAGAAAAGGCCGCAGGTGTAGGTGATGACCGTTGGGCTGGGGAGCAGCACGACGAATGGAATGAGCCACGCGACGTACCAGGGATAGTGCGGCGAAAATAACAGCATCATCGCTAAAGCCAGGCCCGTGGCAGGTGCAAGAAAGGCTCCTGGTGCAGCGTCGGCTGGGGTCGCGCGTCGCCAGGACCAAAGGGTGAGCGCGCCTAGAACAGCTGCGGCGAAGGCTAGATAAAGCGCATTCGGGAGCGCGTGCAGACCGGGGAGGTGCTGTGCAAATTCGAGCGGAAAGAAGCGCGTGCCTTTGTCGATTCCCTCTTCCTCCACGTAGCCGTTCAGGAAGCCGAAAACTGCCTTGCCGACCGATAAGTAGAGGCTGTAGCCTAAGACCCCGACGGCTGCGATGGTGGCGGGCATCTTCCAGTCTCGCCGGGTATAGAGCGCGGGGATCAACACGGCCGGGTAAAACTTCGTGAAGATGGCGAGGCCGAGAAAGAGCCCGGTCAGCACGGGTTGGCGGCGCCAGCGGAACAGCATCGCCAGCACGATGAAAGCCATGCAGACTGAATCAAGATGCCCGGATCCGGCGATCTCCCAGATCAGCAGAGGACACCACGCGTAGAGCAGCGACCACTCACGACGCACGCCGAGGCGGCCCAGCAACAGCACCAGTCCGGTCATGGTGATGCCTTCGAAGAGCACCATGCCTGCCTTCATCGCTGTCACCGAACCATTGATCCAGGTGATGCAGTAGAAGATGATTTGCGCGACCGGCGGGTAGATGGTGTGCGCGTAGTCGCGCCGGTTCATGTTGTCGAAAAGGTCCTGATTGGGCTCGCGCAGGAAAGTCAGAGCGGGGTTCCCCGGGACATAGCGATAGGGGTTGATGTGCGCATGCTGAACCACTCCATCCCACGCGTAACGGTAAACATCGGAGGAGAGCGCCGGGTCAGGAAAGAGCAGCACCAGCCGGCACAGCACGGCGATACCGATGATGATTGGGAAGGTGTAGCGATCAACGTTCTGAGGCTTCCACCAAAGCAGAAGCAACGCGCCGAAGTAGCACAGGAGGCTGCCAGCGGCGACGCCATCAAAGCCAAAGTGATAATGCCGCACCGTGTCGTACTCGACGACAAGCTGCCGGGTCCAGCCGATCAGACCATAACCCAGCAGAACCAGGGCCGCGTTGGTATGCCACGGGCGCGCATGGCTCCAGTGCGGGGTTTTGGCTTCTGGCGTCATGCTTCCGGGATCAACCCTTGTGGTGTCTCTTCTGGCGCGATCGCGGAAGGGTCGAACTGTATGGCGAGCAACAAGGCCTTGGTATGCGGTGCGGCGTAGCCCTTCATGGGGCGCTGCTCGCCGAAGATGGGTGGGGTGCCGTTGAGCACTTCCTCATTGAGCGTGTGGAGGGTTGCAGCGTCGTCCACGTCGTACCAGGTGGGTAGGAGGACAACTTCAAGCTCAGCCTGCCGGCACCGCGTGAGGGTCTCGCCGAGGACGCTGCCGGTGGACCAGGAGATGCGCTCGAACGGCTCTTTGTGCGGCTGCTTGAGGCCGATGAGGTAGTAACCGCCATCGCCAGATGGACCCAGCACGATGCGATCGCCAGGCCGCGCGAGGGCCTCTACAGCTTTGGCATACGCGGAGGTTGGGACCGTGGGCGAGTCCGAATCGATCAAGCAGACTGCACCATAGCCGATGGCAAGGATGTCTTCTGCCGCGGCCAGCAGACGCTCGCCGAAGCCTTCACCGCGCTGCAGCACGAGAGCAAACGTCTCCGGCAGGAGCCCGGAAAAGAGCGCTTCGTCACCCGCCGGCGTGTAGGAGATCAGGCCCGCGCCGCCTGCGATACTGGCAAGATTTGCTGTCGTATCCTGCAGAAAGCGAACGTTCAACGCAGCCGTCTGCTCAAGCGTGAGCGGGGGCGAAAGACGTGTTTTAACCTTGCCCGGACGCGGCGCCTTGGCCATCACCACGAGGGCGCAAAGATGGCTGAGAGCCGGGATGGGATAGTCGGGAGAAAGGATTGGGTAGGGAGAAGTCGTCATATCTAAGTCGTTTTCTGGCACACAGCATATTGGTACCAGCTATCGTAATCGAGCGCGCAGGCGCCCCAGGGCTGCGACTGCACCAGCGATTCGAATGCGGGGCGCGTCATCACGTCGGCAACCTGTGGCTCGCGATACTTGCCCGCCGGCGAGGTAGTCAGCCGGGACAGAACCCACATGACCGCCAGGGGAAGACGGGTGCGGAAACCGCTGGTCGGCTCTGCGATGAAGCAGCGACCAGACGGCTTGAGCACGCGAAACATTTCGCGGACGATTCCTTCTTTATCCGGCACGATCAAGAACAGCCGCGAGACCACGATGGCGTCAATCGAGCTGGTCGCGTAAGGAAGGGCGTGGGCGTCAGCATGCTTGAAGTGGCAATTGGTCAAGTGCAGATTGGCCGCGCGGGTGGTGGCGCGTTCGATCAGGGTGCGGGATAGATCGACGCCGGTCGTCTCTAGTTGGGGCAGCTCTTCTGACAGTCGACAGGCGTAAAAGCCCGGGCCACACCCCAACTCCAGCAATTGCGTTCCCGGCTCCGGCGGGTCTGTGGGAAACAGGGCGCGAACTATCTCCTGCGTGTGATCGCGAAAAAGGTACTCCCGGCAAAGGGCGTAGAACCACGCAAGCCGCTCAAAGAGGCTATCGGACGGATACTGCGGTTGCCCTTGCTGCAGGGCGGGGACCGCCATCTCACAGTCGCGTTGTTCCATCTCGGGGAGCCCTTTTTGCTGCAGGTATTCCGCTAGTGTATCGCGGATCAGGCTACATCTCGCCAGTCCAGCAGCACCTTGCCGCTGTTGCCGGAGCGCATGGCGTCAAAGCCCTTTTCGTATTCGCGCCAGTTCAGGTGGTGCGTGATGACGGGTGCGATGTCCAGCCCGGACTCCAGCATCACGGTCATTTTGTACCAGGTTTCGTACATCTCACGACCGTAGATGCCACGCAATGTGAGTTGGTTGAAGATGACCTGGTTCCAGTCGATCGGCATGGGCTGCGAAGGGATGCCGAGCATCGCAACCTTGCCGCCGTGGCTCATGTTCGCCAGCATGTCGCGGAAGGCAGAAGGATTGCCGCTCATCTCGAGTCCGACGTCGAAGCCTTCGGTCATCTGCAGCTGCTCCTGAACTTGCTTGAGCGTCGTCTTGGTCGGATCGACGGCGAGCGAGACGCCCACCTTTTCCGCCAGTTCACGCCGGTAAGCGTTCGGGTCAGAGATGACGACGTGCCGCGCGCCGGCATGCTTCGCCACCGCCGCAGCCATAATGCCGATGGGCCCGGCACCCGTCACAAGCACATCTTCCCCAAGCACCGGGAACTCCAGCGCCGTATGCACGGCGTTGCCGAAGGGATCGAAGATTGCCGCCACTTCAGGCGTAATGCCCGGCGCGTGGTGCCAGATGTTCGACATCGGCAGCACGACGAACTCCGCAAAGCATCCGTTGCGCTGCACGCCGACGCCGAGCGTATGCGCGCACAGGTGACGACGTCCCGCCAGGCAATTGCGGCAGCGTCCACAGACCACGTGGCCTTCGCCGCTTACCATCTGGCCGGGCTGGCAATCGAGCACGTTCGACCCGACGGCGACTACCTCACCGACGAACTCATGGCCGATCGTCAGCCCGATCGGGATCGTCTTCTGCGCCCACGCGTCCCAGTCGTGGATGTGCAGGTCCGTGCCGCAGATTCCCGTGTAGAGCACGCGAATCTTGACGTCGTTGATGCCCATCTCGGGCTCCGCTACATTCTGAAGCCAGAGCCCCGGCCCCGCCTGCGATTTCACCAATGCCTTCATATTGCCTCGCCTCCGATTCTACGCCTCGCGTACACTATCGCCACGATGCCAAGCCCTGAACCGATGCTCACACCACGCGAAGCCTCCCGGATGCTGGGCATCAGCTACCCGACCATCAAGCAGTGGATTCTGAACGGCAAGCTCGCCACGCAGGTTACGCCGGGCGGCCACCACCGCATCGCGGAGTCGGCGCTGAATCCGTTTTTGGCGACCGACGACCAGAAGCCGCAGGCCGCATCGCGTGCGCGCTTTCGACGGGTTAGCGGACGCAATCAGATCGTCGGCAATGTGGTGAGCATACGTGTCGATGGACTGCTGGCGGAGGTGGTGATCTCCTCCGGTGAGCAGCACATTACGGCGATCATTACGGCCTCAGCAGTGAAGGAATTGCGACTCAAAAAGGGCGAAGCCGCCGCCGCTCTGATCAAGTCGACAGACGTCATGATTGAACGGCTAGACCCTGCCGAGTAGCGCAGCCGTTCCCCACTGAAAGATCGAGCCCCGCGCGCTTCATCCAGGTTGACCCTACGATTGTATCCGTATAGAGTCGACTTCAGGAAGAATGCCGCAAGGCCTCTGCTCGTCCCCCACCATTTTGCTTGCCGCGCGCCAAAAGCGTTTAGGAGTTCCCTGTTTGAATCGTCATCGCCTGCTTGCACTTGCCGCTGTTACGCTGCTTCCCGCGGCTGCGGTCGCCCAGATCTCGGCTGGAATCCAGGGCGTTGTTACTGACTCCACGGGCGCCACCGTCCGCAAAGCCGACGTTACGCTGACAGAAACCGCGACGAACATCAAGCGACACATGGTGACCTCTGCCACGGGCGCCTACGTTTTCCCCGACCTTATGCCCGGGGAGTATGAGCTTGACGTTGCTGCCGAGAGCTTCAACTCCGTGCAGCGCAAAGGCATTACTGCAACGATCGGGCAAACGACCACGCTCAAGCTCGCACTCAGCGTGGCAAGCGGCTCTGGCTCGGTACAAGTCACTGCGGATGCCCCTCTGCTCCAGGCCACACAGGCCGATATCGAAACCCACATCCCCGGCACTGCCGTCGTCGCACTGCCGCTGAACGGCCGCAACTTCATCAACCTTGCGCAGCTCGCGCCCGGCGTCGCACTCCCGCCCGGCACCGTGCTGCCCCGCATCAACGGCGGGCGCCCGCGCACCAATGAGTATCTGTACGACGGCATCTCCGCGCTGCAGCCTGAACCCGGCCAGGTGGCCTTCTTCCCCATCATCGACGGCATCCAGGAGTTCACCGTCGAGGCCGACAACGTGCCCGCCGAGTTCGGCCGCTTCAATGGCGGCGTCGTCAACGTGGCCACGCGCGCGGGCTCAAACCAACTGCATGGCTCGGTGTTTGAGTTCTTCCGCAACGAGGACCTGAACGCCCGCAACTACTTCGCCGTCGACGGCCAGCGCAAGCCGCTCTACCGCCGCAACCTGTACGGAGCGACGCTCGGGGGCCCCGTGCTCAAGGACAAGCTTTTCTTCTTCGGCGACTTTCAAGGCGTCAAGCTGAAGATCGGCAAACCACTTATCTCCACTGTCCCCACGCTGGCCGAGCGTGGCGGGAATTTCGCCGGCGTCAGCAAGATTTACAACCCTGCCACGACCACAGTCGTCGGCGGCCGCACGCTGCGCACAGAGTTCGCCAACGACACCATCACCGCCCCGTTCGACCCCGCCGCCGTGGCCTTGCTCGCGCGCATTCCCCTGCCTACGCAGGCCGGCGCCGCCAACAATTTCACCTACACGGGCAACGACCAGGACCATCAGAACCAGTTCGACTTCCGCTTGGACGCCGCCCTCACCAGCCGTGATCGCGCCTTCGGCCGCTACTCCTATTTCAATGACGTCGAGCAGCCCATCACGCCCTTCCCCGATGGCTCCGGCACCATCCCCAGCCCGCAGCCTGTCGGCACCGGCGGGGTCTCCGGCTTGTCGCACGTGCTGGGCCAGCAGAGCGTATTCAACGAGGTCCACACCTTCACCCCGCGCCTGCTCAACGACCTGCACGTCGGCTATACGCGTCGCGGCAACACGATCGCTGGGCCAACGCTGAGCTCGACCGCATCCGCCGCGCTCGGCATCCCTGGCATCCCGACTAACGCCGCGTTCTCAAACGCGCTGCCGCTGTTTACCTTCAGCGGCTTTCAGCAGCTTGGCCCTTCCGCCAGCACCTTTGCCCAGTACCAGACCGCCGTCTGGCAGCTTGAAGATGGCCTGAGCTACACGCTCGGGCGACACCAGTTGAAGATTGGCGCGGATATCCGCTGGTATCAGCTCAACGCCGTTGCGCCGCCAAATCCGACCGGATCTTTTGCTTTCACGACGACCGGAACGAACAGCCAGTCCGCGACCACGCCGACCGCGGTCACGGCCGGTGGTAACTCGTTCGCCAGCTTCCTGCTGGGCCAGGTTGATACCTTCAACATCGACCTGCAGACCACGACGCTGCGCCCGCGCGACCACATCCAGGAGTACTACGTGCAGGATAGTTGGCGCGCAACGGACAGCCTGACGTTTGATCTCGGCGCGCGCTGGTCGCTGCATTCGCCGTCGACCGAAAAGAACAACCAAGGCGCGGTATTCAACACGACGACGCAGTTGCTCGATTACGCCGGCCAGACGCTCGGTTCGAATTCCGCGCGCACGCTGCATTTTGGCAACGTCGCGCCGCGCGTCGGCGTGACCTATACCATCCAGAACAAGACCGTCGTCCGCGCGGGCTATGGCATCGTGTTCATCGATCAATCCGGCATCACGACGCCCTTTACGCTGCCCCAGTTTCCCTTTATCCAGAACGTCCGCCAGGCGACGCAGGACTCGCTCACCTCCGCGTTTGCGCTTGCCTCTGGTCCCACGGTTGCGCCGATTGCGATCAATCAAGACGCGGGTTTGGGACAAAGTGTTTACACGGCTGATCGCAACGCCGGGTCGGGCTACTCGCAGCAGTGGAACCTGGCTTTTCAGCGGCAGGTCACGAACAATCTGTCGGTCGATGTTGCCTACGTCGGCTCGCACATTGTGCACGTGGGCGTGCCGGATTCCAACTTGAACCAGATCACCGCGGCACAGCTTGCGGCGCAGTCGGCGAATGGCTTTGCGTTGAACGCGAAGGTCGCGAACCCCTACTACAACCAGCTTCCAGCCGGCTCCACACTGAACACGCCCATGATTGCCGAAGCCCAGCTGATCAAGGCGTTCCCGCGCTTTCAGAACGTGGCTACGTACAGGCATAACAGCGGCCAGTCGAACTACAACGCCATTGAAGCCAAGGTCGAGCAGCGCGTCTCGCACGGGCTTTATCTCCTGCTGGCTTACACACATTCCAAGCTGATCGACGATGCCAGCAGTGTGTTTTCGACCACTGTGCTGTCATCGCCGAACTCGTCCTCACTCATCGCGGCGGACACGTTCAATCCGCTGCGCGAGCGTGATTCTTCTGGCGGAGACATGCCCAACGTCACCACGATCGCGGCGACCTATGACTTGCCCACAGGCAACGGTCACCGGCTATTCTCAGGCGGTATCGCCAATGCCGCGCTGGGCGGATGGGCGCTCAATACAATCGCGACCCTGCAGTCCGGCATGCCCGTCACGGTCACGCAGGCGACCAACAATATTTCATACGCCGGCTTCACGATTCAGCGGCCCAACATCATCCGCAACCCCAAGCTTTACGGCGATGCGCGCAGCCCTCTCCAATTCTTTGATACGGGTGCTTTTACCGCGGCCGGCACTTTTGCAATTGGCACGGCGAGCCGCAACCCGGTGCGCGGCCCGGCCTTTCGCGATCTCGATCTGGCACTGGTCAAGCACTCGCGCTTCTTTGAATCGACTGATTTCGAGTTCCGGGCGGAGGTCTTCGACATCACCAACACGCCGGCTTTTGCTCAGCCCAATGGCAGCTTTGGAGCAGCAGCGTTTGGCACCATTACATCCACCAGCACAGACCCTCGCGTTATCCAGTTTGCGCTGCGTTTGAGCCGGTAGAGGCAGAACGGGAGGACGCAGAGAAAAGCGCAAAGGACGCAAAGCTGATAGCTTTGCGTCCTTCTTTGCGACCTTTCCGTTCTGCCCCGGTCTTTACAAGTACCAAGGGATATTGACGACCACGATCCGCTGATTCCCTTTGACCAGCAGCAGGAATTTCAGCAACTGGACCCGTTGGTTGTGCAGCAGATTTTCCCACCAGTGCCGCACCACGAGCTCCGGCAGAAGTACCGCGACCTTGCGGCCTGGGTTCTCTGCCTCAAGGTGCAGGATGTAGTCCATGAGCGGCGAAATGATCGTGCGGTAGGTGCTGGAGACCGTGACCAGTTCCGGCTCCTTCAAGCCGCCCTCGCGGATCGGAACCATAATGTAGGGCTCCCAGAAATCGGTCATGGCATTGCCTTCGTCGCCGTGCACGTGAACAACTTTGACGTCGTTGCTCATCAGCATGCCGAAGCGCATGGCCTTCTCGCTGATCTTGTCCCAGCGAGCCATGGGAATGACCACAATCGGCTGCTCGAGACCGGTAATGCGAAGCGGCGTGGGGTCCGTCGTTTCCGCGTTGACGCGTACATAATGCCGCTTGATACCCAGCATAAGAAGAATGATCAGCGGTACCAGAAGCGCCGTAACCCACGCGCCGGAGGTGAACTTCGCAACCAGGATGACAATCAGCGTTAGCCCCGTCGCGAAAGCGCCAAGACCGTTCAGAAACAGCTTGATGTTGCGATGCGGCTCATCGGGAAGCTTCAGCCAGTGCTTGACCATGCCGGCCTGCGAGAGCGTAAATGCCAGGAACGCACCGATCGCGTAGAGCGGAATCAGGTCATCCGTCACACCCTTGAAGATGATCAGGATCAGCGCCGTAAAGCCTGTCAGCGCGTAGATGCCGTGCGTAAACAGCAGACGGCGCCCGCGCACGATGAATACATGCGGCAGATAATCCTTGAGCGCGATGGCGCGTGCCATGCGCGGGAAGTCGGCAAACGCCGTGTTGGCGCTGAAGGAAAGTGCCGCAAGCACCGAACCCATGGTGACGTAGTAGAACCAGCCTCGGCCAAAAACCGCAGCCACTTCAATCGAGAGCACGCTCTGGTAGTCAGTTGCGTTCGGATCCATGGCGCTGACCCCGTAGGCCTTGGCGATATAAGCCAGGCCCGCGAGCAGGACGATCAGCATGAAGATGATGAAGGTGAGCGCGGTATTCGCTTTCTTGGCGCGCGGTTCCTTAAAGGCGGTGACGCCATTTGAGACAGCCTCGACGCCGGTCATCGCAGCGCACCCGCTGGCGAACGTGCGCAGCAGCAGCCAGAGCGTCATGTACTGCATGGTGGCGGAAGGCGCCGGGGGCGGCGTGGCCAGGGCGAGGGGGTGACCGTGCGCGGCCAGCGTATGCCAGACACCGACGCCGATCGTCGCACAAAGTGTGCCGACGAACAGGAACGTCGGCAGCATAAAGGCAAAGCCGGACTCCTTGACGCCGCGCATGTTGACCAGCGCGATCACTACCAGAATCGCCAGGCAAAGCGAAAGCTGGTGCGGATGCATGGACGGTACAGCACTGACCAGCGCCGTGACGCCGGCCGATATACCCACGGCTGCAGTCAGGATGTAGTCGATCATCAGGGCTGCGGCGGCCAGCAGGCCGGCACCATCGCCCAGGTTTTCGCTCGCAACGGTAAACGAGCCACCGCCCGTGGGGTAAGCCTCAATCGTCTGGCGATAGCTGAAGTAGACGATCACCAGCAGGATCAGGATGGCGGCGAAGACCTTCATCAGCCACGCGTCAACGCCGTTCATCAGGCCAAGCGGGATCAGAAAAACCATCGCCGCTTCCGGCCCGTACGCCGCGCTCGTCAGTCCGTCGAGCCCAAAAATGGGGATGCCGGCGGCAACCCCAATCGTTTCCCCGTGCTCCTCGCTGGTTGCGATCGGCTTGCCTAAAAGCAGGTTTGCAACTTTCATAATGCGTACTGCCTCATATTGCCAGTCCTAGCCGGGCGTTGACGGATTCCCTAGTCAAAACGAGAATTTGTATAAATTCTGTAAAAGCGTGCGTGTTAATAGAATCGTATCTTATTGTCCAGCATCGCGGTAAGCACATTGCGACGCCGCACAATCTACTAGGCCGGAGCGAGGATTTCGGCAGCGTCCAGCGCCACATGCCGGTACCAGGGGTGGAAGCCAAGTTCACGTGCGCGGTCCAATATCCGCTCAAAGCCCAGATCGATCGTCGCCCCGGCCTTCTGGGTGACCTCATCCTCAATCGGCAGGTCGAAGTCGTCCGCGCCGTAGAGCAAGCCCTCGAGCGCACGCTCGTTCTGAGTGAGCACAGAGGTTCGAATGCGTGGGACATTGTCCAGGTAGATCCTGCACAACGCCAGGTGGCGCAGGTACTCGGCGGTGGTGATCTCGATTCCGCCGATTTGCGTGAAGTACGGCTTGTACGTCCAGCAAAGGAAGCTTGCGAGGCCACCGGTCTGGTCCTGGAATGCGCGGGTGCGCTCCAGGTGTTCCAGCCGCTCTTCCAGCGTTTCGTCGAAGCCAATGACCATGGTCGCCGTCGTCTTCAGCCCGGCCCCGACGATGGCACCTTGAGCCTCAAAATACTGCGCCACGGTGTACTTGAACTTGGAGTGCCGGCGACGGAAGTCTTCTGTCAGGATTTCCGATCCACCACCCGTGACCCAGCGGACGCCGGCGGCCTTGAAGCGTTCTGCAGTATCGGCGTAGGAGAGCTTGGCGTGGTCTGCCAGGTACATGAATTCGGCAATCGTCATCGCATAAAACTCGAGCTTGTCGCCATAACGGGCGCGCACCGCGGAGAACAGATTGCAGTAGTAATCTAGCGGCAGAGCCGGGTTGAAGCCACCGTTGAACGCCGCAAGATCGCCCCCCAGCTCAAGCAGTTCGTCGAGCTTCGCAAAGACCTGCTCGTCTGACATCACGTAGCCGCCGTCCTTGCCGGGCAGCTTGTAGAACGCGCAATAATCGCACTGCGCCACGCAAACGTTGGTGTAGTTCACGATGCGCATCAGCATGTAGGAGCACTCGTCGGCGGCGTGAAAACGCGCCCGCACGGCGGTTGCCAACTCGCGCAGCTCGGCATCCGAGCCATTGCGCCACAACCAGCGCGCCTCGTCCGTCGTCACCCTGGTGCTGGTCGCTACTTTCTGCCGAATTTCCGCAAGCATGTCCACACCTTGATTTTAGTCCCGCTGCGCATCGTGCGCTCCTGCAGCCGCGCTTACTTGATAGTGCCGTCAACGGCCCGCTTCTGCGAGCGATAGATTCCATGCGAGCCCGAAAACCAGTAGCTGAACACGCAGGCCACCCCACAGAACGCCCCCGCCTCCATCCCAAACAGCTCGAAGGCCATAAGAGTCGAAGCGATTGGCGTATTTGCCGCGCCGGCAAACACCGCCACAAACCCCATGCCGGCAAGTAAAGAATGGCCTAACGGCAAGCCGTACGCGAGCGCGTTGCCCAGGGTCGCGCCGATGAAAAAAAGCGGCGTAACTTCCCCACCCTTGAACGCCGCGCCCAGCGTGACCGCCGTAAAGATCAGCTTCAGCGCCCAGTCGTACGGAGGCTGCGGCCCATTGAAGGACGCCACAATCGTGGGGATGCCCAGGCCGATGTACTTGGTCGTGCCCAGCGCGAAAACGGCCGCGGCGACCAGCACGCCACCCACAAAGGGCCGCAGCGGCGCCCAGGCGATATGAGCCTTGAATTGCCCGCCGATCCAGTGCGTCAGCCGCGAAAACAGCATGGCCGCCAGGCCAAAGACTATCCCTGCCACAGCTGCGTATGCCAGCATGCTGATTGAGATCTTCGGGGTCGAAGTCACCTGATAAACCGTGTGCTGGACCCGCCACGCACGCGTTGTCAAGTCGCCGACAAACGCCGCAATCAAGCACGGCAGCAAGGCCTCATACTCCAACGAGCCAATCGTCAGCACCTCCAGCCCGAACACCGATCCGGCCAGTGGCGTGCCAAACACTGAAGCAAAGCCTGCGCTGATCCCGCACATCAGCAGCGTTCGCCGAGCCGCGCGGTTCAGCCGCAGCGGCCTCGCAAGCTGATCTGCGAGCGACGCCCCCATCTGCAGCGCTGTCCCTTCCCGTCCCGCAGACCCACCGAACAGATGCGTCAGGAACGTTCCCACCAGCACCAGCGGTGCCATGCGAAACGGAATCTTCGTGCCCGGCTCAGCGACCTCCCCGTGGATCTGGTCGAGCAGCAGGTTGTTCCCTGCCTCCACCGTGCGCCCGTAATAGTGGTACAGGCAGCCCACCACCAGCCCCGCGACAGGCAGCAAAGCGATCAGCCAGTGATGCGCCTCGCGTGTGGCCGTGGCCCAGTTCAAGGACCAAAGCAGCAAGGCAGAAGCCGTCCCGGCCAATGCGCCGACAAGCAAGCCGACCGGCAGCCAGAGCGATAAAGTTTTGAGTGGTTTCCAGGTGGTTTCAGACAAGACGCCTCCATAAAGGTAGGAGTCATCAGCGCTGCGGCAAGCAACCCCAGGCTTTGCTCGGCGAACCCCATCGCCGGTAATTGTCTGCAATGAAAGTAACATAACCGAAATCGTCCACCAACCTTCTACAATCAGCCCGTGCCCCCCCGCCTTATAGTCAATGCCGATGACTTCGGCCTCACGCGCGGCATCAACCGCGCGATTGCCGAACTGCATCAGGCGGGCGTGCTCACCTCCGCGACCCTGATGGCCACGGGCCCCGCCTTTGCCGACGCCATCCTAACCGCCAAAGCTAACCCCACCCTAGGTGTCGGCTGCCACCTTGTCTTCACCGATGGCATCCCTATTTCTCACCCGCTGGACATCCCCTCCCTCCTCGGCGCTGACGGCAAAACTTTCCGGCCGTCCCTCATCGATTTTGCCCAGGCCGCCATGCGCAACACCATACGTCCGCAGGATCTCGCCCGCGAGACTCAGGCGCAGATTCAGAAGATTCAGCGCGCCGGCATCGATGTCACCCACGTCGACAGCCACAAACACACACACCTGTTCCCTTCCATCACGCGCACCGTCGCGCACATCGCGCAACGCTGCGGGATTCAGGCAATGCGCAAGCCTTTCGAACCCCAATGGTCGGCCGCGTTAGCCGAGGCCCCGCTCCTTCGCCGCGCTCAACTCCGTGTGCTGCGCCAGTTCGAACCCGGCTTCAAGCAGCTCACTCAGAACGCGTGGGAGCACGGGTTCATCCCGTCCGGCACGCTGGGCATCGCGGCGACCGGCACGCTCAACATACTCACGCTCCGAGCCATGCTCCGCCAATACCTGACCGAGCACGACGGCGGCAACGCCTATGAGCTCTGCTGCCACCCAGGCTACAACGACGACGCATTAGCTACCCAGCAAACCCGCCTGCGCGACAGCCGCGAGCAGGAACTCCGCGCCCTGCTCGCCGTGGTGCCGGAAATAAAGCAGCACCGCCTGGCCCCGGAATTCATCCACTACGGAAACCTGGGCGTCCCCGGCCTGCAGCGCGCGTCAGGCCAGTTCACCCCCCACACCGGCTACGAGAAAGTCCTCTAGATGTCGCAGCAAAAACTAAAAATCGGCATCACCTGCTACCCCACCTATGGCGGCTCCGGCGTCGTCGCGACCGAGCTCGGCATTGAGCTCGCCGCGCGTGGGCATGAGGTCCACTTCATTACCTCGTCCGCGCCCTTTCGCCTTACCGGCCGCGAGTCCCACATCCATTTCCACCAGGTCGAGCTCTTCCACTACCCGCTCTTTGAGCACCCGCCCTACGACCTGGCGCTAGCCACCCGCATGGCTGAAGTCGCCGAGTGGTACTCGCTTGACCTGTTGCACGTCCACTACGCCCTCCCCCACAGCGTCAGCGCGTACCTGGCAAAACAGATGCTCGCGACCCGCGGCATCCACCTCCCGTTCATCACCACGCTGCACGGCACGGACATCACGCTCGTCGGGCTCGACCGCTCCTACCTGCCCATCACCAAGTTCGGCATCCAGCAATCAGACGGCGTCACCGCCATCTCCCAGCATCTCGCGGAGCGCACCCACAGCGCTTTCAAAATCGACACCCCCATTGAGGTCATACGCAACTTCGTTAACTGCGACGTCTACAAGGCGCACCCCGACCTCATCGCCAAGATGCGCCCCGAGTACGCCGGCCCCGACGAAAAACTCCTCGTCCACCTCTCCAACTTCCGCCCCGTCAAGCGCGTCACGGACGTGGTTGAGGTCTTCGCGCAGATCGCCAAACAGATCCCCGCGCGCCTGATGCTCATTGGCGATGGCCCCGACCGCTCCGCCGCTGAATACCTCGCACGCAAGCACGGCGTTTGGGAGCGCATCCACTTCCTCGGCAAGCAGGACAACGTCAACGAGCTCCTCCCGCTCGCCGACCTCATGATCATGCCATCAGAGATGGAGTCCTTCGGCCTGGCCGCGCTTGAGGGCATGGCCTGCCGCGTGCCGGCAATCGCCACCCGCGTAGGCGGCGTGCCGGAGCTCATCGAGCACGACGTCAACGGCATCCTGTGCGAGGTAGGCGACACGACCGAAATGGCCCGGCAGTCATTGTCCCTCCTCATCGACCCCGAGCGCCTTGAAAAGATGCGCACCGCCGCCCGCAAAACCGCGCAGGACCACTTCTGCGCCTACGCCATCATCACCAAGTACGAGGAGTACTACCGCCAGATCCTCGCGCAAAGTGCCTAACGCTTTGCGGCTCCATAGATCGGAGTCTGCCCAGCGAGCGCTGGCGTCGGCACCGGCACCGCGCTCTCCGCGCCTTTGATCACGAGCTTTCCGTAGTACGGCGTGCTCAGCTTCTGGCCGTCGCGTCCAGCGATCAGACCAGCCAGCCCGCGTCCGTAGGCCGTATCGGTGGCACTCGCAACAACCTTGTCGTCGACCGATCCCTCGATCGACGTACCCCGAAAGCGCAACGTCAGCCGATGCCACTGCGACGGACCGATGCCCGCAAGCTTCGTCGTTGCCAGCACTTTCTCGCCACCAATCGCAGCATCATTCTGGGCCTTGATCAGCGCCTGCTGCTCCGCGTCGCCCACAAGCGCTTTCTTGTCCAGCTTGCCCCGCGCAACGACCAGCCTGCACACACCGTCGTCACCAAGCTCAAAGAAATATCCCTTTGGCTCTGACCCATAACCGTAGCCGACTTCATTGACCCGGCCCATCACCCCGGCTGTGTCGCCCGGGTTCAGATACACATCGGCGCTGACCTCATAATCGCGCCACTGATCGTCGCCCAGAATGGTGTACGGCCGCCACTCCGGGGCCCATGCGTTGGGCGCGACCGGCACCACCTGCCGCAGAGCATTGCCCTTCCCGCCCGGGGCCGCGACAAGCTCAAAAACATCCGCGATGTCCGCCGTATACCGGGGCAGATACCCATATTGCGCCAGGTCCTTGTACTCCTGAAAGTTCTCGCGATAAGGTAGCGGAAACGGCTTATCAGCAGGTATGTTCGTGAAGCCCCCCTTCTGCTGGCCGCGCATGGTGGAGATCGAATAGATCGCATCCGGATCAAGCGTCAACGAGACCTTCCCGCCGACCGGCTGCAGGTCTGCCTGTTGGACGAACTGTTCATGCTCATCGCTGCGCCACACACAAAGCGGCTTCCCGGATAGCCCCGCACCCACCTCAAGCTCTACCTTCTGCTGCCCGTGCGCGCCCTTCGTTTGCAGGATCACGCTGTAGTCCGTGCCGGGGGATTTCAGCGTAACAAAGTCACCCCCACCCGCCAGCAGACCGCTGCCGCCGTTCAGGTACTGCCAGCCGATCTCGCTGAATTGGCCGTAGTGCGCGTAGCCCCAAAGCGCCTCGCGAACCTTGTAATTGCCGCTCCACGGCGACCGGGCCAGCAGCATTGCAGGCGTTTCCGAGTAGGGCTCCATCGGGTACAGCGCCGCGATGTCATACCAGTTCACGATCTTGGTGACGCCCAGCCGGATAAAGTTCTGGTTGAACGCTTCGACGATGCTGATCTCATCGTCAAAGCCCTTCTTGTACACATGCTCTTCCGTGTTCCAGATCGGCTTGTTCATGCTTGCAGCCATCTGCTGAACCTTGGCGGCTTTCTCCTGCGAGATTGAAGTCAGCGTATGCCCACTCAAAATATCGATTGAGTCGCGCAACTTCGCATCGGTCTGCATCGCATCTACAAAGTCGAACTTAGTGTCCTGCCAGTTGTCGAAGCAGTGCAGTTTCACCTTGCTGAAGCCATTCGCGTTCAGGCCTGCGCGCAGCATTTCTGCAAACTCGTAGCTGGTTCCCTTCTCATTGCGGCAACCGATCGCGTCGAACTCCAGCCCATAAACGCTGCGTAAACCATTCAGCCAGGAGACGTAGTAGTCCACCCCTTCCTGCGAAAAGAAATTACCCTTGCCAACCCACGCCGGCGCACTCCATCCGGTGCCGTCGAGCGACAACTTTGGGTTGCGCTTCTTCGCTTCCTGCAGGATCCACCACATATAGCCGCGGTGACAGTTCAGGTCATCCCGCGTGTGCATGTGGCTCGGCATGGACCCCTGGGTCGCGTTTCCATCTCCTGGAATTTCCACCAGCAAGGCGCTAACCGACGCACCAAACTTCGGATTGAAGACCATGTCCAGGATCTGCGCTCGCTGCTCTTCCGGGTAGTCCTTCAACAGCACAGACGTGCCGCCGCCACCATCCACGATGCCGATCCCATCGAAGCGCTTCCCGCCCGCGTCCCCGCGCAGCACGATGCGCTGCGGCGCGCTGCTGGCCTGGACGTCAGCCGTCGCTGGAGCCTGTGAGCAGGCCCGGCCCACAGCACAAACCACAAAGGAAATGACTACAAAGCAACTGCACAGCCACGAAACTAACTCAATCTTTTTCACTCAGCGAGTGTAGCCTTCTTACCCTGCTAACGCTCCATTTCTCTTCGCAACGACTTGAAACCCCTTGCGGGCAGCTCTCGTCTCTTAGTCGACGATCTTGGGAGCCGTCGGTCCATGCCGACCGTCCGCGCACTCGCCGTCCTGCTATCGCTCGCCGCACTTGCCGGCTGCGCCACTCATTCTGCGGGCCCCGGCCAGCCGCCGGCCGTGACCTCTGCCGCCGACATCCAAGCCCCCACCGCAGTCTTCGCTACGTATGCCGGCCAAAGCGGCGCGCCCCAGCCCATCCGGCTCTACAACGACGGCCCCAACAACCTCACGATCGCCTCCACCACCTTGTCCGACATCTTTATCGAGACTCAATCCTTTACCTCCTGGCCCGTCACGTACGCTCTCGGCGCGGCCTGCACGCGTGGGGTGCAGGTCAGGATCATCACCAACATCAGCACCAGCGACCCCGCCACCACCGGCCCGGCAGACTACCTGCTCCCCCCAGTGCGAATTCATCCGCGGCATCTATCGGCCCATCATGCACGGCAACTTCCTGCTGGTCGACTACTCCGACTTCGGCAATACGCTCGGCAACGTGCAGCAGCTCTACGTCGGCTCCGCCACGTTCGACGACCAATCCCTCACGCAAAACCGAGAGCTCGGCTTCCTGCTCAACCAGCAGAGTCTCTTCAACAACTTTTCCTATGTGTTCAACGACGACTACGCCGACTCCGCGCCCTACGTCCCCTAGCGCCCCAGCCCGCGTATCGCACCTTCTACCGCGTCGCGCATCTGCTGCCAGCCCACACCCGCGCCTTCGATCACCGGCATCCGCAGCACCACTTTGGTCCCGCGCCCGGGCCGGCTTTCAATCTCCACTTCTGCCGCGTCGCCATACAAAACCTTCATCCGCTCGCGCACATTGCGCATGCCGATGCCCGTCCCCGGCCGCGCAATTTGCCCCGGAGTCGAACGCCCCGGCGCAATGCCTACGCCGT
This sequence comes from uncultured Granulicella sp., assembly GCA_965214195.1. GTDB lineage: Bacteria > Acidobacteriota > Terriglobia > Terriglobales > Acidobacteriaceae > Edaphobacter. The sequence goes on from OZ243943.1 coordinate 1,040,897, forward strand.
CGTCTTCGACCTCGACCAGCAGCAAACCCTCCACCGTGATCCGACTCCTCAGCGTCACCGTGCCGCCATCAATCCGCGGTTCCAGCCCATGCTTGATGGAGTTTTCAAGCAGCGGCTGCAGCAGCATACTGGGCACCACCACGTGCAGTGTTTCCGGCGCGATTTCCTTCACCACGCGCAGCTTCTCGCCAAAGCGAACCTGCTCGATATCCAGGTAGTCATCCGTAAAGGCCAGCTCTTCCTCAAACGGCACAAACGCCTCGCGATCCTTGAGCAGGATCCGCAAAATGTTCGCCAGCTTCACGATCATCTCCCGCGCCAGCTCCGGCTTTGACCGCACCAGCGACGTGATCGAATTCAGCGTATTGAACAAAAAGTGAGGATTGATCTGCCGCTGCAGGGCGTCCAGACGAGCCTCCAGCAGCAGTTGTGTCTGCACCTGCAGCTTGCGCTCAATACGGATCTGGTTCCAGATCTTCAGCGGTATCCCGACCAGCACCGGCGAGGCGAAACAGATCGCCAGCTCCAACCAGTGGTTCTTTGAATGCATCGCAAAAAGCCGTCGCGGCCGCAGGTAAACCAGCTCGCTTTCCACAAACGCCATCGCCGTAATCAGCACCAGCAATAGAATTTGCCGGTCCAGGTGCGGCCGCTTCAAGTTCCGGGTCACCCACCTGTAAATACTCAGATCGATCAGCGGAGAAAACGACCACACATCCTCCACCTCCGCAAAGCGGCCGAACGCCCCGGCAATTGCGCCGACGATCAGGTTGGCCGGCAGCGTCCAGTACTCGCCATGCCACATCGCGGGCACTGCCAGCGCCGCGCCGCCGGCCATAGCGGCAAACGGCCCGACCAGGATCCCCAGCAGGATCGTGGTCTCAAAGGATATATCTGCCGCATAAAAGTTCGGCACGCGCAGCCGAATCCACACTCCCAGCACCAGCGGCGCACTAATCAGCGTCACCAGCAGCGCCGTCTGCCGGGCGGTTCGCACGGGTAGCAACAGCAAATCCTTGAACGTCACCGACCGGGCCAGCGAGCTGGAGACCGCAGCCGCCACCCCTAGTTGCACCAGCAACGTGATCCATATGAGCGAATCCTTCACCCCTCCACTCTACAGCGCAGCGCGAAACCCCCAGCGCCAAGCAAAGGTACGGCCGCCCCTTGGTTGTCATCTCCGGAGGGGATTTGCTTTCGTCCTTGTTCTTGACTCACGAACTCAAAGCTCTTCAAGCAGACTCGACAGCACCCCATCAAGCCGAATCTTTCACCATCCCAAAGCATCCATAGTCACGTCCGTATAATCAAGCCTATGCCGTTGCGCACCACCACCCAGCTCGCCGACGCCGACTTCCCCACACGCTGGGGACACTTCCGCATCCTCGGCTTCGAGTCCGTCGTACAAAATCCTCTCCCCTGCAACGACGCCATTCCCCCGCCCGCCACCCGCACAGAAACCGCCGTGGCTCTCGTCATGGGCGACATCCACGCGGCGGCCCCCATCGTTCGCATCCACTCGCAATGCCTTACCGGCGACGTCTTCCACTCGCTCCGCTGCGATTGCCGCCAGCAACTAGAGCTCGCGCTCGCAACCATCGCCGAAGCAAAAGCCGGAATCCTGCTCTACGAGCACCAGGAAGGCCGCGGCATAGGCCTGATGGCCAAGCTTCAGGCCTATGAACTACAAGACCAGGGCCTCAACACGATCGAAGCCAACCACAAGCTCGGCTTCAAAGCCGACTGCCGCAATTTCGAGCTCCCCGCCGGAATCCTGAAGCACCTCAAAGTCCCCGCCGTCCGCCTGATCACCAACAATCCGGAAAAGGTAGAGGCGCTGGAGCAGCACGGCATCAGCGTAGTCGAGCGCATCCACGCCAACGTAGCCCCGGATCCCAACCACGCCTTCTACCTGCAAACCAAGCGCGAACAGATGGGCCACCTCGTTGGCTAGTTCTTCTGTTTGTCGTCCCCGAAGGGGATCTGCAGTCGCTTAGCTTCCCCATCCGAAAAACTGCCCACAAAGCTGGGTGCCGCACTCATCGCAGCCTCACCGCGATGAGTGCGGTCACAAACGACGCATCCCCACCACAACCTGAGCCGTCGTAATCATCTGCCCCACATGCCTCTGCGTGTGCTCCGCGCAGTGCACCAACAGGCCCCCGATGGTAGTCTCCAGCCGGTCCCGCCCAACAAACCGCTCTTCCTCGTAGCCCCCAGCCAGCCTACGCACCCGCATCATAGCCCGCGCGACCCCCGCCTGAAACTCCGTCACCACCTCCAAAGCAGTTGCCCCGGGCGCAAGCTCAGACCGCAGCTCCCCCATCTGCGTCTCCGACAGCGACGAACCCTCCGCATAACTCAGCAGCCGGTCCAAACTCCGGCTGATATGCCGCAGATGAAAGGCCACCGGCGCCACCCCAAACGGCCGAGCATTTACCTCCTCATCCCTCAGCCCGGCACACCATTTCGCCGCATCCTCAAGCGCCAGTTCGAGCGCATGCAGCACCTGCCGCCGCACCGCATCCACCTCCGTCAAAGTGCCACGCAACCACGGTTCCGTCATAACCCTTTCGATGCCCGAAACCGCCGCACGACATCACCCACATCTTCATGCTTGCCGTCGACGGCGTCATTCATCGCCTGCATTTCGGTCGCAGTGACCTTCCCCGCCAGCCGGTCCATCGCCGCCTGCATCTCCGGATGCAGCTTCAGCGAATCCTCCCGCACCAGGGGCACTGCTTCATACGGCGGAAAGTAGTGGCGATCGTCCTCCAGCACCGTAAATCCGAGCGCGCGGATCGGGCCGTCTGTCGAGTTCCCTGCAATCACATCCACCTGGTTGGCCCCAAGCGCTCGGTAAAGCAGCCCAAGGTCCATCACACGCGGCCGCGCAAACGCCAGCCCATAGGCCTTCTGCAACCCGTCCAAACCGTCCGGCCGAGCCTGAAACTCATACCCCACCCCCAGCCGCCAAGCCGCCCCTGGCTTGAGCTGCGAGATTGTCGTCAGCCCCAGCCGCTTCGCATCCGCCCCCCTGACCACGATCGCAAACGTGTCCTCAAACCCCAGCCCAGGCTCCACTTTTACCTTGTACCGCTCGTCATACAGCTTGGCGACAGTCCCAAAAACCGCGTCCTTATCCTTCATCACTGGCTGCTTCAGAATCGCCGTCAGCGCGGTGCCGGTGTACTCCACATAAGCGTCGATGCGCCCCGAAACCATCGCCTGGTGGCAAAGATAGCTGCCCGCCAGGTAGAAACGGCGCTCAACTTTTTCGTGCCCAAGGGTTTCAATTTCCTGCGCCAGCAGCTCCCCCAGCACCACCTGCTCGGTAAAGTTCTTGGCCCCGATCACCACGCGCGACCCACGCGGAGGCGCACATGCCGTCAGCCCCAATAACCCCGCCAGCAAAGCCAAACGCCACATACAAACCTCCATCACAAACCAAAGCTCTCAGCTCGATCAACCCCGCCGAACCGCCAGCCGACCTTCCAGCCACCCCAACCCACCATCCGCCGCAAGCGCCAGCAGCGCCGCCGGCACGGCACCGGCCAGCACCAGACCGTTATCCACAGACGCAACTCCGCGGAAAATCAACTCGCCCAGCCCGCCTGCGCCGATCGCCGCCGCAATCGTCGCGACTCCCACGCAAGTCACGGTTGCAGTCCGCAGCCCGGCCAGGATCACGCTGGCACCCAGCGGCAATTCCACCTTCCAAAGCCGCTGCGCGTCCGTCATCCCCATGGCGCGTGCGACGTCAACCAACGCCGGGTCCACGCTCCTGACTCCTGCGTAAGTGTTGCGCACGATCGGCAGCAACGCATAGCCGGTCAGCGCCAGAATCGCCAGTCTGGCCGCGTTTTCACCCAGCCAAGGCACGGGCAGCAGCAGCCCGAACAGTGCCAGGCTGGGGATTACCTGGATCACATTCGTCACCGCAATCACCGGCTTCGCCCAACGCTCATGCCTCGTCAGCCAGATGCCGACCGGCAGCCCGATTCCGGCCGCAAGCAGCAGCGCAAAAAACGTCAGCCAAAGATGCTCAAACGTCAGACGCCCGATCTCTGCCCCATGCAGCCGCAGGAACTGAATCACTTCCCACCGCCCGCATCGCGATGCACAGCCCGCACATACTTCTGTACATACTCGTCCTGCGACCCGGGCACATCCCCGGAAGCAAGATCGGCTACAACGCGTCCGCCATCCAGAAACACAATCCTTGACGCCAGAAAAAGCGCTTCGTCCAGGTCATGTGTCACCAGCAAAACGGTTTTCTTCACTCGCCCCAACAGCGCCAGCAACATTTCCTGCATCTCGCCGCGGGTCATCGGGTCGAGCGCCCCAAACGGCTCATCCATCAGCAAAACGCCGGGGTCGCCGGCAAGCGCACGCGCCAGCCCGACCCGTTGACGCTGGCCACCGCTGAGCTGCCACGGGTACCGGTCCGCAAAGCTGGCGTCCAACCCTGCAAGCTTCAAAACTTCTATCACTCTTGCGGCGCTGGGTTTACCGGCGAGCTCAAGCGCGAGGCCAACATTGCGCTGGACGCTCCAATGCGGAAACAGCCCGGACTCCTGGATCACGTAGCCGATACCCCGGCGCAGCTCAAGAAGATCCCAGGCGGACGTGGCTTTCCCGCCGACTTCAACTGATCCTGAAGTCGGCATCACGAGCCCGTTGACCATGCGCATCAGCGTCGTTTTACCGGATCCACTACGACCCAGCAGAGCAGTCGTCGTGCCCGGAGCAAGCTCAAGCGAGACCGAATCAAGAAGCACCCGGCCGGCGACCGTGAACGATACGTCCCGGAAGCTTACGCCGGCTTCGGTCATCGGCTCCCCTCGCTCCGGTCCTTCTTATACCGCTGCTTCAGCGTCAGCGGACGGCTCGGCTGCGGGTGCCTCGCCGGCGGCGGACTTGACCCGTACAACCGTGATTTTGTCGAAGCCTTCCTTGAAGACGGGCGGGCGCAGGCGCTCGGCCATCTTATGCATCACCTCGTCGGTCACCTGCCGGTCGCGCTTGGAGTTACGTTCCAGGCAGACGGCGAGCGGGACATCAAAGAAAACAGCCTGAACTTCATAGCCAAAGCTCTTAGCCATCTTGATCCACTGGCGACGTTCATGCGGACTCAAATTAGTCGCATCGACGTAATTCCAAGGCATCTTCGCAATCAGCCGCGCGCGCAGCAGGCTTCGCAGGGTAGAAAACACCAGGCCCTGGTAGCGCTGGTCCGTAATGTCGTCAAAAAGGATGGTCCGGAGCATCTCGCTTGAGAGCGGAGACACGCCACGACGCTTGTACCAGGTGGTCTTGCCGGAACCCGGAAGTCCAATCGTTAGTACAACATAGCCTCGCGGGCTCTTGGCGGCAACCTGCTCCTCAGGGGGAGTTGCCAATGACTCAGGCTGCGTTTCCACAACCAGCTTTTCGCCGGCCTCGGCAGGCGTGAAAGCCTCTTCGGGAGGCGTCAGTTCCGGCTCCATTTCGACCGGAACTTCACTGCTGGTAGAAATCTCGGGTTCAGCTTTGGCGGCTGGTTCCGGGTAGGTGGGGCGCAGTGGTGCAAGCTGGCCGGAGGGCAGTTCCTGTCCGCTTTTTCCGGTTGATTCCGATTCATTCGGCCCGCGTCTGGTGCGTCTTCTCATCAGGTTCTGTATCCAATCGCGCATCTCGCGCTGTCTCTCTTAGGTCGGCGCACTGCGCCTGAAGGTCTGCCAGGATCGTTCCCCCAGCTATTGAACGTGTAACACAGCGCGGATTGCACCGCAAACGGGGCGTGTCGCAGGAAGCTATGCGGATACTCCCTGGGGCAAAAGGCCAGTCCGGGCAGGGGTAGGCGCGAGCAAACTCTGAGTACTACCCTGGCGCTCCTCGCTTTGGCCACACGAATTGCAAGCGTGGGGGGCATTTGGTAGCCTCCGAGATGACATACACAGGAGCTTGCGCACATGGCAGTCAAAGTTGGGATCAATGGTTTTGGCCGCATCGGCCGCAACGTTTTTCGCACGGCTCTGGGCAATCCGGAGATTGAGTTTGTCGCCGTAAACGACCTCACGACGCCGGCAACGCTGGCCCATCTGCTGAAGTACGACTCTATTCTGGGCAACCTGAAGCAGGAAATTTCCTCGACTGAGGACTCGCTGATTGTCGACGGCAAGACCATCCGGGTGTTTGCGGAGCGCGATCCCGCCAAGCTGGACTGGGCCTCAGTCGGCGCGGAAATCGTTGTGGAATCGACCGGTTTCTTCACCGATGGGACCAAAGCGAAGGCGCATCTGGGCTCTTCCGTGAAGAAAGTCATCATCTCCGCCCCTGCCACGAATGAGGACATTACGCTCGTTTTGGGCGTCAATGACGGCAAATACGACGCTTCCAAGCACAACGTCCTTTCGAACGCGAGCTGCACCACAAACTGCCTGGCGCCGGTCGTACATGTGCTGCACAATACGTTCGGGATCGCCTCCGGCATCATGACCACGATCCACAGCTATACCAACGACCAGGTCATTCTGGACACGCCACACAAGGATTTGCGCCGTGCACGCGCCGCCGCGCTCAGCATGATTCCTTCTTCCACCGGCGCGGCCAAGGCCCTGAAGCTGGTCATTCCGGAGATGGACGGCAAGCTGGACGGCTTCGCGATCCGGGTCCCGACACCCAACGTTTCGGTTGTCGACCTGACATTTGTATCGGAAAAGCCGATTACCGTGGCGAGCATCAATGCGGCGCTCAAAGCAGCTTCTGAGGGCGAATTGGCGGGCATTCTCGGCTTTACGGATGAAGAACTGGTCTCGTCCGACTTCAAGGGCAACCCGCTTTCGAGCATTGTGGACTCAAAACTGACCAAAGTTGTCGGCGGAAATACGGGCAAAGTTATCAGCTGGTATGACAACGAATGGGGCTATAGCAGCCGGGTCAAGGACTTGATCCTTTTTCTTGTGAAAAAGGGTCTCTAAACTTTTTTGCACTCAGAGGTACCCAAAAAGCCTCGCACTAAATATAATCAAGAAGCTGGCGGTTTGTTGGGCGTGAGCACGGAGAGTAATGATATGGCAACTGGAACTGTAAAGTGGTTCAACGATGCAAAGGGTTTCGGATTCATCACGCCTGATGGCGGCGGTGAGGATCTGTTCGCGCACTTCTCGGCAATTCAGAGCAGCGGCTTCAAGTCGCTGCAGGAAGGCCAGAAGGTCAGCTTTGAAGTGACCCGTGGCCAAAAGGGAATGCAGGCTTCCAACATTCAACCCATGTAATCGCTTCATGGGTTTGAAACGAATGGCACCCCTTACCGGGTGCCTTTTGTTTTTGCCGCCCAGCTCAGACTAGTCCGCTGCGCGCAAAAGTGAGCAATCCACATGCATCGATGTCGCAGGATGTATCCTGCCGACATGAGTGAGAGACAGAATATTCCCGGCGATTCCCCGTACGAGCCCGTCATTGGTTTTTCCCGCGCCGTCCGCATTGGGCGCCACGTGATGGTGTCCGGCACCGGCCCGGTCGGCTGTGATGACGCTGATGTTGCCGGCCAGGCGGACCAGTGCCTGACCATCATCGCCGGCGTGTTGAAAGAAGCGGGTACCAGCTTCGAGCATGTGGTGCGCTCGCGCATTTACCTGACCGACGTGTGCGACTGGGAGGCTGTCGGTCGCGTGCATGGCAAGTTCTTTTCGCTGATCCGTCCGGCTGCTACGATGGTGGTCGTCAAGGCGCTGATCGACCCACGATGGAAGGTAGAGATCGAAGTCGACGCGCTGCTGCCACAGGAAGAAAACTAATGCCGAAGCTCTCGATTCGCGATATCGACATCACGGGCAAGCGCCTGCTGATCCGTACCGACTTCAACGTGCCTCTATCCAAAGAGGGTCAGATCCTTGACGATACGCGCATCCGCGAGACGATTCCTACGCTTGAGTATGCGCTGCGGCGCAAAGCGCGCGTGGTGATCTGCTCGCACCTGGGCCGGCCCAAAGGCCAGGTGGTGCCGACCATGAGCCTGCGCCCGGTAGTCGACCGTCTGCGCGAACTGCTCGACCACGTGCTGGGCGAGGACGAAAACGTAGGCTTCTCCCCGGACTGCATAGGCGACACGGCAGACGAACTGGTAAATGGCCTGGAGGCCGGGCAGCCACTACTGCTTGAGAATTTACGATTCCATGCCGAAGAAGAAGCCAACGACGAGGCGTTTGCCAAAAAGCTGGCGAGCTACTGCGACATCTTCGTCAATGATGCGTTCGGCGCTGCGCACAGGGCGCATGCCTCAACGGCAGCGATTACGAAGTTTGTGCCGCAATCCGTGGCTGGGCTGCTGATGGAATCGGAGTTGAAGCACCTGGGCAAGGCGCTCAATGAGCCACTTAGGCCGTTTGTCGCGATCATCGGCGGCGCAAAGGTTTCTGACAAGATCAACGTCATTGAATCGCTGATGAACAAGGCAGATGCGATTCTGATTGGCGGCGGCATGGCTTACACGTTCCTGCGCGCGCAGGGGCAGTCCACCGGCAAATCGCTGGTCGAGGAAGACAAGATTGACATGGCGCGGGCCACACTCGCTCGGGCAGAGGAAAAGGGCGTCAAGTTCCTGCTGCCGGTCGACCACTGCCTGGCAGACCGCTTTGACGCGAAAGCCAAGGCCACCAAGTTTGAAGGGTCAGGGCCGTTCCCGGACGAGCTTATGGCGCTCGACATTGGGCCTAAGACGGTGGCCCTGTTTTCTGCCGAAATCGCAGACGCAATGACCGTCCTCTGGAACGGTCCGATGGGCGTGTTTGAATTCCCTGCTTTCGCTTCCGGGACGAATGCCATCGCCAAAGCGGTCGCCAAAAACGAAGATGCGACGACGATCGTCGGTGGCGGAGATTCAGTTTCAGCGATCCACAAGTCGGGCTTTGCGGACAAGATCACGCACATTTCCACCGGGGGCGGAGCCTCGCTTGAGTTCCTGGAAGGTAAAACACTGCCAGGGGTTGAGGCGCTTTCGGAGCGGTAAAGAGCTCTCCATCAGGCTCAACACCCTCTTGCACTCAGCTCCCAGCTACCGCTTATCGTTCAGTTCTGTTCAAGCGGGCCGCTGCGATGGCATACTAGTCGCCTATGCGTAAGCCTGTGATCGCTGGAAATTGGAAGATGTACAAGACTCCCAAGGAGTCCATCGCTTTTCTTCAGGCATTTCTGCCCCTGGTGGAGGGCCATGATCGCGACGAGATCGTCCTCTTCCCCACGATGTCTTCGCTCGGCTACGTGCTGGATGCCACGCACGGAACCAACGTCCAGGCCGGCGCCCAAACCATGCACTGGATGAACGAGGGCCCCTACACGGGCCAGACCTCACCCACCATGCTCGCGAGCATCAACTGCACGCACGTGCTGCTGGGCCACTCTGAGCGGCGCATCTACGCGCATGAAAGCGACGACATGGTGAACTGGAAGCTCAAAGCCGCCATCGCGCATGGGCTGACGCCGGTTGTTTGCGTGGGTGAGGCTCTCGACAAGCGTCAGACAGGGCTCACAGAAGCGGTTCTACGCTGGCAGGTGGCCTGCGCTCTCAACGGCGTCGAGCCGGAAAGCTCCGAAAAACTCATCATCGCCTACGAGCCCATCTGGGCCATCGGCACTGGCAACACCGCAACTCCAACAGCGGTTCAGGAAGCTCACAAGATGATACGTCGCGAAGTAGCCGAGCGCCTTGGCGCCGAACGGGCGCGAGAGACGCGAATCCTGTACGGCGGCTCAGTGAAACCGGAGAACGTCTCCAACCTTATGGCTCAACCCGATATCGATGGTGCGCTGGTGGGCGGGGGGAGCCTGGAGCCGGAGACGTTCTGCCGAATCGTGAATTACACAGCTACCTAGCGATAATAGCGACGGCCGTGGCGGTAGTACCCGCGGTGATAGGGATGATGATAAGGACGGTGGTAGTAGCGGCGGTGACGTGGGCCGACGCGCACGATAACCTGGGCTTGAGCAACGGGAACGGCAGCAGCGAGGGTAACAATTGCGATCAGGCTGAGGAGCAGAACTTTGAGACGTGCCATGTTTTCTCCGAAGTTGAGTCTTGCTTACTCATTGTTGGATGCAGGTTAGCGCACGACGCCTGCCTGATCGACCGGCCAATACACAAACGCCGCCTTGCCATAGATAAGGCTGCGGTCTACCGGCCCGAACTCGCGGCTATCGCTTGAGATCACCCGGTGGTCACCCATCACGAAATAATGCTGTGCCGGAATCTGGATTTGCGTCTGCGATTTTTCGTCCGCAAAGCGTGCCGGCACGTAGGGCTCCGGGATCTCGTGCCCGTTGACGTACAGCGTTCCACGGTCGATACGGATCGTATCTCCCGGCAGTGCGACCACGCGCTTGATGTAGCTCTTGGTCTCGTCGCGGGGGTAGCGAAAAACCACTACATCGCCGCGATGAATCTCGCCCACCCGGAACGCCAGCTTGTTGATGAACAAGCGATCGCTATCTTCCAGTCCCGGCAGCATGGACGTGCCTTCAACCCGCACCGGTTGATAAAGGAAGATGATGATGAACGCCGAAACGCCGATGGACAACAACAAGTCGCGAGCCCAGGCGCGGAAGGTTGAGCGCTGCCTCTGGATCGTCGCGATGGTATCGGTTTCGGGTACTTCTGGTGTCATAAGCCTTTGTACAAACTACCATCCTGCCAAAAGTTCATGGCATGTTGTTGGACGTTGCGCGCGGGCAACCAGATGACGAACGCCGGACACGCTTGCTGCATCCAATCTACTTTGCCAACGGACACGTGATTGGAGCATCGGCCTATAAAGCCCGGTGTTTGCGGGTGGACTGGTATAAAGGGATAGAAGCGGATAAACTATGGCCACCCTCACAATGATTGACCAAGCACCTGCTGAGCAGCCGGAAAAACCGGGATCGTCGGATAAGGTTGTGCCCCGTCGTGGCGACCATGACCTCTCGACGCTGATGACGGAGAGCCCGAATCTGGCTTCGCACGGTCTGGATACGAAATCTGCGCTGGAAATAGCGCGCATCATCAACCATGAAGACGCAAAAGTGGCGGCAGCGGTTAAGAAGGCGCTGCCGGAAATCGCGATCGTCATCGATACTGTTGCGCGTTCCCTGCGCGATGGCGGCCGGCTCATCTATGTTGGTGCCGGGTCCAGCGGTCGCATCTCTTCGCTTGATGCCAGCGAATGCCCGCCCACGTTTTCCACAGCGCCGTCCCAGGTTCAGTACATCATGGCCGGCGGCCCTAAAGCCTTGGCATCCGCTTCAGACGTCAATGAGGACTCGCCAGAGATTGGTCAACGCGACATTGCGCGTCGTCGTCCGACCAGAAAAGACATCGTCATCGGAGTCTCTGCAAGCGGCCGGACGCCTTATGTAGTAGGCGCAGTCGAGTACGCCCGCGCGCGCGGCGCCAAGACAGCCTGCGTGACCTGCAACGAGCACACGCCGCTGGAGGATGTTTCTGACACCACGATCATCGCGGAGGTCGGTCCCGAAGTTGTTTCCGGGTCAACCCGCATGAAGGCTTCCACCGCGCAGAAGCAGATCCTGAACATGATCACGACGGGCGCGATGACGCGCCTCGGCTATGTGTATGACAACCACATGGTCAACGTGCACATGAAGAACGCCAAGCTGGTCGAGCGCGGCATCCGCGTGCTGATGCAGCTTTGCGCTATCGACCGCGACACCGCCATCCGCACGATCAAGTCAGCCGGCAAGTCCATCCCGATTGCGGTCGTGATGTTGAAAGCCAGCGTCGACAAGATGGAAGCGGTACGGCGCCTGGCCAAGTCGGACGGCAACGTGCGCCTCGCCATCGACGATTCCCGCCTGGAGCTCTGATCCTCAACGCGCAGATCAGGTCCACCTTCGGGTGGGCCTCTTGCTGCGCTAAAAAGTTGCGCGAAACACCTCGGCCGAGCCTGTGTTTATGCAGGCGTACGTGATTCTGGCGAGTCGTTCGCCAATCCCAACCGCCGCATAGGAGCCACCATGCAGAACCTCGCCAGCCTCTCTCTTCTTGCCCTCACCCTGACCTTTGCCGGCAGCAGCTTCGCGGTGGCACACGCGCAGGTGCTGCAGTCGGACGGCACCATGGCTCAGCCCCAGCAGGCTGATCCCGCCGCAAAACAGCACAAAGCTCCGAACGCCGCTCACCAGCTGAAGCACATGTCCAAACAGCTTGGCCTGACTGCCGACCAGACCGCCAAGCTGCAACCCATTCTTGCTGACCGCGATACCCGCATGGCCACTCTACAGAACGACACCGCCCTTGATCCGAAGTCCATGCACAAACAGAAGCACGCTATTGAGGCCGACACCGCAATCAAGGTCAACGCCGTGCTGACGCCCGACCAGCAGAAGCTCTACGCCGATATGCGCGCCGCGCACCACAAGGGTTCCGGCGCGCCGATGGTGCCTCCAACCGCCTGACCCGCAGCAGTGGCGCGGTAGTATCTACTTCGCCACCGCGCTCCACCCTAAAGCCTTAGTAAACTAGCGGCTATGGACAAGTTTGTAGTACGCGGCGGCAACCCCCTGCTAGGCACGATCAAGGTTTCCGGAGCGAAGAATTCCGCGCTTCCCTGCATGGCTGCGGCCATTTTGACCGCGGAAGAAGTCATTCTGGAAAACATTCCGCAGGTGCGCGATATCGAGACCGAGCGCCGTCTTCTCGAAAGCATGGGCGCGGAAGTTCAGCTCGGCTACGGCCGCGCGCAGCATCGCACGCACATCAAGTGCGCCGTGCTTTCTGACCCGGTCGCCAAGTATGAAATCGTCAAGACCATGCGCGCCAGCTCGTTGGTGCTTGGCCCGCTCATCGCGCGGACCGGTATTGCGCGTGTCGCGGTCCCGGGTGGATGCGCCATTGGCGGACGTCCGATCGATCTGCACCTCAAAGCCCTCGAGCAGATGGGCGCGACCATTACCCAGGACCATGGCTACCTGGAGGCGCGCACGGACCGCCTGCACGGTGCGCATATAGTGTTCGACAAGATCACGGTCACCGGTACCGAAGACATCCTGATGGCGGCGACGCTGGCTGAAGGCGAAACGATCCTCGAGAACTGCGCCCGCGAGCCCGAAGTCACCGACCTCGCAGCGCTTCTGATCGCCATGGGCGCCGACATCACGGGCGCCGGGACCTCCACCATCAAGATCAAAGGCCAGGCAAAGCTGCACGGCGCGCGGCATCGTATCAATCCGGACCGCATTGAAGCCGGCACATTTCTGCTCGCCGGCGCGATCACCGGCGGCGACCTCAACGTCGATTGCTGCGACCCCACGCATCTGGGCTCATTGATCGCGAAGCTGGAGCAGTGCGGCGTCAAACTCGATGTCGGCACGGATTCGGTGCGCGTGCGTTCGGGCGGCGGCACGCTCAAGGCCGCAAACATTTCCACAGAAGAGTATCCCGGCTTCCCGACCGATATGCAGGCGCAGTACATGGCGCTCGCCACCCAGATGGAAGGCACCACGACCGTCACGGAAAACATCTTTGAGAACCGCTTCATGCACGTGCAGGAATTGAACCGCATGGGCGCGGACATTACCGTGCAGGGCCGGACCGCGACCGTTCGGGGCAAGACTCCGCTGCAGTCAGCGGCTGTCATGTGCTCGGACCTGCGTGCGAGCGCATCCCTGGTGCTTGCTGCGCTGGTCGCTGACGGCGAGACAATCCTCGACCGCGTCTACCACATGGATCGCGGCTACGAGCGCATTGAAGAGAAGCTGCGTGGAGTCGGCGCGCAGATCCGTCGCATGGGCGACGTCTTCGGCAAAAAGTAGCTGATCCAACCGGGTTCCCCCAGGTCTCGCTTCTGAGACCTGGGTTTTACTGCTCGAAAGCCACTCGCCAAAGGCACCCGCAGTCGTGCATCCTAAAGAGAGATGACTGACGATCCCCTGCTCCACTGGCGCGACGAGTTCCCCATCCTCGCCGACACCACTTACCTGATCTCGCACTCGCTCGCCCCTATGCCCCGCCGCGTCGCCGGCGCGCTGGCCGAATACGCCAACACCTGGGCCACCCGCGGCATCCGCGCCTGGGAAGAGGGCTGGTGGGACATGCCCGTCACCTGCGGCGACCTCATCGCGCCCCTCATCGGTGCCGCCCCAGGCCGCGTCATCATGCACCAGAACGTCAGCGTCTGCCAGTCGATTGTGACCTCCTGTTTTGACTGGAGCGGCCCCCGCAACAAGCTCGTCACAGACGGCCTCAACTTCCCCTCAAATGACTACATCTACGGCGGCCTTACGCGCCAGGGTGCAGAAATCGTCTCCGTGCCGCCCGCCCCGGACGGCCTGACGGTCCCGCTGGAAAGCATTCTCGCGGCCATCGACGAGCGCACCCTGCTGGTTAGCGTCTCGCACGTGGCGTTCCGCAGCTCGGCCCTGCTGGACCTGAAAGCGATCACGGAAAAAGCCCACAAAGTCGGCGCATATATCGTCGCAGACCTGTACCAATCCGCCGGAATTGTGCCTCTGTCCGTAAGCGACCTCGGCGTCGACTTCGCTACCGGCGGCTCCGTCAAGTGGCTGCTGGGCGGCCCGGGAGCGGGTTACCTGTACGTCCGTCCGGGGCTTGATCTGGCACCGGGAGCCACCGGCTGGGCCGCGCACAAACATCCATTCGCATTCGCGCCCGGACCCATCACTTACGCGGACGATATGCAGCGATACGCCACCGGCACCCCCAACGTGCCGGCCATGTACGCCGCTCGATCAGGATACGAGATCGTCAATGAGATCGGCGTGCAGGCCATTCGCGACAAGAGCAAACGCCAGACGCAGCTCCTGATCCAGCTCGCCGATGAAGCCGGCATACCCGTCCGCAGCCCACGCGATGTTGAGCAGCGCGGCGGCGCCATCATCCTCGGCATTGCGGAAGAACGTGGGCGCGAGACCGTCGCCGAGCTTGGCCGGCGCGGTATTCTGATCGACCACCGGCCCGGCGCGGGGCTGCGCCTGAGTCCGCATTTCTACACCGCGGACGACGAACTGAAGCATGCCATCCGCGAGCTCGCCACGATCCTGCGCGGCTAAGCTATTCTGCTTAGGAACCCTTCCAAGGAGCCGCTCAAATGCACCTGCTCTCCGCCATCCTGATGCTTGGTTTTGCCACAGTCGCCGCCTCCGGCCAGGCCGCGGCGCCGCCCACACCGCGCCCGCAGCCCACGCAGCATGAGTACATCCTGCACCAGTTCAAGCTGGAAAACGGTATCGTGCTGCCGGAAGCCAAGCTGATTTACGGCACCTACGGCACGTTGAACGCCGCCAAATCGAACGCGGTTCTGCTGCCCTCGCACTACATGGCAGAGATGCATGGTTACGGCTGGCTCATAGGCCCCGGCAATGTTTTCGACGTGACTAAAGACTTCCTCGTCACCTCTGAGCTCTTTGGCAACGGGCGTTCCTCCTCGCCCTCAAACACGCCCGCGCCGTACGACGGCCCGCGCTTCCCCGTAACCACCATCCGCGATAACGTCAACGCCGTGCACCAGATGCTGACTGAGCAGCTCGGCATCAAGCATCTCCGCGCAGTTGTAGGGTTTTCCATGGGGGCGCAGCAGGCGCTGCAGTGGGCCGTTTCCTACCCTACTTATATGGATAAGGTCGTCGCGACCAGCGGCACGGCCAAGACCTACGGGCACGGGATGGTGCGCAATGAAGGCCAGATTACGGCCATCATGACCGACCCGGTGTTTGCTGGTGGCGACTACAAAACGCCGCCAACCAAGGGGCTCGAAGCATTCAACATGATGTGGCTCGGCTGGCTCTACTCGCAGGAGTGGTGGCACCAGGAGCTTTGGAAAAAGAATTCGCCTCCGGGTACCACGCTTGCACAGGTGATAGAAAATTACCGGCACAACTTCATCCACGGCGACGCCAACGATCTAATCCTGCAGATGCACACCTGGGAACTCAACGACGTCGGCACGACCCCCGGCTTCAAGGGTGACACCGCCGCCGCGCTCGCCTCCATCAAGGTTCCAGTGCTCTACATGCCCTCCGCCACCGACCTCTACTTCCCCGTCACGGACGCCAAACAGGAAGCCGTATTGATTCCGCACTGCACTTTCTTGCCCATTCCTTCGCTCTGGGGCCACCCCGCCGGCGCCGGTGCGAGCCCGGAAGACCACGTCTTCCTGAACGATCACATCGCCGCCTTCCTCAAATGAGCGACTTCTTCCCTGCGCTCATCGCGGCGCTGGTCCTGGGGCTGGCGATCTTCTTCTTCGTCCGCCGCAGCCGGCCTGCGCCGACGGACGCCCCGGAGCCCGGCCTGTCGCAGACTGTACACCGCGTGCGTGCGAACGTGCGTGCCATCCTGAGCCAGGACTACCCTGCGGCCACGGTGTCCAGCTTTGGCGCGACCGGCGACGATCCGCGCGCCTTCACCGTTACCATCGACGTGCAATATGACCGCGAACGCGATGAAATTCGCATGGATCCGCTGCTCCGTGAGCGCTTCCGGCAGGCGCTCGTCAACGCCGACTACCCCGTTGCGGCGATCCCACGCGTCGGCTTCAACGTGCAATCGCAGCAAACAGTCAACCGCGACTTCGGGGGCGACTGGTATCAAGCGCGCAAGTAAGGCGGCCCCGCGACCGCCGGCGTTTCCCAACGCCGCGGCTGCCTGGCGCGCGCACTGGCGGCTCTACCTGTATGAAGGCGGAGAGCTGGCGGCGTTTATGCTCGCGGCATGCCTGGCGACGGCGCTGCTGTTCGACTCACGATTTGCCCCTGAAAATCCCTGGTTGGCGCGCACCTGCATGGGCATCGCGATGGGTACGACGGCCATCGCGATCATCAGATCGCCTTGGGGCAAGGCCTCCGGCGCACAGTTCAACCCGGCCATCACACTCACCTTTTACCGTCTCGGCAAGATAGGCCCGTATGACGCGGCGTTCTATATTCTGTGCCAGTTCGCCGGCGGCATCGGCGGGGTGCTACTGTCGGCGCTTCTGCTTGGCCCGCAAATCGCTTCACCGCACGTCAACTATGCGGTCACGATTCCAGGTGTCGGTGGCCCAGGCGCGGCATTCGCGGCGGAGACATTCATGGCGGCACTGCTGTTGACCGTCGTGCTTTACACCTCGAACAAGCCAAAGCTGGCCCCCTGGACTACCTGGTTGGTCGGGCTGTTGATCTGCAACTATATTGTCTGGCTGGCACCGGTTTCGGGCTTCAGCATCAATCCAGCGCGGACCGTGGGCTCGGCCGTGCCCGCACACGTCTACACCGGCCTGTGGATCTATTTTGCAGCGCCGGTGCTGGGAATGATGGGCGCGGCGGAGGCCTACGTCCGCCTTAGCGCCCCCGGACTCCACTACTTCTCACACCGTCACCTGATCCAGCGAAACCCTGCCTAGGCAGCCGGTTTGGCCTTTACTGGATCCGCCCGGACTGGTGCCGGCTGCGGCGCAGCGACGGGCGGAGCAGGCGTGTGGTAAACCGGCGCCGGCTGCGGTGCCGGCCGCGGCGGAGCCACCGGAGCCACCGGAGCGACCGGAGCAACCGGCGAGCGCACCGTACGTACAGGCTCCTGCACTGGCTTCGCAGGTGCGAGTGGAGCAACAGGCCTCGTACGGACGGGCTGCTCGCCACTATAAACCGGCGTGGCGACCGGCCTGCCCTCAACTGGCCGGGCCCCGACGGGCCGCAATCCAGTCGCCTTCGTTCCCGAGACACTCCCCTGCACCCCCGGGCTGCGCGGCGCATCCGGACTCTGCACTTTACCCACGACGGCCAGATGCGTAGAAACGTTGACCGGGTAATCGCGGGTCAGACCCAGCGCCAGCCCCGTCCGCGCTACTCCGCCGACAGGCACCAGCGGCGTCCATTTGGTGCCGTGAACGATCTGCTCGCCACCCCGATGAAACGGCGGACGCGGCTCATCAGGCGACCGCACGATCAGGATCGGATGGATTTTTACTGGCGTCGTCGGCAACACCGGCTTCAGAATCGGCTTGTAGTGCGGGGGCACCCGCCGCCCGATCAGCACGCCTCCGCCGCCCGAACCCCAGCGCTGGCAGCGTCCATCCGGCTGCCAACCCCAGCCGAAGCCCGGAAAATAATCCCAGTGCCCACATCGGTAGGGCGTCCAGCCCCACTGGTAGCCGGAAGCCCAAACGTACCCGACTCCCTGCCAGACCCAGTTGCCGTAGCCATAAGGGTCGAACTGCTCATCGGCCGCCGCCGGCTGCCAGACCTGGCCTTCGCCTGGCACGTCGTACCAGGTGCCGCTGGTGTCCAGATCCGACCACCCATAACCCTGCACCCCCGCGTAGCCGTCACGCGCAGCGGTGCGCTTCTCGGTCTCGTCAGCGGCCGCCAAGTCTCGCTGCGAGTTCCAGCTATCCCAGCTTTCGACCGTGATTTGCTCGCTTAGGAAGTACCGCGTCTCATCTTTGCTATCCGCGTGCAGGCTTTCCCCCGCCCGAACTTCTGCGGAAAAACCATGCTCAATCCGGGCACTCCCGGTCACTACGGAAAATACTGCCGGCCCCTCCCCAAGCGACACGCGCGCCACCAGGTTCTCCACCGGCGTCATCGCAACCCCACCCGCGCCAACAACGTAGCTGTATCCCGCGCTTTTACGCAGCTCAAAGTAAGCCAGCCCACTGAGTAAGGCAACAGAAGTCTTCGCGACTCCACCCTCCAGCGCCAACTCGTCGAGCACCACTGCACTTCGCGGCGTCACGCGAACCAGGCTACCGTCTTCAAACTCAATCTCTGCCTGGCCGTAATCCCCGCAGGTTAGCCGCGTCCCTTCCGGAAGTGGCATATTCAGCACCGGATCGTCCTGCCCGGTGTTGTCCGCGCGCGAAACCTGCACAGCTCCGGCAAAAAACGTCAGCCGAGCCACCCTGACCGGTGCCGCAGACTCATCCTGCTGCGCACCGGCGGCAGAAAACGCAAAGAACAACACGACCAGCCAGCTCAGATTCTTCATCAACGCGCTCCGGATACGCTTTGGACCAGCTCCGCCGTACATCGTTACCGTTCCAACCTGCTCATGTCCAACAATATTTTTGCCTTGCCGCGCACGCGTTCCAGCAGGCTGGAATCGGCGATGATCTGATCCAGAAGCGGGCTGATCGTTTCCAGCCCCAGCGCGTGGCCGGCCTGCACCTGCTCTAGTAGAAAGCTTATTTCCCAGTCCATACCGAGCCGGTCAAAACGCTGCTCCATCCGCAATTTGCGCGCAGAATCAAGCGTCTGTGCCAGCCCCAGGAACTCGTCCTGCAACGCGACTACAGGAGCCTTTTCAGAAAAATTCCAAGTGCAGGTTGCCCTCGCACCGGCCGCGTCCACAAACGTCAGCGTCTTCATGCCGGTCTGCGCGATGTTCTTCGCCTTCGTCTCGCAATTACCGTGCAAAGGGACCGTGCTGCGAGCCTGCTCAAAGATCTTCCGTGCCAGCGCGGCGTGCAGCATCAGGGGCGCATCCACGGTCTCACCCGGGGTTGCAGGCGGAGTTGGCGGGTAGCTTGCCGTATAGGTGCCAGTGCCATCGTCCCTAATCATAAAGTGATACTTGAGGTTTGTGGCCGGGCGATCCATGGCAAATTGCACCGTCGGTGGATCAACAAGGACGGCGGCCTGATAGCCTGGCTGCGCCATCAGCAGGGTTGCAGCGAGCAGTGTCTTCATCGACGCACCCCCACGCTTTCTGCACCCGCCGTGTGTAAATGGCAGATCGCGATGGCCAAAGCATCAGCTGCATCCGGCGAATCCGGCGCGACTTCCAAGCCCAGCAGCCGCATCACCATGAATTGCACCTGCTCCTTGGCCGCCAAACCGTAGCCAACCACTGCACTTTTGATGGAAAGCGGCGCATATTCCGCCACCGTTTTGCCTGCGGAAGCCGCCGCCAACAGAGCCACCCCGCGGACCTGGCCCAACTTGAGTGCGCTCTTGGCGTTCGAGGCGAAGAACACTTCCTCGATCGCGACGGCATCCGGTGCATGGATCGCGATCAATCCGGAGAGCTCGGTATGGATTTGCAGCAAGCGCAAGGCGCTAGAGTCCTTTTTCTTGAGCCGGATCGTTCCCGCGGCAACGTGGGAGAGCTCGTCCGAGACCAACTCGACGACGCCCCACCCCGTAAACTCCGTGCCGCAATCTATCCCAAAAGCACGCATGATGCGAAGTCTATCTCATTTTGCGCCCAAAGCGCGGACGTGCCCCCCAGGCAATCAGCAGAACGGAAATTGCCAGAAGAACCAGGCCGCCTTCCAGCCAGTAGGCGGCTACCGCCTCATACTGCGACCAGCCAAGCCGACACGCAGCATTGCAAGCCGGCGCCGGCAGGAAGCGGGAATCACCAATCGCTGCGGCCATTAGTAGCCATTTGCAACCCACCACGAAGGCGGCAATTACAAAGCTCAGAGCGGCCCAGAATTCCCATCGGCCAAAGCGCTTCAACGTGAAATGCCGTCCATCGGCGAGCTCGCCGTGGCATACAGCTTGCGCGGCATGCGCCCGGCCAGATAGGCCTCGCGGCCAGCTTCGACGCCTTTACCCATCGCGGAAGCCATCAGAACGGGGTCGTTTGCCGCCGCGATCGCGGTGTTCAGCAGCACCGCATCGAACCCCATTTCCATTGCCGCTGCCGCCTCGCTCGCCGTGCCCAGCCCTGCATCGACAATCAGCGGAACCTCCGTGATGAGCTCGCGCATCATCCTCAGCGTGTACTGATTTGCAAGCCCCAGACCGGTACCGATCGGAGCTCCCAAGGGCATCACGGCGGCCGCGCCGGCATCAATCAGCTTTTTCGCAAACACAATGTCATCAGAGGTATACGGCAAAACCGTAAAGCCCTCTTTCACCAAAACCCGAGTCGCTTCAAGCGTCCCCTGCACGTCGGGGTACAGTGTCGCCAGATCGCCGATCACCTCAATTTTGACCCAGTCCGACAAGCCCACTTCCCGGCCCAGCCGCGCCGCGCGAATGGCTTCTTCCGCCGTATAGCAGCCGGCAGTGTTGGGGAGCAGAAAGTACTTCTTGGGGTCGATGAAGTCCAGCAAAGACTCGGACCGGCGGTCCAGGTTCACGCGCCGGACTGCGACCGTCACCATCTCCGCGCCGGAAGCCGCGATGGCCTCGCGCGTTTCTGCCCCATCCTTATACTTGCCCGTGCCCACAATCAGCCGCGACTGAAACGTCCGTCCCGCTATCACCAAAGGTTCCATGGCTCTATCTTAGAGCAGCCCCGCCAGTGGCAATCGGTGGAAGCGTGCCGCTTTAGCCCCACGAAAACTGTCCTTACAAAACAGAAACTTTGACACAGCCGCGGCCGCCAGACGCAGAAAAGGCCACCATCGCTGGCGGGCTTTATCTGGGTGAACTGTTGAGATTGAGTTGAGGCATCCACACTCGGATGTGCCTCGAACGATACTTCATTGAAGAACCGCAAGGACTAGAGCGGAATGCTCTAAGCCTCAGTCACCTCAAGTACGTTTTGGTCACAACTATAACAATCAATATTCATAGGCTGGATCATCCTCCTTTCCCTTGTAAAACGAATATAACGAGGACGGCCCGGCAGCGTCAACCCACGGCAGTGCACGCCAGAAGTCTTCTTTGTAATGCAATCAAAACAGCCGCATCGGTCTGCGATGATGAGAGATGAATGCGTAACTTCATCCTCATCCTTACCCTCTGCCTGGCCTCTGCTGCCTGCGCGCAGCAGCCTCCCACGCCAGATGCCGCCCCCGCTGCAGATGCAGCGCCGACCCTGTTCAAGCACCCAGACTCCGCCCGCTACCTGGTTTCCGGCCAGGCCAACATCATCTTCCAGGCGCACGCGCCGTTCCACTCTCCCTACTCCGGCGACAATTCCATGCTGTCCCGCGGCGAGTACAAACCATCGCTGCTCGGCACGCTCTATCTGGCCTACCAGATCACCCCCCATCCCCGCTATGCGACCGACGCGATCCTGAACGTTGAGTCCTCCGGCGGACGTGGCATTTCTGAGGCGCTCGGACTCGCCGGCTTCACCAATCTCGACGTGGTCCGCAACCCCACGCTGGGATCCAAGCCCTACCTGGCGCGCTACCAGCTGCACCAGGTGATCGGCTTTACAGATGACTTGACGGACTCGCAACGGACCCCCTACTCGCTGGCGACCAAGCTGCCGATCCGCCGGCTGGAGTTCCACATCGGCCGCATGAGCCTGCCGGACTTTGTCGATGCCAACTCCATCGGCACGGACTCGCACCTGCAATTTCTGAACTGGACCGCCGACAACAACGGCGCGTGGGATTACGCGGCCAACACGCGCGGCTATACGGACGCGGCAGTCATCGAGTACGTGGACCATGACGTAACGCTGCGGTACGCGCTCGGCGTGATGCCCAAGGTGGCCAACGGGGTGGACCTGGACTACAACCTGGGGCGCGCCGGCGGGCACAACTTTGAAGGCGAATACCGCCACGGCCCACTCGAGCATCTCGGCCTGCCCAGGGGCAAGGGAACCATGCGGCTGCTTGGATTTGTGAACAAGGCGAACATGGGCAACTACCGCGCGCAGAATCAGTTTGCGCTTGCCACGGGGACAACGCCTGTGATCACGGAACACACGTTCGGCAGCAGCTTTAAATACGGCGTCGGGCTCAACGTAGAGCAGGAACTCAGCTCCCGGCTGCGAGCGTACGGACGCTTCGGCTGGAACGAAGGTCAGCACGAATCGTATGCATATACAGAGGTCGACCAGACCTTCGCAGGCGGTGCGGACTACAAGCCCTTCGCCGGACGGCAAAACGATAAACTTGGCGCGACGTATATCTCAAACGCCATCAAAGCCGATCATCAGTGGTACCTGGCGCACGGCGGGCAGGGCTTTCTTCTCGGCGATGGCAAATTGAACTACGCCCGGGAAGACATCCTCGAGAGCTACTACAACCTGCACGCCGGCCGGGGGATCTACTTCGCGCTTGACGCCCAGTACATCACCCACCCCGGCTACAACCAGGACCGTGGCCCGGTACTGGTCGAGTCTGTCCGGATGCACGTTGACTTCTAAGCGGCTCTCTAGCTTTTTGATATCGCTGGAGAAGCTGTAACGCTGTTCGCTGAAAGAGCTGGAAGAGCGTACCCCATCAATCTTCGCCCATTGATCTTTGTCATACCCCGAAGGGGATCTGCAGTCGCCTTGCACTAAACCGTCCCCTGGCGCCTCACCACGACCCCAAAAATCAACCCCAGCCCCAGCCAGACCACTCCCATAAACCCGCAGATCACCGTCCCCAGCCAAAGCTGCCAGAACCCCGCAATTCGCGCATCCCGCCTGCCCTTCCAGGTATCGCACCTGCACTGCCTGCCCCGGCACATACCCCGCCGGGTTACTGCCCGTGCGCGAAACCTGCGTCCACGTCTTCCCCGCATCGTCGACAAACTGGAACTCCGGGTAGTACCGCACCCTCTGGCTTGCCCTGCCGGACACGATCAGCCGGGTAATCCTGCCATCCGCCGTGCGCGCGTTAGCCAGGAAACTCGACGTGTGCTGCGCAAACAAACCGCACCCACCAGCAGCAATATCCCACCCAGGATGAGGAGATTACGCGCCCATCTGAAAATATTCATGCGGCTAAACTACCACGCCTATACTGGTGCAATGTCTCTCGTCGCCGCTCAAATAACAGGCTTTCTCATCGGCCTGCTCCTCGGCAGCTTCCTCAACGTCTGCATCACGCGCATCCCCCGCGGCGAGTCGATCTCGCTGCCTCTATCGCACTGCCGCGACTGCAACCACGCCATCCGCTGGTACGACAACATACCGCTCCTTAGTTGGCTGGTCCTTCGTGGCCGCTGCCGCGACTGCAAAGCCAGGATCCCGTGGCGCTATCCTGCGGTGGAGCTGGCTTACGGGCTCTGGGCTTTCAATGCTGCCTCGCACCTGCCGCTAACTTACAGCGAGCGCATGTACCACCGCTTCCACTACGACTACTACTTCTTTTCGATCTCCGGCTTCGCCATCCTTGGCTTCCTCCTCATTGGCCTCCTCGTCATGGACTGGCAAACCCACCGCCTCCCCGACGCCTTCACCCTCACCGGCATCTTTATCGCCTCACTGCTCGTCTGCCTGCAAACCATCTTTCTCCTCCCCGGCGAGCACCAGGTCATCTTCGCCTTCAAGAAGCTTCGCCTGGCGTCGCCCGGCAGCTTTTCAGCTCGCGGAAACGTGTTCCTCACCGGCACAGAATCCGTCATCTACGGTCGCTTGCTCGCGATTTGCGGCGCCGCACTGATCCTGATCGTCATCCGAGCCCTCTACAAAGCAATCCGCAAACGCGAGGGCCTCGGCCTCGGCGACGTCAAATTGATCGCCATGATCGCCGCCTTCCTCGGCTTCTGGCCCGCCGTCCTGACGCTCTTCCTGGGCACGCTGTTCGCCACCGCCTACGCCATCCTCCTGTTAGCCCGCCGCCAGGCCGACACCCTCACCCGCCTCCCGCTCGGCACGTTCCTGTGCGCCGCCGGCCTGGTCACCGCGCTCTTTGGCGAGCGGATCATCGCCTGGTACACCCCTTACGTCACCTTTTAGGCTGCGCTTCACTGCGGTCAAATCGCTCCTTTGACTTTCCACCCCTCGCGACCTAACTTAGAGACTAGCCATGCAGACACCTCACTATCTTTGGCAGTACATCCCTCTCGTCCTCCAGATCCTGGTCGCGCTTGCGGTCGCGGGCGGCATGGTCGGGGCGTCATTCTTCATCGGAAAGCACAAGAACTCGCGCACCAAAGGCGCCGCTTATGAGTGCGGCATGGATCCCATTGGCGACGCGCGCGGACGCTTCTCGGTCAAGTTCTACATGGTGGCTATGTTGTTCATTCTGTTTGACGTAGAAGCGGTATTCATGCTTCCGTGGGCAGTCATCTATCGCCGCCTGCCCATGATCACGGGTTCGCGCATGTTCGGCTTCTACGAGATGCTGGTCTACATCGGCTTCGTCGCAGTCGGCCTGTTTTACGTATGGAAAAAGGGCATCCTGAACTGGGTTAACGATAAGGCGGACCTCTAACTATGTACGATCCCGCAACCGCCCTCAAAGGCACGGAAGCCGTCTTCGCCGCACACCCGGAAAATCCGGCATGCCTCGCGCTCAAGGCGCTCGCAACAGACGCCAAATATGACCGTGCCGAGCTCACCCTGACCGTCGACGCCTCGAACATCGTGATCGCCGTCCAGGCCATCAAGGACGCTGGCTACAACTTCTTTGAAGATGCCACCGCGCTTGATTTCTACCCATCCGAGCCGCGCTTCCAGATCACCTATCACATCCTTTCGCACAGCCTGAAGCAGCGCGTGCGCGTTATCGCCAAACTGCCCGGAGATAGCCCCGCCATTGACTCGATCACCTCAGTCTGGCCTTCCGCAAACTTCTACGAGCGCGAAGTCTTTGACCTGTTCGGCGTCCACTTCGGCGGGCACCCCAACCTCACCCGCATCATGATGCCCGAGGATTGGCAAGGCCATCCGCTGCGCAAAGATTACCCAGTTGAGGGCTACCGCTAATGTCGACGACACTCGCACCGGACCAGATCGACCCCAGCATCTCCGACGTCATCAACGACTCGGCCCGCCACCAGGGCGGCAAGGACCCGTCGCAGGACAACACCATGGTCCTGAACATGGGCCCGCAGCACCCTTCAACGCACGGTGTTCTGCGTCTGTTGCTTGAAATCGACGGTGAAACGGTCGTCAAGTGCGCTCCAGATATTGGATACCTGCACACCGGCATCGAGAAGACCTGCGAGGCGAAGTTCTACCAGCAGGTCGTGCCCCTGACCGACCGCATTGACTACCTCTCGCCGATGACCAACAATCTCTGCTACTGCCTCGGCGTAGAAAAGCTGCTGGGACTTGAGGTTCCCGACCGCGCCCAGTGGATGCGCGTGCTGCTGAATGAGCTCACGCGGCTGTCCTCGCACCTGGTCTGGCTGGCGACACATGCGCTTGATATCGGCGCACTCACCATGTTCCTGTACTGCTGGCGTGAGCGCGAGGACATCTCGCGCATCTACGAGAACGTCTCCGGCCAGCGCATGATGAGCTCGTATTTCCGCATCGGCGGCCTGTCGCTTGAGCCCCCGCTCGACTTCTTCAAGCAGGTCCAGGACTTTGTCACCAAGATGCCGGAGAAGCTGGACCAGTACGAAAACATGCTGACCGGCAACCCGATCTGGATGGGCCGCCTGAAGGGCGTCGGCACGCTGTCGGCCGAGGACGCCATCGCTCTCGGCGTCACAGGTCCCCCGCTCCGCGCCTCCGGCGTTGACTTCGATCTGCGCCGCGACATGGCGTACTCCAGCTACGAGAAGTTCCAGTTCAAGGTACCGACCTCCACTGTCGGCGACGTCTGGGCCCGGTATGAAGTGCGCCTGCTTGAAATGCGTGAGTCGATCAAGATCTGCCAGCAGGCTCTTGACGGCATGCCTTCGGGCCGCATCGTAGCCGACGCCCCCAAGATCATTCTGCCCGACCGCGAGCAGATGAAGACTCAAATGGAAGCGCTGATCCACCATTTCAAGATCGTTACGGAAGGCTTCGGCGTCCCGGCGGGTGAAGTGTTCCAGGCAGTCGAATCGCCGCGCGGGCAGATGGGCTACTACATCGTGTCTGACGGCACGGCCAAGCCGTTCCGCGTCCACATGCGCAATCCTTCGTACGCCACGCTGCAGGCGCTTGAAACGATGTGCAAGGGCCGGTTGCTGGCGGATGTCGTCAGCGTCATTGGCTCGATCGACATCGTGCTCGGCGAGATTGACCGCTAGCTTGGACGCGAAGCTCAGGACGGAACTATGGACGTCCTGGGCCTCCATGCTGCGTGTCTACTCTGCCGCGCACGGTTTGACGAGTACCCAGCACGCCGTCGTCGAAGTCGGCGCGGATGAGATCATCCTTCGCGTAGAACCCCGCTGGGCCCGCTTCAGCCACGACCGCATGACTAACAGCGAAGGCGCCTCCCTCCCCTTCTCTATCGCCGAGGATGGGTCTGTGACGATCGGCGAGGCGACCGACGAGATGGACATGGCGGCCGAGGGTGTCGCCCGATCGTTGCTGCTCGGCTGATCCATCGCGATCCGTTACTTCTGCGCTTGTTTGTTGTTTTTCGCCGTTGCCGTTGCTTTTGCTCCTGAGATAGGTCGAGGCTTTAGCCTCGACATCCACGACCCACCACCAAACCGGGCTTCAGCCCCCGGGACTCGTTCTCTGACGATGCGCCTCGAACCCCAAACGTGCGCGGTCACGGCCGTCACCTTCGAACGCTTGCGCCTCTTCCAGCGCCACGCGAACGCCCAACTCTTCATCGAAACTCTCCTCCGTTACCGGGATGCCAGCCGCTTTCTCCTCCACGGCTTCGTCGTCATGCCCGATCACGTCCACATCCTCCTCACCCCCGCCGAATCAATCGAAAAGGCCGCGGGTCTCATCAAAGGCGGCTTCTCCTTCGCCGTCCGCGGCCAATACAACGGGGATGTCTGGCAAAAGGACTACCACGCTCATCGTTGCGTTGACGCGGAGGATTACGCGGCACAACTTGGCTACATCGCCTCGAATGCTTTGAAGAAACGATATGTCAATTACCCGTTCGTCCACACGACAGGAGCGTGGCGGCTCGATCCGCCTCCGGCAGCGATGGAGAAAAGAGCGAGTCCCGGGGGCTAAAGCCCGATCCCGTGGCGGCGTGTGATTGTCGAGGCTGAAGCCTCGACCTATCTCAGAAGCAACGGCAACGACGGCAATCAGTGGCACAAGATTTCGAAGCTGAAGCCTCAACCTACCTCAGAACCAAAAGCGGCGAAGCTCTTTGCCACCCCACCAAACACCCATCTCCACCCGCTCCCCACAATGCGATAAGCTGTAGATCATGGCCGCGATTGCAGAGTCGATTTTCACTCCCGAGACGGCGTCCCGTTTCGACCACCTCGCCACAATCTACCCCCTGAAGCGCTCGGCGCTGGTGCCGATGCTGCTCTACGCGCAGGATGAGCTCGGCTACGTTTCCGAGCACGCGATCACGGAGATCGCAAAGCGCCTGGATCTCTTCGATCTGGACGTCCGCAGCGTGCTGAGCTATTACTCCATGCTACGCACCAAGCCGGCCGGCAAGTACAACGTGCAGGTCTGCACCAACATATCCTGCATGCTGCGCGGCGGCTATGAGGTGCTGGACCACTGCAAAAAGACGCTGGGCATCGGCCACAAAGGCGTCACGCCGGACGGCATGTTTTCGCTTGAAGAAGTAGAGTGCATCGGGGCCTGCTGCTGGGCGCCGGCGATGCAGGTCAATTATGACTTTCACGATGACCTCTCGCCGATCAAGGTGGACGCCATCTTGCAGGACTACGCGGAAGGCCGCGGGAAGGACGTGAAGTAATGCCCACTCATGTTTCGCATCCGGATGAAGCGATCGTACTGAAGAAGCGGTTTGGGCAGGGCGCGGCCAATATCGACAGGTACCTGGAGCTCGATGGCTACAAGGCCGTGCAGCAGGCGCTGGCGCAGCCGGTTGAAGCCATGCCCGCGTACATCATCGACATCATGAAAGCGAGCGGGCTGCGCGGACGCGGCGGCGCCGGATTCCCAACCGGGCTCAAGTGGTCGTTCGTGCCCAAGCAGAGCGAAAAGCCGAAGTACGTGCTGGTCAATGGCGACGAGTCCGAACCCGGCACCTGCAAGGACCACGTGATCTTCCTCGAGGACCCGCATGCGGTCATCGAAGGCACCATGATCGCGGGCCTTGCAATCGGCTCCAAACTCGGCTTCATCTATCTACGCGGCGAGTACCGCTACCTGCTCAAGATCGTCGAAAAAGCCGTCGCTGACGCGTACGCGAAGGGCTTCCTGGGCAAAAACATCTTCGGCTCCGGCGTGGATTTCGACATCATCACGCAGACCGGTGCGGGCGCATATGAGGTCGGCGAAGAATCGGCCCTGATGGAGTCGCTCGAAGGCAAGCGCGGCATCCCGCGCATCAAGCCTCCGTTCCCTGCCGTGGTCGGTCTTTATGGTGGCCCCACGGTCATCAACAACGCAGAAACAATCGCGTCTGCTCCACACATCCTGCTGATGGGCGGCGAGGCTTACTCGAAGCTCGGCTCTGAACGCAACGGCGGTACCCGCCTCTTCGGCATCAGCGGCCACGTGGAGCGCCCCGGCGTCTATGAACTGCCAATGGGTTACAACCTGCACGACGCCATCTACAAAGTTGCAGGCGGCGTAAAGGGAGGCAAAAAGCTGAAGGCTGTCGTCCCCGGCGGCTCTTCCTGCCCGGTCCTCACCGCAGACGAGCTCAACGTCGGCCTGGATTTCGACCAGATGGGCAAGGCCGGCACGATGCTCGGCTCCGGCGGAATCGTCGTGCTGGACGAGACGGTTTCGATCGTCGAGTTCGCCCTCCGCGTTATCAGCTTCTACCAGCATGAATCCTGCGGATGGTGCATTCCCTGCCGCGAAGGCACGGACTGGATCAAGAAAACTCTCGCCCGTGTCTACGCCGGCGGCGGCAACCGCAAGGATGTCGACAACGTGCAGTACCTCGCTGAAAACATGATGGGCCGCACCTTCTGCCCGCTCGGCGACGCAGCCGCGATGCCCACCCTGGCCTTCGTCAAGAAATTCCGCAAGGAATTTGAGGACTACATTGACGGCAAACGCGCCGGCACCCCGGTCATGAGCGAGCTCGAATTGGTCGGGGCGGGTCATTGAAGCTGGCCCGTTTCCTCTACTTCCTTACCGGAGTAGTTTTGCTGATAGGCGCGGCCCGCTTGCTCATCGCCTACAGCGACCGGCATAGCGATGACCAGAAAGTCTTAATCGAGAAATCGAAGCAGTAAAGGATCAGCAGATGCCCGATGTAACGTTTACCGTCGACGGAAAGAAAGTCACCGCTCCCGCAGGCACCCTGCTCATCGAGGCCTGCAAAACTGCCGGCATCGATATTCCCGCGTTCTGCTACTACCCCGGGCTTTCGCTGCAGGCTGCGTGCCGCATGTGCGTGGTGCGCATCGAAAAGATGCCGAAGCTCCAGACGGCCTGCACCACGCCCGTCGCTGAGGGCATGATTGTCGCAACGGAGACGCCGGAAATCGCGCAGGCCCGCAAGGCCACGCTGCAGCTCCTGCTCGGCAATCACCCGCTGGACTGCCCCGTCTGCGATGCCGGCGGCCAATGCGAATTGCAGGACATGACCTTCAAGTACGGCGCTGCGGACAGCTTCTACGCCGAACCCAAGAACCACCGCGAAGAGCAAAAGTGGTCGCCCGTTGTCTACTTCGATCGCCCTCGCTGCATCCTTTGCTACCGCTGCGTGCGCATGTGCGGCGAGGGCATGGACGTCTTCGCGCTCGGCATCCAGAACCGCGGCTCATCCGCCATCATTGCGCCAAACTCTCCCGCCGCGCTCAACCCGGACGATCTCGCCCACGTCGACTGCGAGCAGTGCGGCATGTGCATCGACGCCTGCCCCGTCGGCGCGCTGACCTCCGGCACCTACCGCTACAAGACCCGCCCGTGGGAAATGAACCACGTTTCCACCGTCTGCACGCATTGCGGCGATGGCTGCAAGACCACGCTCGGCGTACGCGCCACCACCGAAGGCACCGAGATTATGCGCGGCGATAACCGCGACAAATCCGGCATGAACGGCGACTTCCTCTGCGTCAAGGGTCGCTACGCGTTCGACTTCGCCAACCATGAAGACCGCATCACCACGCCGCTTGTCCGCAATGCCGCCACCGGCAAGCTCGAGTCCGTAAGCTGGGAAGTAGCCTTCACGCACGTCGGCAAAAAGCTCAAGGAACTCCGCGACACACGCGGCGGTGAGACCATGGGCGTCATTGGCGGCAACCGCCTGACCAATGAGGAAGCCTATCTGCTGCAGAAGTTTGCGCGCACCGTCCTCAAGACAAATTCGATCGACCACCATCGCACCGCGGACCACGTCACCTTCGCCCAGGCCGTAGCTGCCGCCGGCGTGCAGACCGCTTCCCTGCGCGATACCCTCACCGCCAGGTCGATCCTGGTCGTCGGCGGCGATCCCTCGAATCAGTCGCCCGCCACCGCCTGGAACATCCGCTCCAACATCCGCATCAACGGCGCCAAGCTGTACGTCGCCAATGAGAACGAGATCAAGCTCCGCCGCCAGGCCGGGGCCTTCGTCAAGCTGCAGCCCTTCGGCTACGGCGCGCTCGCCGGCTACCTTGCTGGCGAGGATGCGGCCGGCTCCGGCGCAGTGGAAAACGTTGAAGCTCTCAGCACGTTGCGCGAGACGCTCAAGTCTTCAGAAGGCCTGCTTATTCTGCTCGGCTCTGAGCTGCGCGGCAATGATCTAAAGCAGATCGTCGCCTTCGCCTCAACGGTACCCGACGCAAAAATTGCTCTGCTCTCCGACTACGTCAACTCCCGCGGCGCGGCCGATATGGGCCTGCTCCCTGACCTCCTCCCCGGCTACGCCCCGCTCGGCTCGGAGTCCTTCGCTGAGTATTCCGCTCCCGCAACCCCCGGCAAGGACATGCTGGAAATGTTCGACGCAGCCGCTGCCGGCCAGCTTTCCGCGCTCTACGTCGTCGGGGCCAACCCGGTCTTGCGCTACGGAATCGAGCCGGCTTCGCTCAAAAACACCTTCGTCGTAGTCCAGGAAATGTTCCTCACGGAAACCGCCGTGCTCGCTGACGTTGTCCTCCCAGCCGCCAATCTTTACGAAAAAGCCGGCTCCGTCACCAACCACTATGGCGACCTGCAACTCGTCACCAAAGCAGCGGACAAAGCCGGCGTCCGCTCCGACTTCGAAATGCTCGTCCGCGTCGCCGACAAGATGGACGCGCACATCCCCACGTTGATCCCGTTCGGCACCGGCCGCCGCTCCGCCGGGCAGCTCGGTGACATGGGCCAGACCCGCGGCGCGCAATCCGGTGAAGCCGACCGCCACGCCATCTGGCTCTCCAGCCACAACATGGAACCGCGCCTCAGCCCCTTCGACCCGCACGCCATCCTAGACGAGATTCAGCGCCTGGTACCCGGCTACGGCGACGTCCTGCGCCTGCAACTGCTCAGCGGCAACGCCCAGCACCTCACGGTCGCCGCCGCGCCTTCGCAATCACAGCGCAAGGATCTCGTCCTTCCCTCAGGCGACAACCTCTTCACGTCCGGCACACTCGGGCACTACTCGCCGATGCTGCTGGACCTGCAGCAAAACGAAAGCCGCAAGCTGCCCATCCTCGACCAAACCGCCGCCGACTAGCTTTGAACAGTGTAGAACCGGGTGCCCCAGGTCTCGCTTCTGAGACCTGGGTTCTATTGGGCTGATCCTTTTCGGTCGAAAAAACAAGACAATCGGTGGTCAATTCCAAGCCTTCGCGAGCGCATCGTTTCCCATTGCGCTCGCTTCATTTACTCTAAGGAGACACACTTGCTACAGCTTGTCCGCAACTCCGCAGGAGCTGTTGAGGGGCCAATGCGGCAATGACCGGAGGGGGGATCGATCATGTCGAAGAAAGAACGGACAATCCTTCTTATTCTCAGCATTCTCGTACTCGCTGCGATGCTCCTTTGCACGTATTTCGGATGGCAACGGTCTCCGCATTCGTATAAGTGGCACTGGGCCGTTTTCTTTCTTCTCTTCGTAAATCTATTCCTGACCTACCGACGCCTCAAAAACGTCCCTGCTTCCGACACGCTTACTTCCCTCTTCCCGAAAGCAAGCCAGCAGTCGCCCGAGAGACCATAAGCCTTGACCCATCTTTCCGACTTCCAGATCTTCCTCCTCTTCTCGGTCCTCAAGATCGTCATCGTGCTCGTCATCACGCTCACCGCGGTGGCCTACACCGTGCTGCTGGAGCGCAAGGTCCTCGGCCGCATGCAGAACCGCTGGGGCCCCTCGCGCACCGGGCCGGGCGGTATCCTGCAGCCGCTCGCCGACGGTATCAAGCTCTTCCTCAAGGAAGACCTAACGCCCATTCTCGTTGAGCGCCCGCTCTTTCTCGCCGCCCCCGTAATCGCTCTCGGCTGCGCACTGGTATCTATCTCGGTCGTCCCCTTCGGCAGCTACACGCCGTACAAAGGTGTGGACCTGTTTGAGATTGCAAACGTCAACATCGGCCTGCTCGTCATCCTCGGCGTCACCTCGATCGGTGTCTACGGCATCGCGCTTTCGGGCTGGAGCTCGAACAACAAATTCTCGCTGCTGGGCTCGCTCCGCGCCACCGCGCAGATGATTTCCTACGAGCTCTCCCTCGGCCTCGCCCTCGTCGGCGTCGTGCTCAACGCCGGCTCGCTCAACCTGCGCACCATCGTCGACAACCAGTCCGCCCACGGCATGCTGAGCTGGAACATCTTCGGCGGCCTGCAAATTGTCGGCTTCTTCGTGTACCTGATTAGCGCCTACGCGGAAACGAACCGCTCGCCCTTCGACTTGTCTGAAGCCGAGTCCGAGCTCGTCGCCGGCTACCACACCGAGTACAGCTCCATGAAGTTCGCCATGTTCTTCATGGCCGAATACGCTAACATGATCACCGTTTCCTGCGTTGCGACGCTGCTCTTCTTCGGGGGCGCGTCCAGCCCCCTCGGCCACCTGCTGCCGGACTTCGGCGGCCCCGTTGTGCATGCCCTGCTGCCCATCGGCTGGTTCGTCGCCAAGATTTTCTTCTTTCTGTTCCTCTTCATCTGGGTTCGCGCCACGCTCCCCCGTTTCCGCTACGACCAGCTCATGAGCTTCGGCTGGAAGTTCCTGCTACCGGTTGCCATGGTCAACATCCTTGCCACCGCTCTTTATATCGCCCTGCGCGCAAAGGCCTAGCTCGGGCGCGGCTATGGCGTTGAACGCCGGAAGGCGTAGACAAGCACAATCAGGCCTACCACTGCCACCGCCGCGCCTCGATAAGCCCAGGCCATCTGCCCGGTCATAAAGCTGCCGGGAAGGATATTGATTCCCTGCAGTATCCATACCGTTCCCATTCCAATCATCACGAACCCGAGCACTCGAAGACCTATCCGCATCCGCATCCCCCTCTTGCTTACACCCGGATCATAGCGCAAGACCCGGCGATCCAAAGTGGAGAAAGTCGTCGTCGCGCGACCCTCGTAAACAATATCCGCGCGGCCCATCCCTGCCCCCCGGCTTGCTTTACAATCGACAAGAACCCCTGAGTCTTACCCCCGGAGAGCCAGCCCCAAAAATGCAACTAGCCCTCTTCATCATCTTCGCCGCGCTGGCCCTAGCAGGGGCCCTGAATCTGCTGCTCCAGAAGCATCCGATCAACTCGGCGCTCTCCCTCGTTGTCGTCATGATGTCGCTTGCGGTGCTCTACTGGTCGCTCGGCGCGGAGTTCCTCGCAGCCGCCCAGGTCATCGTCTATTCCGGCGCCATTATGGTGCTTTTCGTCTTCGTCATCATGTTGCTCAACGCGGGGGAAGAAGAAAAAACCACCGGCAGCCGAGCCGCTTACTTCGCCGGCATCCCCGGCGCCACCGCCGTCTTCTGCCTCCTCAGCTTCGTCTTTCTTTCGGAGTCCAAAGCAATCGGCAACGCACACATCGGCGGCGCGCTGTCAAACGCAACGAACAACATCCAGCAAATATCTGAAGTCCTTTTCACCCGCCTGCTGCTGCCCTTTGAAGTCACCTCGATCCTTATCCTCGTCGCCATCCTGGGCGCCGTAGTCCTCGCCCGCAAGGAGGACAACTAATGCTCCACACTGAGGTCCCCCTCTCCGCGTACCTCATCCTCGCGGCCATCCTCTTCTCGATCGGCATTGCCGCCTTCCTCATCAAGCGCAACGTTATCAGCGTTTTTATGTCGATCGAGCTGATGCTCAATGCCGTGAATCTCACCTTTGTGGCCTTTGCGCATCGCTGGCACGCTGTCTCCGGCCAGATCTTCGTCTTTTTTGTCATGGTCGTCGCCGCAGCCGAGGCAGCCGTCGGCCTCGCCATCATCATCGCCATTTTCCGCTCGCGGCAGACCCTCAACGTAGATCAGATAAATCTCTTGAAGAATTAGCAGAAGGTTTTCGTTTCGATCATGAACCCAAATTTCCTCTGGCTCATCGCGCTCTTCCCCTTCATGGGCTTCCTGATCAACGGGACCATCGGCCCACGCCTGCCGCGCCCCGCCGTCACCGCCATCGCGTTGCTCTTCACGCTGATGCCCGCGCTCATGGTCGCCCAGCACTGGAAAGAAATGCTGGCCCCTGGCGCGCCACTTGCGCTGCACGTCAACTCCGGCCACTGGATCAACATCACCGGCTTCCACGTCGATTTCGGTCTCACCATCGACCACCTCACCCTCATCATGCTCGCCGTCGTCACCGGCGTCGGCTTCCTCATCCACCTCTATTCCGCCGGCTACATGGCGCACGAGGACGGCTACTGGCGCTTCTTCGCCTATCTCAACCTCTTCATGTTCTTCATGTCGGTACTCGTCCTGGCAGACAACTTCCTGGTCCTCTTCATCGGCTGGGAAGGAGTAGGCCTTGCGTCGTACCTGCTCATCGGCTTCTATTTCCGCAAGGATTCCGCCGCCAACGCCGGCAAAAAAGCCTTCATCGTCAACCGCGTCGGCGACTTCGGCTTCCTGCTCGCCATGTTCCTCGTCATCGCCCACTTCGGCACCCTGAGCTTCCAGCAGGTCTTCGCCCAGGTCTCCTCCAGCAACCTCCACGGCGGCTTCATCACCGCCATCTGCCTCCTGCTCCTCGTCGGCGCGGCCGGCAAATCCGCCCAGATCCCCCTCTACGTCTGGCTCCCGGACGCGATGGAAGGCCCCACCCCCGTCTCCGCCCTGATCCACGCCGCCACCATGGTCACCGCCGGTGTGTACATGGTCGCGCGCTGCCACACCCTGTTCGACCGCTCCCCCTACGCACTCGCCTGGGTCGCCGGCATCGGCGCGGCCACCGCGCTATTCGCCGCCTGCATCGGTCTCGTCCAGCACGATATCAAGCGCGTTCTCGCTTACTCCACCGTCTCGCAGCTCGGCTATATGTTCCTCGCCTGCGGAGTCGGTGCCTACGCTGCCGGCATCTTCCACGTCGTCACCCACGCCTTCTTCAAAGCACTCCTCTTCCTCGCAGCCGGCAGCGTGATCCACGCACTTAGCGGCGAGCAGGACATGCGCGTCATGGGCGGACTCCGCAAGCGCATCCCCATCACCTTCTGGACCATGACCGCCGGCGTCTTCGCCATCGCCGGCATCCCTCCCTTCGCCGGCTTCTTCTCGAAGGACGAAATCCTCTACCAGGCCTTCGTCTCGCCCTCTCCCCTGGGCAAAGTGGTCTGGGCCATCGGCCTCATCACCGCCGGCCTCACCAGCTTCTACATGTTCCGCCTCTGGTTCAAAACCTTCTTCGGCGCAGAGCGCTTCGACGAGCACCACCTGGGCGGCGAGCAGCTAGCCCCCGTCCACTCCAAAAAAGACACCCACGCCGTAGCCATCGCCGAGCACGACGACGCCCAGACAACCCACGCCCACGGCGTCCACGAGTCCCCCTGGGTCATGCTCCTCCCCCTGGTCCTCCTTGCCATCCTGTCGGTGACCGGCGGCTTCCTCGGCGTCCCCGCCGTCTTCCACGGCGCCAACCACTTCGAGCATTTCCTAGACCCCATCTTCGCCAGGCCCGAGCTCACCACCGACGTCCTCACCTCCAGCTCGCTCGAGCTCACCCTCGCCGCCGTTTCCGTGCTCGTCGCCCTTCTCGGCTTCGTCGTCGCCTACTTTATGTACTACCGCAAGCCCGGCACCGCGTCCGCCATCGCAAAACGTTTCTCCCCCATCTACTCCCTCATCTCCAACAAGTTCTACGTTGACGAGATCTACCACGCCATCTTCGTCACCGGCCTCGGCGCCTTCTCCACCGGTGTCCTCTACCACCTCATCGACGCCTTCTCCATCGACGGCACCGGCAGATTTGCCACCTGGATCGCCCAGGACCTCGGCGAAGCCACCCGCCGCATCCAGTCCGGAAACCTCCGTTCCTACGCCGGCTGGCTAGCCCTCGGAGCCGCCTGCGTCATGGCCGTCATGATCTTCGGCCGCACCCTCTACCTCCACCACTAGCCCTCTGGTTGTCATCCCAAAAGGGGATCCGCTTAACGCCTTTGCCGTTGCTTCTGAGACAGGTCGAGTCTTCAGCCTCGACACTCACCGGACACCTGAAACCCGAGCATCATCCCCCGGGACTCGCTTTCCAATCATGCCGCCACTCGCTCGAAGGAACAGATGAACATCGATCACCACATCCTCACCCTCATCACCTTCACCCCGCTCGTCGGCGCGATCCTCCTCGCCCTGCTCCCGGACCGCGGCAAAACCCAACAGTGGGCCGCACTCGCAGTCACTCTCCTCACCTTCGTGCTCACCCTGCACCTCCCCACCTACTACGCCCACGCGACCACCGAAACCACCTTCCGCTTCTTTGAGAACCGTGCCTGGATCGCTTCCCCCGCCATCCGCTACCACCTCGGCGTCGACGCGCTCGGCATGTGGCTCGTAGTCCTCACCGGCCTCCTCGCGCCCCTCGGCGTCCTAGCCTCCTGGAACACGATCGATACCCGCAAAAAGACCTTCTACACCCTCTTCCTCCTCCAGCAAGTCGCCATGCTCGGCATCTTCGTCTCGCTCGATTTGTTCCTCTACTACGGCTTCTGGGAGCTTTCACTCGTCCCCATGACGATCCTGATCGCCACTTTCGGCCGTACCAAAGACCGCCGCAAAGCCGCCATCAAGTACTTCATCTACGCCTTCATCCCGTCCGCGCTCCTCCTCGTCGGCATGGTCTGGCTCTATAGCAAAACCGGAACGTTCCAGCTCCCGGAGCTCGCCCGCCTGGCCTCCCTCGGCGAGATCCCCGGCTCTTCCCGCGGCCTCTGGCTCTGCTCGCTTGCCTTCCTGGCCGCCTTCGCCGTCAAAGTCCCTGTCTTCCCTCTCCACGGCTGGCTCAAAGACGCCATCCGCGAGGCCCCTACCGCCGCCGTCATGGTCCTCGCCGGCAAAACCGGCCTCTACTCCATCATCCGCTTCAGCTTCGCCATCTTCCCCAACGAGAGCCACTACATCGCTCCCGTCATGATCGCGCTCGGGGCCATCGCCATCGTCTACGGCGCGCTCATCGCCATCACCCGCAAAGACCTCAAGGAACTGGCCGCGTACTCCACCCTCAGCCACCTCGGCTTCATCACTCTCGGCATCTTCACCTTCACCATCGCCGGGCTCGACGGCGGCATGTACCAGATCCTCAACCACGGCATCTCGGGCGGCGCGCTCTTTCTGCTGCTCGGCTACCTGTATGAGCGCTACGGAACCTACGACACGCGCGACCTCGGCGGTCTCGCCGCCAAGCTCCCCTGGATGGTCACCCTCTACGTCGTCACCACGCTCTCGCTCGTCGGCCTCCCCATCCTCAACTCCTTCGTAGGCGAGTTCCTCGTTCTCTCCGGCTCCCTCCAGACTGGCCTCCGCCACCACGCCGTCTGGACCGTCCTCGCCACCACCGGCGTCATCCTCTCCGCCGCCTACATGCTCCTCATGATTCAGCGCGTGTTCTACGGCCACAACGGAGTCACCGCAGACGGCGTCCCCCCGCGCGACCTCAACCTCCGCGAGCAAATCTCTCTCTGGCCCCTCATCGCCCTCATGCTCGTCATGGGCGTCGCCAGCTCCTTCTGGTTCCAGACCCTCGATTCAAACGCCACCGCACTCGCCACCAGAGGCAACATGACCGAACCAGTAGCTCCACACACACACCTCGAATCCGAAACCTACGCCAAGCCAAACGGCTTCGCCGACCCGGTCCTGAAAAACGCCGCACTCAACGAGCAGGAGCGCCAGGCCGGCAAACCCGCCTCCCACGACACCAACCCACCCCCAGCCGGCCGCCAGTACTAGCCTTGTTTGTTTTCCCGTAGGGATCTGCATTTCGCTTTCGCCTTTGCTCCAAAAATAGGGCGAGGCTTTAGCCTCGACAATCAAGAACCACCAACCAGACCGGGCTTCAGCCCCCGGGACTCGCTCCTTACAATTACGCTCCACTAACTGTCACAAACTGTTCTTCACTGCCCCACACTGACTATGAACAACAACACCCTGGCCCTACTCCCCGAGTACATCCTCACCCTCGCTGGCGTCCTCGTCATGCTGCTTGAGCCCGTGCTCAAACCGGGAACCTCCCGCAAGCCTCTCGGCTGGTTCGCCGCGCTCGCGACCCTCGCCGCCGGCGCCGCCACCTGGTATCAGCTCCACCTGCTCACCTACGGCCGCGCCACTATCCTGGCCTTTTCCGGCACCATCCAGGTCGATACCTTCTCCGTCTTCTTCCATTTCCTGATCGCCGCCATCGCGGTCGTCACCATCCTCAGCTCGCTCGACTACTTCGACACACCCCACGGCCACGCCGGCGAGTACTTCGCTCTCATCTGCTTTGGCGCCACCGGCATGATGCTCATGACCTCCTCGGTCGAGCTCCTCATGGTCTTCGTAGGCCTCGAAATCTCCAGCATCTCGACCTACATCCTCGCCGGCTTCCGCAAAGGCCGCGCCACCGCAGCCGAGTCTTCCATCAAGTACTTCCTGCTCGGCTCCTTCGCCACCGCCTTCTTCCTTTACGGCATCGCCATGGCCTTTGGCGCCACCGGCAGCACCTCCATCGTCGCCATCGCGCAAGCCCTTTCCGTCCCCAACGCGACCCCCAAACTAGCCTTCCTCGCCCTCGGCATGATCCTCATCGGCCTCGGCTTCAAGGTCTCCGCCGCACCATTCCACGTCTGGACCCCGGACGTCTATCAGGGCGCACCCGCCCCCGTCGTCGGCTTCATGTCGACCGCCCCCAAAGCCGCCGCCTTCGCTGTCCTCCTCCGCATCTGCTACCTCGGCTTCGGGTCGATGGACCACCGCTGGGCCACCCTCATCTGGGTCATCGCCGCGCTGTCCATGACCATCGGCAATCTCGGCGCGCTCCGCCAGCACGACGTCAAGCGCATGCTCGCCTACTCGTCGATCGCCCACGCCGGCTACCTGCTCGCCGCCTTCACGGCCTTCCCGCAGAACGGCATCTCCGCCGCCTGCTTCTACACCGCCGCCTACGCCGCCATGAACGTCGGCGCCTTCGCCGTCATCACCCAACTCTCCTCCGCGCACGAGCATCACCGCACGCTGGAAGACTTCACCGGCGCAGCTCTCCGCCGCCCCTGGCTCGGCGCCCTGATGGCTTTCTTCCTGCTTTCAATGATCGGCATCCCCTTCACCGGCGGCTTCTTCGCCAAGTTCTACGTCTTCTCAGCCGCCCTCAACGGTGGCCATTGGCTCCTCGCGGTAGTAGGCCTACTGAACTCCGGCCTGGCCTGCTTCTACTATCTCCGCCTGATCGTCGCCATGTACACCCGCCACCCGCACGGCGCACAGGACCCCCGCGCCAACGCGCGAGCCACCGAGAGCCCCATCCACTTCCCTGCCGCCCTCGCCCTCGCCGCCTGCGCCCTGGCCACCCTATTCCTCGGCATCCTCCCCGGCCATATCCTCACCCTCTCCAACCGAGGAGCCAGCGCCCTCCTCAACTCCCCCACCCCCGCCCCACCCCCCATCCAGACCACCGAGATCCGCTAGACTACCTTCCACCGCACCATACCCTCTGCAGCCCGAAAACTTCCTCGCAAACCGCAGCCCCCCACAAATTTGTCATCCTGAGCGTGGCGCGTCCCCCCCACAAATTTGTCATCCTGAGCGAAGAAGGGCACGCACTTGTGCCCTTCGCAGTCGAAGGACCTGCATCTCTGCTCGGAGTTCCACAGAACCAAACGGGAGAGCTCCCCCACACAAAGCTCACTTACAAGCCCCACACCAAAAACCCGTGTCAACCCCAACTTTGCCTTACAAACCACCTAAACCCTACAACCCAAACCACTTACAACCTGAAAATAGTTGGCATACTTACCCCTGCCCACCTGCTATCCTTTAACTAGAGATCAGGAAAAGCCCTCGGCAATCGCCGAGGGCTTTTCCATTCCATACCAGGTCCAGACCTAACCCCAATCAATTGAACACTTTAGGCCCAGGGAGGGGGAGGGGGGGACTACTTGACCTTGAGGAAGATGATGACGAACGTGAAAAGAGCCAAGGACTCGATGAGCGCCAGACCAAGAATCAGGAACGTAAAGATACCGGGCCGAGCACCCGGGTTGCGAGCAAGCGCCTCAACAGCCGAAGCGGTAGCCTTACCCTGGCCAAGACCGCAAAGACCGGCAGCAAGCGCCATCGAAAGACCGGCAGCGAGCGGAACAGCCCAGTTTGCGGGAGCGGCAGCGCCATTGGCAGCAGCCTGCGCGAAAGCCGGCGTCGCCAGGAACAAAGCGGCCAGCGACATGAACAGATATTGAAGCTTCTTCATTGTGACTCCGAGCCCCCGTCAGATTGTTCGCCGCCAGTGGGTGGTTGATGCTCACCGTACTGGCACCCTCACGCTAAGCGGCGAGTGCTGCAGCCAGCCGAGAGGGGGCGCCCCGCGGCCGGCAAAACTTGGCTAGTGTTCGTGAGCGACCGCAAGCGAAAGGTAGATCATCGCCAGCAGCATGAACACGTAAGTCTGGATGATCGCCACACCAAGGTGGAGCCCCAGGAAAACAAGCGGAATACCGATCGGCACCAGCGAAAAGAAAGCGAGCGTGATCATGTCGCCCGCAAACATGTTGGCGTACAAACGGACCGTCAGCGACAGAACGCGCGCCAGGTGCGAGATGATTTCGATCGGCAGCAGCAGCGGATAAAGAATCGGCACCGGGCCCAGGAACTGCTTCACATAGCCAAAACCGTTCGATTTAATCCCGTGATAGTGGTAATACGCGAACGTCACCAGCGCGAAACCAAGCGGCACAACGACGTCGGCAGTCGGCGACTCAAGCCCGGGGACCAGGCCCATCAGGTTGCTGAGCAGGATGAAAAGCGCCAGCACCGTCAGGTAGCCGACAAACTTCTCCGAGCCATGGCCGATGATATTTTCGCTCTGTTCCAGCACAAACCCGTGGGTCATCTCCGCGACATGCTGCACGGCAGCCGGCTTTTCGACCGAAAGCGTCGCACGCACGGCGATGAAGTACAGCAGCAACGCCGCAAAAACCAGCAACTCCATTGAGAAAGCGTTGGTAATCGGCGCGTTCGGGTACAGCACGTGTACGTGGAGCGCCTGCAGCAGGTGGGTCACCGGCGCGGCAAAATGGGCATTCAGAAAGCGTGTGAATAAAAGCTGGGTAGGCATAAGTTTTTAGCTCTGAAAGGGGCTACGCAGTCCACTGCTTCATCAACCGAAGTCCTTCAATCGAGAGCGCTACAACTCCCAATCCAAGGCCTGCAGCCAGTGCTAATGCAGAGCCGTTCAGATACCTAAGACTAACATAGAGCACCACCACGACCAGCCCCATGCGCAGGAAGAAACTGACCAGCAACATGCCCATCGGCGCCGCTTTTCCGCCTACATCCATGCGGATCATTACCGCCGACATCAACCGCAGCCATTCCCATAGCGACGAACCTGAAATCGCCGCGCCCACCACCAGCAGCAACGCCGATTGCCAACCCATCCGCCACCACAAAATCAGGCCGCCCACCGCCGCCAGAATCGCCAGCAGACGCAGCGCACCCTGCATCATGCGCTTGAAATCGTCGTCCGTCATGTCGCCCATCACGGTAGGCTTTGGCTCAGAGGCGGGCACTAATCGCCCCGCTTCAGGTAGCGCTGCGCGGTCGTAATGAGCTGGATGAAGCCGCCGGCGGCGCCAAGCAGCAGCCCCACGATGCCGATCCAGTTCTGATGGAAGTGTTTATCCAGCCACGAGCCGAACAGCCAGCCCAGCAGGCAACCCACGGGAAGCCCGATCGCGAGCTGGATCATGGACTCTGCTTTGACCAGGTCGCCAAGACCGCCGCGACCACCGCCGCCGGATTGTTTGTCGTCTGCCACGGGAATCATTATCGCGCGCCGCGTGCGCACTCGCCAAATGGATAGACTGGAAAGGACTGCAATTGTGACTGGAGACAAGGCTTTGTTTGAGAGTGAATTTGAAGAAAAAGCGTATGCGCTGCGGCTTGAAAAGTTGGAACAGATTGGCGCGTTGGGCGAAGCGCAGGGGCTAACAGCAGCCGCGGCTCGCTACCCGAACAGCTTCGCCGCGACCGCGACGATCCCGGAAGTGCGCGCCCAGCACATCGATGGCGCCGCCGCCAGG
Source organism: uncultured Granulicella sp. (assembly GCA_965214195.1). Taxonomy (GTDB): domain Bacteria; phylum Acidobacteriota; class Terriglobia; order Terriglobales; family Acidobacteriaceae; genus Edaphobacter. The sequence goes on from OZ243943.1 coordinate 1,084,116, forward strand.
TCTGCTGAGGATCTCGAAGCAAACCGCGTAGAAATCGCGGTGGCGGGTCGGGTCATGCAGCATCGCCGCCAGGGCAAAGCAGGGTTCGCGCAGTTGCAACAGGGTGGCGTGCGCCTGCAGATCTATGTTCGCAAGGAAGATGTCGGCGAGCAGCAGTATGAGATTTATAAGTTGCTGGACCTTGGCGATCACATCGGCGTCGGCGGGTATTTATTTGTAACTCGTACCGGCGAAATCACCTTGCATGTTACTAAGCTGACCTTCCTTGCAAAGGCGATGCTTGCCCTGCCGGATAAGTACCATGGCCTGGAAGACGTGGAACTGCGCTATCGCCAGCGCTATGTCGACTTATTTATGAATACAGGCCAATCGGCCAAGCAGGCCGAGCATGGCCCGGCGCCGATGGTCACGAATGGTCCTGAAGCGGGCCAGCCGGAGCAGCCGGCCGATCCGCACGTAACGGAGGCGCCACCCAACGTGCGTGAGGTTTTCGTCAAGCGTGCGTTGGTTTTGCGCGCTCTGCGACGCTTCTTTGATGAGCGCGGCTACCTGGAAGTCGAGACGCCGATGATGGTCGGAATCGCTGGTGGTGCTGCGGCGCGGCCGTTCGTGACCCACCACAACGCGCTCGATCTTGAACTCTTCCTGCGCATAGCGCCAGAGCTCTATCTGAAGCGTCTGGTCGTAGGCGGTATGGATAGGGTGTATGAGATTAATCGTAATTTCCGGAATGAAGGGGTAAGTACCCAACATAATCCGGAATTTACTATGCTCGAGTTCTACCAGGCCTATGCGAACTATCACGACCTGATGGACCTTACCGAGGAGTTAGTCAAGTCCGTCGCCATGACCGTGAACGGTACTACCACTACCAGGTTCAATGGGGTGGAGATAGACCTGGCGAAATGGACTCGGTTATCCATGCGCGAAGCCATCTATACCTTCTGGCCGCTTGACGCGGGACCGCGCCCGCTGAAGGTGGATTTCGCGTCTGCAGAAGCCTTTGCGGGATGGCTAAAGCGCGCGGTGCCGGAGTTGAAGGATCCGGTCTCGACCATGATCTTTGAACGCGATCCTGCCCTGATTCAAGCGCGCCTGGAGCATCGCGATCTACATAGTTTTCTTGCGCAATGTGCGGCTAACCTCGCTGCGGGTGAGCCTTATGGCAAGACGATCGCCGCCGTCTTTGAATACATCGCAGAAGAGCACCTGGTGCAGCCGACGATCATCTACGACTTCCCTCTTGCAGTCAGCCCGCTATCGAAAGTCAAGCCGGACGAGCCCGATTGGGTGGAGCGGTTTGAGTTTTACATCGGTGGGTTTGAGGTTGGAAATGCATTCAGCGAATTGAACGATCCGGTGGATCAGCGGCGTCGATTCGAGATGCAGCTGGCTGAAAAAGAACGCGGCGACGACGAAGCGCAGCCGATGGATGAGGACTACGTGCGAGCGCTGGGATATGGGTTGCCGCCGACCGGGGGGGAAGGGATCGGGATCGACCGGTTGACGATGATTCTGACGGGATCGAGATCGATTCGAGATGTGATTTTGTTTCCGCTGCTTCGGCCTCAGAGCAAGGGATAGGCTACCCGCCGGCTCCGGCGTAATGCAGGTCCTTCGACTGCACGGCTTGCAAGTGCGCAGGCCGCTTCGCTCAGGATGACAATTTTGTAGTGGTATCCGCCAAGAGTTCGATGTCGATGCGGTCCAGGAGCGTGGCGCTTTGGACCGCGTTCAGCTTGCGGGCGAATAGGTTTGGAGCGGCCTTAAGTCGCTCAAAATCTTCGTCGTCCAGGGTGCGGGGAAACTTGGGGTTGGGGCGATCCCAGTCGACGTAGTTCAGGGCTTGCGTGCTTGCTTTTGCAGCGAAGGGGCTATTAGCCAGCATCGTCTGGAACATGGATTCATCCGGGATGAACGTGTGGCGATAGTAGCGGGACAGTGCGGAATGCTTCGCGAGGTAATCAGCTATCCACTCGATCGCAGGCCGTGAAAGCGCCCACCATTGCGAGCCGCCGTGGGGCTTCCAGCCGCGGTAAAACCTGCGTAGCAGCTTGAGGTGCAGGGTTCGGCTGCGCAGCGTGAGCGTGTACTGCTGGACGCGTGCCATGGCCTGGAACGCGCCGCCCTGCTCGCTCCAGCGGTTGGGCTGGTCGAGCGGAAAGGCCTCGATAAACTCTGTGCCGGCGTTCGCGGTGAAGAAAGCTGCGATGGCTTGCGGAGTCTTGATGGGGTAATCCTGGCCGGAAAGCAGGACGGCGTAGTCAAAGGGCTGGCCTAGCGCCAGCAGGGTCTGAATGCAGTTGATCGTCGCCTGCACGATGCCGTAGGTGCCCCAGTAACAGCGCGCGCGCGGGGCGAGATGGACGTCCGGCTGGCCGGCAAGCGCAGCGTGAATCGAGTCATCCGCGCGTGCGTCAATGTGGACGACGAAAACCACGCCCGGCGCACGCAGCCGCGCAATCGAACGCAGGATCTGCTGCGGCGCGGTGTGGGCGAGGATCAGGTAGGCGAGGGTCATGGAGGAAATGCGGCTCAGGTACTGAGTATCGCCTGTTTCTGCTAGCCTTCACAGGTGAATATTTTGTTTGTGGGTGACATCTTTGGCTCGGCGGGGCGACACATTGCGCAGGCCCATGTTCCGCATCTGGTGGAAACGAACGCCGTTGATTTGCTGATCATCAACGGGGAGAACGCGGCTGGTGGCAAGGGCATTACGCCGTCGCTGGCGGAAGAGCTGTTTGACCTGGGCGCGCATGTGATCACGACCGGAAACCACATCTGGGACAAGAAGGAGATCTTCGACTACATGAAGGTTCCGGTGGAGTCGCATGAGCGCGGCCGGAGAATCATTCGGCCGGCGAACTATACCTCCAAGGCGCCGGGCTACGGGGTCTATGAGGGCATGCTGCCGGATGGCACAGCTTACGCCGTGATGAATCTGCAGGGGCGCGTGTTTATGTCGGCTTGCGATGACCCGTTTCGCAAGACGGATGAGCTGCTCTCAAAGATCAAGGCTAAGGTGGTGCTGCTGGATATCCATGCCGAAGCTACGAGTGAAAAGGTAGCGCTGGGCTGGTACCTGGATGGTCGCGTGACGGCCGTGCTCGGCACGCATACACACATCCCTACGGCGGATGAGCGCGTGCTGCCGCAGGGTACGGCGTACCAGACCGATGTCGGGATGAGTGGGCCGTATGACAGCGTGATTGGGGTTGATACGGAGCTGGTGCTGGAGCGTTTTTTGACGGGGATGCCGGTAAAGTTTGAGGCCGCGCGTGGAAATCCGAAGCTGGCGGCTACGTTGATTGAGTGCGATGCGGCCACGGGGCGGGCTTACCGGGTGAAGCGGTTTCTGCTGGGGGAGTGAGGGGAAAAGCAGATCCCAGCGGGGATGACAACAGGGGGAGTGATGGGTCGGGTAATATTCTTTGTGACATGACCAAAGATATTGGTGGGACCTCTCGGCGTACGTTTTTGAAGGCTACCGCGGCTACTTCCCTGCTGCCGGCTTTGTCTGGATTTGCTGCCACAGCGGATCAAGCCGAGGCGCAGGCCTGGCCGGAGAATGGGACGCTTATACCGGATACTGGCTGGCGTTTGTGGGTCGATGAGAAGGCGGCGTGGAAGGAGGACGCGATCTTTCTGCCGGAAGATGTGCGGCTGGCGAAGCTGCCGGTAAACCCGCCTACCGGAGGGTGGGGGGCGCTGGGGGACGGTGGCTTGCCGGTGACACTGCCGAGCACCGTTGAACAGCATTGCTGGGGAAAGTACGGTTCGCGACCTTATACGCCGGAGGAGTATCGCTATGCGGCGGATGATGCGATCCCGCAGAATGGCGCTTACTTTGGGGTTTCGTGGTGGTACCGCGCGATTGAGATTCCGGCGTCGATGCAGGGCAAACGGATCTTTTTGAAGGTGCGTGGGGCTCGGCTGCGGGCTGAGGTTTATCTGAATCGGGTGCTGGTGGGCTACTCGATTATGGAGGAGTTGCCGTTTGAGTGTGACCTGACCTCGGCGGCTAAACCGGGTGGGGAGAATGTATTGGCGATTCGGGTGACGAACCCGTTTGGACGGTATGACTGGGTGGATGGGACGAACGCGCAGTGGGGGGCGGTGAGGCTGTATCGGTCGCATGGGTTTGGGGGGCTGGACCGGGGGATGGTGCTGAGTGCGCACGCGGGAACCGTTCGTATTCGCGATTCGTGGGTTCTGAATGACTTAGACCTGGGCCGGGTCTACTGTCGGACAGTGACTGAAGTTATGAATGGCGTACAGCCCACCGGTTACCTGCAACACGAAGTGCTCGGCGTGGGTGGAACAGTCATGCACACGATGAAAACGGAGCGAGGTCCGTTGCAGAATAAAGTCCTCGAAAATAATGCCGGATTATTCCTGCCAAAGGTGGCGGCGTGGGACCTTGAGAGCCCCAATTTGTATCAATTGCGCACGACCTGGATCGGTGACGATGGGAGTCGAGATCAACGCACAATCAACTTCGGCTTCCGGACGTTTGCTGTGACAGGCCTTGGCACAGATGCAATGTTCCGGCTGAACGGTCGCCGGATGAAGCTTTATTCTTCGATTTCCTGGGGATTTTGGGGGTTGAACGGGATTTGGCCAACGCCGTCGCTGGCGGTGAAGGAAGTCACGCAGGCGAAAAAGCTGGGGTTGAACTGCCTTAACTTTCATCGCAATCTGGCCAAGGAAGACGTGCTGCGGGCGCACGATACGCTGGGGTTGCTGCGGTACATGGAGCCCGGTGGAGGCAAGCTGGCGATCGGCAAACTGCCGGATGGGGTGGCGGCAAACGCGGCGAACATCGTGATGGAAAAGCCCACGAACGCGGCGGACAAATTTGCTCAGCGGTACATGTTCGTCAAGTGCGTGGAGATGGTGAAGGCGTTCCGGTCGCATCCTTCGGTGATCGTTTATTGCCTGCAGAATGAGATTGGCGCGGACCTCAAGAACCCGGACACGCTGGCGGTGCTGTCGGCGATGCGTGCGGAGGATCCTTCGCGTTGCATCGTGCTGAATGACGGGTTTGTGGCGCCGCCGCGCAAGGCCGCGCAGGCCTGGTATGCGCCGTGGGACCCGCATCTGCACCGGTCCGATGAGGAGGAGTGGGGCGGTTGGTGGAACCAGCATCAGGGCGCGGGCGACCAGTGGTACGACGAGTTTTACAAGTCGCCGACGGACTATACGTACAAGGCTCCTTGGAAGAAGGTGCTGACGGAGTTCGGCGAGATGGAAGGGTGCGCAACCCCGGATAATCGCTCGCTGATGCTGCACCAGCAGGACGCCGGGATTGACGGGCAGCCGGCCGGGAAGAGCTATGACCACGTCGATCACGCGGAAATACTGGCCGCATATGACAAGTGGATCGATCGCTGGGGGTTCCGCAAGGCGTTTCCGGCGACGGAATCGCTGTGGCTTTCGTTGGGCAAGAAGTGCTACGACACGTGGCAGAACTACATGGAGAATGCGCGGATTTCTGACGAATTAGATTTTGCAGTGATCTCGGGGTGGGAGTCTACTTCGATCGAGAACCACTCCGGAATTGTGGATAATCTGCGTAACTTCAAGAGCGCTCCGGGGCCGATCAGCGGGACGCTTTTGCCGGTGAGGGCGATTGCCAAGCAGCGTTCGCTTTGTACTGCGTGGGGAGATGCCGCAGTTTTCGATTTGTACTTTTTGAATGACACCTCGAATCCGGTTGCGGGTGAAATCGTCTTTTCAGTGGTTGACCCAGAAGGTCATCGCAGCGAAATATTTCGGTCACCAGTACCTGCGCAGGTTGCTGATCAGTTCAGCTACCTCATAAAAGAGGGGGTCAGCTTTACACCCAGGCGAAACGCAAACGTGCCCTTTGGCTTCGAGGGTATGTATCGGTTCAAGTGCGAGTTAACGGCTGTCCCGCTCGCGACTCAGACGAAAGACATCTGGATGACGTTTGTGCACTTCAAGGCTCTCGCGGGCGAACATCGAGTTGGCGTATCGGGGATCAGCCCAGCATTGGGCAAACAGCTCAGAGGGATGGAGTTTGTGCAGGTGGAGGAGTTTCGCCTAGGTGAGAAGTACGACCTCATCATCTCATCGGGCATAACGTCGAAGGTTTCGACAAAGCAGGAGTCCGGCGACACGACCGGGCTCGAAGCGCAGCCGGGTGCGGCGAAGGTGGTACCGGGGCGGAAGCTGGAACCAGGTGAATCGGCCGAGATGCCGCAGACCGGGCATTTGCAGCAAGGGATTCTTGAGGCGGTTCGTGCGGGGACGCCGCTGCTGGCGATTCCGCAGGCGGATGCGCTTTCAGATGGGGTCGCCAGGCAGTTGGCGGACGCTGGGGCATTTACTTTCAGCGGCAATGTTGGGGATTTCCGCGCGCCGTGGATGGGTAACTGGTACTTTGTGCGGGAGCATCCGCTGTATGCGGGGATGCCCGTGAACCAGGCCATGGGCATCCACTACGCGGCCAAGGGGCGGCAGTCGAACGGGCTGCTGGTCGAGGGGCCGGGGGTGGAGATTGTGGTGGGGTACTCGCGGGATCATGACCGCCGCATCGGTGCAGGGACGTTTACCTGCAAGCTGGGTGGCACGAAGGTCGTCTATCAGCGCGTGCCGGAGCTGCACCCGGTGCTGCAGGAGCGGTTTTTGGCGAATGCGATTCAGTGGCTGACTTCATAGCGCACGTTACACTGATCGCATGATCGCTAGCTCACGTGGCTGGCTGGCCGGCATCACGCCGGACCGGCGGATTCTGCTTGGGCTTTTATTGCTGGTGACGTGCCTGTATTCCCTGCTGGCGCGGGATGGCTACCTGGGCGACTTTCGCGCGTACTATGTCGCCGGGCAGGCGGCGCATGCGGGGCTTGATCCCTACGTGAACAACGTGAATGTGGATGAGCGCTACGCCGATCGCGACTGGCTGCAGCAGAGTAGTCGCTTTCTCTATCCGCCGTCGTCGCTTTTTCTGTTTGAGCCATTCAGCCGGCTTTCTTACCGAACGGCAAAGGTTATCTTTGGCACGCTGATGGCGCTGCTTATGGTACGTCTACTGTTCCTGATCAGTGCGGCCTATCCGCGCGCAAATTGGATCGCGCTGGGGCTGTTTCTCAGCTTGCCCATGGCGGCCAATATCGATAACGGGCAGGTCGATATCCTGATCCTGACGCTGATGCTTTCCGCGTTTTATGCTCGGCGCCCGGCCCTGGGGGGAGCTTGCCTTGGGGTCGCAATCTGCATCAAGCTATGGCCGGTGCTGGTCATTTTATGGCTGTTGACGCAGCGCCGTTGGGCGACCGTCGCATGGTCCTGCGGGGTAAGCGTGGCGATCACGCTGCTCGCCACGCGCGCCTATGGAGTAGAGCGTTATCGCGAATTCATCCCGCACCTGCGCTTCCACCTGGTCGCGAATCCGACCATGCTGACGCATACATTTCACGACAACGTTGTGATTCTGGGGCGCTTTGTGGTGATGGGAACGAACACGTACTCCATGCACTACTTCTACGGCACGCGGCAGAACCCGCTGCTGGCGCTGGGCACGCACACGGTGGCGGCTGGGTTGGTGTGCATCGTGGCGTATCTGGCCTGGCTGCTGCTGACAAAAGCGGGGCGCACGCTGCCTGCTGACGCGTCGTTCTTTGGTTTTCTGGTGGTTGCATTGCTGGCGAACACGTACCTTTGGCCAGCGGGACTGATCGCATGCTTTCCGCTGACGATGCTGATTGTGCATCGGTCGCGCAGCCCTGTTGGCGAAGGCCTGCTGCTTCTACTGCCGTTCTATGTCCCGGTGGAAGCAGTGGCGAACCATCGATTTTTGCTGTGGATTTTTGCCGCGGCGTGGTGCTTGTGGAAGCAACGTAGCGCGCAGCAAAAAGGCCCCGATCCGGAGGCCTTGGCAGCAGGTTAGATTTTGGAGGCGCGGGCCGGGATCGAACCGGCGCATAAAGGTTTTGCAGACCTCTCCCTTACCACTTGGGTACCGCGCCCCGGGGATTCACTTGGAACGCTGGCCGGGTTTGTCTGGAGCGGGAGACCGGGGTCGAACCGGCGACATCTTCCTTGGCAAGGAAGCACTCTACCACTGAGCTACTCCCGCTCTACCTCTCTGAATATAGCCGCTTATGCCGCGCAGGTCAATGCTTGCCTGTGGGTATTAGAAGTCCTGCGGCACGGATGTTTTGAAGATGATGCGGCGGCTGGCGAATTCGTTCGAGCGGCGACGCACGACGTGGGGCGTAACCAGCAGAACGAGCTCGGAGCCGTCAGTCTCTTTGAGCCGGTCGGCGACGGAGGCGTTGAGCCCGGGCAGCTCGGCGAGCCCCGGGATACCGCTTACGCTGGCGGCTTCTGTGCTGGATAAATCGGACAGCATGACGGCCGTGCCGCCTTCCTGGACAGTGATATCGGATACGAAGGCGCGGCTGGTGAGGAGCGGGATGCCGTTGGAGCTGGCGCCGGTCAGGGCCTCCAGCTTGAAGTCGACGTGGAGCGCGACGAGACCGGATTTCAGCACGGTGGGCTGGGTTTTGAGCGTGATGCCAAGGTCCTCAAACTGCACCATGGGGACGGACGCGATGCTTGAAGCCGCGGCCAGCAGGGATGAGGCCGACTGCCCGTTGATCCTGACGCCGGCAAGCGCGGAGGTCTGCGCGGCGGACAGGCCGCTTGAGTAGGTCGCGGTGGTGACGGGGTACTTTGAGCCGACGCGGAGAGCCGTCGTCTGGTGATCGCCGATACGGACGGAGATGTCGTCCAGCGCGCGCGCCTCTGACGTGTTGAGCGCCAGATTGAAGCCGGCCGAGCCGCCATAGTTGACGCCGAAGAGTGTGAGGCCGCCACCAAAGAACGTCAGCAGATTCATCAGACGCGCATCCGTGACGGCGCCGGAAAGCAGCAGGAAAGCAGCTTCCAGCAAAATGTTTTGCGCGTAGGTGTTGGTTGCGGGAAGCACCAGCAGGCCCTGCGAAATCGCTCCCTGAATAATGGTCTGGTTGGTACTGACCAGGTTTTGTGCCTCCGCCGCGACGCTGAAGGCACCGACCGAGCTGGGCGTCGTGGCCCCGGTATTGAGTGAGTGAGTCTTGTCGACGCTGATCAGCTGGATGCGGAGAAGGACCTCTGCGCCGCCATCGACCAGGTCCGCAAGAGTGTAATTGAGCGCGCGAACAGTGTCTTGCGGGGCCCGGATCAGCAGCGACCCGGAAAGTGGCGAGGCGACGATCTGCTTGACGTCATAAACGTTTTTAACGATGTTCAGCAGCTCATTCAATTGCTCCGGCGTGCTGCCCGGGATGTAGACCGTTTCCTCAATCTGGCGCTCCAGGCGAGAGCGATTTTCCTGCGTATCCTTGGCGACGAGGATCGACGTTTCCGTCAACGGCACCGCGAAAAGATGCGCCATGCTGAGGACCAGCGGCATGGCCTGGTCGTAGGTCGTCTGGTCCAGATCGAGCCGCATGGGCGTGGTCGTGACCTGCTCGTCAAACACGGCCTTGATGCCAAACTGGGTGGTGAATTGCGTGACAGCCTGCCGCGGATCGCCGCGTAGATGCACGTCCTGCAAGCCGGCTTTGGGCGTGAGCTGGATCGGCCCGGCGAAATTGAGCCGGTCTTTTCTCTGGTCGAACCGGCTGGTTGCCGGGAAGGTCTGGCTGATGGTGGCGGCGCTTTCAACGTGCTGCACAACCACTTCATTAGTGGGATCGAGCTTGCGGGCGTCCGCAAGCAGGCCGTCAGCCTCTGCGGTGCGGTCGAGCATGCGTGCATGCGCTGCCCGCTGGACAAGGTCGTTGACGCGTTTATCGCGCGTCAGGAGCACGGCCCTGGCGTACTCGGGGTGGGTGGCGTCCAGACGAGATGCGTTGGCGAAATCTTCCTGGGCGCCGGCGTAGTCGTTACGTTCCAGCAGCTTGGCGCCGGCCAGGTAGGCCTCTGACGCGCGCAGCGGATCGGCCTTTGCGGCCTGGGCATCCAGCCGCGTGCAAGCCAGCGCCAGACCCGCGGCAACGTACGCTTTGTAGGAGAAATTCATGGTGCTCATCGCTTGGACGCAGCGAACGCCGGAAGCGCTAGCGGAGATTCACTACGTTGCCAAGCGGACGGGTCCGCTCGGCTGTGCGGTCTACGGCGCGCTCGCTCATGGGCGGACGGCGCATGCCGTTGCGGATGGCGGCGGTGTCAAGCTCAAGCTCAGCCAGCGTGCGGCTCAGCGTGTTGCGGTGCATGCCGAGCTCTTCCGCGGCCTTGCACTGGTTTCCCTTGTGCTGGGCCAGGACTTCGAGAATGTAGCGTCGTTTGAACTGGCGAAGCGCGTCGCCGTACTGTATTCCCGCGCTGTGCATCTGCGACACCAGTCCATCCAGTTCACGCTTCACTCGTACCCCCACCCTGCTTTAATTCTAATGAGATTGGCCTAACCTATGCGGCTCAAAAAGCCGCGGACTACTTTGAAGCAGATGCGTGGCCCCGGCCGCGACCTGTTGCTGTAACTGTGCGGGTACGATGAAGGATACCGCATGCGCCCCCGCAAGGAAATAGGGAGAGAGCTGAGAATTTTTGAGCGGCCCCCAATTGGGGGAGAACGCCGCAAATGCCATCAAACAGACCACTCCAAGCAGCACGCCACGCGCGAAACCAACAGCCGCGCCGAGCACCCGGTCGAAAAAACCGAGGCCGATGGCCGAAACTGCCTTGCGCAGGAAGCCCGCGATGATGGTGAAAACGACCATGATCACCACGAGGATCAGGATGAAAGCTGTGACCTGGCGTGCAGCGAGGGTCGGCAGCAGAGTGAGCCGAGCGGCGACAAGCGTGTAGTACCAGCTGGCTGCGAGCAGGCCCAGGATGAGCCCACCAATCGAGAACAGGACCTTGATGAAGCCGCGGAAAAAGGCGGCAAGGGTCGACAGCGCCACGACTGCTACCAGGAACCAGTCGAACGTGGTAAAGGCGGCCATGGTTGGCATTAGAGCTCGGTGCGTCCGGTCAGGAGTTGGAAGGCGTGCAGGTAGCGCTCGCGGGTTTGCGCGATGACATCCGCCGGCAGCGCGGGTGCGGGTGCCTGCTTGTTCCAGCCGATGCGCTCCAGGTAGTCGCGAACGAACTGCTTATCAAAGCTGGGTGTGGGGCCGCCGGGGGTGTACTTATCGGCCGGCCAGTAGCGGGATGAGTCCGGCGTCAGGACCTCGTCGGCCAGAACGATTTCACCGTTGACCAGGCCGAACTCGAATTTAGTATCGGCCAGGATGACGCCTTTGGTCGCCGCGTAGGCGCTGGCTTTGGCGTAGATTGCGAGCGTGAGCGCGCGGAGTTTGTCAGCATAATCCTGGCCTACGGTTGCGACCATGATCTCGAACGATATGTTTTCATCGTGGCCGCCGGTGTTGATCTTGGCAGCGGGCGTGAAGATTGGCTCGGGGAGCTTGTCGGACTCGCGCAGTCCGGCGGGCAGGGCGATGCCGCAGATTCCGCCCGTAGCCTGGTAATCCTTCCAGCCGGAGCCGGAAAGGTAGCCGCGCACGACGCACTCGACCGGGAACATCTGCGCGCGCTTGACCAGCATGGTGCGGCCCGCGAGCTCAGGAGCGAGGCCAGCGGGTACGGCAGAAATAAGGTGGTTTGGGACGACGTCCGCCAGGAACTCGAACCAGAACAGCGAGATCTGCGTAAGGATGCGGCCCTTGTCCGGGATGCCAGAGCCGAGCACATGATCGAAGGCGGAGATGCGGTCCGTGGCGATAAACAACAGCTCATCCGGGCCGGCGGTGTAGATGTCCCGGACCTTGCCGCGCGCGACGAGGGGCTGGTCCAGACTGGTCGTCAACAAAGCTTCACTCATAAGTGCAATCTTACTTGGTGCCTGGGGTGCAGGCGGGCGCGGACTGATTGATGGCCGCGAGCATGGGCTGCGCCTGCCGGTTCCACTGGAGCCAGTCGTGCCCGCCGGGCTCAATTTTGTAGACATAGCGGAACTCCCTGTGGTCCAGCAACCTGGCGAAGCGGGAGATTGGCTCGGCGAGTGGCTCAACCCCGGAGCCGATGTAGAGGAACGGCGCGCACGCGGCATCCCCGTGTTGCACGAGCCAGAAGGGGTCGCGCTGCTGTCGTTGCAGGCTGCCGTAAGGGCCGAAGATGCGGCGAATCGCGAGCGATTGCCAGGGCCTGCGCCAGGTAAACCTTCTCTGCGGCACGTCAACCGGAGGGCTGAGTGCGCCGGCAAAGACGTAGAGCCCCGGGTGCCTGAGCGCGAGAATTACGGCGCCGAAGCCGCCCATCGAAACGCCGGCGATCGAGCGGTCACGGTCCGGGGCCAGGCCGCGTTCTGCGTCGGCGATGAGGTCGGTGGTGACGTAGTCTTCGTAGCGGGCGTCCGCGCTTGCAGCGGAGTTGACCCAGTAGCCGCTGTGACCTTCGGGCATCACAAACAGGTAGCCCTGCGCGGCGTATTGAGCCAATGGCCCGTTCGCCTGCCAGTCACGGAAGCTGCCGCCATTGCCGTGTAGCAGGTACATCACATGCAGCTTGCCGCTGGGTGGCGGGCGCGTGGACGCGACGACCCGGTAGACCTCCTGCCGCTTGAGCGCAGACGAGTAAAACCGCACATCGTGCATCGCGATCCCGTTGCCGAGATCACGCTGTTCGAGCGGCTGCTCTGAGTGTCGACAACCCACCAGGAGCAGCAGAAGCACCAGTGCGCAACACCGGATCAGGCGACCCGCCGCGGCATTTCGCGCTCATTCCCGCGGCTGCGATTGCCCTGTCCCAGGTTGACGCTGACGATCTTGCTTACGCCGGGCTCCTGCATGGTGACGCCGTAGATCACGTCCGCCTGCGCCATGGTGCGCTTGTTGTGGGTGATGGCGATGAACTGCGTGGTGGCGGACATATCGCTGATCAACTTGGCGTAGCGGCCCACGTTGGTTTCGTCGAGCGGCGCGTCAACTTCGTCCAGGATGCAGAACGGCGCGGGCTGGAACTGGAAGATGCCGACCAGCAGCGAGAGCGCCGTGAGGGCTTTTTCTCCACCGCTGAGCAGCAGGATGTTCTGCAGTTTTTTTCCCGGGGGCGAAGCGACGATTTCAATGCCGGACGAGTCGGAGTTGGGATTGTCCGGGTCGGTGAGGCGCATGAAGGCCTGGCCGCCGCCGAAAAGCTTGGTGAAGGTGAGCGAGAAGTTCTCGTTGATGATCTTGTAGGCCTCGTCGAATTTGACGCGGCTGACGTCGTCGATTTCCTTGATGGACGCGGTGGTGTTCTCGATCGATTCGAGCAGGTCCTTGCGCTGGGCGTCGAGGAAGCCGTGCCGCTGCGTGGTCTCCTCGTACTCCTCAAGGGCCATCATGTTGACCGGGCCCATCTGCTCAAGGCGCTGCTTCAGGCTGCGCGCTTCGGTCTCCTGCTCGTTCAGCAGTGTGCCTTCAATGCGCTCGATGCCGGCATCTTCACGGAGCACGTTCGCCTCTGCGCCCAGGTCATTCAGGCATGTGGCTTCAAGGTGCTCAATGTCGGACGTAAGCTTGGCGACGCGTGCGCTCAGGCCGGCCCGCTGCTCACGCAGAGCCTCTGTTTCCGCGCGCACGACACGCAGCTTGGCGTCGAGCGCGGCGGTGACTTCACGCAGGGCCCTGGCCTCCGCGGTCAGGCGCGCGCCCTCTGCCAGAGCGGTCGCGCGGCGCTCAGCGATTTCCTCCCTGGCGACTGCGAGCGTGCCCGTCTCCTCTTCCCTGCGCAGCTTTTCATTGGCCGCGGCGCTGAGCTGCTGGTCCAGCTGATCGATGCGCTGCCGCTGCCCATTGAACAGGCGCGTGGTTTGCTCGTAGCTGGCCTGCGCGTTGCGGCGGCGTTCCTCAAGCCCGGCCAGCGCGGCAGCAGCTTGGGCGGCGGCGGACTGTAGCTCTTCCCGCTCAATGCGTAGCTGCTGAACCTCAATCGTCAGAGCCGCCAGCGCAGCTTCACCGGCGCCGCGTTCCGCTTCCAGCTCCGCCGCCTGTGCCTGGCGTGCGGCGATCAGGTCAGCCTTCTGGTTGCGCGCGTCGCGATTGCGATCGGTGGCACCCATCCAGTCCTGCAGGCGACGCTCAATGCGTGCGGTTTCGGACTCCATCTGGCGCAAAGCAGCGCCGCTGTTGGCTGCTTCGCGCTCGGCATCGCGTCGCTCAGCGTTTTTGTTTTCGATGGCGCGCATCTGGTCGGCGAGCTCATGCTGCAACGCCGCCGTACGCTGGTCGGTTTCGGCCAGCTCCTGCTCGAGCGCTACGAGCTTCTCGCTCAGCTCCTTCAACTCACGCTTCAGCGCGAGCGGGCCGCCAGAGCTCGGGCGTCCGCCGGTGACGGTCACACCGTGGAAGGTTTCACCGGTCGGAGAGAGGAAATACGCTTCAGGATGTTGCCCCGCGAGCTCACGCGCCGTCGCAGAATCCGGTGTCACGAAGCCTTCGCGAAGCTTGGGCAGAAGCACTTCAAGCGAGCGGCCGAAGCCATTCAGCACGCGGATGCATTCGGTCAGGGGCCGCACGCCCTCCTGTGACACGTGGGTCGCGGCGTCCTTGCCTTCGCTGGCCGCGCCTTCGACGAGGAACGTCGCACGGCCTGCCACATCTGACTTCAGCAAGCGAATGCCTTCATCCGCCGCGTCCCAATCCTTGACGACGATGTAGTTCAATTCCTCGCGGAAGAACTCGTCGACAACCTGCCCGTAGGCCGGGTCGGTGACTTCCAGGAAGTCGGCCAGCGTGCCCGCTGCAGCACTCCTCTGCGAGGTTGCTTTGAGAAGCTTCTTGACCGTATCGGTCGAGTAGCTGTGGTCGCGGATCAGCCCTTCCAGCGAGTTGCGCCGGCCGTTCAGTCCCGCTACTTCGCCGCGCAGACGATCGCCCCTGCGCTTGGTTTCGTTCTCTTCCCCACGCGCTGTTTCGACCGACAGGCGCAGCTCGGAAATGCCGAGTTCCAATCGCTTCAGGTGCTCGCTGACGGTCTCAAACGAAAGCCGAACCTGCCCGCGCTGCAAGCCGAGCTGCTGCAGTTCTTCACGTGCCGTCGCCGATTCCTGCACCAGCCGCTCGGACTCGCGCTCAAGTTGTGCAAGTGCGGCGGCGGCCTGATTCTCTTCATTGCGAATCTGCGCCGCGCGCTGCATGACCTGCATGCCGTTGCGTCGCGCCTGCTCGGTAGCCTGCTCGCGCGCGTGCACGCTGCGCATGGCTTCCTGCACTGCGGCGTGGCTGCTCTGAGCAGTCTCACGAGCGCCCCCGGCCTCTCCCGCCGCGGAGTCAAGAAATGCCCGCTGCTGCTCCTGCTCACCCGCCAGCCCGGCGAGCTGCGCGCGTGCCGCCTCCAGCTCCCGGGCGCCGCTCTCAAGACGCACTGAAAGCTCTGCAACGCGGTCCACGTTTGCTGCCGTTCGGGCGGCGATGCGCTCGTACTCAACCGCGCTTTGATTGGCGGTTGCGGCATGCTCGCGGATTAGTCCGTCCAGCGTGTAGCCTCGGCGAACACCTTCCGAGTGCTCCGCATCCGCGGCTTCCACCTCCGTCACCTGCGCGTCAACCTTGACGGTCAGCTCGCCGATTTTAGTGGTGCCACCAGCCAGCTCGCCATCGAGCTGCGATAGCCGGCTTGCCAGCACGACGCGCAGCTTGGTGCGTAGCTCATCGCGGATCTGCCCGTAGCGCTCGGCCTTGGCGGCCTGACGCTTCAGGGTCGTCATCTGTTTTACGACTTCCTCAAAGATGTCGTTCACACGCGCAAGGTTCCCGCGAGCCGACTCGAGCCGCAGCTCGGCCAGGCGCTTCTTGGTCTTGAAGCGCGTGATGCCGGCAGCTTCCTCAATGATCGACCGGCGATCCTGCGGCTTGGAACTCAGCAGTTGGCCAATGCGCTCTTGACCGATGATCGCGTAGCTTTCACCGCCGAGCCCGGTGCCCATGAAGATGTCCTGAATGTCGCGCAGACGGCAGATTTTGCCGTTTAGCAGGTACTCGGAATCACCCGAGCGGAATAACCGGCGGGTAATGGTGAGCTCACCCGCGCGGATGGGGGTCCGGCCAAACTTGCGACGGCGAATCTTGAGGACTACCCCGGTGCCGTTGCCCTCTGGCGCGTCTTCTGCTGCTTGCGCGGCTTCAGCGTCTTCCGGATTCAGAATGGTTCCGGGCTGCGCCTCGGCGACAGCTTCTTCGGTTTCTTCCGCACGCAGCCGGCGCTGCTCCATCTCGTTCCAGTCCGTGGCGTGGCGGGAGTCAATGGTCACATCGCCGCCGCCCGGATCGTCCTTGTCGTCGTTGCCGTCGTAGACTTCCGGGTCCACGAGCGTGAGCGAAACCTCCGCCATGCCGGTTGGCTTGCGGTCGCGCGTGCCGGCGAAAATGACGTCTTCCATCTTGATGCCACGCAGGCTTTTGGCGCTTTGCTCCCCCAGCACCCAGGTGATCGCGTCAGAAATATTCGACTTCCCACAGCCGTTCGGTCCGACAATGGCGGCGATGCCCTCGCCTGAAAGCTGTACTTCCGTGCGATCGCAGAACGACTTGAAACCTAGAATCTGAACTTTGCGGAGCTTGAGCATGGTCCAACTCTAGCGGCGCCCCCCACGCGAATCAACAACTGAGCCCCAACCTGTTGTGGATAAGCCCCGCTCAAATCCATTCCGTGTACTTTTCAGTCGCAATTGCACAATCTACAGTGCAATCGGGCGTAGGCAAGTGACGGCACGGCAAAACTGATTGGCTTCCGGCTACGTCCTTGGTCGTATGTTGGCGATATCTTGCGTGTAGCAAAGCCGCTTCCTATAATCTGGACTCAGCCGACTCGCGGCCGATACGCCTTGCCACTATCGGTAAACCAATAACGCGATGATAGAGTCCTATAAACGACTTGTAGTTTTTTTTGAGGAGCACTGAATGAAGAAGGCAGCAATTGCGTCTCTCCTGGCGGTTTCGGCTTTGATGGTTTCGCCCGGCCTCCTCTCGCACCAATTCACCGCACAAGCGCAGGGTCAGGTCCAGATGGATCCGGCTGAGTACGCTGAGTACGAAGCCGCCGGTAAGCAGGCAACCCCCGCCGCTCAGGCCGCCGCGTATGAGGCCTACCTGGTCAAGTACCCCAAGTCTGCCGTCAAGAATGACGTTCTGACGCGCATCATGCTGGCGTACAGCGGCTCCGACCACACCAAGGCGATCACGGCCGCTGACAACGTCATCGCCGTTAGCCCGAACAATTTGCAGGCGTACCTGTTTGAGGTTGCGTTCCGCACCGAGAACAAGGACCTGGACGGCGCCAGCGATTGGGCCAAGAAGGGTCTGGCAGTAAAGACCAAGGCTGACGGCGTTTCCGATGCCGATTTCGCCAAGCAGCTCGCCTATGCGACTCCCTACTTCTACGACGCGATTGGCACCGCAGCCAACGCCAAGAAGGATAGCCCGGCCGCGATTGAAGCCTTCAAGGCTGAGCTTGCTGCCTACCCCGATTCCGTTCAGGGTACGCCTCCGGTCCTGCAGGTGGATTATTCGCTGGCAACTGCTTACTACCAGTCGACGCCTCCTGATTACGTCAACTGCACTTTCTACGCGACTCGTACGGCAGCGCTTGCGCCGGACCAGTTCAAGGCGCAGTTCCAGCCGCTGGCGACTTACTGCTACAAGAAGTTCCACGGCGGCGTGGATGGCTATGATGCAGTCGTTGCTTCGGCAAAGACCAATCTGAACCCACCGGCCGGCTTCACCATCGTCCCCAAGAAGACGGATGCCGATCAGGTTACCGATCTGATGAAGTCCACGCCCGATGCCGATCTGCCGAAGCTCGCAATTCCTGACAAGGAATACGTGCTGACGTACGGCAGCAAGGAGCAGGCGGATAAGCTGTTCGACACGATCAAGGGCAAGGAAACCGAGATCCCCGGTGCGCTCGTCATCGCTTCGAGCTCGACTGAAGTCAAGGTTGCCGTATCTGACGACGCGGTCCAGGCCAAGACGGCAGACTTTACCTTCACCATGAAGGAACCGCTCAAGGTGGTCCCCGCCGTGGGCGCGAAGGTTACGCTCATCGGAACCTATGGCTCCTATACCCAAACGCCGATCATGATCATGATGACGGACGCTTCAGAAGTATCGAAAGCGACAGCAAAGAAGCCCGTTGCCAAGGCTCCGGTCCGCCGCAAGTAGATTGTGATTCGCAAGAAAGCCGCTCCGTGATGGGGCGGCTTTTCTGCGCATGGATGATTGGTTTAGTAGGGTCCCTGGAACTTGACGACGTATAGGTTGATCCTGCGCAGCTTCAGCCAGGACGAGTACGGCACGGGTGCGAAGGCCGTGGCGCCGGCACACGCTGCGGGTTCAAACGCGATGCCCAGTTGCGGCATTCCGTGGCGGTAATGCTCATCGAGCGGCGTCTTTCCGTCGCAGCTTGGCGCGCGATTCCCTGCCAGCGGCTGGTAGCTGCCGGCGGGCATAACGACGCGCTCATCATTGACGTAGGGCGCGTGATTCAGCTCGACAGCGTCGTTGTATTCAAAGCCGGCTTCAAGCGCCGTATCGCGTACTCCAGACGCAGTCACTTCCCCGGCAATCGCGGCGCGGGCTCGATCGAGCGCGAACAGATCATGCACGCAGGCAATGCTGAACACGGCCACCAGCGCGATGGCGATCGGGACCGCTTGCGGCAGGCGCGGCTTCAGGAAATCCTGGTAAGCCCGCACCAGCACCAGCGCCAGAAACGGGGCCAGGCCGATCAGGTATCGGTCAAACAACTCATGCAACGAGCGCGGAATCAGCAGAAAAGCATATGCGGCAAAGGTCGGGACGACGAGCCATAACAACTGGTTCCAACTCGTCGGCGAAGAGTTTGTCTGCGCCGGACTTTGCCTGCGCAAGCGCCACAAAAACGCGGCCGCGCTGAAGGTGCAGAGCAGCGAGAGCGCCGTGAGGAGAGCACGCGAAAATGTGCCGAGAACGACCGGCGGAGCGGTGGCCAGAAAGCCGTGCGAGGGGTAGTAGAAACCGGCGGACGTGAACCAGTCGTTCAGCAGCGGCTCCAGGATCTGCGTGGGGCCGTGGCTCGGGGTCAGGCGCACAGCGATCGCCGTGTAAAGCAGCGCGAACGAGATGAGGAACAGGCTGAAGCGGCGACCGTTTCGGCGCACTTCCGGCAGAAACGCCACCAAAAGCGCGGTCAGCAGAAAAGGTAGCTCAAGGACCGCGCGTGCCTGCTCCCGCAGCATTTTGCCGACGTCGCTCAGACCATGCAGGTGCGTGACGATGGGCTCGCCATTGAAGTACGGCTGCTGCTTGGTCCAGTGCATGCCCCACGCGATAAACACGCAGCCCAGCGCCGTAAAAAGCACGCCCGCGCCGACGATTTTGCGATTGCGCCGCAGCAGCCACAGCGTGCACGGGATCATGACAAGCACGCCCAACCAGCCAAGTTGCCGCGCCGAGCCGACAATCGCGCTGGCCGTGCAGCCGAAAAAAAGCCAGCCGATGGCCGCGTTTTCGCTTGCCGTCTGCAGCGCGCGCAGGCAGGCGTACAGGCACAGCAGCAGCGCCAGCAGGCCGTTGATGTCCGTCATGAAGGTGACAGAAAGCTGCATGTAGATGGGCGAAAGAACGAGTGCCAGCGTCGTCAGTGTGGCGTTTCGCTCGCTGAGGCCGGCGCGTACGCAGATGCGTTGCATGAGCATCGTCGCCAACAAAGATGCGGCCAGCGTGGAGACGCGGCAGATAAAGTAGGAGTAGCCAAAGACGCGGATGAGCAACGCGGCCGGGTAAAGCTGCCAGCCGAGCATCGCGGTTGACCAGCCGTTATAAACGATGTGCCCGGTCTGCGCGAGCACATTGGCGGTCCGGGCGTAGGACCACTCGTCCGCAATGCCGAAGTTGGCAAACGGCCATGCAATCAGCTCCGCGAGCAGCAAAAATGCGGCACATAAAAGCGCTTGCAGAGGAAATGAACGGGCTTGAACGGGCGCAGAGCTCGACGGCATCTATATATCCTTGGAAGGGCTTTGGCGAGTATAGCGGAGCAGGTTTGCCGGATACAGCAGAGCAGGTGAGCGATGCGGGCGAACATCATTGGTGCAGGACCGAACGGGCTGGCGGCCGCGATCACGTTGGCACAGGCGGGCGTGAAGGTCAGGGTGTATGAGCGGCAGACGCAAGTGGGCGGCGCTTGCAGTTCCGCGGAGTTGACGCTGCCCGGCTTCGTACACGATGTCGGCTCCTCCGCGTACCCGATGGGTGTGGCGTCGCCGTTCTTTCGATCCTTGAGCCTGGAGCGCTTTGGCTTGCAGTGGCTGCAGCCGCAGGTGGCTGTGGCGCATCCGCTGGATGGTGGCGCGGCGGCCTGGATGGGGCTTGGTTTTAGGGATCTGGCAGACGCGCTAGGCGACGATGCGGCCCGTTGGCAAGCGCTGTTTGAGCCGCTCGTTGAGCACTGGGACAAGCTGGTGCCGGAAATCCTGGGGCCCGTGGTGCACGTGCCGCGACATGCGCTCGCGCTCGCCCGCTTTGGCCTGCCCGCGTTGCTGCCCTCGACGACACTGGCACGCAACAAGTTCCAGGGCGAGCGGGCGCGCGCACTGTTTGCCGGGTGCGCAGCCCACTCCGTCATGCCACTGGACGCACCGTTGAGTGCGGCCATCGGCCTGGTGCTGGGGACGGCCTCGCACGCTACCGGCTGGCCGGTGGTCGCGGGCGGCGCGCAGAAGCTGAGCGATGCCCTGGCAGCCTGCCTGCGGGAACTTGGCGGAGAGATTTTTACCGGGCGCGAGATCAAGCAGCTTGAAGAACTCCCCCATGCTGAGATCAACGTTTTCGATACCAGTACGGAAGCGCTGGCGAGCATCGCCGCACGACGTTTGAGTGCCGGGTACAAAGCCTCGCTGCGCGCCTTCAAGCCGGGGCCGGGCGTGTTCAAAATCGACTGGGCTCTATCCGGGCCGATTCCGTGGGCGGCGGATGCCTGCCATCGTGCCGGTACCGTGCACGTCGGCGGCACGATGGAGGAAATTGCTGCCGCGGAGCAGATGACGTTTGACGGCCGCTGCTCCGACAAGCCCTTCGTCCTGCTGGTACAGCCAAGCGTCTGCGACCCCAGCCGCGCGCCAGCCGGACAGCACACCGCCTGGGGCTACTGCCACGTTCCAAACAGCTCCACGCTCAACCGCACTGACGCGATCGAAGCCCAGGTGGAGCGTTTTGCCCCGGGCTTTCGCGACTGCATCCTGGCCCGTAAAACGTGGAACACCGCGACGCTCGAAAGCTGGAACCCCAACCTGCTCGGCGGCGATCTATCCGGCGGTGCGATGACTGCGAAGCAGTTGGTGCTGCGGCCCACCGTTCGTGAATACGGCACCAGCGACCCTGGCATATTCCTGTGCAGCTCTTCCACACCGCCCGGCGGAGGCGTGCACGGCATGGCCGGCTACCACGCGGCCAGGATGGCGCTGCGGCAATTTCACGCCTGATAGGCAGGTTTTACCGGGCTGCAATGCTGTTTTCCGTACAATGAAATATTGACGGTTGAGAGGAGTAGTGATGCCCAGGATCCATTTTCAGCAGCAGCTTGTAGCCTTGAAAGATAAATTGCTCGCCATGGCCGCGTTATCGCAGCAGGCTTTGGAGTTTTCCGTGGAGGCCTATGTCAATCGCGACGAGGGCCTTTCCATGCACGTGAAAGAGATCGAAAAAGCAATCAACGCGGCGGAGACCTCGGTCGACGAAATGGCTTACGAGCTGCTCGCCAAAGAGCAGCCGATGGCGATCGATCTGCGTTTCATCCTGTCCGTGATCAAGATCAACGGCGACCTGGAGCGCATAGGCGACCAGGCGACCAACATCGCCTCACGCGCGATTGACGCAAGCGCACGCTCCAAGGACACGGCCGAAGCCTGCCGCCCGGAAGACATCCAATCCATGGGCGACAAGGTTGGCGTGATGATCCGGCGCGCCATCCAGGCGTTGCTGGAAGGCGACTCCAAGCTGGCCGAAAGCGTGCTGGAAATGGACAATGAAATCGACGAGATGAACCGCACGATTCAACGCGACCTGGTCGACTGCATGACGCGTGAAGCGCATACGGCTGAGCAATCCCTGAACACCATCATCATCAGCCGCAACCTGGAACGCGCCGCGGACCACGCGACCAATATCGCGGAAGACGTGATTTTCTGGGTGCGCGGCAACGATGTGCGCCACAAGTTTTCCATGCTGCAGGCCAATGACGAAGTCGTAGAGCAGTAGTCATCAGGCATGAAAATGGGCACGATCCACGTGGATCGTGCCCCTTTTCTCGCAACTTACTTCGTCGCCGGATCCTGCACGAGCCCACGCTGTTTCAGCATCGGCGCGATCTTCGGCTCGCCGCCCAGCCAGCGGTCGTACATGGTGGTCAGGTCTTCCGTATTGCCGCGCGAAAGCACCATCTGCCGAAAGCGGTCGCCGTTAGCGCGGGTCAGGCCGCCGTTGTCTTCAAACCACTGGTAGGCCGCGTCATCCAGCATTTCACTCCATAGATAAGCGTAGTAGCCAGCGCTGTAGCCGCCTCCCCAGATGTGCGCAAAGTAGCTGGAACGATAGCGCGGCGGGACCTGCGGGACATTGAGCGACTTCCTCGTGAGCGCCTGCTGCTCAAAGGTGTCGGGCGTCTGAAGCGGTGCGTCGGAGGGCAGCGTGTGCCACTGCATGTCGAGCTCTGCGGCGGCCAGCAGCTCTGTCAGCGCGTAGCCCTGATTGAAGTCGGCGGCGCGCTTGATCTTGGCCGCGAGCTCCGCCGGCATGGGCGCACCGGTCTGGTAGTGCTTGGCAAAGTGGGCGAAGACCTCCGGATTCGTCGCCCAGTGCTCATTGAATTGCGATGGGAATTCTACGAAGTCCCGTGGCACGCTGGTGCCGCTCAACGAGGGGTACTGCGCGTTGGCGAACATGCCATGCAGCCCATGGCCAAACTCGTGGAACATGGTGATCACATCCGAGTAGGTGATCAGCGCGGGCTGGCCGGCGGCGGGCTTGGTAAAGTTGGCCACGTTATAGACGACCGGCGTCGTCCCACGCATTTTGGACTGGCCCACGAACTCGCTCATCCATGCGCCGCCACGCTTGTTATCACGCTTCCAGTAGTCGCAATAGAACAGCGCCAGGTGCGAGCCATCGGCGTTCAGGACCTCGAAAACGCGCACGTCCGGGGCGTAGACGGGGATATCGTGCCGCTCCTTGAAGGTGATGCCGTAGAGCCGGGTGGCGGCGTAAAAGACGCCGTTCTGCAGCACGTTGTTGATCTCAAAGTAAGGGCGAACCTGGGTCTCATCCAGGTCATAGCGAGCCTTGCGAACCTGCTCGGCATAGAATTCCCAGTCGGCCGGTGCAAGCTCAAAGCCGCCCTTTTGCGCATCGATGACGGCCTGAATATCCTTCGCTTCCCTTCCCGCGCGAGCGGTCGCGGCGGGCACCAGCGCATCCATAAAGTTGATGGCGGCCTCCGGCGTCTTCGCCATTTGATCCTGCAGCTTCCAGGCCGCGTAGGTGTTGAAGCCGAGCAGCTTACCTTTCTCCGCACGCAGCTTTGCGAGCTGCGCAATGGTCTCGCGCGTGTCGTTATCGCCGGCTTTTTCCGCGCGATTCCAGGAGTTGTCAAACATCTGCTTGCGGCCTTCGTGCGAGCTCATCTGTGCGAGCTGGGGCTGCTGCGTCGTGTTTTGCAACGGCAGCACGTAGCCGGGGACGTTGCGCGCCTTTGCATCAGCGGCTGCGGCTGCAAGCTGTGCCTCGCTCAAGCCCGCAAGCAACGCAACATCCGTGGTGACGAAAGCGCCGGCCTTGGTCGCGGCGAGCAGGCGCCGGCTGAATTGGTTTGAAAGCTTTGACTCCTCCCCGTTGATCTCTTTCAGCCGAGCCTTGCCGGCCGGATCAAGCTGGGCGCCGGCATGAATGAAGTCGCGATACGTGACCTCCACCAACCGCAGCGATTCGGGGTCCAGGTGCGGCGTCTGCCGCTGGTTGTAAACCGCTTCCACGCGATGGAAGAGCTTGGCATCCAGATAGATCGCGTCGTGGTGGGCGGCGCCTTTGGGTGCCATGTCCTGCTGAATTTTTTCAAGCGCCGGGTTGGTGTAAGCACCGGCTACGCCACTGAAAGCGGCCGATACACGATGCAGCAGCTCACCCGATTTTTCAAGCGCAAGAACGGTGTTGTCGAACGTTGGCGCGGCAGGATTGTCAGTAATGGCGCGCACTTCCGCTTCCTGCTGGCTCATGCCGGCGAGCATCGCGGGCTCGTAGTCAGCATCATGGATGCGGTCAAACGGCGGAGCTTGGTACGGCAGCGTACTGGCCGCGTAGAACGGATTCCTGGGGCCAAACGCTACGTCCTGGCCCTGCGCTGCGGTTAGTGCGATTGCCCCTGCGGTTACCAATGCTGCCATGCGGAAAGCTCCCATTCTGTTCTCCCTGTTGCTGCTCAATTCTAGCGCCAGCGAGCCCAGCCACGCATTAGCGCCAACAGGATGCACCCGAGCTACTAACTTTTTAGTTGACAACCCACTACCGCCACGACTACAACAACTACTAACGATGTAGTAGCGGGAGAGACAAACAGCATGGCACCGAAGACCCAGACCCTTACTCCGCTCGAGCTTGAAATCATGAACCTGCTATGGGATCACGGCCCGGCAACCGTGGGTGAATTGCAGCCGCGCATGGCCAAGGAGCCCGCCTACACCACCGTCATGACCATGCTGAACGTGCTGCTGCGCAAGGGTAAAGTCAAGCGCGTGCAGCAGGGCCGAGCCTACCGGTACCGTCCCGCCGTGACCCGGCAGCGGGCCACCGGCAGCGCGCTGGAAGATCTGGTGAAGCGCATGTTTGGCGGCTCGGACGAGGCCCTGCTGATGGCTTTCGTCGAGACACGCGGCATCACCTCCGGCGACCTGGAGCGGCTCAGCAAAGTCGTCGCTGAAGCAGAGAGCAAGCGCGTTGCCGGCGACACGAAAGCAGGCCGCGCATGACCCTTGCCAGCGCCTTCAACTACTTTGCGAATTCGCTGTGGCAAGTGCCGCTTCTGGCGTTCTGTTGCTGGTGCGCTCTGCGGCTGGCGCGGGCTTCAGCACGGACGCGCTATGCAGCATGGATTGCTACGCTGCTGCTTTGCGTCGCCCTGCCGCTGCGTGGAGCCCTTCTGCAGGATGAAGGCAACATCACCGTTTTGACCGGCGACGCGTTTGCAACCGGGGCTCAAGCGCAGCCGCCGACTCGGCTTCCCTTCTACGCAATCACAGTCTCGCCCAGAACAAGGGACGTGCTCGCCGAGTTCTACCTGGCGCTTGCGGCTCTGCTGCTGATCCGGCTCATCTTCTCCTACGCGGCGCAACGCAAACTGATCCAGCGAGCTTTACCGCCGTCCGCCCAGCAGGCCATCACGTTGCAGGCTTTCGGCGCGGACCCAGGCCGTGTCCGCCTGCTCCCTGCTTGCTCTGGAACTCCCATGGTGGCCGGTATCTGGGCGGCCAAAGTCCTGCTACCCGAGCACCTGCTCGCTGGCGATCAGGACACCCTGCGCGCGGTGCTGGCGCATGAGTTCGCGCATCTGCAACGTCGCGATCCAGTCGTCAACCTGCTGCTGCGACTGGTTGCTTTACCGGTCGCCTACCACCCGGGGACTGTGCTGATCCAGCGCCAGATCCAGCACGCCCGTGAGCTGCTTTGCGATGCGGAGGCCGCTAAATCCCTGCCTTCCACCCACGCCTATGCGCATGCCTTGCTGCATCTTGCGCGTGAAGTTTTTGTTGCCGGCAGTCCTGCACCGCGCAGTGCCATCGGCTTATTTGAACGTACGTCCAAACCGCTGTTGGAGGAACGCATCATGACCCTGATCGCCCCGCCCGCCCCCCTTGCCGCCGGCTCCCGCTGGCTGCGCGCTACCGCTGGTCTTGCTGTCTTCTGCGCGGCGACCGCTACTGTAAGCTGCGTTCATCTAACGCCCTCGGTCATGGCCGCCGAGCATCAAGCCACGGCACCTCTCGCCGCGTCCCCAGCCCAAACAACAGCGGACCCACTGCCTGCAATTGCAGTCGCGGAGCAACACAAGCGCACCACCAACAAGCCTGCGACAGACGCCATCGAGCAGGCGAACGCATCGCTCGCCAAGGCTCAGACGCAGCTTGAATTTGTCGACACAGCTCAGATTGCAAAGCAGATGGCGACCCTGCGTGCGCATTTGAACAGCCCCGAGTTCAAGGAGCAGCTGCGGGCAGCACCGCAATTGGAGAGAAAGGCTTACGCGAACGAGATCACGCAAGCAAAGAAGGAGCTCGCAACCGTCCAGGAGCAGATCAATAGCCCGGAATTGCGGCGGCAAATAGCAGAAGCTCAGTCGCTGTCGCAAGTCGATATGCAGAAGCTGATCGCCGATGCAAAGGAGGAGTCGATTCGCGCACATGAAACGCTCACAGTGGATGCCCGCCCACTGCAGGGCCCGGCACGTGTTTCTGGCGGCGTTATGGCTGGCTCCATCGTCACGAAGGTGCAGCCGGTCTATCCTTCAGACGCCAAGTCGGCTCACATCACGGGATCGGTGATCATGCACGCAATCATCGGAACGGATGGCGCCATCAGCTCGCTTGAAGTGATTTCTGGCCCTGCGGAGCTGCGCGATTCCGCGCTTGAGGCGGTGCGGCAATGGATCTACAAGCCCTACCTGCTCAACGGCGTTCCAACCGAAGTCGACACCACCATCACGGTCAACTATTCCATGGGCTAGCGCTGTTCATGGCGCGCATCGCAGCCGCGGTGCGCGCCTTGACTCATCCGCTCTGCGCCACTACGCTTGACTGATGATGTTTCCCGCAAACGCGCGGATTACTGCCTGCTTCTGTTGTCGCGACGCCGCGTGCTGTCGCGTTGCGTAGGGCCATGTTGCCCCGTATCGTTGCCGCCGCCCACGAGCTCCCAATCGTGGGCTTTTGTTTTGTCCGCCGAACCGTGTAAAGGAATCTGATGCCCGCCGATGATCTCGCCGTAACGCCTGATGTAGCCGTCCCCGCCAAGGTAGTCAAGGAAACGAAGGCGCAGAAATCCGAGCGGCTGAAGCTCGCCAAAAACCCTTGGGATGCATGGGATGAGGTGCGCCAGTACGCGCTGGCCGGGCGGGATGCCGTGGCGCCGGAGTGGACCGGGCTCTACTTCAAGTGGTGGGGCATCTACACGCAGGGCGATGGCCTGGGCGTGACCGGTGGCGCCAATGGTGAAGGCAAGGCGACCGAGTTTTTCATGATGCGCATCGGCTTGCCCAACGGCCTGCTGACCTCGCACCAGTTGCGCACCATCGGCGACATCACCAAAAAGTACGCGCAGAATCTATCCGACATCACCACCCGCCAGAACATCCAGTTGCATTGGCTCACCATCGGTGCGCTGGTTGAAATCACGGACCGCTTGACCGAGATTGGCCTGTCCCCCAAGGGCGCCTGCGGCGACGTCGTGCGCAACGTTACGGGCTGCCCGCTGGCCGGCCTGGACCACACTGAGCTGCTCGATGCCAGCCCGCTTGCACTGCGTATCGCCGAGCACCTTACGGCCAACCCGGCCTTCTACAACCTTCCGCGCAAATTCAAGATCTCGGTCACCGGCTGCCCCCTGTGGTGCACCTATCCGGAGATCAACGACCTCGCCCTGACCGCCATCAAGCGAGGGGAAGAGATTGGCTACACCCTGCGCGTCGGCGGCGGCCTGAGCACGGAGCCACATATGGCCGTGCGCATCCCCGCCTTCGTCCCGCAGGATAAGGCGCTCGACGTCGTCGTCGCCGTCGCAGAGATCTTCCGTGAGCAGCAGGAGCTGCGCGAAAACCGCACGCGCGCCCGCATCAAGTACCTCTTCATGCGCCATGGCTGGACCGCGGAATCCATGCTTGAAGCGATCGAAGGAAAGCTCGGCTACAAGCTTGATCCTTCCCCGCTGGCTGAAGACGTGATCCCGGATGACGTCTACCGCGACCACATCGGCGTCACCCCGCAGCGCCAGGCTGGCCTGTCTGCGGTGGGTGCCTCGGTGCTGCGCGGCCGCCTTTCGGGCGACCAGCTTATCGCTCTCGCCGACCTGGCAGAAAAGCATGGCGACGGCCACCTGCGCGCGACGATCATGCAGAACATCGTCGTCGTCAACGTGCGCAATCAGAACGTCCACGCCCTCATCCAGGACCTGAAAGCGATTGACCTGCAGGTGGAGATTTCACCCTTCTGGCGCGGCGCCATCGCCTGCACCGGCACCGAGTTCTGCAAGCTCGCCATTGCAGAAACCAAGGGCTTTGCCAAGTGGCTCGTGGAAGAAATGGAAGGGCGCATCCCGGGCTTCGACCAGCAGATCAAGCTGCACGTCACCGGCTGCACCAACAGCTGCGGACAGCACTGGATCGCGGACATCGGGCTTGAAGGCAAGAAGCTCAAGAAGGACGGCGTCTTACAGGATGCGTTCTACTTCTGCGTCGGCGGCGCAGTCGGCAAATTCGCACGCCCGGCACGTCCGCTCGGCTACCGAGCCACCGCGGACGACACCCCCGCCGCCATCGAGCGCCTGCTCCGCGGCTACCTCGCCGCCCGCACACCGAATGAGGACCTCCGCGCCTACTTCGCCCGCACCAGCGACGAGGACCTCCGCACCCAGCTCAACGGCGCACCCACCGTACCCGTCACCCGCGATGAAGCCCCCGCAGGCGGCGGCCACGCAGTCGACGCCTAGCACTCACTAAACTCCACACCAGGCCCACGCCCTCAAAGCGTGGGCTTTTTCCTGCTATCCGCAATTTGCTTACAACTCCTGTTGCCCTCCCCGCAACCTATCGTTTGGGACAGGCCGCAGGTATTGATCCGCACGCCTTCACCCAAGCCTTTACGTTTCTTGAAGCTGGAGCCCACACATGACGCAAGATCTCTCCACCCTGATCTGCCTTTTCCACCATCAGGATCAGGCTCAGGCCGCGCTGGAAGACATCCTCAAAGCCGGCATCCCTGAGGCAAATGTCACCTTGATCGGCACGCCGGGGTCCACCATCGCGGCCTCTCGTTCGACCCTGGTCGAGCTCAATGTCCCTGAAAAAGACGTGCAGCATCTGCTCGACGGCATCAACGATGGCGGTGCTGTACTCGCTGTCTCAGCGATCTCCGACCATGCCCGGAAAGTCGAAGCCATCTTTGAGCAACACAAGGCCGGCAAGATCGACGAAGCCACCGTAGCCGACGACATGAGCGCCCAGGCCCTGCCGCTCTCCAACCTGGACGGCTACGTCCCGGAGGAGGACGCGCTGCTGGGCGAGCCCGAGCAGGCCGCAGAAGATCTCGTGCTGATTACTGGCACCGTTGACGAGGCGGGTGTCGCGCATATAGAAAGCATCCAGCCGGTAGAATCCGTCGACACCGACGAGCAGGATGTAGACCCACGCGAACTCGGACTCGACGCCCGCATGGCACCCATCGTTGGCAATCCGCAGGTCCAGTAAGCCTTCACGCATCGCTTTCCGCACGACTGGAGTTCCAATGGCTGAAAAAGTTAAGATCTATGAAGAAAAGAAGGGCCTGCCCATCTGGGCGTGGCTGCTTCCGCTGCTTGTCTTGTTGGCTGTTGCCGCCTACCTGCTTTTGCGGCACAAGACTGAAACGCTTGGCGGTCCCATCGCCGTAACCCAGTCCGCGCCTACGGCTGCCTTCCCCGACCTGGGCATGGTCCACTTCGCCACCGATCAAGCCACCCTGACCCCCGAAGGCAAGGACACGCTCAACAAGGCGGCCGCTGCGATGAAGGCCAACCCCACCGCACATCTGCGGCTGGAAGGTTACACCGATTCCACTGGCACCACGCCCCACAATGACTCCTTGTCCGACCGTCGCACGACCGCTGTAGCCGATTACCTGAAGGCCTCCGGCATCGAAGGCAGCCGCCTGACGGGCGAGGGTTTCGGCCCGGAAAAGCCGGTCGACACCAACGCCACGCCGAACGGCAAAGCAGACAACCGCCGCGTCGAACTTTTCTCGCAGAAATAACGCCGGCCCTGGACAAGCCCGCGCCGGCAATCTTCCGGTGCGGGCTTTTTTGCGTAAACTGTCTTTCGATCTAGGAGGTGAAGCATGGCGAAAAAAGATGACGCGGAAATGCTCGAAATTGACGGCTCTGAGGTGCGCGTTTCGCATCCCGGCAAGCTGTATTTTTCGCAGCAGGCGCAGGTGACTAAGATCGATCTGGTCCGCTACTTTCTGGCCGTAGCACCGGGCGCTCTGGGCGGCATCGCAGACCGGCCCATCGTGCTGAAGCGCTTCGTCGGCGGCGCGCATGAGGAGCCGTTTTACCAGAAGCGCGCCCCCGAAAATCTGCCATCCTACCTGCGCACCGCGACCCTCTCCTTTCCATCCGGCCGCACTGCGGATGAGGTCGTCGTCGATAACGCCGCCGGCCTGATCTGGGTCGTCAACATGGGCTGTATGGAGCTCCACCCGCACCCCGTTCGCACGGGCGATCTCGACCACCCGGACCAGCTCCGGGTCGATCTTGACCCCGGCCCCGGCGTCGATTTCAGCGACGTTCGCAAGGTCGCCATGGAGGTCAAAGCTGTTCTGGAAGAATGCGGACTAAGCGGCTTCGTCAAGACCTCCGGCTCCCGCGGCATCCACATCAACGCGCCCATTCTGCCGCAGTGGAGCTTCACGGAAGTCCGCCGCGCCGCGCTCGCCCTGGCCCGCGCTGTAGAGCGCCGAGCGCCCGCGCTGGCCAGCAGCAAGTGGTGGAAGGAAGAGCGCCACGGCGTCTTTCTGGACTACAACCAGAACGCCAAAGACCGCACCACCGCCTCCGCCTACTCGGTCCGCCCGCTGCCGGACGCACGTGTTTCCGCGCCGCTCCGCTGGGAGGAAGTCCCGGACTGCAACCCGGCAGACTTCACCGTCGCTACCATGCCCGCACGCTTCGCCGCTCTCGGCGACCCGCACGAAAGCATGGGCGATAAAGCCGCCTCGCTCGACGCCCTGCTCGAACTGGCCGCGCGCGATGAAGCCGAAGGCCAGGGCGACGCACCCTGGCCCCCGCACTTCGCCAAGGGTGCAGACGAGCCGAAGCGCGTCCAGCCCTCGCGCGCCAAATCCTTCGCGCAGCAGACGGAAGAAGGCTTCGGCGCCCAGCGCTTCCGCAAGCGTTCCGCAGCAATCGCAGCCGGCGACACCGAAACCAAGCCCCCGGTCAAGCGAGCAGCGCGCAAGTCCATCCACCCGCTGATCACGGTCGCCCAGTCGCCAGATAAAAAGGCAGCAATGGACGGTTTGGAGCGCTGGAAGCTGGCCCACCCGGAAGCGGCAGCTCTGCTCGCCGTGGATGACGTCCTGGTCGATCGCATGCGCGGCGCGGCCTACATCTGGTATCGCGTTCGGGTCAATCTGCGCAACGTCCCGGAAACAGAACGTCCGGCCCAGGGAACCCCGGAGCCGGACGATGATCCAACGCGCGAGCCAGCCGCTTAGGGCTTGCTCATCTCAATGTCGATCGTGAACTTCACATCGTCACCCAGGATCGGCGCGCCGTACTTCTGGCCGAAGTTGAAGTCCTTGCGAGACAGCGTTCCGCTTGCGGAAAAGCCGCTGACCATCCCGCCGCGCATCCCCTTCTGCGGCGCTGCGGGACCGTCCACATCAAGCGTGACGGGCTTGGTCTGGCCGCCCAGCGTAAGGTCTCCGGTCATCTTCAGCTTGCCGTTTTCCTTGAACACGGACGTGGACTTGAACGTCATCGTGGGATACTTCGCGGTATCGAAAAACTCCGGCGTGGCCAGGTGCTTGTCGCGGCCCGCATCGTTGGTGTTCACGGTCGTCGTGTCGATCACGGCTTCCACCTTCGACTTCGTGATGTCCTTCTCGTCCAGGTAAACCGTGCCGACCAGCTTGGAAAAAGAACCATTCACATTTGAAACGCCGAGGTGGCGAATCTTGAAGTCCACGCCAGAATGCGCTGAATCGATCTTCCAGGCGGTAGCCTGAGCATGGGCGGCGCCGGCGCTCAAAGCGCTGACGAGAAGCAAGGCGGACAAGCGAAGGCTGCGGAAAACGTTCATAGATCCTCTTTCAAACTACCGGATGTGCGCACCATCAAATAGTAGCGTTGCGGTTTCGATGTTGCAACGACCTTCGTGGATTCGGCAAGTTTCTCAGCCATACCTGCACGGATGTAGACTGCACGTGCACTACTAAAGGAGTAGCAATGGCAGTCGCAGAGCAGAAAGACCAGGCAATCGATCTAAGCGGCGGACGTCTCACCGTGGCTCGGCAGTTCCTTGTCGAGCAGGATTACGCGGCCTACACCCCGGAGCAGCACGCCGTTTGGAAAGAGCTGGTCGAACGCCGCATGCCCCAGTTGCAGCAGCACGCCTGCGCTGAATACCTTGCAGGCTTTGCGCAAATCGGCCTTGAGCCAGATCGCTTGCCGAACCTGAAAGCAGTCAGCGCGCGCCTGGCTCCCCGCACCGGTTGGGCGTCCTCCCCGGTCAGCGGCTTCCTGCCCGCCGACGCTTTTTTCGAGATGCTCTCCGCCCGCATGTTCCCCACCACCACCTGGCTGCGCAGCCGCGAATCGATGGACTACACGCCCGAGCCGGACATTTTTCACGATGTCTTCGGCCACGTCCCCATGCACGCGCATCCCGTTTTCGCGGACTTCCTGGAGCACTACGGCAAGGTCTGCCTGGCTGCTATCGATCGCCCCGACGTGCTCGAGCGCCTTGGCCGCCTCTTCTGGTTCACCGTAGAATTCGGCCTGATCCGCGAGGCCGGCAAGATCAAGGTCTACGGCAGCGGCCTGATCAGCTCGCATGGCGAGTGCACCCGCGTGCTCGACGGCGGCTGCGAGATCCGCGACTTTGACGTCGAAGCCGTGCTCAATCAACCACTCGACACCGGCGCCATGCAGCCCATTCTGTTTGCGGTTGAGTCCTTCGACCAGATCTACGAAGCGGCCAAAACAGCCGAGGCAAAACTTGGTTAGGCTTCTGCTTTTCTGGCTCCTCTGCGCTACGGCGGCGACATCACAGACCACGCCCGTCGTCATGCTGAGCGATCTGCATTTTGACCCACTGCGCGATCCCGGCAAGGCCCTGCGCCTTGCCGCAGCCCCGGAAACCGAGTGGCGCAGCATCCTGCAGGACGACCCCGCCACCCCCACCGCCGAGGCCGACTTCACCGCCATGCAGGCTAAGTGCGGCACGCGCAACGGGCTCGACCCCGACTACCATTTGCTTAATGCGGCGCTGCAAGCTGCGGTCGCCAGGAGCCCTAAGGCGAGGTTCGTCACCGTAAGTGGCGACCTGCTGGTCCACCAGTTTGAGTGCCGCTGGAAAGCCGCCAGCGGTCACAACAAGGGGTACGAGGACTTCGCAGAAAAAACCACATCCTTCGTCATGCACCAGGTGGAGGCCGCCTTCCCCGGCATCCCCGTCTACATCGCGCTTGGCAACAACGATTCCAGCTGCGGCGATTACCGCATGGACCTGCACGACCGCTACTTCAAAGCCACCGGCGCGGCCGTGCTCGATGGCCTTAGAGGCGCCTCAAAGCAGGATCGAGACCGCGCCCTGAGCGACTATCAGGCCGGCGGCTACTTCAGCGTGGCGCTCCCCGGCGCAGCTAAAACGCGCCTGCTCGGCATCGACGACATCTTTCTCTCGCGCAAGTTTAAAACCTGTGCCGGCAAGGAAGACACAGCAGCCGGGGCAGAGGTCCTACGCTGGCTCGGCGAGCAGTTGCAGCAAGCCAAACAGCGCGGCGAAGCCGTCTGGGTCCTCGCCCACATCCCGCCCGGAATCGATGTCTACAGCACCGTCAGCAAGCTGCGCGACGTCTGCGGCACAGAAGCCCCGGACCAGTTCCTCGCCGACGATGCCTTCGCAACGCTGCTCGCCAGGTACCCGGAAACCATCCACCTCGTCCTGCTCGGCCACACCCACAGTGACGAAGTCCGTCTCATCGGCCAGGTCCCCGCCAAACTCAGCGGCTCGGTCACCCCGGTCAACGGCAACCTGCCCTCCTTCACGGTCGGCCGCGTGGACCGCAATCTGCGCCTCCAGGACTACGACGTCTACGTCGCCGCAGACAAGAACGGCGCGGGGCCATGGGCCAGGGAGTACAACTACCACCAGGCCTACGGCGGCGAAGCCTTCAACGCCACCTCCCTGCGCGCGGAGATAGCAGGCTTCCGCAAAGATCCGGACTCGGCCACCGCGCAGAGCAAAACCTACGAGCAGGGCTTCTTCCCCGGCGCCCCGTCGCCGTTATCGCTGGTCTGGCCGCAGGCTTCCTGCGCGATGGAAAACTTTACCGCCGCCACCTACAAAAGCTGTGTCTGCAAGCAGTAGCTAAAGCTCAATCACGCGCCCAATCAGCAGGATCAAAGGTGCCGGACCGGGTGACGATCCGGCCAGCTTCCCCACCGTAGTCCGCGTCACCTGCTGCCCCGGCGTAGACGCCTTCGACACCGCCGCCACCGGTGTCTCCGCATCGATCCCGGACTCCATCAGCGACTCCGCCAGCGCCCCAAAATCCCTGCCCGGCATATAGAGCACCAGCGTGGAGTCCTGCGGAAATGCGCCCTCCCAAGCCACCGGATGGCTCTTATCGGCCGCATGGTGCGCCGTCGCCAGAATCAGCTTCGAGGCCGTATTCCGGTCCGTCAACGGCGTCTGCAACGAGGCCGCCACAGCAAACGCCGCCGTAATCCCCGGCACCACCTCAAACGGAATCCCCGCTCCGCGCAGCGCGGCAATCTCCTCATTCGCCCGGCCAAACACCATGGGGTCGCCCGACTTCAAGCGCAGCACAGACCGCCCCAGCCCTGCGTGCAGCAGCATCAGTGCGTGGATGCCCTGCTGCGTAATTCGCGGCTGCCCACAGCGCTTGCCGACCGGAATGAGCAACGCCGCCGGATTCGCCAGCGCCAGAATCTCGTCGGACACCAGGTCGTCCGGCAGGATCACGTCTGCTTCCTGCAGCAGCGCATGCGTGCGCAGCGTCAGCAGTTGCGGATCACCCGGCCCGGCGCCCGCCAGGTAGACCTTGCCGGCCTCAGCCATGGGGCTCCGTCGCGGCCTTGGGGTTGGTCAACGCATGCTCCCGCGCGTAGGCTCGTGAGGGGCAGGAATCGAACCCACAAACCTCCCGCGTCGCCAGCGTATGCAGCAGGCGCTTGCGCTCTTCGTTCAGCGGCTCAAGCTGCAGCACTTCCCGCCGCAGATTGCCGAGCTCCGCCAGCCACGCGCCCATATCCATCGGCAGCGCGGCATTGATTTCCTTGCGCAGCCGCTGCGCCAGCGCGGGCGAGTTCCCCGCCGTCGAAATCGCAATCTGCAAATCGCCACGCTTCACAATCGAAGGGAAATAGTAGTCGCAATAAGGTGGGTCATCGACCGCATTGCACATGATCAGCTTGGACGTCGCCTCCAGGTAAACCGCGCGGTTCACCACCGGCTGATCCGTCGCCGTCACCACCAGAAACGTCCCCGGAACAATGTCGCCTGCGACGAATTCCCGCTGGTGCCAAACCACTTCACCGCTCGCCGCCAGTTCCACAATTGCGGGCGAAGCCCACGGCGCGATCACCGTCACGCTCGCCTCCGCACTACGCAGCGATTCGATCTTCGACTCCGCCAGATTGCCCGCGCCGACCACGATACACGGACGAGCCGTCATCTTGAGAAAAATGGGGAAAAGGCTCATAGAATGATTCTACGAGAGGTCCGGACGAAACCCCGTCCCGCGCGCATCCCTTCGTTTACGATTTGCTTCTAAACACCATGTGGATGGAAAAGAAGAGGCTTCGATTTGGACCAAGTAGAACAAGTGCAGGTGTCCCCAGAGGTAGCGTTAGAAAGCCTGAAGCACAAAATCGCCATCGTCGTCGGCGAACCCACCAACCGTCGCCTGGCGGAAGCCGCCTGCATCCACCTTGAGCTCGCACCAGACCTTCTGACCGAGCAGGAACTAGCCCAGCAGCCCCTCGGCCAGTATGAATTCATCGTCGCCGACCAGCCCGTCGCAGAGCGCCTCCGCGAAACTCTCGGTGTCCTCGACATCCAGGCCGACGAGTTCAAGCCCGCGCTCGTAGCCGTCATCCACAAAGGCGAGCCGCTGCCGATTGAAAAAGCCGAAGCCCAATATGAAGGCGTGCTTTCGCTCCCGCAGGAGCCCGCCGCGATCGTCTCCCAGCTCGGCCTGATCCTCTACGCACATCGCGCGTTCACCCGCCGCTACCGCTCCGCGCTTGAGGAACTCCACCTCAACCGGCGCATTTTCCGCTCCGTCACCAGCGGCATTTCGGTCGCCAACGCGGAGCTCCCCGATCTCCCGCTCGTCTACGTGAACCCCGCCTTTGAGGTCATGACCGGCTACAGCCTGGAGGAAGTCCAGGGCTCCAACTGCCGCTTCCTGCAAGGCCAGGAGCATGACCAGCCCGGCGTCACCCTCATCCGCGAAGCCATCCGCGACAAGCGCGAAGTCGTCGCAGTCATCCGCAACTATCGCAAAGACGGTACCGCATTCTGGAATGAGCTTTCGCTCTCCCCCATCTTCAATCGCGATGGCTCCCTGACCCACTTCGTCGGCATCCAGTCAGACGTCACCGCCCGCGTGGAGTTTGAGTCCGCCCTGCGCGAAAGCGAAAAGCTCGCCGCCGTCGGTCGCCTCGCCGCCTCGATCGCGCACGAGATCAACAATCCGCTCGAAAGTGTCATGAACCTGATCTACCTCGCGCGCGCCACGGAGAACCAGTCGGAAGGCCGCGACTATCTCGACCAGGCAGACAAGGAACTGCAGCGCGTAGCCCAGATCACCACTCAATCCCTGCGTTTTTACAAGCAATCCACGCGCCCCCAGGCAATTGAGGTCACCTCCCTTCTCGAATCCGTGCTCGATCTTTACCACGGCCGCTTCCTCAATTTCGGCGTCAATGTGGAGCGCCGCGAGCGCATGACCCAGTCCATCGTCTGCCTCGAAAGCGAAATCCGTCAGGTCATCTCGAACCTCGTGCGCAACGCAATCGACGCCATGCAGGGCCAAAGCCAGAGCCGCTCTCGCCGCTTCATCGTCCGCAGCCGGGAAGCCACCGACTTCCCCACCGGCCTGCGCGGCGTCCTCATCACCCTCGCCGATACCGGCAGCGGCATCAGCCCCGAAACCATGAGCAAGCTCTACAAGGCCTTCTTCACCACCAAAGGCATCGGCGGCACCGGCCTTGGCCTCTGGGTCAGCGCGGAAATCGTCCAGCGCCACCAGGGCCGCCTCCTGGTCCGCAGCAGCGACAATCCCGGCAACAGCTGGACCGTCTTCCAACTCTTCCTCCCATACCAGGCCCTGCCCCGCTAACTCTCCCGTAGTCCCCTTCCCGCAGGGGGCTTGCTTCTAGCCTCCTAACCCAGCCACCGGTACCCTACGCGATGAACCTCCCCCTCCAGCCCCCCGTCCTCCCCATGCTCGCCAAGCGCGTCGACAAGATCCCCGCCACGGACGGCTACCTCTTCGAGCCCAAGTGGGACGGCTTCCGCGTCCTCGTCTTCCGCGCCGGCGACGAAATCTTCCTGCAGTCCCGCGACTCCAAATCCCTCAACCGCTACTTCCCGGAAGTAGTCTCCTACCTGCTCGAGCAGCTCCCCCAGCGCTGCATCCTCGACGGCGAAATCGTCATCGCCGCCGACTCCAGACTGGACTTCGACGCCCTCCAACTCCGCGTCCACCCCGCCGCCTCACGCGTCAAGCTGCTAGCCGCCCAGACCCCCGCTTCGGTCATCTTCTTCGACCTCCTCGCCTTTGAAGACGAAGACCTTACCTCCACCCCCTTCGCCGAGCGCCGCCAACGCCTCGAAGCCCTGCTCGCACACACCAAGCCCCCCATCCACCTCACCCCCGTAACCCAGGACCGCGGGCTGGCCCAGGATTGGTTCAAGCGATTCGAAGGCGCCGGCCTCGACGGCGTCATGGCCAAAGCCGCCACCAGCCCCTACGCCCCAGACAAACGCACCATGCTCAAAATCAAGCACGAGCGCGATTGCGACTGCGTAGTCGCCGGCTTCCGCTGGCACAAGGACGGCGAAGGCACCGCCATCGGCTCCCTCCTGCTCGGCCTCTTCGACGACGCCGGCACGCTACAGAACGTAGGCGTCTGCGCCAGCTTCACCATGGCCAGGCGCAAGGAAATGGTCGACTTCCTTGCCCCCTACCGCGAAAACGCCGAGCAAAACCACCCCTGGGCCAAGTGGGGAGAACCCGCCGCCGACGGTCGCATGCCCGGCGCCGCCAGCCGCTGGAACTCCGGCAAGGACCTCTCCTGGGTCCTGCTACGCCCGGAACTCGTCCTGGAAGTAGCCTACGAGCACATGCAGGGCGACCGCTTCCGCCACATAGCCCAGTTCCGCCGCTGGCGCACAGACAAACCGACCACCGACTGCACCTACGCCCAACTGGAAGTAGTAGCCCCCGAGGAACTAGTCCAGGTCTTCTCCGGCAGCTAGCATCTCCGCCCGTTGCTTCATCTGTATTCCCCAAAATTGTCATCCTGAGCGAAGTCCGCCAGCACCACCGGCGGACGCAGTCGAAGGACCTGCATCTCCCCCAAACAAGCTCTACCCTCCCCCCCCAAAAAAATTGTCATCCTGAGCGAAGTCCGCCAGCATCATCGGCGGACGCAGTCGAAGGACCTGCATCTCCCCCAAACAAGCCCTACCGTCCCCCCCCAAAAAATTGTCATCCTGAGCGAAGTCCGCCAGCACCACCGGCGGACGCAGTCGAAGGACCTGCATCTCCCCCGAAACAAGCCCTACCCTCTCCCCCTGCAAAAAAATTGTCATCCTGAGCGAAATCCGCCAGCACCACCGGCGGCCGCAGTCGAAGGACCTGCATCTCTCCCAAACAAGCCCTACCCTCCCCCACCCAAAAAAAAATTGTCATCCTGAGCGAAGTCCGCCAGCACCACCGGCGGACGCAGTCGAAGGACCTGCATCTCCCCCAAACAAGCCCTACCCTCCCCCCCCCAAAAAAATTGTCATCCTGAGCGAAGTCTGCCAGCACCACCGGCGGACGCAATCAAAGGACCTGCATCCTCCCCCAAACAAGCCCTACCCTCCCCCCCCCAAAAAATTGTCATCCTGAGCGAAGTCCGCCAGCACCACCGGCGGACGCAGTCGAAGGACCTGCATCTCTCCCAAACAAGCCCTACCCTCCCCCTGCAAAAAAATTGTCATCCCGAGCGAAGTCCGCCAGCACCACCGGCGGACGCAGTAGAAGGACCTGCGTCTCCCCAAATAAGCCCTACCCTCCCCCCCCCCAAAAAATTGTCATCCTGAGCGAAGTCCGCCAGCATCACCGGCGGACGCAGTCGAAGGACCTGCATCTCCCCCAAACAAGCCCTACCCGCCCCCCCAAAAAAATTGTCATCCTGAGCGAAGTCCGCCAGCATCATCGGCGGGCGCAGTCGAAGGACCTGCATCTCCCCCCACAAGCCCTACCCGTCCCCCCCCAAAAAAAAATTGTCATCCTGAGCGAAGTCCGCCAGCACCACCGGCGGACGCAGTCGAAGGACCTGCATCTCCCCCAAACAAGCCCTACCCTCCCCCCCAAAAAATTGTCATCCTGAGCGAAGTCCGCCAGCACCACCGGCGGACGCAGTCGAAGGACCTGCATCTCCCCCCACCCATCCAACACAGCCAATGCGCTACCCTGACTTCATGCCTTTCCTCCTGAAAACCGAACCCCAAAAATACTCCTTTGACGACCTCCTCCGCGACAAGGAAACCATCTGGGACGGCATAGCCAACAACCAGGCCCTCATGTATCTAAGAGAAATGAAGAAGGGCGAAAAGCTGGTCATCTACCACTCCAACGAGGGCAAAGCCGCCATAGGCACCGCCAAAGTCCTCTCCGTAGACGCCACCGACCCCAAAAACCCACAAGTCCGCATAGCAGCCGTCAAACGCCTGAAAACGGAAAAGCCCCTCGCAATGCTGCGAGAGGCCGCCGTCTTCAAAGAATCGATTCTCTTCCGCCAGTTCCGCCTATCCGTCGTACCCTTAACCCCTGAGCAGTACGACTTCCTGACAGCCTAAGCACTTTGTTCAACCAGGGGGGCTGCCATACACCAGCCCCCCATTTGCGTGTCAACCCCGAGGGGGATCTGCTTCCCCAACACCCCTACAACCTACTTCTCCGCCAGCACTTCAATCTTGTGAATCTGCGGCGGCTCACTCAGCAGCGTATCCGCATTCGCCATGAGCGCCTTGGCAATTTCGCCGTTCAAATGTGCATCGCGCCCGGCTTCCGTGTCAAACGTATCGAAGATGCTGTACGCGCCGTCATCTTCCTTGATCGCAAACCACCGAATCGTCTCCGGCTCATCCTGGCTCATGACCGCGCCCTGCTTCAAAAATGCTTCGAGCTCCGCTTCCTTGCCCGGCTTCACTTTCAAACGTCCGTACAGCGCAAACTTTTGCATGTTGCCTCCGTCTTTCTTAATGACACTCAGTCAGATGCACCTCACCCCTTTGCCGCCGTACCAAACTATGGAGTAGCCTTAATCCAATGAGCCCGAACCAGTTTTGCCTCCGCAGCGCCCTCGCTTTGATCGCCGTT
Organism: uncultured Granulicella sp.; assembly: GCA_965214195.1. Lineage (GTDB taxonomy): Bacteria > Acidobacteriota > Terriglobia > Terriglobales > Acidobacteriaceae > Edaphobacter. Next base: position 1,124,734 of record OZ243943.1, read on the forward strand.
CTGCCCGCCGCGGCCCACGCGCAAGCCGGCCTGCCGGATGCGCCCAGCTCCAGCACTCCCGCGCCCGTCGTCTCTGCGGCCATCGTCCCAACCGGCCCCTCCGTCATTATGGATACCTCCATGGGCCGCCTGAGCTGCAAGCTCTATGACAAGCAATCGCCCCTCGCCACGGCTAACTTCATCGGTCTCGCGGAAGGCACCAAGGACTGGGCGGACCCCGCCAACGGCAAGAAAATGCACGGCGTCCGCTTCTACGATGGCACCACCTTTCACCGCGTCATCCCCGGTTTCATGATCCAGGGCGGCGACCACAAGGGCGACGGCTCCGGTGACGCCGGCTACTACTTCGACAACGAATCCACTCCCGGCCTGGCCTTCGACGTTCCCGGCCGTCTCGCCATGGCCAACGCCGGCCCCAACACCAACGGCACCCAGTTCTTCATCACGGAAGCCCCCCAGCCCGACCTTGACGGCAAGTACACCATCTTCGGCCAGTGCGACACCCACACCGCCCTCATGGTTGCCACCATCGCCCGCGTCGACCGCGACTCCCGCGACAAACCCCTGACCCCCGTCACGCTCAACAAGGTCACCATCGTCCGCGACGGCCAGCCCATCCCCCCGGAGCCCACGCCACCGGCAGCCGTCGCCAGCCCCGTCCCCGCCAAGTAAAGCAGATACCTTTCAGCCACAATATACTGTCAAGCCCTACTTTGCGACGCAAACCCTCTAACCCCTGTGTCGACAACAACTTACAGCACTAAAATAGTTGGCATAGTTACCCCTGGCCACCTGCTATCCTTGAACTAGATGGAAAAGCAAGACCTCTCCACCCGGGGAGGTCTTGGACTGCCCCGGACCTCAGTCGGACCCAGGTCCGGACCTAACCTGATTGCCTTGAAGACTTTAGCCTCAAAAGCCTACCGGGGGGGTACCCGGTTGCTTCCCACGCCCCAAAGTTTTACCCTAGGTTGTCGCTTCAACTTCCACTCGCGCCGCGCGCGCGACATAACCAGCTACAGGAGCAACAATGCCTACCAAGCCCGGCACCTACGCCACCTTCAAGACCTCTGAAGGCACCATCGTTTGCGAGCTATTTGAGAAGGAAGCCCCCGCCACCGTCAAGAATTTCATTGAGCTCGCTCAAGGCAGCAAAGAATGGAACAGCCGCTCCAAAAAGGGCGCAAAACTCTATGACGGCACCGTCTTCCATCGCGTGATCCCCTCCTTCATGATCCAGGGCGGAGACCCCGAAGGCACCGGCATGGGCGGCCCCGGCTACAAGTTCGCTGACGAAACCAAGGGTTCCCCGCACCACTTCAAGGAAGTCGGCATGCTCGCCATGGCGAACTCCGGCCCCAACACCAACGGCAGCCAGTTCTTCATTACCACCACGGATACCAGCTGGCTTACCGGCAAGCACACCATCTTCGGCAAGGTTGTTGAAGGCTATGACATCGCCGAGAAAATCTCCAAGGTATCCCGCGACGGCTCCGACCGCCCCAAGACCCCTGTGGTCCTGGAATCCGTCACCATCGAGCATGTAGCCTAAATTGCAGCGCAGGCCCGCCCGGTCAACCGCCGGCGGGCCGCCTGCTTCCCCTGCAGTCAAGGCTCCCTCCTGAACATGCGCTCACCGGAATCATCGACCAAGTCCAGCCTGCTTTCCTGGCACGCTCTGGTGCTCCTGGTCGCAGGCGCTGTGGCGCTTTTTGCCCGCTTTTTCCGGGCCAACACCTTCGGCTTTTTTGAAGACGACTTCTTCTACTACGTGCAGGTCGCCCGCAATCTGGTCGAGCACGGCATCTCCAGCTTCGACGGCGTCCATCTCACCAACGGCTACCACCCGCTCTGGCTGCTCACGCTGACCGCGCTTTACGGCCTTTTCAAAGGCACCGCCTTTTTCCTCGCCGTGCAGACCGTTTCCCTGGTCCTGCTGCTGCTCTTTTACATCGCAACCCTGGTCACGCTGCAGCGCCTCGGGGCCAGCCACGCACGCCTCGCCGCGCTGCTGCTTTCGCTGCAGATCCTGCTGCTGTTCCGGTACGGAATGGAAGTCACCGCGGCACTCCCACTAGGCCTGGCTGCGATCGCTTACTCGCTGGGCCCGGACTTTCGCTGGACCAACCTGCAGACGTTTCTTTACGGTTCGCTCGCCTGCCTGACAGTGCTCGCGCGGCTGGATTGCTCACTGCTTTTCGCCGTGCTCATCATCAGCCGCATGCTGGCCTCGCACGCGCCGTGGTCGACTCGCCTGCGCAGAACCGCCGTTTTCACCGCGGCCTTCATACCGTTCTTTGCTTACCTGGCGATCAACTCCCGCGTCTTCCACTCGCTGCTTCCGGTCTCCGGCCACGCCAAGCAGCTCAAGCCTTTGTGGCCTGCGTCGCTGGTTCCGGTCAGCAGCCTGGTCTTCCCCATAGACCGCATGAAGGCCGTCTTCGTCCTGCCTGCGCTACTGCTGTTAGCTCTTGGTCTTGTCCGCCTCGTACAGCTCGGGCCGAGCTTGGACTGGCGCCACCGTCCCATCTACCTGTCGCTTTTCGCCTTCCCGTTTCTCCATCTGGGCACGCTTTGCCTGCTCAGCGATTGGCCCGTCTGGCCCTGGTACTTTTACTCTTTCGCTTTCTCGTCGGTCGCCGCGCTCGCGCTGCTGCTGCGCCCCGGCGCTCACCGCGTCTGGGTGCCAGTGTTGGCAGCGGCCAGCGCGTTCTACGTGCTCTACATCGGCGTTTACAGCGTGCGCAAGCAGCCCTCTACGATGGCTCTGCTAGCCCAGGATGTCGCCGCCTACGCCGTTCAGCACCCCGGCAACTACGCCATGGGCGACGAAGCCGGAACCACCGCCTGGCTCTCGCAGCAGCCGATCGTGCAACTGGAAGGTCTGATGATGGACGCCGATTACCTGAAGCTGATCGCCGCGCGGAAGCCGCTGCCGCAGATCTTTGCTCGCTATCACACGCAGTACTATGTGCTGCTCGGCGTGACTCCCGGGCCGGACGGCTGCACTCACAGCGCCGAGCCCTCGCAGGGTGGTCCGCGCTCCCCGCACGTGCTTGGCACCACCTGCGCGGCACCACTGCAGCACTTTGAACGGGGCGGCGTCTCAATGAATATCTTCGACGCCACCACCATCCACTAACCAACGCCGCTAAGCGACGCCGATCACCGTGCACAGTTCCTTGACGGCATCCGCGCTCTTCTGCAGCGCAGCCTGCTCGTCAGCCGTGAGCTTGATCTCGATGATCTGCTCCAAGCCCTTCGCACCCAGCTTGCAGGGCACGCCGACAAAGAGCCCGTTGATCCCGTACTCGCCCGTCAGGTATGCCGCGCAAGGCAGGATTTTCTTCTTGTCCTTCAGGATCGCTTCCACCATCTCCACAGCCGCGGACGAAGGCGCATAGTAAGCCGAGCCAGTCTTCAGATGCTTCACAATCTCCGCGCCGCCATTGGCCGTGCGCGTCTCAAGCTCCTTCAACCGGTCCGGCGCAATCAGCTCCGTAATTGGGATGCCGGCCATGGTCGAGTAGCGCGAAAGCGGCACCATCGTATCGCCGTGGCCGCCCAGCACAAACGCCGTAACGTTCTCAACCGAAATCTTCAACTCTTCCGCAATGAACGTGCGGAATCGTGCCGAATCCAGAATCCCGGCCATGCCGATGACGCGCTCACGCGGAAAGCCGCTCTTCTTGAATGCGGCCTGCGCCATCGCATCCAGGGGGTTTGAAACGATGATCAAAATCGCATTCGGAGAGCCGACGATGATCTTCGAAACCACATCCGTCATGATCTTCGAGTTGGTGTTCAGCAGGTCGTCCCGGCTCATGCCCGGCTTGCGCGGAATGCCGGCCGTGATCACCACAATGTCAGAGTCCGCGGTGTCCGCATAGTCGTTCGTGCCGACGATGGAAACATCACGCTTCTCAATCGGCATCGCCTGCAGCAGGTCCAGCGCCTTGCCTTGCGGAATGCCTTCCGCCACGTCCAGCAGCACTACATCTGCAAGCTCCTTAGCCGCGATCCAATGGGCCGCCGTGGCCCCAACATTTCCTGCGCCGACAATCGTTACCTTCTTCCGCATTTCTTCTCCCGGGCTCTCGTAGAACCGACCCCACCATCATACGGTCTACCTTGCACCGCCGGCATGCGCGGTGCGAATAGCGCCACGCTAACCAGCCCTAAGCCGTGGTCCCGACGAACGGCGGCTCCGGGGCGAGCTTGCCTTTCAGGTTCGTAAATCGCTTCTCGAAGCCGTAAAAGCTCGCGGCTGCCAGCAGGTAAGAAAGCGCAAAACAGATCACCGCAGACACCGGCATCGGCAGGTACGGATGCAGCCTGGGGGAGACGTAATCGAAGATCAGCGGATGGTAAACGTAAAGCCCATAGCTAACCCGGCCGATGGCACGCGCCACCTTGGACCGCAGCACGCGATGCACCGGCGAATCGCCCGTGATAAGCACCAGCCCCATGCACGCCACGTAGACAGTAGTGGTCAGGAAGAAGCGCGACATCTGCTTCAGAATGTCACCGGTTCCGTTGCGCAGAAAAATCTCTGCCCCCAGCAGCACCATGGCGACCGCGCCCAGCACCAGCAGCCAGTTGCGCTTCGTCTGCAGCATCCCCCTGGCGTAGTAATAGGCCAAGAGCCCGCCGGCGATCAGCCCGTCCGGCCGGCCCAGGATAGCGGCCAGATTTTCATACGGGGTATGCAGAAAAGCCAGCCGCATCACTATCGATAAAAGCAGAATGGTCCACATGGCCCCCTGCAGCCAACGCCGCGGAAAGAACAGAACCAGAAATGGCCACACCAGGTAAAACTGCTCCTCTGAGGCGAGCGACCAGAAATACGAAGGGCCATGAAACGGCAGGTTCAGGCCCAACGCAATGTTCTGCCCATAGAACCAGAACCACTTTGAAACAGCCACGCCAAACACGATTAACAGGATCAGGAAGCCGTAATAAAGCGGGAAGATGCGCAGCGTTCGACGCACGTAAAAATTGCGGACCTCGTGCCAGTTTTTTTGCTCGGCCTGCAGCAGAATCGTGGTGATCAGAAAGCCGGAAAGGACGAAAAACAGGTCCACCCCGGTCTGCCCCAGCAGCATGAAATTGTTGACCCACCATTGCTGCGACCAGTGGAACGACATCACCAGCAAAGTGGCAATGGCCCGCACGCCATCCAGTTCCGGGAAGTAGGGCCGCGTGCTGCGCGTGGCTGTGCCGGCCGGGCCGCTCAAGCCAGACGCCCGGTCAACAACTTATTTGGCAAGCAAAAATCCATAGAGTCAGCGCCATCATCGCATAAATTGCGATGATGGCTCCAGCATTTCGGCTTGTGACGCCCGTGTTTCAGCTACAAAAAGCGTGCTGAAAGGCAGATTTATGCGATTGCGAACAGCACTTTCCCGCTCTATGATTAGGCTATCCGCTGTCCGACGGAGTTCCCGCCATGCGCTTCCCAGCCCGCTTCGCCGTGATCTTTGCGCTCTTTGCCTTCTGCTTGTTGGGCCCGGCCTCCGCGGCTCCTCGAGACCCCTCGCAATACCCACTGCACGTGCATATTTTTAGCCGCCGCGTGCACACCGACCATCGCTTCGGCGCGTATTACGGCACCGGAAAAGCCAACCTCATCGGCGACAGCACCATGGCCGGCATCGAGTTCTCCTACGATTGCCTTTACAAGTTTCGCGACTCCGAGGAAGACGAGTACTACCCGGCGCGCTGGAAGCACGAAGGCCTGTCGCTGGACATCCTGATGGGCGTACTGGGCACCGATAGCGGAACGCATACATGTGAGCTCAAGATCGCGCAGAAGGACTACGCCTACCAACTTGTCAAAGGCAAAGTTCGCACGATTTCGCTGCAGGAATATGCCGCGCTGGACCTGGCACGTGCTGAACGCAATGAAAGTCTGGCCCCGCGCGATACCGATCCAGGCCACTACCCGCTCAACTTTTCGCTGCTCCATCTCCACTGGAACGCCACTGTTTCCGGTCTGCACACGGGCCTGGGCCAGGGCAATCTGCGTACTCCGGATGGTCTGCGGGCGGTGGATTTCTCACTCAATTGCCCAGTCGAAATTCAGCCCACACCGGAAGGCCGCTACCTGCTGGGACGCTGGGTAACGCCGGGCACGCAGATGCTGCTTTTGCTGCGGCCGATCGACGTAAACGGCTCGCAAAGCGCGACCTGCGATGTGACCACGGTCGTCGAGCCGGATGTCTACATTCGGTCGTCTGGCGGCGTGAAAGCGATCTCGCAGGAAGAGTACCGCGCACACCATGGCAGCAGTGATCCGGGCGGAAACTAGGAGCCCTGGAGAGGCTTGGCGTCGGAGGGCTGGGCGGGCGGGAACAGCGCAATATCGCTGGACCGCAGGTGCAGATCGCGCTGCGGAAACGGCAGCTCAATGCCGACCCTGCGAAAGCTTTTGAGGATCGCAAAGAGCAGATCAGAGCGCAGCAGGCCGGGCACATGCGTCTTGGTCCCAGTGGTCACCAACAGCTCGAAATCGATCGAGTTATCGCCGTATTCCATCAGCAGGACGACCGGTTTTGGTTCCTTCAGCACGTCGGGATGCTTTGCTGCCTCGGCCAGCAGCAGGTCGCGCACCTGCTCCGGATCAGACTCATACCCGACCCCGACCGGAACGTGGATGCGAACATTCGGATCGTTGGCGGTCCAGTTGGTCACGGCATTGTTAATGAAGTCGTTGTTTGGCACGATAATCACAACGTTGTCGTTCGTCCGGATCCAGGTGGAACGCGCGGCAATCTTGACGACATCGCCCAGCGCCGACTTCATCTCCACGCGGTCGCCTAGCCGGATCGGCTGCTCAATCAGAAGGATCAGGCCGGCAACAAAATTCGACACCACATTCTGCAAACCCAGCCCGACGCCCACACCCACCGCGCCGCCGAACACCACCAGCGAACTCAGGTTGACGCCCAGCGACTGCAGCCCGATAAACAGGCCGCCGACGACGAGTAGATATGTTGCAAAGCGGCCGAGCGCAAACTTGAGCGACTCGGCTACGTGCAGGTGCTTGAGCACGCGGGTGAGCAGCAGCTTCTGGACCAGATTCGAAATCGAAAAGAGTATGACCAGGAACAGGACAAATTTGAACAGGAAGACAGGCGTAATCGCCAGCGAGCCTACCTTGAAAAACTCGTAGAGCAGCGCATGGCGGGTATCGCCGGAGAGCGACGCGATGAAATCCGGAAGCAGCAAAGCAAAAGAAGCCATACCTGTATGACGCTTTCAAAAAAGAAAAAGGCGAGACAAGAGCGAAGTCCGCTCCTGTCCCGCCCTTTCGGAGCTCGGTTCTTTAGAACTGCCCCCAAAGCAACTGGTTGTAGACGTCATGGTGGAACTGGACCTCGGCTCCCTTGACGATCGTGCCAAGCAGGCGCGGGCAACGGTCTGCCGAGGCCTGCTTCAACGCTGCATAGCGCTCCTTTACATCGGCACCCAAGATGGTTGTCGACCACGCGCCGGCACGGAAATCCTCAAGCGCGGTGTAGATGTTGTCCGGCAGATAACGCTCGGCCTGGCGCAGGTTTTCGATCTTCGCGATCTCACCGTCGATGCCGGTCTTGAAGAGCGAGTAAAGCACCATGTAGGGGTTGGCATCCGGCCCGACAGAACGCACTTCAATGCGCGCGGACTTTTCATTGCCGATCGGGATACGAACCATGGAGCCACGATCGGTGGCCGAAGCCTTGATCTGGTTGGGGGCTTCAAAGTGCGGGTCCAGGCGCCGGTAAGCGTTCACGCTCGCGTTGAGCAGCACGCAAAGATCGTCGCCGACGGACAGGATGCGGTCCACAAAATCCCAGCCCAGCTTTGAGGTTTTCTCCTCGCCCGCCGGATCCCACATCAGGTTCTTGCCTTCCTTCGTGATGGACATGTTGGTGTGCATGCCGCTGCCGTTTACGCCGGTGACGGGCTTGGGCAGGAACGTTGCGGTCATGCCCATCTGCGTGGCGACCTGGCGACAGATCAACTTGTAGAGCTGAATCTGGTCTGCGGCGGTGACGACATCGCCGTAGGTGTAGTTGATTTCAAACTGCGAAGGCGCAACTTCCGGGTGGTCCTTTTCGTTCTCGAAGCCCATGGCGCGCTGCACTTCCGCGGTGGTGTCAATGAACTCACGCAGCGGGTCGCCGGGCAGCGAATGGTAGTAGCCACCGGTGTTGGTGTACTCGAATTCGCCGGTCTCGAGGAAGGCCTTTTCGGCGTCGATGCCTCCGAACAGGAAGCCTTCGATTTCGTTCGCGGCGTTCAGGTTGTAGCCGTTCTTGGCGTACTGCTCGTTCGCGTAAGCCTTAAGCACGCCGCGCAGATCACCCGCGTAATGGGAGCCGTTCTTGTCGATGACTTCACCGAAGACGAGCACCTTGCCGGAACCAAATACGTCTGCCGGAACCCAGTAAAAGGCGCTCCAGTCCAGCGCCAGGCGCAGGTCGCTTTCACGCTGAGCGGTGAAGCCGCGGATGGACGAGCCATCGAACGTGAGATTGTCGTAGCTCTTGACCAGGAATTTCTTGTCGTAATCGAGCATGTGCAGGCGGCCTTCGAGATCCGAAAACACCACCATCACGGCCTTGATGCGCTTCTCTTCCGTCAGGTACTTTACGCGCTCGGCTTCAATCTGCTCGGCGGGAACGCGGTCCTTGCGCTGCTTCTTCGCTGCCAGGTTCAGTTCTTCCAGTTCAGAGTAGGAAAGCTCAAGAAAATCACGATATTCGCTCGACATAGTGCTCCTTCAAGGGTGGGATACAGCCGTTAGAGACAGCGGGTCCGAACAACAGCAAGGTGCAACAAAAGTTGGGAGGAAGGCGAGGAAGCAGCGTGGGTCCCTCTCTGACAAAGTTACCAGAAAAACACGGTCGGCTCTCGCGACCGACAGAATTCCAGGGCAGAAGAGTCGCCTGATCTGTAAACTAGTCAAGACGAGGTGACTATATGGCAACTGCACCAAAACCGGCGCCGGAAGCCTTTGCGCCCCACAAGTCCGTATCAGTTGCAGAGGCAAAGGCGCACCTTTCCTCTTTGCTGAAAGGAGTGGAATCAAAGCACAGCCCGATCACCATCCATCGTCGTGGAAAGCCAATCGCGCAGATCATCCCATTTCCCGAAGCATCGAAACCCTCGTTACTCGGATCGATGCGGGGCACAGGCCGCATCCTGGGCGATATAGTCACGCCTTATATGGACGAGTGGACTGTTGATGCAGAGTGACGAATCCTTGTTACTCGATACGCATATCTGGATTCGCATGCACCTGTTTCCTGAGTTGCTTCGCCCGAAGGCAAGAGAAGCTATCGAACGCGCAGAAAGATCAGACCGCGTCTTTGTTTCTGTGATTTCAATCTGGGAAACCGCGATGCTTGTACGTGATGGAAGGCTCATTCTCGTGGATGGCGTGGACCGTTGGACCAAGTCGGCACTCTCGTTGCCTGGCATCACAATGCTTCCTTTTTCCCGCGAAATTGCGGTCACTTCCGTCAACTTACCCGCACCCATGCACAAGGACCCGTCGGACCGACATATCGTTGCATCAGCGCTCGTCGAAAGACTCACCCTCGTAAGCGCCGACAAGGCTGTCCTCAAGTACGCAAAATTAACAGGTCTGCCCCACATCCGCGGCTAGAGCAATCATCATGATCAAACACAAAAAAATCGCCCTTATCCAGATGTCCTGCGGGATCGACACCACGGAAAACCTCCACAAGGCCGCGGAGCTTGCGCGCCAGGCGGCCCGTGCCGGTGCGAACATCGTTTGCCTGCCGGAGTTGTTCCGCGCGCAGTACTTTTGCCAGCGGGAAGAGCACGCGCTGTTCGACACTGCGGAAGCCATCCCTGGCCCTTCCACTGAGCTGCTTGGCAAGGTCGTGGAAGAGGAAAAGATCGTCCTTGTCGCTTCCCTCTTTGAGCGTCGCGCTGCCGGCCTGTATCACAATACCGCCGCGATCCTGGACCACGCGTCGGCGGCGAAAGACCACCTCAAAACCATCTACCGGAAGATGCATATTCCGGATGATCCGCTCTATTACGAGAAGTTTTACTTCACCCCGGGCGATCTCGGCTTCAGCGCGCAGCATACGTCCGCGGGCCCAATCGGGACGCTGATTTGCTGGGATCAGTGGTACCCGGAGGCCGCTCGTCTGACCGCGCTGCACGGGGCGGAAACGATCTTCTTCCCGACCGCCATCGGCTGGCACCCCAGCGAAAAAGAAGAGTACGGCGAGGCGCAGTACAGCGCCTGGCAGACCATGCAGCGCGCGCATGCGATCTCGAACGGCGTCTTCGTCGGCGCAGTCAACCGCGTGGGCCATGAGCATGGCGACGTGCAGCACGAGGGCACCCTGATGAAGGGCCCGGAAGGCGCCGGCCTGGAGTTCTGGGGCGGGTCATTTATTGCTGATCCGTTTGGCCGCGTGATTGCGCAGGCCTCGCACGACAAGGAAGAAATCCTTATCGCAGAAATCGACCCGAAGCTGCTCGAAGACACGCGCCGCAACTGGCCTTTTCTGCGCGATCGCCGCATCGATGCCTACTCCGATATCACCGAACGCTACTTAGGCTAAACTCGCCCTATGTTCCTGCCGCCGATCCAGCTACCCGATCCCACCGTCCCTGTCGGCGTCACGCTCGTCGCGACCACCAGCGGGGCCGGCGTGCAGATCTACACCTGCCGCAAGGTTGCCGGCCCGGCGCCGCAGTGGCAATGGGTCTACGACGCGCCCGAAGCCGAACTGACCGACTCCGCCACGCATAAGCCAATCGCCAAGCATTTCAAAGGGCCCACCTGGGTCTGGCGAGACGGCAGCACCGTTACCGGCACCGTCATCATGAAGACCCCGGCTGATCCCGGCACCATCCCCGTGCTGCTGCTGCAGACGGCGCACCCGGCCGGCTCACCAATAGGCTTCCTGTCGCAAGTCAGCTTCGTCCGCCGGTCCGCTCCGCACGGCGGTGCTGCCCCGGCCGCCGGGTGCGATGCCGCACACGCCGCCAAAGTCGAGCGCGTCCCCTACACCTCCACCTACACGTTCTATCGCGGCAGCCAGTAAGCGATGCCGCTTTCCACCCAGCTCGTGTACCTGTTCTGCTTCCTGTGCGCGGTTGGCTACGTGCTTTTCGGCATCCTGCAGATGGTGCTGCCGGCGCGTGCGCTTCCCGTCTACCGCTTCTTCCTGGGGGCGCGCCGCTTTGCAAAAGTGGAGCCCACCATTGCACGCCTTTCACGGTGGCACTGGCGCTTTATCGGTGCGGCTTATATCGTCTTCGGGATGATCGTGACGTGGGCGCTGACGGCGAGCCTGGCAGCAAATCTGCACGCCGGCTGAACCAGCAGGATTTCCCCCACAGAAACTATTTCCAAAAGCCGCTCGTCCCCGTATCATTCCGGCGGGGAGGCAATCCGCGCCCTGCTCGTTTTCTGATCCACCGAGGTCCCGCTCCCATGCCCCACGCCGTCGCCAAGCTTCTGCTGCTCCTAGCGCTTCCCGCCGCTGCCACTGCGCAAAGCGCGCCCCCAAAGACGTGGGTTGACCGAGACACGGGCCACCGCGTGATCCGCGTCACGGATGAGCCCGGCTCCTCCGGCTTCTACTTCAACAACAACGCCTATACGCCGGACCACAAGACAATGATCTACTCGGCGCCGGACGGCATCCACGGCCTTGATCTGGCGACGATGAAGACGCGCCTGATCGTGCCCAATCCGCCCCGCCCTGCGGCTGACCCAGCCGACCCCACGGCACGTTACCGCGGAGGCGTTCGCGCCATCGTCGCCGGCAACAAGACCAACAGCATCTTCTACACGCTGACCGATCCGGCCACGAAGCTGACCTCCATCTACAAGGCGGACGTCTATACCAACGCGATCACCAGGCTGGCGACGCTGCCGCCCAACTCCGGAGGAGTCAGCACCATCAACGCGGATGAAACGCTGGCCGCCGGCAGCATGAACGACGGCCCCGCCATCGCGCCTGACTACGGCACGCCGGCCGCACAAGCCGCGACCAGCAAGCCATCCGCCACGCAGGCCGGCAACCTGGTCCAGCCAGACAACAAGGGCGAAATGATGGAGCGCCGGCTCGCTTCCCGGCAGCCGGTCATCCTGTTTACGATTTCACTCACCGGCGCCAAGCCCGTGGTGCGCAGAACGAGTGCGGGCCGGGCTGTCCGTACCGGCCCTGGCGGCGTTCGCGTGCTGCTCCACTCTACCGACTGGATCGGCCACCTTCTCTTCTCCCCGAAGGACCCTTCGCTGCTGATGTATTGCCATGAAGGCCCGTGGCAAAAGGTCGACCGCATCTGGATGATCCGCACCGACGGCACCCACAACACGCTGATCCACAAGCGCCGCATCGCGATGGAAATTGCCGGTCATGAGTTCTGGGGGCTCGATGGCGAAACCATCTGGTACGACTGGCAGCCCATCAAGGGTCAGGACTTTTACCTGGCCGGCTACAACCTGCAGACAGGCCAGCGCACGGCGTACCACATGGACCGCAACGACTGGTCGATTCACTTCAACCTGACCCGCGATCTCGACGTCTTCACCGGCGACGGAGGCGATCCCGGCCAGGTCGCCAAGGCCCCCGACGGCGATTGGATCGAGCTCTTCCACCCGCAGCTTATCCGCACGGACGGCGCGCTCAACGACCCCACCTACTTCCAGCCTGGGATATTCCACCCGGAGCATCTGGTCAATATGGCGCAGCATAACTACAAGCTGGAGCCCAACGTCCGCTTTAGTCCGGATAAGTCAATGGTATTTTTCACCAGCAATATGTTCGGCCCGAGTTACGTCTTCGCGGTTGAAACTGCCAAGGCGGTTGACCCGCCACCCGCTGACGTACTCTCCACCCCGGAGCTTGCAACGAAGTTCAACCCCGGCAAGCCACCCAGCACTAACCCGAATAAGTAATGCTAGAAGTACTTCATATATTCGATAAGTGCCAGCTTCTGTAAGTCAGTAAGTTGAGCGCCATAGGTGTGCCCCCGGTCTTCGACGAAGTCGGGCGCATTATCCTGTAGCAAAAAGAGCGGGTTTAGCAGGTGGGCACTGGTGACGCCGCAGAGAATCCTGGCAGCAAGAGGCCCCGGATGCGGCTGCTTGCCGGGCTTGCGGTGCAGGTTCGTGATCAGGTCGATCGGCGTGTTGGCGGGGATGCAGAGAGTGCCGGCCTCAGGGACGTCCAGCCGGCTGGCCTGCGTCGTGCGATGGATCGATCTGTTGCCCGCACGCCGGCTGGGCCAGAGCAACTGCTCCATCGCGCTTTTGTAAGCGGCGAGCCGGCCTGCGACCGAGGGGTCCGCGTTGTAAACCCCAACCGAGTTGTTATGCAGAAAAGGCGCTGTCGCCCAGATATTCGCGAGCGTCGGCGTGCGATAGTACCCGGCTCCGCCCGTAGCCGTGATTCCCGGCCAGGGCAGGCTGGGGTGCAGCGGATCGCGCAGTCCGGAGATGCGGACGGGCGCCGCCTGCTTGTAAGTCTCAGACGAGAATGCCTGCCAGATCTGGCCGCGCCGGGCGTTCGTGGCGAGCGCTCGCTGGGAGTTGGTGCCGATCTCTGAGGCGGGATATTTTACGTCGTCGGACAGGTAATTGGCGTCGAGGAAGTCGTCGCGCTGCACGGCCTGGCGGAACCAATCCGTGGCGGACGCCCCAGCCGGGGGCTGCTTGCTGGAGTGGCAACGCGCGCAGGTATCGGCAAAAACCTGCTTGCCCTGGGCCAGGACGACGGGGTCGCGCGAAAGGTATCCGGCGCCTCCTTCAGCATCTGCAAGGTGCAGCGGTTGCATGGTGCGGAGGAAGGCCTCCAACCCTTCCAGACGAGATTGGGTGGCGGTCCAGGACTCGTCGCACGCGGGACTGGCTTGGCGCGCGCGAGCGATGTTGAAGGGCTCCTGCGCGCGCTTCAGGCCGTAAACGGGGTCTTGCAGCGTGGTCCAGACCGGCGCGCACAGGCCGATGTTGATGTAGCCGCGGAGCGCGGCGCAGGCCGTATCGTTGATGCCGGGACGCTCGGTGGGGTCATCCAGGCAGGCCGAGCCGACGGAGTCTGCGCCATCTTTCAGGACGTGGAAGACGTGCCGGGTGACGCCATCGGCGGTAACTTCAGGGTGCTTCGGGCGGTAGTTCAGATAGGCGATGTTGTTGATCGCGCCGGGGTTGTCGATGTGGTCGGTAGCGACCTGCGAGGTGTCAGAGGTGCCGGCCGGCTCGGCGTGGGCGACCTGCCAGCGGAAGTCGCTCGGCTGCAGGCTCCTTGCGGGGTCGAACTTGGCGGTGTTGAAGAGTTGCTCGCGGAAAAATTGGTTGCCGATGGCGGCGTTTAAATTGCGCCACGCCGGGTGCTCTGGATCAGCCGGCGGATGCAGCGGGCTGGGGCCGACGTGGCAGAACGCGCATGCGACGCCGATCAGGTAGGGCGGCTCGACTTTGGCCGGGTCGGCCAGGTATTGCTCGAGGCTCCAGGCGGCGGGATTGAATTTTGGGTTCGCAAAGCGCCGCAGCCCCACGATCCCGGCCGAATCACCGACGGGACCTGCGGGGCGGTCGCCGGAGCAGGTATCGAGCCACAGCCCGTAGCGATCGGGCTCGGTTGCGGGCGTGCAGTCCGGGTCATTGATCACGCCGAAGCGCTTGAAGCGCTCATTGCGCATACGCGAGTCGACCGCCTGCAGCAGGTCCACGGTCCCACGCGACTGAATGGCAAGCGTACGCCACAGCGATTGATCGCCGACGACATTGCCGGCCGAGTCGGAGTCGCCGCCGGTCCAGAAGTACCAGGTGTCGCGTCCCTGCTGCTGCTGGGGATCGAGCCCCGCGGCGCCCGCGGCGTAGCTGTCAGCACCGGCAAAGACGGAAGCAAGGGGTATGCACGCCAGGAGCGAGCAGATCACCAGCAACAGCCCGAGCCGTCGTCCAATCAGAGCTTTCATCAGTCGATGGTCTCGCAACAATGAGCCCCAAAGATGCCCCATTGTGACACTTACCGAAGCGTGCGCCTGCGACCTAATAGCCTCGGAACAAGCCATCTCAAGCGAAAGTGCGAGAAAATAGCCTATGCCGTCGCCGCCGCAAAACCGCATGCCCGCCGAGTGGGAACCCCACGCCGCCACCTGGATCGCCTGGCCCCACAACCCGGAGGATTGGCCCGGAAAATTTCAGCCCATCCCCTGGGTCTACGCGGAAATCGTGCGCCATCTTTCGCGCGTGGAAGACGTCCACATCCTCGTCAACGACGCCCCAGCCGAGGCTCGCGCGTGCCGCATCCTCAAGCGCAATGGCGCCAATCTCGCCCGCGTGCACTTCCACCTCTGGCCCACGGACCGCGTATGGCTGCGCGATTCCGGCCCCATCTTCACCAAGTCAGCCGCGGGCGATACGAGCATCACCAACTGGCACTTCAACGCCTGGGCCAAGTACGAAAACTGGCATCGCGACGACCAGATCCCGCAGCACGTCGCCGCGCTCTACAACATGCCGGAGCGCAGACCGATGGTCGCCGAACACCGCCTCGTCCTTGAAGGCGGGTCAATCGACGTCAACGGCGCCGGCCTCCTGCTCACCACAGAGGAATGCCTCCTCAGCGAGGTCCAGCAACGCAATCCCGGCATCTCCCGCGAGCAGCTGGAGCAGTCCTTCCGCGAGCACCTCGGCATTGAGCAAACCATCTGGCTCAACCGCGGCTGCGCGGGTGACGACACACACGGCCACGTCGACGACATCGCCCGCTTCGTCGCCCCCAACACCATCCTCACCTGCGTCGAACCCAACCTCCACGACGAAAATCACCTGCCACTCGCTGAGAATCTCGACCGCCTCCACCAGGCCCGCAACCTCGCCGGCGAGCCCTTCAAGATCCTCACCCTGCCCATGCCCGCGCCCGTCTACTTCGAAGGCCAGCGCCTCCCCGCCAGCTACGCCAACTTCTACATCGCCAACGGCCTGGTCCTGGTCCCCACCTTCAATGACCCCAACGACCGCCGCGCCCTTAACATCGTCGCCGACTGCTTCCCCGACCGTGAAATCGCTGGCATCCACGCCGTAGACCTCGTCTGGGGACTCGGCACGCTGCACTGCCTAAGCCAGCAGGAGCCGGCGTAGCTGATGCATACTGTGTATAGGAGTGACTATGACTGTTCCTGAGGCGGTAGAAAAATCGAAAATGTATCTAACCGAGCTGCGTCCAGAACTCGTAGGAGCCGAAGTTCACCTAGAGGAGCTTGACGTTCCTCCTCACAGTACCAAATGGTCCTTCACCTTCAGTGCTATGCCAAACTTGCCAGCCGAGTCGTCTTGGGGAAAGATTTTGCGTGCCACACGCATCTCAAAAGCGGTACAGATAGACTCCCAAACCGGCGAACTGCTTAGTATCAAAAACGCTGCGGCATGAACCCAGCAGAACTGCTCTTGACACGTTACCGAGGCAAGCGGGTTTTACTAGACGCCAACCTGCTGCTCCTATATCTAATAGGTTCTTTCCAACGAGAAAGAGTAGAGCTGTTCAAGCGAACTGAGGGATTTAGCCTGGCTGAGTTTGATCTCTTGGTGGTACTGCTGCGAGAGTTCTCGACGCTCGTTACGACTCCTCACATTCTCACTGAAGTCAGCAACTTGGCAAACTCGCTTCCTGGCAACATCAAGCAACCCTGGTACAGCTTCTTCGCTTCCCAAGTCGCGCAATACTTGGAAGTTTATACGCCAGCCAGCGAACTCTGCTCAGAATCCTGTTTCAATCCATTTGGGATTGCAGATGCATCGGTGCAAAGTATTGCTGCCGATACCTTAGTGCTTACTGACGACTTTCGGCTTTCCGGCTATTTTTCAAACGTAGGCATATCGACGATCAACTTTCGCGATTTTGCAGCTACTCTCTAGCGCTAAGTCCAGTACAGCACCCTCGCAGCCGGCAGCACCGCCGCCACACACTCATAAAACCACCCCTTCATCTCCCCCATCGAGTCCTTCGGATATACGTACTTGAACCCTCCAAACTTGTTCCGCTTCTCCGTCCGGCTCGCTTCCGCCAGGTCGAGCGTCGTCTTCGGGTACCAACTCAGCAGCACATCTTTTGAGCCCGGCGTGAACCGGTGCGTGATTAACTCCACCGTCAGATCGACCCCATCGATGCCCGAAAGCGCCTCCGCTACGGCCTGAAACAGCGCCAGATACTCGTCCCGCCAGCCCTCCACCGGCATGATCGGCGCAACGGTCAACCCCACCGGATACCCTGCCAGCGCCATCGCTCTGAGCGCCTTCAGACGCTGCGTGACAGAGGCCGTCCCACCCTCAAAATCGCGCGAAACTGAGGCTGCATTGAGCGAAAACCGAACCCGCGTCCGGCCATGATGCTCGAGCGCCAGCAACGGCGCCACCCCATCGAACTTCGTCGTAAACCGAAGCTGCACGGGCGCCTCCCAGCTCCCAAAGAACCGCACCGCCTCCTCTAACGCGCCAGTCAGATGCTCAATCCCGAGCGGATCGGTATAGCAGCTCGCCTCAAACGTAGTCCCTTCGTGGGCGCGTTCGCGGCTCTTGGAAGTGATCGTCCCCTGCCCCGCATAAGCCCGAATCCCCTCCAGGATCTCGGGCAGGTTCGCATACGCGCGAGTCACCGGCGGACCGCTGAGTGACCCCGCCAGATAGCAGTACTGACAGTGCGCCGGACATCCCTGCGCGACGTGAAACTGCCAGTCAGCGCTCGGCGGAATAGGCTGCAGCTTCCTCTGCCCGGGCGGCGAAACTACGATCGCAAACGTAGTCTTCGCCAGCGCATAGGCCTTGCGCTCATCGGCATCGCTAAGCCCGCGGATCTGATTCGACTTCAGCTTCACCACCTCCGCCCCAAGAGCCTCCGCCCGCGCCAGCATCAGCCGTCCGTGCTCCAGCGCATACGCATCCGGCGTGATCAGAACCCGCCGCGGCCGCCACAATTTGCCCTCGGCCTTCGCCTCCGCGACACCCGCGATCTCCACCAGCATTTCCATCTGCTCTATGACGCCGTTCGTGGCCTCCGCG
The DNA here is from genome assembly GCA_965214195.1 of uncultured Granulicella sp. Taxonomy (GTDB): domain Bacteria; phylum Acidobacteriota; class Terriglobia; order Terriglobales; family Acidobacteriaceae; genus Edaphobacter. The sequence goes on from OZ243943.1 coordinate 1,142,780, forward strand.
ATCAAATTACAATCGCACTATGCCTGCCTCCCGCCCCTGGCCCCCGCCGCCCGACCTCCCCTCCATCCAGGAGCTTGTGCGCACCGCCGACCCCGAAGGCCTCCTCGCCGAGGGTGCCCCGCAGGACGAGTACGACCCCGAAGAGCAGTCGCTGCTCGCCGCAATTCAGCACCTGCCCACGGCCGAGCTCGTCACGCGCAACATCCTCCCGCATCTCGAGCAGATCTGGCAGCAGGCCTTCCCGGAGTCCGACGCAGCCACGCGCCTCCCCAGACTCCTCGCCCTCGCCAAGGAAATTGAGCGCTTCTTCGGCCCCGAATCCAAGCCCCGCACGCGCGGTGAAATCCTGGCCAATGAATAACTTTCTCTGGCTCGAGCAGTGGTATCTCGACCAGTGCAACGGCACCTGGGAGCACACCTGCGGGGTCCACATCGGCACGCTCGATAAGCCCGGCTGGAGCGTCCGCATCGACCTGCGCGAGACCCCGTACGACGGCCTCCCCAACGCTGTGCTCAAGCAAATCCAGGCCAGCGACCGCGACTGGATGACCTGCTCGCTCGTCGCCGGCACCTTCCAGGCCGCAGGCGGCCCGCTCATGCTCGGCCCCATCATCCAGACCTTCCGCAACTGGATTGAAACGGCAGGCCTGTGAGCCCTGAAGAAGGCTACCTCCGCGAAGCCATCGCCGAAGCCGAGCTCGCCGAGCAATCCGGCGAGGTCCCGGTCGGCGCCGTCATTGTCTTCGAAGGCGCAATCATCGCACGCGGCCGCAACCGCGTCATCGGCGACCACGACCCCACCGCCCACGCCGAAATCATCGCCCTGCGCGCAGCCGGCCAGGTCCTCGGCAACTATCGCCTGGAAAACTGTGACCTCTACACCACGCTCGAGCCCTGCGCGATGTGCGCCGGCGCCATCCTCCACGCGCGCATTCGCCGCCTGCTTTACGCCGCCCCGGACCCCAAAGCCGGCGCCTGCGGCAGTGCCCTGACGGTCCTGAACCACCCCGCCCTCAACCACCGCGTGGAGTTTCTCCGCCCCATCCTCACCGAAGAATGCAGCACCATGCTCACGCAGTTCTTCCGCCGACGCCGTCTGCAAATACTCTCCACAAATTTGTCATCCTGAGCGAAGCGCAGCGCAGTCGAAGGACCTGCATTTCCTGTCTGCAGCGCCAGAAATTTTTCTAGCCGTCCCCAAAATTCGCATCACACCAACCAGGAGCCCCTCATGTCTCGTTTCGCAGGAAAAGTCGCCATCGTCACCGGAGCCTCGTCCGGCATCGGCCAGGGCATCGCCGTCCGCCTCGCCTCAGAAGGTTGCGCCGTTGTTATCGACTACATGACCCACATTGAAGGCGCCCAGGCCACCCGGGCCCTGATGGCGAAAAACGCCAACGACGGCGGCGGCAAATCCATCCTCGTCCAGTGCGATGTCACCAAGCCCGACCAGGTCCAGAACATGGTCGAGCAGGCCTACTCGCAGCTCGGCGGCTGCGACATCCTCATCAACAACGCCGGCGTAGAGCGACACGCGCCCTTCCTTGAAGCGACCGAAGCCGACTACGACCTCGTCCTCGATACCAACCTCAAGGCCGCCTTCTTCCTCACGCAGCGCTTCTGCCAAAAGCTCGCCGAGCTCAAAAAGCCGGGCCGCGTCATCAACATTTCAAGCGTCCATGAGGACATGGTCTTCCCGAATTTCGCCAGCTATTGCGCTGCAAAGGGCGGTATCCGCATGCTCATGCGCGATCTCGCCATGGAGCTCGGGCCGCTCGGCATCACGGTCAACAACGTGGCCCCAGGCGCCATCAGCACGCCCATCAACACGTCGCTGCTCAACAATCCCACCCAGCTCAAAGCCCTGCTCAACAACATCCCACTCGGCCGCATGGGCACCACAGACGACGTCTCCGGCGTAGTTGCCTTCCTCGCCTCGGACGAGGGCGCCTACGTCACCGGCAGCACCTACTTCGTCGATGGTGGCCTGATCCGCAACTACAAAGAGCAGTAAGCTGGCCCCCGTGCAGGGCGCACTTCGTCTATCCTCCAACCATGACGAAGCGCGCCCTTCTTCCCCTGCTCCTCTGCACGTCGCTTGCCGCCCAGAGCCCGCCCCAACTCCCCGCGCCCAAGGCTCAGACCCCGCCGGACCAGAAGGCTTTCAACGCCGCCCGCGTGCTCGCCGATCCAGACCAAAAGCTCGCCGCCCTGCGTCAATTCGTGTTGGACTTCCCCAAATCCACCCGCAAAGATTCCGCGACCAACCTGATCTTCACCACGCTGCTGGACCACTTTCCACAGCGCTCGGCTGAAATCGACGCTGAAGCCAGGCGCCAGCTCAAGGGCAATCATCGGCAAGCCAAGTGGGGCGAGGAAACCTACCTAGCCAAAAAACTTGCATCGGTCGAGCCCGCCGGAGCGGACCTGAACCTGGCGAGCAAGTATGCCAACGACGCGCTCAAGCACTACACCGAACCCAAGCTCACCAAAATCTACTACGGCTACTTCAAGGGCGAGCCCGCCCCCAGGCCTGCCGCCGCGCAGCACTACTACGCCAACACGCGCGCCGGGGCCCTTGCTGCGACCGCCTTTGTCGCCTACCGGCAGGGCAACCTCCCGCTCGCCACCACGCAGCTTGATCAGGCGTACGCCCTGGCCCCGCTCAACACGGACGTCAACGCCCTGCGCGGCCAGATCGCCTACGACCAGCACCGCAACGCGGAAGCCCTCACCGACTACGAGCGCGCCCAGGTCTCCGGCGCCCTGACCAAGTCCGATCGCGCCCACCTCGCCGAGCTCTACGCGCAGGCCAACCCTTCCGGCGACCTCCAATCCGCGCTCGATACCACCTACCACCAGCTTTATGCGGAGTCCTTCAAGCCCGCCGCCCACACGCCCGCGCCCGCCGGCCACACCGCGCTGCTGGAGCTCTACACCGGCTCCGGCTGCCCACCCTGCGTCGGCGGCGATCTCGCCGTGGAAGCCCTGCTGGACAGCCACCCGCGCACGGAATTGATCGCCCTGGCCTATGACCTCCACATCCCCAAAGCCGACCCGCTTACCAGCCCCGACACGGTCGCCCGCGCTGCCTGGGCCAAGGTCAGCAGCACCCCCAGCTACGTGCTCGATGGCAGCAAACTGGGTGCCTTTGGTGGCAGCCGGGAAGACGCCGGCGAGCTCTACGGCAAGCTCGTCAAGGTAGTCGACGAGCAGGCCGCCAAGCCCAGCAAGGTGCAGCTCCAGCTCACGACCAGCGACACCGCCGGCAGCATCAGCGCCCACGCCGTAGTCACCCTTGGCGATCTCGCCGCGCTCACCCAGCCCACCTTTCCCACGCCCCTGCCGGACCCCTCTGCCAGGAAGCCGGCCCCTGTTTCAGTCGCCAAACCAGCCGCCGTAGTAGCCACGCCGCACTACATTCTCAACCTCGCTCTGGTAGAAGACGACGTGCGCTACTCCGGCGAAAACGGCGTCCGCTTCCACCGCATGGTCGTCCGCGCGCTGGCCAGGCCATCGGAAACCGGCTTCCCGCTGGAGCCCGGCAAGGCCATCACGGTAGACACCAGCTTTGACCCCACCGCCATCGCCGAGGCCTCCCGCGCCTACCTGGAAAGCTACGAGAAAACGAACGACCGATTCGGCCCGCTCGAATTCCTCGCCAAGCCCGTTATTGCGAATCCCGCCCACCTGGCCATCGCCGCCTGGGTTCAGGACGCCGACACCCACCGCGTCCTCCAGTCCACCTTCCTCCCCCTCACCCCAGGCACCCCCCAGGCAGGCACCAAATGATGACTCCTCCGAACAATGCTGGGTGCCCCATTTATCGCGCCGTTTGCGATGAGTGGGACCACAAACCCAGACCCCGCCGTCACCTAAGGTTCTTCCTTGCCCTACCCTTCCTGGCCCTCCCCGCGGCCCACGCCGCCCCACCGACCCCCATCCACTTCACCGCCGCCGCCCCCACCCACCCCATCAAACCCGGCGCAAAATTCGACCTCACCCTCCACGCCACCATCGATCCCGGCTGGCACCTCTACGCCTTGACCGAGCCAGAAGACGGCCCCATCGCCACCGAAATCAACCTCACCGAAGGCGACCCCGCCCAGTTCCTCTCCGCCACCCAGTCCAAGCCCAGGACCACCCAGGACGCCGTCTTCGCCAGGGCCGTTACCCTCTTCGAGTCCACCGCCACCTTCACCCTGCACCTGCAACTGGCGCGCAACCTCCCCGCCGGCCCCCACCCCCTGCACATCCTGGTCCGCTATCAATCCTGCAACGACCACGTATGCCTCCCGCCCCACACGGAAACCATAGAAGCCGCCCTGACCACCAACTAGATCAAATCCTCAATCCACCAAAAAACATTGTCATCCTGAGCGGAAAAACGTACGGCATCATCCTACGTTTTGCAGTCGAAGGACCTGCATCTCCCCGGACGCGACACCAAACTAACGCCGAAGCCCACTTCAGCAAAAGCCAGAACTAAGGCGTAGCATCCACCGGCTTACCCACCTTGTACCCCGGCTTCCCTTTCACAATATGCACAAACGCAAACTCCCGGATCAGGTTCCCCACCCCATTGAACCCGACCGTGATCAGCCCGTTATAAAGCACGTCGATCCCCTTCCGGTCATCAGGGTCCAGATACAGATTCCGCAGCCCCGCCCCGGCCACCGCACCCAGTACGCCTGAATAGTTAGGCTCATTTTTGCCGCTATCGCCCCGCGTAATCACCGCACGCGTAAACGCATAAATTGCCCGGTGCGTCACCGTCCCCGACCCCATGTAGAAGTAGCGCGGATCCTGGTGAAAGAGTGAAGGCAAAATCGCCGACCCCACCAGCCGCCCCGTAATCGCATCCCCGTAAGCCGCCCCGTAGCGCCGCGCAAACCCCGCACCGCCCGTGCCGTACCCCGGATTCGTATTCCGACCCTGCGAGATCCCCGCCCGAATCCCCGTCGTCACAAACACGAACGGGTCAATCGCAGACCGAAAGATCAACTGGTACTTCTGCTTGCTGCGCATCGGCGCCGCGTCCCACAGGTAGCTCGTATAAAAGTTCGGAACGATGCCCAGCAGCCGCTGCTTTTCCTGCTCGTGCACCTGCTCGGTCGCAAGCTGGTCCTCGGTAATCGTCACCGTCACGTCAGAGTTCAGCGGAGCCACCGGCAGGTCGATGCGCGGCAGCTCGAACTTCTCCCCCGCGGTCAGTTTTATGTCGTTTGAAACAAACGTCTCCAGCCCCTTCGCCGTCACGACCACCCGCACCGTGCCTGTAGGCAATCCGCTGAAGCGAAACAACCCAGCCGCATCGGACTCCGTCGCCAACTCTTTCCCGGTTCCCGTCAGCGTCACCTTCGCCCCCGGAACCACGGCTCCCTTCACGTCCAGCACGATGCCGCTCACGCTCGCCGTCCCCGCCACCTGCGGCTCCGGCGCCTCCGGCAGCGTCGCCATTACGTCATCGACAGGCCCATACCCCTGCGCGCCGGCCGCGGCACCACTCACCATCGCAACAAAAAGCAACGCCGCAACCTTCATCTCAAGCACCCAATTCAGTCTTCCCGGATGTCCGATGATCTCATAATCCTCAGCCAATCCGGCCTCCAGGATAGATCGAAACCGTAACCGCGCCACTCCAAATTCTCGCTTTTGGAATAGTCCAAGCCTCTTGCCTGAACACTCCACGTCCTTGCCCGTTAAATAGGTCGAGATTTTAGCCTCGACATTCCCGGAACCCACGACCCTGGGCTTCAGCCCCCGGGACAAGCCCTCGCCTCAGGCTGCAAGCCTCGCCAAGGCCAACCCAAATTCCTGTCAAGCCCCCAAACCCCCTAACTTCAACAAAACAAACGAAATAAACCTGGCATACTTACCCCTGGCCAACAGCTATACTTGTATTAGAGATAAAAAAGCTCCGGCCCCACAGCCGGAGCTTTTCCGCGTCTACACCAGTCCGGACTTAACCTCAATCGATTGAAGACTTTAGCCCCATAACCGGGGGGAGGGGGTACCACCCATGGCAGCCACAAACCCACAAGCGCTAAACTCATATGCGATGAACACTTTGACCCCCTTCCTCAACGAGCCCTTCCTCGACTTCGCCAATCCCGACATCAAGCGCCAGATGCAGGAGGCACTCATCCAGGTCGAAAACGACCTCGGCCAGGAATATCCGCTGGTCATTGGCGGCCACCGCCAGCAGACCGCGGGCAAGATCCGCTCCACCAACCCGGCCCGCCCCGCGCAACTCGTAGGCCTGCACCAGGCCGCCGGCCCGGAGCACGCCGAGCCCGCCATGGCCGCCGCCCAGAAGGCCTTCGCCACCTGGTCCCGCACCCCGCTGCAGACCCGCGTCGACCTGCTCCTGCGCGCCTCCAAACTCATCCAGGCCCGCCACCACGAGTTCTGCGCATGGCTCACCTTTGAAGTCGGCAAGAACTGGGCTGAGGCCGATGCCGACGTCGGCGAATGCATCGACTTCCTCGAGTTCTACGCCCGCGAGGCCCTCCGCCTGGCCGGCTCCACCACCCCCATCCAGTTCCCCGGCGAGCGCAACCAGCTCGTCTACATCCCGCTCGGCGTGGGCGCGGTCATCCCGCCTTGGAATTTTCCATTCGCCATCATGGCCGGCATGACCGCCGCCGCCATCGTCACCGGCAACACTGTCATCCTCAAGCCCTCGGTGGATGCCCCCACGGTCGCCGCCAAGTTCTTCGCGCTGCTTGAAGAAGCGGGCCTGCCGGATGGCGTCGTCAACTTCTGCCCCGGTGAAGGCCCCGGCTTCGGCGCCGCTGTCGTCGCGCACCCGCAGACGCGCTTAATCGCCTTTACCGGCAGCAAAAAGGTGGGGCTTGAAATCCACGAGTCCGCCGCCAGAACGCAGCCCGGCCAGCGCTGGATCAAGCGCACAATCCTCGAGATGGGCGGAAAGGATTCGATCATCGTCGACCGCGACTGCGACCTGGACTCTGCTGTTGAAGGCGTAGTCCTGAGCGCGTTCGGCTTCGGCGGCCAGAAGTGCTCCGCCTGCTCCCGTGCCATCGTAGACGCCAGCATTTACGACGTTTTCGTCGACCGCCTCGTCGAGCGCGTGGCCCAGATCAAGCAGGGCGACCCGGCAGAAAACTTCTACGCCGGCCCCGTCATCAGCCCCGTCGCCTACAAGCGCGTGCTGGACTACATTGCCATTGGCCAGACGGAAGCGCGCCTGCTCACCGGCGGCGACCCCGTTGAGTTGGAAGGCGGCTACTACATCGCCCCCACCGTCTTCGTCGACGTAGCCCCCACGGCCCGCATCGCCCAGGAAGAAATCTTCGGACCCGTCCTGTCTGTCATCAAGGCGGACAACTTCGACCAGGCGCTCGAAATCGCCAACAACACGGAGTACGGCCTGACCGGCGCCATCTACTCCAACACGCCAGAAAAACTCGACCAGGCCCGCGCAGAGTTCATGGTTGGCAACCTGTACCTGAACCGCAAATGCACCGGAGCCATGGTGGGGGCGCACCCCTTCGGCGGCTTCAATATGTCCGGAACCGACAGCAAAGCCGGCGGCCCGGACTACCTGCTCCTCTTCACCCAGGCCAAGTCCATTGCAGAAAAAGTAAGCCACGTCAGCAAGCAGGCCGACGAAGAAGAAGCCCGCATGGGCATCTAGGTCAAACGCATGCACGGACAAGACGGACGGGACGGAAAAAACGGGCAAGCGGACAGACACGTGGCGTAGTAACTAGTTTTTAGCCTTGCTTCTTCTGTCCGTCTTGTCCGTTTTGTCCGCGCACGCGCTTGCTCCTGCTTGTTCTAGGCGATTTTTCGTTGAAGCAAACTCCCGGACTTCTCCGCTGCTTCCGCCAACGTCTTGTGGTGCAACGTGAACAGGGCCAGTTCCAGCCTGTCGCTCACGCCTGACTTGTCGTAAATGCTGCGCAGATAATTCTTCACCACCTGCTCCTTCGTGCCCAGCCGCAGCGCGATTTCCTTGTTTTTGCAGCCTTGCACAATCAGCGCCACAATCTGTAGCTCTTTCGGCGTCAGGCGGGCGAGCACGCGCGTCCCCACGGTGTCATGCACCACCGCCGTGGTCGCCACCAGATGCACTCCACGCTGCCCGCGAGCCACACGCCGCACGGTATCGATCAGCTCTGCAGAAGACGTGCTGCGGCAGATGGTTCCGCCGATCTGCGCGGCATACGCTGCCGGAACGACCTCATCCCTTTCCAGGATTGCGACGACCATCGAGCGCGCTTCCTTGGCCTGCGCCAGCACGCCGCCCAGATCGCCAAGCGCGGTGGAATAAAGCAGCACCGCAAAGCGGAAAGATTCAATCGCATTACGCAGTCTCGCCGGGTCGTCGCACTGCGCGACGATGCGCATGTCTTCCTCAAGTGCCAGCGTGCGTGCGGCACCTGCGCGAAATATGGCTTGCTCATCGGCGAGAATGATCTGGTTCATGCGCTGGATCCTCCATTGCGGGTGTTGCTGCCCACAGCCTCCACATCGGGTGGTTGCGTGCGGAACTTCCTGGTTGTATTCAAACGCAACATTTTGAAACCGGGCTTGATGCACATCATCCAATTTGAGTAGCGCCCTGGGACGCGCCATAATCAAGCATGGCTAAACCGATCCTTCTCGCAGTGGACGACGATGTCAGCGTGCTCGAAACCGTTGTGCAGGACCTGCGCCGCAAGTACGGCAAGGACTATCGAATCCTGCGCGCGGCCTCCGGTCAGGCAGCGTTGGACATCTGCAGCCAGCTTGCCGAACGCAAGGATGTAGTAGCGCTTTTCCTGAGCGATCAGCGCATGCCGGGCATGACCGGCGTTGAATTCCTGGAAAAAGCAATCGCGCTTTACCCTGACGCCAAGCGCGCCTTGCTGACCGCGTATGCCGATACTGAAGCTGCCATCCGCGCCATCAACACCGCGCGCATTCACTACTATCTGAACAAGCCATGGGATCCGCCGGAGGAAAAACTTTATCCGGTGCTCGACGACCTGCTGACCGCGTGGAACGACGCGCAGGTGAAGAAGTTTGATGGACTACAGCTCATCAGCACACGCTGGGGTGCGGGCGATCACGAGATCCGCAACTTCCTTTCGCGCAACCTGATTCCCTTTCAGTGGCTCGACCCGGAGAAGAATCCCGAGTGCCTGCAGATCCTGTGTGACCGCAACATTGGCGACGGCAAGCTGCCCGTAGTGCTCTTTCCCGATGGCTCGCATCTGGTGCAGCCTGATACGACACAGCTCGCCAGCAAGCTGCCGGGCATGCGCACGGAGTCCGCGCAGGATCACTACGATGTCGTCGTGGCCGGCGCTGGCCCAGCGGGTCTGGCAGCCGCTGTGTACGGCGCTTCTGAAGGTCTGCACACGCTGGTGATCGACTCACTCGCGCCGGGCGGGCAGGCTGGCTCATCGTCCAAGATTGAGAATTACCTGGGCTTCGCGCAGGGCATCAGCGGCGAACGTCTTGCCAATCAGGCCTACATTCAGGCGCAGCGGCTGGGCGCGGAGTTCATCACGCAGCGCGTCTGCTCCATCACCACTGAGAACGGCTACCACCTGGTCAAGCTCGCAGACGGCCGCCAGGTCAGCTGCCGCGTCTGCATTCTTGCGACAGGCGTCGACTACGTGAAGCTCGACATTCCCGGCGAGCAGCAGTTCTCCGGCTCCGGCCTGTTCTACGGAGCTGCGCTGACGGAAGCCGCCGGCTGCGCGAACCAGGAGGTCTACATCGTCGGCGGCGCAAATTCTGCCGGGCAGGCTGCGATGTACTTTTCCCGCTCCGCCACTCACGTGCGCATGCTGATCCGCGGTGAGTCGCTGGAGCGCAGCATGAGCCGGTACCTGATCGAGCAGATCAGCGCGACCTCCAACATCTCCGTCGAAACGCATACGCAGATCAAGGAGCTCAAAGGCAACGGACACCTGCAGCAGATCGTGGTCGATACGCCGAACGGCTATGAGACGCGGCCAGCGAGCTCGGTGTTTGTCTTCATCGGCGCCGCGCCGAAGACTGCGTGGCTGCCGGATTCGATCGCTCGCGATCCCAAGGGATTCATCCTTGCCGGCCCAGATTTGAAGACCAAGGCCGGTTCGCTTTGGAAATACGAGCGCGATCCATACTTGCTCGAAACTACAGTTCCAGGCATCTTTGTCGCCGGCGATGTTCGCTTCGGTTCGGTCAAACGCGTCGCGTCCTCTGTGGGTGAGGGCTCGATTGCAATCCAGTTTGTTCATCAGTATCTCGCCACACTTTAGAGCAAGAGGTCCAACGAACGTGTCCGCAACGCAAGTCCAACCCGCAATGACCACCGTCGCTCCGCTTAGCGCGCACACCATTGCGCTGCTGCGCGATGTTTCCATTTTGGAGTCGCTGAACGAGACCACGCTGCACTGCCTGGACGGCACGACCGAGCGCCGGCTGCAGTCTGGTGAAGTGCTCGTTGCGCAGGGCGACACGGCACGTTTTTTCTGGATTCTGCTTGCCGGTTCGCTCCAGATTTCAGGAACGACGCCAGGCACGAAAGAAACCCTGATGCACACGCTGATGAAGGGTGTAGCGTTTGGTGAAGTTCCTTTGCTGGCAAATATGCCCTCCGCCTTCACGTATCGCGCGGGTGAAGAGTGCGAGTTACTGGAGCTGAATGAGGAGCAGTTTTGGCAGTTGATGACGACCTGCCCGGAGGTTCGCAAGGCGATCCTTGGCAACATGGCCGTGCGCCTGGCGAAGATGCAGGCGAGCAGCTTTCAGCAGGAAAAAATGGCCTCGCTGGGCACCCTGGCCGCGGGCCTGATGCACGAGTTGAACAATCCTGGATCGGCTGCGCGCCGGGCTTCCTCGCAGTTGCGCGGCAACCTGGAGCGCATGCACCAACTGACCAAGACATGGGCTAAGCGTGACCTTTCTGTAGCGCAAAAGAAGTGCATGTTCGATCTGCAGGAGCATGCGCTGAATGTGCGAGGGTCGCTGACGCTCAGCACGGTAGAGCAATCTGATGCGGAAGAGCGCATGGCCGAGTGGATGGATGAAGCTCACGTTGAAGACGCCTGGAAGCTGGCACCGACTTTTGTTTCGGTGGGGCTTAGCGAAAACGATCTCGGCTGTGCGCGGACTACTTTTGACGATAGCCTGCTTTCTGACTCGCTCAACTGGCTGGAGGCGATGCTTTCCAGCATGCAACTGGTGGGCACGATTGAAGACAGCATATCCCGTGTGACGGACCTGATTCACGCCGTGAAGAGCTACGCCTATGAAGGTCGCGGCGACAAGCAGACGATCGATATCAATGCCAGTATCCATGCAACGCTGGTGATCCTGGGCCACAAGCTCCGTGAAAAGCAAATCACGCTGAACAAGGACTTTGGAGCAGGTTTGCCGACGCTGCAGACCGAGTGCCAGGGGCTCAACCAGATCTGGACCAACCTGCTCGATAACGCCATTCATGCGGCGCCGCAGAAGGGTACGATCAGCATCAGGACGTGGGCGGAACAAGCTTACGGCCGCACCGGCAAAGACCTGTGCATTCTGATCAGCGATAACGGTCCGGGTATCCCGGCGGAGATCCAGCCGCGGATCTTTGATCCCTTTTATACGACCAAACCGGTTGGTGTTGGCACTGGGCTGGGGCTTGGGATTGTGTACAAAATTGTGGAGTCTTTTGGCGGCAGCATCCACTTTACTTCGTCGCCCGGCGATACGGAGTTCGCGGTTCGGATACCTTCCGCGCGCTCCTGAACCGTTATGATGGACCCATGTCCGTGACCCCTTTTCACATTGCTTTCCCCGTCGATAATCTGGCTGCAGCACGTCACTTTTATGGTGAGGTGCTAGGCTGCCCGGAAGGCCGCTCCAGCGCAGAATGGATTGACTTCAACCTTTTTGGACACCAGATTGTGGCGCACTACAAGCCCAAGTCAGCGGTGAGTGACGTCCACCACAATGCAGTCGACGGGCACGACGTGCCGGTGCCGCATTTTGGTGTCGTACTGACAATGGAAGTTTGGGAGGCGTTCGCCGCTCGGCTGAAAGGTGCCGGGGTGAAGTTTGAGATTGAGCCTTATATCCGGTTCAAGGGTGAAGTAGGGGAGCAGGCTACGATGTTCTTTTATGATCCGGCTGGGAATGCTTTGGAGTTCAAGGCTTTTGCGGATATGAGCCTGGTGTTTGCTAAGTAGGTCTTGGAACTGGAAAGCAGATCCGCTTCGGGGATGATAACCAAAAGGGCCAAAAGGTTTCGTTGGCTGTCATCCCGGAGGGGATCTGCTTTTACTGTTTATTGAGTTACTGGAAATGGGACAAACTTGTCAGTGCAGGGTTGGAGTGTGCCAGCCGTCGCTTTGCCGCGTGCTGTGGAATCCTCGCCTGGAACCTGGAAGTTTACGGGTCCGGGGCCGAAGGTGACGTCTGCATGTTTGACCTGGAATTTGTAAGTCGCCGGGGCGTCCAGGGTAACTCCGTCAAACTGGATTCCTATACGGTGGGTTGAGTCAAAGGCGTTGAGCGAGATCGTTTTGCTGGTGGCGATTCTTACATTTTGTAAGTGGATATTGTTAAAGACCGGGAAGGAATCTACCTTGTTTCCGGGGTTGGTGTAAGTGGTCTCCAGCTGAATGGGATGGTTGGAGTCGCGGATGCAGATATCGCGGTAGGTGATGCCGTCCACCAAGCCGCCGCGGGTGGGGTTGGACTTGATGCGGATTCCGGATTCGGTGCCGTCCAGCGACAGGTCGTCCACGACAACATGGTTTACGCCGGCGTTGGTTTCAGAGCCGATCGACATGCCGTGGCCGTAGTAGAAGTGGTTGTGGACGACGCTCATATTGGTGACGGGGCCGTTGCCGCCTTTGATGGCGATGTTGTCGTCGCCGGTGCGGATATAGGAGTGGGTGACGGTGATGTTTTTGGAGGCGGACGGGTCGACGCCATCGGTGTTGCGAGCGTTTTTGGGTGTGTCGATTTTCAGGCCCCAGACGGTGAAGCCATCGCCGGCAGAGTAGCCGACGTGGAACATGGGTGCGTTCTTGAGCGTGATGCGGTAGATGGTGAAGTTGTCGCTTTTGCTGATGTCGATCAGGCGCGGGACCTGCTGGTGCTTGTTGTCTCGAGCGTCTTCTGCGAGGCCCCACCAGCTTTCATTGCCGCCGATCAGCTTGGCACCGCCGCGTCCGTCGATCGTGCCATCGCCCATGATGCCCGCGCCTGTTGCGCCCCTGGCGGAGATGAGTGGCTTGCAGCCGTGGCCGTTATCCTCTGTGACGATGCCGCAGGTGCCGGGTGCTACTTCATAGACCTTCGGGTCGCGTGAGCCGTAAAGGGTGACGCCCTTATCGACGAGGAGCGTGACGCCTTTGCGAAGCTCGATAGGGCCGGAGATGAAGGCGTTTGCAGTACCGTTGGCGGCGAGTTCTACGGCCTGGCCGGACGTGCAAGCGTCGAGCGCTTTCTGCAGGCGCTCGGTGTCAAGTTTGGCTTCTTCCGAGGGAGTGAAGGTGCCGTTGGTCGTGGCGTGCTCTGCCTGGATGACGCTGCAGGACGCGGGGATGACGGGCTCAGTGACGGTGCGGGTGTCCTGCGCGGCGATGGCGATGGTGAGGCTCAGAAGTGCGGGAAGGATCAGGCGGGGCGAGGTGGGCAAAGGGGTCTCCAGTGGAGCAAAGCGGTAAAGAGAAGGGGCAAAAGAGAGAAGGCGCAAGACACCGGAAGATGTCTTGCGCCGGCTGGTGAGGGATAGGGTCTAGTAGAAGATCGTGAGGGCGAACTGGAACTTGCGCCCGTTGGTGGAGGTATTGGCGTTGTTGCCGAAGGTAGAGGCGACGTTGCCGAACAGCGGTTGCGCGGCGCCGGGCTTGGCGATGAGCGGGAAGTTGCCACCAGCCGCTACGCAGCCTTCAGGCGTGTTTGGGTTGCCGCCGGTGCCGGCGATGTAGGTGGTCGTGGTGCTGCAGGAAAACTGCGATTGCGGGTTGGCGAGGTTGGGCGTGTTGAAGACGTTAAAGCCTTCAATGCGGAAGTTGAGGCGCATGCCTTCACGATAGCGCGCGAGCGGGAAATCACGGCCGAGGGTCATGTTGGTCATGATGTAGCCGGGACCGACAAAGGCATTGCGGCTAAGCGGGCTGAAGGTTCCGAGCGTGGGGTAGGTGAAGGCGTCGCGATTGAAGTACTCGGAAACCTTGTCCAGGCGGTGACGACCTTTGGGCAACAATGGGTTGATGCCGGGCAGAACGGCGGCGCGCTGGTTCGATTCGCCATCCAGCGCGGTGTCATTGTTGATGGTGACGTTGTAAGGGCGGCCGGTGTGTGCGATGTAGGTTCCGCTGTAAACCCAGTTGTTCAGCACGGCGCGTGAGGCTGCAAAGCCGCCGGTGAATTTGGGGTAGCGGGCGACCCAGCCGAGCGTGAAGTTATGCGTCACGTTGCTGTCCGAGGGACCGCGATCGGAGTTGATGTCAAAGACGTTGGGGACGGCGTTTGAAACGGTCTGGCCGTTGGTCTGCAGGTCGATCGCGCGGGAGTAGGTGTAGGAGCTGAGGATCGTGAGGAACTTGCCGCCGCGTTGCGTGTACTGCACCTGCAAGGCGTTGTAGTTGGAGGTGGCCGCCGACAGAATGTCGACGATTCCCTGTCCGCCGGTGTTGAAGTCTGCGTAGCGCGCGCGCTCATGGGTGGAGGTGGAGGTGGAACCGGCGCGTCCGCAATAGCGTGCAGGATCGGCCTGGAAGTAGCCGCCGGAGCAATCATAAATGGCCGGGTTCAGGTCGACTGGGATTGTGAGCTTACGTGCGAACTTGGCGACGTAGTTTGTATCGATTACGCCGGCATGCGGGATATGGTACTGGAAGCCAAAGTTCACAGCTTCCACGTACGGCGTGCGGAAATGCGGGTCCGGGAAAAAGACGGAATAGGGGGCGACGAACTTGGGATTCTTTGGATCAAACGCGCCCGGAATTACAAGCGTGCCGCCGGTGACGGGGTCCAGGCCAGCGAGCGGTGCGGAGGCGCCACCCTGGGGGATCTGCTGGTTGAGCAGGAAGTGGAAGGGTTCGCCGACGCCGATGACGTTGGCGTTGACGGCGTCGAAGAAGATGCCGTAGCCGCCGCGGATGAGCAGTTTGCCCTGACCGGTGACGTCATACGCGAAGCCGATGCGCGGGGAGATGCCGTTGAAGTCCGTGGGGACGAGCGAAGGGAGCACGCCGTGATCGCCCGGGTAGCCGAGTCCGCCGGGAGCGGTGGTGAAGATTTTTGACTGGATTCCAGGGACGAAGGTTGCGGCTTGTCCGTGGGGCTCAAACCACTGGAAGGGCAGCTCATAACGCAGGCCAGCGTTGATAGTGAGCTGAGCGGTGGCGCGCCAGTCATCCTGAATGTAGGTGAAGACGTTGTGCTGGATGCCGCCTTGGATCAGGCGGTTTTGCGCCTGAACGGAGTTGACGAGGCCTATTTCACCATCGGCAATACCGACGCCGGTGAAGGTGGTGCTGAAAGATTCCAGTCCGGGATAGTCAGAGCGGTTCAGGTACTGGAGGCGCAGAAAGTTAAAGCCGACCTGCAGGTTGTGGTTGCCCTTGGTATAGGAAAGCTGCTCCAGCACTTCGACGTTCTCGTTGATGTGATCCTGGTAGCCCTGGTTGGCGCTGCCAAGCGTGAAGCCGGAGTTGAAGTTGAAGGCCGGCAAGGTCGCCAGTCCGGGCAAAACAAAGTTGCCGCCAAAGGTGTTGAGGGTGCGGTGATCGTCCGGGTACTGGGTGGACTCATACCGCTTGTAGCCGACGCGCATCTGGTTCAGGATGCTGGGCGAAACGACCGAAAGCCAGCCCACGTTGCCGAAATGGCTGCGTCCCTGCTGGCTCGCAAGCGCGTACGTGGCCACACCCTGGGAGGCGCTGTTGACGCCCAACGGAGCGTCCGTGGTGGAGTTGACGAAGTTATAGCGGGCGTCAAACTGGTTGCGCGCGCTGTAGGTGTAATCGAGCCGGATGAGAGCGTTCTTGTCGCCGGTAGGGGCGGGTGATACGGTGGTCGCGTATCCGCTGGCGTCCGGCACCGGGACTGGACCGGCGGCAAACAACTTGGCAATCACGGGATTCAAGCACGTGCTGGGGACCTGGCCAAAAGGGAGATACGTCGGCTGGATTTTTCCCGCGGCGGGATTGGTGTTGCTGGCCGCGTAGGTGGCGAGCGCGTTCAAAGTGGCCAGGCAGGGCGACTGCACGCCGGTGCCGCCATTCAGGAAGTAGGCGCTGTTGATCATGCTGATCGCGTCGCTGGGCTGGGCCTGGTTGCCGCTGGTGCCGGTGACGGAGAGCGGATTGATCAGCTTGCCGTTGGTAATAACGGACGAGAAATCAGCGCAGGAAGCGCCGGCGATCGGCAAGGTGCAAGGCAGGGGCGTGATGCCGTCCGGCTTGAAGCCGCGCTCTGCATAGTTGGGAGTGGGAGCGGTTCCAGTGGTCTGCAGGCGGCCGATGAGTTGCTGGTAGGCGCCGAAGTAGTAGAGCTTATCGCGCAGGATGGGTCCACCGATGGTGAAGCCGAACTGGTTGATATTGTCTTTGGGGTTGACCTTGGAGATGTAGTCAGACGCGTTGAAGTACTGGTTCTGCAGGTAGTCCCACACGGCGCCGTGCACGACGTTGCCGCCGCGCTTGGTGATGACGTTGAAGACCGAGCCGGCGTTGCGTCCGTACTGCGCCTTGTAGTTGTTGAGCTGGACGCTGACTTCCTGGAGCGCGTTGGGCGTGGGGTAGTTAATGCCGGTGTTGTAGAACAGGTTGTTCCACATCAGGCCGTCGAACAGCATAAGGTTCTGCGTGTTGCGCGAGCCGGAAGCGCTGTAGGTAGGGCCCTTGGTATCGCCCGTGAAGGTGGCCGGCGCGTTGACGTCTACGACGCCCGGCAGCAGGGCGGAAAGCGCGACAATGTTGTGGCCATCGATGGGGAGATCTTCAATCAGTTTCTGATCGATGAGGGTGCCAAGTGTGGCGGACTTGGCGTCGATGGTGGAGCCGCTGGTGTCCTCGACGGTGACGGTATCGCTGGCCGAGCCGCTGAGCAGCTTGATGAGTTCCTTGATGTTGGCGTTCGCGTCGACGTGGATGTCGGTCGTGACGGAGGTCTCGAAGGTGGGGGCGGCGACGGTAAGGATGTAGTCGCCGACGGGCAACGACGGCAGGGTGAACTCGCCAGTGTTGTTGGTGGTGGCGGTGCGTGTGACGCCGTGGGCAGAGTCGACGATGGTTACGACGGCCTTGGGCACGATGGCGCCGGACGGGTCCTGCACGCTGCCGAAAACGCTGCCGGTGTTCTGCGCGTGCATCGCCTTGCCGCCGAGCAGGCAGGTTGCGGCGACGAGGGCAAGAGAGGTGTTGCGCGAACGCAATTTGCTGCTGATAACGGCCAGAACATAGGTTTGCTTTGACCGCGGCTTGTTGCTCTTCATATTGCTCGTACTCCCAAACTGGTGAATGCCCGGAGGCCAATGGTCAGACCACGCCTGACGGGGAAGAGTATGCGGATTGCAATGTACGACTGTCAAGTAATCCGGCGCGGAATCGGCGGTAGTCGCAGGATTCCATGCATAATGGCCCCGGAGCGCGGGGATGGGCAGACTCACGGCAAGTGGTTGACCATTCCAGGTGATCTGCTGAAGCTTACATCGCTTCGCTTTGCACAGCCTATCTCTTCTGCAGCGCAGGCGGGATGCGGAAAGAGTGTGATTGACAGAGGTACGGCCGGAACGTTACATTTTTGGGCGGCTGCCTGTATTGCGAGCCACTTTCCGTTTGATTGGTCTTACCACGATTCTCCACAGGCGCATGCGAGGCTCAAGCCCGCTTCCTTTGGAGAAAAGATGCAACGCATTGGAGCAGTGCCATGAAGGTAGTTCGCCCGTTTGTCCGTAAGAGTGTTGCTTTTGCCGCTGCGTTGATCGCCGCTTGCGCTGCCTTTCCCGCGCAGCAGGCCGCAGCCCAGGCCCCGTACCTGCTTCCTTACACGATCAACTCGCTTGGACAAGGCACCGCCCCAACCGTGGGCGCGACCTGCGTGGGCACGAATGGCGTGGTTGGCACCGCGTATGACGTTTATGGCGATGGCTGCCCGATCAGCTCGGGCTCGGTCGTGATTGGGCTGAACCGGGACCTGCATGACATTGGCGTGGACGCTCAGGGCAATATTTATTTCATCGACAACAGCGCGGCGCTGGGATTTGTGCGCCGACTGGATGCGCGCTCCGGCATTGTGACCGCGTACGCCGGCACACCGGTGGGAACGCCGACGATCAATTGCGGCATTCCGACGCCGACCCAGGACAAGTACGGCGATGGCTGCCCCGCCAACGACGGCAAGGCGAACGTGATCCCGGGGACAGGGACGAACTACGTTTACACCGGTAACTTCAAGATCATCCGCGGCCTGGCCGTGGCGAAGAATGGCGACGTGTATGTTTCCGGCTATAACGAGTCACTGGTGCATCGCATCTCGCTGGCGAATGGCACGTATAGCCTGGTGGCCGGATTGCTCACCGGCGGCACGGTTGCGGCGCCCAAGAACTACACGGGTCTTGCGGGCTACTCTGGCGATGGCAGCGCGGCCGCCGGCGTAAATGGCGCGAAGATCAGCTCGCCGCGTGGATCAGGCGTGGACCTGGCCGGCAACGTTTTCATTGCAGATTCCGCCAACAACGTCATCCGTAAGGTGACGGCCGCAACCGGCAACATCAGCACGGTTGTGGGTGCGTATCCGGGGACCAGCACGCCGGCCTCCACCGGTGCGACCGGCGATGGCGGCCCAGCAACCTCTGCCACGCTGACGACGCCCGAAGACGTCGTCGTGGACCCGCAAGGGAATCTTTATATCGCCGACTTTGGCAACAGCAAGGTCCGCATGGTGTACATGGGCGGCGCTGCGCAGGCTGCGTTCATCGCCAAAACGAACGCCGGTGCCGTAGCCACGGTAGGCAATATCTACACGGTGGTTGGCGGCGGTCCGGGCGTCTACACGTCTGGAAGCGTTGTTCTTTCAACGAGCGTTCCGATCGCCGGTACGCGTCGACTGGCGCTGGATAGCCGCAACAATATCTATGTTGCTGATAGCAGCAGCAACGTGATCTGGTTCATCGATCAGGCCACCGGCTTCATGCGCGTGATCGCCGGCGAGTTCCAAAAGAGCACCACCACCGGCACCTTCTGCGCGGGCGCCGCGGCCCCGGGCGATGGCTGCCCCGCAACGCAGGCAACGCTCGCTGCTACCTCCACCCAGTACGCCAGCTCTGACCTGGGTGTGGCGGTGGATGGCGCAGGCAATATCATCATTGCGGATAGCGGCGACGCGGAAATCCGCCGCGTTTCCACCAACCAGATCTTCGCTTCTACTGCAATCAACACCAGCACAAGCCAGACCCTGCTGGTCCACTTTGCCGCAGGCGACGCGCTGGGCGGCACCTACACAATCACGGGCAGCACGGACTTCACCTTTACCGCCGGCACCTGCACCATCAATGCCGATACCACGCAGGACTGCCCGGTCACCGTCACCTTCACACCCACACGGCCCGGCACGGAGCAGGCCTCGCTTTCCGTCAGGTCGGCCGGCAATGGCACGGCGATCTTTGGTCTTTCGGGCTTTGGCGTTGCGGCTTCAGTCGCGCTTGATCCCGGTGCGACTTCAAGCTTCGGAACCGGCGTAAAGGCACCGCAGGGTATCGCGCAGGATGGTGCGGGCATCACGTATGTCGCCGACACCGGCAACAACCGCGTGCTGCGCTACTCCAGCGCCAACACTTTCACCGTCCTTGCCGGCACCGGCGTGGCCGGCTACACGGGCGACGCGGGTCCCGCCACCGCCGCAACCCTGAAAGCCCCGCGCGCTGTAACGGTCGCTCGCGATGGCTCAATCCTGATTGCTGACACCGGCAACAATGTAATCAGGTCAGTATCCCCCGTGACCGGCAACATCACCACTTACGCGGGCGCCGGCACAGCCGTTTGCGCCGCCGCGGTAGACATGCTGGGCGATGGCTGCCCCGCAACGCAGGCCACCTTCAACGCACCCGCCGGCCTGATCGCAGATACAGACGGCAACGTGTACGTGAGCGATACCGGCAACAACCTGGTCCGCGAGCTCACGCCCGCAGGCTACTCGGTCTACATCGCCGGCGGTGCGACCACCGTGTGCGCCAACGGGGATACGTTCGGCAACGGTTGCACCGGGACCGGCACAATTCTCAGCGGGCCCACGGGCATCGCGGTCGACCTGGCCCACAACGTTTATGTGGCCGATACCGGCAACAGTGAAGTGCGCAAAATTACCGCGGGCGGTCTGGTTTCCGCGCTTGCAGGGACGGGCCAGTCAGGCGGATCCGGCAACGGCGGACCAGCGACAGGCGCGCAGCTCGCCAACCCCACGGGCGTTGCGATTGATGCCGCCGGCAACCTTTACATTGCGGACACGGGCAATAGCGTGATCCGCATCGTCAACGGCTCCGGCGTGATCACCAGCGTGGCCGGCACGCTGGGCGCCAGCGGCACCGGCACCTTGCCTGGCTCAGCGTTTGCGGTTCAGTTGAATGCGCCGAGCGCTGTCGTCAGCACCGGCCAGGGCCGCCTGCTCATCGTGGATGCGGGCAACAACCGCCTTTTCGCCGACGACCGCGGCTCCATCACGTACGACTTCGGCCGCACCAACCAGGGCTTCTCCAGCCCGACGCTGCAGATCCAGGAAACCAGCACCGGCTCGGCTGCCACCACGATCAAATCGCCGCTGTTCACCGTGACCAGCACCACTCCCACGGGCGTAAACCAATTCACGCTTGCGGGCACCACATCCAACGGCTGCTCGGCACCGTCGACTCTGGCACCCGGAACCTCCTGCCTGCTCGCCGCGCAGTTCACCCCGACCCAGCTCGGCATGTTCAACGCGACCTTTACCGAGACCACCACCAACACCATCAACGTTCCCACCCCGTTTATCACTCTGCTCGGCACGGGCGCCGTCCTGACTCCCACCACTTCCGCATCTGTCGTTACGACTCCGGCTAACGGCATGCCCACCTACGCGGTGCCGTTCGTAGTCACCACCACCATCACCGCTGCCTGCAACACCGCAGCACCTGCCTGCTCGCCAACCGGCACCGTCAACTTCTTCGTGGATGGCGCGCAGGTTGGTCTCGGCGTCCAGGTCAATGGTGGCTCGGCGTCGCAGACGATCTCCGGGCTTTCGGTCGGCACGCACATCATCACGGCCAACTACAGCGGCGACAACTTCTACGCCAGCAGCAGCGCGCCGCCGCTCACCGTAACGATCGCTCAGGGCATCAGCAAGCCGGTCGTAAGCGCTACGCCCAACCCGGTTCCGCAGTTCGCTAACCTGACGCTCAACGCATCCGTTACCGGGCCCATCGCAACGTCATTCCCCACGGGTAGCTTCAAGTTCTACGCTGGAACGACGCTGCTCGGCATGGTCGGCGTAAACCCCACCACCGGCACCGGTTCGTTGTCCGATGTCTACACGCCCGCCGTGGGCAGCACGCCCGCGCACTACGCGCAGACGTTCGGCCTGAACGCAGGCGTCTACCAACTCACGGTCGTCTACAGTGGCGATGCTAATTACGCCGCCTCCACTTCCCCGGCCGTCGCGTTCACCGTCTCCGCCCAGGCGCCGGCGTTCATCTTCGACCCCAAACTCGTCCCGACCGTCACCCAGCTGTCGCCCTCAACCACGGGCACCGCACAGGGCTCGACCGGCCAGACGACACTTTTCCTCGCGGCAACCAACACGGTTTCCGGTACCGTCAATTTCGCTTGCAGCGGCATGCCGGCGCACTCGGATTGCACCTTCGGTCCGACGAGCCTGACCTTCGCTCCTACCCCCGGCGCAGCCACTCTGCAGTCCACGCAGATCACGCTGTTTACGGACGTCCCAGACTCCGCGTTGACCAGCTCGAGCCTGCTCGGATGGCCGGTGCTGATCGTCAGCATGCTTGGCATGATGATGTTCCGCCGCAAACTCCGTCGCGTTCGGCTGCTGGGTGCGATTGCCCTGTTCGGCGTGTTGGCCGGTGGATCGATGGCGCTCAGCGGTTGCAAGGGCCCGTCGAACATCGCCACCATTACCCCGACCGGCGTATATAACGTCACGGTCACGGTGTCCGGATCGAACGCTCCCACCGTCACCATCCCGATCGTCTTCACCGTAACCACCGGCGTCCCGGGCCAACTGTAACGCCACGCGCAGAAAGGGCCGCCGCAGATCGCGGCGGCCCTTTTTGTTGCTTCACGATCAGCCCTGATCGGGGTGCACCACCCGGTAGCTGGTCCCGCCATGCGACCAGACCGTCAGCAGAACGTCCTGACCGGCCGGCACTGCGCGCACGCTCGAGACCGCCGCGCTGGCCGAATCGACCGCCTTCCGGTTCACCTGCACGATGATGTCGCCCGGCTGCAAGCCCGCATCTTCCGCCGGGCTTCCCTGCCGCACGCTTTGGATCGCTGCACCCTTCACGTCATCCGGCAGATTCAGTTGCTGGCGAACATCCGCGGTCAAGTCCGCCATGCCGACGCCGAGCCGTGCGCCCTTTGCATCCGGCTGGCCGGGGCCGCCGTCGTTGCTGGCAACCTCGCCCTTGCCCTTGTACTCGCCAACGGTCAGGTTCGCGGTTTCCGCATGGCCGTTGCGCAGGTAGCCGAGCTGTACCTTTGTGCCCGGTGTCACGCCCGCAATCGCCACCTGCAGCGCGCTGCTGTTGGCCAGCGGCTGCCCATTCAGCTGCGCAATCACGTCGCCGTTCACCAGCCCGGCCTTGCTCGCTGGAGAGTCAGGTGAGACCTGCGTCACGATCGCACCGCTTGCCTGGCTCAGGTTGAAGAAGTGCGCGTTGTCCGGCGTCACATCGTTCAGGCTGACGCCGAGATAGCCGTGGTGCACGCCGCCTGTCTTGATGATCTGGTCAGCCGTCGCACGTGCAATCTGCGCCGGAATCGCAAAGCCCGCGCCGGCAAAGGAGCCATTGTTCGAGATGATGAACGTGTTGATGCCGATCAGTTCGCCATGCGCATTGACCAGCGCGCCGCCGGAGTTGCCGGGATTGATTGCCGCGTCCGTCTGGATGTAGCCGCCGAGCTTGCGCGCGTCGTCCGAGTAGGGATTCTGGCGATTGATCGCGCTCACGATGCCGCGCGTCACGCTGAACTGGAAGTAGCCAAACGGGCTGCCAAACGCAAGCACCGTCTGGCCGGGCTCGAGCTTGGCGGAATCGCCCCAGCTCACGGCCGGCAGATCATGCGCCTCTACCTTGATCACCGCCAGGTCGGTCAGCTTGTCGACGCCGATCACCTTGGCGGTCATCACGCGGCGATCGTTCAGGGTCACGCGGATCTGCGTGGCCCCTTCCACCACGTGGTTGTTGGTGATGATGTAGCCATCGGGCGAAATGATGACGCCGGACCCGACACCATGCTGCAGCTGCGCCTGCTGTTGAGGCTGCTGTTGCTGGCGGCCGCGGTTGCCAAAAAACTGCGCGAAACCCGGTGGCAGATCCTGCAGCTGCGCGCTCTGCTGCTCGCCCTGCTCGGCTTCCCCGCGGGAGGTGACGGCCACGTTGACAACCGCGGGCGTGACCCGCGCCGCGAGCGCCTCCATGTCATGATCGAGGGCGCTCAGGGCGGAAACGCTGCGGTCATCAAGCGGTGCCGCCGTGATGGCCGAGGCATGCACATCGCCCTGGTGAAAGAACAAAGCCGAGCCCAGAACGGCTGCGCCGAGAGCGGCAGGTACGAGGATTTTACCGGAGCGAGTAACTAGTTTATTAGTTGCAGTAGACATGCGACACCCTCAAAGTAGGCCGAAGCCCGATTAGAGTTGGACGATCAGCCAGCCATCCCCAAAAGGAACGGCGGCATAAGAATAAGCAAACCTGACTTCCACCAGCCCGGCTGGCGCGGGTTGTGGGCGCGCCGCGGTGAGGAACATCCGTGGCCTGACCGCTGGCGACGCGGCGCGCTTCTGCACGCGCCGGAATGTAGCCCGGTGCGGAGCTGGAGGCGAAGTGCGACGGGCGGCTACGTGGTACACCACGGGAGTTGCGGTAAAGCCTTGAGCCAGGGTGATCCGGGGCTCGACCACAGCTGCAACCGAAAGCGGAGAGGCGAACGAGAGCAGCTCTGGTGCTTTGCTCAACTCAACCGCGCCGGCTGCCAACATGCAGGCCAGCCCGGTTATCGCGGCACGCGAACTCAGCGCGGAGATATTGCGGACGGGCGCCAGCAGTGTGTACACCCGGCGAGCCAATTCCGAACGGCGAGCCCACGCAGACAGCGCCAGCGCGACCCGGCTGCCGCCCATGCGATGCTCCGCGAGCCGCGCAAGACAAGCGGCGTAGTCCAGCGGCGCGCCCGTCTTGCCGACGACCCCGGCATCGCATGCGAGTTCCCTCTCCAAGCCTAGCCGACGATCGACCCAGACCAGCGCCAGGTTGAGCGGAAAGACCGCCAAGGCAAACTTCTGCAGCAGGTTGAGCCAATCGTCATAGCGGCGCAAGTGCTCACACTCATGCAGCACGATTTGCCGCAGTTCAGGCTCGGTGAGCTGTGGCATCAAGCTGACCGGGATAAGCAACCGGGGCGAGAGGAAACCGATCACGCTGGGCGCGGTCACGTCGTCTGAAAGATAGAGACGTGGGCTGCGTTTACACGCCGCCAATAGGCCAGCAATTGAGGCGTCAGGCAGCACTGGAGTCGCGTTGCGCCAGATTTTGCGCACGCGCAAAGCCTCTGCCAACAGGAGTCCGAGCCTTACCGTGAAGGTAGCGAACCACAGGCCCGCAAGCGCCACCGACCACAGTGGTGCCACGTGCAAAACACCAGGGGCCGTCGCGTGATGCATGAAAGAGACGAAGGGCAGCGAAATGGCGATCGCAAAGGTAGCGAGCCACACCGCAAAGCGCTGCGCGGCAGAGATGCGCGGCAGCACCCGCAGCGACAGGCCGACGGCCAAGGCAACCAGGCAGCCCTGCCAAAGGCCAGCCACGACGACCTGCGCGCCGGCTCCTGAAATGGTTAGAAAAGCCTCGTTCATTGGGCCCCCTGCGCGTCCGCGATGGCCTGCTTGAGCCGCTGCAATTCTTCCCGGCTGATGTCGCCATCACCCAGTAATGACAGCATCAGCGACTCTCGCGAGTTACCAAAAAAGCGTCCCAGTACGTGGCGAACTTCGCTGCGGCCAGCCTCTTCCTCCGCCAGGCAGGGGCTGTACAAAAACGCTCGCCCTTCCTGCCGGTGCTCCACATAGCCCTTTTGCTCGAGCACGCGCACGGTCGTCAGGATGGAGGTGTAAGCCAGCGGCGCATCGTCCGGCAGCGCGGCGACCAGGTCGCTCACCAGCGACTCCCCGCGTGCCCACAACATGCGCATGATGCGAAGTTCAGCTTCGGTCAACGTGATGGAACGTTTCGGCGGCATCTCTGCAACGTAAGACGGCGTAACTAGAAGATTAGTTAGCAGGCAAAGGGCCCACAAACGAAAGCTAGCCTAGGATGTGCTTGGCGATCGTCGCCAGCTGCATGTTGCTGGTGCCTTCATAGATGCGTCCGATCTTGGCGTCACGGTACAGCTTTTCCACAGGGTAATCCTTGGAGAAACCGTAACCGCCAAAAAGTTCGACACACTCGCTCGCCACCTGCTCCGCCACCTGCGAGACGAAGTACTTGGTCATCGCCGCCTGCTTCACATACGGCAGCCCAGCCGTCTTGCGACGAGCCGCGTCATAAACCATCAACCGGCAAGCCTCGATATCAGTAGCCATGCGTGCAAGCGAAAACTGCACCGCCTGAAACTCAGAAATTGCCTTCCCAAATTGCTGCCGTTGCTGGGTGTACTTGAGCGCGTGCTGCCACGCCCCGGTCGCGAGCCCGAGCATCTGCGCGGCAATCCCGATGCGCCCCTCGTTCAATGTTTCGATAGCGATCCGGTAGCCTTTGCCTACCTCTCCCAGCACCGCATCGCGGCTTACCCGGCAGCCGTCAAAAGCCAACTCACACGTCGACGAAGCGCGTATCCCCAGCTTGTCTTCCTTGCGCCCGATCACCAGCCCGGGCGTATCGCGCTCGACCAGGAACGCCGTAATCCCCTTGTACCCGAGCGTCGCGTCGACGGTTGCAAAAACGATGAACAAGCCGGCCTCCGCGGCGCTCGAAATCCAGAGCTTGCTGCCGTTGATCACGTAGCCGTCGCTATCCGGGGTCGCGCTGGTCTTGAGCGCGAAGGCGTCTGACCCGGAGCTGGTTTCGCTTAGCGCGTAGCTGCAGACCATGTCAGTCGCAAGCCGAGGCAGGTACATCTGCTTCTGCGCCGCGGACCCAAACTGCCGCAAAGCATTGACCGTCAGCGTGTTCTGGATATCCACGATGACGCCGATGCCGGGGTCCACTGCAGAAATTTCCTCAATCGCCAGGATGGACGAAAAAAACGACGCTCCCCCGCCGCCATATTCTTCCGGAACCTCAATGCCCATCAAGCCCTGCGCGAACAGCTTTTTGAGCAGCCCCGGATTGAGCTTCTGGTCGGCGTCCATCTCGCGCGAAAGCGGCGCAATTTCCGCGCCTGCAAAACGCCGTACCGACTCCTGCAGGAGCAATTCGTCTTCGCTCAACTCACTCATCGGCTGCGCCACTACTTCGTCGATCACCATCGCGTACTCCTGAACTTGCGCCCCAAGACTAACAACTCGCAAGTGAAAGCTCAAAGCGCCAGGCTTGACCCAACCAACAACGCGGCAAGCCAGCCACGGCGCCAGCGTTATACGATAGAGGCCGCGCCGCAAGCGCGAAGGAAGCCGCAATGAAGATCCTCGCAGTGATCCGGCAGGTTCCGGACGCAGAAGAAAAGATTCGCATGAACGCCGGAGCCGTCGACCTTGCCGCCGGCAAGCTCGTCGTCGACACCATGGACGAGTACGGCGTAGAAGAAGCGCTGCGGCTGCGCGACCAGGGCCTCGCGACTGAGGTGATCGTGCTCGCCGTAGGGCCCGCGCGCAATGAGGAAGCCCTGCGCGCTGCGTTGGCCATGGGCGCCGATCGCGCGATCCTGGTTGAAACAGCAGCGCCGCTCGATGTGATCGCGACCTCCAGCGTTGTTGCGCAGGTGGCAAAACAGGAAGCTGTGGAGTTGCTGTTCTGCGGCGGCCAGCAGGCGGACTGGGACTCGCATGCGCTGGGAGCAGCTACGGCGGAGCGGCTCGGCTGGGCGCAATCCACGTGGACAAACGCGTTGACGCTGGCCGGAACGCAGCTCACCGGGACGCACGATGTGGATGCCGGTTCCGAGACAATCTCGCTGGCGTTGCCGGCCGTGGTGACGACGCAGCAGGGCCTGAACGATCCGCGCTACCCCACGCTGCCGAATATCATGAAGGCACGCAAAAAAGAGCTTCGCCGAGACCAGCTCAGCGCCTACAACGTGACCCCAAAACTGAAGCTCATCGCGTCTGACGTTCAGGTGCGCGAGCGTCGCCACACGATCCTGGACGGCAAGGATGCTGCTGCCGCCGCACAGCAACTGGCGGGGCTGCTCCGCACGGAAGCAAGGGTGATTGCATGATTTTGATCGTCGCAGAACACAACGCAGGCAAGCTGGCCAAGAGCACGTATGAGATGGCCCAGGCTGCCAAGGACCTCGGCTCTGAGGGCCCGGTAACAATCCTCATTCTGGGCTCTGGTGTTGCCGCGGCCGCGACCGAAGCAGCGTTGCTGGCCGAGCAGGTCCTCGTCGTCGACATCCCCGCGCTCGCCCAGTATGACCCTGAGCTTTACGCCGCAGCCGTCGCGCAGATCGCACGCGAAGGCGAGGCACACGCCGTACTGATCGGCGGCAGCCGCAGCGGTCGCGAATACAGCCCACGCGTCGCCGTAAAGCTGGATGCGCCACTGATTGAGGATGCAATCTCGCTCGGGATCGACGGCAACACAGTCACCGCGCAGCGCTACGCCTACCTGGCCCGCGTGACTGAAAAAGTCGCCGCGGAGGGCTCCGTGGTCGTGATCACGATCAAGCCCGGAGCCTTCTCGCCCGCAACGCCCAACGCCACTGCAGCCGAGCAGTACGACGCCGAAGTCGACCTGCCCACGCCGCGCGTCACGGTCACCGGGCGAACGGTAGAAAAGTCGGAGCGCGTCTCGCTTGCAGAGGCCGACATCGTAGTCGCCGGCGGACGCGGCGTAGGCTCGCAGGAAGCGTTCACGCAATTGGTCGAAGGCCTCGCTGACCAACTCCACGCGGCCGTAGGCGCTACCCGTGCGGTGGTCGACGCCGGCTGGCGTCCCTACGCCGAGCAGGTTGGGCAGACCGGAAAAACCGTTGCCCCGAAGGTCTACTTCGCCATCGGCATCAGCGGGGCCGTTCAGCACCTGTCGGGCATGGGCAAATCGAAGACCATCGTGGCCATCAACCGAGACCCCGAAGCCCCGATCTTCAAAGACGCCGACTATGGCATCGTCGGCGACGTCCAAACTGTGGTCCCCGCCCTGATAGCCGCCCTGAAATCCTGACCTTCAGCACCGCCACACATGCTGGGTGCCCCATTTATCGCAGCTTCATCGCGATAAGTGGGATTACAAATCTCTACCGACCCCATGCTCCCCCACTCCCAACAAATCGCCTTCGCAATCTTCGCCGCGCTTTGCCTGGCACTTGGCGCACGCGCGTTCGCACGCCTCTACAAACTCATTGCCAGCGGCCGCCCCGACCCTGACCAACGCCTGAACAAACTCCCCCTCCGCCTCTACAAAGCCGCCGTCCTAAGTCTCACGCAGGCGCGCACCTTCCGCACGCGTCGCGTCATCGGCATCTTCCACTCCTTCATCTTCTACGGCTTCATCTTCTACCTGCTGGTCAATTTCGTCGACGCCATTGAAGGCTTCTACCCACTCCCGCCACTCCCCCGCGTTTACGTTCTGCTCGCCGATCTGCTCAGCGCTGCCGTCCTCCTCGGCGTGCTGGTCCTGGTGGCAAGACGCTTTCTGCTTCCCGCGCGCCGCGACTTCACCTTCAACGCCCGCACCATCCTGCACCCGGCCGTCAAGCTGGGCAAAGTCAGCCGAGACTCCCTCATCGTCTCAGCCTTCATCCTGTTCCACGTAGGCTCGCGCGCGCTCGGCCAGGCGGCCGCCGTGGCTCAGCACCCGGACCCCTACGCGCCTTTTGCGACGCTTCTATCGCACCTGATCAACCCGGTCAACGCCCAGCACTGGCGCGAGTTCGGCTACTGGGGCGCGCTCGGCAGCGTCCTGGCCTTCCTCGTCTACTTCCCTTACTCAAAGCACATCCACATCTTCATGGCCCCGGTGAAATACACCGTCGCCCGCACCGAACCCACTGGCGTACTCCCCGCGCTGGCTCTCGATCTCGAAGCCGAAACGTCAGCACTTGGCGCTGCAAAGCTCGAAGACTACGCCTGGCCCAGACTGCTTGATGCCTACGCCTGCATCCAGTGCAATCGCTGCCAGGACGTGTGCCCCGCAACCCAAACCGGCAAGTCGCTCAGCCCCTCAGCGCTCGAAATCAACAAGCGCATGGAGCTCAACACGAACGGTATTGGCCCCTCGCCGTTGCTTACTTTCGCGCTCTCGCCTGAGGCCGCCTGGGCCTGCACCACCTGCGGCGCGTGCATCGATATCTGCCCCGTCGGCGACGAGCCCATGCTCGACCTCATCGACATCCGGCGGCATGAAGTGATGGTCACCGGCGAGTTCCCACAGCAGCTCCAATCCGCATTCCGCGGCATGGAGCGCGCACAGAATCCATGGGGCATCGCCGCCGAAAAACGCATGGACTGGACCGCCGGCTTACGCGTCCCCACCACCGACCAGAACCCCACCCCCGACGTCCTTTACTGGGTAGGCTGCGCCGCCAGCTACGACCCCGCATCGCAGAAAACTGCACGCGCCTTCGTCCAATTGCTGGACCATGCAGGCGTAGATTTCGCAGTCCTCGGCAAGCGAGAATGTTGCACCGGCGACCCCGCCCGCCGCGCCGGCAACGAGTACCTCTACCGCCAGCTCGCCGACACCAACGTCACCACGCTTAACGAGGTCCGCCCCAAGCTCATCGTCGCCACCTGCCCGCACTGCATGAATTCCATCGGCCAGGAGTACAAGCAAATCGGCGGCGACTACCAGGTCATGCACCACACGCAATACCTGGAGCAACTAGCCGCACAGGGCAAGCTCCCCGCAGCCGCCAGCTCGGCCACCATCACCTACCACGACCCGTGCTACCTAGGCCGCCACAACGGCGTCTATGACGCACCACGCAATCTGCTCAACATCCTCTCGAACGACGTCGTCGAGCTCCCGCGCAACCGCGAAAACGCCTTCTGCTGCGGCGCCGGCGGAGCCCAGTTCTGGAAGGAAGAAGAGCCCGGCGAAGAGCGCATCTCGGACCATCGCTACCGCGAAGCCCAGCAGACACTCGCAGGCGGCGCAGAGGACAAAGTCCTGGCCGTAGGCTGCCCCTTCTGCAAATCCATGCTCGACAGCACCCCCGCCAAAGATGCAGCGCCACTCATCGTCAAGGACATCGCCGAGCTACTGCTTGAGTCCGTACAAGAGCTTGCACCCAAGCAAATGGCATCGCTGCCTCCCCACTCATCGGTTGAGCCACCAATCATCGAGCAGCCACCGCGCCAGGGCCAAAGGCCCGACTTATACCAGCCTGGGGCGCAAGCCCCAGGTACCCTCGCCGCCGCGGACGATAGCGCTGTAACCGCTATATATAGTTCTCCCCGCGGGTCTGCTGATCTAGATGCGACGTCCGCCCCGGCAGCCCCCAAGCCACGGCCAAAATGGAGCCCAAAGCAGTCCCCGACCGCGCCCGTGTCATCCTCACCACTCGCACAAGAACTACCGACCCAGGAAGAAAAGCTCGCCTCCTCTGCACCTGCCGCGCAAGGCCCTGACACCCCGCCAAAACCTCGCGCGAAATGGTCGCCAAAAGCAAACACCTCCGACAGCATCGCACCTGCTCCAATCCCACCCGAAACAGCAGAAACCCTATCACCCGCACGCCCTAAATGGGCCCCCAAGAAGGCAGAACCTGCGCCCGCCCCCACAACCGCCGAACCTACGACCCCACCCCCGCGCAAACAATGGAAGCCCAAAGCAAAAGACTGAAACTTACCCTCACGCCCTCCGTCCCTTACCCATTCCCACTACGAGGGGTCCAGTGAACTTCTTCCGCGCCGCCCTGCCCTTCATCCTCCTGACCGTCGCCAGCGCCCAGCAGCCGTGGCAGCACCTCCAGGCTCCCACGGCGGACCAGGTGCTCGCCGCCTGGAAGACCCCGCCACCCGAGTACGGCCCCGAACCCTACTACGGGCTCAACGGCCCGGTCACGCTGGACGTCGTTCGCCACGACCTCGACAACATGCAACGCCTTGGCTACACCGCCGTCACGGTCCAATACGGCACCGGCCTGCCCTTTGCCTACCTGTCGCCGGAGTACTTCGCCTTCTTCAAGCAATTCGTCGCGGAAGCCAAACAGCGCAACATGCGCATCTGGATCGTCGACGACGCCGGCTACCCCAGCGGCTTTGCCGGCGGCAAGTTCACTTCCGAGCACCCCGAACTCCGCATGCAGGCGCTCGTCGCCACGCCGGTCGCGGGCACAGGCGTGGACCTGCCCGTGCCGGCAAACTTCGTTGCCGCCACTGCTTTTTCAAACACCACCACGGCTCACTCGACCAAAGGAGAAAGCTATTTCATTCCGGTCGTTAATGGCGTGATGAGGGGGAATCCGCAGGCAGGCGACTGGACCACCTACGTCGTCACGCATGAGTTCCGCACCTCCCCCACACGCTCAGACACTAACCCAAAGCGCGTCAAAGACGGCTCCCAATCGCTCGAAGACTACCTCGATCCCGCCGCCACCAAACAATACCTCACCTTCACCCACGAGGCATACAAAGCCGCCGTCGGCGACGAGTTCGGCAAGACGATTCTCGGCTTCCGCGGCGACGAACCCGACTACTCCATCGCCGGCCTCCCCTGGACCCCAGCCTTCTTCGCCGCCTTCCAGCAGCAAAAATCTTACGACATCCGCCCCTACCTCGCCGCCTTCCTCCAGCCACGCGAAGCCGTCCTCACCCCAGACCAACTCCGCGCCAAAGCCGACTACTACGACGTCTTCGCCAACCTCTTCCGCGACGGCTTCTTCAAGCCGCAAGCCGACTGGTGCGCCGCCAACCATCTCGAGTATCAGGTCCACCTCAACCACGAGGAACTTCAGCTCCAACTAGCCCGCTCCGAAGGCGACTTCTTCCGCGACATGCGCTACGTCCAGGTCCCCGGCATCGACAGCATCTGGCACCAGATCTGGACCGACACCATCTCCGATTTCCCACGCCTCGCCAGCTCCGCCGCGCACGTCTATGGACACCCCCGTGCCTTCACCGAAAGCTTCGCCGCCTACCGTCCCGCGCCCGACCTCACCATGGCCCGCTACGTCATCAACGAGCAGTTCGTACGCGGCATCAACCAGATCGAAACCATGTACTACCCGGCCACCAGCACTCCCCGCAAGGTAGCTCCGGGCTCCAACGGCGGCTCGCCGTACATGCAGGACCTCGCCTATCCCGCGCTGCTCGCCTACACGCGCCGCATGAGCTACCTCATGGCACAGGGCCGCCCCGCCGCCACCGTAGCTCTCGTCCTGCCATCATCATCCCTCTGGCTCGGAAGCACCGTCACGGACGACACCTTCGTCTCCGCCGAGCGCCTGCTTTCCGAGCACCAAATCGACTTCGACATCGTCCCCGAAGACTTCCTCGCCGCGGACCACATCGGCTGCTCCACCTGCCGCTTCTACAACCCACCCGGCACCTTCAAGACAGCGTCCGGCAGCGCCTATACCACCGTCATCCTGCCCCATCCGCAGATGATCGGCCAGGTCACGCTCAACCGCCTGCAAGCCTTCGCCAAAGCCGGCGGCCACGTCCTATTTCTGGGCGGCACACCGTCTCAAATCGCCGGCAAAAATGCCGAAGTGATCGATGGCATCCCGCTCTCGCACGGCGACACCACCTTCCTCAACGCCCATCCAGCCCTGGCCAAAGACTTCGCCTTCGCCGAGATAAGTCTCGAGCAACTAGCCCCAACCCCAACCCCGCCCGCCCAACCACCGGCCGCGCCACCCGCAGAACAAATCGTCTCCGCATCGCTCCTGGCAGCCTTGCATCAAGCCACATCCAACCAGGACCTTACCCTCAATACACCCGATACCGCGCTCCGTTACACGCATAGGGCTTTAGACGGAGCGACCATTTTCCTCCTCTTCAACGAAAGCGCCCGGCCCTTGAAAAACTCCGTTCACCTGGTGGCCCCCGGCTCCACCGTCGAGCTGTGGGATCCAGTCACCGCGACCGCCACCAAAGTCCAGACGCAGGGCACAGTCACCGGGCCCGCCGTTCCGATCAGCCTTGCGGCGTACGCCACCATGATCCTCGTGGTCCGTTAGAAAAGCGGAGCGCAAAGCTCAGACCGCAGCCGCCGCCCGCGGATGCGTCTTCTCGTAAACCTCCTGCACCTGCTTCACCGTCAACTGCGTATACCGCTGCGTGGTCGACAACCGCTCATGCCCCAGCATCTCCTGAATCGCACGCAGGTCCGCGCCTTCTTCCAGCATGTGCGTCCCAAACGCATGCCGCAGCGTGTGCGGATGCACGTCTGCCGCGAGCCCCCGGCTCAGCGCAATCGCCTTCACAATCCGCCCGACACTCCGAGTAGTCAGCCTGCACTCCCCCCGCGCAGAGCTGTTCAGCAGCAAAGCCTCCACCCCCAGCTTGCCCGCCTTGCCCAGTCGCTCAGCACGCCCCGGCAGATACTCCCGGATTGCAGCCGCAGCCGCGTCCCCCAGCGGCACCAGCCGCTCCTTCTTGCCCTTCCCGCGCACCAGAATCGCGTCATCCCCCCAGCGCACAGAGCCCAGATCCAACCCACAAAGCTCGCTATTCCGAATCCCACAGCCGTACAGCAGCTCAAAGATCACCCGGTCCCGCTCCGGCCAAGCCCCACTCTCATCCCTGGTATCCAGCACCCGGTTCACCTCCTCCATCGAAGGCACCCGCGGCAGATGCAGCGGACGCTTTGGCGTGCTCACCAGCAACGCCGGATTCGCGCCCACCTTTCCTTCCTTCGCCAGCCACTTGAACCAGCTCCTCACGCTCGCCAGCGCCCGCGCCGCGCTCGCCTTGCCGAGCCCCTTGTCATACAGCACCCCCAGATAAGCCCGAATCTGCAAATGCTCCACCGCCCCCACGCCCTTCCCCGGCATGGTCTCCTCCAGGTAAGCGCAAAACGCACGCACCTCGCGCGAGTACGCCCTGACCGTATGCTCGCTGGCCCCACGCTCCGCTCCGAGCATCTGTAGAAACGACTCCCCCAGCTCCGCGTACTCTCCGCTTTTTTGATTGTCATCCCCGGGGCGGATCTGCAGTTCGCTCACGAGCCACCACCCGCTTCAACCACCCGCTTCCCCCGCGGATGATGCATCCGGTGCACCGCCTTCAGCCTCCCCAGCGCGACATGCGTATACACCTGCGTTGTAGCGATATCAGCATGCCCCAGCAGCGTCTGCACGCTACGCAGGTCCGCCCCATGCTCCACCATATGCGTCGCAAAACTATGCCGCAGCTTATGCGGACTGGCTTTCTCCGGCGACGCACCCCGCACCATATCCCAAACTTTTTGCCGAGTCAGCGCATTCCCCCGTACGCTCAAAAACATCACCCGCTGCACGCCCCCCGCCTTCCGCAGCAACCCCGCGCGCCCCAGCGCCAAATACTTTTCGAGCGCCTGCACCGCCTTATCCGCCAGCGGCACAACCCGCTCCTTATCGCCTTTCCCCCGAACGGTCAGCCGCTGCACATCGGGCCGAAAGTCCTCCACCCGCAGCGCGCAGATCTCCCCCACACGCAGCCCACCGGCATACAGCACTTCCAAAATCGCATGGTCCCGCAGCCGCGTATTACTCGCATCGTCGAGACAAGCCGCCGCCTCCGCGCTCGCCAGCATTTCCCGCATCGCCCCTTCGCTCAGCGCCTTTGGCAGCACCTTCCAGCTGGCCGGCGACTCCACATTCACCGTCGGGTCCCCAGCAATCCGCTTATCCATCAGCAGCCACCGGTAGAACCCCCTCAGCCCGCTCACTGCCCTCGCGACGCTGCGCCCCGCAGTGTCCTCCGCGAACCGGCGCTCCATAAAGCCACGCACTTCTTCCTGCGTGGCCCCCACCAGCAACCCCTGCCCCCGCAGCTCCAGGTCTCCCGCAAACTGCTCCAGGTCCCGCAGATAGCTGACGATCGTGTTGGCGGAAAGCCCCTTCTCCACTTTCAAATAAATCTCATACTCCCCCAGCAACCGCACATTCGCCGCACCTGGAGTCGTTCTGGCCATAGACCCCAATTATCCCGCTCTTCGCCCCCAACGCAGCGCCGCCGGAACCTCCCCCGCCACGTAACCCACCGTGCACTCTGTGGCCTTTGTCTGTGCAATCTGTGTTGAGTCTTGCCGTTCTATACTTGGGAAGCCATGTTCGAAAACCTCTCCGACAAACTCCAGCGATCCTTCAAGCACCTCCGCGGCCAGGGCACCATCACGGAAGAAAATATCTCCGACGCCATGCGCGAGATCCGCCTGGCCCTCCTCGAATCCGACGTGAACCTCACCGTCGTCACCGACCTCGTCGAGCAGATCCGCGTCAAGGCTATGGGCACCCAGGTCACCACCGCCCTGTCCCCGTCCGAGCAAATCGTAAAAATCGTCCACGACGAGCTCGTCACCCTCCTCGGCAAAGACATCGCCAAGTTCCGCACCGCCAGCCAACCCCCATCGGTCGTCCTGATGGCCGGCCTCCAGGGCTCCGGCAAAACAACCACATCCGCCAAGCTCGCCCAGTGGCTCAAAAAGGGCGGCCACCGTCCCATGCTCGTCTCGGTCGACGTCTACCGCCCGGCCGCGCGCCAGCAGCTCGCCGTCGTCGCCAAGTCCACCGGCGTCCAGCTCTACGAGGGGAAGCTGGACGAGTCCAGCACTAACGGCACCCCGGAAGTCCTCCGCCTCGCCAAGGAAGCCCGCCGCGAAGCCGCCAACTTCGGCTGCGACATCCTCATCGTCGACACCGCCGGGCGTTTAGGCATCGACGAGGCGCTCATGCAGGAAATGGCCCAGCTCAAAAAAGAGCTCAACCCCTCAGAAATCCTCTTCGTCGCCGACGCCATGACCGGCCAGGACGCCGTCAACTCCGCCAAGGCCTTCAACGACCTCCTCGCCATCACCGGCGCCATCCTCACCAAAATGGATGGCGACGCCCGCGGCGGCGCCGCCCTCTCCATCCGCCAGGTCACCGGCGCCCCCATCAAGTTCCTCGGCACCGGCGAAAAACCTGACGCCTTCGAGCCCTTCCACCCCGACCGCATCGTTTCTCGCATCATGGGCATGGGCGACATCGCCACCCTGCTCGAGCGCGCCGAAGACAAGCTCGACCGCGGCAAGGCCGAAGCCTTCGCCAAGAAAGCCCTCGGCGGCGGCGGCTTCACCCTCGAAGACTTCCGCGAGCAACTCCGCCAGATCAAAAAGATGGGCTCCATGAAGTCCATCCTCAAAATGCTCCCCTCGGTAGGCGCCTTCGCCGGCATGGCCCAGGCTGCGGAAAACGTCGATGAATCTCAATTCACCCGCGTAGAATCCATCATCAACTCCATGACCAACAAGGAGCGCCACAACGCCGAAATCATCAACGGCAGCCGACGCAAGCGCATCGCGCTCGGCAGCGGCGTGACGGTCCAGGAGGTCAACAACCTCCTCCGCCAATACACCCAAATGTCCAAAATGTTCAAAACGATGGGCGGCGGCATGGGCGGCGGAATAAAAGCCCAACAACGCCTAATGTCCCAAATGCAACAACAAAAACAACGCTTCGGACGATAGAAATACAGATGGCTACGTGCTTCGTTATTCAACCATTCGACGCTGGAAGATTCGACAAGCGCTTTGAGCAGGTGTTTACCCCTGCCATAAAAGCAGCATCATTAGAGGCTTACCGAGTTGACAAGGATCTGAAAGCTGATGTGCCAATCGAGGCGATCGAGAATGGAATTAAGTCAGCAGCAGTGTGTCTCGCAGATATCACAACAGACAATCCTAACGTTTGGTACGAACTGGGATATGCATTTGCCTGCGGGATACCCGTAGTGATGGTCTGTTCCGAGCCACGCGAGGGAAAGAAGTACCCCTTTGACATTCAGCATCGAACAGTGATTCCGTACACAGCTGAAGCGCCTGGCGATTTCATTGACCTCCAGCAAAATATAACCGATAGACTGCTTGCAACAGTGGAGGGCAAAGCAAGCTTGAGGCGCGTTGCGAGTTCCGAGCAGATCGCCCCTCTAGCAGGTCTAACCCATTCTGAGCTCACAGTTCTCGCTGCTCTTGCCAGTAACGTGGAACTCCCGAAGCTAAAGTCAGCGTTCATTCCGTGCAACAGGATAGCGAGAGAGCCGGTCTGACTAAGTTGGGTTTCGCCCTTGGATTGCGCAGATTACAATCGAAACTACTGGTAACAGCAACGGAAGACTCAGACTACAACCAGAATGTATTCGAAGCCCTCGTTCTCGCTGAGGCAGGTTGGGATTGGATTGAAGCGAACGAGGATAAGTTTTTACTTCGTCGTCAAGACGCG
Organism: uncultured Granulicella sp.; assembly: GCA_965214195.1. Lineage (GTDB taxonomy): Bacteria > Acidobacteriota > Terriglobia > Terriglobales > Acidobacteriaceae > Edaphobacter. Next base: position 1,180,510 of record OZ243943.1, read on the forward strand.
ACTCAGGAAATACGGGACGAAGATATACCCTTCTGACATAGACTGCCTCTTAGATATGAAGGTGCAACAACGGCTAATAATGCAAATAACAAAAGCAGAAAAGGTTTAGGCGATAAGTTCTTATGACAGATCTTCAAATGTTGGAGGCTTTCGTCCTTGACAATCACGATCTTGAAGAACTAGAGGCTTTGGCCGTTCGCTTCAACATATTTGAGGCACTTGGTGTTGTACGCGCAGAACGTAAACACTCAAACTTCTTAGGGTTCGTTCTCGACCCGGCAGCCAATCACGGCCTAGGCGACCGTTTCCTCAAGAAATTTCTTCAGTCAGCGCTGCGCGGATGCTCTCTGGAAGTGAAGCTTTCACCGCTCAGCATTGATTTACTCGATTTATCAGGCGCCGCGGTGGCCATCGAGAGGAATTCCATCGACATCTTGGTGGTTGATGCGAAGAACAAGCTCTGCGTGATCATTGAAAATAAGGTCGATTCCAGCCAACATTCCGATCAGCTATCTCGATATTATCGTAGAGTCTCAAGTGATTTTCCAGATTACGCTGTCTTCGGCGTTTACCTCACATTAGCTGAGGAGGCCTCCCTTCATCCTCAGTATGTCTCTTTCTCGCATATGCGAGTACGCAGAATATTAGAAAGCCTGCTCGCAAACGCGCGTCTCAGGATCGAATCTGATGTGAGATTCGCCCTTAAGCAATATACGGAAGTCTTAGGGAGACATTTCATGGCTGATGAGGCAATTGAGAAACTGTGCAAGAATATTTATAAACAGCATAAGCAAGCGCTTGATTTAATCTTTGCAAACCTGCCAAACCTTCGGGGAGTTTTGAATGAACATTTGCAAATACTCGTAAGAGACGCGGGTTTCGAACTTGACGACTGCTCAGCAGCCTACGTTCGGTTCGCCGTTCCCGCTATAGACTTCAATCACTTGAAAGTCGGCAAGAATTGGACATCCACGAAAAGATTAGTCCTCTTCGAACTGAATATAACCAAGACTAAAGTAGTGCTCATCATTCAGATGGGGCCAGGCGACACTGACACTCGTGCTGAAGTGCATAAGTTGGTCTTGGCAAACCTGAAGACGATGAAGACCGAAAAGACGCTCTCCCCCGAGTGGCAACAGCTTTATCGTAAGGTGATGATCGAGAATTTGCATGATGGTATGGACCTCGAAGACATCTCTGAGGTAATTAGCGCGAAGTGGCAGGAATTTTTAGCGCACGATCTGCCGCGCATCCAAGATGCTTTCAAAAATACCGGTTGGTCCTAAGCTTTGCGGAAGTTTAAGGACCGTCAGTCTCGTCCACTTCCAAAGCCCACCTCTCAAATCGAGAGGTGGGGCACCCAAACCCTCACCACTCCCCTACTCACTCACCACAAAACCGGGTGCCCCAGGTCTCGATTCTGAGACCTGGGTTTCAGCGCCGGCACCACCCTCGAAGGACCACCACTCCCGTCAGACTCCCACCACTCCCAAAACCCACTTCTCACAATCGAGAGGTGGGGCACCCAGACCCTCACCCCTCCCCTACTCCTGACTCCACCACAAAACCGGGTGCCCCAGGTCTCGATTCTGAGACCTGGGTTTCAGCACCGGCACAATCGTCGAAGGACCACCACTCCCGTCAGACTCGCCCCACTCCCAAAACCCACCTCTCAAAATCGAGAGGTGGGGCACCCAGACCCTCACCACTCCCCTACTCCTCACTTACCGCGAAACCGGGTGCCCCAGGTCTCGATTCTGAGACCTGGGTTTCGACCCCGCCTCAAACTCTTCGGGAACCCACGGCTCAGACCAGCACAGTTCCACTTCCAAAACCCACCTCTCAAAATCGAAAGGTGGCCCCCCAGACCCTAGACCTTCCCAAACGTCTCGAGCCCCATCCTGGCTCTCTCCCTCCGTCCAGCCGTAATCTCCGATTCAATCTCCACCACCCCAAGCTCCCCCGTCTTGTAGTGGCGACAACTCGACCACCGCCACTCAAAGTCCTCCCCCACCAGCCCCCGCTTCACCGGATTCTGGTGCATATACCAAAGTTTCTCCGCCCTCTTCGCCTCCGTAAACACATTGAAGTCGTGAAACCGAGCCAGCCAGAACGGCTTCCTCACCGACCGTCGCGACATCGACAGCTTGATCGCTCCGATCACCGTCCCGAGCGCCACCCCCACAGGCTCGCTGATAAGCAGATGAACATGTTCCGGCATCACCACATACCCAGCCACATAGAACCCGTAAGAAACCCGCATCCGTTCCAGAGCGTCTTCAAACAAGTCTCGCCCTTTTGCCGTCCGCAGGTAGGGCTTCCGCCCATCGCATGAGAACGTGACAAAGTGGAAGTCCCCTCGCCCCAACCGCCGTTCAAGTCCCTCTGGCATCCCACAACTGTACAAAACCCACCTCTCAAAATCGAGAGGTGGGGCACCCATGCCCTCGCCGCTCCCCTACTCGCCACCCACCACAAATCCGGGTGCCCCCGGTCTCGCTTCTGAGACCTGGGTTTTGGAGCCGAATATTCAAAGCGGCAGAGCCCACTAACAAGACATGAGTCCCGCTTGACAAATTGGGCCACCGACGGACCCACGTAAGCGGGAATGCCAAAACAAGTCAAAACAGAAGTCCGGACTTAACCTGAATGCTTTGAATACTTTAGGCCAATAGGAGGGGGGGGTACCCCCCGGTATTTACAGACAAATAATCCCGAGTAGCAACAGCCAGCGTCGTTCCCGCAACCAATCTTTGTAGGCGCAAACAATTCGAAGGCCCCCGGAGAAATCGCAGATGGCAATCGCACGTCAGGTAATTACGTCGCTCTTGCACGATGGCTCGGACATGCTCGGCACCAAGAGCATTGCTGTAAAGATTGCGGACGAAAATATCGTCTCCGGCTCGCTTTTGACGGTGGAGTCGAACCACTTTTGTGTACTCAAGTCGCGCGGCGCGGTACTGAATGTGTACGAAACGGGCCAGTATGCGCTGCAAACTCCGGACAAGCCGCTGCTGGGTTCCATCGCGCAGGGCTTCTTTGGTGGCAGTTCGCCCTGGGTTTATGAAGTCATCTACATCAATCGCTCCAAGCTGCTGATCCGCTCACAGGGCATCGCGACCTCAGCGGAGATGGCCGAGATGGCCTATCAGGTGGACTACTACATCCACGTCGATACGAAGGAAGCGGCACTCGACCTGATCGCACATCTGCCTTTCAATGGCACGGTGATCGACACGCGGGAGATTTCGGAATACGCCGGGCCGGCGATCGAGCAGGCCATCAACCAGGTCGTGCAGGTGACCAAGATGGAGGACATCAACGAGCACATTCAGGAAGTGCGCGAGTTGGTGAAGCAGCATCTTTCCGACTTCCTGAAGACGTATGGTATTACGTTGAATGACCTCAAAATCCTCATCATGCCCAAGGATGAGCGCATGCGCGAGCTGATTTCGCTGCAGGCGATTGGCCTTTCGCCGATTGAGGCTGTGCGTTATTACCTGGCGCTGCGGATGGCGGAGAAGGGTCTTGTTTCAGCGCCCAACGCTGCGGCAGGATTGCCGTATAACATCGGCGGACAGGTGCAGCCGTTTATCCCCATGGGCAACGACAGCGGCGTAAAGTAGTCCCGGGAGACGAACGATGCCGAGCCTGTTTTACGATCTGGACCCGCTTGCTCAAGTTGCTGTAAACCTGTTCTACGGTTGGGGCTATAACTTCTACAAAGCAGAAAATCAGGCTCGCGCGGATGACCAGCTCATCCGCAGCAAAGCATGCTCTTTGTTAGGTTTAGCGGCCAGGCATGTGCTCGCGGCGGAGACTGAATACCGCCGCGAGCATCTGCAGGCTCCTTCGCGTGCCAAGCCATTCCCGGACGCCGATGCAGTATCCGGCGCGCAGCGTTTAGAGCGGCTGGCAGCCGGGATTCTGGCCCTTGAAACGCTGATTCTGAACCAGCCCGTGCCTGAGAATGACCGCATGACGGAGCGTTTCCGGCAGGAGTTGCCGACGCTTCATCTGCTGGCCAGAACGGATTCCGTCCTTGTGGGCCAATGCGACCTGATGCGGTCGCTGTCAGAAAAAGCAACGGGCGAGCAATTGCTGGCAAAAATCACAGACCTCGAAGAAGGCTTGTCGGCCATGCGGACTACGCTCGAGGAGCGCTCCGCAATCTTGTTCAATATCTACCCGTAAAGATAAGGGTCATCCATGATTCCAATCATCATCGTTATCTTCATCGTTTTTTCGATCATCAGCACCATCAAGGTCCTGCAGATGGCGAAGAGAAAAGCGATCGTGAGAGTTCTTACGCAGGCCAATGTGGGCGGCGGACAGAATTCTCAGACCTTTCGGCAGGGAAATATGACGGTGACGGTGCAGAAGCCGACGATTAGGACAACCGTTACGACCTCTGGCGATTTGTCAGGAATGGCAGGCGACATTCTGAAATCGATGGGCGGCGCCGAGGGCATCATGAACATGCCAGCAGTGCAGGAGGCGCTGCGCAACGCCACGCAGCAGGCCGGCTCGCAGACGTCCAATTCGTCTGCCGCTGATCCTTTTACAGGGAGTACGTCTTCTCCGTTCGATGCCGGGGCGAGTCCTTTCGCTACTTCGAGCAGCCCGTTCCAGCCTGCGGTCGCTCCTCCCCCAGCTGCGGTTGGGCGGCAAAGTGGCCAGGGCCAGATGGGTCTGGCGCAGGTGCTTGCTTCGCCTACGACCACGTTCGATGGCACCCGTGAGCTGTCGCTTGAGCTTGATGCGATTGGTAGTCCCAAGCGTCGGGTATCTGCAATGCTGGACGCCGGGCAGACGGATGATTTTGCGGTTGGGTCCAGACTCTACGTTCGGCTGGACGCGCAGGACAGTTCGAAAGTGTACGTGCTGCCAGCCAATGCGGGACCTAAGTTACCAGAGGGTTCTAACCGCTTGGATATGGTCGTGCTTGGTCCGCAGATGTACAAGAATGGAGCCCATGGCAAGGCTGTGGTGAAGACCGCCGACAAGCTGAGCAGCGCGATTGGCGGGGGCACGTGGAAGCTTGAGCTGGACGTGACACCAGAGCGTGGATGGCCCTACCGTGCTGAGCTTTTGACCACTGTTTCGACCCCGGAAAAGGCTGCGCGCGTCTGCGTCGTTGGCGCGGAGGTGCCGGTACTTTACGACCCTGACGATCCCAAGACAATGTGCCTGGACTCAGTAGCTCTTGGTTATGGCAATCCTTTCCAGGGTCAGTAACGACTTGGAAGGTGCGCGGGAGATGCCTACCGCGCACCTAGTTCAAAGGTGGAAAATCGCGCCTCTTTTCCCGCTGGTCCTTCCATCATCAAGCCGATCCGCAGACCACGATCCCACGCCGGGAGATCTGTCGCGTCGTAAGTCTCTCCGGCGTTGAGCCACGTTTGTCCATCGGACGAGTAGGCGAATTGCAGATGATGCTCTGTACCGCTGCTCGTGGAGCGTAAACTTATATGCTCGACGGCTGGTACCGCCGTGCGCCACAACTCGCTCTGCCAGTTGCCGCGGCGAGCCCAAAGCACCAGATTTCCGCCCCGAACGCCAAGTCCGACCGTATTGAACGGATCGCCGACAATCGCGAGGCCAGCCCAGAGCGCGTCATCCGCGGGGCCAAGCGCGAGCCGCACAGTCGCCTGGTACTGCGCCGCAACCGGGCGAGGAACTGCAACCATTGCGGATTCGACCGGCCCGGCGGCAAGTGGGGACTGCTGCGGGATGCGCAAGTGTAGCTCGCCTGTGCCGGTCGTCACGTCCGGACGTGTGTTTACGGGCCACTGCCAGGCGACGCCGAGTTCCCTGGTCCGAAAGCTGTCCACAAAGTCCAGGGGCTTTGCTGGAGCGGGATCACGCGGGCCTTTGCCGGCGTTGACGACGGGCCAGCCTTTAGCCCAGGTAATCTGATCCAGCAACGCTTCGCGACCAACGTAGATCGTTCCGCCGGCTGGATAGGCGTGGTAGAGCAGGTAGTCCTGCGCGGGATTATCCTTGGTTCCCTGCGTGCGCACTGCGGTGCCATGGCCCGGGCAGCGCCAATTGTCGTTTGAGCCGATGATGGGGTTTGCCGGGTTCTTCTCCCACGGGCCAAGCAGGCGCAGCGAGCGCGCGACGCCTTCTGCGTACTTACACTCGCGACCGCAGCAGGCGTTGCCCGCATAGAAGAGGTAGAAGAAGCCATCGCGCCGCAGAATATAAGGGCCTTCGACGACGCCTTCTTCCCATGGCTGATCATTGGTGATGAGCTGGGTTTTGGTGCCTTGCAAAGTCAGCAGATCGTCCGAAAGCGGCTGGCACCAGATGGGCGTGGACTGCTGAATGGAGTTGCCGTCTTCCTTCCAGATCAGGTGTGGCGCGCCGTGCTCGTCACGGGCAAAACAGGGGTCGATGGAGCCGTCGTGCTCGCCGATCAGCGGGCCGTGGTCTGTGTAGGGGCCTGCGGCCGAGTCTGCCGTGGCGACTGCGATGCAGAGCGGGCCGCCGCGTTTGCGAGCGACGTACCAGGCTACGAAGCGGCCGGTGGCTTCATCGTGGACCAGCTCGGGGGCCCAGAAGGAGCCTTCCGCCCACGTGGGCTGCTCGGGAAAGATGCTGCCGGCGGGGATCCAGCTTGTGAGGTCGTCGGACTTGTAGAGCGGGAACTGCGGGGACCACTCGCCGGAGGTCGCGGAGGCCCAGAAGACGCCGTCGACCTGGATGATGGTGGGGTCGGGGTGATCGCCGGGGACGATGGGGTTGGCGAGGTCGCGTTTGAGCTGCGGGGCAAGCGAGAGTTGGATCTTGGCTGAGCGCACGTTGTTAGGATGCGGGACGTGGCGGGGGATTGCAAACGCTGATGGAGATCGGGTTCGGGGACGCCTGAAAAGCAAGAGCCGGCACCTGAAGTTCGGTGCCGGCTCTGACCGCAGGTTCCTGCGCTGCGCTATGGAATGACAACCAAAGGGCTGAGCGCTAGCGACGGAAGCCACGACCGCCAAAGCCGCCACCGTAGCCGAAGCCTCGTCCATAGCCGAACCCGCCGCCGTAGCCGAAGCCGTAGCCAAAACCACCGTAGAAGCCTGGGTAAAAGCCATAGGCGAAGGGCTCGTAAAGACCATAACCGTAGGGATATCCATAGCCATAGCCGTAAGGCGCGTCGTAGTCACGGGCTGCATAGCCGTAGGCTGGACCGCCGTAGCCGTAGCCACCGCCGCGGGCGGACTCGCCATCGTAGCGATGGGCGAAAGTGTCGCCCTGGTTGCGGTCGAAGTCGGTCGGCTTCCCTGCGGTTGCGGTCAGCGCAATCTGGCGGCCGGCTTTTACGTCCGTCCACTGGTTGGCTGAGGGAGACGCCGAGACCGCGGCCTTGCCGTCAAAAACGCGGAGCTGGGCGGCCCTGGTGTCGAACTCGTACAGCCCGTTCTGGATCAGCAGGGTCTGAACGCCGTTGGGGGTATCGACCTGCAGCTCGCCGTCCTGGCGCATGCCGGAAAGGTTGATTTCTGCGCGGCCGGCGTTGATCTGGACTTCCGTGTGCTTCTCATCCAGCGCGACGACCTTGACGGAGGTGGCGGAATCAAGTCGCAGCATGGCGCCCGGCGTGAGCGATAGTTCCGCGCTGCCGCTGCCGGTGGAAATCATCTGGCCGACGCCGACGGTGGTCTGCCCGGCGTTGCGTGCGACGGGCTGGCCATTGATGGCGGCCTGTCCGGCGGAGTAGGTGAGGAGCGCACCGCGGCCCTGCTGGGCGAACGCGGAGACGGTGACAAGAGCGAGTGCGGGTACAAGATTCATGAAACGCATGGCAAATCTCCTGCATATATAGATGGTCGCCGCGGGAAAACGATTACTTCTGCGAAAATGTAGTCAGGATGCCGATCACTTCCCCACTTTTGCAGGATGCGCTGGACGCGATCACGGCGCGGACGCGGGCGTTGGTGCAGCCCGAGCGGCTGGCCGTATCTGAGCGCGCCGTGGCTGATCTTTTCGCTACCGGGATTGAGGAGCGGATCCTGCCTGTGGGCGCGCCGGCGCCGCAGTTTGAGCTCGAAGACGGGCAAACCGGCAAGCCGGTGCGGTCGACTGATTTGCTGGGCGTTGGGCCGCTGGTGGTCAAGTTTTTTCGTGGTCGCTGGGACCCGTATTGCGTGACGGAGTTGGAGCGCTGGCGCGATCTGTATCCTGCTCTGCGTGCAAAAGGCGCGCTGCTGGTGGCGATTTCTCCGCAGAACCGCCGGCAGAATGACTTTGCGGCGCAGCAGCATGAGCTCGGATTCCCGATCTTGTCCGATCCCGGGAGCGTGCTGGCCGAGCAGTTTGGGCTCGCCCACACGGTACCTGAAGTGACGCGGCGATACTACCGGTCGATCCTGGTGAATATTCCGTTCGCGAATAGTGGCTTGAGCTATGACACCGCGCCGGATTCTGCGTGGCGACTCCCGGTGCCGGGACTGTTTCTGATCGGGCAGGATGGCGTGGTGCGGTTTAGCGAAGGCTATGCCGACTCAAAGGTGCGGCCGGAGCCTGGCAATCTGCTGGCTTTGCTTTAGCCGCCGGACTCAGAGTGAGAATCTATCTTTCGAGCTCAGTTTTGAGTCCTGAGCTTTGAGTAAAGGCGGCTGCTATTGGTTCGGTTCCTATGTGGATTGTTGCTGGTTGTCGGTGTCGCGCAAGCGCAGCAGACGGGGTCGCTGCTGGTGGTGACGAAGCAGTCGCACGCGCTGGCGATTGTGGATGGGACCACGTTGCAGGTGCGGGCGCGGGTGCCGATCGGCGAGGATCCGCACGAGGTCGTGGTCGGGCCGGATGGGCGTACGGCCTTCATCTCAAACTATGGCGAAGGGACGCTGCATACGATTGCGCGCGTCGATCTGGCGAGCGGGAAGGCTTTGCAGGCGATCGACATTTCGCCGCTCAGAGGGCCGCATGGGCTGTATGTTCACGACGGGCTGATCTGGTTTACGGCGGAGGGGTCCAAGGCGCTGGCTACGCTCGATACCGCTAGCGGCAAGGTCACGACCGTGGTGGGGACGGGGCAGGAAAAGACGCATGTGGTCTGGGTTTCTCGCGATGGGTTGAAGGTGGTGGCTTCAAACGCGGGGTCCGGGACCATGAGCGTGTTCGACCGCGTGGAGAACAAGCCTGTGATGGTCACGGGTGCGCCCGCCGCTCCAGCAGCCTACACCGTTGCGGGGTGGCGACATACGTTGATCGCGGTGGGCATGGGCGCGGAAGGTTTTGCCGTCTCGCCCGACGAGCGTGAGCTTTGGGTGGGAAACGCGGATGGGACTTTGCCGGTCATCGACCTGGTGGCGGAAAAGACGATCACCGTGCTGCCGGCTGCGGTGCCGGGCGCGAATCGCCTGGCGTTTACGCCGGATGGTAAAACGCTGGTGGAGACGGCGCATACGGGCAAGGATCTGGTGGTGTTCGACGTGGCGGCGCGGCGGGTAGTGAAGCGGATTGCGATTGAGGAAAAGGGTGCCAGCGGGATCGTGATCACGCCTGATGGTGCACGGGCTTTTGTGGCTTGCCCGCGCGATCATTTTGTGGCGGTGGTGGACCTGCTGCGGATGTTGAAGGTGGGGGAGATCGACGCGGGGCGCGAGCCGGATGGGATGGCTTGGGTGCCTCGCTAGGGAAGCTGATCCCTGTGGGGATGACAGCCAAAGTCGACCAGGATCCGCCTTCTAAATTCATGAATCGTTCTTGCCGCTTGCAGGCTCTATTCGATAGCCATCGAAGTATCGATCGCAGCGAATCAAAGCAGGACAAGGAGAACGACCATGGCAGGAAAACTGAGCGGCAAGATTGCAGTTGTGACCGGCGCTTCAAAGGGTATCGGCGCAGGAATTGCGAAGGAACTGGCAGCACAGGGCGCGACCGTTGTGGTGAATTACGCTTCAAGCAAAGCGGGCGCGGATAAGGTGGTTGCGGACATCACCGCAGCGGGCGGCAAAGCAGTGGCTATTGGCGGCAGCGTTGCCAAGGCCGCGGAAGTAGACGCGCTCTTTGCGGAGACCAAAAAGCACTTCGGGCACATCGATATTCTTGTGAACAATGCCGGCGTCTATGAGTTTTCGCCGCTGGAAGGCTTCACGGAGGACTCCTTCGACCGCATGTTTTCCGTCAACGTGAAGGGCCTGCTGCTGGCAACCAAGGCCGCTGTCGCTCTGTTCCTGGAGACGGGCGGCAACGTGATCAACATTGGCTCGATTGTGAGTGAAGTGACCCCGCCCATGATGGTCGTCTACAACGGCACCAAGGGCGCTGTGGATGCGATCACGCAGACTCTTGCCAAGGAGTTGGGTCCGAAGAAGATCCGGGTGAACGCTGTGAATCCGGGTATGGTGCGGTCAGAAGGCACGTCGAGCTTCATTGAAGGCGATATGGCCAAGGCGATGGCTGCGAACACGCCGCTCGGGCGTATCGGCGAGCCCGAGGATATCGCGCTGGCTGTGGCGTTTATCGCCTCGGACGAGGCTCGCTGGGTCACGGGTAGCTTGCTCCAGGTAGGCGGCGGTTTGCGCTCGTAACGCTGGCTCGGACTGCCCTACGAAACAATAGCCCCACCCTCTGGATGCTGTTCAGAGGGTGGGGCTCTTGTTTGTTGGGACTACTTGTTTTTGCGGTAGCGCTCGATCAGAGCGTTGGTGCTGGTGTCGTGCGTTAGCGGGGTGGCAGACTCCAGCTCGCCGAGGATGCGGGTGGCCAGAACTTTGCCGAGCTCGACGCCCCACTGGTCAAAGGAGTCGATGCCCCAGATGGCGCCCTGGGTGAAGACGGAATGCTCATACAGCGCGATCAGCGAGCCGAGAACGCGCGGGGTGAGCGAGTCCATCAGCAGCGTGTTCGAGGGGCGGTTGCCTTCAAACACCTTGTGCGGGATCAACGCTTCGGCGACGCCTTCTGCCTTGACCTCTTCAGCCGTCTTGCCAAAGGCAAGTGCCTCGGCCTGGGCGAAGACGTTGGCCATCAGGATGTCGTGATGACGGCCTCGCGGGTTCAGCGTTTTGTAGAAGCCGATAAAGTCGCACGGGATCATGCGGGTGCCCTGGTGAATAAGCTGGTAGAAGCTGTGCTGGCCGTTGGTGCCGGGCTCGCCCCAGTAGACGGGGCCGGTGTTGTAGTCGACGTGCTGGCCTTCCAGCGTGACGTGCTTGCCGTTGGACTCCATGGTGAGCTGCTGGAGGTACGCCGGGAAGCGCTTCAGGTACTGCTCGTAGGGCAGGATGGCGACAGTCTGGGCGTCGAAGAAATCGGTGTACCAGACGGTCAGCAGGCCCATCAGCATGGGCAGATTCTGCGCGGGCGGCGCGGCGCGGAAGTGCTCGTCCATGGCGTGGAAGCCAGCGAGCAGCTCGCGAAAATTGGCCGAGCCAATAGCGATCATCGTCGACAAACCGATGGCCGAATCCATGGAATAACGACCGCCGACCCAGTCCCAGAACGCGAACATGTTGGCGGTATCGATGCCGAACTTTTTGACAGCGTCAGCGTTGGTCGAAATGGCGACGAAGTGCTTGGCGATCGCGGCATCATCCTTCAGCGTGGCCAGGGTCCAGTCGCGCGCGGAGTGGGCGTTGGTCATGGTTTCGAGCGTCGTGAAGGTCTTGGACGCGACGAGGAACAGGGTTTCGTCGGGGGCGAGATCGTGGACGGCTTCAGCAAAGTCGGTACCGTCGACGTTCGATACGAAGCGCATGTTCAGGTCGCGCTGAGAATAGTGGCGCAGCGCTTCAAACGCCATGACGGGGCCCAGATCCGAGCCTCCGATGCCGATGTTGACGACGTTCTTGATGCGCTTGCCGGTAAAGCCCTTCCATTCGCCCGAGCGGACCTTGTCCGTGAAGGCGCTCATCTGATCCAGCACGGCGCGGACGAGCGCGACCTGATCCTCGCCATCCACCATGATCTGCTGGCCGGCAGGGGCGCGCAGGGCGACGTGCAGGACGGCGCGATTCTCAGTCGTGTTGATTTTGTCGCCGCGGAACATGGCGTCGCGGTGGCCGGCCACGCCTCGTTCCTGGGCAAGCGCCAGCAGGAGCTCGAGCGTTTTGTCGGTCGCCAAATTCTTCGAGTAGTCCAGCAGAATGCCTTCTGCCTCAGCATTCATGCGGGTTCCGCGCGCGGGGTCGCTGGCGAACAGCTGCTTCAGATTGGTGGCTTTGATTTCCGCAGCGTGCGCGGTCAGGGCCTGCCAGGACTTGCTTTCAGTAAGGGTGGACACGGTTGAAGCTCCTTGGGAACCAGTCTAAAGCAAGGACTTTGACTTGGTGCAACGGGGTGAGTTGCGTCGTGCGAGCTGTGCGTTTATCGTTGTACTAGTCCGCCTATCGCACGAGCGTCCATTCCGGCCGCTCGGGGACGGGGCGGCAAAGGATGATTTGCATGGCTTCCGTAGCGGCACCTCCTGAAGTTCCAGCCAAGGCCGGCAGACCTACCCCGGCGTCATCGCTCGATATCTACCAGGGCGATCCCAACTTTATGACGTCGCTGGCGCGTGGATTGATCGTGATCCAGGCGTTCACGCAGCAGACGCCGCAGATGACGATTTCACAGCTTTCAGTCAAGACCGGGCTTAGCCGTGCCGCGGTTCGACGCTGCCTCTACACCCTGACCAAGCTTGGGTTTGCGGGCGCCGAAGATGGCCAGCGGTATGCGCTGCGGCCTCGGATGCTCTCGCTTTCCCACACCTATACGACGAGCTCAACGCTCTCCACGGCGGCACAGCCGATCCTCGAGCGGATGTCGGGCACGCTGCGCGAGTCCTTTTCCGTTGCGACGCTGGACGGCGATGAAATTGTTTATGTCGCGAGGACGCAGGTACCCTCGCGCGTGATGGCTGTTGACCTCCACATTGGGTCACGGCTGCCGGCCTACTGCACGTCCATGGGCCGGGTGTTGCTGGCGTTTTTGCCGCCAGACCAGTTGGAGCAGTACCTGGCGCGCGTCGAGCTGACGCCGCATACGACGCGCACCATCACGACTGTGGAAAAGCTGCGGCTCGCCCTGCGCAACGTCCGCCGGCTCGGGTATGCGCTGGTCGATCAGGAGCTTGAGGTGGGGCTGCGGTCTTTGGCGGTGCCGGTTTATGGGCCGGGCGGGCGCGTGGTGGCGACGGTCAACTTGTCAGGCAATGCGCCGCGCATGCCCGTGTTTGATATGCAATCAAACTTTCTGGTGCCGCTGCGGAATGCGGCTTCAGAGCTGAGCGCTTTTTTGCGGTAGCCCGTACGTCGCGGGGGTGTCAGGTGGATTCCCCGCGTAACCCTTTTTCGACTGTTGTGCGTCTAGCAGGGTGTATCTTTCTCCAATAGGACGATTCAGACTCAGGCTCGGCGGATACAATAAAGTATCCGCACGGTACAGAAGAGCAGCAGAACTGTTTTACGCAGCGGGTTTTCAGCGAATTCATGATCAGAGCAATCGACCAGACACAACGTGTTCCTGCCAGAGTCGACCGAGTCGGGGTCTCCCCAGACGTGACTCACCGCAAAAACTGTTTCTTTTACTGCATTCTTGTGGCGTTTCTCCCGCTTTTAGCGGTACCGAGCTTGATCAAACTGGGCTCGTCAGACTTCTTCCTGCACCACGGGGCGAGCGTCTGGGTGCGCTCCAATGATGCCGTGTTCGACATGCGGGATCGCGAGTGCGACGTGCTGGTTTACGGCGATTCCACCGCAATGACGGGTATCAATCCGGAAGTGGTCGAGGCCAATACCGGCTTCCGCACCTGCAATATCGCTGTGACCAACGCGGTTCTTGCAGTGACGAACAACCTCACGCTGGACCACTTTTTGGCGCATAATGCGCGCCCGAACGTAATTTTGGTGCAGCTTTCGCCGGACGGTTTCCAAAGTGAGAACCATGCCTGGCGCAAAACGATCTACGCTGAAGGCATGCTGGAACTGCTTCGCCATGGCCGGCCGGGCGAGGCACGGCGCGTAATGGTTTCGCATCCGCAGGAATCGATTGCGTTCGCCGGCTACGCAGCGGGCTTCACGGCCTGGTACGCCATCAAGGAAGTCTGGACGCACGCCACCAGCATCACGCCTGAAGAGGATACGGTGCAGGTGCAGAACGGGTTCTTTACGCCTCCCTCGCCTGCTCGAACTTCCTGCGTGCCTGCTTCTTCTGTGATTTCGATGGCGGATGCCCATCAGGGTGACTTCTCGCGGCACCTGGTTTCAGACTACAAACGAGGCTATTCCGGGCATGCTGGCGTGGTGCTCGTAAATGTAGCGCCGATTCCGGCTTGCGATCAGAATCTGGCAGCTTATGCAGCTGAGTTGGACGGCATTACCTCAAACTCGTTGCTGCCGCTGCCGATCGGGCTTTTCAATGACGGACGCCACTACACAGCACCTGGATCACTGGTGGTTTCGACGTTGATCTCGAAGGAGTTGAACGCGGTCGCCAAAAGCAATCCATCGATTGACGACCGAGTTCCGCCGTCGCGGTCAGTGGCTACGTTGCGCCGGGTGAGGCTCAGGGTTCGGCGCTAGCCTGATGGGCTACCATTAGGACTACGCCGTAACCTCCAGACCATGCTCTTCAATTCCCTTCCGTTTCTGTTTTTGTTCCTCCCGATCACGCTGCTGGGTTTTCACCTGCTGGGCCGCTATGGCCGGCGGCCGGTGATTGCGTGGCTTGGGATCGCGTCTGTGGTGTTTTATGCACGGTGGAATGCGCATTTCGTCTTCTTTCTGCTCGGTTCGATCCTGGTAAATTACTGTGTGGCGTTCCTGATCAATCGGGCGCCGGAAGACTCTGACGCTCGGAAGCGGTTGCTGTTCGCTGGCGTCGCCGTGAACCTGGGATCGCTCTTTTACTTCAAATACCTCTTTAAAACGATGCTTTTGCTGCTGCACTTTGGGGTGCACGGCATTGAGCCGCATGCCGTTTTGCTGCCGCTGGGGATCTCTTTCTTTACGTTTACTCAGATTTCGTACCTCGTGGACCTCGCGCAAGGCCAGGCGGAGCGGCAGGACTTCCTGTCGTACCTGCTATTTGTGACATTCTTTCCACACCTGATCGCCGGGCCCATCCTGCACCACAAGGAGATGATGCCGCAATTCGGCAAAGTGCGGCCCGAGGATGAGGCCAAGAACCTGGACCAGGCGTTGACGCCGGTGCCGCCTTCGCGTCGGTTTGCGCTGAATGCGACGGATGTTTCGCTGGGCATGACCTGGTTTTTCATGGGGCTGGCGAAGAAGGTGTTGATTGCGGATCAGCTTGCCGGGGTGGCGGATAACGCGTTCAACTCGGCTGGCACGCTGACGGCTTACAGCGCGTTTACAGGTGTGATCGTCTACTCCATGCAGCTTTATTTCGATTTTTCCGGGTATAGCGACATGGCGCTGGGGCTGGCGCGGATGTTCTCGATCCGCTTTCCGCTCAATTTTGACTCGCCTTATAAAGCGACGAGTGTGACGGAGTATTGGCAGCGCTGGCATATGACGCTGACCCGGTACATCACCCTGTATCTATATAACCCGTTGCTGCTGGCCGTACAGCGCCGGCGCATGGCGGGAGGCAAGAAGATCTCCCGCAAGGCGCTGGCGACCCCTACCGGATTTACCAGCATGGTCGCTTATCCGACCATTGCGACCATGCTGTTGACCGGGCTTTGGCATGGGGCGGGGGTGCAGTTTCTTGTGTTTGGGCTGATTCATGGGGTCTACCTGACGCTGAACCAGGCGTGGCGGCATTTCCGGCAGCGAATCCATAATGCGCCAGCACCGGCGCCGCCGACGGGGGCTCGCAGGCTGGCGCAGATGCTTGGAGTCTACCTGCAGGTAACGTTTGCGCTGATCTTCTTCCGGTCGACTTCGATGCATTCCGCGCTGGCCCTGCTGCGCGATATGACTGGGGCGCATGGTCTGGGGAACTTTGGATCTGTCTTGGAGGGGTCTCTGGCGTTTGCGCTGTTCCCGATCGTCTGGTTCATGCCGAATACGCAGCAGATTTTAGGCCAGGAGATGGCGACGGAGCAGCCCCTACCTGGACCGGCGGCGCCTTCGACGATCGCTCATGAGCAGGCGCCGACTTTGTTTGCTCAGCTGCGCTGGCATCCGAATATTGGTTGGGGGCTGTTTATGGCGGCGTTGTTTTTTGCAATTCTGGTAAAGCTGGATGAGAAGGCTACGTTTTTGTATTTCCAGTTCTAGCGGCAGGGCTGGATGGGCTTTCGCGGCAGTCCAGCCGCAGATTCCTTCGCTTCGCTACGGAATGACAACAAAAGGCAACGGCAGATACAAGTGCAACTGCAGATCCCCCTCGGGGATGACAAACGAAACTGAGAGAATCACAAACAGAAAGGCGCCCCATCGATAAGGGGCGCCTTTATGAGCCTCTGTTTCACAGCGTGAAGAAGGTGGTTTTTACTTCGGGGACCATGGCTCGGATGAAGCTGCCGCCTTGTGAGCTGCTGGCAGTGACGGAGCCGGGGGGGATGATCACGGTTTCGCTTTGGCCGAAGCGCACGGCGTCGATGGCGCACGCGCCCTTGATGCCGATGACGCAGCCAACGCCGTCCATGGCCATCTCGATCACGGTTCCCGGGGCGAGGTCGAAGCGATCGACGATGAAGTACTTCTCGTCGATCAGACGGAGAAATTCTTTCTGGCTGAAGGACTCTTTCAGGCCAGCTTTCGTTTTTGGCTTGACTACCGCGAGTCCGTCTTCGAGGTGCAGTTCGCGGTCGCGGCCGTAGTCATAGAGACGGTAAGTGGTGTCGGAAACCTGCTGAACTTCAAGCAGCGTGACGCCGGGTCCGATGGCGTGAATGGTGCCGGCGTCGACGAAGACCATGTCGCCGGTTTTGACCGGAATCATTTCCAGCAGCGATTCAAGCGTGCCGGCGGTGATGGCGGCACGGATATCTTCCAGGCCGACACCCTTGTGGACGCCGCACGCGACCTCTGCTCCGGGCAGCGCGTCAAGCACGTACCAGCACTCGGTTTTGCCGCGGGCGAGCCCGGCTTTGACGGCCTGCTCGTCATCTGGATGCACCTGAACGGAGAGCTTTTCTTCCGGGAATAACAGCTTTACCAGCAGCGGGAATTCTCCGTTACCCAGCGTGCCGTCACACTGCGCGGCCAGGTCGCCGAGGGTGCGGCCGTTCTCGTCGCCACCATCGATGACGCAGTCTTTGCCGGTCAGCCAGGCCTCGCCTATTTTGAGCGTGCCGCCGGCGGTGGTGAACCATGGCGACAGGTCCTGTCGTCCCCAGACGCGCTCCACCATGGCAGGCTTTAGTTTGAAGGGTTGCAGGCCGTAACTGTTCGTCAGCTTAGTCGTCGTCATCTTTCCGCGCCTTCTTTCTCTTCTCCGTCAGCATACTCGGAACGGGCGCGTTCCCCATAGCGTCCTGCCAGAGGATGACGTTGAGCTTCTGCGCGTCAGCCCGGTCAGCGTGGCGGAAATCCATTTTGGCGGAAGCGGCGGCGCCGGGCGCAGTCTTCTGGTTGGCGAGATAGATCAAGCCGTTCTCGCGGTTGCTGGTATCGGCGGTGAAGGGGGCCTGCGTACCGTCGCCCGTAAAGAGCGAACCCATCATGGATGAGAGCGCGTCGTTGTTGTTCATCGGCGGCAGGCCCAGAACGGTTTCCATGGTGCGGACCATGCTGACGGTGGAGTAGAAACGGCTGTCGACAAACGGGCCCTTCGGCGAATACTTGCTGACGATAACGCCGAGCGAGCGATGCGCGTCGACGTGGTCGGCCCCGTTCTGTGCGTCGTCTTCCAGGATGAAGAAGGCAGTGGAGTCCCAGTAGGGCGAGTGCGAAATAGCCTCGACCGCGCGGCCTACGGCCAGGTCGTTATCGGCGATGGACGACTTGGGCGTCGGCCCCCCGGGCGCGGTGCCGGCGGTGTGGTCGTTCGCCAGCCGCAGCATGATGAAGTTGGGCATGGTGTCATGGCCGGCGGCAAGATCGCCCACCCAGCCCTGCAGGTGCTTGAGGAAAATATCCGTGCGGATCTGGTCCGGCACCTTGAGGTTGAAGTCCGGAGCTTCCGGCGCGAAGTGGCCTACGAGCTCCGGCTTGGTGGGCTTGTTGCTGGCGATGAGCGGAATGGCCCAGGGCCAGATGTTTTTGCCGCCGCCCCAGACTGCGGGGAGCTGCTCGCCGGGCTTGACTTCGTTGCGTTCGGAGCAGGGGGCGCCCTCGCCCATGGGGCCGTTTTGCGAGTCGAGCTCGGCGCCGCCGCCCTTGCGCTCGTTGCAGAAGGTGGTGTTGATGAACTCGCCGAAGTGGTAGAGGGTTTTGCCGTGGCGTGCGAGATTGCCCCAGATGTAGCCGCTCTGGGGCTCGTTGACGTCCGGAATGTGCTGCTCGAGCGGCAGCCCGGCAGAGACGACTCCTTCAAAGTCATAGCCGCGCTGGCCGCCGCGATAGTTGAGCTGCCAGGTGCGTTCCAGGTAGTCGGTGCCAATGGCGGTGTTGGACCAGACGTGGCCGTCGCCTGATACTTCAGCGGAGTCGTAGAAGTTATCCAGCACACCGAACTGCAGCGCGAGCTTGTGCAGATTGGGGGTCGTGGCCATGCCGTACATGGCGAGCGAGGGGTCGCCGTTGCCGACCTTCTTGCCGTCCGGGCCGGTCAGGTCGCCGAGCACCTGGTCGTAGGTTCGGTTCTCTCGGATGATGTAGATGACGTGCTTGATGGGGCCGCCGTTGGCCGCAAACTGCGGGGCGAAGGCGATCTTTTCCTGCGCGGCTTTCATGCGGTTATCGAGCAGCGCGGCCTGGGTGGTGCGCTTCAGATCCTTGTCCGCCGCGGCCTGATCGACGACGGCAATGGAGCCATGCAGCAGCGTGGCGATGTAGGTGAACGGGCGCATGAAGCCGCGATTCTTCTCGGTTTCCGGTGTGCCGCGCTGCGGGGCCACGTTGGGACCGGTGCCGGTGCCCTTGCCGCTGGTGATGTAGAGCTTGCCGCCGGCGGTGACGACGCCCATAGGGAGCCATTCGGTCGGGATGAAGCCGAGGGGTTCAGACGGCTTGGCGGCGCTGAGCTTGCGGGCGTTCAGCACGGCGACAGCGTCCGATCCCATGTTGGCGACGTAGACGCGGGAGCCATCGGCTGAAACGGCGAGCGACTCCGGCTGCGCACCGTAGAAGCTCTGGCCGGGAAGGCGGACGTCAAAGTAGCCCTTGACGGTGAAGCTGGCGAGTGTGACGGCTGCGACCATGTCCCGGTTGCCGAGTGCGACGTAAATGGTGGCGCCGTCCGGGCTCATGGCGAGCGAGGTTGGGTGCGAGCCAGGGCGGACGGGATCGTCGTTTTTGAGCAGCGGCAGCTTGCGGGCGACTCTGCCGGTGACCAGGTCCAGCTCTACGATTTCGCTGGCATTCCACAAGGCTACGTAGCCGTGTTTGCCATCGGCGGAAGCGGCAACGGCGATGGGGTAGGTGCTGGGGACTACGTCGCTTTCAGCCAGGTCAAAGCGGGTAAGGATGGTGTCGGTGGCGGGGTCGATGAGGAGGACGTCGTCTGAAAGATTGTCCGCGACGAGCAGCTTGCCGGTACCGGGGATGACGGCGATGCCGGCCGGGTAGGGCAGGCCCTTGGTGTTGTCCGGGATGTCGGTCGAATCGCGTCGGCCGGCGCCGCTCATGAGCTTGGTGGTATGGCCGGGGGCGAGTGTCTGCAACGGAATCTTGATGACGCGCTCACGGGTCAGGACGCCATCGTTGAAGCCGTAGACCTGAACGCCGGAGCCGGTGTCGCCTTCCTTTTTGGCCTCAGGGTCGGTGGCGGAATCGATGGAGCCGTAGAGGTGTTTGCCATCGGCAGAGAAGGCCAGGCCGGAAAACAGGACCTGATTGGAGCGGGGTAGCGTGCGGGTGTCGGGCGATTCAACGAGCTTGCCGGTGCGGGTATCGAGCACGGCGAGTGCCTGGAAGTACTGGCTCTCATACGAGCCGTAGCCGCCATTCACCGTGACGATGTAGTGGCCGTCCGGCGAGGCGGCCATAGCGACCGGCAAGGAGCTGAGCTGCTGCGGGCTGCCCGGGATGATGCCGTGAATCTGCTTGCTGGTGGGCAGGTCGATGGTGCCGCCGGCCTGCTCTACGGGGTTCTGCGCGTACAGGGTGGAAGCACCCAAAACGGTGGTTGCGACTGCGGCCCGAACCAGACTTGTCATCATCTTAGGAAGGTATCAAATGCAATGTCAGAGGACGATTACAAAAGTCTTACAACGGGGCCACGTCCATCCTGCTAGCGTTGTTCGTAGGCAGTAAGAGGATAAAGACAAGATGACTCCTGTATCGCTTTCCCCCGAGACTGAAGTGGCCCCGGCCACCGAACCAACGAACAACAGCTACGGCGCATTTCAGTCCGCGGCGATCGAGACGAATGAAGTGCTCGAAGCACGCCAGCAGGATGAGATGCAGCAGATGTCGAATGCCAAGCCGCGTTCTTCAGCGGACGTGATCCGGACCCAGGTCAAGCAGGACCTGCGCATGGGCCGCGAGCACCAGCAGGGACGCATCAACTGGATTACGACGATCGTGATGGGCCTGTTCCACGTCGTTGCCTTTCTTGCCGTGCTGCCGATGTTCTTCTCCTGGAAGAACGTTGCCGCCTTCTTTGTCATGTATTTTTTCGCGATCAATCTCGGTATCGGCGTGGCTTATCACCGCCTGCTGACGCATCGCGGCTTCCGTACACCGAAATGGGTTGAGTACTTTGTCACCGCATGCGGCACGCTGGCGCTTGAAGGTGGACCGATTTTCTGGGTCGCCACGCACCGTGTTCATCACCAGAACAGCGATCAGGAAGGCGATCCGCACACGCCCGTCGATGGCACGTTCTGGTCGCATGCCGGCTGGATTCTTTCCGGTCGTGCGATGCACTCCGAGACCGCCCTGCTGGGCCGTTACGCTCCGGATCTGACCAAGGACAAGGCTCACGTCTGGCTTTCGAAGTACCACTGGGTTGCGCTGACCGCGACCGGCTTTGCCCAGCTTGGGCTGGGCGCTGTGCTGGCTGCGCCTGGGCATCGGCTGGTTGGCGCGCTGGGCATGATGATCTGGGGCACGTTCCTTCGCGTTGTCGTCGGGCTGCACGCTACGTGGTTCGTCAATTCGGCTACGCACCTTTATGGCGCTCGCCGCTTTGATACTCGCGACGAGAGCCGCAACAACTGGTGGGTCGCGATCCTGACGGGCGGCGAGGGCTGGCACAACAACCACCACGCGCATCCGGTCAGCGCTCGCCACGGGCTTGCCTGGTATGAGTTCGACATCAACTACTACTGCATTTGGCTGCTTTCGAAGGCCGGCCTGGCGAAGAAGATTCAGATCGCCAAGTACGACCCGATGAACCCGAAGCCGGCCGGCAGCAACTAAGGCTTCTGCTTTATCAAAGGCCGTCAGCTTATGCTGACGGCCCTTTCATTGCCAGCATGACCAATCACTTTGTCATCCTGAGCGAAGTCGAAGGACCTGCATTTCGCGCGTGCCGCCACCGAGGTTTCCGGTAAAGTGATTCCAGTCATGCCGACCCGTCGCAGCTTCCTCCAATCCGCCGCCACCACCGTCGCGCTGAGCCCCTTTGCACGCGCCATCTCGGTACTGCCTCAACTAGTCGTACGCACCAATTACGGCCCGGTGACGGGCTACACTGCTGGCCGCATATACGCCTACAAAGGTATTCCCTACGGCGCAGACACACGCACTACCCGCTTCCAGGCCCCAAAACCGCCACAACGCTGGACTACCCCGCTCCCGTGCACCGCATGGCCAACGCGCGCGCCGCAGCAATCGCCCGAGCGTGCCGCGACACCACCAAATCCGGCAGCGGCCGGGTTCAACGCGCTAGAAGATGCGCCGATCCACTACCACCTGCCGCCGGACCAGGGATCGCAGAGCGAAGACTGCCTGCACCTGAACGTGTGGACGCCATCCGTTGGGAATTCCGCTCGCAGGCGGCCGGTGCTGTTTTACATTCACGGCGGGGCTTACAACAACGGCACCGCGAACGCTGACTTGTATGACGGCACTCGGCTGGCTAAGCGCGATGTCGTCGTGGTCACGGTTAACCATCGGCTCAATGCGTTCGGCTACCTGTATCTCGGCGAACTTAATCCGCGGTACAAGGACTCCGGCAACGTCGGCCAGCTTGACCTGGTGCTGGCGTTGAAATGGGTGCGGGATAACATCGCGGCGTTCGGGGGTGATCCCGGCAACGTCACCATCTTCGGCCAGTCCGGCGGCGGTGCCAAGTGCGCGACGCTGATGGCCATGCCGGCAGCCAAAGGTCTGTTCCACAAGGTGCTGACGATGAGCGGGCAGCAGGTCTGGGCTGCGCCCAAAAACCTCTCGACTGACAGAGCCCGAGACGCGCTCGCCGCCATGGGCATCACCGGCGAGGTAACCGCGGAAAAGCTTAACGCGCTGACGGTCGAGCAGATCCAGATGGGCGCGCGCACGACCGGTAACTGGCTCCCGGTGAAGGACGATGTCATCCTGCTGCGCGACCCATTCGACCCCGACGCACCGCCCCAATCCGCCGCCATCCCGATGATTCTGGGCAACACCAAAGATGAAGTAGCGGGGCCGAACTACTGGCAGCGTACGTCGATGACCTGGGACACTCTTACGCCCGGGCTGGCAAAAGCCATCGCGCCGTTCAAGGGTCCGTACCGCGTGCAGGAGATCGTCGACGCATACCGCCACTGGTATCCGGCCTATAGCCCAAACGATGTTTATACCGCGGTGGTCGCAGCCTTTCGCTCCTGGCCCGGGCAGGTGATCGAGGCGGAGCGGCGGGTATCGCACCCGGTCAGCGCGGCGCGTACGTGGGTGTACCAGATGGACTTTGGCTCGCCCACTGCAGACGGACATGCGCCCCATACGGAGGACCTCGCGTTCGTGTTCGACAATCTGAAGCTTTCGCCGGGCATGGTCGGGGACTCGGCTGCAGAGCTGGCGGCCGCGCAGCCGCTGGCGACGATGATGAGTTCCATGCTGATCGCGTTTGCGCGTACCGGCAACCCCAACTACGCCGACATTCCGCAGTGGCCGGTCTACTCGCTCAAGCAGCGGCAGACCATGATTTTTGACCGCACAAGCAAGGTCGTCAGCGACCCGCGCGGCCAGGAGCGAGAGATGATGGTCGGCGCACACTACCGCCAGCCCGGCACCTGATTGATACTTAAGCCATGAACTTCAACCGTCGACGCGGGGCTATCGCCACCTTCATCACGCTGGGCGTGCTGCTGACCGGGCTGACGGTGACGCTCAACATCACCTGGATTCTGCTCAATCGGGCGCGCGTCGTGTACCTGGTGCTGGGGATCATTTTGTTCGCGGTGCTCGTTGCCGGCGTGGTCTTGAATACGGTATTTCTGGTGCGGGAAATCCGCCGGAATGAGCGTCAGGACTCATTTCTGAATGCGGTCACGCATGAACTGAAAACACCCATTGCGAGCATCCGCCTGTACCTTGATACGCTTGAAAAGCGGCAGTTGGACGAGGCTCAACGCAAGAAGTTTTACGCGATCATGCACGCCGATTCCGACCGCCTGCTCGCCACCGTAGAGCAGGTACTGAAGGCCGGCGAGCTCGGTCAACGATCGCGGTTGCAGAACAGGACGCTGCTCGATCTTGAGCCACTGGTCGCCGATTGCATCTCGATCACGCGCGCACGGCACCGCCTGCCGCCAGATGCAATCACGCTCGCGCCAGTCTCTGGCGGCGTCAAACTGCGCGTCAACGCTATTCCGGAAGACCTGCGCACGGCCATCCTGAACCTGCTGGATAACGCGGTCAAATACAGCCCGCCCGGGCTCACCACGCTGAGCGTTCGGTGCACGTTATCGATTACCGAATACACGTTTGTGTCGCTGGACATCAAGGATCTCGGACTCGGAATTCCTGAACGCGAATTGAAGCGGATTTTTAGCCGCTTCTACCGTATCCCCGGCATGTACGAGGTCAAGATCAAGGGCACCGGGCTGGGGCTTTTCCTGGTGCAGAACATCGCTAAACAGCATGGCGGCAGCATCAAGGCGACGAGCCCCGGCAGCAAGCTCGGGACTACGATGACGTTGACTCTTCCGCTCGCAAGCTGATAACGAGAGCATCTTTCATCGGCTATGATGTTGATATGACGATGCCGACAGCAGCCATCCACGCAGGATCTGTGCCCCTTCCGGCAGAGTGGTTGCAGGCGCTCGGACTCGACGAAGGAACGAAGGTCGCACTCATTCTTGAAAATGGCCGGATCATCTCGCAACCAATGCTAGCCAACAGTCTTGACGAGTTGCGGCTCAAGTTTGCGTCCGATCGTGATGTTGTCGCCGAATTACAGGAAGAGCGCCGGCAGGATAAGTGGTGAAGTTCTCACTTGACGCGAGCGCCATGCTGCGATTCTTGTTCTATCAAGCGGGCGGCTTGAGGGTGCAGGAAATCCTCGAACTTGCCTCGAGTGGCCAGGTAGAGGCGCAAATCTCCGTCGTGAACTGGGGTGAGGTCGGAGGTCGCATGGACTCCGTTCACAGGCGCGCTGCAGCAGAGTCGCTAGCCGGAACCCTGACTTTATACGGTATTCAGATCGTCACAAGCGATGAGCAAAGGGCCCAACGCGCCGCATTCCTGAAACGCGATTGGGGACTGAGCTACGCTGACGCAATTCGTGTCGAGCTTGCACTCGGCGATTCGCAGACAATCGTTGCTACAGCGGACTTCGGTTTCAAGAAAACTGAGCATCTGGTCATCACGGAAGTCCTTCCGCCAAACCTGCCGCCACCGCTCCCCGTCCAGTGACGACCGTCCCCCTCATCCTCCTCGTAGAAGACGAAGAGCACATCGCCGAAGCGCTTCTGTTCAACCTGGAAGCCGAGGGCTACCGCACGCGGCATTTCGTCGACGGCGCAGAAGCTCTCGCCTGGCTGCTCACGACGCCCGAAGACATCGGCGCCATCCTGCTGGACGTCATGCTTCCGGGCGCCGATGGCTTCACCATAGTCCGCACCTTGCGCGAGCGCGAGCTCTATTTCCCTGTCCTGATGCTCACCGCGCGGTCCAATCCACAGGACGTGCTTGAAGGCCTGAACGCCGGCGCCGACGACTACCTGCCCAAGCCGTTCGACCTTGAAATGCTGCTCGTCCGCCTGAAGACCATGCTGCGCCGCGCCACCTGGCTTCGGCCCCAGCCGGTACCCACCACGCCACAGCCAGCCAATGACATCTACGCCTTTAATCAGCGCGAAATCCGCTACGACACGCTTGAGCTTGTAGCCCCTGGCAAGATCACGCACCTGACCTTGATGGAAGCCGATCTGCTGCGCCACTTCACCGATCGCGAAGGCCAGATCGTGTCCCGCAAGGAAATCCTGGAGCAGGTCTGGCGCCTGCAGCAGGATACAGACACACGCGCCATCGACAACTTCATCGTGCGCCTGCGTCGTTACATCGAGGATGACCCCTCAGAGCCGCGTCATCTGGTCACCGTCCGCGGCATCGGCTACCGCTTTCTGGCGCAACCTTTGTAACGCGGCGTTCATGCTACTCTGTCGTCAAACATGGCTGAAACGCATGAACTGAAAAGAGAGCTTCGCCTGCGCGATCTCGTGCAGATGCAGATCCTGCTCGTGGTCGGGGTCACGTGGATCGGCATCGCCGCGCACCAGGGCGGCACGCACATCTTGTATTGGCTCGCGGCTCTGCTGGCATTCTTTCTGCCCTCTGCTGGAGTCGTCGGGTTCTGCGTCAAGATCTGGCCGCAGGAAGGCGGCGTCTACCAGTGGACGCGGCAGGCGTTCGGCCCTTTTGCCGGGTTCATGAGCGCGTGGAATTTTGCCGTCTGGGCCCTGCTCACGGTGGCGCCGCTGGGCCTGCAGGTGGCGACAAGCCTTTCGTACGCAATGGGTCCCAAGTACGCGTGGATGGCGGAAAATCACGCACTCAGCACCGGGCTCAACATAGGCTTGTTTGCGATGATTCTAGCCATTTGCGTCCCCGGATTCGGCATCGGCAAGTACGTGTCGCACTTTGGGACGGCGGTCATGGTGCTAGTGAACGTCGTACTTGCGGTGCTGATTTTTTACCATCCCAACGCGACCGCCGCCCACCCGCACGTCAATCCTCAGCCCACCATCAGCTTCAAACTTTCCACCGGCATGCTCACGCTGCTGAGCCTCAACCTGTTCTCGAAGATGGCCTTCAACGCGCTCACTGGCCTTGAGCAGATCGCTGTTTTCGCGGGTGAAACCAAGGATGCCGCACGCGCCGTTCTGCGCTCCGCCTGGCTCGCCGCGCCGCTCATCGCGATCATCTTTATCCTCGGCACCGTCTCGCTGCTGACGTATATTCCGGCGCAGGCTGTCGACCTCGTCGGGCCAGTCCCGCAAGTGCTTGCAGCGGCCTTCAGCGGCGGGTCAACACAGGGTCCGAACTGGGGCCTAATGCTCGGCCGCGCCGCGATTCTCGGACTAGCACTTACAGTGGTAGCGCAGTACGCGTTGATCGTCGCCGAAACTTCCCGGCTCCCCCTCGTCGCAGGCTGGGACGGCATCGTGCCGGCCTGGTTCACGCGCCTTAGCCCACGCTTCGGCACCCCGGTCCGGTCGATCCTCGTCATCGTCGTTCTGGGTCTGATCGCAGGCTTTGCGGCGACATCCGGAGTCGGCAAGCAGGAAGGCTTCCAGCTCCTGGTCGCCTCCGCCAACATCTCTTACGCGATCTACTACGGCATGATGCTGCTGATCCCCATCGTTGTCGGCGCGCGCTTCGGCTCGAAGGCCAGTCCGCTACTGAAAATCGCCGCCAGCGCCGCGTTCATTGTCACAGTCCTGGCGCTAGGCATGAACCTTTTCCCGATCGTCGACGTCGCCAACCCCATCGCGTTTGGTCTGAAAGTCCTGGGCGTCGCCCTCATCGTCAATGCCATAGGCGCCGCCCTCTACTACGCAGGGCGAGTCCGCAAGCCCATGACAACCTAGAAGGCATCGCGATCAACGCGAGCGGGACTTCAGGTACTCCTGCATCCTATGCGCTGTGTCCAGCGCTTCAAGCAGACGCTTGTCGATCCCAAGTTCCCTCGCCTTTTCCGAAGGCACGCCGACAAGTTGCGCACAGTCTTCTTGCGCTTTTGGAAAGGCACTTGGATATATCTTTACGGCGTCTTCCTCAGCATCGAGCCACATAACGAAAGGTACTGCGCTCTCCGCGTCAAATGCGTACTTGCAGCGCTGATCCGCTGCCTCGCGGGCGAAAGCTGTCAGAGGAGGCCAGATGACAGCGCCGATCTTATTCTTGCCTGCCGTATCATCTACCCCTGCCTGAGCACCTGCGGGAATTAGCTTGAGCCAGTTCACCGTGCCTCCCGTCCGCAGGTCGTAGACCAGTGCAAGAATGCTTTCGGTCTGTTCCTTGCCGGCACACATCGCCTCGTCGATCGCCGTGATGGAAAGATAACGTGGCCCTCGCATCGTCACCTTCACGTCGCGTGAATTTCCCTCCACTCGACCCACCGGGCAGGCTAGTTCAACATGTTGCGCCTTGCTATCCAGTCTTCGCAAAGCAGCGTTCAGCTTCTTTACGACCGCAAGCGCCACCCCGGGTTGCGGTACCATTCTGGGCATCGAATCTATATCTGTCCGGGATTGTTGCACCTTCAGCTTGACCGGCCCGTCCACAGTTCCGTGCAGGCCCACTTGCGCCCGTGCGACGCCCCACAACACGCATAAGACCAGACTCTTCATGCCAGAATCCTACCGCAAGCTACACTCTAATCAGTTGGCCCCATGCGCGTTCTCACCCGGTACATCCTCCGTGAAGTCCTCTCGCACGCCCTGCTCGGCGGCGTGCTGTTCACCTTCGTGCTGTTCATGCGCGATCTCGGCAAAATCCTCGAGCTCTGGGTGCGCGACTCCGCCTCCATCGCCGATATCGGCCGGATCTTCGCCTACACGCTCCCCAACGCGCTCATCGTCACGATCCCGATGGCCGTCCTCGTAGGCATCCTCCTCGGCCTTTCGCGTCTGGCCGCCGACTCCGAGATCACCGCCATGCGTGCCGCCGGCATGGGCGCTTTTGACTTCGTCCGCATTGTCTCGCTTGTCTCCGCCGCCGCCCTCTGCCTCGGCCTGGTCAATTCGCTCTACCTGGTCCCCCGTTCGAGCGCCGCGCTCCTGACGCTGGAAGATCAGCTAAAAAACGCGCAGGTCTCGTTTGAGGTCCAGCCCAGAGTCTTCGACGAAGGCCGCAAAAACCTCGTCCTCTACGTGCAGGACGTGCGCCCCGGCCCCGGCTCCGCGCTTTGGCGCCACGTCTTCCTGGCCGACGTCACCGACCCCGTCGCCCCCAAAATTACCACCGCCGACCAGGCCCTCGTCACCTCCAGCGGCCCCGGCAACCTGCACATGCAGCTCAAAGATGGCGGCGAGCACCAGCTCTCCGCCACCAACCCCAACCAATACAATATCTCCACCTTCGCCACCAACGACGTCCCCCTCCAGAACTCCGCCCAGGAAGACACCCACGTCTCCCGTTCCGACACAAAAATCCTCGCCCTCTCCCTCCCCGAGCTACTCCGCCACACCCACGACGCCAACTCCCGCCCCTACCGCATCGAGCTCAACAAGCGCTTCAGCTTCCCCTTCGCCTGCCTCGTCCTCATGCTCGTCGGCGTGCCGCTGGGGCTGTCGTCCAAACGCGGCGGCAAATCCACCGGCTTCGTCACGACGATCGTCCTCGTCTTCATCTACTACTTTCTCTCGTCGCTCGGCGTGGCTTTCGCATCCCAAGGCAAGCTCAGCCCGGTCGTCGGCGTCTGGGGAGCCAACCTGATCTTCGCCATCGCCGGCATCTTGCTGCTGCAGCAGATGTCTCGCGGCGGCATCGCGCTTTCTATCTTTTCAACCCTTGGCGTAGCCCTGGCCAAAGCGCTCGCCCGCCTGCGCCCACGCCATGAGCACCAGTCGTCCGACCTCACCACCCAGCTCCCCCAGCGCCTGCGCTCGCTCCTCCACGTCCGCTTCCCGCTCATCCTGGACGACTACATCATGCGCGCCTTTGGCTCCAATTTCGCCATCGCGCTCAGCACCTTCACCGCCATCTTCCTCGTCTTCACCCTCTTCGAGCTCACCGGCCCCATCATCCGCAACCGCACCCCGCTCGTCACCGTCGGCGACTACCTCCTCAACCTCATCCCCTACATTCTCTATAACGTCACGCCGCTGTGCGTGCTCGTCGCCGTCCTCATCACGTTCGGCGCGCTCAGTCGCACCAGCGAGTTCACCGCCATGAAGGCCGCCGGCGTCAGCCTCTACCGCGTAGTGACGCCCGTGCTGGTTCTTACCGCCGTCATCGCCATCGCGCTTTTCGCCTTTGACGAGTTCTACCTCCCCAACGCCAACCGTCGGCAGGAAGCTCTTCTGAGCGTCATCAAGGCCAAGCCCGCCCAGACCTTCTTCCGCCCGGACCGTCAGTGGATCTCTGGCCAGACGTTCGCGCAGCAAGCCCAGGATGTAAAAGACGCCCCACCGCTCACCGCCCCCACCCCTGGCCCTGCCCCCTTTTCGCGCCACGCTACTGAGCCCGCCCGCATCTTCTACTACCAGTTCTTCGACCCCGATAAAAACCGCTTCGCCAACCTGACCGTCTTCGAATTCGACCCCACCACCTTCACCCTCCAGCGCCGCGTCTTTGCCGGCTCAGCCCGGTGGGAGCCCGCCATTGGTCGCTGGATCTTTGAAAACGGCTGGGTGCGCACCTTCGCCGGCGACAGCATCAGCGGCTACCAGCCCTACCTGCTCACCACCTTCCCGGAAATACGCGAGCAGCCCCAGTACTTCAAAAAAGAGGACCGCCAGTCCCAGCAGATGAGCTACTACCAGCTCACCAATTACATCGCTGACCTGCGCCAATCCGGCTTCGAAACCACGAAGCTCAGCGTCCAGCTCCAGCGCAAATTGGCCTATCCCGCAATTACGCTCGTCATGGCGATGCTAGCCATCCCCTTCGCGCTCCTCACCGGCAAACGCGGCGGCGTCGCCGGCTTCGCGCTAGCCATTCTGATGGCCGTCGTCTACCTCGGCGTCAGCAGCCTGTTTGAAGCCATGGGCAACGTAAACACGCTTCCCCCCGTTTTGGCCGCCTGGTCCCCCGACCTCCTCTTCGCCCTGGCCGGCGCCTGGTTCCTCCTCCGTACCCCCACCTAAACCGCGCGCCCGCCCCGCGCTGATAGTCGCCCCCTATTTGGTTGTCATCCCCGAAGGGGGATCTGCTTTTCGCTTCTGCCTTTGCCTCTGCCCTCCCCGACCACCCACCATTAATATTGTCATCCTGAGCGAAGGCCCTGACAGTCTCATCGTCAGGGCCGCAGTCGGAGGACCTGCATTTCCTTCCCCGGCCCCATAAGCCACAACCCAAGCCCAAAACCACCCCTAAAAACCGTACAATAATCCCATCATGAAGCTAACCCCCGCAGCCCTTCTCTTCCTCGCAGTCCCGGCTCTCGCCCAGACGGCAAAGCCCGCCGTCCACCACACCGCAGTCCACACTGCTGCCAAGTCTTCCGACGCCTGCGGCGCCAATGCCCAGCCCGTCCTGCCCGCCGCCATCCCCAAGGTCGCCGGCTGCGCCAAGCCCATGTACGCCCTGCGCTATCTCGATACCGTCGTCGGCACCGGCGCGGAAGTCACCCCGCGCAAGTGGCTCACCGTCGCCTACACCGGCTACCTCACAGACGGCACCAAGTTTGATTCCTCCATCGGCAAAGACCCCATCACCTTTCCCTACGGCGCCCACCAGGTCATCCCGGGCTGGGACACGGGCTTTGAAGGCATGCACATCGGCGGCAAGCGTCGTCTCTTCATCCCCTTTGAGCTTGCCTACGGCGAAGCCGGCCGGCCGCCCGTAATCCCCGTCAAGGCCGAGCTCATCTTCGATCTGGAGCTCATCGCCATCAGCGACAACCCACCCGCGCCCAAGACCCCGCCAACACCTCCGCCCGCACCCGCCGGCGCACCCGCAACCCCGCCGCCCGCCGGCTCCACCCCACCGCCGCCGCCCGCACCTAAAGCCACGGTACCGCCGCCCGCCAACGGAACCATCTCGCCTGACAACAACGGCAAGCCGGTCACCCCTACCACCGACCCCACCAAGCCCACCGCAACACCACCCAAGCAGTAATCTTGCCGTGCTAAGGGCACGGCTTCAGCCGTGCCAACACGCAACCACGACGGAGGGCGGCTTCAGCCGCTGAGGTACGCCCTCCGTTCTGTGCTCCGCCGATTGTCATCCTGGGGGAAAGCCCTGACAGCCTCACCGTCAGGGCCACAGTCGAAGGACCTGCATTTCCCCGCACCGCCACCGCTGCACCCACATCCAATCCCCATGTTTGAACGCCTGAAACCCCTCGCCCCCTACCTCCGGCGCTACTGGAAGCACTTCGCCGGGGGCGGCGTCGCGGCCATCCTCTACAGCCTCATCAAGGTAGCCATGCCGCCCGTCGTCGGCTCCGCCATAGACGACATGCGCCACGGCGTCACCGAGCAGAAAATCCTCTTCCACGGCCTGAAGCTCCTCGGCCTGGCCGTCGTCGCCGGCGTTGCTCTTTACATCACCCGCCAGGTCCTCATCGGCGCGTCCCGTGAGATCGAGTACGACCTCCGCAACGACGTCTTCGCCAACCTGGAACGCCAGCCCGCCGAGTTCTACCAGACGCACCGCACCGGCGACATCATGGCCCGCACCACCAACGACCTTTCCGCCGTGCGCCAGCTCCTCGGCCCGGCCATCATGTATTCCGCCAACACCCTCTTCTTCGCGGTCTTCGCGCTGCCGGTCATGTACCGCCTTAGCCCGCGCCTCACGCTCATCGCCTTCGTCCCACTTCCCATTGCGAGCGTCGTCGTGCAGCAATTTGGTGCCCGGATCCACAAGCGGTTTGAGCGCATCCAGGCCATGTTCTCGGACATCAGCGCGCAGGCCCAAGAGAACTTCTCCGGCGCTCGCCTCATCCGCGCCTTCGCCCAGGAAGAAGCGGAAGTCGCCAAGTTCGAAACCGCCAACCTGGAATACGTCTCGCGCTCGCTGCACCTCGTACGCCTTATGGCGATGCTCTGGCCCACGCTTGAATTGGTCCTCGGCCTCTCGCTTATGATCACGCTGCTGGTCGGCGGCCACCAGGTCCTGAACGGTCACATGACCCCCGGCGACTTCACCGAGTTCAACTTCTTCATGGTTCAGCTCACCTTCCCCATGATCGCCATCGGCTGGGTCGTCAATCTCTTCCAACGCGGCACCGCCAGCATCATCCGAATCGACGAGCTCCTGAAAGCCGAACCATCCATCACAGACGACCAAGCCTTTCAGTTGTCGTCTGGTAGCCCTTTGGTGTCATCCAGTAGCCCTTTGTTGTCATCCCGTAGCGACGCGGAGGGATCTGCTTCTGCGGTTGCTTCCGCCCCCCTCCACGGCGACATCGAGTTCAACAACCTGACTTTCGCCTACCCGACCGGCCCCGCCGTCCTGCACGACATCACCCTCAAGATCCCAGCCGGCTCCTCGCTCGCCATCGTGGGCCCCACCGGCTCCGGCAAATCCACCCTCGTCTCCCTCATCCCGCGGCTCTACGACGCTCCCGCCGGCGAAGTCCTCATCGACGGCCAGCCCATCCGCGACTACTCCCTGAATCACCTGCGCGAAAACATCGGCGTAGTCCCCCAGGAAACCTTCCTCTTCTCAGACACCGTCGGCCAGAACGTAGCCTTCGGCGTCCCCGGCGCCACCCAGCAGCAGATTGAGGGCGCCGCCTCCATCGCCCACATCCGCACGGAGATCCTGGACTTCCCCAAGGGCTTCGCCACCTTTGTAGGCGAGCGCGGCGTCACCCTCTCGGGCGGCCAGAAGCAGCGCACAGCCATCGCCCGCGCCGTCATCCGCAACCCCCGCATCCTCATCCTCGACGACGCCCTGGCCTCGGTAGACACCTTCACCGAAGAGCAAATCCTTGCCAGCCTGCGCACCATCATGCAGGGCCGCACCACGATCCTGATCTCGCACCGCGTATCCACCGCGCGCAACGCCGACCAGATCGCCGTCCTGGTCGAGGGCCGCATCGCCGAACTGGGCACTCACGACGAACTCCTCACCCGCAAGGGCTACTACACTCGACTCTACGAAAAGCAGCAACTAGAAGAAGAGCTAGCCGTCACCCACTAAAGGTCCAAAGCTTCAGCACAGAAGAAGCCACAGAAAAGGACACACAGAAAAAGCCACAGGAAAAGCCAGAAGGTTCTGGCTTTCCTGTCGCTTCTTCTGTGTGTGCTTTGGTCTTTCTGTGGCTTTTTCTGTGTTTAGCTCCAGGTCTTACGCCGACCACCGCACCGCAACCGGCTCCACAGAATACGCTGGCAATTCAGCAACAAACTTCTCCTCCCGAGTGCGCAGTTCCCGCGGAAGCACCTTGCCCGCCGCCGGATCCTGCGCCACAATCACCCAGGCCTCACGCACATTGCGCACGCACGCCAGCACCTCATCAAACCCCTCCGTCGACGCCAGATGCGAAGCCTCCAGCGTCATCGTAAACATGGCTGCATAGAAGTCCGCCAACGCCAGCGCCGGCGCTCCCCCCACATCTGGCCGCAGCCTGGCCTGCAGATACATTAGTATGTCAACCACCTTCTTTACCGCCACGCGCCGCCCAATCACGTCGTCCTCCACGCAGCTCTGCCTGGCGTGGTAAAGCTCGCGAATCATCTTGTCGTAAAGGCTCACAATCAACTCCACCCCGGTGGCTCCAACAAGCGCCTGCTGCTGATAATTCATGCTGCCTCCTGACGAGCGGTTTAGTTCTGCTTGTAGCCTGTGATCGCACTGTACAGCTCGTTGACTTCATTGAGCTGCGATGGAATCGATTGCAAAATCTCATTCGCGCTCGTCAACTGCGCCGTGAGCGATGTCTTCTGCGTAGCGATGCGCGCGTCCTCGTTGCTGATGTTCGTATTCAGCGCCGCCTCAGTCGTCGCATTCTGCGATAGCGCGAGCGCGATGGTGCCGGTAGAAAGATTGGTCCCCAGGTTTTCAAGCGTCGTGTTCAGCAGCGCACCAAAGCTGCCGGCGTTCTGGAAGAAGCCCTGCACATCGCTGAAGTGGGCGTTCAGCACGCTGTCGAGCGTGCTCGTGCTCAACGCCAAAGTACCATCCGGCTCGGTCTGGATGCCCAGCTGACTCAAGCTTGAAATCGTCCCGCTCTTGCCACCCGCATAGAGCGCCGCTGAAAGCTGAGTCTGCAGCAACGAAAGCGTGGGGTCGCCATAAAGCGGTTCCGCTGCGCCGGTAGCGGTCTTCCCTTCCTGCGTTCGAACGGTTGAAACGATGGCGTTATAAGCCGTCACAAAGCTCTGCGCAGCCGTCTCAATCGAGCTGTTGTCGTTCGTAATCTGCACCTGCACAGAGGTCCCGGGCGCCGCTGAAAGCAGCTGAAACGTCACGCCGGGAATTGCGCCGGTAACGGTGTTCGAGGCACTCGTCGTGGCCAGCCCATCCACGGTCAACTGCGCGTCCGCACCGGGCTGCCCCTGCGCAAAATCCACCGCCGTCTGGGTCGTCGAGTCCGTCACACGAGGCGTCAACGTGATCTGGCCGGCGGCCCCGGGGGTCTGGCTTACCAGCGAAAGCCGCGTACCGGTCGAGCTCGTCACCAAGCTGGCCGTCACGCCGTAGCTGCCGTTATTGATCGCCGTGGCCAGCGTCGCCAGCGTGTTGTTGCTGCTATCGAGCGCGATGGTCTGATCGGAAGATCCCACCTTGATCTCAAGCGAGCCACTCAAGGTATCTTTCGCGTTACTCAGGCTTTCGGAAAATTGAGATGAAGTCGTCGCAAGCGACTGCACCTGCACCGTGTGGCTCCCTGCAACGGCGGAGGTGCCGGCGCTTGAAAGCGTCAGCACATTGATATCTGAGCTGGAGCCTTCTTTCGACGCAAAAAGCCCATCGAAATTGCTCAATGAGCTCAGCGCAGTAGACAGCGTAGACAAGCTGGTGCCGAGGCCTGAAAGCGCAGTATCCTGCGCCGCAAGTGCGGTAAGCTGCGCCTTCCAGGGTGTCTCAATCGCCTGCGAAATCGCGAGAATCGAGGTCACCGTAGCCGCCACATCGAAGCCCGCGCCACTTGTCGCGGAACCAAAGCTCAAGCCAACCGTAGCCATGCGCGCTTCCCTGCCCTTAGGTTTTGGTGCCACTTGTTTGAATGCAAGCAGCATGCCAACCTGCCCGCGCCGATGCTTAAATTTTGCAAAGAAAGGGGCGGGCCCCATGTTCGAGGCCCGCCCGCAAAATACCGCAGCAATTTACTGGAGCAACTTCAGTACTTCCTGCTGCACGCTGTTGGCCTGGGCAAGCGCGCTGATACCGGTCTGCGAAAGCACCTGGAACTTGGCCAGATCGCTCGTTGCCTGGCCGTAGTTGGTGGCCGTGATAGAGCTTTCCGCGCTGGTAAGGTTGACGGACTCTGCGCTGGCCACATTGGAGGCCGCGTTGAGCTCGTTGATGTTGGCACCGATTGCGCCGCGCTGGTTGGCGACGTCTGCAATGGCGGTGGTGACGTGGTACAGCGCGGTCGCCGCCGCGGTGGTCGAGGTAAGCACGTCTGCTGAGAGATCCTGGCCGGCCGCGCCCGCAGTCGTGGTGCCGACGTTGGTGGCACCCAGTGCGCCAATGGTGTCAGCAAAAGTCGTCGAGCCACCAGACGTACCGTCGCTGACAAAGATGTTGGTGACGGCGGCGGTAAAGACCTTCGACGAGTTGTAGTTGGTGGACCCGCCGATGTTGGTGATCTCGGTGGTGATCTTCTGGAACTCGGCGTCGGCGCTGGCGGCCTGGCCCGCGGTCAGGGTACCGTTGCTGGCCTCAGTGGCAAGCGTGACTGCGCGATCGAGCAGGTTGGTGACTTGCGAGAGCGCGCCATCCGCTGTCTGCAACAGACCAATGCCGCTCTGCGCATTCTGCGACGACTGGTTCAGTGCGGCGACGTTCCCGGCCAGACCGTTCGCCACGGCCAGGCCGGCTGCATCGTCCGCACCGGAGTTGATGCGGGAGCCGGACGACAGCTGCGTCAGCGTGTTCTGCAGGCTGTTCTGCGTCTGATTCAGGTTGTTCTGCGCATAGATCGCGGCAATGTTATTCAAGACACCCAAGGACATGGTTGATCTCTCCGTGATGCAGGTTTGAGTTGCCACAAAAGTCTGTCCCGGGTGGCCGTTGCTGCAGGCTAGCGGAAGACTCCGTGTTCTACCCTTTCATCGTCGAGCCCGCCAAAAGCATTAGTTCTATTGATCGCAAACGTTGTTGCCGATAGACGCACCATGATTGATCTGACACGTTTGAACGGGCACCGGCTGGTGCTGAATTGCGACCTGATCAAGTTCGCAGAGCCCGCGCCGGACACGACCATCACGCTGATCACGGGTGAAAAGCTGATCGTGCGTGAAAGCTGTGACGAGCTCATCGAGCGCACCGGTGCATGGCGCGCGCAGGTGCTGGCCGGAGCCGGGCAGTCGGCCACGACTGCATCAGTTGCCGCGTCTGCAGCCGTAGGAATGGGGAGCTAAGCCATGGACATCGCAAGCATCGGCGGAATACTTTTAGCGATCGTCGGGATCCTCGCCGGCATGATGATTGAAGGCGGCAGCATAGCGCAGATCACGCAGCCCACGGCGGCCATGATCGTCGTGGGGGGCACGGCCGGCGCGGTGATGCTGCAGTTTCCAATGCACATCTTCATCGCTGCCTGCAAGGATCTGATGAAGGTGTTCCTGCACAAGGGCGCGGATGGCGAGGCGGTCCTGCAGCAGCTTGTAGGGTTCGCCAACAAGGCGCGCAAGTCCGGAATCGTGTCACTGGATTCCGACCTGGCAAGCGTTGAAGATCCGTTCCTGAAGCAGGCGCTGATGCTCGCAGTCGATGGCACGGAGCCGAGCGAAGTGCGCAAGATCATGCAGCTCGAGCTCGATAACAAGAACGAGATCGAAGAGAAGATTCCTGCTGTGTTTGAGGCCGCGGGAGGCTACTCCCCCACAGTTGGAATCATCGGCGCCGTGCTTGGCCTGATCCAGGTCATGAAGAACCTCGACAATATCGACGAGGTGGGCCGCGGCATTGCAACTGCATTCGTCGCGACGATCTACGGCGTGGCCGTAGCCAACCTGATCTGCCTGCCCGCCGCGGGCAAGCTCAAGTTTCGCCACCGTGAAGAAGTGATGCAGAAGGAGATGATGCTTGAAGGCGTGATCTCCATCCTTGAAGGCATGAATCCACGCATGATTGAAACCAAGCTGCGCACGTTCCTTTTTGAAAGCAAGCCGCATGCCGAAGCCAAAACCGGCAAGACGGCAAAGGCCACGGCATGAGCAAAAAGAAGCATCCCGAGCACGTCAATCATGAGCGCTGGCTGGTCTCGTACGCGGACTTTATTACCTTGCTATTTGCGTTTTTCGTAGTGCTCTTCGCTTCCGGGCAGACCGATAAACGCAAGCAGGTTCAGCTCGCGCACTCCATGCAAACGGCGTTCGCTTACAACGGAATCTTTGACGCGCACTCCAAGACACCGCCTATTTCTGACGATGGCTCCGTCTCGCAAGCCGCCACTCCGGGGCCCATCGCCATGCCCGTTCCAGCCATGCCAAACCTGGCCGCGGAGGCTGCCGCGCAAAGCGAGCAACGCATCCGCGACACCGTGGCCAAGGCAGTGACAGTGAAAGAGCTGCCCAGCGGCGCCGTAACCCTTCGGCCATCCGCGGACGG
Organism: uncultured Granulicella sp.; assembly: GCA_965214195.1. Lineage (GTDB taxonomy): Bacteria > Acidobacteriota > Terriglobia > Terriglobales > Acidobacteriaceae > Edaphobacter. The sequence goes on from OZ243943.1 coordinate 1,218,273, forward strand.
GCTGGTCGTGTCGCTGCATGAGGCCGGCTTCTTTGAGTCGGGTTCGGCGGAGATCCGGCCGCAGAGCCTGCAGGCGCTTGAAGCCGTTGCGCGCGCATTGCCCCACCAGGGCATGCGGGTGGAAGGCCACACAGATAATGTGCCCATCCACACGGCACAATTTGCGAGCAACTGGGAACTATCCACAGTGCGCGCTGCAGCCATCACACGACTGCTGCTCGCCCAGCAATCAACGCGAGCGGAGTGGATTTCGGCCGCTGGCTATGCGGAGTTCCACCCGCTTGCGGCAAACGATACTGAAACCGGCCGCGCGCAGAATCGTCGTGTTGACATCATCCTGCTACGCGGCGAGGCACCTCAGATCGAAGCCAGCACAATCGCACCTGCGCCTGTTAGCACGCGGCGCAAGTAGTCGATCTGCCCGAGGTGCCATTGCAGGTGGCCTTCTATGTGCAGCAGAGCGCCGCCCATACTCGCTGGAAGGAAAGTCTCGAGCTGCGGGTAGTCCGCGTCAAGGGCCGTAAGCGAGCCAACGATTGCAGGAATATTTTCCGTGAGCCACGCGATCCGCGCAAGCAAATCCGCCTGTGGCACGGCCGGCCCGGCGAACTCCTGCGGCCGGTCACGCTTGTAGTCCAGACCGCCCAGCAACCGTCCGATGAACTCGCGCAGGTTGCCTTCCAGATGCAGAACCATGTGCCCGGCGCTGTTGCTGATGCCAGGCAAGGTCGCCCAGACGGACGCCTCTGTGGGGAACGCGGCGAGCTCTTCACTCAAGCGTTTCAGATCACGGGTAAACAACAAAGCCACATCGCTCGCGATGCTCATCCTTCCACCCCCAGTACCTTGACGATGACTCGCTTTGACCGTTGCCCGTCGAACTCCGCATAGAAGATACGCTGCCACTGGCCCAGGTCGAGCCGCCCGTTGGTGATGGGCAAGGTCGTTTCATGATGCAGCAGCAGCGCCTTCAGGTGGGCGTCGGCGTTATCTTCCCCGGTGCGATGGTGCTTGTAGCCAGGCCAGCTCGGCGCCAGCTTTTCCAGCCAGGTCGAGATGTCTTCGATCAGTCCGTCCTCGTGATCGTTGACGTAGATGGCTGCCGTGATGTGCATTGGCGACACAAAACACAAGCCATCCACGATGCCGCTGCGACGCACGACGGCCTCAATCTGCGGTGTGATGTGGACCATCTCATACCGGTCCTTGGTATTGAACGTCAGGTACTCCGTGTGGGCTTTCATGCTCAAGTGCAGGCCTCCAGCAAAGTCATTTACACTGAGTGTATGGCACTGTTCGCCAAGCCGATAGCAGGTAAGGGCAAAGCGCTGCTGGCGCTGGCGTGCCTGTTGGCGATGCTGTTTGCGCTGATGCCCTGCGCGATGGCGGTGCCTGCCGTGCATGCTTCCGCGATGCCGATGGACGGCATGGCGTGTGCGCATTGCTGCAGCAACGCCGGTACAGCCGCAGGGCCGGTCATGCACTGCGCGCCGCTGGTACAGCCGGCTGAAACGACCGCCGTTGCCGAGGTTCCTCACGATCTTGGCGGCGCTTGCTCTTTGCCTGCGCCTGGCCTGCAAGTCACTCGCATCGCCCGCACGTCACCGCAGTTGCCTGTGCTGACGCCGCCTCTGCTGCATCCTGTCCTTCGTATCTGAGCGGTACCTTCAAGCCCAGCCGCGACGCAGCACTTCCGCGTCTTCTGCCCGTGCTTTAGAACCCTTGAAGGTCTGCCAATGCAACCAACAATTCTGCTCGTCTGCGCTGCTCTGTCAGCGTATGGCGCACATGCTCAATCCATGTCCGGCATGGACATGAGCGCGAAGCCCAAAGCCGCGGCCCCCATGCACATGGGCCCCAGCGACAACCTTATCGACTCCATCCTGGCCCACGCCTCCTCCGGCACTTCGGCCGAGCCACCGTCCTCCCCCATGCCGATGTGGATGTTCACAGCGCGCCCAGGTGGCTGGCAGTTCATGCTGCACGGCAACGCCTTCGTCGCCGACGTCCAGCAGCACGCCACCGCCACCCCCGCCTACGGCACACGCCGCGGCGCGGACAAGCTGTACTCGACCAACTGGCTGATGCCGATGGCCATGCACCGCCTCGGCGCGCAGGGCGAACTCACGGTGCGTGCGATGGTTGATCTGGAGCCCGCCACCATCAGCCACGGCGCATACCCTGAGCTATTCCAGCAGGGCGAAACCGCGCAGGGGAAAGCCATCGTCGACGGGCAACACCCGCACGACGGCCTGATGGAAGTGGCCGCGCTGCTGGACTATCGCGCCACGCACAATACGCTGCTGAGTCTGTACGCTGCGCCTGTGGGCGACCCGGCGCTTGGGCCAACTGCTTACCCGCATCGGCTATCCGCTTCAGAGGACCCCATCGCGGCGCTCGGGCATCATCAGGAAGACTCCACCCACATCGCCTTCAACGTGCTGACCGGGGGCATTTCGTATCGATGGCTACGGATTGAAGAATCCGGCTTCCACGGCGCGGAACCAACGGAGGCGCGCTGGCACTTTCAGCCCTCGCCCAATGGCCACGCGCTTGATAGCTACAGCACTCGCGTGACCGTCTCACCCAGTGCGAACTGGACTGCGCAATACAGTGCGGGGCACATCGTCGCGCCGGAGCAGTTGCACCCCAGCGAGAATCAGCAACGCCAGACCGCCTCCGTGATGTACAACCGGCCCATCGGCGTGCATCACGATACGAAGTCGATGCCGGGCATGGACATGCCCACGCCCGCGACGGGCAATTGGTCGAACACGTTTCTGTGGGGCCACACCAAAAGCCTGAGCAACCAGACCACCGAGAATTCCTACCTGCTCGAAGGCCTGCTGCAGTTCAAACGACGCAACTATGTGTGGACGCGTATGGAAGTTGCTGGCCGATCGAACGAGCTGACTGAGCTACCCATCATGGATGAGTCGCCCATCGGCCACGTGCAGGCCTACACCCTTGGCTACGATCGCGACTACCGCATTGCGTCCCATCTACTGGCCGCGCCCGGCGTGCAATTCACGACGTACGTGACGCCAGATTCACTCATCAACATCTATGGTCGACACCCTTTCGGTGCCGTAGCCTTCATCCGTTTTCGCATCACCCAGTAGGCCAGGAGGCCACATGATCCACCACATACTAGACGCCTTGCGCATGAGCGGCATCATGGCTTGGGAACTGCTTTGGGCCCTTTGCCTGGGGTTCCTGATCTCTGGAATTATTGAGGCCGTTGTGTCGAAGGAACAGCTCGGCAAGTTGCTCCCGGACTCCTCGCCAAAAACGATCCTGATCGCCAGCGGCCTGGGTGCAGCGAGCTCTTCCTGCTCCTATGCGGCCACGGCGCTGGCACGTACGTTGTTCCGCAAAGGCGCTGACTTCATCGCCGCCATCGCATTCCAGTTTGCTTCCACCAATCTGGTCATTGAGCTGTCAGTCCTGCTCGCCGTGCTGCTGGGCTGGCAGTTCACGCTGGCCGAGTTTACCGGCGGCCCCATCATGATCGTGCTCATCGTGCTGTTCCTGCGAGCGACGTTGAAGCCCGCCATGATTGAGGCCGCAAAGAAGCAGGCCATGAAGGGGCTCGAAGGCAAGATGGAAGGCCACGCCGCCATGGATATGAGCCTGCACAGCGGCACGTTTTGGCAGAAGCTGACCAGCGCCAAGGGCATCACCGCGGCGAGCCACTACTACTGGATGGACTGGTACTCGCTGTGGCCCGATATCGCCGGCGGCCTGCTGATTTCCGGCTGCCTGGCCGCGTGGGTACCGCAGACTTGGTGGACAGGGCTCTTCCTCACGGGCCATCCCCTGCTCGCAAAGTTCTGGGGCCCGCTTATTGGCCCGTTGGTGGCGGTCTTATCGTTTGTATGCTCGGTGGGCAACGTGCCGTTGGCGGCAGTGCTTTGGAACGGCGGCATCAGCTTCGGCGGCGTAATCGCATTTCTATTCGCTGACCTGATCATCCTGCCGATCCTGAACATCTACCGCAAGTATTACGGCATAAAGATCGCCGCGTTACTCTTTGTCGTCTTCTACGCGGCGATGTCGCTTGCAGCCCTCGCCGTCGAATTCCTGTTCGGCGCGCTGCACCTGATTCCGCAGCACGGCCACGCGCAGATCATGCAGGAATCCATTCGCTGGAACTACACCAGCGTGCTCAACATCGTGTTCCTTGCGGTAACCGCGCTGCTGCTGTGGCGCTTCCTCAACACCGGCGGCCCTGCCATGCTCAAGATGATGGACGCTGCTCCAAGCGACGACGCTCCCGCGCACCATTGCTGCCACTAAAACTCAATCGACACTACCGAGCCGTGTGCCCCACGTCTCGCACCTGAGACATGGGTTTACACTCACCCCATGCGCCTGACTCTGGCTCTCTTACTCCTCGCCGCCACGTCCCAAGCTCAGTGGCAAATCCAGCAATCGAATACCACCGCTGACCTGCGCGGCATCCACTCCCTTGGCAACGGCGTCGCCTGGGCCAGCGGCAGCAAGGGCAGTGTCGTGCGCACCATCGACAATGGCAAAACATGGCTGGCCTGTGCCGTGCCGCCGGGCGCGGAAGCGCTCGACTTCCGCGGTATCCAGGCCTTCGACGCCAAAGCAGCAATCGTCATGAGCGCGGGCAAAGGGGATCTTTCGCGCCTCTATAAAACAGAAGACGGATGCAAGACTTGGCGGCTGCTCTTCTCAAACCCGGACGCAGGCGGCTTCTGGGATGCCATTCAATTTCTGTCCCCGAGCCAAGGCTTCCTGCTTGGGGATCCTGTCTTTACCATTGACAGCGTGAAGCCGCACGTTTTTCTAAGCGAGACCCAGGACGGCGGCCGGACCTGGAAGAGTTGGCACGACCGCCCGAACACGCTCGCCGTTGATCCAAAGCTCGGCATCTTTGCGGCCAGCAACTCGGCCATGGTGGTGGGGCATGACTCTGTTTCCTTGGTGACAGGCGGCAGCAGAGTCGCACTTTACACGGTGACCCGGCATCTGCAACAGACCTACGACTGGGGCCCGCAGCCATCGGCAGCAGAGCGCGCAGCCGTGCACGTGACTGAAGAAAATGCGCATATCTCAAGCACCGAAAGCAGCGGCTTTTTTGCGATCGCGCAAGGCGCAGGGGGCTTCATGATCGTAGGCGGTAACTACAAACAGCCGAACAGCGATTATATGACTGCGGTGTTCGCCGGGGCCGGCCCCTGGAGCTACCCGGCAAATCCTCCCCATGGCTATCGTTCCTCCGTGGCTTATGCGTATGCTGCCAAAACCTGGATCACGGTAGGCCCGAACGGCACAGATTCTTCAACCGACAACGGCCTGCAGTGGCGGGCCTTGCGACCCGGCCCACAGGGTGCGGCGGACGAAGACCAAAACTGGAATGCCCTGTCGCTTCCCTTTGTCGTAGGTCCGCATGGCCGCATCGGGCTACTGCGCCCGGAGGCCCTGCAGCCATGATCCTGCACCTTGCTACGACAAACCCGGGCAAGCTCCGCGACTTCTCCCACGCACTCGCACCCGGCGTCACGCTTGAGCCACTACCCGGTCTCGCCGACATTCCAGAGCCGGATGAAACCGCCGATACCTTTGCAGGCAATGCGGCGATCAAGGCCGTCGCGTACTCGCTCGCCGCCCCCGGTTTGTACATCCTGGCCGACGACTCCGGCCTCGAAGTCGACGCGCTCAATGGTGCCCCCGGCGTTCGCAGTGCGCGGTATGCAGATGACCTTGGGTTTGACCTTCAAGGAGCGAGCACCAAAGATCAACGCAACAATGCGTGCCTGCAAGCGCAGATGCTTGCACATCCTGGACCTCGCACCGGACGCTATCGCTGCAGCCTTGCGCTTGCCCTGGACGGTCGCGTACTGCTCACCGCGGACGGCACGGTGGAGGGTGAACTCCTGCCAGAGCCACAAGGCACCGGCGGCTTTGGCTACGATCCATACTTTCTGCTACCCCGCGTCGGCCAGACGATGGCAGAGATCAATCCCCAAGTCAGGCAGCAACACAGCCACCGCGCGCGCGCCCTGGCTCTGCTTTTGACCAGACTGCACGATATCGCACAAACGTAACGCTAATCGCACAAGCGACAGCCAAATCCTTGACCATGGTTCCCCCACGGCGGAATAATCATCGTGCTGCAATAGAAGGAGCACAACATGGCCGCCGCCGCACCCGTAGCACCCGCCGATCTCGGCACGCCGAATAAGGGCGTAAAGCCGCTCCGTGCCGGTGAAGGCCACTCCTTCCTGCTGCGACGTCTGCACTCGCTCTCAGGCATCATCCCCATCGGCGCTTTTCTGGTCGAGCACATCATCTCCAACTTCGAAACCTGGAACGGTCCGCTGGCCTACGCTAAGCAGGTTGTGTTCCTGAATTCCCTGCCGCTGGTCCGCCTGCTGGAGTGGGGGCTGATCTTTATCCCTCTCATGTTCCATGCTGGCTATGGCGTGTTTATCGCCTTCCGCGGCCGCTCAAACGTCAACGTCTACCCCTGGGCTGGCAACTGGAACTACATTCTGCAGCGCGTGTCCGGTCTAATTGCGTTCGCCTACATTATTCAGCACGTGATCCGCCAGCGATTTCTTGGCGTGCAGTTGCCGGAGCATCCGGGCGCCGCCTTCCATAAGGTCCAGATGGAGCTTGCGAACCCCTGGATGCTCGCAATCTACGTCATCGCCATGATCGCGACGACCTACCACTTCGCCTACGGCATCTGGCTGTTCAGCGTCAAGTGGGGCATCACCCCCGGCAACCGCGCCCGCAAGCGCATGGGCTACGTCACCTCAGTCATCGGCGTCGCGCTTTGCGCCATGGGCCTGATGAGCATCTACGCCGTCCGCTTTGATCCGCGCTGGAAGAACGCCCCCGCCGACGTCATGCCGGCAGAGCATCCCGGAGTCGAGGCCCCCACCTCCGCCACTCCTCCTCCCAGCACCGTTCGACCCGTCACACAGCCCTAAGAGGTTATCGCCATGGCAGTCGCAACCCCCAGAATCATCGTCGTAGGCGGAGGCCTTGCGGGCCTTGCATCCGTCATCAAAATCGCTGAAGCCGGCGGCAAGGTCGACCTGTTCTCGGTGGTCCCGGTCAAGCGTTCGCACTCAGTCTGCGCGCAGGGCGGCATCAACGCAGCCAAGGACCTGAAGGGCGAAGGCGACGACGTAAGCAAACATTTCGATGACACGGTGTACGGCGGCGACTTCCTCGCCAACCAGACCCCCGTCAAGAACATGACCGCGCAGGGCCCCGCCATCATCGACCTGCTCGACCGCATGGGCGTCCCCTTCAACCGCACGCCGGAAGGCCTGCTCGACTTCCGCCGCTTCGGAGGCACGCTCTATCAACGGACAGCGTTCGCCGGCGCGACGACAGGCCAGCAACTGCTCTACGCGCTTGACGAGCAGGTCCGCCGCCACGAGTCCGAAGGCAAGGTCAAAAAGTACGAAGGCTGGGAATTTCTGTCAGCCGTCCTTGACGAGAACGGCGTCTGTCGCGGCATCTCCGCCATGGACCTGCGCACCATGGAAGTCCGCACGTTCCCAGCCGACGCCATCATCATGTGCACGGGCGGTATCGGTGCCATCTTCGGTAAATCGACCAACTCCGTAGTCTGTACCGGCTCCGCCCAGGCCGCGCTTTACCAGCAGGGAGCCTTCTACGCCAACGGCGAATTCATTCAGGTCCACCCCACCGCCATTCCCGGTGAAGATAAGCTCCGGCTCATGAGCGAGTCCGCCCGCGGCGAAGGCGGCCGCGTCTGGGTCCCGCGCGACAAGCTCGACAAGCGCGTCGCCAAGTCCATCCCGGAAGCCGACCGCTACTACTTCCTCGAGGAGCGCTACCCCAAGTACGGCAACCTTGTCCCACGCGATATTGCCACGCGTGAAATCTTCAAGATCGTCTACGAAGATGGCATGGGCATCGACAACCAGCCCATGGTCTACCTCGACCTGACTCACCTGCCCAAGGAGCGTCTCCACAAGCTCGAAGGCATCCTCGAAATCTACGAGAAGTTCGTAGGCGACGACCCCCGCGAAGTCCCCATGAAGATCTTCCCCGGCATGCACTACACCATGGGCGGCCTGTGGGTGGACCCCGAGCAGCAGACCAACATTCCCGGCGTTTTCGCCGCGGGAGAGGCCGACTATTCCATCCATGGCGCCAACCGCCTCGGCGCAAACTCGCTCCTTTCCTGCATCTACGGCGGCTTCGTAGCGGGCCCCAACGCGATGAACTACGCCAAGTCGATCGCCGCCCAACCCGGCGATGGCGGCCACGCAGCCGAGCACAAGCGCCAGCTCGAGCTCAACAAGGAACTACTAAGCTCCACCGGCACAGAGAACCCCTTCAAGCTCTGGCGCGAGCTCGGCGCCACCATGACCGAGCACGCCACCATCGTGCGCTACAACTGCGGGCTCGCCAAAGCCGACGCCAAGATCGTCGAGCTGCAGGCACGCTACAAAAACATCAACCTGTCCGACAAGGGCCAGTGGGCCAACACCAGCTTCGCCTTCACGCGCCAGTTCAAGAACATGCTGGAGCTCAGCCGCGTCGTCGTAGCCGGCGCCGCCCAGCGCGACGAAAGCCGCGGCGCCCACTACAAGCCGGACTTCCCCAACCGCAACGACGAGCAGTTCTTGAAGACCACCAAGGCCCAGTTCGTAGACGGCGCACCCAAAATCACCTTTGAAGAAGTAGACACGCAATGGATCAAACCCCGCCCGCGCGTCTACACGTCAACCTAGTCCGCCCGCCGTACGGACGAACTGCATCCAACGAGTCACTATGAATTCACTCGATCCGAAACTCACGGCAATGGTCTACATCGGCGGCGGAGTCATTTTCGTCGTCTTCCTGCTCGTACTCTTCTTCTATACCCGCTCAGTTAAACTCAAGAACAATTCGGGCTCCCGCGAGCAAGAAATTTTGCAAGCGACAGAAAAAAAGGAAAGAGTTCGCTGATTTACCAACCCGGCAGCAAATCATCGCTGCCACTCCCCTCAGGAGTCCTTCATGGCAACCGCAACGATGCCCACTCCGACGACCCACCAGGCCGCCGTCCGCACCAACACCAAGACGATCAAGGTCGAGATCAAGCGTCAGGCCACGCCGGACTCCCCCGCGCGCACCGAGAAATTCGAGATCCCCTACCGCCCCGGCATGAACATCACCTCGCTGCTCGGCGAGATTGCCGCCGAACCCATCACCTCGGCCGGCGTTGAAACCACGGCTATCGCTTACGACGCCAACTGCCTGGAAGAGATCTGCGGCTCCTGCGCGATGCTTATCAACGGCAAGGCACGCATGGCTTGCTCGGCGCTCGTTGACAAGCTCGACCAGCCCATTACCCTCGCGCCCCTCAGCAAGTTCCCCGTAGTTCGCGACCTCGCCGTAGACCGCTCCGTTCTCTTTCAGAATCTCAAGGCTGTCAAGGCCTGGGTTCCGATCGACGGCACCTACAATCTGGGCGCGGCGCCCCGCCAGTTCCCGCAGGTTCAGGAGCAGCGCTACCCGCTTTCAAATTGCATCTCCTGCACCATCTGCATGGAAGTCTGCCCGCAATTCAACGATTCCACCAACTTCGTCGGCGCCGCCACCATCGCGCAGGTCAAGCTGTTCAACATGGACCCTGCCGGCGCGGTGCTGAAGGAAGAGCGTCTGCGCGCGCTGGCCGGCGACGGTGGCGTGCAGGAATGCGGCATGGCCCAGAACTGCGTAGCCGCTTGCCCCAAGCAGTTGCCGCTGATCGAAGCCATCTCCGACGTCAGCCGCGACGTAGTCCTGCAGCAGGTAAAAGACTTCTTCTCGATGTGATTTTGCACAGGGGGAGGCGACGCAATGTCGCCTCTCGCCAGCTAGAGTCATTGCCTTCGCGTGGTACGCTCATGCGTTCCCGGCCCAGTCTCAAAACTGGAGGCAAACTTGACCAAGTCAATCGTTGCGGCGCTCTTCGTCTTCGCCAGCATCTCTGCGCAGTCTGCTCACGAACCCTCGTATAGCTATATCTACCTCACGCCCAGCTTCAACTCTCAGCAGACGACCGTGCTCGGGATGAACGATTTTGGCGTCATGGTCGGCACCTACCAAAACGACACGGGCAATCACTCGTTCCTGTTGCGCGATGGAACTTACACTTCCTTCGACGTGCCCGACGCCGACACGAACCAAACGGAGGCCCACGGGATCAACCTGGAGGGCACCATCGTCGGCAGCTATCGCACGCCAGGCAGCTATCAACAGCACGGCTTTGTTCGCAACAGCAAACAGTACGAGACGGTCGACTTTCCTTCCGCAACGCTCTACGGCTCAAAGGTCCTGGCGATCAACGATCTCGACCAGATGGTGGGCAGCTACTGCGATGCAGGGTGCTACCTGAGCCACGGATTCCTGCGCACGGGCAAGCATTTCGTGGCGTTGGACGCGCCTTTCCCAGGTAATCAGGGCACGCTCGCCACGGGTATCAACGACTTCGGTGAGGTGGTCGGCTGGTACGTCGGAGCTGACGCGCAGGCGCACGGCTTTCTCTATCGCGAAGGCCGCTACACCGCGCTCGAAGTCCCCATCCCCGGCGCATATTCCACCCAGCCCCAGGCCATCAATAATCGCGGCCAGGTAGCCGGCGACTACACCGACGCCCAAGGAAACACGCACGGCTTTCTATGGGAGGGCGACCACTTCAAGACCATCGATGCTCCGCTCTACGCGCCGCCGTACGATGGCTACCAATCTACGTTCATCTACGGCATCAACGATCTCGACCAGATCGTCGGCACCTACGGCTTTCCCGGCGACAGCTTCATGGCGACCCGCGATCGCCGCTAAGCTTAAAGTCCATCGAAGCCGATCGATAACCGTGTACTCTGAACCCTCATGGGTCAGGTACTGCACATCTTCCGCAAGGACCTTCGGCACTTCTGGCCGGAGGCTGCTTTGGTCTCGCTTCTCAGTTTTGCTTTCGCTTGGATCTTTTCGAACGGCTTTCCACCTGGAGGCCCCCATCCGCTGAGTGGTTTCTACCTGACCGACCGTCAATGGGAAATACTGACTTATCTAGTCGCGACGTTGCTCCCGGTATCGTGGTTTGTTTTGATCGCACGTGGAGTTCATGCGGAAAATCTCGTGGGCGATGAGCAATTCTGGTTTACGCGTCCTTACCAATGGACGAGCTTACTAATTGCTAAGCTCTGTCTGTTTTTATTCGCTATCTTGATTCCCTTTATGCTGGCGCAATTGTTTCTCTTCCATGCTGCAGGTCTCATGACGTTCTTTACTTGGTCAGCTTTTGCGTATGGAGCGCTAAACATTTTTGCCGTTGCACTTCTCCCCTTTTTCGCGTTCGCCGCCGTCATCTCTTCCCTTGTCAGAATGGTCGGCGTGCTCCTTGCGGTATCGATAGCCGTTCTTACTTTCGCTTTCGTAGCGAGCACTTTCCACACAAACCCGGCACCAGATATCTATGTGCCGCATCATGACGTGCTGGGACTTCCTGCCATCATGCTCTTGTGCATGGCGTGTCTGCTCGTTCAGTATAAGTTTCGCAAGCTCTGGCTTTCCCGCTTGATACTCCTGCTTGCTCCGCTCACACTGGCTTTCCTCGCAGTATTTCCTTATGAAAAAACATCGTTCAATTCTTTCTACCCCGAACGGTCTGCTGCCCAGTCCCATCTGCGCTTAGGTCTTGAGCGAAGCTTTCTACTGCCAGAATTAGACGGTAAGTCGATCCTCGGCAACCTCATTCTGGATATCGACTTCGACGGTCTTGCCCGGGGCACTGCTCTCTCTACCGATAATGCACGCTTGACCATAAGTGCGCCCGATGGCACAGATGCCCAAACCAGTTGGCGGTCTGTCTCTTCCCCAAAACGCATCCTTGCGCCCTCTGGGCGGACGACCTTGGATCTTGAGGTTCCCCGGTCGTTCCTGCAAAAACACTAGAACCAGCCCCTGACGCTCGAACTTGAGCTAACTTTCACTCAGCTTGTCGCTGGTGCAACGCAGACCATAAGAGCCGCGGGTGGCGGCTCAACCGAAGACCTACCTGGCATTGGTCTTTGCTGGACCAGCGCGGAATACTTCAATGGCCTGAGCTGCACCGTTCCTTTCCGCCAGCCGCGCCTAGCGCTTATCACCGCAGCCGCTCAGACGTTTCCGTGCCAGCCTGCTTCAATCGCTCCTACGCAGATAACCACCGCTTGGACGGGCGGATTATTTCCGGAGCCCGCCGACATCAGCTTCACCCCAGTGCATCCAGACTAGGTTCAATTCGACGACCCTCGGCGGGTCACGGACTCGCGCCAACAATTATCCCCGCTCGCTCTATGCACGAACACGCCCATCACCATTACGCCGTATAAATTGCTCACTCGCTTTCGGCAGCAAGTTCAGTTTGAAGGAATCACCTTCTCTGATCAGCCTAAGCAATAGCAGCAGGTTCTGGATCGATCTCACTTGCGTTGAGTAGACGCAATGCTAGCGATCCACGAGCGCACCCAGCCAGTCCGAAACTCAGTAGCCCAGGCGACGACCCAAGCCACCCCAAGCACCACGACAAGTAGCCCTGTCGCCGCTGCCAGATGCACCGCATCCGGCAGCCAGCGCCGGTCCCGCCCGGCCCAGGCCGCCAGCAGTACAAGCAGCGGCACATGCACCACGTACAGCGTGTAGGAAAAGCGCGCCAGCCCTCGCCCCATACGCTCCCACGTCGCACCCGTCTGCACCTGCCGTGCGGAAAGCAGCAGCCAGATCAGCCCCACCGTCGCGAGCCCGACGCCGTAGTCCGTCAGCAGGCTCAACCGGGAGGCCGGCGCCGCGCCAACGCGCCCGAACCTCCCAGCCGCCAGAAAGACCGGCAGATAAAACGCCCCAGCCACCCGCCGCAGTGGCGCTCCGGCCTTAGAGCGAGGCAGCAAAGTCAGCGCCGCCCCAGCCAGCCACACCGGAAACAGCGCCAGCATCTCCCTGCCCTGCGCCGCCGCTACTGCTAGCAGCGCCGCCAGCAGGACCGCCCGAGCCCACCCCCGCAGCATCACCGCAAACAACCCTAGCGGAAACATCACGTAGTACCAGGCCTCATACCCGACACTCCAAAGCGGCCCATCCGACCCGAACACTCGCCCTGTGATGCCCTGCAGAAACAGCGCCGTGCGCCCAAACGCCGACCAGTTGTAGTCCCTCACAACATTCGCCACCAGGTGGTCCCCGCTTAGGCCGGCATACAAACGAGGCGCCCAGCCCGACCGCATCCCGACCCAGTCACAAGCCGCACAGATCAGCAGCCCAGGCAGCAGCACCACCCAAAGCCTCGTCAGCCGCTGCATCGCATAGCCGCGCCAGTCCCACTCGCCTCGCTGCACAGAGCGGCGCACACTCCCCGCGATCAGGTATCCGCTGAGCACAAAAAACACCATCACCGATTGCCGCCCACACGCCGTCACTAAATACAACGGCGCTACCCACCACCCTCGGCCGGCCTGCGCATAATCGACAAAAAAAAATTTCGCCAGTGGCTCAAACACACCAGCAGCGCCGCCAGCCCGCGCAGCAAATCCAGCCACGCGGAGGCCTGCGTCCGCCCAAACGCCACCTCATTCCCCCGCACACCTGGCATCGCTGTATCCTACTCTCAGGCGGCCCATCGCCATCCCGCAGGAGACCTTCATGAGCCTTCCAGTACCCAGCAACCCCGCCACCGGACACACCGTCACCTTGCCAGAAGCACGCGAGATCATCGCCGCCGCCACCAAAAAGGCAGAAGAAATCGGCCAGCCCATGAACATCGCCGTCGTCTGCTCGGGCGGTCACCTGCTCGCGTTTGAGCGTATGCAGAATGCCTGGATCGGCTCCGTTGATATCGCCCAGAAGAAGGCCTTCACCAGCCGCGCGTTCGATATCGAAACCGGAACGCTCGGCACGCTTTCGCAGTCCGGTGACCAGTTCTTCGGCATCCACGCCTCAAACGACGGCAAGATCATGATCTTCGCCGGCGGCGTGCCGCTCCTGCGCGACGGCAAAGTGATCGGCGCAATCGGCGTATCTGGCGGCCTCGGCGCCCAGGACCAGGCCGTCGCGGAAGCCGGCGCAGCCCTCATCAAATAGCCTGCAAAGACAAGCAGAAGCCCCAACCGTGTTGGTTGGGGCTTTTGCATTTTGGTTGTCATCCCAAAGGGGATCTGCTTTTCGCCCTGCTTACTTCGTGAACAGCGTATTCCCAGGAGTAGTCTCTTCATCCTGGTGAATCCGGTTCTGCGCGCGCTTCGCCATCTCATCCGCAGACTGGTTCAAATGCGCATCTTCGCTATGTTCCCCACCAGCCGAATTGTGCGATTCCACAGCTTCATGCGACGGACGCGCGCCCGTCTTGGTCGAGTTCAAATTCAGATTTTCAGAGCCTTCGTTAGCCATACATCACCTCGCTCAATACGACTCCGCCACCGCTCCGCAGGTTGCCCTTGCTACCATCAAGCAGATGCATGAAGACCTCCACCACCAAGCCCTGGTCATCGACACCCACGCCGATACCCCGCAACGCTTTCTCGACGGCTGGTCCTTCACTGACCCGCTCGGCTCCGGCATGATCAACCTGGCCACCGCGCGCGCCGGAAACCTCGCCGCGGAGTTCTTCGCGCTCTGGGTTGACCCGCATGAGTACCCCGCCGGCACCCACGCCGTGCAGGCCCTGGCGCTTGCTGACGCCACGCTTGAGCAGGTCCGCCGCCACCCGGATTCACTCGCCCTCTGCCTCACGCCGGACGACATCCTCACTGCTCGCGCGCAGAACAAATTTGCCGTGCTGCTGGGCCTGGAAGGCGGCCATGCGATCGAAAACTCCCTCGGCCTCCTGCGCACATTCCACCGCCTCGGCGTCCGCTACATGACCCTCACCTGGTCCAACACCAACGACTGGGCAGACTCCTCGAACGACGTCGCACGCCACGGTGGACTCACTCTTTTTGGCCGCGAAGTCATCGCCGAAATGAACCGCCTCGGCATGATGATCGACCTGTCGCACGTCTCCGACCAGACCTTCTGGCAGGTCATCGATCTTTCGCAGGCTCCGGTCATTGCAAGCCACTCCAGCGCCCGCGCCCTGACCCCCGCGCCCCGTAACCTGACCGACATCCAACTCCGCGCGCTCGCCAAAAAAGACGGCGTCTGCATGGTGAACTTCTTTCCGGCTTTCATCGATGACACCTGGCGCCAGGCGTGGGAAGCCACCCGCCCCCAACGCCAATCTGCCCAGGCAGTCGCCGCCGCGCCCTACCGCACCGCCGGTATCCCGGTGCCGTTCTCCATCTCAGACAAGATCGACCGTGAATTTACCGCCCTCATCGGACCACCACCGCTCGCCTCGCTGATCGACCACATCGACCACGTAGCGCAGGTCGCCGGCATAGACCACGTAGGCCTCGGCTCAGACTTCGACGGCATTCCCCAACTCCCCTCCGGCATGCACTCCGCCGCCGACCTCCCCCTCATCACGCAGGCTTTGCAGCAGCGCGGCTATAAAGATGAAGACCTGCACAAGCTCCTGGGCCAAAACCTCCTAAGAGTCTTGCGCAAAATTCAAGGCCACGCTCCGACCACGCTCAACGCATGAGCCACCCACAAACTCGTCATCCAGAGCGGAGAAGTGCACACCTTCATCGTGCCAACTCTTCAGCCCACCACAAATTGTCATCCTGAGCGGAGAAGCGCACAGCCTCATCGTGCGATTCGCAGTCGGAGGACCTGCATTCCCTTTCCCACCCGAGATGTAGTCAGGAGAGATGCAGGTCCTCGACTGCGTTGACGGATCAAACGCGTCAACTTCGCTCACGATGACAATTTCCTGCGGCTCCAGAACAACGCTACTTAATGCAAGATATTCTCTTCACTACCCCGCAACCGCAGCACCCGATCCACCGCATAAGGCGCCCGCCGATCCCCCGTGTGGTAGTGCCGCACCTGCAGTTCCCCCAGCAGCCCAATCCCCATCATCTGAATCCCACCGAGGATCAGCACCGCGGCAATAATGAACAGCGGCCCATGCTCCCCCCCAACATCGTGGTGCGTGACCAGCTTATGCACCAGCAGCCACCAGGCCAGCATGCCGCCCGTAAACATCCCGAAGAAACCAATGCCACCAAAAAAATGGAGCGGCCGAGTCATATACTTCAGCAAAAACCGGATCGTCAGCAGGTCAAAAAAGACGCGAAACGTCCGCGAGATCCCGTAGTGCGACTTCCCCGCCGTACGCTTCGGATTCGAGATCGGTATCTCGCAAATTGAAGCCCCGTACCAGCTAGCCAGCGCCGGTATAAAGCGGTGCATCTCGCCATAGAGCGGTATGTTCTGAATAACTTCCCGGCGATAGGCCTTGAACGTAGTGCCAAAGTCATGGATGTTTACGCCACTGAGCACAGCCATGATCCAGTTGGCCGCGCGTGACGGGATCCGGCGCAGCAGGAAGTTGTCGCCACGCTGTGAGCGCCACCCAGACACCACATCGTAGCCTTCTTCCAGCTTTGCCAGGAAGGCCGGGACCTCCTGCGGATCATGCTGCAGATCACCATCCATTGCGAGGATGAACTCGCCTTCGGCATGGTCGAAACCCGCGGCAAGCGCGCTCGTCTGGCCAAAATTCCGACGTAACTTGACTACCAGTACGCGCGAATCCACCGCGGCAATTTCTTCGAGCAGACGGTATGTCCGGTCACGCGAGCCATCATCCACAAACACCAGCTCAAAGCTGTCGCGCGAGTCCCCCATGACCTGCTCCATCACGTCCTTCAAACGGTCGTACAACGTCGTTACGTTGTCTTCCTCGTTATGGAACGGCACCACGATGGAGTACTTCAACATGCTTCCATCATAAACCTCCGGACGCGCCGCAAAGCGCCGTCAACAATGCCGCCACAGAAGTTCACCGCACAGCGCTGTACCCATCTCGTCAATACCTCCTTAGTGGCTGTTTAGTGCTTTCCGTCCCCGATTTCCACCATCCTGTCGCATCATAGAGGGGATAAAGGTGCACAACTAGTAGTGCAACGCTCCCTGCGTCAAGCAGGCTACAGCGGAGGATTGGAATGGCTAAGCGAATTTTATTGACCTGCCTCATCGTTCTGGTAATCGTGGGAATCTACTACGGTTACAAGCAGTACCAGGTCAACAAGCAGGACACTGATGGTGCCGTCGTCTGCAAGGACGGCTGCGACACTCCAGAAGAAAAAGCTCGTTTTGCCAAGGAAAACAGCGGCGACACAGCCGACGGCAACAGCGAACGTAAGCAGCACACCGCCCGGGAGGACGCCTCCGCCATCGCCGCCGGCTTCCCTGCCGGCACCGGCCCCGTATCCAGCAATGACCCGGCACAGCCCAATGCGCAGTCCAGCTACACCCCTGTCGCGCCGAACGTCGTACCAGAAGGCCAGAAGCCTCTCGCCGGCGGATCCTACGGCGGCTACGGTCTCAGCAACAACTCCACCACCAGCAACCCTATGTCCAGCATGACCAACAACGCGCCAGAAAGTCAGGGCGGCCTGCGCCAGCCTGCCATGGCTCCCGTCGGTCTGCCGATGACCGACAGCCGCAGCCCCAACGCCCCCAACGAACTCCGCTTCGCCGGCTCCGGAGCCTACCAGTGGTATCGCCAGGGAAACCTCACCTGGCGCATCGATACCGCCAGCGGCCGCTCCTGCATCATCTACGCAACCATGGAAGAGTGGCAGAAGAGCATAGTCGTGAGCCACGGGTGCGGACGCACCGCCTAATTCCTCGTTATTCCGAACAAAAAGCAGACCCCTCGGGGTCTGTTTTGTTTTAACCAAGCCTTTTTGTTGTCATTCCGTACCGAAGCGAAGGAACCTGCGGTTCCCTTGCCGGCCACTAAGCCCCGACCAAAACCTGCCCATAGCGCTTCTGCACGTACTCATCCAGAATGACTTGGAATTCCTCAACGATGTGATCGCCCTTCAACGTCGTGAAGAACTGCCCATCGACATAAACCGGCGCCTTTGGCTCCTCAAACGTCCCCGGCAACGAGATCCCGATGTTGGCGTGCTTGCTCTCTCCAGGCCCGTTCACAATGCACCCCATCACGGCAAGCTTCAGCTCCTCGACCCCCGGATACTGCTTCTTCCACTCCGGCATCGACGCGACAAGGTAAGTCTGAATCTCTTCCGCCAGCTTCTGGAAGTAGGTTGAGGTCGTGCGCCCGCAACCCGGGCAGCTTGTCACCTGCGGCATAAAGCTGCGGATCCCCAGCGACTGCAGAATCTGCTGGCCACAACGAACTTCCTCGCTGCGGTCGCCACCAGGCGTAGGCGTCAGCGAGACCCGGATCGTGTCGCCAATACCGGCCAGCAGCAGCGGCGCAAGCCCCGCTGTCGAGGCCACAATACCCTTCATTCCCATGCCAGCTTCAGTCAAGCCAAGATGCAACGCATGGTCGCAGCGGCTGGCGAGCTCGGTATAAACATCCACCAGATCCCGCACGCCCGAAACCTTGGCTGAAAGCACGATCTGATCTCGCCGCAGGCCATAGCGCTCGGCCGCCTCGGCGTTGTCCAGCGCGGAGACGACCATCGCCTCCATCATCACGTCGCGCGCTTCCCGCGGCTGCGCGGCAACGGAGTTTTCATTCATCATCTTGGTCAGCAGCGCCTGGTCCAGTGACCCCCAATTCACGCCAATGCGCACCGGCTTCTGGAACTCCACCGCCGCCTCAACCATGGTGCGGAAGTTATCGTCATCCTTGCGCCCGATCGACACATTGCCAGGATTGATCCGGTACTTGGCGAGCGCACGAGCCATGGCCGGAAACTCGCGCAGCAGGATATGTCCGTTGTAGTGAAAGTCGCCAATGATGGGGGTATTCCAGCCCTTTTCAGCGAGTTGGCGAACGATTTCCGGCACCGCTGCAGCCGCCGCCTCATTGTTGACGGTGATCCGAACCATCTCCGACCCGGCCCGCGCCAGCGCCGCAATCTGCTGGACAGTGCCTTCGATATCGGCAGTATCCGTATTGGTCATGGACTGCACAACGATCGGCCCTGCCGACCCAACAACAACACCGCCAACGTTGACACTGACCGATCTTCTACGCGTAATGGAAGGCATAAGGTTAGTCCAATTTTACCACTCCAGCTGCGCTACACTGGGCACAGTGGCCCGGTAGCTCAGTTGCATAGAGCAGCGCACTCCTAACGCGAAGGTCGTAGGTTGGACTCCTACCCGGGTCACCATATTCCAATCGGTAAACGCTGGTGGAGTTATGACCTCTAATTCACGCTGACGACTCTGAAGGTCTCTGAGCTATGATATGCCTGAGGGTCAGGACCTGGCTTCCTCATCTGGTTGCGAGCGGTCGTGGTTCTTGTGCTTCTTGACTTTGCGCTCGGGGACCAGGTTGCAGGGGAATTCGAACAGCGCGCCGGGCAGGGCGAGGAGCACGCTGACGCCTTCTGAGCTACGTGGTTTTTCGAAGTAGACCCGACCGGTTACAGTGCCATCGGGTGCGATTGCGCCGGCGTGGAGCATGTTGACCGTCGGTGGGGGCACCAGGGTAAGGGCTTTTGCGATGCGCTCCTGCTTGTCCTGCTGGTGTTCCGGTGAGGTCCAGTACTCCGGTGGCGGCAGACCCCTGGGGGCCTGTTCCTTGGCGGGCCGGGGCTCGGGGCGCTCTTCGACGGCTGCCTGCCGGCGGTCTGGATCGAGGTAGAACAGGCGATGAAGCCTGGGGCGGGATTCTTCCATGCGGAAATTTGCGGGGTTGACCTGCTGCTGGGTTCCGGTTTCGTTGGTGATGATGACGTCCGCGAAGCCGTGTTTCTGGTCCTCGCCGCTGGCTACCTTAAGCACAAAACCGTCCGACTTTATGACCAGGTATTTGCGGTCTGCGATGACTTCTTCGCTGCAGCCCTTTTCAAGCTCGCACATGGTGACGTGGCCAGAGCGCAGGATGACTCTATGATCTGCCTGGCTTTGGCTATAAGCGGCGGGGGCGAGGAGCGCGAGGATGACTGCGGCATGGCGGACTTGCAACATTGGACCTCCAATTATGTGCTACGACCGTGATGCACCACTCTAAACAGTGTGGCGCCAGTTTAGGATGACCTGGATCAAGGGTGCAACTTTTGTGAGATGTCCACAGGTTTCACCTTTTCTTCGCCTATACTAGGCCCATGGAAGTAGGCGGCACAACCCGGCAGGTGGATTTCAGCAAGCTTGGCCCAACCTTGACGATCGCTGCCAGTCTGATTCTGGCCATACGCACGGCGCGCTGGCCGACCACTGGGGCAACGACTACGATCGAACGCGAGTGGGACGTAGAGGTGGAGCTCGCGGTGCGCACGGCGAGCAGGGTGCTGGCTCACCTGACCAAGCACAAGGCGTCGCTGTTTCCTTTCAAGGATGTGCCGTTCTATGTCGCCGACGATGAGGACACGCCGAAGTAGCGCTCAAATACCTGTATCGACTGGGGGTTGATCGGACTTTAGTCCGGCGGCCAGTAATTGTTCCTGCGTAAAGAAGAGGTAATCCGTGTTGCGGCCGCCATTGGTCATGCGGTTGCCGCGCAGCAGCTGCTCAACCTGCAGGTTGGTAGCACCGGCAAGGGCGAGGGTCTGGCGCAGGGCGGGCTCCTGCATGGGCGCTGAGACCAGGCGCAGGCCTCGATCCTGGCGGGTGGCGGAGAGCAGCAGGGTCTGGTTCCCTGCTACGTGGGCCGAGGTGGGTACCACGACTACATTAAAGAGTTTGCTGTGAGCGGTGGCAGATGTGGTCATGAATTAGCTTTGGATGCTCGCTTGGGGAAGAGTGGCGCGGTGTTGCGGCGAAGTTCGGCGAGGGAGTAAAAGGTGCCTCGCCAGTTGACACCGCCCTGGCGGAGGGTGACCAGCATGGAGCGCAGCACGGCGTAGACGAACGCGGCGGCGGCGAAGGGAGCGAAGATGGCGTTCCAGGCAGGAAGCCCGGAGAGCGGGCCCATCAGCACGTAAGCGTAGATGATGGCGGCGACCGAAATTGCAGCTGGGATTGTCAGCCAGGGGATGAAGAGGGCGATAAAAGGGGCAATGGCGAAGGCGATCAGCCAGCCACAGCTCATGAGCAGCAGAGGCGGGTGGAAGTTGAAGACGGAGAAGATATTTTTGGTCATGACGCCGATCAGGCCGGGCACTCCGGAGGCCCAGTGGACGCGGACGAGGCCGACTCCGGAAGCTACTCGCTGCTTGAAGCCGGCCTGCTTGACGCGGCGTGCGAGGCCGAGGTCCTCGACGATTTCCATGGGGAAGGCGGCAAATCCGCCGATGCTTTGATACGCGCTGCGCCGGATGAGGTTGAAGGCGCCTACACCGATGGCGTCGCGAGCCTGCGGGTCGGCGACTTTCCAGGGGCGGGCTGCCCAGAGGCCGAAAATCTGGAAGAAAGAGAGGAGGGCGGACTCATCCCAGCGGCGGATGATGGTGCTGGGGAGGAGCACCATGTGGTCCGCGCCGGTGGCTTCAGCGTTGGCCAGTGCCAGGCGGATAGCCATGGGGTGGAAGAAGATGTCGGCGTCGGTAAAGAGCAGGAAGTCCGCAGTGGATTGCGCTGCGGCCAAATGCATCGCGTGCGATTTGCCTAGCCAGCCTGGGGGGAGGTGGTCTATATCGATTGCCTGGAGCCTGGCTGGATTGGCTGCGGCAAGGGCTTGCATGATGTGGCCGGTCTGGTCGGTGGAGCGGTCATTGACGGCCAGGATGTTAAAGTTTTGGTGGTCCTGCTGGAGAAGGGATTCGAGGCAGGCTTTGATGTCGGCTTGCTCGTTGCGAGCGGGGACGATGACTGTGATGCTGGCGGCCGATTGGGTGTGGGTGGGCTTTAGCAGGTTTGGGATGTGCCGGAGGCCGAAATGAGCGGGAATGATGCGGATGAGCCAGGCGAGGGCTATGAGGGAGAAGGCGATTTGTAGGGGGAGATGGAACACGGGGCTTCTGTGATGTTACGGGGAAAGGCAGTGGGAGTGGGGTGGGTTTGGTGCGGGATCAAAAGTTGTGGGGAGCGGAGGCGAAAAGCGAAGGCAGAAGCAGATCCCCTTCGGGGACGACAACCCGGAGGGGCAGGCTGCCGGCTTGGTTTCGGTGGGAGGGGGGCTTATTGGCTCGGGTCGTTTGGTTCCGCAAAGGATACCCCACCCTTTAGAAAAGGCTGAAAGGATGGGGGACCCGGTACAGTGGGTGGGTTGGGTTCGGTGGTCCCACACATCGCGGTAAAGCTGCGATGAATGGAGCACCCAGCGGTTGTAATTGCTAGGCGGCGGCTTCTACGTCGGTTGAGAGGGGTTTGGCGAAGCGGGAGCCGTACCAGAAGATGATCGCGCCGAGGATGAGCGTAACCAGGGTGGCACCGAGGCCGGTGGGAAGATCGTAGTGGTCGCTGATGGCGCCGATGACGGTGGGTGAGGGGGCGTCGCCGATGGCGTGCAGCATGAAGAGCTGGCCAGCGAGGGCGGTGGCACGAACGCCCGGTGCGACGGCATTCAGCGTGGCGGCATTGACCGGGCCGGAGCCCAGGAAGACGAAGAAAATGGCGATCGCGAGCGACGGGATCGTGAGGGCTTTAGTGTGAAAAAGGCGAGGTCCAAAGAAGCAGATGGCCGCCGGGAAGAAGGCCAGGAAGGCACTCCAAGCGGGGACGAGGTAGAGGGCGGCGGGGTTGGTTTTAGACCAGCGCTGCGCGATCACGCCGCCAGCGATGGTGCCCAGCAGGCCGCCGACGACGGTAATGATGCCCATGATGAGCGAGGCCTTGGATTGCTCGAGGCCTTGGACGCGCTGGAGGAAGCCTGGCATCCAGAAGCTCATACCGCCAACCGTGAAGGTCACCATGGCGTAGCCGGCGACGGCCGTGACGTAAGCGGGGTTCTTGACCAGGCCGATGACGGTGTCTTTTTCGACCTTGGCCTTATCTTTTTCGGAGCGTTTGGGCTCTGCCATGAAGAAGGCGATGAGCAGCGCGATGATGATTCCGGGAATGGCGGAGACCTGAAAAGAGGCTCGCCAGCCGTAATGCTGGCCTACGTAGCCGCCGAGCTCGTAGCCCATGGCGGCGCCGACTGGGATGGCGATATTGAAGATAGTGAGGACGCGGTTTCGCTGGGCGGGGGGGTAGAAATCAGCGAGCATGGCGGGGGCGAAAATGCCGAAGGAGGCCTCGCCGAGGCCGAGGGCGGCGTGCCGGATGTTGAGTTCGTCGAATGTTTTGACGAAGGCGGTGAGCAGGTTAATGCTCGACCAGAAAAGCGCGGCGACGACGATGAGGGGCTTGCGCGGGAAGTGGTCGCCGAGCCAGCCGGTGAAGGGCGCGGCGATCATGTAGACCATGAGGAACCAGAAGACGAGCGTGCCGAGTTTTGCGTCGGTGACGTTGAATTCGGTCTTGATCTGCTCGTTCACGCCGGCGAGGACGTAGCGGTCGATGTAGTTCACGAAGTTGAGCGCGGTCAGCAGTACTAGGGCGAGCGTAGCGCCCGCCAGGGCCCGGGGATTTGCTTGCGGCTTTGTTGCTTCGGTCATCGAGCGAGGATAACAGGAGAGCGTGTACTTGGGGTATGTTAGGGGGATGATTGAGCAACGACCGCCGCTGCCGCCGTTCGATATGGAGAGCGCTATGCTAAAAGTAAGGCGCGCAGAAGACGCCTGGAATAGCCGGGATCCGGAGGCGGTTTCGCTGGCATACACGGTAGATAGCCACTGGCGAAACCGCACTGAGCATGCCACCGGGCGGCTGGCGATTGTGGCAATGCTAACGCGGAAATGGGAACGGGAGCTCGAGTACCGGCTGTGTAAAGAGTTATGGGGGTTCCGGGGGAATCGCATGGCCGTGCGGTTTGCTTATGAGAGCCAGGACACGCGCGGGCAGTGGTGGCGCAGCTTTGGCAATGAACTCTGGGAGTTTGCGAAGGATGGATTGATGGCGCGGCGGGAGGCGTCGATCAATGATTTGCCGATTAAGGAAGAGGAGAGGAAGTTCCGGTGGGAGCTGGGGGTGCGGCCGGAGGAGCACCCGGGGTTGAGTGAGATGGGGCTCTAACGCTCGGATTGATCGTGAAGGGTCGGATAGCGACTTCTCCCATGTCGCCTCTAGGCAGACGAGTTTTGATCGTCACGGGGAAGGTGAGGTGTAAGGGCATCTCAGGTGAGACTAGGCTTGCGGCGGCAGGGCGTTTTCTGGGCGGGGATAGGTAGCGGTAACGATGGTGGAGATGCCGCCGCGGGGGCGGAAATCGCCCTTGACGATGGCCCACTGCGGGGAGACGGCCTTGACTACGTCGTTTAGTACCTGGTTGACGATGTTTTCCTGGAAGATGCCCAGGTTGCGGTACTCAAACAGGTATTCTTTGAGGCTTTTGAGCTCCATGCAGTCTTTTTTGGGCATATAGCGGATAGTCAGGACGCCGAAGTCAGGCAGGCTGGTTTTGGGGCAAATGCTGGTAAATTCCGGGTCGTCGATCAGAATTTCATAGGCGGGAAACTGGTTTTCCCAGACATCGATCGGCGGGAAGGTGTGGTCGAGGCCGGAGGCAGCGTGGGTGTCGGTGTAGCCGGTGTTCTGTGTGCGCATGAATGGGTCCTAATTTCCGCCAAAGCGAACGACGATGCCGGTGCTGATGTTGGCGATCGGGTAGTTGTGGCCGTAGGTGCCGAAGGAGTCGATGCCGCCGTAGCCGAGCTCGACGACGCGCCAGCTGATGTTGGGCAGGATGTTGTAGTCGGTGCCAAGGTAGACGTGGTACTCAGAGTTGTTGACGAGCTGCGGCTTGGTGCGGCCGGAGGCGTCAGTGCCCAGGACGATGCCGTAATCGCTGCGGGCCAGACCAGCGGAGAGCTGCGCGTAGGGCACCAGGAGCTTGACCGGCGTGTGGATGCTGGCGCGCACGCCACCCAGGGTCGAGTAGATGTGCGTGCCGCCGCCGACAAAGCCGGCCTGCGCGCCGCGAGTATCCGTCGTGTGGACGAAGCGGGCGTCTGCGCCGAGGCGGAAGGGGCCGACGGTTTTAAAGTCGTAGAACGCGCCGAACGTGCCGCCGGTGGGGTTAACCGCCGAGTTGTAGGCGACGCCGGCAGTCGTCCGCGGCGAGCTTTGCAGACCACTGAAACGGTCTGCAGTAAAGCTGGCGTAAGCACCAAATTGGGCCTGAGCAAGAGGAGAGGCAGCGGTGGCCGCGAGCAGTGCTAAAGGAAGCAGAATACGTTTACCGAGCATGTCTTCCTAGTTTATCGCGGATGCGGTTCTACGGCAGCATGGTGAGGGCGAAAGAGAACCTCACCCACCGCTCGCACGCGATGGATGGGCGCAGAAGGCGCCGTGCTAGTTGCGGCGGCCGAGGGTTGGGCGGTCGTCGCCGGCTGTGGTGTTATCCGGCTTGCTGGGATCAGAATTGCTGCCGCCTGCACGACGCAGCGTGGGCTTGTTGCCGTCCTTCTTGTCGTTGATCTTGCGCTTGTTCTCCAGGCGCGCGAGGCGGGCTTTCACGTCATCGAACTCTGATGTGGTGACGACGTAGTCAGGGCGCGGCGGCAGGATGGTGGCAATCTCATCCTCAGAGTTGGCGATGCGGTCGGGCGTCTGGGGGTGATCGCTGAAGGCCTTGGCGAGCGTGCCGGGCTTGTGCTTTTCCAGTGCGTCCAGCTTCTCAAACAGCGTTACAAATGACTGCGGATCGTAGCCGGCTTTGTACATATACTGCACGCCGAGGTAGTCAGCCTCAGTTTCGTCCGCGCGGGAAAACTTGAGGAAAGTGAGCGGGATGGCGAGCTGTGCGGCCTCGTAAATGCCGTAGCCGGTCCAGCTTCCCTGGGTGAAAATGATCAGCGGGATGGAGGCCAGATTGGCGTACATGCCCTTGGTCTGCTGGCGCGCGGCATGGTGCGCGATGACGTGCGAGATTTCATGCGCCATGACGCCAGCGAGCTCGGCTTCCTCGTCACAGTTCATGATCAGGCCGCTATTTACGTAGAAGAAGCCGCCGGGCAGGGCCATGGCGTTGATCTCGTCGGAATCGATGACCTTGATGGTGAAAGGGACCTTGGCGTCGGAGTTTTTTACCAGGTTCTGGCCGATGCGATTGACGTACTCGACGATGACAGGGTCTGTGACAAGGTGGGCGGAGCGCTCGATTTCCATCGAATACTGCTTGCCGGTGCGGATTTCCCAATCCGTGGAGTACCAGTTGCCAAGGCCGCGGCCACCCATATTGCGCGTGCCAATGGAGGCGACATCGTCCTCGCTGCCGGGCTTGATGTGCGGGTTCAGGGCCTCGCCGGGGCTGGGCATGGAGTCTGTCTGAGCCTTGGCTTTAGCGGCCGCGGCTGCAGCGAGCTTGTCGTCCTTTGCTGATGCGTCCGGCTTTGGCAGCGGCGTGGGGGTGCCGGCGGGGTTCTTCTCCTCAGGCGTGGTGGTGTTGGGGCCGGCAGTCGGGTTGGGCTGGGGCAGGCCGGGCTGCGAGGTTCCGGGAGTGATCTGGCCGTAAGCGAAAGCGGGAACGACGAGTGCGGCGGCTAGGCCGAGATTCTTGAGGTGGCGCATGTTGACTCCTGGGGGAGCCGCTTCCCTGCTTGCGGACGAGGCTCTACAACTGTTTAGACGCAAAAACCGGGCTTTGGTTTCGCGGACGAACCCGGCAGCGACGCGGAGGAGCTACTTGAAGAACGAGTCGTAAAGCGTGCCGGCAAGCTTGCCAAAGGAAGCCAGGAAGATCAGCGCGGCTAGGATTCTGTATCGCCAGATCCGGGCGGCCAGAGCCTGAGGCGTGCCTGACTGCCACGGAAATCTGACGAATTTGAGGTAGATGGGCAGCAAGAACCAGGCGACGACCGCAAACATTTCCCCCGCCGCTCCGATCAAGAGGATCGGTTCCGAGCCTGGCGGGATCGCAGTCATGAAGGTTTTAGATCGAGGCTAGTAGGTGTTGTACGTGGTGCCGTCCGAGCCGACCTGCTGGGAGCCAGAGTGAACGTCGTCGATACCGCCGGACTGGGTCTCGTCGATGTTGGTGAAGGCGCTCGACTGGCCGACGATCCAGGTGTCGTTGCGCTGGGTGAACGGGTCCTTGGGGATCTCCTTCATATAGCCGCCGGTGACGATATCGCTTAGGTCCTGCGGGGCTTTTTGCTTGTCGTAAGTGTAGGAATCAATGGCATTGCGCATGGTCGAGAGGTCCTGGCGCAGCGCTGCCTCTCGCGCGTGCCTGACCACCTGGACGAAGGACGGGATGGCGATGGAGGCGAGCACGGCGATGATGGCCATAACAACCATGAGCT
Organism: uncultured Granulicella sp.; assembly: GCA_965214195.1. Classification (GTDB taxonomy): domain Bacteria; phylum Acidobacteriota; class Terriglobia; order Terriglobales; family Acidobacteriaceae; genus Edaphobacter. The sequence continues at coordinate 1,245,560 of OZ243943.1, forward strand.
CGATGAGGGTGAAGCCGGAGTCCTGTTTCGTGCGCTTTACCATGTGTTGTACTTCGTCCCGTCCAGAGCGGTTCCGGTGCTCTTGGTATGCACGTCAAAGACGTTCTGTCCGCCCCAGGAGTCCGAATCGGCGTCATCCTGCATGGCACGCAGGCCCCATTCCTTGGAGTTCGTCATGGGGTCAGTCGGGATGTTGCGCAGAAACTTGACCTTCTTGGTTTGGACGTCAACGCCGTCCACGAGCGTGTCAAGATCGGGCGGATAGTTGAAGGAATCGGCCTTGGTCTGGATGCCGCCCTTGATGCATGCGTCGTAGTAGTGGTCGATGGCGTCGCGCATCATCCAGAGATCACGGCGCAGCTCTTTTTCTTTCTGGCGCTTTACCTGGAAGCGCGCCATGGGAACGGCAGCGGAAGCGAGGATGGCAATCACAGTCGTCACGATGATCAGTTCGATCAGCGTGACGCCGGAATCGCGCCTCCACCGTGCCGCGGGAGCGGTAGTACGCCCGAGTTGAAGCGAAGTCAGCATGGCTATTTGACGTGTACGGTGGCTTCTGAGCCGGTCGCGGGCAGGTTGCGTTGCAGCGCGTCTGCCGCGCCAACCTTGGTGAGCGTGACCTTGGAATCACCCGCGGCGATGGCCTTGAAAGTCAGCGTACAGAGATTGCCCTGGCCGGTGACGCCATTCGAGGACGGCGGCCGCTCCGTGACGATGCTAATCACGCCCGTGCCCTCCGTGCGATGAACGATGGCGACGGGTTTGCCGTCCTTCTGGAGGAAGTCGCCTGCGTCTACATTGACGAGCTCCAGCACATTGGGGTTGAACTGCACCGTGAGCGGCACCCGGAAGACATTGGTGCCGTGATCCAGCATGACCGCGACCTGGAACGTGCTGCCGACGGCCTGCGCGGAAGTTCCGGGCAGCACAGATAGCGTAATGGGATTGGTGGCGGTGCTGACCGCGGCTGCGCCGGTAGGTACGGGACCACCGGCAGGTGCGCCGATCATGGCCGGAGCCATGCCGTTCACGGTCGATTGGCCGCTGTTGGTGGCGCTGAAACCGCTCTGCGGAACGGGTTGGGCGGACTGGACCATCTGCTGGCGAGCAGCTTCCGCGGCGTTGGCAGCGGTGACGGGCGGCACACCGGTGGCGGAGAGCGCCTCGCCAAGTGCGGTTCCAGCGTAGCGGCGGCGCGGGGTGTCGTCATGGCGCAGCTCGACTGAGTTCGTAGTGCCGGTATCGATCTGCCGCGTATTGCCTTCGTTGTAGACGTTTTCCCGGACGATGTGCGGAATCAGCAGGAAGACGATTTCATCCTGCTGGACTTCCTTCGATTGCGAAGAGAAGAAGAACTTGAAGAAGGGGATCTCGCCCAGGCCGGGGGTTCCGGCGACGTTTTTGTTGTCCTGCTTGGTCAGGATTCCGGCCAGAATGGAGGGCTCACCTTCACGCAGCTGGATGACCTGGTCAAGCACGCGCTGCGCGATGATGGGTTCTGTGACTCCGCTGATGGTGACTGAGCCGTTCTGCTGCGAGACTTCAATCTTGGTCTTGAGGGTGATTTCGCGGTCGTAATGGACGGTGGGGGTGATGTCTATGTTGACGCCGACGTCGAGGTACGTGAACTGGGTCTGGACGCCGATCGAGGCGACGCCGGTCGACACGCCGGCGTTGTAGCTGCCGGTGGCGACGGGGATCTTCTGGCCGATTTTGAGCGTGGCGCGCTGGCCGTCAGTAGCGCGGATGCGCGGATTCTGGAGGACGCGGGTATCGGTGTCAGACAGCAGCGCGTTCAGGGTGCCGCCGGAGATGGAGACGGCGAAGTCTGTGGCGTTCAGGTGCGCGAGATTGTTGAGGTTGAGGCTGGTGCTGGACGTTGCGTTGGTCGTGGTGGTGGTGGAAGTAGTGGAAGACGTGGGGATCTGCGGGCTCAGACCGATGGAGGTCGGCAGCGTGATGCCGAGATTGCGAATCTTGTCGCGATTGACTTCAAGGACGGCGACGTCGACGACGACTTCAGCGCGGGCGCGGTCGAAGTCGTTGATCAGCTTTTGCGCAAGCAGGAGCTGGTCTGTGGTGGCGCGCATGACGATGGCGTTCTGCGACGGGACCAGGTAGAGCTTGACGCTGGGGTCGAGCAGGAGGCGGAGGCCGGTCAGAATTTCGTTGCCGTCGTTGGCCTGCGATGAGTTTGAGAGGTAGAAGGTCTGGACGGCGAGCTCGTCAAGATCCGTACGCTTGGTGCGGGAGTTCTGCGCGACAAAGATCGTGTTCGACGTGATTGGCTTGTAGAACGTTCCGGCGATAGTGCCGAGGATGCGTAGCGCGTCCGACAGGGAAACGTTGGTGACGTCGAACGGGATGCGCTTGGAGGTGTAGTCGGAGTCAAAAATGACGTTCAGGCCAGCCTGCTTGCCGACTGCCTGGTAGAGGACCTTTACGTCTTCAACAGCGTGCAGCGTGTAGGTTTCGGTCGAAACGGTTTTGAGCTCGATGGGGCCGGCGATGGAGTTCACGGCCTCCAGCATCGCGTGCTGCTGGGACATCTGCTCAGCCTGCGCGACCGCCGCGGGACCGGTCAGACCGGGTGCTGGCTGCTCGCGCTGGGTAATTTCGATTTCCTGCTGGGCGGCCTGGTTGGAAGGATCAATTTCCGCGGCGCGGATGAACTGCTGAATGGCCCCGGTGTAGTCGCCATTCTGGCGCAGGACGCGGCCACGATCAATGTGCTGCACGGCGGCGAGGAAGCGCATGCGCTCAAAGTGCGCCTTGTAAGCCAGGTTCTTGGGCTGCTTCTGGACGGCGCGCTTGTAGGCCTCGTAGGCGGCGTCGTAATCTTCCCGGACCTCGGCTGCCTGGCCGCGCTTATTGAAGGCGCCGGCGGACTGCGCGTGCGACATGGCAGGCACGGAGACGAAGCAAAGCATCGCTACGGGGGCTAGGCGGAGTGAGAGTTTGCGGGCATCGGAGGAAAAGGTGAACAAGGAGGAAAACCCGCGGCTCATGCTGGATTGGATCGCTTTCTGTTCAGGAACTTGCTGGGCGAGACCTGAAGTTTCCAGGCCATCTACGAGTGAAAAGCCGCACGGGGTTACCGGAGCTTTTAGCTCCCGCGAGTATACCATTCTGGTCACGTCTAGCCTCTCTTTGGAAGGGGTGGTGCGGGATTGGGAGTCCACGGACTTTCGAGGAAGTCTCGTAGCTCGGCTGGGGTAGAGCGGCATGCCTGGCCAGGCTGCCGCCGTTGATGTTTAGACGACGAAGGGTGCATTGGGTGAGTCGCGCGGGCCAATGTAAAATCAAATCTTTATGGCTAAGGGAAACATGTATGTTACGCCGGAGCAGGTGATCAAGCCGGCAGTGAAAGAGAAGGACCGCGACCCGGTGGCCGCGGGCAAACGCGATGCCGCGTTCAATCGCTCAGCCAGCTTCAACTATTTTTTGACTGACAAATTTGAAGCGGGAGTAGCCTTGCGCGGGACGGAAGTCAAGTCCATCCGCGAAGGCAAAGCTAACCTGAAGGACGCTTACGGCCTGCTCAAAGACGGTCAGTGCTTCCTGTTGAACGCTCACATTGGCCCCTTTTCGCACGGTAACGCGATGAACCACGAGGCGCTGCGCACACGGAAACTGCTGCTGCACCGGGCGGAGATCGAAAAGCTCATCGCCGCGACCAAGCAGAAGGGCTTCACGCTGATCCCGGTGCGGCTGTATTTTCGCAATGGGCGCGTAAAGTGTGAAATTGCGCTGGCCAAAGGCAAGATGGAATACGACAAGCGCGCGACCGAAAAGAAGCGTGAGGGCGACAACGAAGCCAAGGCCGCTATCGCGCGAAGCCAGCGCCGGTAACCCAGACAGCCGTTTAGGATAAGGATCATGGACAGCAAATTACTCTTCGCAGACGCCGCTGGTATCGTTACCCCGCTCCTCGCCGTGTTCGCCGTGGACATCGCTACGGGCAAGGATGCCGAGCCGATGCCCGTGCTGCTGACGACCTCTGACGCGGTTGCGGATGCGGCTGACCGTTTTCTGCGTACCGGTGAATTCAAGGCCGCGCTGGGGGAAACTCTGCTGCTGCATGCGCCGGCTGCGTTGCGTGCGGAGCGCCTGCTCGTCGTAGGGCTGGGTAAGGCCAAGTCGCTTTCGATTGATGAAGTTCGCAAAGGCGCCGGGGCTGCGATCCGTGCGGCCAAGCCCCGCGGCGTGCATGACGTCGCGCTGGCTTTCCCGGAGGATCACGCGCTTTCAGACGAGCACCTCGATTCCCTGCCGTGCGCATTGACCGCACGCGCGATCGCTGAGGGCGCAGAGCTCGCCGAGCCGGACTGGGACACGTACCGGACCGATAAGAAAGACACGACTATTCGCACGTTTACGGTCGTCGCAAAGGATGGGGAGCGCAGCACGCGAGTAGATATAGAGGCGGGCTTTGGTGAAGGCCTGATCTTTGCAGAGGCGCAAAACTTTGCGCGTCGGCTGGTGAATGAGCCCGGCAACGTGCTGACGCCGACCGAGCTGGGCGTACGTGCGAAGACAATGTGCGACGCGAGCGGGCTGGCTTGCGAGGTTTACTCGACCGCGAAGCTGAAAGAGCTGGGCATGGGGGCCTTTCTGGCCGTCGCACAGGGTTCGGCTGAGCCGCCGGCGCTGATCGTGATGACCTATACGCCAGAGGTAGCGCCAGCCGAGGGTAGTCCCGTGATTGGGCTCGTGGGCAAGGGGATCACTTTTGACACGGGCGGTATCTCCATCAAGCCCGCCGACAACATGGAGAAAATGAAGTACGACATGGCAGGATCTGCCGCGATGATCGGCGCCATGCAGGCGATCGCCGCGTTGAAGCCGGCGGTAAAAGTGATCTCGGTCGTATGCTCTGCGGAAAATATGCCAAGCGGCACCGCCTTCAAGCCGGGCGATGTGGTGCACGCGATGTCCGGCACAGCGGTTGAAATTATCAACACCGATGCGGAAGGCCGGCTGGTGCTCGCCGATGGGTTGCACTACGCGAAGACTTTGGGCTGCACGCACCTGATCGACGCGGCTACGCTGACTGGCGCCTGCGTTATCGCGCTCGGCTACATTAATGTCGGGCTCTTTTCGAACGACGAACCAAGCTGGGAAGCGTTCCAGACCGGGCTGCCGAAGTCCGGTGAAAAGTTCTGGCGGCTGCCCTGCACCGACGACTACAAGGAAGGCATCAAGAGCCAGATTGGCGACATCGTCAACTCCGGCGGACGTGCCGGCGGGGCGATCAGCGCGGCGATGTTCCTGAAGCATTTCGCCGGGGATACCCCCTGGATTCACCTCGATATCGCCGGCTGTGCCTGGAACGAAGAAGTGAAGCCGTGGGTGCCGAAGGGTCCCACGGGAATCGCGGTGCGCTCGATCGTCGAGTGGGTCAGAACCTACTCGGCCTAAGTGCAGTTGAGGCGCCTGCGACTAACGCGGTGTGAAGAACCTGGTATCGTAGGACTCTTCCATAACTGCGACGATGCGGACAAGCGCGGCGTCTGGGTGCAGCGGATTCAGCAGAAAATTTGGGCTGTCAGCGATGATGACGGAGGGCACGCGGGCAAGTGCGCTGGCGCCCGTCGCCAGCCAGTGGTCCCCAAGCGCCTGCGTTGAAGCTTTATCTGACTTCCAATCCTCTAGCAGGGTCTCTTCCAGGTTGAAAATCATCATGGAATCCGGTGCTTCAACCCGCAGCATTATGAAGCCATCCGGCATCTTGTCGAGTCTGCCGTTGAGGTGCACCAACGTCTCCACCATTGCACCCGCGGCTGAACCGGACAAATAAATGATAGGTTTGCCCCTGGTATGCCACCTTGCCGAGGCTCGCAAACCTGCAACGCCACTCAGATCTGCGTGGTTGCTGATGCGCCACATCTGCATCAGGCAAACATTCCTTCATCGATCTGAATCAGCAATTCTTCTACAAGCCGCGCGCCGAGCTCAGTGCGGATGTACTGAAAGGGCGTGCGCTTTTGCAGGTCCAGATGCGGCTCACGCAGCCACCAGTGAGCCTTGGTCTCGTTACCAAAAACCTTCACGGCCTGGCGATAAATCCGGAATAGTCGAGCGAGCTTATCCGACTCATCCTGCGACAGATTCTCGGCGCGCGCACGGCGATGCTTGAGCGTCCGCGCCGGTATGACGATGTCGTAAATATCCTTCGCGGCCAGTCCGGAGCTCTGCAGGAAGCTCGTCAGAGCCTCGATCGGGAGACCGGCTTCGATTGATCGGACATCGAGCGGGAAAGCGAACTCTGGACCGACGGCCTGAACTTGTGCGGAAGATGCCATAAGCCATTATGCCATGTCTAGATCGGCAGAATGACTTACATGGCTGAAGGCACATCTATCCCGAGGTACCCCAGGGCCCGCACCATCTCGCGCCGGGCGACTGCCGCAGTCGCCAGTAGCAGCAACTTCTTGACCTCGTCCTGCTCCTTGAGCACGTTGTGGCGATGGTAAAAGTTATTGAACTGCTGGGCGAGCGTGAAGACGTACTTGGTCAGCACGGCGGGTTCGGCGGCAGTAATGGTCTGGTCCATGACCGCCGTCAGGCGAGAGGCCGCAACCCAGGTTTCCCACAAGCTGGTGCCTTCTTCAGTCGCCAGTAGAGCTTCCAAACGCGGCGCTGACGCAATCCCGGCGAGCGCTGCGGCCTCGGTCGTTTCCGCCTTGCGGAAGATGTTGGCCGCGCGGACGCATGCGTACTGCACGTACGGACCGGTTTCACCTTCGAAGCTGAGCGCATCCTTGAAGTCGAACGCGATGATCGTATTCCGGTTGAAGCGCAGCATGAAGTAGCGCAGGGCGCCGACCGCGATCTGCTGCGCGATCTCCAGCCGATCCGCCTCGTTGACGTCCGGATTGCGCGCGTCAACCTGCGTTGCGGCTGCAGCGATCAGCTTGTCCAGCAAGTCGTCCGCCTTGACGCCGAGACCCTTGCGGCCGGAAACCTCAATAAACGGCCGCGCCTGATCTTCCTCTGAAATCGTGTAGCCAAGCTCCACCGCACAACGCGGCGTAAGCGCTACCTTCTCATAGCTGAAGTGCGTGTAGCGATCGGCGGCGTCCGTGTAACCCATGCCACGCAGGGCCGCAATCACGTTGTTTTGCGGGTCACTTTGTGAGGAATCAATGACGTTATAGATGGCGTCAGCCTTGGCGAAGACGGGGTGCGTGGGGTCGTTGGCGGCGGCGTTGCCGGTCGAGGCCCAGCAAATGCGCTCCGTGCCCGAGCCCGGTGGGTAGGCATGGAACTTCTCGTAATAGAAGTCTTTGTCGGGTAGCAGCCCGAATTTCCACAGGTGGTACGCGATGTCTTTGCCGACATACGTGACGGTGCCGTTCGAGCGGACGATGACCTTCGCTTCCTCGTCCGGCCCTGCGTCCGTGGCGCCCTCCGTATTGGCGCGCCGCATGACCCAGCATCCCTTGTTCTTGCCTACCGTCTCCTGGTAGAGCACGCCTTTTTCGATCATCAGAGCGCGCGCCGCGTCCCAGAAATGAAGCGACAAAATTTCCGACTCACGCGGCAGAAAGTCATACTCAATCCCGAGCCGGGCCATCGTCTCCAGATGCCGGCGCAGCACGGAGGTGGAAATCAGCTCGGCTATCTCCGCAGTATCGTTGCCGCCGGTTTCAAGATCATGCAGAGTCGCCAGCCGCACAGCTTTACGCCGCGCAAGCTCCTCTGCGGTCTGACCTGGCTCCGTATACCACTGCGAGACGCGCGCGTACAGATCCCAGCAATAGTAGTCGATCAGCTGATTCGTCTCAAATATCTCAACCGTCAGTTCGCGGACATCATCAAGCGACATGCCCATCAACTGCGTGAAGCCGACCACGACATCCGCCACCTGCACGCCGGTGTTGTCAATGTAGTTCTGCACGCCGACTTCATACCCGGGCTTGAAGGCGTCTGGCTTGAGCAGGCGCGCAAAGGTATCGCCCAGGATCGCGTTGCGCAGGTGTCCAATGTGCGCGGCTTTATTTGGATTGATGCTGGTGTGCTCAATCAAGCGAAAACCAGCGCCACCAATCGACGCATGCTCATCCGCCGCGATGCGCAGGACAGTGGCCGCGCGATCCAGCTTGACGTTCAGGTAGCCGGCGCCGGCCACTTCCACCGAGGCAACGCCTGGAATACCGCTGAGTTCAGCCTGCAGCTCCATCGCGATTGCCCGGGGGGCCTTGCGAAGGCGCTTCGCAAGCTCAAAAGCGATTGGCAGGGCAAACTCGCCAAGCGCGACGGAGGGCGGCTGCTCCACCGCAAGTTTTTCTACCGTAACGTCATAATTCGCCTGTAAAACGGCCTGGATGCGGATAAGCAGCGTCTGCTGAAGTGTGCGATACATCGTCCCATCAGTTTACTTGAGCGCGAACGCGGAAGGCCCGGATTAGACTCAAGCTGTGCGCCGCAACTGGATCATCTCCGCTTTGACAATCTTTGCTCTTGGCGTCCACGGGTACCACCCCTACGGCGAGGACGGCGGGCTCTACCTGGCCGGAATCAAGAAGCTGCTCAATCCGGCGTTTTACCCCTACTGGACTGAATTCGTTACGGAACACCTGCGGTTTTCACTCTTTGCACCCTTCGTTGCCGGCCTGGTTCGCGTGACGCATGCCGGGCTTGAGCCAGTGGTGCTGGTGCTGTATCTAGTTGGGATGTGGACGACGCTGTACGCCGGATGGATGCTGCTGGAGCGCGTCAGCCCAAGCTTTTTGGGGTGCTGCGGCGGGGTCGCGCTGCTGGCGTGCTGGCTGGATCTGCCGATCGCGGGAACGTCGCAGATGCTGATGGACCCGTATGTTACCGCGCGGACGATTACGACTCCGCTGACGCTCGCAGCGGCTGCCTGGGCGCTGGACTTCGTTCGCAGCCGCCGGCATGGCTGGCATTGTTTCGGCGCCTTGGTCGCCGCGGCTCTGTTTCATCCGTTGATGGCGGGGTACGCCCTGGCCACCGTCGCGGTCGTTCTTTGTTCTGCCACCAGTAATGCTCGGATTCGGCGCTGGGGTCCATGGGTGCTGCTCGGTCTCGCGATGGCTGCAGCCTCCCTGCTGCAGCTGCATTCGCCTGCAGAATCGGCAAACTACGTCTGGATTGTGATGACCCGGTACTACTGGTTTCCCCTCCGGTGGGAGTGGTTTGAGCAGGTGGGCCTGGTTGCGCCGTTGGTGCTGCTCGTCGTGCTTGGTCGTTATCGTGCAAGTGGCTCGAAGGCTCTCATTCAGGCTGCGCTGGCGCTTGCCGGCATTGCGCTTGCGGTGGCTGTTGTCTTTTCACGCGCTCACCTTGCGACTCATCTCGTGGCGCGCATGCAGCCCCTGCGGACTTATGGCTTCGTTTATGAGGTGATGACTTTGCTGCTTGGGGCATGGCTTGGGGAGCACATCCTTGCACAAAAAGCCTGGCGTTGGGCACTATTGCTCCTCGGGTTCGGAAGCCTAATGTTCTTCGTGCAGCGCAATACGTATCCCGCTTCCGCCCACCTGGAGTTCCCTGGCCGCACGCCGCGTAATCCCTATGTGCAGGCTTTCGTCTGGGTCCGCGGGAATACGCCAGGCGATGCGCTCTTTGCGTTGGACGCGCGCTACATCACGCGTGACGGCGAGGATGCCCAGCCCTTTCGCGCTATCGCCGAGCGAAGCGCCCTGGCGGACTATTCAAAAGATGGCGGCGAGGCCTCGATCACGCCCGAGCTTACTTCCGCGTGGGTTGAAGGGCAACACGCCCAGACCGGGCTCGATACGGCAACGGACGCAGAGCGCATCGCCAGGCTGCGTCCGCCCGGCGTAACCTGGGTTGTCCTGCAGCGGTCAAGCAGGACTGATTGGCCCTGCTTGTACAGCAACGCGACCGTGAAAGTCTGCCGCCTTCCCTGAAGGGCTAGTTCGTCTTTGCAGGTGCAGCGGCGTGTGTGAGCACCAGCGATTCCTGATCCTTGGCTTCTGTCTTGCTATAGAACGCGCGCAGGTCGGGGTACTCGTCGGTGTAGTAAATGGTGCGGCCGTTCACCATGTTGCGATAGAGCGTGATGGATGCAGGCGTCGCTTTGGCGGACGTGTTGTACGACGCGTTGGTCTTGAACGCCTCCTTCGCATCGGCTGGCGCAGCTTCAATGACCAGGTCTGGCGGCAGCTTGAACCGGACGGCATCCTGAACTGTGCTGGCGTAATGCATATCCACTGGCATGTCTCGTTTAGCCGGGATAAAGCGTGCCTTGGTGTTGGCCTCAAACAGATTGGCCGGAACCAGCAAGCGCTTGCCGGTTGCGGAGCCGATTGCTCCCTTCACGTCGTACGTCACCTTCAGTGGCTGAGTCGCGTCCGTCAGGTTGTCGACCTTGGTGACGCGTATCTCCATGCCGCCGGGCAGCTTTGACTCGAGCTCTTCGCGCAAGTCCTTATTCAGGCTGGTGTCGTCACCGCGCGCGGCTTCCTGCCGCCAGTAAAGTGCGGGGTCACCCATATAGGAAATAGTGACGCTACCGGTCGCGTTGCCATGCTCATCAAGCTGCAGATCGGCCACGCGCGAGGTGCGCTCATCTTTGTAGGATTCCGCAGGCGTATTCGCAAGCAGCGTCCCATTTTCCTGCTGACGCAGACCCGCAGAACTGCCATGTTTCCATGACAAGTGGCCAAAGGTGCAGTAGCGTTGTCCGGGATCAAAGTAGACATCTTTGCCAGCAATCGGGACAATGGCGATGTAATCGTCAAGCTGGTAGAGGCTGAGGTAGCTGGGAAGGAAAATTCGCGACTTCCGATTCGCCACACCCATCAGGTAGGCTTTCATGCCGGCCGCACGGACCATGGCAACAAAGAGCTCGGTCAGTTGATCGTCCGAGCCGCGCTTCCGTTTGAGCACTTCGTCGACAGAGTTCACTTCCTTGTTGAAGCCCTGCGCACGGTCCTCCGTCGCGCTGTGGCTGCGGCTGAAAACGGTATTATCCAGCGTGGCGATGAACGCGTAAATCTTGTGAACTTTCTGCTCGTCCGTGTCCCCGGGCTGAATAAGTTCCTTGATCTGCGCCTTGGTGGCCGAGCCGTAATCCATAAATTTATTACGCGAGCTGTTCCAGTACTTGCCGGCATTCTTCCAGTACTCATCTGCCGATTTGTACCCGGTGTAATAGAACATCACGCGGTAGCTCAAGCTGTCGAAAGGCGGCATGTAAGCTTCACGTGGCAGCGGCATGACGTTCTGCACGTTGAGTTCGATGACGTTTGCACCGCCGATTCTGTTCTGCTTCACGACTGCGCCGGCCGGCAGAATAGGCGTCCAGGCGACAGACGTGATGTTGCCCTCAAAGTCGGAAGTAAGCTCGCGGTCTGTCGGTCGCCAACTGTAGTGCGCCTTGCGCGTGAACAGTTCGGATTGGATAAACCAGTCGGGATTGGTAAAGTAGCCGTCGTCGTAATGCAGCTTGTAGCGATATTCCAGAATGCTACCCACCTCGACACCAGGCAGGCTGAAAACCTTCGCACTGGCCTTGAAGCCGTTGCTGTTTTCGATGACCTTGTCATAGGGCTTGCCGGCGAACGGCGTAATGCTGCCATCGGGATGCACGGTCCGCCCGGAAACACTATCGATGGTCCAGCCGTGGCTGCCCGCGATGTAAGGCAATTCCACATTGGCCTGATCCTTGCCACCCTCCGTCAGCACCTTCACGCGGTAATAGTAGCTCCACATGCGGTACTGGTCCTCCGCAGTCTGCTCCTTGGAAAGGTAAATCGCGGCAGCGCCGGGAACCTCCGGCACAGAAGTCATCGACAGTTCCTCCGCGGTGGGGGCAGTCCATTGCTGGGCAGTTGCGGCAGCGGTCAGCAGAGAAGGCAGAAGGCAGAAGTGAAGCAGGCTCGACAGGGGCTTGGGCATGATGCGTCCTTTGGGGCTGTGGTCGGTAACGCTACTACTTTACAAAGAGACTTGTGCCGCGGCTATTTCTTCTTGAAGACTGCGTGATTCTGCTCATCGGCGTCGATTGCGGCTGCAAGTTTCTGCACATCAGGATAGCGGTCCGCGGGCAGCGAAACCTGCCGCACCGTGTAGGTACGGGTGTAGTGGAGGACGTTTCCGTCGAGCTTGCTAGCGCTTTCGTAAGAGGCGAAGCCGACGTCAAGCTTGATCGGCTCCGGCAACTCATCCAGCGCGTAACCTTCGGGAAGGTGAATCGTAAAGTCATCCTGGGCAGTCATCGTTTCGCCCAGATCGATGGGTACGCTGCGTTCTTTGCGATCGATTCTTGGACCTTCCGAGCCCATTACCCGAGGGCGCACCATAATCAGCGCGCCGGCGTTGCGGCCATAACGCTGGGCTGAAATGCTGAACGATGTGGTCAGATCCTTGTTGAGTGATGCCACATTTTCGACCTTCAGGTCGCTTATTTCAAAGGCCGCGAAGTCGCGCCTTAAGGTCCGATCCATCTCAAGATGTTGCTGCTTCAGGTCAGTCGTGGCAAACAAGTCGCGGCGATGTTCTGAAAGATCACCGAAGCGTTTTTCGACAATCGCCCCCTTGAGCGAACCATCCGTTTCCAGGTCAAAGGAAGCCGTCCGCGTGATGCTGTTGAGCGCCGGGTTGAGCAGCGGAAATTGTACGACTTCGCTGTTTTTGCCTTCGACGATGAGACCCGAACCGCCCTGCAAGTTGGCTTCAAGCTGGCCGAAAGCAGTCTTGTCCCACGTGGGATCGAAGATCAAATAGCGTTTGCCACTCTTGAGTGAGACGACAGACCGCAATTTGGCTGACTGGTATCCCGTAGGAATCTCGATAGCGCCGATCGCATGGTTCCCAACCAGCGACGGAGCTTCCGGGTCCACGACGCCTCGACGTGTATCGACCAGCACGATCGCCGAATGGATGCCGACGCTCGACAGCATCGCGGACAGCAGGGTGGCTTTATCCTTGCAATCACCATAGCGATTATGAAAGATATCCGCAGCGGCGTGCGGCTGATACCCGCCGATGCCCATTTCAACGACAAAATAACGGATTTGCTGTTGCACAAATTCGCCGATTGCCTCGGCCTTATCGTAAAAATCGGTCTTGCCGGCAGTCAATTCTGCGGCCTTGGCGGCTAGCTCCGGGCTGGGCTGCAAACGGTCGTGCGAAATACCGTCGAACCATTGCCCGATTCCCTTCCAGGTAGCAAGATCGTCGGCACCTGAGGCAGCGCTGTAATGCACCGTCATTCGTGGGGCCAGGGCAGAAAGGGAAGGCCGCATCGGGACCTCCTCGATCGCGATACCCGGGGTCGCGTTAAAATCCCAGCGATAGCGCTGGTGCTCCAGATCAATCGCCTTCACCGGATCGTGATGCGCCCAGACGGTGCCGTAGGTATAGCCCGGGGGCAGGATGAGGGTGAAGTTCTGTGTGACGCGAGGAATGTCGTCCTGAAAGAACCAGGTGTTCTCGTGCATGTAGGGCTCGCGGCGCTGATCAAACTCATACGCGATAACACCCCCGGGGTCGCGGCCTGGCGGCTCTGCGATCTTGAACTTGATATCCTCGTACAGGCTCCCCTGGCCGGGCAGCCCGACTTCGCTCATATCACTATCTTTTACGGCATACTCATGACCATCCGGCCCAACACTCCAGACATGCAGCGAGAGGATCTTGGTGTCCTTATCGAAGGCAACATGCACGATGCCTTCCTCGCGACCGCTTGGCCGCAGGATCTTGACGACGTGCCGATGATGCTCGATGGCCTTGCCATCCTGATCAACCGTAAGGGTCGTCTCATCGAGCAGGATAACTGCAGTCGTTTCAGCCGGGTACTTTCCCAGCGGCTGCGCGATCGCAGCATGCACCCAATCCGGAACTGCATCCTTTGAGGCCAGGGCAGGCGACGCCACAGCGAGCAGAAAAGCGATCAAGCTGCAGCAGCGGAGCAGTGGTGTTCGGGTGGTGAAACTCATGAGTTCCCTTTCAACCATCAACCTTCTGCGGATCAGATAGCGGAAAGCAATCCTCGCCGGGCGCAGAATCAGCGCGGAGAGGAATGCATCAACCTGGTATTCAGCAGATGAGTTCGTTATACGAAAGAAACGAAGAAAAGGCAAACAAATTTATGAGGGCCCTAGCTCCTAACTAGAAAGTAAAAGGCTCGCCGGAAACCGGCGAGCCTTTCTACTCTTTATAGCAGCGTAGGTTATGGGACGCGCAGAGGACGGAAACCCTCGGTCGGGAATAGTCCGGTGGGGTACTCTTCATTGCCAACCTGCTTGCGGAACAGGTAGCGGACAAAGAAACCGCCGGTAACGGTGTTGTAGTTATTGGTATTGTTTGCAGACATAAAGCCGCCAGCGTACCAGTGGTCATAGATGCGGTAGGCGCCTTCCGCGTTGATGCTGTAATTGCCGCCGGTATTGCTGTTGGTCGCGTAAAAGTAATTGAAGCCGGTCTGAATTCCCTGGTCGAGCGGAAAGTACTTCTGGCTGTCTTCCTGGAAGGTCTGCACGCCGATGCTTCCAGCGATGCTGTAGTGGAAGTCAGACTTGTAGTGGCCCGCGAATGTAACCGGGATAGATGCGAGGAAGTAAGAGTTCGGGCTGAAGTACCCGCCGAGCCCGTAGGTCAAGCCGCGCTCGTTATGGGCGTAGTGCATACCGAACATCGACGCGCCCACGTTGAGCCGGCCGTAGCCCGGGAAGTTGTGCGCCAGGAAGTAGGCGCCGGCGGAGCCCTCGAACTTAGTGTTCTCCAGCACGTGGTAGCCGGTGATATCGGCGCCATCCGCGGTCACGTAGAAGCCCGCGCGTTCGTCGCCAACATCGAACCGAACGCCTCCACCCGTGGATACCACGCCGCCCCAGATATTTCCGCCATAAACAGCGGTTGCTGTCGCGGGATCACGCAAACCAGCGTAGGACAACTGCGTTTCTGTGACCGAGTCGCGGCTTCCGTAAAGCGTAACGTGCTGAGTCGGCTTGAACAACAGACGCCCCGTGACATTGCGCACCACAAACTCATACGGTGTGTAGCCAAGTGCTGCGGCAAAGCGATTACCGCTGAGCTGCAATTCGCCACCAATGCCGCTTGCATTTTGCTGCGAAGGTACGTTGGCCGCGTTGGCAGGCAAGCTGCCCAGAAACGGTCCGGCGTTTGCGGCGAGACCGGCAAACTGCGTCGTGTCATACGTGCCGGAGTTCAGGAAGACAGCGCGCGGCACGATGCTGAAGCGAATGCGGTCATTGGCTACGATGGATGCTTCTACAGTCGCTTCAAGATCAGTCAACCGGTCGAGTCCCGGGGTACCGCTTCTGTAGCGCGCAGATCCGGTGCCGCCCAGCCAGCCGCTGTACGACGCTTCCAGCGCTTCAAGGTCGAGCTCTGTCTGCTGCCGCTGCGTGAGCGGAACCTGCGGTGCGGCCGCCAGTTCATACCCGCCGCGCAACGGTGGAACGCGCTTCTGCATCAGGTCGTAATCCGTGGGCGGTGCGCCAAGCGGGTAGGCGGGACCGATCGTCGGGTACGGCTGCGCGGTCATCGGTTGAGGCACACCGGGATAATTCATCCCTGGCTGTTGCGGCTGCTGTGGCTCCTGTGCGGGGCCCGGGGCCGCCGCAGCGCGTGCCGGAGCAGGCTTGCGCGCAGCATGACGATTGTGCGGTGCACGAGCAGTGCCCGTATTCGGCTGCGGATATTGCTGGCCGTAGCTATCACCAGACTGCTGCGGAACCGTCTGCTGCTGCGAGTAAGTTGGCTGCTGGATGCCGCCTTTCTGCTGCTGAGACTGCGGCTGCCCGACCTGCGCGCTGCCGTAAGTTGGCACGCTTCCCTGCTGCTGAGGGTTGTACTGCACCGTGTCGGTCTGAGTGGTGCTGTAGTCCTCCGCAGGCGGCTTGCTTTCACCAGTCAACGAAGCCGGCTTTGGCGAAGTGTGCTGCATGGACGCCGCACGCGCCGCGGCAAGATCAGCCTGCGAGCGCACCTTCGCGTTCGGGATCGAGCGCGCCCTGGGCTGGGCATCTGTCGCGATGGGACGCGCAACCGCAGGTGCCTGCTGCACCACGATGGGCACAGGAGCCTTGTACGGCACATAGGGCCCATAAACCTCATCAGCCGGCGCCGTCTGGCGCTGCTGTGCCGTCTGAGCGGCAATTACGGACGCTGGCTGCTCCGTGAGCGGCGGCGCCTTTTGTGTGGAGTTCTGTGCGGCGGGACCGAAGCCGGTATCAACCGTCGGCCCGGCTTGCTGCTGCTGGTAAGAGGCAGGAATCAGGATCAGCGTGGAACCCTCTCGGCCGTGTGCTACGGCATGAGCGGGGGGCGTAGACTGCCAGGGTTCGACAGGCTCCGTGGTCAGCGACTGGGGCTTGTAGTCCCGCAGGCGAGAATTGGCAGGCGTGCTGCGAGACGGGGTGGAAGGGTACGCCGGAACAACGGGCTCATTGCCCATCTGGCCCGGCATGGCAGGCGCGCTCAACTGAATAGGTGCAGCACCCAGGCCAGAGTTTGCACCAGGCAGGTAAGGCCGCGTGGAGAGCGGCTGCTGCGGCTGCTCCATCTGCATCTGGCCGCTCTGCTCATTCGGGTTCGGCGCAAGCAGTGTGGCGAGATCCTGGGGATGGCGCGCGCTCGGCAAGGGAGCAGCAGCAGCCGGCTGGCTCAGCAGCGTCGCGAGCTCGGCTCCGGCATCAGGCTTCGGAATCACACCGAGCTCGGCAAGCAGGTAATCGCGGGCCCGGCTGTTATCGCCACGAGCCTGCTCGTACTTGGCTGCCAGATTCAGCAGGTCCGGATCACGTGGGTACTGGTCCAGACCAAAGCGCAGCCAGATCTCGGCATCCTTCTGGTCGTTCGCAGCCAGCGCCGCACCCACAGCTGCTCGATAGTCGGAGACGGTCCCGGTTTTCAGGTCTTGCGCCTTCCAGATCGTCACGGCCTGCTTGGACATCCCCGCGCGTGCGTACCCACCAGCCAGCGCCTTGATCACGCCGGGATTATCAGGGAAAGATTGTGCGGTCGCGTTCAGGATCGCAAGCGCGCGGCGATTGTCGCCATTCGCAGCTGCCAGGTTGGCGCGGCGCACCGCCCAATTAGCCCAGATGGTTTGGACCGTGCGGCGCTGATCGTCCGTCAAGTCGGCGCGATTACCCAGGTCCAGAAGCTGGCGATAGAGCCCGGCGTCATTGCCCCCGTTGTAAAGCAGCCAGGCGTTCTGTACGTCGATCTCAGCCGGCGGCGCAGTCTTCTGCTCGGCATAGTGCTGCTGCACGCGGCGCAGGAAAACAGCTGCCTGCTGCGGCTGCCCAAGCGAGTTATAGATTCCACCCAGGACTTGCAGATACTCAGGATCCTGCTCCAGACGGCCACGCGTTGCAGGCGGTATCTGCGAAACCTCAGCAAGCGCTTCCTGATCGCGTCCCGTGCTGTGCAAAGCCGTCAGCACACCCTTCCACGCATCAGGGCGGTCCGGGTTCTGCACAAGCAACTGCTGGTAAAGCGGATAGGCCTGGGTTGGGTTGCCGCGCTCCAGGTAAAGGCCCGCAAGCTGAACCTCGTTCGGGACAAACGGCTTGTGACCGGCGTTGGTCTGCTCGGCAATGGCCTTTTCCAGGATGTCCTGCGCTACGTCCAGCCGACGCTGGTTCTGGTACACGGACGCAACCGTCGACTCAAATCCCGGCTCTTTCATCGCAGTCGCGTAAACCGCAGGCGGCATCGATTCAAGCGTCTGCACGGCCTCAGCGTCGTTGCCCATCGCGTGTTCCGCACGAACCAGCCCCTGCCAGCCCTGCGTGTTGTTCTGGTTCTTTGCGAGCACCTGGCGGTACAGCCCCGCGGCCTGATCAAGACGGTTCGCCTGCTGCAGCAAACCGGCGTACTGCAATTGCGTGTCGACCTCCAAAGCGCGGGAGTCAGCCGGGAACGGCAGATCAAGAGCGATCTTCAGTACGCGCTGTGCATCCGCATCGCGGCCAACCGACTGGTAAGCCGAAGCAAGCGCGCGCAGAAACAGCGGATCCTTGGCCAGTTCCGCACGGGGCGCAGCCGGGATCTGACGCTCGGTCTGCAGCGCGAGCGGGCTGTTGCCGGCACCATACTCAGACAAGAACAAGCCACGCCATGCGTGCGAGGCAGAAGGCTTCAGCTTCACAAATTGCTGAAAGTACGGCATCGCCGCTTCCGGCTGCTCGGCGCGCAGCAGTGTGCCGCCAAGGCCTTCGAGCGCCTCCGTGCTGGTCGGACGCATGGTCAGCGCCGCGCGGTATTGCTTCTGCGCAAGCGGCAGATCGTTCTCGTTCAGCGCGATCGCGCCTTCGCCCAGTGTGGAATAAAAGCGCGAGGTCTCAAGCGCCTTATCCAGCCCCTGATCGTTCTGGTCGTTCTGCTTGGCCTGCACCAGGTAGCTGATGGCTCCGCCAAAGTTTGCCTGCTGCATCCGAATGTAGCCCATGCCGGCAAGCGCGCTGGAGTCCTCAGGATTCTTGGCTAGGATCGCCTTGAAGCGGGTCTCCGCGTCATCAAGATGCTTCGCATTCAGCGCACGGTATGCAGCCTGCGATTCCGCATTACGTCCCTTGACCTGGGCGGCGGCGGCACGCTGTTCCTCAGTCAACGGCACGGCAGGCCGCTGGGGCTTACCCCCGCCATTGCCGCCGCGCGGAGCTGCCGGCTGGGCGCGCAGAGCGCTGGCCAGTTGAGCGTCAGGATGCCTTGAAAGATAGGCACGAATATCGCCGCCGGTCGCCGGGTTTTGCGCGTCCCAAAGCAGCGACTGGCGTAGAGCTTCTGTCGCCTGCGGATCCGCCGGATGCTGCGCCAGAAGCTTGCGGCCTTCAGCACGCGTCTTGGGGTTGTAGGTCAGAATGCGGCCGAGAGCGACCTGGTAACGGGAGTCGGAAGGATTCTTTTCAACCAGCCCGCGGAGACCATTGATGGCATGCGGGCGCCCATCTTCGGTGGCAGCTTCTGTCTCGTAGAACGCCAAAGCCTGGTCGCCCGGAGGTGGCGTATCCCCATAAACTTTGCGATACAAAGCCATCGCCTGGCCGTACTGTCCCTGCTGTGCGAGCTTGCCTGCATCCCGCAACTGAATCTGGTGGTCAGACTCCGTTCCCATGTTCTCTGCGCGTGCAATGCCGGGGTCATTTGGATTGATCGCCCGCAGCTTTTCGATGTATCTCTGAGCGTCGGCAGGTTTATTACTTAGCTTCGCGGCACGTGCCAATCCACCCAGGGCTTCTGTATTATTCGGGTCTGCAAGCAGAACCTGCTGCCAGGTCTGCGAGGCCATATCCATGCGACCACGAACCTCCAGCGCATGGGCCTTCTCGAGCAGGGGCTGGGTCGCCGGCTGCACGGTCTGACCGTTCGCTGTCACAGCCGCCGGGACAAGCGTCGCCGTTGCGAAGACGATAGGGAGAATCATCTTCGGCCAGATTCGAGTTGCGGAGGTGGTCTTCATAATTTTTTTCAATGCGCTGCTTCTGCCCCGTGGTAACCAGGATGGATACTGCAGCTGTCCTCACGAGATTACCGTCTTTCGTGCGCGGTGTATTGCTTTTTCTACACAGGCAGAAGGGGGATTATCCACAGTCCCGCAGATGGCAAATCGCCAATAAATACGGGCTTATTTCCACCGAACGTGCAAGCTTCCGTCACGCTCAAAGCGGAACCTTTCCTGGCTCCATGCGGTGGAAAACAAGGCAAGATTCTGGTCGTAATACTCCGCCGTCCGCCCGTACAGCCCGGAAGACACGTCGCGCGTCGCCGCCAGACGGTCCACCTGCGCCTTCGCCTGCTGCTTCAAGCCCACAGCCTGCAGATACGGAATGACCGCCGCGGAGAAGCCAGGCGGAGCCTCCTCGCGGACTACCGCACCCGCCGCACTCACCTCAAGCGGAGGACTTACAGAGCGGCGCAGATACCCGCCCATCCCGTTCACGTCCGCAAGTAGATCGCGCACGCCCGGCGTATGGCTGTCCGAAAGACCAAGCCAAAGATAAACGCGAATCGCGTCATAGCTCCCTGCCGGATGCGACTCCTGCACCCCCGCCGTTGGAATTGCCGGAGCTGTCCCTGCGTGCACACCCGTATTTCCGGCGGCCACCCAGTCCATTGCAAACCCTTCCGCGCCCGCCACGGAAAGAACCTGGGAAAGCGACGCGACAATACTCGACCAGGGCCCCTGCGGCATCAGCCTGGCCAGATGCGTCAGCACTGGGAGCGGCAGGTAGCTGGGGTTCAGCACCCAGGTCTGCTCATCCGGATGGAAACCATGGGGCCCAGGCGCAAGCGTCGTGCCTAAGCCCGGAACCAGCACCACCTCTTCCCTCGCAATTCGCGAGGCGATGGCCCGCCCGAGCGTGTCATAGCGCGGATCATGCCACAGGCGACCGGCTTCGATCAACGTGTATGCCAGCCACAGGTCCGCATCAGACGCAGGATTATCGTCGACGGTCTTCCACTCCCCCGACGCGTTGCGCCCCCACGCCCACGCCGGCAAACGCGCGGTCAGATCTCCCGCGGCGAGGTTCGCCTCCGTCCAGGCCAGCAGCTTGTCAAAACGCTTCTGATCGTTGTCCACGAGCGCGAAGAACATGGCATAGGACTGCCCCTCGCTCGTCGTACGATCGCCTGCGGAGCGGTCGATCACGCGGCCCTGCTCGTCCATGAAGTGAGCCGTGTAGGCCTCCCACAACGGCCACGGCTGCGGCTCGGCGCGGCACCCGGTCAACCCTGACAGCGTCACGCATAAAACAGCCATGCTGGATAGACGTGAAGTCCATCCAGCATGGCTGTTTGCGGCGGCTTTGGGCATGGCGCGATTGATAGAGATTAGTCGTTGCCCTGCAGGCGTGTTCGTGCACGACGGCGCAGCATCGCGCGAATCAGTGCAGCCATCAGTACCGCAAAGATGACGACAACGGTCGGGATCAACCAGGGGAATTCCGAGAACAGCATGTTCAGGCGAACCCAAAGCGACAGCGAGCCGACGTGATAAACGTCGTTGCCAATTCGGTAGGAAACGAAGCGCGCGCCATGCAGAACGCTGACCGACTGCGAGATGTCAGAGTTCTGCGAGTTCTTAAGAAACACGTTGATGAAGTTGGGGACCACGCTGTGATCACGCAGAGCGATCACGACAACCGAGTGGGCCGAACCACGCGGCCATTCGATGCCTTCAACCAGCGCGTCCGGTAAACCACCAGCGGTTTCCAACTGGGTCGATTGAACATGATCCGAGCTGCGAACCTTCCACCACGCATGCTGCAGCGAAGCGAAGAAGCCCTGCGTGTCCTGAATGTGGAGCCCTCCGTCATCAACCTTGACCGGCAGCGAACCTTCCAGACGCTTCAGCGCAGGCTGATCGCTCACCGTGCCAAGCACGATGTAGTCCTTGTTATGATCCGCGCCCATACCGGCATCGTTGGTGACCGTAACGTTCAGAACCGGGTAGCCGGTCTGCGCGCCGAAGTGGCCCATCAGCGTCAGGTACAGCTCGATCTCATCGGTCGTCGGTACATCCGGCATCACGACAGCCGAATCAGCCAGGTCGGCCTTACGCGTGAAAGGGTAGCCAGCATTCGAGAACAGCTCAAGGTTCGGCATGATCTTCCAGTGCGGAATGCCCTTGATGTCCAGGTACGACGTCTTGATGATCGCGCCCTGCAGATTGGCCGGCGCCGTGTCCTGGCACTTGCCTTTTTTGGCAATCTGGAACACAAACTTATGCATCAGCGAGTTTGAGAACGGCCGCATATCTACAACAGGAACCGGAACCACCGTCTCAAGAACGGATGACCCCTTTTCCGTATGCGGCATCGGGGTTGAGCTCACATAAGCCGAGTTCATATAAACCTGCAGCGAGCTCTCATTCGCCAGCGGGATACCGTTGTACCGGTAGTTCATGTGGTAGCTGAGGTTCTGCAGCGGACCCTCAAGATAGAGGTCCGGCGGGATACGCATGTAGGCGCCGACTGGGACAGAACCGTCGCCCTGAATGTCGCCCGTGTTGGCAATATCGCCTACAGTGGTGATGTAGTCGGTCGAAAGCCAGCGCGGCGCGTCGTCAGGCTTGCGGTCCGGAATCGGCTTGGTCAAAGCTCCATGCTGCTGGTCGCCCTGCAGCATGTCACGCTGGATGAAGAAGGCCTCCGCAGCGGTGACGAGTTCGTCCGGATTGTCGCCCGTCAGCACCAGCACCTTGGAGTAAGGGTCGACTGGATTGGTTCGCATCGCGATCGTCGGGCCACCGGTGCCGGAGGTTATGTTCAGCGTTGCCGGCAACTCGGCCGCACTCTCACTGATTACAATCGCATTGCCGGCCGGAATAGTTCCAAACGTGACGGGAAATTTTACAGGGCGGTAATCAGTCAGGATACCGAAGTAGGAAGCGACGATGCCGGCCGCGCGCAGAGCCTTCGGCGAAGGCTGCGACAGGAACACGATCGGAATGCTGGGGTGAAGGTTGACGTTCGAGTCATAGAACGGCAGCGGCAGGATCGAGAGGTCGTTCTGCAGCGGCAGCAGGCTACCCGCAATCTCGATCGTTGAGTTCGCATCTACATGCGACCAGAGCGTCGAGTGCGAGGGGTCTTCGCAGTTGTAGGTGTAGTGGCCGATGAACTCAAACGTCAGCTCGTTCTGGCGAACCAGCATTTCTGCCGGCATCGTCAACGTAGCTTCGAGCAGCGCGTTATTCTCATTGCGCGTAACGTTCAGGATTTGCGTCTCGGCGACTTTCTGGTCAGGTGTCAGGTCCGTCGACGTATTCACCGTCGGCGGAATGTTGACAGCCAGCGTCGCAAACAACGTGCCGTTCAGGCTCACCTTCAGGTGGCTCAAAGCGGGCAGCAGACCGGGCGAGAAATGATAGCGGATATGCATCGTCGCGCTCTTGATCACTTCGGTCTGCGGCACGGAAAATGGCACCGTGTGATAAGCATCTACGCCGCGCAGCACGATCGTATCCGGCACGCCGACATCAGCCAGCGTAAAGATGTTGTCAAAATTGCCCGGCGCCACGGGACGCGCGGCAACGCCCGTATCGCTGGTCGTGGGAATGCCGATTGAGGAAGCGTTGGGCCCTGTGCTGGTAGGAATCGCTGTGACCGGGGGCGGGGTAGAGACTGGACCAGGCGAAGCCTGACCGAAGGCCGAACGAACCGCGCCGCCAAGCAACACAGCACACAGGAGAATGGGAGCAACGCTTTGTGCGAGCCTGCCCTTGGGTGCCGACTTCTTCGTTTTCATCAAACCTCTAAAAGTTTGGCCGAGACCATGCACGGAGAGTTGCAGAATGCGTCCGAGACTCTTCAGCGGACGGTCGATCTCGCGGGCTTCACCCCACCCAAGCCACGTGTCGGCGCGGGAGTAAAGCACCATCGTCAGCGCTTCTTCTTCCTGCAACGTCAGCGGGTCAAATTGCGCACGCAGGTTGCGGCCACCGGCGCTCACCAGCGTCGCCGGCAGAATGGCATCGCCATCGAGCACTGGGAACACCAGCTTGATTGCTTCGCCCGGCAACGCCGTGAAGCTGCGCTCCGTGTTGATCATGACGCCGCCGCTTGAAATGTCGGCCGTCACGCCCTGAACGATCGTTCCGTCCGCAAGCACTACGTCAGCCGG
The DNA here is from genome assembly GCA_965214195.1 of uncultured Granulicella sp. Classification (GTDB taxonomy): domain Bacteria; phylum Acidobacteriota; class Terriglobia; order Terriglobales; family Acidobacteriaceae; genus Edaphobacter. The sequence continues at coordinate 1,269,155 of OZ243943.1, forward strand.
TACAGCCATCGAAACACGCACAGTCTGACGACGCTGCTGGCTTTCCCACGCAACCGCGGTCGCAACGCCCAGAACGATGATGTTGAACAGCGTCCAGATTACGTTCATGACGATCGTCCCCGGATGGGTGCCGTCATACAAATTGCGAACCAGCGGCACGTTGATCAGGAAGAACCGCGGAATAGCCATCAGCAAACCGATAAAATTCAACAACAGCATCAGCAGAAAAGGCTGCGCGATGCGCGTATCAAAGAAGCCGCGATTGACGACTCCACCCTTCGCCGTCACGTTGAAGCTACCAAGCTTAGGGTTGATCAGCGCCAGCATCGTGGGCAGGAAGATATACGGAGCAAGAACGGTCTCGTAGATTTCATTCCAGAACGAGTGCCGGTGCTGCCCCTGAATGCGTGAGTTCGTCAGCGACGAGAGCACAAGGTGCGGGAACGCGTACGCCAGAATGCCCGCCCAGTATCCAGGGACATTCGTGTGGCCCAGGATCAGGTAGATCAGCGGCGCCGTCAGGAAGATCAGGCGCGGCAGCGCGTAAAGAAAGTGCGTCATCGCGTTGAAGTAGCACAGCCGCTGCGCCGCTGAAAGACCACGGGCAAACAAGGGGTTATCGATACGCAGAATCTGAATCATGCCGCGAGCCCAGCGAATACGCTGCTTCACGTGGCCGCTCAGGCGCTCAGTCGCAAGGCCGGCAGCTTGCGGAATATTGATGTAGGCCGTGTTCCAGCCGTTCATCTGCATCCGCAGAGAGGTGTGCGCGTCTTCAGTTACCGTCTCAACCGCGATCCCGCCAATCTCGTCCAGCGCCGTACGCCGAAGCACGGCACAGGAACCACAGAAAAAGGTCGCGTTCCAGAAATCGTTGCCGTCCTGCACGATGCCGTAAAACAGCTCGCCTTCATTCGGAATCACGCGAAACTGGCCCAGGTTGCGCTCAAACGGATCAGGCGAATAAAAGTGGTGCGGCGTCTGCAGCATGCCCAGCTTGCGGTCGCGCAGAAACCAGCCCATCGTGACCTGCATGAACGAGCGCGTCGGCACGTGGTCGGAGTCAAAGATCGCAACAAAAGGCGCGTCCAAACGCTCGAGCGCGCGATTGATGTTGCCGGCCTTGGCATGCGCATTGTCGTCACGCGTCATGTAGCCGATGCCCGCGTCTTCCGCGAACTTGCGGAACTCTTCACGCTTTCCGTCGTCCAGGATGTAGACGTTCAGCTTATCCGCCGGCCAGTCAATATTCATGGCGGCAAGGGCCGTATACCGCACCACGGAAAGCGGCTCGTTATACGTTGGGATCAGCAGGTCGACAGCCGGCCAGTCTTCAGGATTCTCGGGCAGCGGCACCGGCGTGCGGCGCAGCGGCCAAAGCGTCTGCAGGTAGCCCAGAAATAGAATGATGAACGCGTAAGCTTCCGCCATCACCAGCAGCCAGATGAAGAACGCGTCCAGCGCGTGCCAGTCCGTACCGGGATCCAGGAAGAAGCGGATCGTCGTCGCGATACGCCAGTAGCCGTAGCGGAACGTCGAGTACATCGACACGATCATCAGCGTCAACGTGATCAGGTACGAGCTCGACGCGCGGTCCATCCACATCGCAATCAAAATGGTGATGAGCCCAAGCACGGCCTGCTGCGGCCATGTGAGCTCCAGGATCCCGGTGAACAGGAGGCAGAGAATCCCGCCAAAAAGAATCAGAAAGCGGATTGCCTTGAGCAGGATACTGTCCCCTGACTCAAACTCTCTCCATAACGGCGACCTGGTCATCGTTCACTCCATCGCGTGTTGCGAAAGCCCTGGCTTGCGGGGGCAGCTTTTGTCCGCACCCAGTTGGCTACATTGAGGTAGTCTTCAGCGATTCCCGCTTCCGGAGCGTAATCGACAACGGTCATTCCCTCAGCCAGCGCTTCACTCACCGCCGGCGCACGCCGAATCACAAACGGCAGCAGCCGCTCGCCCAGCTTTTCCCGCAGTACTTCACGCACATCCAGGTGCAGCGGGAGCGATGCGTCGAACTGGTTGAGGATATAGTTCGGCAGAATCGGACGCCCATCCTGGTCCACAGCGCCAGAGAAATACTTCTCCACGGCCTGCAGGCTGATCACGGAATTCATATCCGGCGAGACCGGCACCAGCACGGTCGGATTCATCCGGGCCAGGCGACGAACCACCCAACCGGCGCTCGCGTTCACATCCAGCACAATGCGGTGCGTCCCGCTTGAGGCTTGCGAAATCTCACCTTCAAGCGCGTCCTGCGCGGCACGGTCGCCGGCACGTCCATCCACGTCATAGCTGACCAGGTAGATCGGCGCATCGGTGCTCCCGCTCGGCGGTGAAAACGTGCGCACAGCTCCGGGCCGTAGTTCAGTCGCCCCGAAGTAGTAAGGCAGCAGCCCATGAGACGTTGTATCCGCCAGCAAAACTTTCTCGCCGAGCGCAGAAAGCGTACGGCCCAAAGTCGCCGTCAAGCTTGTCTTGCCAACACCACCGGCAAGCGAAAACACTGCCAGCACCGGCGTGCGCGTCTCTTTTTGACGAGGCTGCGGCGTATCCACCGCCGGCTCCTGGCCGGGCTCAAACACGCCCTTCAGCGCGAACCAGCGCGACGCCACCCGCTCCCGCGAATGCTGTAGCGTATCGGTGACGCTGGAGGCCGTCGGCTGCTGCGAACTGCTCGTATAAAGCCACGCCGGACCAGACTGCTCGGGCTGCGGCGTGGACGGCTCCTGCCGGCGCGGAATGTCGTACTGATCCTGGCGCTCTGAACGCTGCTCGGGACGATCTTGCCGAGGTGCAGGGCGCTGACGCTGCTCCTGCCGTTGCGGTGCACGCTCATTGAGCGTCGGCTCCGGCAAACGCTCACGCCGAGGCTCAACCCGCGGCTGCGGAGGCAAGTCATAGGCCGGCGCAACCCGCGGCACTTCACGCTGGCGAACTGGCTCCGGCTGCACGGGTGCGCGATAAGCCGGGCGCATCCCGGAAGCATCATCCGGGCGGTATCCCTGCGGACGACGCCGCACTTCCAACTCCGGCCGGAATGCACGACGTTCCCCGGAATAAGCCTGGCGCTCACCGGAGGGACGTGCCGCGCGATACTCGCCGGAAGCGTTGCTGGGGCGCGCATAGCGTTCCGCAAAGCTGTTCAAATCCGAGTAGTCCGGAGCGCGATGCGACATCTTTAGCGCTTCTTCGTGCGCGGGCGCATCGGCATACTCGTAAGGGTCACTCGCAAGCCCGGGCACACGCACGCGAGAAGGCTGCGGCCCGGCCAGCGTGCGGCGGCGAATCTCCGAATCAGCCCAGCGTGCAGCCTGGCGTTGTGCGCTGGCGTGCGCTTCTGCAATTTCACGCTCTTCCCTGCGAGCCACCGCATCAGCAATCGCCGCGGCCTCAGCCCTGCGTGCTGCTTCCACCCGCTCCGCAGCAGCCCGCCGAGCGGCCGATTCTGCTGCCTGCAACGACCGTTCCCGCTCGCCGGCATTGTCAAACTGGTCGCTCGTACGCGCAGCCCGCTCCGCTTCACGAGCGACGCGCTCAGCCTCTGTCGCGGCGGCTTCCGCATCCTGCTTGGCTTGCAGTTCGGCTAGACGCAAATCTTCTGCGGCACGGTGGCGTACCTGCGCGCGATACTCGCGGCGCGATGCAGAAAAATCGCGGTACTTGGCCCCGTGCAAATTTGCCCATGAGTACAGGATCGCTACGTCTTCCGGCGTTTCCGCCAGCGGCTCTTCCGGGTTGTCGTTCAGCTGCGTGTCCATAATTGTCCAATCAACTCAGTATGCTTCATCCAGGCCCGTAGGGTGGCGCATCTTCGCTGTAAAGTAACCTCCGGACTGCACACATTGTTATGCAATGTGCTGAGGCTACTTGGCCCTTTACTGTGCGTCAATGAGTCTTAAGTGCCACTTTAGTGCAAGGACCCTGCTTTCCCACAGAAAATGGAAGAGAGTAACTAAAGAGTTATGCACGATGTGCCTTTTGTGGCACATCACCAACCCGGTAACCGCGCCGCCGCTCCTTTCACCAGGTCGAAGCGCAAGGTTTCCCTCAACCCCACGCTATGGTATTTTTGAATCTGGTGAGAGCCTGTAGCTCAGTTGGTAGAGCATCGCCCTTTTAAGGCGTTGGTCCTGGGTTCGAGCCCCAGCGGGCTCACCAAAACATCGCAAAAAGCCACAGCCCAGGCTGTGGCTTTTGCTTTACGCCGTTGGCTTATCCGGTGCCGCGATCACCGCATTAAAGTCTTGCAGGAATCGTGGAATATAGTTGTCCAGCAGCGCCTTCAGCCGAGCCTCAGAAGCCGTCTGCAGAATCAGCCCCGCGTGATGCTCCTTGTGCAGTCGCATCGCAATCTCCGGGTCCGTATACCCGCTAACATCAGGCTCCGCCTGCCGAGCCAGCGAGATCACACTTCCCGCGAACATCCGCTTGGTCACCGGCAGCTTGTATTCGATACCCTTCGCCAGCGCCACCTCAATCCGAGCCCACTCCCGCCAGGGATTGACATTGGTTGCAAACTCCAGCGTCTCCGCGATGTACGCCCCGCCCACCCGCGCAGCTGTCTCCAAAAAGTAGAACTTCCCATCTGCGGCAGCCTTGATGAACTCCGTATGAGTCACCCCGGCATCCAGCTTCAGCGCCTGCAGCAGCGGCGCATGCACCGCCTCAATCGCCTTCGCATCTGCACTCGTCACATCGAGCGTGCGCGTGCTGAAGATCCCACCTTTATGCATCGTCTCCATCGGCGGCTTGCTGTACTGGAACGGCTGCGAAAACAGCAGCTTGCCCCCCCACGTAATGCCCTCGGCATGAAACACTTCACCGGCGACAAACCGCTCCAGCACGTAGTGGCTCTGCAAATCTCCCAACGCGTCCAGAATAGGCCAGAGCTCGTCAGCCGTAGAGATCGGCTTGATCCCGATGGCCGAAGCATTTGTCCGAGGCTTCAGCAGCCACGGCCCCGGCACCTCGCGCATAAACGTCCGCAGATCGTCGTAGTGAAACACCCGCGTAAATTCCGGCACGGCAATACCCGCCGCACGAGCCTGCGTGCGCATCGCCAGCTTGTCGCGGAAGTACCGCGTAGTCGTCTCGCCGAGCCCCGGCAGCCGCATGTGCTCCCGCATCAGCGCCGTCACTTCCAGGTCAAACTCGTCGAGCGGCACCAGCCGGTCAATCCGCCGGTCACGCGCAACATAGCTCAGCGTGTTCAGCACCTGCTCTGGAGTCATCTCCTCCGGCATCGTCAGGAACTCGGTCAGGATGTCCTTGGGCCAGTCCGCGTCGCGCAGTTTATCGACCGTCAACAGCCGGATTTCGCAGCCCTCGGCCGCGCAGGTCCGCAGGAATTCCTGGCCCTTCTCATACGTGCTCAAGCAAAAAATCGATGTCGGCTTAGTCATGGGACCCCTCGTTCTAGCTAAGCCATGGCTGCATCGGCAAACGTCTGCCGCACACCCTCTTCAAGCGTCGTAAATGCGTCGTGATAACCCGCTGCGCGCAAGCCGGCAACGTCGGCTTCCGTAAAGTGCTGATACCGGTTCTTCAAATCCCCAGGAAACGGAATGTACTCAATCGTCCCCTGCCCATGCACCTGCATCAACGCCTGTGCGACAGCCTTGAACGTCCGCGCCTCCCCCGTACCCGCATTCACAATCGCATGCGTTGGCGACTTAGGACTTTCCGGCAGCAGCCCCGCAAAAAACAAATTGATCCGGCACAGATCCTTCACGAAAACAAAATCCCGCCGCTGTTCTCCATCCGCATACCCACCGGATCCTTCAAACATCTTGATCCCGCCGGTCTCTTTCAACTGCTTCGTGAAGTGGTGCAGCACGGAAGCCATGCGCCCCTTATGCTGCTCCCGGGGCCCATAAACATTGAAGTACCGCAGCCCAACCACAGAGCTCTTGGGCGCCGTCCCATCCGCAAACGCCTTCCGCACATAGTTGTCGAACACCAGCTTCGAGTACCCATAAACGTTCAACGGACGCTCATTCTCAATCGTAGGCGCAAACGTCTCACTCAACCCGTAGACCGCCGCGGTGGACGCATAGACAAGCGGCACATCATGCCGCCCCGCAAACGTTAGCATCTCTTTCGAATACGTAAAGTTGTTGTCCATCATGTACTGCCCGTCATCTTCAAGCGTGTTTGAGCATGCCCCCTGATGCAGGATCGCCCGCACCTTCGCACCCTCGAACGCACCCGCTGCTAGCGCCCGGCGAAACTCCCGCTTATCCATATAGTCGCTGTATTCAGCGCCCCAAAGGTTCAGGAACTTCGGCCCGGAAAGGTTCGGAGCCGGAGCCAGATTATCGACCACCAGAATGTCCCGCTCGCCCAGCCGGTTCAGCTCCGCCACCAGATTGCTGCCGATAAATCCCGCACCGCCCGTCACGATAATCAAGCCATATCTCCCGTCAGCTTCTTCACAATATTGGTCGTGGAAAAGCCCTCGACCGTAGGCACAATCTCCACCCGTCCACCGCTCGCGAGCACCTCCTGGTGCCCCACCACGGTCTCAATCGAGTAATCCCCGCCCTTGACCAGCACGTTCGGCTTCAACGCCTTGATCAGCTCCAGCGGCGTCTCTTCATCAAAGATCACCACCGCATCCACGCTAGCCAGCGCACTCATTACACGCGCACGTTCGCGCTCCCCAACGATTGGCCGCGTGGGCCCCTTCAACCGGCTCACACTCGCATCCGAGTTCAACCCCAGCACCAGCTTCGACCCGAACTTGCGGCAATCCTCCAACAACGTGATATGCCCCACATGCAGCAGATCGAAGCAGCCGTTAGTAAAAACCACCGTCTCGCCCGCCGCGCGCCACTCGGCCACTCGCCTCTGCACCCGCGCCGCATCCAGCAGCTTCTCGGCCGAGTTGATCCCCGAGCTAGGCGTCAGCAGAGCCACCAGCTCATGCTGCGCAATCGGCACCGTCCCCACCTTGCCGACGACGATCCCGGCAGCCAGATTCGCTACTTCCACGGCCGTCTCCACCTTTAACCCACCGGCCATACAAGCCGCCAGCGTAGCGATAACCGTATCGCCGGCGCCCGATACATCAAACACTTCCCGCGCCCGCGCCGGCGAAACATAATCACCCTCACCACGCAAAATCATGATCCCGCGCTCGCTCATCGTCACGGTCAAGAATCCAAATTCATGCTCAATCATCTGCGCCCGCGCCGCAGCCAGCAGAGCCTCCGTCTGGTGCGCCGGCACACCCGTCGCCAGCGACAGCTCCGCCAGATTCGGGCACACCGTCGTCGCCCCGGAGTACTTGCTCAAGTCGCGAGCCTTGGGGTCCACCAGTACCATTACGCCGGCCTGCCTCGCCGCACGAATGATCGCCTCGCACACATCCGCCGTCAGCACACCCTTCGCATAGTCCGAAAGAATCACCGCATGCACCTTCGGCACCAGCGCAATCGCACGCGCCAGCAGACGATCCGTTTCTTCCTGCGGCACCGGATCCTTGCTCTCAATATCGAGCCGCAAAACCTGCTGCGTTCTCGCCACAATCCGAGTCTTCGAAATCGTAGGCAGCGAGCTCGTCACCACGCCCGCCGTATTGATCTTCGCCGCATCCAGCAGCCGCGCCAGCTCCGCCTGCTCGCCGTCCGCGCCCCAGAATCCACATAAAAACGCCTGGCATCCCAGACCCGCAATATTCATCGCGACGTTTGCCGCGCCGCCCGGCCGCTCATACCGCTGCGCGTGCCGCAACACCGGCACCGGAGCTTCCGGCGAAATCCGTTCCACCTCGCCAATCACATAGCGGTCCAGCATCAGGTCGCCCACCACCAGCACCCGCAGCTCTTGAAACCCACTCTCCAGCAGACCCAGCACAGCATGCAGTTCAGGAAGCATGAGCAATCTCCCTGACGATCCCGCCCAGCGACACGCTGTAGTCAAACAACCAGTCCGGCCGCGCCTCAGGCGCCTTGCCCTCAATCGCCGCACAGGCCGCGCCCAGCACCTCTTCCACCGTGATGCTCCGCACGCATTTCATCTGTTCCACTGTACACTCCCGCATCCCGCAGCCATGGCAGTTCACCTTGTGATAGACCAGGTGGTGCCGGGCTCCATGCGGGAACCAGCGCGTGGGCGGATTGCGCGCGGAAAACACCGCCATCACCGGCGTCCCCGCAGCATCGGCCAGATGCATTGGCCCGGAATCATGCCCCAGAAACGCCTGCGCCCGCTCAAACATTGCGGCACTTTCCCGCGGGCTAAGCTTGCCGCAAAGGTTCAACACCATCGCCTGCGCACCCGCGCCTTCACGCCAGCCATCCGCCGCGAACTCACTATCCGCACTCTCGGAATGAACCCCGCTGATCGCCAGCGCATACCCCGGATATCGCCGGCCCAGCTCCAGCAGCAATCCCCGCCACTTCTCGCGACCCCAGTTGTTCGCCGTAACCTTCGTCCCCAGGCTGATCGCCAGGATCTTCCGGTCCCCCGCCGGCAACAAAGCCGCCGCCGCCCGCGCTCGTTCGCCATCCGTAAACCGCAGATCCCAGCTCGCGTCATCCATCACGGCCCCATCGCCCAGCTCAGCAATGTTCCTCACCAAACGCGCCGCCTCATACTCCTCAGCCCCACGCTCAGGCTGCCAGCGATTGCGCTGCATGTCTTCCGTCAGCGGCACGCCATACTGCTTGCGGATGCCGCAAACCCGGAAAAACCATGCATCCCGCTTGGCCCCCTTGACCCCTCGAGCCGAACCCAGGTAGACCACCGCCTGCGGCCGCCAACGCACCAGATCCCACCAAAGCTTGCCCAGCGCAAGCACGTTACGCGTAGCCACCTGGTAGTCAAAATACCCGCTCACCAGCCCCGTATTGACCAGAATCGCAGCCGCCGCAGCAGCCTTCTCATTGATCGGCCGATTCGTCAGCAGCCGTCGATCCGCATCCGGAAACGCGCGCGCAACCAGGTGATACGCGGGCAGCGAAACCACCGTATCGCCCATGCTTCCCAGCCGATACAGCAGCACGCGCTTGATCGGTTTGCCCATCCCAAAATCATACGGCATACCAATCCTGTCTACGATATAGACTAGGCGTGCACATGCTCCACGCCCAGACCATCCTCCACCTACACGACACCGCGACCAGCCAATGGCATTGCGAGCTTGAGCTCCCCACACCCGTCTCCCCGCTGGACGCCCTGGTGCTCTTCCAGCACCGCGCCAACTTCGATCTCTGGCACGAGGAAGACAAGGCCCGCAGCCCGCGCGCCTCGGACCACGACATCACCGAAGTCAAGCATCACATCGACACCATCAACCAGCGCCGCAACGACCTGGTCGAGCAAATCGACTCCCTCCTGCTCCACGCCGCCGGCCAGCAAAACGAGAGCTCCCCGCTCCACTCCGAATCCCCCGGCCTCATCATCGACCGGCTCTCCATCCTCGAGCTGAAGGTCTACCACACAGCCGCTGAAGTCGACCGCCAGACCGCCACGGAGCAGCACCGCGCCAAGAACCGCCAGCGCCTGGAAGTTCTCACCCATCAGCGTGACGATCTCGCCGGCTGTCTCGACGCCCTGTGGCAGGATGTGCTCGCCGGACGCCGTCGTTTTCACCTCTATCGCCAGCTCAAAATGTACAACGACCCCGAGCTCAATCCGGTCCTCTACACTCGCCCTTGACCCTGCATCCCGTTGCGCGTATAAAACCGTGAAGCCCCTCTAGCTTTCTCAACGCAATAATCGCCGGCCCCAGGAACGTGCAAATGGCTCAAACTAAGACCGCTTCCGCCCCAGTAAAACGCACCCGCCTGCTTGCCGGCAGCGTCGTCCCACCGCCAGACACTAACCGCGCTGCAGCCATCGCCGCATACGAGGCCGCCATCACCTTGATGCAGGCCGGCAAATTCGATAAAGCCCACGCCGCCTTCAACAAGATGCTCGCCAACAGCCCAGGCGAGCTTGCCGACCGCATCCGCATGTACACCAGCGCCTGCCTCGGCCAGGTCACCAAGGGCAGCACCAGCTTCCAGAGCCACGAAGAGCAGTACGACTACGCCATTTCGCTGCTCAACCAAGGCAACTACGACGACGCCCGCACCCACTTCAAGCAGATCCTCAGCGCGCACCCTTCCGCTGACTACGCCTTCTACGGCCTCGCCGTCCTCGCCTCCCTCACCGGCGACCCCACCGGCTGCCTCGAGCACCTCACCCGAGCCATCCACTTCAACCACAAAAACCGCATCCAGGCCCGCGCAGACTCCGACTTCCAGGACATGGCCGACGATCCCCGCTTCACCGAACTCCTCTACCCCGAAGCCTAAGTCGAAGAGCAGAACCGGTCCCATCAGGCCGAAAGCCACCCAGCAAATCGTTGGCCCCGCTTTTGGTTGTCACCCTGTAGGGATCTGCTTGTTCTCGCTCGGTCTCCCTAACCGCAACGAGCTGCCCGCGCCTAAGCATTCCCGCCATGCCTTCATCCCCACTTATCCCCGTAACGCCTTGCTTCTCCCTCCCTGCGATACCCTAGAGCCAAGGCCATGCCACAAGACCCCCCACAAAGATCCCTCCGCGTAGTCGCCATCGGCGGCGGCACTGGCCTCTCCACCCTCCTCCGCGGCCTCAAGCGCTTCGTAGCCGTACCCGCCGGCGCGCCAGACGCAGAGTGCCACAACGCCCTCTGCGTCATCAGCGACCTCGCCGCAGTAGTCACCGTCTCGGACGACGGAGGCTCTTCCGGCCGGCTTCGCGAAGACCTCAAAATGCTCCCCCCCGGCGACATCCGCAACTGCCTCGTAGCCCTCTCGGAAGACGAAACTCTCCTCTCCCGCCTCTTCCAGTACCGCTTCGCCCAGGGCGCGCTGGACGGCCATTCCTTCGGCAATCTCTTCCTCGCCGCCCTCGCCAACATTACCGGCGACTTCGCCCAGGCCGTGCAGATGTCGTCGCAAATCCTCGCCACCCGCGGGCGCATCTACCCCGCCACTAACACCAACGTCACGCTTTCCGCCTGCATGGATTCCGGCGATCTCGTCCACGGCGAAACCAACATCTCGGCCTCCCAGCACCGCATCGCAGAGCTCTCGCTCAACCCGCCAGACGCACCACCACTCCCCGAAACCATCGAAGCCCTCGCCCAGGCCGACCTCATCACTCTCGGCCCCGGCTCCCTCTACACCTCGCTCATCACCAACCTCCTCGTCCGAGGCATCCCTGAAGCCATCGCCTCTTCAAACGCCACCCGCGTCTACGTCTGCAACCTCATGACCCAGGCCAACGAGAGCCTCGGTCTCACCGCCTCGCAGCACATCGAAAAGATCCAGGCCCACGGCGGCCGCTTCGACTACGCCCTCATCAACACCGCGCCCATCTCCCCGGAAATCCTCAGCCGCTACGCCGCAGAAGGCCAGACCCCCATCCACGCCGACCTCGACCGCATCCGCCAGCTAGGCGTCGAACCCATCGAAGGCAACTACGTGCACGAAGGCGACCTCCTCCGCCACGACTACGACAAGGTAGCTGAAACCCTCCTCGAACTCGGCCTCCGCACCGCCTCCTGAGCCCCTCGCATCGTCTCGCCCTTCTCGTCAAGCTGAAAACGAAAGCCGGGTACCCCACTCATCGCGCCTTTGCAATGACCGGGATGCAAGTCTCCGTCACAGGCACGATCCGCACTGAATCACCTCCCACGCCTCTGGCAGCCGGGCCTCCACCCTGATCCGCTCCCCACTCACCGGATGCGCAAAACTCAAAACCTGCGCATGCAGCAGATACCCCCCATCCCCCGGCAGCCCGGGCAACTCCGCCAGCGGGATCCCACCCGTCCCGTACAAAGGATCCCCCACCAACGGGTGCCCGATGGAAGCCAGATGGATCCTGATCTGGTGAGGCCTCCCTGACCCCAGGCTCACCGCAAACGTTGTCGTCCCCTCGCCGCGCGAGACCACCGTAGCCACTGACTTCGAAGCCTTGCCGCCAGCCTTCGCCGCCCAGACCGATCCCAGCAACGGGTGCGGCACCAGCCCAATCGGCGTCCGAATCTCGTACATCGCCTCAGCCGCATCCCCCGCAGCCGCCGCCCGGTAGATCTTTTCGATTCGCGCCGTATTCCAGTCCGCGGTGAGCGCAGCCGCCACCGCAGCCGTCTTCGCAAACAGCACCACACCGCTTGTAGCCCGGCCCAGGCGATGCACGGGATTGGCTCCAGGCGTACGCTTCTGCACCAGCCGCAGCAACGTATTTTCGCAGAATCCACCTCCCGGCAGAGTCGGCAGGCCGCTCGGTTTGTCCACCGCCAGCAGATATTCGTCTTCAAGCAGCACCGTAAAGTGCAGTGGCGCCTCAGGCTCCACCCATGGCGGACGCTCCCAAACCAGGACCTGGCCCGCGCGTAGCATTTCCGGTCCACTCGCCCCCGCACCGTCGATCGTCACTTCGCCGGCATCCAGACTCCGCTGCCATCGCTCCCCACTGGAGTGCCGGTAAGCCCCCGCCAGGTGCGCCAGCAGCGTTCGCCCCTGCTCCCTGCTGCCGATCACTGTTCGGTAGGCATAGCCCCGGTTGAGCATCTATAAAAGTCTAAGCGATCCCCGACCATCTCAAAAGGCCACTCAAATCTCTTGTCAAGCCCTCCAGGCTTGCAAGATGCGGCTAAGTGCATGCACCGCAGTCACTTACGGCTCAAAAATAGTTGGCATAATCACCCCTGGCCACCTGCTATGCTTAAAACAGTCAAGCAAAAAGGCCCCCGGCACCGGGAGCCTTTTCCATTTGCAGCCTTCAAGTCCAGACCTAACTACCCTCGATTCAAGACTTTAGCCCCCACAGGTAGGGGGGCCTACCCCACCAGTTGCACTAGCTCCACCGGCGCAGCCTCAGCCTCCACCGTCCGCTTCAACTGCCCGCAAGCCGCATAGATATCGCGCCCGCGGGGCCTGCGCGTAAACGCCGGGATCCCCCCTGCGATCAGCAGCTTATGGAACCGGTCCGCTGACTCCTGCGTCGGCTGCTTGAACTCAGCTCCCGGCCCCGGATTCCAGACGATCAGATTCACCTTCGCGTTCATCCCGCGCAGCAGCTTCAGCACTTCCGCCGCGTGCTCCGGCTGGTCGTTCACCCCGCCCAGCAGCACGTACTCAAAAGTCACATATTCACGCTTCGAGAAAGGAATCGCCTTCACCGCATCCAGCAGCGTCGCAATGTCCCACTTACGCGTGATCGGCATGATCGCCTCGCGCACCACGTCGTTGGACGCATTCAGCGACAACGCCAGCTTTGGCCGCACCGGTTCCAGCGCAAACCGCCTGATCCCCGGCTCAATCCCACTGGTGGAAACCGTCATCCTGGCTGCCGGGATCCCCATCTCCCCCGTCAAAATCCTCACCGAGTCCATAAAGGCGTCGTAGTTCAAAAACGGCTCGCCCATCCCCATGAAGACCAGGTTGATGCGATCCGGATTCCCGCGCCCGGGGCCCGTCCCCAGCTCCACCCCATGCCGGTTCAGCACCGCCGCAACCTGCCCTGCAATCTCACCTGCGGTCAAATTCCGCCGAATCCCCAGCTTCGCCGTCAGGCAAAACTGGCAATTCACCGCGCAACCCACCTGGCTCGAAACACAAATCGTAGCCCGCTGGTATCGATTGTTGTCGTCCCGCTGCTCTTTCCCAACCAGCTTCTGAGCCCGGCCGCGAACGCTGGGTGCCCCATGCATCGCAGCTTCATCGCGATGACTGGGATCACTCAATTCTTCACCACCCGCGTCCGACCCATCGCCTCGTTCGCCACCGTCTCCACCCGGCATCCAAACCGTTTCAACCGTCTCCCCATCCGCCAGCCGGACCAGATAACGCTCGGTCCCATCGACACTCTTCGCCGTCTGCGCCAGTTCCGGCAGACCAACAGCAAAACCTTCCGCGGCCAGCCGTTCCCGCACCGCCAGCGGCAGCGCCGTGATCTCTTCGACAGCCTGCACCCGCTGCCGGTATAGTCCATCCCCAAGCTGCACCGCGCGATACGCCGGCAGCCCCAACCCCGTCACCAGCGCGCGCAGGTCCGCAACCGACATCCCAAACAGCGCCTTGGTCGTACGCAAATCCATACTCTAAGTCTATTCCTTTGCCGCACCCGCGCGAGCCCCTTCACGCGCAAGTTGCAACGTATACCGCGTCGCCGAAAAATGAGCCCCCGCAAGCAGAATCAGCCCGGAGATAAACGCCCACATCATCAGCCCCACAGCAGTCGCAAACGGACCATACACAGCACCAAAATCAAGCTTAGGCAGCAGCAGGATGTAGATGTATTTCGCCACTTCCCAGCTTAGCCCCACCACCACAGAAGTAGGCAAAACCGCCATCGCCGGAATCCGCCGGTTAGGCAGGATCCAGTAGATAAGGAAGAACATCAGGATCCCCGCCACAATCGCAAAGATCTCGAGCGCTCCACGCCCGATCCACTGCACAATCGTCCAGTCGTCATGGCCGAAAAAGACCCACTTCAACACGCTGTGCTGCCCCGCGGTCCCAGCGACAGACACCAGCACCAGCAGCCCTACAGAAGCCGCCAGCCCCAGCGAAACCACCTGATTCTGCAGGTAGTTCCGATGCTTCTTCACTCCCCAGACTTCATTCAGCGCCACTTCAAGCGGCAGAAAAACACCCGTAGAAGTGATCAGCAGCATAAACACTGAAAACAACTGCACCGCCCGATGCGGATGCACCAGCACCGCCATGTTGCGATAAACAAAGCTCCCACCCACCGGCAGCAGCGCCTCCAGCATGCCGCGCGTCGCATCCAGCATCGCCGCCACCTGCGTGGGCGAGTGGAAAACCTTCTGCGTAATCGTAAGGATCAGCACGATGAAAGGAAACAACGAAAAGATGACATTCGCCGCCACGCTGAACGCATATGTGTGCACCTCGGTGCCCGAAAGAAACACCAGCAACTCCTTCGTCGTAGGCCACCAACCCTCGGCATCAACCACCGGCTCGACATCCACCATCGGCGTTGCGCGCTCCTCCGCCATGCTCGGCTTGGCAGCCAGCGCGGGCGTCGCAACTTGCTCGGCCAGGCTACCGGTGCGCGCACGACGCAGCGCGGCTTGTGAAAACATCGACATCAATCACCCCTCATCCAATGCTACCAACCCCAGCCGCCCCAGCGCCCAGCGAGCCGCCTCCGCCAGCACCTCATCGTCGCCCGCGGCCCACTCACTCAACCGCCGGCCAAACTGCACATCGCCACGATTGCCCATCGCAATCGCCACATTACGCTGCACCCGCGCACGCTTCGTACGCTCCAGCGGAGACCCGGCAAACTCCCGCTTGAACTCCGCCGCATCCATCCCCGCAAGCCACTCGAGCGATGGATTCACCAGCTCATCCCGCCGCCGCAGCCCTGCAACATTGGCGATCGGCGCCTGCCGGTTCCACGGACAAACCTCCTGGCAGATGTCGCAGCCAAACACCTGCCGGCCCATCTTGCCGCGCAGTTCTTCGTCGATCGCGCCCTTCTTCTCAATCGTCAGATACGCGATGCACCTCGCCGCATCCATCTGCCGAGCGCCCACCAGCGCGTCCGTAGGGCACGCATCGATGCAGCGCGTACAGCTCCCACACCGGTCCGCAGCCGCAATCGTCAACTGCGCCGGTGCCTCCAGCGACGTCACAATCACCCCTAGCAGCAGCCACGATCCCTTGCCCTGGTTGATCACACACGTGTTCTTCCCTATCCAGCCGACGCCCGCCCGCGCAGCAAAATCCCGCTCCAGCAGCGGCCCCGTATCCACATAGCACTTGGTCCGGCAATCCTGCCGCGCCAACAACGCCGCCTCCAGCAACCGCAGCCGAGCCAGAAGGTCGTCATGATAATCAACCGCCCCACCATCCTCCTTACCGTTCCACGCATACCGCGCAATCCACCCGTCCCCACCGCCCGCCTCGTCGATCGATCGCGGCCCCGCAGCGTTATAGTTCATGGCACAAACCACCACGCTCCGCACCCACGGCAGCGCCACCCTCGCCGAGCGGCGCAACAGCTCCCCAGCCTCATCGCGACGCTTCAAATACTCCATCTCCCCGGCCCGCCCACGCTCAATCCAATCCGTAAAACGCTCCGCGGTCAGCACCCCTTCTGCGTCCTCCGCAGCCGGCGCCGGCGCCACCCCGCAGAGATCAAACCCAGCCTCCGCCGCCCGCAACCGCATCCACTCCACCGCTTTCAAATCCCACGCCATACCCACAAGCTTATCGCCGCAAACGCAACCAGCATTGAAGATTTAGCCCACACCCGCTAAACTGAAACCAAGCGGAGAGATGGCAGAGCCCGGTTGAATGCACCTGACTCGAAATCAGACGTACCTTTACGGGTACCGGGGGTTCGAATCCCTCTCTCTCCGCCACAACCCCTTCCAGAGCCCACCCTAAGACGCGCTTACCTGAACGAGCTGCCCAGCGCGTGGCTGCTGGAGTGTGTTGCCGGCATGGTCGATCAAGGCGAAGGCGCCGAAGCGGCCGCACGCCGCGAGGTGAGCGAAGAGACCGGATGCGAAGTGCAGGAGCTTGAGTTGATCGGCGAATACATGACAAGCCCCGGCATCACGGACGAATATGTCAGCCTCTTCGTCGCCCGAGTCGACGCCGCCAGGGCCGGTGGCGTGCATGGACTGGCGAGCGAAGCCGAGGACATTCGCACCTTCGTTCTGACCGCGGAGGACGGCGTTGCCGCCAGCAAGGATGGCCGTGTGCGCAACGCCATGTCGCAAATTGCGTTGCTGTGGTTTGCCCTGAACGGTAAGGACCTGCGGCAACGCTGGTCGTAGCCGGACAGGGTCAGCTGCGTACAACACTCCCCGCGAGCTCCGTCAGGCAGCTCTTTGCGACCAGTTGATAGTGGATCTTGCCGCGGGCCTGTATGTCGCCGACCGTCACCGTGTCGCAAAACGCGAGATCGCTGCCGCCGAGGTCGACCGCAGTCCCTTCCGTCACCAGCACTTCATTCAGCACATGGCGCTTGCCGATCGCCGGCGCAAACAGGCTTTTGGCCGTACGCAGCAGTCCCTGACTGACTGACACGAGCGAAATAATAGAAGGCTGCTCCAGCCGCTGAATACGCTCGACATGCTCCGCGGCGAGCGAATAAACGAAGCCAAGCGGCGGCCGGCCTGGCGACACCGCCGGCCTGGTCCGCTCCACCAGGTGCCTCGCAACCAGCACCTGCGCGCCGATGGCGAGGCCGGGTTCATCACCAAATTGAGCGGGCGAGCAGCCCTGCGTCGGCCAGCCCAGACCCTCTTCGATCTCTCGCCGAACGATTTCACGGAGGCCGGCTTCGCGCTCGACGACAAGGAGATGGTCGGCCGGCTCCAGCAGCAGCCGCTCGCGCACGCGCAGCCGCAGCGCCTGCAGGGGGTAGCCCATGGCACGCGCGCGCTGGATCGTTTCGTTGATCAGGTCGTCCAGATCGTGCGGCTTTTCCGCAGCTGCAACCCCGCCGACCACGAGCCGGCTGCCGGGCCGTCGCGTCACCCAGCCTCGACGTACCAGCTCTCCGTAAGCCTCGCTGACAGTGTTGTGGTGGACCTTGCTCTGCCGTCCGAGCGCGCGCACGCTGGGTAGTTCCTCGCCCGCGTGGAGCTGCTCGGTCGTGATCAGGAAGACGATCTGCTCAGCAATCTGCTGCCGCAGGGGCACGTCGCTGTCTTTGCTCAGCATGATCTGCATTGGGTTCCCCTGGCCTGCAGGTGGTGTGACAGTTACGAAACCGTCACCCAGCCTTTACTGCTGTCGCATGTTTCTTCCTATTCTCCAACAAGGAAAGCTGTTCAGGAGAAAAGTATGTACGTGGTCATCGGCGTAATTGCCATCATCGTTTTGCTTTACCTGCTTTCGCGGATGAAGATTGCGCTGGGCGCGGGCGACCGGATCGCGACGCTGGAGCTGCAGGTAGAGCGGCTGACGACGCGGTTGCTGGCGCTTGAAACGCGCGCGCCGGAAGCGGCCGTTGCAAAAGTGCCGGTGCCGCTTGCGAGGGAGCAGGCAGCGCCGCCGCCACCGGTACAGAGCGAAGCGACCGAGGTGGTAATAAGGCCGAAGAACATGGTGCCGGTCCCGCCCCCGGCGCCCCCGGTCCCGGCGCAGATCGCCGCGCGGGTAGCCGAGCCAATTGCGCAGGCTCGGATTGCGGAGACTATTCCTGCTCCGGAGCCCACCCCGGTACGGGTCTCAGTTCCGGCTCCGGACCCGGTCAAAGTTCACGTCTCGTTGGAAGAGCGCCTTGGCCACAACTGGCTCAACAAGCTTGGCATTGTGATCTTGGTGACCGGTCTGGTTCTGCTGCTGGGCTACCAGGTGCGCTCGCTGGGCGCGGCCGGCAAGAGCGCGCTTGGCCTGTTCCTTTCCGTCGCGATCCTGGCTACTGGCCTGGTGCTGGAGCGTCGCGAGCGGTACCAGGTATTCGGCCGGGCAGCCATCGGCGGGGGCTGGGCGCTGCTGTACTTCGTTACTTTCGGGCTGTTTCATGTGTCAGCGATGCAGGTGCTGCACTCGCAAGTAGTCGACCTGATCCTGGTGCTGGTAGTCGCGGCGGGCATGGTGCTGCACTCGCTGAAATACCGGTCACAGGTAGTCACCAGCCTGGCGTTTTTACTTGGCTTTTTCATCGTTGCGATCAGCCACGTCACCGTTTTCAGCCTGGTCGCCAGTGCGATCCTTGCCGCCGGCCTGGTGGTCGTCGCGTTCCGCCAGCGCTGGTTTGTGCTGCAGGTAAGCGGCCTGGTTGCCGTGTATCTGAACCATTTCCTTTGGCTGCACCGCCTGCTGCCGGACGGCGGACAGCCCGGCTACAGCTTTGCGGAGTTCCTGCCAAGCGTTTCGTCCCTGCTGTTCTATTGGCTGCTGTTCCGCGCTTTTTACATCTTCCGCGTGCCGGACAATGACCGCGACCGCGTCTGCTCAACCCTGAACGTGCTACTCAACTCCGCTGGGCTTCTGGGGCTGCTCAAGTACCAGTCGTCGCACCCTGAGTGGGCGTTCCGCAGCCTGCTCGCGCTGGGCGCAGTCGAGTTGGTGCTCGCGTTCGTCGCACGCCGGCGCTTTCACACTGGTTTTGTGGTGCTGGCGTCCATTGCTTCTGTACTGATGCTCGCGGCGGTGCCGTTTCACTTCGCAGGGTCGAGCTGGTCACTTGGCTGGCTGCTTGAATCCGAGCTGCTGTTCGTCGCTGGCCTGTCGCTGCGCGAGACGGTGTTCCGCCGGCTCGGCATACTTTCCGCCTACGCTGCGGTAATGCACTTGCTCATCGTGGGAGCCTTCCCAGTCTTTGAATTGCGGCAGGCCGGGCCGGATGTCAGCCACCATCTGGGATTGACGATTGCCTTTGCCTGCGCCGCGCTGGCCAGCTGGTTCAACGCGGAATACGCTACGCGCCGCTGGTCGCATGTCGCCGCTCTTGCGCTTGATGCGGCTGCTTTGCGCGGGCTCAGCTATCTCGCCGTCCTGTGCGCCGGCGTGGCGATATGGCTCGCTGTCCCTGGACAGCTTACGTTGCTGCCGTGGCTGGCGCTTGCGCTGCTGCTTGCGTTTGCGGCGGACAGGCTGCAGTCGAGCGACCTTGCCCAGCAGGCGGATGTGCTCGCTGTTGCTGCAGTCGCAAGGGCTGCGGCGATCAACTTCCCGCAGTGGGTCCAGCATCCAGGCTCGGCGCGGACGCTGATTTTGCTGGGCGCCGCTGCCCTGCTGTACGGGCAGATGCGTCGCAAGCAGCCGGCTCACGGTTTGCCGCAGCAGGCGATTGCCCCGGCTTACACCTGGGCTGGTGCGGCTCTGCTTGGCACGTTGGCCTGGTATGCGCTGCAGCCAGCGGCGGTCGCCATTGCATGGGCTGTGCTGGGAACAGTGCTGCTGGAGCTGGGGATCGCCGGGCGCAAAACCTACTTCCGGCAGCAAGGAGTGGCGCTCCTGGCCGCCAGCTTCGGCCGGCTCTTCTTCATCAATATCGCGCTCGATGGCGGACCGCGCCTGTACACCATTCTGCCGCTGGCGGTGCTCTTCGCCTGGGCCTATCAACGCCTCTACACCACAGGGCAGCCCACACCTTTCGATCGCATGGCTGGCGCGATGAACGCCTGGTTCGCACTCGGCACCACGGCCACGCTGCTGTACTTCAGCCTGCATCCGGCTTGGGTTTCGATTGGTGGCGCAGTGCTTGCCGTAGCGGTTCTGCTGCTGGCTCGCGTGCTGGGCCGGCCACTGTTCCGGGCACAAGCTATCGCGCTGGTGTTGGTGACGGTCGGCAGAACGCTCGCCTTCAACGTGCTCTCTGCGAGCCCGCTCACGTCCAGCTTCACGGGCAGCCGCATCTTTACCGTGGCCGTGACCTGTGCGCTGCTGCTCGCCGCGCTTCCGATTGCCTACACGCTTCGGCGGCAGACTATGCCGGAAAACGCCGCGCAGCCAGCCTGGTTTCACCACCTACTGGCGCACCCGGAACAGGTCTTCTTTTTCGCGACGCTCACGGTGCTGTTCGCTCTGGTCCCCGTGCAACTGCGCGCCGGCATGATGACGATCGGCTGGAGCGTGCTGGGCCTGCTTGCCTTCCTGTTCGCACTGACGGTCAGCGAACGCAGCTTTCGGCTTTCCGGCCTGGGATTGCTGCTGCTGGCCGTCGGCAAAGTCCTCACGGTCGACGTGTGGCAGGCATCGCCGATCGACCGGTACATCACGTTGATCGTCATGGGTGGCGTGCTGCTGCTCGTATCGTTCCTTTACTCTCGCTACCGCGAGCAAATCCTCGAACTGTTGTAACCCGGAGCTCCTATGAAGCCTTATCTTCCACTTGCCGTGTTGCTGAGCGCCGGCGTCGCAGCGATTGTGGCGGTTCAGCACCAGCACATCAACACGCAGCCAACTGTGCAGACTTTGCTCAGTGTCGCAGCAGACGGGCAGTATGAGATGACCCGTCTGCCTGCCAGCCTCGACCGCATGAGCGATGCGGACGAGATTGCGATCGGCGACGAAACGGCGAGGCAAGCTGAAGCGTACTTCGGCGCACATTCTTCCGGGTCTGCTGGTGCCGAGCAGGTTTATCTGCAGCAGGTGGGCTTGCGAGTCGCTGCGCGCGCTCGCCGCAAGATGCCGTGGAAGTTTCACTACATTGCGGACTCCGGCTTTGTGAACGCGTTCGCGCTGCCGGGCGGTCATGTGTTCGTGGGCGCGGGGCTGCTGCAGTTAATGCATAGCGAGGATGCGCTCGCGGCGGTGCTGGGGCATGAGATCGAGCATGTTGACCTGCGGCACTGCGCGGAGATGGCCCAGACGGAAGCGCATCTGCGGCACCTGGGTCCGCTCGCAGGGCTGCCGTTGGATCTTTTCGTGGCCGGCTACAGCAAGGAGCAGGAGCTGGCCGCCGATCGCGACGGCACCACCCTGGCCGTGCGCGCCGGATACAACTACAACGGCGCGCTGCAATTGTTCGACGAGTTCGCCCACATGGAAGCGGAGGACGAACCAGAAGCCGGCAAGGCTGCGGGGCCACTCGCGGAAGCTGCGAAGCTCTCGCTCAGCACTGCCAGCGGCTACCTGGCAAGTCACCCGCCCAGCAGCCAGCGCTCCCAGCGGCTGCGCGAGCAGGCCAGCGAGGATCACTGGCCGACGCCGGCGTTGAGGCCGCTGCAGAATCAGAAGCCCCTGGGCGTCGAGACTGAGCTTGACTTGGCGTCCCCACCTTAGTGCATATCCCCTTTTTGCCCCAGATCTGACACCAACTGATGTGCCTGCAGCGCGTAGGACTTCTCAACTGCGGACATCGCGGGAACAGCCGCGTATTCCCTATCCGAGATCTCTGCATGGTGCAGCGCGTCCGCGTTGCGGCCCTGGCCTTGGAGCGCCTGGGCAAGCACAAGTTCAAGAAGAGCTACACGTGGACTGTTCGGATTTGCTTTACCAACTGTGGCCTGGATGGCTTGCGTGGCGTACGACTCTGCCTTATCGAATTGCGAGGTCTGAATGTAAGCCATCGCCAGGAAACGAAGCGGCTCGCAGAGGTTAGGACTTCCTGGAAAAGCCTTTCGCCAGTTCGGCAACGATGATTCAAGGATCGGAATGACTTCTTTGGCGTGTCCCAGTTTGATCATCGCTCGCGCCATGAAGACTTGAGTCAGCAGAGTATTGGAACTGGCATCACCAGAGCAGGTTTGGAAGTCGTAGTATGCACGCTTGTAGTTCGGCAGGCTGCCCGCAGTGTCCCCGCCCATCGTCTGAATGTTAGCCAAAATCACCCGTGCATCGGCCTGATCACACAGGGCGTAGGGCTCGCCTGAGTAAATATTGAGAGCCTCTGATGCCAGCGCTTTGGCCTCGAGCAAATCGCCTTTGTAAGACAGGTACTCTGCCAAAAAGAAGACGGCTTTCGCTCGTTCCCGATCAGGCAGCTTTTGCCGTCTGCTATCGATCACTGCGGTGCGCAGCAGTGCTTCGTCTTCAGGGGTTCTGATTCCCCTGTTCATACGATTTTCAACAAAATACAAGACGATTTGATTGCGCACCGCCGGACTTACCCCCGAGTTCCGAGAAAGTGCAAGCGAGTCTGCGAGGAGTGAGGTTGAAGTTTCCGTTTCGCCGGCCCGGTACATAATGGTGCCACTGTAGGCTTCAGCTTCCGCCAGCGTGGCCTTGTCTCCGCTTCGCTTTGCTTCTTCGATTACGCTTGCAAACACCTCGCCAGCATCGGCAAGATCGTCGTCGTCGAACATGGATTCCGCGAGGCTGAGTTGCGCCGCACGACGGTCGACGGGGTTATCTATCAGATTTGGAAGCAGGTGAACGCCCAGACGAAGAAACTCAGGAACGGTGGCCGCCGGCTTGCCCATGTAATTGGTGTTCGCCAGTTTGAACAGCTCTGACATAAAGCCTTGCATCTGCAACGCCCGCCGGCCTTCGCGAAAAGCCAGCTCCTGCTTCCACGCCGCATAACTGCCAATGACAAGGATGCAGCAAATCAACGCGCCGGCAGTAACGACCAGGATGCGATTTCTCCGAACAAATTTGCTGAGCCGATACGTTGTGGTCTGAGGCCGCGCCAGAATCGGCCGGCCCGCAAGGTACCGCTGGACATCCGCGATCAAGGCCTCCACGGTTGCAAAACGGTCCTTTGGTCGCGGGCTGATGCACTTGGCCACGATGGTTGCGAGGTCCCCGGTGAGCAAGCTACGCAGACGCGTTTCCGTAAGGCCACGATGTCCAGCCGAAGCCGCCGTCACACCAGCCGTCACAGATTCCGGTGGCAGCTCCATCATGGATCGCTCGATCATTGCCGCCACTGAACTGTTCTGGTTTGGTCTCCGGCCGGAGAGCAGCTCAAACAGAATCGCCCCTAAGGCGTAGACGTCGCACACCGTGGTCACCGGCTCATTGCGAAGCTGCTCTGGGCTCGCGTACGCGGGCGTGGCCATCACGGTTGTCGTGAAGAGGCTACCTGGCTGGATCAGCTTGGACGTTCCAAAGTCCAGCAGCTTCACGACCCCTCCAGCCTCTGTCACCAGAATGTTTGAGGGCTTCAAGTCAAGATGCACCACCAGACTGCGGTGTGCATACGCGACCGCTTCGCATACTCGCAAAAAGAGTTGCAACCGCTCAGGTATGCCCAGAGACCGATCGTCGCAATACGCATCCAGATGCACCCCGTCGACATACTCCATCGTCAGGTAGGGCTCGCCTTCGTCTGAGAAACCGGCATCCAGCAACCGCGTGATGTTTGGGTGGTCCAGCGACGCAAGAATGTGTTGCTCGCGCGCAAAGCGGTCTGCAAAGAAGGGTCCCGCAGCATCGCGCGTCAGCACTTTGAGCGCGGCCTTTTGCACCAGGCCAGCCGTGGTTCGTTCCACCAGGTACACCGTGCCGATACCACCCGAGCCGAGGTGCCGCAGGATCGTATAGGGGCCTATGCTCCTGCCACCCACAGGCCGTACGGCCGGCGCCTCAGGCTCACTCTTCTGCCTGGAAGCGCGCACGAGCGCAGCCACGCGCTGCCGCAATTCAGGGGTATCGCATGCCGCCAGCAAAATGTCGTCGAGCTCCGCATCTTGCGCCTGCTCGCCCAGGTGAAAGAGCGACTGCAGTTGCTCCCAATCCTCTGCATCCAGTGACATGGCAGCTTCCTCTCACGGTACGCGCTCAATGCGTGCAATCTGTGTCATCGGACTACAGCATGCCAGACCAATTCGAGTGCGGTTTGCAAACAACCTTGAATCTGCGGAGCTCGCGTTTTACGGTCGCCTTCAATATGCCAGGCAAAGCTCCAGGTCTGCACCCTAATGTAAACCCACCTTTCAAACAGGATGAGGTATATGACATCCGATCCTTCGTCCGAGGGATCAGAAGCAGGCTGAGGCTGAGCCAAGATGCATGCTCAGGGCAGATGCATGCTCAGGGCAGATGCATGCTCAGGGCAGATGCATGCTCAGGGCAGATGCATGCTCAGGGCTGCGCTTGGCGGGTCGCGCGCAGCAGGCCGTGTAGCATAAGGGCAGTCACCAAGGCAGCTGACTTATGCGCAGGGCGGGGCTATGAAGTACGAGATTGTTGGCGGCAAGGTACAAACGCGGGCGCTCGAATATCACATTGCCGACCACTGCAACCTGCGCTGCGATCATTGCTGCTCTTACTCTCCAATCCTGAAAAAGTGGCTTGCTGATCCTGTGGAATTCGAGAGCGATCTGCGCGCGGTGGGCGAGGTGATCGAGCCGCGATTCCTGAAGATTGTCGGGGGCGAGCCTTTGCTGCATCCGGAGCTTGAACGTCTACTCTGCGTAGCGAAAACACTTCCCATTGGCCGCCGGCTTCAACTTACGACGAACGCCCATCTTATCGACCGGCTCACGCCGCGCGGCTGGGAAAGCATCGATATGCTGACGGTATCGCTGTACCCGGAGCCAGCCCTGCCCAAGGAGCGAATCCGCTTCATCGCGCGGGAAGCGAGGCAAAGGAATGTTGAGGTGAATTGGAAGGTGCAGGATAAGTTTACCTGTCTAGATCGTGACCAGGTGGCGAGTTCTGAGGAGGCGGAGGAGACCTTCCGCAACTGCTGGATCAGGCATCGTTGCCACAGCATCAAGCAGGGCCGCTTTTATAGCTGCACACGGCCGCAATATGTGCAGAAATTTGCGGGCGAGCCAGCCAGATATCTTGCTGATGGCATTGCGCTGGGAGGGCCGGACGCTGCGGTACTCGCAGGAAGGATCAAGCAGCACCTTGAGCGAAGCGAGCCGCTGCAAACGTGTTTCCTTTGTCAGGGTGGCGATGCGCCGCTCGATACGCATCGCCAGCTTACGCCTTTAGCGGTGCAGGCAAAGCGCGCCCACTTGGTGAGTTTGTCGCAGATGGTGCCGGCGGCGGGGGAAAGATGACGGAGTGGCAGCCATTGTTTCTGCACCCACGTACGGGAAGGAGCACTGCCCACCTGCGCGAGATCTATGGCTGGTGCTCGCCGAAAGAGCGGCAATTGTCCTTTGACTTTTACAACCTTTATCCGGCAGGCAACGGGATCGGCTCGCTCACGCCGTTTGTGGGAATTCTGCAGGGCCAGGGGCCTTTAGCCGATGGCTGCCATCTGGTGAGTAGCAGTGAAAGCGGCAAGGCAAGTCTTCAGGAGCGTCTGAGCCATGCGCTTGTAGAAGCCCTGCTTGACAGCAAGGAGGTTGCGATCGCGGTCAGCGGGGGCGTGGACTGCTGGTTGCTGGCTGCGCTTTGCCAAAAGCTTGGCTACAGCGTTTGCGGCTGGTACCTGGAAAGTGGACTGCCGGGATACTGCGAGCGTGAGCAAATGCTGCGCTTGTCGGATGCGCTTGGAATCGAGTGCCGGTGCCTACGAGTGGCTGCGAGCGACTTCGTCGATTGCCTTGCCGAGTTCACTGCAGTGACGCAGATGCCTGTCTACAATCTGCATCCTGTGTCCAAGTGGCTGCTTGCTAGGGGGCTTCGCGAGCAAGGCATCACGACCGTGGTGACGGGCGATGCGGCCGACCAGGTGATGCGTTGGGATTGGGATTGCGACCTGCTGCCAATCACGATCAGCTGTTTCAAAGGCGCCGGGATCCAAATGGTTGCGCCATTCATGGCGGACGACGTCATTGCTTTCTGCAGGCAGCCTTTCGCGGATAAAGAGCCAATTCGAAAGCTGGCCCGTGACCTTGGCGTGCCTTCGATCGCCAAGCAAGCATCCTCGTTTCCACCGTTGGCTCTGCCTGCATGGCCGCGGGCTTCGCTACCAACTTCAGGAGCCGCGCCGGACCAGCTTGCCTGTCTTGCCTATACGACAGGCGTGCTGCAGCAGTGGCTCGAAGGCGGTTTGCCATGTGCGGGATAGGCGGCATTGTTCGCACCGCCGGGGTGCAGCCGCGGGATCGCGGGTGCGTTACGCGCTTGGAGAAGCTGTTGCTGCATCGCGGCCCGAATGGCTCCGGCAACTTCAGTGATCATTTCTGCGCGCTTACGCAGACTCGGCTCGCGCTGGTTGGCCCGGCGCTCATGCCACTGCCGGTCCGGTCTTCCGATGGCCGCTACGTGCTGGTCTACAACGGCGAGGTCTACAACTTCAAAGAACTCCGTCAGGAGCTAGCGGCCACGGCACAGTTTGCCTTGGAGACCGACACGGAAGTCGTGCTGGCGGCGTACCTGCGGTGGGGGGAGGAATCGCCGAAGCACTTCAACGGCATGTTCGCCTTCTTTGTCTGGGACACCCAGGAACGGCGGGGGTTTGCCGCGTGCGACCCACTGGGCATCAAGCCTTTCTTCTATGCAAGCGAGCCTGGCTATTTCGTGTTCGCGTCAGAAGCAGGCGCGCTTATAGAAAGCGGCGCGTGGCGCTTCTCTCCGAACGCGGAGGCGATTGCCGAATGCCTGCTGGCACCTTACTTCAGCTCCGTGACGGCGCTGCCGTTTGCAGGCGTGGAGCGGCTCAAGCCCGGCCACATTCTGCGCTTGGACGATGGTCGCACCACGGTCCAGCCCTACTTCAGCTTTGTGCATGGGCGCAGCGAAGTAGCGGATGCGGAAGGGTTAGCCGGACAGATTGCGGAAGCTGTAGAGCAAGCCACGCTGACCAGTCTGCGGGCCGACGTGATGGTAGGCATCTTCCTGAGTGGCGGTGTGGATTCCAGCTTGCTCGCAGCGGTTGCGCAGCGGCACACTGCGACGCCTCTTACTGCGTGGACCATTTCGTACGAAGGAGAGCAAACAGTTGACTATTCCCGGTCGCTGATTGTGCGCAGTGCCGACAAGAATTTTGCAGCCAAGGTGGCCAGGGACCACGGTTGCGTCCACTCGCTGGTGGCGGTCGACGAAGCGTGCTACGAGGCGGCATTGCTGAGAACATTGCGCGCAAACGACCTGATCTGCGCGTGGGAGCAGGAAGTTTCACAACAGTTGCTAGCCGAAGCAGCGGCAAAGCAGGTGAAGGCGGTACTGGTGGGTGATGCAGCGGACGAGACCCACTTTGGCTATTCTTTTCTGCTGGACGCTAGTCGCATCGATTCGCCACGGCATGTCATCGGGTTCTTCGGGACCGCGCCGCTGCGACGCTCGTTTCTCGCTGATGCGCCCAGCTACTTCACCGATAAGTACCAGCGCTTTGCGGAGGAACGGGGCTATAGCTGGTCGAACGAGAGAGAGCAACGTTTGGCGATGTCATGCCTGATTTACCACTTGTGGCTGACGCGCCTGATGCATAACGGTGACGTTCATCTTATGTCGCACTCGCTGGAGGGAAGAGTGCCGTTTGGTGATATTGGCTTGCTGCGCCTGGCGCAACAGGTGCCGCAGGAACTGGGATACCGCAACGGTATTGAAAAGTGGCATCTGCGGCACGCGGCCGAGCGCTTTATCGAGCCGGCAATCGCATGGCGGCCAAAGTCCGCGCTGACGAAAAATCTACGCGCCAACGCAATCATCCATCGCCACTTCGTCCGCACCTGGCGAACATCAGGCGCGCATCTTGAGCCTTACGTGGACAGCGATGCCGTTGATCGGATTGCTAACGCGGAAGCCCCACAGACCGAACGGGAGATCGGCATCTGCTTCCGCATGCTAGCGGTAATGAGCTGGTTTGACCGATTCAGCAAGGCCATGCCATGAAGGCCGCGTTCGCAATTGTGCCGGAAATGGGCCACATCAATCCGTACATCGGGCCGGCGCAGGCGCTGGAGTATGCCGGCCATGAGGTCGTCATCGCGGCGCCCGGCGACATTGCCGCTCAGATTGGAAGAGCCGGGTTAGCTTTCCGTCACGATCTGATCCGGCGTGGCGCCAGTGTGCGGGTCACGCGCGGCGCAGAACTGGTCGAATTGATCGAGGATAATGAACGGCTGCACCAGTGGGTTGAGCATTTGCTGCTGAGCGATCTGCAGGAGGAAGTGGAATCCGTCCGGAAGTGGCTCCGCCGCGAGCGTGCCGATGTGGTCGTGGTGGACCCGCTGTACTATGCCGCGGCGATTGCGGCGGAGGTCGAGGGTCTCCCCTGGGCGTCGCTGTCCAACTCGTTAAATCCTGTGCTTCCACCGGAACTTGGTAGCGCCTTGTTGCGCTCTGTGAAACGTCTGAGTGCGGCCCGTGCCAAGCTTTTCCGCAGCTTTGCGGTAGAAGCCTCTTTCGCCGGTTGCGACGTGTTGTCTCCTTACCTGACCGTCGCCTTCACGACTGAAGCCCTGGTGGGCAAGCCGCCGGCTGGCGTAACGCTGGTGGGCCCATCGCGACCTCTGCACAACCGCGGCGATGAGACGGCGCTACGTCAGCTGCCAAACGACCGGCCAATCATCTATGTTTCATTCGGCAGTCAAATCTACTTCTGGCCTGAACTTTTCGAGACTCTTTATGCTGCGGGGACATCGCTGCACGCTCATCTGGTTCTAAGCATCGGCGATCTTGTAGACGATCCCCGATGGTCTGCGCCCCGGAAGCACTGTGACGTGTACCGCTATGCTCCGCAGCCGCAGATACTGCCCCATGCTGCCATTTTTGTGACGCATGGCGGAGCCAATTCTGTGAATGAGGCAATCACAGCGGGGGTGCCGATGCTCCTTTCGCCCATGTGCAACGACCAGTTTCATCAGGCTTTCTTTGTTGAAAGGGCCGGGATCGGATACGTGGAGAACCTGCTGCGGATGCCGGTGGAGCGAGTCGTCGAAAAGCTGCAGGCCCTGCTGCACGACTCTGATGTGCGCTCAAGGATGGCGGCGGTCTCGAAGTCCTACCAGACGAATGGGGCCTCAGTGGCGGCGGCCATGATCGCCGGGCTTGCGGAGCGGCGCGTATGACCAGACCTCGATTGATCATTCCGATCGGCATCACGGCGCGCGACGAAGCTGCAAATATCCTCGGTCTGCTATGTTCGATGCGCGTGGCAATTTCTCGCGCGTCGCAGGAACTTGCGTGCACCTTCCACATCCATGTTCTTCTCAATGACAATCGCGACAACACTGCGCAGCTTCTGGCAGCCTTCCATGACATCACCGTCTGGCATACGTCTGGCGGCATTGTCGAGGCACAACGCACCCTGGCACAATTTTGCGGCCGCTGGGCCCCTTTTCTGGTGTTTTCTGACGCCGATATTTTGGTAGACCCAGAGGCGTTGCTTGAAGTCTCGCGCGCAATGCTGACTTGCCCCGAGTTAGAAATAGCCTACGCCGAAAAACGTCCTCTCCCGCCGGTCCACCAGACGACGTTAGCGACTGCGCTTTACCTTTACAACCTGCGCGAGGGATACCAGACGACTCGCCACTACTGCAACGGACAATTTTTCGCCATTCGCCGGTGGGACATCCCAACCGCTGCAGCACTTAACTGGGACAGGACCCGGGACACGCCTTTTTTGAACCTGGCGGCGGGCATCCGCGTCGACGATATCTACCTCTCGCGTGACGTCCTGAGCCGCGCGGGACCCGGTGCGATCCAATGCGTGCCTGCGGATATCTTTTACCGCCCGCCGGCTACGCTTCGCGGCATGTTCCGCAAATATCAACGCATGCGCCTGGAGCTTGAACGACTCGACCACTATTTTCCTGCCATGCGTAGTGCACACATGCGGTGGGGTAGGCGCGGACATGACAAGAGCAAAGTCAGCAATGCATCAATTGTTGAACAGATGCACTTCCGCGTGTTCCAGGCAGCACTTATCCTCTGTAAGGTCGCCTATCACGTTCAGCGATGGTACTTCACGCACCTCTCCCCAGTACCCTGTCCGACTTGGTTTCCGATAACCGAAACAAAGGAGCAAATCCCTTGAAGGTCTTTCCCACGCCAGGCCTCCATGGCATTGAATTGTGGCGGGGCATTGCAAGTGGAGTGCCGGTGTCTCACTTTCAAGGACGCACTTGTGAATATTTCACCGCCTTGCGGAAATTTCTCGTAGATCTGCACCGGGGTAAGGCCACCGGCGGCGACGAAGCGGATACGCAGAAGCTGCTTCTGGCAGAGGGATTCGATCGGCTGGTGGTTGGCGGGGGAACCGCGCTTGATCCTATGCTGGCGCCCACCTTGCTCGGCGAATCTCTTCCCTTCAAGGTTCAGATCGATCAGAGCGGACCCTATGCGGCAAGACAGGGGGCTTTACACATATTCGCGTCCAAGGGATGGAGTCGAGGCATAGCGCTGGACCTGGGTCAGATGCAACTCAAGGTAATCACCACGAGCAGCGAGTTCGTTCTGCCCCGGGATCTGGCACAGCTGCCTTTCGGCGCGCACGCACTCCCCGCCTCGCTCGGCAGAGCGAGACTGCGCAGCCTGCTCCCTGCTGGTCTTTCGCTGATAAAGCAAGGGCCTCCTGACGGAGTCGTGTTGGCACTACCAGTCGCTCTTGGGAGCGATGGCGTCGCTGACCCAGCGACGTACCCCGGTCTCTACGGACCAGTCGAAACAATCTTTGCTGATCTTTTTCCTTGTCCTTCCGTTGTGCTGAATGATGCCGTGCTCGTCGGCCTTGGGTTCCCCCCTAAGGCGAGAGGAAAGACGTTGATCGTGACGTTAGGATTTGGTATCGGCGGCGCATTATGGGCAGAGTGAGAGCCTACAGGTTTGCTCGCTCGGGGTCTCTCCCAGAGGTAAAACTCAGCAGACTGAATACGCTGGCAAAGCAAAGGCCAGCGGCATAGCTGCTTGCGAAAAGAAGGGGCGATACTGGACTTACCAAGAGCAACATTGCCATCCAGAAGCAGACTTTCTCGCCTACTTTGACGGTATTTTGCGGGCTCCGCTGTCGTTGCCAGACAAGGCATAGTGGCAGGCAGAGAAGCACCAAGTCATAAGGCTGCATGTGGTAGCTCAACAATAAACCAGCAGGAAGCGCAACAACCAGTGACGGTCTTCTGCGGGCGCACCACACCATAGTCACTATGGACAAGGCAATGGTAAGCCAGACAGTATGGGTAGTCGATCCTACGAAAAGAAGAAGCAACCCGTGCAGGTTCGGCTCAATGCCAGTTCTTATTCCGTACTGCAGATGAGCCGCCGCTGGATGGAGTAACGTCGCATTGCTTAGTTGGTGCATCCGGATTGCGTAGCTTTGCAAACCTCTCACGCCGGTCAGCGACATCGAAACGACCCCAAGTGGCAGGGCGCCAAGCAGGAAGCCGATCACTACCTTGTATTTTCTCCAGCATAGATAAAGAACAAGAACAGGCAGAACGAATTGAAACTTGATCAGGCCGAGAGAAAGAACCAGTCCCGCTGCAAGATAGAACCCCCGCTTCTCCAATACATGAAAAGAGGTATAGATGAGCAACAGGAGAAAGGTTATCTGCCCTTGCATCAAGGCAATCGCGCTGGGAAAGCAGCAGAGAAAGATAGCGGTTGTTTGCAAGGTTGCCCACAAGCGCCTGGGACTCTCCTCGCTGAGCAGATAGGCTGTTGTCACAATGCAGCCAAGATCACACATCCAAACGAACATCAAGGCCGCTGAATAGGAAAAGTAAGCGAGCGGCTCAAACAGTAGAGCAGCGAAAGCTGGATATAGAAAATGCAGAGTTCGCGAATGATCTTTGAAGATGAGCTGCTGACTTACTTCTTCAGAAGCATCACTGTAAATCTGCGCTGCATCGCCTTGTCTTACAAGAACCCCTGCGCCATAGAAAGCCCGCAGGTCAGTATGGCCTTGCATTGCTGCACCGCGGGCCGCCCAGCAGAAGCACATCTGCAGGCAAAGCAAGACAGCTATCAGATAAGAGTAGCGAGGTCTTACTCGAGTGGATGCGCTTTGCTCTAGCGGCTCTACCAGCGTCAAGGCTGACGTGCCCATGAGTTAAGCCCGCCGGCGATTTTGCAGGATCAATTGATCGCCAACAGCAAGATTGCAGCTCTTTGTGCGGCCACCCTTCAGCTCAAGCACGCTGTGACTGCTACGCGGCATAAGGCGGACCCGGCCAGGCTGCATATCTTCCCATATACCAAGAACCCGCAAATCTTTGTCGAGGGATACGACGTCGATGGCAAATTGCATCCCAAAGGTGTGAACACCGGAAGATGGTCGGATCAGTAGTCCGGACTGCTCGTCCATTTCTTTCTTTCCAAGGAGTCCACAAAGGCGAGACCAGAAGGTATCAGCTATGCGCGCTGAGGCGCAGACGGGTAGCTTTTTGGTCTTGTTTGCGATGAAGAAGGAGCTCGATGATTGCATAGGTGGTCACCTGTGGAGTACAGCCTGCGACATGACTATTGATTGAACTGGTAAGTGATCAAAGCAACCGTGCAAGCAATCAGAGCCAGAAGCAGGAAAGGAAAGCTGTTGAGAGAATCCATCGACATAGGGATGACCTTTCTGCGCAGGCTACGGGGAAGGTGGACTTCGATATTATGAAGTCCACCTTCGCCTGTAATTAGATGGCAGCGTTGAGCTGGTTGGTAATGCTGGTGAACGCGTTCTTGATGCCGGTGCCCAGGCTGGTCATGGCGACGACAGCAGCGAGGCCGATGAGGCCGGCTACCAAAGCATATTCAATCAAGTTCTGGCCGGATTCATCATTGACGAGCGAGCGAAGCAGGGTGTTGGTCGACATTTGGAGCTCCTTGGGTGTGGTTGGCAAAACGTTGAAGTTGGGCGGCGTAGTTCACATCTTCTGGTGTTCGACTGGATCTCTGTAACGATCACCAGGGCCAGTGAACAGATCACTCAACGATGTTGTTGTTCAACATCATTACTTTGCTTATCGGCGACTTATGAGCTAGCAACAAGTCGAAGCCGGAAAGAAAAGTACCTAGGTAATGAACTTATTTGGCCGTTGCCATTCCGCGATAGATTGAGATAGCCGCCGGCCCCAGAAGCACGATGAAGATGCAGGGAAAAATAAAGAAGACAAGCGGAAAGATGATCTTGATCGTTGTCTTCGCGGCAAGTTCCTCTGCCTTCTGGCGGCGCTTTTGGCGGATCGTTTCGCCAAAGCTACTCAGCGCGCGGGCTATGGGAGTGCCGAAACGCTCCGTCTGCATGAGCATATTTACCAGAGCTTCCGTCTCGGGAACCGCGGTTCGCTTGGCCATCTCTCGCCACGCATCCAGACGCAACTTCCCTGCTCGTTGTTCCCTGTTGATTTGGGCGAACTCCAGACTGATGGCCGGATGGCTGGATGCAAGTTCAAGCCCGACCCTGTTCATCGCCTGGTCGAGCCCCAGTCCGGCATCCACACAGATGACGAGCAGGTCGACGGCATCAGGGATGGCAAGCTTTACCTGCGTACGGTGCTTTTTGACGAGCCTGCCAAGGATAAGTGCTGGTGCCAGGTAGGCAATGCCCGCGCCCGCGCACATGAAAAAGATGCGCGCGTAGGGGATGAAAGACCCGAGGACCAGCATGACCAGCGGGCCGCCGTAACGTGCTGCGAAGTAGGCGTCTTTGACGACCGATCCGGTCAGGCCGGCGCACTCGAACTGGCGCTGCAGGAACGGGTCGTCGGTCAGCCGGAGGCTGGAGCGGACCAAACGGATGAAGGCAAGCACTTTCGCCGAGGTCTCTCGAGTGACCGCTGCGCGGCGTTCTTCCCTCCGCGGGGCAATGATTTCTGAAAAGTTTTTGGCCGCAGCAAGGGAGGAGCTGCGGCCCAGGAGCGTGACGCCCGCGATGGCGAACGCACAAAAGATTGTGAGAGACAACAAACCGTAAAACGCTATGGTCGCCATAGGCACCTTCCGAGATCGTCAGACCTTTACGTCGACGATTTTGCTGATGATGAATGCGCCGGTCGCGATAAGCCCGACGCCTGCGTAGATGAGCTTTTGCCCAAGGGGATCGACGAACAACACGTGGGTGTAGCCAGGCGTGAAGAGGTTGATCAGGACATACATCCCGAGCGGAAAGGCCGACAAAATCCAGCCCGTCAGGCGTCCCTGAGCGGTGTAACTGCGGACTTCGCCTTCAATGCGGATCCGCTCGCGAATAACGTTGGTGGCGCGGTCCAGTATCTGGGTCAGATCGCCACCGGTTTCCTTTTGCACCAGGACGGCGGTGATGAGGAAGTGAAGATCCTTGGATGGGACGCGCTCGCCGAGTTCGATCAAGGCTTCTCGAAAGGGGATACCAAATTTCTGCTGCTGGAAGCAGCGACCGAACTCATCTGAGAGCGGCGCGGGCGACTGCTCCGCGATAATTTCAATTGATGACGCGCTGGAGTGGCCGGCGCGCAGGGCGCGTGCCATCAGGTCAATTGCGTCCGGCAGGGCTTCGTTGAAGGCGTGTAGCCGCGACGTTTTCTTCCTGCGCAGCCACAGGTAAGGCAGCAAGCTCCCGACGCAAGTAGCGGCAATGATCGCCAACAGAGCCGCGCCAAAGAACGTTGCCAGCGCGCCTGCGATCAGTGCGGTGGCAGAGCTCTGCAGCAGAATGTAGCCGACAGACCGGGTGCTGCCGGAGTACAGAATCAGCAGCGTCAGGTGCCGCGCGAACTCGTACTGGGCGAAGCCCTCGCTGATTGCGTCTGCCAGGCTGCGAGTCTTCTGGGACAGCGTGATCAGCTCGACATCCGCGCTGTTCGCCGGGCGATAGATGATGTTGAGCCGCTGCACAACACTCTTGCTCGCGGTCTTCGGTCTGGTGTACCGGAAGGCAATGGCAAAGCTAAGCGTCGTGATAAAGGCGAACGACAGAAGAAGAGTCATGGCTACACGTCCAGGGAATGCGTGAAGATTTCAAGCGGCACGTGGATGCCGGCGGCCTTCAGTTTTTCCGCAAATTTGGGTACGACTCCGGTGGCAAAAAAGCGCCCTTTCACTTTGCCACCCGGGCCAAGACCCTGCTTCTCAAACATGAAGATGTCCTGCATGCTGACAACTTCATTCGTGGCGCCGGTGACCTCGCTGATGTGAGTGATACGCCTGGAGCCATCGCTCATGCGCGAGGCCTGCACGATGAGGTGCACGGCCGACGCGATCTGCGCGCGGATGGCTTTTTCGGGCAACGCGACACTGCCCATCATGGCCATGGTTTCAAGCCGCGCAATCGCATCGCGCGGGTTGTTGGCATGGACCGTGGTGACGGAACCGTCATGCCCGGTGTTCATGGCCTGCAGCATGTCAAGCGCTTCTTCTCCGCGAATTTCACCCAGAATAATGCGATCCGGGCGCATACGCAGAGCGTTGATGACGAGCTCGCGCTGACGGATTGCGCCTTTGCCTTCCACGTTGGGCGGCCGACATTCCAGGCGCACCACGTGCTCCTGCTTGATCTGCAGCTCGGCAGAGTCTTCAATGGTGACGACCCGTTCATCGGGCGAGATGAAGCCGGAAAGCACATTGAGCAAGGTAGTTTTGCCGGCGCCGGTACCACCGGAAACCACGATGTTCAGTCTGGCTTTCACAGCGCACTTCAGAATCTCCAGCATCTGCGGCGTCAGCGCGCGGTGGCGCAGCAAATCCTCTGCAGCCAGCGGCGAGGAGCCAAAGCGGCGGATAGAGATGATGGGACCGTCAACGGCCAGCGGAGGGATCACGATGTTCACGCGTGAGCCATCGAGCAGCCGGGCATCGACCATGGGGGAGGACTCATCGATGCGGCGGCCCACGGCGGAAACGATCTTATCGATGATGTGCATCAGGTGCGCGTTATCGCGGAAGATGACGCTGGTCTTCTCAATCACGCCCTTGCGTTCGACGTAAACCGTGTCATGCGTGTTGACCATGATGTCGCTGATGGTGCCGTCCTGAAGCAGCGGCTCAAGCGGGCCCAGTCCAAAGACTTCATCAATGACTTCCTGGGCCAGCGTGTCACGTTCTATGGCGGTCATTGGCGTGCTCTGCTGGCCGACAAGCTGGCTCACAAGCGCGAGCAGCTTCTGGCGGCTGCCGCTATCGTCCTGCATGCTGGAGAGCTTATCGAGATCGACGCGCTTGATCAGTTCATGATGAACAGCGGTCTTGAGCTGGCTGCGGGACGCATCCACTACGGGCGATGTGGGACGCGCTTCAGGGGCCGGAGCAATCAATGGGCGCACCGGGCCGGTCATGTGCAGCGTGGCATCAGTCATGGAGATTCTCCGGGGCTTGCGGCCTAATTCCAGAACACGAAACGATTCTTGCGGGGGGCAACCGGCACGGTCAATTGAGCTTCACTCGACAGCCGCGCGGCCCACGCTGCCATGCTCTGCGTGAACGGTCCTCGCTGCGTGGCGGGGATGGGAACGCCGGCGTTGATGGCCTCCAGCAGCTGCGAAAAATTGTTCGGTACGGCCAGCGAGATGGGGCATCGGATAGAGCTTTCGATCTGCGCAGGGCTCACGGCATCTTCAGCGGTAGCGCGGTTGATGACGACGCGCAGCTTGCTGGTCAGATCCGTCATCGCATTCATGTGTTCGATGTGGCGGGCCAGATCGCGCAGAGCCGGCAGGTCCGGCGTGCTGATCAGCGCGACTTCTTCAGACGCGCTCATCAGCGCTTCAAGCGACGTGCCATAACGCATGGAAGAATCAAGCAGGATGAAGTCATAGCGGCGCTTCAGGTAGTCCATGACCCGCACCAGCGCTTCGCGACTATCCTCATGCGCTTTGGCGCAGGTATCGGGCGAAGGCAGCACGTGCAGACCGCTTGCGTGCCGGGTCACAAAGCCCTGCAGCAGATCGGCATCAAGACGATCGACGTTCTTGATCAGGTCGCCGATGTTGTAAATGTTGTCGCGGATACCAAGGTGCAACGCCACATGGCCAAGCTCATGCTTGTGGTCTATCAGCAGCACGCGCTTGCTGTGCGTGCCGACCAGGTGCATAGCCAGGTGCACCGCAAGCGTGGTGGTGCCGACGCCACCTTTGACCCCGTAAAACGACAGGATGCGCCCAAGGCTTTGTGGACCTTTGCTGACCAGATTGCCGGCCTGAAAACGCCGGATTGCATCGGCGAGTTGCGTGGGGTCCAGTGGCTTCGGGAAGAATTCATTACAGCCCGCACGCATGGCTCGCATCAGGAATTCAGAATCAATGCGAGACGACACACCGATCAGATGGATGCGGCCTGGAAAGAGCTCTTGTAGACGCTCAATGGTGAGCAAGGAAGACTCCGGGCTGCGATCGCAATCCACAATCGCCACACTGGAAGCCGCATTGCGCAGCAGACTGGAGAACTGCGGGCGCCGGTCTGCGGTAATGTATTCCTGAAATTCTCCCGCAAATTCCGCACCAGGTACTATATCCGCCGCCGCCAACGCGACTTCAGACACCTCTCGCGGTGCGCAGACGCTGAACACGGCCTGCAGCACCTGTACTTCAGTTTCGGCAGAGCTTGTCATGGTTAACCCTCGCTAGCGGTTCGGTTGCAGGTTCTGTTTGCGGCGGAGTTCCTCGTCGAACTGCTCCTGCGTCATGTAGGGCTCGACGATCGCGGGCGAGTTGGTGGTGGGCAACGTTGCGGAGGGCTCGACCAGCTTGGCGGTGACGATGAAGACCAACTCGGTAAGCGAATGCGTATTGTTTTTGGAGCGAAAGAGCTCACCCAGGATTGGGATTTTTGCGATGCCTGGAACACGCCCAAGGTTCTCGATCGTGCGGCGGTCCAGCAGGCCGGATAGCACGAAGCTCTGCCCATCGCGCAGCTCTACTTCGGTCTCTGCGCGACGCGTAGAAAGTGCCGGCACCGTGAAGCCGGAGATGGTGATGGCGTTCGCGTAGTCAAGCGTGCTGACCTCCGGCGAGATCTTCAAACGGATGCTGCCATCCGTGCCGACCACCGGCAGGAAGTCGACCTTGACCCCGTACGGCCGGAACTGAATCGTAACGACAGCGCCTGCGCTTCCAGTCGCCGCAGCCTGCGCCACGGGGATGGGAAATTCGCCACCCGATAAGAAGCGTGCAGGCGTGCCGCTGAGCGTGGTCAATGTTGGCTCAGCCAGGATCTGCAGCACGGAGCGCTGGGCCAGATCCTGGATGTTGAAGTTGACGCCCTGCGGCAGATAGCTGATGGCAAGGTTCAGCGGATTGCTGAACGCGCCGGTGCCCGTGGTGACCGGAACCTTGTTGTTAGCCAGGTTGAAGTTGACCGCAAACTGATCGAGCTTGGTGCGATCGACTTCAATGATCTGCAGCTTGAGCTCAACCTCTCGCGGCTTGATGGGGATAACCCGGAGTGAGTTCGCCACCTGCTTGGCATACGCGGTGCCAAGCTTGCCGATGCCGTCAGAAATCTCCTGCGTGGGCACGGAGCCGTTCAGTTCCAGGCGCTCCCCTGCCCCGGTCACGCGGATGTCTGCTTCGGGATACATCTGGTGCACAGCCTGCTGCATCTCTACCGGATCAAGATCAACCTGAACCGTATACAGCCGGCTTTGGTCGAGATTGTCCCACACGGCCAGGCTGGTCACGCCGGGCTCCTTGCCGGTCAGCACGATGTCACTCGTGCTGGAGTTAAAGCTGGCCACGACAGCAGGATTGCCAATGAAAACACGTTTCATCGGCAGCGGCCCGTGCAACATAATCGACTGGCCGGCGAGGATGTGCAGCGTATCGTCCACGCCTGAATGCTGCACCTGCAGACGTGCGGACTGGGCCTGAGCCTGAATGCCAACCACCACGCAGAACAGGGCTTTCACACAAATTCCGAGCTTCATCGAACCACCTCATCAAAGGTCGCGTTGACCTGCTTATCACCACTGATGGTCTGCACCACCTGCTGGTGCACCGGCCTGGGCGCGGCCAAAACCACTGGCCTGGCAACATGAACGCGCGGAGCGGCCAAGGGCGATGGCAGGGCCTCCGCCGGCAGGCTAGGATCGGCCAGTTGCGCCAGAGTTACGCCGCCATCGCGTGCCTGCGTGCGGTCTGATCCGCTGCGCATCACAAAGTGGATGGTGCCCTGCGCGCTCGCCAGCACGGCACGTTCCGCGTCCCCCGGGGCCAACAACAGCGTCACGACACTCACAGTCGCCGGCTTGCCCTGCGGGTCCGGCTGGATCTGCTGACCCACCGCAATTACCTCTGCGTTCTGCAGTACGGTGACCGTGCGCGGGTCCGGCGATTTCTCCGTGTGATACGTTACCAGCACGTCAAGATGGGAACCCGGCAGCAGAAATCCTGCGACGCCCATCACCTCATCGGAGCGCATCGCGATCGCCCGCATACCATCCGGGATCCTGCCCGCAAGCCCGGTGCCGGCACCCGGTGCGCTTAGCATCTGCTCCGTCAGCGGCTGGTTCAGCCCGATCGGGTAAAGCATGGCGCGGCCAATCGCATCGGCCGGCTTGGTGAGCACACCGGGGACGGCGTGGTCCGCGGGCCACTCCACTGTTTGCAGGCTATCGGCCCGTAGAATTTCACCAGCGGGGATAGCGCGATTGGGCACCAGGTAGGAAAGCATGGCGATCTTCTGAACTGTGTGCACCTTCAACTGGCGGCCTATCACCAGCGTGCATAAGCCGGACACAACCAGCGCGATCAGCAGCGGCGGGGTCAAACGTTTCAGGGTCATAGCGACACGCCTCCATGCATCATGAGCAGCAGCGCACCCAGGCAACCGCCGGCGATCGGCAGCGCGTAAGGCATGCGCAGCATCGATTGATTGCGCACATTCAACTCAGGGTGCGTGACCAGCCCGCGGGATTGATGGTGGACGAGCAGAGCCCAGGAGTTCGTCAGTGTCTGGCGCAGGCGACCACTGGCCAAGGCAGCTACGATCGCGAACAGAGCACCAAGCAGGACAGTCGCCAGCAGCATCTCGCGGATGGACTGCAGCCCCGCCAGGCTGGCAGTGGCGGCCATCAGTTTGACATCGCCCGCCCCCATGCCGCCCGCGAGAAACAACAGCAGGAACAGGCCCCCTGCAATGACTGCCGCGAGCAGCGCCGCGCCCATTTGCCGCCAACCACCAAGCGCCAGATGCAGGCAAAGGCCGCTGATGAACGCAGGCCCCGTCAGCCAGTTCGGAATGCGGCGACTCCGCAGGTCTGTCAGCACGGCCACGCCCGCACAGGCCAGGGCGCACTGCAGATAAATCAGGTCGGGCTGGTAGCTCATCGAAGCTCCTTCTCGGGTGTCTAGCAGCTACATCGGCAGAGCCGGCGGGAGCGTGAATGGCCGTCACGTCCGGGCACCGCGCTGCCGATAACGACGAAGATCGAGGGGGGAATCTGACCGTGTCCGTAACGCAAAGCCCAGCCACGTTCCAGGCCAGATTACTGTCCCTCAACGCAGTTCTGATCCTGCTGACGTTGTTCCTCATCCTGATCGCGATTCCCCACACCATGGCCGACCCCGACCTGTGGTGGCACCTGCGCAACGCCAGGGAAGCAATAGGGCAGCGCGCAGTCGTCACGCATGACACCTACTCCTTCACCGTGCACGGCGTCCCGTGGATGGATCATGAGTGGCTCAGCGAGCTGGCCTTCTACCTGAGCTGGCTCACCGGCGGCGCCAACGGGATCTACTTCCTGTCGATCGCGCTAATCGAGAGCATCTTCATTGCCGTTCTCTGGCTATGCTGGCGAGCCTCGCACAGTGTAGTCACGGCTTGCGCGAGCACACTCGTCGCAGCTTTGCTGGCGACCGTTTCCTTCGGGCCTCGCACGCTGCTTTTCGGCTGGCTTTGCCTAGTCATTCAGCTTGTCGTGCTGGAGCTTTTCCGCGACTGCCCACGCGCGGTACTCGCGCTGCCAGTGCTCTATCTCTTCTGGATCAACCTGCATGGCTCTTGGCTTATTGGGCTCGCGCTCCTCTTCCTGTTCACACTCACTGGCCTCATGCGATTAGATCAATCCTGCCTCCAACACCAGTCATTCAGTCCCCGCCAAACAAGGCTGCTGGCGATAAGCGGGGCGGCTCTCGTGCCCGCCCTGCTGTGCAATCCCTGGGGCTGGCAACTTGTTACTTACCCCTTCAACTTTGCGTTCAAGCAGACACTCAACGTGGCGAGCGTGCAGGAATGGCAAAGCCTGGACCTTCACAGCATGCGCGGACGGCTCGTGCTCGCGGGCATCCTGCTAGTAGCAGGCAGGCAACTCTGGAAGCCCCGCACCTGGTCCCTCAATGAGCTTGCGTGGCTGCTCATCGGACTCTACTCAGCATTCAACTACTCGCGCTTTCTGTTCCTGCTGGCGCTACTAGCCGCACCTGCAGTTTCTCGCAGCTTCCCATCTCGCAAGCAATTTCCGGCCGCGCCACCACGGTTTGCACTCAACGCAATGTTGCTGATCACGCTAGCAACTCTCACGCTGGTCACTGTCCGCCGCCAGACCTGCGCAAAGGATGAAGGGCTGCTCTTGTACCCTGTCGCGGTGCTCCGGGCGCTGAGCCACATCCCTCCTCAAAGTAGGGTCTTCAACGAATACTCCCTGGGCGGCTACCTGGAGTGGTACGCACCTAACACCCCCGTCTTCATCGACTCGCGCATGGATATTTTTGAATACAACAATATCCTGCGGGACTACCTCGATATCATTCACTTGAATCGGTCCATCGAGTTACTCGATCACTACAAAATTGATCACGTTCTTTTCGCCAAGAGTACTCCGCTGATCTATCTGCTCCAGCATACTTCCGGATGGAAAAGCAGCTACCAGAATGAAAACTTCATCCTGATGGATCGATTCTGTAATGCCGCGTCCAAGTCCGCCGATAACCCTCCTAGATGTAGAGACCAGGAGGGGCGGCCGCGATGAGATTCTGGAAGGATGATTCTGGGCAAACACTCGTGATCTCAGCAGCCTTCATGGGGATTATCGCCATAGGTTTTGCAGCATTTGCGGTGGATACGGGCTACTTATTCCGGGAGCGACGCCTGGCCCAGGCCGCCGCGGACGCCGCAGCGCTCGCCGCCTCGACTGAGGCAGTCGCCGGGTACCCTGCCAATGAGCAGATCGTCGCCAACGCGGTTGCGAAGCAGAACGGCTTCGACACCA
Organism: uncultured Granulicella sp.; assembly: GCA_965214195.1. Taxonomy (GTDB): domain Bacteria; phylum Acidobacteriota; class Terriglobia; order Terriglobales; family Acidobacteriaceae; genus Edaphobacter. The sequence goes on from OZ243943.1 coordinate 1,311,476, forward strand.
CGCTCGCTACCAATCCAGCAATCGTGACACTCTCTAGTCCCGCGACCGGCGCATTCGCAGGTTCAGCCTACATCCAGGCAACTGTCTCGAAGCCCATCCCGACTTACTTTTTAAGTGCCTTTACCAGGAATGCGACGACTACCGTCTCAGCCTCAGCCGTAGCAGGCGGCAGTTCCAGTACTCCCACCTGCGTCTGCCTGGAAGGTACAACGGGACAGGTACTCTCGCTCTCCAACAATTCCCAACTCAACGCTACAGGATGTGGTGTCGTCGACAACTCCTCAAGCCCAAATGCTGTAGGCATAGTAGGCAGCTCGTTGCTGAGCGGTCTAAGTCTGGGAACAGTTTCTACAACCTGGGATAACAACAGCAATATCAATAACGGTGGAAGCATCAGCTCTTCGACCAAGATCATTCAGGGTATCAGCAGTGGTTGCGCGCCTCCCCTTCCCGTGGCTCCAATTTCTGCGGCTTGCCTGCCGGACCCCGGCGGAAGCTACGGTACATTCACTTTCGGACCGTTGATCGCTGGCGGCACAGTTTGCTACACCTCACTCACAATTGGCGCAAATGGCTCGACTGTCACGCTGAACCCGGGAATCTACGTCATCACCTCTGGAGCGTTGCATTTCGAGTTCGGTGCAAACAACCACTCCAACCTGGGTGGAAATGGCGTCTTCTTCTACTTAACCGGCACTGCTTCGCTCTCCATCGATAACGGCGCCAACGTCAATCTGGTTGCGGGCGGAACGGCACAGGCCAACGGCGCTACCGCCCCCTCGCTGGGAGCTTACAACGGCATCCTTGTTTACCAGACGACGCCCGATATCACCGCTCTATCTCTACAGGGCGGCTCTACGACTTACATCAGCGGTTCACTCTACGCACCGGGTGCTGCAATCAACGTCGGCAACGGAAGTGGAGCTACTCTAGCCGGCGGCATCGTCGCCAAGTCGCTCGCATTGACTGGCGGTGGAACGCTGAAGGCCGTTGCACAAACAAACCAGGGCAGTCTATCGACGGGGTCGGCGAAGGTGGTCCAGTGATCAATCTCAGGGATGACGAAAGCGGCAGTGCGCTGATCGAGCTCGCGCTGATGGTCGGGCTTCTCGGCGTACCTCTTCTGCTCGGCGCGGGTGAAGTGGCCCCACTGATGTACGACTCTGCCGAGATCGAAAACGCCGCACACGCCGGCGCCCTCTACGGCATGCAGAGCCAGGTCTTCGCCGCGGATAGCGCCGGCATTATCAGCTCTGCTCAAACAGAGGCAGCCGACTTTGGCACGAATCTCGTCGTCACGCCTCTGACTTACTACACGTGCGCCACCAGCATAAACTCCACGCAGTACACCGGCACCAATGCGCTTGCTAACGCGACCGCAGGCTGCACGGGCATCAACAACCACCCACTCCAGTTCATTCAGGTCACGACCACACTGCAGGTCATACCTTCTATCCGTTGCCCGGGCCTGCCGGCCACGTACACGCTGACAGGCTTTTCCATGATGGAAGTGGAAAAATGAGATTGCCAATCAACCACGTCGCTAAGCCTTCGATCAGAACCAACGCAGAAGGTGGCGCGCTCATTGAAACAGCAGTCTGCCTCCCTATCCTGCTCTCACTCTTCTTCTGTTTCATTGAGGTATGCCTGGCGTTTTATTCCAAAGACATGATCTCCGAGTGCGCACGTGAAGGTACCAGGTACGCGATCTACCACGGCTCCACCTGCCCCACCTCCAGCAGTCCCACCTGCGAGGCAACGGCGACGGACGTCAACGCCTTCGTAAACAACCTCGGCTGGCCCAATCTCGGCGGAGGAACGATGACCGTGAACACAACCTACCCTGATGGAAACGAAGCACCCGGCAGCCTGGTCCAGGTGAGCATCACCTATGTTTTTCCGATCAGACTTCCCTTTGTGCCGTCGTCCGCACTATCGTTCTCGAGCGCGTCCAAGATGCCGATCCTCCAGTAGTGAGGCCAGCTAAACTCATCAGCAATCGGCTCTCTACGCTTTGGCATCCTTGCGACGCTAGACCCAGACCGCAGACCAACACACACCGCAAACGGCACTCTGCCTCCACCATTCATAAGCGAGGATCATTTCGGAGCGTAGCAAATAACGCCGTCGCAGCACCAGTTCGCACAACTGTAACCGCCTCTTCACGGTCTATCTATCTAGTCTCCTTAGGCTCCAGACAACCGCTCACAGGACTCGCTTCCCTTGAACCTGTTGACGGCCTGCACCTCAGGAGAATGTTCGCAATGAAGAAGTTGCTCCCGTCCCTTGCAGCGATCGCTCTGCTCGCGCCGCTTTCCGCCTCCGCTCAGTTTGAAACCGCATCCGTTCTGGGCTATGTGCGCGACGCCGCCGGTGCATCCGTCACCGGGGCAAGCGTTTCGCTCATCAACGAGGAGACCAAAGCCACGGTCACCGTGCGCACCAATGGCCAGGGCGCCTATGAATTCACCGACGTCAAAATCGGTCAGTACGAGGTCCGTGCCGAGCGCCCCGGCTTCGACCGCAGCGTCACCGCGCCCTTTACCGTGCAGGTCAACGCCCGCCAGCGCGTCGATCTGAACCTCCGCGCCGGCTCCGCGAATGAAACCGTCACCGTCAACGCCGCCGCCGAGCTCCTCGAAACTGACTCCAGCGAACGCGGCCAGGTCATCGGCACCCGCGAGGTCGAGAATCTGCCGCTCAACGGACGTGCCTATGCAGATCTCGCCGCATTGGTCCCGGGCGTGCGCCGCAACATCCTGGAAAACGGCACCAACGCCAGCCGCGACGCATCCTTCAACGTCAACGGGCAGCGCAGTGAGTTCAACAACTTCCTGCTCGACGGCGTTGACAACAACGCCTACGGCACCTCAAACCAAGGCTTCAGCAACCAGGCCATCCCTCCCTCCCCTGACGCTATCTCCGAGTTCAAGGTAGAGACCGACAACTACAGCGCAGAGTATGGTCGCGCGGCCGGCGCCGTCATCAACGTCAGCATCCGCAGCGGCACCAACAACTTCCACGGCAAGGCCTACGACTATCTCCGCAACACGATCTTCAACGCGATCGGCCCTTTCACTCCGCCGGCCAACGCCCTCACCGGCAATCCGCAGAAGCCGGTGCTGATCCGTAACCAGTTCGGCGGCACCTTCGGCGGTCCCATCTTCCGCGACAAGCTCTTCTTCTTCGCCGACTATGAAGGCACGCGCCAGATCGTGCACGCCATCACCTATGCCACTGTCCCCACCGCAAACCAGGCAGGCACCAGCGCCCTGGCAAAGACCAACGGTGGATATACCTTCGTCGCTTTACCGCTCGATGCCAACGGCAAGCCCACGTCCAACACGGAAACCGGCAACACCGTCGCGCTGCTCAATCCGCTGAACAACACCCCCTACGCCAATGGCGTTATCCCTTTCAGCGACCCGTCGATATCGGCTTTTGCCAAGGGCGTTCTCGCGGCGCTTCCGGCGGCCAATGTGCCCGGCGCGCCGCTCACCAACAACTACGCTTCACTGCCCGCGGACACGCTGGTGGACGATAAGGGTGACGGCCGCCTGGACTACACGCTCAGCGGACGCACCACCATGTTTGCCCGCTACAGCGAGCACCAGGGTCTCATCGGCGCTCCCCCCGCCATCCAGGGTCCGGCCGGCGGCAACAGCAACGGCCAGGTCAAGATCCTGAACAAGCAGGCAGCCGGCGGCGTCACCCATCTGTTCAGCCAGAACTCCATTCTCGACGTACGTTTCGCCTGGACCCACACGGATGGCGGCAAGGGTCCTTACGGCGCCAATCTGCCAAGCCTTGAAGCCGGCATCCCCGGCTTGCCCACGGATCCGCGCGTTGTGCGCAGCCTGAACGCACAAATCCTTGGCGGCTACACGCAATTCGGCAACCAGACCAGCAATCCGCAATTTCAGAACCCCACCATCTACAACCCAAAGGTCAACTACACGCTCATCAAGGGCCGCAACAGCTACAAGGCCGGCTATGAGTATCAGCACATCGCAACCGTGATCGACGACTTCAACCCAACCTACGGGCAGGACACCTACAACAACGGTTTCAGTTTTGCCGGCGCAGGCGCAGTCAGCGGCAAGGACGCCTCCACCAAGGAAGCCGCCAACTTCGCAGACTTCCTCTTCGGCACGCGCGATAGCTTCCAGCTCAACAACTTCCAGGTCGTCAACCTGAACCAGCGCATGCACTTCTTCTATTTCCAGGACGACATCCGCGCCACCTCCAAGCTCACACTCAACCTGGGCCTGCGTTATGAGCTCGTGACCCCGCAGTGGGAGTCCAACAACCTGCTCTCAAACTTCAATCCGGCCACCAATTCGCTCACCCAGGCGACCGGCGGCAGCCTCTTCAACCAGGCGCTGGTGCACACACCCAAGAAGGACCTTGCGCCCCGCGTCGGTCTCGCATTTGCGGCGAACCCAAAGACCGTCATCCGCGCCGCTTACGGCATCAACTTCCAGCAGTTCAACCGTGAAGGCGGCGAAAACCTGCTGGTCTATAACCTGCCGGCCATCGTCAACACCAACATCAACCAGGTCCCGCAGTTCGCGCTTGCGTCGCAGCAGGGCGGCCGCGCTCCCCTTGCCCTTTGCAGCGCAGCGCAGGCCGCGGCCACATATGACTCCACCAACCCGACCCCATGCTTCCGCACCTCGTCGCAGGGCTACCCGACCGGACTGGTTGCAGTGCCCACCCTGCCAACCGATCTCACGGCCCGCAACCTGAACACGCAGGCGCGCTACATCCCTTCCAATCTACCCACCGGCTACGTGCAGAGCTACCACCTGACCCTGCAGCAGGAAATCGCAAAGACCACGGTCGAGGTCTCATATGTCGGCGAGCACGGCGTCAAGTTGCAGACGCTGGCCGACTTCAACCAGGCCGCACCCAACCCCGTCACGGCAACCTGCCAGGGCACCATCACCTCGGGCTGCCTGTCGCTCGCGGCGCGCCGTCCCATCCCTTCCTTCACCACGATTGAAGAAACCATTCCTGCCGGCTTCCTTTCCTACAACGCGCTGCAGGTCAAGCTGGAGCACCGCTTCGGCGGCGGCCTCTACATCCTGAACTCCTTCACCTGGTCGCACGCTTTCGATAACGCCTCAGGCCATCTCGATACCCCCAACGGCGACAACTCTCGCATCAACCTGGCCAACGGCGGCCTGGGCGAGCGTGGCAACTCCGCCTACAACCAGCCCATCAACAACGTCCTTTCCGTCGTGTACGATCTGCCCTACGGCCACGGTCGCCGCTTCGGCGCGCAGGCTCCCTTCCTGCTGGAGGAGGTGCTGGGCGGCTGGCAGCTTACCGCCATCAACGACAACAACAGCGGCCAGCCCATCAACGTCGTCTACTCCGCCAATGGCGCGCAGGCAGTAAGCACTATCCTGGCTCCGCGACCCAACCAGATCCCCGGCGTAAACCCTGTGCTGCCGAAAAATCAGCGCACCCGCATCGCAGGCAACAGCGCCTTTATTGCGTTGAATCCTGCTGCGTTTTCCATCCCCACAGCCAACCAGCCTTACGGCAACGCGCAACGCAACACGGTCCGTTTTGACGCTTACCGCAACACGGATATTGGCTTGCACAAGCAGTTTGCGCTCTATCCGGAAAACGTAAAGCTTGAGTTCCGCGCCGAAGCCTTCAACATCCTTAACCAGACCAACTACGCACTTGCAACCAGCAACCTCAGCAATTCCGGAGCACCTTTCGGCACTGTAAACGCAGCGGAAACCTTCCCCGCGCGCGTCCTGCAGTTCGCTGCAAAGATCCTGTTCTAAACGCACCGCAGCAGCAGTCCCTACGGGCAACTTTGTTGTCATGCCCGTAGGGCGCAGGCCACCGCACCTCGCATCCAATCACCGCAGGATCCCTCATGAACCGCAGAGACTTTAGCACCCTCGCCGGCACCTCGCTCGCTTCCCTGCTCACCCAGCGCCTGTGGGCGCAGCAGACTTCAAAGTCAGCGCATACGTTCTACTTCGCCATGATCGCGGACACGCACATCATCGACGAGTACTACGTCAAAGGCAGCGAAAATGGCGTCGAAGACAACGAAAGCATCCTGCTCACCACGCCGCGCCTGATCGCCGCGCGCGACCTCATCAACTCGCTTAAGCCAGCCATCGAGCACGTTTTCCTCATCGGCGACTACTTCCACAACTATCCCTCCACCGACTACGATTTCTACTTCCAGCACACCACGCGGGTCGATAATGCCAAAACCATTACCGACAAGTTCCACGCCCCCGTCCACCTCGGTTTTGGCAATCACGACTACGACGTCCGCCACATCCCGCGCGACTTCAGCCACCGCCTCTTCGAAGCCAAGTACAAGACCAAACCCTACACCGCACTCGACTATAAGGGCTACAAGTTCATCCACCTGAACAACTTTCTAGGCAGCACGCATGACGTCAACGCCGCCAACTTCAACCCCGGCCGCGGCTCGCTCGGCGAGCAGCAACTGCAATGGCTTGATGCGCAACTCCAGCAACACAAGCCCACCTTCGTCTTCATCCACTACCCGCTCGATCTCGACGAGCCCACTGAATTCGCCGACTTCGGCCTGTATCCGCTGCTGCAGAAGTACAAGGACACCATCCAGCTCGTAGTCTCCGGCCACAAGCACAGGTGGATCGATAACGGCACCCAGTACGGCCCGCGGCACATCGTCATGGCGTCCACCCGCTATGACCCCAACGCCTACATGCTCATGGAAGTCGACGCCGCACACGGCACCTGGCGCTTCATGAACCAGGACCTCGTCCAGTGGTCCACCCACTACAGCAAGCCCTACGTCACCTCGTAATCGGAGTCCCCTTGCGCCCCTTCGCTATCACTCTTATGCTCGCGCTTCCCTTACCGCTGCTCGCACAGACGCCGCTCAAGCTCAATCAGATCCAGGTCATCGGCACGCATAACAGCTACCACGCAGGCATCGCGCCGAGTGAATCAAAGGTCTGGCAAGCCAAGTACGCTGACGCCTACAAGGGTCTCGATTACCAGCACCCGCCACTGCCCGTGCAGCTTGACGGCGGCGTCCGCCAGATCGAGCTCGACGTCTACGCTGACACCGCCGGCGGTCGCTTTGCGCACCCTTCCGGCCCCGCCATGGCCGCCGCCGCAGGCCTGCCGCCGGACGCCTCCTTCGACCCCGAAGGCGCGATGCTCAAACCCGGCTTCAAGGTCATGCACGTGCAGGACGTCGACTACCGCAGCAACTGCCAGCCCTTCGTCGCCTGCCTGAAACAGGTTCGCGACTGGTCCGACGCGCACCCTAACCATGAGCCCGTCTTCATCCTCGTCGAGACCAAACAGGACTCGCCCAAGGGCCTGAAGCTCACTGACCCAGAGCTCTTCACCTCCGCGACCTTCGACGCGCTCGACGCCGAGATCCGCTCCGTCTTCGCGCCCGCCCGCATGATCACGCCGGACAACGTCCGCGGCTCGTACGAGACACTCAACGCGGCCATCCTCGCCGGCAATTGGCCTACGCTTGCCGCCAGCCGCGGCAAGGTCGTCTTCCTGATGGATCAGCGCCCCGTCGGCCCCGTCTACCTGCAGGGCCACCCCAGCCTGCGCGGTCGCGTCATCTTCACCAACGCCGAGCCCGGCCAGCCCGACGCCGCCTTCCTCGAGCGCAACAGCGGCCCCGCAGAAGAGATCACCAGACTCGTCCGGCTAGGCTATCTCATCCGCGCCCGCACCGACTCCGACACCAGGGAAGCCCGCACCAACGACACCACCCTGCGCGACTCCTTCATGGCCGCCGGCGCACAGATCCTAAGCACCGACTACCCCCACAACGAACCCGCTCGCTGGGAAGGCCACTTCAACGTCTCGCTCCCAAACAACGCCGTCCTGCGCTGCGACCCCGTCAACACCCCACCCGGCTGCGACACCACTCATTGACGTCTCACACACGCGCTTCTGGGATAGGTCGAGGCTTTAGCCTCGACATCCCCGTACCCAAAACCACTCCGGAGCTTTAGGTCCCGGGTCAGGGTCTCGTGCAGATCCGCAACATCTAACTTGCCCCTGTCCCGTCTCAGAGAACGACCGCACCAACCCCTCACTCAACGATCGCAAACTCTTCCCGGATCGAGTCCTGCTCTCGCCTGATGTTGCTCATCAACGCCTTAAAATCAGCTCTGCCATGCAGCAACTTCAGGTATGGATCAAACTGAAAATACCGGTGATTTGGTAGACCCATCGCCGCGCATCGTTCCAGCTCGAACATAGCCTTCTCCGGCTTGTTAGCCAGCGCGTAAGCCGCCGCACAGGAATGCCACGTATGGTGCGTGTGCGTCATGCTGCGCGTACTTTGCGCGGCCTCGTCTGCCAACGCCTCGGCACGCCTTGCTTCACCATCGATACCCGCCAGGATCGCCTCCATCGCCACACCAAACGACTCCAGCGGAAACATCTGCCGCGCATTTCTGACGCTCACGCGCGCAGCATCAATGCGCCCGGAATACAGCACCGCCACGGGCGACATCAAGTGGTTCAGCACGCCATTGGGATCAATCTCCAGCGCCCGTTCGTAGAGCTCCACGCTCCGTTCGGAGTGTCCACTCTGCAGCGCGATCGCCGCTAGATGCATCGCACTCAAAGCCGGACTGGTGACCTTCAACTGCAACGCATCTTTCTCGGATGCAGCGGTAAAGCCCAGGTGCCACAAAATAGCCGCGCGCTGATGCCGCGCCGTGGCCCGCGTAGGATCGATGCGAAGGGCCGCGTTCAGCGCACGCAGCGCCGCCCGGTTCTGGAACCCACGCGAGGGCGACCACAAAATGATGCTGCGCGCACACAGCGCCGTACACTGCACCGGGTCGAGCTCCAGCGTCCGCGCAATCGCACGCTCCGCCATCTCAAACCACTTTGGATCCGTGTCCAGGTGCGAGCCCATCTGCGTACAGGCCTGCGCCAGAAGACCCCACGCATCCGCAAATCCCGGATCGAGCTCTGTCGCCCGCGTCAGCATCTCGATCGCAGAAGCCATATCGAACTTCTCAACATGCACCTGCCGGTCCACCGCGCGCAGATAGAACTCGTAAGCGGCGCTGTTGCGCGTCGGCGGGATCCGCGCTTCTGGCTTCTCACCCTGCGGCGCAAACACCTCAGAGACCGCATCAGACAGTCTGTCCTGCAACGCAAACAAGTCGCTTGAATCCCCATCCTGCTTGATCGACGCCAGCGTGTGCATATCGCTCATGCGGTGCGCGCAAACCATCACCCGAATCCGGCCACCCGCAATCTGAATCGTGCCTTCCACCACCAGGTCGACGTTCAGCTCACGCGCCTGCTTTGTCCAATCCGCCTCTGCCTCCGCATACTTCAGTACGGCGACAATAGGCCGCACCACCATCTCCCCAGTCGCCGAAAGCCTGTGAATCAGCGACTCCGCCAGCGAGATCGACAGAAACTGATCGGACGCCGCACCCCGGATCTTGAACGGCAGCACTGCCAGTGATGGCCTCCGCGCGCGAATAGTCACGCTCGGCGCCGGCTCGCGCGAGTACTCCAGCGACTTCAGCGCGGTCGCCAGTTCCATCGCAGAATCCGGCCGGTCATTCCGATTCTTCGCCAGGCAATGCATCACCAGGCGCACCATTTCAGACGGCAGATCAGGCCGCAGCACGCCCAGCAACTCGGGCTCGGCTGTGTTGATCTCGTGGATCAACGCGTAGTCGCTTTGCTGCAAAAAGGGTCCGCGCCCGGCTGCCGCCTCGTACATCACGCAGCCGAAAGAAAATATATCCGACCGGAAATCCAGCACCTCTCCACGCGTCTGCTCGGGCGACATATACGCCACCGTCCCAATGATATTTCCCGCGCCCGTCAGATGCGGGTCGTCCGAGCGCTCCTTCCCCTTGGCCACTCCAAAGTCCAGCACCTTTGCCTGCTGCTCCCGCGTAATCATGATGTTGGCCGGCTTGATATCGCGATGCACGATCCCCGCCGCATGCGCCGCACCCAACGCCAGCGCTACCTGCGACCCTACCGAAACCAGCTCTTCAAACTTCATCCCCTCTTCCGGAATCAAGTCCCAAAGCGTCTGCCCTTCCACATACTCCATCACCAGAAAATCAATTTCGTCATGCTTGGCAATGTCATACAGCGCCACAATATTCGGGTGATTCAACGACGAAGCCAGCCTTGCCTCATTCAAAAATCGAAGCGCCGCAGGCCCGTCCGTCGTCTGCCCCGGCGGCAAAACTTTAATCGCAACCGTCCGGTTCAGCTTCGTATCGTGCGCGCGAAAGACCTCACCCATCCCTCCCGCGCCAATCGCTTTTTCAATTACGTAACGGCCCAGTTGCGACACGGTACCCGGCCGATCCTGCTCATAGCGCGGCTCTTCCGGTGCCGGCATTGGCGGCTCCCCAAAGCTGCCCATCTGCGCGTAGTCCGCCAGCAGCGCCTCTACTTCAGCGCGCAGTTGCGGCTGGTGCGGCGCGACCTTACGCAGGTACGCAGACCGCTCTGCCGTGCCCAGGTCCAGCACCTCGCCAAACAACTCTTCCGCGGAAGGTTCGTACTCGGCCATACCGGACTCCACCCAGCGGAGGAAGCCACCGGGATACTATCTTAGCGTACAGCGAAAGGCGACTGATCCAAATGGAAAAGACCCCACAACAAGTCACGCAGCTGCTCAAAGCCATGGTCAGCGGCGACGAAACCGCCGGCGCCGACCTCCTCCCGCTCGTCTACGCAGAGCTCCACCGCCTGGCCCGTTCCTACATGCGCCGCGAGCGCCCCGACCACACCCTCCAGGCCACCGCCCTTATCAACGAGGCCTACATGCGCCTCGCCCACGCCGAAGTGGACTGGAACTCGCGCGAGCACTTCATCGGCGTCGCCGCCAACGTCATGCGGCGCGTCCTCGTCGATTACGCCCGCGCCCACAAAGCCGAGCAGCGTGGCGGCGACATGCAACGCGTGGAATTCGAGAACGATCTCGCCGTCTCGGAAGACAAGCTCGCAGAGGTCGCCATGATCGATCAGGCCCTGCTCAAGCTTGAAAAAGAAAACCCCCGCCAGGCTAAAGTCGTCGAGCTCCGCTACTTCGGCGGGCTCTCCGTAGACCAGATCGCCTCGCTCCTCGGTGTCGCCCCACGCTCCGTCAAGCGCGATTGGGCACTCGCCCGCGTTTGGCTATTCCGCCTGCTCAAGCCCGGCGAACTCATGCCAAAAGAAGTCGCAGAAAAAGATTGACCTACGGTGGCCCCTTTTCTGCGCCCATCCCGCCTTACTAAGTGTAGGCAGTCAGTAAGCTGCCACAACTTATAAGGAGATACCACCATGATCACTCGCTCGCTCAAACTCGCCGCCTCCGCCTTCGCCGCCCTCCTCACCCTCGCTGCCGGCATCCCCGCCGCCCACGCCCAGGGCGTGCGCTCGGACATTTCCAAAATCAACGTTCCCTTCTCCTTTGAAGTCGGCTCCGCGCATTTCGCTCCGGGCACTTACACCATCAGCCGTAGGAGCTTCATCCTCACCGTGGAAGGCGAAAAGAACAGCGCGCTGCTCATGGTGCTCAGCGAGCAGAACCACAACGTGCCCGAAAAAGGCAAAGCCGTCTTCCAGCACATCGGCGACAAGTTCTTCCTCACCCAGGTGTGGAACGCCGGTAACGCAGACCACCTCGAGTGCCCCAGGACCCCGGAAATGAAGCGCGCCCAGCGCATCCAGCAAGCCGCCCTGCGCACCGAGCCCACGGCCACCAAGCCGGAAAGCGTCATCCTCGCACTCCTGCGCTAATGAGCCGCAGTCCTCACCAACAACAACACTGTCATCCCGGGCGAAGCGGCTTACGCACTTTGCAAGCCGCACATTCGAAGGACTTGCATCTCCCCCCAGCGCTGCACTTCGATCAAAGGAGACCACAACCGCCAGCAAGTCTGATCGAGCGATCAACAAGAATGGGGTGCCCAAATAAAGGGCACCCCTTTCTGTTCGTATCGCCTGTTTTAGTTGTCATCCCCGAAGAGCATCTGCAGCTCGCCTTGCAGCCCTTACAAATCCCGCAACAACTCCCGAGCGATCACAATCCGCTGTATTTCGCTCGTTCCCTCGCCAATCGTGCAAAGCTTCACATCGCGATAAAACTTTTCAGCCGGGTAGTCCTTGATGAACCCATACCCCCCATGAATCTGCACTCCCTCATCGCAAATCCTGCAAGCTACTTCGCTCGCATACAGCTTCGCCATCGCAGATTCACGAGTCACCTTCATCCCCGCATCCTTCATCTGCGCCGCACGCATCGTCAACAACCACGCCGCGTCGAGCTCGGTAGCCATCGTAGCCAGCTTGAACTGAATCGCCTGAAACTCACTGATAGCCTTGCCAAATTGCCGACGCTCCGTCGCATACTTCATCGCCGCATCCAGCGCACCTCGTGCGATCCCAAGCGACAGCGCGGCAATCGAAATCCGCCCGCCATCCAGGATCTTCATCGAGTCCTTGAACCCGTCACCCTCCACGCCCAGCAGGTTCTCTGCCGGCACATAGCAATCCTCAAAGATCAGCTCGGCAGTATCGCTGGCCCGCAGCCCCAGCTTGTTTTCCTTCTTGCCGCTCTTGAACCCAGGCGTCCCGCGCTCAATGATGAACGCCGAAATCCCCCCACGTGTCCCCTTCTCTTTATCCGTATTCGCCAGCACCACCGCGCACTGCGCATAGCTGCCGTTGGTGATGAAGATCTTGCCACCGTTGATCACCCAGCCATCGCCTTTGCGCACAGCCGTCGTCCGCATACCACCGGCGTCAGACCCGGAGCCCGGCTCCGTCAAACCCCAGGCGCCCAGCCACTCGCCGCTCGCCAGCTTGGTCACATACTTCTCACGCTGCGCATCATTGCCCGCCAGCATAATGTGGTTCGTGCACAAAGAGTTATGCGACGCCACAATGATCCCCACGCTGCCGTCCACACGCGAGAGCTCCTCCACAGCGGTCACATACTCCACATACCCCATGCCCGCGCCGCCCAGCTTTTCCGGAAAGATGATTCCCATCAACCCCATCTCGCCCATCTGCTTCACGACATCGTGCGGAAACGTGCCCGCCTCATCCCACTCTGAAACATGGGGCGCAATCTCAGTCTTCGCAAACTCCCGCACCGCAACCCGCAACGCTTCCTGCTCTTCATTCAGCCCAAATCGCATTTCCAAATCTCCTATAAGCAAAACCAATAGCCCCATCACAATAACGAATACAAACAATTCTTTGCAAGTTACCTCCAGACCCGCGTTCTACGTCATGAAGCCGGCTGCAGAAGCCGCCAGCAATTTGTCTGTTTCTCCAAAATTTTGGTTGTCACCCCCAGGAAGTTTGGTCGTCATCTCCAAAAGTTTGTTTGTCATCCCCGGAGGGGATCTGCTTTTCGCCCTTAGCCCGACCAGCCCCGACCCTGGGTACCCCATTCATCGCAGTCCCACCGCAATGAGTGGGATCACAACCCTCCACCCCACCACCACACCAAGGGCTGTAAGCCCGACTTATACCAGCCTGGGTCGAAGCCCTGGGTCCACCAGCAAACACAAACCAAAGCGCTGAAAGCGCGACTTATAACTCTCCACTCAGAAAACAATTCCAACCCCCCGGGAACATTCCACCCCAAACGTCGGTCTAATCCCCACAGGAGCCCCACCCATGCGCGTCCGCCACCTAGCCCCCCTGCTCCTCCTCGCAAGCCTGCAAGCCCAAAATCACAAACCCCACCCCGCCACCCAAATCCAGCCAACATCGTCCCTCCCCATCACCCGCGTAGCCCTCTACAAAAACGGCGTCGGCTTCTTCGAGCACACCGGCCACGTAGCCAACGACCAGGCCGTCACCATCGACTTCACCAGCGCGCAGCTCAACGACGTCCTCCAATCCCTCACCGCCATCGACCTCAACGGCGGCCGCATCTCCGGCGCCGGCTACAACTCCACCACGCCGCTTGAGCAGCAACTCAAAACCCTCCCCCTCGGCCTCTCCGACGACCCCTCCGACATCGACTTCTACAACGCCATCCGCGGCGCACGCGTAGCCGTCTCGGGTGCCGGCGTCAGCATCACCGGCCGCCTGCTCTCCATCGACCTCCGCCCCGAAGTAAAAAAATCCGACGCAGACGACTCGGACGCCCTCACCAAATCAGCCCGCCGCTTCCTCACCGTAGTCTCCGATGGCGGCCAGGTCCGCACCATCGAGCTCACCCAGGGCGTCTCCGTCACCCTCGTCGACACTGCCCTCCACACCGACGTCACCCGCTACCTCGAGCTCATCTCAAACGCCCGCAACCAGGGCCTCCGCCACCTCACCCTCACCGACCGCGGCACCGGTCCCCGCGAACTCCGCGTCAGCTACATCTCAGAAGTCCCCGTCTGGAAGTCCACCTACCGCATCCTCTTCACAGACAGCAAAGCAGCCAACGCCACCCTGCAGGGCTGGTCCGTCGTCGACAACACCACCGGCTCCGACTGGATCAACGTCCACATGGACCTCATCGCCGGCGCCCCGCAAAGCTTCATCCAGCCCCTCTCCACCCCCTATTACACCCGCCGCGTAGAAGTCCCGCTCCCCCAGGAAGCCCAGATGGATCCCCAAACCTTTGAGTCCGGCGTTGTGATTGACTCAGAGGAGGTCAGCAAACTGCCGATCGAAAGCCGCAATGTACAGCTTGCCCAGATTCAGCCAAGCGTCGCCGCCAAAGCTCGTTCCAACGCGGTTCATGGCTTGGCAGGTGGCGTCGCAGGCGGTGTAATCGGCGGCCGCGTCAAAGCATACGCCCCAGGCGAAGCGCTGGGAGGCGCAATCAACATCAACGGCATGGTACCCCCACCCCCTGCCCCCATCGACTACGCCGACGCCGCCACCACCTCCCTCACCCCCCAAACCACCACCGCCGCCTTCGACGATTACTTCCAGTACTCCCTCACCGACCCCATCACCATCCGCAAAAATGAGTCCGCCCTCGTCCCCATCCTCCAGACCAGGCTCCCCATCGAGCGCGTCACGTTGTGGTCCATCCAGCAGCCGCAAGCCCTGCGAGCCCTCTGGCTCACCAACAACTCCAACCTAACCCTCGACCGAGGCTCCTTCTCCATCGTAGAAAACGGCAACTTCGGCGGCGAAGGCCTCCTCGACCCCATCCACCCGGGCGAGCGCCGCCTCCTCTCCTACGCCGCCGACCAGGCCGTCCGCGTAACCCCCGGCCGCGACTCCAACTCCCACACTGTCTTCCACATCGCCATCAACAAAGGCGTCCTCACCCAGCGCCTCACCTACGTTGAGGAGCGCAGCTACACCATCCGCAACGCCGCACCCGACACCCGCACCGTCCTCGTCGAGACCCCCGTCCTCCCCGGCTACGCGCTCGATTCAACCCCCAAACCCGACGAAACCACCCCCACCGTCTACCGCTTCAAGGTGGAAGCCGCCCCAAACATCAACGTCAACTTGCACGTAGGCCAGCGCAAGGTAGGCTATGAATCCTTCCGCCTCGTCGACCGCGACGAAAACCAGCTAGTCCTCATCCTGCGCAACGCCAAGGCCAGCCCCGCCGCCATGGCCCAGCTCCAACCCGTCTTCGACGCCCACCACGCCGTCCTGGCTTTGGACAAGCAAATCGCCGACCGCCAGGCCGAAACCAACACCATCACCCAGGACCAGAACCGCCTGCGCGAAAACATGAAGGCCCTCAAAGGCTCGCCAGAAGAGCGCACCCTCCTGACCCGCTACACCGCTGAACTAAACACCCAGGAAGACCGCCTGGCAGCCCTCACCAAAGAAATCGCAGACCTCCGCCTGAAACGCATAGCCGCCGACCAGGACTTCACCACCAAACTGAACGCCATCCAGATCGACGAAAACACCTAGCCCCTATCCCACTTACTCGGAACAAATGTTGTCATCATGCGCGAAGTCCACCGGCACTATCGGCGGACGCAGTTGAAGGACCTACATCTCCCCCGTTCAGCCACCAATCTCATCAGCCATGCCCCCGGGTGCCCCATCCTTTCAGCCTCACCGATAGGGTGGGTTATCGATTCCAGCAGGAATCGACCGCCCTCCTCCCCCAGCCCCTAACCCCGGGTGCTTCAGGTCTCGCTTCTGAGACCTGGGTTCCAACCCGCCACCCCGTGCTACCCTTATCCACAAATCCCATGCTCCCACTCCTCGCACTCCTTCTCGCGCAAGAGTCCGGCCCCGCAGAAATCATCGTCGACGAGCGCTGCCGCGTCTACACCCAGGACCGCCCCGGCCCCAACGCCGCCTACTCCAAACCCGGCTTTCACGATGGCTCCGGCCTCTGCCACATCAAGAGCGACAACCACTCCAGCCACTGGGAAGAGTCCGTCTCAAACGGCATCGTCAACCGCACCAAGGTCCAGATCCACGAGCGCAACTACCTCCTCTTCAACCCATCCGACGCCCGCGTAGCCTTCGTCCTCGAGGTCTCCCTCCCCGATGGCTGGGTCATCGACTCCATACCCCAGCCCACCGAAGTCGTTGACCACATGGCCACCTTCCGCGTCTACGCCAAACCCGGCGAAACCCTCAAGCTCCACATAGGCGAACGCAAGTAGCCCAGCCCGCCTCCCGGACTTGCCTAAGCATTTTTGTTGTCGTTTCGTAGCGCAGCGAAGAAACCCTATGGTCTCAAACCCAGCCGCAACCGCAGATGCCACATCCATCGCGCCTTTTGCGATGAGCGGGACGTAAAACGTCGAGCCCTACTACTTCGTCCCCGCCGCCGCAGCTGCCGCTCCGGTCCGCGGATAATACCCACTCCGCGTCCGCACATCCAGCCTTCCAAATCCCTTCTCCTTAGCCTCCACATGCACCTGCCGATACCCACCCTTCGTCGGCGGATTCGTGCTCCGATAAGAAATCGAGTACTGCGACCGAATATCAGCCGCCACTTCCGTAGCGATCGCATCCACTTCCCCAACGTTCTTCGGAAAGTAAGCCGCCCCACCGGTCTGCTGCGCAATCGTCTCCAGCACCTTACGCGCGTGGTTGCGTTCGCGCTTATCGATATCCGCCCCAAACAGCAGCCCAATGCAGTAAATCGTGGGCCCGTCCAGGTCCTGAATCCGCCGAATCATCTGCTCCAGCGTCGCGCTCGAAGTATTGTCCTCACCATCCGTAATGATGATCAGCACCTGCTTCGTGTTCTTCGCATTCTTGGTCAGGTAGTCGGCGCTGGCCACCAGAGCGTCATAAGCCGCCGTCCCACCCTTCGGCTCAATGTAGCTCAATCCCTGCTGCAGCTTGTCAATCGAGCTCGTAAACTCCTGGTCCAGCATCGATTCATTCGCAAAGTCCACCAGAAACTCTTCGTCCTTCGGGTTGGAAAGCTTGACCAGATCGATCGCCGCCTTCTCCACGCCTTGCAGCTTGTCATACATGCTGCCAGAGTTATCGATCAGCAGCCCAATCGAGACCGGCAGATCCTCATGCCGAAAGCTCACAATCGTCTGCGGCACCCCATCCTCATACACATGGAAGGAGTCCTTGCTCAGCGTCTGAATGTTCCGCCCATTGCCATCCAGCACACTCGCATTCAGCCGAACCTCATACGCATCGGACGAAAGCGTATACCGCCCGTTCGCGCCCTTGGCCACATCGCTGGTCGTCTTCCCGCCCGTCACCGGCGCCACCCCCACCACCGGATCCGGGTCCGGCGAAGGCATCGGGTCTCGGTCCACATTCAGCGGCAGCGGCGTACGTTGCGCGTACCCAGACGCGCCCAGCATCAACCCTAGTCCCAACAACAAAGCTCTACTGCGAAGGCGCATAGTACCCCTGCCGAAAGTGTACTGTCAGCGGTGGAAGTCCCGCCGGCTGCAACAGTCGAACCTTCAATTTACGCCAATTCCCATCCTTTTTCATATCGCTCGGCCGATACCCCACCACGTACTCATTCCTCAACTCCTGGCTGATCCGCGTCGCGATATCGCTCATATCCTCCGCGTTTGTCACCTTGAACATCTTGCCGCCCGTCAGCTCGCAAATGTCCGTCAGCAGCATCGGCCCCAGCACTTCTTCCTCGGTAGGCGCGTAGGAATCAAAAATTCCAATCGAGTAAATCTGCACGTCGCTTTCCCGCACCACGCGCCGCAGTTCGTTCTCGCTGTACCGGCTCCGGTTGTCGCCGCCGTCACTTACAATCAACAGCGCCTTCCGCTCATACTTGGCCTGCTTCAGCTTGTTGATCCCCAGGTACACCGCGTCGATCAGCGCCGTCCTGTTCTCCGGCTTCAGCATCACCATGCGCGCCTCCACGTCGTCCACATCAGACGTGTAGTCCACGATCACGGCCGGCTTATCGTTGAACGCCACTACAAAAAACTCATCCGCCGGGTTGCTGGTCCGCAGAAATTCAGTCAGCGCCTTGCGCGCACGCACAAACTTGCTCTGCATGGAGCCACTCAGATCAAACACAATCCCGATCGTTACCGGCGCATCCTCGGTAGAAAACGTCTTGATCTGCTGCCCCATATTATTGTCATACACTTCAAAATTCGTCTTCTCGAGCCCCGTAACCAGCCGGTTCAGCGGGTCCGTCACCGTCATCGGCACCAGCACCAGATTGGCTTCCACGCGGATGCGCGGCGTCTTGGTCCTGGCCTCTTCAGGCGTCACCACCTCAGGCGTCTTGGTCACCGGCCGCGTCGGGGTCACCACCTGGTCCAGCGGATTTTCCTGCGCGCGCAGCCCCCCTGCACCCACCAGCATCAGCAGCACCGCAACAACCCAAAGCCCAGACTTCCTCATCCCGTCTACCAACCCTCAACCCACAAAGCTCTTGACTCCCCGCCTGCAGCCGCACCGTCTTTACTGGGACGCCGAACCACAGCAACCAGATTCACGCCTCGCCAAAGCGTATGAGATACTTCCCCACAAGTAAGTGCCCTGATCACAATCGCAGCTTACACCCATCCGCCTCCTCCTGGCACAGTCTAGTTTTCCGGGGTATGACCTCATCGCAGCCTCATCAAAATCCGCGCCCCAACGCGCCACTGCCGTGTGCCTTCTGCTTGCCGGCACGGCCGCCGCCATGGCAATTTTGCTCGCGCTCTGGCCGCAACTCGGCCATGACCAGCTCTGGCACCTGCTCGCCGCAGACCGCACCCTGATCGTTCCAGCCTTCCGCCACGCCCACCACCTGGACCCCTACGGCCCCCTCTACTTTGAATCCAACCCACCCCTCGCCCTCTGGTCCGCGGCATTTTCTAACTCGGTCGCCCACGCCCTCCACCTCCCTATTGCCTTCACTTTCAAGGCCCTGGTCCTGCTCCTTGCCGCCGTCTCCGCTTTCTTTTCACTCGCCCTCCTGCTCGAATTGCGCCCCACCCTCACCCGCACCAACCTCGCCTTCCTCGCTTTCGCATTCATCACCATCTTCGGCGCCGTCCCCGCGCGCGACTTCGGCCAACGCGACCACCTCCTCGCGCTCCTGATCCTGCCTTATATAGTGGGAGCCGCGCTCCACGCCATCGGCAACCCCATCTCCTACCCCTGGCGAGCGGTCTTTGCCACTGCCGCCGCCCTCGGCATCGCCTACAAGCCGCACCTCGCGCTCGTTCCCGTCGCAGTTGAGCTCACCGTCGCCATCCTTCGCCGGCGCCCGCGCCTTATCCAGACCGCCATCTTCCTCAGCCTCGGCGCCGCCTACTATCTGGCCGTCCGCCTCCTCGCTCCCACCTACCTCAGAGAAGTCGTCCCCATCCTGCGCCAGACCTACTGGGCCTTCGGCAGCCTCTCACTCCCCCAGCTCCTCACCCAGTCCATAGAGCTCGACGTCCTCGCCGCCGCGGCCATCACCCTTTACTTCATCCAACGCAATCGCAGACGCTCCCCCCTGACCCTGCTCCTCCTCGCCGCCGGCACCGCGGCCTTCGCCGGCTACCTCCTCCAGGGAACCGGCTGGTACTACCAGCAGCTTCCGGCCATCAGCCTCTTCGGCCTCGCGTTCGCCATTGAACTCATCGACCTCGCCCAGTACTACCCTGTCCCCACCCCCGCATGGCTGCCGATGGGTACCGCCGTCCTCGGCCTGCTCGCAGTCTGCCTCACCGTCCGCTTTTCCGACTTCGCCCCCCAGCCCACCCCCGACCCCGGCTTCTACGCCGGCCTCGCGCCCGGCGCCGCCGTCGCCACCCTCACCACCACCGTAGACGACACCGTCCCCCCCGCCGACACCTACCACCTCATCCTCGCCCAGCGTTACCCCCACCTCTGGATGCTCCCCGCCATCCTCCGCCGGCCCAATCCTCAGCTAGCCGCGGTACAACGCAAATTCATGGTGGAAGACCTGGAGCGCTGGCACCCTCAGCTCATCCTCGTAAATCGCTGCCAGGACCCGCAAGTCCATTGCCAGGTGCTTGAAGACCGGCACGACAACCTCCTCGAATTCTTTCTTGCGGACCCCCGCTTCGCCGCCATCTTCAGCCACTATCATCTGCAAAAATCCGCCGGCCCTTACGATGCCTACGCCCTGAACTAGCTACCGCAGTGAGCCCTGCCCCTTGACGCCACTGATATTCTAATAAAGGGGGTAGAGTTTCTCTCGTCCCAAAAGTTCGAGCACGCAGGTCCAGACTTAACCCTAATCCTTTGAATACTTTAGCCTCGTACAGGGGAGGGGGGGAGTACAGCACCAAACCCAAGGAGACTCACCAGCATGGCCCGCATTTATCCCTTCCGCGCCCTTCGTTACGACACCCAGAAAGTCCAAATGGAGGATGTTGTCACCCAGCCCTACGACAAAATCACGCCGGAAATGCAGCAGGCCTATTACGATCGCTCCAAGTACAACCTGATCCGCGTCATCCTCGGCAAAAAAGAGCCCGGCGACACGGACGCTTTTCAGCCGTCCGATGAGCCCGCACATAACGTCTACACCCGCGCTGCCGAGTCGCTTACCAGCTGGCGAAAAAAGTCCATCCTGCGCGAGGAAGCCGAGCCCGCCCTCTACGGCTACTCGCAAACCTACCAGGTGCCCGGAACCGACCAGATCCAGGAGCGCAAGGGCTTCATCGCGCTCGGCCAGCTCTACGACTACGCAGAAAAGGTCGTCTACCGCCACGAGCAGACGTTTCCCAAGCACAAATCCGACCGGCTCGCGCTCTTCAAAGCCACCCGCGCCTACTGCGAGCAGATCTACATGCTCTACTCCGACCCCGCCTTCACGGCTGAAAAACTGATCTTCACCGGCGCCCCAGCCGACCTCGAAATCACCGACGAATATAACGTAGTCCACCGCGTATGGCGACTGACGGACGCGCACCTGATCAACCTCATTGTCACCGCCATGGCCGACAAAAAGCTCATCATCGCCGACGGCCACCACCGCTACGAAACCAGCGTCACCTACATGAAGGAGCGCCAGGAACAGTTGAATCCGGGTGCCCCACCTCTCGATTCTGAGAGGTGGGATGGAAGCGGCACAGACCCCAGTGAATCCCCCTCCAACCGCGCCGACGAGCCCCACGCGCTCCTCCCCAAGCCAGCCTTCCCGGAAGCCGCCATGATGATGACCTTCGTCAACATGGACGCCCCCGGAATCACCATCCTGCCCACTCACCGCGTAGTTTTCGGCCTGAAAGACTTTTCGACAGGCACCTTCCTCACCGCCGCTGAACCCTACTTCGAGATCACCCGCCAGGACTCCGCAAGCGTCCCCGCAGAAATTCAGGGAGTAGCCCTCGTCGCCGCAACCCGCGACGGCAACCACCTGCTCACCGCAAAGCCGGAAGCAATTAGCGCGCGCCTGAAAGAGCTGCACCCGGAAATCACCGCCCGCCAGGCGTCTCTCGATGTGGTCCAGCTCCACCGCATCCTGCTGGAAGACGTCCTGCAGCTATCGCACGAATCTATCGCCAACACCGAGAACATCCGCTACATCCGCAGCGCTGAAGAAGCCGTCGCACAGGTCGCCGAAGGCAAGGCCGATGTCGCCTTCCTGATCAAGCCCGTTACTCTCCAGCAGCTAAAAGACATCTCCCTCTCAGGCGACGTCATGCCCCAGAAGTCCACCGACTTCTACCCCAAGCTCCTCAGCGGCCTGGCCATCTACGCCCTCGACTAGCAAAACAGAAGCAGATCCCCTCCGGGGATGACAACCAAGCCAACGCCACCATTCGGTTGTCTCCCCGCAGGGGATCTGCTTTTCGCCTCTGTTCAGACAATCTACGTCCCAATGCGCTTTTATCAGTCTTCTCTGCGCCAAGCCCTGGCACTAAAGCTACAATCACTTTCGGACCCCTTGACCTTCTTCAGACCAACTCGCGCCCTGCTCCTGCTCGCCACCCTCGCAGCCGCAGCCCAGACAGCGACCCCGCCAGCGACCTCGCCAGCACCCAAGGCGAAGGCAAAGTCCAAAAAGTCCGAAGCACCCGCCTACAACACCAACCTGATCGTGCTCGACGCAGCGCATGGCGGAACCGATAACGGCGCCACTCTCGGTGAAAACTCGCTCGAAAAAGACGCGACCGTCGCACTCGCCGCGCTACTCAAGCCGCGGCTTGAGGCCAAGGGTTTCACCGTTGTGCTGACCCACAACGCCTCGTCCGACGAGGTGGCTTCTGACACCCGAGTCGAGCTTGCGAATCGCAGCCGCGCTGTCGCCTGCCTGCTGCTGCATGCCTCAAACGGTGGCCATGGCGTGCATCTTTACACGTCCGCGCTCACGCCTAACCACCCCTCGCTCACGCCGGACGAGCCCAAAGAAATTCAGCCCTGGGACAGCGCCCAGGCGTCCGTGTTGCCGCAATCCATGCGGCTTTCAGGTGATCTCGCTGCAGCCATCAACGGCATCCGAGTCCCGCTCGTCGTCAGCCAGGCGAGCGTCAAGCCGATTGATTCGCTTACCTGCCCGGTCGTCGCGCTGGAGCTTTCCCCGTTGCCCGGAGACACGCCCACGCCCGCGTCGGACCCCGCTTACCAGGCACGCGTCGCGGACGCAGTGGCACAGGCGCTGGTCTTCTGGCGCGGTCACGTGATCTCCATCAGCTCCGCAGCCGCGGCCGCGCAGGCAAACTCCACACCGACGCCGGCTACTGCAGATCCCGCCAAGCCGGCACCGAAGCCGAAGCCAAAGCCGGTTCCGCCACCCGTCAAAATCCCTGACGAGGAGCCGCTCGTCGACAGCCCGCCACCGCCAAAAACCAGGCCAGCGCCCATCGTGCGACCCGCGCCGGACGTGCCCGCAACTGTTCCACCCACGGGAGCAAAGCGATGATTCCCCGCTATCAACGCATTGCTTATTGGTGCCTGGTCGGCGCAATCTTCCTGATGCTTCTGCTGCTGCTGCGCGGCTGCGTGCGCGATCGCGAGCGCATCAAGGCCATGCGCGATCAGAGCCCGATCTCCGCGCCCACCGACACGCCGAACGAGCAAATTTCCATCGCGCTCGCCAACGATGCCGATGGTACCATTACGCTCGATCAAATCTCGATTGCGCTTCCGGACCCGCCTCCACTGCGCGCTCGCGTAATGCTGGACCGGCTTCTGACCGACTTCGCGCGCCCCAATTCGACACATCCGGTACCGCAAGGGCCCGCCGTTACTGACGTTTTCTTCGTTCCTCTGCCGCTCCAGTACAAGACCGCACCCGGCAACTCCGCCGATCTGCCCGACGCGCAGCCGGTGACGCCGTACGGTCGCTACCACCTGAATGGCTCGCAACTCGCAGTCGTGAACCTGACGAAAGCGTTTGCGGACGCGCACCCCTCCGGGATCGAAACGGAAGACCTGACGCTGCGTGCGATTGTCGCCACGCTGCATTCGAATTTTTCGCAGATTGAGCAGGTCCGCTTCACGGTGGAGGGCGCCACGCGCGACACGCTCGCCGGCCACGCCGACCTGACGCGGCCGTACAGCGTCAACGACCCAACCATGCGGATTCACGTACTCTCTCCCGACGGAAACCAAATCTAGTGGCGCCTGACGCGCAGGGGCCTTGCATCGCCGTGTTCGATTCCGGCTTTGGCGGCCTGACGGTGTTGCGTGCGCTGCTGCCGCTGATTCCGGGCGCTCGCTACCTGTACCTGGGCGACACGGCGCGGCTGCCCTATGGTGAAAAATCGCAGCAAACGATCGCCCGTTACGCGCTCTCAAGCGCCGCTTTCCTGCTCGAGCAGGGCGCTGAGATGCTGGTGGTGGCCTGTAACACGGCCACGGCGTTAGCGCTCGACGAGCTGAAGGCAGCGCTACCGATCCCTGTCGTGGGCGTTATCGATCCCGGGACCAGAGCCGCGGCTGCCGTTGGTGGTAATGTGCTGGTGCTGGCAACTCCGGCAACCGTGCGGTCCGGTGCTTACAAGCGCGCGTGCGCGTCCCTGGGCCTGCAAGCGTATGAGAAGGCCTGTCCGCTGCTGGTACCGCTGGTGGAAGAGGGCTGGATCGACCATACCGTCACCGCGCAGGTGCTGACGATCTACCTGCAGGAAGCGCTTGCGGAGGCCCCAGACGCGACCACACTGGTGTTGGGATGCACGCACTACCCCCTGCTGCGATCAATGATTGAGCGCACGCTTGCCGAGCTCGGAAGGCCTATGACGATTGTGGATTCCGCCACGGCCACGGCGCGGGCAGCGGCCACGCTGCTCCCGGCCAGCGCACATGGGGAGCCGACGACCACTTTTTTCGCTACAGATTCGATTGAAAAGTTTGGTCGTCTGGGATCGGCGTTTTTGGGGCGCGCGTTGGAGGAAGTCCAACTGGTCGATCTGGGCGGGTAAGACTTGTGGTACGGGCCTGGGGAGGGCTTTTTACCTGCTCTGGTAAAGCTATGCTTTGGCGCGGACCGGTTCTGCGGGGATCGCTTCTTCTTCCTGGTTGTACTTTTTCAGCAGCTGATGGTGCAGGCAATAAAGCGCCAGTTCCAGGCGGTCGCTTACGCCGAGCTTGTCGTACACCTTGCGCAGGTAATTCTTGATGACCTGCTCCGTGGTGCCGATCTGATAAGCGATTTCCTTGTTGCGCATGCCGCGCGTGATGCAGGAAATGATCGCCAGCTCCTTTTTTGAAAGCTTCGGCTGGGTGCGCGGATTGGTCAGCGTGGTGGCCTGCGAGCGATACGCCTCGATGACCCACGAGATCGACTGGTTATCGATCCAGGTTTCGCCCGCGGCAATCTTGCGCACGCACTTGATCAACAGGTCGGGTGAGATGGACCTCGGAACCACACCACGGACGCCGCGCCGGTAGAGCTCAACTGTGTTGGTCTCGTCGCTTTCAGACACCTGCACGATGAGTTTGGCTTCCGGGTTGCGCCGGACCAGCTCCGGGATCGCATCGATGGTGCCGGTGAGCAGCGAGCCTTCCAGCACAACTACATCGGTTGGAAAGCGGTGCAAAGCTGCGTACAGGTTGGCCAGCGTCTCCGCCTGTGCGACGACACGGATGTCGTCCTCAAGCGCGAAGACCTTGCGCATGCCCACGCGATAGATCGCCTGGGAGTCGGCAAGGATAACGCGTACCTTTGGCCCCGAGTCCTGATCGTCCTCTATATCCAGTTGCTCGTTCGTTTCGAAATCCACTACAGCCATCGCGGTTTAAGCCCTCAAGGTGTATTCATCAATGATCGCGGCTGCCTGGACCTCTTCGCCATGGACCTGGTGCCTGACCACTCTACCAATGCAATCAATTGATACGTCTTCTAAAGTTCCCATTACGCCAGCCGGCATGCGGATGGTGAATTCAATTTGGGAATCGACCTTCGGCAGGCGAAAGCCGGTAAAGAGGATTCCGTTGGCGGATATGTTTTCAGTAACTGCGTCCACATTGCCTTGCGAGGTTTTCAGCGTCAGCGCAAGCTTCATGGGGAAACGCACTGCTGTGCGGACCTGGTCGGTTGCGTCGGGGAACGACTTTGTGGTCATGCTGAGCCTCCTGCGAATAACACCATAGTACCCCTACAAAGCTGCCGTCGGGGATTCCTTTAGTAACCATTCGTCGGTCTTGGAACGAAAGTTGCGCTACGGTGTTGAAGGGAAAAATGCAGCAGAGCCGCCGACCCACTGTTGGTTTCGATTGTGATCTACACCCATCATCAGGCCGCGGCCAAGACGTACGAGGCTAATCACCGGAATCATTTCTGAAGTGTCTTCCGGCCAAACATACATGATGCGTATCTCCGCCTGAGTCATGCCGTGCGGCGTCTGAATGATAGGCTCAAACATCATTCTTTCCTGCAGTAGATAAAGGTGACGCTGGTTTTTTGAGATTTCTTCCAGTTCTACGTCGGTTGGACAAAAGTGGATTCCCTTCCCGGCAAAAGAATATAGAGGCTTGAGCAGAATGGAACTGCGATCTACCGGCAAGCCATTGCGCTTTCCTGCGAACCATTCATCCAGAAAGACGCATCCAGGAACAGTCTTGTGGTTCAAGAATGGCAGGGAAAATTTGCTGATACGAAAGTACCAGTTGGGATGACCAGCCCACTCGACCTCCAGCTCCTCCCGATAGTCCCAGGCGGGAGTGATCTGTTTGCGCTCCAACTCATCCACGATGGCTCGATTGAAGATGCGGTGGATGGGGACTTCGCGGCCGTCGCGCAGATAGTGGAGCTTGCGGCCGCGCTTGATGAGCCTGGTTATATCGACGGTGGCGATGCCCAGGCGGTCTTCATAGACGTTGAAGTCAGGGAGAGTTTTTTGGGAGGCCGGGTCGACTTCCGCGAGGACTACGTTCTCAGGGTCGAAGTCGCCGACGATGGTGCGGCGCAGGAGGTCCCAGTAGGACTCTGAGGTCAGGCCGGAAAAGCGGAAGTCGAGTGAGGGGTCCAGATTGTAGAGGCGGCGGTACTCGTTGCAGAGCACGTCCTGGTAGCCGAAGATCGAGGGGAAGGCCTGAAGTTCGACGAGCTTGGGCTCGAGCTCTCCGGCGGCGTTGCGAACCAGGCCGAAGTCCACCGTCATGAAGTTGGGGCGGGGATTGTCGTTGGGGACGCGGTATTTTTCCGGGATGGCCGCGTCCGAGAGACGCATGTATTCGGGTGAGTCAATGAGCTGGTGGGTGAGCTCGCGGCCTGCTTCGCACATCTGTTCGAGGAGGGCGCGGGGGAAGAAGGTGGGGGTTTCCGAGATCTGGAATTCGATGTGGGTGCGGGTCTGGGCGTCGAGCTCGCGGAGGAGCTCAGCGTGACGGGCTTCTGAGAATTGGGTGTTGTTGAAGATGTTGCGGAAGGGTTGGAGCATGGGCCGCCTTTATAAGTCGCGCCTGCAGCGCTTGATTGAAGCGCGGGACCAAGACCTGGGACGGTGCCCGAGGCTTGTATAAGACGGGCCGTTGGCCCTGAGGGCGGTGCTTAGCTAGCCGTGGATAAGGAAGTCGCCATCGCGCATGATCTGCTCTTCACCCTGGGCGTTGCCGAGCCAGATGCTGAAGCGCAGGCCTACGACGTCGATGTGGGTGCTGGACTTCCATTTGGCGCCGGTGTGGGCGCCGTAGGGGTCGCCGAAAGCGATGTGGATTCCGGGGAACTTCTCGTCCTGCAGTATATTGCCGATGACGCGCTCTACCCCGATGTTGGTGCCGATGGCGAACTCGCCGACGCGGTCGGAGTTTTCGTCCGTGTGGGTGTAGCGCCAGAAGTCCTGCTCGAGCTTCTTGTTGGGGCTGGTGGCCTTGGTGATGCGGTTGCCTTCAATGTGGATGGTGAGCGGCTGGTCGATCAGGAGGCCGTACTCCTTGCAGAGGAAGTCGCCAACAACGCCGTCCACGACGAAGACGCCGTTGACCTCGCCGGGCGCGGTGAAGCACTCGCCACCGGGCAGGTTGCCCCACTTTTCCGTGGAGATGATGCCGCTGGTTTTGAACCACTTGTAGTCGGGCGACATCTGTGCGTGGATGTCCGTGCCGGCGGGCGTGGTGGCGCGGACGTAGGTGGCTTTGCGGACCTTGTCGAGGACAACTTGCGAGAGCTTGTCGACTTCATCGAAGTCGGCGCGCATGCCCTGGGTCATGACGTCCGCGGTGATATTGACCATGTGGGCGTGGCGCATGCGGCGGCGGTTGACGACGTCGGTCATCTGCATGCGGGAGCGGAGCTCGTTCTGCTGGACTTCTACGGCGAAGATCGAGACCTGGGACGATTCCATGTCGTTGAGCACGGCTTGCGGCATGCCGTCGAGCGGGCGCGGGGCGTTTTCTTCCAGGACAAACGAGTTCCACGTGCAGCCGGTGGACTCAAGTTCGAGCGCAAGCGACGCGGCGATGGCGATGCAGCTGCGGTCCGTGATGAGCGTGACTTTTTCCGTGCGCTGAACCTTGAGGCAGGTGGTGACGGCGTTGTGCGCGCCTTCTGAAAACTCAGGCGGGAACGGGACGTTCAAGAGGTCGGTGGGCGGGGCCTGCGCTGGAGCCTGCATGGCGGCTTCGGTCATCTGCATCCTTTCAGGATAACGGGTTTGGCGATGCAAAGCGAAAGCAGATCCACTTCGGGGATGACAAACAAGGAGGTGATGACAATGCGTTTGGTTGGGCACCAGCGACCGTACTAATAGAGGCCGGCTTTGGTTTCCTCCGCCATGTAGTCAACGACGGCGCGCAGGCTTCCGGTTTCGCGGAAGACCGCAAGCTGTCTATCGGCACCGCTGCCGTTTTCAAGCATGGTGTGGATATATTCGATTTCCTTGCGGCTGCCTAGCTCGTCGAGCACGTCGTCAACCCAGACGATGTACTCACGGATCAGGTCGCGGGCGCGGACTTCTTTCTGCTTGCCGAAATCGAGCATCAGGCCGTCAAGACCGTAGCGGACGGCGCGAAATTTATTCTCCATCAGCAGCGGGCGCGAGTACTGGCGCCAGTCGATGTTGGCCTCGTGCAGCTTCCAGAGCTTGCAGGCCGTGGCCTGGATGAGCGCGGCGATGGCGACGGTTTCCTGGCCGCGCATGGGGATGTCGCAGGCGCGGACCTCGATGGTGTCGAAGAAGGGGTGCGGGCGGATGTCCCACCAGATTTTCTTTGCGTTGTCGATGCAGTTGGTCTTGATCAGCAGATCGACGTAGCTTTCGAATTCAGAGTAGCTGTTGAAGCTATCGGGGATGCCGGTGCGGGGGAAGTTCTCGAAAACTTTGGCCCGGTAGGATTTATAGCCGGTTTCCATGCCGAGCCAGAAGGGAGAATTCGTCGACAGCGCGAGGATGTGCGGGATGAAATAGCGCAGCGAATTCATGATGCGAATACCGGCTTCCTTGTCCTCAATCCCGACGTGGACGTGCAGGCCGAAGATGAGGTTGGAGCGCGCGACGAGTTGCAGGTCCTCGACGACTTTGTCGTAGCGGGGGTCAGGATAGATTTCCTGCGTGCGCCAATCAGCGAAGGGATGCGTGGCGCCGGCGACAAGCATCAGGCCATTTTCCTCAGCCAGGCGAATCATGTTGCGGCGCAGGTCGAAGATGTCTTCCTGGGCTTCCTGGATGTTTTCGCAGATGCGCGTGCCGACCTCGATGATGGACTGATGCATCTCGGCCTTGACGCGCTCTTCGAGCTGCAGCTTGCCTTTGGATAGCATTTCCGTGGCGATGTGCGAGCGGAGGTCGCGGGTTTCTGGGTCGACGGTCTGGTATTCCTCTTCAATGCCTAGGGTGAAACTGGGGCGCATGCTGGACCTCCGGACGACTGGGGTAGGCAGAGATGATAACGGCGTTCGAGCCGCAGCGGAGGAAACTGCAGCCCGGGGTGACTAGCTCTTCTTTGTAGCGACTTTTTTAGCGGCCCTCTTTATGGCTGGCGCAGGCTTTGCACCTGCACCAGCGGTAAGAAAGGACGACCAGTTGAGACCGCCCATCGGCTCGCCGGTGTACTCGTTGGCCTTCTTGACGGCGAGCTTCGCGACGGCGTCGACGATCCACTCGAAGTTTTCCGCACCGATGGAATGATAGTCGGCGTCCGGGGCCGGGTTCATGAAGTCGATGGCGTAAGGTATGCCATCCTCTACAGCGAATTCAACCGTGTTCAGGTCATAGCCGAGCGCCTTGCATAACGTGAGCGCGTCCTTTTCAACACGGGCGAGGAGCGCCGGATCGTACGCGGGCGGGTCCATGACGTAGCGTGCGTGGTGCGGCTGCGAAGGGTCGTACGGCATGATCTTGACCTTCTCCTGCCCGACGACGTAGCAGCGGAAGTACTCTTTGAACTTGACCGCGGCCTGCAGCGTCATGCAAAGATCGCGGCTCTGATCATAGGCGCGGTAGAGCTCTTCCGGATTGTGGACGTGGAAGACGTCGCGCCAGCCGCCGCCATCGTGCGGCTTCAGGAAGGCCGGGAAGCCGACGTAGTCGAAGGCCTTCTGCCAGTTGAGCGGGAATTCCAGGTTGCGGACGGACATCTCATTGATATCCGGCGGAACCATTTTGTGCGGCAGGATGACGGTTTTGGGGACCGCTACGCCGAGCTTGTCGGCCAGCGCGTAGTTGAAAAACTTGTCGTCGGCGGACCACCAGAAGGGGTTGTTGATGACCTTTGTGCCGGTCAGCGCGGCGTTCTTCAGGTAGCTGCGGTAGAACGGCATGTCGTGCGAAATGCGGTCGACGATGACGGCGTACCCGCACGGCTTGTTCATTTCCACAGCGCCGACGGTGACGAACTCGGCTGAAATGCCGTCCAGCTTGTAGGAGTTGATGCGCTCCACAAGCGCGCCCGGGAAGGTGTTTTCCATGCCAAACAGGATGCCGATTTTCTTCATTGGTGCATCTCCCAGAGTTACGTAGATGTTACAAAACTGCTCTCGGTTAGCCGGATGACAAAACGACCGAGGCTACAAGTAGGTCTGCATCATGCGTTGCCAGTAGGGCCAGTCGTGGCCGGTATTGTCGCCCCAGACGTCAAGCTGCACGGGGATGTCCTTGCGGCGCATTACGCGCGCCAGCGCTTCATTATCGGCCCAGCATTGATCGTGCGTGCCTGTGGCCAGGACGTAGCGCTTGTTGTGGCGGTACTGGTCGAAGAACCAGGGGTCAGACAGGTTGGCCAGATACTGGGTGGGCATGTTCAGGTAGACATCGTCATCATGGTAGCCGCGCAGCATGCCGCCGACGAGGTCATACGCACCCGACATCGACAGGAAGCCCGAGAAAACATCCGGGTGCTTGAGCGCGATATTGACCGCGTGGTATCCGCCAAAGCTGCAACCCAGCGAGATCAGCTGCGGGCTCCAGTTCTTCTGCTTCATCAGCGGAACGACCTCATGAATCAGGTAGTCCTCGTACTGCACGTGGCGCGCGATTCGCCAGCGTGGGCCGACGTCGCGGTTATACCAGCTCTCCATATCGACGGAATCGACGCAGAAGAACTGCACGTGTCCACCATCGACGCGGCCCTGGACGCACTCCGGCATCTTGCGGTCTTCAAACTCGTAAAAGTTTCCGCCGGATGTAGGGAAAACCATGACCGGCACGCCGCCGTGGCCGATGATCTTGAGTTCCATGTCGCGCCCGAGCCGCGGCGAAAACCACTTGTGATATTCCCTGTGCATTGCACCGCCTCTGCTAGTCTTTTATAGGGCTTTTGCTTAACTGTAACGCAACCCCGGAGCCCAGCACCCGATTGAAGATCCTGACTACAGCCCGTCTGCCCCGCGTCGCCAACCTGCTTCGTCCGCGTTCGCTGCCGCCGGCTACCCGCATTGAGCCCCTTCCCGCGACGCCCGATCCCATTCCGCGCCTGGAACTCTTCAACCTGCATTCAGCCATTCTGCCGGATGACCGGACGATCTCCGTGTACCTTCCGCCTTCGTACGCGGAGACCCCCGAAAAGCGCTACCCGGTCCTGTATCTTCACGACGGGCAGAACCTGTTCGATCCTCGCAGCAGCTATGTTACCGGGCGCACCTGGCGGGCGGGTGAAACCGCAGACCGTCTCGCCAGCGAGGGCAGGGCGGAAGAGATGATCCTGGTGGGGGTCGCCAATACCGGCTTCCGGCGCATGGCGGAGTACACACCCACGCGCAGCTTCCGCATGGGCGGGGGGGACGGGCCGGACTACGGTTTGCTGCTGACGCGGGAACTGAAACCGTTCATCGACAAGACCTACCGGACGCTGCCGACGCGAGCAAACACCGGCCTGGGTGGTTCGTCGCTGGGCGGGTTGATCAGCCTTTATCTGGGGCTGATGCACCCGGACACGTTCGGCAAGCTGGCGGTGATTTCGCCTTCGATCTGGTGGGATCACCGGTCGATTCTGCCTTTTGTTTCGGCTGCCAATTTAGCACCACCGCCACGGCTCTGGCTCGATATCGGCACCGGTGAAGGTGCTCGGCACGTCCGCGATACGGAGCTGCTGTATCGCATGCTGGCCGCGCGCGGGTGGACCCCGGACGTCGATCTGAAGCTCGACATAGTGCCCGGCGCGGTCCACAACGAGGACGCCTGGGCCGAGCGCTTCGACCAGGTGCTCGCCTTCCTTTTTCCCCCGCAGGCATGACCGAGCCGGAGCAAATTCGACGCTTCAAGGCGCTCACCGAAGCCGAGCTGCCGGCACTCGCAAAAGAGCAGCGCTGGCCCATCCGGCTCGACCACTGCTTCAAGCGGATCTGCCTGGATGCCGCGTTTGAGGACGTCTGGTACAACCACCTGAAGCGGCCGGCAGAGCGGCACATCACGGGCGAGCCGCTGGCTCGGGCCGTCGCTGCCGCGGAGCGCATCGCAGCAGAAGGCCTGCCAACACTGCAAATGCTGAACCAGGCGAGCCTGCAGTATCGCGGCAAGGCAAAGCGGTAAAGTAGCGGCATGGATGTTTCCGGGCTGGTGCTGCAATACCTCAATGGCGAAATCGACATCGCGACCTTTGCTGACCGTTTCTCAGCTGTCAGCTTGGCTGTTGCAAAGAGTGGCGATCCGGAACTGAATTTGCTTTACAGAAACGCGGATGAGCTTTTTTGGCAGGGCTATGACGACGGTCTGCCCATTGAGGACTTCCGCCTGGGGCTCGGCAACCTTGTCTCCGCCTACAAGGCTGCGCCGGTGCCGCGCGCGGCAGGTAATATTTAGCCATGCACCGGGCCTCCCTCCTCGTTTTGTCCATCGCCGTCTCGCTGGCAGGTTGCGGCAAGGGAAACTTCTTCGCCAAGGTGCCGTTGACTGATGTCGGCCCGGTCACGGGATACGCGCTCTACCATGCCTATGGCGACTCGATCACGGCCGGGGTCGGCGTGCAGGACCAGAGCTTTGTGTATGCGTCGCTGGTGGCGGACTACAACAAACTGCCCGTTACGAACTACGCCTACAGCGGAGATGAATCCTGCGACGTGCCGGCTCGCCAGATCTTCGGCCACAATGATTCGCCGGCGCTGACTTCCGCCGGTTTCTACAGCCTGCTGATCGGCACCAACGATGTGGATATCCGCGGCAGCGGAGCCGGCGAATCGACCTACAATCTATGTGATCAAGCCGCGATCTCGTGGCTGGCGACTCCGCTCGAATCCAAGCTGCTGGCCACCGCCGCCCCCGTCCAGGCAACTGGTGCAAACCATCTGGAAACGCAGAATAATTACAACGCGCTGACGACCGATGAGCTGGGCGCGACGATCACCTTCCGCTTTTCTCGCAGCGCCACGGCACCGGTTTACCTCTGGTACCGGATCACGGATGGCAACCCCGGAACGTTCACCTGCACCCTGGATGCAGGGGCTGACACGGCCTTCGTCAATGCGCCCTACCCCGGCGTGCAGACGCCGAACCAGACCACGTCCTCGGTTGGCCTGTATCGCTTTGCGGCGATTTCCGCCGGCAACCACACCTTGCGCTGCACGCAACGCAGTTCCGCAAGCTCCGGTATGGGCCTGGTTGCGATTGGCGGACCGCCCGTGGCAGGCACAAAATCGCGTCCGCGCCTGCTGGTCGGCCTGCTGACTCCGCAACTCAATGGTGCTCGCAGTGCCGATCTAGCCGCCTACGACGCCGACATCCGCGCGAACGTCGCGCTTTTTGCGGGCGACGGGCTCGATGTCGAGCTCTTCGACCCGACCAGAACCATGACTGGAACAAGCGCCGATCTGTTCGACCAGCTGCACCCCAATACCGTGGGACATCAGGAGATGTTTCAGGCGTTTGAGCAGGCGTTGAAGTAGCGTTGCGACTTCCGGGCTATGCACCTGGCTCGCGATAAAATAGAACCATCGCCAACGCTTCCAATCCGCACATCTTTCTTTCCGCCGGCGAGGCCTCCGGCGACCACTACGGCGCGCAGCTGATCCGGTCGCTGCGCGGGGCGTTGCCGGACGCGACCTATGCCGGACTCGGCGGGCAGGAAATGGCCTCGGCAGGGCTGGAGCGCGTGGTCAAGGCCGAAGATGTTGCGCATATGGGAATCACAGAAGTCATTCGGCATGCGCCATTTATCTATCGACAATACCGCAAGCTAGTCCGCTCCATCGACGCCAATCCCCCTGCGGCTGCCGTGCTGATTGACTTTCCGGACGTCAACTTTCGCCTGGCCAAGCACCTGCACAAGCGAGGCATTCCGGTGCTCTGGTTTGTCTCGCCGCAGCTTTGGGCGTGGAAGCGGAGACGCCTGCGCTGGGTGCAGCAGCGTGTGTCAAAGATGCTCGTCATCTTTCCGTTTGAGGAGGCGTTCTACCGCAATCGCAAGGTGGAGGCGAAGTTTGTAGGGCACCCGCTGGCGGAGTTGCCGCTGCCCAGCATTTCGCGAGAGGCCTACGCAGCGGAAACTAAGCTGGATCCCGCCAAGCCGTGGATCGCTCTGCTGCCCGGGTCGCGCTGGCGAGAGATTGAAGCCAATCTACCGACGATGGTCGAAATGGCCTGCCGCCATCCGCGCCCGGTGGACTACATCCTGCCGGTTGCCTCTACGATCGATCGCGCGCGGCTGGCGGATTTTGTCGCCGGCTGGATCACGCACTACCCGGGAACTGACCCCAACATCCCGCTGCCTTATATCCACCTCGTCGCTGATGCGCGAGAGGCGCTGCACCATGCGCGCGCTTCAGTCGTCGCAAGCGGCACCGCGACCGTGCAGGCCGCGCTGATCGGCAACCCCTTCGTGGTGGTCTATAAGGTCTCGACGCTGACGTTCAGGATCGCCAAAAACTTGATCTGGTACCCCAAGGAAATTCCGGCGGATGTCGACCGCGACGGCAATCTACCAATCGCCATGCCGAATCTGATCGCCGGACGGCGCATCGTGCCGGAGTTGCTGCAGGAGCGGTTCAATCCGGACACCTTGTCAGACCATCTCGGCAGGTTGATCGGCGACACGCCCACCCGGCAGTTGCAGATTCATGACTTGGCCAGCCTGCGCGCCCTGCTCACGACGGGCGGAGCATCAGCCATAAGTCAGGTAAGGGACGCGGTCCTCGCCGCAATTGAAGAAAAGGCATAACGGGTCAGCAGTCAGAAGAAGATAAGGCTCCATCAGCCCTGATCCCTCCTTTATGCTTACTTAGCCCCGTTACGCCTTGTCTTTGATCCGAGAGCAACTACCTACTTCCCTTTGAGTAACTCTTCCACATGCTCTTTGTGCTCGCGCGCTTTTTCCTGGCCGTCCTTCATCAACTCCTGTCCGGTCAGCTTTTCGCTGTGCGTGTGCGATACCGCCGCCTTATCGTGCGCGTGCTCTGCTGTGTTCTGGATTTCAGACTGACGTACATCCTGGGACTGTGGCATAGATCACCTCGCTTAGTGAGATGCAGCTAGCGGCCCATCCAGCCGCCATCGACCGTTAGCACCGTGCCGGTCACGTAATCGCTGGCGCGCGAACTCAGGAATACAGCCGCGCCGCCCAGATCTTCCGGCTGGCCCCAGCGTCCGGCCGGGATGCGCTCCAGAATCTGGCGGTTACGCGTTTCGTCGGCCTGCAGAGCTTCCGTGTTGGTCGTCGCAAAATACCCGGGAGCGATGGCGTTGACCTGAATCCCTTTTGGCGCCCACTCATTTGCCAAAGCCTTTGTCAGCTGGGCGACACCGCCCTTGGACGCCGCGTATGCCGGCACGCGGATTCCGCCCTGGAAGCTCAGCAGGCTGGCAATGTTGACGATCTTGCCGCCCACTCCTCGGCCAATGACGTCCCGCGCCAGTAGCTGCGAAAGCTGAAAAACAGAGGTCAGGTTGACCTGCAGGACCTGCTGCCAGCTCTCAAGCGTGGCGTCGACGGCGGCGTCGCGATGGATAGTGCCAGCATTGTTGATCAGGATATCCACCTTCCCAAGCGAGTCCCGCACCTGCTGAAACAGGTCCTCGGCCCCAGTTTCAGAACCCAGATCAGCCCGGTAAGCCGACGCCATCGAGCCGATTGCCTCCGCAGTTTCGGTCGCCGGACGCCGGTTGCCGTGGCACGCGACGATCGCACCCGCCTCCGCCAGCGCATGCGCCATGGCCGCGCCCAGGCCGCTCGCAGAACCAGTCACCAACGCCACTTTGCCATCGAGCCGAAACGATTTCATCACGCTATCCATGCCCCTA
The DNA here is from genome assembly GCA_965214195.1 of uncultured Granulicella sp. GTDB lineage: Bacteria > Acidobacteriota > Terriglobia > Terriglobales > Acidobacteriaceae > Edaphobacter. Next base: position 1,347,922 of record OZ243943.1, read on the forward strand.
CTCTACCGCCTTTTGCACCCATGCTCTACGATGGACGCTGTTGGTTTATCAGACCAGCCCGCACAGGAGCCCCACCCAATGAAGCTGATGGAAATGGCCGACAAAGTCCGCTATGCTCGCATGACGACCGCCGAACGACGGGAAACGTTTCTGCTCGAAAGCATCTTCACCCCAGGCGCGCTCGAGCTCGCCTACGTGGACCTGGACCGGACAGTAGTAGGCTCTGCTGTGCCAACCTCTGCCGTGCTGACGCTGGAAACCCAGCCTGAGCTGCGCGCCGAGTACTTCTGCGAGCGCCGCGAGCTGGGCGTGCTCAACGTCGGTGGAACCGGAACGGTGATGGTTGACGGCAAAGCTTTTGAGCTGGACCGCCTGGACTGCCTCTATATAAGTAGGGGCTCGAAAGTCATCACCTTTGCGAGCGCCGATGCGGAAGCGCCAGCTGCCTTCTACCTCCTGTCCTACCTCGCTCACCGTGAGTACCCGACCGCGATGGTGAAGTTCAAGTATCTGGAAGGCTTGAAGCTGGGTGCGGTAGAAACTGCAAACAAGAGAACAATTTACAAAGCAATCTTCGACAAAGGCTTGCAGTCCTGCCAACTCGTGATGGGCTTCACTTTGCTCGATCCCGGAAGCAACTGGAACTCCATGCCACCCCATACCCACGCCCGCCGCAGCGAGGTCTACTTCTATTTCGATATGGATCCCGCGCATCGGGTGCTGCACCTGATGGGGCCGCCGCAGGAGACTTCGCACCTGATCGTGGCTGACCGGCAGGTAGTGATTTCGCCCGGCTGGAGCATTCACGCCGGCGTGGGGACGCGAAATTACACCTTCTGCTGGGGCATGGGCGGAGAGAACAAAGCCTATGACGACATGGACGCTGCACCGATCGCAGACCTAAAGTAGGAGTTGAAGTAATGTCACATGATGAACATTTGATTGGGGTTCCACTAGGCGGGGAGTCGGACCACATCACGCCGAGGCACCACCCATCTGCAGGGCTGAACCTGAAAGCCGCCCAGGGTACCCAGTGGGATCTCGTGGCGCTGGGTGAGGTCATGCTGCGCTTCGACCCGGGCCAGGAGCGCATAAGCCGGACACGCAACTTCCAGGTGTGGGAGGGTGGCGGCGAGTACAACGTCGCGCGTGGGCTGCGGCGCTGCTTTGGGATGAAGACCTCGATCGTGACTGCCCTTGCTGATAATCCAGTAGGCCGCCTGCTGGAAGATTTGATGCTGCAGGGTGGTGTGGATTTGTCGCATCTGCGCTGGGTGGACTATGACGGAGTCGGACGGGCGGCGCGTAACGGTGTTTACTTTCTGGAGCGTGGCTCCGGACTGCGTGGCGCACTGGGAATGATGGACCGAGGGCATACGCCAATTTCACAACTCGTTCAGGGTCATATAGATTGGGCAGCAATCTTCAAGCAGGAAGGCACACGTTGGTTTCACACTGGCGGCATCATGTGTGCGCTTTCTTCGGGATCTCCGGCGCTTGTGCAGGAGGCGATGGAGGCAGCAAAAGCGAACGGTGTGGTGATCAGCTATGACTGCAACTACCGACCATCCCTGTGGAAAGATCACGGCGGCCGGCAGGCTTCCGTTAACGTCAACCGCGCGCTCATGCCGTATGTGGATGTCCTTTTCGGGCATGAAGGTGACATTGCCGCCACGCTCGGCGAGTCCTCGCACGGGCCTGCGTGGCATGATCTTGCGAGCTACCGGGAGATGTCTGGGCGAGTCGCCGCAGAATTCCCCAACGTGAAGGTGATTGCGACCACCACCCGCCGCCCCGTGACGGCGAACCGGAATGACTGGGGCGCTTTTGCTTATGCAGAGGGAGAAGTTTATGCCGCCAAGTTATACGAGGATATGGAGATATTGGATCGGGTTGGCGGCGGAGATAGCTTTGCTGCCGGACTGATCTATGGCCTTCTCAGAGGCAAAGGGATTCAGTGGTCGCTTGATTGTGGTGTCGCTCATGGCGCGCTCGCGATGACTACGCCGGGTGATTCTTCCATGGTCACTCTGCCCGAGGTAGAACGATTGATGGCCGGATCAGGGTCCGGCGTGCAACGTTAATAGAAGGAGCGTATCTTGCAGAAGTCAGCTGTACTCGATCAATTGCGAACCATCGGGCTGGTGCCTGTGCTGCGTGCCGAATCCGTGGATAGAGCGCTCGCGCTGGCGGAGGCGATCGCTGCCGGCGGGGTCACTTGCCTCGAAATTACGATGACTGTCCCCGGCGCCATGCAGGTGATGCGCAAGCTGGCGGAGACGCGGACGGACATCCTGATCGGGGCCGGGACGGTGCTGGATCCGGAGACTGCGCGGATGTGCATCCTTGAGGGGGCGCAGTTTGTGGTCTCGCCCGCGTTGAACATGAAGACGATCGAGATGTGCCATCGCTACTCTGTGGCGGTGCTGCCGGGCGCGCTTACCCCGACCGAAATTGTGACGGCGTGGCAGGCGGGGGCGGACGTGGTGAAGGTATTCCCTGCTTCGGCGATGGGCGGGGCAAGCTATTTGAAGTCGATCAAGGCACCGCTGCCGCAGGTGGAGTTGATCCCAACGGGCGGTGTTTCGCTGGCGACCGCGGAGGAGTTTTTGAGGGCGGGGGCATTTGCGCTGGGGGTTGGGGCTGACCTGGTGGATGCGAAAGCGATGGCGGCAGGTGAGCACGAACGGGTGACAGATACGGCGCGAAAGTACCTGGAGTTGGTGAGGAAGTTCCGGGCGGGGTAGTGCGGTCGGAGAACGAAAGCAATACCCTGCGGGGATGACAATCAAGTTTGGGCTTGTTTTGGAGTGACGTTCGGTCTCAGGTGAGGGATTTCCAGATTGCTTCGTCGACAGGGACACCGAGGCGGAGGTTTTCGTCGCGGATCCGCAGGGTTTCTTCACCTGGGTAGCGGACGCCCTTCAGGCTGGCGATTACACCATCGGCTATGTCGTCTGCGCGACTTCCGACGATCGCGATGAAGACCTGGGACAAGCCGGTTTCCTGGTTGGGGTTCCGGTCGATCTGGTGGGTGGCGCGTCCGCCGGAAAGCATGGCGGCTATCAGGTCCAGCACAATGGCGAGCCCGGACCCTTTCCACATCCCAACCGGCAGCGCGCGGCCGCTGGCGGCGATGGCGCCCGGGTCGGTCGTAAGCTGGCCGGCCTGGTCAAAGCCGCCGGCGAATGGCAACTGCTCTCCCCTGCTTTGGTAGGCGGATAGCGTGCCAAAGGAATACTGGCTCATCGCCATGTCGAGCACGACGTTGCCCCCGGCGCGTGGCACGGCCAGGACCAGCGGGTTGTTGCCGACGAGCGGCTCATCCGACCCCCAGGGCGGCAGGTTGGCGAGCGTGTTGGTCCAGCAGATGCCGAAGCAGCCGGCGTCCGCGGCCTGCCAGCCGTAGGTGCCGCCGCGCATCCAGTGATTTGTTTCGCGCAGGGCGACAGCCCCGATGCCGTGCTGCCGGGCGAGCGCGATGGCACGTGCCATGCAGGCCGAGGCGTTGAGGTTCCCTGGGCCTCGGCGACCGTCCCACTGCTCCAGCGCGCCGAGTCTGCTTACGAAAACGGGCTCGGTCGCGGGGTTGACGGCGCCATTCTGGATCATTGCGAGGAATCGTGGGAACCTCGCGAGGCCGTGGGTATAGACGCCGTCGCGGGTTGTTTCTGCGAAGAGGCGAGCGCAGTGCGCGGCGCGGGTGGCGCTGAAGCCGAGGGGAAGGAGCGCTCGCTCGAGCGTGCCGGCTAGTTCGTCGAAGGGGACTCGCAACATGTAGATAGGGTAACGGTTGTGGCGACTTGCAATCCCACCCTCTGGAGCGAGATCCAGGCAGCCGGATTGTGATGGGGTCAATGAGCAAATCCTGCGGGTCTTTTTGCGCGTCTAACCTTTTGATCGAGTACGCTTTACCCAAAAGGAATGCCCCCATGTCTTTGCGCCTGACGTCGCTCTTTGCTACAGCGGCTCTTACGATTTCCGCCGCTTCCGCGGCCGCCGCGCCCATCCGCCCGCAGTTCAAGGTGACCGGCTACGGCATTTCCGCCGATCTTGACCCGGCGACGAACAAGCTGAGCGCCACCGCGCTGGTGACTTTTACCGCGCTTGAGGATCTTTCGACGCCGTCTTTTGAGCTGAACAACGGCCTGACGCTGACCTCCGCGACTGACGCGCAGAACCATCCGCTGAGCGGCGAGCGGCTGACCCAGCAGAATGCCATCCGCTTTACGCTGGCCCAGCCGGTGCTGAAGGGTACGAGCACGACTTGGACGTTTGTGTATTCCGGCACGCTGGTTGGGTCTGACACGAGCCCGGTTGAGGGCATCAAGCTGGCGGCCATCGCGGATCCTATTTCGATCCTGCTGTATCCGGGGCGCTGGTTCCCCATGTCGCCGACAGGGCTCTACACGGACCGTTTCACGGCGCAGATGCACATCCGGGTACCGGCCGGGGAGCGCGTGGTAGGGTCCGGGCCGGTGGGCAACAAGCCGGACGGGGCGATGACCCAGTACGACTTTAGCTGGACCAAGCCGGGATTTCCGGGGACGATTATCGCGGGTAAGTTTCTGCCGCCGCAGCGCGTGGAAAACTTTCAGATCTACACGCTGGACGCGCACAAGGCCGGCGCTCTGGAATTTGGGGCGACGGCGGCGAAGGAGTTCGAGTTTATGAGTTCGACCTTTGGCCCGCCGGAAGCGACGGCGATGCAGATTGTGGAGCTGCCGACGAACTCGGTTTCGGCTACCTGGGCGCCGGGGATTGCCGCAATCGCAGGTAACCGGATTGTCGATCATGCTTCCAACCGGCTGCTGGCCAACACGCTGGCGAGGCAGTGGTTTGGTTCGCAGATCTCGCCGGCGTCGCTGAACGATGCCTGGATCACGAACGGGATGAGCCGCTATGCGGAACTGATGTACGTGGAAGATGCTTCCGGCAAGCAGGCGTTCCAGAATGCCGTGGGCGATGTTTCCGCCGGCGCGCTGGCTTACGATACCGAGCCACTTTCCACGCTGGGCCGACTTGATCCTTTTTCTCCGCAGTTTCAATCGGAGACGCTGGAAAAAGGCGCGATGATTTTCCACATGCTGCGTTGGGAGATGGGCGACGACGCGTTCCAGAAGTTTCTGCGCACCGTGCTGACCACTTACACAGACAAGCCGATCAAAACACGCGACCTGGAAGATGTGGCGCTGAATTCTGGCTCAAACATGGCCGATCTGGGGCCCTTCTTCGCCCAGTGGATAGATGGCACGGGTGCCCCACAGTTTACGGATAAATACACGGTTTACCGGCTTGGGAACAACAAGGGTTTCCGCACGGTCGGAGCGATCTCTCAGGATCTGGACCTGTTCCGCATGCCGGTTGAGCTGCGCATTGAAACGGACGGCAAAACCGAAACGCGGCGTGTCGATGTTTCAGGAACTGATTCGTCCTTTTCAGTGGAGACGTTTGGCCGCCCGCGACGCATCACGATCGATCCGCAGACCTGGTTGTTGAAGTCCACGCCGGACTTGGCGGTACGGGTAGCGGTGCTGCGTGGGCAGCAGATGGTCGCGCAGGGCGACCTGACGGGCGCGTTGGTGGAGTACCAGAAGGCACTGGATGCGAACAAAAACAGCTCGCTTGCGGCTTACCGGATTGGGGAGATCTTCTTCACGCAACGTAACTATCAGACGGCCAAGAACAGCTTCGCCGACGCGCTGCGTGGGGATGGTGATCCGAAGTGGGTTGAGGTGTGGTCGCATATTGAGACGGGCCGGATTTACGATCTGACTGGGCAGCGGGAGCGCGCGGTCGGCGAGTATCGCCAGGCGGTGCAGACGAACGACAACACGCAGGGCGCGGTGGATGAGGCTCGTCACCTGATGGCGCATCCTTATAAGCGCGAGACGACCGAGAACTAGCGGGGGCCTATGACGACGCGTCGGGAATTCCTGGTGGGGACCGGCGCGGCGTTGTTTGCGCCGACCGTGGCGCAGACGCGGCTCGATGTTGCGACGATCGACCGTGCGCGGATTATTACTGCCGCGGACAGGGCGATCGCAAAATCCGCGAAGCCGAATGGGGATCTGCAGTCAGATGACTTTCTGCAGCTTACGTTGCAGGTTCCGGCGCTGGCGGCGGCTTCCATCGTAAAGCCGGCTGATGCGGCGCGGTATGCGCGGGCCGCATCGACACTGCTCGATGCGTGGTTTCTGGATCCGAAGACGCGGCCGACGCTCGAGTTGGACGACGAAGGGTATGAGCCGTTGATTGCGTTGTCCGGGTTGGCGGAGCTCGTCGTGGCGATCGACTTTTTAGCGCTTGAAACAGTCCAGCGGAAGCGGCTGAAGGCTTCATTTGAGAAGTATTTGACGTTTCTGACGGAGGACCGGACGGCGCTGCTCGCGCGTGATGCGAAGAACCATCACGCCAGTGCGTGGCTTCTGCAGGTGGCGGCTTGCGCGCGGTTCACAGGCAAGGAAGCGCTGATGGCAGAGTCGGCGCATCGCTTCAAAACGTCTACGATCCGGGCGCAGATCAATGCCAAAGGGGAGTTCGCGCATGAGCTGCGGAGTCCTTCAGCTTACCGGGATTCGCTGTTCAATCTTGACCTGCTGGCGGGGGTTTGCGTGCTGCTTTCAACGCGCTTCGACAGCCTTTGGGAGCATGAGTTGCAGGACGGGCCGAGCATGCGCAGCGCCGTTGCGTTCCATCTGCCGTACATTCGCGATCGCAAGATCTGGCCCTACCCTGCCGATACCGAGCACTTTAACCAGTTGCCGGGGCGACGACCTGCGCTGCTTTTTGCGGCGCGTGCTTACCAGCAGGTAGACTATGCGGACGTCTGGCAGACGCTCGACCCGGACCCCACGGACCCGGTGGTCCTGCGCGCATTTCCTATCCGTCAGCCGCTCCTTTGGCAGACGCCGGTGCCACGGCAGGCGGAGTAAAATAAGGGACATGGAACTGACCCTTTATTCCGCAAGCTGGTGCCGCGATTGCCGCGAGGCCAAGAAGTTTTTGTCGAAGCACAACATACCGTATACCGAAGTCGATATTGAGAACACGCCGGGCGCGGCTGACCTGGTGCAGGAAAACGTCGGCAAAAAGGCAATTCCGCAGTTTGTGCTGGATGGGAAGTGGATCCAGCCCTACAAGCCAGGGCGCGGATTCCTGCATGAAGAAATGGCTGCCTTGTTTGGAGTTACTGCTTAGAGCAGAACGCGAAGAGCGCAGAGGAAAACGCAAAGAAGCGCAGAGTAATGCTTGCGCTGCTTTGCGTTTTTCGTTTGCTGCGGCTGCGTTTAGGGCTTTGCCTTCTGTCCGTAACGCCATTTCAGGTGCAGAATACGGTTCTTGGTGCTTTCGCGAGTTTCGGCCATGACGCGTGCGCTGAGCAGGTCAGTAATGGTCAGGATACCGATGTAGCGGGCGTTTGCGTCCAGCACAGGAAAGGCCTGGTGCTTCATGGTGGCCATCTGCATGGCGGCCTGGCGCAGGGTTTCGTTGCCCAGGATGGTGATGGGCTGCCTGAGTGACGCGCCGAGTAGCGGGGTATCGGCTTGCTCGCCGGCCTTCTGGGCCTCGCCCATGAGCTGGCCGCGGGTAAGCATGCCGGCCAGGGTTCCGGCTTCGTCAACGAGCGGGAAAATGCGCTGCCAGGCCGACCAGGCTTCCGGCCCGGCGGCATTCATTCCTTCCAGCCAGACCTGCGCGTCGCGACGTGTGGCGGTGGCCGGGAAGGTGAGTGCGTCCTTGTGCATGGCAGTTGAAACCATTACGAGCTCGAGAGGATCGACCCCGTATTCCCGCGTAAGGTGAAGCCCGCGGCGGCTCAGGTTTTCCGTCAACATGGAGCGCGGCTGGACCAGCACGCTAATGGCGTAGGCGCTGATGCAGGCAAGCAGTACGGGAAGCATCAGACCGCCGTTGTGGGTGAGCTCAACGGCCAGCATGGCAGAGGTGAGAGGCGCACCCAGCGCGGCGGCGAGGACGGCAGTCATGCCGACAACGGCCCACGCACCAGTCGAAATGAAGGGCAGGAAATGGCCGACCGAAACGCCCATGGCGGCGCCGATCATGAGCATCGGCGCAAGGATACCGCCGGCGGTGTTTGAGCCCAGCGAGATCATCCAGATGATGGATTTGACGACTAGAATTCCGGCTAAAAGCTTCCAGGTGAGATCGCCATTGACCAGGAGTTGGATGACGGAATAGCCGACGCCTAGCGCCTGCGGAAAAACAAGCCCGCCCAGACCGACGACTATGCCGCCGAGTGCCGGGTACCACATCCAGTGGATCGGGATCTGCTCAAAGGCGTGTTCCGCCAGGTGAATTCCCTTGCTTAGGCCGATTGCAAGAAACGCCGCGACGATGCCGACAGCGAGCGCGCCGAGCATGGCGGAGTGGTGCATCGGCACGGTGGTGGGGGACATGGGGAAGATAGGCCCAGGGCCCAGCAGCAGGCGACGGACCGCGCCGCCAGTGACGCAGGCCATGGCGACGGGGACGAGCGAGCGGGGGCGCCACTCAAAAAGGAGAAGCTCTACCGCGAGCAGGATCGCGGACATGGGGCAGGAAAACGTGGCGGCCATGCCTGCGCCGGCACCGGCGACCATCAGCGTGGTGCGCTCGGAATCAGTCATCGGCAGCAACTGGCCGAGCAGCGAGCCCAAGGCGCCGCCGGTCATGATGACGGGGCCTTCCGCACCGAAGGGGCCGCCAGAGCCGATCGCAATAGCCGTCGCGACGGGCTTGAGGATGGCGAGTCGCGGCTGCACGCGTCCGCGCCCGAAAACGATAACCTCTACCGCTTCCGGCATGCCGTGGCCACGTACGCGCGGCGAGCCGTAACGGGCAATGATGCCGACGAGGAGGCCACCGAGGACGGGCAGGCCGGCCTCCCACCAGTGCAACGGAAAGGAGTACGGGTTGACGTCTGCGAAGGAGAAGTGGCGGGTGTAGAAGAGGCTCGTGGACAGGTTGATGAGCTTCAGCAGAGCCCAGGCGGCGACTGTCGCGACAGCACCGATGGCTGCCGAGAGCGCGCTGATGTACAGGATCCGGGAGTCAACCGAGTAGTCGGCGAGCGTGTTTTTGGGGCGGGTAAGCATTTGAAACGAATCAATCCGGCCCTTAAGTCGTGGCCTGTCCATCAGTAGGATGCGCAAATCCCTGGTAGGTACGATTCTAACGTGTTGATCTTGCGAGCATATTCCGGTTAGGGCCTGGGCGGTTGCGCAGGCTCAACGTCCGGTAAACTTGGGGAATGATCGCTCGCTATACATCACCGGCTATGCGCCGGATCTGGTCGGATGAGAACAAATACAAGTGCTGGTTGCAGGTAGAGGTTGCGGCTTCGCAGGCGCTGGCCGCGGCGGGTATGGTGCCGCAGGAAGCGGCGGATAAGATTCGCGATCGTGGTGGATTTACAGTCGCGCGGATTGACGAGATTGAGGCGGAAGTGCGGCATGACGTGATCGCGTTTACGACGACCGTGGCCGAGCACATCGCCGACCCGGATGCGAGCCGCTGGCTGCACTACGGGCTGACTTCGACTGACGTCGTCGACACCGCGCAGGCGCTGGTGCTGCGGGAGGCTTCCGGGTTGATCCGCGCCGGGATCGTGCGCCTGGCGGACGTGTTGAAGGCGCGCGCGATTGAGTTCCAGCACACGCCGATCATCGGGCGGACGCATGGCGTGCATGCCGAGCCGACCACCTTTGGGCTGAAGCTGCTGCTTTGGTATTCCGAGATGCAGCGGAACCTGGTGCGCTTTGACGCGGCGGCTGAGGAGCTTCGCGTCGGCAAGCTGTCTGGAGCCGTCGGGACATTCGGGCACTTGAAACCAGAGCATGAGGAGGCGATTTGCAAGGCGCTCGACCTCACCCCGGTCGCGGTTGCGACGCAGGTCGTCCAGCGCGACCGGCATGCGGCCTACGTGGGCACGCTGGCCGTGCTGGCGAGCACGCTGGACAAGATCGCAACCGAGGTCCGGCACCTGCAGCGGACTGAGGTTCGTGAGGCAGAGGAGTTCTTTTCGGAGAAGCAGAAGGGCTCGTCCGCGATGCCGCACAAGCGCAATCCGATTGTGTCTGAGCAGATTTCCGGGCTGGCGCGCGTCATGCGTGCGAATGCCCAGGTGGCGTTTGAGAACGTGGCCTTGTGGCACGAGCGAGACATCTCGCACTCGTCCGCGGAGCGTGTGATTCTACCGGACTCAACGACGTTGGCTGACTACCTGCTGGGGAAAACGGCGACGCTGATCGAGCGCCTGCTGGTGTACCCGGCGCGCATGCTGCGCAACCTGGAATCGACCGGCGGGCTGATCTTTTCCGGCCAGCTCCTGCTGGACCTGACAGAATCTGGGATGAGCCGCGAGGATGCGTACCGGCTGGTGCAGGGGCTCGCCATGAAGAGCTGGAAAGAAGAGCTGGTGTTCCGCGATGAGATTGCGAAGGAGCCGGCGATTACGTCGAGGCTGGACGCGGCCAGGCTGGCGCGAGCCTTTGACTACAACCGGCAACTGGCGAATGTGGACGCGATCTTTGCTCGCGTTCTTGGTGCCTGATGAAGGTGATGCTGCTCGCTTTGATGCTTGGCGCACCGGCCCTGCTTGCGCAGAAAGCGTCTTGCCCGGCTCTGACGACCAGCGTTGCCGATGCGGTGTTTGCTCCTGGGCAGATTTGGACCTACACCACGCGGCCGGAGGAGCCGAACTCTACCCTTACGGTCTTGCGTCTCGATCGTTCAGCAAAGATGGGCTTGATTGTGCACGTGCGTGTGGACGGCCTGGAGATGCGTAATCCGCGCGGAGAACGCGTAGAGCACGTGATGCACATGCCGTTCTATCGGGCTGCTTTGCTGGGCAGCATCGGCAAGCAGGTTGGAACGGCGGTTCCGCTCCCTACGCTGGAAGGTCTGGAGGTTTGGCAAAACGACTGTGGTGGCGTGTACACGATCTCCGTGCGTGCGGCTGTTGAAGTGGCGCAGACGACTTTTCTGCAAGGTCATTCACTTGTTACGAATTTGTTCTCAGTTTCATCCAACTCTGCATCTCACTGAAAACAAGGGCCAGGAGAGATCAGTTGAAGATTGCAACCGTAGGATTTTTGAGTTTGCTTAATTTAGCTATAGCGGCGCATTGCCACGCGCAGGATAGCCCCGCGACCCTGGTGGCAGAGCTGCCGGAGTCGCCCGGAGCCATGCAGGCGGAGGCGGTGCGCACTTCACGCATCGCTGGTGTGGTGCTGGATCAGCATGGCGACCCGATTCCGGGAGCAACGGTAACGCTTACTGCGCGGGGCCGCTTTGATGAACGGGTAACCACCACGGCGGGCGATGGCTCCTATAGTTTTGCGGATCTGCCTCTGCTCGACTTCCACGTCACGGCCAGTGCGCCGGGTTTTGCGCCGGTAGCATCCGCGGAATTTCTGGGTCGCGCGGGAGAGTCCGTCACAGCGCCTAAGGTGATCCTGGAACTGTCCGCGAGCGCTTCATCTGTGAGCGTTGTGGCGACGCCCGACCAGATCGCGACGGAGGAGGTTCGTGAGCAGGAGCACCAGCGCGTGCTGGGAGTGTTCCCCAACTTCTATACGAGCTACATCTGGAAAGCGGAGCCCATGTCGACCAAGCTGAAGTTCAAGCTGGCGGGACGCTCGCTGATTGATCCATTTGGGCTTTTGCTAGTCGCAGGCACCGCGGGGGCTGAGCACTATAACGGTACCTACCCCGATTACGGTCCTGGAATCGCAGGCTATGGCAAGCGTTTCGGTGCCGCCTACGGCGATACCCTCACGGGGCGCATGGTCGGCAGCGCCATTTTGCCGACAGTGCTGCACCAGGATCCGCGATACTTTTACCAAGGGTCCGGCAGTGTGGCCTCGCGCGTTCTACATGCGATGGGTTCCACCTTCATCACGCGCAGCGACAAGGGCACGACGCAGGTCAACTTCTCGCACCTGGGCGGAAGCCTGGTCGCCGGGGCGGTGGCCAACGCGTATCACCCGCCGGCCAGCCGCGGCCTCGGCCTGACGTTTGAGACCTTCGGCATCACCACCGGTGCCAATATGATCGGCAATCTGTTCCGCGAGTTCGCGTTCCGCACGGTTGAGCCATCCGTGCCGGTCTATGCGAACGGGCGCAAACCATAATGGCGCTGGTACAGATTATTGACGCTGCGCAGGCCTCTGCAGCGGCGCGGGCGGGGGCATGGCTGGTGTGTCATGCGGGCTGCTCGCCTTGCTGCCATGGGGTGTTTGAGGTTTCCGCGCTGGATGGCGAACGGTTGCGGGTGGGGCTTGCCGCTGCAGTTCCGGAAGTGCGCGAGCGGGTGCTGGCAAGGGTCGCCTTGGCGCAGCTAAAGCTGGGGCCGTTCTACCCTGGCGATCTCACAACGGGCGTGCTGCGGGATGATGAGGAAGCGGTGGAGCTGTTTGAGGAGTGGGCGCATGCGGATGCGTGCCCGGTACTCGATCCGGCGACGCAGACGTGCGACCTGTACGCGCACCGGCCTATCCTTTGCCGGACGTTTGGGCCGCCGATCCGCAATGACCATGAAGACGCCGCTGCAGGTCTGGCGATCTGTGAGTTGTGCTTCGACGGCGCGAGCAAGGGCGCAGTAGCCGCGGCTGAGATGGACTCATCCTGGCGCGATCTACAACACGCGCAGGAAGCAGCTTTCGACAGCGCACATCCGGAGCTCGGGCCGACGATGATTCCATTTTGTTTTCAGCAGATAATAGGTGTGTGAAAACTATTACCCTTGCCGTGACCGGCGCAAGTGGATCCGTGCTGGCGGCAGAGGCGCTGCGGCTGCTGGTAGCAGATGCGCGCGTGGGCCATGTGGACCTTGTCGTATCAGAAGCTGCGCTGCGCGTGCTGGTGGAAGAGCTCGAGCTGAGCGGGCGCAATGCGCTGGTGGCCAAGCTGCTCGGCGCACCGAGCGACAAGGTCACGCAGCATTCTGACTCAGATATTGGCGCGTCGATCGCGTCCGGATCATACCCGGCGGACGCGATGATCGTGCTTCCCTGCTCCATGGGCACGCTGGCACGAATCACGCATGGGCTGGCGTCAAGCTTGATTGAACGCGCTGCCGATGTGTGCTTAAAGGAGCGCAAGCCGCTGCTGCTTTGCGTGCGGGAAACGCCGCTGAACCTGATCCATCTGCGCAACATGCTGAGCGTGGCGGAGGCCGGTGCGACGATCTACCCGGTGATGCCGGCGTTCTATATGAAGCCGCAAAGTTCGGCAGAGATTGCGCAGGGCTTTGTGCATCGTGTACTGGCCTTCATCGGGCTGGCGCAGGATGGGGCTTACGTTTGGACCGGCGGCGAGTAGGCGCTACTTGCCAGCGACTGTCTGGTCCTGCGCGACGGGTGCCGGGTAGGCCTTGAGAAAGCTGAGCGAGTCCTTGAGGATTGGCTTGCTGCATTCTGACGGGGCAAGGTGGCCGCATCCTTCGACGATCAGCATCGACGACCCGGGGATTTTCTTGTGCATCGACTCGCCGACTTCAAGCGGAATCAGCTTGTCCTGCGCGCCCCAGACGAGCAGCGTCGGCTTCTCAATGCGGTGTAGCTGGAAGTCCAGAAGATCGTGGCCGGAAGTCATGGAGCGAACGCCGCGGTCGATGACCCAGGCGTTCTCGCCCAGCTTGCGCAACGCCGCGCGGACAGCAAAGTCAGGCAGGTGCTGCGGGTGCGGGCTGAGCATGTCCTGCAGGTGCTCAAGACCGGCGCGGTCGGTGGGGGTGAAAAGGGTTTCGTCGAAGGTGGCCGGGAAGTAGGTACCGGCGGAGTCGTACACGATGAGCCGGCGAACGAGCGCGGGGTGATCGATGGTGAGCTTGAGCGCTACCCAGCCACCCATGGACCAGCCGGCAAGATCGGCGCGGGTAAGGTGGGTGGCCTGCATGAAGTCGACGACGAGCGCTTCCTGCTCCGGAATTGTGTACTTGATGTCAGGCCGGGAGGTGCGGCCGTAGCCTAGCAAATCCAGCGCGTAGACGTGGAAACCGTTGGCCGCGAGGGTTGGGATCATGGGGGACCAGTCCTCCGCGCGCGAGCCCAGGCCGTGGACCAGCACGATGGGGCTGGCATTGGTGGCGCCGGCCTCGTAGTAGTGGACGGTGTAGCCATCTACCTGAACAAATTGCGACTGGACGTGCTGGCTGCGGAGGTGCTGGTGGATCTGCTGGTCGGCGACCCAGAGCGGGTTGAAGTACACGGTGAGGCCGGCGACGACGAGGATCAAAACGAGAATGCCGACAAATGGGAGGAGGGTACGCTTCACGTTGAATCCTTCTGCGTGGCCGCTAGACGGCGGTGTTGATGGCCGCGGTGAAGAGCCAGAAGAGCGTCAACATCGCGGCCGAAATTGCAGTACCAAATTGACGCCCAGGCTTGGCTAATAGTGCAACAAAAATCGTGATGAAGCAGAGGAACGCATTGGTGTTGAGAATGGCAAAGCGCAAGCTGCTGTAGCTTGGACCGATGGCACGTTGAGAGTAAAACAAGCTAAAAAGCCAGAGCCAACTGATGGTGGCGAAGAGAAGAGCCCCGATTGAGGCATGGTGCTTTCCTGCTCGTAGCGCGGGGAACTTTGTCCAATCCACAATGAGGGGCAGAACCGGCAGGGCATAGAGCAGCAGGAACATGGACAGCATCGCGGGGACTCCGTATCTAGTGAGGCTTCACTTTCTTGGCCGCTGCCTTTGTCGAAACTTTCTTCGCTGCTAGTTTTTGAGCGGTGGGCATTCCGGTCTTCTTTTCTGCGGGAACAAACTTGGCGCGGATTTCTTTCTGCTTGTCGGCCTGGGCCTGGATGGATTTGGGCTGAGCACCGGCGTTGGGGTTGTTGTTTTCTATGACTTTCAGGCCGGGGAAATGCTGCCGCAGGAAGTGGCCGGTGTGGCTCGCGGCGACCGTTGCGAGCTGCTCCGGTGTACCGAAACCGACCATGGTGCCGCCGCCTTCGCCGCCCTCGGGACCCATATCGATAAGGTAGTCGGCGTTGCGGATGATGTCGAGGTTGTGCTCGATGATGATGACCGTATTGCCGAGATCGGCGAGGCGGTGGAGAACGTCGAGAAGCTTGCGGACGTCGTCAAAGTGAAGCCCGGTGGTGGGCTCGTCGAGCAGGTAAAGGGTGCGTCCAGTCTGGCGTTTGCTGAGTTCGCGGGCGAGCTTCATGCGCTGGGCTTCGCCGCCTGAAAGGGTCGTGGCGGACTGGCCGAGATGGATGTAGCCCAAGCCAACATCGACCAGCGTTTGCAGCTTGACCTGCACGCTGGGGATGTCCTTCAGGATGGGCAGCGCGTCGGCGATCGAGAGCTCAAGCAGGTCCGCGATGCTGTTGCCGTTGAAGCGCACCGAGAGGGTTTCCTGGTTATAACGGCGGCCCATGCAGACCTCGCACAGAACGTAAACGTCGGGCAGGAAGTTCATTTCGATGCGGCGCTGGCCGTCGCCCTGGCAGGCCTCGCAGCGCCCGCCCTGAACGTTGAAGCTGAAGCGCCCCGGCTTGTAGCCGCGCTCGCGGGACTCCGGGAGCTGTGCGAAAAGATCTCGGATGGCGGTGAAGACGCCGGTGTAGGTGGCGGGATTCGAGCGCGGGGTGCGCCCGATGGCGGACTGGTCGATCTGGATGACTTTATCTAGTTGGTCGACGCCCGAAACCCTGCCGTGCTGGCCGGGCTCCTCGCGCGAGCCGTAGAGCTCCTTGGCGAGCGCGCGGTAGAGGATGTCGTTGACGAGGGTGGATTTGCCGGACCCACTTACGCCGGTGACGACCGTCATGACGCCCACCGGGAAGTGCGCGGTGACGGTTTTCAGATTGTGCGAGACCGCGCCTTCAACCGAGAGCCAGCGGCCGGTGAGGGGGCGGGGGCCGTGATCGACTGTGCCGTCTTCAAGGGTGCGCGAAGGGCGTGTGACGATGTCGATCTTGCCTGCGAGGTACTGGCCGGTGATGGAGTTTGGGTTCGCCATGATCTCGGCGGGGGTGCCGTCGGCCATCAGGAAGCCGCCGTTTTTGCCGGCGCCGGGACCCAGGTCGAGCACGTAGTCAGCCTTGCGGATTGTGTCTTCGTCGTGCTCTACGACCAGCACGGTGTTGCCGAGGTCGCGCAGGGCTTCAAGCGCGGTGATCAGGCGCTGGTTGTCGCGCTGGTGCAGGCCGATCGATGGCTCGTCCAGCACGTAAAGGACGCCACGGAGGCGTGAGCCGATCTGTGTGGCGAGGCGGATGCGCTGGCCTTCGCCGCCGGAGAGCGTGGCAGCGGACCGGTCAAGCGACAGGTAGCCGAGGCCGACGGCGTTCAGAAATTCGAGCCGCTCTGTGACTTCCTTTTGCAGCCGGTCGGCGATCAGTCTATCGCGGCCCATGAACGACATGGAGCGGGAGGCGCTGAGAGCGCGCTCAAGCGACAACGCGGTGAAGTCGGCAATCGAAAGCTGCTTCGATTCCCTGCTGGGTGAAGGTGTTTCAGAGGCAGTGGCGGTGCTGCCGACGGGGATCGTCACGGCAAGCGATTCCGGCCGCAGGCGTCGGCCTTTGCAGCGCGGGCACGTGCTCGCGGACATGTACTGCATCATGTAGTCGCGGTAGCCGTCGGACTTGGTTTCTTCAAGGTTGGAGCGCAGATACGCGAAGATTCCATGGAAGCCGGTGCGTCCGGATTCGCCTTTGGGCGGGCCGTAGAGGAGCAGGTTGCGGGCGTCTTCCGGCAGGTCCTGGAACGCGAGCTTGAGGTTGATTTTGTACTTGTCCGCAGCAAGCTTGATGAGCTTGAGCAGGTATGCGGACCCGCTGCCGGGGCCCATCGCGCCGTCCAGCAGGGGCTTCGACCAATCGGTGATGGTCTTGGCGGGATCAAAGTCGTAGATGCTGCCGAGCCCGTGACATTCCGGGCAGGCTCCGTAATTTGAATTGAAGGAAAAGCTGCGCGGCTCGAGCTTGGGGACGTTGATGCCGCAGTCCGGGCAAGCCATCGTGGAGCTGTAGAGAGTCTCTTCCAGCGCGCGGTCGGCACCCTGCTGCAGACCGATCAGGACCAGGCCGTTGGCGGCTTTGAGCGCCGTTTGAATAGACTGCTCCAGCCGCTTGGTGTCATAGCGCGGTTTATCGGCGAGAGCGGCGTTGTTGTCCGCGGGCACATCCGTCGCAAGCTTCAACACCATGCGGTCGATGACTGCTTCAATGGTGTGGTTTTTACGCTTTTCGAGCCGCATACCTTCGGTCAGCTCGGTCATTTCACCGTCGATGCGGACGCGGTAGCCCTTCTTGTCGAGCTCCTCGAGCTCCTCGCGGAACTCGCCTTTGCGGCCGCGCACGATGGGCGCGAAGACGGTGATGCGCTCGCCCGGAGCAAGCTGCACGATGCGCTCGACGATCTGCTCTGCCGTCTGCCGCGCGATGAGCTGGCCACAATTTGGGCAGTGGGGCTGGCCGACGGAGGCATACAGCAGACGCAGGTAATCGTAGATTTCAGTGATCGTGCCGACGGTCGACCTAGGGCTGCGCGAAGTAGTTTTCTGCTCGATCGAAATCGCAGGCGACAGGCCGTCGATCGCGTCGACATCCGGCCTCTCGATCTGGTCCAAAAACTGGCGCGCATAGGCAGAAAGCGTTTCGACGTAGCGGCGCTGGCCCTCGGCGTAGATGGTGTCGAACGCGAGCGAGCTCTTGCCTGACCCGCTTAGGCCGGTCACGACTGTGAGCGTGTTGCGCGGAATCGCGACCGAAACATTGCGCAGGTTGTGCTGCCGCGCGCCGCGAACGGTGATGTGGGTGATGCCCTTGCGAGGCGCTTTCAGCGGCGTGTTGGGGATTACGGGAGCGGTGCTCATAGCCAATGTTCAGGATAAAGCATTCTGCGCCGGCGAGTTATCGGACGCTGGCCTGCGCAATCGCCGGAAGGTGTACCCGGCTGTACAACATTGGTGCAATTTTCAACAGACGCAACGCTGGAGGTTTGCGACAATTGGCCTTGCCAGCAGTTTGCTGGCTGGGGGTGGGTGTGGTTTCGACGGTTCTGTTGATGTGCGCGGTGGCTGCTTCGCTCGGTGTTGGAGTTCTGGCGGCTTACGGGATCTGCCTGGGGATGTTTCGGGTATTTCGTATTCATGCCACGCAGGTGGCAGCGAAGAAGAAGATGGTAGGGGTGGGTCTGCCAGTCGCCAGCAGCTAAAACTGTCGGCTATGTAACTGGGCAAGTAGATTTGTTTTGCAAGGGGCCTTTGGCCCCTTTTTTATTGGGGCGCCTTCGGCTGCTGTGATTGCAGCTTCATGAGCTGGTCATAGATTTGCTGCGGAGTTTTTACTCCGTTAGGCGATTGCTCCGTGGTGGTCGTCGCGGCGGGCGCGGGGGAGTCCGGCTGCGTGGCGGTGGCCGTTGGCGGCGTAAAAACCTGGGGCTGTGGCGGGTTCTCGCTTTGCGGCTGGCCGATGCGATTGTTGGCGGTGCGCGGGGTTAGTTGCGGCGGCAGATCCTGTTGCTGGGGGGCATCATCGTCGTCATGCGCGACCTGGGCGGGGCTGGGCGGGGTAACGCCCCCCTGGCGCGGAGTCAGGGTCAGGACCTTGGGGACGCTCGGGCTATCGCCGGAAAGCATCATGTTGCTGCCGGTGCCATCGAGCAGGGTCTCGAGAATCGTCGGCAGATCGGACGGGCCGTAGGTGCCGAAGACGCGCTCATCAGTGACGCCGCCGCTGATCGTAATGCCGGTCTGTCTGGCAACTTCACGCAGGATCTGGTTCAGGCTGGAATTATTGGCGACAACCGTAAGCTGTCCGTTCACATAGGCGACCTGCGCGCGGCGGACCGTGGAGATCGTCGTAGTAGACCGCTGCTGGACGAGCTGCGCTGGCGCCGCCTGAGGAAGCGTAGGCTGCGTGGCCGGCAAGGGGGAGTTCATGGGCACGGCCGCGGAAGGCTTCTGCTCGCCGTTCGGCTGCAGGCGAAGCCCCGGCGGGATGCCCTGGGCGTGCGACATCGCAGAGGCTGATGCGAGCAGGGCTGCGGCGATGGCGGTGAAAAACTTCATGAAACCCCTTTACGGCAAGACTGTTGACTCTAGGACTGCAGCTATCGCGTCTATGTTAGTGCATGGGTGGGATGATCTACACTGTGCATCGGCGTGGATGAGGCCGGAAAGCGGGCGGAATGCGAATTGCGACAATATTTGTAGGGGCGTTGCTGGTGGTGCCGTCGGCGTGGGCGGCAGAAAACTGTACGACACAGTCGCAAATGCAGGACGCCGAGCGTGACGCTTTGAAGACGGCGGCAACGGGGCTCGCAACAAAGATTCAGGCAAACGATCAACCCGGCGTGCGGGCGGTCACGATCGCTGAGTTCCAATCGAACTTCTCAGGCATGGGCAATACCATAGCAGCGACCGCGCCGAGGCTGACCGGGGCAACCCCGCAGGTGGATCAGCTCTACATTCTGGATGCCTCCAAGCAGGACGCACCCACGGCCGACGCGCAGTTTTTCTGCCCTCTGAACAAGTCGCAGTCAGAGGTCGACTTTGCGATTCCGCAGCTTCCCACGGGTCGCTATGCGTTTGCGACCGTGTGGATGGATGCGCCAAAACCCTGGCTGCTTTCGTTTCTGATGCGTTCAAAGGATGGTGCATGGCAGCTCGCCGGGCTGTACCCCAAGCCGTTGACCGTAGCCGGGCACGACAGCCTTTGGTACTGGCAACAGGGTCGCGCGTTGGCAGCACAGAAGCAGCCGTGGAACGCCTGGCTGTATCTGGAAGAGGCGCAGGCGTTGGGACAGCCGGCAAGCTTTGTCAGCAGCACGCACCTTGAAAAACTGCAGGTAGAGATTACCTCTACCGCGCCGCCGGCACTTTCGGGCGGCATCGGGCCGGATAGCCCGCTGGTCGTGAAGGGCGCGAACGGGGCTGAGTTTCGCTTCACCTCGCTCGGGCTGGAAGACTTTCCTGGTGCGGACAAGGCGGATATTGAAGCGCACATCAAGGTCGACACCATGGGTGATGCAACGGTTGCTCGCAAACGAGATCTGGATGCCATGACGGCGCTATTGTTCGCACACCCGGAGTTGCGTACGGCGTTCCACGGAGTTTCGGTTTTTACGGATCCAGCGGAAGGCAGTTCCATCGGGATTGAGCAGCCGATGGCGGATATTCACTAGGCGCAGGTTACTTGTGCGTCTCACTTTTACCGCGTGGCAGTGAGTGTTATTGTTGGACTCGCGCGTTTGCGACAGAATATTTCAGGGCTCTCCACTATGAACGCTTCGATTCCTTTCAAATTTCGCGCCTCCCGAGCCATGAAGCCACTGACCGACGCCATTGAAGGCCGGCGCTCCACCCCCAGCTTTGACGGCGCTCCCATGCCCGAAGAGGATCTGCACGCGATCCTGGAAGCCGGCATGCACGCGCCGAGCGGCTATAACATGCAACCATGGCGGTTTGTGGTGGTGCAATCGCAGGAAGGCAAGCGCAAGCTGCGCGCGGCAAGCTATAACCAGGGCAAGATTGAGGAAGCCTCGACCGTGATCGTCGCATGCGGAGACATGGACGGTTGGCGCACGGACCTGGGGCGCATGCTGCAGATGGGTCGCGAAGGCGGCATGCCGGAAAGCTACGCGGCACAGGCTACGACGAGCGTCTCGCAGTATATGTCCAGCTTTACGCCTGATCAGATGAAGCTCTGGCTGACCAAGCAGGTCACCATTGCCTACACCCAAATGATGCTGATGGCGGAAGTCCTGGGCTACGACACAGCGCCGATGGAAGGCTTTGAGCAAGAGAAAGTCCATGAAGCGCTGCGTCTGCCGCTGAGCTATTGGGTCGTGGCGATCCTGTGCGTCGGACACTTGAAGGGACCGGACAAGTTCTACGGTGGCCGGTTCGACGCCGCGCACACAATCTTCGGCGAAGAGTACGGAAAGCCGCTCAAGTAACGATGGACTCTGAATCAGCCGAAGAACTGCCGGTGCAACGGCTCCCCAATCTGCTGCACTTTTTCGCATTTTTGGCACTTCTTTTCGCGCTACTTTTTGCTGCCGAGCTGGTGCTGCTTTTTGCCTTTCGCCAGCCCATAAGTGTGCTCAGCGATCAGAAGTTGCAGCTGATCGTCACTGCCGCGGTTTATCTACTGACGCTCGCTGCCGCAGGGCTACTGTTCCCCGCCTTCTGGCACCAGACATTTCGTAGCGGAATCCGCTGGAATGGCCCAGCTGCGCGGCCGTGGCTGGGGCTCTTTGGGCTGGTACTCGGCTTCGTTGCGGAGGCGACCGACCGCTTTCTGCCCACGCCGCACGACATGCCAATCGAGGATGTATTCAAGACGCCCGGCATCATCTGGCTACTGACGATTTTCGGCACCGTGCTCGCTCCTCTGTTTGAAGAAGTAGTCTTCCGCGGCCTGCTGCTGCCGGCTGTGGCGCATGCGATTGATTGGCTTCGGCTGCCTTCCGCGCACACCGGAGCGAGTGATCTTGCGCATGCCGAGTGGCGGGTGTCGGACCGGCTTTCAACCGGTGCGCTGATCGCTTCGTCGCTGCTCACGAGCGTGCTTTTTGCCGGCATCCACGCACCGCAGCTTGGCTACAACTGGGCTCCCGTTGCGCTGCTGGTCTGCGTTTCCTGCGTGCTGTGCGCGGTGCGGATTCGGACAAACTCAGTCGCCGCCTCGACCCTGGTACACGGCTGCTACAACCTGGCGGCCTTTCTGCTGATCTTTGTTTCGACCAGCGGATTCCGTCACATGGACGCGCCCTAGCAGGCTGGTACGCTTGAAGCATGACGCCCACCACCGCCCTGCTTGACCTGATCGCTTCCCTCTCCTTCCGCTTGGGCGACTTCACCCTGTCCTCCGGCAAAAAGAGCGATTACTACATCGATTGCCGCGTCACGACGCTGAATGCCGAGGGCGGCAGGCTCTCCGGCATCGTGCTGCTGGACCTGATCCGCGAGCACTTCCCTACCGCGCGCGCAGTCGGCGGATTGACGATGGGTGCCGATCCGCTGGTTTCGAACACTGCCTCTGCGAGCGCCTGGGAACTGGCGGACCACACTGAGTTTCAGGCGCTCGACCCGGAAGAAGACCACGGCGAAGCGCCTGCGCTGATTGACGGTTTCCTGGTCCGCAAGGCCGAGAAAACGCATGGCACCGGACGCCGCGTGGAAGGCTTTCTGGAGGAAGGCGCGCAGGTCGTCATCGTCGATGACGTCTGCACGACCGGCGGCTCGACTATCATGGCTATCGAGGCAGTGCGAGATGCCGGCATGCACGTTGTCGGAGTACTATGCCTGGTCGACCGAGAGCAGGGCGGCAGGCTGGAAATCGAACGCGCCCTGGCAGAGATACCGTCCGAAGACGAGCCGAAGTTCATCGCAGTCTTCACCGCGGAGGACGTTCGCAAAGCGCACCTGGCGCTCCCGCGATAAACTAGCAGGACATGATTCCCACTCTTGAATGGCTCCCTGAAGGCGTCTCGTTCCTCGATCAAACCAAGCTGCCGCACGAAGAAACCTACGTGCTCGCGACCGACTACAAGCAGGTTGCCACGGTGATCCGCGACATGATTACCCGCGGTGCCATGGCGATTGGCGTATCGGGCGCCATGGGCGTTGCGCTTGGCATCATCCGCAGCGAGGCCAGGACCCTGCCCGAGCTGACCGCGGAGGTCGACGTCATCTGCGACACGCTCGCCAGCACGCGGCCTACGGCTGTGAATCTGTTCTGGGGCATCGGCCAGATTCGCGATCTTTACAACACGCTCGTGGCTCAAAATGCTTCGATCCCGGAGGTCCGCGAGGCAGTCGTCGCGCGTGCGCGCCAGATGTACGACGAAGACATCGCCAATTGCCGCGAGCTTGGACGCCTGGGCGCAGAGTTGCTGCCGCAAAAAGGCACCGTACTCACGCACTGCAACGCCGGCGCGCTGGCTGCGTGTGGCTACGGCTCGGCGCTGGGCGTGATTCGCGCGGCGGTGGAAAACGGCCAGCAGATCGACGTGCTCGCCGATGAGACGCGGCCGTTCCTGCAAGGCGCGCGCCTGACCGCATGGGAACTGATGAAGGACAACATCCCCACCACGGTCCTGTGCGACAACATGAGCGCCCACCTGATGAAGCTCGGGCGCATTCAGGCCTGCATCGTAGGCGCGGACCGCATCGCCGCCAATGGCGATACGGCCAACAAAATTGGCACCTATGGCGTGTCCATCCTGGCGCGCGAGCATGATATCCCCTTCTACGTCGCAGCCCCCTGGGCGACGATCGACACCGCCACCGCGCATGGCGATCTAATCCCCATTGAGCAGCGCGACCGCCGCGAAGTCACCCACTCCAACGGTAAGCAGATGACGCCGGACAACGTCGGCATCGAGAACCCCGCCTTTGACGTAACGCCCGCAAAATACATCACCGCCATCATCACGGAACGCGGCATCCTGCGTGCGCCGTTCAGCGAATCGATCGCCGCAGCGGCACAAGGCAAAGTTCTGACTTCTGCCTGAAGGGCGGAAAAATATCTAGACCCATCGACGTTCTGCTTCGTCTCTCCACGCACACGCACTGCCGAGGTTTTATGCGACTTGCCGCTCGTCTGCTTTTCCTCGCCTCCCTTGCCTACTCGACCGGGCATGCTCAGCAGCCCCCCGCGCTACCCCCTGATGTACAAACGCCCAAGGTGCAGCCGCGGACAGAGGCAGGCCAGCAAGCCATTACGACCATTCGTGCCCGCGCCAAGCTGGTCGTCGTCGACGTAGTTGTGACTGGAAGAGATCGCAAGCCTTTCCAGGGTCTGCAGCAGAGTGATTTTTCACTCACGGAAGGTGGCGTTCCGCAGACTATCAAGAGCTTTGAGGAGCACAAAAGCCTGAGCGCAGCAGAGGCTGCAAAGCTGGTCCCGCCACCCACGATGCCGCCGGGCATATTTACCAACTATCAAGCGGCTCCCGTGAATTCGGCGGTCAACATTCTGCTGCTGGATGCGCTGAACACGCCACTCAAGGATCAGGCATTTGTCCGCGCTCAGTTGCTGGAGTACGTGAAGAATGCCAAGCCGGGCAACAGCATCGCGATCTTCGGTCTTTCCACCAAGCTGAGCATGTTGCAGGGTTTCACCACCAACCCGGACATCCTGCGCACGGCCATCAAGCGGTCTTCCGGACAGACTTCTTCGTTGCTGGACGATGCAGTTGGCACCGGCACGCAAACGATCGCCGAGCAGGCAGCTGACCTGGGGCTTGCCAACGCCGGACTGAATGATCTGGAGTCCATCCAGCAGTCTTTCCAACTCCAGCTCCGCGCGCAGTACACGCTGGATGCAATGAGCGTGCTGGCACGCTACCTCGCCAACATTCCCGGGAGAAAAAATCTGATTTGGTTCTCCGGGTCCTTCCCCATCGATATCCTTCCGGATGTCAGCTCGCCCGATCCCTTTTTAGCCGTAGCTTCTTCAGAAAAGGAATATCGCGAAACCATCAATCAGTTAGCACGATCGCAGGTGGCGGTTTACCCCATCGACGCCCGCGGCCTGATGACGCTGCCCATGTTTCAGGCGTCGAATAGCGGCTCGCGCTACGCCCGCAGCTCCACCGCGATGGGCGACGATCTAAATGCATTCGCAGGCTCGCAAGCCAGTGAGCTTGGCACCATGCGCTCCATGGCGCACGATACCGGCGGCGAGGCTTTCGTCAACACCAATGGGCTTTCGCAGGCAGTGGCCAAAGCCATCGATGCCGGCAGCAATTACTACACCTTGAGCTATACGCCAACGAAGGCAAAATACAATAACGAGTACCGGAAGATCGAAGTGAAGCTGAGCCACAGCGGCTACAACCTGGCCTTCCGTCGCGGGTACTACGCGGACGATCCCAACTCACCTTCCGCAACCACTTCCGCCGCACAAAGTGTCACCGCCACCAATCGTGCAACAGCAAAACCAGACGCAAATTCCATGCTGCAGGCGATGGTCCACGGCTTGCCCGGTAGCACGGAGATTATCTACAAAGTGCGCATTGTTCCCGCGACCTTGACGCCCGAAGACAACCCTGCCAAGGGTAATCTGCTAGGAGCAAAGGGCTTCGTCGCGGTGAAGGGGCCCTTTCGCCGATACCTGATTGACTACGCAGCGGCTCCGGATGACATCACTTTCGCCTTGGGAACGGACCAGCTCTACCATTGCGGTCTCGAATTTGTAACGCTGGCCTACCAATCAGACGGACAGCTCGCCGTGGCAACGACCAACGAGGTCGAGGCTGCGCTCACGCTCGACCAGGTGACGGCGATGCGCCGCGGCGGGCTGAAGTACCACCAGGAAATCAGCGTGCCGGCCAAAGGCGACTACTTTATCCGCACCGGAATCCACGACGTGACAGGGAATAAGATCGGCTCGGTCGAACTTCCCGTCGCCTCCGTAAACAAGCTGCCGCCGCCCAGCCAGTAGTCCGCTTGCGCGGCGGCACAAGTTGCGCCGCACCTTTCCACCACGCCAAACGACGCGCCGCCGCAAGGGCTATTCTGTAGTGGTGAGAGCCGAGAAGTTCTCGCGCCAGGCCATCCAGGAGGATGCCCGTTTGCCAGTGGCTTCTTCCTTACACCCGCAGCTTCAGCGCCTGCTTGACCTCAAGCAGAAGTCACTGCTCCGCGCGAATCTGCTGGTCGTCTTCAGTGTCATCCTGGCGCTGGTTCTATCTGATTTCCCCAACAATCGCGCTAATCCTTTGCTGGCCATTCCCGCGCTGATCGCGATGATCGGCACCGCGGACACTATCCGAAACATGCGTCGCGTCTACAGCTTTTATCATGGCGGCGTGATCCTGTGCATCTATATGGACCTGATGGCGGTGGTCCTGATTGTGTTCCTGCTGATCTATCCGTACAGTCATTTCCTCACGTCTGCCCATTAATCCGCGGTATACTCCTGGTCGAACCGGACAACTAAATTTGCCGTACAGGAGCCCCGCACGTGATCAAGGGATTCAAGGACTTTCTACTTCGCGGTAACGTCATCGAGCTCGCAGTAGCCGTCATTATTGGCGGTGCGTTTTCAAAAATCGTCGCATCCTTTGTGCTCAACATCATCACCCCGCTGCTAGGTGCCCTTGTTGGCAAGCCGAACTTTGACGCGCTCACCTTTACCGTGCACGGCGGGGTCTTCACTTACGGTACGTTCCTGGGTTCCGTGATTGACTTTGTGCTCATCGCGGCAGTCGTCTACTTCGTCATCGTCGTCCCGATGAACTACGCCATGGCCCGCTTAGAAAAACCCGTCGTTGCGGAAGTTTCGACCAAAACCTGCCCCCAGTGCATCTCAGAAGTGCCGTTGATCGCCAGCCGCTGCAAGTTCTGCACGCAGCCTGTATAGCCTGTTTGCCCTAAACCCAGGCCCAAATTGGGGGCCTGGGTGCTGATCCACTGACCTTTGCTGACCCTACGGAGCCACCTTTTGACGCGACTCGCTGCTGCTGCCTTCCTGCTCCTTCCCGCCCTCGCCTTCTCGCACGCTCAGCAAACGTCAGTTTTCGGCTATCGAGACTTCACCGTCCAGGCCAAATGGGATCAGACGTTTCTCGCCGTGCCGGACCCGGTCCTCGCAGGCCAGCACCTGAAGGAGTTGACCAAGGCGCCGCACTGGGCCTCGTCACCGGAAGACTACGCGACCGCCGTCTACGTGGAGCAGAAATTCAAGGCAGCCGGCATCACAGACACCAAAATCGTTCCTTACAAGGTGTTGCTCAACAAGCCGGTCAAGATCGTCATTGAGGCCTTTGACGCGCAAGGCAAGAAGCTGATGTCCGGCCCCACGCCCGAGCACGTCGGCCCGGCCGATGGTGGCGACCCCTTCCAGGATGACCCGCGCGTACTCCCCGCCTTCAACGGCGGATCGCCCTCCGGCGACGTCACCGCAGAGGTCGTCTACGCCAACTACGGCTCGCCCGCAGACTTCAAAAAGCTTGCCGATCTCGGCGTCAGCGTCAAAGGCAAGATCGTTTTGGTCCGCTACGGCGGCAACTACCGCGGCATCAAGGTGTACGACGCGCAGCTCGCAGGCGCAGCCGGCGTCTTGATCTACTCTGACCCCATCGACGACGGCTACTTCAACGGCGACAAATACCCCAAGGGCCCCTACCGGCCGGACTCTGCCGTGCAGCGCGGCGCCATCCAGTTCCTCCCCATCTACCCGGGCGACGCCACGACCCCCGGCGTCGCGTCCACCATGGATCTGCCCGATTCAAAACGCATTCCCGCCGACAAGATCCAAGCCAACTGGCCGTCCATCCCCAGCAATCCCCTGTCTTACCTGGACGCTGCGCCCATCCTTGAAGCCATGTCCGGCCCCAATGTTCCCCATTCCTGGCAGGGCGCGCTTCCGTTCGCGTATCACGCCGGCGGCACTGGCGTGAAGGTCCACATGCACCTGGAGCAGGACACCAAGCTGCGCGTCATCTGGGATGTCATCGGGACGATCCCGGGCTCGGACCCGGCGGAGAAAAACAACTGGGTCGTCGCCGGCAATCATCGCGACGCCTGGGTCTACGGCGCGGTCGACCCGAACTCCGGCACCGCTGCAATGCTTGAAACCGTGCACGGCCTCGGCACGCTGATCAAGTCCGGCTGGAAGCCCAAGCGCACCATTGTCATCGGCAGCTGGGACGCGGAAGAAGAAGGCTTGATCGGCTCGACCGAGTGGGTGGAAGACCACATGTCGGCACTGGGTCACGCAGTCGCCTACTTCAATACCGATGTCGGCGTCTCCGGTCCCAACTTCAACGCATCCGCCGTCCCCTCGCTCAAGCAGTTTGTCCGTGAAGTCACGCGCCTGGTCCCCGCCCCGCAAGGCGGCACGGTGTACGACCAGTGGCTCAAAACCCAGACTGCCCGCGCCGCGGAAGGTGACGACGAAGGCGGCAGCACACGCGGCGCACGCCCACGCCGCGGAGGCATGGACGCCGGCGAAATCCGCGTCGGCGACCTGGGCTCCGGCTCTGACTACACCCCCTTCTTCCAGCATGCGGGCGTACCCTCCACCGATATCGGCTCAAACGGCCCATACGGCGTTTACCACTCCGTTTTTGACAATTACAACTGGTTCATCAAGAACGCCGACCCAACCTTCGTCTATGAACAGCAGCAGGCGCGCGTTTTTGGTCTCGAGATACTGCACATGGCAGACGCTGACGTGCTGCCGTACGACTTTGAAACCTACGGCAAGAACATTCAGGGCTACCTGACGGCATCGGAATCGCGCGCTAAATCGCTCGGCATGAAGCTCGACTTCACCGCTCTGGAGGCCGCTGCGGCACGCTTTTCGGCCGCCGGCGCAGCCATCCACGCCAAGCAGCTTAGCCCTTCCAGCAACGCACCAGCGCTCAACAAGCAACTGCGTGACGCCGAAAACGCTCTGCTGGACCCTGCCGGGCTGCCGCGCCGCGACTGGTTCAAGCACCTCGTTTACGCGCCGGGAGAGTTCACCGGCTACGCTGCGGTAGTGATCCCAGGGGTAAATGAAGGCATTGATGCGAACGACGCTACGCGGACACAGTCCCAGGTTGGGCCTCTTGCCGCCGCTTTGAATCGTGCCGCTTCCATCCTGGAGCAAGCATCAAAGTAACCTACCCAGGTTACTTTTACACTCAAGTAACAAAGGAAATGCCTCCAATTTGGGCGGCATTTCTCTTTTGCACTTGCCTGCTAACCACTATGCACCATTCTTGGTAACCGACTACCACCTTTGGGTGATTACGTTCGTGCCCAAGTGGTATGTTCCATTTTGGAACTGGAGTGCAATCTAGAGATCAAGAGGCGCGTACGAAGCGCCCAACTCCCCGGAGGTTCCCCTTGGTTCACGATCTTATCCTCGCCCTCGTCTTCCTCTCCATGATCATTGCCCCGGCAATGGTTGCGATGCAGGCCGACTACGAAGACGAAGAAGTTTAGGAAGACCCCGTCCTGCGCCTGTCTCCGCGCCTGCTTTTCCCTCCCCAGCCAGTAAGCACACAGCAAACGGCCGCAACCCCATCCTGGATTGCGGCCTTTTGCTTTGCAGCGCGCGGACTAGCCACGTAGAGCCATCTGTTCCGTCATGATCTGCGTCAGGTCGGGCTTCTTCAGCCCGAACTCACTCTCGTTGAACTTGTCGACCTTGCTGGACCAGTTCATCGAGCAGAATTTAGGACCGCACATGGAGCAGAACGCCGCTTCCTTGTAGTAGTCGTCCGGCAGCGTTTCATCATGCATGCTGCGGGCGGTTTCCGGGTCAAGAGAGAGCGCAAACTGCTTGTCCCAGTCGAACGTGTAGCGCGCGTGCGAGATGGCGTCGTCGCGGTCGCGAGCGCCGGGGCGGTGGCGAGCCACGTCTGCCGCGTGTGCAGCGATCTTGTAGGCGATGATTCCGTCCTTGACGTCCTTCTCGTTCGGAAGTCCAAGGTGCTCCTTGGGGGTCACGTAGCAGAGCATTGCCGCGCCATGCCAGCCAATCATCGCCGCGCCGATGGCGGACGTGATGTGGTCATAGCCGGGAGCGATGTCTGTCACCAACGGGCCAAGCACGTAGAACGGCGCGCCGTCACAGAGCTCGACTTCCTTATCCACCTGCAGCTTTATCTGGTCCATCGGGATGTGCCCAGGGCCTTCGATCATGACCTGCACGTCCGACTTCCAGGCCTGGCGGGTAAGATCGCCAAGCGTCTTCAACTCGGCAAACTGGGCTTCATCGCTGGCGTCGGCCAGGCAGCCGGGTCGCAGCCCATCGCCGAGCGAGTAGGTCACGTCGTACTTCGCCATGATCTTCGTGATGCGGTCGAAGTTGGTGTACAGGAAATTCTGCTTGTGGTGATGCGTCATCCACTGCGCCATAATCGCGCCGCCGCGGCTGACGATGCCGGTGATGCGCTTGGCGACCAGCGGAACGTACTCCACCAGCACGCCGGCATGGATCGTAAAGTAGTCCACACCCTGCTGCGCCTGCTCCTCAATCACTTCAAGGTAGACATCAATATTCAGGTCCTCAAGCCGCTTGACGCGGTTCAGCGCCTCGTACAGCGGCACCGTGCCAATCGGCACCGGCGAGTGGCGCAGAATGGCCTCACGAATCATCGGTATATCGCCGCCAGTGGAAAGATCCATCACCGTATCCGCACCATAATGCACGGCCGTATGCAGCTTGCGGAGCTCTTCATCGACATTCGAGACCAGAGCCGAATTGCCGATATTTGCATTAATTTTGCAGAGCGATTCCACCCCGATCGCCATCGGCTCAAGCTCAATATGATTAATGTTGGCGGGGATAATCATGGTCCCCTTGGCGATCTCGGAGCGGATCAGCTCAGCGGAAATCTTCTCGCGCTGCGCCACGTAGGCCATTTCTTCCGTAATCAGGCCGAGGCGCGCAAAGTGCATCTGCGACATGTTCTCATCGCCCGTCCGCGCGGCCTCTGCCTTGCGCTTGACGATCCAGTCAGCCCGCCCAGTGGGCACTTTGTAGCCATTCCCGTTGCTTTCGCTCATTCAAAACCTCTGCGGCCCGAAGCCGATCGTTATCGACTGAGTATATCGCCCTCCGCGATAAGAGCGGCTGATGCTGGCAAGTCGCGTTCGCACGACGGAAGCGATTGGACCACGACTCGCGTCCGCTCGTAAGCGATTGATGCGCTTCTTCCGCGCCTCAGCTAAACTGGAACAGTCATGCAAAAAGGTCACCTCCGCATTGCCGTCGCCTCCGCTATCATCTTCGCTACAGTCGCCTGGCTGGCGTGGACCGGCGTGCGCGATAACAAGAGCTACTACGTCACCATCACTGAACTGCAGGGCATGGGCAACAAGGCGTACACGCGACATCTGCGCGTCGCCGGCAACGTGCAGCCGGGCAGCATTAAGCGGTCTGGTGCCGGGGCCAACTTTGCGCTGCTGGAGCAGGGCAAGCTGTTGCAGGTGGTCTATAAGGGTTCAGAACCGCCGCCGGACACGTTCAAGGATGACGCGCAGGCGCTCGCAATTGGCACCTACGGCCGCGATGGCGTGTTCCACGCGACGCAGCTCCAGGCCAAATGTGCGAGCAAGTATGCGCCCGCCAAGCCCGGCGCACAGCCTGCCGCCGCCCAGCCCGCCGCGAACAAGACGGCGAGCAACAAAACCTCATCGCTGGCCCCGAGCTAACGCGCTTGATGGCAGCCACCGCAGAGCTCACCAACGTTTCAAAGATGTTTGGGACCATGCCTGCTATCCGGAACGTGTCACTCACCCTGCTCCCCGGAACGATCACCCTCGTCCTCGGTGAAAACGGTGCAGGCAAATCAACTCTTCTACGGCTGCTGGCCGGCCTTTCCGCGCCCACGCACGGAACTCTCCAGGTCTTTGGCGCGGTACCTGCGGCCAATCGTCATCGCATCGCGTACATGTCGCACGCGCCCATGCTTTACGACGAGCTGACTGCGCTCGAAAATCTGCAATATTACGCAAAACTGGCGAGCACCGGCATAGCCTGCGCGTGCGCCAGCGGCTCGCCCGAAATGGCTCTGCGCGCGGTTGGGCTGGACCCCAAACTCAAAATCCCGATCGCACAATACTCACAGGGCATGCGGCAGAGGGCGTCGCTCGCACGAGTGCTACAGGCCGACCCTGAACTGCTCCTGCTTGATGAGCCTTTCTCAAATCTGGACGTGGCCGGCGCGCAGCAAATGGTGGAATTGCTGGCCGACTTCCGCACCTGGCCGGTCGCCGGACAGGCGCATGGCCGGACCATCGTGCTGACGACCCATCAGGCACACCTCGCGACACCCATCGCCGACCGTACCCTGACCATCACACGCGGCCAGTTGGTGGCCCAGTGAAAGCCGCCAAAACCAACGCGGCGCGGCTGCTGGACACGCTCGGGCTGGCTTATGAACTGCGAACCTACGAGGTCGATCTGGACGACCTTTCCGCCCCAAATGTCGCCGCCAAGATCGGCTTGCCATGCGAGCAGGTCTTCAAGACCCTGCTCACCGAGTCCCCCGCCGGCGAGCACTTCTTCGCCGTCATCCCGGGCGATCAGGAGCTTGACCTGAAGAAGCTCGCAAAGGTGGCCGGCGCCAAGACCCTGGACCTGGCCCCGCTCAAACAGGTCGAGCCGCTGACCGGATACCTGCGCGGCGCCGTCACCGTGCTCGCCGCGCGCAAACCCTTCCCTGCTTTTGCGGATGAAACGCTTGAGCTGCACGACCTGATCAGCGTCTCTGCCGGCCAGCGCGGGCTGCAACTGCTACTGGCGCCGGCGGCTTACCTGCTGGCCTCGGGCGCCATCCTGGCTGACCTGACGCGATGAACTTCCTCCGCCAGACCGCCGCGCATTTCACCAAGGATCTCCGCTTGGAGTGGCGCAGTCGCGACGTGCTGACGGGCATGCTGTTCTTCTCGCTGCTGGTCGTCGTCGTCTTCGCCATGGCGTTTGACCCCACCGCGGCCGTCTCGCGCCAGATCGCCGGCGGCATCCTGTGGATCGTGCTGCTGTTTGCCGCGACCACCGCGCTCAACCAATCCTGGACGCGCGAAACCCGCAACCACGTGCTGGACGCGCAGCGCCT
This sequence comes from uncultured Granulicella sp., assembly GCA_965214195.1. GTDB lineage: Bacteria > Acidobacteriota > Terriglobia > Terriglobales > Acidobacteriaceae > Edaphobacter. Next base: position 1,380,458 of record OZ243943.1, read on the forward strand.
TGCGCCGTCATCCCCGGCGGCACTCTTCCTGGGCAAAGCGCTGGCGAACATGCTTTTCGTCACCGCGGTCGAGCTCGTCATGGCACCGCTTTTCACGGTTTTCTACAACCTGCGAGCGCTCGGCCAGGGCTGGCTCCTGCTGCTGGTCCTGCCGCTCGGAACCTGGGCCCTGGTGATGAACGGGACCTTCTTCGCCGCGCTTAGCCTGCGCACCAAAGCACGTGAAACGATGCTGCCGCTGGTGCTCTTCCCTATCTCCATCCCGGCCTTGCTGGCGATGGTGCAGGCCACCACAAACATCCTGACAGGCGAGAACGACGCCGGCCTCTGGATCAAGGATCTGGTCGGCTACGACATCGTTTTCACAACAATCTGCCTGCTTCTTTTCGGCACCATCCTCAACGCGGAATAAGCTCTGTCTTCGCTTCTCATTCGCACGCCACACCGCTCTGCAAAGCGATAAACTAACGTCATGGCGAAGTTTCCTACCAGACTCCTCGGGCTCGCATTGTTCATGATTTCCGTCATGGCGATCGCATACGGCGGCTATCAGGCCCTGTTCGTCGCGCCGACCGAAGCGACCATGGGCAACATCCAGCGCATCTTCTATTGGCACGTACCCTCGGCGATCCTCGCTCTCACCTTTCCGTACGTGAATCTCATCGCCTCCGTCGTGTTCCTGGTCCTGCGCAGCCGCAATCCTCTCGCAGCACTCGCGGCCGACGCCGTCGCTGTCGCCTCGGCGGAAGTCACCGTCCTGTTTGCGTCGATCGGCCTTGCGACCGGCATGCTCTGGGGCCGGCCCGTATGGGGCATCTGGTGGACGTGGGACGCGCGCCTTACGACTTTCCTGCTGCTCTGGCTGCTTTACGTCGCGTACCTGATGACGCGGCGCCTGTCGACCACCGGCCAGACCGGCACGCTCGGCGCGGTGCTCGCCGTTTTCGCCGCCGTGGACGTCCCAATTGTGTACATGTCGATCCGCTGGTGGCGCACGCAGCACCCTTCGCCGGTGCTTACGGGCGATGGCCAGCTGGACCCGGTCATGCGCCACATCTTCGGCTTGAATTTCCTGGCGTGGGCCCTGTGGGGCACCTTCCTGGTCTGCCTGCGCTATGCGCTTGAGCGACGCCGCCAGCACGCGCACCAGGCCGCCACGCTGATCGCGCTTGAGGAATCCATTTACCACTACGAGGCCCCCAATGCGCTTTGACGGATTCGACACCATGGAAGGCCGGCACCTGGTCTACGCGTACGTCACGGTCGCTGTTTTGCAGCTCGGCTATGCCGGCTACGTGGCGGCGCAGTGGTTCCGTCTTGGCCCTAAAAACAAAAAAGCTACGAAGTCGTTTTAGCCCGCACGACTTCGTAGTCCGAGGAGTTTCGCAGATGATGTGGCGACGGGCCGAAGCCAATCCCCACGTCACTGAACGGAACCCTGTGCCAAACTAAAAGTTGCGACTGCTCCATACCCCGACCTTGACCATTACCCCCACCCGCCTGCTCCCGTTGCTCCTCCTCGGCCTTATGGGCTGCCGCCACTCCGGCTTTCCGGAGGTGCAGGCCGGCTATCGCGAGTACGCCTACATCGCCAACGCCGGGTCGAGCACCGTGACGGTGCTTGACCTTGTCGCCATCCGCTCTATCCGCAACATCGCGGTCGCGCCCAATCCCGTCGCGCTTGCCCTGTCCCCCAGCCGCGCGGAGGTCTACCTTCTCTCCGCCGACCCCGGCGATCATCCCGGAACCCTTTCAGTAATCTCCACTGACAGCAACGACGTCACCGCCACGATCCCCCTGCCCCGCGGTCCGGCTGCCTTCTCGATCGACCACCTAGGCCATCGTGCGTACATCGCCAACTTCCTGGCGAACTCGGTGACGGTCGTCGATCTGGACACGCACAAAACGCTCGCCACGCTGCCGACCGGCAAAGGACCCACCGCAGCACAGATCTCACCCGACGACCGCACCCTGATCGTCACCAATGCCACCAGCGGCTCCATCAGCGTTTTCTCGGTCCTTCCCATCGGCCCGCCGCTGATTCGCCGCGCGACCTTCTCCGGCTGCCCGGGCGCCACCTCCCCGGTCATCCTGCCCAACTCCTCGCGCGCGTTCATCGCCTGCTCGGAAGGTCACCAGGTGCTGTCCCTGTCGCTTGCACGCGCATTCGGCGACGACGACGCCCGGCAGGACTCGTCGCTCCTGAAAGACCAGGCCCTGGCCCTGCTCGACGTAGGACAGAAGCCGACGCACCTGACCATGAAGCCGGACGGCGGAGAAATCTTCGCGTCCAACTCGGAATCCGACTCTATCTCAGAGATTGCCGCCTACACCAATGAGGTCGGCGGCACCTACCCCATCGGCAATGGCCCTGCCCACGGCGTCACCTCCAGCGACGGTTCCGCGCTCTGGGTAGCCAATTCCGGATCCGAATCCGTCTCACTCTACAGCATTCTGGACGGCCATTTGGTGTCCATCCTGCAAACCGGCAAAAGCCCGGACGCGCTCGCTTTATCCAAGGACGAGCATCTACTCCTTGCAGCGGACTCAAAATCCGGCGATGTCGCTCTTATCCGCACCGCCGGCAAGCTCGGCCCGAACCTCTTCAGCATTCTGCCGGCGGGCGAAGACCCCGTCGCCATCGTCATCAAAGCCACGGAACCAAAGCCGTAAACCAGGAGCACGAGTGTCCCACAGCACGCCACGCAATATCCGCCAGACCACCCTCGCCAACGGCCTGCTTGTCCTGACCGAATCCATGCCGCACATGCGCTCCGTTTCCATGGGCGCCTGGATCGCCAGCGGCTCCCGCGACGAGCCGGCGGCTGAAAACGGTTTGTCCCACTTCGTCGAGCACATGGTTTTCAAGGGCACCACCAGTCGTTCCGCGCAGGATATCGCGCGTGAAGTAGACGCAATCGGCGGCAATCTGGACGCGTTTACAGGCAAGGAAGCCGTCTGCTTCAACATCAAGGTGCTGGATGAGCACACGCCGGAAGCGCTCGACGTTCTGAGCGACCTGGTCCTGCACCCGAACTTTTCCGCCAGCGATCTTGAGCGCGAGCAGGGCGTCATCCTTGAAGAAATCAAGATGGACGAGGACAATCCCGACTATCTGATCCACGAAACCTTCACCGCTAAGTTCTGGCCCAACCACGCGCTCGGCCGCTCCATCCTGGGCACCGCGGATACTGTCTCTAGCTTCAATCGCGATTCTGTTCTGTCCCACCACGCGCGCCGCTTTAACCCGCAGGGCATGGTCTTTTCCGCCGCCGGCCACCTGGAGCACGACGAGTTTCTCGCGCAGGTCGAAGCCAAGTTCGGCGGCATGAGCTCGGTCGACTTCGCCTCGAATGACGACCCTGCTCCAAAAACCAAGCCCCACATCACGCTCAAGAAGAAAAAGTCACTCGAGCAGGTACAGTTCTGCCTCGGAGTCCCCGCGCCCAAGGTCACCGACCCCAACCGCTTCGGGCTCTACTGCATGAACTCGATCCTGGGCGGCGGCATGAGTTCGCGGCTGTTTGAATCGATCCGCGAAAACCAGGGCCTCGCCTACTCCATCTACTCGGAGCTCAACCCGTTCCGCGATTCCGGCTCGTTGATGGTCTACGCCGGAATGAGCCTGGATAAAACTCAGCGCGTGCTCGAACTAACCCTTGCCGAGCTTCGCCGTCTGAAGGAAGAGACAGTTTCAGACGCCGAACTGAAGCGCGCCAAGGACCAGATGAAGTCGAATATCGTTCTCGGGCTGGAGAGCTCGTCGTCGCGCATGTCCAACCTGGCGCGGCAGCATATGTACTTCGGCCGGCTGTTTCCGATCGAAGAAGTCATCACCGAAATCGACGCGGTAACGCCCGCGCTGATCCGCCAATTAGCCAATCAGCTCTTCCAGACCGAGCTCATGGCGCTGACATTACTTGGCAACCTGGGGCCGATGAAGATTGAACGCAGCCAGTTGGCCTGCTAAAGTTTACTCGAAGCAAAAAGCCGGAGACCGCGACCATGAACACCCGCCAGCAACGCCGTTTTGAAGCACTCAACGACGAAGGCTTCACCCTCATAGAGCTCCTGATCGTCATGTCCATCATGCTGATCCTCATGACGCTCGCCATTCCTTCCGCCATGAAGGCGATCAAGAATGCCAACCAGACCTCCGCCGTGCAGTCCCTGCGCGCGATCGGGTCGGCAGAGGTACAGTACAACTCCAGCTACCCGGCCAATGGTTTCTCCTGCTCGTTGGCGGCACTGGGCGGCGCGCCGGGCACGGCTCCCTCGGCTGCGTCCGCGCAAGTCCTGGACCCCGGCCTCGCGGTCGGCAACAAGTCTGGCTACACCTTCACGGTCGATAAATGCACCAAGGTAACGGTCAACAACGTCGACCAGTTCACCGGCTACCAGATCAACGCGGTCCCCAACTCTGTCGGCAAAACCGGCGACCGCGGCTACTGCATGGACGAAAGCGGCATCATCAAGTTTGACCCAGCGGGCGGCACCAACTGCACCCAGCCCATCCAGTGATGACCCCACTGAACCGGGTGCCCCACCTCTCGATTTTGAGAGGTGGGTTTTTCATGCTCGCAATGCTGCCGGGGCTCGCCAACGCCCAGCTCAACCCACAGCAAACCGCCCAGCTCAAAACAGTGGACGACCACTACAACCATCTCGGCAGCCTGCGCGCCAGGTACGTGGAGCGCTACGCCGGCATGGGCCTGACCCGCACGGAAGCCGGCACCCTACTGCTGAAAAAACCCGGCAAAATGCGCTGGGCCTATGACACCCCCGCTGGCAAGGTCTTCGTGCTCGACAGCAAGTTCGCCTGGTTCTACACGCCCGGCGACCCGCAAGCGCAGCGCATTCCCGCCAAGCAGATCGACGACCTGCGCACACCGCTCCGGTTCCTGCTCGGTCACACGCAACTCGCCAAGGAACTCGACAACATCCACGTGGTCCCCAACGCTGCCGGCGACCTGATCTCCGGCATTCCGAAAGGGATGCAAACGCGGGTCAAGCAGCTCTCCCTGCAGGTCACCAGCGCCGGCGCCATCACCGCAATGAAGCTCGAAGAAATCGACGGCGCCACTACCGAATTTACCTTCACCGACATGCAGGAAAATGTCCAAACCCGCGACACCGACTTCATCTTCACCCCCCCGGCAGGGGTCACGGTCATCACCGGCGCTCCCCCGATCTAAGAGCTTCAGCACAGAAAGAGCCCAAAGAAGAAACAAAGACGCACAAAAGCCCAGGAAGTAGTGTTCTTCCTGTGGCCTTTTTCTGTGTGTGCCCTACTCTTACCGTGTACTTCTTCCGTGCTGATGCTTCTAGAGTTTGACGTTGCCCTGAAACCCGACATCCACCTTGCCGCCCGTCACCGCAGCCGCCAGGTACTTGATCCCAAATACCAGCTTGCTGGTAGGTCCTTCCCAGTACTGCGCCTCGTGAACTTCTACCTTCAGCACAGCGATCGAGGGATCATCCTCACCCTCAGGGAACCAGGCCTTGAACATGGGGTTCCACAGCTCGTGGATCTTCGCCTTGTCCTGCGAGACCTGCGCCTTACCCTTGGCCACTACAAAATTATGATCGCCCGGGTCAGAGTAGATCAGGCTCACATGTGCGTCGTTCTCGATCTCCGCGACCTTGCCAGATTCATGCCGCGTCAGAAAGAAAACGGTCCCGTCAAAGTCGGTCTCCTGCGTCGCCATCGGCCGGCTGTCAAACGAGCCGTCCGTTGCCGCCGTCGTCATCATGCAGATGCGCACGCTCTTGATCAGCTCACCAATTTTCTTCTTACCTTCATCGCCACTCAGATTCTTGACTTCGCTCATAAAGCCTCCGTCGTGTTGGATGCGCGCATCGCTTAGACTGAAACCTGACGCACCATCAGGAAGGCAAACGTTTTGACGACAGCATCTCCCACGCATCTGAGCACGGAAGAATTCGAGCGCGCCATCGCTGAACTCAAGCCCCAGGTAGCTGTTTTCGACTGCGACGGGACCCTCTGGTCGGGCGATGCCGGCTCGTCCTTTATGCACTGGACGATCAAGCAGGGCATGCTTTCGCCGGAGTCGGTCGACTGGCTGAACGAGCGCTATCAAGGCTATAAAGACGGCACCGTATCCGAGCTCGCCATCTGCGGCGAGATGGTGCAGGTCTTTCAGGGTCTGCGCGAAAACGAACTAAAAGCGGCAGCCAAAGATTTCTTCGCGGACAAAATTGAGCAGCACATCTTCCCTGAGCTGGCACGCGTCATCGCCAACCTGCAGGCGGCAAACGTCGATATCTGGGCCGTAAGCTCGACCAACGACTGGGTCATTGAGGAAGGCGTGAAGCGCTTCGGCCTGCATCCGGATCGCGTGCTCGCAGCCCGGGTGGAGGTCGTAGACGGCAGGATCACGGATCGCGTTCTCGACGTGCCGACTGACGAGGGCAAGGTCGCCTCGCTTGCGCGCGCCGGAATCACACGTCCGGACTGCGTCTTCGGCAACTCCGTCCACGACGCAGCCATGTTGGCCATTGCTCGGCGCGCGTTCCCCGTCAATCCTTCACCTGCGCTGCTGGACCGCAGCGCGGCAGAAGGCTGGGCCGTTTACTTTCCGGCGTCCGTGCGACCTTCGTAAACCAAAAGTCGTTGGAACAGCGTCTAATCGAGAAGCGCTTATGAAACAACCGATTCGCAAGCTGGACCAATTCGCGGAAGCCAACCTGCTCCGGCCCACTCGGCTTGTCGTCGCGGCGCTGATCCTGCGACCGGCGGGGGAAAAGCAGGAAGTGCTGATCTGCCAGCGCAAACCGGATCAACCCATGAGCCTGAAGTGGGAGTTCCCCGGCGGCAAGGTAGAGGACGGCGAAACCAGCGAGCAAGCGCTTGCCCGCGAGCTCGACGAAGAGCTAGGAATCACGGCTACCATCGGCCGCAAAGTGGCGCGTATCCGGCACAAATACCGCAATGGTGGCGCGATCGACCTGCAGTTTTTCGTCGTAAACCAGTTCCTCGGCGCAATCGAAAACAAGATTTTCAATGACGTCCGCTGGTCCCCGCTACCAGCTCTGACTGGCTACGACTTCCTTTCGGCCGATCTCGGCCTGATCCGAGATTTGTCTGAAGGCAAGCTGCTGTAGGAGCCGTCTTGTTTGTTATCCCGCAGGGGATCTGCTTTCGCTCTTAGCTGTGAAACTGGCCCCAGATGTAAATCATCGTCAAAATGATCACGATAATAGCCGTAGCCCAGGCGATCACGTTGAACAGCAGTGAATTGACCCACTTCCCCATCAACTCTGTCTTGTTGATCAGCTTGAGCATGAACAACAGGATGATTGGCAGCAGAATCCCGTTCAGCACCTGCGAGAACAGCGCCACCTTCTGCATCGGGAAGTTCGGAATCAGAATTACGGCCGCGCCCGCGCCGATCAGCAGCGTATAAAACCAGTAGAAGAACGGCGCTTCCTTCCAGTTCTTGTCCAGCCCACTCTCAAATCCTAGCCCCTCGCAGACCGTATAAGCGGTCGAAAGCGGCAAAATCGACGCCGCAAACAACGACGCATTGAACAGCCCAGCCGCAAATAACAGCGAGGCGTAACGCCCTGCAAGCGGCGCCATCGCCTGCGCGGCCACAGATGCATCCGCGATATCGCGAATCCCATGCACGAACAAAGTCGCCGCACACGCCACGATAATGAACCACGCAACGACATCCGTAAAGATCGATCCTACGATGACGTCCAGTCGCGAAGCTTTGTACTGCTTGACCGTTACGCCTTTTTCTACAATCGACGATTGCAGATAGAACTGCATCCATGGCGTGATCGTCGTACCGATAACCCCAACCGTCATATAGACATAGGCCTTGTCGCCCCAGACCTTGCGCGGCGGCAGCTTTACGGTTTCCACCAGCGCGTTATGCCAGTCTGGCCGGCTCAGAACCCCGGCAACAATATAAGCGATGTAGAAAACGCTGGCGATCAGGAAGATCTTCTCAACCTTTTTGTAGTCCCCTTTGACCACCAGCGCCCAGACCAACACCGCGCAGATCGGCACTGAAAGGTATTTGGACACCCCAAAAAGCCCAATCGAACCAGCAATTCCAATGAACTCCGTAATCACGTTGTAGAAGTTGACGATGACCAGCAGGATCATCATCACGAAAGTCATTCGCAGCCCGAACTCTTCACGAATGAGGTCAGACAGGCCCTTCCCGGTCACGGCGCCCATGCGCGCGCACATTTCCTGCACCACGATCAGGGCGATCGTGATCGGAATCATGGTCCACAAAAGCTGGTAGCCGTAGGCCGCCCCGGCCTGCGAATAAGTCAGAATCCCGCCAGCGTCGTTATCGACGTTAGCCGTGATAAACCCGGGGCCTAGCACCGCAAAGATGATAATCAGGCGCATGCGCCAAGTCTTCAGGAAGGACATGCGTACCCGGGTCTCTGTGGATTTGTGAGCCGTGCGGCGGGGTGGGGAGACCTGGCCGCGGCTGCTAGTTCGACTGTAGCAGATTGGCCCGGACGCCTTTGTTACGAATCGATGACAGTCCGCCTGGCCTCGATTCCGGCACCGATGACCTCAACCAGACGTGCCGCCATCGCGTCCCAGTTCAGTAGCGTCTCAAACCGCTCACGGGCCGCTACGGCCATGCGCCGGTACGCCGCCGGCTCAGCCCGCAGCGCCAGAATGCGGGCCACATAGGCGGGGGCCTCCGCTGCCGGGTCAAAAAGCAGTCCGGTGACCCCATCGACTACCACCGCCGGCAAAGCCTGCACGGCGCGCGAAATCGGCGGCAGCGCAAAGGCCTGCGCCTCCCCAAACGCCAGCCCGAAGCACTCCGCTGTTGTGGGCGTCAGCAGAAAATGCGAGTCCAGGAACAAATTCGAAAGCGTCGCAGCCTGGGCGGCGTCCGTGCGGTAGAGCGCGCCGTGCAGCTTCACGTAGTCGAGCGATAGCTCCGGCGTACAGCCGACCACGTGCAGCGTCGCCGCCACCCCAGCCTCGCGCAGCAGACGCGTCACCTCCACCGCCAGCGGCCCGCCTTTGCGTTCCCAGTCCCGGCCCAGAAACAGCAGGTCGATGCGATCTTTTGGCCGCGCATCCACCCGTGCAAAAAGCTCGTCGCGGCTTAATGCCGGAACCCAGTTTGAGCCCATTTCCGTCACATGCAGGCGGCTCTCCATCGGCGATCCACCGCGTCCCACCGGCCCAAATAGGCGCCGCCCTTCCGCCACCGCCCAGGCGGACGAGTAGCAAAGGCCATCCAGCTGACGAGCCGCCACCCCCTCCTGCTTCTGGTACTTATCGAGCAAAAAAGGCCGGTCAATAGTGCCGCGATACGCCTCGTGAAAGGCTTCATACGGGGCGTCAGAAAACAAAAAGGTGGCCACCGGTGGGTCGCCCAGCGCAACCACGCACATGCCGGCGATCGCGAGCACCGCATCCGGCTTTTCCTTCGCGACAGCCGCTCGCAGCGCACGTGCATTCTGGCGCAGCGTCGCCGGCGTTATCCATAGCGGGTAGCGCCGCGCCCCCAGCGCCAGGCGTAGCGCCAGGTCCAGCGGCGGGCGCGCCGGCGGCGGCGGCTGAAACACTGTCAGACGCTCCACCCTGCGCTCCAGCGCCTCCCGCATGGAAAACGGGATCCCGCTCCACGCCTGCGGGTTAGCCACGTCTTCGCCGGTCGCGAGCATCAGGTGCTGGAGCGGGTTCGCCATCATTTTCCCCTGTTCGCGATCTGTTGGAGCCGCTCGATCACCAGCGCCATCTGCCGGTCATTGTGGTAGCCGTCGCGTTCAGCGCGCGCACAACCGGCAGCGGCGATGCGATTCCGCGCAGCTTCATCCGGCAGGTAGCGGCGGATTTTTGCGATCAGATCAGCCGTGTCCGTAAAAAACGCAGCCTCTACGTCTTCCTTGAACTTGATTTCGTGCCCGTGGCAGCGCTCGGCCAACAGAAATCCGCCGCATCCGGCGATCTCAAAGCTCTTGTGGGTGTTCTCATCCTGATTGGATTTGGTCAGAAAACTGAGGTTGATCTTCGACTTCCAGATGGTCTCCCGGTAGTCCTTTTCCCACAGCTCGCCGACCCGAAAGACCGCTTCATACACCGCCGGCGTCAGCGCACGCGCCCACGCACGCGGATTCCCGGAGATCGTAATCGGGATACCGGCCGCATGCAGTTCGGCCAGGATGTCCGCGCGATTGTCGTACGGCGAGCCAATAAACGATACCTCCCGCGTGCGTTCCGCGTCCGTAATCGGCGTAGGCGGCGGGAAATGAATCGTCGGCTCATATGCCGTCTGCACCTTCATCACATCGCGCGCGCCACGGTCCCGGTAGTGCGCCAGCGATACATCCCGCTGCGTTACATGCAGATCGAAATACGGCACGCACTTGTTGTACATGCGCCAGCCAGGATCGCGCCGGGGCCCGTAGGCATTGTCGATCATGTAGCTGACGCTCAAAATTCCCAGCGCCCGCACCCGCTCAAGCGTCGCCGGCTGCAGCAGCAGGATCTTGTCCGACCACAACACGTCCGGCCGCTCGCGCTCCACCTGCGCCAGCAGATCCCGATTGAGCCGCGTCGCGTGGGGTCCATCGGCGATACGAAACGCAATCTTTTGCAGCAGCGAGTTACGCAGCACGTACGGATCGGGGTCAAAGGTCGTGACCTGATGGCCCAGCCGGCGCAGCGCCCAGATGCGGTTCAGGCTGGACGCACCTTCTGCCGTGCGGCCGGCGTAAAGAATCTTCATCGCCCGCCCCTACTGGTCCGTGCGGAGCCACGCGATCACGTGCTCAGCATGGATCACCCCGGCCATGTGCTTATCCTCGTCCAACACGGGAAGGCAACGCAGATTGTATTTGTCGAACAGCTCTGCCACCTTGGCACCCGTTTGCTCCATCTGCGCGCTGCGGACGCGGCCTTCATGCAACTCCGCCAGCGGCTGATCGCCCGGTGCCAGCATCAACCGGGATAGCGGCGTGATGCCCACCAGGGAGCCCGCCACGTCCAGCAGGAACAGGTCCGTCAACGTCTCCGGGTCCACGAAATCGCGTATTGCCGCAATCGCATCGGCGACCGTCCCAGTGACCGGCAGCGCCAGAAATTCTGTCGTCATCAACCCGGCGGCGGAGTCTGGATCATGTTCCAGCAGCTCTTCTACCGCATCGCGTTCCTTCTCGCTCATCTCCTCAAGGATCGCCTCAGACCGCTCATCGGACAGTTCATAAAGAAGGTCGGCAGCCGCGCCGGGATCCATCTCATCCAGAATTTCGGCAATCTGCTCAGAGTCAAGCTGATCAATCAACTGCTTCTGGGTCTTGAGCTCGACTTCTTCCAACGCTTCCGCCGCAACCTCGTTATCAAGCGACGTAAACAGAGCCTGACTTTCCGCCACGCCGAGCTCTTCCAGAATGTCTGCCAGGTCCGACGGATGCATCTGCGACAGGCGTTCCTGCTCGATCTTCAGCCGAACCCGACGCGAGGGGTCGCGGTCAATCAGATCCACAAAATCCCAGGGAATTACGCGGGCGGTGATACGGCTTGCCAGGCTGTCGACCGCGGCTGCGGGGAGCCCCTTCAGCAGCCGGCGAACAGCGCCGCGCACGCCGACCTCAACCTCCGCAATGCGGAGCCGCAGCTCTTCCCCGCTGTGCGAGGCCTCGCCGCAGGGGTGCTGCTCCCACATCAGGTCAACGTCGTTCACGCGAACGACTTTGTGCCCGTTGATATCAATAATCTGCTGGTCCAGCAGGTCACGTTCCAGCAGCAGATACTCGTCGGTCGCGGGCATCAGGCTGGTGGCCGCGCCGGGCATGAGCTGCAGGTTCCCGGCAGCGTCAAGCGCCAGCGACGTGATGGGTACAAGCGACATCGGCTCCGACCGCGAAGCACTTACCAGGCGAACGACCAATGCCGCCACGCGCGAAGCATCCACCGTAGGCTGCACGGCAAACTCCCGTACACGGCCCAGACGCGTGCCCGCCGTATCCACCAAGGGCGCGCCCAGAAGGGCAGAAACGCTGGTCCGACAGTTTTCTACCCTGGCCATGCGCGCTCCCTTCCCTGAATGTTTTTTTGGAGGGGACGTACCCCTGGGTTCATGCTAACCCATGGCACGCCTTCCGCCCATGCAGCGTAGGCGGAAGGGTCTGGGTGGCTCACCTCTCGCTGTTGAGAGGTGGGTGGAGCGGCACAAAACTAGGCGCTACTCGGAGCCCAGGCCTCTAACGCAAAGCCTGGGTGTCCTGGCTACTTGCCGAAGTCAACCTTGGGCGCGATCTTGCTTGCCGGGTCTGCCTTGTAGTATTCGTCACGATAGTGGTAGCCCATCATCCCCGCCCATACGCTGTTCGGGAACTGCTTCACGTACACGTTGTAATCCTTCAACGTGTTGTTATAGCGCAGCCGGGCGACCGCAATGCGGTTCTCCGCCCCCGCCAGCTCGTCGTTCAAGCGAATGAATTGCGCGTCCGACTTCAGATTCGGATAGGCCTCCTGCAAGCGCAGCAACGGCGCAACCGCAACCGACATCTGCTCATTGGCCTTGATCTGCGCGCCACGGTCGTTACCGGCGGAAGCTGCCGCGATGCCTGCGCGGGCATTCGCAATGTTGGTCAGCACGGACGATTCTTCCGCGACATAACCCTTTACAGAAGCCACAAGATTGGGGATCAAATCATTGCGGCGCTGCTCTTCCACGCCCACGGTCGAGTAGGCCGAATCGACATCTTCGTTCTTTTGGACCATCGCGTTCTGCGTGCTTTTGTAGCTGCCAAAGCCGAAAAGCAATACCAGGACTACGACTCCGAGCAAACCGAGTGCTACGTACAAACCCTTCATACTGCCTCCGCAAAACCGTTTTAGCCTGTTCGGCTAGACTGTATCACCCACGCCGCCTTGAAACGCAAAACCAGGCCGGCACGGAAAATTTAGAACCCGCGCGAGGCACCCCCGCCCCCTGAACCCCCACCGCCGACTCCTCCAAACCCGCCGCCACGGTCGTCATCGTCGCGCCCGCCCCCTCCGCCCCCACCGGTAAACAGGTTGAGCAGGATCCACGCCCAGCCCAGCCGGCCGGTCGCGACCAGGTAAACCAGCAGCAGAACGAACATGATCCCCAGCACGATCTGCCCACCGCTCAACTTCTGCGGCACGGCCTGGCGATGGTACGTCTGCGGCGCGGGCGTGATCGTCACACCCTTGTCCAGCCCGATGCCGGTCGCGAGCGCCTGCTCCTCGGTCAGCATCGCCTGGTCGTAATTACCGGCGGCAGCCAGCGGCTTGGCCTGATCGAGGATCGCCCCGATCTTGGCGTCGTTGAACAGCCCTTCCAGGCCGTAGCCTGTCTCGATCCGCAGCCCGTGCGGATTCAGCACCAGCAGCATCAGCGCGCTACGATCCTGCCCGGCCTTGCCGATCTTCCACTTGGCGATCAGCGCCTGCGTGAAATCTTCAATGCTCTGCCCATCGTCCAGTGACTTGATGGTCACGACGAACAATTCAGCCGCGGCCTGGTTATGCACGGCAGTAGCGAGATCCTCCATCTGGCGCATCGCCCCGGGTGAAAGCACCTGCGCGAAATCGTTGACATAGCTCGTCGGCACCGGAAGGTCGGCCACCTTCTCAGCCGGTGAGGCTGCAGCCGCACCAAGCAGTACGAGCAGTACGAAAAATCGTGCGAAAAGGCGCTTCATCTCAGACCCAAGTCTACTCGCTGACGGGGGTACGTAGAAGCAGATCAACTTGTTCCCGGCGCCGCGCTGTATGCTTTTAGAGGAGCCCTGACCTGTATGGATTTCACTGCTGCCCTGTCCCCTGCCGATCTTCCGCCTGTAGCCGACCGCAAGCCCGCGCCCACCACCATCCACGGCCGCACGCTGGAGGATGACTACGGTTGGCTGCGCCAGAAGTCCGCGCCGGAGACGCTCGCCTACCTGGCCGCAGAGAACGCCTACACGGAAGCCGCCATGGCCCCGACCGCGGAGTTGCAGAAAGAGCTCTATGCGGAGATGCTTTCGCACATCAAGGAAACCGACGAGTCCGTCCCCTACCGCGATGGCGACTGGCTTTACTTCAGCCGCACCGTCGAAGGCAGCCAGTACCCCATCCACTCGCGGCGCGCGTCTGAAGCGGCCCCCGAGGAAATCCTGCTCGATGTGAACGCGCTCGCCCAGGGCCAGCCCTACATGGCAGTCGGCGCGATGTCGGTCAGCCCGGACGGCAAGCTGCTAGCGTATTCGACCGACAACACCGGCTTCCGCCAGTACACGATGCACCTGCGCGACCTAACCACCAACCAGGACCTCCCCGACACCGCACTGCGCGTCGGCTCGATCACCTGGGCGGCGGACTCACGCACGCTCTTTTACACGACCGAAGACGAGCAGACCAAGCGCCACGACAAGCTCTTCCGGCACGTACTCGGCCAGCCCGCAGAGGCTGACGTCCTGGTTTTTGAAGAGCTCGACGAGCGCTTCAACGTGGGCTGCGGACGCACGCGCGACCGCCAGTACATCCTCGTCGAATGCGGCAGCCACACCACCAACGAATATCGCTTCCTGCCCACGGCCAACCCCACCGCCGCGCTCCAACTCATCGCCCCGCGCATCGACGATCAGGAGTACCACCCCGACCACCGCGACGGCTCCTTCTACCTCCGCACGAACGACAAAACCGACAACTTCCGGCTCGTCATCACTCCCGTCAAGTCCCCCGACCGGGAAAACTGGGCGCAGATCTACATGGGCAACGACCCGCTCGAGGACTTCGACCTCTTCCAGGACTTCGTCGTCCTCTCCGAGCGCCAGGGCGGTCTGCCAACCCTGACGATCTACGATCTCGAAGGCATCGGCCGGCTGGAAAGCTTCCGCAAAATCGAGTTCCCCGAGCCTACCTACACGGCGGAAAGCTCCGTCAATCGCCAGTTCCGCACCACGAAATTTCGCTACACGTACACGTCGCTGGTCTCGCCCGCATCCGTGTTCGAGTTCGACCTGACCACCAACCGCTCGGCGATGCTGAAGCAGCAGGAAGTCCCCGGCGGGTTTGAGCGTTCGCGCTACGCCTCAGAGCGCCTGTGGGTGCGCGCCGCCGATGGCGTCATGGTGCCAGTCTCGATCGTCTATCGTCGCGACAAGCGCACGCCCGGCGGCAACCCGCTCTACGTCTACGGCTACGGCTCCTATGGCTATGCGCTGCCGGTAGGCTTCAGCCCCGTGCGCCTGGCGCTGCTGGACCGCGGCGTCGTCATTGCCTACGCGCACATACGCGGCGGCGGCGAGCTCGGCGACCCATGGCACGACGCAGGCAAAATGCGCACCAAAATGAATACCTTCACCGACTTCATCGCTGTCACCGAGCAGCTCCTGCACCAGGGCTACGGCTCGCCGGACCGCGTCGCGATTGAGGGCGGCAGCGCCGGCGGATTGCTGATGGGCGCGGTCGTCAACATGCGCCCGGACCTCTTTCGCGCCGTCCTGTCTCACGTCCCGTTCGTCGACGTGATGAATACCATGCTCGACGCCACGCTGCCCCTCACAGTCGCCGAGTATGAAGAATGGGGCAATCCAAACGAGCCCGACGACTTCGCCTACATGGCCGCCTACTCCCCCTATGACAACCTGCGCGCCGGCGCCTACCCCGCCATGCTCGTCAAAACCAGCCTCAACGACTCGCAAGTCATGTACTGGGAACCCGCAAAATACGTCGCCAAGCTACGAACCCTCAAGCAGAACGACGCCCCACTGCTGCTCCACATCAACATGGAAGCCGGCCACGGCGGCGCCTCAGGCCGCTACGACTACCTGAAAGAAATCGCCTTCGACTACGCATTCCTGCTGCGGGAGTTGGGTGTTGAAGTAGCTAGTTAGGACTGCGAAGATTATGCCGAAAGAGGCGGGACAGGAGTCCCACTCTTTTAGGCATGTAATTGATCGAATGTCGTCCGCAATTTTAGTCACTAAATGCAATGCCTTGTCGGCAGGATCGACTTCTTCTTAAGCCGTCGCAGCCCCGACCAAATCCCCTTCACCCGGCGCCAGGAACAGATTCGTCTCGAGCCCATGCTGCCGCGTGTACAGGTCAAAATACCGTCCGCCCAGCGCGTAAAGCGACTCATGCGTTCCGCGCTCCACGATGTTCCCCTGCTCGATCACCAATATCTGATCCGCCTTGCGAATAGTAGAGAGCCGGTGCGCAATCACAAACGTCGTCCGGCCCTTCATCAGCACATTCAACCCGCCCTGAATCATCGCTTCGGACTCGGAATCAAGCGAACTCGTAGCCTCATCCAGAATCAGAATGCGCGGGTCGGCCAGGATCGCCCGTGCGATCGAGATCCGCTGACGTTGCCCGCCGGAAAGCTTCACGCCGCGTTCGCCGACGATCGTGTCGAAGCCTTCCGGAAAGCGTTCCGCAAACTCATCCACACGCGCAATCCGGCAAGCCTCCTGCAACTGCTCTTCAGTCGCGAGCGGCCGGGAAAACTTCACATTCTCGCGGATGGTGCCGTCAAACAGAAACGTCTCCTGCAACACCACGCCCAGCATCTCGCGATAGCTGCTCAACTTGATCGTAGCCAGGTCCAAACCATCAACTAGAATCGACCCGCCAGTCGCTGTATGGAAGCCGCAGATCAGCGAAATAATCGTCGACTTCCCCGACCCGCTTGACCCCACCAGCGCCGTCACTGTCCCTGGCTTGGAGTCGAAGCTGATCCCGTGCAGCACCGGTTTTTCCGCCTCATACTCAAAGCTGACCTGCTCAAACTTGACTTCCCCGCTTATCTCGCTCAACGAGATCTGCCGAGTCGGCGCCGCATCTTCCTCACTCTCGTTCATAATCTCGTTCGTGCGATCAAGCCCCGCCATCGCCTCCGTCAACTGAGTGCCAATCGAAACCAGCTGCGCAATCGGCGCGATCAGAAACGCCAGGCACACCACGTAGGACACGTACCCGCCGGGAGAAAGCTTATGCTGATGCACCTGGTGCGCGCCCAGAAACATGATCAACGCGCCAACGATCCCAAGCACTGCCGTAGAAGCAAGGCTCATCAGCGACTGCGCCGTCAGAGACGAAATCACGTTATCAAGCAGACGCTGCGCCCCAGCCGCAAAGACATTGGCCTCGCTGGCCTCTGCGTGATAGCCCTTGATCACGCGCACGCCACCTAGCGACTCTGTTAGCCGCCCAGTGACTTCCGCATTGATTTTGGCGCGATCGCGAAAAATCGGCCGGATTGTCTTGAAAGCCTTCTGCAATATCACCGCAAAGATGAGCAGGATCACGGCCGAAACTGAAGTCATCTGCCAGCTCAATCGAACCAGATACCCAAAGACGAACACCGCGGAAAGGATGCCGCCGAAGAAGTCGAGCACCCCCGTCCCGATCAGGTTCCGCACGCCTTCAACATCGGTCATAATGCGCGCGACCAGCGTGCCCGTGCGGTTGTCGTCGTAGAACGAAACCGGCAGCCGGCCGATGTGCGCCTGCACCTGCGTCCGCAGTTCCGCAATCAGCCGCTGCCCGGCTTTGGAGAGCAGCTGAGTCAACGCATAGGAAGTCGCGCCCTGCAAAAGAGTCGCCAGCACAACGATGCCCACGAGCTTGGGCAGAATATCCATCTGCCCGGCGTACATCACCTTATCGATCAGGGTTTTGGTAGAAAACGGCAGCACCAGCCCGCTCGCCCGATTCACGATCATCAAGGCAAAGCTGCCGGCCAGCAACGCACGCCGAGGCTTGATCAGCTTCCAGATCTCCGGCCAAACGTCCTTCAGCTTCGGCTTCGGACGAGACTTCGTCAGCTCCGCCGTGGTCGCGCGCCCCGTCCCACGCGACGGGCGATCGCCCGCCGGAACCCCGCCAGAAAAGCTAGACGTACTCATAGAACCAGCCATGCGCCTGCCTTTCGCTTACTGCCCCGCCAGCCGCGCGCGGCGATTCTCGATGAAATTACGTATGCAGAAACCAACAAAAATGAGCGAGACCAGACACACCACCGCACGCTCTTCAATCCCGACTGGATGCGGCAAAACCGCACCATGCGAAAGCTGAAACACCTGCACGGCACCCTTGGCTCCAAAGCCGACACCAGCCAGCCCAACCAGCACCGCAATATGCATCCACAATGCGCGGCGCTTCAGATCGTTTGTCATCGCAAGCGCTCCACAAACAATCAGCAACACGCCCAGTCCCGCGGGGTGCAGCATAGCTTTACGCCCCTCACCTTCAATAAGGTAAGCACCCACTGCAATCGCGCTCAAGAGAACGCCAAAAACGATCGTAAGCCTTGCCATTGATTCTCCCTGTGTATTTATATAGAGTAACCGAAAGCGAAGACTTTACGAAAGCGCAGCCTGCTTCATTTTCGCCGCCAATTCACCTGGCTGCCAGTCGTTGCTCGGGTACCAGGCGATCACTTTGCCATCCTTGCCAATCAGCACCGTAGAAAGCGAGTGCATCACGCTGCTCGGATCGTTCTCCGCCCCTTGCGTCACGCCGACGTCAAAATACTGCTCGAGCGCCCCCAGATCGCTGACCGCAGGCGCAGCAAAATCCCAGTGCTTGAAATCCTCATCCGTAAACCGCCCCGTATGCGCACCGCCGTAGCTGCGCAGAACCGCCGGCGTATCGTACTTCGGGTCGAAGCTCACACTCAGCAAATGGGTCTTCGCATAGGCTGCCTTATCGGCCGCCAGCGCCTTATCGATCTCTGCGAAATTTGAGCTCATCCGTGGGCAAAAATCTGCCAGCGGACAACGGGTATAGATGAATGTCACCAGCAACACGCGCCCGTGGAATTGGTCGAGCGCAATCCGCTTGCCGCTCTGATTCAGCAGATGAAAGTCAGGCACCGCATCCCCCGGCGCCGGCACGTGGTACTGGACCTTTGGCAGCGTGTTGGGCCTCGCCTGGCCGACCACGACAATGTTCTTGAGCGTCGGGCTCATCGGCCCCGCGGCGTCATAAGTCACCACAACATCAGCCGTAATCACGTCGCCAACGTGGATCTCGCTGATCGTGTTTGCCTCGGCGACCTTGTAGGCCATCGTCATCGCTTCCATGTAGCCAGGAATAGCGTTATGCGCCACAGTGATGTGGCCGCCGGGCTCGTCAGTCGCAATGATTTTGCCGCGCATGTGGAACGTTTTCTGCTCCACCTTCGCCGGCGCGGACCCCGCCGTATTGCGACACCCTGTGCCCGCCATCACCATCGCCGCTGCTAGACAAATCACACCGAATCTCATATCACCATGATAATGGGTAGCGTGAGCACACAGGCCATGGCCGGCGCGTCGAAGGCGGAAACCGCCCCCAGTTTGCCGCTGATGCACGCCGCCTTCGTGCTCGCGGGGCTTGGCACGATGCTGCTAGGGCCGATCCTTCCCCTGCTGGCAGCGCGCTGGCACCTGGCCGACTCTCAACTCGGCGTGCTGATCCTGTCGCAGTTCGCCGGCGCGACCATCGGCGGCGCCACCACCTCCTCAAAGCTTCAACGAGACCTCCTCCTCGGCCTCCTCGCCGCCGCCCTCGGCTTCACCGCCTTCGCCCTCTCACCCGTCCTCATCGGTGCCTGCGCAGGCCTTCTCGTTGGCGGCTTTGGCGTCGGCCGCACCGTCGCGACGATCAACATCCTCGCCGGCCAGCGCTACACGCAGCACCGCGCCAGCGCTTTGTCGTGGCTCAACTTCTCGTGGAGCTTCGGCGCCCTGCTCTCGCCCCTGTCAGCCGCGCAGCTAGCGTCACGCTACCCGCTCAATCGCTTGCTGATTCTCTTCGCCACGATGTTTGCCGTCATCGCCATCCTGGTCCTACTACAACTAAGGTCGAGCGACGAAGCTAAGTCCAGCGCCTCCCCCCAGCCCACCAGCGGCGGCCTGCGCCCCAGCCTCTTCGTCTACTTCGCCGCGCTGCTCCTTATCTATGGCGGGCTGGAAACCTGCCTCAGCGCCTGGCTCACCACCTATGCCTTGCGCTACGGCAAAAGCTCGCTCGTGCTCAGCGAGTACACCATGGTCCTCTTCCTCGTAGGCCTGACCACTGGCCGCGCACTGGCCGCCGCCCTGCTGAAACGCATGCGAGACACCACCCTCCTCCGGGCCTCGCTGGTCCTCGCGGCCGCCCTCGCCGGCGCCCTGGCCCTGGCCCACACGGCCGGCCTGATCGCCACCACGGCTGTCGTCCTCGGCATCTGCCTGGCCCCTATCTTTCCCGCGACCTTCGCCATCACGCTCGCCGAAAAACCCACTGCCAGCCAGGCCGGCATGATCCTCGCCGCGTCCGGCTTGGGCGCCGCCTCGCTCCCATGGCTCATGGGCGTGGTCTCCACGCGCAGCGGGTCGCTGCAGCTCGCACTCATCCTCCCCGTCGCGGCCGCGCTGGTCCTGCTGGCCCTTTCCTTTACCCGGCCCCGGCGCAACAATATAACGATCGCGTCACCCGCCAGCCGCCCCGATACGGTATAACTTTCCTATGCCCGCAGGCGAAACAACGGTGAACATCCAGACCCGCCTCTGCGCCGGCGAAACCCTCCTCACGCCCAATCAGCGCGCCGCCCGAACGCTTCGCCACGCCTACGACCAATCCCAACTCCACGCCGGCCTCACAACCTGGTCCCCCGCCAACGTCCTCCCCGCGGAAACCTGGCTCGCCACCCTCTGGCACCAGCTCCTGCTCCAGGGCGACGAGAGCCGTCTCCTCCTCAACCGCACTCAGCAGCACGCCCTCTGGCGAGCCATCATCGCCGCCGACAACGAAGCCCTCCGCTCCCCCGACACGCTCGCCGAGCTGGCCGCCGAAGCCTGGGCCTCCGCCAGCGCCCACAACGGCCGCCAGCAGCTCCGCGAAATCGGCATCAGCACAGACACCCGCGCCTTTGAGCGCTGGTCCCTCGCCTTCGAGCAGCGCTGCCTCCGCCAGGGATACCTCGCCCCCGCGCAGCTGCCGGAAGCCCTCGGCGACCACCTCGCCCAGGGCACGCTCGACCTCCCCCCGGAAGGTCTCACCCTCGTCGACTTCGACCACCCCACCCCTGCCCTGGACCTCTTCTTCGACCACATCGACCGCGCCGGGTACCCCATCACCCGCATCACTACCGCCATCCCCGCCACCGGCCACCTGCACGTAGCCGCCGACGACCAAGCCGAACTCCACGCCGCCGCCCTCTGGTGCCGCGACCTCCTCGCCAGCAATCCCGCGGCAAAGATCGCCATCGTCGCCAGCCCCGACCGCCGCTTCCAGCTCGACCGCATATTCGCCCAGGTCCTGTCGCCCGCCTCCCAACCCATAACCGCCGCCCCCACCCCGCCCCTCTACGAGTTCTCGCTCGGCCAGCCCCTTTCGCAGC
Source organism: uncultured Granulicella sp. (assembly GCA_965214195.1). GTDB lineage: Bacteria > Acidobacteriota > Terriglobia > Terriglobales > Acidobacteriaceae > Edaphobacter. Next base: position 1,401,802 of record OZ243943.1, read on the forward strand.
TCGCCTCATTCCCCCTCGACCTCCTCCGCTGGACCCTCGCCCCCCTGCCCTTGGCCCACATCAGCGTCCTCCTCCTCGCCGGCCCCACCCCAAACACCGTCGCCGACGCCGACCTCCGCCGCCTCCCCCTCCTGCGCCCAGAGCTTTCCCTCGAAGCCTTCACCAGCCTCAGCCCCCTCTTTACCCCCCTTTACCGCGAAGCCCGCACCCAGCGCCTCGCCGACCCGCGCACCCACCACGACTGGGCCAACAGCTTTCGCACCCTCCTCGAAGCCACCCCCTGGTCCCCCACCCCGCAGCTTCAGCGCCGCTGGGACTCCGCCCTCGACGAGCTGGCCACCCTCGACTTCGAGCCCGGAGCAAAATCCGCCTCCGAGGCCCTCCAGCACCTCACCCGCATCTGCACCCAAACCATCTTCGCGCCCCAATCCACCAACGCCCCCATCCAGATCCTCGGCCCGCTCGAGCTAGGCGGCCAGCCCTTCGACGCCCTCTGGTTCCTCGCCGCAGACGACCTCTCCTGGCCCCCACCCACCGTCGCCAGCCCGCTGCTCCCCTGGGCCGTCCAGCAAGCGCTGGGCATGCCCGGCGCCGACGCACAAAGCGACCGCCGCCAAGCCCGCGCCCTCACCAACCGCATCGCCGCCAGCGCCGCGGAAGTCATTTTTAGCTACGCACACCAGTCCGATGAAGGCACCCGCCGCCCCTCCCCCCTGCTCGCCGAGCTAGCCCTTACCCCCCTCATCCCCCCAGCAATCCCCGTCCTATCCCCGCCGATCCCCCTCGAAATCCACCCAGACACCCAGCCCATCGCCCCGCTCCCCGATCACCCCATCCGCGGCGGCGCCAGCATCCTTCAGGCCCAGGCCGCCTGCGCCTTCCGCGCCTTTGCAGAGCGCCGCCTCCAGGCCTCCACCCCCGAGTCCAGCCAGGCCGGCCTTGACCCCCGCGAGCGCGGCGCCATCGTCCACAACGTCATGCAGCACTTCTGGTCGCAGCTCCACGGCCAGCCCGCCCTCCTCGCCATCACTCTCGCAAGACGCCATGAGCTCCTCGACCAGTCCATCGAAGAGTCGCTCAGAAAAACCCGCACCCGCACCCCCTGGGACGAGGCCTACCTCGACGTCCAGCGCGAGCGCCTCCGCAACCTCCTCCAGCCCTGGCTCGAAGTTGAAGCCACCCGCCCACCCTTCCAGGTCCTCCAGCAGGAACGCGACGAAACCGACGTCGCTCTCGGCCGCCTGCGCCTCAGCGTCCGCGTCGACCGCATCGACGAAACCGAGCACGGCACCGTCATCCTCGACTACAAAACCGGCGCCGCCGCCCCGTCTGAATGGCTCTCCACGCGCCCCGACCAACCCCAGCTCCCGCTCTACGCCGTCCTCGCCCAGCAGCCCCCGGCAGGCATAGCGTTCGCGCTCCTGCGCCCCGGCAAAGACCTCGCCCTCAAAGGCTTCGCAGAAGACGATGACATCTTCGGCAAGCGCTCAAAATCCCCTCTTGAACTCACAGAGCAGATCGCAGATTGGCGCATCATCCTTGAGCAGCTAGCCAACGATTTCGCCGCAGGAGACGCCACCGTAGACCCCAAGTGCTACCCCAAAACCTGCCAGTACTGCAGCCAGCGCATCCTCTGCCGCCTGGACCCCACCACGCTGGAAGAAGCCGGCGACGCAGACGAAGAAGAGCCCACCTATGCCCAGTGAAGCGTCACCTCAAAACTCGGGCGCCCCATTGATCGCGCCGTCTGCGATGAGCGGGATCACAAATCTTGACCCAGCCAACACCCCAAGCTCTACCGGTGGAAGCATGGGGCTTCAGCCTCGTGAATTCCCAAATTCACAAAGCGGGGCTTCAGCCCCGGAAATCCCCGATGCAGCCGAGCGAGCCCAAGCTCTCGACACCACCCAATCCTGGATCGTAGAAGCCCCCGCCGGCTCCGGAAAAACCGGCCTCCTTATCCAGCGCTACCTCAAGCTCCTCACCACGGAAAACGTAACCGACCCCGCCCAGGTCCTTGCCATCACCTTCACCCGTAAAGCCACTGCAGAAATGCAGGAGCGCATCCTCTCTCAGCTCACAGCGGCGCAATCAGGCGAGCCACCCACCAAAGCCTTCGACATGGAAACCCGCCCCCTCGCTCTCGCCGTCCTCGCTCGCGACGCCCAGTTCGGCTGGAACCTCTTCGATTCCCCCCGCTGCATGCGCATCCGCACCATTGATTCCGTCTCCGCGGAAATCGCCCGGGGCCTCCCCGTCCTGTCCGGTGCCGGCGGCAATCTCTCCCCCTCAGACGACGCCGGAACCCTGCACGCCGAGGCCGCCCACCGCACCCTCATGCAGTTAGGCGGCCCAGACGCGGCCCTTTCGCAAGCCCTCGTAGACCTCCTCCTCCACCGCGACGGCAACCTCGCCGACGCCCAATCACTCCTCGCCGCCATGCTCGCCACACGCGACCAGTGGGGCGAGCTCGTCCCCCTCACTCCCCACCACCTCGCAGAGGAATACCTCGATTCCACCATCCTCCCCAAGCTGGAAAAGGCTCTGGAGCAAGCCATCTGCCGAGCCCTTACCCGCCTCACCCAGGTCATGCCGCCGGCGACTATGCGCACCCTCTGCGCCCTCTCCGCAGAAATGGGACACCTCGAAGGGTACGAAGGAAATGAGAGTCCAATCGCCCTCTGCGCCGGCAACCACATGCCGCCGGAGGAGTCCACCGCACACCTGGAGCACTGGCTCGCCCTCGTCCATCTGCTCCTCAAGGGCGACGACGACTTCCGCAGCCCAACCCCCAGCGGCCTCAACAAGAAAACCCTCGCCTTCCAGATCGAAAAGCACCACCGCGCCGACCTCATCGGCATCCTCCACGATCTCGCCGGGAACGACCCCGTTCACGAAGCCCTCTGCGCCATACGCTCCCTCCCCCCCGCCCGCTACCCGCCCGAGCAGTGGCGCATCACCAAATCCCTCTTCCGTGTCCTCAGCCGGGCCCTCGTCGAGCTTCAGCTCGTCTTCGCCGAACGCGGCGAATGTGACTTCGCCGAACTCGGCCTGTTGGCCCGCGGCGCGCTCAGCCGCGAAACCGCCCTGGACGACCTCCGCACCGCCGCCGGCATGAGCCTCCAGCATCTCCTCGTCGATGAACTGCAGGACACCTCCACCGCCCAGTACGAACTCATCCAGCTCCTTACCCAGCACTGGGACGGCCGCGGCCAGACCCTCTTCCTCGTCGGCGACCCCAAGCAATCCATCTACCTCTTCCGCCAGGCCAACGTAGAGCGCTTCGTCTACACCCAGCACACCAAACGCCTGGGCGACGTCCCCCTCGGCACCCTCCACCTCACCGCCAACTTCCGCTCCCAGCGCAGCCTCGTCGAAGCCTTCAACCAGGACTTCAGCCAGATCTTCCCCCCACCCCCCACCGCTTCCCCCACGAACCCGGGTGCCCCAGGTCTCGCTTCTGAGACCTGGGAAGAACCACCACCAGATCCGACCGGGTGCCCCATGTTGTCCCCGGCCACATCGGGGCAACGTGGGGATAATCCCTCCCCACCTCAAATTACCGAAGTCCCCTACCGCCCCGCCCAACCCATGCGCCCCGCCTCGTCTTCCGACGCCCGCGTCTGGCACGCAGAAGCACTCCCCTGCCTCGACACCCCCGAACTAAAATCCACTCTCCGCACCACCACCTCCCGCGCCCACGCCGACCTCATACGCCAGATCACCCAGACCTACGCCGGCAAGTCCATAGCCGTCCTCGTCCGCAACAAAAATCATCTCCTGGACATCGTCAAAGCCTTCAAAGCCGCGCAAATCCCCTACCGCGCCGTAGACATTGAGCCCCTCGCCGAGCGCCAGGAAGTCCTCGACCTCCTCACCCTCACCCGCGCCCTGCTGCACCCCGCCGACCGCACCGCCTGGCTGGCCCTGCTGCGCGCGCCCTGGTGCGGCCTCACCCTGCCGGACCTCCACCAACTCACCGGCCAGGACGACCCCGCCTTTGCGAAAGCCAACCTCGTAGACCTGATCCAGCAACGTGGCGACCTGATCTCAGACGACGGCATCGCCCGCCTGGAGCCGCTCTGGTCCGTCATGGCAGCCGCGCTCGCCCAGCGCAGCCAGCTCCCTTTGACTCAGCTCGTAGAGCGCACCTGGCGAGCCTTTGCCGCCGACCAGGTCCTCAGTCCGGAGGCCCTGACCAACACGACCAGCTACTTTGAGCTGCTGCATGTGCTCGAGCAACAGCCGGGGCCACTCGATCTCGAAAAGCTGAATCAGCGCCTGGAAAAGCTCTTCGCCGCGGCCGGTACCCACCCCGGCGCAGTCGACCTGCTCACCATCCACAAAGCCAAGGGCCTGGAGTGGGACGTCGTCTTCGTCCCCGCCCTGGAACGGACCAGCGGCAGAGACTCCGGAAGCCTGCTTTCATGGCTCGAGATCGACCCCGGCCAGGGAGAAGACGTCGCTCACGGCATCCTCGCGCCCATTCAGGCTCGCGGCGCGGAAACCTCCCGGCTCTTCGCCTGGATGCGCGGAATCCAGTCCGCCCGCCAGGCCGCAGAGCGCAAACGCCTCTTTTACGTAGCCTGCACCCGCGCCCGCGAGGAACTCCACCTTTTCGCCGCCCCCATGCTCAGCAGCAAAGGAGAGCTCAAACCCAAAACAGACTCTCTCCTGCACGCCGCCTGGCCCGCCGCCGAGCCGCACATCCAGATCCCCGCACCCAACCTCGTCACCATGCCCAGCCCCGGCGTCGTCGATACCCTGGCCGCGGGCGCCCTGCTCCACTTCCCCGCGCCAACTGGCCTCGCAGCTCCAGTCCTACCCGCGCCCCGCGTCGTCGAAAGAATCCCCCTCGCGCTCCTCCAGATTGCTCCCCCCCAACCCCAGGTCCAGGCCCCCTCAATCTCCCGGCCGCAGGGCAACTACGCCGCCCGCGCCTTCGGCAACGCCATGCACGACTTTCTGGAGCTTGCCGCCAAACGCCTCGACGCCGGCCAGTCCCCTGCTTCGCTCGCCGCAGAACTCCCAGGCTGGTCCCCCCGCCTGGCCGCCGTTCTGCGCGCCAGCGGCCTTGGTCCCCAATCCCTCAAGCAGTACGTCGCCGCTCTCGCCCGCGGCCTCGAAAACACCCTCACTGACCCGGCCGGCAGCTGGCTCCTCCTCCCCCATCCGGAAGCCCGCAGCGAGTCCTCGCTCACCAGCCCGGACGCCACCTTACGTCTCGACCGCACCTTCCTCGCCGGCCCCACCCCCGGCTCAAGCGCAAGCACCCATCTCTGGATCGTCGACTACAAAACCGCCACCCACGCCCAAACCGGCGTAGAAGCTTTCCTCACCGAGCAAAAAGCCCTCTACCAACCGAAGCTCGAAGCCTACGCCGAGGCGTCCGCCCACCGCGGCCTACCCATCCGCCTGGCCCTGTACTACCCCATGCTCCCCCACCTGATCTGGTGGCCCCACAAAGAGCAGTAGCTCATGGCTGTTTGAAGCAAGCCGCACTTGACAAAAGTGAGACGCAAAAGGCCCCTGCAATCAAGCAGAGGCCTTTTTCTAAGCAGATAAGTCAGACTTCAAGTCCAGATTTAAGCCCAATGCTTTGAAGACTTTAGGCTCAGAAGGGGGGGGTACCCCCCAAGTCCAAAAAGCTAAGCCGCGTTCATCGAGTGCCGCACATCGGCCCCGCGAACCCAAAAAATTACGTCCTCCGCAATATTTGTTGCGTGGTCCCCAACCCGCTCCAGATTCCGCGAAATGATCAGCGCATTCAACGATTGCGGCGTCAGATCCGGCTGCTCTTTGATCAGCGTGCTCAGTGAATAAAAAGCCGCATCGTTCATCGCATCCACCTGCGCGTCGAGCGCCAGAACAGAAGTCGCCAGATCAGCATCGGCCTCAATAAATGCCTGCAAAGCCTTGCGAACCATCGCAGAAGCCAGCGACGCGAGCTTTGGAATATCAACCGGCAGCTCGATGTTGGCAAAAGCGCCCATTTCCCGCACTCGCACAGCGATATTGACCGCCTGATCGCCCACACGCTCGAGATCAGCGTTGATGCGAATGACCGACAAAATGAAGCGCAGATCGATCGCCATCGGCTGTTCCATCGCCAACAGGTCTAAAGCCATCTGGTCGATTTCGCGCTCCAAACGGTTGATCGCAGGCTCTGAGCGGAAGACCTGCTCGCAAATGCTCAGGTCGCGCGTCCGATAGGCTTCGATCGAGCGGCTGATCGCTTGCTCGGCCATGCCGGCCATAACAAGCAGCCGCTCTTTCAGGTCGTCGAGGTTTTGCTGGAATTTGATTCTGCCTGCCATATCAACCAAACCTCCCCGTAATGTAATCCTCTGTGCGCTTGTCGGATGGATTCGTGAAGATCTTGTGGGTTGAATCGAATTCGACCATTTTGCCGTTCAGGAAGAAGCCGGTGTTTTCTGCAACTCGCGCTGCCTGCTGCATGTTGTGAGTCACGATGACGATCGTGTACTGCGTCTTGAGCTGGAAGATCAGGTCCTCAATTTTTGAGGTGGAGACCGGATCGAGCGCCGACGCGGGCTCATCCATCAGCAAAACTTCCGGGTCTACCGCAAGCGCGCGGGCGATGCACATGCGCTGTTGCTGTCCACCCGAAAGGCTGGCACCGGACTTCTTTTTCAGATCGTCCTTGACTTCTTCCCACAGGGCCGCGGACTTCAGCGAGCGCTCTACGGTTTCGTCAAGAATCTTGCGATTGCGGAAGCCGTTTAACTTCAGGCCGCTGGCGACGTTGTCATAAATGGACATCGTCGGGAACGGATTGGGTCGCTGAAACACCATGCCGACGCGGCGGCGGATCTCAACCGGCGAGGCGTTGTTGTAGATGTCGACATCGCCCATCATGACCTTGCCGGTCGCACGTGCGATTGGGTTGGTCTCATGCATGCGGTTCAGGCAGCGGACGAACGTTGACTTGCCGCAGCCGGAGGGGCCAATGAGCGCGGTGGCGTTGTTGGCCGGAACGTGCAGGTTGATGTCCTGCAAGGTGTGCGTCGTGCCGTACCACGCGTTTAGATTCTCTACCTGAATGCCGACTCCCACTAATTGCCTCCCTTGAGTTGGCCGCGGCTGGCATAAATGCGGACCGCTGTTACTGCGAACATGATCATAAGAATGAGGACGAGCGAGCCGGCCCAGGCCAGGCGATGCCACTCGTCATAGGGCGAATTGGCGTAGGTGTAAATCTGCAGCGGCAGCGCTTCAATCGGCTGGTCCAGCCGGTAGCTGCGGCCGCTGTTACCCAACACGGTAAACAGCAGCGGAGCGGTTTCGCCTGCGACGCGTGCAAACGCCAGCATGCAGCCCGTGATGATGCCGGGCGATGCCGTGCGCAGCGTAACCGAAATCGTGGTACGCCACTTGGGCACGCCAAGCCCTAAAGCGGCTTCGCGGATTGCGTGCGGCACCGTTGCGAGCATTTCTTCGGTTGTGCGGGTGATGGTGGGGATCATCATGATGGCAAGCGCAATGCCGCCGGCAAACGCCGAATACTGATGCGTTGGCAAGACCAGCAAGGCGTAAACCGAGATGCCGATCACGATCGACGGGACGCCGTTGAGTACGTCTGCGGTGAAGCGGATCGCGTTGCCAATCCAGCGGCCGCGGCCAAATTCCGCCAAGTAAACGCCGGCTGCGATCCCGACCGGAATGCCGATCACGCTGGCCAGCCCGAGCACAATGCCTGAGCCGACGATGGCGTTGTACATGCCGCCGCCAACCTCGCCCACCGAAACCGGATCCTTGGTGAAGAAATCCAGGTTGATGGAGCTGAAGCCTTTGTAGAAGAGGTAGACCAGGATCGAAACCAGCGGAATGATGACAAGGACTGTGGCCAGGATGGACAGGCTGCTGACGAGCCCATTCTGGAAGTTGCGCCAGGTGTCGTTCGCACGCGTTTTGCGGCCGGAAAAATCGATCGGCGTACGCTCTGGTTCGGTCGGCAGGTGAATGGTCGAGGTGCTCATTAGGCTGTCCTTCCCGGTGCGCCGCGGGTAACAGCCCAGACCAGCAGGCGCGCGATCGCGTTGACGACGATGGTGACGAGGAAGAGGGCAAGACCGATCTCAATCAGCGCGCTGGTGTAGAGGTTGTCGGAGGCTTCCGAGAACTCATTCGCGATGACCGACGCGAGCGTGTTGCCCGGCGCGAACAGGCTCTTCGAGATGACTGGGTGGTTGCCGATGGTCATGGCGACGGCCATAGTTTCACCCAGCGCGCGGCCAAGGCCGAGGATGACTGCGCCGACGATGCCGATGCGCGCATTGCGCAGGACGCCGGTGCGGATCATTTCCCAGCGCGTTGCACCAAGGGCCAGCACGGCTTCACGCTGGTGGTTGGGGACCGCGTTCATCATGTCGCGGGTGAGCGACGAGATTACAGGGAGGATCATGATCGAGAGGATCAGGCTCGCGGTGAGCAGGCCGACTCCGTAGTTGTTGCCGCCGAAGAAGCCGGTCCAGCCGAGGTATTTGACCAGGAACGGGCCGAGCTGGTCATGCACGATGGGGACCAGAACGAAGATGGCCCAGAGGCCGTAGACGACGCTGGGGATGGCGGCGAGCAGCTCTGTGAGGAATGAAATGGGTGCGCGAAGCTGCCTGGGGCAGAGCTCGGTGAGGAAGATGGCGACGCCGAGCGCGAGCGGGACCGCGATGAGCAGGGCGACGAACGAGGTGACCAGCGTGCCGAAGATGAAAGGCAGCGCGCCAAAGCTGCCGGCGACGGGGTTCCAGTCTGAATCGATGAAGAACTTGAAACCGAAGGCCGCCAGGCTGAGCTTGGAATTGCGGATCAGGTTGACCGCAATGAAGATGACGATGGCGAAGATGCTGAGCGCGCAGACAAGCATGGCGCCGGCAAAGATGGAGTCCGCGGTGTTTCCGTTACCACGCTGATTGAGGAACAGGCGAATGGCGGACGGTGGCTGCGGCTCTGGCTGACGCGCCGGCTCAGTCGGCTCCGGGGGCAGGGCGGAAAGCAGCGAACGCTGGGCTATGTTGTTCGGGTTGACGGGCTGATTGGCGGTCATTTGAAGAGGGGAAACCCTTCTGGTGCGGGAGTTTTTGCTTGGTTACCTGGCGCGCTTTCGGCGCTTTGTGTAGTGCGGCCTGCCTGCCTGGGACCTTGACCTGGGGTCAATATATCGCGGGCCCTGGCTTTGTTACCCCTTGGCTCAGGAAGGAGGGTTGCTGGCGGAAGCTTTGTTGCTGGTTCGGGCGCGAAGCAGATCCCCTGCGGGGATGACAAAATGAGGGGTGGCAAAGCAAACGGGCCAGCCTGCAAGAAATGCCCGGGTGGGTCACGCTCCTTATTGAGCGCGACCCATTCAGCTTCCAGGGCTACTTGAGGTTGTTGATGGTCTGCTTGACGCGGTCCTGAACTGCCTTGGGCAGGGGCGCGTACTCGAGCGAGGAGGCTTCTGCTTCTCCGTGCTCGAGCATCCAGTTGAGGAAGCCGATGATGGCCTTGCCCTTGGCCGGATCCTTGGCGACCGTGGGGATCAGCAACCACGTGAAGCTGGAGATCGGGTAGGAGTTGGCACCGGGAGCATCCGTGATGGAGACGCGGTAGTCGGCAGGGATCTTGCTGGCGAAAGCGGCGGCTGCATCCGTGACGCCGGCGGTGCTTGCCTTGACGAATTTGCCGTCATGGTTGCGGACGAGGCCGAACGGAATCTTGTTGGCTTCCGCGTAGATCAGCTCAACGTAGCCGAAGGAGTACTTGGACTGGCGGACCATTCCGGAAACGCCTTCTGAACCCTTTTGGCCGATACCGACGGGCCACTTGACTGCGGTCGCCTTGCCGATTTTATCCTTCCACTCGGGGCTGACCTTGGATAGCCAGTCGGTGAAGATGTAGGTGGTGCCGGAGCCTTCTGACCGGTAGACGGGCAGGATGGGCTGATCGGGAAGGTTGACGCCGGGGTTCTCGTGCGCGATATACGGGTCATTCCACTTGGTGATTTTGCCGAGGTAGATGCCGGCGATGGCGTCCTGCGAGAACTTGAGCGGCTCATTGATGCCGGGGAGATTGTAGATCGGCACAACCGCGCCGAGCACGGTGGGGATGTGGGTGATCTTGATCTTGGAGGCGTTGAGCTGGTCATCGGACATGGGGCCGTCCGAGGCGCCGAAGTCCACGGTGCCTTCCGTTACCTGCTTGATGCCGCCGCCGGAACCGATGGACTGGTAGTTGAACTTGACGTCGGAATGTTCCTTGCCATACTCAGCGAACCACTTTGAGTAGATGGGGTAAGGGAAGGTGGCGCCGGCGCCGTTGATGTTCTGGGCGGACGCGGCAGGCGTCAGGGCGGTGAATGCGACACCGGCGGTCAACAGGCTCAGGCAAAAGATATTAGCTTTCAAAAATCCCCCTCGGGTGTTGGTCTTATCGATTGTGCTAAGTCAAGAGTGTGGAGTGGATTTGTTACGGGGGTGTTACAGAGCGGTGAAATGGGTGAAAATGCAGGGGTTAGGGCTGGGTAAAACCAGGGCAAAAGCTCAACACAGAAAAAGCGCACGGGAGAAGCAAGAACACAGAAATTGCCAAGGTCACGGCTGAGTGCTCTCGCGGGGCCGGGGGTAGATGGCTTTGGGGAGGGTGAAGTTGAAGGTGCTTCCCTGGCCGAGTGAGGATTCTGCCCAGATGGCTCCGCCGTGGGTCTGGACGATGTGGCGGGCGATGGAGAGGCCGAGGCCGGTGCCGCCGGACTCGCGGGAGCGGGTTTTATCGACGCGGTAGAAGCGCTCAAAGATGCGGGGCAGATGCTCGGACGCGATGCCGGCGCCGAAATCCTGGACGCTGAACTGGACGGCCTCGTAGGGCTCTGACACCTCGCTGGCGCGCAGGATGACGCGTGCGCCGGCATCGGCGCGGGGCTTGCCGTACTTGATGGCGTTCTCTATGAAGTTGCCGAGGACCTGGAGGACGGCGTCGGCGTCGGCGAAGACCTGGCACTCGGTCACGTCTTCCATGATCAGGGCGGCTTCATTTTCCTGGACCAGGCCGCTCATGGCCTGGACTGCATCGCGGACGAGGATATCGGCGGGGACGGGGACGGGGTGGAGGTCGGCCTTGGGGGCCTCTACCCGCGCCATGACGAGGAGGTCCTCCGTCAGGCGGTTCATGCGCAAGGCGTTCTTGAGGATGGTGTTGAGGAACTCGCGGGCCTGGTCGGAAAGGACTTCGTGGTCGATGAGGGTTTCTACGTAGCCGGTGATGGAGGTGAGCGGGGTGCGCAGCTCGTGCGAGACGTTGGCGACGAAGTCGCGCTGAGTGCGTTCCACTTCCTCCATGCGGGTGACGTCGTGGAAGACGGCGACGGCGCCACCGCCGGGCATGGGGCTGGCGTTGACTTCAAAAATCTTGCCGGCGATCATGCTGGTCGTGCGGCGGATGGCGAGCTGTTTCTGGTCGAGTGCGAAGCTGACGCAGTCGAGGACGTCAGGGTCTCGGATGGTTTGGACGAGCGCCTGGCCGAGACGGACGGAGCTGCCGGGAGTGCCGGGGATCAGGCGCTGCAGCGGGCCGTTAGTCCACTGGATGCGGCCAGCGGAATCGACGGCGACGACGGCATCCTGCATGGAATCGAGGACGGATTCCAGCTCCGTGCGGTCCTCGTCCGCGGTGGTGAGCATGGCCTGCAGGCGGCCGGCGGAGTTGCGGACTTCTGCGATGACATCTTCCAGCTCCCCGTAGTGGGGCTTGATTTCCGTCGGGAACTGCGGCATCTGCTTGAGCATGCGCGTGATGCGGTCAAGCTGGACGGCGATCTGGCGGCGCATGACGAGGCTAAGGATGATGGCGCAGAGGAGCGCGGCGACGAGGCCGGCGGCGGCCGAGGTGAGGACTGTGACGGTGTAATCGACCGCAATGACGGCGATGAGGGCGAGCAGGACGCCGATCCAGAGGGGTGCGCGGCGCGGCTCGCGCGGGTCTGCCACGGCTACTGGGCCCCTGCGATGACCTTGGGAATCTCAAACCGGTAGCCGGCTCCGCGCATGGTCACAATATATCGTGGGCTTTCGGCGTCTTCCTCAATTTTTTCGCGGATGCGGCGGACGTAGACGTCGACCGAGCGCGGGGTGACGAAGCGGGCGTCGCCCCAGACGGCGTCGAGGAGGTGGTCGCGGGAGAAGACTCGGCCGGGATGGCGGGCGAGGTAGTCCAGTAGGCGGAATTCCGTGGCGGTGGTGGTGACGAGCTCGCCTTTGACGCGCAGTTGCATGGCGCCGCCATCGATTTCGATGTCCTCAAACTTGACGAGCGTGGGGGAGGCTGGGCGCTCAAAGCGGCGAAGCACGGCTTTGACGCGGGCGATGAGCTCGCGCGTGGCGAAGGGCTTGGTGATGTAGTCGTCGGCGCCGAGTTCCAGGCCCTGGACGCGGTCATTTTCCGCCGCGCGTGCGGTGAGGAAGATAATGGGGACCACGGCGACGGATGGGGTCTGGCGCAGGCGACGGCACAGGTCCAGGCCATCGCCGCCGGGGACCATGATATCGAGCAGGAAAAGCGCGGGGGGCTGGCGCTCTGCGTCGGCCACGATGGTGCCGATGGCGGGGTAAAGGCGGACCGTGTAACCGGCCGCTTCCAGGTGATACTGCACCAGCCGGCTGATGTCCGGGTCGTCCTCTAGCACCACTACGGTTTGCTTCAAAGCAGGGGTTCCTCGTCCAAAGCGTAACCCATACAGGCTTTCTATTTGCGAACACACGATGAATCCTGTAACGGTACAGATACAAAGTGGGGTGGAATTCGGGTATTCTCTGGGCAGTGGAGAGCGCAGGAGAGAGGTTCTATGGCCAAGCCAAGACTCATTCTTTGTGTCGACGACGAGACGGTCGGTCTGAAGGTGCGGCAGCTGCTGCTGGAGCGCGCCGGCTACAAAGTGCTGACGGCGCTGGATGGGCCGGCAGGAATTGCGATTTTTGAGCGCGAACCGGTGGAAGGGGTCGTGCTGGATTACTCCATGCCGGGCATGACAGGGGGCGAGGTTGCCGCAAATTTCCGGCGGATGAAGCCGCATGTGCCGATCCTGATGCTATCCGCCTATACGAGCCTGCCACCGGAAGTGGATAGCTTGATCGATGGCGCGATGACCAAGGGCGAAGGGGCCCCGGCGTTTCTGAACCGGGTGCGGACTTTGATGGAATCGGTTGCATCACAGAACCAGTAAGCGAGATCCTGCGCGGGAGCTGTAGTGAATTCGTCCAGCTTCGATAAAATTCTGCGCCAGGTACTCATCGTGCCGATTCTGGCCGTGCTGCTGGGCGCCGGGGCACTGATCTGGCAGATGCGGCAGGCAGCCCTGACCGTGAGCAGCATCGAGCTCGATGACGATCGGACCGAAAGTACGCTGCGGATCGAGAAGCTGATCATCGATGAGGAAACCGGGCTGCGTGGCTACCAGACCACGGGCGATTTGCGTTTTCTGGAGCCTTATCGCGAAGCCGAACGCCTGCTTCCGGGTGCGCTTGCGGCGCGACGCGGCATGATGACGAACGATGCGCGACGCGCGGAGCTGAACGACTTTGAACAGGCGCACCAGACGTGGGAAGACGGCTTTGCAGAGCCGCTGATCGCAACCATTGCGGCGGGCGGGAAAACGAGCGATATCGACCTGAACCTGACGGGTAAGCGCGGGATCGATGAGATGCGGCTGCGGCTGCAGCATCTGAATGCATCGACCGAGAAGAAGCGCGTAGAAGATATTGTGCACTGGCGTAAGCAGGTGCGCGATATGACGATTGCGCTGGTGGCGCTGGCCCTGCTGCTGGGGTTGATTGTGGGGGTGTATACGCGGCGCAGCGTGCAGCAGGTGTCGGCGGCGTATCGCGAATCGCACCGGGTATTGCGGATGAGGGCGGAAGAAGCTTTTCGCTCCGAGCAGAGGCTGCGGACGACGCTGCGATCGATTGGGGACGGGGTGATTACGTGCGACGCTGGAGGGCTCGTTGAAACGCTGAACGAGGTAGCCTGCGGGTTGATTGGACAACGCGAGGAAGACGCCCGGGGTAAGCCGATTGGGCAGCTGTTTCGGCTGCTGGATGAGACGACGCGCGAGCCGCTCGAGGACCCGGTGCAGAAGGTGAAGAGGCTGAACCGAACCGTGACGCTGATGCAGCAGACGGTGCTGGTGCGGAGCGACGGGACAGAGGTCAGCATCGACGACTCTGCCGCGCCGATTCGGGATAAGGACGGCACGATGGTTGGCGTCGTGCTGGTGCTGCGCGATGTGACGATGGCGCGAAAATCGCAGAAGGCCCTGGTCGCCAATGAGAAGCTGGCCGTGACGGGGCGGCTGGCGGCGACGATCGCGCATGAAATTCACAATCCGCTGGACTCGGTGGCGAACCTGCTCTTCCTGATGGATGGGAATACGGACCCGGAGGAATCTGCGAACTTTCTTCTGATGGCGAAGTCTGAACTGGCGCGCGTAACGCAGATCAGCCGGGCGATGCTGAGCCTGCACCGGGAAAGCCGGACGCCGGTGCCGATCGATGTAAAGGCGATGCTGGTTTCAATTTTGCTGCTGATGGAGCGGCGGTTTCAGAGTCTTGGCGTGACGGTGCAGCATACGCTTCCGGAGAATCTGGTCGTGCACGGCTACCCCGCGGAGTTGCGGCAGGTATTTACGAACCTGCTGGTGAATGCGGCGGAGGCATCTGGGTCCGGCGGCAATGTTCGGCTGCTGGCTACGCCGGAAATGCGTGTGGATCCTGGCGCGCCGGCGCATATGCAGGCCGGGGTGGCGATCTCAATCGAAGACCGAGGGCCGGGGGTGGAGGAGTCGGCGCGGGAACATCTGTTCAAGCCGTTCTTCACGACCAAGGGCGAGCAGGGTACAGGGCTGGGGCTCTGGGTAAGCCAGGGGATCGTGCACAAACATGGGGGGACGATTGATTTTGCGAGCTCAACCGATGCCGAGGAGCATGGGACTACGGTGACGGTGTTTCTGGCGGTTGAGCCTACGTTGAATGCTGGTGGGGACTAGGGGCTAGGGCTCAGCACGGGGAGGGGCCACGCGCATAGGGAATGCCCTTCCGCATAACGTAGATTTGTCATCCTGAGCGGAGTATGACGGGATTCATCCGTCATACGCAGTCGAAGGACCTGCATGTTCGCTTGAAGCTTAGGTGCAGCTCGAAAAGGAGATGCAGGTCCTTCGACTGCGAAGCGCACGATGATGCTGTGCGCTTTTCCGCTCAGGATGACAATGTTTGGGATGGGAAGGAGCTCTAAAACTCGCCACGGCATGTTCCATGGTTAGCTGCTGAGGATTTGAACTGCGGCCTCGGCTGCTTTGGCGCAGTCGTCTTGCGAGACGTCGCGGTGGGTGACGAGGCGGACGCTGGTGGGGCCGATCGCGCTGCCGATGACACCTGCCGCTTTTAGTTTGGCGCAGAAGTCTGACGCCGAGCCTGAGCGCAGCGTGAAGATCAGGATGTTGGTCTGGACGCCTTCCATGTCGATTTCGCAGTAGGGTGCGAGCGACGCGGCGATCATGCGTGCGTTGGCGTGGTCGGCTGCGAGCAGCGCGGGGCCCTCCTCCAGCGCCAGCAAGCCGGCCGCCGCGAGTACGCCGGCCTGGCGCATGCCACCGCCCAGTGCCTTGCGGTAGATGCGGGCCTGATCGATGTCCGCGCGGGAGCCGACGAGCATCGAACCGGACGGTGCGCCAAGGCCCTTCGACAGGCAGAACATAACCGTGTTGAAGCCGCTCGTGATCTGCGCGACCGGCAGGTTGAGGGCCACGGCGGCATTGAAGACACGCGCGCCATCGAGGTGAACGGGAAGCCCGGCAGCCTTCGCGCCGGCCCAGATTCCTTCCAGCACAGCGAGCGGCATCACCGTTCCGCCAGCGATATTGGCCGTGTTTTCGCACCAGATCAGCCCGGTCTGTGCGCGGTAGTAGATTTTGGGGGAGAGGGCGGGCTGGATATCCGTCCAGGTGATCACGCCGCGGTGCGAGGTGACGACGCGCGGAACGCAGCCGCAGTAGGCCGCGACCATGGCCATTTCCCAATCGAGGATGTGCGAGCGTGACTCGCAGATGACTTCCTGCCCGTGCTGGGTGTGGATGCGCGCGGCAATGGTGTTGCCCATGGTGCCGGTGGGGACGAAGATGGCGGCTTCGCGCTCAAAGATGGCGGCGGCACGGGTTTCAAGCTGGTTGATGGTGGGGTCTTCGCCGTACACGTCGTCGCCGACTTCTGCGTTGGCCATGGCGTGGCGCATGGCGGGAGTGGGCTTGGTGACGGTGTCGCTGCGTAAATCGATCATTGCTCTCCTAGACTTTTTCGAGCAGTAAGCGCCCGAAGACTTCGTTTGAGGCCATGCGGCCTGGAGCTGTGAGGCTGAGTCGGGTGGGTGACAAAGCGCAAAGGCCAGCCTCGACCATGTCGCTGACGCCTTCCAGCATTTCTGCTACGCGAGTGCGGCCGAAGTCGGCTCTGAGTTGGTCGAGCGAGACGCCTTCAACCAGGCGCAGGCCGAGGAACAACGACTCCTCAAAGGCCTCGTCGACGCTGACTCGGTCTATGGTTTTGCTGGTCTGCCAGGCGTCCATGTCACGGCCGTACGCCCAGCGGACGCCGCCCGCGCCGGCTCGCAGCATGGAGTGTGCGTCGAGACCGAAGCCGAGATAATCGGCGCGTTCCCAGTAGCGGCGGTTGTGGCGGGACTGGCCGCCCGCGCGGGCAAAGTTTGAGATTTCGTACTGGTGCAGGCCGGCTGCGTCGAGCCACTCGCAGGCGGCGGCGTACCAGTCGGCGACCCGGTCGTCAGCGGGCAGCGCGGCGGCCCCGTAGCGCACGCCGCCGAGCAGCGATTCCCTGCCCAGGCGCGAGCCTTCATCGATCTCCAGCATGTAGAGACTGACGTGCTCCACACCGCTTTGAACAGCTTGCTCTACGGAGTAACGCAGGCTGGCTTCAGTCTGGTGCGGCAACCCAACGATGAGATCGATGCCGAGCCGTTTGATGCCGGCGGCCTGCATACGCTGCAACTCCACGAGGCAGGAAGCGCCGGTGTGGGTGCGGCCGACGGCGGCACATTCCTGGTCCACGAAGCTCTGAACGCCAAAGCTAAGGCGATTGACGGCGACGCGCTGAAAGGCTGCAAGCGAGGAGTCTGTCATCTGGCCGGGGGCGCACTCGACTGTAATTTCGGCGCCTGGCTGGAGCGAGAAGTACTGGCGGATGCCGTCGAAGAGGAGGTCAATCCGGGCCGGCTCCAGAAGCGATGGGGTGCCGCCGCCGAGATAGATTGTGTCGACCGGATCGGGTACCTGTACGCCGAGCGATGCGGCGTAGTCGCGGACGCCACGCATTTCTGCCAGCACCTGTTCCAGGTAGCCGGTGATGCGGTCCTGTGCGAAGACGCCGGAGGCGAAGTTGCAGAAGCTGCACTTGGCTCGGCAGAAAGGCACGGAAATGTAGAGGCCCAGGCCCATGGCTCTAGTTTAGTGCGAGTTGGACAAAGGAACCGCTGGTTCCTCCGCTTTGCTACGGAATGACAACAATGAAGCGGGAAGTCCGTGGGAACGCAAAGTTTGGAAGCCGAGGGGCCGGAGCCACATCTAAGATAGAGATATCGCGATGGCTGACAAGCAAACAGAAGAAAAGACTATCCCGGAAAAACCGAAGACCGGACCGGAAGACGACGTCGTTGGCAAGGTTTATGACCGGCGCTTAATGGGCCGTTTGCTGCGCTACCTGAACCCTTACAAGGTGCAGGCGAGCGTTTCCGTGCTGTCGATTCTGTTGAAGGCCGGCACGGATGTCGCCGGGCCGTGGCTGGTGAAGGTCGCGATCGACACCTACATGACGCCGCAGCATGCGGCGCCGAACTGGCTGACGAAGCATCTTTCTACCGTGCCCTATACGGGCATTTCAGAGCTGGGCGGGCTGTACCTGCTGGCGCTGCTGATTTCTTTCCTGCTGGAGCTGGTGCAGACGTACCTGATGCAGTGGACCGGGCAGAAAATCATGTTCGATCTGCGCGCGCAGATCTACCGGCTGATCCAGTCGCAGGATGTAAGTTTTTTTGACCGCAACCCGGTGGGCCGGCTGGTGACGCGGGTGACTTCGGACGTCGACGCGATCAACGAAATGTTCACGTCCGGCGTGCTGGCGATCTTCGATAATGTGCTTTCGCTGATTGCGATTGTGGTGATCATGCTTAGGATGTCCTGGCCGCTGGCGCTGCTGACCCTGGCTGTGATTCCGCTGATTTTGCTGGTGACGAATGTGTTCCGGCGGTCCGTGCGCGCGAGCTACCGGCGCCAGCGTGCTGCTACCGCGAAGATCAATACCTTCACGCAGGAATACGTTTCCGGCATGAGCGTGGTGCAGCTTTTCAATCGCGAAAAGCGTGCCTACAAGGACTTTTCCGACGTAAACGAAGAGAACAAAGTGGCTTGGGCGGATGCAATTTACGCGTACTCGCTCTACTATCCGATCGTTGAGTTTCTGTCGTCGCTGGCGATTGCGCTGGTGCTTTGGCGCGGTGGGCTTGCGGTGCTGCACAACTACCATGTGGCGGAGAATGGCATTTTCCGGACGGTAACGATCGGTGTGCTCGTCGCGTTTATCCAGTATGCGCAGCAATTTTTCCGGCCCATCATGCAGCTTTCCGATCGCTACAACGTACTGCAGGCGGCGATGGCGGCGGCGGAGCGCATCTTCAAGCTGCTGGATGAGCAGCCGGAGATTGTGTCGCCTGCGAAGCCGGTGGCGCCGGCAGCGAGTGGTGCTGAGCATGGGCGGATTGAGTTCAGGAACGTCTGGTTTACGTATGAACGGCTCAGCGCAGATCAGCTTCGGCACCTGAAGACCCTGGAGCTTTCTGGCGGCAATGGCCTGGAGCCCGAGGCCTGGGTCGGCAAGGTGGAGTGGATTCTGCGCGGAGTTTCGTTCGTTGTCGAACCGAATGAAACTGCCGCGATTGTTGGCCACACCGGCGCAGGCAAAACGACGATCACCGGGCTCATGATGCGCTTTTATGACATTCAGCGCGGGCAAATCATGGTCGATGGTGTCGACATTCGCGATCAGGATCTGCGTAAATTGCGGGAGCGTTTTGGTGTGGTGCTGCAGGATCCGTTCCTGTTTTCAGGGACAATCGCGGACAACATCAAGCTGGGGACGGCGCGCATTACGGAAGCTCGCGTGGAGCAGGCGGCGGACGAGGTCAACGTCGGCGACTTTATTCGGTCGCTGCCCGCCGGCTTTCAGGAGCCTGTAAGGGAGCGTGGGGCGGGGCTTTCAACCGGGCAGAAACAGCTCATCAGCTTCGCCCGGGCGTTGGCGCATGACCCTGGGATCCTCATTCTGGATGAGGCTACCAGTTCAGTTGATACCGAGACGGAGCATCGTGTGCGGCTGGCGCTGACCCGCATGATTACTGGTCGGACGAGCGTGCTGATTGCGCATCGGCTCTCGACGATTCAGTCCGCGGATACTATTTTGGTGATGCATAAAGGCCAATTGCGCGAGCAGGGGACGCACCAGGAATTGCTGGCGGAGCATGGGCTTTATTACAAGCTTTATCAGTTGCAGTATCAGGATCAGGAGTCGGCGGCGTAATCGCGACTGGGTATAGGGGCGACCCAACCGCAGGTTCCTCCGCTGCGCTGCGGAATGACAACAAAAATGCTGTCTAGTCCTTGCGGTAGACCTTGCCGTCCTTCATGACGAAACGAACGCGGGTGGTGGCAGAGATATCGTGCGTGGGATCGCCCTGGACGGCGATGATATCGGCATAGAACGTGGGTTTCAGCTCGCCGATTATGCCTTCCCAGCCGAGTAGTTTTGCGCCGGTGAGCAGGTCAGCGCGCAGGACTTCCGCGGGCGTCATACCGTACTGAGCCATCAGTTCGAGTTCGCGGGCCTGGGTGCCGTGCGGGAATGGGCCGACGTCCGAGCCGACCGCCATGGGGACCCCGGCGGCCAGCTGCTTTTTGAATTCTGCGGCGTGGTAGGCTTGCTCGGCGCGGCGGTGCGAGGTGGCTGCAGGCGAGCCGGCGTGGTCGGCAAAGTACTCGCTGATGGCGAAGGTTGGGACCGCGGGGATCTGCTTTTCCTTCATCATGCGCATGGTCGCGGGGCTGAGCTGATAGGCGTGATCGATGCTCATGACGCCCGCTGCGACAGCGTATCCGGTGCCTGGCTCGCCGGTGGCGTGGACGGCGACTCCATGGCCGGGGCGGGGATCAAAACGTCTCGCTTCTGTGACGGCGGCCTGCAATTCTGCTTCTGTGTATTGGTAGGGGGTGGAGAAGGTGCCGCCTGCGTAGATGTCCTTGCCGGTCTCGTAAATCTTGGTGAAGTCGGCGCCTTCCTTGCGCTGCGCGCGGATGACGCGGACGAGGTCTTCGGCTGAGTTGGCGAAGTCGGCGTTGGACAGAATGTGCTGCGCGGGGTTGTAGCCGATGGCGTCTTCATGCCCGCCGAGCAGGTCGATGGCGTTGCCGCTCATGCGCATGCGCGGGCCGGGAAACAGGCCGGAATTGATGGCGTCGCGGATCGCGGAGTCGGCCGAGCCGGCGCCTTCGGTGCCCATGTCGCGCTCGGCGGTGAAGCCGGCCATCAGGTCCAGGCGCGCGGCGTCCATGGCGATGAGCGTGCGCTGTGGGATGGACTCCTGCACGGTCTGCAGGTCCTCCGCGCCGGGGTGCAGGAAGAGGTGGACGTGGGCGTCGATCATGCCGGGCATGAGTGTGGTGTCGCCGAGGTCGATGACTTCAGCGCCCGCCGGGGCGGTGCCGCCGATGGATTGGATGTGGTTCCCCTGCACGACGATCAGGCCCGGCGAGACGAGCTTGCCGGCGCGGACGTCGAGCATGTGCGCGGCACGGAGGACGATGGGCTTCGACTGGCTCTCGTTGGGAGTCTGGGCGTTGGCGGAGACGGCGGCGAGGGCGAGAAGGCCAGCGAGAATTTTCATGTGTCAAAGCAGGATACCGCATAAGATTTGCGGGCAAAGGGTGGCATGAGGTCGCCGTAGGCTACAGCGCCTGGGTGGGTTGCCCCCCAAGCTGGTCTAGCAGCAGGCACTCAGCCCTGAGGCAAGGGTGAACTGTGAAAAGATTTCTTCGGCCATTCCGCTTAGTGTTGTTGCCGAGAACGCGACTTTTCTGCAATCTGAGTTGTCGATCAACACAACGACGGTTCTCGTACTTACGAGTTGTTTAGTATTCAGTAAATGAGTGACATCCAAAGTAGGATCATCGCCACCGCTGCGAAAGCCGAACTGGCTTCGCTTGGCTTCCGACAATCTGGACGATCTCGCCTGTGGGTCGCTGATCGCGGTTCGTGGCTTAATGTAGTGGAGTTCACGCCAAGCAGATGGTCGAAGAGCGTCGACTTGACGAATGCCGCTCACTGGCTCTGGGTTGGGTCAGGTTTTATGAGCTTCAGTGAAGGTTTTGGGTCCAATTGCCACGCGGAGTTCGAGACGGAAGATCAGTTTAGAGGCGCGGTAAGTGAAATCGCCAAGTTGGCTCGCACAAACGCTTTGGCGATCGAGGAACGGTTCTCATCCTTCAGTTTCATAGCAGACTTCGTTGTCGAGCGTGCCCGGACTAGTCCGGATCGGATGGGTCCAAGCTGGTGGGGTTACGAAGCGGGCATAGCCTCGAGTCTAGTTGGAAAGCCCGAAGAGGCGCGTTGCTTCTTGCAGGGCGTGTCTGATGAGCGGGTCGCTGATCGCGCCGCGTCCCTCTTGCCGCTTATCGTCGATCCAGAAGCCTTCAAGAGCAAGGTGAACGAAATAGTCGTGCAGCAGCGAGCAGCGCTGAAATTGAAGCCTCTGGACGGTCCAGCATTCTAGAGGTCGGTCGTGGACGATAAGTAACCCGGGCGTCACAAAGCTCTCGACAAACAGCGTTCTAACCAACTCTGCCCCGACGTCCAAGAGATCGCTTTCCCGGCTTTGACGTCTATGTGTCATTGAAATTTTAGGTAGAGGCGAATGTCGTCCAGCGCGTCTTCAACGCTCGCTCTAACCAAAGGGTCTTGCTGTAGCTCAGCCAATCTATGAAGCACGGGTTCAAGATCAAGCTGACAATGGATTCGTGCAAGATGGCCTAAGCAGGTAGCCGCCACCCGGCGCACGTTCTGATTTGGATGGTGGCTGAATGCGAGACATTTCACTTGCACCCATCGCCAATCAGGATCGTAGTAGGCCGCGCTTAGAAGAGCGCCAAGAACGTCACGCTCAATGCTACTTCCTAAGAGAAGCTCAAGCTCGCCGCGGTCCCGTTCTAGGACCCCTTCGTATTCCATGTCAGTCAACCTCACTCTCAGACATAGGGGAGAGTTTTTGCACGAAACGAAGCTTACAAAAACTTACTTCAACTCAAGCAGGAACGCGGGTAATTCGACTCCGCTGCGCTTCGCTCAGGATGAAAACTTGTTCAGGCTGATGAGAACTCAGCCGGCCTTTTCGGTTAGCTCCGCCCAGCGCTGATAAAGGCCGTCGGCGACTTCCTGGGCCTTCTCCATCTCGTGTAGCGCGGCCGTGAGGGCGTCGGCGTTGGTGGCGACCGAGGGCTCGTCGAGGAGGTCGCGGGCGGCGTTGAGGCGCTCTTCGGCTGCGTCGACGGCGGCTTCGATGCCGGCGTACTCGCGGGCTTCAAGGTAGGAGAGCTTCTTTTTGGAGTTCGATTTGCCCTGATCGCCGGATGAAGTAGCCGGTCCCTTGGGGGCTTCTTCCTGGCCTCCGCCGCCGGAGCGTGCCCACTGCTCCCACTGGCTGTAATCGCCGAAGCGCTCTGCGCCGCCTTTGCCGTCGAGCCCGAGCACGACGGTCGAGACGCGGTCGAGCATGAAGCGGTCGTGCGTGACGAGGACGAGCGCGCCGGTGTACTCGAGCAGGGACTCTTCGAGGATTTCGAGGGTCTGGATATCGAGGTCGTTGGTGGGCTCGTCGAGCAGCAGCAGGTCGGCCGGCTCCAGCATCAGCTTGGCGATGAGCACGCGGGCGCGCTCGCCTCCGCTGAGCCGTTCGACGGGCTGATTGAGCTGCTCGCTCGTGAAGAGGAACTTGGCGGCGTAACTGGCGACGTGCACGACGCGGCCCTGGTATACGACCGAGTCCGAATCGGGTGCGAGCGCGCGGCGCAGCGTGACTTCTTCATCGAGCTCGCGAGTCTGCGAGAAGTAGACCGTCTTGAGGAAGGCCGCCTTCTTGATCTCGCCCGAGACGGGCTGGAGTTCATCCAGCAGCAGGCGCAGAATGGTCGTTTTGCCGGCGCCGTTGGGGCCTACGAGACCCACGCGGGTGCCGTTGGTGAAAAGAAAGCTGAGGTCTTCGACGATCGTCTTGGCGGTCGCACCTTCGCCCAGAACGCACTTGACGTGGTCGAACTCGACGAGGCGTTTGGTCTGGCGATCGGTGGCCGAAAAGTCGATGCCCGCGCTTGAGGTCTGCACGCGTTGATTGACTTCCTTCAACTGGCCGATCAGGTCGTTGGCGGAATCGATGCGCGCCTTGGACTTGGTGGTGCGGGCCTTGGGGCCGCGACGCAGCCAGTCGGTCTCGATCTTGACGCGATTCTTGAGCGCATCCTGCAGCTTGTTTTGCGCTTCCAGGTACAGCTCCTTGCCTTCGAGGAAGTCGGTGTAGCCGCCTTTTACGCGCAGCAAACCTTCCGCATAAACGCGGTTCAGCTCAACCATTTCACTCGCTACGTTTTCCAGAAAATAGCGGTCATGCGAGACGAGTACGCAGGCGAAGGGCGCCGTCTTGAGCGTCTCTTCCAGCCACGCGATGCCGGCCAGATCAAGGTGGTTGGTGGGCTCGTCCAGCAGCAGAACGTCGGGGCCGGTGACCATCGCTTCGGCAATGGCAAGCCGCTTGCGCCAGCCTCCGCTGAGTGTGGATGCTTCCGCTGAAATGTCCGGGAAACCAACGCGTCCGCCCGTTTCACGCAGACGGCCTTCACGCTCAGCTTCGGGCACACCTGCTGCCTCAAGCGCATTTTCCAGCACCTGCCGCACGCTGAGCCCGGGCTTGAAGCTGGACTCCTGCCGGATATAGCCGACGCGCGCGCGCTTGCGCATGGAGACTTCGCCGGCGTCCGGGTCTTCTTCACCGGAAAGAACTTTGAGCAGCGTAGACTTGCCGGCGCCATTGGGGCCGATGAGGCCGATGCGGTCGCCGTCTGAAATGGCGAAGGAAATCTGGTCGAACAGTGGGACCGCGCCAAAGCGCTTCGACACGCCTTGTGCGTTGAGGATAGGAGGCATTTCTACAGTCTACCAAGCGGCGGGTTCTACTGCCCGGCAGCGCTTCCTTGAGCGGTCTGAAATGCCTGGCTGGCAAGCGCCAGGACCTTACCCTGACCCTTGGCCTGGGCGAACAGAACCAGGTGCCAGCTGCCGTGCATCGTATCCGGAAGTGGCACGTTGACGTTACCGCCTGCGGCTTTTCCCAGGTCGACCAGGTTACGCGCGACGGCCACGTGGGTCAGTTTGTGGCCTTCATTTTCTCCCCGCAGCACGCTTGAGCTGACCATGTCTTCTGCGACGACGGCAAAAAGTTCAGCGCCCTCGGCGTTGCCTTCAAGCGTGTAGTCAAGATGCGCGGAGTGGCCGTCGAGATGGGCTTCGCCCAACTTGATTTTCATAGCCGGGATTGCGGTCTCGCTTACAGCACGGGCCACCGCGGCGGAGTCGCTGCCCAGCACTTGCCGCGCGCCATTGACGACGATCTGCGGCGTGTAAACGCTGGTCAAATTGAAGCGGTCACTATAAGTGTTCTGCCGTTGCGTGAACAGCTCCTGCGACCAGGGATCTTTCCAGCCGAGATAGTTCCAGTAGGTGACGTGCTCGCTCAGACCGACGATCAACGACCCCGCGACCTGCGTTCCAGCAATGCGACTTAGCAGCGCGTCCGCAGGCGGGCAGCTGGAGCAGCCTTCCGACGTGAAGAGTTCCACGAGAACTATTTTGGGAGGCTGGGCGTGAACTGCGGTGGACAGCGTTGCAGCAATGGCAAGGGCGGCGAGTCGCATGGTGGACCTCATGCTGGGTTTGACTCTGGCGCCGGGTGAAGCGTAGCGAAAAGTGGATGATAGGCGACAAAATTGGAAAATCTACGAGAACAGACCCAGGGGACTGACGCCCAAGCCCTGATGAAAGAGGCAATTCACCAACGCCAAAGGTTTGGGCCCTCTGGATGCTGAAGCTTACGAATCGCCAATTAGTCCAGATCAAATTCGCGGAACGGACGCTCGTCGATCGGGCTTTCCTTTGCCTTTTTGAATGCTTCTTCAAACTTCTTCTGCAGCACGTCGCCGCTGTTCTTTTGCGCCGCTACACTCTGCGCAAAGATGGATTCGCGTCGTTCATCGGCAGCCTTGAGCGCCTGCTTGGCCTCGCAAAAATCTTCAAACGTCTTCTTCACCTTGGCCGCGGTGTGGGCAATCACGGCGCGCGTGACCGGATCAATCTTCAGCATGCCGTTGCACTCCGGGCACAGCACTTCAAACGGTTCGTCGCTCATCCCCATGGTCGTTTCCTCTGGCAACATTCTATGTCTGCGGGCACCTTGCAATGAAGCCTGATTGGGCGTACGCTTGCATTCAGAATGATGACGCAGACCACCTACGCCGGCCAGCCCTTTAGCTTTAGCAGCTATTGGTGGCAACCCGCGGCTTTGGTGGGAACGGCGTGCAGCTCTCAGTAAGACGCGAGAACATTCACCCTATCCACCAAGCCGCGACCCCCAGGGGTCGCGGCTTTTACTTGTAGCCCAGGAGAAAATAATGCAGACCGTAGAAGCCGCAAACCCCGCCAAGACCGCCCCAACCATTCCCGCATCCACCAACCGCATCGTGCTCACCGGCTTTATGGGTGCGGGTAAAACGACCGTCGGACGCCTGCTGGCGGATACGCTTGGGTGGGATTTTCTGGATCTTGACCAGCACCTGGAAGCGCGCGCCGGCGCGTCCGTGGAACAGATTTTTGCAGCCCAGGGCGAAGCCCATTTCCGCCGGCTTGAATCTTCCGCGCTGGCCAATGCCCTTTCGCGCAGCAAGACTGTCATTGCGCTTGGCGGCGGAACTCCGGAGCAGCTCACCAATCGCCTGCTGCTGGAGCAGACTCCCGGCACAGCAGTCCTCTTTCTCGACGCGCCATTTGAAACGCTGTACGACCGCTGCATGCTGCAATCCTTCGCGCAGCCGGAGCACTCGCGGCCAGTGCTGGCTGATCCCGCCGCCGCGGCCGCGCGTTTTGCCAGCCGGCAGCCCCTGTACCGGCGCCTGGCGCGCATTACGCTTTCGACCGCGGAGCTGACCCCTGCGGCGGCCGCGGAAGCGCTTTTGCTGGCGCTCGCAAAATAGTTCCCGGGTCCGGCTCCAAACGCGCATCCAACGCTTTGTCGCGTTGATTCCAAAGGAGCAGCACCTGTCTACTACACCGCAAATCACTGAAATAGTCACCCCGTCGGCGGTCAAGCAACGCCAGTTGATCGGGCGTGCGAACATCGTCTTCGCCGTCGCCATTTTTTTGCTGCTCGCGGTGTCTTACAAGCTGCTCAAAGAGCTTGAAATCATCTACGTGAGCGCGCTTTTTGCTGTGGTTTTGATGCCCGTGATCAACAAGATCAGCGAGCTGCGCATCCGAATCTACCGTCCTTCCCGCGCTGTGGCAATCGTCATCCTGCTGGTTGGATCATTGGTTGTGCTCGCCTTATTTTTTACGATTGGCCTTACGCCGGTCATCAACGATCTGGGCGGCTTTAGCCAGGACCTGCCCAAGATGATTCCGCAGCTGACAGCCAAGCTGAGCCACCTTCCGTTTGCGAACAAGATCGGCCTGCCACTGATTACCGCGAAAGCAGAAAGTTTTGCTGGAGCGGCTGGAGCTTACATCGTAGGAGAGTTGCCGAAGTGGTTGTCGCACCTTTTCGACCTGCTGACAGCGATGTTTTTATGCATCTACTTCATGCTGGAAGGCGAGCACGCCTACGCATTTTTCCTCTCGCTGTTCACACCAGAAGACCGTCCCCGCCTTGACGCGACGCTCAAGCGCGCTGAGCTCAAGATGAGCAAGTGGCTGCTCGGACAGGGGCTGCTGATGCTTTCCCTCGGCACCTGCTCGCTAATCGTTTTTGGCTTCATGCATGTGCGCTACTTCATTCTGCTCGGCGTGCTCATGGGTTTGCTGAACATCATCCCTATCGCCGGCGGCGTCATCACAATTCTGTTGGTTGCGATTGTGGCGGCGCTTGATTCCTGGGCCAAGATGGCCGGAGTGTTCGCCTTCTACGCCATCTACGTGAACGTCGAAAATGCTGTGCTAACTCCGCGCATCATGAAGTCCTCAGTCGACTTGATGGGGCTAACGGTACTGGTTGCGCTGCTGATTGGCACGGCTTTGGCGGGCATCGTCGGTGCGCTGGTGGCAGTGCCGACTGCGGCCCTGATTGCGGTGCTGCTGGAAGAGTATGCCGTGAAAAAGCCTGCGGTCGAGCCGCTCGATGCACCGGTGCACGCGGCTTGATAGGATAAGGCCGTGTCCGAGCTAACTTTTGCCCAACCCGCGCGTCGCTCCTACCTCATACCTATCCTGGTTGCGGTTGTCGCGCTTGCGCTGGCAACCTTGATTGCTATCCGTTTCTTCCCTGCAACTACGATCAATATCGATCACGTGCGCACGGATGTGGTGGATACGCACACAGTTTTCAAGGAAAAGACCATTGTGATACAAGAGCAAAAGGCGCAGGATGTGCTCTATGTCGTCGAGACATTGAGAGTCGACAACCAGCTACGGCTGAACATCTCGCTGGACGACTTCAACTTGAAGTTGACCAATCCGGATGGCAAGGAACTCACAGTAAAAGCCGTGCAAAAGACCGATCTGCCGACGCTGCGATCCAGCTTCCCCAAGCTCGATCCGCTGCTTGCCATGCCGCTGCTCCGCGACACAAATATCGAGCCCGGCAAGTCGGCCGAAGGGGCCCTGGTGTTCTCCTTTTCGCTGCCAAAAGAGATGTGGGACGCTCGCAAATCTGCGGTGATCAAGGTGGATGTTTACCATCAGCCGAGCCTCTACCTGACAATCCCGAAAGCCTGATGAGACGCCGCTGGATAGCTGACACCTACGCGCCCGCAATCGGGCACCCAACGCATGCCGCACTCACGGGAGACCAGGCGCTGCATTTAGCCAAGGTACTCCGCGCGGAGGTGGGGCAGGTAGTCGACGTTGTCGCAGCCGGCTTCCTGCATCGCGCGGAAATCACGTCCGTAGCGCAAGACCGAGTCGACTTCGTGCTACTGGAAGAACTGGAAAGCGACCACGCTTTACCGCTCGCTCTCTATTTGGCTGTCTTCAAGTTCGACCACTTCGAGTGGGCCGTCGAAAAGGCTACCGAACTCGGCATCCAACGCATCACTCCGGTGCTTGCGCGCCGCACGGAAAAGCATCTGGCCCAGGCCTCGTTGAAGCGGGTCGAACGCTGGCGGCGCATTGCGCATGAGGCCAGCCAGCAGAGCCGGCGGACAAGCGTTCCGGAGGTCGCCGAGCCCATCGCACTGAAGCTTGCGCTGGCTCAGGTGAAGGCGCCAACAAGGATCCTGCTTAGCGAAACCGAGCAATCCCTGACCCTGGGCGCGGCGCTTGAGCGACCTGGCGCTTCCTGCGCGTTGGCCATCGGCCCCGAAGGCGGCTGGGCCCCGGATGAGATGGCGCTCTTCACCGAAAAGCACTGGACCCACGTGACGCTGGGCCCGCGAATTTTACGTGCTGAAACGGCTGCGATCGCCGCCATCGCCATCGCCGGCAACTACCTGGGCTGAGGACTAAACTAGAGCCATGGATAACCTGACCCTGGCGCGGCTGCTCGACGAAACCGCTGCGCTGCTCGAAATCGATAGCGCTGATCCGTTCCGCATACGCTCCTACCGGCGCGCCGCGGAGGCTGTCGAGCAGCAGACCGCGCAGCTTGCACCGCTGACCAAAGAAGATGCGGACCCCAAGGCCTTGCTGGCCATCAACGGCATCGGCAAAGGCATGGCGGCGAACATTCGTGAGCTCGTCGCAACCGGCACGATGCCCCTGCGCGAAGAGCTGCTGACCAAGTACCGGCCCACGATGCTCGAGCTGCTGCGCCTGCCCGGCATGGGGCCGAAGACGGTCGCGCTGGTGTGGTCATCCTTGCAGGTGAGCACTGTGGATGAGCTTGAAGCCGTGGCCAAAGCCGGCGCGCTGAACAAGCTGCCGCGCATGGGCGCCAAGTTCGTCGAAAAATTACTCAAGGGCATCGAAGACCATCGTCGCAATTCGTCGCGCTTCCGCATCGACAAGGCTCGCAAGATCGCCAACTCGCTTGCCCAGCTGATCCTCGCCTTCCCCGGCATTGAGACCGTCACCCCCGCCGGCTCGCTACGCCGAGGCCGCGAGACTGTCGGCGACCTCGACCTGCTCGCCACCGGGCCAGCCTGCGAGCCTGACGTGGTAGCCGCCGCGGTCGAGCATGTCGCCACGCTGCCGCTGATCGATAAGCTTATGGCGCGCGGGCAAAACAAAGTCACGTTCACCCTGCGCTCCAACCTGCAGGTCGACGTCCGCCTGCTGCCGCGCAAGTCCTACGGTGCCGCGCTGCAGTACTTCACCGGCTCCAAGCACCACAACGTGGCGTTGCGCCAGCGCGCCATCAAGCAGGGCCTTTCGCTCAGCGAGTATTCCTTGCTGCGCCTGGAGGACAACGTCATCGTAGCGTCTGAGACCGAAGCTGAAATCTACAACGCGCTGGGCCTGGACTATATTCCGCCGGAACTCCGCGAGCACTGCGGCGAGCTCGAAGCCGCCGCCAATCACACGCTGCCGGTGCTCATCACGCTGGCGGACATGCACGGCGATGTCCACATGCACACGTCAGAATCGGACGGCACCTGCTCCATCCTGGAAATGGCTGAGGCCGCCTATGCACGCGGCCGCCGCTACATTGCCATCACCGACCACAGCAAGTTCCTGACCATGACCAACGGCATGGACGACGCACGCGCGCTCGCCCACGCAGCCCGCATTCGCCAGGTAAATGAAGAGCTCGCAGGCCGCATCCACGTCTTCGCCGGCGTCGAGTGCGACATCCTGGCCGATGGCTCGATGGACCTGCATGACGAAACGCTGGCACAACTCGACGTCGTCGTCGCCAGCGTGCACAGCAAGTTTGACCTGCCCGAGCCGGAGCAAACCGCCCGCGTTCTGCGCGCGCTCGACAACCCCTACGTCCGCATCCTCGCGCATCCCACCGGCCGCAAACTGCTTGGGCGCGAAGGCTACAAACTCGACCTTGAGCAGATCTTCAAGCGGGCCGCTGCCAATGGAGTCTGCGTGGAGCACAACGCCGCCCCCGCCCGCACGGACCTGTCAGACGCCAACATGCGCCTGGCCAAATCGCTTGGCTGCAAGCTGATCTGCAATACGGACGCGCACGCCACCAACGAGCTCGACTACATGGCCGACGGCGTCATCCAGATGCGCCGCGCCTGGCTCACCAAAGCAGACGTCGCCAACTGCGCTGAAACCCCGGAAGCCTTCCTCGCCGCACTTCGTTCACGTCCATAGGGATAAGTTGTGGCATATTGGTAAGGTCCCCGATCTTCCAGCACGATCATCTCAGTCCAGGTAGAGGCGTCTTTATGGGTATTTTGCGCAGCCTTTCTGCCTCTTTTGGCACTTTGCTTGTCCTTGGACTCACCGCGTGCGGCACGAGTGGATCGGGCAGCAGCACGTCTACGCCGGTCACTTCCACGGCACCGACAACACTCACGGGCAACTGGCAACTCTCCGGCACACGCGTCCCCCCTGTCTACCCGCTCTTTTCAACTACGCTCAACGTCAGCGGATCGCAGATCAGCGGCTCCACCAGCATCATGTTCCAATGCACGCCCACCTCGACTTACGGCTTCAACAATTTCCCGTTCGTCGGCACGATCGCGCCAGACGGCACCTTCCAGGCTACCGGTCAGTTCGGCACAGCTCCCGACTTCACTATGCAGGCCACGCTGATGGGCAGCTCGCCACCGGCCTCTGCACCATTGGTGTGGAGCGGTTCCTACCAGATCAACTTCACGTCGACCGGGAATTTTCCGTGCAGCTTTAACCGGACGGTCGCGTTCAACGCCCAGGCCATTCCTCCAATTACAGGCACCTACGTCGGGCCCGCCGTCAATACCAATTACGGGCCGGGGCCTTTCGGCAGCGCCGCTACTCTTTCGCTCCAGCTTACCCAGGGGGCCTCAACCCTGGTCACGACCGGCGCGAGCTCTCGCTACCAGATTCCACTCACCGCTACGCTTGCTATCAGCGGCTCAACTTGTGCAACCTCGGGCACCACAATGGGCGCTTTGTTGCCGAGTTATCTTTACGGCGATGGCTACACGCTCAACCTGTTACTAAACGATGGGTCAAACCTCAGCCTCAACGGCTCTTTGAACGATTTAGCTGCCTCAAAGATCAGCATGTCCTACATCGCAGGGAAAGGGTCCACTTGCTCCGTTAACTCTATTGGCGTCACAACCCTGACGCGCAAGTGAGCTCTGCGTCACCCCGCCAGCGGGAGCCAGATCTCAAAATTCCCGCTCGTAAGCCAGTCTTCCGCGTACTTTTCAATCATCGCGCCAGAGGTCAGGTCGTAGCCGGAACTCGGCAGCCAATCCGCAAAAATTGCCGGCCACGCGGCGCGGATCGCTTCCACCCCACCCGTCCCTGCAAACAATGCATAGCGCTGCGCAGGCAGAATCACGTCGATCCACGGCTCCGGCACTTCATCGATGGGACCAATCTCAACGCCTGAAACATATCGCATGGTCGCCATCGGATAGACGACGCCGTAGGTGGCCGTAGCCGCGCGGTATTTCGCTGACGCCGCAAGCTGCGCGTTGAAATCATCCCATTGTTTCGTGATGTCCTGCGTCGTCTCGCGGGTGTACTCACCGGACAGACCGGCGATGCGCAAGGCGGGCACCTCAACTAACCGAGGCTGAAGAGAAAATGCGGGCATGGCAGTAAAACTCCTGATTTGAAGGGGGGCCTGCCGAAGTATAGCTTGGCGAACGCGGGGTCTTGGGCGAGGAACACGACCACATCAAGAAAGTCGCGCAGCCGCCACGATAAGATGGCACCATGCGCGTTTCCTTTCTGCTGCTGCCCTTCACCCTGGCCATGCCCCTGCTCTCGCAGACCGAAACGCCGAAGACCCCTACCGCCACCACCTCCACGACCTATCCCGCGACCCACCCGCCGCTCGTCACCGCCGCGCCGCCCCCCACGCCCACGCGCGCAGAAGTTTCACGTGGAGCTTACGGCCCGGATCGCGCCAACAATGATCTGCTCTACTACCACCTCAATCTGCACGTCGACCCCGTGGCCAAGTCCATCACCGGCAGTAATCTGGTCCGCTTCCGCATGCTCGCCGAAGGTCAACGCATCCAGCTCGACCTGACTGACTTGCTCACGATCGACAGCATCACCATGGGCCAACAGCCGCTGAAATTTACACGCGACTCCGGCGCAATCCTCATCGACTTTCCATCGCCTCTGCACAAAAATCAAACCTATGAAGTGACCCTGAATTACCACGGCAACCCGGTCGCCAAAGGCCGTTTCGGCGGCATGAGCTTCGAGCTCGACCCCGCCGGCCGGCCCTGGATCTTCACCGCCGATGAAGACGACGGATGCTCCATCTGGTGGCCCTGCAAAGATCAGTGGCGCGACGAACCGCAAGACGGAATGGACATCTCCATAGCCGTACCCACTGGCCTCACCGACGTCTCAAACGGCCGCTTCGTCTCCAAAGTAGCTCAGCCCGATGGCTACACCCAGTGGAACTGGCACGTCTCCTACCCCATCAATTCGTACGACGTAGCCCTCAACATCGGCGCGTACGAGCACTTCACCGACACCTACAAGAACCTTCCCTTCTCCCCCCTTACGCTCGACTTTTATGCCCTTCCCGAGGACCTGGACAAAGCCAAATCCCAGTACGCCCAGACCAAAGGCATGCTCGACGCTTTCGAGCACTACTTCGGCGAGTATCCCTTTGCGCGCGACGGCTTCAAGCTCATCCAGGTCCCATACGCCGGCATGGAGCACCAGTCCGCCGTCGCTTACGGAAACCAGTTCAAAAACGGCTACCTCAACCGCGACTGGACCGGCGTCGGCATCAGCCCGCGCTTCGACTTCATCATCATCCATGAAAGCGGCCACGAGTGGTTCGGCAACGCCGTCAGCGCCGCCGACCGCAGCGATATGTGGATCCACGAGGGCTGGACCACCTACCTCGAAACCCTCTACGTCGAGTACCACTACGGCCGCGCCGACGCCATCAAGTACACCAACGGGCTGATCCCAAAGGTCAAAAACGTCTACCCCATCGTCGAGGAACGCGGCGTCAACCGCGATCCACGCTCAGAAGACCAGTACTTCAAGGGCGCGTTGATGATCGCGACGTTACGCAACTGGCTCGCCGCCGATGGCGTAGCCGACGACGCCCGTTGGTTCCAGCTCATTCACGATTTCTACCAGCGCTTCAAGTACAAAAACATCATGACCGAAGACGTCACCGCCTGGTGGCAAGCGAACGTCAATCTCCACCGGCCGCCGGGCAGACAAGTTGACCTGAAAGCCTTCTTCGACCAGTATCTCCACCACGCCGCCATCCCCTCACTCGAGCTCAACTTCAACCCCGCGGACGGCACCGTGAGCTACAAATGGCAAGCCCAGGCACCCGGTTTCGCCATGCCCATACAGGCCGGCGACCCCGCCCACTGGACCACCCTGCACCCCACCGAGGACTGGCAGATCCTGAAGACACCGCTTCCTAAAGACGACTTCAAGGTAGCCACAGACCTCTTTTATATCAATGTAAGCAAGACGTAGCAGCGGGAGTTCCGCAGATGCCTTTCACGATAAGACGATTGGTCCACTCTGCGATTATCGGTGGCTTTCTGAATCTGCTTGCACTATCGGCTGCAAGCTTTCACGCAGCTCCGGCTCTCCTCCGCATCGCCGCGTTGTTTTTCTTCGTTCCGGGCCTGCGCTTGTGTTCGATCCTCGGCCAGGGCCCTGACCACTGTCCCGGCTATGTCTGGTTCCCGGTCAATGCTTTGCTTACGATCTTCGTCATCTTTTTCATCTGGGCACTCGTTCCTCTTCCAGAGCGCCCGCCGGCGTCTGTAAACTAGCTACGTGGCCAACACCGCCATCGCCGAGCCGCTCCCGCACGTCCTCCCCCGCGAGACGTCGATGCTCTCCGCCTACCAGACCCTGTTCAAAGTCCGCGTCTCCGTCATGGTGCTCATCACGGCCGCCGCCGGGCTCTACCTCGGCGATCTCCGCTCCGGCATCAGTCCCTTCCACGCGCAATCGCTCTTAGTCCTTGGCGCCATCGCGCTGGTCACCGCCGGCTCCTCCGCGCTCAACCAGGCGCTGGAGCGCAAGTCAGACGCCCGCATGAAGCGCACCGCGTCCCGCCCCATGGTCACCGGACGCATCTCGCTCCCACACGGCCTGCTGCTGGGGTTCCTCACCATCGCCGGTGGCACCGTCCTGCTCGCGTACGAAACCCAGCCCCTCACCGCCACATTGACGCTCCTCACCGCCTGCTCGTACGTAGCCATTTACACCCCGCTCAAGCGCATCACCACGCTCAACACCTTCATTGGCGCCTTCCCCGGCGCGCTCCCCCCGCTCATCGGCTGGACCGCCGCCCGCGGGCTGATCGAGTGGCCCGCCGTCGCGCTCTTCGCCGTCCTCTTCGTATGGCAATTTCCACACTTCATGGCGATCGGCTGGCTATACCGCGACGACTACCGTCACGGCGGCATCCGCCTCGCCGCCACCCAGCAACCCATCGCCTGGGCCGCACGCTCGACCGTCTGGCAGGCCCTCTTCTACGCCGTCCTCATGATCCCCACCGCGCTTTGGACCACGTGGCTCGGCGTCACCGGCAAGCCCTACGCCCTGGCCGCCGCCGTTCTCTCACTCGTCTACCTCTACTACACCATCCGCTTCGCCACCATCCTCCGCGACCCCACCAGCCAGGACCGCTCCCCCGCCCGCAACCTGTTGAAAGCCAGCGTCATCTACCTGCCCCTGCTCCTTGCCGCGATGATCGCCAACGCCCAGGGCCGCGTTATCTTCTAGCGGCTGCAAGTATGCGGCTCCTTTGTTTGTCATTCCCGAAGGGAATCTACCGTCGGTCTTTGCCCCACGCCTCGCACCCGCTAAACTAGACAAAGCCACATGCCCACCGCCACCATCCCGACCTCCTTCAAAACCCCGCTCAGCGCCATCGTCGCGATCGTCAGCATCAGCGTCGTCGCCTCGGCCTTTCTCGCCTGGCTCGTCTACTTCCATCAGCCCATCGACGTGACCGGCACGCATCTCGCCTTCCTCCCCGCGCTCAACGCCTTCTTCAATGCCCTCTGCACCGCGGCCCTGCTCGTCGGCTTCCACGCCATCTGGAACGGCAACATCACCCGCCATCGCGCGTCCATGTTCACGGCATTCTTCTTCTCCTCGCTCTTCCTGGTCAGCTACATCACCAACCACGCCATGCACGGCGACGCGCGCTTTCCCACCTCGCACCCCACCGCGCGCTTCCTCTATCTCTGGGTCCTGCTCACGCCGCACATCCTGGCCTCGGTCATCGCGCTGCCGATGATCCTCGTCACCTTCTTCTTTTCGCTCACCGGCCGCTTCCCGCTCCATCGCAAGATCGCCCGCTACACCTTCCCGATATGGCTTTATGTCTCCGTGTCGGGCGTCATCGTCTACGCCATGCTGGCGAGCTACCGATGAGCAATCCCGGCAAAATGCGCCCCGACACCCGCACCATCCTGCACTCCGCCTTCTACATTCTGGGCTTCGGCGTCTTCATGGCGCTCCTGGCGCAGTTCGTCTTCGGCGGCATTGGCCCAAAAGGCCCGCACACCAACGGCGGCTGGCTGACGCTGATGTTCGCGATGGGCTGCCTTCCCACCGGCACCCTCACCCTCCTGCTCGCCTTGGCCAAACTCCGCACCGACTCAAAACGCTAGCGATTTCCTTGCCAGGTTTGTCGTTTTGTTGTCATACCGTAGCGAAGCGGAGAAACCTGCGGCTCGCCCGGCGCCGCGTCTTCCACACCCCATCTGATACCCTGAAACCTCTTAGAACTCACACCGGAGCACCACCATGGCAAAGGGCGTCAACAAAGTTTTTCTCCTCGGCAACGTAGGCAAAGACCCGGAAATCCGCGCCACGGCCGGCGGCATGCAGGTCGCCAGCTTCTCGCTCGCCACCGCAGACCGCGCCAAAGACGCGCAGGGCAACTGGGCCGACAAGACCGAGTGGCACAACATCGTCTGCTTTCAGCGCACCGCGGAAGTCGTCCGCGACTACGTCAAGAAGGGCTCGCAAATCCTCGTCGAAGGCAAAATCCAGACCCGCTCCTGGGACGACAAGGCCTCCGGCGAAAAGAAATACAAGACCGAAATCCTCTGCAATGAGCTCACCCTTCTCGGCGGCAAGGCCGGTGGCGAGTCCAGCGGCGGCAGCCAGTACTCCGGCTCCAGTTCCCGCGCCAGTTCCTCTTCCAACACCGCCTCCTACGATCAGCGCCCCGCCGTCTCCACCCCCGATTACGGCGACAACGGCATCACCGACGACGACATCCCCTTCTAAATGGCCATCGACGAAACCACCTTCCGCCGCCTCTCCGACCAGCACCTCGAAGCCCTCAAGCAGTCCCTCATCGAAGCCGAGGAGGAAGGCGGCTTTGAGGCCGAGGAGAAGAACGGCGTCCTCAACGTCCTGTTCGAGGACGGCGGCACCAAGTTCGTCTTCACCCCGCAGACCCCTGTTCGCCAGATCTGGATCTCGGCCCTTACCACCAGCTTCAAGCTCGACTGGGCCCCGGATAGCAATGCTTTCATCCTGACCAAAACCGGCGAAACCCTCCTCGCCCTCACCCAGCGCCTCCTCCAGGAGCAGCTCTCCAACCCGCAAATCGTCTTGACCTAGCCAGCTCACCGTTCTAAAGCGGGAGCCAGGAGCCAACGTCATGCCCATGCTCTCCGTCGCCATCGTCACCCTGAACGAGGAGCGCAACCTCGCCCGCACGCTCGCAAGCGTTTCCTTCGCCAACGAAATCATAGTCGTCGATTCCGGATCGAAAGACCGTACTCTAGAAATAGCCGAGTCCTTCGGTGCCCGCGTCTTTCAGCGTGCCTGGCCCGGATTCGCTGCGCAAAAGAACTTCGCCATCCAGCAATGCACCGGCGACTGGGTCCTCTCGCTCGACGCCGACGAAGAGCTCACCCCCGAGCTCTGCCGCCAACTCTCGATCGTGCTCCCCACCAACCCGCCCGTCGACGCCTACTTCCTCAAACGCCGCAACCTCTTCCTCGGCCGCTGGATCAAACGCGGCGGCTACTACCCCGACCCCAAGCTGCGCCTCTTCCGCCGCGCCGCCGCCAATTTCGCCCTGGCCCCGCGCTTTGAAGAACGGCCCGTGCATGAAACCATCGCTTTCGACGGCCACGCCGCCACGCTCGATTTCGACCTCATCCACCACGCTTATCCCACGCTCGAGGACTACCTCGAACACATGGACCGCTACAGCACGCTCGGCGGCGAGCTCCTCGTGAAACAAGGCCGCACCAGCAACTCCTGGCTCGCGTTCCACTGGAACGTCCTGCTGGTCCCTCAGCTCACTTTCGTTTGGAATTATTTCCTGCGCCTGGGCTTCTTGGACGGCCGCGAAGGCCTCCTTCTCCACCTTTACCACTCCGCCTACATCAGCTGGAAATACGCCAAAGCCTGGCGCACCACGCACCCCAGCAGCCTGCCCGACCGCCACCAAAGCTTCCCCCACCAGAAAGCCTCCTGAGCTAGAATCCTGTTTAGAGGTCCAACATGCCCATCAGCGCGATCGTGACCGCAGAAGTCGATGAAAATATCATGGACGAAGCGACGGCTATCTATGCGGCGGAAGGTCTAACCCTCTCCCAGGCATTTCGAATGTTGCTCGTGCGGACCGTTGTTGACCATGCCGTCCCCTTTGAAACGTTCAATCCAAACGAGGAAACGGTCGAAGCAATGATGCAGGCGCGGCGTGGAGAATCAGTGCACGTCGGTACCATCGAGAACCTGTTGGCTGATCTTCATGCGGACGATTAGCCGTACCAGCCGCTTTAAGAAGGACTACAAGCGCGAAGGCAAAGGCCGATATGGATCTTCGCTCGATGCAGATTTCATCACCGTTCTGAGCCTGCTAATCAGCGACACCAGATTGCCCGAGCGCTTTCACGACCACGCTCTCACGGGTGAGTGGAAGGATCATCGCGACTGCCACATCAAGCCAGACCTGGTTTTGATTTACAGGCTGCCAGACGAATCAAGCCTTGAGCTTGTGCGACTTGGTTCCCACAGCGAGCTCAGCCTCTAACCAGCGCCTTCAGACCTCAACTACTTGCAAAATCTACAGCCAACCCTCAGCCTCCCTTGTCCCTCTTCCTGGTTGTCGTCCCCGAAGGGGACCTTGCATTCGTTTCTGCCCTTGCCTGTTCGACTAAGCGTTAAGCCTCTTCTGTCCGTGCCTTTGTCCGTCTTGTCCGTGTACGCACTTGCACTCGCAGCCGCTCATGCTAAAACAGACCATGCGCAAAGCACTCCTCCTTGCCCTGGCCCTGACTACCGCCGCCGCACAGAAGCCCGCAGAAAAACCTCCGACCATCGCCGTGAAGACCACCGGCATGACCGCCATGCCCGGCCTCCTGCCCCTCTTCTGGGACCCGGTCGCAGGCAAGCTCTACCTTGAAATCCCCAGGCTCAATTACGACTACCTCTACACCAATTCCCTCCCCTACGGCACCGGTTCCAACGATCTCGGGCTAGACCGCGGCCAGACCTCCCAGGGCCTCGTCGTCCACTTCGAGCGCACCGGCCCCAAGGTCCTTCTCGTCCAGGCCAACCAGATGTTCCGCTCCAGCAGCACCGACCCCAACGAGCTCCTGACCGTCCGCCAGTCCTTCCCGCAGTCCGTCCTCGCCGGCTTCACCGTAGCGGCAGAGTCACCCGACGGCATCCTCATCGACGCCACCGACTTCTTCCTGCGCGACGCCCACGGCGTAGTCGAATCGCTCACCCGCGCCCAGCAAGGCTCCTACAAAATCGATCAGTCCCGGTCCACCATCGCGCTCGAATCCACCAAAAACTTCCCCAAAAACACCGAAGTCGAAGCCCTCCTCACCTTCACGAGCGACGCCTCCCCACGCAGCTCCTTCGTAGCCGACGTCACCCCCGACCCCCACGCCCTCACGCTCCACGAGCACCAGTCCTTCCTCGAGCTCCCCGGGCCGGGTTTCACACCACGACGGTACGACCCACGCGCCGGCTACTTCCCCGAAACCTACCGCGACCTCAACGCCCCGCTCGGCGCCTCGATGGATCAGAACTTCATCATTCGCCACCGCCTCATCAAAAAAGACCCCGCCTGCAAGCAGGCCTGCGAAGCCCAGGCTCCCATCCAGTACTACGTCGATAGCGGCGCACCCGAGCCCATTCGCACCGCACTCGTCGAAGGCGCACGCTGGTGGGACACCGCGTTCCAGGCCGCCGGCTGGGCCAAGGGCACCTTCAAAGTCGACCCGTTGCCAGCCGGCGCCGACCCCATGGACGTCCGCTACAACATCATCCAGTGGGTCCACCGCTACACCCGCGGCTGGAGCTACGGCGCCGCCATCGCCGACCCGCGCACCGGCGAAATCATCAAGGGCAACGTAACCCTCGGCTCCCTCCGCGGCCGCCAGGACTACCTCATCGCCGAAGCGCTCCTCGCGCCCTACACCAAGTCGGGTGCCCCAGGTCTCGCTTCTGAGACCTGGGATGGGACCACCTCTGCAGTCGGCGATCACCCTAAATCTGACCCCATGCTAGCCATGGTCCTCCAGCGCATCCGCCAGCTCTCCGCCCACGAAACCGGCCACACCCTCGGCCTCGCCCACAACTTCGCCGCCTCCGCCTTCCCCCACAATGATGTCGACCAGACCATCTCCGTCATGGACTACCCGCACCCCTACATCACCCTTACGGCAGCAGGCGTGCCAGACCTTTCGCACGCCTACCCCGTCGGCATCGGCGTCTGGGACAAGGTAGCAATCGACTACGGCTACCGCGAGTTCCCCGCGAAGATTAGTCCGACAGCCGAGCGCGAAGCCCTCAACAACATCCTCGCCGACTCCGAAAAGACCGGCATGCTCTTCATCACCGACGAAGACGCTCGCCCCTTCTCCGGCGCGCATCCCCACGCGCACCTCTGGGACAACGGTGCCGACTCAGCCGACGAACTCACCCGCATCCTCGACATCCGCGCCAAAGCCCTCGCCCGCTTCAACGCCAACGCCATCCGCCCCGGCACTCCCATGGCGCAGCTCGCCGACACCCTGGTCCCCCTCTACCTCCTGCACCGCTACCAGACCGAAGCGGCCATCAAGGAAATCGGCGGCCTGAACTACACCTACCAGCTCCGCGGCGACGGCACCCCCAACCCCACCATCCTCGACAACGCCAACCAGCAGAAAGCCATCAAGGCCGTCCTCCAGACCCTCTCACCCGACACCCTCACCCTGCCCGAAACCATTCTTGCCCTGATCCCCCCGCGCCCGCCCAACCTGCGCCGCAACCAGGAATCCTTCGCGTCTGAAACGGGCCTCACCTTCGACCCCATCGCAGCCGCCGAGCAGGCCGCCGACCTCACCCTGCAGGTCCTGCTCGACCCCGCCCGCGCCAGCCGCATTGTCCAGTACCACATGCGTCTCGATCCCTCGCCCAGCCTGCGCGTCCTGCTCGAACAGATCAACAAGACGGTCGCCGAGCGCCCCAGCAAGCCCAACGGAACTGAAGCCGGCCACACCATCAACGCAGAAGTAGGCCGCGCGGTAGAGTTCCGCGCCACCGAAGCCATGCTCTCGCTCGCCATGAATCCGGCAGCCAGCTCGCAGGCCCGCGCCATCGTCCAGTCGCACCTGGAAGACGAGCTCAAACTTCTCACCGCCCAGGCCCCCTCCACCGATTCCGCCGAGCAGATCCACCGCAAAGCCCTCATCGCTCGCATCCAGGACTACCAGCGCGATCCCGTCAAGTTCATCCCCGCCAAGCCCATGGATGCCCCCCCGGGAATGCCCATCGGCGACGAAGACGAGTTCTAAACCAGAACAAATCTCAGGGTGACCCATTCATCGCGATTCTGCGATGAGTTGGACCACTACCGCCAAGGAACAAATCACACGTCCCTCGCGTACCGACTCCATGTCCGCTCTCCGCGTCGTCCCGCTCGCGCTCCTCGCCGTTGCTGCGTCTGCCGTTTCGCAGCAGCAGCCCCTGGTCCTCAAGGCCGGAACTCCGGTCACCATCTCCAACCAGCGGCAATTTTCGCCAGCCGACGCGCACCTGGGCGACACGCTGGACTTCACCACCTCCTTCCCCGTCCGAGTCGGCAAGGTAGCAGTCATCCCCAAAGGCACGGTTCTTCACGGCCGGGTCACCGCGTTGAAGCCGCAGGTTGAAATCACCCTTGATCCATTGCAGATCGCGGGGTCGACCGTCGCGCTCTCCGGCCATCCCTTCCAGGTCAAAGGCGCCAGGCGCGACGACACGCCAGGAACCCCGCCAGAGTTCGCCTGGCACTACCAGTTCACGACCAAGGAAAGGTTCGAGCTCATCGGCGGCGTCATCGTCCTGTCCCCAATCATCGTTGCTACCGCCGCGGTGGTCGTTGTGGTGGTCGCCGTCGCGCTGCCCTTCTACGCAGTCCACTACCTGACCCATCCGCACAATCACGGCCGCAAAAACGCCTTCACCAGGAGCCTGGTCACGCTCGCGTCCGACACCTCCTTCAACCCCACCGAGCTCCCCGGCCCAAAGCCCTACAGCGGCCTGCCGATCGTCTACGTGGTCGATCATTACCGCACGGACCATGGCGAATTGCTCTGCAACAACCAGCCCTTCTTCGCCAAGGCCTTCAGCCAGCAGATCGTGCTGCGTGTGCCGGCCCAGACCTACACCTTCAGCGCGACAGAAGCCGGCCAGACCAGCGCCACCGTAGACGCCAGGCCGGACGGCCGCTACCTCGTCTACCGCGACAAGCTGGGACTGCA
Source organism: uncultured Granulicella sp. (assembly GCA_965214195.1). Taxonomy (GTDB): domain Bacteria; phylum Acidobacteriota; class Terriglobia; order Terriglobales; family Acidobacteriaceae; genus Edaphobacter. The sequence goes on from OZ243943.1 coordinate 1,443,992, forward strand.
TGCGGAGAATCTGGCCGACCGCCCCGAACTGCTCGAGCAAGGCACCCTGACCGGCGAGGACAAGAGCGATAAGTTCTTCTTCGACTACACCAAAGTGCCCGCCAACCAGCAAACCACGCTCGATGAGCAGCGCAGCAAGGGCGGCTGCGGACTGGCCCCCATCCTTCACACTCGCCCACCAAAACCCGACCCAGCCTCGGCCCCATAAAAAAGGGGCTGCCCCAAAAAGAGTGCATCTTTTGAAGTTTGGAAGTCCAGACCTAACCCTTATGGGATGAAGACTTTAGGCCCAATGAGGGGGGGGGAGGGTAGCCACAAGCGCGGCACGAAATGCCGCCGCATACCGCGCCGGCATCGCGGCTTTAAGCATGGATTTATCCACGCAAACGTGTGTCGTGGTGCCCTCCGCAAGCAGCTGATCGTCAGCCGCGCGATGCAGCTTGTAGCCAAACCGAATGACCGACCCGCGAACCCCCGCAATGTGCGTGCGAATCAGCAATTCGTCATCGTAACGCGCAGGCGCCCGGTAGCGAATATTCACCTCAACTACGGCAATTGCGACCCCTTCTTCCTGCTCCATCGTGCGGTAGTCGAGTCCCAATTGGCGGATAAGTTCAACGCGACCGATTTCAAACCAGATCAGGTAGTTGGCGTGGTAAACGACGCCCATCTGGTCGGTTTCGGCGTAGCGAACGCGGATGCGGTGCTCTGCGGTCATTTCAGTTCCTTTGGCAAAGCCCATGTCTGGCTACTTAGGACCAGACGGGAGGGCGTTTTTCGAGAAAAGCAGCGATGCCTTCTCGAAAATCGGCCGTGGAGCGGCTGGTGGATTGGGCTTCAAGTGCCGCAGCCAGAGCTGCGTCGAGCCATGGTTTGTTCTGGCTGGCGAGCAGGGCCTTCGTGGCCCGTAAGCTGGTTGGGGAATTTTTTAGCAGTTGAGCGGCTAGCTCGGCGGTGCGATTTTGCAGGGATCCAGATGAAACAACTTCTGTCACGAGACCTAGCGCCAAGGCTTCGTCTGCTGCGAAAAGCCTGCCGGTAAGCAGCAGATTGCGTGCTTGCTTTTCGCCCACCTGGAGTTGCAGATAAGCACTTACCAGGGCCGGAACGAAGCCGATGCGGACTTCCGTGTAGCCGAACTTCGCCTCTGGCACGGCGAGCGTGAAGTCGCAAAGCGTGGCCAGTCCTGTGCCGCCGGCTATGGCGTGGCCATTGATTGCGGCGATTGTCGGAATCGGCAATTCATACAGGAGCTGAAACATGCGGGCGATGCGGCTTGCGCCTTCCGCAAGTTGCTCTGGCGACTGGTCCTGCATGGCCTGCAGCGCGCTCAGGTCGAGCCCGGCGCAGAAGCTTTCGCCCGCTCCGGCCAGGACCAGAACTCTTGTGGCCTGCGGCAGGGTTTCGAGCGCGGCGATAAGCTCGTCCTGCATCTCCGGCGTGAGGGCGTTGCGACGTTCCGGCCGGTTCAGGATCAGCGTGCGGACAGGACCAGAATCTTCGATCAGGACGGTTGGCATGTTGGTGGAAGTATAGTCGGCCGGGCGCGGTGCGGGGTTCGGCAGAGATGCAGGTCCTTCGACTGCTTGCGCCGATAAGGCCGGCGCACTTCGCTCAGGATGACAAGATTGTGGTTGTTAAAACATCACTGAACTCTGTTGCCGTATTTGCGGGCGATTTCGTTGCTGGCCTGGACGATTTGCTCGAAGCCGGTTAGATTCGGCACTGCAGCGCCGAGGGCCGCGAGTACGCTCAGAATGGTTTCCGTGGGCAGGTTGCCGACCAGCGCATCCTGCGCCAGCGGGCAGCCACCGAGCCCGCCGAGCGCTCCATCGAAGCGTCTGCAGCCGGCTTTGTAGGCGGCTGTAATCAGGGCTTCTGTCGTGGCTGGAGTGCCGTGGAGATGGACGCCAATTTCAATGCGATCGTGCACGGCGACCACGTCTGAAACTACATCGGCAACCTGCTTCGGCGTGGCGACTCCTACCGTATCCGCAAGTGAGATCTGGGTTACGCCGGAGTCCGAAAGCAGGTTACAGGCGTCAACGACTTCCTCAATCGACCACTGCTCACCGTAGGGATTGCCGAAGGCCATCGAGATGTACGCGACCACATCCAAACCGGCCTTGTAGGCGAGTGTTCCGACCGCTTCCAGCGCTTCAAGTGACTCTTCCGGCGTCTGGTTCTGGTTGCGCTGCAGGAAGCCGGGCGAGATGCTGTAAGGGAAGCCAATGGTGCTTACGGCGCCGGTGTTGATGGCGCGCTCGGCACCTTTTTCGTTGACGCAGATGGCGATGATTTCTACGTCCGACGGTGCGTCAAGGAACTCCAGAACGCGCTCGGAATCGGCCATCTGCGGAATGGCGGCTTTCGAGACGAAGCTGACGGCATCGATGTGTTTAAAGCCGGCGCCGACGAGCAGGCGGAGATAGTCGGCTTTGACCTCTGCGGGGAGCAGCCCTGGGAGACCCTGCCAAGCGTCGCGTGGGCACTCAATGAGTTTGACCATGCTTCTAGTTTATCGAAAAGGAGCGGCGGCAAAACGGCCGACGGAGGCCCCTTTCAGATTAGCTTTCGCCGTCTGATCGAAGCTTGTACGAGGTCGCTGGCAAATGAGCCAACCAGCGCGATCAAATCGAAAAACCAGAGAAGGCAAAAAATCTTCTTCCACACCGGTATAGGAAGGTCTGTGCAAGGCATGAAGCCGACGGTTGGAGCCTCGGCTTCGATGGGCTTATAACTTGCTCCGGTATGCACTTGCGACACCATGTTGCATGGTCCACGCTGTTTGTTACTTTGGGTAGCAAGCACAAGGCCGAGCGAAAGCAACATCCAGAGCAGAAAAAGCCACCTTGTCTGTCGACTCATCATGCCAGGCCGACTCGGCGGCGGGCCCGGTAGCGGGTCCAATCTGTGGCCGCGCTGACGATGAACACCACACCCAGCGCGACGTTCACCAGCAGCAGTATCTGCACACGCGTGGGTTGTCGCGGCACCCAGTAGGTGCACGGCACGTCGATGGTGCGGGTGCCGCTTTCAACCGCCACGGTGTTGGGCGTTGCGGGGTTGCTGGGGCCGGCGCGATCGCAGTCGTCGCGCACGCTCAGAGCCCATACGCGGATGCCGATGGCGAGGAGCAACGTGAGCAGCAGCGAGTAGATCGTTCGGCGCGAGATCATGTCTGGATCACTCCTGGATTGAAGCGGGGTACATCCGGGTTGAGCGCGCAGGCTTCAAGCGCGGTGATGAGGACTTCGCGGGTTTGGGCGGGGTCGATGATGGCGTCTATCCAGAGCCGCGCGGCGCCGTAGCGAGGGTCGGCCGCGGCGTCATACGTGGCTTTGATTTCGTTCCAGATCTGCTGCTTCTTCTCGTCGGAAACTTTCTCGCCGGAGCGTTCCAACTGCTTGGCTTTGACCTCCGCGAGAGTGTTAGCCGCGGCTGCTCCGCCCATCACGGCGTAGCGCGCGGTGGGCCAGGCGAACAGGAAGCGAGGGTCATACGCTTTGCCGCACATGGCGTAGTGTCCGGCACCAAAGCTGCCGCCAACGATGACAGAAATCTTCGGCACGACGGACGTGCTGACCGCAGAAACCATCTTGGCGCCGGCGCGGATGATGCCGGACCACTCCGCATCCTTGCCGACCATGAAGCCGTTGACGTCATGCAGGAAAAGCAGCGGCACCAGCGACTGGTTGCAGTCCATGATGAAGCGCGCGGCCTTCTGAGCGGATTCCGTGTAGATCACGCCGCCAACCTCAATCCTCTGCGTGCCGGCCTGCGGCCCCTGCGAGACGGTCTGTCGCTGATTGAGTTTCTGGTTGGCAACGATGCCTACCGCGCGCCCGCCAATCCGTGCATACCCGCAGACGAGCGTGCGTCCAAAGTCAGCCTTGTACTCGTCGAACTCGGAGCGGTCCACCAGGCGTGCGATGAGGTCGCGCATGTCATAGATGTTGGAGGCTCCAGGCGCGGGGTCATGGAAGGTGTAGAGGTCTTCCGCAGGGTGCTTCGGGGCGTCGTCCGCGCTGTAGGGGATTGCCGAAAACGGAGCCGCCGGCCGCGAGCCCAGCTTGCTGACGAGCGAGCGAAGGCGTGCCATGCAGAGGTGGTCGTTGGCTTCCTTGAAGTCGACTGTGCCGGAAATTTCCGCGTGCATGGTAGCTCCGCCGAGTTCTTCCGCCGGCGTCTTCTGGCCAATGGCGGCCTGCACCAGCGCGGGTCCGGCGAGGAACAGCCCGGAGCCTTCCGTCATCAACACGGTGTCCGTCATCACCGGCAAGTAGGCCCCGCCGGCGACACACATGCCCATGATCGCGGTCATCTGCGGGATGCCCAGCGAGCTCATGACGGCGTTGTTGCGGAACACGCGACCGAAGTCGTCCTGGTCCGGGAAGACCTCTTCCTGCAGCGGCAGGAAGACGCCTGAGGAGTCCACGAGATACAGGGTGGGGATGCGATTTTCAAGCGCGATATGCTGCGCGCGCAGAACCTTTTTGGCGGTCATCGGGAAGAACGCACCGGCCTTCACGGTGGCGTCGTTGGCGATGATCATGACCAGCCGGCCCTGCACGCGGCCCAGCCCGGCGACTGTGCCGGCGCCCGGCGCACCGCCGTACTCCTTGTACATTTCATAGGCGGCCCACAGCGCGAGCTCGGTCAGCTCCGTGCCGGGATCCAGCAGCAGCGCAATGCGCTCCCGCGCGGTCAGCCGGCCCTTGGCTCGTTGGGCTTCAGCAGCTTTTTTGCCGCCGCCTTCACGCAGCGTGGCTTCCTGCGTGGCGATCTCTGCGACGAGCGCGCGATTGGCCGTGGCGTTGGCCAGCGACTTTGCGGATTGAGGGTCATGCTTGCTAAGAATGGCGTTATCGAACACTTTGAATCCCCTTGCGACTACGCATCAAGATAACGCTTTCCAGGTTGGTTTGGCACGTGTTGGGATTCGGAGCGGCGGGTGAGAGGTGAGGTCCAGGGGGCCGAAGCCCGATCTGAGGCTAGTGCCTCGACGTATCTGAAGTACAAATGCAAAAGCGAAGTACAGGATCCCTCCCAAATGGCAAGGATAAAGAAGCGCGGTGACAAATCGTTAGGTAGCGGGGGGCGTTGCCGTTACACTGGCGGCACGCGTTCATCTTCAGTTCATCAGGAGTCCCGGCTTTGGGTCGATTCACCGGTCTACTTGGTCTTGTCGTGTTTCTTGGGCTTGCTTACGCTTTCTCGACCAATCGCCGCGCAATCAAGTGGCGGACGGTGGCGTGGGGCTTGGGGCTGCAGATCCTGTTTGCGTTTGGCGTGATCAAGTGGAACAAGGGGCAGGACTGGCTGAAGGCGATCGCGGACTTCATCACGGGGCTGCTGGGGCACTCGGTGGATGGGTCATCGCTGGTGTTTGGCAATCTCGGAATTCCGGGGCCGCTTGGGGTGTTTGCGTTTGCGGTGTTGCCTACGATCATCTTCGTTTCAGCATTCTTTGCGGTGCTATACCACATCGGCCTGATGCAGCAGATCATCAAGGTTGTGGCGTGGGTTATGCAGCGCACGATGGGGACCTCCGGGGCGGAATCGACCAACGTCGCCGCTAGCATTTTTATGGGGCAGACGGAGGCTCCGCTGACCATTCGGCCATTCCTGGCCGGCGCTACACGCAGTGAGCTGATGACGATCATGACATCCGGCATGGCGCACGTTTCAGGCGGCATTATGGCGGCTTACATCCTGTTTGGGATCAACGCCAAGGACCTGCTATCCGCCGTGATCATGACCGCGCCGGGCACGATTCTGGTGGCAAAAATGCTGGTCCCGGAGACCGAAGTGCCGGAGACGGCGGGCATAGTCAAGATGCCGGCGCAGGAAGAGCACAAGGGCGAAAACTTTATTGCGGCGGTGGCTCGCGGGACGATTGATGGTGGTCAATTAGCATTCAATGTGGCGATTATGCTGCTTGCGTTTGTGGCTCTGGTGGGGCTGTTCAACGCGATCATGCTGGGCATCTCAAACTTTGCATGGGGCCATGGGCATATTCCTTTTCCGCACTCGCTGAACAACGTGCTGGGTGTGGTTGGGGCGCCGGTGGCCTGGCTGATCGGGATCCCGTGGCGTGACTGCCACGCGATCGGCAACCTGCTGGGAACGCGGACGATCATCAATGAATTCCTTGCATTCAACGAGCTTGGCAAACTGAAGGCGACGCTTGATCCGCGGACGTTTTCAATCGCCACGTTTGCCCTTTGCGGCTTTGCGAACGTTGGGTCGATCGGGATGCAGATTGGTGGCATTGGCGCGCTGGTGCCGAACCGCCGCAATGATCTGGCGCAGCTTGGCGTGCGGGCCATGCTCGCCGGAACCATGGCCAATCTCATGAGCGCTAGCATCGTTTCGATGCTGCTGAAGTAGGGCCCATGAGCCAGCCGGGTTGGGGTGGGCGAGGGCAGACTCTGCGGCTGCTGGCGGCGCTTGTCTTCAGCGTCGGTGCAGGTTTGTTGGCACGACGGATGGGCTGGCTCGGCGGTGCGGCAGCAGTTGGACAGCTTGGGCAGCTTTGGCTGAACGGCCTGCGCATGACGCTGGTGCCGCTGGTGTTCTGCCTGATGACGGCCGGCGTCGCTGACATTGCGCGCACGGCGGCAGGCGGACGAGTCGCCAGGATTGCCGTCACAGTGTTCCTGGCGCTGCTGGTGCTGGGGTCCGTTCTGGGCGCGCTGACCATGCTGGGGCTTACAAAACTTTGGCCGGTCGTGGCCTTACAGGCCGCGCCCCTGGCGAGCGGAGTCGCGCCCCCTTCGCTGCTGGGCGAGTTCGTTGCGCTGGTGCCGGCCAACCCTGTAGCAGCCGCAGCGGAAGCTGCCATGGCTCCGCTCATCGTGTTTGCGGCCGTGTTTGGCGCGGCGATTGCACGCATCCAGGCAAGCTGGACCGAGCTGCTGCTGGAAGTGCTGAATGCGATCTCCGCGGCGCTGCTGGTCGTTGTCGGCTGGGTGCTGAAGCTGGCGCCGGCGGGGATCTTTTGCCTGCTTGTGGCGACCGTCGCGACGGTTGGCTCGGACGGCGCGAAGGGCTTGCTGCAGTACGCGGTGCTGACGTCGATCGTGCCTGCAGTGGGGATTGTTGTGGCGCAGATTGTGGGGCTTTTCAGCGGTGTGGGACCGCTGCGATTTGCACGTGCTGCCGCTGCGCCGCAGACCCTGGCAGCGACCACGCAGTCCAGCAGCGCATGCCTGCCTGCACTGCTGGAAGCAGCGCAGGGACTCGGATTGCCGCCCGCGATCCTCGCCGCGATCATGCCGCTGGCGGTCACGACCTTCCGCTTCGGGAATGTGTTTACGGCAGTGGCGACGGGAATTGTTGGCGCGAATCTGTTTGGAGTGCACCCTAATGTCGCGCAGATTGTGACGGCGCTGGCGCTTGGAATCCTGACGAACATTGGCTCCGTTGGCGTGCCCGGCGCGGCGGTATTGCTGGCCGCATGGGGACCTATTTTTCTCGCGCTCGGCGCCCCGCTTGAGGCGTTGACGCTCTATATCGCGATCATCACGGTGCCCGATATGTTGATCACGGTCGCCAATGTGACGGCCGATCTGGCGGCTACCTCGCTCATTGCGAAGCTGAGCGCCACAGAGCGCGCGTGACCGTCGCCGACTTCCGCCGGGTGGCCCTTTCGCTTGCAGGCGCGGAGGAGTCGTCGCACATGGGCGTGGCGGATTTCCGAGTCGGCGGCCGCGTCTTTGCCACGCTCGCGGCTGGGGACAGAGGCTTCGGCAACCTGATGCTTTCACCCGAGCAGCAGGCACTCTGCGTGGCGGAGGCACCGGAGCTTTACCTGCCGGTGGCCGGCGGCTGGGGGCGCATGGGCATCACCCACATCCGCCTTGAGCAGGCAACGGAGCAGACGCTTTACGGCGCGCTGCACATGGCTTGGAAAGCGCGCATCGAAAAGAACACGCGGGCGCGAAAGCCGAAGGCCCGCAAGGAGGCCTGATGTTGCTTGCGAAGCTTATGCTGCTGGTGTTGCCGCTTGCGTCGTACAAGGATCACAAGCGCGTTCTGCTGGTGTTTGGTGCAGGCACCGGCGGCCAGATTGATCGCCAGCTTGAACTGCTGAAGGGCCATAAAGCGGACCTGAGCGAGCGCGACGTAGTAGTCCTGGCGGAGCCAGACGAGTCCAGCGCCAGCGCACAACTCAGAGCGCAGTTCCACGTCTCGGGCAGCGAATTTACTGTCATCCTGATCGGCAAGGACGGAGGCGAAAAGCTGCGGCAACATTCATCGATCACCTACGAAAAGCTCGCCTCAACAATCGACGCCATGCCGATGCGGCAGGACGAGATGCGCGGCAAAAAGTAAACCCAGGCCTCGAGATCCGAAGCCCGGGCGCCTTGGCGATCGGGGCCTAGTGCCCTGCCATCATGTCGTTAAATTTATCCACGAACGCATGCTCATTCGGCCCGGCGTTATTGCGCAGCGGCTTGACCCGCTCCACCAGGACCTCATCGGCATCCGTGCCCAGCACCGCAATTGTCTCTGCGATGTAGTCCTTCAGCGGCATCGCGCGAGGATCGTTCAACTGCGCGTCGCCGCCTAGCTCCGTCTGAACATAGGGAGGTGCGATCTCCAGCACCTTCACGCCCGTTCCCTTTAGCTTGTAGCGCTGGCTCAGCGCGTAGGAGTGGATGCCGGCTTTTGTCGCGCAATAGACCGCGCTGGCCGCAAGCGGCGTGAACGCAAGGCCGCTGGTGACATAAGCGATCGCCGCTGTGGGTTGTGCCTTCAAGTGGTCAATCAGCGCCGAGGTCACCCGCATCGGGCCCAGCAGATTCGTCGTGACGACATCCTCCGCGTACTTCGGATCGAGCACCGTATCGATCGTGTCGCGGCCCATGATGCCGGCGTTGTTGATCACCACATTCAGCTCCGGGTAGCGCGCGATCAGGTCGGTCGCCACAGCCTGAATCGAGGCCGGATCCATCACGTCAAGCTCGACTGAATCCATGCCTGCGTTCGCATCCGTGACCTCTTGCAGCTTGGCCTTGCGGCGGCCGGAGATGATGACTTTATTACCCAGCCCATGCAGCGCTTCCGCCAGTCCGCGCCCGATGCCCGACCCGCCACCAGTGATAAATATCGTGTTCCCTGTCAGCTTCATTTCCTGTCCCTCGCGTTTGGTCAGATGCGCCGCTACTGGCGTAAGATGCGAAGAAACATGCCGTCTCCTGACCAGTACACCCGTGCCACCGCCGCTCTGCAATTCATCCGCAGCAAGACTGCCCTCGCGCCTCGCATCGGCATCATTCTGGGCTCCGGGCTGGGCGGCTTTTCGTCCGTCGTGCAGGACGCCGTCACCATCCCCTACGCGACGATCCCGCACTTCCCACAATCGACCGTTGCAGGCCACTCCGGCAACCTGATCCTGGGCGCCATCGCCGGCGTACCGGTCGCCGTGATGCAGGGCCGCGTGCACGCGTATGAAGGCTACGCCATGGACGAGGTCACCTTCCCCACACGCGTGCTGGGCCTGCTCGGCTGCCGGACGCTGCTGGTCACGAACGCTGCCGGCGGCATTGCCTCGCACTACAGGCCGGGCGCGCTGGTCGCCATCGCAGACCACATCAACCTGACCGGAACCAACGCCGCGCTCGGCCCCAACGAGCCACGCTTTGCGCTCAACGCCAACGCTGGCCAACGCTTCTTTGACATGTCGACGGCGTACGCACCCAAGCTGCGCGCGCTCGCCATAAGCATCTCCGCCGAGCAGGGGTACCCCATGGAGGAAGGCGTCTACCTGGCCGTGCTTGGCCCTTCCTACGAGACGGCCGCAGAGATCCGCGCCTTCCGCACCCTGGGCGCAGACCTGGTCGGCATGTCGACCGTGCATGAAGTCATCGTCGCGCGCCACATGGGCATGGAGGTCCTTGGCCTTTCGCTCGTCACCAACGCCGCCGCCGGTGTGACATCAGTTGCGATCGACCACTCTGAAGTCATGGACATCGGCCACCAGGTCGAAACGCGCTTCACGGCTCTGCTCACGGCGATTTTGCCCAAGATGGAGAGCTGATGAGCAGCTCGTCTACACAGCTGCGGCTTCCGTCCAAGCCACTCGTCATTGGCATTGCGGGCTGTTCCGGCTCCGGCAAGACTACGCTCGCGGCAGAGCTGGCGACCCAGCTTGAAGCCACCCTGTTCCCGCTCGACCTTTACTATCGCGATCTGTCACAGTTTCCTCTGGACACGCGGCACAAGCGCAATTTCGACCACCCCGACTCACTCGAATCCGAGCTCATCGTAGAGCACGTGCGCGCGCTTGCGGAGGGTCTGCCCATCGAGCGGCCAGTGTATGACTTTGCCACGCACAGCCGTGTTCCGGGCAGCTTCACACACATGCAGCCCAACTCAGTCGTCATCGTCGAAGGCATTCTGGCGTTGCATTACGCGGAGCTACTGCCGCTCTACCAGGTAAGCATTTTTGTCGAGGCGCCCCATGACGTATGCCTGAAGCGCAGGATCTACCGCGACGTTCGTGAGCGAGGGCGCACCGCTGAAAGCGTGAGAGAACAGTTCCTGGCCACCGCGCAGCCCATGGCGGAAGAATACGTTCTGCCCTGCGCGGCGACCGCTGACATACGGGTCGATGGCACAGGCGCCTTGGACTGGTCCGTCGAGCAGGTCCTTCACTACCTGCAAAGCAAACGACTGCTCCCCAAGAACTAGTCCGGCAGGTTGACCCCGGAAGCACGCCCAAGCGCCAGCACTGCCGCGCGCGTTTCCAACGCAGCTTCCTTGCGATCCTCCGCCGCTCGGTAGGCGATCGGCGCTGCACCAAAGCGGAGAAACGCGTGCACCCCACGCAGTGATAAGAAGCGCCATATGTGCGACCACATGGAGATGTCGCCCCAGAAGTTGACATCATCTGCGATGGTCGCCGAGCCATTCGGCTCATCGAACCTGTACTGCCCAAACGCCGGTGTCACGCTCATGCCGGCTTCCATCGCCTGTGCCAGCAGGCCGGAGTGGAACTCGAGCAGTTGCTCGCCGTTCGACGTCGTGCCCTCCGGGAAAAAAATCACCGTCAGTCCCTCATGGAAGGCTTCTTCCATATCCCCACGAGCCTTCAAGGCAGATCCGCCCTGGCCACGTGCGACGAAAACCGTTCCCGCCATGCGCACAAACCAACCAAGCACAGGAACCGTCTTTAACTCGATTTTCGAGCAGAAAACGCACGGGCTGATCGCCGCCAGGCTGATGATATCCAGGTAGCCGAGGTGGTTTGAAACCAGCGCGCCGGCCGGCATCGCACCTTCCACCGTGACCTTAACACCCATGCCCTTCAGGGTTGCCGCACAAAAGCGATGCAGCCACGCGGCCCGCTCCGCACGCGTCTTTGGCTGCTTAATTGCCAGCTCTGCACCATACCGCGTGAAGTACCAGACCACCTTCAACGTGCCAACCAGGGACCGAACAAATGCCAAAGCCCACCTCGCCGATCTGTGCTGCAGTTTATGCTGAGTCTGTGCCGTTAGATGCCAGATTGAGCCAACCTTCGACCGCCAAAACGGAGCGCCCCGGATTGTTCCAGCGGCGCGTCGTGGTGCCTCTGCTGGACCTGCTGCGGGTCGGGGCCACGCCACGCAAGCTGGCATGGTCGCTGGCGCTTGGGCTTGCCATTGGGGTTAATCCGCTGCTGGGCTCTACTACGCTGCTTTGCCTGGTGCTGGCGTCTGTGTTCCGCCTCAATCTACTGGCCTCGCAGATTGCGAATCACCTGGCGTACCCGCTGGAGCTGCTGCTGTTTTTCTTCTTCATTCGCATCGGCAACGTGGTCTTCCACATAGGTGCCTTGCCGTTGGACAGGCAGGCACTTCTTGAAGCCGCACGCCACCATCCGCTCGCAACCACGCGCCTGCTGTGGACGTGGGAATGGCACGCGCTGCTGGTGTGGTTCGCGTTCGCGGCAGTCGCCACGCCGCTGCTTGCACTTACCCTGCGAACCCCGCTGAACCGGCTGCTGCACACCCTGCATGAGCAGCCGGTCATTGAGAAGTAGCTACTGCCCAGCCGGGGCCGAGTTCCGGTACTGCGGCACGGGTTCCGCGCTGCGCACCCAGGCCGTGTAGATCAGATCGCGCAACTCAGTCGCGCCGGCCGCCAGGCGCTCGTCTGTAAACGCCTTCCCTTCCGGTGTTCCGGCACCCGTAAAGCCACCCGCCTTTTCAAGCTGGTACGTCTTTTCGACCAGCGTGTTGCTATGCCGCAGATAGCTCACGTATTGATCGAATACATCGCCCACCAGCACAGGCTTGGCAGGAATCAGCGGCGCAACGTCCTTCTTTACGTCGACATTTGACTTCACATTGTCGCTCTCAAACAGCGCGTGAATTTTGTGCAGCGTCGTGTAGTTACCAGGGTTCGGACCGGTCCAGCCGTTGTACTGGATGCTGGTGTGCAGAGGCATCGATCCATCAGCAACGAAATGCCCCAGGATACCGGCACAGAACACGATCTCCGCCTCGACCGGCTTCGTGTCCTTATGCTCCGCGGCGAGTTCACGGTAGTCGCGCATGGCGGACTTTAGCCGCTCCCACTGTTCATTGGCGGCGTAGGGCTGGGTGCCTACTTTTTCAGGCGTCAGGCTCAGGTCAGGATGATTCTTCTGCGCGACAGCCAGAGCACGGATGTAGTCATAACGATTTCGCGGCAATGGCCCGCCAATAAGGTCCGCCCACTCCAGATCGATGTAGTGCTCGCCGGACCCGGCACGGCTCAACTCAGGCTCGCCGGGACCTTTCCAGTGATCGGGCTCCGGGCCGTAGTACTCCATCGCATCCACGGCAGCGGGGCTGCGCAGAAAGTCGGGGACATCTTTGGGCAGCGTTTGCGCCGCCAGCCGATTGATCAGGCGGTGCCCGTCAGAGCCCCACGCAAAACTCTGCTGCACCAGCATCATCGGCACCAGCGCCGCCGCCACCATTGTTTTAGCTACCGCGTTCATCTTCATCCGCACAGTATAGCTTCGCCGTATTACGCGGTTGCGCGTCATCAGACCAGCGGCGCTCCCCCCTCTTCCGCGGCGCTGCCAAACACCCGCCGATACCGCGCCACCATCGCCTCAGGCCCCACTGCCTTGTGCGCGTTGTCGCTCAGCTTTACGCACGGAATGCCCTCCACGCTGGTCAGCTTGCAGACCAGGCTCAGCGGCTCCAGCGTAGGCAATCCACGCGGGTGGCAGCCACGGAAATCGTTCGTCAGCAGAGTCCCCCAGCCTGCGGAAAATCGGATGCGCCCGGCAAAGTAGTGGTGCAGCCGAACAATATCGTCGACATCCAGCCCATCGCTCGCGATGAGCCGCTTGGTCCGGGGATCCTGCCCGTGCGCCTCCAGCCAGTCGATAAACTCATCCCCCGCTGTGATGGGGTCCTTTGAATCGATGCGCTCGCCCGTCCACCCCGCGACCCAGTCTGGCGCGCCTTTCAGGAACTGCGTCGTCCCAAAGGTATCCGGCAGCATGATCAACAGCGCGCCGCCGTAGCTTTTCTGCCACAACTCCAGCACGCGATACTGCGAAGCCCGCAACTCATCATCCGTCCCGCGGGAAGCCAGCGCAGCCATCGCCATCGGCAGCTCATGCGCATTCGTGCCGATCGCTTCGAGATCGTGCTTGTACGCCAGCGCCGTGTTCGAGGTCCCCGTAAAGCGCGTCTCCCCCAACGCCACGCGCATCGCCGAGACACAGTATTCCTGCCACAAAAAGCTGTGCCTGCGCCGCGTCCCAAAGTCCGAAAGCTGCAGCCCGTCGAGCCCCTGCAGCTTTTCAATCTTGTCCCACAGTCGAGTCTTGGCGCGCGCATAAAGTACGTCCAGCTCCAGCTCACTCAGCTCAGCCAGCGCCGCGCGCGTCTTCAATTCACTCACAATGGCAAGCGCATAAACCTCCCACATCGTCACCTGAGACCACAAGCCATGGAAGCGCAAGACCAGCTGTCCATCATGCTCGGCGACCTCGTACTCACTTAGCTGAAAATCATGTTCAAGCCAGTCCAGAAACTCCGGCTCAAAAATCATCCGAGTCCCATAAAACGTATTACCGGCCAGCCAGACGAGCTCACTTCGCCGAAAGCGCAGGCTGCGCACGTGCTCCATCTGCTCGGTCAACGCGGCGGCCCCGACGCGCTCCGCGAGCCGCACCCGCACCGTCCGGTTGCTCACCTCACTGGTCACCTGCGTCGCGGGAAAATTTTTCCAGATGAACTGCAGCATCAGCAGCTTATAAAAATCTGTATCCAGCAGCGACCGCACAATCGGGTCCAGCTTCCAGTTGTGATTGTGCGCGCGCTCGGCAAAGTTGACGTCCATTCCCTAGAGCCTATACCGAACTTCTAACCCGCCATTCACACCCCGCTGCTATCCTAATAAGTGACATGCCTACCAAAGCCGAACTCCTCCAGACCCCCATCCGCCACATCGATATCACCGCGCTCGACGTCGTCCCCATGGTCGACGCGATGGCCGCCATGGCTTACTCAGCGCGTGACACTGCCCGCGCCGCCAGCATTTACGACATGATGCTCCGCGACACCGAGTGCGGCGTCATCCTCTGCCTCGCCGGCTCGCTTATCTCCGCCGGCCTGCAAAAAATCTTCGTCGACCTGATCCGCAACAACATGGTCGACGCGATCGTCTCTACCGGCGCCAACATCGTCGACCAGGATTTCTTTGAAGCGCTCGGCTTCAAGCACTACGTTGCCGGCGATGAATACAAGTACGGCGCAGGCGATGCCGACCTCCGCGAGCTCATGATCGACCGCATTTACGACACCTTCATCGACGAAGAAGAGCTCCGCATCTGCGACGACACTACCCTCAAAATCACCAACTCGCTTGAGCCCCGCGCCTACTCCAGCCGCGAGTTCATCCAGGCCATGGGCAAATACCTCGTCGACAACGGCCGCACCCCCGCGCAGGGCAACCCCGACTCCATCGTCCTGGCCGCGTATGAAAAAGGCGTACCCATCTTCTGCCCCGCGTTCTCTGACTGCTCCGCCGGTTTCGGCCTCGTCGCCCACCAGCACGCACGTCAGGGCAAGCCGGTTGTTTCGATCGATTCCGCCAAGGATTTCTATGAAATCACCAAGCTTAAGATCGAAAATCCCACCACCGGCCTGCTCATGATTGGCGGCGGCGTGCCCAAAAACTTTGCGCAGGATATCGTCGTAGCCGCGGACATTCTCGGCGTCGAGGCCTCCATGCACAAGTACGCCATCCAGATCACTGTGGCCGATGCACGCGACGGCGCTCTCTCCGGCAGCACCCTGAAGGAGGCCAGCTCCTGGGGCAAGGTAGACCTGACCTACGAGCAGATGGTCTTTTCAGAAGCCACACTGGCCCTGCCCCTGATCGCCGGCTACGCCTTCCACAAGAAGGGCTACACGGCGCGCAAGGGAATGAAATTTGCGGAAGTTCTAGACCGCGTGCCTGTTTCCGCGTAATCTTAGGCACACGCAGGCCGCCCCGCACGTACGGGGCGGCCGCTTGCTTCACCACACTCTCCCCTGCCCTGGTCCGCGGAACGCAACCCTTGGGCGTCTGATTCAGGACGCGGTTGACTCCCCAGCTGAAAGCAAACGTCTTTTCCCTGCAATCTAAGATTGCGGCCAGATGCGTTAGCATTGCAGACCACAGCCCATGAGTCCTGCCCTTATATTCGGATGCCTGATCCTGTGCGCCGCCCTGTGCGTCACGGGAATCGTGCTCGGCGTCGGCCTTGTCCGCGTGCGCAAGGCAAATCGCTCGCTTGAAATCGCGCTCAAAGCTGCGACTGAAGCCCAGCAAGCCAAGGACTCGCTCCTTACCCAGCGGTCAGAACTCGACACCATCAAGGACGAGTTCATTTCCACCGTCTCGCATGAGCTGCGGACCCCGCTCACCAGCATCCGCGGCGCCCTGGGCCTGCTTTCCGCCGGATTGATGGGCACCATGGACGCCAAAGCGCAGAACCTGTTGCGCATCGCCGTCACCAATACAGACCGGCTTATCCGCCTGATCAACGACATCCTCGATCTTGAGCGCATGCAATCCGGCCGCGCTCCACTGCACATTCGCCGCTGCAGCCTGCGTGATCTGCTGCAGCAGGCCACAGAAACCATGACCGCCATGGCCGACGCCTCGCAGGTCGCGCTCGACCTCGACCTCGCCGTCCAGTCCGACGCCGTATTCTTCGACGGCGACTCCGACCGCATCCTCCAGGTCCTCACCAACCTCCTCTCGAACGCCATCAAGTTCTCCCCGATCGGCGGCATTGTAGAAATGCGCGTCGAAGCCGACCACGACAACCTGCTTCTGCGTGTATCAGACGTCGGCCGAGGCATCCCCGTAGAAAAACTGGACTCCGTTTTCGATCGCTTCCAGCAGGTAGAAGCCTCGGACGCGCGCCAGAAGGGCGGCACCGGGCTCGGCCTGGCCATCTGCCGGACCATCATCAACCAGCACAATGGCAGCATCTGGGCAGAGTCGAACCAGCAGCAGGGCCGCGGGCCCGGCGCCTCCATCATCGTCAGCCTGCCGCGAATCAGCCGTGTGGAGGACCCCGCGTCCAACGCCGCCCTTACCCTCATCTCCGCGCCGGTGGAAGGCACGGTCATCCTGTGCGACGACGACGAAGGCGTCCGCACCGTAGTCAGTGAGAACCTTCGCCTGCACGGTTTCACCGTCCTTGAAGCTTCATCGGGGGAGGAGGCGATCGGGCTCGCCAGCCAGAACAGCGTAGAGGCCATCCTGCTCGATCTCTACATGCCCGGCCTCACCGGCTGGGAGACTCTGCAGCGCCTCAAACACTCCCCCACCACAGCCGGCATCCCAGTCGTCATCCTGTCCGTTCTGTCGCCTGCAGAGACCAGCGAAAGTGGTCGCCATGCAGCAGCAGCAGCCGCCGGGTGGGTGCAAAAGCCCTTCAACGAGCACCTCCTGCTCGCCGAGCTTTCCCGCGTCCTTCACACCGGCGATGGCCCCGCCCACGTCCTCCTGGTAGAAGACGACGCCGACCTGGCCGCAGTCGTCATCGCCGGCTTCGAGGACGCCAACGTCCGCGTAGACCACGCCAGCACCCGCCAGCAGGCCACGGAACACTGCCTGCTCTCGCGCCCCGACCTGCTCATCCTGGACCTCACCCTGCCGGATGGCGACGGCTTCTCTCTCGTCGATTGGCTCCGCCAGCAACCCGACCTGCGCACCCTGCCGCTCGTCGTCTACAGCGGCCGGGAAGTTTCCGACTCCGAAATGAGCCAACTCCGCCTGGGCCCCACGCAGTTCCTAACCAAGGCCAAAGTCCAGCCGCACGAAGTTGAAGAACTCGTCCTGAACATCGTGCATCGCCTCCGCCGCCCCGCCGTCCCCAGCCCCAGCTAGCGCCATCCATACGGATGGCCCATCTTTTCGGCCTTATCGAAAGGGGTGGGGGGATCGAGCCCAGCGCTCGACCCGCCGCCTACCGGTCCCACCAATTTGGGTGCCCCATCTTTCGCTTCTGAGGGGTGGGATGGACCGACGAAGACCTCACGCGTACACTCACCCCATGCACCGTGTCCTGATCATCGACGACGAAGACGACATTCGCGAAGTAGCCGCACTCTCGCTGGAAGCCACCGTAGGCTGGACCATCTACACCGCCAACTCCGGCAAGGCAGGCATCGCGGAAGCCGCCAAGGAGCAGCCAGAAGCCATCCTGATGGACGTGATGATGCCCGAAATGGACGGCCCCACCACCTTCAAAGAGCTGCAGCTCAACCCAATCACCGCCGGCATCCCGGTCATCCTGCTCACCGCAAAAGTGCAGGGCGTAGATCAACGCCGCTTCGCCGGCCTGGGCGTAGCCGCTGTCCTCTTCAAGCCTTTCGATCCCCTCACCCTGGCCCAGCAAATCTCAGACGTACTAGGCTGGACCTAGCTTCAGCTCAAAGTTCGAGCGCAAGCCTCAAAGCTAGCAAAGTCCGCCTTCCTCGCACTCCCCACAAAATTGTCATCCTGAGCGAAGGTCCTCGCAGCAAGGCCGCGAGGACCGCAGTCGAAGGACCTGCATTTTCGCCGAACCCGCCGCCATCCCGCCTAAGGACACCGGTTGAAGCCAAAGCCCCACCGCTACCTGATCCCTTTAGCAGCCTTCCTGGCCGTCCTCCCCCTGCTCCTCAAGGGCCCCACCTGCGGGCATGACTTCGACTTCCACCTCCTCTCCTGGCTTGAAGCTGCTACCCAATACGCGCACGGCGGCTACCCCCATTGGGCCTTCACCCCCGCCTACAACGCCGGCGAGCCGCGCTTCCTCTTCTACCCCCCCATCTCCTGGACCCTTGGCGCGCTGCTCACCCTGGCGCTGCCGATCCAATTTGTAGCCACCATCTACACCTTCCTCGCCCTCACCCTCTCCGGCTTCACCGCCCACCGCCTCGCCAGCCGCTACGCCTCGCCCCAGGCGGCTCTTCTCTGCGCCACCGTCTATCTCGCCAACCCGTACATGCTTTTCACCGCCTACGAGCGCAGCGCCTTCGCCGAACTCCTCGCCGCCGCCTGGCTGCCCCTCCTTTTCCAGGCCGCGCTAGCCGGACCGACTCCCAGAGTTGGGGGACCCCTTCATGACAGCTCCACCGTCATGAGTGGGATCTCCGCCGCACGCACCACCACTACAAAGCGCCAAATCCTTCGGATAGCCATCCCCATAGCCCTCTTATGGCTCACCAACGCCCCCGCAGCCGTTATGGCCTGCTACGCCCTCGCCATACTCACCCTGACCAAGCTGATCTGGCAAATTGTTTGTCATCTCCGAAGGGAATCTGCAGGCGCAAGTTTAGACCAGCAAAAAGCGTCACCGTGGCCCCTGATCCTGAGCACCCTCGCCGGCACCGCCCTCGGCCTACTCCTCCCCGCCTTCTACCTCCTTCCCGCCGCCTATGAGCGACGCTACGTCCAGATAGCCCTCGCCACCACCACCGGCATGCGCCCCGCGGACCATTTCCTTTTCCACCGCATGGGTACGCAAAGCGCGGATGACCTCTTCCACAACGCCGTAGTCCAGACCGCCAGCATCCTCTCCCTGCTCCTTTTGACCGCGATAGCTCTCGCCGCTCTCAACTCAAAGAAGGTGGAAGCACGGGGCTTCAGCCCCATGAACCAAACGTCCGCGACAAAAAGGGGCTTCAGCCCCGGCCCAAGGACCACCCTCCTCCCCCTCACCATCCTCATCGCCTTCCTCCTCACCCCACCGTCCCTCTTCCTCTGGACCTACACCCCCCAACTTGCTTTTCTTCAATTCCCCTGGCGGCTCGACGCTCTGCTCGCCGTCATCCTCCTTACCCTCGCCGCCGCCGCACTCCGCGACGTGAAGCCCCCCTTCTGGCTCTCCCCAGCCGTCGCGCTTTTACTCATCCTCCCCGCCTACAACTTCTTCCACCAAGCGTGCGAGAACGCCGACGCCCCGAACGCTCGCGCGGCCCTTTTCCACTCCCCTACCGGCACCGAACCCACGGACGAGTACACCCCCGTCACCGCTGACAACGACGCCCTCCACCAGGCCGAGCCATGGTGGCGCGCCTGCCTCACCACCCACCCGGACCCTAATCTCCCATCCGACATGCGCCCCCTGCCCGGCCCCGCCCCCATCCACATCGAGTGGGACTTGCCCTGCAATTCACTCGTCGTCCTAAACCGCCGCGACTACCCCAACTGGTTGGTCGCAATCAACGGCCACCGCCCCACCCTCATCCCCCGCGACGACGGCCGCATCGCTTTTATTCAACCGCAAGGCCACATGTCGCTGCATCTCCGCTGGGTCCGCACCCGCGACCAGAACCTCGGCCTTTGGCTCTCCGCTCTGGCACTACTCACAGCATTCCTGCTCTGGATACTTGACAAAAAGCACCCTCGCAGCACCCCCCACGATCCCGCACCAGAAATCCAAGTCCAGACCTAACCCCAATCCTGCGAAGACTTAGCCCCAAAAAAGGGGGGGGACTGCGTCCATCATTTACACTCGTCAAGCGAGAATCCACAAGGAATCCAAATGCCCAACCAGCCCGGCGAACACCCCACCTTAGACACCCTAGTCGACATTCCCCGCCTGATCACCGCCTACTACAACCTGCATCCAGATCCGGCGATTCCAGCTCAAAAAGTGGCATTTGGGACCTCCGGGCATCGCGGCGCCGCGCTCCAAAGCAGCTTCAACGATGACCACATCGCCGCCATTTCGCAGTCCATCGTCGACTACCGCCGTGCCAACAAGATCGCCGGCCCGCTCTTCCTCGCCAAAGACACGCACGCACTTTCCGACCCGGCTTTCTCAACTGCGCTCGAGGTTCTGGCCGCGAACGACATCACCGTCATGGTTGATTCCGCGCTCGGCTACACGCCGACTCCGGCACTTTCGCATGCCATTTTGACCTACAACGCAGACAAAATCGGCGATGCGCAGGCCGACGGAATCGTCATCACGCCGAGCCACAATCCGCCCGAGGATGGCGGCTTCAAGTACAACCCGCCCAACGGCGGACCAGCCGATACCGGTGCGACCAAGTGGATCGAAAACCGTGCGAATGAGCTGATCACGGCGAAGCTGGCCGGGGTCAAACGCGTCGGCTACAAGCAGGCCCTGAATGCAGAAACGACGCAGCGCCACGACTATCTGACCGCCTATGTCGACGACCTCCGCAACGTGATCGATTTTGACGTGCTGCAGAACTCGAAGTTGAAGCTCGCGGTTGATCCGCTGGGCGGCGCGGGCGTCTACTATTGGCCGCGGATCATCGATCAGTACAACCTGTCCTGCGAGCTGCTGAACCCCTTTGTCGACCCCACGTTTCGCTTCATGACGCTGGACTGGGACAAGAAGATTCGCATGGATTGCAGCTCGCCCAATGCAATGGCTTCGATGATCGCGAACAAGGACAAGTTCGACGTCGCGTGGGCTTGCGATACGGACCACGATCGCCACGGAATCGTAACGCGCAGTGCCGGCCTGCTCAATCCGAATCACTACCTTGCGGTGTGCCAGCAGTACCTGTTTCAGCATCGGGCTGAATGGAACAGCAAGGTGGGGATTGGCAAGACGCTGGTGTCGTCAAGCATGATCGACCGAGTCGCCCAGGGTCTGGGCCGGCCGATGCTTGAGGTGCCCGTCGGCTTCAAGTGGTTTGTGGACGGGCTGATCGATGGCACGCTCGGATTTGTCGGCGAGGAGTCTGCAGGTGCAACCTTCCTGCGTAAAAACGGCAAGGTTTGGACGACCGACAAAGACGGGCTGATTCCCGGTTTGCTCGCGGCGGAGATGACCGCGGTGACCGGCAAGGATCCGGGCGAGCTGTACGCGGAGCTTACGGCGAAGTATGGCTCGCCCGTGTACCAGCGGATCGACGCGGCGGCGACCAAGGAGCAGAAGGCGAAGCTCGGCAAGCTGCAGGCTTCTGATGTGACGGCGAAAACGCTGGCCGGTGACGCGATCACCGCGATCCTGACCGAAGCTCCGGGCAATCACGCGCCCATCGGCGGGCTGAAGGTGACGACCGACGAAGGCTGGTTTGCGGCGCGTCCGAGCGGCACCGAAGACGTGTACAAGATCTACGCGGAAAGCTTCAAGGGCGACGCGCACCTGAAGCAGATTCAGACGGAAGCGCAGGCGCTCGTCAATGCAGCTATTGCTTAGAGGAAACTGAAATGGACAGACGAACGATGCTGAAGACCACTGCCGCTGCACTCCCGCTCGCGATGGCCGCTGAAGCACAGGCGGTCGGCGTGACTGCCGAAACCGTGTACGAGCTGCGCATTTACCACCTGAACGAGGGCAAGCTGCCGCTGATCCTGAACCGCTTCCGCACCAAGGAAACGGCGATCTTCGAGCGGCTGGGGATGCATGGCGTCGCGTACTGGACCCCCACCGACGAGGCCAGCAACGCCGAGCCCGCGGCCAGCACGCTGATCTACATGCTGCGTCATCCGAGTCGCGAAGCAGCGCGGCAGGCGTGGGCAAAGTTCGTCGTGGATCTGGAGTGGGTTGCGCTGAAGGCGGAGACGGAGAAGGATGGTGAATTCGTCCACAAGATCGAATCGACGTTCATGAAGGTGACGGACTTTTCACCGGCGCCGTAGCTTGCAGATTTGAAGGAGAAGCCATGCGTCTGATCCTGTTTGCTTTGCTGCTTACAATGTCTGCCGCAGCACAGACTTGTACGCCGCATGCGACCCAGCAAGCGGCGGCGCAGACTCTGACGCTGCAAGCCAAACTTCTGGCCGCGCAATCACCGCAAATGGAGACTGACGTACCGGCCGCGATCAAGCCTCTGCTGCACGACTACAAACAAGCACTGCTGCGGACCGTGGACACTGCCGTTCTATGTAATAAATCGGACCCTGCGCAGATACAGTCCGGGCTCGTCGCGCTGCTGCACGCCAACATTCCTGCCAGACCTTTCGTTCCAAAGCCCGCTTCAAAGCAGAATGACGAGGCCCCGGAAACGGGTGACTATGGCGGCGATCTGACAATCGACGTTAAGGCTGTAGCTAGCCAGAACGACTTGTACTCGGTGCAGGTAACGTTCGATGTAGAGTGCGGTAATGACTCGATGCTGCTGCTGTACCGGCGTGAATCGCAGGGCTACCGGCGCGTGCTCGCCTGGTTCAACCCAGACCTGAACTCTGTTGGCGATGCGCTGGGCGATATGTTCTACTTCGCTCCCGTCCCGGCGCCGGAAACGGCATTCGTCATTGTTTCCGGCACGCCTTGGTGTACGTCTATTCTGTCCAGGTTCAAGGCAGATCTGGTTGCGCTGGCCACGCCGTCCAACCCGCAATATCTGCTAGACCACATGACTCGAGACTACCGGCGCGACGAAACTACTTTCAAGGTCAGGCCGGAAGGTTTCGAGCTAAGATCGCTCATCAATAGTGTCGACGCCGATCTGGTCCAGCGGCCAGGCATTTTGCGTTACAGCACGGCGACAGGCCACTTCGTTCAGCAGCCTGTTGCGCCCAACGCGCAGGCATTTGTGGATATGTGGCTCGGATCGGAATGGGCAGCAGTGAAGGACTGGAGCGATCCTGCGAGCAAGTCACACCACCAAAAGCTGCACGAGGACATGACTAGCAATGGTGCCGACTTGATCCGGTTTGGGCCCACCCTGGCTTGCGGCGGCAATCACTACCAATTGGAGTTGCAGATGCAGGCCGACCACACCACCGCCAACCTGCAGATCATCGACCTGCCGAGCAAGTATGCGCAGGTGCAGACGAATGCTGCATCGTTTACGCTGCTGGACATTACGGATAAACCGGACGGGAGCTGCAAGGGGCCGGACCTGATGCAGCCGCGTAAGCACTAGGCATGCGAGCAACGAGGCTAGCGCCAGGTCTCACCGAGGAATGCGTAAAGGTAATCGGCGCGATCGGGAATTTCTGCTTTGTCTATTGATTCCGGCTTCTTCGGGTCCAGCAGCCGCCAGGCTACGGGTGCCTCGTGGATGTCGTAACCTGCGTCATGCATCAGTGCGAGCGAGACGCGGCCGCTCTGTCGGAGGCTCATCGTTTGGGCATGACGCTCCAGGCTAGCAGTCGTAATCCCAGTCGCAATAGAAGCACCCGGGACGACGAGTCCCGCCGCAAGTCCTGCCCAACTTGCGGCTGTCAAAGCGTGCGCCGCAGGCTGATGCAGAATCTGCTGCTTTTCAAGCGCGCAGGCAATGTTGTCTGCCAACACTGCGGCAATCTGCGAGTCGTTCTGCAGGCGGCCGATGGCTGGCCATGGTACCAAAATGATCCCGTTTGCGAAGGTAACTGCATCCCGGAAATGATCCGTGTCGACGATCTGAAAGCGAAAATGGATGCGTGTCGGGTCTGACTTGACAAGTGCTTTCTGGTAGGCCGGGATAAGGGACTCGCCAATGCGCTCGATTTTTGCCTGTAGCTCTGGATCATGATGTGCAGGGAGTTTGCGTGCGTTGACCCCGTGGAAGAACTTGCTCGCACCGGATTGCTTATCCCCCTCGTCGACGTTGGCCGGCTCGAACTCATTTTTGGTGCGGAGTTTGTCCTCATCTTTCGGAACTGTGTTCGGCCAAACCTCCGCCGCGTTGACGGTCACTGAGCCGTCCACCTGCTGCACGCCGCGGTACTCGATCCAGATGTTCGTGGTCAGATCGGCGAGCGAGGTGACCGGTGCGTTGAAGTTCAGGATCGTCTCCGGAGTGAGGTGAAGGCTGTAGCCGTCTGCGCGCAGGATGCGCTCCGGAGCCTTGGCAGGGACGACGAGATCAATCATCGCGCCGCCGCGCACCTCTGCGATCGATGGCGCGACCTGAACTACGGACGTGGCAGTCAACTCATGCGTCTTTTTATTCCAATGTCCCCAGACCTGCATAGACTGGCCAAGGTATAGCTTGTCCAATTGTGAGACGGGGTGTTCGCCTTGGCTAACTGCCGGTAAAGTCTAGTTTCCCCGATGATCTGAACTGGTGTCACCTGCACCTCGAAGGCGCCATTGCCAGCAACCGCAGTGACGTAACCAACCACTTGCGGCTGAAAGGATGGAACCTGCGCGCAGGCGGGTGCGGTCAGAAGCAGAAAAAGAAGGAAATGCGATCGCATTCGTGGAGGGTAGACGATCCGACGCTACCGGGCAAGAACTTTTGCTGGTCCCGTTGTAAGAGCTACTTGCCGTCCGTGGGGGAAGCTTGCTGCGGGGCGAAGGTTGGGACTACGGACTTGCCTGCTGGCTCGCCTATGACATCTGGGCCGAGCTCTACTTGTGTTCGAATGAGTGCGTCGGCGACCATGCGGCCGAAGAGTT
Organism: uncultured Granulicella sp.; assembly: GCA_965214195.1. GTDB lineage: Bacteria > Acidobacteriota > Terriglobia > Terriglobales > Acidobacteriaceae > Edaphobacter. The sequence goes on from OZ243943.1 coordinate 1,468,797, forward strand.
GCTGGCCCATTGGGTTCAGGTGGGTGCGGTCGAGCTTGGCGTTTTTGTTTTCTGCGGCGGCGTCTTCGTGGCCGGTCATGTCGTAGGCATCGGCTTGCTGCTGGGTCATGTGGTTGAGCATGGCGGTGGACATGGCGTTCAGGTCGACTACGGTGATGCCCTCTTCGGCGCCTACTTTTTTGGTGGCTTCGGCGTAGGCTTTCAGGTCTTCGACCACCTTGCCGTCCTTGTAGGTACGGCGGGACAGTGAGGTGACGAGGACGGGGACAGCACCGAGGGCGCGGACGTTCGCGATGTACTGGTGGAGGTAGGTCTGGAAGGAGCCGTCGGCGTCCGTGTGGAGCTTTTCCGCGGGCTTCTGGTCGTTGTGGCCGAACTGGATCAGGTAGTAGTCGCCATGCTCTGCGAGGGCTTTTTTCCAGGCGCCCTCGTCTACGAAGCTTTTAGTAGAGCGGCCGTTCAGGGCTACGTCGACGCAGGTGACGTTGGGGGTCATGACCTTACAGAAGCCCGGGCCCCAGCCGCCGCCGGTGGCTACGGTGGAGTCGCCTACGAGGATGATTTTTACAGGGCCGCCCTGGATCACTTTCATCGCCTTGACGCCTTCTGCAGACAGCGGTGCGGGCTGGGACAGCACGTACTTTGCGAGCTCTGGCTGCACCTTTGCGAGGTCGGCCGCGACCATGCGGCCGAAGACGTAGCTGCCGGCCCAATCGATGTGGGTCTTGTCGAAGATGGTCTTGCCGTCCGCATCTTTTTTGGTGATGGCGAGCTTGTTGCTGGTCTGCTCGCCAATCTTATCGAGGTAGGCGATGCTTTCGGTTTGCAGGTCGATAAGCGGTACATGCAACTCTGCGGCCAGCTTCTTCATGGTGGCCGTGTGGGCGCCAAGGTCGGAGTGGATCTTGCCGTCGGAACCGAAGTAGCGGCGGGTCAAGGGCGTGCAGAGGACGGGCTTGATGTTGGCCGCGCGAGCTTCCGCGATGAATCGGCGCAGGTTAACTTCGTAGTCGGCCATCGAGACCTGACGGTCATTTTCGGCTTTGCCGTCGACCTTCTCCATGTCGTTGTGGCCGAACTGGATGACCATGTAGTCGGGCTTTGTAAGCAGGGCTTTGTCCCACAGGCCTAGCGTGCGGAAGGTCCTGGTGCTGGCTCCGCCGCGAGCCATGTTGACGCAGCTTACCTGCGGGGAAAGGTTGGCGCAGAAGCCGCGGCCGTAGCCGGCGTTGTCGGTCTGGGTGGAGTCGCCGATGAGGTCGATGCGGACCTTGGTGCCGGCGGGGCGGGAGGCTGCGGTGGCGGGGTCGAAGGCGCGGGCAGGGTCGCCCTGGGCGGAGGCGACGAGGGGGAGGACAGCGGCGAGAAGTAGGGTGCGTGTTGCTTGAGTCACTTGGTCAGCCTCGTGGAGAAGTTTATCGTACGGGCGGAACCGCAGGTTCCTTCGCTTCGCAACGGAAGGACCAGAAGGCGAGACGTGCCGCTTCGGAAAAAGTTGACAGTGCGCGCGCGCGAAGCGAACACTTGTAAGTGATGATGAAGCCACAAAGTACGACCGCTCCCCAGGCACCGCCCACCACCAATAAACACCTGATCCGCTGGGTTGAGAAGATGGCCGACCTATGCCAGCCGGCTGCGATCCACTGGCTTGATGGATCCGCAGAAGAAGACGCGCAGTTGAAGCGCGGGCTGGTGGAGGCGGGCACGTTTTTGGAGCTCGACCAGGCGAAGTGGCCAGGGTGTTTTTATGCTCGGTCCAGCCCCAATGATGTGGCGCGCGTGGAGGACCGGACGTATATCTGCTCATTGAGCAAGGACAACGCCGGGCCGACGAATAACTGGGAAGACCCGTTTGTAATGCGCAAGAAGTTGAAGGCGCTGTTCAAGGGCTGCATGCATGGGCGCACGATGTACGTGATGCCGTTTTCGATGGGGCCGGTGGGCTCGCCGATGTCGCAGATTGGGGTGCAGCTCACCGACTCCGCTTACGCGGTTGTGAACATGCGGATCATGGCGCGGATTGGGACGGCGGTGTATCGCGAGATTGAGAAAGATGCCAAGCGCGTGGTGCCGTGTTTGCACTCGGTGGGCGCGCCGCTGGCCGCGGGTGAGCAGGATGTACCGTGGCCGCAGAACGACAACAAGTACATCGTGCATTTTCCGGAGACGCGCGAGATCTGGTCCTATGGGAGCGGCTACGGGGGCAATGCGCTGCTGGGCAAAAAGTGCTTTGCGCTGCGGATTGCGAGCAACATTGCGCGCGATGAAGGGTGGATGGCGGAGCATATGTTGATCGTCGGGGTGGAGTCGCCGACACGCGAAAAGACCTACGTGGCCGCGGCGTTTCCGAGTGCCTGTGGCAAGACAAATTTCGCCATGCTGATCCCGCCCGCGGGGTTCGATGGTTGGAAAGTCTGGACTGTGGGCGACGATATTGCGTGGATCAAGCCGGATGCAACCGGGCAGTTGCGGGCGATCAATCCTGAGTCGGGCTTCTTTGGCGTGGCGCCGGGGACGAGCGACAAAACGAATCCGAACGCGATGGCTACGCTGCGGGCGAACTCGATCTTTACGAATGTCGCGCTGGTAACTTCAGGCGGGAAACCCACCGGCGATATCTGGTGGGAAGGCATGACCGACACGCCGCCGGCGGAGGCGCTGGACTGGCGTGGCAATGCGTGGACACCTGAGTCAAAGACGCCCGCGGCGCATCCGAATGGGCGCTTCACGGCACCCGCTGCGCAGTGTCCGACGATCGACCCGAGCTGGGAAGATCCAGATGGTGTGCCGATTTCGGCGATCATGTTTGGTGGTCGCCGGCCCACGACGATGCCGCTGGTCTACCAGGCATTCAACTGGTCTGGCGGCGTGTACATGGGCGCCACGATGGGGTCCGAAACAACTGCCGCTGCCGGTGGTGCGATCGGTCATGTGCGTCGCGACCCGATGGCTATGCTGCCCTTCTGCGGGTACCACATGGGCGACTATTTCCGGCACTGGCTGCGCATGCAGCGCAACCTGACCGCTACTCCGCGCGTGTTCCACGTGAACTGGTTTCGTAAGAGCGCAGACGGCAAGTTCCTGTGGCCTGGCTACAGCGAAAATATGCGCGTGCTGAAGTGGGTCATCGATCGTGTGCGCGGGCGCGTGCGTGGGACGGAGACACCGATCGGCTGGACGCCGAAGTATACGGATATGAACTGGGAAGGGCTCGACTTTAGCTACGAGCAGTTCAAGGAGCTGCAGACGGTCGATCGCGAGGCGTGGAAGAAGGAAGTCATGGGCCATGAAGAGCTTTTCCTTGCGCTGCATGACCACCTGCCACCAGAGATGGTTTACGAGCGTGAGCTGCTGATCTGTCGCCTTTGAAGGCACCTGTAGAGGCGCGCCTGCAACCTTTTTGGCGCGCCCGCCGTCTCCCCCAGAGTCAACGGAAATCCTGTTCAGGAGAAGTAAATGTTCCTTCGCGCATTAGCCGCTGCAACGCTGTTTTCTGCTGTCGCCGCGACTGCCCAGACCGGCAACCAGTCTGTGACTTTCGACCTGCTGGCGAATGGCAAGGTGATCGGCAAGGACGTCTACAAGCTGAACAAATCGAAGCAAGGGTATAACCTGTCCAGCCGCTACTCGTACCATGTGGCGGGGTCAGAGTTTGATACATCAGATGACTTCAAGCTTTCAGATGACTTCATCTATCTGGATGGCGGCGCGTCGTCGATCGCAAGCCAGACGCGGTACTCCTTCACGCCCAATAAGACACGCACCGTGCTGACGGTAGGCACCGTGCAGGGCGGAGTGCAGGCCGGCAGCAGCCTGGACGTAAAGCCGGCTTTCGCCATCCTGCCCAACTACGACGCGGGCGCCGCGCAGGCTTTCCTGCTGGAGGCGCTTGCCAAGCCGGTCGAGGGAAATTTGTTCAACATCGTGGTGCCGGGCGGCGGGTCCGCGGCGCCACCACCTGAAAGTGCCGGCAATGATGAAGAGTCAAATCACCAGGCGACGCGCAGCCAAACCGGAAACCTGGCTTACGACGCCGGCTGGAACAAAGGCGCAGACACAACGGGCACGCTGGACGGTAAGCCCGTCGCGCTGCACTGCTACTTTCTGGCCGCCGGCAAGAACCGGTGGACGTTTTATGCGGACGAAACAAACACGCTGATGGAGCTCGACAACACGCTTGCGCGGGCCAGTTACGTGCGCCAGAAGTTCAAGCTGGATACCCAGAAATAATTCGTCGGATATTATTGCCGCAACGAGGTTTTATGTCCGTCAGGTTCGCCGCTCTTCGCTATGCTCTTGCCTTCACCCTTGCCGCGCTGCCGGTCGCGGCTGCCGCGCAGGCCAACACGTTTGACATCATGCTGGAAGACAAACGTGTAGGCAAGGATGTTTTTTCGATCAGCAAGGACAAGAAGGGTTACAAGGTGAACAGCCGTCTGACGGCGCGTATGGGCGGCTCTGATCAAGACTTCAGCGGAGAGTACGCCTTTGACGACAATTACGCCTACAAAACGCTTGAGATCACGAGCCACACGCAGACCGCCAAGCTCTATTTTGTTGCGAACAAGGACCAGACCTCGCTCGATTTGATCGTGCAGGGGAGCTCCAACCTTTCGAATAGCGTGACGGTTTACCCAAATCTGATGGTGCTCACGCCCTTCGACCCGGCGGCTGCACAGGCCGTGCTGCTGCTGGCAGTCACGCACCCGACTAAAGACAACATGTATGGCGTGTATGTGCCTGCCGTGGGTGGAGGCGGAGGCGGAGGTGGACGCAGAGGTGGCGGCGCACCCGCGGATACGGTACCCCCTCAGACTGAGCCTGATGGCATCCCGTACCACGCCAAGTGGTTTAAAGGGAATGACACGGGCGGCATGCTGGATGGCAAGGTCATCTTGCTGCACACCTACCTGCTGGGTTACGGGCGGTCTCGCTATTACTTCTACGCGGATGCGAACAATCAGCTGATGCAGCTCAACATACCGGGCATTAAGGCCAGCTATGTCCGGACGAATTTCCATCTTAATACCACCGCGCCAGCTGCGGCGGCACCCGCGGCAACTCCCTAGGGCCGGCTTGACGGTCCCCCAAACGATGAGTAGAGTTGTGTCAGGGCATGGCTCCTCGCGCTTGCGTTGAGTTGAGCCGGTCCTAACGAAGTCCACCCACTTCGTTGCTTTACCGGAATAGCCACGCATCAGCCCCCACCGCGCTGCGTGGCTTTCCTTTTGCACATCACACTGGTTCAAGTGTCACAAACGCTCTTTCATCAGATCGCGTCGTGCCGGTAGAGGTGAGGCTGCTTCCCTACGCCTGGGACTGCTGAGTCCGCCGCTACCTGGCGGCGGACTCAACCGGATTGCGTTTACGGCTGGCCCATGCCACCGCCTGCGCCGTAGATGTTGCCGGTCGTGTAGGACGCATCCTGCGCGGCGAGCTGTACGTAAATAGACGCCAACTCTGCCGGCTGGCCAGCGCGCTCCAACGGATAGTTACCGCCAAAGTTACGCCACTTCTCTTCCGTCGCACCGCCTGAGATCTGCAGCGGCGTGTAAATAGGTCCCGGGGCAACACCGTTGACGCGAATTCCCTTCTTGGCCAGCTGCTTGGCGAGCGACTTGACAAAATTCATCGTCGCCGCCTTGGTCTGCGCGTAATCGAACAGGTTCGGCGACGGGTCATAGGCCTGCTCAGACGTCGTCGCGATGATCGTTGAGCCTGGCTTCAGGCTCGGAAGCGCGGCGCGGATGATCCAGAACGGTGCGTACAGATTCGTTTTCATCGTCCAGTCGAAAAGCTCGGTCGTCATGTCGGCAATCGACTCTACCTGATGCTGACGCCCGGCATTTGAGACGACGATGTCCAAGCCGCCCAGTTCGCTGACGGCTTTGGCGACGAGCTTCTTGCAGAACGCTTCTTCCCGCAGGTCGCCCGGGATCAGCACTGCCTTGCGGCCAGCCTGCCGGATCAGTGTGGCGACTTCCTGCGCGTCCGGCTCCTCCGTCGGGAAGTAGTTGATCGCAACATCGGCTCCCTCGCGAGCGTAGGCGATCGCCGCGGCGCGACCCATTCCGGAGTCGCCGCCCGTGATCAAAGCCTTGCGGCCGAGCAGCCGGCCGGAACCCTTGTAGCTGGTCTCACCATGATCTGGCGGCGGAGTCATCTTGCTGGCGAGACCCGGCCAAGGCTGAAATGGGCTGGTATAGGGCGGCTTTGGGTACTTGCTGGTGGGGTCTGCAACGGGCTGCGCGGTAGAGTTGCCCTGCGCTTGAGCGCCTTCCGGCAGCAGCGCGGCGGCCAGGCTGGCACCAAGCGTGCCGACCAGGGTGCGACGGGAAAAATCGTTCTCTGAAGATGACATAAAAACCTCTCAAATTTGTCGAATGAGTCCCGGCCGGGCGTGCAGACCGTGCTCCTGTTGCTTGGGTGCAGGTGGGTGCAAGAGGGTTGTAAATCCGCTGACCGGGCTCGTTGACGGTACGCAGGTATCAGTCCGATTGACGTAAACTAGCGCCAGTGCCGCTCTCCTCCCCAGATACCGCTCCGTCCACTGACTCGGTCACGCCGCGGCTGCCAGACGGAAAAGATTCTGGGTTCGCCCCGCTCAGAATTCCGCTCTTTCGGGACCGCTGGATTGCTTCGACGATCTCTTCGCTGGGCACCTGGATGCAGGATACGGCGGGCACCTGGCTGATGACGGCGCTCACCTCCTCGCCGCTGCTGATTGCGCTGATGCAGACGGCGGCTTCCCTGCCCGTGCTGCTGCTGGGCCTGTTGGCGGGAGCCACAGCGGATATTTTTGATCGTCGCAAACTGCTCATCTTCTGGCAATCGTGGATGCTGGCTTCGGTCGCGGTGCTGGCGGTGCTAACTTTGCTGGGCCATGTTTCGCCGTGGACGCTGCTGTTATTTACGGCGCTGCTGAACGTTGGTTCCGCGCTTAATAATCCGGCCTGGCAGGCGATCGTTCCGGAGCTTGTTCCGCGTGAATTGATCCCGGATACGGTCTCGCTCAACGCAGCTTCGAACAACCTGGCGCGTGCCGTCGGACCGGCGCTTGGCGGGCTGATGGTGGCCGCGTTCAAGACAGCGCACAATGGCGCGGGCTCAGTGTTTGCGCTGAATGCGCTTTCCTACGGTGGCGTGATCTGGGTGCTGGTGAACTGGAAGCGAACGCCGCTGTTCAAGTCGGCGTTGCCTTCTGAGCGCATTTCCGGGTCCATTCGAGGGGGCCTGCGCTACGTGCGCAACTCGCCGCAGCTGCAGGCGTCGCTGGTGCGGGCGTTTACGTTTCCGTTTTTTGTGTCGGCAATCTGGTCTTTGCTCGCGGTGGTGGCGCACAAGGATCTACACGGCTCGCGTCTGGGCGGGGCGCTTGGATACGGCATTTTGAACGGCGCCCTGGGCGTAGGCGCGCTGATTTCCGCGACGCAGATTCCGAAAATTCGCCGGCGTTATTCTGCGGATAAGGTGCTGTTTGTCGCGACGCTGTATGAGGTTTTTACGCTGCTGATTCTGGCTTTTGTGCCGCAGCCGTGGATCATTATCCCGGTGCTGATCGGCTCCGGCGCCTGCTGGACCGCGACCATGTCGAGCATCAATACGTCTGTCCAGCTAGCGGTGCCACCATGGATTACGGCGCGTGCGCTGGGGACATACCTGATGATGTTTCAGGGTGGCATGGCGCTGGGATCGGTCACCTGGGGCTTTATCGCAGAGCGCGCGCCGGCTGTTGGCCCGATTGCCCTGGGTTCCTGGGGCATCGTCATCCATATCGGACCGACAGCCTGGGCGCTCAGCGCCGCGGCCGCCGGCATGCTGGTTTCACTGCCATTCGTCAGCCGCTTCAAGATCCTGCAGGGCCCCGTGCCTGACTTTACGCCGTACCAATTCAAGCGGCCGGCGCCGGAGTTGATCGGCGTTAATCCGGATAGCCCGGACCCGCATGAAGGGCCAGTGCGCATCTCGATCGAGTACCGCATTCCGCTGGCTGACTACGCGATCTTCACCCGGCGCGTGCATGATCTGAAGGGCGTGCGCCTGCGTGACGGAGCGATTCGCTGGGGCATCTATCGCGACGCCAACGACCCGACGCACCTCAATGAGACTTTCGTCATGGAGTCATGGCTGGACTATCTGCGCTCTCGCGAACGCACGACCGCGGCGGATACTGCGATCCGGAATCTCGTGTACGAGCTGCACCACTCGGATGATCCCGACTCTCCGCACCCACGTGTGACGCACCAGGTGTATGCGCGTGAAGTCACCTAGAATTGTTACTGGCGCGAAGACGTTGCTCGAGCTGTTAATTCCAGAATCGGCATTTGTTTCAGCTTCGCTTGATGGCACGGCTTCTGGCCCACAATTAGCCGCTCGCTAGAATCGTGGCTTTGTAAAAGCTCACGTACCCTACTCCACCGACATCATCCGCACGCCACGCACCACCTGTTGGCCCACCCGCGCGAGCGCTTCAGCCACCGCCGGATCACTGCATCCACCATCCGCGTCGAATCTGACTGTCGAACTATTGATCGCGGCAGCAAACGGAGTCGGCCAGCCGCGCAGTGCGTGCACGATCGAGCGCAGCGCCATAATCGTTGTTCCCGTTGCCTGCCAGCCGTAGGCCGTGGCGATCAAGCCCACGGGTAAATTGTCGAAGTAAGGCCTTGCGTCGCCGGAGGTCTCCTCAATCAAGTCGATTGCATTTTTGACCAGCCCGGAGACGCTGCCGTGATAGCCGGGGCTCGCCACGATGACTCCCGAGCAAGCCCGGATCGCCGCGACGAAATCATGCTCGTCTTGAGTCCGGTCCTGCACGCGAGGAGTGTAGAGCGGTAGCCGCGCCAGGGCTGCTCCGTCAAATATTTGCGTGCGCATTCCGGCAGCTTCCACGCTGTGCAATGCGATGCTGAGCGCGCGTTCAGTAGACGAACCGGGAACAGTCGTGCCGCCAATACCGACGACGAGGGGAGGCAAAGAATCAGGCAAAATGGGCTCCAAAGCTTGGGAAGAAGTTACGCGGCGGGTGCCGGGCCGGTCGAATCACGCACGACCAGCGTATGGGCGATGAGTTGATTCTGCGCCTGACCGGAAGGATTCAGCAGCAGCTCCGCAGCAGCTGCGGCCAGGGCGCGCACGGGCTGGCGCATGGTCGTGAGCGCGGGCCAGAGCGATTCGGCAAAGGTAATATCGTCAAACCCGGCGACCGAAAGCTGCTCCGGAACACGGATTCCGCGACGATGCGCGGCGACCAGCACGCCGGCCGCCATGCTATCGTTGCCGGCGAAGATCGCAGTTGGTGGCTCGGCAAGCGAAAGTAGCGCGTCACACTCGCGCTCACCGGATTGAAAGTCAAATAGGCCCTGGCGGATATAGTCTTCACGGACCGCGATGCCGGCCTCGGTAAGCGCGCGCTGGTAACCCACCAGCCGATTTTCAGACGACATATACCCGCGATCGCCAACAATAAAGGCGATTCGCTTATGCCCAAGCGACAGCAGATACTGCGTCATTTCGCATCCTGCGGCCTCATTATCAATGCACGCGGAAGAGCTGAACCCCGGCCGCGTTCCCGGCTGAATGCGCACGATCGGCACCAGCCGGCGCTGCAATTCATCCAGCATATGCGGGTCGTCGCAGGCCGGCGGCGTCAGCACCAGCCCATCCGGATGCACCTGGTCGACAAGGCTCATGACCTCCCCGCTCAGGTCCTGCGTGGCCGAGTCATACAACTGAGCAATCATGCGGACCTGGCTTTGCTGGCAGCGAACGCGCACGCCGTACTGAATTTCGTACACGTACCAGGCGCTGGGATTGTTGCAAATGACCGCAATCTGGTGCGAGCGATGTCCGGCCAGCGCGCGCGCCGCAAAGCTGGGTTGGAAGCCAAGCTGATCAATCACCTGCTGGACCCGCGCACGCGTACCGGCGCTGACGTAGTCCTGGTTATTGATCACTCGCGACACGGTCTTGATGGATACGCCCGCCACGCGCGATACGTCGCGGATGGTTGCGCGACCGGGCAGAGTCGGGCTTGGATCCATGCGGTCCATTCTAGCGAATCCGGCGCGCTGCCGGCTTACCTGCCAAAAGCACTGCGTCAGCGACCCGAAAAGAGCGATCGCGGGCCTCTTTTTGCCGCTATAATCTGTGCACTAGCGAACATAAAGCAGCCCGCAAGTGCTGATTTTCTCGGCCAGGCGGCTTACCAAGGGGACCGCATGGCCGGGCCAGGGGATGTCACGCAGCTTCTGCATGAATGGACTCAGGGCGAAAGTGCATCGACCGAGGCACTTTTTGAAATGGTCTACCCCCAGTTGCGACGCATTGCGGGATCGATTTTCCGAGGTGAAAAGCCTGAAAATCTGCTGCAGCCCACCGGGGTCGTCAACGAGCTTTACCTGAAGCTGATCCGCCAGCGCAGCCTTCGTTTTGAAGACCGTCAGCATTTTTATAGCCTCTGCGCACGCCTTATGCGCCGCATTCTGGTTGATCAGGCGCGGTCTGAGCACCGGCAGAAGCGCTCCGGCGGCATCGTAGAACCGCTGACCGAGGAAAGCTCGGCCGGCTACCTGAGCCCATTTCCTTCGCCTGAGGCGACCATCGACTTGGACCGTGTGCTTGAAGAACTGGCCGAAGTAGATCCGCGCAAATGCAAGATGGTGGAGTTGCGGTTCTTCCTCGGCTTCAGCGCGGAAGAAACGGCTGAGCTGCTGCAGACTTCCAAGGCGACGGTCGACCGCGATATGCGCTTCGTACGCGTGTGGCTGGCGGAACGTATGGCGCAGGACTGAAGCATCGAGGGCAGATTTGCGAAGCTAAGATCTGATACCTCATGTGAATGAGCGTTGTCTCTGCAACGACGTCTTGTGAAAAGCTTCTGACCGGAGCTTAGACAGACAAGCCTCCCTCCAAAGGGTAGGCTTTTGCTCAAACCAGATTTGGTGACGACACCGAGGCGTATCCTAGACTCATGCCCGAGCAAGAAAACGAATGGACCGTCCTCGCGCATTTGCTGCGGCCGCAGGGGCGCAAAGGCGAGCTGCTCGCAGAGCTCCTGACCGACTTTCCCCAGAGTTTCGACAACCGCCCCCGCGTCTTTCTCGCCAAGCCTGACTACGCGGGGCCCGCATCTGCAGCGCGCGCCGTGGAAGTCGTCAACCACTGGCTTCCCGTCGGCAAAAATCATGGGCGCATCGTGCTGCATTTCCACGGGATCAACTCCATCAACGATGCAGAAGTGCTTGGCGGTCTTGACGTTTTGATCCCCGCAGAGGAACGCGTCGAGCTGGAAGACGACGCCGAATACATCTCCGACCTCGTCGACTGCACGGTCTACGTCGACGGCAAGGCCATTGGCCAGGTCACCGGGGTCGATTTTCCCACCACCGCCGATGGCAGCCGCCGGCTTGAAGGCGCGCCGCCGCTGCTAACCGTCGAGGCCACCAACGGCGACGAAATCCTGATCCCTTACGTCCAGTCCTTCCTGATCAAACTCGACGTCGAAAATAAGCGCATTGAAATGGAGCTTCCGGAAGGATTGCTCGAGCTCAACCGCTCCACCAACGAAGAGGAATCGCCTGATCTCAGCTCCAGGAATAAGCAGGATTAACCCTTTGGTTGTCATCCCGAGGGGGATCTGCTTTCACCTTCAAAGCATCACGCGTGCCCATGCAAATAGATATCCTCACCATCTTTCCGGAGTTCTTTACCGGACCCTTCACCCACGGAATCCTTAGCCGCGCCATCCAGGTCGGTCAGGTGACCGTGCAAACGCATGACCTGCGAGCGTTTACGTATGACCGCCACCGCACCGTCGACGACCGGCCCTTCGGCGGTGGAGAAGGCATGGTACTCAAGCCGGAGCCGATCTTCGACTGCCTGGACACGCTGGCCCTGGCACCCAAAGCCGAACGCGATCCAGCCAGGGAATCCGTGATCCTGCTTTCCGCGCAGGGTCGGCCGTTTACCCAGGCGATTGCGCACGAGCTCGCCGCAACTGAGCGCCTAGTGTTCATTTGCGGGCGCTATGAGGGCGTGGACGAACGCGTAAATGAGCTGGCCTGCGACCGCGAACTCTCAATCGGCGACTACATTCTGTCGGGCGGGGAACTTGCCGCTGCTGTGATCGTCGACGCGGCCGTCCGCCTGCTTCCCGGAGCGCTGGGAAACCCGGATTCTGCCCGGTTTGAGAGCTTCGGCGCGGCCGACCCCGGAGCTGCGCACGCCGCCGGCGCCGTCCCGCCGAGCACCCACGGCTCCGGCGGACTGCTCGATTATCCGCACTATACCCGTCCCGCCAGCTTCCGATCGCTCGATGTTCCGGACGTCCTACAAGGCGGCAATCACTCTGAAATACGCAAATGGCGTCGGCAGCAAGCGCTCAAAAAGACATCAAATAATCGCCCAGACCTGCTCGCGAACGCGATACTGAGCAAAGAAGACCGCAAATTCCTCGCCACGCTTGACGAGCCGGCCTAATCAGGAATCCTGGCCGATGCCCCGCGCTGGTCCTTTCTGCGATATACTTAGAATTCGAGTTCAGAACAGGAAATATTCATGTCTATCCATCCGATTATGCAGAAACTGGCCGCCAAGTTTGAGCGGACCGATCTCCCCGCGTTCGCCCCCGGCGACACCATCCGCGTTCAGGTCAAGATCAAAGAAGGCGAAAAAGAGCGCTTGCAGGCTTTCGAGGGCATGGTTATCGCTTGCCGTCGTGGCCCCCAGGGCACCTTCACCGTTCGCAAAATGAGCTTTGGCCAAGGCGTCGAGCGCATTTTCCCCTTCAATTCCAAGGTCGTCGACAAGGTAGAGAAGGTTCGCTCCTACCAGGTTCGCCGCTCGAAACTCTTCTACCTTCGTGGTCTGCGTGGCAAGGCTGCCCGTTTGCGTGAAGTTGAGCGCAAGATCGTCAAGACCGCATAGGTTCTGCCGCATCACCAAACGCCACGGCGAATAGCCGTGGCGTTTTCGTGCGTCACCCTGAGCTATTTCAAACTTATTTCCCGTGGCAGTCTCTTGCTTCGGTGGTTCGATTTTGCATCAGGTCGAAAGCTCTCCGACGCCAGCCACACCGAAAGCATCACACGGGTATGGATAAGTTGACTCTCCGCTACGGCCTGCCTGCGATTGCTACCGCCGCCGTCGCCGCCCTCGCTTACTTTCTTGTTCCCCGCACGAAGCGTCTTCAACCGGGCGATGTCGCCGTCATCACCGGAGGCTCGCGCGGTTTGGGGCTGGCGCTGGCGCACCGCTTCGGCAAAGGCGGCCTGAAGCTGGTTCTGGCAGCACGAAAGGAAGCCGAACTGGAAGACGCTCGCCAGGACTTGCTGAAGTCCGGCGCAGTTGCGAATGAAGATGACATCTTGCTGGTGGTCTGCGACATAACTGATCCCAACCAGGCTGCCGGCCTTGTCGATTCCGCTATCCGCACGTTTGGCCGAGTCGATTGCCTGATCAATAACGCAGGCATCATCGAGGTCGGGCCGGTCGAGAATCAGTCGCTCGAGACATACGAGCTGACCATGAAAACGAACTTTTTCGGCGCGCTTTACACCATCTACGCGGCGATGCCGCACATGCTGGGCCGCGGCAAAGGCAGCATCGTCAATATCTCATCGGTCGGCGGCAAGATCCCAGTACCGCACATGCTGCCGTACGTCGCGGCAAAGTTTGCGCTTGCGGGTTTCTCTGAAGGTCTGCACGCGGAGCTGCGGTTCAAGGGTGTGCGTGTCACCACGGTCTGCCCGGGCTTGCTGCGCTCCGGTGGAGAAGTTCACGCCAACTTCGTCGGCAATGTCGAAGCGGAAAAGGATTGGTTCAACCTGGGCGCAAAAACTCCGATCGTTGCAGCCGATGTTCACAGCGCAGCCAACCAGATCTACAACGCGACCCAGGCAGGCCGCGCTGAGCTGGTCATCTCCCCGCAGGCATGGCTGGCCGCACGTGTCTTCGGTCTTGCGCCGGAAACCTCGCAATGGGTTGCCGCAATGGCCAATAAGCACATTCTGCCAGCGCCATCGCCCACGACTCACGAGCACCCTGAGCCACACATCCATGAACCCGAACCGACCTCCGCAGAAGTGGCCGACCCGTCGCCCAGCTAAGCCGTGTTGCAAAGAATTCACAAACGAGCGGGGTGACGATATGAACCTGTCACTTGATGCTAGGACGATTGAACATCTCTAGCGAGGCCCGAAGCCGACTGATTGTGGCCTCGCAGTCGGGTCAACAGCAACGGTGAGTTCGGCGATCAAGCCGCTAGATGCTATTCTTTTCCGATCGGAACGAGAGTCGCAAGCGTCAATAAGCCACGCTGATCCCTGTAGATCCCATCTTCCTGAGGCGTGGTCCGATGAGTGGCATGCTGGTTGTAAGGGCCGACGCTCATCAGCTTTACAATCAAATCCTCGAAGAAAACACCTGCGCGGTGTGCGAATAGACGAGCCGCCAAGTTGATCGGGAGCCGCTAGCTTTCCTTCAACATCTCTGCGCGCGGATCTTCCGGATTGAGCTTCGCAAGTTCGCGCAATATTTCCTTTGATCGCTCGTCCTGCACCTTGGGCACGATCACCTTGACTTCCACGATCTGGTCCCCTCGCGCGCCTTCCTGCGCAGCGGACGCCACACCCTTTTCGCGCAGACGCAGCTTTTGACCTGTCTGTGTACCCTGCGGAATTTTGAGTTGAGTGACGCCGTCAACCGTTGGCACATCGACCTTTGCACCCAGCGCGGCCTCGCTCACCGTTACCGGAACGACCACGGAAATGTCATCCCCGACGCGTTTGAAGAAGGGGTGAACGCCTGCCTTAATGATGAGGAACAGATCGCCACTTCCGCCCCCGTTGGTCCCAGCATTGCCTCGCCCGGCGAGCCGGATCCGCTGGCCATCGCGCGTACCGGGCTTGATCCGGAACTCGAGCGGCTCCTTCCGTGTGATGACGCCGGCGCCATCGCAGGTTGCGCAGGAGTTCTGCACCTGGCCGGCGCCTCCACAACGCGGGCATTGAATGTTGAACTTCATGCGGCCGCCCATCTGCTGCACCTGCCCGCTGCCGTGGCATTCCGGGCATTCCATGGCGCCGCCGGTGGTCGATTTGCCCTTGCACGTTGGGCAAACCTCCTGACGCTGGATTTCGAGCTTGACCGTACCGCCACGGATCGCCGTCCAGAATTCTACCGCGACCTGGTATTCAAGGTCCGTGCCCGCGACGGGCCCGCGGCTGGCTCCGCTTCCCTTCTGGCCCCCGTTGAACATGCCGGAAAAAATGTCCTTGAAGGACCCGCCAAAGTTGCCGCCTTCCGGCTCCCGCTGCGCACCTCCGCGAGGGCTCTGCGCCGCAAAGTCAGAGAAGTCAAAGCCGCCAAAGTCGAACGGCACTTCCTGCGCACCACCGCGCGCACCCCGCGTCTGCGGTGGCGCACCATAGCTGCTGCCGTAGCCACCACGAGCCGCTGCCTCAGCCGCAGCGGGATCAATATTGTCCGAGTAGAACCCAACCTGATCGAAGATCTTGCGCTTCTTCTCATCCGAAAGCACATCGTTCGCTTCAGAGATTTCTTTGAACTTCGCCTCGGCCTTTTTGTCGCCGGGATTCACATCCGGATGGTGCTTGCGCGCAAGCTTGCGAAACGCCTTCTTGATCTCATCCTGCGTCGCCGTCTTCTTAACGCCGAGCGTGCCGTAATAGTCCTTCGTCTGATTGCTTGCCATGTTCTTAGGCCACCCTCGGCCGTACTTCTGCCTTCAATTGCTTTGCCTGATCACGGTCGACACAAGCGAGTTCATAAGACGTCTGCAGATTCATCCAAAGCTCGGCAGAAGTGTTGAAGTAGAGCGCAATGCGGTATGCAGTATCGGCCGTGATGCCGCGGCGCTCATTGACGATCTCAGAGATTCGTGTCGAAGGCACACGTAGAGCAGTGGCAAGTCCATGAGCCGAGATGCCGTTCGGCGTCATAAATTCTTCGCGTAAAATCTCGCCCGGATGCATGGGCGGCGGTCGTCTATTTGGGTCACGGTTGATCGTCATCGCCTCTCCTTAGTGGTAGTCAGTGATCTCGACATCATCAGCATCCGTCCCTGCCCATTTGAACCAAATGCGATATTGATCATTGATTCTTATGCTGTGCTTTCCTTGCCGGTCACCCCGCAAGGCTTCCAGATGATTTCCAAATGGCTGTCGAAGGTCATCAAGTTTGCGTGTGTTATCCAGAACCTGAAGCTTGCGCCGAGTCACCGAAAGAATAGAGTTGTAGACGCGAGTCTTGCCGGTGAAAAAAAGCTTCTCTGTTTCGGCATCCGCAAACGATCGAATCACAACGTTGAATGTAGCACGTTGAACGCTAGACGTTCAACGCTCCGGGTAGAATGCTACATTGCTTGGCAATTCGGACACCAGAACAAATTTCTCCCCACAAAGACCTTCGTTTCAATCTTCGTCTCGCAGATAAAACAAGGTCTGCCTTGCCGCCGATAGACATAATGCGCCTCCTCGTTGAGCGCGTCGCCTTTGCGGTGTGGCCGGTCTTTCGCGTCCGTGGTCACAATGCGACGATCAACCATTGCGTTCGGCATCAGCTTGACGGCATCCTTCCAGATCTTGCCTAGTTCGGCCGTCGTTGTCTCGCGCCCTTCCCTGAAAGGGCTTACGCGCGCGCGAAACAAAAGTTCCGCACGATAGATGTTGCCCAGCCCGGAAACGATCGCCTGGTCCATCAAGAGCGCACCAATCGGCGTCTTCCGCACCATGATTCGCTCAATCATCTTGGCCGGCTTGTCCTTGTTCAGCGGGTCTGGCCCAAGCCGTTCCAGCAGCAAATTCCACTTCGCCTCAGACCACACCGAGCAGTCCGTAGGCCCGCGCAACTCCAGCCATTGCGTCTTGTCCCACATGCGCAAGCGAAGCGCCCCACGCGGCTCCGGCAACGGCTGCCGGCCTTCCGTAAAGTCGCCATAGAGTCCCATATGCACGTGCATGATACGACGCTCGCGTTTGATCACCCCAAAGTCGTAACCAAGGTGCTTTCCTACAGCGAGCACTCCCACCAGTTCCCGTCCGTCCAGCAGCGCGGCGTCCGTAAAGCGCCCCTGCGGCGAATCCACATGGACCTTCTTGCCCGCGAACATTTCAGCATGCAACTCTGCCCAACGATGGATCTCATTGCCTTCAGGCACCCTGATTCTCCTCTGGTAACGCGGCGCCGTCCGGCCAGTCCGGCTGCTCGGCGAGCTGTATCTCCTTCACCACTTCTCTCGCCACTTCACGCACCTCAGCCCGCCGGCTTCTGCGCGGCCGGCCACCGCTCTCGAGCTCGTACCTGTAGTGGTCGATGATTCGATCCGGCGTCCAGAGCTGCCAGTGATTCGCGTTCTTGGCATGCATGCGCTTCAACTGAATCTCATCCATGCGCCGCATCATGCGCTGCAGGTCGTCATAATGATCGGCATACATGGAATCAGGCGACTCGATCATCTGCTGCATGTCGACATACACCGGCTGCGCCCATTCATAGAACGTATGCCAAACGTCGTAGATATCCAGGTGGCCCTTCTTCACCAGCAACGCCAAATGCTCGTAAAAGTCGAGCACCTCAAACGCGCTTACGGGCGGCGAGTCGAGCTCCCAGGGCAGCAGTCCAGCGTTTTCGCCGGTGATGTCCAGCCGTGCCTGCGCCAGCCGCCTGCGCGCTGCAACAAAGCTCTCGGAGAGAAAAAATCCTAGCTGCTTCTCAAGGTTTGCGACAGACCGATACGCCCGTTCATGCCGCAACTGTATGCCCGCATAAGCAATTGCGCCCGCACTGGTGAGCACCAGTACGGACGTCGCGATTGCCTGAACCTCATTCCAGTCGATGGGCACAGTACTGCTAGTTCCAGACCTGGCTGGCCTCAATCGCTTCGATCGAAAATACCTGGTCAGGCTCCATCTGGCTCATGCGGTCGGCAAAGCTTTTCGCTTCCGCATGCGTGTCAAACATCATGCGGTTGTAGAGCTGCCCTGCGCGCAGTGCATCGCACTTCCACATCGTTTCGGTCATGGCGCTACCTCCTCGGTGTTGGTTAGCAAGCATGGTATTCATCATTTCGCCCGTAAGCCAGATGCCCTCGGCTACGGTGTCTTGGCCCGAATTGTCTCGCCTGTCGCTCATGCTCTACTAAACACCTTTCTGCACGTTTTGACGCAGATTTAGATCAAGCAGACTCCGATTGCACAAGAGGGATGCTCCGCTGGGTTCCGGGAACATCCCTCTTTGGAAGTACGATGCAAGTACCCTGCTGGTTCTGTTACTTCTTGTCTACGTCGACATACTCGGCGTCGATTACGCCTTCATCGTGGGCCGCAGCATGCGGCTCATCCGTTGTTCCGGCAGCGGCAGCATCACCGTCCGTCGGCGCCGCAGTGTTCGCGTTGGCTTTGTACATGGCCTCAGCGAGCTTGTGGCTTGCAGTCTGCAGCTTCTCCTTGGAAGCGTTGAGCTCGGAAGCAGTCGGCTGACCTTCCAGCGTGCTCTTGGATTCAGCCAGCACGGACTCGACTTCACTCTTGTCGCCCGCAGCTACCTTATCGCCCGAATCCTTCAACATCTTCTCTACGTTGTAAACCAGCGAGTCCAGACCGTTGCGCGCTTCGACCGCATCGCGCTGCTCCTTGTCCTCGGAAGCGTGCGCCTCGGCATCTTTCGCCATACGCTCGACCTCTTCCTTGCTCAGACCGGAGCTGCTCGTGATGGTGATCTTCTGGTCCTTGCCGGTCGCGTTGTCCTTCGCCGTTACGTTCAGGATTCCGTTTGCATCGATGTCGAAAGTGACCTCAATCTGCGGAACTCCACGCTGAGCGGAAGGGATGCCGCTGAGCTTGAACTTGCCCAACGTACGGTTTTGCGCGGCCATCGGGCGCTCGCCCTGCAGCACATGCACTTCAACTTCGGTCTGGTTATCGGCTGCGGTAGAAAACGTCTCCGTCTTCTTGGTCGGGATAGTCGTGTTGCGGTTGATCATCGCCGTCGCCACGCCGCCCATGGTCTCGATCGAAAGCGTCAGCGGGGTCACGTCAAGCAGCAACAGGTCCTTCACTTCACCGGCAAGAACACCAGCCTGAACCGCCGCGCCGATCGCCACCACCTCATCCGGGTTGACGCCCTTGTTGGGCTCCTTGCCGAACAATTCCTTCACCATCTGCTGGATTTTCGGCATGCGCGTCTGTCCACCGACGAGCACAACCTCATCGATCTTCGAAGCGTCGATCCCGGCATCCTTCATCGCCTGCTTGCAGGGTCCAATGGACTTCTGCAGCAAGTCGTCGACGAGCGACTCCAACTTGGCACGCGTCAGGTTGCGAACCAGGTGCTTCGGTCCGCTCGCATCGGCCGTGATGAACGGCAGGTTGATCTCGGACGACTGCGCCGTCGAAAGCTCAATCTTTGCCTTCTCCGCCGCATCCTTCAGGCGCTGCAGGGCCATTTCATTGCCCTTGCTGGCGAGGTCCAGACCCGACTCCGACTTGAACTCGCTGATCAACCACTCGACAATGCGTTGGTCCAGGTTGTCGCCGCCCAGGTGCGTGTCACCGTTGGTCGACTTCACTTCAATCACGCCTTCGCCGACTTCGAGGATCGACACGTCGAACGTACCGCCGCCAAAGTCATACACGGCAATCGTCTCGTCCTTCTTCTTGTCGAGCCCGTACGCCAGCGCAGCCGCCGTCGGCTCATTCACAATACGCTTCACATCGAGACCCGCAATGCGGCCGGCATCCTTCGTCGCCTGGCGCTGCGCGTCGTTGAAGTAGGCGGGAACGGTGATGACAGCTTCCGTTACGGCCTGGCCAAGATAGTCTTCAGCAGCCTTTTTCAGCTTCTGCAGGATCATCGCGGATACTTCAGGCGCCGTGTACTGCTTGCCCTGCGCGTCGATGACAACGCCGTCACCCTTCGCGGCAACCTTGTACGGAACCATCTTCATCTCGTCGCCAACTTCATTCATGCGACGACCCATGAAGCGCTTGACGGAGAAAATGGTGTTCTCAGGGTTCGTGATCGCCTGGCGCTTCGCAACCTGCCCGACGAGACGCTCACCCGACTTCGTAAATGCAACGATCGACGGCGTCGTGCGTCCGCCCTCTTCGTTCGCGATGACCTTCGGCTCCCCGCCTTCCATGACGGCGACGCAGCTGTTAGTAGTTCCAAGGTCGATTCCGATAATTTTGGCCATTGCGTTGAAGCTCCTGGGTGGGGGCATCGCCCCGAGATGTTCTTGCGACTTCTTAGTTATACGATGTGAGTCAGTTTGTGTCAAGTATTGTTAGCGTCACCGCCACAAAGCTCATCAAAACTATGCAAAGTGTCACAACCCAATTGGAAGCTGCCTCCGCAGGCACAGTATTCTCGACTCATGAAGATTATGGTCATGTCACTCCTCTTCCTGCTTACCTCGCTTTTAGGTTGCGGTGTTAGTCATCCGGCCACCGGAACGCCCATACCGGTGGTGCTGGACGTCACGGGAAACTGGCAGATCCAAAGCACAACCACCTCAGGCTCGACCAGCGCGGGTATCCTGCTTCTCGGGAACCTTGTCGGCTCAGGAACGAACGTCACCGGAACCTTCCGCTTTTCGGACCTGGCACCCGGCAATGCCTGTGGCGCGCTCAACCAGGTTGTAAGCGTCAGCGGAACTATAGATACGTCAAGCCCGCTGGCGCAGGTCCTCAATCTGACCTCGTCGCCGATCAACGGATCTACAATCACCCTTCAACTCACACTTCCGATTGAACTCTCCGGGTTTGCGAATGGCACCATCGCGGTCAAAGGCGCCACCTGTACGTTTGCCTCGGCACCGGCGTTCGGAGCTTTGTTCCTCCCCGTCAACGGCACTTTCGCCGGAACGTTGTCGCCAACTGCGGGCTCCACCAGCCCTTCCGGAACTGCCACGCTTACGGTAGCCCAAGCGACAGCGCCCAGCGCCGACGGACAATATGCGATCACCGAAACACTGCAGTTTGCCGCGCCTGGCTGCAACGCCTCAGCCGCCCTGACCGGAACCGCGAGCGGTGTTGGGGTCAGCGCTTCCAATCAGCCGTCCTCTACAAGCCTGGTCAACCTGTTCGCTACGCGCGGACCAGGGCTGGCACAGAGTCTGAGCGGCAACCTGCTGATTGTCTCGCCAACCTGTATAAGTGCCGCGGGGACACAGTACACGGGCCTGCTCAACAAGCAGTAGAAACTTACTGCGGCAAAGTACCTTTGTTTGGATCAGGAGCCGTCGTGGGCGGCGTGCCCACGGGCGTGCCAAAACCGCTCGTTCCGCTACCTGAACTGATGCCACCCAGCAGGCTGCCTTTGGCGTAGAGCAACTCGATGCGCGGATCGTACAAAAACTCCCAATCCTGATAGGACGTCTGCTCGTTCACCGTCAGGATCGCGTCGCCCGTAGCAGACGAGCCGATGCCCATGATTGGGCCGCCTGTCCCGGTCAGCCCATCCGGCGTCGTGCTTGAAACACCGGTACCCGCAGCGCCGGCGTTGGTACCGCTATTCCCGGTCCCGGTCCCACTTCCCGCGCTCGGATTGGAGCCAAAGCTGGGGTTGTTGGCCGCCTGGGTCCCGGTCGTCTGGCCGCCGGTTGTGCTCGAAAGCCCCCCCGCGTTCAAGCCACCACCCAGCCCTTCCAGCTCTTCCCCAAAAAAGCCCTTCACCTTGGTCTTATTCTCGCCGACGTGGATCAACCGCCAGTCATCCTTGCCGGTCAGCGGATCCAGATACTTCGCACGCAAAAATCGTTGATTGTTCGTCTTTTCCAACTGCTCTACCGAGCCTGGATAGTGCTTGAACTTCTGGTAGTAGATTCGGATGGCGCGCGTGTATTGCTGGGCACGGTGTGCGCTTTCGAGCTCCCGGTCGCGCTTGATGTCCATCGAAATGCGGGGAGCCGCAATCGCCAGCGACAAAAACATCAAAAATACCAGCACGACAACCCCGACGAGCATATAGCCCGCTTCAGGATCCTCATCCTCGCGTTGTTGCAGATGCGTCAGTTCACACCACCGACCGGCGTAATCTGCGGCTCCAGCGACACCACCCCAAACGTCTGCTCATACTGCGCGATGTTCTGGGTCAGAATGTTGTTCAGCGCCTTTGCCTGCTGCGGGCTCAGGTAGATCGCCTGAAAGCCTTCCAGCGTGACCGACTGCGCCGTGTGATCCTGTACGGTCCCAAACACGAGTTGGCAATCCCACACGCTCATACGTACTTGGACGCTGTTCGCGTAGTTTTCGCGATACTGTGCGGTCTTCGTCAGCTTTATTTCCGGCTGCGGGTTCAGGTGCGTGGGGCCAGAGCTCATGGAGGTACAGGGTCCAATCAGAATTTTGGTGCGGAAGAGGGGACTTGAACCCCTATGGATCGCTCCGCCAGCTCCTAAGGCTGGTGCGTCTGCCAATTTCGCCACTTCCGCTCATGTCTATTCTAAATCGAACCTGCGCGTAAATTGCGCTGGCTAGGTGTATCGGTTGGGTGGTATCTTGGCTAATCTTCGAAGGCCCAGTGGTAGTACCACTTGAACGTTCGAGAGACCGCTATCCCGCGCGTGTATCAAGCGCCGGCTCTCACACTTTTGTACGACAAACAAGGGAGAAACATGGAAAAGGCAACTTGCGATATCGGTTTGATCGGCCTTGCGGTCATGGGTCAGAATCTTGTGCTCAACATGAACGACCACGGCTACAAGGTCGCCGTCTTCAACCGCACCACGTCCAAGGTCGATGAATTCATCGCCAACGAGGCCAAGGGCACGGCTGTTGTCGGCACCCACTCGATTGAGGAAATGTGCGCCGCGCTCAAGACCCCGCGCCGCGTCATGATCATGGTCAAGGCCGGCGACGTCGTCGACCAGACCATCGCGCAAATCACGCCGCACCTGGAAAAAGGCGACATCATCATCGACGGCGGCAACTCGCTGTTTACCGATTCCAACCGCCGCACCAAGGATCTCGCCGAGCAGGGCTTCCTTTATATAGGTACCGGCGTTTCCGGTGGAGAAGAAGGCGCACGCTTCGGCCCATCCATCATGCCCGGCGGCGACCCCGCTGCGTGGCCGGCGGTAAAAGAAATCTTCCAGGCCATCTCCGCCAAGGTAGAAGACGGCACCCCCTGCTGCGACTGGGTTGGCGAAGGCGGCGCAGGCCACTACGTCAAAATGGTCCACAACGGCATCGAGTACGGCGACATGCAGCTCATCGGCGAGGCATACCAGCTCCTCAAGGACGGCCTCGGCATGACGGCCGCCGACTTTGAAAAGGTCTTCGGCGAGTGGAACAAGGGCGAGCTCGACTCCTTCCTGATCGACATCACCGAGCAGATCTTCGCCAAGATGGACGAGGACGGCACCCCTGTCGTCGACAAAATTCTCGACACCGCCGGCCAGAAGGGCACGGGCAAATGGACCGCTATCTCCGCGCTCGATCTCGGCATGCCCGTCACGCTCATCGGCGAAAGCGTCTTCGCCCGCTGCCTCAGCGCATTGAAGGATGAGCGCGTAGCCGCTTCCAAAATCTTGAATGGCCCGGAAAAAAAGCAGATCCTCCCCGAGCACCGCGAAGCCTTCATCGAAGAAGTCCGCTGCGCGCTCTACTGCTCGAAGATGATCAGCTACGCCCAGGGCTATATGCTGCTGCGCGCCGCTGAAAAGGAAGAAGGCTGGAACCTGAACATGGGCGGCGTGGCGCTGATGTGGCGCGGCGGCTGCATCATCCGCTCGGCCTTCCTCGGCGACATCAAGAAGGCCTTCGACAAGAACCCCAAGCTGCAGAACCTGCTCATGGATGACTTCTTCTCGAGCGCCCTGAACAAATACCAGGCCAATTGGCGCAAAGCCCAGATCCACGCGATCGAGCTCGGCGTTCCAACCCCAGCCTTCTCGACCGCGCTGGCCTTCTACGACGGCTATCGCACCGAACGTCTCCCCGCCAACCTGCTTCAGGCCCAGCGCGACTTCTTCGGCGCCCACACCTACGAGCGCATCGACAAGCCGCGCGGTGAGTTCTTCCACACCAACTGGACCGGCCGCGGCGGCCGCGTCTCCTCCAGCACCTACAACGCATAAGAGTACCGCGTCGTTCCTCGTATTTTTGTTGTCATTCCGTCGCGAAGCGGAGGAACCTGCGGTTGTTCAGGCGATGAAACGGCTCCAGGGCTCACAAGCCCGGGGCCGTTTACGCTTGTTGAGACGAAACGCAAACGCAGATTCCCTCCGGGAATGACAACCACAAAGAGGCACACCGCAAATGGCAGAAAACCGCAAATTAGGCTCTACCACCGTCTTCCCCATCGGCCTCGGCTGCATGGGCATGTCCGGCATGTACGGCCCAACCGACGACCAGGAATCCATCCGCACCATCCACGCCGCTATCGACCACGGCATCACCCTTTTCGATACCGGCGACTTCTACGGCATGGGCCACAATGAGTTGCTGCTCGGCCAGGCGCTGAAGCAGCTCCCCCCCGGCACCCGAGACAAGCTCACCCTCTCCGTGAAGTTCGGCGCCCAGCGCACCCCGTCCGGCGCGTGGGCCAGCTTTGAAGGCAAGCCTGCAGCGGTCAAAAACTTCCTCGCTTACTCACTGGTCCGCCTCGGCGTGGCGCATGTTGACATCTACCGCCCCGCCCGCCTCTCCGATTCCGTCCCGATTGAAGACACCATCGGCGCCGTCAAGGACATGATCAAGCAGGGCTTCGTCAAGCAGGCCGGCCTGTCCGAAGTCTCGGCCGAAACAGCCAAGCGCGCCCAGGCCGTGACCCCAATTACCGACGTCCAGCTCGAATACGGCCTGAGCCAGCGCGGCCTCGAAGAAAAGCTCCTCCCCAGCCTGCGCGAGCTAGGCATCGGTACAACCGCCTACGGCGTCCTCGGTCGCGGCTTGCTCAGCAAATCCAAAACAACGGAAAAGTCCGACTTCCGCCGATTCCTTCCCCGCTTCACGGGAGCGAATCTTGAAGCGAACCACACCCTCGTCGACGCCCTTACCGCAGTCGCGGCAGAACACGGCGCCACCCCTGTCCAGATGGCCATCGCCTGGGTCATGACCCGCGGCGAGGATATCGTCCCGATCCTCGGCGCACGAACAGTAAAACAGCTTGAAGAGTCGCTCGGCGCGCTTGAAATCACCCTGAGCCTGGAGCAGATCGCAAAGCTGGAAGCCGCTGTTCCTGCCGACAAGGTAGCCGGCACCCGCTACGACAAGGTCGCTATGACGCACCTCGACAGCGAGCGCTAAGAACAAAAGCAGATCCCTGCGGGATGACAACCAAAGTTCAGCCCCGCACTGTGGTTGTCATCCCCGAAAGAGACCTGCTTTTTGCCCCCCCAAGCTAGAGCTCGAAAATGCTCTCATTTTCAGTCCGAGCGTCGATCTTCTCCGCCGCCGTGTCCTTGAACACCTGCTTCACAGCGTCCATTTCCTCGGTCGTATCGCAGTGAACGACAAGCTCTACGCGCCCATCCACCGCGCGCTCCACGATGCTCGTTTTGCCAAACCCTGCGGCCGTCAGGTGAACAATCGCAAACTCAGCCAGATTGGGCGAAGCGAACTCGCCCGATACGGATATATTCTTCTCTGCCATACCGATATTGTAGAGCCCGCAAACAGCGATGGCCGGAGAGTGGGGACTCTCCGGCCACGCTTGGATTTGCCCACTTACTGGAGGGTCTTCCACGCGTTCCAGACGTAAATACCGACGACACTGGCGGTGACCAGCCCGGCGGCTCCGCCCAGCGCGGTCACAATCGGCCCCAGCTTCTGGATCTTGCCGACAAGCTGCTTCTGCTCGCGCTCATGCTCCGCGGCCAGCGCCTGGTCGTCGTTCAAAAAGAGTTGGTCGTCCTCGTAACGTGTCAGTTGCCCACGGTACACGAGCAGTCCCATAAAGCTGGCTGCCAGAATCGCCCATACGATCATCAGAATCGGATTCATCTTGGCTCCTATTGCCGACGCCGATAAGCGCACGGCCTTGCTGGAGCGGAAGCATACGCCTGCCGAACAAGACTGTGCAAATTTATTCGCAGGTTTACTTCATCGCGGAATGCAGTACGACGCCCGCTACGGCCACCAAAACGATCGTCAGCAGCATCAGCCCCAGGATAAAGATCGCTGCCAGCCGGCGATTGCGGTCATCTGGCCGCGTAATGCCGAATACGTCTACGAACAAATCTGTCAGGTAATAGAGCAGTTTCATCTGCCTTCATCGTAGGCTCGCCTTCGCGCAACTTCAAACCTGGTCGTGCATCTATAGATACGCACAGCAGCTTTGGTTGCTACGCCCTGTCCGCAGGACTACACTTACAGCAGTCGCAACAAGGAGATCGCCATGTCCACCGCATCCATTACTCCCGAAATCGTCGAAGCCCCGCCCGCAGCGGCACCCGCTCCGGTCCAGCTTACCGACGCCGCCATCGGCAAGGTTCGCGAGATCATGGCCACGCAAGATCCCATCCCCGCCGGCCTGCGTATCGGCGTCGTCGGTGGCGGTTGCTCCGGCTTCCAGTACTCCATGTCGTTTGAGAACGCCTCCGGCATGATGGATAAGGTCATGAAGTTCGACGACCTGAAAGTCTTCGTCGACGCCACCTCCGCCATGTATCTCAATGGTTGCGTGGTCGATTACGTCGAGACGCTTGAGGCAGCAGGCTTCAAGTTCGAGAACCCCACTGTGAAGAGCACCTGCGGTTGCGGCTCCAGCTTCAGCGTCTAGAGCTTATTCCGCGCGCAAATCAGAACGAAAAACTAAAACAGAACCCAGCATGGGTTCTGTTTTTTGTTTGAGCTGCATCCTCGACTGCTTCTTCTAAGCCAGGGTTTCATTACTTAGTCGTGGTGCGAAGCGGAGTCAGCTTCTTCCTCATCCTCATTCCTGGTATGCGAGCCGGATCCAAAGCCGGAGCCGCCACCCACGCCGCCGCCCATCCCACCACCGCCGCCACCGCCGCCACCGCCCCCGCCGCCGCCGCCGCCACCACTGCCCCGGCTCTCCCCTTTATCCGCTTTATCTTTTCCGCCTGAGGCACCGGGCCGGGCTGGCCCCTGGCGCGGAATCTCCAGGTCAGCAGGGATCGGCTCCAGGTCGAGCGCCTCACGAATAAAGGCGCGCAGGGATTCGACCAGCTCCTGCGTCTGCACCAGGTTTCCGCTGACAAGCTCGCGCACGGCATGCACCGCCAGCCGCACCTGATCCTCCGTCCCCAGCAGGATAATGTCTGACAACGCCGCTTCCACCGCATCACGAATCCGTCGAGGACGATCGGAGCCGGGCGACTGATTCAGGTTCGCATCACCCGGCCCAAGCGGAGCCCCCCTGGAGTGACCAGGCAGATCGCGCAAGTGGCCAGGATTTACCGCCAGATCACCCGTAAAAGACCCGCCCAGCGTCTTGTAGGCGGCCATCAGGGCACGGAGGCGCTCGTTGATTTGGCGGTTCATGCGCTCGCGGCGCTGTTGGATCGTGACCTGCGTCAGCAGCCGGATGCCCACGCCAATCAGCGTGATCACCGCAAGACTGAGCAGAGTGGTCAGAAGAGAATGCAGAGAGCTGAAATCGAGATTGCGCAATCGGACCCTCGCCTATGGCAGACCGGGCGCAGGCGCCCTTGCTCCAAACTTACTGCAATTCCTCGTGTCCTCCAAAACCGAGCTTTCCGTCCTTTTCTCAGGCACTCCGTCTAAACTGGAAACGGAGTCCACCAGTGACAGAGTTTGTAGTACGCATCGCCGACGAGCGCGGCCGGATCCAGGAACAGACCCACGCCGCGGCCACGGCGGACGAGCTCCGCGCCCGCTTCACGCAGAACGGCTACCTCGTCTACTCGGTCAAGCCCCGCAACCTGCTTAGCGGCGATGGGCGCAAAAAGAAGGTAAATCTTGAGACCTTCCTCGTCTTTAACCAGCAGTTCCTTACCCTTGTCAAAGCCGGCCTGCCCATCCTCGGCTCGCTTGATCTGCTCGCACGCCGCCAGAAGGACTTGAACTTCCGCGGCCAGCTGGAGGACGTGACCACCCGCGTCAAGACAGGTGAAAATCTGTCCGATGCCTTTGCCGCGCAGGGCAGCTTCCCCATCGTGTACACCACCACGTTGCTCGCCGGCGAGCGTTCCGGAAACCTGGAAGAAGTACTCCAGCGCTTTCTCGACTTCCAGCGCGTATCGCTCACGTTCCGCAAGAAGCTGAAGGCCAGCCTGATCTACCCAGCGTTGCTGATTATCATGGTCATCGCGCTGCTCATCTTCCTGATCACGTTCGTCGTACCACGCTTCGCCCAGCTTTACGACCAGCTCGGCACCAAGCTGCCGGGGATTACCGTGTTCATGCTCAACCTCGGCGGCTATTCGCAGAAATACGGCATCTACGTTCTGCTGCTGGTGGGTGTGCTCGGTTACCTCTTCTTCCGCTGGACCAAGACAGAGCAAGGCGCCAACGCCATCGACCGCGTTCGAATCTCGCTTCCACTGATCGGCGGTATCTGGACCAAATACCAGGTCGGCCTTTTTTCCAGAACACTGGCGACGCTTCTCACCGGCGGCCTCCCCCTGGTCCCCTCGCTCGAAACCGCAGCAAAAGCTATCGACTCCCGCCAGATCGGCTTGGCCGTCTACAAATCCGTCGACACCGTCCGCGAAGGCCGGGGCCTCTCCGCCTCGCTCGCCGCTACAAAAATCTTCCCGGAGCTCGCCATCGAGATGATTGAGGTAGGCGAAAGCACCGGTGCCCTGCCACAAATGCTCAATTCGGTCGCCGAGTTCTTTGAAGAAGACGTGCAAACCAACCTCACCGCCGCCATGAGCCTCATCGAACCACTGATTCTGGTCCTGATGGGCGGCGTAGTTGTCGTCATCCTCATCAGCCTCTACGCGCCGATCTTCTCGCTCGGCGGCGCCGGCGGCGTGGGCCAGTAGCAATGGATCTTGATGCGAAAAAGATCATGTTGGCCCTTGCTGAAACCCAGAAGGGCTACGTGCGAGAGGATCTCGCGAATTATAGTGAGGCGATGGTCGCTATCTTCCCGAGTGTCGGCTCCTCGTACGTTCGATTCCCAAGATTTGGTGATTGGGAGTCTAAAGAGGCGGCGTATTCCGCGATCGTTAAACAGGCAAAAGCCGAGTAGGCCACGCTAATCACCGTAAATAACGCAAGAACAGCCCGAGCTAACGAAAGCCGCTCCTTGGACGATTACGAGTGGAGCGACCTAAAGCCCGGAAACTCTGACCCATGCATTTTGTTGACGGCGAGCGGTCCCGGCCTCCAAAGTTGCAGCCTTGAAATCGTCTTTTCGATTTCAGATGCGGAAGTGCATTTTGAAGAGCCTTTATGGATGTTTGCTATCGAGTTGAACTTACTTCCTGATTGGCCGTAAGCTTGCGTTTAGAGGAGCTATTCCCATGCCTGCTCATAAGAAGCTCCGTCTGGGCTACCTCATCAAGCATCATCCGCGATTCGGACCATTGAGGATGTTTTACCTCGGCAAGGGAATCTCGTGTGGAGACGTTGTGTCGCCAACGGTTCCTTATGAGGACTACACTTTCGACGAAAACAACATTTGCCCGGAAGAGTATGCGAGGGAGCGACTCGCTCGCCCGAACAGAGAATAGGAGTCCAAGCAACATGGCAACCCCCATCGCAGTTCCGATCCCGATCAACGACATGGGCATGGACGAAAACGAGCGCGCCCGCTCACTCGCCAAGCGTTATCACGCCGAGTTCGTCGACCTGAAGAATTTCAAGATTCAGCACGACCTCTTCAAGTCCGTGCCGGTCGACATGATGTTTCGCTACAACTTCGTGCCGCTGGAGCAGACGGAAAATTCGCTCGCGATCGCGGTTTCTGACCCCTCAAAGCTGATGGTGCTGGATGAGATCAGCGGCCTGCTGGGTACCCGCCTGGTAACCCGCGTCGCCACGCTGAGCCAGATCACCGACCTGCTCAAAAAGACTGAGCAGTCCCAGCGCGTGCTTGACGAAGCCTCCGAGGGTCTCGCGTTCGACGTCCTGACCTCCGACGAGAACTCCGAAGAGTCACTCTCGATGGAGAAGCTCTCGGCCGACAACGACCTGTCCCCCATCATCCGGCTGGTCGACACCACCATCTTCACCGCGCTCGAGCGCCGCGCCTCCGACATTCACCTCGAAACCTTCGACGACTCGCTGCTCGTCAAATACCGCATCGACGGCGTCCTACAGCAGGCCATGGCGCCCATCGCGCGCGAGCATCACCAGACCATCCTGTCGCGCATCAAGGTCATGAGCGAGCTCGACATTGCCGAGCGCCGCGTCCCGCAGGACGGACGTTTCCGCGTCCGCTACAAGGGCCGCCTGATCGACTTCCGCGTCTCCATCATGCCGACGGTCCACGGCGAAAATGCCGTCCTCCGTGTGCTGGACAAAGAGTCGATGTCCGAGAAATTCACCAAGCTGAGCCTTGACGTCGTAGGCTTCGCCGAAAAGGACCTGGTCCGCTTCCGCAAGTACATCAAGGAGCCCTACGGGATGGTGCTCGTCACCGGGCCCACCGGCTCCGGCAAAACCACCACGCTTTACGCCGCGCTCAACGAAATCAAGAGCGAAGAAGACAAGATCATCACCATCGAGGACCCCGTCGAGTACCAGATCCGCGGCATTACGCAGATTCCGGTCAACGAAAAAAAGGGCCTCACCTTCGCTCGCGGTCTGCGCTCCATCCTTCGGCACGACCCCGACAAGATCCTCGTCGGAGAAATCCGCGACGCCGAAACCGCGCAGATTGCCATCAATTCCGCGCTCACCGGCCACCTCGTCTTCACCACCGTCCACGCCAACAACGTCGTCGACGTGCTCGGCCGCTTCCTCAACATGGGCGTCGAGCCCTACAACTTCGTCTCCGCGCTCAACTGCATCCTCGCCCAGCGCCTGGTCCGCCAGATCTGCGAGTTCTGCGTCCACGAAATCCACTACACGGACGACGAACTTCGCGAGAACGGCCTGCTTCCGGACGAGTGGCGCGGCGTCCACTTCAAGGAAGGCGCCGGCTGCATTGAGTGCTCCGGCACCGGCTTCCGCGGGCGCTCGGCTATACACGAGCTGCTGGAGCTCGACGACGAAATACGAGAAATGCTCCTGAACAAGAAGCCCGGGTCAGAAATTCGCAAAAAGGCCAAGGACAAGGGCATGATGTTCCTGCGTGACTCCGCGCTCGACCGCGTCCGCGAAGGCGTCACCACGCTCAAAGAGATCAACAAGGTCACCTTTATCGAGGCCGGCCGCTAACCCGGGCCGGCGGTACACTTGGTGCGGAGGCCGCCCGATGAACTACGTTCTCAGCGCCATTTATCTGGTGATCCGGTTTGCTTTCGCAATCCCGGTTCTCATCATTTTGCTGCGTCTCTTCACGCGTACGCAGATGCGATCGTTCCTTTGGCTCATCGCAACGCTGGTCGCGTGGCCTGTTCTGGTTGTGGGCTTCTCTACTGTGCTGCCGTTCTTTGTAACCCGCATGGCAGCCGCCCAGGCTTTGAACGTCGCTTCCACGATAACGATCTACAGGGTTGTCTACCTTGCGGAAGCGATCATCGGCGGAACGCTCGCGCTAGTATCCGTCTATATGCTGGAGCGCGAAATCACCGCGCGCATGCTGCCCAGCACGCCCCCTGCACCGCCCCAACTCTAGGACAACTTGCCATGCCCGCAACCCGCCAAACCCCGGCCGCACTGGTCACCCGCACCGTCGTCTGGATCGTCATTTCGTCGTTCTTCCTCTACGTCAATCTGAAAAAGATTTCGGAAGCCCATGCAGCCCATCTCGTCCCGACCCCATGGGTCTACGTGCAACTGGCTTTGTGGTCGGTCGCCCTGCTCTTCTGGCTCTATACCGGCTGGCGTGATTGGACCAAACACCCATCCATGTGATCGTTTCACCACCCAGAAAGCGGGTGCCCCACCTCTCGATGTTGAGAGGTGGGTTTCACTGCAGCCCAGTATCCCGCGGCACCCACCCAAGTCTCAGAAGCGAACCCTGGGGCACCCGCCCTAGCAGCCTAGACGCCCTGATAAACCAGCGCCGTAAAACCAGCGCAATTCATGAATCCGGCACCCCACTTCTCGTCGTAAGCCGCGAGTGGCTTGGCCGCGACCGTCTCCTCCAGCGACTTGCCCTGGCCCTTCAGCGCCGCCACAGCTGCCCGCGTACCCTGCAACATTTCCAGCACCGCCATCAGCTTCGTCTGATCGACCACATCCCCGTGACCAGGGATCACCTGCGTCGATTTATCCGTCATGGCGATATTCTTCTTCGTCGCCGCAATCATTCCGTCGATGCTGCCGCCCGTCGAGTAGTCAATAAAGGGGTAGCCCTCGCTGAACAGCGTATCGCCGCAGTGCAGCACATTCGCCTCCACAAAGTGGACTGAGATGTCAGAATCCGTATGCGCCGGCGCGTAGTGGACCAGCTCGATTGTTGCCTTGTTCAGCTTCAGCGTCTTCGCGTCGTCAAACACGATGGTCGGCCTAGCCGCGACCGGCGCCGGCGGAATCACCATCTGGAACGCCTTCATCTCAGTCCGCTCGCTCAGGTGCTTGCGGGTATTGGTGTGCGCCGTGATGATTGCGCCGGCGTCATGCACCCACAGATTGCCGTCGGTATGGTCAAAGTGCCAATGAGTGTTGATCAGCGTCTTGACCGGGCCGTCACCCAGCTTGGCCAGCGCTGCACTTACCTGAGGCTGTGAGGTCAGGTACCCGGCATCCACCATGACCGCGCCATCTTTACCCGGCAGTACGGCGATATTGCCGCCGGAACCCATCAACACGCTGATGTTGCCGCGCAGGTTCCTGGTCGTGATCACTGCCTTGGCCGCGGCCTCGCGCTGCTGCGTGATCATAGCCGGGATCACATCGTCCTGCGCGTAGAGGCGCGAGTTCATCCCAAGCCAGACGGCGGGAATCGACAAGGCAGAGTTACGCAGGAACTGGCGGCGGCTGGGCTGTAGATTGATCATGGTTCCCCAAGACTAGCCCTGAAGCGGCGTCTGAATCAACCGCCACATCACCACCTTTTCACTTGCCCCGTCCGCACGATCCTAAATGTCGTCGATCTCATAGAATTACCGTATCCTCTGCAAACCTTGCGCCCATGCAGGTAGTCTAGAGACAAGCATGGCATTGTTACCTACCACTCTGGGCACGCGCCCCCGGCTCGCCGTTGAAATTCGCCCGGAAGGCGTCGTCGCCGCCCGCAGCGAGGACGCGCAGGCGCTCCTTTCCGCCGCCGCCTACAGCCTCTTCGCGGTCGGCATCGTCGTCCCATCGCTCAAGCCGACCAACATCAGCCGGCGCGCGGAAACGGTTGCCGCCGTCAAAAAGGCGCTGGAAGCCGTTGCACTGAAAGAGCGCCAGACGACCATCGTGCTGCCCGACGCCGCAGTCCGCGTGCTGCTGCTTGACTTCGACGCACTCCCCGCCAAAGCCGCGGAGGCGCTTCCCGTCGTCCGCTTCCGCCTCAAAAAGCTGCTGCCTTTTGACTCCGACGAAGCAGTCGTCAGCTACCAGGTCATGAGCACGCAGCGCGGGCTGGTCCGCGTGCTCGCCGTCGCCATCCCCAAGGAAGTGCTGGCGGAGTATGAGGCTGTCGTGCGCGAAGCCGGCTTCGAGCCCGGCGCCGTTTTACCTTCCACGCTCGCCGCCTGCGCTGGACTGCCGGAAATGGAAGTGGCCGCGCTCCTGGTCAACGCGGGCGAAACCAGCATCACGACCGCCATAGTCCAGGGCGGCGTGCTACTTCTGCATCGCACAGTAGACCTCGCCGCGGAGGGCCTGCACGAGCGTCCACAGCCCACCCCCGAACCTCAGCACCCGCCACTCGAAATCCCGCAGGAGCTGCTGGCCGCCGGTTCAGACTGGTCCCCCGCCCTACCTTTGGTAGACCCCGACGACTCCGCTGGCGAGTGGGCCATGCAGGCCCCTGTCAAGGGCTACGGCGTGCTCGACGAGTCTCACATCGCCGAGCATGAAGCCGACGCCGAAGCCAGGCGCCTCGCCGTCGAGATTGAAGCAGATATCGCCGCAGACATCGCCAACGACCCCGCACCCGTACTCCCGCGCGAGGCCATGCTCCCGCCGCTCCCCACCCCGTCGGTCATCGAAGACCAGCGCCTGGCTGCCGCCGCGCGAGAAGTCACCCAGGCCGTCTCAGTCGCCGCCGCCTACTTTGAAGACACGCTGCAATCTGCCCCCGGGCTTGTCCTGGCAGCAGGCACCATCGGTGCCAAAAGGCTCGACGAACTACTCCACCAGGCCGATTTTGGCGAAGGCGAAATTCGCGTCCGTGAAATGGTTGAGGACGTTATGCTGACCGGTGGAGCCGTCTCCACGCGGGTCCCGCACGGCTGGCTCGCCGGCGTAAGAGGAGCCCTCAGAAGCTAATGCTCAATCACACTTTTGCCTCCAAGCATTTTTGTTGTCACTCCGTAGCGCAGCGTAGGGCTCTGCGGTCGAACAGCCCCAGCTTTCAGAGGCCTACCCCTTAGCCCCATGCGCATATCCGTCAATCTCGCCTCACGCCCCTTCGTTGAGCTACGCCCGCTTTTCGCGCGTCTGCGCCTGATCATGGTCGCGCTTGCGCTGCTCGCCATCGGCCTCGGCTTTGCGCTCGCCAGCCTGAGCAAAAAGGCCGATCTGGCCAGTGTCCAAATGAACGCCCTGAAAGCCCAGACCGCCGACTACCAAACCAAGCGCCTGCAGAACGAGTCGCGCATGAAGCAGCCGCAGAACGCCGGCGTGCTGGAGCGCTCACGCTTCCTGAACAGCCTTTTCGCGCGCAAGTCCTTCTCCTGGACCGCCGTCATGATGGACCTGGAACGCGTCCTCCCCACCGGCATCCAGGTCACCTCCATTGACCCTGTCATCAGCAAGGAAGGCGACGTGAACATCCGCCTGCGCGTTACCGGCGACCGCGACCGCGCCATCCAATTGGTCCGCAACCTGGAGCGCTCACAACGCTTCATCAGCCCGCGTCTGAGCGGCGAATCCGCGCTGACCGCTGACCGCGCCAGGACCCTCGGCGTCACCAGTACCGTCCTGCCCGGAGCCGCCAACGTCAGCCTGCCGAGCACTCCGCAAGGAGTCGCCGCGCAGCCCCTTGGCAACGGCGTAGAGTTTGAAATCTTCAGCGGCTACAACCCGCTGCCAGAGCCACACAGCAAGAGCAAATCCATCGACGAAGCAGAAGACGCACCGGACATCATGCCCAAAGTCCATCACGACCGCAAACCCAAAGCCTCTGCCCTCCGCTTCCCGCCCGCGCCGTCAGCAGGTGCACGATGAGCTCCCGCCCCCAGGCCGTCACGGTCAACGTTCAGAAGGTCACCGCGCGCACCCGGGCGCTGCTCACCGTGCTCAATTTTCACTGGGCCGGCGTTGGCGTCCTCGGCGTAATTTGCCTGTACCTGCTCACCAGCATGGCGTTCGCCTACCAGCGCGCCAAGGGTGACGATGCGCAGGCCATCGCCAGCCAGCAGACCGCACTCACGACCGCCAAGATCCAGGAGCAGCCGCTCGAAGGTCTGGACAGCAAGCTGCACTCCGCCACCGGCCAGGCCGACCAGTTCTACCTGGAGCGGCTTCCCGTCAGCTACTCGGAATTCCTGACTGAGATTGGCGCGCTCGCCAAGAAACAGGGTGTCCGACTGACCCGCGTCCAGTACGCCCCGTCGCAGGTCACGGGCGAATCCGCCGGGCAACTCACGCAGGTTCAGATGGACGCCGGCCTCACCGGCCAGTACCGCTCGCTCGTTCAATTCATCAACGGGCTTGAGCGTGACAAGACTTTCTTCGTCATCGGCGGCGTCACACTCACCGGCCAACAGACCGGCCTGGTCAACCTGCGCATCCGCGTCGCCACCTACCTGCGTAACCCGCTCAGCGAGGAAGAAAAAACGCGCCTGATGAAGGAAAGCCTCACCGACGACACACCCGCCGTAACGCCGAAAGCAGCCACCCCATGAAGCTAGGCTCAGAAGACAAAAAGAAAGCGATCATCGCCGGCGTGGCTGGCGTCCTCGCCATCGGCGCGCTCGGGTACACGTACACCAGCGTCTTCGGCGGAGCCACGCCGCCGCCGCCCACAGCGCCCGTCATCGTCGACAACACGCACTCCACTGGCGCCGCCACCACCCCCGGCGTGCCGACCAAAGTAGTCACCGCCCCCCCGGGATTCGCGGTCGCCGGAGCCGCGGAAAAGGTTGGCACCACCAGCGGCGCGCTGGACCCCACCCTGCACGAAGAAGCCATGCTGAATACCGAGTCGCTGATCTACTCCGGCTCCGGCCGCAACATCTTCAGCGGCATTTCGGAAGCGCCGCCACCGCCGCCGGTCAAGGTAATTCCAGCCGCCACCTCTATTGCCCGACCGGTCTACACCCCGCCAGTCCAGACCGGCCCCATCGTCATTCCCCCACCCCCCATCAACCTGAAATTCTTCGGCACCAGCACCTCCGCCACCGGCGACCGCAAGGCCTTCCTCCTGGGTGGCGACGACGTCTTCCTCGCCGCGCAGGGCGACATCGTCCAGCGCAAATACCGCGTCCTCAGCATCTCCCCCAACAGCATCCTCATAGAGGATATCCCCAACACCAACAAGCAAAGCCTCGGCCTGATCCCCAACTAGCCACGGCCGCGCCCCACAACTTGTCATTCTGAGCGGAGCGCAACGCAGTCGAGGGACCTGCACTCTCTTTCCGCCCAGCCATCTGCCCCGGAGGAGACCGCATTGAAGACCCCAAAATTCTCCTCCGTCGCCGCCCCGGTCGACCGCCCCATCCCCCTCTGGATCCTCTACCCGCTCTTCTTCACCGCGATCTATCTTTCCCACTACACCCTCCTCCGCCTGCCCTACTTCTGGGATGAGGCCGGCTACTATATCCCCGCTGCGCTCGACTTCTACCAGACCGGCTCGCTGATCCCGCACAGCACCCTGACCAACGCCCACCCGCCACTCCCCTCGCTCCTGCTCGCAAGCTGGTGGCACCTGGCCGGCCTCGTCATCACAGACACCCGCACCTTCATCGCCGCCATCGCCGCGGCCGCGCTCCTGGGTATCTACCGCCTGGCCCGCTCGCTGGCCGGCACCCCCGTCGCCGCCGCCGTCACAGTCCTTACCGCGATCTACCCCATCTGGTTCACCCAATCCACCCTCGCGCACGCCGACATCTTCGCCGCTGCCTTCACCCTTTGGGCTCTAAGCTTCTACTTCGGGAACCCGGGTGGCCCATCCATACCGGCTTCATCGGCATGGGTAGGATCCTCAAACTCGGACCCAGCCACCGCCCGAACCCTCACCGCCATCCTCTTTTCCCTCGCGGCCCTCTCCAAAGAAACCGCAATCGTCACCCCCATCGCCCTCGCCGCCTGGGAACTCCTGCGCTTCTTCACAGAAAAACGACGCCCCACCTACCTCGCAGCCCTCCTCACCCCGATCCTCCCGCTCGTCGCCTGGTACGCCTACCACCGCCACGCCACCGGCTTCATCTTCGGCAACCCGGAGTTCCTGCGCTACAACGCCACCGCCAATCTCACCCCCCTTCGAGTCCTGCTAAGCCTCTACCACCGCATCGTCCACCTGACGTTCCACATGAACCTCTACGTCCCCGTCCTCTGCACCATCGCCGTCCTGTTTCTAGGCAAGCGAGATGGCTCCACCACGACACCAGGTGCCCCGGGTCTAGCCTCTGAGGCCTGGGTTTTACAACCCGGCACCCTCAAAACCATCGCCGTCATCATCCTCGGCAACGCTCTCGCGTTCTCCATTCTCGGCGGCGCGCTCCTCACCCGCTACCTCCTCCCGCTCTACCCGCTCGTCCTTCTGATCTGCATCGCCACCTGGTACCAACGACTTCCCAAACACTGGCCTTGGCTGGCCCTCCTTACCGCCGCCGCCTTTGTCGTCGCGCTCTTCGTCAACCCGCCGTACCCCTTCGCGCCGGAAGACAACCTCACCTACCGCGACATGATCGTGCTCCACCAGCAAGCCGCGCTAATCATCACCCAGCGCTACCCCTACGCCACCGTGCTTACCGCCTGGCCCGCCACCACGGAGCTCGAGCACCCCCAGCTCGGCTACGTTCCGCACCCCATCAAAATCGTTCCCATAGACAACTTCGCCGCCGACCAGATCGCCAAAGCCGCCACCAACCCCGGCGCCTACGATACCGCCCTGATCTTTTCCACCAAGTGGACCCCTACCGGCGCCCTGAACCTGGCCCGAGCCAGCGAATCCAACGACACCCGCTACTTCGACTACCACCGCGACCTCACCCCCACCGAAGCCGCCCTCGCTCTCCACGGAGACATCATCTGGCAGCGCGCAAACCACGGCGAATGGGCCGCCGTCCTCCGCTTCCCCCGCTCCAACGAAGCCCGGCTCACCGCACCCGCAAGCAGATAACAGCTAGTCGCCGATTAGCTTTGACTCAGTCCAAGCCTTGATTATTTTGAGACAATGTCCATCAGCACCGCGCCGCCCAGGGCAGCGACCAACGCCACAGGCATAGCAACCGCGCCCACCTTCAGGAACTTCCAGAAGCTGACTTCGATCTTTTCCTTCCGCAGCGCCAACAACCAAAGGATCGTCGCCAACGAACCCGTGACCGAAAGATTTGGCCCAAGATCGACGCCAATCAGCACCGCATTCGCAAGCAGTCCGTGGGTCTGCGCCGCGTGAACCGTCGCACCGGCGATCAAACCAAGCGGCAGATTATTCACAATATTGTTCGCCACAGCCACGACCGAACCAACTACAAAAGCACCTACAGCCGGCGCCAGCGTCCCCGACCAGCGCAGCGCCGCCGCTGTGTACTGCAACGTGCCCAGGCTCTCAACCGCGTCGACCATCACAAACAGTCCAGCCACCAGCGCAATCGTGCCCCAGCTGATCTCTCTAGTCAGCGTAAGCGGGTTGCTCCCGGCCTTCCCGGACACAATCGCAGTCACCACCAGAGCGGCAATGCACGTAGGTAAACCAAGATCCTTGTTCATCGCCGAGGCCACCAGCAGCACCGCAATCATGCACCCCAGCCCCGCCAGCACCAGCTTCCCGTTTGCCATGAGCGGCTCCGCTTTTACCTCTTCCTTGACCACGCCCTGCAGATCGTCGCGAAACACGACGCGGATCACCAGGTAAGTCGCAACGATCGATAAGACAGACGGCACCCCAAATGACACAAGCCATCTGCCCAGCGCAGGCATGCCATCGTGAAACACCACCAGGTTCGCCGGATTTGAGATCGGCAGCATAAATGAAGCCGCGTTTGCGATCAGCGCACAAGCAAAAAGATGCGGCAGCGGTTCCACTTTGGCTTTGCGGACCGCGGTCAGGATTGCCGGCGTAAGCACCACGGCCGTCGCGTCGTTCGACATGAAAATCGTCGTCAGCGTCCCCACGCCATACACCAGCGTAAACAGCCTTACGATCGATCCATCTGCACCGCGCACCGCAACCGACGACACCCAGTCAAAGACCCCGTGCGCCTTCGCCAGCGCTGAAAGCAGCATCATGCCGATCAGGAAAAGGTAAACATCCACGCCCTCAACGACTGCCTTGCCGGCCAGCCGCAGCGGGATCAATCGCAGGATGATCAGCAGCAACGCGCCGGCGCCAATCCAATAAACCTCAGGAATATTCTTCGGACGCACCAGCATGAGCAGGATGCTCAAACCGACGATCAGGGGAAGTAAAACATGTGCCAGTGCAGGAGCGATCATTACCTGTTGTTCCGTTCTTAGAAGCGCAAAATACGTAACAGGATAGATGCCCCAAACCGGCTCGTCAGG
Source organism: uncultured Granulicella sp. (assembly GCA_965214195.1). GTDB lineage: Bacteria > Acidobacteriota > Terriglobia > Terriglobales > Acidobacteriaceae > Edaphobacter. The sequence continues at coordinate 1,508,633 of OZ243943.1, forward strand.
TCTCTATTCCACTCGTCTCGCTTGATGATTGCGCTCTCATAGCGCTAAAGTGGGCAGATCGAATCTGAGAAGAGGTTGCACGCATGCATCTGCGCAAAACGTTGATTGTCCTGGCCGCCCTGTCGCTTGCACCCGCACTCCACTCACAGAGCAGCATCCGCGTGGAGGCCGCCCGCCAGCAGTGGTACCTGAACGCCGGGGAGAGCACCTACGTCATCGGCATCAACGATCAGCAGATGCTGCAGAGCCTGTACTGGGGCCCGTCCCTGCCCGCCAACGCGACTCTGCCCAAAGCTCACAGCGCCCCTGAGCGAGCCTCGTTTGATCCACCCGTCACCACGACCGAGCTCGAGTATCCCGCGTGGGGCCAGGGCCTGTTCACTGAGCCCGCCCTCAAACTGGACTCGCCCAACGGCGATCGCACCCTTGTCCTCGTCTACGATTCAGCCAGGGTTGACGGGTCGCAACTCGAGATCGTGCTGCGCGATAGCGTGCAACCGCTGCGCGTCCATCTTTACTACAAAGTCTTCGCCCAGGGTGTTCTAGCGCGTTGGTCGCGCGTTGAAAATGTCGGCAAAGAGCCCTTCAAGGTAGAGCAGGCTGCCTCAGCGGTGTGGAACCTGCCCGCCGGCCGCGAGTATGACCTGAGCTGGCTCACCGGGCAGTGGGCCGCGGAATGGCAACTTCACACCGCGCCCTTGCTGGTCGGGTCGCAGGTGCTGGAAAGCCGGCGAGGCAGCACCGGCCACCAGGCAAATCCATGGTTCGCCCTGGGCCAGAGCGGCAAAACAACGGAGGAAGCCGGGCCAGTCTGGTTCGGCGAGCTGGGCTGGAGCGGCAGCTGGCGCATGAATGTGGAGCACACCGCGCTCGACCATGTCCGCGTCACGGCCGGCTACAACCCGTTCGACTTTGGCTATGTGCTCCAACCTGGCCAGGGGCTCGACACGCCCAGATTTTACGCCGGCTACACCCAGCACGGGCAGGGCGAGGCCTCGCGCATTCTGCACAGCTTCCAGCTTGCGGAAATCCTGCCCACGCACCCGGATCCCAAGCCCCGGCCCGTGATTTACAACTCCTGGGAGGCGACAGAATTCGCCGTCAACCAGCCCGGACAGATGCTGCTCGCGGATAAGGCAGCGCAGGTCGGTGTGGAACGTTTCGTCGTCGATGACGGCTGGTTTGGCCAGCGCAACAGCGACCACGCCGGGCTTGGCGACTGGTACGTCAACAAGGCAAAGTTCCCCAACGGGCTCAAGCCGCTGATCGATCATGTCCATGGCCTGGGTATGGATTTTGGGCTCTGGGTTGAGCCGGAAATGGTCAACCCCGATAGCGATCTCTACCGCGCACACCCGGACTGGGCGATGCACTTTCCCAATCGCGCACGCACGGAAGCACGCAACCAACTGGTGCTGAACCTGGCGATGCCAGAGGTAAAAGCCTACGTCCTTGCTTTTCTGGACAAGCTGGTCACGGAAAACGATATCGCCTTCCTGAAGTGGGATTACAACCGCAACTGGTCGGAGCCAGGCTGGGCGCAGGCCGGCAACAACCCTGATCTGCAGAAGGAAATTTACGTCCGCTATGTCGATAATCTGTATGACATCCTGGCCAGACTGCGAGCTAAACACCCCAGGCTCGAGATCGAATCCTGTTCAGGAGGCGGCGGCAGAGTTGACCTCGGCATCCTGCGCTACACCGACGAAGTGTGGCCTTCGGACAACACAGATGCGCTCGATCGCCTCTCCATCCAGGACGGCTTTACGCACGCCTACGCCCCGCAGATGATGGCCGCCTGGGTCACGGACGTTCCGAACTTCCTGAACAAGCGCGTGGTTCCACTGCAGTTCCGTTTCCTGTCCGCCATGCAGGGAGCGCTCGGCATCGGCAGCAACCTGAGCAAGTGGACAGCGGAGGACATGGCGCAGGCCACCCGGCTTACCGCCTTCTACAAGACCATCAGAACGACCGTGCAGCACGGCAAGCTATATCGCCTGCAGGCGCCTGAAAAAAGCGAGCGCAGCCAGGTCGAGTATGTCGCACAGGATGGCTCGCAGGCGGTCGTGCTGGCTTATTTGCACTCGCAGCAGTATGGCCTGCAGCAGCCGCCTGTGCTTCTGCATGGTCTTGACCCGCTTGCGCGCTACCTTGTAACGCCGCTCGATAACGACCGTTACCAGGGCGAGCGCGAGCTATCAGGCGCCGTGTTGATGGGGCAAGGGCTGACTTTCGCGCTTGCCGGCGACTACGACAGCACTGCGATCGTACTCACGCGGATGCCTTAGGTCACCGCCTACCGGGTCGCTGCATCCGCCTGCAACTCCGCTAGCGTCCAGGCCGGTGTGGCTCCGCGCCTGCTCGCAACCAGCGCACCAAGTGAATTGGCGAGGCTCGCACATCGCGCAATCGGCCAGCCCTGCTGGTAGCCATGCAGGAATGCCGCAGTGAACGCATCGCCGGCGCCAACCGTGTCGCTCACTGTCACCGGCCGCCCGCGGAACTGCTCGAAGACGCCGCCAGAAAAAACGCCGCAGCCCTCAGCACCGAGCGTGATGCAGATCACCTCAATGCCAAATCGCTGCGCCCACCCACGGCAAAATTCTTCCAAATTGAGGTCCTTGACTCCGTTGAGCGCGGAGAGCGTACCCGCCTCAACCTCGTTCAACTTCAATACGTTCACGCCCTGACACAAGCGCTCCACCAGGGCGAGATTCCAGTGCCCTTCCCGCAAATTCATATCGTAAAAGCAGCGAGCCGCCGGGATCTCTTCCCGCAGCGCCTGCACCAGCTGCTCCAGCTTTGGGTCCGTCTGCAGCAGCGTACCCATGTAAATCCAGTCCGGTCCCAGTGCCGCAATTTCGCTGCGACGAGCGGACCCAAGGTCGATCGCGTCAAAAGCGGCGGGGCGTTGAATCACAAAATGCGGCTCGTTTCGGTCGTCTCTGCTCACAACCGCCGTCCCCGTCGCCCCGCCGGCAATCGTTTCAAGCAAGGCCGTGGACAGGTGCAGATCCTGCATGGCTCGCAGCGTATCCTGTCCTCGCGCGTCGTCGCCGACCGCTGAAACCAGCAAAGCCTCGTCACCGCAACGCTGCAAATTGGCGCAGACGTTCAGTGGTGCTCCACCCAGAAATGCCTGGTCCTCGATGATGTCCCACAGCACTTCTCCCACACTGACGACCAGCATTTCCAACACTCCTGAACAGCACAAATAGGTATAGACAACTTTGCTGTCAGTTGTCTAGTAAAAACTATGTGGCCTTGTACGATCCGCCCCGATAAGAGACGATGGGGGCAACGGAGAACCGAACGATGGCGCAAGTCGCAGGACCACTTGACGAGCAGTCCGCACCCCGCGCCAAGGCTCAACCTAAATATCACCAGATCGTCGAAAGCCTGCGGCAGGGCCTGGCCTCCGGTGTCTACCGCGGCGGCGCCCGGCTCCCCAGTGAGGCAGAACTCGCGCGCCGCTTCAAAGTCAGCCGCATGACGGTCGTCAAAGCAGTGCAGCAGTTGCAGCAGGAAGGCCTCGTCGTGCGGCGCGTCGGGTCGGGCACCTACGCGGCACAGGCGACCGGAACGGAAGGGCTGGTCTTCGGCTTGTTGATCCCGGACCTTGGCCAGACGGAAATCTTTGAGCCAATCTGTCGCGGCATGGTGCGCTCGCCGCAAGCCAGGAAGCACTCGCTCCTGTGGGGACACTCTATGGCCGCCGCCGACAACAAGGAAGACCAGGCGCGCGAGCTGTGCGAGCACTACCTTTCGCAGCACGTCAACGGAGTCTTCTTTGCGCCGCTCGAATTCAGCGCAAATCGCGAGGCCATCAATCGCGAGATCCTCGCTAGTTGCGAGCGCGCCGGCGTCCCCGTGGTGCTGCTGGACCGCTGCGGGCTGCCGTTTCCGCACTTTCCCAAGCTCGATCTCGTCGGCCTGGATAACCGCCGTGCGGGCTTCATGCTCACCGAGCATCTGCTCGCCATGGGCGCGCGCAACGTCGCATTCCTCGCCAGAGAAGGCTCCGTTGAAACCGTGGAGGCCCGCATCGTAGGCTGCCGCGAGGCCCTTTACGCCCACGGCAAAACCCTGAAAGAGGCCATGGTTCTGCGGGAAGACGTCATCGACGAGACCACAATCGAGCGGCTGCTCAAACATCATTCCATCGACGCCGTCATCTGCGCCAACGACCACACCGCCGCCAAACTGATCAAATCGCTTATCGACCACGGCGTCCGCGTACCGGAGCAAATGCGCGTCGTCGGCTTTGACGATGTCAGCTACGGCAGCCTGCTGCACGTTCCCCTGACCACCATCCACCAGCCTTGCAGCGACATCGGCGCCTCCGCCATGGCCGCCATGCTGGACCGCGTCAGCAATCCGGAACTCCCACCCCGCACCATCCTGCTGAACGGCCGGCTGGTCGTGCGACGGTCCTGCGGCGCGCCTCCAGCGACTCCGTAGCGCACGCAGTAAGGCTCCGGAAATGGACTATGCAACTTTGTTCTATTGAACTGGTCAAATTGCTTGACAGTGCTAGTCAGCAAACCTTACAACTTGCTCCGCAGTCATTTCGGAGGAAGTCATCAATGCAAAACAAAATCAGCAAGATTCTAGCCATGCGAAACGCAGTCCTGTCAGCCTCGGCGGTCGCAGGAATGCTCGCCGGTAGCGGCGTGCAGGCGCAGACAAGCTTCGGAGCTATTGTTGGAACCGTCACCGATTCCACCGGCGCGAACATCCCCGGTGCCAGCGTGATCCTGAAAAATAACGGCACCAACGCGACCCAGGCCGCCACCGCCGGAGCTGCCGGAACGTACACGTTCCTCAACCTGGTCCCCGGCTCCTACAGCGTTACGGTCACGTTCAGCGGATTCAAAACCGCAGCCAGCAAGCAGGTTGACGTAACGATCGGCGGGACAACACGCGTCGACGAGTCCCTGCAAACCGGCGAAGTCACAGAAACCGTCAACGTCAGCGCCGCGAACCAGACGCTCCAGACCGAAAACGCATCGCTCGGCGGCGTGGTGGAAGGCCGGCAGATTGAGGACGCCCCCCTCAACGGCCGCAACGTCAACAATCTGCTGAACTTCATCCCCGGCGTCACCCCTGGCGGCGGCACGCAGGGCAGCACGGTGGCCAACGGCGGCAGCGGCAACTTCCAGGCCGGCGGCCAGACCCAGGCAATCGCCTACGGAAACTACCAGATCGGCGGCGGCTTCAGCGGCCAGAGCCTCTTTTACTACGATGGCATGGGCCAAAACGTCCCGGAAAACAACGTGAACGCCCTCGTCCCCACGCAGGACGCCGTGCAGGAGTTCCGCGTTTCGACCAACAACATCAGCCCCGAGTTCGGCGGTTACGGCGGCGGCGTCATTCAGATCAGCGGCAAGACCGGCACCAACAAGTTCCACGGCGGCGCCTATGAGTACTTCCGCAACACCGCGCTCAACGCGAACGACTGGTTCAGCAATCACGCCGGCCTGGGCAAAAGCCCCCTGCACCAGAACCAGTTCGGCGCCACGCTCGGCGGCCCGATCCTGAAGGACAAGCTCTTCTTCTTCTTCTCTTTCGAGCGCGAAACCCTCACCTCCACCAGCCCCTTCAGCGCCCGCGTCCCGACCACTGCCGAGATCAACGGTAACTTCTCAGCCGACTTCCTCCCGGGCGTCCAGGGCATCTACAACCCGGTCACGCGCGCGCCCTACGCCGGCAACATCATCCCGACCGCGCAGCTCAACGCCACCGCTCTCAAGCTGCTGCAGCTGGAAGGCCCCGCCCAGTCGCGCGTCAACCAGACCATCAACCCTGCCAACCCGCTTGCGACGAACATCTCCGCCAGCGCCCCCATCGCCGGCTACCAAAACCAGTACAACGCCCGCGTGGACTATAACCTCGGCAAGAAGGACCAGATCTTCGCCCGTTACACCTACTGGAACCCGCACAACGCTGCCAGCGATCCTTTTGGCACCAGCACCGGCTCCGGCACCACCGGCAACCTGACCCAGGAAGGCGTCCTGGGCGACACGCACCTCTTCAACTCCACCACTGTCGGCGACCTGCGCGTCTCCTACCTGGAAAATTACAACTTCCAGAACATCCTTTCCCGCGGCTTCAATGAAGGCTCCATCAACCCCAATTACGCAGCCGTCCAGGCGCAGAGCTTTGGCGGAGTCGGCAACCTGCCCGGCCTCAGCATTCAGGGTTACGGCATCGGCGCGCAATTGTCGCAGCTTTACTGGCAGAACACCGTTTCCGGCATCAGCGGCAGCATCAGCAAAGTCCTCGGCCGGCACACCCTGAAGATGGGCGGCAACGGACGTTCCGTCCTGTGGACCAGCTACGGAAACGGCACTGGCGCCGGCCTGAATGCCCTCCCCAGCTTCACCTCTGATCCCTCAACAACCAGGCTGGATGCCACCGGCAACGCCCTGGCCTCATTCCTGCTCAACACGCCTTCCAGCACCACCGCGACCAACATCAGCACGCAGCACGCTTTCCTTCACAGCTACGCCTTCTACATCAACGACACGTTCCAGGCGACCAGCAAACTCACGCTCACCGCCGGCCTCCGCTGGGAGCAGCCCGGCGCCTACTCTGAGCAGAAAGACCTCAACACCGTCATCCTGCCCAACGCCGCTGCAACCGTCGGCAACCTCACCTCGATCAACAACCCGGTCACCGGTACCGCTACCCCGCTCACCACGACTCTCGCGCTCGTCAACAGCGGCCCCTACACCCCCCGCCGGGAAGAGTCCCTGCACTACAAACTTTTCTCTCCCCGGGTCGGCGTAGCCTATCGTGTCGACGATAAGACTGTCCTTCGTGGCGGCTACGGCATCTCTTTTCTGCCGTCTGAAATCACGCAGGACGGCCCGCAGCTCAGCCAGGTCGCACGCGCCAACACCAACATCACCAACACTCCCGGTCAGCCGCTTCTGGCCACCGTCGATAACCCCATCCCCACCGGCGTCAACCAGCCCCTGGGCCACACGCAGGCGGCCGTCAACGCGCAGCTTGGGTTCGGTCTATGGGCCCGCGTCCCGGACCAGAAATATGGCTACGCCCAGCAGTACAACGTCGCTGTAGAACGCGTCATCGCCCCCCAGACCACGGTCAGCGTGGCCTATGCCGGGGCCAAGGGAACGCACCTCATCGGTGCCTCCGCTTACACGTCTTCCGGGCTCAACCTCAACCAGTTGCCTGACCAATACCAGTCGCTCGGCGCCGGGCTGCTCACCCAGGTTCGCAACCCTTTCTTCGGACAGGTTTCAGCCTCTTCACCCATCGGCGGGCCCACCGTCGCGCAGGGTTACCTGCTGCTTCCCCATCCGCAGTATCCGCTTGGCGTTCTGCAGCAGGCACCGCGTTTTGGTATGTCCAATTACAACGCTCTGCAGGTTCAGGCGACCCGTCGCTTCGCCCACCAGGGCACCCTGCAGGTCGCTTACACCTGGAGCAAACTGCTCAGCACGGTCGATAACACCAGCGCCTTCCAGGACGGGCAGGGTGGCACCGCGGTCGTTCAGGATAATTACAACCTGGGCGCAGAATACTCGCTCAGCGAGCAGGATCTGGCCAACAACGTTGTCATCAACTACGGCATCAACCTGCCCTACGGCAAGGGAGAAAAGTACGGCGCACACCTGAACTCCTTTGCCAACGCAGCTCTGGGCGGCTGGCGCGTCAACGGCATCACCATCCTCAAGAGCGGTCTTCCGCTCGCTCTCGTCGCACAGTCTAACGGGCTCAGCACCTTTGGCGGAGGCACAGCACCCTTCGGCCTCGGACCCGGAATCATCCGCCCCAACTATGTCGCCGGCTGCAACAAGAACGCTGCCGGCGGTCCCCACAGCAATGCCCGGGTCAACGCCTACTTCAACACGGCATGCTTTACCCAGCCCGGCAACTTCTCCTTTGGCAATGAAGGCCGGGTCGACTCCGGTCTCAAGTCTCAGGGCGGCGTCAACTTCGACTTCGCCGCAGAGAAGAACTTCGACATCACCGATCTGGTCAAGCTCAAGTTCACCAGCCAGATCTTCGATATCTTCAACCACGCTCAGTTTGCCGAGCCTAACCTCAGCGTCGGCGGCGGCGGCTTCGGACAGGTCACCCACCAGGTCAACCTTCCGCGCACCGTGCAGTTCGCCTTGCGAGCGTCATTCTAAAAGCAGTAGTTTGGTTGCAAATGCCGGCCTGCGTTCCAGGCCGGCAGTTGCAATTCCGCTTCACCCCGTACAGGAGCACCATGCCCACCACTCGCCGCACTTTCCTTGGTACCGCCACCGCGGCCGGCCTTGGCCTTGCCGCACCGGCGCTGTTCGCCCAGGCCGCTGAGTCCTCAAGCCTTGCCCGTGACCCCAGGCGCCCGCAATTTCATCTGCTGCCGGCGCAGAATTGGATGAACGACCCCAACGGCCCCATCTACTTCGCGGGCAAATACCACATGTTCTTTCAGTACAACCCGCAGGCCGCCGTGTGGGGCAACATGAGCTGGGACCACGCCACCTCGCCGGACATGCTGCACTGGACCCATCAGCCGCTGGCCTTCACCATGAGCCCCGGCGGGCCCGATTCCGCCGGATGCTTCTCCGGCTCATGCCTCGCCGTGCAGGAAGCCGACCGCCAGCGCGTGTATGCCATCTACACCGGAGTCGTTCGCGACAAGCAGCATGAAACCATCCGCAATGAAGGCCTGCGCGAGTCCCAACTGCTCGCCTGGTCAGACGACCCTGGCCTGCTGCGCTGGACCAAGCTTCCCCCGCCCGTCCTGCCCGCGCCTCCGCCACACCTGCCCGTCGTCGGCTTCAGAGATCCCTCCATGTGGAAGCAGGGCGACCTGTACTACATGACCGTCGGCTCCGGGCTTCCGCAAAAGGGCGGCTGCGTCCTGCTCTACAGCTCCAAAGACCTGCGCACCTGGGACTACCTGCACCCGCTCGCCGGCGGCGAATGGGACGGCAAGCCCACCTCCAACCCTGTCGCTGATGGCGAAATGTGGGAGTGCCCGGACTTCTTCCCGCTCGATGGCGGCCACGTCCTGATCTACTCCACGCAGGGCAAAGTCTTCTGGCAATCGGGCGTCCTGGACCAGGCAGAATTGAAGTTCCACGCACGCAAAACCGGACTGCTCGATCTCGACGCTTTCTACGCGCCCAAGACTCAGCTTGACGCGCAGGGCCGGCGCATCCTGTGGGGCTGGATCCCGGAACGCCGCTCAGACGCAGAGATGATCAAGGCCGGCTGGTCCGGCATGATGGCCCTGCCGCGTCTGATGAATCTGGACCCCGACGGCACCCTCCGGCTGCGCATCCTGCCGCAATCAAGCGTTCTGCGCGGAGCCTCGCTGCCTCTTGCAAAACCGGGCCAGGGTACACTCAAAAAGGCCTGCGGAGAACTCTCCTGCATCGGCAAACCAGCCAGCGACTTTGAGTGCAACCTGTCGACCGGCAGCCTGTCCCTGATGACGATTGCCTACTCAGCCGCGGCCCATTCCTTCACCGTCGACGACAAGACCATCGCTCTAGAGCCCGGTGACATCCCCCAGCTTCATGCCTTTGTCGATGGCTCAGTCATCGAGCTGATCCTGTCAGAGCGCGTCGGCTACACCAAACGCTTCTACTATGAATCCGCCGTCGCGCCTGACATCGACATCGCGCTCAAAGGCCCGGCAACGCTTCGCCTCTGGAACGTCAAACCCATCTCCAACGACCGCCTTACAACACCCGCAAGAACCGCCTGACCCCGGAGCCAATCCTTGAACCGTTACCTCATCAAAGCAACCATCGTAGGCGCCCTGGGCGGCTTGCTCTTCGGCTTCGACACCGCCGTCATCGCCGGCACAACAGAGCAGTTGACCAGCATCTTCCACCTCACGCCCTTCACGCTCGGCATGACCGTCTTCATCGGGCTTGCGGGCACCGTCATCGGCGCCATGGGTTCAGGCGTGCTGGGTCAGCGCATCGGCGGCAGAGAGGCGCTGCGCATCATGGCCATCCTCTACACCGTCTCGGCCATCGGGTCCGCCTTCGCCTGGAACTGGGATGCGTTGCTCGTTGCGCGCTTCATCGGCGGCCTCGGCATCGGCGGTTCTTCCGTGCTGGGTCCCGTCTACATTGCGGAACTGGCCCCCGCCAAGTGGCGAGGACGCATGGTCGGCCTCTTCCAGATCAACATCGTAGTCGGCATCCTGCTCGCTTACTTTTCGAACTACATCATTACGCTGCTCAAACTTGGCGCCGCCCAGTGGCGTTGGGAATTTGGCGTCGCCATCATCCCCTCAATCGTCTTCCTGATCCTGCTCTACGGCATCCCGCGCAGCTCGCGCTGGCTGGTCACGACGAATCAGACGCTGGAGGCGCGCGAAGTCCTGGAACTCATGGGCTCGCCCAACTCGGAAGCAGAGCTCCAGGAAATCATCGCCTCCATCCATCTCGACCAGGGCGCGGCAGAAGAGCCACTGTTCAACGGCCGCTACAACAAGCCGCTCTTCCTCGCCGTCACCATCGGCCTTTTCAACCAGCTCTCCGGCATCAACGCCATCCTCTACTACTCGAATTACATCTTCGCCTCGGCAGGCTTCAGCGCAAACTCCGCAGCGCTCCAGACGGTCGGCATCGGCTTCGTAAACCTGCTGGCGACGTTGCTTGGCATGAGCCTGATCGACAAGCTCGGACGCAAAACCCTGCTGCTCATCGGGGCCCTCGGCATGGCGGCCGCGCTCGGTGGTGTCGCGGGCGTCTTCTACACGCACGCCCATCAGGGCTTGCTCGTCTGGCTCCTCATCCTCTTCATCATCTTCTTCGCCATCTCGCAGGGGTCCGTGATCTGGGTCTACATTGCAGAGGTCTTCCCCTCGCGCGTCCGCTCCAAGGGCCAAAGCGTGGGGTCGTCCTCGCACTGGATCATGAACGCGATCATTGCCGGGACCTTCCCGCTCATCGCCGCCCGCTCACAGTCGCTGCCCTTCGTCTTCTTCGCCGCCATGATGCTGCTGCAGTTCTTCGTAGTCATTGCCGCCTACCCGGAAACCAAGGGCCGATCGCTCGAAAGCATCCAGAAAGACCTGGGCATCAACTAGCATCGCTTACCCTCGGAAAAAGTGGCTGCACCAAAAATGGTGCAGCCACAGCGCCTTTCAAGTCCAGACTTAACCTCAATCCTTTGAAGACTTTAGGCCTGAAAAGGGGGGGGTACCTAGCGGCTCGCAATCGTCGCCGAACCGTGCAAACGCAGCATCACGACCCCGTGCGAAGGCACCGCCTTCGCCGTGTACCCTCGACTCATCGCGCCCAGTTCCCTCGCCTGCCAAAGGTCCCGCACCGCAAGCGTCTGCGCCGGAAGATAGCCAACCTCATCCCAGTCCACGTGCACATCCGCCGCCTGTTTGCCACGATTGAACAGCAGCACAGCGCGCCCACCATCAGCCAGTTCCTTCGACCAAACCTCCACATCGCCCGACTTGCGCACTCGCCTGCCCTGCCGGCCAAGCTTGTCCTGGTCGATCGCAATGACGTCCTTATCGAGCAGAATCGCACGCGTCGCCTCGCTCATGTGCGCCACATCGTTGCCCGCAATCAGCGGTGCCGCCATCATCGCCCACAGGCTGAAATGCGTTCGGTACTCCTCGGTCGAAAGCCCGCCGTTGCCAACCTCCAGCATGTCCGGATCGTTCCAGTGCCCAGGCCCGGCAAAGGCGTACAGCGCCTCATTCTGATCGACGATGTTCATCATGCCCAGCTTGTAATCAAACTTGCCTTCCCACTTGTCGTCGATATCGCCGGTCGTGCGCCACAGGTTTCCGGTGCCCTTCGCCCACATCCAGGGCTTCGCGGTTCCCCACTCACACATGCTGAAGGTGATTGGGCGCCCAGTGTGATTCAACGCCGCGCGCATGATCTCGTAGCTTGCCTGCGCATTTTGCGTGGTCGTGTTGCACCAGTCGTATTTCAAATAGTCGACGCCCCAGCGCGCATACTGCGCCGCATCCTGGAACTCATACCCGCGCGAGCCCGGACGTCCACCGCACGTTCTAGTCCCCGCGTCCGAATAGATTCCGAACTTGAGGCCCTTGCTGTGCACGTAATCCGCCAGCGCCTTGATGCCGGAAGGAAAGCGCTGCGCGTCCGCTTCGATATCGCCATGAGCATCCCGCTGCCCATGCCAGCAGTCATCGATCACCACGTATTCATAGCCCGCATCGCGCATTCCGCTGGTCATGATGGAGTCCGCCGTTGCGCGAATCAGTTGCTCGTTGATGTTGCATGCGAAGCGGTTCCAGCTATTCCAGCCCATGGGCGGCGTCTGCGCAAGCCCCGCATCGACGCTTGCTGCGGCTTTGGCCTCGACGACTTTTGGCTGCTCGCCTGTGCCGGTAACGATCTGCACTGCTGGTGTTTGCGCCAGCGCGCCGCCACCCAGGCAAGCCGTTACAACAGCCAGGCGCAACGGCAGATTGATTGCTTTAGCAAAGAACATGTGAATCCTCCAGAGGCCAGAAAGTACAGGCGATAACGATAACAAAGAGTCGCCATTCCTGTCTGCCTCTGGAACACAGAGCTTTCAATGAAGAGCCAAATGCTAAGCCACCACTGCTCCGCAAGAGCCGCGCACAATCAGTTCGACCGGCAGAACCAGTGTTCTGGCCGCACGCGGTTTTGTACCCAGCTCGAGCCGCTCAAAAAGCATTTCCGCAGCCAGCCTGCCGATCTCTTCACTTGGCTGGCGAACGACTGTGATCCCCGGACGGATCAAGTCAGCCGTCTCAAAATCGTCGAAGCCCACCAGCGCGATTCCCTCGGGCGGATGCAGGCCAAGCTGCTGCAGGCTATGCAGCGCCTGACGCGTCAACAGGTTGTTGGCGCAGAACAACGCCGTCACCGGCTTCTTGCCGTCCAGCAGTTCGCGGATGGCTGCTGCCGTATCTTCGAGCGTGCCGGAAACGAACAGCGCGCGTGGCTTTTTGCCCGCAGCTGTCATCGCCGCTGTATAGCCCTTATGGCGTTTTTCCATGGTGTAGAGCTCGTTCGTCAGCCCCAGGTAAGCGATGCGGCTATGTCCCAGCCCAAGCAGATGCTCTGTGCCCACACGCGCGCCGCGGTCATTTTCAACCAGCACACTGCCGATCCGGCTTCCTTCCACCGGACGGTCCAGCGTCACGAGCGGGGTTGATTCAAACTCATCCCTCAGCAGCAAAGACCCACCCTCTCCCTCATGCGCCGGGATCAGGATCAGGCCTTCCACGTTGCGCCGCAGCATGCGGCTGGCTTCAGCAAACTCTGTTGCGGGGTCTTCATTCGACGTAGAAAGCACGACCGAATAGCTATGCTCCTTGGCGACCGTGCTGATGGCGTGCGCGCAGATGGCAAAAAAGGGATCCGAAAGATAGGGGACGATGATGCCGATCTGCCTGGACCTCTGCTCTCGCAGTGAGCGCGCCACTTCATTCGGCTGATAGCGTAGTTGCTCAATGGCCGCGAAGACTTTTTTCCGCATCCCCTCCGTGACGTTCAGGTTCTCATTCAGCACGCGCGAAACCGTCATCGTGCTGACGCCGGCCAGCTTGGCCACATCGCTCATCCGTGCTGATCCGGCCATCGCGGTCGTACTCTCCTCAAGCGCGGCATGCTTGTTGCGAACCTGCTCGCGCCGCTTTAGTGTAGCGGTTTTTGCTCTGAGCTGAAGGTGGAGCTGGGCAGGCCAGCACCGTTGAACAGGACATCCTGAACAACGCTCTTCCAGCCGTAACGGACGTATTTTGGGTGCGCGACGCCTGTTGCCGTCACGACCACCTGCTCGCCTTCAATCCGAGCCTGCGCTGCGACGTAACGATGATCGGCGCCTGCGAGCTCAAAAGTATCGCCGCCGCGGCCATGGAACGACAGCCCAGCGCCGTGATCGAACCATACCCGCAGCGCCTCTGCCCCGGTACCTGTGAGCTCCGTAGTAGCCTCGCGGAATACAGGCCCCTGCGCCGCCACGTTTTCCCCATAAACAGTTGACCGTGCGAGCAGCGCCAGGCGCGAGCCGACCTCCTGCTTGTTTGCCGGATGCACGTTGTCGGCCTGGCCGATATCGAGCGTGACGGCCATGGCCGTGTTTGCCACTGCGAGCGTTCTGCGTTGCTGATCGCGAACCGTGGCCCAGTCCTCGCCGGGCGATTCAAAGGACGAGATTTGCACGTACAGGAACGGCAGCAAACCCTGCGCAAAGCGTCCGCGCCAATCGCCAATCAACGCTTCCATCAGCTTGCCGTAGTACGGCGCGCGGTCATGCGAGGAATTCGTTTCGCCCTGGTACCAGAGCATGCCCTTGATAGTCATCGGCGTCAGCGGCGCGATCATTCCGTTGTAGAGCGCGGCCGGCAGCCAGGACGTTTCGTACGGGTGCCAGTCATGCTGCGGTGCCGGCTTGCCCGCGCGTTTGGCAACTTCATCCTCTGCCTTTTCAGCCGCGATTTGTGCGTCCAGATCGCCCTGCTTATCGGCAAAGTTTGCCCGGCTGGCAAACGCGGGAAGCAGGTTCGCATCGCTGCCCAGCGTGTTCATCGACACCCACGAGTCAGCCGGCGTGCCGCCCCAGGTGGAATCAATCAGACCCACCGGAACCTTTTCGCGCTCGGCAATCTCACGTCCGAAGAAGTAGGCCACCGCAGAAAAGTTCTTGGCAGTCGCAGGCGTACATTCCGTCCAGTGGCCTACGATATCGCGCACCGGAACGTCCGAGGTTTTGTGGTCTACCAACAGCAGACGCAGCGTGGGATGAGTTGCCGCGGCAATCTCGCGGTCACCGTCTTTGACCGGCGTTCCCGGCCCAAAGCCTGCCAGCGGCATTTCCATATTGCTCTGCCCGGAAGCGAGCCAGACATCACCGACCAGCAGGTCTTCCACCTTCTTGACGGGCCCATCGCCGCTGACCGTCAGCACGTAGGGCCCGCCTGCACGCTCCGGCGCAAGGTATACGCTCCAGTGGCCCAGCGGGTCTGCTATCCCGGCGACCGTCTGCTTATTGAAACCCACCGAAAGGTGCGCCCCGGGAGTCGCCATACCCCAGATATGGATGGGACGCTGCCGCTGCAGCACTGCGTGATCGCTCAGCGCGTTCGGTAGTCGAACCTGTGCGGATGCTGCCTGAAACCCGATCAAGCAAGTAGCGAATGCGAAAAGAATTTGCCCTGATTTCATGCCAACAGCTCCTGGGGTTTTGACCTGCGAATCACTAGTCGTGCAGCACCAATCGTGCGTGGCCTTCAATAGTGAGACTGATTCAGCCGAGTCCTGGCGAAGCTTACAGAATCGTCTGGAATGCGTCGTGAGAACGATATCATGTATTATCCTTCCTCTGGCGCATGGAACCATGCGGCGTGTGCAGAGCCACAGGTCGCTGGAGCCGGTAAGCAAAATCACTCCGGGACTTAGAAAGAGCACATCTTGGCAAACATGGTCGTCCAAAAAGGCTCCGCGCCGAACACGAACAGCACCACCGATTTACGCGCGATGTCGATCGCCACCGCACTGTTTTTTATGTGGGGCCTGCTCACGTCTCTGAACGACATTCTGATCCCGCACCTGAAATCGATCTTCGAGCTGACCAACACGCAGGCTGCCTTTGTTCAGCTCGCCTTCTTCTTCTCGTTCTTTATCTTCGCGCTGCCCGCAGGCAAGCTGGTGGAGTGGCGAGGCTACAAGCAGACCATGATCGTCGGGCTCGTCGTCATGGCGGCCGGATGCCTCTTGTTTCTGCCTGCTGCCTCGGTCGCCGTGTACGGTCTTTTCCTTTCGGCGCTGGTGGTGCTGGCCGCCGGCGTGACCTGCCTGCAGGTTGCGGCGAACCCGTATGTCACCGCGCTTGGCCCTGAAAAAACGGCAGCCAGCCGGCTCAACTTTTCGCAGGCTTTGAACTCGCTGGGAACCATTCTGGGACCGCTCTTTGGCGGGATCCTGATCCTGGGCGGAGCGGAGCTTGCACCTGAAAAGTTTCGCGCACTTTCCGCCACCGCGCAGCAGGCATACCGCGCGCAGCAGGCCTCGTCTGTTCGACTGCCCTATCTGGGCATCGCGATTACGCTTCTGTTGCTGGCCGCAGCGCTTGCGTTTCTGAAGCTGCCCAGCCTGCGGACGGAGCAGCACACACGCGACTTCCGCCCCGCGCATTACCAGAAGGACGGCCTGGCAGACACCATCTGGAACCACCCGTGGCTGTTTGCGGGTGCGCTTGGAATCTTCGTTTACGTGGGCGCAGAGGTCTCGATCGGCAGCTTCCTGATCAACTACTTTGAGCTTCCAGACATCGCCGCGCTCACCGCCAAGCAGGCGGCTACCTACCTGATTTACTACTGGGGCGGCGCGATGGTGGGACGCTTGATCGGGTCTGCAATCCTGACGCGCTTTCGCACAGGAATCGTGCTCGGCTGCACCGCGACGATTGCCGGGGCGCTGGTACTGACCTCCATGCTGACCCACGGCCACGTCGCCATGTGGGCCATCCTCGCGGTCGGCTTGTTCAACTCCGTCATGTTCCCGAACATCTTCTCGCTCGGCCTATCGAACCTGGGCGAACTGACGAGCAAAGGCTCCTCGCTGATGATCGCTTCGATCGTCGGCGGCGCGCTGCTGCCTGTGCTGCAAGGCAAACTGTCTGACCACTACGGTCTGCAGCGCGCGTTTGTGATCCCGGTTCTTTGCTATGTTTACATCGCCGTGTTCGGGTTTGCCGCGCGCAACCTGATGACCTCCAGCGACTCAGTTCCGACCGGCGACCCTGTGTAACCGCGTCTGCTGAGCCAGCATGGTCGCCCCGGCTGGCGACCATGCTCTGCCCTGGTCAGTCCCAGGTCCTTCCTACTGCCGCGCAGGCGCAACCTATAATAGGACCGTGCTAAAGCCCTTCATCTTCGCCCTGCTTACCAGCCTGCCGTTGCTCGCCCAGACGCCTGACGCCAAGGACCCTAACGGTCGCGTCGTCCTCGTCCTGCCCTTTGACAATCGCTCCGCGCAGCCCAACCTCGCATGGATCGGTGACTCCTTTCCCGACACGCTGAACGCGCGCCTGAGCTCTTCCGGCTTCCTTCCCATCACGCGCGATGACCGCCAGTTTGCGCTCGACCACCTGGGTCTGCCCGCCAGCTTCCGCCCCACGCGCGCCACTACGCTGCGCATTGCGCAAACTCTGGACGCCGACTATGTCATCGTAGGCAGCTATAACCTGACCGCCATCAGCGGCGTTCAGACCATTACTGTCCAGGCCCAGGTTCTCGACGTCAAGAACCTGCACCTGTCCGCGCCGCTGCAGGATTCTTCTGCGCTTCCCCGCCTTTTCGACGCCGAAAACGCGATCGCCTGGAAGGTCGCCCGCCAGATCGACCCGCAATTCCGCGTCGCCGAGCAGACCTTCCTCGCAGCCAGCGCCGGCGTCCAACTCGCCAGCTTTGAAAACTACATCCGCGGCACGGACGCCCCCACGCCCACCGAACGCATCAAGCGCCTGCAGTCCGCCGTCGCCGCCTCCCCCACCTACGCAGCCGCGCAGCTCGCGCTAGGCAAAGAGCTCTACACGGACCGCGACTACGACCAGGCCGCCGCCGTGCTCGCCAAGGTTGCGCCCACGAACCGGCTCGCGCTAGAGGCCAGCTTCTACCTTGGACTCGCCCGCTTCAACGCAGCCAAGTACGCGGAAGCCGAGTCCGCCTTTGCCTTCGTCGCCGCGCGCCTGCCGCTGCCGGAAGTGGTCAATGATCAGGCCGTAGCACAGTCGCGCCAGGGCAAGGATGCAACGCCGCTCTTCGTCCGGGCCTCCGTCGCAGACCCGAATGACCCCGATTACCACTACAATCTCGCCGTCGCCAGTTGGCGCAAGGGCGACTTCCCCGCCGCGCAAAAGGAAGTCGACGCCGCCCTGAAGCTTAAAGCCGCCGACAACGAAGCCACGCAGCTCAAGGCCTTGATCGCCGCCGGTCAGTCGACCTCAAACACCGGTTTCGAGCCCACCACGCGCCTTCGCCGCACCTACTCTGAAGCCAGCTTCCGCCAGGCGGCCTACCAGGTTGACCAGCTTCGTGCCCTCCGCGTCGCCACGCTGCCGCCAGATAAACAAGCCGCGGAATACGCTCAGGCCGGCCGCGACTACCTCGCCCAGGGCCTGCTGCCGGAAGCCGAGCAGGAGTTTCAGGCAGCCATCGCCGCTGACTCCGGCTCACCCAGCGCCCACGCCGGGCTGGCCCAGGTCCGCGAGCAATCCGGCGACTTGCTCCAGGCTCGCAACGAAGCCAACGCCAGCCTGCGCCTGCGTCCCACGGTAGACGCCTACCTGATTCTCGCGCGGCTTGACCTGCAGGCCAACAACCTGCCGGCTAGCGCGCAGGACGTGCAATCCGCTCTGCACCTGGAGCCTACCAACTCCGCCGCCAATGGCATGCGTCAGGCCCTGCGCAGCCGAGGCCAGAACATCCAGTAGCTGCCACCGCGCACCTTGATTGTCATCCCGAAGGGGGATCTGCTTCCCCGTACTTGCCTGACCATAGACAGACTTGACTCGAAGAACTCGCTTCCTCAAACCCCATGAACCTCCTCCCCCACCTCGTCAACCCCAACCTTTCCCTGCCGCTCTTCCTCCTCGGCCTCTTCCTGCTGTACCTGGACTTCAACATTCCGGGTAAAGTTGTGCCCGCAGCGCTCGGCACGCTTGCCCTGTGCCTGGCGATGTGGGGCCTGATCCACACTCCCATCCAGCCATTCGCTTTCCACCTGACGATCTTTTGCCTGCTTTGCATCCTGGTTGGACTGACCAACAATGTACTCGCCACGCTCGGCACAATCGGCCTTTGCTACGCTCTTTTTCACCTGGCCGACGTACCAAATGCCCCCCACCGCGTCCATCCAGCTATAGCCCTCGTCACGGCGACAGCCTTCACCGTCGTCACCCTGAAACTCGGCCGCATCGCCCTGCTCGCACGTCGCAACAAAGCCATCCAGCCCAAACCAGCACCAGCGCGATAGACTAGTACCTGCACCGTGTTCCGGTTTCGCCCTTTTGGTTGTCGTCCCCAAAGGGGATCTGCTTTTCGCTTTGGCAACAATCAAGCCCCCCGGGATCCCCCGGCCAATCACGCACCACGGAGTCTGTTCTTGACCAAGTCCGCCATCCGCCGCATCCTTACCGTCGGCGCTCTCTTCTCTTCCGTCTCCGTCGCGATCGCTCAGGCCCCGCCCACCCCGCCCAATTTTCTTGAGCGTCAACTGGCTCACGTCGATCTCGGCATCAGCGGCAAGGGCGAGTTCACCACCCAGGTCAACGGCAACAATTATCTGAACCAGGCCGTCACGCTCAAGCCCTCGAACACCTTGGGCGCGCTCGTTACGCTACGATACACGCACTCGCCCTACATTGGGCTTGAGTACAACTACGGCTACGCGCGCTATACGGATAACTACACCGTCACCAACACCTCCACCACCCCCGGCGGCGTGGCCAGCTTCAATCTCGGCGTGCAGTCCACCGCCACCGAGTACACGTTCGGCTATCTCGCCCACGCGCGCCACACCTACGCGGGCATCACGCCGTTCGCGTCCATCGGAGCCGGCGTTACCGCGTTCCGTCCCACCAAGGGCGGCGGCCAGGGCAACGACCCCCAGGCCCGCGCCACCTACTACTACTCCGTTGGCGGCGACTACCCTATCTACAACGATCACTTCGGCCTGCGCGCCACCTTCCGCCAGTCCATTGAGAACGCCCCGGACTATCAGCAGAATTACTGGCGTATCTATAAACACGCCCTCGCAACAGAGCCCGCCTTCGGCTTCTACGTGCGCTTCTAAAAACAAAAGCATAAGGGAATAAGGCGAATAAAAACGGGTAAAAAGGAAACTTTTAGAGCCTCGTCTCGCCGAAAGAAGCCGCTCTTATCGTCTTTATCCGCCTTATCCCCATCATCTTTCGCACCTGGACCCGGGTAACCATCCAAGGCTCACCCGCGAGATTTCCCAGCCCCACCCCTGCCATCCGAGATAAACTCCGCAAGTGAACAGCCTGCTCGACGACAACGACGACGACATCCAGGACCATCATCACGGCCGTGCAGGCCGGGGTCAGGACCGCGAGATTACCCTGGGGATCACGGTCATCCTGGGGATCTTCTTCGCCCTTGCCGTCTTTGGCGCGCTCATGTTCGGTTTCGGTTATTCGATCGGCGCCAAGCACACCCAGTCCGCCATCGCCGGGGCGCAGGCTGACCCCAACGCCACCTTTAACGGGTTCAAGCCGCCCTCCGGCAAGACCGCATCCGACCTCGCCAAAGCTACCCCCGCTCCGGCCAGCGTGACCGTTCCGCTGACTTCGCTTCCGCCGCAGCCGCTTCCCCGCGCCGCCAGCCGCCCCGCTGCCGAGACCACTGCGGAAGCCGAGTCGATCCCCGCAGCCGTAGCCCTGCCTGTCCGCGCGACCGCACCTCCAGTCGCCGCGCCAACAGCCCGGCCCGCCATCGCGACCCCCGCCACTCCCCCGCCAGCCGGCGCCTTGATGGTCCAGATCGCCGCGATTTCCGCCGCTCACCAGGAAGACGCGGACTCCGTCGCCACGTCGCTCAAGCGCAAGGGTTACGCAGTCTCCATCCGGCATGAGCCAGCCGACCAGCTTCTGCACGTCCAGGTGGGCCCCTTCGCCACCCGCAAGGACGCGGACGCCATGCGCCAGCGCATCCAGGCCGACGGCTTCAACGCGATCGTCAAGGACCCTTCGCACTAGCTCTCCTCTCGCAAGCCGCCACCAAATTGTCATCCTGAGCGGAGACTCGCCACAGCTTCATCGTGCGATTCGCAGTCGAAGGACCTGCTTTTCTGCCTGGCCCCCCAAACCCTCGCTGGCAAATCGCGCAACTCCGTGAGAAGCTTTCACACATGCGGATCCTCCAAGTAGCGCTCGCCTGCGTGGCCCCTACCCTGTGCGTCGCTCAGCGCGGCAGCAACGGCAGCGTTTCCGGAACTGTCACCTGCACGGACACCAACCTCCCCGCCCACTACGCCACGGTCGCGTTGGAGCCGGTCCGCGAGGTCCCCGCACCGGGGGAGGTCCCCCCGCCAAAGTCCGCCAAGCCAGAAACCCCGGCGATGATCTCGCTTACCCGCACGCACCTCGACGGCACCTTCCAGGTCCCCAACGTCAAGCCGGCCGCTACTACGTCGTCGTGCAGAACCCCGGCTACCTGTCGCCCGCCGCGCAATTCACGCAGGAGCAGATCAACAAGCCCACGCCGGCGCTGCTGGAGGCAATCGCCAAAGTAATCCCCACCCTTACCGTTGGCCCAAACGCCAATTCAACGATCACCATCGCGCTGAACCGCGCCGCCAGCATCAGCGGCAGCATCCGCTTTGACGATGGCTCCCCCGCCGCCGGCCTCTACCTGAAATTCGAGCGCAAGGAAGGCACCAAGTTCGTCGACGTCGCGCTCGACGCCGACGGCCCCGACGACCAGGGCCGCTTCCGCGCCAGCGGCGTCCCCACCGGCGAGTATCGCGTCTCCACAGAGCTCGACGTCCAGGACCGCCACACCACCGGCGTCTTTGGCGGCGGGCACGGTAGCTACAACAGCAATCTCGGCGGCCTCAGCATCTACTACGGCGACACCTTCCACCAGAAAGACGCGAAAATCGTCAGGATCGAGGGCGGCGAAAGCATCAACGCCGACATCACCATCCCCGCCTCCAAAATCCACGCCATTACCGGCGCCCTGGTCGACGCGCGCACCGGCCACGTCATCAACGACGGCAAGGTCGCCCTCACCGAACTCGACGAAACCGAGCCCTTCACCGCCTCAAAAGTCCAGGTTGACGACCCCATCTACCATTTTGAGTACGTCCCGGAAGGGGACTACACCGTCCACGTCAAGGAAGCGCGAGACATTACCCGCGAGGAAATCCCCTACCCCGCCGGCAGTTTCGGCACCGCAAGATACAAGGAAACCGTCCTGAAGCAGTACCAGCCCTACGAGGCCCCTCTGAAAGTCCAGACCGACCAGGCCGACCTGAACCTCCCCCTCACCCCGGCCAAGCCCGCTCACTAGCCACCGTCAGCATCCTCTAAAACGCTGGGTGCCCCATCCATTGCGCATCTGCTATGAGTGGGAACGAACGCCTCACAACCCACCCCCTTTGGTTGTCATCTCCGAAGGGGATCTGCTTTAGCTCTCGCAGAAAGCCAGCAAAATCAAAGAGGCCGCATCTCCACCGGCAGCGCCGCCGCAATCCTTTCCCTCACCGCCCTAAGCAATTCCTCACGATTCTGATACCCCGCGGGCTCTACCGCCGGCAGCATCTGCACCCGCGCCACCCCGCGCCTGATCTTCCATTCCCCTTTGGGCAGCATGGTCTGCGTGCCGGAAATGGCGACCGGGATAATCGTCGCACCGGTCTCCATCGCCAGAAAAAACGGCCCCTTCTTGAAGCCTGCCAGGCGCCCATCCGCCGCCCGCGTCCCTTCTGGAAACACAACCATGTGCAGCCCTGCGTTCAGCGCCGCGGCCGCCGCCAGCACGCTCGCCTGCGCCTCATCCTTGCGAGATCCCCGCGCCACCGGAACGAATTTCGCCATCCGCATCGCTGTCCCCAGCACCGGAATCTGCATCAGCTCACGCTTCAGCAGCACGCTCGTTTGCCCCGGGATAATTGGCATAATGACTGGCGGATCCAGGTTGCTGACATGATTCGCCATGAAGATGCAGCTCCGCCCAGCCGGCACATTTTCGAGCCCTTCCAGCACCACCTGCACCCCGGCAACCCGCAGCCCCAGCGCGCAAACCCCCATCCCCACCCGGTACAACCACGCGATATTTCCGCGCAGCAACGTCCACGGAATCCCCACCAGCCCCGCCGGCACCCCCAGCAACGCATACACCAGCAGTAAGCTCAACGTCCGCAACATACCCACAGTTTACGCGAGCGTCCGCGCCCATGAGCGGCTTCCAATCCTCACCCCAAAATGGGCCATGTTTCTGAAAATTAACTCATCCCGGCACTCCAGCTTGTGGTCCCCAAACTGCACAATAGGAAGATACGGCCTTTTCCAAAAATCTGCCCCCCCAGCACGCCCACGGAGACCCCGTTCGAATGCCTCTTCGCGCCTCACGCTTGCTCCGGACAGCTCTTGCCGCCGTGCTTTTTGCTGCCGCCGCAGCCGCACACGCCCAGTTCACCCTCGCGTCTGATGCCTCCGCCGCCCCGTACCACTCCGTCGTCCACCTCACCGCCTCCGGCTCCACCGGCATCATCGTCTTTTTCGATGGCCGCACCGCCCTTTCAGCCGTCACCGCCAGTCCCCAGGGCACGGCTGTTCTGGGCATCGCAACTCTGGCGCCAGGCCCCCACACCCTGACCGCTTTTTCCGCCACAGCCGCCAGCAACCCCGTTTCAGTCAGCATCGCCGCCGCCCCGGCCCCCTTCCAGCTCACGTCAGATTCCGCTAGCGTCTACCAGTCCGCCGCCATCAGCCTGGCCGCCCAGGGCCTGCCCCCCAAAGCCACCGGCACACTCACCTGGACGCAGGACGGCGACCCCTTTGACACCCCAACCCTGACCCCCGGGACCCCGTTGGCGGACTACCAGGCCTTTGGCGATTCCATCACCGCCGGCTTCACCCTCAGCAACCTGACCAATCGTTATCCAGACCTCTTCGCCGCGGCCGCCGGCTTCAATTACTACCTCAACTACGCCGTCTCAAGCGCCATCACCTGCGACGTCCTCGCCAGCCACATCCTCCCCAACCAGCTCGGCCCCACCCAGGATTCCGCCCCGCTGTACTCCCTCATGATCGGCTCCACCGACATGGACAACTTCGGCACCCCGCACGGCGAGCCCAACTTCACCGCCTGCCACCTCGCCGCACTGGCCTGGCTCGCCATCCCGCGTGAGTACAAAGTCCTCCCCGGCGACCCCGCCGCCACCATCCTTTCTGGCCCCTGGTCCCTGCCCCCCGTCCAAAGCCAAAGCCAGCATGACCCCACCGCAGACACCCTCTTCAACTCTTCCGGCGCCGGCGCCGCGCAGTTCGCCGTCACCTCTAACGGCGGGCCGCTTTACCTCTGGTATCTGCTGGGCGATCACCTCACCGGCGCCTTCACCGTCACGCTGGACGGCGTTCCCCGCGGCACCACCTACACCACCAATCCCGTCAACCGCATCGGCAGCCAGTTTAATCCGGACTCCACCGGATATGCTCTCCTGCGTCTGCCAGTAGCTCCCGGGCCCCACACCCTGCGCGTCGATATCGTCTCCGGCACCGTAGGCCTGCTCGCCGCCGCCACCGCACCTTCACCCGGGCTGGCCAGCAACCACCCCACCGTGCTCGCCACAGATCTACCGAACCAGAACCTGGCTCAGGCCGCCGCGTCGCCCGCCACCATCCAGCAGTATTCTGCGGACGCCCTCGCAGACGTCAACCTGCTCGCCGGCGATGGACTCGACATCCGCACCGTGCCCACGCACAACTATCTGGGCAGCTCGCCTGCGGAGTTCTACGACTTCGCCCACCCCAGCATCCTTGGCCACCAGCACCTGCTCAACGCCATGCAGGCCGCGTTTCCGCCTACCTCCACCACGCCCTACCTGACCACGTTTCCCGGAATCCCGCGCGAGTATCCGCTGGCCAAAACGCTTGGCACCCACACCTATACAGCCGCCTACTCGGGCGACGCCACCTACGCCCCATCCACCGCCTCGACCACCGTCACCGTCGTTGCCGCCGGCCACTCCGTCACCTCGCTGAGCGCGCCGGTCACCGTCTTCTACGCCGCGCAGCCGGTCGTCGCGACCGCTACGCTGTTCCCCGTCACGCCCGGCGCGGTCCTGTCCCTGGTGGAAGGTACGCAGGTCCTCGCCACCGCCACGGCCCCGGCCAACTTCTCCGTCACCTCTCTCGCACCCGGCTTCCACACCCTGAACGCCGTCTATGCCGGAGACAGCAATAGCGCCGGCTCAACCAGTCCCCCGCTCAGGATCCTGATCCTCGAAAACCCCACCACGCTTTCGCTCAGCGGCGCGCCGACTTCGCTACCCTACGGCGCGCCTACCACGCTTACCGCACAGACCAAGCCCACCACCGCCACCGGTAAGGTCACCTTTATCGATAGCTACACCCCCAACCCGCAGGCCACAGGCCAGGCCGCCGCCACCCAGACCCAGACTCTCGGCCAGTCCGCATTAGCCGGCGGCGTGGCGGCTTTCGCTCTCAGCACCCTGGCCCCCGGAACCCACAGCTTTACCGCCAGCTACGTGGGCGACTTGTGGAACAGCCCCGCCACCAGCTCTCCCGGCATCACCCACATCGACCCCATCCCCACCACAACCAGCCTTACTTCCACCCCCGCGCCCTTCGGCGAATCCTCCACTTTCATTGCGCACGTCTCGCCGGCGGATGCCACCGGCCTCGTAACTTTCACCGACCTGACCGCCAACACTTCCGTGCAAATCGCGCTGCTCACAGGCACCGTTACCTGGACCACCAGCACCCTGTCCCCCGGCCCGCACAACGTCACCGCCACCTACGCCGGGGACCCCGCGCACTCCGCTTCCACCTCCGCCCAGTCCGTCACGGTCATCCCCCGCGACCACTCCATCACCACCCTCGCAGCCTCCGCAACTTCGCTCAATGCAGGCGATTCCGTCACCCTGACCGCCACCCTGAACACCGCCTCCGCCACCGGAACCGTCCTCTTCTCAGACCTCACCGCAGGCACCCTCGGCCAGGCGACGCTCGCCTCCGGAGCCGCCAGCCTCGCGCTCGCAGCCCTGCCCTCCGGCACCTACAAAATCACCGCCACCTACGGGGGCGACCCCAACACCCTGCCCTCCAGCTCCGGCGCGCTCACCCTGCAGGTGATAAGCCGCGCCACCAGAACCACCCTCACCGCCAGTTCCTCCACCGCCCCCTACGCGACGGCCATCACCTTCACCGCAGCCCTGCTGCCCACTGCCACCAGCGGCCTGATCCAGTTCGCTGAAATCGGCTCGCTGCTGGGCACCAGTCCGCTCGTCAACGGCATGGCCACCTTCACGACCGCCACCCTGAGACCCGGACCCCACACCCTGACCGCCAGCTTCGCCGGAAGCGCCATGCTGGACCCCTCAAGCGGCAGCGCCAGCATTACCATCACGCCCGCCCCCTCCGCGACCAGCCTCACCCTCGCCCAGCCCACCGTGCTCGCCGGCACCCCCGCTACGGTCAACATCCGCATCGCGACCCTCGCCTCGACCCCCACCGGATCCGTCATCCTGCGCTCCGGCACCACCGTCCTCGCCACCGGAACCTTGGCAAACTCCACCCCCGGCGCCGCCTACCTCACGCTGTCGTTCCCCACCTCCAATGCCGGAACCTTTCCCCTCGTCGCCAGCTACTCGGGCGATCCCGGGACCGCCGCCTCGGACACCGCCACCACCTACACCGTGCTCCCCCGCATCGCGACCGGCGCGCTCACCCTTTCCGCCACCCAGGTCCCGCCCCTCACCCCCATCACCCTCAGCGCCGCCTTTACGACACCTGCCACCTCCGGCCCCGCCCTCATCCCCACCGGCTCGGTCGCCTTCTTGCGCGGCAGCACACTCATCGCCACCATGGCGCTCGATGCCACCGGCCTCGCCACCACGATCCTGCCCCCAGCCTCAATCGGGGCCTACACGGTCACCGCCGTCTACACGCCGACGGGCGTTTTCACCGCCTCCCCCGTCCCCGCCCAGACGCTGAACGTTACGCAGCCGCTCGCCATCGCGTTCGCCACCCCCTCGCTTTCGGTCGCCATCGGCTCCGGCGCAGACACCACCGCCGCCTATACGCCGCTCTCCGGCTTTCAGGGCGCGGTTGCAAGCCAATGCACGACTGACGCCGCCTACCTGACCTGCACCACGGACGCCCCCACCAGCCTTACCAATTCCGCCACCGCCCACATCCACCTGGCCGCGGCCCGCACCGCAGCTTCAACGACAGCCTCGACGACCCCACTCCTGCTGGGCTTCCTGCTCCCCCTGTGCCTCCTCGCACGACGCCGCCGCCGCCGCTTCGTCCCCCTACTGATTCTGCTTGTCTGCGTAGCCCTGAACGGCTGCGCCACCGGCGGCACGTTCGGCCATACGCCCGCCGGCACCCATACCATCACCCTGACCGCCACCGCCGCCAACACCCCCACCACCGCCACACTGACGGTCAATCTGAACTAGAAAGTACGCAGCAAAACAACCCCCTGCACCCAATAGAAAAAGCCACTGCCCAGAAACAGTGCAACTATTTGCAGACTCAAGTCCAGACCTAAGTCCAATCCTTTGAAGACTTTAGGACTTAAAAGCAGGGGGCGGGAGTAAACTCCAGAAATGCCAATCGGCAAGCTCACCCTGGAAGTTTCGATCCCCCACGCGCAGTCGCTCAAAGACCGCCGCCAGGTCGTGCGCTCGCTCAAGGAAAAGCTCCGCCACCGCTTCAACGCCAGCGTCTGCGAGGCCGCCGAAGGCACTATCTGGAACTCCGCCACCATCGAAGTCGCCGTCATCACCAGCTCCATGCAGACCCTGCAGCAGTACCTTGAAACGATCGATCAGGCCGCACAATCCATCGCCGCAGGCCTGTCAGCAGAGATCGCCGACTCCTTCGCGGAGATCCTCGCCGACTAGCACAAGCCTGATAAAATAAGGCAAATGCCCGAACCACGCGCCCGACAATATCACCGCAATCGCGTCGCCCAGTCCTTCTCGGAAGAGATCGGCGCCATGCTCGAAGGCGAACTTTCCGACCCGCGCATCTTCCCGTCCGTCGTCACAGAAGTGGTGCTCGCGCCCGGCGGCAAGTCCGCTCGCGTCTTCGTCGCGGTCCACGGCGAGCGCGAAGAAGAAGAATCGACGCTGCTGGCGCTCACGCAGGCCAGGGGCTTTATCCGCGCACAAATTCGCGATCGCCTCGGCGTTCGGCACATTCCCGAGCTCAATTTTGCCATTGATCGCTCAGAAAAAATGACCGGACGCATGGACGAACTGCTCACCCGCGCCCGCAAGCGTGAAAGCAAACGCGCCGCCGCCGCGCAGGAGACTCCTGCCGAAACTTCAGTCCAGACGCCCCAACTCTGATAGCCTGATCACGCTCCGGCTATAGAAATCGTGACCGACCCAACCCAACCCGCTGGAGCAGCTGAGCGGCCCGCGCATGCGCTCCAAAGGCACCTGAGTGCCTTTTTTAGCCGCCGCAATTTCGTCGAGTCGCGCGACTTGATCGTGCTCGTCCTGGTCGGCTCCTTCCTGCTAATTTACGGCCTGATGCCGCTCACCGGTGGCGATCAACTCGGGCTGGTGGGCGCGGACGAGCCACGTTACGCGCAGATCGCACGCGAAATGCTGGACGTGCATAACCAGGCGTGCGACGCGCTCCACGCCACGCTGATCCCGCACTCTCTTTCGCCGCAAGCACTGAAAAACGCCTATCAATGCCTGCAATCGGGCACTGTCACGCCAATCCTTTACGGCAAGCCATGGCTTGAAAAACCGGCGCTCTACTACTGGCGAGCGATGAGTTTTTTTCGCGAGTTCGGCGTTTCCGACTGGTCCGCCCGGCTGCCCTCAACCTCTGGCGCCGGCTTTTTGATCCTGCTTATTTTTCTGCATATGCGGCGTTTCCGGCCCGGTGGACATCTGGATGCAGCCTTAATCACTGCGTCGGCCGTGGCGATCATTGCATTTTCCCGTGGTGCCTCAACCGATATGCAGCTCGCTGCACCGTTCTGTATCGGAATGCTGGGCTGGTACGCCTGGTATGAAACCGGCAAGAAATTCTGGCTGTTCGACCTTTACTTTTTTGGTGCTGCGGCGACGCTCGCCAAGGGGCCCGTTGCGCCGTTTCTGGCGCTCTGCATCCTGCTTACGTTCGTGGCGCTACGGAGGGAATGGTCGCTGCTGAAACGCACAATCTGGTGGCCCGGCGTGACGTTGTACCTGGTGATGGTGCTGCCGTGGTACATCGCGGTCCAGCGCAAGAACCCCACGTTTGCCAAGGAATTTTTCCTCAACCACAACATCAACCGCTTCGTGACGGACCAGTACAAACACCATCAGCCGGCGTTCTATTATCTTGTCGTGCTGGTGCTTGGGCTCATGCCGTGGACCGCGCTGGCGCTGCGTGCGCTGGTCGATGCGGTGCAGATCGCAGTGGCTGAATGGAAGGTCCGCGGCAAGGGCGTGCAGTACCTGGGTCACGGGCGCGCGGGAGATGCGTTCCCGGAATTCCTGGTGCTCTGGGCTTTGTTTCCGATCATTTTCTTTTCGTTTTCGGGCTCCAAACTGCCGGGCTATATTCTGCCTTCGATCCCGCCGTTGACCATTCTTACGGGCGACTATCTGCACCGCAGCCGCCGCACCGGGCTGCATCCGGCGCTGCTTTGGACGCATGCTATTTTGTGCGCGATTCTGGTCTTTGTGCTGGTGCTGGCGCCTCAGCACATGAAGTACGAAACGTTTATTCCTTCGGCGTCGTGGCTGATCGGCGCGGGTGCCGTGGCTATGGCGACGGCGCTGGTGGTGGGCTTGACGATCCGGCGCTACGGGATCAAGCGCGTGTGCGGCGTGACCTTGCTCCCGGTGTGCGCGATCCTGATTTTCCTGCTCGGCTTTCATGGTCATGAGCTCGACCTGAACTACTCGGCGAGGCCGCTGGCACAGGAGATTGCACGTGTCGCGTCGCCGCGGGAGAAAGTCGCCTGTCTGCAGGTAAAACGCGATATCGACTATGGGCTGGCGTTCTATCGTGATCAGCCGATGGTGCACTACAAAGAGGACGGACTGCCGGCGGAAGAGCATATCCTGGTCGTCAAAACGAGCGACCAGGATGATCTGGACAAGTACCTTGTGGGGCGGATCTATGAGCCGTTGTTCTTGTATGAGACACAGGGGCTGAGCGTTTACAAGGTTTATGCGAAGGCGCCGGTTTTGGCTGAGGCGACTGCGGCGTTGCGATAGATTCGCTGATTAAGCGGTTGTTCCAAACGAAGACCAGCTTCGCGATTGATCCAGCAACATGTTGTCATCCTGAGCGGAGTGTGGCGGGTTTACTGCCGCACGGAGTCGAAGGCACAAAAGCGTGCCTTTCTGCGCTCAGGATGACAATGTTTGATGTGGGGAAACATTGCCTATTTCCACCGCCGGAATTTACATCCTAGAGCTTGAGCAAACAGCTTCCGGGAGAGCATCAGCATGTCATCGCGTAGAGATTTTATTGGGACTTCCGTAGCGGCTGCCTTCAGCGCTGCGACAGCCGTGGCGCAGACCGCAACAGACACGCGCAAGGCGGATCAGGATCACTCGAGCTCCAACCCGGGGCAGACGAACGACACACTGGTGCGGCTGAATCCCAACTCCAACATGCCGCCGGTGACGGATCATGGCAGCGTTGGGCCGGTGTGGCATTCGTTCGATCTGACGCATCGTCGCGTGCAGGAAGGCGGCTGGACGCACCAGGTCACGGAGCGCGAGTTGCCGCTGTCAAAAGAGCTTGCCGGGGTGAACATGCGGCTGACGCGCGGCAGCTATCGCGAGCTGCACTGGCACCTGGCCGATGAGTGGGCGATCATGCTCACAGGCAACGCGCGGGTGACGTTGTTCGGGCCGGATGGCACGATGTTTATCGACGATGTGACGGCGGGTGATCTTTGGTTGTTTCCGGCCGGATCGCCGCACAGCATCCAGGGTACTGGCGATGACGGCTGCGAATTTTTGCTGGTGTTCAACCAGGGCAGCTTTTCTGAAGAGACAACATTTCTGCTTTCCGACTGGCTGAAGCACACGCCGCCGGACGTGCTCGCCAAGAACTTTGGGCTGGATGCGAATGCGATTGCCAAGCTTCCGAAGGGCGAGCCGCTGTACATCTTTCCAGGAGAGGTGCCGCGGCAATCGCTGGCTGCGGATCGTGCGGAAGCCAGTCAGTTTGCGGGTAAGACGCAGCTTGCTTACACCTTCCGGCCCGCCGCGATGCAGCCTACGAAGGCGAATGCGCATGGCACGGTCAAGGTGGTCGACAAGCGGCTGTTCCCAGCTTCACCCAATATCTGCGCGGCGATTGTGACAATCAAGCCGGGTGGCATGCGCGAAATGCACTGGCACCCGAATGCGAGTGAGTGGCAGTTCTGGATCCGGGGCAAGGGGCGCATGACGGTGTTCAACGCCAAGGAAGATGCGCGGACGACCGACTTCAAGGCGAACGATGTGGGGTACGTGCCGAAGATGGCCGGGCACTACATTGAGAATACAGGGACGGAGGATTTGATCTTTCTGGAGATGTTCGCGGTGGGATCGTTTGAGGAAGTGTCGCTCAATCACTGGCTGCGGGCGGTGCCGGCGCAGGTGGCGATGGCGCATACGAATCTATCGGCGGAGGAGTTGAAGAAGATTCCGGGGGCTACTGAGGATTTGGTGGGGTAGGGCGTTGAGGGTGTGTCACAGATGTGTCATTCTGAGCGAGAAGAACGCGCTTCACAGTTTGGCGATCAAGCGGCCAAACTTCGCTCAGGATGACAAGGTTTTCGATTCAGGTTCAGAAGAAGCTGGCTTCCAGCTTTAGTTGCCGGTGCCGTTCAACGTTACGGTCTGTGGTGAGGCGGGGGCGCTATCAGTGAAGACCAGCGTGGCGGCGAAAGTGCCTTTGGCCGTTGGGCTGAAATAGACGCTTACCGTGCAGGACGTGTTGGGGGCCAGCGAGGCGCCGCAGTTGGTGGTCTGCGTGAACAGCGTCGGGTTGGCGCCGGCGAGCGCGATGCTGGTGACGGTGAGGGTATTGACGCCGGTGTTCATCAGCGTGACCGACTGCGGTGCGGAGGACGACAAGGCGGCGCTGGTGAAGGTTAGGCTGTTCGGGCTGATGGTGATGGAGGTGCTGGCCGTTCCGGTGCCGGAGAGGGCTACGTTCTGTGGTGAGTTGCTGGCGTTATCGGTGAAGGCCAGCGTGGCGGAAAAGGACTGCACGGACGCGGGCACGAAGCCGACAGTGGCGATGCAGTTTGCGCCCGGCGCGAGCGTTGCGCCGCAGGTGGAAGACAGCGTGAAGTTGCTGGCGTTGGTGCCGGTGATGGCCGGGGTCCCGAGCGTCAGGGACGCGGTACCGGTGTTGCCGAGCGTGACCGTCTGGGTGGAGGCAGGTGTGCCGGCAATGGCCGCGAAGCTGAGCGCGAGGGTGCTGAGGGTGACCGTGTAGGTGGGGGCGGTCGACGTTGTGACTGGGGTGGAGGATTTGCTACAGCCGAAGGTGCCGAGGAGGAAAAGCGAGATGATTGGGCCGGCGAACTTCATGATGGGCTCCGGCTGGTGGGTGTGTCGTTTGAGTTTGCCGGATAGAGGGCGAAAGTGCAAAGAGGATGGGGCGTTATTTTAGAGCTGTCGGTGAGAGGCCGAGTTTCATACGCCCGGCTTTTGCCGCTGGGGTAAGGGTTGGATCTAAGTGGTGCGTGGATGCAGACTTACCTCAGCGGCTAAAGCCGCGCTTCTCTCTTCTGATTTGTGGCACGGCTGAAGCCATGCCCTTCAGCAGGCAAAGGCGACGGGGCTGTCGGCCGAAGTGCTGTTGCCACTTCGAAGAGAAAGCAGATCCCCTCCAGGGATGACACCAAAGGGGCCGCTCAGATGTAAGCGTCGCTTCACTTAAAGGCAGCGTTGCTGCTGGGAATCAGGAGGGCCGCTAGAGGCCTCGGGCGCGTTCGATGGCGCGGACTACGGCTGCGGCTTTGTTGCCGCATTCGGCGAATTCGAGCTCTGGGACAGAGTCGGCGACGATACCGGCGCCAGCCTGAATGTGGCCTTGCTCTCCGTGCAGGAAGAGAGTGCGGATGGCGATGCAGCTATCGAGATTGCCGCTGAAATCGGCGTAGAAGATGCTGCCGCCGTATACGCCGCGGCGGGCGGGTTCAAGCTCTTCAATGATCTCCATGGCGCGGATTTTGGGGGCTCCGGAGAGGGTGCCGGCGGGGAAGCAGGCTTTGAAGGCGTCGATGGCTTCGAGGCCTTGCTTGAGCTCTCCTTCGATGGACGAGACGAGGTGCATGACGTGGCTGTAGCGCTCTACAAACATGAGGTCCTTGACCCGGACAGTGCCGAATTCGCTTACGCGGCCTACGTCGTTGCGGCCGAGATCGACGAGCATGATGTGCTCGGCTACTTCCTTTTCGTCGGCGCGTAAATCGGCTTCGAGGGCGCGGTCTTCGACCTCGTCGGCGGAGCGCTTGCGGGTGCCGGCGATGGGTCGGTACTCGACTGTGCGGTTGTGGCAGCGCACCAGCAGTTCGGGCGACGAGCCTACAATGTGGGCCGACTGGCCGGCCATGCCGAAGCGGACGAAAAACATGTACGGAGACGGGTTGACGATGCGCAGGGCGCGGTAGACATCAAAGGCCGGGACGTTGGGGGTGCAGTCGAAACGCTGCGAGAGGACGCACTGGAAGACGTCGCCCGAAGCGATGTAGTCCTTGGCTTTGGCCACTGCGGCGAGGAAGTCCGGCTTGGAGGTGCGGGGGATGAGCTCGAGCGGGACGGGCGATGGTTTGGGCGCGCGGGCGGAGGCGGGGAGGGCGGCCTCAAGGAGGTGCTCTAGATGGTCCAGGCGGGTCAGCGCGCTGGCGTAGGTGCCGCCGCGCTGCAGGTCGACCGTGGCGATCAACAGCATTTCCTTCTTGACGTGGTCGAAGGCGATGACCTGATCGAAGAACATCAGGCATGCGTCGGGGACGCCGAGTTCGTCGGCGGCGAGCGTGGGGAGCTGCTCGATGAGGCGGACGACGTCATAGGAAAAGAAGCCGACGGCGCCGGCGGTGAACGGTGGCAGGCCGGGCAGGCGCGCGGGCGTGTGGCCGGCCAGGGCGCGCTTGAGTTCGTCGAAGATATCGCCTTTGTGGGTCGCGTCACCCTCGGTGATTTGCGTGCCGTGCGCGGTGATCTTTCGGTACGGGGCGATGCCCATAAAGGTGTATCGCCCGACGTGCTCGCCGCCCTCTACACTTTCGAGCAGGAAGGCTTCCGGCGCGTTTTCCGCCAGGCGCAGGAAGGCGGAGACGGGGGTTTCAAGATCGGCCGTGATGGTGCGGTAAACGGGGATCAAGGAATGGACGCGGGTGAGGGCGTCAAAAGCGGGTTCGGCGGGCGTTGCTGGATGCGTATTTTGGCTGGTCGACATCATCGGTATGAATCGATGGTAAATCCTGAACGGAGGAGGAATCCTGGGATGGGTTGGGGCTTGTCAAACTGACAGGAACAACTGCAAACGCAGATTCCTTCGCTGCGCTAAGGAATGACAACCGAAAGGGTACCGATCAGGCATCTAGATCATTGCGGATTGTAGTTTTGTGGGCCTATACTCCGCAGAGTTTGGCCAGTCCCGTGGATCCGGTCCGGGGCCGGTTTTAGCGAAATTGAACCCTTCCTATCTTGGTACAGTCCAAGAAGGAGGTGACACGATATGGCCGGAGAATCGCTGATTCCAGCACTAGAGAAACGAGAAAGAAACATGGCAACTGCAACAATTAACCCGGCGCAGCACATTACGCTGGAGCAGGAAAAAAACCCGTGGGAAGCGCAGGCGTATCGCTTTGACCTGGCTGCAAAGAAGTTGAACCTGGATGATGGCATCTGGAAGGTGCTGCGGTACCCGACGCGGGAAATCATCGTGCACATTCCGGTGCAGATGGACGACGGGTCGATTGAAGTTTTTACGGGCTACAGGGTGCAACACTCCATGGCGCGCGGGCCGGCCAAGGGTGGAATCCGGTATGCGCCGGATGTGAGCCTGGATGAAGTGCGTGCGCTGGCGAGCTGGATGACGTGGAAATGTGCGGTAGTGAACATACCGTTTGGCGGCGCCAAGGGTGGCGTGATCTGCGACCCCAAGAGCATGAGCCAGGGCGAGCTGGAGCGGATGACGCGGCGCTATACGGCGGAGTTGATCCCGTTTATCGGACCTGAAAAGGACGTGCCGGCGCCGGATATGAATACGAATGAGCAGACAATGGCGTGGATCATGGACACGTACTCGATGCACATGGGGCAGACGGTGACGGCGGTGGTGACGGGTAAGCCGGTCAATCTGGGCGGGTCGCGTGGGCGCCGCGAAGCAACGGGACGTGGCATCTCCGTGTGCTGCGATGAGGCGCTGAAGCACCTTGGGATGACGATTGAGGGCTGTCGCGTGATCGTGCAGGGGTTCGGCAACGTGGGCTCGAATGCGGCGCATCTGCTGTACAAGAAGGGCTACACGATCATCGGGATTACGGAGTTCGATGGCGCGCTGGTCAACAACGACGGTATTGACGTACCGGCGCTGCTCGAGCATCGCGCAAAGGCCGGGACGATCAATGGCTTTGCCAAGGCGACGCCATGCGACAAGCACGAGCTGATCACGCGGGAGTGCGAGATCCTGATCCCGGCGGCAACCGAGAACGTGATCACCAGCGAAAACGCTGCGCTGCTGAAGTGCAAGATCCTTTGCGAGGGCGCGAACGGGCCGACGACGATCGTCGCGGATGACATCCTGGAAGAGAAAAAGGTCTTCGTTGTGCCGGATATTCTGGCTAACGCGGGCGGCGTGACCTGCAGCTACTTTGAGTGGGTGCAGGACCGCATGGGGTACTTCTGGACGGAGACGGAAGTCAATCAGCGGCTCGATGCGATCATGTCGGAGTCGTTCAAGGATGTGGTGGCGTATGGGGTTTCGCACGCGGTGAATAACAGGATCGCGGCTTATATGCTGGCGATCGATCGTGTGGCTTATACGACGAAGCAGCGTGGCATGTACGCGTAGAACCCAGCACGGTTTGCACGACGAAAAGCCATAGAGATCACAGATCTCTGTGGCTTTTTTTGCTAGTTGCCCGGGAGCGTCATGGTCAGGGGGACGTTTACGGTGCGGGTCTGGGTGACCGGGCCTCCCTGGGCTACGGCGGTGATCTGGAAGCTGTAGTTGCCGGGGCGCGTGCCGAGATCGGTGCATCGGCCGCAGCCGGAGATACCGGTGAGCGCAGTGGCGGCGACCAGCAGGAGCAGGCCCTTGAAGCGTCGGCGGCGTATGGCGATGAAGCAGAGTGTCGCTGCGGCGATGCCGAACGGCCAACGCGGCGTTGAGTTGCTGCTGACGCCTCCGTAGGGGGTGTTGGTGTTGCAATCGCGTGGGGCGCTGGTGGCAACTTGCAGCGTGACGTTGCCGCCGCCGGCCGGCACCAGCGCCGAGGGCAGGAAGGTGCAGGAAGTCTCCGGCGCGAGGTTAGCGCAGGTGAGCGCGACGGGCTGATTGAAGCCGCCGACATCCGTGATGCTGACCGTGATGATCCCGGTGTGGCCGACGTTCAAGGTGAGCGAGCCGGGGGTGATGTTCATCAGAAAGCCGCTGCCGGAAGGGTCGATCGCCATAGTGACGACCTGGCTCAAGATAGCTGAGGCGCTAGGCAAAATGGCCGGAGCAGTTGTGCTGACGAAGCCCGCGTAAGACGCCGTGATGGGATGCGTGCCGGTTGTGAGTGCGGCCGTCTGGAAGGTGGCCACGCCGAAACTGTTGAGGGTGCCGGTGCCGAGCGCGTTGGTGCCGTCAAAGAAGGTGACGGTACCGGTGGCGGTGGTCGGCAAGACGTTGGGCACCTGCACCTGGGCGGTAAAGGTGACGACCTGTTTGGGCGCGGAAGGATTCAGGTCGCTGCTGAGCTTTGTAAAGGACGGCAGCGTGCCGAGAGGTACAGGCTGGATAACTTCATTCAAGATTGCGGAGGTAGCCGACTTGAAGCTGGCGTTTCCTACGTAGACAGCGGTGATGGGGTGGGTGCCGACGGAAAGGCTCGACGTGGTGAAGGTGATGGTGCTGAGATTGTTGGTGCCCGGCGTGACCGTTCCGCCGCCGATGACCTTGCCTGCGTCCAGAAAGTTGACGGCACCATTTGGCGCAAGGTAGTTTCCGGAAACGGTGGCGGTAAAGGTGACGGAGTCGCCCAGGATTGCGGGGTTCTTACTGCTGGCAAGCGTGATGCTGGTCAGATCGGCAAGGATCTGCTGCTGAATGGCCGGCGCGTTCGCGGGATTGAAGTCGAGGTTTCCCGGATAGCTCGCATTGATGGTGTGCGTGCCCAGGGCCAGGCCGGCGACGCCCAGGGTTGCCATGCCTGCGGCAAGAGCGCGCGTCTGGTTAAGCTGCGCGCCGTCCGTAAACGTGACGCTACCAACCGGCGTAACGATGTTCCCAGTCGCGACGGAGGTGAAGGTCACAGTCTGGCCAAGATATGCGGGGTTGCTGGAGCTGGCGAGCGTAAGCGATGTGGTATCCGGCAGGATGGTGAAGGTGTAGTTGGGCGAGGTGCCGGGCGCGTTTACGGAGTCGCCCAAGTAGTTGATGGTGAAGACGTGAGAGCCGGCGTCCAGCAGGACCGGATTGCCGTAGGGGCAGGCCTGCGTGGTCGGGATGGCGGTGCAGATGGCAACCGGCGCGCCGTTATCGTAAAGCGTGTAATTTCCGGTTGCGGGGTAGTTGCCGTCGACGACCTGGACGCTGAAGACTCCGTCAATTGCCTGCCCGTAGTACACCGTGAGCGGCGTGGTGGGGGTAAGCGTTACGGTCACCGGCGCGCGCGTGATGACGTGGCTGCCCGTGAGCGATTGAGTCGCGCCAACGCTGCCGGCGGACGCAAAGGACGCGGTCAGGGCGTGGGTGGCGGGAAGATATTCGATGCCGGCCGGCACGCTGTACGTGGCAATTCCTCCGACCGTGGGGACTGCGCCAAGCAGCATGCCATCCTGGTAGAAGGTGACGACGCCGGTCTGCGGGGTGGGGTAGGACTCATCCGCGATGATTTTGTAGGCGCTGAAGAAGACGGAAGGCTCTGGGCTCGCAGTCAGTGTGGCCTGCATGGCTTTGGGGGTAACGCCGTTGAGCAGCACGGTGATGCCGCCGGTGTTGACGACCGGGTCCACGGCGAGCGACTCATGATTGGCCACGGGGTTCGCCAGCGCCGCGCCGCCGTTGGCGATGACCAGGTCCGTGACCCGGGTGCCGCGCAGTGAAGCAGTAGCGATGGTGTTGATGCCCTGCCCGGCGAGCAAGTGGTGCTCGGGGCCGAAGGTGCCATCGCCCATGCCGAGTTGATAGCTGACGATCAAGCCATCCGACAGGATCAGGTCCGGGATACCGTCGTTGTTCACGTCTGCAATGGCGACTTGATAGTAGTTGCGCGAGAGCTGCGTCCGCACAGGATTGACGGGGTGTTTGGCGGACGTGAGGAACTTGCCGCCGCCAGAGCCGTACCAGATATACAGGTAGTTGGGCGTGCTGGTGCTGGGGTTTGTGGGGTCGGCGGAGAGGTTGGCGTACGTGACGAGCAGGTCGATGTTGCCGTCGCCATCGAGGTCTGCGGTGGTCATCGCGCCGGGGAAATAAGGCTGGTTGAACGTGGATGAAACGCCGCCAAAAACGGAGTTGATCTGCGGCGCGGTGAGCTGGCCGGACGTGGTGAGCGAGCCATCAACCGACAGATCCCCCAGTATAGGCAAGCCGCGTTGAGGGTCCGACGCGTACTCGATCAACGATCCTGAGCTTCCTTTGAAGCCCTGAAAGATCAGGTCCGGGACGCCATCGTTGTTGAAGTCGGCGGTCGCGACGAGGTCATGTGCGTGGGCGTTGCAGTCTACGGTCGTGCCTGCGCCATCGACTCCGGACCAGTAGAGCGTGGGCTCGCGGAAGTAGTAGTTGTTGGCGGTGCCGTCGTTGCCGCGCATGATGCGGTAAGCGGCGGCGTCGCGATTGGCGTAGTCAAGGATGCCGTCGCCGTTGAAGTCGGCGATGACGCTGGTGCCGAAGAATTGTCCGGGAAAATGATCGAAGGGTGGGCTGCAGGAACTGGAAGCGGGGTACGTGAACTGAAGCTGGGCGGCCGCCGGGATGGGGTCGCCAAAGTTGCCGTTGCCATCGCCATGCTGCAGGTAGACGCCCGGAACTGAGCCTACCGCGGGCAGATTTGCGTTGCTGCCATCGGCGGTGAAAAGCAGGTCCGTGTGACCGTCGTTATCAAAATCTGCCGCCTTGACTACGCTCCACAGGCCGGCGGTCCCGGCCTTGGTGGTGGTCGGGACGGGGGTGCCGGGAAAGCCATTGTAGGCGAGCGTGCCATCGCCCGCACCGCGCAGAAGCTGGCCCTGCGTGGCGGCGGTGCTGGCAACGACGTCCAGCTTGCCGGACGCGGTGAAGACCCCTGTCGCGGCGGAAAGTGCAGGCGCGCCGGTAGGGAATGCGACGGAGGTCTGGAAGGAGCCGTCCGCGTTGCCGTACAGGATGGCGATGCCTTCCGGCGAGTCAACGGCGAGATCGAGATTGCCGTCGCCGTTGAAGTCGGCGACCGCGTAGCTGGTGTGGCCGGGCCCGGCGTTATACACGCCGCCGAGCTTCAGGTAGCTGGTTCCCGCGCCGAGCAGGGTGGAGACGCCGGCGGGGGTGGAGGTCAGGGCGTCGAGCTGGCCGTCGTGGTTCAGGTCGGCGACGGTGATCAGGTGGCCGCCGTTGCCGGTCAGGCCGTCGAGCGGGCCAGTGCCGCCAATGGAGGTCGTGCCGAAAGTGCCGTCGCCATTGCCGGGGTAGACGTCGATGTGGCCGTTGGTACCTTCGGCGATGAGGTCTGGGCGGCCGTCGCCATTTACGTCCCTGATCAGTAATGACTGAACATTCGGAATTCGGCTTGTTGGTTGTGGAATCGGCAGGTTTGCCTGGGCAAGCGCCGGTCCATTGTTAAAGACCTGAGCCGTCTTGTTAACCAAACCTTCCACAACAAGGGTAACCGGCGCAGCACTCGAAAGCCCTGGCACTACGCTGAGCGGACCAGCGCCATCCGGCAGGGCCGCCGAGTAGAGAACTGAGGTCCCGTCGGGATTGAAGATGACGTCATAGAGGAGTTGATTAGCGGTGTCTTCCAGCAAAAGCTCGGGGCTGTATTGATCGGCCCCGCGATTGGGGTTCAGCTTGGCCAAGGTCAGGTAGTGCAGCTCTGGCGTTTTGGCGTTTGCGTACGGAAACAGAAGCGGGCCGCGGCTACTAAGCACGCAATTGCCTGCTGAACCGCAGTCAGAAGCACGGTGGATGGTGAATCCCAGTGTGTCGTTCGTGACCCAGAGGATCGTCTGCAAGCCTCCTCCACCCCCAACTGGAAGTGTGGAAAAGGCAATGGAGTCGCCCGCCGTCGCTATCGTCGCTGACGCCGTGAAGCCGCCTTTACCGTCACCAATCAGGACGTGAGTCGTTGAGGCACTTGGAGTCGCTCCATGATCGATATAGATCAGGTCCGGGTAGCCATCGCCGTTGACGTCCGCGGTATAGATCGCAGCCGGCCAGTTGCCTGTCGGGACCAGCGCTGGCTGCAGGAAGCTCTGCGCGTGCAGCGTCGCAAGCAGCAAAAACACCGCGCAGAACAGCCCGACGCAGCGGCACAACAGGACCCGGAGACGACCAAAAGTTGCCATCAATTTCCTCGTACTGGCTCCTTGTACGCTTTACCGCGGACGCTTGCAACCGACTACATCAACGGAATCGAATATTTTTGTGGCACAGTGCTAACATCGGGCAAGGGCCTTTGTTGGTCCAGAACGCCAATGAATCTGCCCAATTCTATTACGCTCAGCCGCATCGCGTGCGTTCCGGTGCTGATCTGGTTCCTGTCCCCGCACTCGCCGTTTCAGGCGAACACGGGCGCGCAGGAAACAGCGGCGTCGCTGCTGTTTATTGCGGCCAGCATCACGGATGGGCTGGATGGCTACCTGGCCCGCAAGCGCAAGCAGATTACGACGATCGGCATGCTGCTGGACCCGCTGGCGGACAAGCTGATGGTGACCGCGGCGTACATCATTCTGGTCGCGTATAACCCGCGGATCGTGCCGCCGTGGATCGCGGTGTTGATCATCGGGCGGGAGTTTCTGGTCAGCGGGCTGCGGTCGATTGCGGCCTCTGAAGGCTTCACTATCGACGCGAGCGAAATCGGCAAGCTGAAGACAGTGATCCAGATTGTCAGTGTCGTGGCGGCGATTCTGGCGCACCGCTGGGACTACTGGCTTTGGTTTGGCGGGCACTTCGTCGTTGCGGTGCATCTGATTGCGGTCACGGCGATCTACTGGATGACTTGCGTCAGCGTCATTTCCGCGGTGGATTACTTCGTCGGCTTCTGGAAGAAGATCGATCACGCCAGCGAGCGCGCGCGGACCAGCCGCAAGACCCGTCTGCTGAGCCGCAACAAACAGGCCGGATCCGCCTAGCGTTCAGCTTGGTTCAGCGCGTAACAAAACCCGGCGTGATGCGCGCGGCCAGTGCTACCTTTTCGACATGCACCCACAGGAAGGCGAAGTCGCGCGCGCAGGCTGGCGTGGCTCCCGGCGCGACTGGCTGATTCTGTTCCTGCTCGCCATGGCCACCATCCAGTGCGTGCGTGCGGACTTTCTGGTCAACGAGACCTTCATCCACTGGGACCAGTACGCATCCGGCGCGGAGGCCATGCCGTACCAGGGCCGAGTCGCGATGATGCCCGCCCTGCGCGCGGCGGCACGCAACCAGACCTTCCGCACGCTGGCCCACCGCTTTGCTGAAACCGTGACGATCGGCTCGCGCCACCAGGAGCCCTTTACAGTAGAAAAAGTTGCCAGCCTGGTTGCTGGCATCGCAGCGTTGGGCGCGATGATGGCGACTGCGCTCTGGTGGAGCCGTCGTCGCGCGCTCAAGCCCTGGTGGCTGGCCAACCTGCTGGTTCTGCTGATTGCGTGCGTGACGCTGGTCATGAGGGCCACGCAGAACTTCTGGTACGCCTACGACTTACCGCACGCGGCGTTGTTCGGCTGCGCGGTTCTGTTCGCGATGGAGGGCTGGTGGGTCGTCGCCGGTTTGCTTTTCCTGATCGACCTGCCGATGCGTGAAACGTCCATCTTCCTGCTGCCGGTCTTCGTAGGGCTGGCGCGCCTGCGACGTGGCGGCAAAGGCTACCAGGCGGGCACGGCGGTTGCGTTGCTGATGCTGCTGGTGTGGGGTTTGGAGCGGGTTTGGATTCGGCATGCACTGGGCGAAGGCAACGGCGGGGCGGCCTCACACCTTGCGGAAAATCTGCATGACGTGCTGATGCCCCACCAC
Source organism: uncultured Granulicella sp. (assembly GCA_965214195.1). Classification (GTDB taxonomy): domain Bacteria; phylum Acidobacteriota; class Terriglobia; order Terriglobales; family Acidobacteriaceae; genus Edaphobacter. The sequence goes on from OZ243943.1 coordinate 1,550,741, forward strand.
TGGCCGCAGCTCTTTAGCGCTGGCGGCTACCTTGCCATCCCCGTCTGGCTGGAGCGGGCACGGCTGAGCCGGCGCGATCGCTGGGTGTTGTACAGCATTCTGCTTTGCCTGCCGCTTGATATGCTGTTTGGCGTCTGGACGGAGACCCGCGTGTGGCTGGAGTGGACGTTGCCGCTGGCAGCACTGGCAGCGCTTGAGCTTAACCACTGGCTCGCCGGCAGTAGACCCGCGGGCAGCAAGCTCGCCGCGCAAGAGTAAACTAGCGCTATGGTCTTCGTGCTCGACAATTACGATTCATTCACCTACAACCTGGTGCAGTACATGGGCGAGCTGGGCGCGGAAATCGTCGTGCGCCGCAATGACGAGCTCACCCCCGCGCAGGTGGAAGCCCTGAACCCGGACCGCATCCTGATCTCGCCCGGGCCGTGTACTCCGCAGGAAGCGGGCATCTCGATTGAACTGCTGCAACACTTTGCGGCATCGCAGCGCAACGGCGGCAAGCGCGTGCCGATCCTGGGCGTCTGCCTTGGTCATCAGGCCATTGGCGCGGCGTTTGGGGGCTCTGTAGTGCGGGCGCAAAAGTTGATGCACGGCAAGACCAGCCAGGTCGATCACGACGGCAAAACCATTTTTACCGGCATCCCGTCCGCCATGACTTGCACACGGTACCACTCGCTGATTGTGGCGCAGGAAGCGCTGCCATCAGAGCTGGAAGTCTCGGCACGCACGCAGGATGGCGAAATTATTATGGCATTGCGGCACCGCGAGCTACCCATTGAGGGCGTCCAGTTCCACCCTGAATCTGTGTTGACGACCCACGGAAAAACGCTGATCGAAAACTTTCTGAAGATGTAATGCGCCTGGGCCACAAGCTGAAGCTGTGAACTGAAGTCCAGGGCTCAACCGGAACTCCCAAGGCGCAAACGACCTACATGGACCGCATCTCCCAAGCCGTCCTCTTCACGCTCGCTCTGGCGACCACCGCCGGCGCGCAGTCCCTTGGCAGCGTCGCCACGGCAGATGCCACCGTCAGTGTGCCCGGCCACATGCTTGAGTCCGTTCAGGCCCGCTACACCCTTCCGGCCAGCTCCAGCATCGTCGCAGGAGACCGCAACGCACCCGTCTCACTGACGCGCGGCGGTGGGCTGCTGCTGTGTCGCACCAGCTCGTTGCACCTGGCCGGTTCGGCGGATACGCTGCTGCTCGGGCTGGACCGCGGAGCGCTGGAAATACGCACCAAAGCCACCGCAAACGACGCCATCCTGACCCCCGACCTGCGTATCACCACCGCGGCCGGCGGCCAGCTTGACCTGCATATGCGCGTCTCTTCCAATGGCGATACCTGCATCGAAAACCGCGGCCACAAAGCCCCCACCCTGCTCCTGCGCGACACCTTCGGCGAGGCCAGCTACCAGGTCCGCCCCAACCAGCACGTCCTCTTCGAGCACGGCAGCCTGAAGGCCGTCGTCGACCGCGAAACCACCCCATGCGGCTGCCCACCAAACGACTCCGACGCACCCCGTGCGGTCCCGCTCGCCGAGGCAATCCTGCACGGCAACGACGCGCATGTAACCCCGCAGCAGGCCGCCGCAGCCAACCCCTTCCCTGCCGCGCAGAGTGAAGGCCTGGCCCCCGCGCCGGCCCTGCCGTCAGACAAGCTCGGCGAAACTCACTCGCAGGTCGCGGCCACCATCGCCTACAATCCTGCGGTTGCCGGCCCGCCACAAACCACGACGGCCGACGCTCCCACCCAGCCCGCTCCAGCCCCAGTCCAGACTCCCTCTCAGGGTGGCCCCTTTCGCGCGGTCGGACGCTTCTTCAAGCGCATCTTTGTTCGCTAGCCGGCGAGCTACAATCAATAAGTTGGCCCGCGCTATTACGGCTGCGGTCTCAAACTAAAGCTGTCACCTAAGAAGGATCCACAATGTCCATTCCCGCCACGCAGATGCGTCCCGGCATGATCATCAAATTCAAAGACGAACTGCACATGGTTTTTTCGATCGAACACCGCACCCCCGGCAACCTTCGCGCCTTCATCCAGGCCAAGCTGCGCAACGTGCGCACCGGCGCCAGCTTTACGGAACGCTTCCGCTCGCCGGACCCCATCGAGCGCGTCTACGTCGACGAGATCAAGATGGAGTACCTGTACAACGACGGCGACGACTACTACTTTATGGACGACAAGTTCGAGCAGACCATGCTCACACGCGAAATCCTCGGCGACTCGGTCGAGTTCCTGACCCCAAACCTCGGTATCGCTGTCAGCTTCCATGATGGCAAGGCAGTAGGCATCGAGCTGCCGCCCTCAGTCACCATGACCGTGGTCGAGACCGAGCCAGGTATCCGCTCCGCCACCGCGAGCTCCGTCACCAAGCCGGCGAAGACCGAAACCGGCCTCGTCGTGCAGGTCCCGCCCTTCATCAATGAAGGCGAAAAGATCCGTGTGGATACCGCCGAAGGCGCATACATGTCGCGCGCGTAAAGCTATAGACAAGCAGCAAAAAGGGCAGAGCATTTTCGCTCTGCCCTTCTTGTTTGTGACTAAGTTAGAAGCGGTACCAGGCCCCAAACGACGGCTCTTCCGTCGAAACCCAGCTTTTGGAAGCAAACGCAGGCTGGTAGAAGTTTGGTGCCCGGTAGATCAGTGAGCGGCCCTGGATGCGGAAGCCCATGTGCGGATTGCTGGTCGGGATGTCGAATCCGACCTCCACAAGGCCTGCACTGCGCCACTGGTTTTTGCCACGCGGAACCTGCGGATCAAAGTCCATTGCGCCACCACCGATTGCGATGAACGGCTGCAGCTTGCGGAAGTGCGGGTGGAACAAGTAGGCCGCGGTCGCTTCATGCGCGTCCGTGCGCACCTTCTGGTAGTACGGTCCGTTAACGATCGCATTGCCCGGTGAGGAGTAGGTCTCGTTGAACTCGGTATAAGCGTAGTTCAGCTCAATACCGGCCCACGCTACCGGGTGGTCGCGCAGCGTGAACTCACCGCCAAAGGTGTTGGAGGTGTTCTGCAGCACGTTCGGATTGGTGACCGTCAGCGGGGTCGTAAATTGGCCGATGGCAGACCCACCGATATCGGCATTGTGCAGCTTGTAGATCTGCGCGTTGGCAGCAGACGCAAGGGTAAGCGCGCACAAAGGTGCGAGGGTACGAAGCAGATTCATGATGGGACAAACTCCTGTCGTTATAGGACCGATGCCTTTGCGCCTGACCGGTCGTTCGGCCGGCGCACTCAGCGTCGTCTTGCATCCTGTGTCGCGGTTGCTGCGGCCACTTCACCTGCCGTGGGCCACCGTACTGACCGGGTTCGCTTCCGGCCTGCATGTATGGACGATGAATTGCCGCCTTGGGGTTGTGTTTGCGTGGCCGCGGCTGCGGTGCGACACTTGGTCCCATGGCAGCAGAGCTCCGCGTCAACCACTATCTCATCACCGGCCGCGTGCAGGGAGTCGGCTTCCGCTGGTTCGTGCACCGGGAAGCTGCGGAAATCGGCCTGCGCGGCTGGGTCAAGAACACGGACGAAGGCCACGTAGAGCTCGTAGCCGCTGGCGAGCCTGACCAACTCGCAGAGCTGGAGCTGGCCCTGAAACAGGGTTCCCGGGGGTCCCGCGTAGATTCCGTCCGCCAGCACCCGCTCACAGACGACGAAGCAGATAAACTTGGACCATTCATCATCGAAGGAGCCTGGTAAATGAGCACCACAATCAATTGCGAGCCGCTGAAGTCCCTCATCCGCACCGTCCCGGACTTCCCCAAACCCGGCATCCTGTTCTACGACATCACCACCCTGCTCAAGGACAAAGCCGGCTTCGCCCAGCTCATCGATGCCTTCGCCGCTTACTACATCGGCAGGGAAATCGACCTCGTCTTGGGCATTGAGGCCCGTGGCTTCATCTTCGGCCCCGCGCTGGCCTACCGGCTCAATTGCGGCTTTGTCCCTGTCCGCAAGCCGAAGAAGCTCCCCGCCCCCACCGCCCGCGTCAACTACGATCTGGAGTACGGCACCGACGCTCTTGAAATCCATCTCGACGCTGTCGAACCCGGCCAGCGCGTCATCATCGTCGACGACCTGCTCGCCACCGGCGGCACCATGCAAGCCACCGTCAAGCTAGTTCGGCAGCTGGGCGGAGAAATCGCCGGCATCGGCTTCGCCATCGAGCTCGACTTCCTCAAAGGCCGCGCCAAGTTCCAGGAATACGACGTCCTCTCGCTCCTCCACTACGACGACTAGCAGCCCGGCCGCAGCTCCGGCTTTCAGATGCTGGGGCTGCCCGCTCTCCGCAAGAAAGTTGTAGTCAGCCGTATGACATTCGCGCTTTACACTGAGTCGTGATCCAAACACCTGCACCCAGTAAAGAGGCAGAATGAAGCTCCGCAGACCGGCCGCGCCAGGAACGTTTCTAGCCATCCTCCTCTCCGCATTTGGCTTAACAACTCGCGCAGCCCACGCCGACGATCCCGCAGCCCTGACCGAACGGCTTCGCGTAGCCGAACAGGCAAACGCTCTCGACGTCGAGGGTCTGAAGCCGTGGCACCTCAAGCTCGCCGTCAGCCTGTTCAACAGCAAAGGCAAGCCTGCTGAAGACGGCACCGTAGAGGAGTGGTGGGTCAGCCCCAAGCTCTGGAAGCGCGTCTACACCACGCCGTCCTTCACATCGACGGAGGTCCAAACCGAAGTGGGCCTCTTCCACACCAAGGGCGCCGCTCTTCCTCCCGAGCCACTCCGCCTGCTGCTCGCGCAGGTCGTCCACCCCATCAATCAGCCGCCCACCACGGACAAGATCATGCCCGACCTCCGCAAGCCCATCATGGGCTCAAAGGCAGTCGATTGCATCATGCTTGATGGCGACCTGAAGCGCGTCGCAAACCCGCAGATCGGCTTCTTTCCCACCTACTGCTTCGATCCCGGCCAAACCACCCTTATCTTCTCCTACGACTTCGGCGCGCAGCTCATCATTCGCAACTCAGTGGCAAAATTCCAGGGCCACGCCGTCGCCATCGACGCCACCATGCAAATTGACCGCGTGTTGGCCGCAAAGGCCCACGTGGCCGAGCTCACCAGCATGCCAGCGTCCGCCCCCACCATTACGGCCGACGATCTGGCTCCCGACACGCCCGTCGTCAAAGTCAGTTCCAGAACCATGCTGCCGTTGCTTCGCGACCAGGTTCCGGCCTTCGTCTCAGCCGACACTTCCCACTCCCACGTCAACGGCCAGGTTACCCTGCACGTCATCATCGGACGCGACGGCCGCATGCGCTCCGCCAGGCCCACGTCCTATCCCAGCACTGAATACACGCTCGCCGCGATGAGCGCCATGCGCCTCTATCGTTGGCAACCGTACCTGCTCAACGGTGTTCCCACGGAGGTCGACACCACAGTCGACATCGACTTCACCAACCAGCAGTAAGCGCTAAGGCTGCGGGTTCGCCCGCAGCAGTCCCGCCCCCATCCCCACAAACCAAATCGCCTGCACCAGCACCACCGCTGTCATCCCGTGCCGGTCCAGCTGCAGGTGTCCCACCGCAATCAACAAAGTCACCAGCACTGCCGATGCCAGACCATAGATCGCAATCCCTCGTGACAGCCGCCCTACCCGCAAGCAACCAGCCGACCAAAAACAAATCGCCACCGCCGCCGCAACCGAGTACACCTTCGACATCGTCTGGTTCACAGCCCAGATTGACGCCGCCATGATCCGCCAGGTGGCCTGTGTCTCCGGCAGCTCCCGTGCCGCCTTCCTGAACAGCTCCGGCAGGATGAAGCCGCTGATCGACGCCGCAATCACCGCCGCCATCACTCCCAACCCAAATATCACCACCGCCGCCACCCCCAGCCGTCCATCGCCGCGCAGGTAAGCCGTCAACCCGAGCCCTCCCAGCAGTAGCGCCACCAGGCTCACCATCGCCAGCGCATGCGCCACCCCGGCCACCACCGCCCACCGCGCGCCACCATCCGCAAAGTGCATCGCCATGGTCACAATCCCTCCCACGGCTCCTGAAATCAACGCGTATCCAGCCTTCCGGTTATCTGTCATTCCGCTACTCTAGGAGCACCCGCAGCCTCCGTCACGCGGCAAATCGAACTACCATACACAGGCGGCCTCTATGTCCGACAAACAGGATCCCCGCGCCCGCCGCGCCCGCGAAGCCCTCGGCGCCGCCGTCATCGAACTCGTCCAGCACCGCCCCTTCGAAGACATCACCGTTCAGGAAATACTCGATCTGGCGCACGTCAGCCGCAGCACCTTTTATACCCACTTCGCAGACAAGCACGACCTCCTGCTCTCTGACGTCGAGCGCTTCTTCGACCTCATCTCCGGCCTCCTCACCAGTCGCGGCGCCCCCGCCCGGCGCCTCGCCCCGGTAGAAGAGCTCTTCTCCCACGTGCTCCATATGCGCCTCCTCTACCAGGCCCTCCTGCAGTCAGATAAGTCCCCTGAGGTCCGAGCCCTGGCCATCGGCTTCTTCGCCCGGTCTTTCGCCCAGCGCCTCCCCGCCGCCGGCATCACGCTCTCCACACCTGAGCTCCAGGCGACCTCCCACGCTCTCGCCGGCTCCCTCCTCTCGCTCCTGGACTGGTGGCTAGCCCAACCCACCCCGGCCCCCGCCGCAGAAATGGACGCCCTCTTCCACCGCATGGCCTGGAAAGGCCACCGCCGTCCCAAGGTCAGTGGATAGCTCCTACGCCTGGAAGCCCCTAATGCGTAGTACGGCAAAGGATTTCCTGCGAAGTCAGCGTTCTTCTTGGAAGTAACTTAAAACTATTCTGCCAAGTGCCGATTTACTTGCAGATGTTTCTGGTTCACCCGAAAGAGAGCTCTCTCATGCGATTCTTTGCTTTGCTTGCCGCCGCTTCGCTAATCTTTCAAGTTTCAACCTCATCAGCTCAGGGTTCATCAGACCCCGTCCCTCCGATGCCTCCGGAGGGTCGCCTCCTCCGCCTCAATCAATTGCTGTTGCAGTTGGACCTTAGGCCGCTCGCATCTTTCAGTGAAGAAGAACTACGAGCAGAGATAGCCGTCCTTCAGGCCTGGGTCGCACCGGCCACTCAGCCTGTTCCAGAGAGCGCGTTGGCGAATGTGGTCGCTAAAGCCTCCTACCCCCACTTCGTAGAACGTCTTGGCCGTTCTACAACAAGCAAGTTTGAATTGATCGAGCAATCAAATACAGTTCTGGTCCAATCAGGGAGCGCCTCGCTTCCTAGCCTGAATCCGACACCTCTTCTTTTCAGATTTACCGGTACCGCAGCAAGGAGCGAGCTCATCCCGTCTGTGAGTGATGTTGCTTTGCAGGTAAAAACCCTTACAGATGCAAAAGTGGCCGTGACCTCCGCAACTAGCACCATCTGTAAGTCTCAATCTGGCGCAGACAAATTGATGAATTGTGTGCTTCGTACCGGGATCGCAAACCGAATAGGCCGCATCGTAGCTGGTGAAAAGGACTCCTTCATTTATGGCCAGAATCCGGAAATACAGCAAGGCATAGCCGTTGCAGGAACGGCTGCAGCCAGCACTAATTATTCAATTTCAGGGCAAGTCGACCTTGATCCTAAAGGAATCTTTCTCAATGGGTCCGACCTAAACACGGCTTACCCTGCAATCGTGGCTTACGGTCTCAGAAAAGAGTTTCTAACCAGGATTCAACATCGTTGCGATGCAGACGCTATACCTGACTTCAAGGCTTCGCAATTGCTTGGATTGAGCGGGTGCGCCCGCAAGCTGGCCGGTATGGGGGATGTAAAAGGCGTCTTCATGTCACTTCTTTTACCCGACTTCAACGACACCATACGCAACAACTTCGACTTCCTAAAACAAGGGGGCTTACTGGTTGCAGCAAGTGTCCCAACGCCACGCCTTCAGGATGTCTTATTCACAGTCGATCTTTCCAAGTTGATTCCCAGCGCCAAGAATCGAAGCGATGCTATTGAATTGCTCGTTGCTCTGGGCAAACCAACGAACGCAGAGTTGAAGCAAGCAGTATTGGATTTGTTCAGCGAAGCACTGACTTCGCCTGAGTATTCATCCGATCCGGCTAACTACGCCAAAGCCAGGAAAGCTTTGATCGCTGCCAAGTCACTTGCGCAATAAGGTTGAGGATCGTTCAAGCAGGATTCCCGACCCAGGCATCACCATCTCCAACCCAAACTCGATCGCCCCATCCTGAATCGCCTTCACTGTCCCTCGAAAACTTTCTTCGTACTCTGCAAACGCCCGCGGCAGATCGCCCGAATATTTCGCTAGCGCATCGCCCAGCGCCGCAGCTCCCAGCAGCGCCATCGATCCACCCATCCCCGCTGTGGGCGAAGGGCAGTACCCCGCGTCACCCACCAGCGCCACACGCCCACGCGACCAGCTATCCATTCTGATCTGGCAAAGCTTATCGAAGTAGAAGTCGTCGCACTCGTCGATCTCCGCCAGCAACTCGGGAATTCTCCATCCCTCACCCTGGAAGTGTTCCCGCACCATCTGCTTCTGTGCCGCACGGTCGCGACGATCGTAAGCGATCTCCTGCTCAGCAGAGAAACAGAACGCAATATCCGTCTTGCCTTTGTAACTGTTCAGCATCACAGTCTTGCCCGGAACGTTGAACATCTGGTTCGTATCTTCCGCGATCAGCATCTTGTTCACTATCGTCAAAGAGAAGTAATTCTTCATAAAAAGCATGTACTCCGCCTCTGCACCAAAGCACAGCCGCCGCACTGCGGAGTGCGTGCCATCGCACCCCAGCACCAGCGAGAACGCACGCCGTGCGCCACTCGCAAACGTGACCGAAACCTCATCCGCCGTCTCTTCGAAAGCCGCAATGCTCTCCTCGAACAGCAGCTCGACATCATCCTTTACCAGGTCAAACAGCATCTCGAGCAGCACGTCCCGCTCAATTTCGTACGCTTCCTCTTCTTCCTCCCGCAGCATCCTGGCAACCGCTTCGCCCGCACCATCCAGGAACGTCATCGGCCGTGGCTTCAAGCTGCGTGCAACGATCCGTTCGAACAAGCCCATCCGCTTTACTACGTCGATCACGCCCTCCTTGATGTCGACCGGCGTCCCCCCTTTTCTCAGCGCCTTCGCCACTTCAACCACCGTCACCGCGTACCCCAGCCGCTTCATCCAGTAAGCCGCCGCAAGCCCGGCAAAGCTCGCCCCGGAAATAAGCACATTGCCCTTCCCTGCTGTCATCCCTCACCTCGTTGAACTTATACTAAGTATAAATCTAGATCGTGTAAACTAGCTCCATGGCCGGTGCCCCCCACGCAGTTCATAACCGACAGACCAGAAAGCGCCTCGCCACGCGCCAGAAGATCTCAAACATCGCCACCCGTCTCTTCGTCAAACGAGGCTTCGATCAAGTCACCATCGATGAAATCGCAGAAGCCGCCGACGTTTCCCGCATGACCGTCTTCAACCACTTCCCGCGGAAGGAAGATCTCTTCTTCGACCTCGACCAGGAAGCGCGCGAAGACCTGCTGGCCGCGCTCACGCAACGGTCCCCCACTACGTCCCCCATAGACGCAACTCGTCTATTCGCCCACTGGGCAATCAAAAAGCAGCGCCCCTACGTCCGCTTTTTTGAAGGCGGCAGCGATCGCTTCATGGCCACCGTTCAAGCCAGCGAGCCGCTCAAAGCGCGCGCCCGCGCCCTCCGTGACGAGCTCACCGAACTCCTCACCACCGCCCTCACCACCGCAGCGCGGCGTCCACCAACCGACCCCGCCGCCAGCCTCGCCGCCGCGCTTTTAGGCGCGACCTGGACCGTCGCACTCAATGAGTCGCACAAAGCGTTCCTGCAAGATCAGGACATCGCCAAGGCCAACAGAGCGTTCCTCAAGCTCGTCGACCAGGGCGTGAAAGGCGTCAAAGCCGCACTCGCAGGAACGCCGTACATCAAGCCTAAACGTCTTTCAGGTCCGGCACCTCGTCCCGCGTTATAAAGCGCTTCGAGTTATAAGCCACCTTCAAAAACTCCGGCGGATTCAGCTTCTCGTCTGCAATCCAGTCGTGCGTCCAGGGCATGAAATACAGCCATTCCGCCGTCTTGCCCAGCAACGCCGGGTCGGGCACCGGACCACATTCGTGCAGACAGATAGGCTTCGTCTCGCCCACAATCGCCTTCACTGCTGCAAATAGATTCGCCAGATTGCCGTGGTCTTTCACATAAGTATCCGGCCCTGCGATGTCCACATATGCGGCACCCGGATACCAGGCAGCACTGGGCTCGCCGGAAAAGCCCGCCACCCAAATCAAATTATTCAGCCCACGAGTGTTCGTGAAGTAGTCGTACATGTGCGCCCACAGCGCCTTCAGCGGCTCCGGCCCATGCTTGCCCCACCAAAACCAGCTCCCCGTAAATTCATGGAGAGGCCGCCAAAGCACGGGAATATCCCGGTCACGCAAAATCGTAAGTTGATCCGCCACCCCCGCCAGGTCGCGGTTCAGCGCCTCATACTGCGGCGTCCCTGCGGTCAACGCAGCCGGCAGATCAAAGTCCTTCTTTGAGTTCTCATACCCCGTCCCAATATCCGGCGCACCCCAATGCCAGCAAATCGTAACAATCCCGCCTTCCTCCAGATACCACTTCGTCGCGCGGTCATTCACAAACGTCCACTTCTTCGGATCGATGTAGTCCAACCCCAGAATTGCTGGCAGCTTACCGGTCGTCCGCTGCAGATAATCGAGCTCCGCACGCGGCCCTTGCCACGCAGAAATCTGCTGCCCTGTCAGCGTTTTGTGCCCATACATATCCCAAAGATAGGCATAGAGCTTCTTCGCCCGCGCGCTCGCCTGCGGATTGCTCAACGGCTTGCGGTAGCGATGAAAGTTGAAAATCGAGGCATGCGCTGGTATCGATATCAGAGCTGCGGCAGAGCTTGCCATAAAAGTGCGACGTGTAGGGGTCATCATCTCTCCAAAGCGGGGCTGGGAAGAGTGTACATCCACCTGCGGGCTCGTCAAATCGTTCAAAGCGCGGACAGCATTTGCCTGTGACGTAACCGCGGCCCCTCGCATCCAATCAACCATGATCCACACAAATTCTTACGCCGCCCAGACCAAAGCCGCACCCCTTACTCCCTACGCCTTTGACCGCCGCGACCCCGGCCCCACCGACGTCGTCGTCGAAATCGCCTACTGCGGCATCTGCCACTCAGACATCCACCAGGTCAAGGACGAGTGGGGCGGCAGCATCTACCCCATGGTACCCGGCCATGAAATCGTAGGGCGCGTCACCGCCATCGGCAAGGACGTTACCCGCTTCAAAACCGGCGACCTGGCCGGCGTAGGCGTCATGGTCGATTCCTGCCGAGTCTGCGCCAACTGCAAAGCGCAGGAAGAAGCCTACTGCGAAAAGGGCTTTATCGGCACCTATAACGCCAAGTTCTACGACTCGGAAGAGATCGCCCAGGGCGGCTACGCGGACAACATCGTCTGCGACGAGCGCTACGTCCACAGCATTTCCCCCAAGCTCGAATCCAAACTCGCCGCGGTCGCCCCGCTGCTCTGCGCCGGCATCACCACCTACAGCCCGCTGCGCCACTGGAAGGTCGGCCCCGGCTCGAAGGTCGGCATCATCGGCCTCGGCGGACTGGGCCACATGGGCCTCAAATTCGCGCATTCCTTCGGCGCCAGCGTTACGTTGTTCACCACCTCCGCCGGCAAGGAAGCAGATGCCAAGCGTCTCGGTGCAGACAACGTCGTGATCTCGAAGGATAAGGAAGCAATGGCCGCGCAGAAAGGCAAGTTCGACTTCCTCCTCGACTGCGTCTCCGCTCCGCATGACATCAACGAGTACCTCGCACTGCTCGCCCTCAACGGCACCATCTGCGTCGTAGGACTGCCGGAAACGCCGTTCTCGCTCAGCCCCTTCGCCACCCTCACCAACCGTCGCAGCGTAGCCGGCTCCATGATCGGCGGCATGAAAGAAACGCAGGAGATGCTCGACTACTGCGCCGAGCACGACATCGTCTCAGAAATCGAAATGGTCAACTTCGACAAGGTAGAAGAAGCCTACACGCGAGTCATCAAGAGCGACGTGAAGTACCGCTTCGTCCTCGACATCGCTTCCCTCAAAAAGTAGGAACAGACAGTTAAAGAACCGGGTGCCCCATCCTTTGCAGCTTTATCGCAAAGGGTGGGGTGCTTTCGCTTGAGCCAAAAGTGAATCAAAGAGCGTCGCCGCCATCCCGGGCCGCGCGACCGCCTCTCGCAGGTGCGTTTCCCACCCTACAAAAACAGCGTAAACACCGGCGATTCCAGCCCCAAAGTCTGCACCGGCCCCGTCAGCATCCCGGTCCCCGCATCCCGTCCAAACACCGTCACGCTGGCAGAATCCTGGTTCCCACAGATCAGCCACTTGCCACTTGGATCAAGCGTAAAGTGCCGTGGCCCTTTGCCCCCGCACGAGATCCTCTGCACAAACTTCAGCGCACCACTCACCTGATCGATCCCGAAAACCACCAGCGAGTTCTCTCCCCGATTACTCACGTAAAGGTAGTAACCATTGGGCGAAACCGCAATCTCCGCCGCCGTATCCACCCCGTGGAACCCCGCATCCAGCGTATTGACTGACTTGCCCATGTCGGTCAAAAACGCCTTCGGCTCCGCGCTCCCTACTGCATGCGTCGTGTTCCAAAGATAGCCATCGATCCGGTTCGCCAGCTCATTCACCCCGTAAGCCCAACGCCCGTTCGGGTGAAAAGCCAGGTGCCGAGGCCCCGCACCGGCATGCACCGACGTCAGCGAGGGCGTCCCCAGGAGCCCCGTCTGCTGATTCACCGGAAAGATCGCAATCGTATCCAGCCCTAGGTCGTTCACAAGCAAGAACCGGTTATCGGGTGACATCTGCGAAGAATGCGGATGCGGCCCATCCTGCCGGGCATGCGGCCCATGCGCCCCAAACGGCTTCGCGTGGAAGTCCACCACCTGCTCCGGCAGCGACAGCGTGCCATCCGCCTGCACATGAAATTCACTCACACATCCGCCGTTGTAATTCGCCACATAGGCGAAACGGTCCGTCGCATCGAGCGCGATATAGCAGGGCCCCGCACCCCCCGCCGGCACTTGCCCAATCTGCTTCAGCGCGGCTGTCGCCGGGTCAATCAGAAAGCTCGTCACCGCGGAAGTCTTCGCATCGCCTTCATTGGTCGCGTACAAAACACGACGGTTCGTAGCCCGGTTCAGCGCCAGATACACCGGCCGCATCGTTTCCGCCACCAGAGCCGGCTGCGAGAACTGCCCAGTCTTTCCATCAAATTTCGATAGGTAGATCCCCTTCGCACCAGCCCGCGAAGTGTCTGTTCCAAAGTAAACGTATTGCACTGCAGGCGCCGCCTTTGGCTTTAGCTTACGCTGCAGATAAGTTTGTGCTTGAAGCTGCAGTCCAATCCCCGCAGAAGGCAGTAAAGCCAGAAACATCCGACGGCTGATTCCCCTCAAGGCGTCCCTCTTTCTGAAGACAGGTCGAGGTTTCAGCCTCGACATCAACGAACCAATCCCGTACTGGGCTTCAGCCCCCGGGACAAGATCTCCAATCACAACCGCCAAGCCCCAAAGCAAGGCCCAAAACCTACAGCTTGACCCGGTCATTCACATTCGGCATTGGCGTATCAAAGTACGCGGCCGATCCCGGATCCCCCGGCAACTGGCCCAGGAAAGTCTCCGGCTTGATGTCGTCATTAATCACCGGCAGCGACGGCAGATCATCCGTGCGGCCCGCTTCCTTCACCACCGCATTCGCGTGTTCCAGCACTTCATCGACCGTCATCGTATACATCTCGCGACCGTTGTCATAGCCGGATTCAATCGCCGTCTTCAAGTAACGCCCGGCCGATTGCGCCGCCAGGTAGTCCGTAATCACGAACCCCGTGCGCTTCTTCATTTCGATCCACGCAATGTTCGGCATCGCAATCCACACCGGCCGCCCGTTGACCGCAAAGCGAACATCGGTCGCATCCGCATGCCGCGTCGCAATCGCCACAACGGTGCCCTTCCAGGTGCAATGCAGCGGGGTCTGCGTCCAGCGATCGGTTACCGTGAAGTCTTCATACATGCAACCAGCTTAGTCGAGCACGCGCCTGTGAGCAACAAGTGCGGCCGCAAGATCCACCTTGACTCCCCCACAAAACCTTCTACGATTGGCTGGCAAGGAGACCCCCCATGTTTAGCCCCAACGGAAAATTTGGCTGGTATGAGCTCATGACCAGCGACGCCGCCGCAGCCACCTCGTTCTACACCGCAGTCGTAGGCTGGAAAACCACCGTCATGTCCAACCCCGGCGGGCCGGATTACCACGTCTTCCTTACAGAAAAACTTGGCGTTGCCGGCATGCTGGAAATGCCCGGGCACACCGCCTGGATCGGCTACATTGAGGTCGCAGACGTCGACGCCCACGTCGAAAAGATCCAGGAAGCCGGCGGCAAACTCCTCCGCCCAACGGTCGATGTACCCAACATGCTCCGCTTCGCCGTCGTCGCGGACCCGCAGGGCGCAGCCTTCGTCGTGTTCACGCCGGTGCCCATGGTCGGCGCCCCTGCCCGCCCCCAGCCCCCCACCCAGGGCACCTTTGGCTGGGCAGAGCTCTACACCACAGACCTCGACGCCGGCTTTGACTTCTACCAAAGCATGTTCGGCTGGACCAAGATGACTGACATGGACATGGGCCCCATGGGCCTCTACCGCATCTTCAACGACTCCACCAACGCCCCCATGGGCGCCGGCGGCATGATGCTCAAAGGCCTGCAGATCCCCGTCCCCTGCTGGGGCTACTACATCTGCGTGGATTCCGTCGGCGCAGCCAAAACCCGCGTCGAATCGGCCGGCGGCACAGTAGTCAACGGCCCCATGCCCATCCCCGGCGGCGGCTTCATCCTCCAGGGCATGGACCCCCAGGGAGCCATGTTCGCGCTAACCGGCCCCGAGTAGCAGCCCTCGGGGCGGCGCTATCAACGCCGCCCCGAAGCCTTTCCCGTGGCCTTTTCTGTGCGCACTTCGCCTTTCCGTGGCTTCTTCTGTGCTAACGCTGTTAGCACTTAGTAAGGCCAACGCCACCCAGTAACTTCCTCCCGGTCGATCCCGTTCTCATGCGCATAAGCAATCGAATCAATAATCTGGTTCCGCAGAAATTCCTTCGTATGCGCCCCCACCACCTGCAACCGCGGCACCCGGTCAATCACATCAATCGCCAGGTTGAACCGATCTACCTGGTTCTCAATCGCTAACTCCAGCGGAGTATTAATGTTCCCCTTCTCCTTGTACCCCCGCACATGCATGTTGTCATGATTAGGCCGCTTGTAAGCCAACTTATGAATCAGCGAGGGATAGGCATGGAAGTTGAAAATAACCGGCTTGTTCTCTGTAAATAAAGAACAGAAGTCTCGATCCGTAAGCCCATGCGGGTGTTCCGTAGAAGGCTGCAGACGATACAGATCCACCACATTCACAAAGCGAATCTTTAATTCCGGAAAGTGCTCTCGCAGGATCGCAGTAGCCGCAAGCGCTTCCTGCGTAGCGATATCCCCGGCACAAGCCATCACCACATCTGGCTCTACTCCAGCGTCAGTAGATGCAAAATCCCAGATCCCGATCCCCTTTGTACAGTGGTCGATCGCCTGCGGCATCGTCAGATACTGCAGGTGATTTTGCTTATCCGCCACAATGACATTGATATAGTCCACCGACCGCAAACAATGGTCCGCCACAGATAGCAGGCAGTTAGCGTCCGGCGGCAGATAGATGCGGCACACCTCAGCCGACTTATTCGTCACCAGGTCCAGAAAGCCCGGATCCTGATGCGTAAATCCATTGTGATCCTGTCGCCAAACCAGCGAAGTGATCAGCATATTGATAGAAGAAATCGGCGCACGCCAGGAGCTCTCCTTCTTGCTAGCTTCCAGCCATTTGGCATGCTGGTTGAACATGGAGTCAATCACATGCACAAAAGCCTCATAGGTCGAAAAGAACCCATGCCGCCCTGTGAGCACATAGCCCTCAAGCCAGCCCTCAAGCGTATGCTCTGACAGCATCTCCATCACGCGTCCATCGAGCGCCAGTTCTCCACCATCGGCATCTTCCGGCTTGTACTCCGCGTTCCAGACTTTCTTGCTCGCCGCATAGATAGCCTGCAGACGATTAGAAGCCGTCTCATCCGGCCCAAACACCCGGAACGTCTTCATGTTCAGCCGCATCACTTCAGCAAGATAATGGGCCAGCAAGTCCGTAGGCCCAACTTCCTCCTTGCCCGGCCCCGTCAACTTGAAGGCATAAGTGCGAAAATCCGGCAGCTCCAAAGGCTTGCGCAGCAGCCCACCATTCGCATGCGGATTCGCACTGATCCTGCGAGTTCCGGCCGGTGACAGCGCAGCCAGTTCCGGGACTAACGCCCCCTTTTCATCGAACAAAGTCTCCGGCGCATAGGACCGCAGCCACTTATCCAGATCAGCCAGATGCGCGTCGTTGTTGATCGCCGCGATCGGCACCTGGTGCGCGCGCCAGAACCCTTCCACCTTGTGCCCGTCCACTTCCTTCGGCCCCGTCCAGCCCTTCGGCGTGCGCATCACAATCATCGGCCAAAGCGGACGAGACGCATCGTTGTTCGTTCGCGCATGCTGCTGTATCCGGTTGATCTCGAGCACCACCGCCTCAAGCGTCGCTGCCATCTGCTGATGCACCACCAACGGATCGTCGCCTTCAACAAAATGGGGAGCATACCCATAACCCCGCATCAATGCCTCCAGCTCCTCATGCGGTATGCGAGCGAGGATTGTAGGGTTCGCAATCTTATAGCCATTCAAATGCAGAATAGGCAGCACAGCACCATCGCGAATAGGATTCAAGAACTTATTCGAGTGCCACGAAGTAGCCAGCGGTCCCGTCTCGGACTCGCCATCGCCGATGCAGCAAGTAACAATCAAATCAGGATTATCAAAGGCCGCCCCATAAGCATGTGAAAGCGAATAACCTAACTCGCCGCCTTCATGGATGCTACCCGGCGTTTCCGGCGTGCAGTGACTACCAATCCCACCCGGAAAAGAAAACTGCTTGAAGAACTTCAGCAACCCACCTTCATCACGAGACTTATCGGGATAGACCTCAGAGTAAGTCCCTTCCAGATAGCAATTAGCCAAAGTAGCCGGCGCACCATGTCCAGGCCCGGCAATATAAATCGTGTCCAAGTCATATTTCTTGATCAGCCGGTTCATATGAACCCAGATCAAAGACTGCCCCGGATCAGACCCCCAATGCCCCAGCAAACGACGCTTGATGTGGTCCAAAGTCAGCGGCGCCCGCAGCAGCGGATTAGCTCGCAGATAGATCATGCAAGCCGAAAGATAATTGCAAGCCAGCCAATAACGGTGTGTGGCGCTCAATTCTTCTGGGGTCAATGCAGGGGAAACGGACTCGGTAGACATGGCAGCAACTCTTCCTTCTTGCGGTGAAGGTGCGTGAACGTCGAGTGTAGCCGTTATTTGTGTCGGCGACGTAACAGTGGGCGGGTATGCTGTTGGCATGAAGCCAGTGCTCGTGATCAACAGCGGTTCGTCATCTCTCAAATTCGGCCTCTACGACACAGGTCCTGATGGCGACGAAAAGCTCCTCGGCGGCGGTGAGACGAGCAGCACCTCGCAGGTCGAGGCGCTGCAGGCTGCGCTGGCGAAGATCAAGGCTATTGGGCAGCCAGTTGCGGTTGGTCACCGCGTGGTTCATGGGGGGCCGAAGCTGGTCGAGCACCAGCGGATTACGCCGGAATTGCTGCAACTTCTGGAAGATTCCGTCCACTTTGCGCCTCTGCACATCCCGGCTTCGCTGAAGTTGATCAGGGCTGCGGGGGAGGCTTTTCCTGATCTGCCGCAGTTCGCTTGCTTCGATACTGTGTTTCACCAGACGATGCCGGAAGCGGCAAAACATCTGCCTTTGCCGACTCGATTTTGGGATGAGGGAGTGCGGCGTTATGGGTTTCATGGGCTTTCGTATGAGTCCATCGTGCACGCTTTGGGCGCTCAAATGCCTCAAAAAGTCGTGATTGCGCATCTTGGGAATGGCTGCAGTGTGGCTGCTATTGCGAACGGAAAGTCAGTTGACACCAGTATGGGGCTCACGCCTACCGGGGGGGTGGTCATGTCGACCAGGGCTGGGGACCTGGACCCGGGGGTGCTGTTGTATTTGCTGCGGGCAAGAGGGCTCGGGGTAGATGAGTTGGAGGTACTGCTGAACAAGGAGTGTGGGTTGGTGGGGATTGCGGGGGAGGGGGATATGCGCGAGCTGGAGAAATCAGGGGAGGACAGGGCTGGGCTGGCGCTGGGGGTTTTTTATCGGACGATTGCGAAGACCGTGGCGGGGTATGCCAGCGTGCTGGGTGGGGTGGATTTGCTGGTGTTTACGGGCGGGATCGGGGAGCACAGCGAGCGGACTCGGCGAGAAGTTTCGGGGCGGGTTCGGGCGCTGGGGATCCCTGAAGGGATCGCGATGACGAGTGAGGAGGATTTGCAGATCGCTCGGCACTGCCGGCGGTTGCTGGCTGGCTGAGGTAGGGGGGTACCCCCCCTTACCCTATTGGGCTAAAGTCTTCATGGCATTGATGTTAAGTCTGGACTGGTATGTCTGAAGTCTCTCGAAAGGGCTAAGTCGCCACTCCTCCCGGTGAGGGAGCCTGGCTTCGTTTTGATCTATTAAGAGGATACCAAATGGGCGGGGGTAGTTATGCCAAGTATCTTTGGGTTTTATCTTGTTTGGTTTGTTGGGTTTGCAAAGATTTGAGTGTGTTGGGGGGCTTGACAAGAAATTCTGACGAGTCCTGAACCAGCTTAGGCGCAGCGTGGTACATTTGGCTGCACCATGCGCAAGCTACTGTGTCTCGCCGCCAGCTTATTTCTTTGCTCGTCTGCTTTTGCCGCGAACAACGATTCGTTATGGGTGCAGCTACACTCGACGCACTTTGTTGTCATCACCAATGCCGGCGACAAGCAGGCTCGCCACGTGGCCGCGCAGCTAGAGACGATGGCTGCTGTCTTTACGAGTTTGCTGCCCAAGGCCGACGCGGAGACGGTATCGCCGATCATTGTTTTTGCGCTGAAGGATGAAAAAAGCTTTAACGCACTTGAGCCTGCTTCTGCGCTGGGCAAAAACAAGCTGGGGCTCGCCGGAGTCTTTCTGCAGGAGTTCAACAAGAACTACATCCTGATCCGGCTCGATGTCGGCGGCGACCACAAGTTTGCAACGGTTTATCACGAGTACACGCACTACCTGCTTCGCCACAATACGGAGATTCCGCTATGGCTCAACGAGGGGCTCGCCGAGTTTTACCAGAACAGCGAGATCAAATCCGACTACGCGAACATTGGCGATGCAAGCCCCGACGACATCCTGTATCTGCGACAGGAGCACCTGCTTCCCCTCCCTGTCTTACTTGCTGTGGATCATAGTTCGCCCTACTACCATGACGAGAAAAAGGGCTCGATGTTTTATTCCGAGTCCTGGGCGCTGACCCACTATTTGTTTATGAACGACATCGCAAACCATAGCCATCACCTGACGGAATATCTGATTGAGACCTCAAAAGGTGCTGACCCTGTCGGTGCTGCGGGCAAGGCGTTCGGTGATTTGAATAAGCTGCAGGATGAGCTGGAAAGATATGTAAGCCACTCCGATTTCAAGATGCTGCGCAGTGGGGTCGGGGTGGAGATCAATGAAGCGACCTACAAGGTCACGCCCGAGCCCACCATGGATGCGGACGCCCTGCGGGCCGATATTATGACGGGTGACGACCGCCCAGCCGAGGCACAGACGCTGCTCGACGCCGTGCTGCAGGCCGATCCGACCAACGCGCTGGCTGCGGAGTCGCTTGGAGATCTGAAGCTGCAGAAAGGCGACCTGGCCGGCGCGCAGCAGGCTTTTGCCAAGGCCATTCAGGATCACTCGAGCAGCTTTGTTGTGGACTATTATTTTGCGGCGCTCTCGCTGCAACTGCATGTCGCCGACCCAGCCGAGATTCAGTCGGCGCTGGACCGGGTCCTGGCGGTGAACCCCGGCTTCGCGCCTGCCTCGGACGCGATGTCGCAACTGCTGGTCTCGCAGCACAAGGATCTGCCCCGCGCGCTGAAGCTGAGCATTCGGGCGATCAGCCTGGAGCCGCAGAACATTGCGTATCGACTGAACGCCGTGAATCTGCTGATGTCACAGGGACAGATCGAGCCGGCACTGACGGTTCTCGCTGCGGCCGCACGGGTGGCGAAGAGCCCACATGATAGAGCCAACGTGGATCGCGTGACCGCGTCTGTGAAGGCCTACCAGGCGACTCAGCATCAGTCCGGGAGCGGGGTGGCGTCGCCGCGTTAATTGGCTTGGGGCCAGAACTCGCGGTGCTGGAAGTTCATCATGACCTCGGAGTGGCGGCCTGCGCGGTAGGCCCCGCGGCGATCGCACTCTTTGCAAATCCGCTCGCCGTGCGGAGTTGATTGTGCGAGTGCGGAAGCAACTGGCGTTCGACTAGCGGGACGCCGGGGGAGGTTGTTAGCGGGAAGTAGGGCCGGGGACGTTTACGTCATGGGGGATAACCGTGACCACAGCTACGATAGCCGCTGGACACGTATGGGGTCGTTCATTTCGCGGATGTGATTGGGAAGTATCGGTGGACGTATTGGCACGCGGCGGCGGTGGCTAAGGACGGGAAGTAGAGCGGAGCTTGAGCGAAGGCGTGTCCCGGGGGCTGAAGCCCGGTTCTGTGATGGTGTCGGGATGTCGAGGCTGAAGCCTCGACCTATCTCAGGTGCAACGGCAAAAACAAGTCCGACCGCTCGGAGTATTCAGCTGGACGCTGAGGATGAGGCTCGAGCGATTGCGCTCGCCAAGCAGCGTGGGGTGGAGTACCGGACGTTTGTGAAGGGGCTCGTCCACGATGCGCTGCAGCGTCCGGAACAGGCTGCTTAGCAGGAAGGCCTCTGGCGGTGGATGCAAAGGGCCTCGATTCGGAATTATTGTGCGGGTGCGAAGCAGTTGGCCCTCGACCAGCGGGGGCGGCGGAGAGCTTTGGGGGGTCGGGTGAACGCGTTCTCGCGGTATGAGACGGGGAAGACGAAGCCTCCGGTGGCACTGGTGAAGTTGTTTCGGGTGCTGGAACGGCATCCTGAGCTGCTGGCGGAGGTGAGGGCAGCATGAGCGTTGGACCCACCTCTCAGAATCGAGAGATGGCGCCCCCGGCGGGTATGAGTAGCGCTTACAGCGCTTGGTTTGGTGCGGGGCGAGGTTCCCAGGCCCTGCCGCCTGGGCTAGTATAAGACGGGCTTTCAGCCTAGAATTAAATCAGCTCAGTATACTTTTCCCTAGTCCCGCCCTTGTTGGAGCTTGTACTGACAGGATGCATGTATGCTTTACAAACGGAGTTGACACTTGCCCACGCTCAGAGACTTACTCGCAAGAGGCTACTTTCCGAAAGAGCTACCAACACCCTTCACCACAGAAGCCTTCGCGGACTACATAACGACCAATCAACTTGTTGCCGATTATGCTAAGCCTATAACCGGAAAGCCAAAGCTCAAAAGCGCTAAGGCGTGCCGGTACTCTCTCGCTCGCGGTGGCCTGCAACGAAGGCCGTTGAGTATATGCCATCCTGTCATCCAGTTCTTGTTATCCCGCGAGATTGTTGTTCATTGGCAGCAACTCATGGCTGTGGCTGGCGGCACCCACATTTCCGCCACACACC
Source organism: uncultured Granulicella sp. (assembly GCA_965214195.1). Classification (GTDB taxonomy): domain Bacteria; phylum Acidobacteriota; class Terriglobia; order Terriglobales; family Acidobacteriaceae; genus Edaphobacter. The sequence goes on from OZ243943.1 coordinate 1,572,428, forward strand.
CGGAAGCAAAACTTGCTGGCCGCGCAATCGACGGCCACTATGCACAGTCTGCTCGGGCAGGCTTAGCTATGCAAAGTCGCCTTGGCAGGCGTTACCTGCTTCGAGCTGATGTCAGTCGCTTTTACTCGAGCATCTACACGCATTCCATTCCGTGGGCAATACACACTAAGCCAGTCGCCAAAGCAAACCGTACCAACGCTCTCCTTGGCAATCGTCTTGATTTTCTGGTTCGGATGGGCCAAGACCAGCAAACGATTGGCATCCCCATTGGCCCTGACACCTCTCTCGTTATAGCCGAGGTCCTGATGCAGCGGTGTGACGTTTACCTAATCAATAACTGCGTTGCGCTACAAGGTTCCCGTTTCGTTGATGATTTCGATCTCAATTTTTCCAGTCAGGCTGAAGCTGAAGATGCACATCACAAGTTAGAGGCATGCCTTGCAGACTACGAACTTGCGCTTAACCCAACGAAGACAAGCATCAAAGAGTTGCCTCTCCCTCTTGAAGCAGTATGGGTCACAAGCCTGAAGAAATCCAAACCCAGAGTGCCGGCACAACAACAGGCAGCGGATCTACCCGCACTCTTTGATCTTGCTTTCTCGCTGTCGCGCGAGTACCCCGGTGAAGCTGTGCTACAGTTCGCCATCTCTCTCCTCAAATACGAGACCATCGACCCATCTAATTGGGAGCAGTATCAACAGCTGCTGATGCTTTGCGCTTTACCGGAACCTGCGTGCTTTCCGATAGCGATCAAACAGATCGTCGAACGAATTAACGGAGGTGCTGGGCCGCTCATACCAGAGATAGCAGCAATCACAAACAGCTTGATCATCACCCATTCGCCCGTCCGTCATTCTAGTGAGGTGGCGAACGCTCTTTGGACCTGTCTAGCACTTGGATTAACAATCACCGATATTGCAGTTGATGCAGTGTCGGTATGCGAAGATCCCGTGGTAGCACTTCTCGCTCTCGATTGCGAAAGTCGGCATCTGACTGCAAAGCCCCTAAACAAGGACCTCTGGACCATCCACATGAACGGTGATAGCTTATACGATGATTACTGGCTACTCGCTTATGAAGCAAATCTGAAGGGTTGGCTTCCTAGCGTCGGCGGGACCGATTTCGTAATGGCCGATCCAAACTTCTCGATACTTAAAACAGCGGGTGTTGAATTCTATAAGACTGCTTTAGTTTATATAGCTGGTCCAGCGGCACCTCTGAGCGTGACGCTAGATGATGTCATTCCCACCGATCTAACAGCATCTGTTTAGAATGCAAGCTCGCGAACCGCGAACCACGAACCGCTGCTCCGCCGTGCGCTACTCGGTGGAGCGGCGGATGGGTTTTAGTTTTAGGTTTTTGCGGGTTACTGGGGGGGCGTTGGATGGGGGGGCTTTTTTGTTTTTCTTTTGCTTGCGCTTGTTGTCTTCGATTACGGCGCGCATCCAGTAGTTGCCGTCGGCATCTACTTCGATGCCGTGGGTTTCGCGCTCGAAACCGGGGAAACGCTTGCCGAACTCTTCCATGGCTAGGATGAGTTTGATGACGGGGGATTCTGCGGAGCCGAGGCGCTCGCCGGGCATGGACATGGGGATGCCGGGGGGGTAGGGGACGAGCATGACGGCGGCGAGGCGGCCGGGCATTTCGGCGAAGCGGATTTTTTCGGTTTCGCCGCGGACGAGCTTCTGGTAGGTCTGGGCGGGGGTGAGGACGGGGTCGAAGTCTTCGTCGGTGGCCTCGTTGACGAGGGTGGCGAGGTTGAGGTCGATCATGCACTTGTGCATGTCGTCGGAGAGGTCGCGGAGGGTGGTGTTGCGGTAGCGGGTGGGGTACTTGGCTACGAGTTCCGGAAGGGCCTCTTGCAGAGGCGCTTCCGAGTCATAGAGGCGCTTGAACTCGAAGAGGTTTTCCAGCAGCGAGCCCCACTTGCCCTTGGAGGTGCCGACCGAAAAGAGGACGAGGACGGTGTAGTCGCCGACGCGGGCGATTTCTACGCGGCGGGAGTCGAGGAACTCGACCAATATGGCGGCGGGGATTCCCCACTTGGCGACGGTGCCCTGGGCGTTGACGCCGGGGGTGAGGATGGTGACCTTGGCGGGGTCGAGCATGCAGTAGTCGTCGGCGATGTCCTCATCCTGGTAGCCGTGCCAGTCCTCGCCGGGCTTGAGGGTCCAGCAGGAGGCGGAGGTGCCGAGGAGGGCGTCGGGGGCTTCCTCGAAGATGTAGGACTGGTCGGAGCGGGGGTCGATGACGATCTCCGGCTGGTAGAGGCGGAAGAACCAGCCGTCGCCGTTGTGCTCCGCGGCGCGGAGGCGATGGGCGATGGAGCTCATGGCCTTGCGGAAGGAGATGGCGTCCTGGATGGTTTCGTCCATCAGCGTGGGGCCGGCGGGCTCGTCCATCATGGCGGCGGCTACGTCGAGGCTGGCGATGAGGGGGTAGAAAGGCGAAGTTGTCCCGTGCATCATGAAGGCTTCGTTGAACTGGTCGAAGTCGAGCGGGGCGCGGGGGGAGAGCTTGATGTGGACCATGCTGCCCTGGGAGAAGGCGGCGAGCATTTTGAAGGTGGACTGGGTGGCGAAGATGGCGGGGCGGTCGGGCATGTCGTCGGGGACGTCCATGGCGAAGCGGTCGCGGTAGATGGGGTGGAACTTGGCGTAGGCGTACCAGGCCTCGTCAAAGTGGACGCGGGGGACGGATTTTGCGAGCTCTTCGACGACGCGGGTGACGTCGTAGCAGAGGCCGTCGTAGGTGGAGTTGGTGACGATGGCTACGTTGGCGGTTTGGGAGCTTGCGTCTTTCGAGAAGGGCGATTTGCGGATGAGCTGCTTAACGTTTTCGGGGGAGAAGCGCTTCAAGGGGACGAGGCCGATCATGCCGTAGCCGTTGCGCGTGGGCTTGAAGTAGACGGGGCGCGCGCCGGTGACGGTGAGGGCGTGGCAGACGGACTTGTGGCAGTTGGCGTCGGCGAGGACGATGTCGTCCTGGGCGATGATGCCGTGGGCTACGATCTGATTGCTGGTGGAGCTGCCGTTGAGGACGTAGAAGGTCCAGTCGGCGCCGAAGATGCGGGCGGCGTTGCGTTCGGATTCGCCGGGGGGTCCGATGTGGTCGAGCCAGGAGCCGAGCGGGGCGGTGCTGATGCCGAGGTCAGAGCGGAGGATGTTTTCGCCGAAGAACTTGTGGAACTCCATGCCGACGGGGTGTTTGAGGAATGCGACGCCGCCCATGTGGCCGGGGGCGTCCCAGGAGTAGGCGCCCTGGTCGGTGTACTTCTTGAGCATGGCGAAGTATGGGGGGAGGAGCGTTTCGTGGTAGCGCTCGACGGCGAAGTCTACGCGGTTGGCGATGAAGGCGGGGGTGTCGCCGAAGAGGTGGATGTACTCGTGGACCTGCTTGACGACTTCGAGCGGGAGCTCGGAGACGAGGGTGCGGTCGGCGATGAGGAAGATGGGCATCTTCTTATTGCGGCGGCGGACGGCGCGCAGGATCTGCATGGCGGCGCGCTCGTCGAACTGGTTGTCGCCCTCGAGGTCCCAGTCGAGGAGGATGGAGCTGTAGCTGGGGTCGGACGTGACGAGCGAAAGGCCGTCCTCGGGCGTGGAGGTGCGGACTACTTCGTAGCCTTCCTCGGCGATGGCGTCGACGAGACGCTCCATGGCGCGGTCGGAAACGGAGTCCGTGCGGCCTACCTCTGATGCGATCAACAATACCCAACGGCCTTCAGCCATGCCACGCTCCCCTGCTTGCGGCGTTTACCCGCAAAGTTCGATGGTATCGCGGATTGGATTGCAGCGGAACCTGCGCGGGTACAGGGCGCAAAGCTTAAGCGGGTGTTTACGTGGCTGTCACGGTGTATTCAAGTTTGGGGGCGACACTTGCACCATATCGGAGGCATCTCCCCATGCTGGAACTGTGCCGCGTATGCACGATCTGGAAGGAACCGCACGTGGCCCGCGAGTACCTGCGCGGCGTCTCGCTGCATAGCCACACGAGCGCGTCGAAGGAGACGCTGGGGTTCATCCACGAAATGTTCCTGGAGCGGCCGTGGCTGCGGCCGCTGTTCAAGTACTTCAGCCACATCACGCTGAAGCGTCGCGGGATTGTGCTTGATTACGAGCGCGCGCACTGGTGTCCGCCGCTGCAGCCGCGGATGGCTTACGAGCTAGAAAGCCGGCAACTTTGGGACATGGGGCTGGAGCCGATGGTCTCGATCAGCGACCATGACACGATTGAGGCGCCGATGGCGCTGCGGCTGCTGAATGAATCGCGTGGTATCCCGATGTCGGTGGAATGGACGGCGCCGTTTGGGCAAACGGTGTTCCATATCGGCATTCACAATTTGCCTAGTGCGTCTGCGACCGAGTGGATGGAGCGGCTGCTTGCTTATACCGCTGCGCCGGATGAGCGGGTGATGGATGCTCTCTTGCGGGAGCTGCATGAGATTTCGCAGGTGCTCATTGTGATGAATCATCCGCTTTGGGATCTGTACAAAACCGGGGAGCTGCACCTCAAGGAGCTGAACCGCTTTATGGCGGAGCATGGCTCGCGGGTGCATGCACTGGAACTGAACGGGTTGCGGAATGCGCATGAGAATCGTGATGTGGTGGCGCTGGCGGAGGGCTGGAACCAGGTGCTGATCTCGGGAGGGGACCGGCATGGCATGGAACCGAATGCTGTGATCAACCTTTCGAACGCGGCGAACTTTACGGAGTTCGTGCGGGAGGTTCGGGTGGAGCGGCGGAGCTGCGTGATGTATCTGGAGCAGTACCGTAAGCCGTGGGAGCAGCGGATTGTGGCTTCGACGCTCGATGCGGTTACGGATCATCCGCACTTTGCGCAGGGCTGGCAGCGTTGGGATGAGCGTGGGTTTCATGCTGACGATAAGGGCGTAATGCGGCCGATGTCCGAGCTTTGGACAAATGGGAAGGCGCCGGTGGCGCTTCGGTTCGCGATTGCCTGCGTGAAGGTGATGAGTGGCAAGCGGATGGGTGGGGCGCTGCGGTGGGCGTTTGTTCCGGTCGAGGAGCGGGGGGAGGTGGAGGTTTAGGAAGGTCAGAAATTTATAGGAGCGGAGACAAAGTGCGGTCGAGCCGTAGGCTCAATATCCCACCCTTTCCATGGAGCCGAAAGGATGGGGCACCCGGCTGGTGTGGTCTGCTGCTGTTGCGTTGGAGGGACCGGAGGAACCGCAGGTCCTTCGACTTCGCTCAGGATGACAAGATTTGTGGGGTACGATCAGGGCGAAGACGCTTAGCGGGTGGGGGTGGGGACTTTGGCTTCTTCGCGGTGGTCGGTGTAGGTGTTGGTGAAGGGACGCTTGAAGAAGGTGATCCACAGGTAGTTCAACGTGTAGCGCCAGGCGGTGCGGATGACGCCTTCTTTTTCCAGCCGGCGGGGGCTGGTCAGCATCTTGAGTTTGAAGGTAAAGCGGACCTGGCCGTGCTCATGCAGGCGCCGGGCTATGTCGGTGTCTTCGCCGTAGAAGGCGATGGTGGTGTTGTAGCCGCCGATGAGTTCCAGCGCGTGGCGGGTGAGGACGAAGTTGCCGCCCTGGACCATTGACCCGACGCGCAGGATATAGCGGTTGGTGATGTAGACCGCGTAGGAGAGCACGTAGAAGACACGGACGAGCTGGCGCTGCAGCGGGGCGAGGCCGTAGTAGTCGACGGGGCCGCTGAGAGCGAGGAGTTGGGGCTCGGCGGTGAAGGTGCGGAAGACCTGGTCGAGCCAGCCGGGGGTGAGGCGGGAGTCGGAATCTACGTTGGCGATGAGCGTGCCGGTGGCGCGATCAAAGCCGGCCTGCCGGGCGAAGGTAAGGCCTTTGCGTAGCTCATCGACGACGATGACGCCGGGAAAGCTGCGGGCTACTTCGGCCGTCGAGTCCGTGCTGGCGTTGTTGACGACGATGATCTCGACCTCGTTGCCGGGGGCCAGCTTTTCCGACTGGGCGAGGATGGAGCGGAGGCAATCGCCGAGGTAGGCTTGCTCGTTGTAGGCGGGAATGACGAAGCTCAAGCGCATGGGTAAAGGGTAGTCCGGTTTTGATACAGGAACGAAAAAATTTGGGGTGAAATGTGGAAATGGGGTGGGTTGTCCGGGAAGGGGCGGTTGGGGCGAAGGGCAAGGACCCTGCAGATCCCCTTCTGGGATGACAAACTCAATGGGCGGTGATAACTGAGCGCCGGCGCAATAAGAAGTAATCGCAAGCGGAAGCACAGACAAAGAGGAAGGCTGCCAGTCCAAACTGCTAAGGTGATGGCATGTGGAATTCTCGGTCTGCAGCGGTTGCGTTTCTGTTGGTGGCGTGTGGGTTGGCGCAGGGACAGATGAGCGGTATGGCCGACATGGAGATGGAGCCAGTGCCTGCGCCCGCTTCCCTTCCCGTGCCGGTGCGCATGACTGGGATTGGCAACGCGCACATCGCAATCAAGGCGACGCCCGAGGCGCAGGTGTGGTTCGACCAGGGTCTGAATTTGTTGCATGATTTCTGGGATTACGAGTCGATGAAGGCGTTTGAGCAGGCGGTGCGCGTGGACCCGAACTGCGCGATGTGCCATTGGGGGCTGGCGCAGGCGGAAGGCTTCCGCGGCGGCGCGGACGTGTACGCTAAGGCTGCGCTGAAGGAAGCCGTGCGGCTGAAGAGCCATGCGAGCGGGACGGACAAGCTGTACATTGACGCAGCTGTCGCAGTGATGGAAGCGGATGGCAAGGACACGACGAAGGATACGGACATCTATCGCAAGCTGGTGAAGAAGGAGCCAAAGGACGCGGAGGCGCGGCTGTTTCTGGCGAACTCCTTAGGCGATGGATATGACGATAAGGGCGAGCCGAAGCCGAAGCAGAAGGAACGCATCGAGCTGATGACGGCGCTGCTCAAGGACTACCCGAACGACTCGGCTGCCAACCATTACTGGATCCATACGATGGAGCCGAGCGGGCATCCAGAGCGTGCCTTGGCGAGCGCGGCGTTGTTGCCGAGCCTGGCGCCGACGAGTGGTCACATGGTCCATATGCCGGGGCATATCTACTATCGCGTGGGCGATTACGCGAACGCGGATGTGTGGTTTGCGGCCAGCACCGCTGCCGATGAAAAGTACATGCACGAGCAGCATGTGGGCCCGGATGACGACTGGAACTACGTGCACAACATGATGTACGGCATCGCGAATCTGATTGAGCAGGGCCGGCTGGCGGATGCGGATGCGTTGAGCGACCGGCTGGCGGGGGCCAGAGGAACGTTGAGTGCGACGCTTTATGTTTGGAGCGCCCGCGATCAGATGGCGCGCGTGAGCAACCGGCTGCCGGTGGCGCTGCGCATGGGCGACTGGGACGGGGTGGTGAAGCTGATCGACGCCGCGCCGGTGGCCGAGACAGACAAGACGGTCAACCTGCGTTATCTGGTGAGCGGGCTGCGTGAGTACGCGGCCGGGATGGGGTGCCTGGCGGCGGGCGATCAAGCGGGAGCGAGTGCTGCAAGTGCTCGCTTGGACGCGACGCTTTGGCGTGGGCAGCAGGACCGTGGGGCGATGAAAAAGATAGAGCCCAAGAAGGATGCGCCGCCGGCCAATTTGGTGATGCCGGATGCGAATGGGGACTCGGTCGCCGGGCCGCTGAAGGTCATGTCGCTGGAGCTGCGAGCGGGGTTGCTGGTGGCTGCGGGCAAGCTGGATGAGGGTAAGAAGCTTTACGTGCGGGCGGCGGCGGATGAGAAGAAGCTCGGCTACCATGAGCCGCCGATTTATGTGCGGCCGGTAGGCGAGAATGAGGCGGATGCGCTGCTGCGGGCCAAGGATTATGTCGGCGCTCGCGAGGCTTATGAGGCGGCTCTGGTGGAGCGGCCGAAGTCCGGATTCGGATTGTATGGACTGGCCCGGGTGAAGGAGCTGGCCGGGGATGCGGCTGGGGCCAAGGCCGGGTATGGTGAGTTCTTGACGGCCTGGGAAAAGGCCGATACGAGCATGCCGGAGGTCGTACATGCCAAGGAAGTGATGGGTGGCACGGTCGTGGCTTTGCGCTAGTTTCTGCTTTGGAGGGGCTTGCATCCTACGGCCATGTGAATCGTGACGTTTTTGGTAGCGCTATTGGGTGGGGTCGCCAATCCGTTTCAGTCGGGGACGAACGCGCAGTTGAACAAGGAACTGGCGCAGTCGCTTTGGGCCACGATCTGCGTCTACGCGATCGGGCTGGTCATGCTGCTGGGGATCCAGCTTTTTGTGCGGGAGCCGTTGCCGGTCGATAAGGTTTCGACTGTGGCGTGGTGGGCCTGGCTGGGCGCGCCCATCTCGCTTGTGTCAACGTTTATTGGGCTGACGATTGCGCAAAAGATGGGATCTGGTATGTTTACCGGCGCAACGGTGACGGCGTCGTTGGTGACGTCTGTCTTGCTGGATCATTTTGGGATGGTGGGGTTCAAGGTGCATGCGGCATCGCCGATGCGGTTGGCAGGGTGCGCGGTCATGGTGGTGGGGCTCTGGATGATTGCGAAGTTTTGAAGCGTAGACCCCCGCCCAGGCTTACCTGGAGGAGGTGGGGTTCCAGTGGTCCTGGTCGGCCAGGTAGGTTTCCGGGTCGTAGGCTTTGGCCTCGGGGCCGGTGAGCTGGTGGCTTAGGGGCTCTCGTGCTTTGGGGTTGGCGCCCGGGCCGCTGGAGTTGAACTCGTTGTAGGTGGCGGTTTTCAGGCGATCGGTGGGCGTCTTGCTGCCGGGTTTGCCCCACTCGGACCAGCCTTCCGGCAGGATGTGGGGGCCTAGCTCGGTGTTGAGGAAGGTGACCGTGGCGTAGTCTCGCCAGGGCCGGCCGAGGTAGACGTTGGCCACGCCGGGGTCGGCGGTGACGCGGCAGTGGTTGAAGACGTAGCCGGAGTCCTCTGCTACGGAGTTGCGCGATTGTGCTGTAAGGTAGCCGCCGTTGTGGGTGATCGAGCGGATCTCGCACTGGCTGAAGACGGCTTTGGCGTTGCCGAAGATGAAGTCGACTTCGCCTTCAATGTAGCAGTGGTCGTAATACTGGCGAGACGTTTTGCAGGACCCATCCGGCTGCGATTTGCAGGATTTGCTGGAGGCGAAAAGCGTGTCCTGCGCGCCGAGGAGCCGAACGTTGCGCAGGATGGCGCGGTCAGCCGTGATGGAGAGCGCAACGCCCTGGGTGCGGGGTTTACCCTGCTTGCTGAGGTCATTCTGGATGGTGAGGTAGTCGGCGGTGAAGCCGTCTCCGGTGACGAAAACGGTGGGCGAGCAGAACGTCCCGCAGGTGACGGGGTCGCCCATGTCGTCGACGATGACGACCTTGGCGGGGTCCGTGGTGAGCCCGCGCAGGTGGATGTCGGGCTTGTCGATGTGGACGACTTCCCGGTAGATTCCAGGGGCGATCGTGATGGTTGCGCCCTTGTCCGGCGCGGCGCTCACAGCGGCCTGGACGGTCTGGTACTGCGCAGGCGCGGGGCCGACCGTGAGGGTCGTCTGGGCCTGGGCTGCGGTGATGATCAGAGCTAGGAACAGGACTTTCATGGGACTCCAGGGGAGGTTGCGATGCCCCACCCCTCTCATCAAAATGCAGGGATGGGGCGCCCGGGTGCTGGGCTAGTTGACTACGTTTACCGTGACGGTCGCGGTCTGCGTGATGCCGCCGCCCGTGGCCGTGACGGTGAGGGTCTGGGCACCAACTGGCGGCAGTTTAGGGCCGCTGGGGGTGGTCGTCGTGGCTGCCGTGCTGCCGCAACCGGAGATCCCCGCGAGGCTTAGAGCCAGGATGATCGCGACCAGGAACCCACGCTGCCAGCGTTTGCCATAGCGGCTAAGACCGAGCAGCGACAGAGGTAGCAAGCCGGCCAGCCAGGCAGCAGGCGGCAAGCTGAGCGGCGGCACAGAGCTCGCAGCGACGGTGGCGGCCACCGCGATCGTGAGCGGCTGGGCGACCGGGCCGTTGACCTGCACGGTCTGCGTGACAGGCGTGCAGGTCAGGTAGGCGACGGGGCTGGAGCAGCTAAGCGTGACCTGCGCGTTGAAGCCGTTGGTGGGATTGATCGTCGCCGTGCTGGTAGTGGAAACACCGGGGCCGAGGGTCTGCGTGTTCTGGGCCACGCTGAGGGTAAAGGTTGGGGTGCCGGTGACCGTGATGGTGCTGGTGGTGGTCAGGGGGGCGTAGTTGGTGTCACCGGCATAGACGAGGGTGAGAGTATGCACACCCACTGTGGTGAAGGGTACCGTTATCAGGAAAACTGCACCATTATTGGCGGCGGTCCCGATCCCTCTGCCGAGCACGGTGGGGCCGTCCGACAAGGTGACCTGCCCGGTGGGGATAGCGGCGCCAACGATGCCGGTCAGGAAGGGGGTGAACGAAATACTGCCGCCGACAGGGATCGTGGTGGCGCTCGAAGTGAGATTCAGGAAGGGGGTCGCCTGCGTGATGACGAACGTGACGGGAGCGCTGGTGGAGGCGGCAAAGTTGTTGTCGCCCTGGTAGGCGGCCGTGACATTGTGCGAGCCGCCGGAGTACAGGGCGGTAAATGCCGTGTTAACGGTCTGAGACGGCGTCCCGAAGCTGTTAATCGCGGTATCGGGCAAGCTGACCAGGCCGGACGGCATGGTGGTGGTGGCTGGGGTGGGCGCGGCGACGGTCGTCGGGGTGAGCGTGGTCAGGACGCCGTAGGTGCCGCCGGCGGTGACCTTCAACGTGGTGACGGAGCCGGCCTTAACGGTGAGGGTGATGTTGCCACCGGTGGGGACAGAGTTGCTGTAGTTTGTGTCGCCGCTGTAGGTAGCCTTGTAGGTGTTGACCCCCGGGGCGGTGGGGGTGAAAGGCGCGGTGAAGGTGCCGGTGGCGTCGAGCGGGCCGGAGGCTACGACGGCGCCGCTGCCGCTATCGGCAATGGTGATGGTGCCGGTGGGGATGCCGCCGTTGGCAGGTGTGGGGACGTTGGCAGTGAAAACCGTGGACTGGCCAAAAGCGAAGCTGGTGGGAGCGGCGGAGAAGGTGAAGAACTCCGACAGTTTGGCGACCGGGAGGGTACCGACGGCGCTGGAGGAGGTGGCATAGGTGGTGTCGCCCAGGTAGACGGCGGTAAGGTTGTGGCTGCCGGCTGGGAGGTACTGCGTGGTGCTGGCGGTGACGCCGTTCAGCGCGACGGTCGCCAAGGTGGCGGAGCCATCGAGGAACCGGACCGAGCCGGTAGGGGTGCCGCTTGCGGTGGCAACGGTGGCGGTGAGCACAAGCGGGGCCGCGTAGACGATTGTGGTTGGCGGCGTCGGATTGGTGGTGAGGGTGGTGGTCGTGCTGGCGAGAGAGGCCTGCGTGACGTTGACCGTGACGGAGCCGAAGGCGAGGGGGGCGTAGTTGGCGTCGCCGGGGTAGCTGGCGGTGTAGGTGTGGGCGCCGGCTTTGACGCCGCTCAAGGTCAGCGAGGCGAGCGTCCCGTTGGCGGCGAACGAGGCGGTGCCTACCACGGTGGAGCCTTCCAGGAACTGCACCGGCTGCGTCATGAGCGCGGCGCCGGTGTAGCTGCCGGCGGTGCCGGAGTAGCTCTGCGTGGACTTGGCGGGCTGCAGCATTGCGTTCAGAGTCAACGTGCCGGCGGTGGTAATGGCGGCGGTCTGGAGGTTGTTCGCGGTGGGCGTGGAGACGTAGAGCTCTCCGACTTCATACGGGAAAGTGCTGGCGGCGGTGCAATCGTATGCGGGTGTTGCGTTAGCTGTGGCGGAGCCCGTATAGGCAACGCCGGCGCCGGTTTGTGACTGCAGGAAGGCGGGCGAGACGTTGCCGGCGAGCGCAAACGTAGTGTAGTTGGCGACGGTATTTGCAGTCGTGAGCGAGTCATACACGACATTGTTCAGCGTCACCGTCGACTGGTGGTTGGCGTCGTAGCCCTGGATTGAAAACGTGTTGGCGTACGAACCGGTCGGGGCCAGGACGTGGATGTTGTTGAATGTAATGTTGGTAAATTGCGGGTACAACGTACCGCTATTGGAGTTGTAGTACGGGGTCAGGTAGAGCGCCTTGCGAACGTCGCGCAGGCACATGTTCTGGTACGTCAGGTTCTTGAGCAGCCCGCCGCGATCAAGCGCGGACTTCAGCCGGATGCCGTCCTCGTTGCCATCGCCCGGCTGCCCGGCCATGTTCACGTTTTGCACCAGCATGTTGCTCAGCCCGCCCTGCGTATAGCTGCCGACCGACATGCCATGACCGCTATAAAGGGTCGAATTCTGAATCGTTATGTTCGACGACGCGCTTGAAGCGCCCACCGCGATCTGGTCGTCGCCATTCGAAATGGACGAGTTCGTAATGGTCACGTTCGATCCCACCGGATCGATCCCGTCCGTGTTGTGCGCCGTCCACGGTGCCTGAATCTTGACGCCCCACGCCGTGAACCCTGTCCCCGACCAGCCCACGTGGAACTCCGGCGAGTTGCGCAGCGTGATCTTGTACAGCGTGAAGTTCGTCGACTTCGACAGCTTCATCATGATGGGATTGTTCTGCGACTGCCCCGCCCCGTAGCTATCCGCGTTGACCCACCAGGAAATCCCCGTATCCACGCCGCCCTTGAAGGTCGTCGCATAGCCGCGGCCATCGATCACGCCGTAGCCGTACAGGCCGGAGTTCGCGTTGGTCGAATTATTGTTGAACAGAAGGAAGTCTTTGCAGCCGTTTCCGTTGGAGCCATCGGTCCCGCACTCATCGACCGACGCAGAAATGGTAGAGGTCTGGTAATCCTCGCGATTGCGGCTCGCGAACAGCGTCACGCCGCCATCCACAATCAACGACACACCCGAAGGAATGTTCAGCGGCGCCGAAAGAAACGCATAATTGCTGCCCCCCGCGGCAAGCTCCACCGCATTGCCCGCTCCACAGGAAGTCAACGCGGCCTGAATGCGCGCAGTATCAGGCGTTGTTTCAGACGCCGGACCGTTGGCGACAATCGCCATCTGCGCGGGAAGCACGGTGCAGACCGGCGGGAACACGGGCTCGGTGACGGTGCGGGTATCCTGCGCAAGAAGCGGACTGGCGGCGGCGAGGATCAAGGGAAGAAACTTAAGAAGCATACGAGGTGAATCCTCTCAGTGGCCGGGCGGGACGTGGGGTCTGTTAGCACGCCCATCATGGCGATTCCGACCTAGGCCTGTCAACCGTGGACGGACCAATTGGCAAAATTCACTTTTCTTGACAGCTATGGCTCCCTAGCAGCTATGCTCATCCTGTCCGGCAACAGACTATATTGAGGCGCGCAAACGAGCGCTGGAGCGATACCGACCATGGCGACGACAAGTTCTACCACTCCGCAGACTTACCCCGGAGGCTTCAGCTCCGCGGGGTCGGGCGCCAGCAATGTTCGTTGGGTGGTTTGTGCGCTGCTCTTCCTCGCCACGACCATCAACTATATGGACCGCAACGTGTTCGGCTATGTGGAACCGCTGCTGCACGACGTGCCCTTTATGGGCTGGGATCACCTGGCGGACAAATTCCACCAGCCGCTGTTCGATAACAACTTCGGCAATGTCGTCATCTTTTTCCAGATTGCCTACGGAGTTGGCTTCCTGTTCGCCGGACGGATGATTGACAAATTCGGCACCAAAACAGGCTATGCCATCGCGATCGTGATCTGGGGCCTGGCCTCCATGAGCCACTCGCTGGTGACGTCCGTGGCCGGCTTCTGCGTCGCTCGCATCTTCCTGGGACTGGGCGAAAGCGGCAACTTTCCCGCCGCGCTCAAAGCTACCAGCGAGTGGTTCCCCACCGAGGAACGCGCCAAGGCAGTCGGGCTCTTCAACTCCGGCTCAAACGCTTCCGCGCTTATCGCCCCGGCGCTGGTCGCCTACGTGACCATCCGCCACGGCTGGCAGGCCGCCTTTATCACCACCGGGTCCATGGGCATGGTCTGGCTGGTGCTTTGGCTCGCGTTTCCGTACAACAAATTGCGTCGCCAATCCACGCAGACGCAAGCCAACCTGCAGGCTGACTTTGCCGCCGCCAAGGATGGCACCGGCTCCATTCCCTTCTCCGCGCTGCTGAAGCGGCCCGGTCTCTACGCCTTTGCGCTGGGCAAAGGGCTGACCGATGGCGTGTGGTGGTTCTACCTCTTCTATCTGCCGCAGTTCCTGAATCGCAATTACGGGCTCAGCCTGAAGGACGCCTATTGGTACATCGTGACTGTGTATCTGGTGTCGTCGGTCGGATCGATCTTTGGCGGATCGCTGTCCGGATCGCTGATGAAGCGCGGCTACAGCGTCAACGCAGGCCGCAAACTGGCCATGCTTGCAATGGCGATCCTGGTGCTTCCCGTCGTGCTGGTGCCGCAGATGGGGCACCTGTTCCCTGCCAACGCATGGCCCGCCACGCTGTTGATCGCGGTGGCTGCCGCAGCCCACCAGGGCTGGAGCGCTAACCTGTTCTCCACCCCCGGCGACATGTTCCCCTCCACCGCGGTTTCAACCGTTGTAGGCGTCGGTGGCGCGGCCGGCGCAGTGGGCGGAGCGGCGTTTACGTGGATCGTCAAAAAGAACCTTTCGCTGCACCAGGTACTGGTATTCGGCATGGCGGCGGGCGCCTACCTGGTGGCATTGGGCCTGATCCAGCTACTGGTCCCCAGACTGGGCGCAGCCCGTGAGACGCCACCGGTAACCGCGCTCTAACGCATTCGCCAACGATGCAGAGCGCATGCTATTCTTTGGCACATATGACAACGCAGTCATCCAACTGTGGAATAGTTTCTGCGAGAGCATACCATTGAAATCGGATACGACGGACAGCGCCACCGGGCACAGCCAATTGACCATGCAGGTCGTGGACCACGTGCGCCAATTGGTATCAACCGGTGAATTGAAGCCCGGCGATCGGCTGCCACCAGAGCGTGAACTGGCCCGTAAACTCAAAATCAGCCGGTCATCGCTGCGCGCCGGCATCGGCTTTCTGTCCGCTATGGGCGTGCTCAAATCGCGCCACGGTGCAGGGACTTTTGTTGCGACAGGGCCACCCGCCCTGGACTCTTCCTCGCTCACGGTGCTGGGCGCTCTGCATGGATTTCTACCTTGGCAAATGTGGGAAGCGCGGCTGACGATTGAGGCCAGCGTAGCCTGCCTGGCGGCGGAACGCGCAACCGGCGAGCACATTGCAGAGCTTGCCGAAGAAGTCGCCGAAATGTACGCGGCCATGGATGATCCGCAGGAATACCTGATCCACGATGTACGCTTCCATCGCACCATCGCCCGTGCCAGCGGCAACCCTATCCTTGGTGCGCTGATGGAGACGATCACGGCCTCGCTCTATGACACGCGCCGAATGACCGTGGACAACTCGAATGATCTGAAAGAATCGGCGGAAATGCATCGTGAGATCTACCGAGCTATTCGCTCGCGCAACCCGGCAGCAGCCAAGGCCGCGATGGAAGAGCACCTGAACCTGGCGCGCATGGCGCAGGCGCTTGAGCCGAAGGCAGAGGCCGCTGCCGTGGTGGTCCCCGTCGAGCACGAAGTGCCGCAGCTTGCGCCGGCTGTATAGCCCGCGGCTCCCCTGCTAAACTGGGGATACTTTCATGGCTGACAAGTTCTATGTAACCACGCCTATTTACTACGTGAACGCGCGCCCGCACATCGGGCATGCCTACACGACCATCGTCGCCGATGTGCTGGCGCGGCGGCACCGTTTGCTGGGTGATGATGTCTGGTTTCTAACCGGGACGGACGAGCACGGGCAGAAAATCGAGCGGTCCGCTGCGGTAGCGGGAGTGCCTCCGCAGCAGTTTGCCGATGGCGTGTCAGACACCTTCAAAACGCTGTGGAAGCGCATGGGCATCACCAACGACCAGTACATCCGCACCACCGATGAAGCGCACAAGCGCGGAGTGCAGAAGCTCTTTTCTAAGCTATACGCCAAGGGTCAGATTTACCTTTCGACTTATACCGGACAATACTCTATTGGCGAGGAAATGTTCGTCGAAGGCCCCCCCGGCACCATAGGTCCAGACGGCAAGCCGACCGAAACAGTCACAGAAGAAAACTTCTTTTTCAAGCTATCCGAGTATCAGCTTCGACTGCTTAACCTGATTGAGTCGAATGAGCTACACATTACCCCTGAGTCCCGCAAGAATGAAGTACTCAGCTTTCTGCGAGGAAACGTAAGTGCAGGGGGCAAGACAGCTAAGTCGGCTACCGGAAGCGACTACATTCCGGGAGCGCTGAAGGATCTATCTGTTTCCCGCTCCAGCTTTGCCTGGGGCATTCCGGTGCCGGAGCCTGCGGCTTCAGAGGCCAAGGAAAAGCACGTCATCTATGTGTGGCTGGATGCGCTTGCGAACTACATCACGGCCCTGGGTTATGGCTCAGACGATGAAAGCCAGTTCGACAAATTCTGGCCAGCGGATCTGCATCTGGTTGGCAAAGAGATCATCCGCTTCCACTGCGTCTACTGGCCGGCGTTTCTGATGGCGGCTGGGTTGAAGTTGCCGAAGGCGATTACAGCGCATGGCTGGCTGCTTTTTGACGATGCCAAGATGTCGAAGTCGAAGGGCAACGTAGTTCGGACGGAGACGATCCTTGCAGCATTTGGGTCGCTGTGTCCCAGTCCCGCAGCCGAGCTCCCGGTCGAAAGCCAGGGTGGAAGCGTTGGGCTTCAGCCCACCGGACAGCCACCCATTTCCGCTGGGGCTTCAGCCCCAGCGATCGCAAACGATAAAAACCACGACCTCTTCGCCGCCGATGTACTGCGCTACTTCTTACTTCGCGAAATCCCGTTCGGACAGGACGGCAGCTTCAGCTTCGACGCCATGGTGACGAGATACAACGCCGACTTGGCAAATGGCTACGGCAATCTTGTCAGCAGAACTCTGAATCTGATCGCGCAAAACTTCGGTTCATCCATCCCTGCGATCAAAGAGCTTTCTTCTAGCGACGAAGATAAGTTAGTCGGAAGCTTAGCCGCGGAACTGCAAGAACAATTCATGGGCCCAACCGCCTCCTGCTCTCAGGTTGCACAGGAGCTGGAAGCTAACAGTTTTAGCGAAGCCCTGTTTGGTATCTCGTCGATGGTGACCCGTGCTGACTTGTTTCTTGCCGGCACCAAGCCATGGTTCATAGCGAAACAGTCCACAACTTCAGAAAAACCAGCCACATTGGCCGTCGTTCTCTACACCGCTGCGGAGGCGATCAGAATCATCACAGCCGTCCTGCATCCACTGCTTCCGAACGCTACGGCCGCGGTATGGATGCAACTTGGGCTGGGAAGCATCGACGAAGCGGTGGCGAGTGGTGAGTTGAAGCACCTCCAATGGGGAGGGCTCAAGCCCGGCACCCAGCTCGGAAAGCTCGAGCCTATATTTCCCAGAGCAGATAAAGGATTGGCACAGATCATGATCGATATGGAAGCAGCAAACGCAAAGCCCAACGCGCCGGAAGGTGCCAACGCAGCCGGCGATACTACGACCGACACGACCACCGAGTTCAAGGTGACGTCGCTGGCGAGTGAGCTTGTGCAGGCGCCGGGTGAAAATCATGCACCGTCAGACCCGGCCGCAGGCCCTCGGACGGCTTCCCTGCCGGAAGCAAATCCGGGTGCGCTGGTGGCCGGCTCAGCGGCGGTGACGACGGAGCGACCGGGTACGCCCTCACATGCGGAAGCGGCTTCCGGAATCTTTGCGGCTGCGGCGCCCGCAGGCCCAGCCGATGCATCACCGCAGATCACCATCGACGACTTTGCCAAGGTAGAACTACGCGTCGCCAAGGTGCTAGTCTGCGAGCGCATTCCCAAGGCCGATAAGCTGCTCCGGCTTGAAGTCGACCTGGGCTATGAGCAGCGGCAGATCCTTTCAGGCATCGCCGAATGGTACACGCCGGAGGACCTAATCGGCCGGCGGATAGTGGTCATCACCAACCTGGCGCCGCGCAAGATGCGTGGCCTTGAAAGTCACGGGATGCTGCTCGCGGGCAGCGCAGACGGCGGTAAACCGGCGCTGGCGACCTTCGCCGATAGCGACGAACTGCCCCTGGGCTCGCGGCTGAAATGACCGAGCTGGCGGAGTATTCCGCATCGCCCAACCCGAACAGCATCATACGTGCGATGTCGAAGGCGCCTCCGCTGGGCCGCGAGCAGGTTACAGCGGACACGCTGGGGCGCAAGGTTCGCTGGGAGTTGCGTTTCTTCGGCGGCATGGTGGCGCTCGAATGGAAGCCAGACGAGATTGACGTGCAGACCACCTACCGGCAATTCTGGAGCCGTCTCAATACCTCGGTCTTTACCTTTGTGGACGGGCGCGAATGCCCCGAGTTGAAGACAGCGCGACGGGGCCAGCGGGTAGTGCTGTACGGCACGATTGTGGAGGCGGATGACTTGAACATCCGCTTGAAAGCGGATCGGCTGGAGCTAAAGCCGTTCTGGTTCTGGGACCCCTGGATCCAGTTTTAGCCGCACGGCAGGAGAGCTTGATGTTGATTGATTCGCATGCACACCTGGACTTTTACGACGACCCCGCCGAGGTGCTCGGAAGGGCCGCCGCGGCTGGCGTGGCAAAGGTGCTGGCCATTGGCATTGGCGATGGGCCGTCGACGATGCATCGTGCGCTCGAGCTGGCGAAGCGGTTCCCGCAGGTTTGGGCTTCGGCGGGAATCCATCCGCAGGAAGCGCACCAGGCGACGGCAGAGGCGCTGGCCGAGCTGGAGCGCCTGGTCAGCGACCCGCGTTGCATCGCGCTGGGTGAGATCGGACTTGACTACTACCACGTGGGCAATCCCGCTATCGACGTGCAGAAGCAGGCGTTTTCTGCGCAGATGGCAATCGCGGCCCGCGCAGGCAAGCCGATCCTGTTGCATTGCCGAACCTCTGAGCTGGCGACGCCCGCGGCGAAAGCACGCTTTGGCGCGGCAGATGCGGCGAGTGATTTGTTGGGAATGCTGGAAAGCGAGTGGGCACCGACCGGATTGCCGGGTGTGTTGCATTGCTTTTCCGGCAGCGCCGAAGACGCAAAACGGGCATTGGCAATCGGCTTTTATCTCTCCTTTGCGGGCAATGTGACTTATCCAAAGTCGGCTGGGATTCAGGTTGTTGCGGCGTCTGCGCCCGCGAACCGGATTCTGGTGGAAACGGATGCTCCTTTTCTGGCGCCGCTTCCGCATCGCGGGAAGCAGAATGAGCCGGCGCTGGTGGTGCATACGGCGGAGTTTATCGCCGCGTTGCGTGGGACTTCAATGGAGGAGTTGGGGCGCGTGACGACGGAGAATTTTGAGCGGTTGTTTCCTGCAACCGTTTAGGGAGAATGAGTTACCAAAATTCCTGGTTATACTTGAGGGATGGCTGCCGAAAATAGTTTTGACGTAGTGAGCAAAGTTGAAATTCAGGAAGTAAAAAACGCGATCGATCAGGCGTCGAAAGAGATTGGCGCGCGCTTCGATCTGAAGAACTCGAAGTCGAAGATCGAGCTTGAGAAGGAAGAGGCGATCAACCTGGCCTCGTCCGATGAAATGGCGCTTGCGGCTGTGATTGAAATCCTTTCGCAAAAGCTGGTGAAGCGCGGCATCTCGCTCAAGAACCTTGAGTACGAGAAGATCGAGCAGGCTGCCGGCCAGAGCGTTCGGCAGAAGATCAAGCTGAAGCAAGGCATCGCGAGCGACAATGCGAAGAAGGTCGTCGCGGCGATCAAGGACTCGAAGCTGAAGGCGCAGGCCAGCATCCAGGGCGAGACGGTTCGTGTCGTATCCAAGGACAAGGACGCGCTGCAGCAGATTATGGCCTTGCTGCGCAAAGGCGATTACGGCGTTGAGCTTCAGTTTACGAATTTCCGCTCCAATTAGCGTGTGGTCAAAATGACGACGAGGTCGCGGTTTTGAACACGTTCAACATGCTAGGCTCAGTTGGTATGAGCACGATCTCCATTGCGACCGCTTCTGAAGTGAGCGAACTGCTGCGCGAGGATCTTTCCGCAGTGGAGCGCGAGTTTGCCGTGCAGGCTGAAAGCCCCGTTGCGGTAGTGACGGAGATTGCGGACTACCTGATTGCGGGTGGCGGCAAACGCATTCGTCCGCTGCTGCTGCTGCTTTCCGCCAAGGCGCTGGGCTGCGAGGCAGAGTCGCGCATACGGCTCGGGGCGGTCGTGGAGATGCTGCACACGGCGACGCTGGTGCATGACGACATCATCGACGAGGCGGATACGCGGCGTGGGCGGCCCTCTTCCAATACGACCTGGGGTAATTCCAAGTGCGTGCTGGCCGGGGACTGGCTGTATATGCAGTCGTTTCAGACGGCGCTGGCGGAGCGTAATTTCCGCGTGCTGGACCTGCTGATTTCACTTACCCAGCAGATGGTTGAGGGTGAGCTGCTGCAGATGGAGAAGCTCGGACACCTGATCAACGAAGAAGAGTATTTCGACCTTATCTACCGCAAGACTGCTTGCCTGTTCAAGGTTTCGATGCAGCTTGGCGCGGCCATTTCTGATCCCTCTGAGCACCCGCAATTCGATGATCAGATGGGGGAGTACGGGCGAAACCTGGGGCTCGCATTCCAGATTGTGGATGACGTGCTCGACCTGACGGCCGAGGAAGATGTGCTGGGCAAGCCGGTCGCTTCCGATCTGCGTGAAGGAAAGGCGACGCTGGCTGTGATTCATGCGCTCGAGCGCGGGACCGGCGCCGACCGTGAGGCAATTCGCACGGTGCTGGCGGACCGCAGTTTTGAGCGGGTGTCGCATCCGCAGATTCTTGAAATTTTGAAGCGGCACGGATCGCTGGACTACGCGATGGATACCGCTGGGGCCTACGCTGAGGCGGCTCGGTCGTCCATTGCAGAGTTGCCGGCAAGCGACGCCAAGCGAGCCCTGCTTTGGGTTCCCGGGTTTGTGACGAGCCGCGACCGCTGATGCTACCCGCCCTGCTGCTGATGTTCGCTCCGGCAGCAGGCACCGTGGATCATGCGGTGGTGCTGAAGTCCAAGCACACGCTGACGTTGTTTTCGCATGGGGCTGTGGTTAAGACTTACAACGTCGGCTTGGGGCGCAAGCCTGGTGCGAAGGAGTACCAGGGCGACGAGAAGACGCCCGAGGGCCACTACGTGATCGACGGGCACAACGCGAAAAGCAGCTTCCATTTAGCGCTGCATGTCTCTTATCCAAACTCCGCCGATCGCGCGCATGCTGCACAAATCCATAAGCCCGCAGGGTGCGACATTATGTTGCACGGTCTTCCGCCCGGAGCTGCCGTGCTCGGTCCGCTGCAGCATATGTATGACTGGACGTCGGGCTGTGTGGCTCTTTCCAATGCCGAGATCGAAGAGGTCTACAAGCTGGTGCCAAATGGTACGCCGATCGATATACTGCCTTGACCCTCCCCCCCCCCACCTCTGGGCGGTAAAGTCTTCAATCAATTGGGGTTAGGTCTGGACTCAGTTTGGGTTAGCCTTTCAAATGCCGCAGCTTGGCGCTTGCGGCATTTCTTAATGCCTACATCCAGTATATCAAGTGGGCAGGGGTGGTTATGCCAACTTTTTTTGGCTCGTAAGTTGCTTAGAGTGAGTGAGTTGGCTCTGGAGGATCGCTTCAAGGGACTTGACAGCTTTGTGTGGCAAAGCTTGCAGCTGTGGCTTGCTTGCACATTGACCTCAGCGGCTGAAGCCGCATTACTCTTGCTTGTTATGGCACGGCTGAAGCCGTGCCCTTAAGCAAGACGGACTGCAGAGATGGATCCGTTTTCTCGTCGATGCGATTGGCGTGACTGAGCTGTGCTTATGCAAGACGGGACTGCGGAGGTTTGCGGATTCGCTAATGCTTTGTGGTAGGACGGCGTAAACCTTGTCCTTGAGCAAGACGTGGCGGCTGGGTGGCCGGGCGGGTGCGATTCGTGCGGATTCTTTACGAGCCTGATTGAGATTTCCAGGCTTCCAAGGTTACTTCGGCGACGAGGGCTGAGATGGCTTGACGGTCTACGCGCTCGGGTAGGGGTGAAGTCAGTGCGGACTGCTCGGCATCGAGGCGGAGGCGGGCGGCTTCGGCGAGGAACTGCGGCGTGGTCCAGGTGCCCTGGCGGCAGTCGATGAGGTAGTCGCGCTCCGGGCGTGGGAGGGTGATGGTGCCGTCGCGCATGAGCTCGATGCATTCAAGGTAGAGGCGGAGGCAGTGCATGGCGGCTTTGGTGTCGTAGCCGTGGGTGCCGGTGTACTCGGGTCGGGTGCCGTGCTTTCCGGGGCCGAGCTCGCCGGCGATGCGGCGGAGTTGGTTGTCAGCGAACCCGAGGAACTGCTCGGCTGAGTTGCGGCTGAGGAAGAGCTCGCGGTGCTGCTGGACGCGGCGCCAAAGGGGGGAGGAGACGGCGGTGGCATCTGCGAAGAGGAAGTGCAGCGCGGTGGCGTTGCCCTTGGCGGCGAGCTGTGCCCAGCGGTGGAGCGAGTACAGGGTCAGGTCAACGTCGTCGGGGCCGTTGCGGCGGTCGTCCGCGGCGGTGGACCAGACGAAGTGGGTGCGGGGGTCCAGCCCGAGCGTGATGGCGGGTGGGTCGAGGAAGATGCCGTAGAGGTCGAGGTCGTCGGTTGCGCCGACCTTTGCGCCGTGGAGTTCTGAGCCGCCGATGAAAAGGTGGTGGATGGTGTCCGGGTGGGGGAAGCCGGACGCGAGGATGTGGGGGAGGTGTGGGGTTGGGAGCATGTTAGTTCGTCAGTAAGGGCGTTCTTGTCCTGGCAGGTTAGTCTGCAACTCTTCAGCGGTAAACCAGCGAAGATCAGCATTCGTCGTCAAGGTCCTAAGCCTGCAATGTAAATATGCGGCGGTACTTTTGGCTGCGCTCTCGTTATCAAGCACTGACAGAAGCCATGAACCATTCTCCTGCTGTTCGATGGCGATTCGAACGACCCAACCTTTGCCGCCTGACTCAGGCACAACGCCTATCGCCCAACGTGAGCAGAAGGACGCCGATCGCGGACCGAAGTGAAACTGTTCAAGCCTCGACCACTTATCTCGGGTGTACGCGATCGCTAGATAATTTGCCAGGAAGTGTGCCGGGATCTCGTCCTGCGATTCTGTGGCTTGCAGGTTGAAACGCGCAAAGGCCCTCGTCTTTGTCGCATACTGGCGGCTTCTGTCATCACATGAACCGGACACGCCTAACTCGGACAATCGCCGGACGATTTCCTGATCTGACCCGCCAAACCTGACGGCACCACAGCAGCTAGACCAGACAGCGAAGATAGCGCACTTTGTCTCTGCAGCGGTCTGCGGCTGCCGGATAAAGATGCAACCGGCATTACTGCCGCCGTGGGACATGAGACCTTCCGCTGCAGCCCCTGGCGCGCCGCAAGAGATACACTCTTGGTCGACAACGTAGAAGGGGCCGGGGGCGTTGGCGGCATCGCGGCTAAAGCTCATTTGTTTTGAGGTAAGGAAGGTGGTCGCAACGTCAAGGCACCGCCGCATATTTGCGCTACGGCCTCTATATTTGAATGATCCTGTCCTGCAGCCCTTTGGAGCGATTGTACGATGGCATCTGGATCAAGGACGGGACAATGCTGAAAGTACGCCTTAGAGCTGCTCGTCAAGAGCTTTTCCCACCTCCATTCGAACCTGCAAGAATGGTTAGTACGGGGCGATTCACGCAGCTTCTTTCTCAGCGCTTTTACTCACGGATCCACGCGAGTTTGCGGATCTCCCACTTGATGCCTTCCTGGCAGTCTTTCTCGATGCTTCGTGCCAGCTTCATGTAGCCGATGCCGTTGAAGATGATCGGAGTGTCCATGGCGGTAGTTTACCCCTCGTCCTGGTCTTCGTCATCGTGTTCGCCGGGGGCGAAGGCTTCGTCGTCGGGGTCAAGATCGGCTAGTTGTTGGGTGCCGTTAGGGGCGTCTACGAGGACCTGGATGCGGCCTTCGGCTTTGTCCAATTCCTGCTTGCAGGCGTTGGAGAGGTGGACCCCTTCTTCGAAGAGGCGGACGGATTCGTCGAGTGATAGTTCGCCTCGTTCGAGGCGTTCTACTACGGCTTCCAGGCTGGTGAGGCGTTCTTCGAACGTGGGCATATCGTTATCCTCTTGCGAAGCCGAGGACCTGGGCGGCGGCTTTGTATTTGCCGAAGGGGGCGGAGACCTGGGTGCCTTGCACACGGTCCCGGACGGCGGCCAGCATTTCCTGCGCTATGGCGATGCCTTCCGCGCGAGCGTGGTCCGGGGTGGGGGCGGCGGCCATGCGGTCGAGGATTTCCTGGGGCATGCGGACTTTTAGCTCCTCGCGCATGAAGTGGGCGTTTTTTACGCTGGTAAGAGGCCAGATTCCGGCCACGATGGGGATGCGGAAGCCTTCGATGCGCTTGAGGAACTCGTCGAGGAGGCGGAGGTCGAAGACGGGTTGGGTGATGCCGTACTCTCCACCAGCCTCAACCTTGGCGGCGAAGCGGCGGACCTCATTGTCGATATCCGGGACGCCGGGGTTAGCGGCTACGGCGACGGTGAATCCGGTGCTGGCGCCGATCGATGCGCCTCCGAGATCGAGCCCGTGGTTCAGGTCGCGGACGATGCGCGTTAGGCCTATGGCGTCGACATCAAAGACGGCCGTGGCGTCAGGGTAGGTGCCCATTTTGGGTGGGTCGCCTGTGAGGCAGAGGATGTTTTTGAGGCCGATGGACGCGGCGCCGAGGAGGTCGCCCTGGATGGAGAGCAGGTTTCGGTCGCGGCAGGTGTAGTGCAGGACAGTTTCGATTCCGACGCGCTGCTGGATGATGGCGCAAAGCGAGAAGGCGGACATGCGGGCGCTGGCACGGGGGGAGTCCGGGATGTTGATCGCGTCGACTCCGAGTTTGTGGAGCTCGGCGGCGCCGTCTACTTCCCTGGTGCAGTCGAAGCCTTTGGGCGGGACGATTTCTACGAGGGTGCAGAATTGCCCGGCGGCGATCATGGCTCCTATTTTTGAGCGCGCCGCGAGCGGGATTGGCGTGATGACGCTGGTCGTGGGGCGCTTGTCGGCGCCGGATTCGATGACTTCCACGCCGCTTTCCTGGGCGTCGAGCGCGCGCAGTGCACCGCGCATGGAGCGGATGTGCTGGGGGGTGGTGCCGCAGCAGCCGCCGATCAGGGTGGCGCCGGCGCGGGCGAATTTGCGCGCAAAGCTGGCCATGTATTCGGGGGAGGTGAGATAGAGGCTGCGACCATCGACGATTTTGGGTGTGCCGGCGTTGGGCATGGCGGCGAGCGGCAGCTTTGTTGCCTGGCGCATACGCTCGATGGTGGCGAGCACAATGCCGGGCCCTTCTGAGCAATTGCAGCCGACGACGGTTGCGCCCCACTGCTCGAGCAGGCGGGCCGCGTCTTCCGGCGAGGTGCCGTCAAGGCAGTTGCCGGCTTCATCGACGGTGACCATGATGACGGTGGGCAGGCCGGGGGCTTCGGCGGCGGCGGCGCGCAGGGCCTGCTCGCATTCAGCCATGGACATCATGGTTTCAATGATGAGCAGGTCGGCGCCTTTGCCGAGGCCGCCCGCGACGAGCGACCGGATCTGCTCGGCGTACGCTTCGTAGGCTTCTGCGGTGGAGATTTTGCTGTCCGGGCCTACGCGTCCGCCGAGGGGGCCGATGGCGCCGGCTACATATATATCTGTAGCGTGCTTTTCAGCCTGGGCGGCGGCAGCTTCCCGGGCCAGGCGGATTCCAGCGCGGTTGAGCTCGTCTACGCGCGCTTCAAAGCCGAAGCGCTCCAGCCGGATGCGGTTGGCGCCGAAGGTGTTGGCCTCCAGCACGACGGCGCCGGCCTGAAGGTATTCCTGGTGGATGCCGCGGACGAGTTCGGGCTGGGTGACGTTGAGCTCGTCGTAACAGCGATTGATGAAAATGCCGCGGCCGTAGAGCATGGAGCCCATGGCGCCATCGCACAGGATGGGGCGGCCGCTGGCAAAAAGCGCGGCTGCGGACTGCGTGGGAGTTTCTACCAGGGAAGGTGCCGGCGATGCCATCGTCCTATCGTAAGCCAGAAATGCGTTGCGCGGGACAGGCGCTGTGCTTCCCAATGGCTTGTTTGCCCGTCTTATGCGGTAAGCCCTTTGGTATACTCGCAAAAGTCGGGCGATTCTTTTGCGCGCCTTTTGCTTCTGTTTGCCCCTAAAGTTTGGAGTTCGTTCAGTTGACTATCCGCAGCAGTGTGTTTGCCCTTCGCGCCGAAAGCCAGGCGTTCCCGCGTGTTTGCAAGAGGACGTTTGTTGCCGGCCGCGTGATGATGTTGATGCTGTGCGCCCTGGTTGTGATGGGGCTGAGCGGCTGCTCGCAGAACCTTTACCGGACTGCGGCGACCAACTTTGCCGGCCGTCCCACGCCGCCGAGCGGTTTGCAGCAGCGCGTGATGGTCGGGCTGACGTCGAATGGGTCGCAAGGTGGACTGGCTATTCTGGACGGACTGCGCGATATTCGCAACAATGTGCAGAACACGATTCCGGGCTTTGCCATCAGCGGCTACAGCGGCGGCTACCCCAACCTGATCCTGAACTATCCGGAACAGCTGCGTGGCTATGTGTACTCGAACTCGTCGCCCTATAGCCTGGGGATCATCGATTACAGCAAGGAAAGCTCGCTGGGCGCGGCGCAGAGCTTCAACTCGCCGAGCAACTCAATTGCAGTTCCGCCGGACTTTCAGCGGATTTTTGCGGTGCTGGAGCAGTCCGGGCAGATCGTAGTGGCGGATAACCAGACCGGCACCACCTACGCGCTCAACCTGCCAAATGTCTACAAAGTTGCCGTTAACCGTGGTGACACGGTGGCACTGGCCATGACGCGGAACTCGAACTCCCTTTACCGCGTGATCAAGCTTAACCAGAACACGACAGTGTTCCCCCCGGGCGCTATCGATTGCCAGCCGGTACTGCTGCCGATCTACTGTGTGATCCCGGTTCCGGGTACGTTTGACCGGCCGTATGACGTGCTTTACTCGCTTGATGGATCGAACTCCTACGTGCTGAACTGCGGGCTGGAGTGCGGTGGCGGAAGCAATGGCGGTGCCGGTATCAGCTTTATTCCGCAAGGTCCTCTGCAAATTAACCTGCTGCCAACCGCTCTGCCGTACCCGGCGGTGGTGACCAACCGCGTCGCGGTCCCGGGTGGCGTGACGGCTGCGATTTCGGACAATAATTATCTCTACCTGGCCGGACAGCAGCAGCAGGCGGATGGGTTGTTTGCGGGGCGTTTATCGCTGTTGAACCTGGCTACTCTGACGGTCGGTACACCGATTCCGATCTCTGACGGCACGCACAACAAACTGATCTTTGCGGACGACAACACGCTCTGGATCGGCTCGCAATATTGCGCGACGGGCGAACGCGCCAAGCTGGGACAGAACTACAACTGCTTGACTCGATTTGATCTCGGCGCGCAGACCGCTTCCATCATCCCCGCGAACGTTGTTCCGGGTTCAAACACCGCGCCGCAACAGGTACCGTATCCGAACGCCGATCTGAACCCCTACTATTACGGTTCGCTGACGGGCATTTGCTGGGTGCAGAATTATCACAAGGTGTACACGGCTTACGGTGGTCAGATACACGCATTCAACACAGTGGACGGCACGGAAATCAACAACTACAACATCACCTTGCAGGGTACCGTGCTCGACGTGGCGTACATGGACGCGCTGACAAACGCCGCGAACTAGTCGCTTCTTTATGGATTCAATCCTTCCCGCAGCGCTCGACGTTCTCGCCATTGCAGCCCATCGCGATGACGTCGAGCAGACCTGCGGCGGCACGTTGCTGGTGCAGCAGGCGCTGGGCTTTCGCACGGGCATCGTCGATCTGACGCGCGGTGAAGGCGGGACACGCGGGACCGCGGCAGAACGCGCAGCGGAAGCCGAGGACGCTGCGGCGATCCTGAAAGTTTCGCACCGAGAAGCACTGGATCTGCCAGACGGCAACGTCGAAAACACTTTGGCTAACCGGATGAAACTGGCTGCGGTCATTCGTCGTCTGCGTCCGCGCGTGGTCATTCTGCCTTATTGGCAGGGGCGCCATCCGGATCACTACCGCTCTTCCCTGCTGGGGTACGAGGCGTGCTTTATCGCCGGACTATCGCGCCTGGAAGTCGAAGGCAAGCCGCACCGGCCTTACAAGATTCTTTATGCGTCGCTCTATGCCGACGTGCGGCCTACTTTTGTCGTCGACATTTCCGAGTACATGGAGCCGCGTCTGGCTTCGCTGCTGGCCTACCGCTCGCAATACGGCGACCACGATCAGGGGTCCGGGCTGTTTGTACCGGAGGCGGAAATCCGCGAGCGGACCTTTGCTTCTGCGCGGCATTATGGCATGCTGGCCGGCGTGCGCTACGCCGAACCGTTCGTCCAGAAAGAGATGATGGCGGTCGAGAACCTGATGTTGCTTCCCGTGGCTTCGATCTAAAAAGGAACACAAATCTCGAGATTTTGTCTGTACACTGATATACGAAACCCACATAGATGCATCACACCTACTATTACAAGATCTCTTTGTAGCAGGGGAGCAGGGATGGATGCGAATCCAATCTCTGCAACGCGCCGTTCTGTAAGCAGTCCTATTAGTTGAAACGCAATATAACCGGAGAGGTAACGATCGTGGACAAATTAGAACAATTTTATGAGAAGGGTCTTTCCAGGCGCAATTTCCTGGTGGGGGCCGGAGCCACGGGCGCGGTTGCCGCACTCGCTGGATGCAACGATGCGACCATTACTCCGACGCCAGTAGCGGGACCCGCTGCTTACAACGACGTTGACATTCTGAATTTTGCGTTGAACCTGGAGTATCTGGAAGCCGAGTTTTATCTGCGCGCCGCGACCGGCAACGGTTTGGCTGCAGCAGATACCGGCGGTACCGGCAGCGTCAATGGCGGAGCCAAGGTTCCCGGTCTGACGACTGCTCAACAGGCCATTCTGAATGAAATCGCCTACGACGAGCAGCAGCATGTGCGCTTTCTGCGTTCGGCGCTCGGCAATGCAGCGGTCAGCCGGCCTAACATCGATCTCACGAATGGTTTTGCGGGCGCTGTAGCCGCGGCAAACTCGCTTGGCGGGGCGGTTTCAGCGACCTTGCCGATGATTCCGACCAGCTACTCTCCGTTCACTAACTTTGATACTTTCGTCGTTGGCGCCTACGTATTTGAGGATGTCGGTGTTACTGCCTACCTCGGCGCAGCTCCCCTTCTTAGCGCCGCCGCAGCTACCACTGCGACCCCGTATCTCAACGCCGCTGCCGGCATCCTTGCGGTCGAGGCCTACCACGCGGCTTACGTACGCACGTACCTGACGGCTCAAACCATCACACAGGGTTACACTGCCTACCCTTATGCGTTGTTTGCTAACCGGATCTCAAACCTGCGCGCTGCGCTTGGTGGTGGCAACGAAACGCTTCTCGGCGGCTTTGGCGCAGCTGCCAGCACGGTGACTACGGTAGGAACAAGCAGCATTGTTGCTGCGGCCACGACGAATGCGGTAGCGTACAGCCGTTCCACGGATCAGGTCTTGCACATCGTTTACGGTGGCTTTGGACCCGGGACTGCTTCGTCCCCCGTCGCCGGACTTGCGGGTGGTACTTTCTTCCCGAATGGCATGAACGGCAACATCAAAGTAACCCAGAGCTAAGGACAAAACGATGGCAACTCAAGAGACAAAAATTCTCGACAATATCATTGCCAGCAGGCGTACCCTGCTCGCAAGTGGCGGTGCTGCGGCACTTGCTGCTCTCGTTATGCCAAATTCGGCTTCTGCCGCTCTGGCTGTGTCGGCGGTAAGTGACGCCGCAATCCTGAACTTCGCCCTGAATCTCGAGTATCTCGAGGCGAACTACTACTACCTCGCCGCGTTCGGCACCACGATCGATGTCGCCAGCACCGCTTCCACCGCTGCCGGCGCCGCGGTCATCCCGATCAACGGCCTCGCCTACCAGGGTGGGACTGCTTCAACCACCGTTGCTGCCGGTGCGGCTGTGATCAAGACTGGCGCGATGCAGGTTCCGTTCACCCTGCCCGCAGTCAAGTCCTACGCGATCGAAACCGCCATCGAAGAAGGTAAGCACGTCTCCTTCCTTCGCGGCGCGCTCGGTGCGACAGCTGCTATCGCACAGCCGGTTATCGATTTGAGCCTGAACCCCACCGGTTCATGGTCTACCCTTGCCCAGGCTGCTCTGGGACCGACAGGTGCCGGCTTCAACCCCTATCTGAGCGATGCGAACTTCCTGATCGGCGCTTATGTGTTTGAGGATGTCGGCGTTTCGGCCTACCATGGCGCGGCTCCGCTCATCTCGCAGACCACTGCCGGCAAGGGTATCCTGCTGGCGGCCGGCGGTATTCTCGCCGTGGAAGCCTACCATGCAGGCCTGGTCCGCACGACGATCAACGCACTTGATCCCACGGGCGCGCTCGGTTACATCGGCCTCACGCAGAAAATTTCCAGCCTGCGCGCGACCCTTGCCACCGCAGTTGTCGCCAATCCCAACCCCAACGCACCGTTTGACGGCGGCACCCCCGCAGGCAGCCCGGACGATATCCCGCTTTCCGGCGGTATGACTCCTTACAGCCTGGCTGGCGGAGCTGCAGTCCTAGGTACGCAGATTGTCTGTGCCGATCCTACCTACGTCGTCGCATTTGCCCGCACCACCACCCAGGTACTGAATATCGTTACCGGTGGCGGCGCAGCAAAGGCCGGTACTGCCGCAACGGGCGTGTTCTTCCCGAACGGCCTGAACGGCGCGATCGCATAAGCTTGCAATTAGCGCTGCAAACAGAGCTCCCAGGCCCCAGCGCCTGGGAGTTTTTGTTTGCGCGTTTACCGTTTTAGCCTGTTGCGAACAAACTCCACCAGCGCTTCACTGCAGTAGTCGGGCGCGGTGCCCGCGAACTGACGACTGCGCGAAACCAGCGCCGCCGAGACGTCGTGCCAGCTCGTCTGCCTCAGGTCGCCGCCCGTCACTACAATCGCATCCGCCCGGTCCAGATAGCGTTTGGCTGACTCCTTGAAGTCCGCCGTCGCCGGGTCGAGCACGCTTACAAACAGATCCGGCTGCAGAAAACGCAGCACGCTGTTTGATTCCACGATGCAGTTTTCCGCCTGGCCCAGCAGCTTGCGCACGCGCGGCATTGCGTCCGCAAGCTGACCTTGCCGTGTCCGCACCCAGAAAGAATGGGCCGCGCCGGCTGCCAGGTAGCGTGAGGAATCCGTCCCGCTCTCGCGGTTGCGTTCCTCGCTGATCGCCATGGTGTGGTCGCCGGTATCGCAATCACAGGGGGCGCCATTGGCCGAGCAGACCCCGTGCCCAAACTGCGTAATTTTGAATGCGCTCCACTGCATCTCCGGCATGGCCGCGATCAGCCCCGCCACAACGCTGGTTTTGCCAATATTGCGGGTATGCCCGCCAATCACGACGATCGCCATCAGCGCTTCCGCATCCGCGCCAGATCGCGCAGGTATTCACGCACTGGCTGGGCGGGCGTGCCCCAGTAAACGACGCCCGGACCGGTCAGCGTTTTGCCCGGCAGCACCCCGCCCTGCCCCCCCAGAATCACTCCACGGCCAATCGTCACATGCTCGCCGAGCCCGGCCTGGCCACCCAGCATCGCATCATCCTCAATCGTGATGGATCCGGCAAGCCCGACTTGAGCGGCGATCAGCACGCGCTCTCCAATGTTGCAGTTGTGCGCAATGTGGACCAGATTATCGATCTTTGTGCCGCGTCCGATGCGTGTAACGCCCAGGGCGCCGCGGTCGATTGTGGTGTTCGCGCCGATTTCGACGTCATCCTCAATCACCAGCGTGCCGATCTGCGGGAAGCGCGTGTAGCCGTCCGCATCACGAACGTAGCCAAAACCATCTGAACCGAGTACCGCACCCGCCTGCACACGGACGCGCGCGCCTAGTTTGGTGCCGGCGTGGACAGTCACACGCGGCCCAAGCCAGCAGCCCGCACCCAATTGCACCCCTGCTTCAATCACCGCGCCGGCCCCGATCGAGCAGCCAACGCCGAGAACGGCAGTCGAATCGATCACGGCATTGGGGTGGATCGTACCCTTGGCTGGCAGGTTGAAGAAATTCTGGAACACCAGAGCGAAAGCTGTTCGCGGGTTCTTTACGACGATCAAACGCTCGTCCGGGCCCGATTTATCGCAAAGGATTAAGCTCGCGTTGGATGTTAGCGCCAGCTCCAGGCTTGCAGAATCCGCCGCAAAAACGATGGAGCCGGACCTCGCCTCCGCAATGCTGCTCACGCAGCTGATCTGGCAGTCGCGCGACGGCCGCTGCGCGCCTAACAGCTCTGCGATTTGAAAGGCAGTCGTCATCAGTAAAGGCTTGCCTCTCCGGGGGGTCGAGTTTTCCAACGACGATGCATCCAAAGCCACTGCTCCGGATAGGCGCGAATGGCGCGTTCAAGTTCAGCCGTAAACATCGCCGTGTTGGCGCGTATATCGTCCTCTCCATTATCGGTCTGGATCAGCTTCAGCCGCTCGCCGAAGCGCAGAATGTAGGTGGAAGTCGCTTCATCCCAGATCAGGAAGCCTGGCAGAACTGCCGCTCCGGTCTTGAGCGCGACTTTGGCCAAACCAGAAGCAGTACACGCTTCTACGCCAAAGAATGGAACGAAAATGCCCTGGGGCGGAGTCATGTTGGTGTCCATCAGGATGCCAACGGTATCGCCGGCGCGCATGGAAGAAATCAGGCCGCGCGCGAAATCGTCTTTATGGATTACGCGATTGCCATGCAGGGTGCGGATGCCGTTCACGAACTCATCCACCAGCGGGTTGTCCAGGCGCCGGATCACCAGGCCCATCGGGTAGCCAACCAGCGAGTGGTAGAAGCTTGAGAGCTCCCAAGCTCCAAGGTGCCCGGTTAGCACGAGCACCCCGCGCCCAGAGCTTTGCGCGGTAAGGTAGTGATCCAGACCCTCGTACCGGATGAATTTGCTGGCTTCCTCTGCGCGATAGTGGCTCATCAGGCAAAATTCGGCGAGTAGGTGGCCTAGATTTTTGTAGACCTTACGCAATAATGCTTCGCGTTCGCGCAAATCCCCTGCTGGAAAGGCTAACTGCAAATTCCTGAGACCAGTCCTGCGCAGCCGATGAAGCAACCGGTAAGCCGCTGCGCCGACTCCAGCACCGAGTGCGCGGGCAAGCTTTCTGGGCAACTGGCCAATCGCGCCGACCAGTAGCCGGACAATCCAGAATTCTAAGTGAATCTTCAGGGACCGATTTTGCTTAGCGGGTTTAACTGCAGCGTTCAAGATTTGATTTTACCGCTCAAAGCAAAACGGGGCAGCCCGAAGGCCGCCCCGCATGTCGAGCGCATGAGTCTAGTGGTTGGATTTCGAGACAACAAAAGTCTTGGCCACGGTGCGAACAAAGGGACGCGCATCGGGCGGGGTTGCGACGTCACCGGAAAGAATCGTCTTGAAGGGGACCGCAGCGCCATACTGAGCACGGGTCTGATCCTCATTCTGCGAGAGGACGGTGCCGTCCAGATCGATACCGGCAAACAGACCCTTCGAGCGCGAGTAGGTAAGGAACTCGGAATTCAGCTTCCAGTCCGTACCGGCCTGCGCATTGCGTCCGACCGGCCCGGCCGAAGCAGCGGCATCGCCACCGATCTTGAACTTCGCGGAAAGCATGTGTTGCAGGCCCTGCTGGTTCATCGCGACCAGAACGAGGTCCGTGGACTGGCCACCGATCTGGAATCCGAAGCTACCACCGGTCAACTGAACGAAAACCGGCGCGCTCCAGCCCTTCGATGTACGGCAAGTGGCAACGCCCTGACCATATTGTGCGCCAATGCCGAAAGCTGCTTTCTTGAAATGGGGAACAACCACCACGCACGATGCGCCCGCGAGGATCGACTGCGGAATACCCTTATCTGGCGTACCCATGATCTCGCGCAAGGTCTCTGATGAGGCGGCGAGACGCTCCTGGTTTTTCTGCTGATCTGATTCCGCATTTGCGAATTGAGCGGCGGACAAAACCAGGGCAGCAGCGGTAAATGCTCCAAGAATCTTTTTCATAAAATCTCCAATTTTTCTGCACCGTGTTGGCGCGAAACAACTTATCTGTCTTGCTGGTCAGATGGGTGGTTTGGCTTGCAGGTTGCTCCAGCGCTGAGCGGTGGGGAGAGGAAAACAAAAAAATGGGGGCCGCAAATGGCGTCGAATCATCGACGGTTGCGACCCCACTCTCCCAGGTGTTAGTGCTCAGTCTTGATAGTGTCACAAATCTTAGGTAACCGCAACAATAATCTTTACACCACAGAAGTAATCACTTTTTGTGTGACTTTCAGGGGACGGATCAGAGCTTCGGCAGCACGATTCCCTGCTGGTGCTGATACTTGCCCTTGCGATCCGCGTAGCTTACTTCGCAGACCTCATCCGATTGAAAAAAGAGGATCTGGCAGAGGCCCTCGTTGGCATAGACCCGGGCCGGCAGCGGGGTCGTGTTTGAGATTTCCAGCGTGACAAAGCCTTCCCACTCGGGCTCAAACGGCGTGACATTCACGATGATCCCGCAGCGCGCATAAGTAGACTTGCCGACACAGATGGTGAGCACATCACGTGGAATCTTGAAGTATTCGATCGATCGCGCCAGTGCAAACGAGTTTGGCGGGACGATAACGCTGGGTGCCTGCACCGTCACGAAGGACCGCTCGTCGAAGTTCTTCGGGTCGATGATGGCCGAGTTGACGTTGGTGAAAATCTTGAACTCGTCCGACACCCGGAGGTCGTACCCATAGGACGACAGCCCGTAGGAAATGACGCCGTCCTTGACCTGCTTTTCGCTGAAAGGTGCGATCATTCCGTGGTTGTTCGCCTGCTCGCGGATCCATCGATCGCTCTTAATCGCCATGTCATCTCCAGTAACTTAGGTAACCGGCTTCAGCGGGGTTCCCTATTTGGGAACGGCAGCAGGCACGGTGTGTTGGCAGAATACCGCATTGACATTCCATGGTGAGCTTTCTACCATCGCACCAGCAGGGCCAGCCCAGAGCGGCCCATGCGGAGGGCAGCCCTTTGATCAAGCAGGATCTGATTCAACGTGTCGTGGAGCGTACGGGCCTGGTGCGCACCAAAGCCGAAGCTGCCGTCGACGCGATCTTCGACACCATGAAGCATAGCCTGGTTGAAGGCGACCGCATTGAGCTACGCGGATTTGGCGTGTTCACCATCAAACCACGCAAAACGGGTGTCGGCCGCAATCCGCGCACCGGCGCTGAAGTGACCATCCTTCCCGGTAAAGCTATCCGCTTCAAACCCGGCAAGGACCTGCAAAGTCTGGACTAGTCGACCGGGGCCCTACGCACCAGGACTACCGCTCACCCGATTATCGAGCAGGAAAGTACACAGGCCATGACCTCGCCGAGCATTACGCCCCCTAGAGCAGCACCCGGCAAACCGTCTCGAGCGCCACAATCGGCCCTGCAGCGCATCGGCATACCGCTTGTGCTGCTGCTGGTGTCCATCTGTTCTACGACCGCGGTTGGCATGCGTTACATGCACAATTTCCGCCAGGGCACGGCCCCGCTGGTGTCAGATGCGGATATTCTGCCCTATTCCTGGGTGTGGCAAAACCTGCGCGACGCCGCCACCGGCATCCCCTTTTCGCTCACGCTGATTGGCATTCTTCTTGCGCACGAGTTCGGCCACTTCTTTGCCTGCCGGGCGTTCAAGGTCAAATCCACCTTGCCCTACCTGCTGCCGGCGCCTTCGCTGAGCGGCAGCTTTGGTGCTGTGATCCGGCTTCGGTCGCGTGTGCGCTCACGCACGGCCTTGATGGTGATTGGCGCGGCCGGTCCCCTTGCAGGCTTTCTGGTGGCCATTGCGACGATTCTGGTCGGTCTCTCGCTCTCAACGTACGCACCGGCTCGCGTCGTGCACCTGCAGGCACCTCTACTGATCACTATTCTGCACGGATTGCTGCGCCAAAGCGGGTCCGCGATGCCCCCGCTGCACCTGATCGTGCCGCACCCCGTGCTGACGGCCAGCTGGATTGGCCTGCTGATTACAGCGCTTAACCTGATCCCGGCCGGGCAGCTCGATGGTGGCCACATCCTCTACGCCATTTCACCTATCGCACACAGGATCAGCTCGCGCCTGAGCACGATTGCGCTTTTCCTGATGGGCATTTTCTTCTGGGTGCCGTGGCTGCTTTGGGGCGCCATCCTGCTGATGCCGAGCATGCGCCACCCGCAGGTCCCTGACGCGGGCGAGATCAAGGGATGGCACTACGCACTCATTCCGGCATGTGCGATCGTGCTGCTGCTTTCAGGCACCTACGAGCCCTTCGCCGGCTACAGCCTGATCGACTACGTGCACCGTCACATCAGGTGAACCGCGTCGACATCGACCACCAGGTTTCGCCGCGCAATCTCCTGCGCTTCCGCAAATTTCAGCATCGCACGCAGGCAGTCTGACAGCGCCGCGCGCCGCTCGGCCTTCAAGATGAAGTGGAAACGGTAGATGCGTTTCAGCTTCACAATTGGCGCGGCAGAGGGGCCCAGGACGCGAATCCCGGGCGGCTTGACGCGCTCAAATTCCCGCCCCAGCACCGCCGCCCAGGCTGCCGCTTCCTCCATCCTGTCGCTCTGCACCACCACATTGGCGAGCACAGCAAACGGCGGGTAATGCAGGCTCCGGCGGAATTGCATCTCCTTCGCCACAAAGCCAGCGTAGTCATGCGCCTGCGCATGACGCACCGCATAGTGGTCCTGATGGTACGTCTGCACCAGCACTTTTCCGGCGAGCTCCCCGCGTCCCGCCCGCCCGGAAACCTGCGTCAGCAGCTGGAATACACGCTCCGCCGCGCGGAAATCCGGCATCCCCAGCGCGTGGTCCGCACCCACCACGCCGACCAGCGTAACGCCATGGATATCATGTCCCTTCGCAATCATTTGCGTGCCCACCAGCAGGTTGATCTCCCCCGCGTGCAGGCGCGAAAGCAGCCGCTCCATGTCATGCCGCCCGCGGATCGTATCGCGATCCATGCGCCCGATTCGTGCTTCCGGAAACAGCTCCAGCAGCTTCTCCTCCCCCTGCTGCGACCCCACGCCGAGGAAATAGAGGTGCTCCGACTGGCACTTCGGGCAGGTCTTTGGCACGCCTCGCCGAAACCCGCAGTAGCCACATTCCAGCCGAGCGCCCGGCTGCGCTACGCCGTCGCCACCTTCCGGCACGGCCTTGTGATACGTCATGGCGATGGCGCAGTTCTCGCACTCCACCTTCTCCCCGCAGCTCCGGCAGATGACCGTAAAGCTGTAGCCGCGACGGTTCAGCAGCAGGATCACCTGCTCGCCACGCCCCAGCGCCGCGCGGGTTTCCTCGACCAGCCGCCGGCTAAAGATCTCCTCCTTGCCGACCGCCCGGAACTCCTCTCGCATGTCCACGAGCTCGACTTCCGGCAGCGGCCGCCCGGCCACGCGCTCGCGCAACTCCACCAGCGCATAGCGCCCGCGCTCGGCATTCGCCCAGCTTTCGAGCGAAGGCGTCGCCGACCCCAGCACCACCGTCACCCCGGCCAGCTTGGCCCGCATTACGGCGACATCGCGCCCATGGTAACGCGGCTCCGACTCCTGCTTGTAGCTGCCGTCATGCTCCTCATCCACAATGAGCAGCCCCAGATTGGCGACCGGAGCAAACACCGCAGAGCGCGTCCCGACCACAATGCGCGCGTCGCCCCGCTGGATTCTGTGCCACTGCTCGGCGCGCTCATCCGGCGTCAGCCCGCTGTGCAACAGGGCCACTTCATCCCCGAAAGCCGCGTACATTTGCCCCGCCATCGCCGGGGTCAGGCCGATTTCCGGCACCAGCAGAAGTGCGGATTTGCCTGCGTCGAGCACCAGCCGCATGGCGGCAAAATACACCGCCGTCTTGCCACTCCCCGTCACGCCAAACAGCAGATGCGGCCGGAAGCCACCCTTCGCCATCGCCGCCGCAATCGTACCGACAGCTTCCATCTGCTCCTCGTTCAGCGCGTGCTCATGCGCGTGCCGCTTGCCCGCCGCCCCCACGCCGCCCAGCGCAAAGACCTCCGGCTCTTCCTCAATCCGCACCAGGCCCCGCTTCACGACGGACAGCAGCGAAGCCTCCGGCACCTTGGCCCGCACCAGCCGGTCGCGCAAATCCCGCACCGGCAGCCGCCCCCCTACAGAAGCCAGCTCCGCCATCACCGCCAACTGATTGTCATTCAGCTGCGGCAGCCTGCCACCACCCCCCTCCTCTGTTTTGTCATCCTGAGCGGAGCGCAGCGGAGTCGTAGGATCTGCAGTTCCCTCCCCCACACCGGCAGGCTCACACACCACCGCCACCTTCACCACCCTCTTCGCGTCCCTCTCCTCCGCCAGCGCCTCCCGCACCAGCCACTTCTTTTTCACCATACCTTCCAGCAACCCTCGCCCAGCCCCCGTCGCCGACCGCAGCGCCCCCGCCTTGGCCGTCTCGCCACTTTCCAGATAGTTCAGCACCGCATATTCGCGGTTCTGCTCCTCAGGAGTGAGCCTGGACCGCTTTGAAGACCCCTTCGCCGCTCCTTCATACAGCACCTTCCGCCCCTGCTCTCCGATCCGGTAAGTAAACTGGCGCTTCACCTCCGCCGATAGCGGCAGCATCCCGCGGATGACCTCGCCCAGCGGCGCACAGTAGTATCCGGCGATCCATCGCGCCAGACCCATCTGCTCGTCAGAAAGCAGCGGCCCGGTATCCATGACGGTCTGCAAGGGCTTCACGTCGATCCCCTCTGCCGGCGCCTCCCCATGCACCCGCATCACGACACCCATCAGCCGCTGCCCGCCAAACGGCACCAGCACCCGCGCCCCCACGGCCGGCACCACGCCATTCACCGCATACGTAAACAGCCGCTCCAGCGGCACCGGCAACGCGACATCACAAAACAAACTCACCTTACCAGTCTAGTGCGCGCCGCAACACCCCGCCGCCAGCCCGCATCTACCCTGCACATGGTCGCCAAGCCCACTACCACCGTGCAGTCCAACATCCGCTCCATTGCCGATCTAGACCGCAATTTCGAGCAGCAGCGCAGCTTGAAAGAGCGCATTGCCGATCTCATCGGCGGCTTCAGCGGCTCCATGACTTTCGTCGCGCTGCACTTTATCTGGTTCGCCTTGTGGTTCCTCATCAATACGCGTGTGCTGCCGATCGTCAAGCCATTTGACCCTTATCCGTTCATCCTGCTGGCCATGATCGTGTCGGTCGAAGGCGTGCTGCTGAGCACGTTTGTGCTGATGAAGCAGAACCGCATGCAGAAAAAGTCCGACGCGCGCGACCACCTGAACCTGCAAATCGATCTGCTGTCCGAGGAAGAGATCACCAGATCGCTGCAAATTTTGCGCGCCATCGCGCTGCACCTGAAGGTTCCTGTACCAGTGGGAGATGCTGAGCTAGAGGAGATGACCAGCACCACCTCCGTCGATCTGGTAGCTCAGCAGATCAAGCGAGACCTACCCTAGGACTAAGCCCGCCTGACTCACGGCTAAAAACCATCAAATCAAAGACTCGGAAGATCGCGCTTGCATGGGACCAAGTATCCTTGGAGTCAGGAGCCACCTGTGATCCCCCTGCTACTTCTCCTCCTCCAGACCCAAGCGCCAGTCACCGCCCCCATGCCTGCCCCCATTCAGGACGAGCCCCTCACCCTCCCCGCCATCGTATACCCGGCGGACGCGCGCGCGCACCATATCCAAGGCGCCGTCCAGCTCCAGGTGGATGTCGACCCCACCGGCCACGTCACCGCCGTGCACGCGCTCGGGGGGCCGGAGGAGCTGCGGCAGGCGGCCGTCGATGCCTATTCGCGCGCGACTTATCGCCCCGTCATCAGCAAGGGTCAGCCCACGCCCGCCATCATTGCGACAACGGTTAACTTCAACCTCGCAGAGGCCCCGCCCGATACCGCCGCAACGCTGAACAAGCGCTTCCAGTCGCAGCGCGCGCAGTGCCAGCAGCTTGCGGCGACAAAGGATTCCGGCGCGCTCGCAGCCTGTGTGGAAGCTGTCGATACCGCGAAAGGTTTCGCTCCCAACGCTGAACTTGAAGCGCGTGCCGCTGCTATCAACGACCTGGTCCTGCTGCTGATCGTCGATGGCAAGAAGTCAAAGCATCTGCCGGAGGCCGCCCGCTACGCCGATCAGGCCGTGACGCTGGTAGCCGGGTCCACGGTGCATCAGCCCGCGATTGCGGTGGCCTACATCACTCGCGCGGAGGTCCGCTCGCTTGCCGGCAACCTGAAGGGTGCCGCGGCCGATTGCACAGTCGCAGAAGAAACCCTGCAGACCCTGATGGCCGATGAAGCCGAGAACGACAAGGCCGGCGGCTACCGAGGACAGATGCGCGAGCTCATTGAGCTGCACGCGATCATCCTGGAACGCGACGGCAAGAAGGAGCAGGCAAGGGCGCTGCGGCAGCGAGGGACGCTGCTCGATAGCTAGCGCCGGAGTAAGGGGTTCAGCTCATTACCCATCCCAAACAATTGTCATCCTGAGCGGAAAAGCGCACAGCATTATCGTGCGCTTCGCAGTCGAAGGACTTGTCTCCCCTTGAGCAGCGATGAAGCTTGGGGGAAGAGATGCAGGTCCTTCGACTGCGTTAGACGGATGAAGCTCGTCAAACTCCGCTCAGGATGACAATGTCTAGAAACTTCAATTGATAACGCCAGTTACTCCACCCGAGCAGCCATCTCTCGCCCGTACCGGACCGACTCAGAAATCCCACGGTCTTCTGGATAATAAAAGCAGGTATCCGCAATCTGCAGACCCGCAATCGGAGTCACGACCGGCGGAATCTTGGCTGCAAATCCCGGCTCGCAAATGGGTTGCGCGTAGCGAAGACGAGCCACGTACCCCGCAATTACATCCGCATCGGTCAGCGCCGGGTTGATCCGCTTCAGGTAGCTCAGCGCCTCGGCGAGCAGATCGGCGTCCGGCCAGGAGAATTTCGGGTGATCGGTCGGCATGTAGTACGGCACGTAGACGATCGTTTCCCCACCCACCGGCCGCAGATTGGAAAACTCAATGACGCCCGGAATCGCGATATCCGGCTCAGATACATTGACCCAGAAATGCGGCGTGACCGAGCGCTTCAGCTTGAAAACCAGGCAGCAGACGCCGATGTTATTGATCGCGTCGTAGCGAGCGCGCCAGTCCGCTGGCAAGTCGGGAATCATGCCGGAAAGCAGAGGCGTCGGCACGGTGGAAATCACCGCGTCCGCCGCGCGATGCCCAAGCGGTGTGTCCACGCCCGTCACCTTGCCGTTTGCGGTCGTGATCTTCTGCGCCGGTGCGCTGGTCGTGACGACGCCACCCCGCGCCGTGATCGCAGAAGTCAGCGCATCCACCAGAGTCTCAGAGCCACCTTCGAGGTACCCCAACTCTTCCTGCATCATCGACTTACGCGAGCGGCCAATGCGCCGGATACGCGTCCAGATCCAGGCAGCGGAGATGTCGTCGGCGAACTGAAAGAACTTCAGTTCGAACAGCGGACGCCACATCTTGTCGTAGACTTCCTGCCCGCACCAGCGCAGAATCCAGCTTTTGGCGGACTCGGTTTCAATGGCGTCCCAGCTATTGCGACGCACGGAAACAAATGCAAAAAGCCCATAACGGAGGCGGGAAAGCAGCGAAATCTGGTCGAACTTGAGCAGCGCCACAGGCGTGCCCCAGGGGTACAGCTTGCCGGCCGTGAAGTTGCCCATGCTGGTCTCTCGCCAGTGCAGTTTGTCTGCAATGCCGAGCTCGCGCAGCAGCTGAAATGTGGGCTCATCGGCCTTGCAGATGAAGTGGTAGAAGCGCTCGATTGAGGTTCCGGCCAGGTCAAAGTGCGCGCACATTCCGCCGGCTTCAGGCGCCGCTTCCAGCACCTCTACCGTGTGTCCCGCGTTCAAAAGGTGGAAGGCGGTGGATAGCCCCATGGCACCAGACCCAATAACGATGACGTGCGCGATGAGACACCCCTTGACAAAACAGTACCAAAATAAAGCCGAAACCCCAAAACTCGCAAGCTTCAGTCCAGACCTAAGTGCAACGCCCTGAATACTTTAGGCTCCGATTGGCGGGGGGCAGATCAATCCCGCTTCGGCATCAGCCCCATTGCGGCCATCACCATCTGCAGATCTTTCCAGGCTTCCGCTTTCTGCCGAGGGTCGCGCAGCAGAAAGGCCGGATGGTAAGTCACAACCGCTTTTGCGCCGCGCACATCGTGCCATTGCCCCCGCAGGCTGGCCAGCGACTGCTTGACCCCGAGCAAATACATGGCCGCGGTAGCACCCAGTGCGACGATGAATTCCGGCTGCACCGTATCGATCTGCCGCACCAGAAACTGCGTGCAGGTGTTGGCTTCCGCAGGTTCTGGCGCGCGGTTTGCGGGCGGCCGGCACTTGACGATATTGGCGATGTAAACGTCTTCGCGCTTGAGCTTCATGGCCAAGATCATGCTGGTGAGCAACTGGCCGCTCTTGCCGACGAACGGCAGCCCCTGCTCGTCCTCGTCGGCACCTGGGCCTTCGCCAACAAACATCAGCCGAGCCTTGGGGTCGCCGTCCGCGAAGACGATTTTGTGGCGGCCCGCGTAAGCCAGTGGACAGCGGGTGCAGTCGCCAATGTCTGCGCGGATCTGATCGAGCGCGGCGGCAGGATCGACTAATCTGTGGCGCGCCGGAATGGGCGCCAGGTCATTGAAGGAAATCAGCTTGGGGATATCGGGCTCCGCGGGCGGCTTGACGATCTCAGGCAGGACTGGCGCGGCTTCTACAAGTTCTGCCGGTGCCGCGACCACCACGACGGGCGCCTGTTCCGCAGGCTCGCCGTTGCGATAAAAGTCATACACGCCCATGTCGCGAAAGTACTCGAGATAGGCGCGGACCTGCGCTTGCTGATCTTGGTTGGAAACGCCTGCCATGGAGCCAGTTTACTAGAGTCGGTCGAGCGGGTGATCGATGGTCGGCTCAACGATGCGATTGGGCAGCACATAGCCGATAAAGCCGGCTTTGATCTCGTCCTGAGCGACGCGGCAGGCCTTCATCGAGGTGGAATTCGACAACGGTGGCGCACCGTTTTGCAGTTGACGCGCACGGCGCGCGGCCACTTTGACGAGCGAGTACTTGTTCATCAACGCTTGTTCTGGAAGTCTGGAATCGTGCATGGATCCGCCCCCTGAAGCTGAATTGTGTGTTTGAAGAACTGTAGCACAAACGCTAGCGGTCGAAGCTGGTGAGCGCGTCGTGCAGGCGCGGCGACTCCGCGTTGGTCTGGCAACTGCGTGCGACCGAAACCGCGGCGACGGGGTCGTGGCGCTCCGTCAGAACGATCGCTGCGAGCTCACTGACGGCAAGATCGAGCACGTCGTTGACAATCGCGTAGCGATACTCGCGCAGGCGGCTGAGTTCCTTGCGCGCTTCCTGCAGGCGCATCTCGATGACATCTTCCGCTGTCATATGCTCTGCTACGCTGCGGTTGCGCAGGCGCATTTCAAGCACCTGCGGGCTGGGCGGCATGATGAAGATGGAGACCGCATCCTTGCGCTTTTTCAGGATCTGCACAGCCCCCTGCACGTCGATATCCAGCAGCAGATCGTTGTCGTTTTCACGGGCATCTTCAAGCGCGCTTAGCGCCGTGCCGTAGTAGTTGCCGAAGACCTCGGCCCACTCCAGGAACTCATCGGCGGCTATCATGCGCTCGAATTCTTCGCGTGTCGTGAAGTGATATTCGAGCCCGTCCTTCTCACTGCCCCGCGGCTGGCGCGTGGTGTAAGAGATGCTGAATTCGAGACCCTCAACAAGGGAGCGGAGTTGGCTGACGAGCGTCGATTTGCCGGAACCCGAGGGCGCGGAGATGATGAAAAGAATGCCAGCCATTTGTAGGCAGTGTATCGCGGCGGTCAGCAGCGGCGCGCAGAAGAAATGGTCTAATGTTTCTGGCGCATGACTTCCCCGCAACAACTCGAAATTCTGGACCTGCGCCACTTTACCGCGCGCCAGATGCGACCTCTGCTGGAGCAGGCCGCACGGCAATGGCGGCAGCGCCTGCACTGGGACTATGCGAGCTCGACCGAGCTGCTGCTGCAATATCTGGATTCACGCATACTGCCCGGCTTTGTGGCGCTTACTCGCGGACGCATTTGTGGCTTCACGTTCTGCGTTTATGAAGGCCAGAAGGCAGTCATCGGCGACATCTTTGCCGGAGCAGAAAACCCCGAGCCGCTGGCGGTGGTGCATACGCTGACCAGGCATCTGCTGGAAACGCTGGAGGCTTCGCCCGACATCGACCGCATTGAAGCGCAACTGCTGCTGTTTGACGCCGGCGTGCTGCCCCCTGCGTTCAGCGCGCCGAACTACGGTGGGCGCAAGTTGAGCG
Organism: uncultured Granulicella sp.; assembly: GCA_965214195.1. GTDB lineage: Bacteria > Acidobacteriota > Terriglobia > Terriglobales > Acidobacteriaceae > Edaphobacter. Next base: position 1,616,695 of record OZ243943.1, read on the forward strand.
TGTATCCGCGGCTGTTTTTGGAGCGTACGCTGGGCCCTGCCTGGCCGCAGGCGATCGCCTATCCACGCGAGCTGGAGCTCTGCCGCTGGGCCGCCGCGTACTACACGCCGGCCGCAGAGTTGATCCACGCGTCGTATCAGGGCCATGTCGACGCAGACATCAACGACCAGTACCGCACGCTGGCTGGGTCGCTGCGATTTCTGCACAACATCATCCGGTTTCCGGGCTGTGGGACGTTTGATCCGGACTCATCGTGGCTGCTGCGCGATCGTCGCAATGGTGCATTGGTGGCGGTGCTGCTGTGCTCTCGCGTGGCCCCCGATACAGCACACCTGACGCAGCTTTGTGTAGCGAACGCATGGCGTGGGCGCGGGCTGGGCAAGATGTTGCTGGCGGAGTGTATGCAGCGGCTGCCGGCTGCACGGTACAGCGCGCTGACGCTCACCGTGAGTGAGGCAAATACAGAAGCGCTGGGGCTTTACATGCGTGCCGGGTTTGCGGCGCGGGTACGCTTCGATGCGTTGGTGGTGCAGAAGGGCCCGCGGGGTGGGCGGCTGCAGTTGGTATAGTCTTCCGCATTCCCCAGCAAAACTTTTCATCCTGAGCGTAGTCGAAGGACCTGCATTTGCGTCTGGAGCGCCACCGCTCTGAGCAGAAATGCAGGTCCTTCGACTGCGTCCTCCGATGAAGCTGGAGGACTTCGCTCAGGATGAGAATTTTGGGTTAGTGAACGAAGTGTGATCGACTAAAGGACCAGCGAAGGGGAAACTACTCGACGTGGTAGTTGGGCGCTTCGCGGGTGATGACTACGTCGTGCACGTGCGATTCCTTCAGGCCGGCGTTGGAGATGCGGACGAAGCGGGCGTTCTGCTGTAGCTCCTCGATCGTGCCGCAGCCGAGATAGCCCATGCCGGAGCGCAGGCCGCCTACTAGCTGGTAGACCATCGCTTCCAGCGGTCCGCGGTGCGGCACGCGGCCTTCAATTCCCTCTGGCACGAACTTGGCCAGGCGGTTGGGGGTCTGGCCTTCCTTGGCGGTGAGTGAGGGGCGCTCGCCGGCGGAGATTTCGTTCATGTCAGCTTTTGACTGGAAGTAGCGCTCGCCCGAGCCCTGGGCCATGGCGCTGAGCGAGCCCATGCCGCGATAGGCCTTGAAGCTGCGGCCCTGGTAGAGGATGGTTTCGCCTGGTGATTCATCCACGCCAGCGAACAGCGAGCCCATCATGACGACGGATGCGCCGGCTGCGATGGCCTTGGTGACGTCGCCCGAGTACTTGATGCCGCCGTCTGCGATGACCGGGATCCCGCGGGGCTGTGCGGCGCGAGCGGCTTCTGCGATGGCCGTGATCTGCGGCATGCCCGCGCCGGTGACCATACGCGTGGTGCAGATGGACCCGGGGCCGATGCCGACTTTGATGGCGTCTGCGCCGGCGTCAATCAGCGCCATTGCGCCCTCGTACGTCGCGACGTTGCCGGCGAGCAGGCAGACATCCGGGAAAGCTTTTTTGCAATCGCGCACAGCTTCCAACACGCGTGAAGAGTGGCCGTGGGCGCTGTCGATTGCCAATGCGTCGACACGCGAAGCGACCAGAGCGGCGGCGCGCTCGAGGAAGTCACCCGTCGCACCGATGGCCCCGGCTACGCGCAGCCGGCCCTGATCGTCCTTGCAGGCCTGCGGGTACTTCAGCTTTTTCTGGATGTCCTTGACGGTGATAAGACCCTTGAGTTCGTAAGCCTCGTTGACGACGAGGAGCTTTTCCACGCGGTGCTGATGGAGGATCTTTTCGGCTTCTTCAAGCGTGGTGCCGACGGGGACCGTGATCAGGTTCGTCTTGGTCATCAGGTCGCCGATGGGGAGGTGCGTCTCGTTGACGAAGCGCAGGTCGCGGTTGGTGAGGATGCCCACCAGCTTCTTGTTTTTGGTCACCGGAATGCCGCTGATCTTGTAGCGGCGCATGACCTCAAGCGCGTCTGACAAGGGCTGCTCAGGCGAGATGGTCACGGGATCGACGATCATGCCGGATTCCGAGCGCTTGACCTTGTCGATCTCGCCGGCCTGCTGCTCGATAGAGAGGTTACGATGCACAACGCCCATGCCGCCCTGCTGGGCCATGGCGATCGCCAGGCGCGACTCCGTAACGGTGTCCATGGCGGCCGACATAAGGGGCGTGTTGAGGGTGATGCGGCTGGTCAGGCGGGTCTGCGTGCTGACCTGGGTTGGAACTACATCGCTGTATGCGGGGACGAGAAGGACATCGTCAAAAGTAAGTGCTTCGGGAATTGGGGAAATAATCATAGGGTTATCAGTCCCCGGCTCGGGTTCGTTGAAACCGCGGCTGGGGTTGATAGATTGTAGGGGGTGCGGCGTTTCAGGGCAAATAATACGTCCGCTGAAGCTAAGGCCTGGGCTTTGGCTTGGCGCGATTTGTGAGCTTCAGCAGCACAAACTCCTGCGCCAGTGCGTTGACCATGCGGCCGGCAGTGGAGATTGCCACGTTCTGGAACACGAGCCCGACGCCACGATCGTGCGGTGGGTAGTAGGCGTTTGAGATGCCGGCCGAGATAAAGTCGCCGCCGATGGACGAGTAGTTGAACTGGCTTTTGCCGTTATCCCCCCGGCAGATAAAGGGCGTCAGAATGGCGTGGCGGAAGCGTGTTTTTTTGTTGCTGCCGGTGCCTTCGTAGAAGTATCGGGGATCCTGATGCAGGAGTACGGGGAGCACAGCGCCGCCGAAGATGATGTTGGTCACGCCATCAACGTAAACCGCGCCAACCCGCTCGCCATAGCCGATCAGGCCGGAACGGTAGTCCGGCTCCCGCGCTGCCTGGTTGATGCCGCCAAGAAACAGCGCTGAGCCCAGGTTGACGACGTCGAACGAAGATTTGAGCGCCAACTTAAACTTGAGCTTGGGAGGCAGCGGCGCAAAGGCGTGGTCATAGACGACGTAAAAATTAGGGAGGATGCCGAGGATGCGCTGGTGCAGTTCCTCATTTTCCTGTTCGATGGCGAGGGCTTCCGGCGTGAGCGCGGTGATGGAGGTATCGACGGATGCGAGCGGCAGCTTGATGTTGGCGATGTCATACGACTGGCCGGGGCCTAACTGGATGTCGGCCGGGGTGAAATCGGCAAACAGCTTGGCCGAAATAACCACCTTGCACGAGACGCCGGAACGCACTCCGGTGACGACGAACGTGCCGTCCGCGGCCGAGGTAGCGGTGCGGCGGTCTGCGGCGTCGGGACCCGTTACGACGATGGTCGCGCCCGGGACGACAAGGCCGTCTGTATCCATGACGGTGCCGGTAATGGATCCGGTCTGGGTTCCCTGGGGGTCAGGCGCTTCAGGAAGGGCGGCGGGCAAGTTCAAGGTTGCCACTTGCTGTGCGTGCGAAGGCTGCGCGAAGGCTGAGAATGCCAGCGCCAAAAAGGTGCCACCTAGTGTGTTGCGAAGACGGAAGCTGCTTGCTCGAAGAAGCGGGAGCGAGGAAGCTTTGTACAAAGTCATGCTGCGAACCTTCCCGAAAAAAGCGATACCGCTGAAATTTGGAGAGTGATCACTCTCTCGTTTGGTATCTGGCCCGGTCATGCTGACCGTCGAAAGTTGGCTTTCAACTTGAGACGGCCTATGTAAAAAATAGTTGCGGCTTATCCTGCAGAAGTGTCACTTATGAAAACGTTTTTATTCCTGTAGTAGATGGTTTTGCGGCCCAGACGGTTCGAGTTTGTTTATCGTCCAAGTCCGTTGTATATTAGTGTTTGCAACGCAGTTGTTCCGTTAGTAGATGTTTCCCGTGAGCGCACCGGGTATTGGCGGAAACGATGAGTGGGCGAGAGCCCACTTTTTATTTGCTCCAAAGGAAATCGCAGCATGGCCCTGTCACTCGACCAAATTCGCGCCCTTGCAGACCGTATCGCGGCCTCGCATCATCTGGATGTTGTCGAGATTGAGTTCTCGGGCGGCGCCAAACATCGCAGTCTGCGCGTGTTTATTGAGAAGGACGCCGAAACGCGGTTGCGCCTGGCGGCCGAAGCTTCCATGACTGAAGTGCGTGAAGAGGCGGAAGGCGCGCCGGTGCTGCCGAAAGGCATTCCTCCGGAGCTGCTCTCGTTCGTAACGCACGAGGATTGCGCGATTTTTGCGACTGACTTTGGCACCACGCTTGATGTAGAAGACCTGGTCCCGGGGGACGACTACACGCTTGAAGTTTCGTCGCCGGGGATTGAACGCAAGATGACCAAAGCTGAGGATTATGCGCGGTTTACGGGGTCATTGATCAAGCTGCAGACGTTTACCGCGATTGACGGCAACCGCCACTTTCAGGGGCGGCTCAGCTCATTCGTTGAGGGTGTGCTGAAAGTCGATCAGAGCGCGATCAAGCAGAAGACGCGTGCCAAAAAAGGTGCCGCCCCCACCGGCGTGCAGGTGGTCGAGATTCCGTTCAGCAATGTCGAAAAAGCGAATTTGATTGCAGAGATCTAAGTACAGAAGCAGTCCCTACGGGATGACAACCAAGTGAGAGAGCAAAAGGACGTGTAGCCATGGCAAGCCTGCTGTATCAATCGATTGAAGCACTGAGCCGCGAAAAAGGGATTGAGCCCGAGATCGTCGTTGCGGCGATTGAAGACGCGATCGCGCTCGCCACGCGCAAGTACTACAAGCTGCAGGAAAACATGCGCGCGGAGATGAATCGCGAGACCGGCGAAATCCTGGCCTACAGCTATAAGACTGTCGTAGAAACGCCTGAGCTGGTGACGGACGAGGTCAATGAACTGACGCTCGAGCAGGCCCGCGAGCTGGCCCCTGAGGTTGAAGTCGGCGGCGAATTGCGCTTCTACAAGGACACGACTCCGCTGGGCCGTATTGCCGCGCAGATGGCCAAGCAGGTCATCTTCCAGAAGGTTCGCGAGGCCGAGCGCGACACCGTATTCAACGAGTACAACCATCGCGCGGGCGAGGTCATGAACGCGACCGTCAAGCGCCTGGAGCCGATGGACGTGATCTTCGATCTCGGCAAGGCGGAAGCGCGCATGCCCAAGCGTGAGCAGTCACGGCTGGAGCAATTTGCCGTGGGCGAGCGCGTCCGCGTGGTCTTGCTGCGCGTCGATCGTGCCGCCAAGGGGCCGCAGGTCATCGTGTCCCGAGCCGCGCCGGCACTGGTGCAGAACCTGTTCCAGAGTGAAGTGCCGGAGATTTACGACGGTACCGTTTCGATCCGCGCCATCGCACGTGAAGCAGGCGAGCGCACCAAGATCGCCGTCATGAGCCGCGACAAGGACGTCGATCCGGTTGGCGCCTGCGTGGGCATGAAGGGTATGCGCGTGCAGTCGATCATCCGCGAGCTGCGCGGCGAAAAGATCGACATCATCGAGTATTCAGACGAGATCACCACCTTTGCCGAGAAGGCTCTGCAGCCGGCTAAAGTTTCTCGGGTGTCGATTGTGGACCTGGACGACAAGCAGATTGAAGTTATCGTCGACGACACGCAGCTTTCGCTGGCTATCGGCAAAAAGGGCCAGAACGTACGGCTCGCTGCGAAGCTTCTTAATTGGAAGATCGACATCAAATCAGAAGAGGAGAAGCGCCAGGAGGTCGAGCAGCAGATGTCGGCCATGACGGGCGGGCCTTCCACTCCGATTGAACAGGTCACCGAGCTGGGCGAAGCAGTGCTCGCCAAGCTGATTGCAGCGGGGCTTACCACCGTTGAAGAAGTTGCCGATATGACCGCTGAAGAGCTCGCCGAAGTCCCCGGCATCGGCGACAAGTCGGTCGAGAAGATCTCCATCGCGATCCGCCATTATTTCGGCCAGTATGAGGAGGGCGAAGCCCGCCCCGTCTCGCTCGAAGCCGCTATTTCCACCCCAACCGATACCCCGGAGACCACTTCCATGGCCAAGACGCCTGAAGAAATCCTTGCCGAAGCAGCCGCGCTCGGCGAGCCGCCCGTGTACGTCGACGATATTTCCACCGAAGATCTGGCCGCCGCAGAAGACGAAGAATCCGCTTCCGACGCGAACGACGAGGCAGACCGCCGCGAAGAAGGCATCGAGATGGACAACGACACCATCGACACGCTGGTTGCGGACTCTGAAGATGTTTCCACCGAAACCATCGACCAGGACCCCTCCGATCGTGGCTAGCACCTGGTTAGCTCACGGTCGCGCTACGGTTTCCAGCAAAAATTACAGCATTTTCACGGTTTTCAGCCATAATAGAAAGAACACGACTTCCACTTCGAACGAGGCTCGTATGAACAGCTGAGCGGCAGAAGGAAGCGATCGAGTTCTACAAAGGGACGGATGAGCAAAGTAAGAATCAACGATCTGGCACGAGAACTTGAAGTAAAGAGCCGCCCCATTCTGGACGCGCTTGAAGCCATTGGTGTGTCCGGTAAAACGCACTCCAGCTCCATTGAAGAAGATCAGGCCGAGCGCGTGCGCGCCTACTTCCGCGGGGACCGCTCCGGCACCGCACCCAAGGTGCAGGCAGCCGCAGCCAAGGCGCAGTTTGATTTATCGAAGGCCCAGAAGCCGGGCGATGCGATGCGCGCAATCCTGGCCCGCAAAACGGCTGAGGCCGACGCAAAGAATGCTCCACCGCCACGTCCTTCCGTCGTAGCAGCCCCGCCCGTGGCCCCACCGGCCCCCGTGGCAGTTGCACCGCCGCAGCCGCCGGTCACGGTTGTGGCCGCGCCGCCACCCGTCGCGCCGCGCCTGGTCGTTCCGATTCCCCGCCCCGCTCCTGCCGTCACAGTGGTACCGCCGCCCGCGCCGCCGGCCCCGACCGTAGCGCCGCCAGCACCCGTGGCTCCAGTCGTCGCAGCTGCCGCTCCCACGCCTGAACCAGTAGAGCAGGCGCCTACCCCGACGCCCGCCGCAGCGACGCCCCCAGCGCCAGCCGTGACGGTTGTTGCGCCTGCGCAGCCGGCCCCTCGCCGCGTGGTGCCGTTGCCCAATCAGGGCGCACGCATCATCGCCGCGCCGCCTGCACCGCCAGCCGCAACCGGCAACCGCGCACCAGGAACCAGCCCGCTCGGTGGTGGACGTCCAACAATCGGCGCGCCCGTTTCCTCGGTCGCACGTCCTGCAGCCAATAATCCTTCCGGCGTTCTGAGCCGTCCCGCATCGTCCGCTCCTGTGGTCGTCGCGGCGCCCGTCCGTCCGCCCACCGTCTTCGTCCCGGCTGCAGCAGCCGAGGCGATGAAGACCCCGGTCGCCCCGCCGCCGCCGCCTCCTGAGCCCGTCGCCGCGGTGCCGGAAGAGCCCGCAGCACCGGCTCCCGTCCGCCGCGTCGTCATGCCGCAGACCGGCCCCCGCCCCATTTACGCCGCACCCCCGCCAGTTCCGGGCGCACCTCCGCGCGGCCGCCCGATCTTCGAGCGTCCACGCACTGGCCCTGGTTCCGGCCCGGGCACCTTTGCTCCCGGCCAGCCCCGCCCTGGCTTTACCTCTACCGGCCCCGGTATGGCCCCCGGCGCTCGCCGTCCCATGCACCCGACGCGCTCTTTCCCGGGCGGTCCTGGCGCTGCGGGCGGCCCCGGCGGCCCACCGCGTCCGGGATTTGCACCTGGCGGCACGCGTCCCGGCTTCCCCCCGCGCCCGGGCTTCCCGCCCCGGCCTGGTGAGGCACCAGCGGCAGGCGCCCCGCCCGCAGGTCTACGCCCCGCACGTCCCGGCCAACGCCGTGGCGGCCAGCGTTACGAGAAGGTAAAGGAAGGCCCAATGAAGGGCTTCCAGCCGCCACCACGTTACGGCGGCCAGACCATCTCGCGCGAGCCCCTGCCGATCACCAAGACCATCACGGTCACGGAAGGTATCTCGGTCAAGGACCTGGCTGAAAAGCTTGACGTTCGCGGCAAGGACCTGATCGCGACGCTGCTCATGAAGGGCGTTCTCGTCACGGTAAACCAGTCGCTTGAGGGCGAACTGGTGAAGGACGTCGCACGCCAGTTCGGTGCCGACGCGATCATCATCTCGGTCGAAGAGCAGTTGGAGAACGAGGCCATCGAAGGCTTCCTCGAAGACACCTCCGGCATGGTTGAAGTTGTGCGCTCGCCAGTCGTTACGGTCATGGGCCACGTCGATCACGGTAAGACTTCGTTGCTCGACGCCATCCGCTCGACGGACGTGGCAGCAGGCGAAGCCGGCGGCATCACGCAGCATATCGGTGCCTACAAGGTGAAGATTACCAAGCCCGATTCGCCCGCGTTCGGACGCGAAATCGTGTTCCTCGATACCCCGGGTCACGAGGCCTTTACCCGCATGCGTGCACGCGGCGCCAAGGTCACGGACATCGTCGTCATTGTCGTCGCAGCCGACGACGGTGTGATGCCCCAGACGATCGAGGCCATCGATCACGCGCGCGCCGCCAAGGTGCCGATCATCGTCGCCGTCAACAAGATCGACAAGCCCGATGCCAACCCGGATAAGGTCATGCAGCAGCTCGCCGCACGCGGTGTGCAGGCGACGCAGCTTGGTGGAGACACCGAGTTCGTCATGGTCTCCGCGAAGAAGCGCATGAACCTCGACGGCCTGGAAGAAATGATCTGCTACATCGCCGACACGAACGAGCAGAAGGCCCAGCCTGACCGCCCCGCAGTCGGTACGGTCATCGAAGCCAAGCTCGATCGCGGTCGCGGTGCGGTTGCCTCGATCCTGGTGCAGAACGGTACGCTCAAGCTCGGCGACAGCTACATCGTCGGCAACACGTTCGGCAAAATCCGCGCCATGTTCGACGATCGCGGACGCCCGATCGAAGTCGCAGGCCCCTCGACCCCGGTTGAAGTCCTCGGTCTCGAAGGCATGCCGGATGCCGGCGACACGTTTATCGTCATGGCAGACCGCGACAAGGCGAAGGGCATCGCGACCTACCGCAAAATGAAGGAACGCGAGTCCGCTCTCGCCAAGTCGTCGCGCGTCTCGCTCGAAGGCCTGGCAGAACAGATGAAGACGGCCGGCGTCAAGGACCTCAACCTCATCGTCAAGGGCGACGTGCAGGGTTCGGTCGAAGTCATCGGCGAGGACATGGCGCACATGTCGACCGAGAAGGTTCGCGTCCGCGTGCTGCACTCGGGCGTCGGTGCCATCACCGAGTCGGACGTACTGCTGGCCTCCGCTTCGAACGCCATCATCATCGGCTTCAACGTGCGCCCTGATCGCAAATCGGCCGAAGTGGCCGAGCGCGAAAACGTCGAAATCCGCCTGCACAGCATCATCTACGAGCTCCGCGACGAGATCACCAAGGCCATGTACGGCTTGCTCGAACCGGTGTTCAAGGAAAATTATGCAGGCCGCGCAGAGATTCTGCAGGTCTTCAAAATCACCAAGGTCGGCCAGATCGCCGGTTGCCGGGTTACCGACGGCACCATCCGCCGCAACTCGCAGGCTCGTCTTATGCGCGAGGGCGTGGAGGTCTGGAAGGGCAAAATCAGCTCGCTCAAGCGCGTCAAGGATGACGTGTCAGAGGTTCGTGAAGGCGTCGAGTGCGGTATCGATCTCGCCGGCTACAAGGACATGCGTGCAGGGGACATCATTGAAACCTACACCACCGAGCAGCTCGCCGATGAACTGGGCCGCAACGCTGCTGAAGTCCGCAAGGAAGTCAAGGCAGAGAAAGACCGCCTGGCCGCAGTGGCCGCCGCGGAAGCCGCCAACCCACCCACTGACGCAGCAACCGCATAACTCAAGCCGCCTGAGGCTAAACCCTCAGGCGGTTTTGTTTGCGGTCGGCCTAAACAACCGAGTTCGTCGTTAGCCTTCGGTAAGTTTGACTTTCTCCGACGCGCCCGTGGTCCAAATTCTGTGCGGCGCCCGGCAGCAGCATCGGCCTGCAGCAGCAATTGGCTTGCTGGTACGACAACCTCTTCGATCCAGCAGAGAGTTGGAAATTCAGGGAACGCCTGCCACAGCTTTCTCGTATCTACTGGTATTGTGCTCGCGGCTCCGGTTCCTGCTACCTCCCTTTCGCTCCCCTCGTTTTGGCGACCCCTGCGGTCGTTATCGTTCGCTCTTTTAGTCGCTGTGGCAGCCAGCTTCGCACACTCGCAGGAGTCCATCGCTCCGGTCGTTTCGCCCGCCGAGCCGATCAAAGTGCAGGCGCCGGCTGACGATCGGGTACCCCTCATCCAACAGGCGCTCAAAGTTTCGGACTTTTCCGGATCTGACAAGATGCAGCCGGCGCCCGCCCTGGCCGCTCAGTTGGGCCACATCCGGGGCTTCGTGCAGAACGCGCCGTTCGATGGCAAAGCTCCATCCGAGGACACAGAAGTCTGGCTCGGCCGCACTGCCTCCGCGATCACCTTTGCCTTTATCTGCCACGACCATCACCCGGACCTGATTCGCACGCACCTGGCGCGCCGGGAAAATATCCTGTCAGACGATACCGTCTCCGTCCTGCTGGACCCCCTGCAGGACCACCGGCGTGGCGTACTTTTCAGCGTCAATCCAAGTGGCGTGCAGGCCGACGCGGCCTGGAACGATAGCGGCGACACCGACTACAGCTACGACCAGATCTGGGACTCAGACGCGCGCATGGTGCCCGGTGGCTGGATCGCCGTTGTGACGATTCCCTTTCGCAGCCTGCGTTTTCGTGCGGTTAGCTCGGACTGGGGCGTCGTCTTCACGCGCAAGATCCCCCGGCTCAGCGAGCGCGATTTTTGGCCACGCATCGCCGCCAATGTTTCCGGCGTGCTCACCCAGGAAGGCACGTTGCACGGCGTTGAAAGTACCTCCAGATCACACAATCTGCAGCTCAACCCCTACGGACTGCTGCAAAACGAGCACACCCTCAACGGCCAAATCCCGCTGCAGCCCTTCTTCAGTAACCGCCACTTTGAAGGCACCGCCGGGGGCGACGTCAAAGCCATCCTGCACGATACGGTCGTCGTCGACGCCACCATCAACCCGGACTTCAGCCAGGTCGAATCTGACCAGCCGCAGTTCACCGTCAACCAGCGCTACCCCGTCCACTTTCCGGAGCTGCGACCCTTCTTCCTGGAAAACGCCAACTACTTTTCGACTCCGATCTCGCTCGTCTACACCCGCAATATCGTTCACCCGGAGGCCGGCGCGCGCATCACGGGAAAGCTTGGTCAAACCAACTTCGGCACGCTCGTCATTGACGACCGCCAGCCCGGCGAAGTCTTTGCCCAGGGCGATCCCCTGCGCGACAAGCACGCCCTTTTCGCCATAGCGCGCGTCTCGGAGGACATCGGCAAAGGCTCCAGCCTGGGCGCGCTCTACACGGATGAGGAATTTGCCGGCGGCTGGAACCGCGTCGGCGGTCTCGACGCCACCATCCGATTCAACGACCGCTGGACCGGCTTCGCGCAAGCCGTCGAAAGCTCCACCAGTTCCTTCAGTGATCTGGGCTCGCCGACCGCCTACTCCGCCGGCCCGGCTTTCCACGCTGAGGTCAATCGCAGCGGCCATTCGTTCAATCTCGACAACACCTATGAAGATTTCAGCACCGGCTTCAGCAGCCAGGTCGGCTTCATCCAGACAGCTAACATCCGGACTGACTCAAGCTACGCCCACTACCAGTGGTACCCCAAGAGCAAGCTTTTCCAGAGTATTGGCATCGAATCCAACACGGGAATCGCCTTCGACCACCAGGGCAATCGCGTTTCGCATAACCTTTCTGGCGACCCGTTCTTCACCTTCGCTCGCCAGATCGTTTTTGCCCCTCTGGTCGGCCAGAGTTCAGACACGCTGACGCCGGCAGAATACCCACTGCTCGACCGCAATCGCAATTTTACTGAGAATTTTGTCGGCCTGGTGCTGCGCGGCGCGCCCCTCGCCCAGCTGAACTTCAGCTTCGTCTACACTCACGGGGGCTCGCCCAACTTCAATCCGGCGGATGGCGCTATCCCATCGCTACTGGTCCATGACCAGATTCAAAGCTCGGTCACGATCGACCCCTTCCGTTCGCTTACGATCGACAACACCTACCTTCTGGACCGCGACGTAACCGCTCAGGGCGGGGTTGACGCGTTTGAAAATCAGACCCTGCGCACCAAGATCAACTACCAGTTCACGCGGGCGTTCTCCGCACGTGTCATCGCCGAGTATGATTCCTTGCTGGTAAATCCGCTGCAAACCGCGCTGGTTCGAACCAAGCAGGTCAGCACGCAGGTGCTGTTTACGTGGCTGCCGCACCCCGGAACCGCGATTTATGTCGGCTACAACGGTGACTTTCAGAACCTGAACGACTCTCTCTGCAATCTGCGCCCGGGCGGCGGAGGGTGCGACCCCAACAACACCGCCCCGCCCCGCTCCATCAACTACCTGAATGATGGCCGTCAGATCTTCGTCAAAGCCTCATACCTGCTGCGCTTCTAAGACAAAGCTTCGCCGCGGAGAAACCTCAGGGGCGCAAACACAGCAAGAACCACGGAACACTTCCCGTGGCTCTTGCTGTGTTCGTCTTTAAATTCCTGTGGCATTCCCTCTGCTAAAGCTTTACTTCTTACCCTTTACTACGGCAACTGCCTGCTCAATGCCATCGTCGCTTACCGGGGCCGGCGGCACCGGAAGGTTCGCCGCAGAGATGCCCATCTTGCTCCGCAACTCGGTATCAATCCGGCCAAAAGTTTCCTTGTTCGTCTTCAGGAAGTTACGCACATTTTCACGGCCCTGGCCAATCCGCTCGCCCTGGAAGCTGTACCACGCACCGCTCTTATCCACGATGTTGTGGAGTACGGCCAAGTCCAGCGTGTCGCCTTCGCGGGAGATGCCCTCGCCATAAAGAATGTCGAACTCAGCGTCGCGGAACGGCGCCGCAACCTTGTTCTTAACGATCTTGACCTTGGTCCGCGATCCAACGATTACGTCGCCTTCCTTGACCGCGCCGATGCGACGAATATCGATACGAACGGAAGAGTAGAACTTCAGCGCGCGTCCGCCGGTCGTCGTTTCCGGGTTTCCGAACATAACGCCGATCTTGTCGCGGATCTGGTTGATGAAGATGAGCGAGGTGCGCGACTTGGCAACCGTACCGGTCAATTTACGCAATGCCTGCGACATCAAACGAGCCTGCAAGCCCATGTGCGAATCACCCATTTCGCCGTCAAGTTCAGCCTTCGGCACCAGCGCCGCAACCGAGTCAACGACCAGAACGTCAATCGCTCCAGAGCGCACCAGCGCCTCAACGATTTCAAGCGCCTGCTCGCCATAATCCGGCTGCGAAACCAGCAGGTTATCCGTATCCACACCCAGCTTCTTGGCATAAGCCGGATCAAGCGCGTGCTCGGCATCAACGAAGGCTGCGAGCCCGCCGTTCTTCTGCGCTTCGGCAATGATCTGCAGCGTAATGGTCGTCTTACCAGAAGATTCCGGCCCAAAAATCTCAATCACACGCCCACGCGGCACTCCACCCACACCCAGCGCGGCGTCAAACGAGATCGAACCGGTAGAAATCACGGAGATCGGAACAATCGCTTCCTTCGATCCGAGGCGCATGATCGAGCCCTTGCCGAACTGCTTTTCCAGCTGCGAAAGTGCCGCTTCAATCGCCTTACCGCGCTCTGCCAACATGTCTGCCAAGTGAATCTCCTAAGGGGTGGAACCAGGCGTAAAGCTCTGAGTGCCGGCCCACGATGAATAGTAACAAAGACTTTTGAAGCAAGCAAACAAAAAGCGAAGAAAATCACCGTCTCAACAGGTCGACCGGCTCGTTCACATCCTCGATCCGGAAGATGCCTGCGAGCTCCGGATATTTGCGCTGGACGGCCAGGTACATCTCCCACGCGACGCGGCGATAGCTGTAATGCCCGGCGGGCCCGCTGCGGAGCTCACTAATATAGAGGGCCTCCGCGAAGTCCATTTTGAACATCGACCGGCAGCGCGTTCCGAGCGGCAGACAGTACTGCGCGGACTGTTCTGCCTCCGCAATCCCTGAATCGCGCACGACCCGGTAGGCGCTGAAGGAGGCCTGCATGGCGGCTTCGTAACCTTCGGCCAGGCCGGCTTCGGCGAGGGTCGGCTGGCCCGGTGCATCGGGCGTCTCATAGCCGTGGGCGTCCGTGAAGTCCTGCAGGAGCTGCGTGCAGCGGCGATGGCGATGCATGTCGCGGAAGCCGCCGATGTCCATGAGAATGTCGAAGCGCAAGGCGGAACCCGCGTGGAAGGGTCGGACGAGCTCGTCGTGGCGGCCGCGGTGCTGCGTGCCCAGCTCGATGAGTTCCGCGCGGCGCTTTCCGTCCAGAGCGGCTACCGTATCGCGGAGCTGGCGGTAAGAGTAGTGGCAATGCGGATAGAGCAAGGACGTCGCCAGCTCCACCTCCAGCGGCTCGTCCTCCAACAGGTCGACGACGGGCGCAGGCGCAATGGCAGTCGAACCCATCAACTCGGCCGCGGCCTGGGTGAGCGCGCTGCGCGTGTCACGCTGATAGTCGCTGGCGACTGCATATTTGACCAGCGTGGGCGCGGCTTTGACCGGCTTGAGCAGAAGCTGCTCAATGCGGCCATCGCGGAACCCCATCTGCCCTTCGAGTGACTCCATCAGGGCCTGCGCGGCCTTGTGATTGACGTCCCAGGCTGGCTCGGTTGCGGCCTGGCGCAGCTTGTCGCCGAGCACGCGGACCTCCGCAAACTCGCTCGTCAGCAGGCGCGCCACCTGCGTTTCCAGCGTGCGCGCGTTCACAATCTGGCCGAGAGAAGTGTTCGTCGCCAGAGGCAGCAGGTAGCGTGCAACATCGAACGCACGAGCCTTCAGGGTGCGATCGTAAGCGTCCTGCTTCATCGTTTCCGGGCGCGCGACGACCGCTTTCAGCGTCGCAGCCATGCCTTCGCCGACCTGGTTGTAGGCATCAAAAAGCGACTGGATGGCCTGCGTATAGGCTGGCTCCTGCGTGCCCAGCGCGGGTGGCGTGAACCAGCCGGACTTGCGGAAGTTCTGGTAGCGGGTGCTGCGCTCCTGACCGTCCCAGCGCTGCTCATCTACCAGCGCGATGGCCGCCAGCAGCGAAAGCCGCTCGATCGCCATGGGAATGTGGGCCAGATCGGCGATCGATCGATGGCCGTACTGAAAGTAAAAGGTGTTCAGAAACTGCTCGGCGCGCTGCGAGCTGATCTCCGCCAGCGACTCGCGCAGCGTCAGCGCGGAGCGGCTGTACTTGGCCATCGCGTAGGCCAGAACCTCGGGCTCGGCGCCTTGGATGGCGTAAACATCGGTTTCCGGTTGGGTACGCTGCAGCTCGTCTAACGCGTCCGATTTAGCATCCATCATGTTGGATAAGGATAACGCGCGTGACTTACGAGGAATCGCTGAAAGCTGTGGAACACAGGCCATATCCACTGCCCGCGGGCATGTGGAGGATGCGTCAGCGCTGGCGCGACCTGCTGTTTGCACACTGGCCTATCCCGGCCGCGCAGATGCAGGCGTTGATCCCAGCCAGCCTTGAAGTCGACACCTACGACGGCTTCGCCTGGGCCGGCGTCGTCCCATTCTGGATGGATGAGGTCCAGGTTCGCTACGCCGGCGACCACACCGCAGGATTTCCGACGACCAGAACTTTCCCCGAACTTAACCTGAGAACCTATGTCCGTTCCCGCCGCACGGGGCAGGCCGGGGTGTTTTTCTTCTCGCTCGATTGCGCGAGCTGGCTGGCAGTATTTGGCGCACGCGTGCTGTTTCACCTGCCGTACTTCCCTGCCACGATGCGGCGCGAAAGCGTGGGACCGGCTGTCGAATACAGCAGCAAGCGCCTGCTCACAAGCCAAAGCGTGCGCTTTGACGCCACCTACCGGACGCTGCGTGAGCCGGTTCAAGCTGAGCCAGGATCGCTCGAACAGTTTCTGACCGAACGTTACTGCCTTTTCACGGAGTCGCGCGGGCGCCTGCTGGTGGGTGAAATTCACCATGAGCAGTGGCCGCTTGAGCGTGCCCAGGCCGAGATTCGGGTCAACGAGATTCCCGCCGCACACGGGCTTACGCTGCCCAATCGCCCGCCTGTTCTGCACTTCGCACGCGAGCTTCGCGTAGCCATTTGGGGCCTGCGTGTGGAACGTTAGCGTATCCTTCTTTTCAGGCCTTCCGGCCCGTGGGAGATACGATTTTGGCGATGGTTTCAGGGCGTGTGGCGTTGGTGACGGGAGCTTCGCAGGGTATTGGCCGCGCGGTGGCAATGCGGCTCGCAGCGGAGGGTGCGCACGTGGCCCTGGCGGCAAGGAACACGGCAAAGCTGGAAGCGGTGGCGGCGGAAATCACGGCGGCGGGTGGGACTGCTGCAGTGTTTGCGCTCAATGCGGCCGATGAGGACTCGATCAAGGCCAGCGCGAAAGCGGTAGTGGCGCAGTTTGGGAAGCTGGAAATCCTGGTCAATAACGCAGGAATCACCCGTGACGTGCTTGCTTTGCGAATGAAGCGTGCGGATTGGGATGACGTGATCGGAACGAATCTTACAGGCGCCTTTCTGATGTCGCAGGCCTGCATTTCACCCATGCTCAAGGCGAAATGGGGCCGCGTGATCAACATCACCTCTGTCGTGGGCGAAATTGGCCAGAGTGGTCAGGCGAACTATGCCGCTTCGAAAGCCGGGCTCATTGGGCTAACGAAGTCGCTGGCGCGGGAACTTGCCGGGCGCGCTATTACCGTCAACGCCATTGCGCCGGGATTCATCGAGACAGCCATGACGGCGATCCTGACCGAGGAGCAAAAGCTGGCGATGACCCAGCATGTGCCTCTGGGGCGCGTCGGAACGGACGCGGATATTGCCGGGGCAGTCGCGTTTCTGGCTTCCGAGGATGCAGCTTACATTACGGGCCACACGCTGGACGTGAACGGCGGGATGTACATGGGCTAGCGGTCTATGGAAGAGCCCCAACTCTTCGAATGGAGCCGTCTCACTGCGGACAGATTGTGTGCGAGGCCGGGCTGGTGATGGATTGCGGCTTGATTTTTGTGCGCTCGCCGATGTAAGCATGCAGGCTTGAAAAGATGACCAGTCCGATGAAGGATGGGGTTATGCCCAGCTCGATGAACTGGGTCGATCGCGCGCTGCAATAGCGGTTTGCGAGGAGCGCGCCCGCGAATGCGAGGATGAAACCGCTGGGGATCATCCAGGCGGCGATCTTGCGGTACTTCTTCAGGATGCGCAGCAGAGGGGCGTCAGGCGGGAGGAAGCTCACGGATTGCGGACTCGTGACGCGCTGGTATGAGACGAGGATCGACACCATCGCTGACACAAAGAACCACATCAAGCCATAAGCAATGGTGCGCAGCATCGGCACTTCGACGACGAGCGCAGCCATCAGCACAAGGAAGAAGACTTCTACGCGGATCGCCTTGAGTCCTTTCCGCCAATTTTGCGGCGGGGGGGTAGCTGAGTTGGAGCTCAGGGTTTCCATGCGCTGATTGTAGCCCCTGGGGCTATAAGCGAAAAGCAAATACCTCCGATGCAGCCACCCACACACCGTTTTGAGTGGTTACTTTGTTGCCGGTTTTGGTAATATTTGCTTTGGTTCGGGTTTGGGAATAGTTCAAGTGTTGGTTCAGGTTTGGGCGTGGTGAACCAGCTTCGGTACGGGAATCGAGTTAGCAACAAAGTTTCCACTTGCCTGTGCCGGCCTGGGGGGTTACTTTCAGGCTAATGGCTGACATGCAAATCATCCTTCCTGTGCAGGCGAGTGCCCCAGTGAAGTCGATCTCAAACAATATCGGAAGCACGATCCGCGACTATCGCCTGCAACGGGGGATGTCGCAGGGTGACATTGAAAAGCGCACGGGCCTGCTGCGCTGCTACCTGTCGCGCGTGGAAAATGGGCATACGGTTCCGTCGCTGGAAACGCTGCAGAAGATTGCGGGCGCGCTGGACCTGCAGCTTTCGCAGTTCTTTGCCGAGGACCAGGTGGGCAAGGAAGTTTCTACGCTGAACTTGAGCGAGGAGGAAATTCGGTTCCTGACGCAGGTGCAGAGGTACTCGGCGCATTTGTCAGATAGCGACCGGAGATTGCTGCTGGCGATGGTAAGAAAGTTTGCGAGCTCGGCGCTTAGCTAAAGTCAAAAGCTGAAACACGGGAAGAGCCACACGGAACAAACAAGGACTCACAGAGAAAGCCACACAGGAAGGGCAAGTTTGCTCTCTCTATGTGGCCTTTTCTTTTTCCGCTGTTGCCTTTCCGTGTGGCTTTTTCCGTGTTGAGCTCTTAGTGGTTAAAGTTGGCGATGCCGTAGCCGATGAGTGACAGGATGAAGGCCGCGGCGATAAAGACGACGCGTTGCCGGTTCAGGTATCGAACGCGGCCGGCGGTCATGCTGGCGGTCAGTCCGGGGCCCAGGGCCAGGCCCGACAGGAAGCCGCCAAGGTGCGCGGTGTTATCGACGCGCACATGAATGAAATTTCCCACGATCGCGAGCGAGGTAGAAGCGCCGATCGCCAGATTGATGATGGAAAATTGCACCACCGAGCGGCGAAGCCTTTGCAACTCTGACCATGGGATGGGCAATCTGCGATTCGAAAGCAGGATAATCAGGATGCCGGCGATGCCGAAAACGGCGCCTGAAGCACCTGCGCCCACACCTGCAACTGCCTCTAACGAGACCCCATAGTAGTGCGCCGCGCCCACATCCCAGGCGACCGTAAGCAGATTGCCGGCGACTCCGGTCAGCACGTAGACCGCGACCAAGCCGAAAGGGCCGATGAGCGGCTCGCCCAGCAAGCCCAGGTTCCAGAGGCACCACATATTGCTTGCAATGTGGATGAAGCCGATATGGACAAAGATGGGCGTGAGCAGGCGCCACCATTGACCGTCGTTCAGGACTGAAACGGAGTTGTTCGCTCCGTAAGCCATGAGTTGATCTGGCGAGCCGCCGGTGATCGGGACACCGTGCAGGAACATCCAGACGAAGACTGCGATGTTGATGGCGAGGAGGAAGTAGGTTCCAGGGGCGGAGCGCGGGTCCCACTCCGAGTAGAAGCGGCGGTCGCCGGGCTCGGCGAGAGGCTGGGCCTCTGCGGCGTGGGGGAGGGGGGCGGGTTCAGGGGTCTCGGACATGGGTTAAGTGGGTTGATTATGCAGCAAAACGCCCACCCTTCCACCCTACCGCAGATTCCACAAAGACAGAGCTACGAAAGCGAGAAGCCGATCCCTTCGGGATAGGAACCTATCTGCGCCTGCTACGCAGCGTGGCGGCGGGCGAGGCGCTCACGCAGGTCCGGGTGAATGCGATTGCGTACAACGGTGCTGATCAGATCGGGGACCGGGGTGGTAATGGCAACGAGTCCCGAAAGGACGGCGGAAAGCGCGAGACCAGTCATGGCAATCGCTTCCAAAGAAACGATCACAGCCGCTTGGTGAACATGCAGCGTGACGGTTCCGGGAATGTGAGCCAGCAGCTCAAAGCGGTGCAGAACGACGGCGGCCAACGCGCAAAAAGCGCAGAAAAGCAGCGTAATCGATAGAGCCAGGACGTCCTTGGTGCGGGCCAGGTGCTGACGGCGCCGGCAATGGCTGCAATCGTCCAGGTGAAACTCATACTCGGTGCGCATCTCGGGAGAAATGTTCGAGATGTCGTAGCGCCAGCCGGAAAGGATTGCCCCGACGATGGGGTCGGTGCAGGCTAGCCTGTCTAATGAATTTTTGGCCATGGGCATTCCTCTGATTCTATCCTGTTTGATTGCCAGAGCGACGGAAAGGTTCACAGAGTATGAAGTGGTACCTGGAGCGGAATGCGTTGGCAAATAGCACAACGAATCATTCGGACTTGCCACTAAAGCTGAATCGGATCGAGCGGAATGGCTTGCTGGGCTAGAACGATGCGGTTGCCGAGCAGTGTCATGCGGTCCCCTATGGCGCGTTCTGCGGTAATACGGGCGAGTTCCGGGGCGTTATTGGACTCGGACAGGTGCCCGAGGATGATGGTGTGGGCGCCGCCGTCGTAGTCACGCTCCAGAAATTCTGCGGTGGCGTCGTTTGAAAGATGGCCGACGCGGGACAGCACG
This sequence comes from uncultured Granulicella sp., assembly GCA_965214195.1. Taxonomy (GTDB): domain Bacteria; phylum Acidobacteriota; class Terriglobia; order Terriglobales; family Acidobacteriaceae; genus Edaphobacter. Next base: position 1,636,629 of record OZ243943.1, read on the forward strand.
CGCTGTTTGACGGACCACGGGTAGGGGCCGTCGCGGAGCATTTCCAGGTCGTGGTTGGATTCAAGAAGCAGGACGTCGATCCGTCGGAGTGCCAGCTTGACGTTGGGTGGGACGTAGCCAAGGTCGGTGGCGATGGCCATGCGGATGCCTTCCGCGGCGATCACGAAGCCGCAGGGATCGGCAGCGTCATGCGGGATGGTGAAAGGGTCGATTTCGAGATCTCCGATGGCAAAGTGGTGCCCGGGCCGGAAATACTCGACTGCGGGCAGGTAGGTGGGGTCCTGGCGCGTCTTTTCTGGGGTGGGGTCACACTCTTCTTCGACCGGAAGCTCGAGCGTGGTGTGCGGGTCGTCCGAGCGGTTGGTGTAGGGAGCGGCTTCCGCGGAAATGCTGGCGATCGCTTCAAGCTGGGCTGGCGGGATGGCGAGGGCGACCGCAGGTCCCTCCGCTTCGCTCTGAGATGACAACAAAACTGCGGGGGCATGGTCCGATTCAACGGTGTAGCAGGGGATTTTTGCGGTTTGCTCCGCGCGCGCGAGCTTCTCGGCCGCCAGGTGGTCGAGCCATTTGGCGTAGGTCATGGTGGTGCGGGGGGTGAGCATGCGGACCCAGGCGCGGTGGGTAGGCTCGCTAAAATACACCGGGATGCCGAGCCGGCGGGCCAGGACCGCAACCCCGCAGACGTGATCGATGTGCTCGTGGGTGACGAGAATGGCATCCAGCCGCGCAGGATCCTCCCCGGCAATGGCCATACGCCGCAGCAGCTCACGGCAGGACAGCCCGGCGTCTACAAGCACGCGGGTACGGGCACTGGCGATGAGGGTCGAGTTGCCCTTTGACCCAGAGGCCAGGACGGTCATGCGCATCTATACAAGATACGTCATTTGTTCGCCTGGCGGATTGTGGGAAACGGGGCTAGTACTCGACGCCGGGGACCTGGGCTACGCGTGCGATGTCGGCGAGGAGGTGCGATTCGCCGGTGGTGCTTGTGGGCTCGAAGGCGCCATCTTCTGCGCGGAGGAGGCGCAACAGGAAGACGTCGGGGGTGGGGGGCTCGTCGACGATCATGACGATTTCCGCGAAGAACTGCTCGCCGGAGTTGAGCTCGACGGCGAGGATCTGGTCTTCGGACTGTTTGAGCAGGGCGAGGTCTTCTGGGGTCATGAGGGTCTCGCGGCGTGCGCTAATAGCAAAAGCAACTGCAGATCCCCTTCGGGGATGAAAGCCAAGTAGAGGCTACTGGGCGCTGCGGATTGGGGCGAGGAAGTTCACAGTGCTGCGCATGACGATCTCATTACGCTGGTTGAGCGCGTTGGTGGTGGTGCGAACGATGCCGTAATTTTTGCGCGAGGTCGACTTACGTGCGCCTACGACTTCGATTTCGGTGCGTATGGTGTCGCCTGGGCGGACAGGCTGGGTCCAGCGCATTTCCTCTACGCCCGCGCCGATCATGCCGCCGAAGACCTGGATCGACTGCACGCGCAAGCGCATAACGATCGCGGCCGTGAGCCAGCCGGAGGCGGCGAGACCCTTGAAGAAGCTGCCTTCGCCGGCGGCTTCATCCAGGTGGAAGGGCTGAGGATCGTACTTCTGGCCGAATTCCTTTATTTCTTCTGCGGTCACCTTGGCGGTGCCGGCGGAGTGGAAGAGCTGGCCGATGTGGAAGTCTTCGAAATACAGGTCTTGTGACATGGGGGAATTATCGCAGAAAGGCTAGCCGCAGTTTCCATCACTGCGCTGCGGAATGACAACAAACAGGGCAGAGGCTAGTAAGTGTAGAAGCCGCGGCCGGATTTACGGCCCAGCCAGCCGGCATCCACCATGCGGAGCAGCAACGGGCAGGGGCGGTATTTGGGATCGCCGAGACCTTCTACCAGGACACGCATGATGTCCAGGCAGACGTCCAAACCGATGAAATCTGCAAGCGTAAGGGGCCCCATGGGGTGGGCCATGCCTTCGCGGAAAATGGTGTCGATGGCTTCGGCTGTCGCGACGCCTTCCATCACGGCGTAGATGGCCTCATTGATGAGCGGCATCAGGACGCGGTTAGAGACGAAGCCGGCGGCGTCGTTGACCTCGACCGGAATTTTCGGGAGCGTCAGGGCTAGCGCGTGGACGCGATCGAAGGTGGCCTGCGACGTTTGCAGCCCTCGGATAACCTCCACCAGGCGCATGACCGGGACCGGGTTGAAGAAGTGCATGCCGATGACGCGGTCGGGGCGGCCGGTAAGAGCGGCCAGTTTTGTGATCGAGATGCTGGAGGTGTTCGACGCAAGGATTGCAGCGGCGGGGAGGATCGCGTCAAGCTGCTTGAAGAGCTGGGACTTGATCTCAAAACGCTCGGTGGCGGCTTCTACGGCGAGCTCGGCCTGGGCCAGGTCGGCGAGGTTGGTTGTGAGGGTGATGAGTGACTCGGCGTGCTCGGATTCTTCCTGCGTCAGCTTGAGCTTGGTGACTTCGCGGGCTAGATTTTTGCGGATTGTGGCCAGCCCGCGGTCGAGTGCGGGCTGCGAGATATCGGCTAGCAGGACGGGGTGGCCGGCGCGGGCGAAGACGTGCGCGATGCCGTTGCCCATGGTGCCGGCGCCGAGGACGGCGATAAGTGGTTTGGTCATGGTGTAGTCCAGGCTCTAAGGCAAAATGCGGATCCCCTTTCGGGGATGACGAACTGATGGGTTGAACCGGAGGGGCTTAGCGGATCCGGGCGTAAGCAGATCCCCTGCGGGGATGACAACCAAGGTAGGGCATCGGCTCAGTAGTGGTCTAGTCGATCTGCAGCAGGAGGACGGTGATGTTGTCGCCGCCGCCGGCGTCGTTGGCCTGGTTGATCAGGGTCTTGGTCAGGTTATTCAGATTGAGCGGGCGGGTGGTGCTGCGGAGCGCGGCGCGGTGCAGGGTCGCAGCAATTTCAAGATCGGAGAGCTCCCGCGTAAGGCCGTCTGACGCGAGCAGGTAGAGGTCGCCGGGGTGGGGGTCCAGATGTTGAATTTCCGGCTCAACCTGTGGCTGCGAGCCTACGGCGCGCGTGATGATGTTGCGCATCGGGTGGTTTTCGGCTTCGGCTTCCGTGATCTCGCCCAGGCGGAGTTGCTCTTCTACCAGCGAGTGGTCGAGCGTAAGCTGCGTCAGCGTTCCGGCGCGGTAAAGGTAGCAGCGGCTATCGCCGACGTGCGCCAGTGTGAGCGAGCCAATGCGCTCTGCCTGCGGCGGCTGCAGCAGCAGCGCAACCAGTGTGGTACCCATACCGTGCAGATCCGGGGAACGGCGCGAGTGCGCGTAAACAGCGTCGTTCGCGGCCAGGATCGCTTCTTCCAGGCGTATATCCGGGGTGGGGGTGCGGGGGGTCTGGTCGCGTTTTGGCTCGAGCGCCTTCAGAAACGCGTCGACTGCGAGATGGCTGGCGATTTCACCAGCGGCAGCACCGCCCATGCCATCGCACACGACGAAAGCGCCGGCGGCAAGCGACGCTTCCACGGCGTCTTCATTGCCTTTGCGCACGCGCCCGGGGTGCGAGAGCATGGCGAAATTTACGTGTTTTGTGGAATTGGCTGCCATGGAATTGCGATGGAAGTGCTGGCGGAAACGATACACCGAGTTTCGCAGTCGGCCAAGACTCCCCATCCGTTCAGTGTACGGGAGGACAGGCGACAGCGGCGCACGCGGCAGTGTAGGCTTGCGGACACTCGGAAACTAACAGGGGGCCAGGAATGAAGCGTTTGGCGTGGATGCTGTTGAGTTTTGGCGTGTGCAGTGGAGCTTTGGCGCAGGCACCGGCGGCGGGCAAAGCGTGCTCCATTGTGCGTACGATGGTGTCTTCCCGCGCAGACGAGGCGCTTTCACACGGGCGACTGGACGAGGCCGACAAGCTCTTTACCGCGATGTTGCCCAGCAGCACAGGAGTGATAGGCCTGGAGCGGACAAAGCTGCAGCAGCACAAGTTTGATGAGGCCCTGACGCTCGCCCAGAAAGAGAGCGATGCCAAGCCGGCAGACGCCCTGCTGCTGCAGGGTCTGGGCGAGGTTCGTTTTCGCCGCGGCGAGATGGTCGAGGCCACCATGGCGTTCAACAAGAGCCAGAATCTGGACGTCTGCCTGGCGCGGACGCACTACGATTTGTGGCGTTACCTGGAGCTGGAGGGCCGGCACAAGACGGCCCAGGCGGAGCTGGAAAAAGCGCATAGCCTGGCGCCAGGCGACACCATGATCACGCAGTTCTGGGAGTACAGCCATCGCAAACGGCCGACGAGCGCGGAACGAATCACGCAGTATGAAGAGCGCATGGCCAGGCCGGACGCGACTGAGGAGCAGAAAACCAGGCTCGCGGCTGCGATCAAGAGCGTGCAGGTAAATCAGCGCGGCGACTGCAGGATGGCGACGCCGGCGGAGCACGCCAAGGTTTCGCTGACGACATTTGGCAACGTGAACCATCAGGAGCATAACGGCAAGGCGGCGCTGGAGGTCTACTTCAACGGCAAAAAGCGGCTGCTGCTGGTGGATACGGGGGCTTCCGGATTGTCGTTGACCAAGGAAGCCGCAAGCGCACTGGGCCTGACGGCGGAGGCACCGCTGCGCATCGGCGGCATCGGTGATGACGGCGCCAAGGACGCGTTTGTGACGCACGTGGACAGCATCAAGATCGGCCCGATGAACTTCCAGAACTGCCAAGTGGAGGTCTTCTCTGCCAGCCGCGTGCTGCCGGGGCTGGACGGCCTGATCGGCACGGATGTGTTCAGCGACTTCCTGGTGACGCTCGACTTCCCTTCCATGGACCTGAAGCTGGATCCGCTGCCCAAGCGCCCGGGCGAGGTGGCCGGGCGGCAGACCTCCCTGGGCACCAACCCGGACGACAACGCGGGACTGACGTACGCGGAAACCAAGACCGATCCGTACATTGCGCCGGAGATGGCAAAGTGGACGCCGGTTTACAGGGCTGGACACTTTCTGATCATGCCGACCAACATTGGCAACGCACCCAAAAAGCTGTTCATTCTGGACACGGGCGGGAGCATCAACCTGATCTCACCCGCGGCTGCGCGAGAGGTCACAGCGGTCAGCAAGGATGATGAAGTGACGTTGCGCGGCATCGGCGGCAAGGTCAAGGACACGGCGACCACGGGCCGCATGACGATTCAGTTTGCCGGCGTCCGCCAGAAAAGCGAGGGCCTGATGGCGATCGATATGTCCAGCGATTCGCGCTACGCCGGGGTAGAGCTGGCCGGGATGCTGGGGTACGAGACGTTGAAGCAGCTCAAGATGGAAATCGACTATCGCGACAACCTGGTGCGGGTCACGTATGTCGATCAGGCCAGACCGGATCGGTAGCAGGTGCGAGACAGATGAAAGCGCCGTCGCCCTGGTTGAGGGCGGCGGCGCTTTTGTTTGGGCCTTGCGGAGTCGGTGCGAAGGTTAGAAGGACACCTTGGCGGCGAACTGGATGTTGAAGGGTTCGCCGTAGCCGATTCCGGGTGCGTTGATGCCGTTGCGGGTATTGGAGATAACACCAAAGGAGCCGCTGGTAGCGGTGACGGTGGGGTTGGCGAAGTTGTTGAAGTTGAAGACGTTGAAGATCTCCGCGCGCAGCTCGGTGTGGATGCGCTCGGTGATGTTGGTCTGCTTCAGCAGCGAGACGTCAATGGTGCGGAAGTTGGGGCCGGTGAAGGCGTCGCGACGCTCATTGCCGTAGACGCCGGTGGCAGTGGTGGGGCAGCTGGCCGGGTTGGTGGTGGAGGTGCTGACCGCACCGGGGCAGGTAAATGACGGATTGCTGACCAGGTTCTGCAGGTAACGGTAGGTGCGTCCGTTGGCGTTGTTGGACGCAAGCGGGGTGCCGGTGGCGTAGGGGCTTACGCCGGTGTAGTTGGGCCGGTCCTTGAGCTCGCCCGTGCCGTCCACGTTGGTGCTGTACTGCGGGCTGATGGGGATACCGGACGAGTAGGTAAACGACGAATTCAGCTGGTAGCCGTTGGTCAGGCGCGGCGCAAAGCTGTGGAACTTCGGCAGGCTGTACAGGACGTAACCGTTCAGCACGTTGCGGCTATCGAAGGTGCTGGGGCCGTAGTCCTGGTGCAGGTTGTAGCTGTTCATCGGAGTGGTGTTGCTGGAGATATCGTCCAGCGACTTGGACAGCGTGTAGTTCAAGCTGCCGGACAGTCCCTTCCAGGGCGCCTTGCGCAGGCTGGTCTGGAGCGAGTGGTAGTTGGACGCGCCGGCAAAGTTGAGCTGGTTGATCGCGGCCAGCTTGTGCGCCGTGAAGGCCGCGTTCTCGCCCGGGAAAGACGTCTGCTGGTAGGGGCGAGAAGCAGAATCGACCGCTGCCAGGTTGGTGGTGGTGCCGTTTGCAACGGGCTGGTTGATGTCGTACAGAACTTCCAGGTGCTGGCCGAAGGTGCCAACGTAGCCGATAGAGAACAGCGTGTTTTTTGACATCTGCTGCTCGACGTTCAAGCTGACAACGGTCGCACGCGGCATTTTGAAATTCTGGTTGACGCCGAACGCGCCCACCTGCGGAGCAGCCGCGCCGACGAACGGGTTGACGTTTTGATTCCAGCGGACGTTGGTCTGGTTGAAGATGACGGCGGCATCCGGGCCGGCGGGGTTGTTCTGCGCGAAGGCTGCGCCGCCGTTGGTGGTGGTTCCGGTGATCCAGCTGCTCATCGCCGGGAAGTCGTAGAAGATACCGTACGAGCCGCGCAGAACCGTAGTCTGGTTAGCGTAAGGGGCATAGGAGAACCCGACGCGCGGAGCAATGCCGCCGTAGTATTCCGGGTAGTAGCCCTGCTGGAAGCCGGGCGTGGTGCCGGGGACAAACTGGTAGATATCGTTTGCGTTGGCTTGGATTACGCCGGGGACGGTATAGCGCACGCCGTAGTTGAGCGAGAGCTTGCGGTTGGCTTTGAAGTCATCCTGCGCCCAGAAGTCTTCCGTGTTGAAGGTCCAGACGCGCTGCGCGTTGCCCTGCAGCAGGCGTGCGCCGGAGGAGTTGCTGGGCGCGCCGATGAGAAAGTCGGCCAGATCCGAAAGCGGCGTACCGGCTCCGCCCCAGGGGCCGCGGGAACCGTCGAAGGTGAAGGTGCCGCGGGAGGACGTGAAGTAAAGCTGGTTGACGTTGGAGTGGCGGAACTCGCCGCCCAGCTTGAGTTCATGACGGCCCAGGGACCAGTGGAAGTTGTCAGTCACGTGGCCGGTGACATCTGTACGGCCGGAGGGCTGGGTGGCGCCGGTCTGGTCGAAGCCGGTGATCAGAATGCTGGGTGCGCCGGCGGCGATGATGGGGTTCGTAATGCCGAGATTCAACCCGGCATTCGTCTGCGGATTGAAGTTCTGATTGGCGTCGTTGAACGTCTGCAGGAAGTAGTTGGTGGCAAAGGTGACAGTGTTCACCAGGCGCGGGCTGATGATGTACGTGTGCACAATGCCAAAGTTGTGGATGTGCATGGGCGCGGTCTGAAAATATTCCGCGTAGTTGGAAGCAGTGGGCGCGGTTTGGGTTCCGGTCGTGCCCAGATAGCGCAGCGAGAGGCTCTGCTTCTGGCCGAACTTCTGGTCCAGCTTGATGATGCCGTTGTAGCTGTTGTAATTCGAAGTTCCGGACGCGAGGATGTTCGAGGTTGAGCCGCTCAAGATGGCGGGCGCGCCCTTGGTGGCGTTGGGGTAGAGCAGGTTGTACAGGCTGATGCTGAGCGGATTGGGGGTATAAGCGACTCCGGTGACGGGGTCGTTGTACTTTGCAATGAGCGCGGTGGCCTGCGCGATCCAGGGGTCGCTCACGACGGTATCGGCGATGGCGGCGTTGGTTTTGGCGATCTGGATCTCACCCGCGACGAAGAGGAAGGTGTGGTCCTTCCAGATGGGTCCGCCGAGCGTAAATCCGCCCTGGTGGTTGCGCAGCAATTGCTTTTTGGATCCGACCGGGGCGAAGGGCGAAATGGCCGCAAAGTACTCGTTGCGGTCGTAGTAGAAGACGTCGCCGTGAATGTTGTTGGTTCCGGACTTGATGACCATGTTGGAGTTGGCGCCGGCGTTGCGGCCCTGGTCGGCCTCGCCGCCGGCCTGCATGGAAAACTGGTCGATGGCTTCAATCGGGATCAGACCGCCGGGAACGCTGGCGATGCCGCCCTGATTGGAGGCCACGATGCCGAGCCAGGGGTCCACGTTATCAGCGCCATCCAGCTGAAAGTTGATGCTGGCCGTGCGCGAGCCGTTGACCGAGTTGGTGATGGCGCTGACGCCGGGCGCCAGGTGGGTCAGGCGGGTGAAGTCGCGGCCATTGAGCGGGATGTCTTCTACTGCTTGTGAGCCGACGACCGTGACCAGCGCGGAGGACTCGGTATCGACCTGCACGCCGCTGGCGGTGACTTCAATTTCGCTCGCCTCTGAACCGACGGAGAGGGTGATGGGAAACGTTTCAATCCTGGTGACGGCGACGTCTATGGCCGCGATCTTGCGGGTCTGAAAGCCGGATGCGGACACGGTCAGGGTGTAGGTGCCGACGGGCAGCTCCGTGAAAGTGAACTCGCCCGCGCGACCGGTGGTGAACCTCAAGGTCGCATCCGTGGCGGGATTCAGGAGCACGATCGAGGCGCCGGAGACGGCGGCACCGGTCGCGTCGGTGATGGAGCCCGTGACCGCGCCGTGAAACGTCTGCGCAGAGGCTGAGGAAGCGAAGCTAAAAACAAGGGGGGCAGCAAGGGCGACAAGAGTCGCGGCGCGGGAAAGGCGGACAGACATTCAGATACTCCTAAGGTTCTCGTGCAAGGAACGCGGTGGAGGAGCCGACGGCAACAGAACTCCGCCTGCATGCAGCGGGGTGCCGGACCGTAGAATTCACGGGATATTCAGTTTTTTGTAATGTGCCTAACATTAGTTCTATGGATTGCTCGTGTCAACAAAAATCGCTCGGTCGAAATTCGGCGCACTGCTCCTACGCCCCGCAGGAGGGGCGCTGACCTGCTACCAATGTCCCCTTAGACCGGGGAAGCAGATTCCGGCGCGATCGACTGGAAGCCGGAGGACTCATAGCGCGTGGTGAGTTTGCCATGGCTGATGGTGCACACTGTGAAGCCTTCCGGCACGCCCCAGCGGGGGCCATGCCACCAGTTGCCGGAGACGGCGCCGGAGGTCATGAAGGGAATGCCGCGCCAGACGACCGTCTCGTTGATGTGGGTGTGGCCCTGCAGGACGGCGAGCACGTTGTAGCGCGTGAGCAGGTCCACGACCTGGGGGCCATTGCTGTATTCCGGGATCACGAAGCGTCCCTTGGCCGGGCTGTAGGAGCCGATCGCAGTAACCAGCGGGACATGTACGCTGACGACGATCGGCATGCGCGGCGGTAGCGCGGCGAGATCGGTGGTCAGCCACTGGAGCTGCTCGGCGTCGATACGAGGTTCCCAGCCGGCGGGCGTCACACCGATGGAATCGAGCACGATAAAGTGCACGCCTTTGTGGTCGAACGAGTGATAGGTGGGGCCGAAGCGCTCGGCGAACATCGCGCGGCCGTAGCCGGCGTCAGGCGGGCCGATGCCGCTGGAAGGATAGACGCCGAAAACGTCGTGATTGCCGATGGCGTGGTGCACTTTGAGGCTGAGATCCTGCTCGGTTTTGGCGTAGAGATCGAAGAGCTGCGTGGCACGCGCACGGGAGACGGCGGCGGCATCGAAGACGTGGTCCCCGCCCTGAATGGCGAAGTCCACGCCTCTGATCTGACGTATGCGCTGGAAGGCGAGAGCTGTTCCGCGGGTAGCGTCGAGCTCCGGCTGGGTGTGGGAGTCGGTCAGGAAGACGAAGCTGAAGGAGGCGGCGGGCGCGGGCAGGGCGTGTGCCGCGCTGGTCGCAGCGGCGAAGGCGATGAAGTGGCGTCGCGAAAAGTTTGCCATGTTGGTGATGATAAAGCGGCGTGCGGCGTCCAAGACTACAAGGCGGTCAATCAAGCGGACGAGGCGGTAAACTAGGGTGATGCGGAACTGGGGTATGAGGATTTTGATCGCGGTGCTGGCGCTCGGCGGTATCGTGGATAGCGCACTGGCGCTGCGAGTGCATTACGCCGACCCGGCCAGTGCGCCGGCCTGCGCGGTGAGCGAAAACTGGGATTGCGGCGCGGTGAACACGTCCAAGTACGCGGTGTTTCCGCCCACTTCTATAGACGAGGATCCCGCGGCGAAGAAGGTGCACATCCCAGTTGCGGTCATTGGAATCGGGGGCTACACGTTGATGCTGCTGCTGGCGCTCGCCGGGCGCTGGTGGGCGCTGCTGCAGATCTCCGAAATTGGTTTTGCGGCGGCGGCTTTTCTTACTTATCTTGAGGCGTACGTCATCCGGAAGTGGTGTATCTACTGCCTTTGGTCGCAGGGAATCGTGACGGTGATTGTGCTTGCGACGATCGTTGCGCTGGTGCTGCGGCGGCGTGCCGGTCACGTGCTGCAGATGCCTGCACCGGCCGCGGATCGGCTGGTTTGACGATGACTCTTACGCGCGAGCAGGCGCTGGATTGCCTGCGCTCAGATGACTTGATCGGGCTCGGGATGGAGGCAGACGCGGTGCGTCGGCGGCTGCATCCGGAGGGTGTCGTGAGCTACGTGGTCGAGGTCGGCGACGAGCTCGCAGCCGAGGCCGAGGACCTGGGCGCGACCGGGCTGGTGCTGCGTGGGGCGGAAACTCTCGCTGAGCTCGAAGTGCGGCTGGCCACGCTGCGCGAGCGCTTCCCTGCACTGTGGGTTGGCGGGCTGAGCGCTACGGCGGTAGTCCGCGTGGCGGGCTCGCTCGGGATACACGAGACGCTTCGCAGGCTGCAGGCGGCGGGGTTGCGGTCGCTTGGCGGTTGGGATGCGCAGGTGCTGGCGGATGGTTTCCGGCGAGACGGCTGCTCGGTGGAGGATTGGCTGGCGGTGCATCGCGTAGCGCATGCTTTTGGCCTGCCGACCGCGGCTACCATGACGTTTGGGCAGGGCGAAAGTGATGCCGATCGAGTGACGCACCTGGCTTTGCTGGCCGGGCTGCAGGCGGATACGGGCGGATTCCGGTCGTTCACGCCGGCGGGGCATCTGCATAACGTCGCGGCGGGCGAGCGATCGCTGGAGGAAGCCACCAGCGTCGAGTACCTGAAGGTGCTGGCGGTGTGCCGCATGCAGCTCGAATCGATAACCAATCTGCAGGCCAATTGGCCGACACAAGGCGTAAAAGTTCTACAGATGGGTCTGCGATTTGGCGCGAATGATGTGGGCGCCGCGGGGCTCGAACCGGGAACGAGCGAAGAGGATTTGCGGCGAACGATTCGCGACGCGGGCTTCCGGCCCGTGGCTCGGGATTCAAGCTATGGAGTGATGTTTTTGGGATAAGCTAAGGGTGCACGGAGGGCGCGATGAACTATCCAGAAATTGAGCAGTGGACGAACGAAGAGACTGCGGAATTCATCCTGAACAATTCCCTTGCCGAACCGGACTATCGACGCAATCTGGTCGACGCGCTCGAGATGGATATCGACCCGACGTCCCTGAATCCAGACCACTTGTTCCGTGACGAATCGTGGCAATGCGCAGAGAATCACCAGGATCTGCTGCGCGCTCGACGCATTTCGTGAGCGCGTTTTTGAGAGTTCTTCCTGATTCAAACGTTGTCTTATACGCGGTGCGCGATGTTCAAAACAGCTTTCTCGCGCTTTGGGATCTGCCAGAGGTCGAGATTCTGATCTCGCAATTTATCATTGCTGAAGTGAATCGCCACTTCCCTCAAGCTGAACATCCTAGCCGTTTGTGGCAACTGGTCTATCGGAGCCATCTCATTCCGGACGGCGTGGAGGTTGTGCTGCCTGCAGCAATTACCCTGCCTTCAAAAGACCGGCCCATCCTGCAAAGTGCCATTGCGGCGCGCGCAGATCTGCTCATTACCGGTGACGTCAAGCACGTTGGGCCGCTGTTTGGCTGTCTGATGCACGGCGTGCTGACAGAGCAGACAAAGGTCTTCAAGAAACGATTTCCTGCGCATTTCCCGCTGGAAGGGGTCTCCTTATGAGCTGGCATATCGCCGCCTGGAACCTCGCAACGCTCGCAGCCCCCAAGGGCCTGGGCCACTATTGGAAGACCCACTACGCCGATCAGACCTTCAAGGGTCTATACCAGCTCACGGCGTTCGACTACGCGCTGCTTACCCCCTACTTCCTGGTCATGTTGATCCTGGCGTTCTACGGGATTCATCGCTACCAATTGGTCTGGCTCTACTTCCGCAACAAGAAGAACGCCGCACGCTGGAGCGAGCCGGTCAGCCGCTTTCCGGAAGGTGAGCTCCCCTTCGTCACCATCCAGCTGCCGATCTTCAACGAGCAATTCGTCATACACCGGCTCATCGAGGCGTGCTGCCGGCTCGACTACCCGCGCGATCGCTTCGAGATCCAGGTACTCGACGACTCCACCGACGAGACGACAGAAGTCGCCCGGCGGATCGTCGAAGAGTACGCCGCCGGCTACAAGGGCCTGGGGCCGCAGCCGATCTACTACCTGCACCGCGAGAACCGTTACGGCTACAAGGCCGGAGCACTCGATGCCGGGCTGAAGACGGCGCGCGGTGAGTTTGTCGCCATCTTTGACGCCGACTTCGTCCCCCCGCGTGACTGGGTCATGAAGGTGATCCAACACTTGGCCGAGCCGACGATCGGCATGGTCCAAACTCGCTGGACGCATCTGAATCGCAACTACAGCTTCCTCACACAGGTTGAGGCAATCCTTCTCGACGGGCATTTTGTGCTGGAGCATGGCGGCCGCTCGCGCGCGGGGGTCTTCTTCAACTTCAACGGCACCGCCGGCATGTGGCGCACCAAAGTCATCGGCGAGGCGGGCGGCTGGCAGCACGATACCCTCACTGAAGACACCGACCTGAGCTACCGCGCGCAGATGTGCGGGTGGAAGTTCAAGTACCTGCAGGATGTCGAGTGCCCCGCCGAACTCCCGATCGAAATGACCGCCTTCAAAACTCAGCAGGCACGCTGGGCCAAGGGCCTGATCCAGACCGGAATCAAGATCCTGCCGCGCGTCATAAAAAGCGACATGCCGTGGCGCACCAAGCTCGAGGCCTGGTACCACCTGAGCGCCAACCTGAGCTACCCGCTCATGATTGTGCTGAGTACGCTGCTTATGCCGGCGATGATCATCCGCAGCTACCAGGGCTGGCTGCAGATGATGCTCATCGATTTCCCGCTCTTCATGGCGAGCACGATGTCGGTTTCGTCCTTCTATCTCGTCAGCCAGAAAGAGCTTTTTCCCAAGAAGTGGTACCGGACATTCCTCTACCTGCCCTGCTTGATGGGGCTCGGCGTAGGGCTCACGATCACCAATACCAAGGCGGTCATGGAGGCCCTGCTCGGCGTCAAGTCGGCTTTCGCACGCACACCCAAATACAGCGTTCGCAAAAAGGGTGAGAAGAGCCAGGCACAGAAATATCGCAAGCGCCTGGGTATTGTGCCGTGGATTGAGCTCGCGATTGGCTGCTACTTTGCCTTCACGGTCTACTACGCAATCTCACGAGAGAACTACTTCACCGTGCCATTCCTGTTGCTGTTCGTTTTCGGCTACTGGTACACCGGTCTGCTCAGCCTGCTGCAGGGACGCTTTGAACGTTCCGGCGACGGCCAGCAAGCGCATGAAAAGCCCTACCCCGTCGGCGTCTAGACCACATGCAATAAAGCCCGGCCATAAGCCGGGCTTTATTGCATGTGAAGCGGTTAGAAGCGGATACCAACCTTCACCGGGATGTAAGCGGTGCGGTGCGAGTTCTGCGGGTACTGATCACTGAAGTTGGTGTTCGAGGACGCCGTCGTCACATTGGCGATCGTGATACCGGTCCTCAGCGAGTTGAGCATGTAGTGGTAGCGCACTTCCGCGTAGAAGCGCTCGTTTGCGAAGCGAGACGGCTTGAAGGTCAGACCGAAACCGCCGTTGAAGCCGACTGCATTTGAGAAATACTGGTCAATTGGCTCATTCGCGGTGTACTGGTAGTAGCCATAGTAGGGGTCGTAGCCAACGCCGGTTGCGGGCGTCGTAAAGTTTGCAGCCTTATGGTAGAAGCCGACGCCACCGACAACATAGGCGCCAAGTCCCTGACCGGAGTAGATGGTATATGTCGGGTTCAACGTGAACGACCAGACGTGCGCATTTCCGTCCAGCGCGCCAAGCAGTGGAATCTGGTTCTGCGCAGATTGCGTCGAGTTCTGTACCGTGATGATGTAGTTGTACAAGTTCAACTGGTTCTGCAGCGTAGCGCCCTTGTAGCCAAACCTGTCGTAATCGAACTGGAAGATAAGCGCAAAATTCTTATTGAAGTTACGGCCAGCTCCGACCTGGAAGCCGTAGTTCAGATTGTTATAGTTGCTGAAATCGTTCACCGGAGAAGATGCGCCGGCACCAACGATGAACGTGTACTTGTTCGAGCCGTCAGGGTTGTGCGAGCTATCGTTGTAGCGTGGGCGGCCGTAACGGCGGCGGGGTGGCGGCTGCAATTCACTGGGCAGACCGCTTAGATCGAGGGTCGAAGCAGCGGTCGCGTCAACTGCATTCGCAGTTTCGGCAGTGGACGAGCTGTAGTTTACGGCCGCAACAGAAGCAAGGTTCAGCGGCTGGTTCAAGCTGGCCGTCAATACCGGCGAAGCCTGCGGACCGTCGACCGATGCGGCCTGCTGCGCGTGGGCAGCAAGGGTTGATGCGCCAGCAACGAGCGCAAGGGCTACGGTGCGGCGCGCATAAGCGAACGGACGGGAAGCAGTCGTTTCAAGCATAAGCATCTTTATAAGACTCCCTGAGTGCAGCCTGGTAATTGCATGAACCCCAGTGCAAGCCTCTTGTTGTGGTATGACGCCGAAAACTGTCTTGGCGTTTCAAGCTGCTTGATCGCATCCGCTAACAGCCTCTTAAAGCAACGCAGAACAGGCCAGAGCTTGAAGCCCTGGCCCGTTCTTATTCGCTTGAATCGGTCCTAGTGAATGTCGAACTGCTCCGGATGCAGGCTCGGATCGGACTTGACCAGGATCGTTTTACCGACCATCTCTTCCATCTCCTGTAGCCAGCGAGAGGTCGTCGACTTCAGCTGCTTGACTACCTCGGGATTGACCCGCAACATCACATCGCCGCGGTCCAGATGTTTATGCATCTTGCGCATTTCAATGTAAATATCGTTGCAAACCGTGATCGGCGACTTCACCATGCCCGTACCCGCGCAGATGCCGCAGGTCGTTGAAAGCGTGCGCTCAAGCGACTGCTTGACGCGCTTGCGGGTGATCGCGATGAGGCCGAAATCATTGAACGGCAGCACCTTTGAAGGCGCTCGGTCCGTCTTCAACTCTTCCTCTAGTGCAGCCATCACGCGGTTACGATTCTTGCGCTCATCCATATCGATGAAGTCGATAATAATGATGCCGCCCAGGTCGCGCAGCCGAATCTGGCGGACGATCTCGGGGATCGCATCCAGGTTCGTCTTGACGATTGTGTCCTCAAGCCGCGCCGTCTTGCCGACAAACTTGCCGGTATTGATGTCGATCGCGACCAGCGCTTCCGTCTGGTTGATCACAATCGATCCACCCGACTTCAGCCACACCTTGGACCTCAGCGCCTTGTTGATTTCTTCCGTGATCCCGGCATGCTCAAACAGCGGTGTTTCCTTGCTGTAAAGCTTTACGCGGCGGATCAGCGACGGCTGAAAGCGCTGCAGGAAGCGCAGAACGCGCTCGTATTCGGTCTCCGTATCAACCCAGATCGCCGAGAATGTATCCGTCACCTGGTCGCGCAGCACGCGCTCGACGAGGTTGAGATCGTGATAAATCAGCGCGGGCGACTTGCTCGATTCCGACCGAGTCTTGATGTCTGCCCACAGATTCAGCAGAAAGCGCAGGTCGGAGCGGAGCTCCTCTTCGCTGGCGCCGGAAGCAGCCGTGCGCACGATGAACCCACCCGCAGCCTCACCCTTCTCGCTCAGCAGGATCTCCTTCAGGCGGCGGCGTTCCCCATCTGACTCGATCTTGCGCGAAACGCCCGTGTGATTCACGGTCGGCATGAACACCAGGAAGCGGCCCGGCAGCGCAATGTGCGACGTAATGCGCGCGCCCTTCTTGGCAATCGGCTCCTTGGCAATCTGGCAGAGCAGTTCCTGGCCGGGCTTCAGCAGGTCGGAAATCGCCGGCAGGTTAGTCGTCTGCATGGAGTTGCGCCCGCCACGGTGGTCGCGACGCCCGCCGTTATTGCGGTCTGCGCCGTTGCGGTCGGCAGCCGGCCGGTCAGACACAATGCGGTCCGCGCCAGGTGACGAGAAGCCACGGTCAGAACGGTCGCCCGAGCTCGGCCGGCGATTGCGGTCGCCACCACGGTCATTGCGGTTGTTGCGCCCTTCGCGCCGTCCACGGCCTTCGCGGCGAGGCTCCCGCGCTTCCCCGCCCGCGACCGCAGCCGGACGCTCGCCTTCCGCTTCGCTTCCCTCTTCAAACTGCTCGCCCTCGGCGTTCTCTTCGTGGTCCTCGGACTCTTCCGGCTCATCCCCTTCCAGCTCTTCGTCCGCGCCGGATTCCTCGTAGTCCTGATCCTCTTCGAGGAAGTCTTCCTCGTCATCCTCGGCCTGCGCGGGCTCGGTACGCGTGATCTGGTCGATCGACATTTCACGCAGCATGGTGCCCAGGTCGGCGGCGCCTTCAAGCGTTTCGTGCTCTTCTTCCTCGGCCACGGCGTGCAGCGCGACGGGCACTTGTTCGTCCTCGTCGTCCAGGAATTCTTCTTCTTCCAGCAGCCCGGTGCCGGGTTCGAAATGCGCCGGCTCTTCAGTCGCTGCGAGAACGATCGCGCTCTCATGCTCAATCGGAGAGGTGGGCTCGGCCGGCTCAAGCGCAGGCAGTTCATGCTCTTCGCGCGCGTCCGCAAGGGGCTCAGAATGCATGTTGCCGGTGTCGGAAATCGACGTCATCTGGGACTCGGCAGGCGCTTCCGTGTGGGCATCAAACGCATGACGAAGCTCAGGCGAAACGCTGTGCAGGTCGGCCGGGTCGGTCTCGACAGCAGCCGAGATAGGCTCTTCCGCGTCATGCTGAACCTCGGGGTGGGTCTCAGCCTCGGGCTCGGCAAAAGCCGCGGTCTCAAGCACCACCGGCGGCGCAGGCTGGCGATACTCCTGCGTCGGCGCGGCGTCAAAACGGTGCGAAGCAGAAGCTTCCGTCGGCTCAAATTCGGCAGCGGGCATGGGCGGCGGTGGCACAAAGGTGCTGTGAATCGGCGCGACTGCCTCGCTGGCCATCTCGTGCTCAGGCGCGGCCGCCGCAACGTGATCCACCTGCTCGACAGGCGCACTATGCTCCACTTCGCTCGTATAAGACGCCTGCTGCGGGGCCTCAAGCTCCGCCGGCAGGAATGACTCAACCGGTTCAGGCGCCTGGACATAAGGCACGATCGGCGGCGCAATCTGGTGCGATGCCTCCGTCCGGGGCTCATTGCGGTCCGGACGAGGCCCACGGTCAGACCGTCCGCCACGATCATTGCGGTCGCCACGATCATTGCGGCCACCGCGGTCATTGCGTCCGCCACGGTCGCTGCGTCCACCACGATCCTCACGTGCCGAGCTGCCGGAACCCTCTGCGACCGGTCCGCGCGGCCGAAGCGTCTCACCCGGCAGCACATTGCCGCCATCCCAACCACTTACGACGAACTCGCTCTTGACCGGTGCCGGTGCGGCCTCAGCCTGGGTCTCTACCGCCTTTTCCCCACCAGCACGATACTTCCCAAGCGACTCACCGGGCAGAATCACCGGCTCAACCGGCGCCTCGGCAAAGACTTCGGTGCCGTAAGGGACGGAATCGTCTGCGCCTTCCACCTGGTACAGGCCGGTCGAGGGAGCAAAACCACGCGGCGTGCGCGGCGCAAAAGGAGTCTGCGCGGGCGTCTCAGCATTGCCGCGGCCGCCACGACGTCCGCCGCGTTCGCCTCGTCCACCACGCTCGCTGCGTTCACGGCGCGGGCGAGTATCGTCATACGGGACCGGCTCGTCGTTGGTGTCGGGGGAGGAAAGCGGCGTCAAGCCGGCTTCAAATTCGGAAGTAGGCTCGTCACCGTAGGCATTTTCGATCAGGCCGGTGTTGGGCGCGTGCTCTGCCGCAACTTCAACCACGGCGGCGGCTTCAACCACCTGCTCGTCTGTTGCGTTCTCATTCGCGTTCTGACCGGCAATCTCGCGCGGTCCACGATTCCCACGGCGTCCACGACGCCCGCGCCAGCGACGGCTTCCGTCTGCTCCGGGTGCGCCTTCACCTACTTCTTCGCCGTCCGGATGCTGCACAATGACCGGCTGCATGGGCGTCTCAACGACATCCTTGCGCGGCGCTTCCTGTCGCGGAGCAGAGTCCTGCCTTGGCGCTCCATCCTGCCGCGGCGCACGCGGCGTACCATCAGAATTGGCATTGCGATCGCGCCGGTTCCGCCCACCGCGGCGATTGCCGGAACGCTCACCGCGCTCGGAATCCCCTGCCGGACGCGCCGGCTCCAGGCTGGATACGGCTTCGGCAAAGAGATCGGCATCGGAAGGCTCGGCCTTGGGCTGCTGGTCGCGTTCGCCACGGTTGCTGCGGTCGCGTCCGCCACGGTCGCCGCGATCTCCGCGGCCTTCTGAGCGGTTTGCTTCCGGGCGGCTGGCTTCCTGGCGGTTGCCTTCTATCTGGCGCGGAGCCCGTGGGGCGTGGTCGCCGGAATTGGCGGAGGCCTCAAAGTCGGCCGAATCGCCCGCTTCTTCCATGAAGTCGGTGATGTAGAGAAACGCGTCGCGCTCCAGGCCAATATCGACAAAGGACGACTGCATACCCGGCAACACGCGGGTGACTTTACCGTTATAGATAGAGCCGGCGAGCGTGTATTCGTTCTCGCGCTCGTAATAAATCTCGGTCAGGCAGTCATTTTCGACGATCGCTAGACGGGTTTCATGCGGGGTAGAAGATATGTAAATCTCTTTCGACATGCGTGGACTGCTTTCTGCCTCCGGATCACCGGAGGCGGCAGGCGCAGCGAAAGTTCAGGAGCACGCGGAAAGCTTTAGCTAGCCGCGGCCCACCTTTGCGGACAGGAAAGGTGCGCGAAAAGCAGCGGCGGAGGCGAATTCTGTCTTGCGATCTAGAGACCTCGCGGCCCGGGAACGGGTCGTGGGGTCGGGCGGAGAGCAGAGGAAATCGTAACCGGGATGCAGAGCGACCTGGAAGGGAACGCGGAGAAAGGTGGCGGAAACAACCTCAAATAGAGGCGGGGCCGTTTGCCTTTCGTTTGCGCTGATCTGGTTGGTACCGATCAATCCCTGAACCTGTCCGGCCATCGGAGTTGAACTTCGCCTGGCCGGCCTTGTTTTTAATTAGGAAAACTGGTGTTGAAGCTAAAGTCTTTTTGCCGCCCCTGCTGCGTACACGCGGGAGGAGGCGGGTAAACCAAAGGCACCGCTATCGGTGCTGGCACGATTGTAAACGATTCAGCCCGGGGCACGCAGAATTATTGCAGGACCGTGACTTCAGCCGACCATTGATGACAACGTGAGACAGCTTTTGAGCGGAATTTAGATCAATTGAGCCATTCCTAAGGACTTTCCATGGCAAAACCCGGAAGCTGGATTCAGTCCGGAAGCGCCATGCCGGACAAATCCGCTGGAGGTATCGCAATGACCGGAACCGCCCTATCCGCCTTGATCACCGTGGGTCTCCTCACCCTTGTCGCCGTTTGGGTTCCTTGCCAGATCGGCTTTGAGAAAGGCTGCGCACGCCTGCGCGGTCAGCAAAAGGCCCAGCCCCGTGGGCCACAACTGCTCGGCACAAAAGTCGTCAACCGCGGAGCCACCCGGCAGGAAGACGCCGCCTAGTTCACAAAGCGGCGCATCCGGACGTTCATCACGATCCCAAGCGACATGAACGTGAACAGCACGGACGAGCCGCCGTAACTCAGCAGCGGCAGCGGGATCCCGGTCACCGGCATCAGCCCCACGACCATCCCGATATTCACCGCGATCTGAAAAATCAGCACCGCGACGATGCCCATGATGATGAACGTTCCCGGCAGGTCGGCAGCCGTCTGCGCGTTCTGGATCAGTCGCATCAGGATCAGGAAATAAAGCAGCAGGATGAGCACGGCGCCAATAAAGCCGTGCTCCTCGCTTAGCGCCGCAAAGATGAAGTCCGTGTACGGAATGGGCAGAAAGTCACCCTGCGTCTGTGTCCCGCGGTTGGACCCCTTGCCCCAGATCCCGCCTGATCCCACCGCAATCTTCGACTGCCGAATCTGGTAGCCGGAGCCCTTGGGATCGGAATCCGGGTCAAGAAACGCGTTGATCCGCGCCTGCTGGTACGGCTTCAAACGCTTGCCGGAAAGGTACGCCGTCCCCCCCAGCACCGCCAGCAGCAGCACGATCACGCCCACCTGCTTGACCCGGATCCCCCCCAAAAACAGCCCCACGATCAGCACCGGAAAGTAAGTCAGCGCCGTCCCCAGGTCAGGCTGGATCAGCACCAGCGCCATCGGCACGCCCACCAGCGCGAACGCCTTGCCAATCTCCGCCCACGTCAATTCCCTGCCGACGAGCCCCCAGAAATACCTCGCCACCGCCAGAATCAGCACCAGCTTCACCCACTCCGACGGCTGAAAATGCACGCCGCCCCCCAGGTTGATCCAGCGCCGAGCCCCCAGCACCTTCTGCCCCACCAGCTTTACCGCCACCAGCGAGACCATCGAAACACCATAAGCCCACGGCGCAATATCGATAAGCCGGTGATAATCCACCAGCGAAACCACAAACATCAGCACCGTCCCGACCAGCAGAAACACAATCTGCTTGTGATCGAAGCCGTGAAACTTGGTATGCGCCGTCGCCGACTTGATCTCAAAAACACTCGCAAGCGACAGCAAGCCGATCAGACCCAGCAAAGGCCAGTCAAAATCCCGGAACGTGGAAGAGCGTTGCATCTATTAGCAGTCTAGCCGCGTTCGCCCCGGCAGAAGACACACCCGCCACAAGAAGGACAAAGACCGATAAGAGCAGCCCAAATCCTCAGAGCCCCTGCCCTTTTTTGGCCGGGTCATCCTTAGCCGGAGCAGCCACCTTCGGCGCCTCCGCCCTCAGGTTCTTGCTCGCCTTCCGCTGCTTTTCCACAAACGCATCCACCACCTGCGCCGCTAGCCGAGCCGAATTGAACCCGCCGTTCCCATGCTCCCAAAGCACTGCCACCACAATATCCGGGTTCCGCCGCGGCGCCATCCCAACGAACCACGCGTTCGGCAGCGTGTTGTGGCCCTTGCCGGTCTTCGCCAGCGCCTCATGCCCAATCACCTGCGCCGTGCCAGTTTTCCCCGCAAAATCGATGCCCTCCAGGTGCGCCGAGGCCGCCGTCCCTGTCAGCGTCACCTGCGCCATCCCGTCCGTCACCGTCTGCCAGGTCTCGGGCGACATCGCAATCGTCTTCTCGCCCGAACCCGGATACGTCTCGTCGATCGTCTCCGCGTAGCTCGCCGGCACCTGCCCTGGCAACACTACGTGCGGCCGGTGCAGCACCCCGCCGGACGCGATACCCCCCAGCGCCCTTGCCAGCTGGATAGGCGTCGCCGCAATGGCCCCCTGGCCAATCCCGACCGAGATCGTCTCGCCCGCATACCATTTTTCATGCTGCGTCTTAAGCTTCCAGGCGGTCGAAGGCATCGTCCCCATCACCTCATCCGGCAGGTCGATCCCCGTTTTCTGCGCCAGCCCCAGCATCTGCGCATACCGTGCAATCGTGTCGATCCCGAGCTTGTTTGCCAGCGTGTAGAAGAACGTATCGCAGCTGTAAGGAATTGCATTGTGGATGTCGACGCCCCCATGATGCGCGTCGCACGCAAAGAAATGCCCGTAAAACGACGCCCCGCCCGAGCAATTCACTCGCAAATCCTCCGCCACGCCTTCCTGCATGCCGGCCACAGTCATGATGATTTTGAACGTCGACCCCGGCGCCAGCTGCGCCTGAATTGCTTTGTTCAGCAGCGGATGCTCCTCGTTATTCACGATCGAAGCCCAGTAATTCCGCGTCAGCCGCACCGCAAACTCGTTCGGGTCAAAGCTCGGCCGCGACACCATCGCCAGCACCTCACCGGTGTGCGGGTCGAGCGCCACAATCGCGCCATTCTTGCCGTCGAGCGCCTTTTCCGCCGCCATCTGCAGGTCCAGGTCGATCGTCAGCCGCAAATCCTTGCCCGGCTGCGCAAACGTCTGCCCCTGCTGCCCAACCTCCTTGCCATGCGAGTTCACCACCACATCGCGCGAGCCATCCTTGCCGCGCAGCAGCGAGTCATACGTCGCCTCCACGCCGGATTTGCCCACCACATCGCCCGGCGAGTACTCCGCATAGCGCTCATCGTTGGCGAGCATCTGCTCAGAAACCTCGCCCACATACCCAATCAGGTGCGCCGCAAAGCCGTCCCGCGGATACAGCCGCCGCTGCTCATCGCGCGTTTCCAGCTCTGGCAATTCGTTCCGGTGCGCCTCCACAAACGCCTGCTCATCCGGAGTAATGTCCTGCTTCAGCGGGATCGCCTGGTACTTCGGCGCGGCGGCGTACCGCTTCAAAATCGTCTGCAGCGTCTCGATTGGAATGTGCAGGCCGGAAGCGATCTGCGGCAGCTCAACGTCCGGGTCCTTGATCTGTTCGCGCAGCAAATATGCGTAGGTCGAGGGGTAATTATCGACCAGCAACCGCCCTTCCCGATCAAATATCCGCCCCCGCGGAGCCAGCACGGGCTCCTTCCGGATACGATTCGCCTGCGCCAGCGCCGTGTAGTTTTCCTTGCCCAGCACCTGCAAATTCCAAAGCCCCAGCACCAGCACCACCAGCACGGTCACAATCACGTACTGCGCCGCATGCAGCTTCACCGCTGGCAGCTTCTCTTCGCGATCGTTCAAGGTGTTGGGCGCTGAATTCATAGCTATATATTAGTCCGCTTTCCAGAAGCCTCGGTTTATCAAGGCCACGCCTTCAGCCGCTGAGGGCCACCTTCCTTGACCTCGCCAGGATGCCTTCCCACCCAGTAAGCATTGTCATCCTGAGCGGAGAAGCGCACAGCACTATCGTGCGCTTCGCAGTCGAAGGACCTGCATCTCCTCCAGGATCACCCCCAAAACCAACGTTAATCCCGCTGCTTCAAACGATCCAACAGCAAAAACAGCGGAATCGCCACCCCGGTATTCACCGCCGCCTTCAGCAACTCATACGGCAGATGCTCCCGGAACGCCCGATCCCCAATCAGGAATCGATGAATCAAGAACAGCAACCCGGACTGCAGCAGAGAAAACAAGAAGTTCATCAGCAGCCGCGTCGTCAGATTTTCGACATCCACCTTGATCCCAATGCTCGACCCCGCATACCCCACCAGCGTCTTGCACAGCCCAAAAATCCCGATCGGGTTCCCCGTCAGCGCGTCCTGCGCCAGCCCAATCGCAGACCCCGTCAGCGCCCCAAAAATTGGGTTTCGCCGGGCGACAGAAAAGAAAATCACCGCAATCAGCGGCAAATCCAAAATAATCAGCGGAGCCCAGACCCGCGGCAGCAAAGCCTGCAGCGCAATCAATACGAGTGGCACCAGCACCACCGAGATCGGGTTGAAGTGGTACTCCTCAAGCTCGCGCCTGGACGTATAAGACCGTACCGCCATCAGTTCGGCCCCCCTGGTTTCAAGTCCGCTGCCGGCGGCGTATCGCCCGGGCTGTAGCGGTCCGGGTGCAGCACGGGCTTTGGCCTGGGCACCAGCCCCGGCGCCTTTTCGGTGGGCGGCACAGCGGTTTCCGGCACCGCCGCCGCCGGATCTACTTCTTGCTGGTGCAGGCTCGGCAAACGGGTCTGATCGACGTTCGCCGCATGCGCTGCAACAGCATCTGCCGTCAGCTCCTGCTGGGTCGCCGGGTCCAGCCCCTGGCCCGTGCCCGTAATAATCAGTACCTCTTCCAGCCGGTTCAGATTCGCCGCCGGCCGAACCTCCATGGCCGTATAGGGCAGGTGTTCCGGGTCCAGCTTGATCGACGTGATCGTCCCCACGGGCAGCCCGCGCGGGTAAACCTGGTCGCCGCCAGAGGTCAGCACCCGCTCGCCCACCTTGATGCGGTCATCCTGCGTCAGGTTCGTTATGGTCACCGCGCCGGTGGAGCCCCCGTGCACAATCGCCCGGATGCGCGTCGATTCCAGCATCACCCCGGCGCCACTCGTGGGGTCAGAAAGCAGCATCAGTTGCGAGGTCCCCGGGAACACATCGCGCAATTTCCCCACCACGCCATCCGGAGTGATCACCGCCATCCCCGCCTTCAACCCGTCGTTCGCACCCTTGTCCAGCAGCAGCATGCGCGATTGATCCGACCCGGAGGTCCCCAGCACCTGCGCCACCACGGTCGTAGAAATATAGTGCTGCTTGAACGCGACCAGCGCCGCCAGCCTTTGCCCTTCCAGCGCGTTTTCCGCCAACGCCGCGCGCTCCAACCGCAACTGCGCAATCTGCTTCTGCAGGTCTGCATTCTGCTGCCGAACCCCGCGCAGCCCCACATAATTCGCCCACCCAGCCCGAATCCCGTGCCCACCCCAGTGCGCCACCCGCTCCACCGGCGTCAGAATCGCCGTAACCCAAAGCCGGATCAGCCGGATCTTGGCCCCTTCCGGGTTCGCCGGATCCACCGACCGCGGAATCTGCGTGGCCAGCGCAATCGTCTGCACCAGCAGCAGAGCGATGAGCACCAACGCGTTCTTGAAGCGACTAAAAAAAGATTCCATGGCCTGCTACTTCATCGTCTCCGAAAACCTTGTCATGCTGTGACCACAAAATTGTCATCCTTAGCGAAGTGCCTCGCGCACTTTACGAGGCACGAAGTCGAAGAACCTGCATCTCTTCCATCCGCGTCACAAAGCGCCCATCAGCCGATTGCACCACGCTCAAACCATTATCGCCGCTAGCACCCGCCGCACCACCCGCCGCACCACCCCAAGCATCTATCCTGACACTATGCGGCCCCGCCCCACCTACCCCGCCGGCCCCACTCTCGGCAGCCGCATCCTCAACGGTTCCCTCTTCGCCGTCGATTCCCCCGACTTCTATCGCGCCAACGCCGCAACCTACGGCGACGTCTCCTCCTTTCTGGCCCCGGGCGGCTACCGCCAGTTCCAGTTCAACCATCCGGAAACCATCGCCGATGTGCTCGTCCGCGACGCGCAGCACCACATCCGCGGAGTCGTCCTGCGCCGCGCCCGCGGCATCCTGGGCGATGGCTTGCTCACCAGCGAAGAGCCCCTCCACCTGCGCCAGCGCCGCCTTGCCCAGCCCGCATTCCACCGCGACCGCATCGCCGGCTACGGCGCGCAGATCGTCCGGCTCAGCCGCGAAATGACCTCCGACTGGGCCAGCGAAATTGAAGTCCACGCGGAAATGGTCAAGCTCACCCTGCGCATCACAAGCCGCTGCCTGCTCGGCGCAGACGTCATCGCCTCCGTCCAGACCTTCGTCGATTCCATGGCGACCTTCAACGACTACCTCCCCTTCGCGCTGCTGCCCGGCGCCGAGTACCTGGAAAAGCTCCCCGTAGGCCCCATGCCCGGCATGAAACGAGCCCTGCAGGCACTCGACGACCTCATCTTCGGCCTGATCGCAGAGCGCCGCGCCTCCGGTCAAAGCGGCGACGACCTGCTCGGCATGCTCATGGACGCCAGTGATGAAGAAGGTCCAATGCCCGACAGGCAGGTCCGCGACGAGGCCCTCACCATCCTGATGGCCGGCCACGAAACCACCGCCAACGCCCTTACTTTCTGCCTTTGGCTCGTGGCCCGACACCCGGAAATCCAGGAGCGCATGGCCGCGCTCGTCGCAGAGGTCTGCGGCACGCGCCCACCGGAAGCCGCCGACTACCCCCGCCTGGCCTACCTGCAGCAGGTCTTCGCAGAGTCCATGCGCCTCTATCCACCCGCCTGGGTCGTCGCCCGCACCGCCACCCAGGACTACACCATGCGCCCCGGCCCCACCGGGAACGCCCAGTTCATCCCGCGTGGCGCCCACCTGATCGTCTCGCCGCTCGTCGTCCACCACGACGCCCGCTGGTGGCCCGCCCCCGAGCGCTTCGACCCCAGCCGCCACACCCCGGAAGGGAAAGCTGGCCGCCCAAAGTTTGCCTACATGCCCTTCAGCGGCGGCGCGCGTTACTGCATCGGCGAAGGCTTCGCATGGATGGAAGGTGTCCTGATGCTCGCCACAGTACTGCAAAACTGGCGCCTGAGCGTACCAAATCCCGCCCAAACGGCCGTTCCAATTACACCAAAATTCACCATCCGCCCCACCCACCCCGTCCCCTTGGAAGTCGACCGGCGCTAAAACTCCCTCCCCGCCGCCAACCCTGAGAGCAGCGAACCTTGCCTCCCCTTCAAAAATTTGTCATCCTGAGCGGAGAAAGGCACAGCTTTTCGTGCCTTTCGCAGTCGAAGGACCTGCGTTTCTCTTCAAAGCGGAACGGCTTCGTCCAATCGGAATTCAGCCCGACCCTCAGAAACCCCAGCAAATCCGCATGTCAAGCCCCAAACTAGACCGCCAGTTCCCTAACTACAACATCCTGAACCACTTACACTCCAAAAATACTTGGCATATTCACCCCTGGCCACCTGCTATCCTTAACTTGGATAGAAAAAAAGCCGCAGCCCTCATGGGCTGCGGCTTTTGACTTGAACCAGGTCCAGACCTAACCTCTTCCGTATGAAGACTTTAGGACCAAACCCGGGGGGGGGGTGAGACCCCTACTTCTGGAACAGCATCGGCGCGAACAGCACCAGCGAATCGCGCCACACCTTCCACTCGTGGTGGCCGGCTTCCTCATATACAGTCACAGGAAAGCCTTCCGCTTTCAGCGCTGCCTCCATGGGCCGGTTGGACTTGATCAGATCGTCTTCGGTCCCGCAGCTGATCCAGAGCAGCTTCAGATCGGCTTTTTTGGCGTCCGTCGTGGCGAAGTAGTCCGCCGGAAGCCCCTGCACCGCAGAGCTGAAACCGCCAACCCAGGCAAACGTTTCCGCGTGCTTGATCCCAATGGTCAGCGACTCCAGCCCGCCCATGGATAGGCCGGCAATTGCCCGTTCCTCCCGGCGCGCGGAAACCAGGTAATCGCGCTCGACAGCAGGTATCACCTCGGTCAGCAGCGCGCGCCCAAAACCGGCAACGTTGCGCTTGACCGCTTCGGGATCGCGCCAGACGCTGAAGCCGTTGCGCACAAAGCTCATCTCGCCGTAGCCCAGCGGCATGACCACGATCATCGGCCTCGCCTTGCCGGCCGCGATCAGGCTGTCCAGAATGTCGTTGGCGTGGCCGATCGTCGCCCAGCCCGCGGCCGTATCTGACCAGCCGTGCAGCAGGTAAAGCACTGGGTACTTCACCTTGCCGCGCGGGTCGTAGCCGGGGGGCGTGTACACGTAATACTCGGACTGATTCTGATCGAGCCCGGTAACGGCCTTGGTCGTGTACGCATGCCGGGTGACCGCGCCGTGCGGAATTGCCGTTTCTTCCCACGGCTGCGCAGGCGAGCCCGGGACAAGGAAGCCATTGCCACTGGACGTGTAGCTGGCCTTGATGGTGACGTTTCTGGGGTCGAGTTGCGAGCGCCCGTCAACCATGAACTGGTAGCTGTACCACTCGGGTGCCAGCGCGGGGGTGGTTACGGTCCACTGGCCGGACTCGGATTTGGACATGGGCAGCGGCGCGGAAATCGCGTCCATCTGCACGCTGACCTTGGCGGCCGCCGGTGCGACAAAGTTGAACGTGACCGTGCGATCGGCGTTGACCTGCGGATCAGGGGCGGTCAGGCTGGGCGGCAGCTGGGCATGCAGGGCGGAGGCGGCGACGAGGAGAAGCAGAAGGGCACGCATACGGAATTGTACCCAACACCATCAAGGCTGTGGCGCGGCGGCGGAATCGTCAACGAGCGCAGTCGGCCAGCCATCGCGCCACATGACCGGCGAGATGCGCAATGACGGCTTCCCTGTTTCGCGCGAGTAAGCGTGAAATGCGATCACGTCTCCCGCCGGGAGGTGCAGCAGCGAGGCGCCACCGGGCCCCGCCCAGGTGGAAGTAGCCGTCAGCGCATGCGCGGCAACCGTGAGCAAGAGAAACGCAAGCAGCTTCAAAGGCTACGGGACCAGTTCTGCGGTGCCGATCTTGCCGGAAATCGCATCGCGCACGACAACACGCACGCGCACGGTGCCAGGGGGATTATCGAGCGGGATCAGGAAGCCGGCCTTCTGGGTCGGGTTCTTGATCTGGCCCTGGACCTCTGCGGAGAGTTCCTGCGAGTGATGCGCAAGCGCCTTGCCGCCCTTGTTGAAGGCCACTTCAATGATCGTAATTTCCGCGCGGAACTTGCCGTTGTTCTCGTCGACGAAGGTCAGGTCACCTGCCGTGACGCCGAGCTTGACCTTGCCGTCCGGCGTCTTTTCAATGGTCGCGTTCACGCCGTTGTAGGCGATGGCTCCCATGGCGGCCTTGCCCATCTCAGCTTCAAGCTCTGCGCGGACCTCTTCCTTGGTCCTGGGCGCGGTGCCGCTTTTGGTGGCGCCCGGGGGGGTGGGGGAGGAAAAGTAGCCATCGCGGAAAGTGGCGATCAGGTTGGGGTTGGTGAGCTTGACGCGGATCTTGCGGTACTTGTCCACGCCATCCGGCAGGGCGGCGGGTGAGTAGGAAAGGGTGTAGTAGTTCGCACCATCGGCCGTGGCCTGCTCGACCTCTGCGTCGATGTCGTTGCGCGAGAAGAAGGCCTGTCCACCGGTCGCCGGGGCGAGGGTCGAAAAGCTGATCTGATCGGCAAAAGGCTGGCCGTCAGAGCGGGCATCGTTCTCAAAGTCTTCGATATTGTCGTCGGTGGTGATTGCGCCGACGGTTGAAATCTGACTGGCGGGATCGATGGTGTAGATGGTGATGCGGGACTGCAGCAGCGAATCGGTGACGCGGCGGATGGCGGATTGCATCAGCGCGGTAGAGGCGGCGTCAGTCTTGGTGAGATCGACCGCGGGAAAGCCTTTGCCGACCCAGATGATGGTCTTGCGGCCGGGCGTTCCGCGGGTCGCTTCCGCCATCTGGTAAAGCGAGTTGAGCGACTGCGCCATGCGCTCCATGGCGCCGGACCCGCCGGCTCCCTGCTTGTTGTACTTGTAGGGAATCTCCGGAAAATGCTTCTTGAGCGCGGCTAACAAGGCGGCGCGATCCTGCGTGAAATCCTTCAGGACCTCAAATTTGTTGTTGGTCGCGACGAGCAGGGTGGTGGGCTGGGTGGTGATTTCAGGCTGCGCATCCAGGTACTTTTCCAGCCGGTTGCGCGCGTAGGCCATGTCTTCAAACGAGTTGTTGACCTCGTCCAGAACGAGCATGGTCACGGGTGCAGAGCCGATCTTGGCCAGGTCCGCGGTGGAGCGCACGACCATGCCGGTGCCCTTGGGCATGATGTGGGTGGCGGGCGCTTCAAAGGAGCGGATGCGCTGCGACGAGCCGTTATCGTAGACGGAAAAATCCGACTCTTTGAGGTTGGTGACGACCTTACCCTGCTTGTCCGTGACGACGACATCCAGCAGGACGATGCGGGTCGTGGTGCGGAAAACATAGGGCTGCGTGGGGGATTCCTGCTGCTGCGCAATCAGAGCAACAGGCGCGAGCGTGAGCAGGAGGAGAAGCAAGGACGGAAACCGGTAGGACAGTGGAGCAAAGGTACGGCTCATGCGGGAGGGATCTCCTGAAATCGTCGTAGCAGAAATGTTTGATTAGCTTGTCTGGGTACGTTGCAGCCAGGCAAAAAGACGCTGTGCTGACGCCTTATACAGAAGCCCCACCGCGGACGATCACATGTCTGCGATGGGGCTTGGTTGGGTGAGTGAATGCGCGCTATTTGAAGGTCATCGACACGGCAAAGGTGTGGACGATCGGAATAGGCGCGCCGTAGCCTGGGTCCGTGAGGACGGGCGTGGGGTTCAGCGGGCCGGACCCGCTGCCGGTGATCAGCACGTTGTAGGTTCCGGCCGGGGTGGAGATGGCCGGGTGGCCGCCGCAAGCGGTGGTGGAACCAAGGCCGGCAGAAAGCAGCATCAGGAAGAGCAGGCCGCGCATACCGGCTGAGCGCATCGCTTTTCTGCCGCGGCTAAAGCTGCCGAGCACGAGCAACAGCAGGAACGGCGCGCCGAGCATGCCGGCAAGACGCTCTGCTACCTGATGCTGTGTGACCGAACCAACCTGAACGGGCGCCTGGGTGAGGATGGTGAGCGCCATGGTGCGGCTGGTGCCGGTGCCATCCAGCAGTACCTGGTCCGGCTGCAGGATGCAGGTGGCGTAGAGCGGCAGGCCGGCGCAGGTGACCTGCACGTAGCCGAAGTAATTCTTGAGCGGCGTGATGGTGACGGTGGCGCTGCCGGTGGTGCCGATGGTGATGGGCAGGGTGGTGGGGGTGGCGGAAATGGTGTAGTCGCCGTCATACCCGGAGGGCGGGACGATGTAGTAGTTGAAGGTGGTGGTGGTAGAAGAGCCGCTGTAGTCGTTGTCACCACTGTAGACGGCGGTAACGGTGTTGACTCCGTACTTGTAGCCGCTGGGCAAGGTGGTGACGCCGTTGATATCGACCGTTGCGGGAGGCTCATTAATGCTGGCGACGCCGCCGCTTGAAACAGCTACGGGGCCGACGGGGGTCGCCGGCGTGGTGGCTGTTGCGTTGTTCATGGCGGGCTGCCCGTTGATGGTGAACAGGACCGTGCCGGTGGGGATGACCAGAACGCCTGCAGGAGCGGTGGTGCTCAAGACGGCGTTGAGGGTGTTGGGCACCGTGACCGTGGGGAAGTAAACAATGACGGTGGTCGCGGTGTTGACGAGTGAGGTGGCGTTGAAAGCGCAGTTGATGGTCAGGCTGGCAGAGGTGCTGGTGTTGTCGTTTGCATCGCCGGAGTAGGTTGCAGTGACGCTATCCTTACCGCCGGGCAGAGCGTCCGTGATCAGCGTCGCGGTGCCCTTGACGATGTTGACCGTACCCAGGTTGGTGGCCTTGTTGAAGAAGGTGATGGTGCCGGAAGCGGGGATGCCGAACGTCGACATGACCGAGGCCGTAAGGGTAACGTTGCTGCCGGCAGCAAAGGCTGTCGACGACGCCTTCAGCGTGGTGGCGGTGTTGATCTTGACGACCGTCACAGCCGCGGTGCCGGTGCTTGCGGCGAAGGCGGAGCTGCCCTGATAGTTGGCCGCCAGGGTGTAGGTACCGGCGTTGGGAGTGATGGTGAAGGTGGCCATGTTCCCGGTGAGCGGTACGCTCTGAACGACGCCGCCCAGGTTGAACAGCACGTTGCCGGTAGGAACGACGGTGCCGGCGGCCGGCGTGACGGTAGCGACTACAGTGAGCGCGGTGCCGTAGACGTAGCCGCCAACTGGCTGAACCGGCGTGACCGTGACGGTCGTCGCTGTGGGGGGGAAGGTGCCGACGTTGACCGTGACGGCGCTGGAGTTGCCCATTGCGTAGACGGTATCGCCACTGTAGCGATAGGTGATGGCGTGGGCGCCGACTGCGAGCGCGGTGGTGGTGAAGGAAGTGTAGGAGTTGGCGAGCTGCGAAGTGCCGATGGTGTTGGTGCCATCCAGGAAGGTGATGGTGCCGCTGGGAGCGGGCTCGCCGGTGGCTCCACCCAGGGTGGCGTAGATGGTGACGGCCTGGCCGGGATTGGCGGAGATGGCGCTGGTCGCAATGTTCAACACGGCGATTGCGTTGGCGACGATGATCTTGACGCTGGAAGGCGTAGTGACGGGCGCGTGGGTACCATCACCCGAGTAGGTGGCGCTGATGGTGTGAGTGCCGGCTGCGAGGCCGTTGGGCAGATCAAACGCGGCCACACCGCTGGTCATTTCTGCCGCGGCGTAGAGCACGCCATCGACGCTGACGGTGATGGATCCGGTGGCGGCTGTGTCACTGGTTGCGAAGGTGAACATGACTTCCTGCAGCGGTCCGGGCGTGCCCATGGGGGACGTCTGGACGTAAGCCAGGGTCGGTGCGCTGCCAGGAATGCTGCCGGCGGAAAAGCCCAGGAGCTGCAGCATGCCGGGTGTCGTGGATTGCGTCGGGACGGTGAAGAAGGCCTGGCGCAAGCTGCCGGGTGACTGCGGGTTGACCGCGACGCCGATGTAGCAGCCGCCGCCGGGCTGCAGCGGCTGCGTGAAGTTGCAGGCAGTGTAAGGCTGCGTGGTGATGGAAGCGGCTGGCGCGTTGCCGAGCGTGAAGTCGTCGATATCACCCAGCAGCGCGTAGCCGGTGGGGGACGTGTAGACGGGGATCTGGTTGCCGGCGTTTTCTACGTCGTACAGGACGGAGTTGCCGGGAGTGCCCACCGGGGTAGGCGTGATGCAGGTGGTGGTCAGCACCGCGTATGGATAGATGGTGGTGGTGGAGGTGGCAGGGGTTTCGCACGCGACCGTGCTGACCGGCGTGAAGGGCACGTTGTAGGTCAGCGGCGTGCCGCGAACCAGCACGTTGAAGTTGTAACCGGCGGCCGGAGCAGACGTTCCGACCAGCGGCACGGACAGCAGGTTGCCGCTGGGATCAAGCGTGATGCCGTAGGATTTGTTGTCCGTGATGGCTTGCTGATCGGCGTTCGCAAGGGTGCCGTTTTCATTCGGGATGCGGTAGAAGGTGCCCGAGTTGTTGCTGCCGATGATGACGGAGCCGGAGGCGTCGAACACGATGCCCCAGGGTGCGGTGACCTTGGTGGCGATGGCGTAGGGGGGCTGGCCGGAGATCGGAATGTAGTCGCCGTTGGCGGTATCGGTGACAGCGATATTGCCGTAGATATCGACTGCGGTGCCGAGGCAGCCCTTGGTGAGGCCGGGGCTGATGGGCGTCTGCACACCCTGGATGGTGAGCGAGAGGATGCGGTTGTTGGTGACGTCGCAGAAGAACATGGTGCCGGCAACGTCGACGTTGACGACGCGGGGCTTGCCGTAACCGGTGCCGGCGACAATCTGATCCGCGAAGTTCCAGGTGCCATTCTCGTAAGGGACGACGGTGATCCTTCCGGTCTGGGTGTCTGTTACCACCATGTCACCGGCGCCGTTGATCACCATATCATTCAGCGAGTAGCTGAGCTTTACCTGCACGGGTGCGCTGTTGTTGGCGGGAAGCTCGATGACGCTGTTGGAGTTGGTGTCTGCGAAGAAGGTGTTGCCGGCGGAATCGACCTTGATGCCGTGCGGTGCGGCCAGCGCGATGTTGCTGGGCGCCGTGAACGATTGCGGGATGAAGGAGGCAATGTGGCCGGGGTCAAAGGTGATGACCGGGCCCAGGCCGGCGCCGCCGATGAAGGTGCGCGAGACGACCTTGTTGGAACCGTCGTACATGACGATGGCGCCGTAACGCGGCCCAGCAAAGAGCGGTTTGAAGGTGACGTTCATCACGCAGGACTGGCCCACGTTGTAGGTCGTGCCGGGGGTGCAGGTGTCGTTGCCTGCATCCGCAAAGTCAAGGCCAACGGTACCGGTGGCGACGACCTTGATGGTGGCGGGCGTTGCTGCCTGCAGGAACGTGATGGTGACCGGGGTGACCAGCGTGGGCTGCTTGGTCTGGATCAGGCCGAAGTAAACCGCGCCCTGCGAGAAGTGGACGATTTTGCCGGAGCCGCCGACGTAGATGGTGCTGCGGGTATCTGCCGCGACGGAGGTAGGCGCGGTAAGGTTGACAGCCAGCGTGGTCTGATTGGCGGGGGTGGGCACGCCTGCGACATTGGGAATTTCCTTGACGGCGCTGTTGCCGGTATCGGCGATGTAGAGGTTGTTGACCTGGTCTACCGCGACGCCGGAGGGGCCGTTGAAGCCGGTGCCGATGGTCTGCGCGTTGGCCGTTCCGGCGGCGATGAAGACGATGGAATTCGCGCCGGAGTCTGCGATGAAGATGTTGCCGAGGCGATCAACCGCGATCTGCTTGGGCGCGATCAGGCCTGTCGCGATGGTGGTCTGAACGTTGGCCGGGGTGACCTTGACGACCTGCCGGTTGGTGGCGTCGACGATGTAAGCGTTGCCGGCGAGATCAACTGCGACGCCGACGACGTTGCCCAGGCCCGTGCCCAGGCTGACCGGGGTGTTGAGGTTGAGCGCGCCTGCGGTGTAGATAAATTTGAGCGCGACGTTCTGCGTTCCGGCTGCGACGAAGACATCGCGTGCGCTATCAACGGCGACCTGGCCGGGCGAGGACAGGCCCGTCAGAACGACGTTGGCAGCACCGTTGGCACCGACAAGCTGCGACAGCGTGTTGTTTACACCGTCCGTCGAATAGACGTTGCCCTGTGGGTCAATGGCCAGACCGGCTGCGCTGCCAAGACCGCTGGCCAGCGTGACCTGAGAGGTCGCATTGGTCTGGGCCGCGGGCGGTGCCTGCGCCAGCACAGGCAAGGTAACGGCCGCGACACAGGCCAGAGCAAGGCTTTTGAGAACGCGAAACAACGAGCTGGAACGAATCATGGTGAACTCCGAAATGGCTGGGCAGAACGATTGCTTCCGGCCCCGCTTGCAGGCAGGGCCGGTGTGGTGCAGGAGCTAGAAGGTGAAGCGAGCGCCGCCCTGGATCTGGCGAGGACGGCTGGCCGACGTGATGCCGCAGGAGGAGTAATCGTGGCCGGCGGTGTTGTTCGCGTTGACCAGCACCGGATTGTTATAGGTGGCGCAGGAGTTGATGTTGACGCCGGGCGAGTTCAGGTTCGGATGGTTGAGCACGTTGAAGCCATCGAAGTTCAGCGTCAGATGGTAGCGCTCTGTGTAGTTGAAGGTTTTGCGCAAGGACAGGTCGAAATCGATGTAGCTGGGGCTCTTGATCAGACCGACCGGAGCGTTGCCGATCTGGCCCGGGGCCGAGGCGTACAGATTGGCGATGTTGCCGGGATTGAGCGCGTCGAACCACTGGGTGGACGTCTTGTTGTAGATGACCGGCAGCCCCGCGTACTGGGCGCGGCCGGCAACACCGAGCGCATCCGTCGCCTGCGGGGTCAGGCGTGTGCCGCCCTGGTAGCGGGCGATTCCGGAGACCTGCCAGGAGCCGAGGCCGGCGCGAATGAACTCATTATGACCGGCAAGCGCGGGGGCCGTGGCGATGTAGCTGGTGGAGATGATGTTGCGGCGATCGAACGTGGTGTAGCCGTAGTAGTAGGTCTTGGAATAGGGGAAGATGGCGGCAAGCTGGCCGTCAGAGCTGGACGTCGAAAGCGACTTTGAGAAGGTGTAAGCGACCGTGAAGCGACCCTTGCCCACGCGACGATTGAGGTTGGCCTGCAGACCGTTGTAGTTGCCGTCAGCGTCTGACCGGTACTGCAGGATGGCACCGTAACCTTTGTAGGGACGCAGGTAATTGATGTTGACGTTCTGGTTGACAGCGAAGGCGGCGTCTTCCGCAGCGGGGTCCACACCGTTGATGTCAGGATTGTGCAGCAGGTGACGTGCCTCGTTGCCGACGTACGTGATCTGCAGGAACATGCCCTTATCCAGCTGCTGCTGCAGTCCGAAGTTGTACTGGTATACGTAGGCGCGCTTTTGAGCCGGCGAGACTGCGTACTGATCGCCCTGCGTGTTGCGCGTGAGTTGGTTGGTGTAGGCGGCCAGATTATCCACGTTGCCATTGTTGAGGTTGACCGTGGTCAGGTAGGGCGCGGCGTTGAGTGCGGCGTAGGAAACGCTGCCCTGGGGGGTGTCGTAAAAGAGACCGGCACCGCCGCGGAAAGCCGTATAGCCATTGCCGAAAAGGTCATAGGCAAAACCGAAGCGGGGCGCGAAGACGTTTTGCGACGCGTAGAAACCGCGCTTGCCGATGGTCGGCACGGAGAGAACCGCGGCGCTGTTGGCGTTGGGTACGCGGAACTGTTCGCTCTGGGGAACGCCATCGCCGGCGCGGCGCAGACCGTTGTAGCGGTTGCCGACTCCGGGGACCAGCGTGCCGTCCTGGTTGACGACGACGGCCTGTTTGGGGTCGTAGGCTTCCGGATAGAACGCGGCGAGATTGTTCTGCTGCGAGGTCCACGGGGTCATCCACTCATAGCGCACGCCCAGGTTGAGCGAGAGCTTGGGGAGGATGCGCCAGGTGTCGTCAATGAAGGCGGCGGCTTGTGACAAGCGGAAGAATCCGTAAGTATCGTTGGTGGCTTCCGTGTAGGTGTTGTAGTTGCCGAGCAGGGCGTCCGCGACTGCGTTGCCGGTGGAGTTGACGCTGGAGCCGGCGGTGGTGAAGTTGATGTTGCCGTTGTAGAACGGCTTGCCGTTGATGTCCTTGCGGACGCGGCCAAAGAAGACGCCGTACTTGGTGCTGTGCTTGCCGGCAACCTTGGTGAAGGTGTCGAAGAGCTGCAGGTAGGTGGTGTGCGCGCGGTTCAGGAACTGGTCGCCATCAAACCCGTTGTAGCCGTAGAGCGAAACCTGCGGGATACCGATCTTTGGTCCCGAGCCCAGGAAGAGCGGCTGGTAGGTGTAGCCGTAGGTGGACTTGAGCCATGACTGACCGTAAGGCTGCTGATTGATGGACGACCACAGGAAGCCGGCGGAAATGGTGTTGAAGGACGACGGAGTCACGATCAACGTGTGCGAAAGGACGACGTTGTTCGCGGGACCTTCGTCATGGTAAGAGGTGGTGGGCAGGGCGCCATCGCCGAGCGGATTGGTGGTGGTGTGGGTGTCCGCGATCCAGCGACCGTAGGCATTGTTGCGCTTGTTGATATTCCAATCGATGCGGCCGAGGTATTCATGATTGCGAAAGGGCTGCGGCAGCTCATAGATGGTATTGCCGTTGTTGTTGGTGCAGCCTGAGGTCAGGGTGCAGTCGCTGCCGGCGTAGGAGGTCGCCTGGTTGATGACGTAGTTGTAGGTGTTAGCGAAGGCCTTGCCGAACGGCGTGATGTACGCGCTGATGTTGCAGAACTGCGGCAGCATGTAATCGGTCTGCAGGTTATCGACCGGCACACCAGGAACGCTGCGCAGCGGGCATGAATGCGTGGTAGCGGAAGCGAAGGAACCGATGGCGAACTTGCCCGAAAGCTGTGACTGCAGGGGCAGCGTTACGACGTTGGGGTTGGTGTTCTGCGCGATCAGCTTCCACTCCGTACCGCCAAAGAAGTAGAGCTTCTGCTTGATGATGGGGCCGCCAATTGCGGCGCCAAAATCGTTGAAGCGCAGGTGCTGCTTGACGGCCGTGTTGCTGATGATGCCACCCGTGACAGGGTTGACGTTGACGCGTTTTGAGAAGTAGTTCGAGGCTTCCACAATGTCATTGCGGATGAGTTCGAAAGCGGAGCCGTGAAAGGTATCCGTGCCGGTGCGCGTGACGACGTTGATGGCGGGGCCGGCGGCCTGGCCGAACTGCGAAGAGAAGCTGGAAGTTTCTACCTTGACGTGCTCAATGAAGTCCAGGCCGACGTTGTTGAATTGGTTGGCGTTGGTGCCGATGTCCTTGTTGATGATGCCGTCGATGTAGAGGCCGTTGGCGGTGGCGCGCACGCCGTTGAGCACAATGCCGTCGGTGGCGCCGGTGGTGATCTTGCCCAGCGCGTCGCCGCCATCGGTGACGACCGACCCCGGCAGGATGCCGAGAAGATCGAGGTAGTTGCGGCCGTTCAACGCGAGGTCGCGAACGGTGTCGCCATCGATGACGTGCGAGACTTCACCGGTCTGCGTGTTGACCGTTTCACCGACCTGCGTGGTGACGATCATCTGCTCGGTCTGGCCGGCCTGCATGGAGAAGTTGACGGTGAGGGCGCTGTTGTCGTCCAGCTCATAGCCCTGCTTGGTTTCGCTGGCGAAGCCGTTCTGCTGGACCTGGATGGTGTAGTGGCCGACCTGCAGATTCGGAAACACGTAGTCGCCGCGCTTGTCGGTCTTGGCGACCGATTCCTTGCTGAGCTCAATCTGCGTTGCAGTCACGGTTGCGCCAACGATGACGGCACCTGAAGCGTCCGTGACCGTGCCGCCGATACGCCCGGTATCAGCCTGCGCGGTGGCTTGCTGCGGCGCGAACATGGCGGCTGAGCCGATCAGCAGAGCGGG
Source organism: uncultured Granulicella sp. (assembly GCA_965214195.1). GTDB lineage: Bacteria > Acidobacteriota > Terriglobia > Terriglobales > Acidobacteriaceae > Edaphobacter. The sequence goes on from OZ243943.1 coordinate 1,674,658, forward strand.
CACCGTAGCGGCCATGCGCAGGCGGGAAAGACGAAGCTTGAGAGCGGTACGAAGGAGAATCTGCATGACTTTACGCCACCTCGGGAAAGGCCTGGGTAAGCGCGATGGCTCGCCCTGGCAAACTACAAACTGCACAAAGGATCAAATGTGATTGCGTAGAGGAAAATAGCGGGTTACGTGAGCGGATGTCAAGAGGGGAATTATTCCAATCAGGAACCCCAAGCAACTTTTCATGCTGGCAAAGAAAAACTGCTGGCCCATGTGGGCGCCAGCAGGCTTCTGGTGTGTGGAAGTGGCTGTTAGGGGCGAACGCCGATCTTGCCGTTTTTGACGGAGAGCGCGTTCGGAGTGACGACAGGTGCCGCCGCGCCGACGAGGAAGTTCAGGTAGCTTCCGCCGCTTGTTTCTACCCAGACGTTGCCCGAGGCATCAATCGCAACACCGACCGGGGCGCTGTAACCGTAAGTAGCACCGAAGCCGTAGGTGGCCAGTGCTGCGGGCGATTTGGCTACGATCGTGGTTGCGCCGGCTGAGGTGGTGGTCGGCGTGAACTCTGAAACGCCGCCCGTGCTCGAGCTTGCCTTGTTAGCGATCCAGACGTTACCCAGTCCATCGATTGCGATGTTCTGACCAGCGTCCAGGCCGCCCTGCGTGGTGCCGGTACCTGCGGCAAACTGCGAGACGTAGGGCGCTGCAGCTGTCGCACCCGTGCTCGTGGTATCGATGTACTCGAGGTAGCCGTTGGCACCCCAGATGTTCCCCTTTGCATCAGCCGCGACGCCTGTTTCCAGGCAGGTGGCAGTTGCGAGCGTGATCACATTGGCGCCCGTGTTTGTGGATGCGTTGTTGATGTTCATGCCTTCAGAGCTGTTGTTAGTCTGGGTCAGAGTTGTCTGGCATGCGCTGGAGGAGACGGGGGTCACGTACTGGTTTGCAGTACTGTCGATGGCCAGGGTGCCGTAAATCGCGGTGCCGCGACCGGTCCCGCTGTTGAAGGTGGAGTAAGCCACGCCGCCGGTAGGAGCAGCCGCGACAAGCTCACTGACAAAGTAGCGCGAGCCACCGGAGTTGGGCAGGTTAGGAACGTTTCCGAAGTAAATATTGTTGTTGCCGTCGATCACGATTCCAGTGGGAACGGTGCCGACAAGGTATCCGGTGGAAGTACCGGTGGGGGAGACTTCCACCAGCGGATCCTGAGTGGTGCCGGCGGAGTTGGCGGTCGTGTTGCCGGTGTTGGTCAGCGCAGCGGTGTAATAAGGAGCAACCCAGGCGTTGCCAGCGGTGTCGATTGCGAGCGAGTTTGACCGCGTTCCACCGAAGGGTTGATTCGCCGTTGGGCCCGTGTACATGGTGGAAGACCAGCCTGCGGTGGTTGAGATATTCGTCGTCGTTACGGGAGCAACCACTACCTGACCGGTCGTGCTGACTGCACCGATGGAGCCGCCGGTGGCAACCGCGTTGGAGGTAGAGGTCCAGACGTTTCCTGCGGCATCGACGCCGATGCTGCCGGGCGCGAGGGTGACCACCGCGGCGGTGGCGCCGGCGGCCGTCGTCTTGAAGGAGACACCAATCATCCAGTCAGCCGGGACGGGAGTTGTGGTGGTTGGGCTGGCGGTGGCGGAGCTGCACAACGACGTGGGCTGGAACGGTGCTGACGCAGTCACGTAGTTGTTGCAAAGGTAATTGGGAGAGCCAGCAGTATCGCCATGGGCGTTCATGGTCAAACCGGCCGCATTGGTGGCCAGGTAATAAGCGACGTCTATGGTGTCGGTCGCGGTCGTTGCGCCGGAGGGGGTGGTGTCGGCAAAGAGCGCACTGCATGCGGTGCCGTTTGAGTTGACGCAGGACGCCAGGATGTCTGCCAGGGTGTTGATCTTGGTGAAGTCAGGATTGACGATCGTGGTGTAGAGAACGCCGCCGACCGTGGAAGAAACGGCGTTCGACGTGCTGCTCGTGGCCGTGGTTCCGGTGTTGGCATTCGCCAGGGTGCCGCTCGTCAAAAAGGCATTCGCCATTCCGGTGATGTTGGTCGAAGGCGCGCCAATTGCCCATGGGGGCGTGGTTCCGGTAGCGGCAGGATTGATCGTCATGAACTGCTGCAGGGAGTGAACTGCAGCCACGGTCGTCAACTCATTCATGGTGATGAATTGCTGACCCGTGGTGGCGCTGCAGGGGGTGGGGAGTGCGGCCATCATGGCCAGCGAAGTGTTGACGCCGGAACCAGAATTGCCACCCTGTGCGGTGAGGTAGAGGTACTGGCCGGGCGTGCAGGGGGAGACGCCGGCGGTGTTATCGAAGCCGAAGTTTCCGTTGCCGTCTGACGTGGTGGTCGCGATGAGAGTGGGCGCGGTTCCGTAGGTGCCGGTGACGCCTGCGGCCCACAGCTTGACTGTGCTTCCGGTAACGGTCTGCTGGCCGCCGTGCAGGTTGCCGCCAATGTTGAAGCTGGCTGCGGTGGGGGTCGACTTGGCGGCAGTGCCGCTGACGCCAAGTCCGCAACCGGTCAGGACAACCGTGATCGCGGTGCAGGAGAGGGCGGAAGTCAGAAGGTGCATACGGTGTTTCATGGGTGGGTCTCCGGGGGATAGTTTTGCGTTGAAATCCATAGTCCTCAGCACAGAGCGTTGTCAAGTGTGCAAACGGGACGGGGCAGTCGGACGAACGGACGAAAGGCGGTGACATACCTCGGGTTCCTGCATCGCTGAGGGGATTGCACGCGACGTGCCCAAGTGTGTTTTGTTAAGCCTCGCAACACTACTTAGTTTTGAGCGGGGAAGTCAATACAAAACTGTTTTCCTATTGACACAGAAGGCGCAACAACCGCAGGCTGGTTGCACGATCCTCGTTCTGCTTTTCGGTTTGTCTTGCAGACGCTTGCTTTGCTCAGACTTTCCAATGCAAGAACGACCCCTGCTCCAGGAGGCTTTCCGTGCTGCTGCGTATCTGCTCTTCCCTGCTCTTTCTGCTGCTGTTGGCGCCACTGAGCGCGCAACAAATTACCTCGCTGGACGGGCCCTGGGCATTTACGACGGGCGATGCCAAAGGGGCGGAGCAGGTCTCGTTCAATGACTCTGCGTGGAAGACTGTTACGGTGCCGCATGACTGGTCGATTGCGGGGCCGCTTGATAAAGCCAATCCGACCGGACAGGGTGGCGGGTATTTCCCGAACGGCGTTGGCTGGTACCGGCGCAACCTGGTGGTCTCGCCGGATCAGAAGTTGAAGCATCTTTACGTCGCGTTCGATGGCGTGATGGCGAACTCCGATGTCTGGATCAACGGGTTTCATCTGGGCTCGCGGCCGAATGGGACGGTGAGTTTTTACTATGATCTGACGGGGCATCTCGACTTTGCGCCGGGCGCGAAGAACGTGCTGGCGGTGCGCGCGGATAACGCGAATCAGCCGGCCAGCCGCTGGTATGAAGGCGCCGGAATTTATCGGGATGTGCGGCTGATTGTGCTGAACGATTTGCATGTTGCGCCATGGTCGACGATCGTAACTACGCCCACAGTAGCGGCGGATAGCGCCATCGTCCATGTGCAGACGACCCTGCAGAATGAAAGCGCAGCGATCGCAAAGAATGTCCGCGTCGAATTCCAGATCACGGGACCTGATCGCAAATTGTTTACTGGCAGCACAAGTTTTCACGATGTCGCAGGACATGGCGGGCTTGAGGTGGGACTCGACATTGCGGTGCCACAGCCTGCCCTGTGGACACTGGAAAAGCCGACGATGTACACGGCAAAAGTGATCGTGATGCAGACGGATGCCATTGCTCCAAACGCAAAGCGCGCTATCCGCGTGCGCCAGCAGGTTATGGATGAATCTGAAATTCCATTCGGCATACGCGAGTTTCACTTTGACGCGGACACGGGCTTCTACCTGAATGGCAAGGCGCTGAAGCTCAAGGGCGCGGCCATTCATATCGATGGTTCAGCCGTGGGGATTGCGGTGCCGGACGCGGTCTATGAGCATCGCTTGCTGGCGCTGAAGGCGCTGGGCGTGAATGCGATTCGTACGGCGCATAATCCGGTTTCGCCTGCGTTTCTCAATCTATGCGACCGGCTTGGAATGCTGGTGATGGAAGAGATGTTCGACCAGTGGACGGTGGCGAAAAACAAGTACGACTACCACCTCTACTTTCAGGAGTGGGCGGTGCGGGATACGCGCGATACGGTGATGCGCGACCGCAATCATCCGAGCATCATTTTGTGGTCGGCGGGCAATGAAATTCACGACACGCCGAACGCGGCGCTCGCCAACAAGATCCTGACGACGATGGTGAAAACCTTCCACGACAACGATGCGACGCGGCCAGTGACGCAGGCTTTGTTCCGGCCCAATGTGAGCCATGACTACGACAATGGCCTGGCCGACCTGCTCGATGTGGTGGGGCAAAACTATCGTGAAAGCGAACTGCTGGCCGCGCATGATGCCAAGCCGACGCGCAAGATTGTTGGTACGGAGAATGGGCCGGACCGCGCGATCTGGCTTGCGATGCGCGATCATCCGGCGTATTCCGGGCAGTTCTTGTGGACCGGCGTCGACTACCTGGGGGAGGCTGGAGAGGCCGGCGGCTGGCCTGTCTTTGCCAACGGCTCCGGGCTGGTGGACCGCACGGCGTACCCGCGGGCGCGGGGCTATGAGCGCGAATCGTGGTGGCTTACAACGCCGAACATCCATGCCGCCCGGCGAGTGGCGCAGGGCGAAAAGCTGAACGTAGACCCAGGCTATGAGGCCGCGCCGAAGCGGTTTCAGCAGAGCGTCTACGCCGACTGGAGCCCGGCGAACATGGGGCCGCATGATGAAGCGGTGGAGGTTTATACGAACTGTGAGGAGGCGGAGCTGATGCTGAACGGCGTTTCGTTGGGCCGGCAGAAGCTGCATGCGGATGCTAGTCCGATCGTATACAAGGTGCCGTTTGCAGCAGGCACGCTGGTGGCTGTGGGGTACAACGGCGGCAAGGAAGTAAGTCGCGATGAGCTGCGGACTGCGGGCAAAGCTGTGTCTTTGCAACTCACTGCGGAGCGCGCAACGGTGACCAGTGCGTGGTCCGATCTGGTGTTTGTGACTGCTACGCTGCGCGATGAGAATGGCACGCTGGTGCCGGAATCTGGGACGCAGTTGCACTTTACGATTTCAGGGCCGGGGGTGTTGGTCGCCGTCGACAACGCAAATAATGCGGATCATGATGCGTTCAATATTCCCGCTCGCAAAACCTTTCAAGGGCGGGCTGTGCTGATGGTGCGGGCAACTGGGAGTGAGGGTTTGATCACGCTGACGGCGAATGCGTCTGGGCTAAAGGCTGGCACTACAACTTTGACTGCAGTGGCAGCGAAAGCGCAATCGGCGACGCGGTCCTTTTGACGTTCTTGTAGTCGCAAGGCTTTGGCCGCTAGAGATGCTTTCGCTCACTCAGGCGAAACGTTCTTCAGCGGCTAAAGCCGAACCTGGTGGTCGGCAGGTATCGCACGGCTGAAGCCGTGCGCTGAACAAGCGCCTTGACAGTTTGTGTGTGCGCGCTAAAGAGCTAGTCTCTTTGTTGCACGCACTGCACAAGCGAGGACTACTTGCCGTTGTTCGGCAGCGCATCGTTTTGATACTTGTACGTGCTGCCGTAGGCGTAGCCATAGTCGTTCCAGCCGGTGACTGCGGGGTCGGCTGTGTTGGGTGTGATTTCGAGGCGTAACGCGTCGAGCATCACGCCCGAGTTCTGGCTGACGGACAAGGTCAGGATATTGTCCTGGCCGGGTGCGCTGAGCGACGTGGTATCAAACTGCAGCGCGCCCCATTGATAAAAGCCGGAGAGGCCGCTGCGCACCATGGCGTCTGATGCATTGACATAGTGGTAGATGAGTTGGTGCCCGTTGAGCGTGGCGATGACGCTGGCTTCCGCTGATGCGATGCCAACAGATAAGGTGGCGTATCTACCCTGCGCTTGCTGGGCCGCGGTGGTCGTGAAGTGGATGGTGGTTGGCGGCACTTTGACGGTAGAGGGATCGCCCACGTAGGCCGGGACGATGTACTTGTAGCCATCGGTTGTGTCGTCTGAGGCGTTGTAAATGCCGGCGAACAGGCCGGGGTTGAAGAGGCCCCACTGCACATAGTTGAGCTGCGTCAGGTCTGTTGTTTGCGGCGTTGAGCCGACTGCGGTTGCGTAGAAAACCTGCGTGCCCTTGTTGGCGGCAAAGTCTGCCCAGTAGTTATAGGAACCCTGGTAGTTGCGCAGATCGTTGCCGGCCGCGTCATGGCCGTGCAGGAACTCATGCGCGCTGCGGTCCGGCGTGCCGATCGTCCAGACCGGAGCCGCGGGGCCAAAGTTTTCCGGCGTGAAGTTCAGCGGGACTTTGGTCGTCTGGTTAGCAGTGACGGCGATGTTGTCCGCGCGGATTTCGCCCCACTGGCCCAGCACGTAGTGCGACAGGCGATAGTTGCCGGGGACGACGCCCGTGAGCGGCGTGGTGCCGGTTGCGTTGTTGTTGACGAAGTACTGCCGGCCATAGGTGGTCTGCTGGTAGTTGGTGGTGTTGTCGCCGAGCGTGGTCCACGCAGTGTTGGTCGTAGGCGAGCCACCGTTGTTGATCGTTGGCGCCACGGTTCCACGCGCGCTTGAGGCTATGTGGCCAAGCGAGAGCAGTAGCGGCTCATTGTCGTACAGGAAGTTGAATGCGGGGACAAAGCGCTGCGATTCCGCAAACATTGCCGCGGGTGTCGGCAGCGCGGCGCTGACGGCATTGAAGTGGAAATAGGCCGGGCCGAAAAGCTTGGTGGCGGCGGTGCCCTGCGGCTGAGTCCAGCCGATGTTGAGGATGTAGTGGCTCGAGAGCGACTCCACGATGACAATGTTTTCCGTGAAGATGAGGTCCTGTTTGCTGGGGCCGCCGATCATGTTTTCCTGCGACGGGAAGACTGCCCAGGAGCCGTACTTTGTGCCGTAAAGCCCGTGGGCTTTATGCAGATACTCGTAGCTGGAGAAGTCATACTTGGTGGCGAATTTGCGCGTCCAGCTTGGCGGTACGGCAAGTCCGCTGATATCGACGCAGGCGTTCTGCACCTGGCGGCCCGGGTCAGTGCTGCCGGTGACAGTGGTGGTGGGTAGCTGGACGGAAACGGGGCCGAGGTTTTGCAGGCCGGAATCGTTGAGGTACATGGTGTCGAACAGGGAGGTGTTGACGCGGAAGATGTACTGCTGCTGGCCCAGGCTGCCGGCAATGTCAGTGGCTGAGTGATCGAGGACGTAGTAGCCGTGGAAGCCTGTGTCGTTGGCCGTGATGATGTAGTGCTGGGCCTCTGACGCAAAGTTGGTGGAGCTTGAGCCGATCCTGGACCAGAAGTCGATGAAGGTGTTGCCGTTCTGCGTGTAGCCGAAGGTGACGGGCCCGGCGCCGTCGCCGACATTGCCCGAGTACAGCCCGCGTGGCTGGCCGGCACTGGTGGTGTACACGTCGACGAGCTCATCTGGAAAGCCAACCAGATGCACGCTGAAGATGTTGCCGGTGTTGGGGTTGAAGTCCAGGTTGATGGCGCCGTTTGATATCTTCCAATCCGTGCTGACGCTGGTGTTGATGGTGAGCAAGCCCGTGCCGGTGCCGTTCAACGGGAGCGAGGCTGCAGGCGCGTTGCTCGTGATCGCAAGTGCGGCAGAAAAGGACGCGGCGATGCTGGGCGTGAAGGTAAATGTCAGCGTGCAGGAAGCCAGAGGCGCGACGCTGGCGCCGCAGTTGTTGGTCTGCGTATACGCGACGGCGTTGGTGCCGGTGAGCGTCAGGGACGTGAGGTTGAGGGTCGCGGTACCGCTATTCGTCAAGGTCACGGTTTGTGGTGTGGTGGTGGTTTCCGCAAGCGCGGTAAAGGAGAGCACGGCCGGCGTGAGCGTGATGGCTGGCGCCGTGTTGTTGACCGCCTTGCCCGTGCCGGAAAGGCTGATCGATTGGGGGCCGTTGGCGTTATCGGCGATGTTTACTGCAGCGGAATAGGGACCTGCGGTGGCCGGCGAAAAGGTGATGGCGAGATTGCAGTTGGCACCTGCGGCGAGCGTGGTGCCGCAGTTATTGGTCTGCGCGAACGACGCGGCGTTGGTGCCCGTGACGCTGATGCTCATGATCGTCAACGGCGCGCTTCCGGAGTTGGTCAGACTGACGGCCTGCGGCGAGCTGGTGGTCCCCGCATTCTGCGTAAAGCTGAGTGACGTGCTGCTGAGCGCAACCGCCGGCGCAGTGCCCGTTCCGGTCAGCGAGGCTGTCTGCGGGGAGTTGGTAGCGTTATCCATGATGTTCAACACAGCCGCGTAGGAATTGGCGGCGGCAGGCGTAAATGTGACGTTGATGGTGCAGGCGGCGCCGGCCGTAAGGGTCGCGGGGCAGTTGTTGCCCTGAGCGAAAGCGCTGGCGTTGGCACCGGTGACAGACACCGCTACGGAGGTCAGTGAGGCCGTGCCGGAGTTGGTCAGCGTGATGCTTTGCGGCGCGCTGCTTGCGCCTGCAGGCTGGGTGAAATTGAGCGAGCCGCTCGAAAGCGTGACGGCCGAGGCCATGCCGGTGCCGGTCAGGAACAGTTGTTGCGGAGAGTTTGCGGCGTCGTCCATCAGGTCTGCTTCTGCCGGCAGTGAGCCCGCGACGGTGGGGCTGAAGCTGACCGAGACTGCGCAGGTGGCTGCGGGCGCGAGCGTCGCGCCACAGGTGGTGGTCTGGTTGTAGACGCTGGGGTTGGCGCCGCCCAGCATGATGCCGCCAATGTTCAGTGTGGCGTTGCCGGTATTGGTTACGGTCGCGGTCTGGACTGGGCTGGTGCCGCCCACGACTTGCGCGAAGTTGAGCGTGCTGACGCTGAGCGAGACGGCCGGCGTGGCGAGCGTCGCTGATCCGCTGAGCGCGACGGTCTGCGGCGAGTTGGCCGCGTTATCGTTTACCGAAAGCGTGGCTGTAGAGGGCCCCGCGGTAACCGGGCTGTAGGTGACGCCGACGGTGCAGCTTGCCCCCGCTGCGAGCGTGCCTGGGCAGGTATTTGCGAGCGAGAACGCCGACGCCCCCGCGCCGCTGAGCGAGATGCTGTTAATGGTCAGGGAGGCGGTGCCGGAATTTGTAAGAGTCGCGTTCTGCACTGCGCTGCTGGTGCCGGTCAGGCCCGCGAAGGACAACGAGGCGGGGCTGATGGTCGCGCCCGGGACCGGCTGCATCGGGGTCGTCGGGGTCGTGGGCCGGCCGAGGCCGAAGTCACCCGCGCTGCAGCCAGCAAAGCAAGCTAAACCGAGAGCCAGGAGGGTGGAGACGCAGCGGGACCGGAGTGACGACATGAAGTTTCCTTATTGAAGATGTTCTGCGACAGGAACGGGAGAACCATAGCATCCGGAGAAGACGCCTGTCGCTGGTAATTTTCCAAAAAGGGATTGGGCAGTCTGGTCGACGGCGGAGCTAGGCGTAGGCGTCTTTGAGCGACGTTGCCCAGCGGTGGACGACATCAGCTGCGGGTCCGGTGTGGCCTTCCAGCACGGCTAGCTGCAGGGCGAAGTTGCCGATGGTCGAGCTTTCAGACGAGCCGCGATGTACCTGAAGCCCAGTCACCTGCGCGATAAGCCCGTTCAAATACTCATTCTTGCTGCCACCACCAACGATGTAGATCCGCTTAAGCTGCTTGCCGGTGTGGGCTGCGATGGCGCCGAGAACCTGGTGGTATCGCGCGGCGAGCGAGTGAAAAATGAGTGACGCGAACGCTGGAGCGTCGGCCGCGTTGGTTGAAAGTGCAGCATGGCCGGCGGCTGTAAGCTGCGCGTTCATGCGACCCATCATGTGGCCGGGCAGCAGCAGGTCGGGTGCGTCAACGTTCAACAATGCGGCGGGCGCAGGCAGCGCGGCGGCGGAGGCGACTAGATCTTCGATGCTCCATGCTTTCTGCGACTTCCACTGCTCCATGCATTGGCTGAGCATCCACATGCCGTTGACGTTGACGTGGAAGCAGGTGAATCCGCCAGCAGCGGCGAGGTTCGTGAAGCCCTCTGCGGCAGCTTCCGCGGTGGTCACGGGCAGGTCCGCAAGCGTGCCGACGAGCGACCAGGTGCCGGAGCTGAGATAGGCCCAGTCGTCGCCAAGAGCTGGTATGCCAGCGATAGCGGAGGCTGTATCGTGGCATGCAGGCGCGATCAGGCGAGCACCCTTGAAGGCAGGCAGATCAGCAAATTCACCGCTGATTTCGCCAAGATCCGTGCCAGGCTCAACCAGCGTTGGGGCAGGTCCAAGCTTTGCTGCTTCTGCAATCTCGCTCGACCAGTTGCGCGTGGCGGCGTCGATCATCTGCGAGTGCGCCGCCATGGATTGCTCTGAAACGGCCTTGCCGCCAAGGCGAAAAAGCAGGTACTCCGGCAGATTGAGCCAGCCGCCTTCACACGGCAGACCGGCCTGCCGGTCGGCGACGCGCTGGTACAAGGTGTTGATCCGCATGGGCGAGATGGCGGTGATTTCGCGCAGGCGCTCCGCCGAAATGCTGGCATGAAGCTCTTCTTCCGCGGCAATCGTGCGCATATCGCGGTAGCAGAAGGGGTCGCCATAGGGTCTGCCCGCTGCGTCGAGCCGGACGTAATCGACGGCCCAACCATCGACCGCGATCGCGGCGATGCCTTCGGTCGCGAGAGCCGCACATTGGCGCAGGCCTTCATCAACCCCGCCGACGATGGTGTCCAGCGACCAGTGGAGCTGCTCGCCGTTCTGGTTGGGCAGGCGCACCGGAGCGTTAGCAAAACGATGCACCAGCGTGATGTGCGGAAACCCGCCGTGCCAGCGCAGCAGCGAGACACGGCAGCTCTCGGCGCCGAGATCGACGGCGACGAGAGCCTTTGTGGTGGGTGGCGCAATCAACGGAGGTAGGCCTCAACCAGGCCGCCATCGACCGGGATCAGGTGCCCCGTGGTGCAGGGCGTGCGCGGGCCGGCGAGGAACATGATCGCCTCCGCGCAGTCCTTCGGGTCAATGGGGATGTGCGTCAGCGTGCGCTTAGCGTAGAACTTCGCGAGGGCGTTGCGAAGATCGTCGTCGGAACCCGTCTCGTTGAACGGGATCTCGTACTTCTTCAGCGAGGCAATGACGCGGTCGCGCGGGAACATCGTCGAGCCCTTGACGACGGTCGCGGGCGAAATGCCGTTGACGCGGACGCGTGGGGCGAGCGTGATTGCAAGCTCACGGACCAGGTGCGAGAGCGCAGCCTTGGATACGTCGTAGGCCTCGCTTCCCTTCTTGGCGACGACTGCGTTGGCGGAGCTCGTCAGCACCATGGTGACGGGTAGATCCTGCGCCTTGAAGAGCTTGTCGGCTTCATCGGCGAGGATGTAATTGGCGGTTACGTTGACGTTCAACGTGACGGCCCACATGGCGTCCGTGATGATGCCGTCCGGGGCCGAGGGGAACATGGCGGCGGTGTTGATCAGGATGTCGCAGCCGCCAAAAGCCTTGACGGTCGCGTCAAGGGCAGCCTTCACATGGTCGCGCTTGGTGATGTCGATTGCCGTGAATGCGACGCTTTCCTTGCCGCTGATCCTGGCCACTTCCGAGGCGACCGCTTCGGCGCCAGCGGTGTCGCGGTCTGCAACGACGATGTGTGCGCCACGCTCCGCGGCCAACAGCGCCACTTCACGGCCGATGCCGGAACCTCCGCCAACGATCAACGCGATGCGGCGAGACAGTTCCTTCTCCGGCGGCTGGCGGCGGATCTTTGCTTCTTCAAGCTTCCAGTACTCAATCCGGAAGGCCTCTGAAGGCGGCAGCGCGACATAGTTTGCGTGCGCGTTGAATTCACCGGCGGCGGCGGCGGGGCCAGCCTGCGGGATCTCGCCGCAATTCTTGTTTGCGCCCAAAGCCCCTGCGCCCTGCATGACTCCGATGGCGTTGATGTAGAACTCGCCGGTAATGCGCGCTTCTGTTTTGTTCTTCCCGAAGCTGAACATGCCGACGCCTGGGACGAGGACGACCGTCGGACTCGCGTCACGGATCGCGGGCGAGTCCGCAACGGCATGCCTGGAGTAGTACTGCGCGTAGTCGGCGCGATAGCTTTCAAGCGCGCCATCGATGTCAGACTGCGAGCCATCGCGAAGGAACATGGGGCGAATCTTGGTGCGGATAAAGTGGTCCGGGCAGCTGGTGCCCAGGTTGGCAAGCTGTGCGGCATGCGCGGAGTTTACAAAATCGAGCACCTGCGGCAGGTCGCTAAAAGAGCCGATCCAGCGCTGCTTACGCGAGACCGCGCCACGGATGCGTGGCATGATTTCTGCCGCAAGCTGCGCTCGGTTCTCATGCGACTTGCCGATCTGACCACCGAACGCCTGGTGCCCTTCAACGGCAGCGTGGCGCGCAATGAACTGGCCGATCTGGTCGATGATTGTGACGGTGTTCAGGTAGCTTTCGCGCTGCGTATCGCCCCACGTAAACAGCCCGTGGCCACCCAGCACGACGCCATCGCAACCGGGGGTGTCCTGAACGATCTTGCGCAGCATCATGCCGAGCTCAAAGCCAGGACGCTGCCACGGGAGCCACGCCAGCTTGTGGCCGAATTCCTTGTTGAACTCTTCCATCTTGATCTTGCCGTTGGAGCTTGCGGCCAGCGCAATGCCCCAGTCCGGGTGCAGGTGATCGACATGCGCGAAAGGCAGGAAACCGTGCAGCGGCGTATCGATCGACGACGCAACGGGGTTGTTGCCGAAGGTCGCAAGGGGGTACATTTCTACCATGTTGTCTTCAAGTTCAACGCCCTGGTAGGCCTTTTCAAGCGCGAGCAGCTTGTCCATGTAGAGCGTCGCAAAGCCGGCGCGCTTGATGGAGCCGAGGTCGCCGCCCGAACCCTTCACCCACAAAACCCTGGTCGACTGGGCCGTAAGCGGGTCGATCATATCCAGCTTGGAGCTGGTGTTGCCGCCGCCGAAATTCGTCAGGCGCAGGTCTGAGCCCAGCAGGTTGGAGCGATAGCGGAGCAGCTCCGGTGCATCCAGTTTCGAGGCCACGGCCTCATCCCAGCGATCTTCTAGAAACTTCAGTGCAGCCATCGTCATCCTCATTCCCAAGCTTGAGCTTCAAACCAAACCCGTCCATCATATCCGCGTGGCCGCCAATACAGCAACAATTCCGTATCGGAATTATGCCGACTTCTCCAGCAGCGACTCCCGCGTCATGACTTTATGCGCGACATAGTTATAGGGCGCGACGGTCTGTCCCCGCAACAAAGCCAGGCCCAGGTGCAACAGGCTGGGTCCGTAGGAACTGGTTTCATGCGAGACGGAACCGAGGAACGCAGAGCGCTCACTGGCGATCTCTTTGAGCGCTTCCGGAATGCAATCCTGGCCCACTATGACAACGTGCTTCTCTCGCTTTTGTTCCCGCACCGCGTCCAGCGCGCCCAGGGCGCTGGTGTCGGTTGCGGCCGCGATGAGGATGTTTTTATCGCGCGGATGACGTTGCAGGAAGTCAGAAATGAGCTTGTGGCTCAGGTCGCGAAACCCGCGGCCATCGATGCGTACGAAACATTCCACCGGAAGGTCCGGGATCTTGCTCTTGACCCCTTCAAACGCGCCCGTGATGCGGCTTTGCACCAGGTGTCCGGCCTCCGGCAGGTCGAGCCCGATGACCCAGTTCACCTTGCCTTCCCAGTGATCGAGCGCGTGGCCGGCAAGGGTTTCGCCGGCTTCTATCCCGACACGATAGTTGTCGACGCCAAAAAAAGTGGCATGTGGATGCGGAATATCGATCGCAATCAGCGGAATGCCGGCGGCGGCGATCTTGTCCGCGATCATAGGCGCGATCTCCTGCTCGACCTGGAACTCGATTACCAAGTCAACGCGGGCCCGCACGAACTCTTCTGCGTTCTCAAGCGCGGTCTGCGCGTCGTAGCGATTGTCCAGCACCAGCAGGTCAACGCCCAGCTGTGCAGCCGCATCCTTCAGGCTTTCCGTCACCTCGACCGAGAAAGGCATATCGCTCGATTGTGAGCCATAACCAAAGCGCAGTTTTTTGGTGCGAACCACCTGTCGATAAAGGCCATCCGGCCCCTGCACCAGGTAGCCGCGATGCACAAAGCTCTTGAGCACGCGATAAACGGTGGTCTTTGAAATGCGCGTTTCGCGATGGATCTGTTCGAGCGACATGGGCTGCTTGGCAGCCTGAAGAAGCTCTAGGATATCGAGCGCTTTGGTGAGCACCGGAATCAGGTAGAGGAGCTTGCTGCTCTTGTTTCTGGTCTGACTCTGATGGGTGGCCACAGCACGCCTCTTGGGTTGAGATCGGTACTTCCGTGCTTTCAGTATGGGACCAAATACGGAATTCAGGAAGCCAATAGTTTCGAATGAGAACTATGGCTTCCTGAAATTGCACCTGCTGATGCCGCTCAGGCGTAGCTTGAAACGGCGTTGGCGGCTCCTGCAGCACGCTCAGCCGTGATTTTTTCCATATAGCCGCTGGCCTTCAAGGCTGCCAAGGGCTCCGGGTGCAGGCCGCGGGCTTCACGCCAGGCACGAACCATGGGGCGAACATCCTGCCAGAAGGCGTTGCGGAACACTTCTTCCGCCTCCACCAGCGAGCATGATTCCTGCAGGCCGGCCAGTGCTTCCTGATCGATCAGCGCGGCGCGTGCGTAGAGTTCCTGCGCGGTGCACACAGTCTGGATCATGGCCTCCAGCTTGCCCTTCAGGTTGTGGCTTTGATCGATCATGAAGGCCACGTTGGCACGGTCAGCCTCGGGCGTTGAAAGGATTTCATGAAAGATGCGGAAGACCTGGTAGGGGTCGATTGAACCAAGGGTGAGGTCATCGTCAGCGTACTTGCGGTCATTGAAGTGGAAGCCACCCAGCGCTCCCAGGTGCAGCAGCCATGCAACAATCTGCTCAATGTTGGTGCCTTGATAGTGGTGTCCGGTATCGACCAGCACGCAGGCCTTGGGGCCGGCGCGGCGGGCCAGCTCAAGCGACATGCCCCAATCCGCGATGTCGGTGTGGTAAAAAGCCGGCTCAAAGGGCTTGTACTCGATCAGCATGCGCTGGTCGTCGCCAAGCGCCGAGTGCATTGTGTTGAAAACTTCCTCCATGTAACCCACGCGCTTGCGCATGTTCTGCGTGCCCGGGTAGTTCGACCCATCGGCCACCCAGATGGAGACGTCTTTCGAGCCGAGTTCGCGGCCGATCTGCACGGAGTCGAGCAGGTGGTCGAGCGCCACCTTGCGGATTTCGGCCGAAGGGTTGCAGATGCTGCCGTACTTGTAATCCTGATCCTGGAACAGATTCGGATTGATGGATCCGCTCTTCACGCCGTACTTTGCTTCCAACGACTTGATCTTTGCAACATCCGCAACGCCGCCAGGCAAATCCCAAAGCACATGCAGCGCGACGGTGGGTGCGCAGCCGGTAAGCTTGTTTACTTGCGAGGCGTCGGCAAATTTCTCTTCAATCGTGGTTGCCGCAGCTGGCTGCACAAACTTTCCGAAGCGGGTGCCCGTGTTCGCAAAACCCCACGACGGAAGCTCAATGCGGAAGCTATCGAGCGATGCGAAGACGCGGTCATGGCTCGAGTTCGAAGGGGTGAAGGACGAGTTATTCAAAGGGAGCAACCTCAAAATTAAACTAGAGCGTAAACATTATCTCTATTGGATTATGCCGTCTACGATGCATCATGGACCGCCACCTTGTCAAAACAAATTTTCGTAGATTGATAGCCTTCAACTCAGCGCCTTCGCGATCGTACTTGTGGGCCGATTCATTACAGACTAAATTTCACATCCGCAATCGCGGTCGCGTATGATGGGCTGCGCTAACCAACCTTCAGATTCACGGAGTACGACCACATGGGTGCAAATCCGCTACTCGGCGTTATCTACCACTGGATTGGCGGCTTTGCGTCTGCCACCAACTTCATTCCGTTTCGCGGAATCAAGCGCTGGTCGTGGGAAATTTACTGGCTCATCCAGGGCTTCGCCGCATGGATTGTAGCGCCGCTGGTGCTGGCAGGCCTGCTGGTGCCGCACCTGTTTCAGATCCTCCACCAGGCGTATCGGCAAGACCCTACCCACGTCTCTTACGCGCTTTTGTTTGGTCTTCTGTGGGGCGTGGGCGGGCTTACGTTTGGGCTGGCCATCCGGTACCTGGGAATCGCGCTGGGATATGCAATCGCGCTGGGTCTTTGTGCTGCGTTTGGAACAGTGGTGCCGCCTATCGCCCACGGTCAGTTTGGGACTATCCTGCACTCACATTCCGGACTGATCATCCTGACCGGGGTAGTCGTGTGTGTTCTGGGCGTTGCGGTGAACGGCGCGGCTGGAGTTTCGAAAGACCGCGAAACAACACCGGAAGAGAAGGTAGAAGCCGGTGAATCGGACTTCAACTTCTCAAAGGGCGTCTCGATTGCAGTGCTTGCGGGGTTCATGAGCAGCTTTTTTGCTTTCGGGCTTGATGCCGGCAAGCCGATCGGCGATATCGCCAAGGCTCAACTTGCCGCGGGCGGGCGATCGGATCTGTGGCAGGACCTGCCGATACTCATCGTGGTGCTTTGGGGTGGCTTCATCACCAACTTTGTCTGGTCGGTGATTCTGATTATCAGGAACGGTTCCGCAAAGCAATTCATTGGTGAACCCGGCATCAACCCGATGCGCGGCGCGCCGCTTACCGGCAACACCATGGCCGATTTTGACCCGGCAGACCCGCAATACAGCGAGAAACTTTCCGGCTCCACGCTGGTCTTGAACTATCTTTTCGCTGCCCTGGCCGGCGTCATCTGGTACTTTCAGTTCTTCTTCTACTCCATGGGCCAGACGCGTATGGGTCAGTACGGCTTTTCTGGCTGGACGCTGCATATGGCGTCGATCATCATCTTCGCCACACTGTGGGGAATTGCGCTCAAGGAATGGAAGGGCACGACCATGCGTACGAAGCTGCTGGTCACGGCGGGCCTCGTGCTGCTGATTGGCTCCACCGTCATTGTCGGCTATGGCAACTACAAAGCCTCGCAGGGGATGTAGCGCATGAATCGAATCTGTTTCACCCTGAACGTGCGCCCGGACCGGCTGGACGAGTACAAGGCCCGCCACCGGGAAGTGTGGCCGGAGATGCGCCAGGCCCTGTCTGATGCTGGCTGGCACGACTACTCGCTGTTTTTGCGGGCGGATGGTTTGCTGATTGGCTACCTGCTGACAGACGACTTTGACGACGCCAAGGCCGCCATGCGGGGGCTCGAAGTGAACGCGCGCTGGCAGCTTGAAATGGCGCCGTTTTTTGCGGAACTCGAAGCTGGCCCGGACGAGAGTATGGCCGCGATTGAAGAAGTCTTCCATCTCGACTGAAGGCAACGCAAAAGCCCGTTGACCGCTCAGGGTGTAACGGCTTCACCCTTTGCTGAAAAGTCGCCCGCGACCGGATCCTTCGGCAGCATCTTCAAGCCACGCACCACTGTTGCCGCGTTGATTTCCGCCCCGGCAAGCGACGTATGCGTATGCGGATCGGCGAACAGTACCTCCACCTTTTCCGGCCCCAGCACGTCGTACTGCGCGGCGATCATCTCGTTTAAGTCGATGAACCCAATGTGCTCCTTGGTTGCCACCTGCTCGGCCCAACCCGCGTAGCTGTCCTTGTTGCGGATCGCCTTGCCATCCTTGAAGCCCTTCCGCGGAATCAGCGAGCACATGATCGGCGTTGCCCCGGCAGCTTTCGCACTCTCGACATACTTCGTTAAATACCAGCCGTACGTATGCACCGTCTCATGCGAGTGCAGGATGGGGTTTTCAATCTCCTTCGTCTCCTCCCCCACGCCCGGCAGCGAGGCGCGCGCACGGGCTGGATCGGCGGGGTCGCCACCATCGTTGTGGCCCCATTGAAAGAGCACCACGTCGCCCGGCTTGATCATCTTGAGTACGTCCGTCCACTGGCCTTCATACAGGTAAGACCGCGACGAGCGGCCACCGATCGCACGGTTTACCACGTTGATCTTGTGCGGGTCAAAGAAGGCCACCAAAGGCTCGCCCCAACCCCACTGGCCCTGGCCTCCATCACCCTTGCCGTTGCGCACAGTGGAGTCGCCGACGAGCCACAACGTTGGAAGCTTGGGGTTTGCCGGCACCGGCAGGTTGAGCCTGGCGTGCGCGGAAGGATCGGTTGGGCTAGGTGTCTGCGCGGGCTGCACCTGCGCAAGCACAGCCGCGGACATGCAAAACGATAGAGCCAGAATCATTGCCTTCATCGGACACCCCTTCCACTATTTCCCGCTTTGACGGCATGCTTTGGCGATGCGGCCATCGTCTTCAGCTCCGCCCCCGCCAGCAAAAAGCCGCCGACGCCATAGGTGTAGCTCGACGTTGGATAGTAGAACGCCGGCTCCGGCCCTGTCTGCTGGATGCAGCCAAGTCGCCCATCGGCATACACATGACCCAGAATGCCCTTCCACGCGCGCGCTATGATCGGCTCATACTTGGCGCGGTCAAGGTACCCGTGGTTGACCCCGTAAGCCATGCCATAAACGAACAACGCCGACCCCGAAACCTCATCGAGCGGATACGTTCCCGGGTCAAGCAAACCCGCATGCCAAAGCCCGGTTTTCGCGTCCTGCAGCTCAGCCACACGCGCCGACATCTCCTGCATGTTCTGAACGTAGAAAGCGCGAGCCGGATCGGCAGCCGGTAGCTGCTCCAGCACGCGTGCCAACCCACCTAGTACCCATCCCTCGCCACGAGACCAGAAGATCTTCTTCCCATTCGCCTCGCGCTTATCCTTGTAAGTCGCATCGCGAGCGTAGAGGTGCTCATCCTTGTCCCACAGCAGATCATAGGTCTGGTGCCACTGCGTATTCAGGTACGAGACATACTTCGGATCGCCGGTCTCGCGTCCCATCTCAGCCCACACCGCAGGCGCCATAAAGAGTGCATCGCACCACCACCACGGGATCTTCGTCTCGTCGTGCGCAAGCGTCTTCAGCGGCTCCACGGCGTCTAGATCGGCCTTGGTCGGCAGCACCAGCTTCTGGTCCTGCTCGGCAACCGGCTGCGAAAAGTAGAGGTCAAGATAGGTCGAACCAACCGACTGATCGTCAGCGTTCGGCAGCCGGTTGCGGAGCTCGAAATTGTATTTGCGCCCCATGCCCATCATGGCATTCTTGTACTTCGGATCGCCGGTGGAAGCGCTCGCCGCCATGAAGCCGGTGTACAGCACGGACCATGTCCAGATGCGATCGAAATAAGGCTCGGACTCTTTCAATTGCCAGTCCGCAACCTTCTTCACCGCCTTGTCGATATCCTTCGCCGTAAGCGCCGCCGAGAGGTCCTTCGCCATAGGCCCACCATCCTCGGGCGCCGAGCCAAAATGGCGCGCATTGTCCTTGGTAATTCCGGGTAGCTGCGCGGCCGTGGGCTGCGGGTACTGTTGCGCCGCGGCGGTAGCGGTCAAACTGGCAATCATCAGAGCTAGAGCAATTCTGTTCAAAGTAGCATCCTCTTAGTCGTACTGAATCCGTAAAACATCTAGCTAATTCTTGTCCTGTTCCTTCGTGCTCTTCTTCGCCGGATCATCCGCAATCAACGCCTTCGGATGCCCCGTAGCCAGCCCGGTAATGTTCACGTCATCCATCTGCGTCACGGTTGAGCCATCAGCAAAAGTAAGCATATCGTCAGAGAATTTCCAGTCTTTTGCATCCGCGATATGGCCTGCGGTCTTCGCCTCAATCTTCAAGTGATCGAACTGGAAACGCTCGAGCAAAGCCTCTTTGTAAGCGTCCACTTCAAAGCCCGTCTTCGCGCCCGTCGCCGTGATGTTCCAGATGTGCACATCATGCACATGCGCCCTGCCCTGCTCATCCGGCACATGCGTTGCGAGCACCTTCCAGTACGCCGGGTAGTCCTTCTCACCCACAGGTATTTCCGCGTAGCTGTAGCTGGGATTCCAGTTCATCGTCACCCGCATCACGACTGGAATATTGACCATTGTGAAGTCATGCAGGTTAACGTTTTCCGCAAAGCCACCACGTGTGTGCGCGGACTTGAACAGGATGCCGACCGGCACATGCTCGATGACTTTGATGTTGTAGGCCTCGATATTGCGGAAGCCGCCCGAGGTCTCCGAGCCAAACGTCACGCCCGCCGCACCATCGCGCACGATGTTATCGCGCAGCACCACATCGGTGGTTGGCCGCGCGACGCGCAGCCCGTCTGAATCGCGGCCGGCCTTCAGACAAAGTGCATCATCATTGACCGCGATATCCGCGTGCTGCACCAGGATATGCGTCGATGAATCAATGTCGATCCCGTCGGTGGAAGGCCCACGCCCACCCTCGTTGTTACGGATCGTCAGCCCATCCACCGTCACCTTGTCCGAGTAGCAAAGATGCAGCGTCCAAAAGCCCGAGCGCCGCAGCAACAACCCACCGCCCACCTTCACATCATGCGAGTCGAAGACCTGCACCAGCCGTGGCCGGCGCGCGTCATAGTCGCTCGCCCAGCGCAGACCCTTGGGTTCATACACCTTGCGCAGCGTCCAGTACGAGTCCCAAAACACCTTGCCATCACCATCGATTGTGCCTTCGCCCGTGATCTCCGCATGGTCCTGCTTGTACACATTCACCAGCGCAGCCGGCCACGTCATCTCGATGCCGGCGATGCGCGTCGGCATCATTGGATAGTCCTTAATGTCCTGCGAGCCCAGCAGCGTGACACCCTTGTCCAGCTTCAACGTCACGCCAGACTTCACGAAGATAGAACCGGTCAGATATGTTCCCGCAGGCAGCGTAACTACCCCGCCAGTTTCAGCCGCGGCATCTATCGTCTTCTGAATGGCGACGGTGTTCATCGTGGTGCCATCCGCCTTCGCGCCGTAGTTCCCGGCAGAGAAGGTAGCAGCACGCGCCACTGACGAACTGAGAAGCACCCCTAAGGCAAGCCATGTTCGCCGACCCATGCGACGCGGCGCCTTTTTGTTGTCATTCCGTGGCGCAGCGAAGGAACCTGCGGTTGCTTTTAGAACTCCCACTAATCACGCTCCTGTACCAGCTTGATCGTTCCCAGAATCCCGGAAGGCAGGGGCTTCACTCGATCCAGATCCTGCATCTGGAACCGGTCGCCATACTTGGCTTTCAGTGGCCCATAGTCCCGCGGCGGCAGCGCCGACCACGCATTCAAAGCCGTGTTGTAAACCTTGATCTCTATGTGGTTCAAGCCAGGCTTCAGCAGCTTCGACACATCCAGCCGGTAAGGTGGATGCCACAACGCCCCGGCCGCCTGACCGTTGATATAGACCAACGCAGCCTCGCGTATTGGCGGGTCATAGTAGGCATGCATCCCAGGCCCAACGCCGGTCACGAGCGGGTTCGGCATTCCTCCCACAGGCCGCGGTACAAACTCCTGCGGCACGCTCGGGTCACCCGGCAGCGCTGCTCCCCCCTCCACTTGCAGGAACGTCGGCAGGGTAGTCGAAGAAGCTACCTGGAAATCACGCGAATAAACTACCTCACCAGAGTAATGCAGCGTGCCGGGGTCGGTTCCCCAATCCTTCAGCACCGCTTGCTGCACTGACTTGCCGCTGCCGGTAAAGCTCAAATTCCAGCCTCCGCTCAGGTCTGCCATTTGCAGCTTCGCTCTATTTCCAGAGCCACCCGGCGCTCCCTTGAAGCTGCCGAACAGGAGCAGTTCGGACTCGTAAGGAGCGAGGTCCACCGGCACCTGTTTCGCGACAACACTACGCAGCGGCATACCCGTTTCGGGGTCCAGCCGCTCGCCGAAGGGGCTTTGCGTCGCTAGCACGGCAGTGGTGTGGACGGCTGTATTGCCCGTGTTTACGATAAAGTAAACGTCAGAGTCACCCATGCGGCGTCGCACAAATCCGATCTGGTCTCGCTGCGTTAGATCTGCCAGCATCAGATCCTGTGTGACATTTTCATTCAGCACTGACGGGAGCCTGGAAACATCAACAACGCCTGAGTCGAGCTGTCGCGTCGCTGGGAAGGGCTGGCCTTCTGCATCCATCGAAGGCGTCTTGCCGACCGTGATGACCTTGCCGCCCGCAGCCTTGAACCTCGCGAGCGCCGCAAGCGTCTTCACAGGAATACGTTCCGTAGGTGGGATTACCAGCACCTGGTGCGTTCCCAGCCCAACACTTTCAATCGCATCCGCATCGATGAAATCGACGTTGTAGCCAGCCGACAAAATCGTCGACATCAGCTCCTTCGAAATCAGCTTTGACATCGCCCCGGTCACCGTCACCTTCCCCGGCGTAAAGCTCGCCCAGGCATCATCAGTCGGGAGCAGAACCGCCACCTGATTTGCCGGCTGTCCCTGCCGTAGCAACCAGCTCAAACGAGTGATGTACGACGTTACCGCCGGCATCACGGGGTGCCACGGGTTGTGATCGTTGAACACCGCCGCAGCATAAAGCGACCAGCCCGGCTCCCCACCCGCCGGCGCCGAGTACGGCCAGCCATGGAAGCTCAGGGAGTTCTCCCCCATGATGAAATCGATATCCGCCTCAGCCTTCATGTCGAGCGGCGTCGCGCGAAAGACAGGCGAGTGCAGCCACGTAAAGGTCTCGCCCGAAGCCACCTGATGCCCAAACACATGCGCGGCAGAGGTAGCCCAGCGCAGCGTCGAAAACGCCCGCCACTGCGGCCCTTCGCCTTCAATCAGATCCACCAGCCGCTGCGACGAAAAACTGACTGCCGGCTCACCGTAAGTCTGCGAGCGGAACTTCGTCCCGTGCGCCTTTGCCCAATCCTCAATCTGCACCAGGTAGTTCTCGTTCACGAGCTCGGTCAGCGTCTTGCCGTAGTCATGCCGCGTCTTCTCCATTGCCGGCGTTGCGGTGCCGGGGGAGGCAAGTTCAGCCATGTGCGGCAGCAAATCATACCCGCGACGCTTGCGGAATTCCTCTGGCAACCTGGGCGTCCAGTCCGCACCATAAGCCTCCAGCGAGTCCGAGAAAATCGCATAAGGGGGTGTGGCTCCAAACGCCTTCAGCAGAGGCTCGCCGACGGCCTTCAGATGGGTCGCCACGGCATCATGCGAGAACGGATCCAGCACATAGCCTTCCGCGCCCACGGCCGCACGTTTAACCTGCTGCTTCGTGTGGCTCGCCACAGAAAACAACGCCACCCGAGGCTTACCGGAAGATGCAAAAGTCATCGACGTCAAAGGCTGCGCAGTCGCCGGATCCCACGTCGCCGCGACAGGCCCTGTGCTTCGCCGAGCCGGCGGCAGACTAGGCGTACCCTCCACCATTGAAGCCGAAATCAGCGACTCCCCTTCAGCCAGCTTTGGTGCCATCACCGATGTTGCCCCTGCAGCCACCGGCACCTCCACCACTCGCAGCCGCGTCGCCGCTTCCGCAAGCGAGATCGCCGGCCCACCATAAGGCCAGCCGCTGCACAGCGTCACGTCAATACGCAGCCCCAGCTTGCGCCCTTCGGCCTGCGCATAGTTGACCGCGTCCAGCATCTCGGGCGACAGGAAAGGCAGGTTCTTGATGTCCTTCGCCGGGTCGTCGAGCATCTCGGCATACACAAACGCCAGCTCAGCCCCGCCAATACCGTCTGCCTTCATCTGCTGCAGCTCACGCAGAATTTCCGGTTTCACCACCGCCGGCCCAAACCACCACCAGCGAACCATCGGCTTGGCTTCATCCGGCGGATTCAGGAAGCCCGCGCGAAGCTGGTCAACCGTCTGCGCCCGCGCGGGAACCACCAGAAGCCCAGTGCAAACAGCCGCCAGCCCAAGCACCTTGGTCGTTATCCCCAAAGGAAATTTTCTTCTGCTTTTCATCATTAGTCCTTGGGCTTCGCCGGGGCATCTGCAGGGTTGGTCAGCTTTGTTCCGAACTCCGCATCTGCCGCGGCCTTCTTCTTGCGCTCCGGGTCATTCTCATATCCCGGAGTGGGCCCGTCCAGAATAGGCTTCATGCGTCCGACCAGCGTCTCCGGCTTGCCTGTCAGCAGCAATTCAAGGATGGCGACGTCATTCTTGCCTTGCTTCAACCACGGCGCAGGAATGTACAGCGTGCTCTGCGGCCCGATGTTCCAGAACCGTCCCAGCGCGTGCCCGTTGATCCAGATGAGCCCCTTGCCCAGCGACGACACATCCAGGAACGCATCGCCGGTCTTCGCCAGATCAAAGCTGCCGAACTCAAACTGAGGCGCGGTGGAAGTATGGTCCGTACCGCGTCGATTGATCCCCGGCGGAACCCCTGGCGCCACGTCCATCGGCTGCGAGAATATCTCCCATCCAATCAGCGCCGCCCCGTCGAGCGTCGCCCCCGTCATGCCCTTGCGTTCCTGCCGCATCCACTTGGTCGAGTTCAACCGGCCCGTATTTTCCACCAGCACATCCAGCCGCGCAGCCTTGTCCGCGGTCACCGTCAACGAGTCCTGATGGTAGTGCCGGTCCAGCGTCCCCACGCGCTTTCCATTCACATACACCAGCGCAAAGTCCTGCATTCCTTCCAGCTTCAACACCGCCCCATGAGCCGCCGTCGCCAGGTTCGTCCGGTAGTCGATGTACCCATACGACTGATCCATCAGCTCCATCGTCATCGGCTTGGCAGCCTTCTTGCCATCGGTCAGAGCGGGCCACAGGGGCCTGTCTGAGCCCAGCGTAAACTCCGGAATCGCGACCACCGGAGCCACCTCCGGCACTGGCAGCGGAGCCTCATGCGTGTACTTCAAAATCACATTACGATAGGCAAAAAACTTTGCCGTAGGATGCCCCGCCTCATCGAGCGGCGCGTCGTAGTCATAGCTCGTCACGTTCCCGCGGTAGTTCCCCGTCGACTGGCTCGCCCCCGCCATCTGCCCAAAGTTTGTCCCGCCATGGAACATGTATATGTTCAGCGAAGCGCCATGCCCGAGGATGTAATTCAGGTCTTCAAGCTGCGGCGCGATGGGCCGAGTCTCATGCGGATGCCCCCAGAGATCGAACCAGCCCGGCCAGTACTCCGTAGCAAAAAGCGGCTGCCCCGGCCGCAACGCAGCAAGCGCTGCAAGCCCCTGTTCCGCGCGGCCCGTCCCGAAATTTACGCCCGCCGGGATCCCGTCCAGCGACCCTCGCGCCAGCGCCTTCGAAGGGTCAACCGTGTACAAAAACGAGTCTCTAAATGGTGTCTCCTTGAAGATTGCGAGCATGTGCTGCATGTACTTCTGATCGCCGCCAAAGTTGCCGTACTCGTTTTCCACCTGCACGGCGATGATCGGCCCGCCGTTCTTCATCAGCAGCGGCTCCATCTCCTTCGCGAGCCGCTTCATCCAGCGCTCCGCCGGCACCATAAACGCGTCGTCGTTGGTCCGCAGCGCAGTACTCATCTTCGGGTCTTTCAGCAGCCACGCCGGGAAGCCCCCGAACTCCCACTCCGCGCAGCTGTACGGACCCGCACGCAGCAGCACGTGCAGCCCCTCTTCCTGCGCGATCTTCACAAACGCCGCCAGGTCATGGTTCCCGCTGAAGTCGTACTTGCCCGGCTGCGGCTCATGAACATTCCAGAACACGTAAGTCGCAATCGTGTTCAGCCCCATCGCCCGAGCCATTTTCAGCCGTGCCCGCCAGTACTCCCGCGGGATGCGCGCGTAGTGCAGCTCACCGGAAACCACCTGATAAGGATTGCCGTCCAGCACAAAATGATCCTTCTCCACCGCAAACGTATGCGCCGGAGCCTGCGCCCCCGCGGCCCCCATTGCCATCACCAAGCCCGCCGCCACACCGAGAAATGCAACCCGCATCTATTGCCCCTTCCAACCTTGGCTGTCATCCCCGAGAGAAACTCAATCTTAATTGCCATCCCCGGAGCGGATCTGGTTCTGCAATTGTCACCAGAAGTAGAGAGAAACCCACACTTCCGTTCGGCCTGAATCTACGCAGTGGCCCCAACCAGTGTCAATAGAAAAAAAGTTTCCAAAGTCTTACCTCCGGCGTCTAAAATCATCTGCGCAAGCGTCCCGGCCTTCCAACAGACGCCAAGCTGAAAGGCTATCCGATGTCCCTCGCACGCATCGCCGCCCTGTTCACCATCGTCGCCGCCGCTGCGCCGCTCGCTGCCCAGCAAGCCCTGGTGTTTGACTGCCAGCCCGGCAAGACCAAAGCCGTCCACCTCACCCCTGCGAGCCTCTATACCGCCACCACTCCCGGCTTTGACCTGCAGCCCCCGCCCACAGTTGCCGATGGCGCCTGCACCGCCGACAAGCCTTTCTTCTTTTCACTCGCGGTTCCTGATGGCGATTACCGAATCAGCCTCACGCTTGGCGGCAAGCAGGCCTCAGACACCACCGTCCGCGCCGAATCACGCCGCCTCCTGATCAAGAGTCTGGCTCTAGCCCCGGGCGCCATGCAGACCAGCGAGTTCACCGTCAACGTCCGCACCCCAACCATCTCCACGACCAATCAGCCAGTCAGGCTGAAGCCGCGAGAGATCGGCGCGCTCGACTGGGACAACAAGCTGACGCTCGAATTCAACGGCGCGCACCCCGCTCTGCGCTCGCTTAGCATCACGCGCGCCACGGACGTCCCCACCTGGTACCTTGCCGGCGACTCCACCGTCGTCGACCAGGACAAGGAACCCTGGGCCGCCTGGGGCCAGATGCTCCCTGCCTTCTTCGGCCCGGGGCTCGCCATCGCCAATAACGCGGAGTCCGGCGAGACCACCAAGTCCTTCGTAGGCGAGCGCCGCATGGAAAAGATCATGTCGACCATCAAGCCGGGCGACTACCTCGCCATCCAGTTCGCGCACAATGACCAGAAAGCCGGCGCTGTGTCACTCCCCGACTACAAGGTTCTGCTCAAAAGCTTCATCGCCCAGGCCCGCGCCAAGGGGGCCACGCCGGTGCTCGTCACCGCGATGAACCGCCGCAGCTTTGACGAAACGGGCCACATCAAGCAGACCCTCGGCGACTACCCCCAGACCACGCGCGATGTCGCCGCGGAAGAGAAAGTCGCCCTCATCGACCTGAACGCCATGAGCAAAACTCTCTTCGAAACGCTGGGCGACGCCGGCACCCTGAAGGCCTTCGTCCACTTTCCCGCCAACACCTTCCCCGGCCAGGATAAAGCGCTTGCGGACGACACCCACTTCAACGCGTACGGCGCCTATGAACTCGCACGCTGCATCGTCCAGAGCATCAAGGACCAGCACCTGCCGCTCGCCGCCTACCTGCGCAAGGACATTCCTGCGTATGACCCCGCCAGGCCGGACGACGTCGCCGCATGGCACCTGCCCATGAGCCCCGCCATCGATACGACCAAGCCCTACGGAAATTGATACTATAGCCCGATGCCGTTCCCCGAGACCACGCTCTTTCGTCGCAGCGCCACGCCGGTAGAAACCACCGTCGGCTCGGAAATCGTGCTGATGAGCCTGGAGTCCGGAAACTGCTTTGGCCTGGGCGAAACCGGCTCGGACGTCTGGCGCCTGCTCGCCGAACCCAGCACCGTTAGCACCCTCGTCACGCACCTGCGCGAAACCTACGACGCCCCGCCCGGCACCATCGAGTCAGACGTGGCCGAGCTGCTGCAAACGCTGCACGGCATGAATCTCGTCGAGCCCGCCTAATACTGCCAGCTCCACTTTTGCCTAATTTGCCCCCTCAAAAACGTTGTCATCCTGAGCGAAGGTTCCAGGCCGTTCTGGGTCCGCAGTCGAAGGACCTGCATTTCTTCTTCCCCAGCATCGTCAGCTTCGCGACATTAGGAATACATCAACCCTTTGTCGCCAACAAGTCCCGCTCCAACAGATCCAGCGTCCCACCGACCTTGTCCCAACCCCAAGGCATCACCAACTCAAACGCCTTCCCCCCCGCCAGAGCCAGCGCGCACTGCTGAAACAGCCGCTTTTCCTCAGCGGCAGACTCCGGCATATACCCCGGGTAGACAGTCGCCAGGAGGCGCGAGATCGCGGCGACGGTCGTAAGCGGCTCCAGCCTGGCCTGCGTCTCGCCTTCCGCTGCGCGCACAAGGAAGCAGAATTGCGTCACGCGCAGCGGTACGGATGTTATAGGTTCCAGGTACATCCGGTATTTGTCGTCGCCGCTGAAAGTGCGATGAGCAACTTGCGGTTCAACCCCGATTTGTTCGAAACTTTCCCGCCAAAGTTTGAGCCAGCCGGCTAGCGGCGAAGCCACGAGCCCACCTTCCGCCGGCTCCAACAGGCAGATGTCGTCAGCAAAAATTCTGTAGCCCCGCTCACCCAGCAGAGCCACCATGCTCGATTTTCCTGCGCCGGAGTCCCCCAAAAATGCCGTCACTTCGCCCTGCGACTCAATTGCGCTCGCATGCAACGGCAGCAGTCCATGCTGGTGGCAGAGTGCCCCAAAGATTGAACCCAGGAGATAGATTGTCAGGTCAGAGGTAGCAACCCCCGGCTCCGGCGCGACGCGAATCTCGTTTCCTTCGCGTGCATAAAAGCGTCCGGTCCCTGGGACCTCCAGCAGAAATTCACGCTCCGTGAAGTGGCGGAATCGCCCCTGCTGAACGCCATTTTCGAGCTCATCAGGTACTCCGCCGACTTGAAGCGTGACCGGAAATCCTCCGCTTGCAGTGAAATGTTGCAACTCAGGCAGGTCGAGCTCGGAGTCGAGAAGAAATGGCCCGTAGTGAAATTGATATGCCCTGATACGGGTCAAAATGCGTTGCCCAATCGATTACTCCTCCTCTAATCGTCTTTTATCAGGGAATCCGCCGGCCGCCCCATCCAGCGAACGCGTTCCGCCGTCCAAGGATTTAGTGATCGGTTCGCGTTCTCTACTTGTAGAGACCTGCACGCGCCAGCAAACTCAACATACCGTTTTTCCACGTTTTATTCATGGAGACCCGCCAGCTATAGTACACTTGAGCTGCAGTCCCCTGCTTGAAAGTATATTTTTCTCACGGAACTGAACCTTGGAGGTCCACATGATCACGAATCGTAAAGTTTGGGTTAAGCCCACCGTTGAAGTTGCACCGATCAAAATGGCGAAGGCCGGCGGCTTCTCGACCAGCGACACAAGCCACACGCACCGCTCGTAGTAGCTTTTAGGCGCAGGCTTCGCAGGACGGCTATTGTCATCAATTTTTGGCGTGTCGCAGAGAGCAGGAGGGCTGGAAACCGCAGCTCTCCTCGCCCTGCAGGCCAATGCTCTGGCTGTTTATGGTCCGGATGCCACCGCCAGATGGTCTTCCTCAAACGCAGCTTTAGGTTCCAATTTACTGCGGCTGCTACCGGAAGACCAGTATGATCAGCAGCCCCGCTGGTCACCAGATCGGTCCATTTGTCTCGTCGCAGATGTGCGCCTTGACAACCGTGACGACCTGATTCAAACCCTGGGGCTCACCACTCCCGAAACTCGTCCCGATTCTGAGATTTTGCTGCACTGCTGGCTGCGCTGGCAGGAATCGCTCCTCGACCACATCGCAGGTGGTTTCGCTTTCGCAGTCTGGGACGGCTCGAAAAAAACACTCTTTGCCGCGCGAGATCACACCGGCGAACGCCCTCTTCATTACACCCAAACAGACCGATTTTTCGCTTTTGCGTCCATGCCGCAAGGGCTTTTGTGCCTTCCGGGTGTCTCGCGAGAGTTGAACCGGCAGCATCTGATTGACGCTTTTGTCCTGGCAAAGTTCGCACCGGGAAGCACTTTCTACGAGCATATCCAGGCCGTTCCGCAGGGCCACGCTCTGCGTGTCACGCCAGATAGCATCACCTGCACACCCTACTGGAACCCGCTGCAGGTCAAACCGCTCTTCTTCTCGCGTGACGAAGACTACCCTGCAGCTTTGCTCGAGATCTTCGACCGCGCTACAAAAGCACGACTGCGAAGCTCGCGTGGCATAGCCTCGCAACTTAGCGCTGGGCTGGACAGCTCGTCCGTAACATCTTCTGCCGCGCGGCTGCTCGCTGTTCAAGGTGAAGGACTTACGAGCTTTACGGCGGTCCCCCGTCCCGGTTTCCTGGGCAAAGGCTTTCACGGACGCATTCCAGACGAAGGTCCCGCTGCTGCAGACGTCGCCGCGCTTTACCCCAATGTTGACCATATTCTGATCAATTCCGTTGGAATTCCCTTGCTGGATTCTGTCGACGACCTGTCAAAAGCTCTTGGCGAGCCAGTCCAGAACGGCATCAACATGCTGTGGATCACCGCCATCCTAAAGGAAGTCAAGCGCCGCGACCTGGGTGTACTCCTGGTCGGAAACCGCGGTAACGCCACCATCAGCTACGCGGGGCTGGAAGCACTGACCATGAAGTTTCGCGCCGGCCATTGGGGGGATCTGGTCAGCACGGTGCTGGGAATGCGGCGCAACGGGGCCACCAGTTTTAGATCCGCGCTGGCCGATAGCACCATGGGTTTGTGGCCGCAATCGGTCAACCTTTGGCTGCGCCGAGCCGGCGGTTTCCAGGTCAACTACTCAGCGGCCAGACCGGAAATGATCGCACAGCACGGCCTGCGCGATCGCATGCTGAATGAGTTCTTCGACAACACAGGCGACCTTGACGCGGACCGCAAGGACTTTTTTTTGCGCTTCGATTACGGCACTTATAACGCCGGATTTCGCGCTTTAGGGGGCTTTGACGTGCGCGATCCGACCGCTGACAAGCGCGTTTTCGAGTTCTGCTACGCCATTCCGCGCGAACAGTACCTGGTCGGCGGCATAGACCGTTCGCTGGTCCGTCGAGCCATGCGCGGCCGGTTGCCAGCCTCCACCCTGACGCGCACCATGCGAGGCCAGCAGGGCGCGGACTGGTATCTGAGCATGAAAGACGCGCTCCCCAGCATGCGCGCAGAGGCCCCGCTGATTGAGGCTTCCGCCACCGCGCAGAAGTTTCTCGACCTGCCAAGGATGCGCAATCTTCTCGAAAGCTTTCCCGCCGAGGGCCTCGAAGCCTTGGAAACCTCACAATCCTATGGCGACGCGCTCTGCCGTTTTGTGTCGTTTGGCACCTTCTTCGCGCGCCTGGACGCTGGCGGCTAGGCGCGCTCCAGGTCCGGGCGCACCTGGCCATCCTGCAGCACGTACACCCGGTCAGCCGCGGCCACCGCGCTTGGCCGGTGCGAGATGAGCAGCGTAGTCAGCGCCGTTCCATGGGCACGAACCGCACGCAAAATGGCGGCCTCGTTTTCCAGATCGAGAGAATTAGTGGCTTCATCCAGGATCAATAGCGTGGGTTTGAGCAGAAAAGCCCGTGCCAAGGCGATGCGCTGCCTCTGTCCGTGCGACAGCAGGGTCCCACGATCGCCGGCGAGCGTCTCCAAACCCTGGGGCAGGTCGTAGCAAAACTGCGCGTTCGCGGCAACGATCGCCTCTGCGAGATCTGCTTCGGTCGCGTCCGGGCGGGCCCACAGCAAATTCTCGCGCACGGTTTGGTGGAACAGTAAAGTGTCCTGGCTGACATACCCGACGCGCCGCCGCCATGTCTGCGCGTTTCCCGGTGTAATCGCGACGCCATCCACCGCGATGGTCCCGGCCTGCGCCACGAGCATCCCCAGTACCAAGTCAGCCAGCGTACTCTTCCCCGCGCCGGAGTCGCCGGCAATTGCCGTTATCTGACCAGCTTTGATCTCCAGATCAAGCCCGCGCAGCACTTCTTCACCCCCGGCATAGTAGAAGCGCAGCCCGCTTACGCTCAGCATGCGCTGGAGTTCAGGCACCTGCGCGTCAGTCGCTGGCGGCTCAGCGTTGAGTGCACACTCGGCTAAAAAGAGATGGATGCGACCGAACGCCGGCAAGTCGCCAAGCAGGCCGTTGACCTTGATCTGAAGCACATTCAGGCGCGGAGACGTACGCAGAAACGCAAAAAGAAAGACGAGCAAAGCTCCAGGAAGCAGGTGCAGCGGGCCAAGCCCAAGCAGCACGACCCCGCACAGGACAAGCATCGAGATGGTCTGAAAGCTGCGCGAAGCCGAGGTCCCACGCCACTCCAACTCGGTCATCTGCCGCGTCACAGCACTGACTCGCTGGCTGAAGACGCGGCCTTCTGCCGCCTGCGCGCCGTAGGCCTTGATGATTTTCAGGTGCTGCAACCGCTCGACTGAAGACGCCGCCACCTCCTCTGACATGGTCGAAATATTCTGGCCGGCACCATAGATCGCTCGCCCCACGCGGCGTTGCCAGGGGAGCAGCGCGGCAAAGCAGATCACCACGACCAACGTCAGCAAGGGCGAAAGATAAAGCGCCAAACCGAGCATGAGCAGCGCCAGCATGGCGTTTGAGAACACCATGGCGACCGCGCCGGCAAGTGTTCCGGTCCGTTCAAGCTCGCCGGTCAGCAGGTGGGTCAGCCCGGACGAGCGCCGGCCGGAAAGAAAGTTCCAATCCGCCCGCAGCATGGCCTGGTACAGGTCGTTTGCGGTCTGCTCGCGCACCCGCAGGATGATGTTTATCGTGAGTGTATTCAGTGCGGCCGTGAGGCTATTGAGCGCCCAAACGCATACCAGCAGAAGCAGCATCAGGGCCGGAAGCCACCAGTGCTGCGGAAGGCTGCTAGCCGCCAGCAGATGCAGCAAACGCTGCGTCGCCCGGCCCCCGTACGCCGGGTGGTTGGGGTCGCCGAGCAGAGCGATCAGCGGAAAGATCAGCGCCAGGCTGACGCCTTCTGTCAACGACAGCAGCACGGAAAGCATGACGGCCGCGACGAGTTTCCAACGGGTGGCCCGCCACAAAAAGCGGAGAAACTCGAACAATATCTCCACTTTTCCGCTCCTCTTGGACTGCAGCTCAGTAAACGTCCAACGTAGAAAACTCCGCAGCCACTTCCCCGCCGATGACGATCTCGCCGTCCGCTTCAAGCCACGTATGCGTTTCCAGTCTAGCTGTCTGCGACGCTCGTCGAACCCCGTAATGCAGCCTGCTTTCGATCCCCTTACGTCGCAACAGCTCACTCGCCGCGAGGCACTGCGGGAAACAAACAAAGCTGACGGGCGAGTAACGAGCCACCACCAGCACCGCCCAGCGGGCCTCCTGCAGCTGAGCAACTCGCTTCAACACCGGAATGCGAGTGAGAGGTCGCGCGCGACGAGCGATCACTTTGCTCACGGGCATGAATGCCAGCGCGGTTTTTGCCCAAAGCAGCAGCGCGAACGTCTGCACCAGCAAAGCCAGCTTTCGCGGCGGTGTCTGGCCGAGACGTCGCAGTACTCTAAACATCGCCGCCTCCCCAAGCCGCCGCTGTACCCTGTCCGGGGGATTCCCGGGGCAATCCAGCGCGGTATCCTGACCGTAGCCCGACTGTACCGCAGCCACCATTTTAAGGGGGAGCCATGCTGACGTTTCGCGACTTCCCCCAGCACATGCAGCTGATGCTCCTGTGTGCGCGCTCGCGGCGGTCGCCACAGGAAGTTGAGCTCATTTGTGCGCTCGCCGGCTCGGCGTTGGACTGGCAGGAATTTCTTGCCGTCGTAAGCCACCACAAGCTTGGGCCGCTCTGCTACGGCACGCTTGATCGGGTTCGGCCGGCCGGGCTGCCCGCGGCTGTGCGCGAGACGCTGCAGCAACAGGCGCGGACGAATGCGTTTGAGGCGCTGCGCTCTGCCCAGGCGGTAGACGGCCTGACTCAGACCTTTGCTGAGGCCGGCTTTGAGCTTACGGTGCTGAAGGGTGTACCGCTTTCGCAGCTGCTGTTTGGCAGTCCGCACGCGCGGCATGTCGGCGATATTGACCTGCTGACGGCCCCGGTGGAGCTCGAGCGCCAGATCGGGATCCTGGCCGCTGCAGGCTATGTGCGGACGAATCCGCGCAGCCGGTTGACGCCCGCGCGCATTGCGTCATTCGTCACGTTCTGGAAGGATTTTACTTTTGCAAACGCAGCCGAGGGCTTTGAGCTCGACCTGCACTGGCGGCTGTTCAACAATCGGCTCCACGCCGCAAATCCTTTGATCGCGAGCGCAAACTTTGAGACAGTCTCCGCTTTCGGCACCAGCATGCGAGTGCTGCCGCCGATCGATCAGTTTGTTTATATAGCCTCGCACGGCCTGAGCGATGCGTGGATTTACCTGAAGTCACTGGCCGACGTCGCCGGCTTTCTGCACCTGTTTACCGCGGCCGAGCTCGACGCCGCGCTGGCCCGTGCGGACGAGCTTGGGCTGCTGGGTCAGATCAGCGCTGCCATCCATCTATCCAACGATTGGATGGGGACCACCGCCACGAGCCCGCGCTTGCTGCAGGCTGGCGACCGCGCCATCAACCGCATACGCCAACGCACGGAAGCCACGCTGCGGCGTCACCGGTTTCGCCCGCACCGCACGCAGACCAGCCCGTTCCAGTGGCTGCTGCTGGAGCTTACGCTGGTTCCCGGTGTACGTTCGATCTGGGAAATCCTGCGTCGCTACGTCTGGCGCCCGCGCGTTTGGACGCGGCTGGATCTGCCGGATCAGCTTTTCTGGATCTATCCGATTGCTGGTCTTCTGCTACCGCCGCGAACCCACACGGTCGAAGACTCGGGAAGCTAACGGCGCGGCGGCCACAACCACGCCGCGCCACGGACCCCGCTGGAATCACCGTACTCTGCCGGCACGATCGGTGTATCGAAGTCGCCGCCGAAGCTGTACTTTTGCACCAGTGCGGGCAGGTTTTTGTAGATTCGCGGCAGCCGAGAAACACCACCGCCCACCACAACCACATCCGGGTCCAGCACATGGACGACGCTCGCCAGCCCGCGCGCCAGGCGATCCTCAAACCGCGTCAGCGTTGCGCTGGCGGCGGCATCTGGCTCCTCGCCAATCTGCCGAGTGGTCAGCGCCTGCCCGGTCACACGAAGATGATCGGCCGCGATGCCCGTGCCGGAAACCCACTGCTCCAGACAGCCGCTGCGCCCGCAATAGCAGGCCGGACCAGGGTATTCCTGGGGGCTGGGCCAAGGCAGCGGATTGTGGCCCCACTCGCCCGCCACCCCGTTGGGTCCTGCGTGAGCCTTGCCTTCAAGCACCAACCCACCGCCGCAGCCTGTGCCAAGGATGACGCCGAAAACGACCTTATGCCCGCGCGCCGCGCCGTCGCTCGCTTCTGAAACCGCCAGGCAGTTGGCATCGTTTTGCACGCGGACTTCAGTGCCCAGCAGGCGACTGATGTCGGCAGCGAGCGGCTTGCCGTTCAGCCAGGTTGAGTTCGCATTTTTGACCAGGCCGTTCGCGGCGCGGATTGTGCCGGGGATCCCCATGCCGACCGTCGCCGAGCCACCACCAGCGGACGCCTGGACTGAGCGCACCAGCGAGGCGATCGCTTCCAGCGTGCCCGTGTAATCATCGCGCGGCGTATCAACACGCTTCCGTGCGAGTTCGCGGCCGTCGTCGCCGAGAGCCAGGGCCTCTATTTTGGTGCCGCCCAGGTCTACACCAATCCTCATGCGATCACCGTCGCGAGTCCTGCCCCGCCGGCAATCTCGCAGACGAAAACGTCTGCCATTACGCCGGTTTTTTGCTTGTAGTGCTCAGCTAAGGCGGTGGCAAAACCGTCAGCCGACGCAGCCTCCACCAGGCTAACGGTGCAGCCGCCAAAGCCGCCGCCCGTCAGGCGGGAACCCAGGCAGCCCTCGAGCGACATTGCCAATTCGACCAGCAGATCGCAGCGCTCGCAGCTGGCCTGGAAGTCGTCGCGATAGCTGACGTGCGCCGCCGACATGAGTCGCCCGAATTCGGCGGCGTACCCTGCCCGCAGCGCCGCCACGCCGTCCAGCACGCGCTGGCTGTCCGTGATTACGTGCCGGCCGCGCTTGAATGCTTCGGCTGACATCTCGCCCTGATGCGCTTCCAGGTCTTTCAGGGTGGCGTCGCGAAGCTCCTTCACGCCGCACGCCTTGGCGGCTTCTTCTACCTCTCGCCGACGCTCGCCGTACTCCCCGCCACCAACGGAATGGCGCACCATGGAGTTCGCCACGACCAGCCGCAGGTGCGCCGGGATGGGTGCCGCTTCCGCCGTTAGCGCGCGAGTATCAATTGCCAACGCATGCCCGGCAATTCCCGCCGCGGAAATGTACTGGTCCATGATTCCGCAAGGCGCGCCCACGTAAACGTTTTCGGCTTTCTGGCAGGCAAGTGCCACCTGTGCTTTCGCCAGTTCCGTTCGTGCGAGCCCGAGAAGCGCCGTTGCCGTAGCGACCTCTACCGACGCGGACGATGACAGCCCTGACCCATTGGGTACGTTGCCCTGCATTGTGAGGGTCGCGCCGGTCAGCTTCACACCGGACTGCTGCAAGCTCCAGGCCACGCCGAAAGGATAAGAACTCCAATGCTTGCGGCCTGGAGGTACCAGCGCATCAAGCTTGATTTCGACCGTCTCCTTGAAGTCAAGGGAGTGGACCCGCAGTAAGTCGCCTTCAAGCGAGCTAGCCGCGATCACCGTATTAAAGCTAAGTGCTGCCGGCATGCAGAAACCACCGGAATAATCGGTGTGCTCACCCAACAGATTGACCCGGCCGGGTGCCTGGTATACAGTTCCCGGCTCTGCTCCAGCTGCCGCAGCATGAGCAGCGATAACAGCCTTTATTCGTTCTTCGTAAGTCATCACAACTCCCTGACAAAAGGACTACGCGGATTAGCCAGATAAGTAGGATAAGAGCGGAAATTTAGTTGCAACGGGATTTCATCGATCTTATCAATCTTTCCGTCCTTACTCCGCTACGGCTCTCAACATCTCAGCCGCTTTTTCTGGAGTGATGTCGCGCTGCGGCATCCCCAGCATCTCAAAGCCGACCATAAATTTGCGCACTTCCGCGGACCGCAGTAGCGGCGGATAAAAATGCGCGTGAAACGTCCACTCCGGGTGGGCCTCCCCATCTGTGGGTCGCTGATGAAAGCCCATTGTGTAAGGAAAGCTGACCTGGAACAGACGGTCATACGTGCCGGTGATTCGCTTCAAAACATCGGCCAGGCCGGCTACCTGCGCGGCTGAAAAATCTACAAAACTGCCGACCTGTTTGCGCGGCAGGACGATGACCTCAAACGGCCATACGGCCCAGTAAGGAACCACCACCACAAACTCATCGTTGGCCAGGATGACTCGCTCAGTAGCAGTCAATTCCTGGTCGAGGTAGTCACCCAGCAGCGTGCGCCCGTGCTCGGTAAAGTACTTGCCCTGCGCGGCTCCTTCCAGCGCGGGCTCATCCGGAACATGCCCTGTAGCCCATATCTGGCAGTGCGGGTGCGGGTTACTGGACCCCATCATGGCGCCGCGATTTTCAAAAATCTGCACATACTCAATGCCGTCGTGGCCGCCCAGGGTTTCGGTCTCGCGCTTCCACTCCTCAACTACCCGCACGATCGATCCCACCGGCATCTGCGAGAGCGTCAAGCTGTGGTCCGGGTCGAAGCAAATCACGCGACAATGCCCGCGCTCCGGCTCCGCAACCAATAACGACCCACCACTCGGCGCCATAGCCTCAACGGGTTCCGGCAACAGCGCCGGATAGTCGTTATCGAACGCATAGACCCCGGTGTACTTTGGCGTCTGCGCACCACCCGCACGGGGATTCCCCGGACACAAATAGCATGCCGGGTCATAGTGCAGGCCCTCAGCCACGACGGGCTTGGTAGTCTGGCCCTGCCATGGCCGAGAAGTCCTTTGCGGACTTACCAGCACCCAGAACCCACGCAAAGCATTGAACCTTCTATGCGGCCTCATCGAGCTACTCATCTCTGTCATAAGTCTCCCAACAACTTACATCCACGTCTTACGTTTATCTTCTTTTTCCCGAGCCACTACCCCAAACCGATAAGTCGTCTCCGACTTGAAAGTCTCCCCCGCCCTGAGTACCGTACTGGGAAAATCCGGCTTATTGGGTGAGTCCGCAAAATGCTGTGTCTCCAGACACAAGCCGCCGCGCCGCCGGTACAAGCCGCCCTGCCGGCTTGGCATCGACCCGTCCAGAAAATTACCGGTATAAAAATGCAATCCAGGCTGAGTAGTTTCTACTTCAAGCGTCCGCCCACTTTCCGGCTCCGTCACCCGCGCATCCAAACTTTTCCCGCCGTTCAGCACCCATGTATGGTCGAACCCACCCGCCATCTGCAACTGCTCATCCAGCCCGTCCACATACCGCCCAATGCGGATCGGCTCCCGCAGATCGAACACGGTTCCCTCAACCGGCCGTAGTTCGCCAGTCGGGATCATGGTCGCATCCACCGGAACAAAGCGATCCGCGGCAATCAAGACGTCATGCGCCGCAATGGTCCCGCTCGATTCGCCCGCCAGGTTGAAGTAGCAGTGGTTCGCCAGGTTCACGACCGTGTCTTTATCGCAGGTCGCCTCAAACTGAACCCGCAGCGCGCCCCCGGCAAATGTATAACGGACCAGCACCTGCATCTCGCCCGGAAAGCCCTGATCCCCATCCGGGCTTGTCAGCCGAAACTCCACGCCATTTTCAACGATCTGCGATCGCCAAATTTGCTGCGAAAAGCCTGAGGGCCCCCCATGCAGCGCGTTCGGACCATTGTTGACCGGCACCTGATACTCCACGCCATCGAGCGTGAAGCGTCCACCAGCAATGCGGTTCCCATAACGCCCCACGATAGCGCCTAGAAACGCTTTGTCAGCCAGGTAGGTCGCAAGCGAATCAAAGCCCAGCACGACCTCCGCCATCTTCCCTGCTGCATCCGGCACCTGCACGCTCACTACCCGCGCGCCGTACTCCGTAAAGCTGGCGACGGAGCGACCGTCCCAAATCGTAAACAGTTTTACGTCCGTACCATCCGGCAGCAGCCCAAAGCTTGTCTCTTCCACACGCGACATAGCAGTCAGCATAGCCCATTTGCCCCCTTGCAAGCATGCCCCTGGAGGCGGATGATTGTTCCGTGAAGACTCCTGCGCTTTTCCTGATGCTCGCCCTCGCCTTTCCGTCCTTTGCCGCCAAGACAGATCCCCCGCCGCCGGACCACTGGGTCGGCACCTGGGCCACCGCGGACTACTCGCAGGATAGCGTTAGAACCCTGGCCGACTTCGGCCTCGGCGCAGAGGACATGACGCTTCGCCAGGTTGTCCACGTCTCACTCGGTGGTCCGCTCGTCCGCGTCGAGCTCTCCAACGAGTTCGGCACCGATTCCCTCATCATTGGCGCCGCGCACCTCGCCCTTGCCACCCCCGCTAAGTTCACCGACATCAATCTTGGCTCCGCGCAATCTCTGACCTTTGGCGGCAAGTCCACCATCACCATCCCCCCCGGCGCGACAGTCCTGTCCGATCCCGCAGCCATGGTTGTTCCGACCGCGGCCGATCTCACGATCTCTCTCTTCCTTCCCGCGCAGAAGATGACCCACGCCTCTTTCCACGGCTCCGCGTACCAGTCCAACTTTCTTGCACCTGGCAACCAGGTCAGCCAGAAGACTCTTACCACTGAGCGTAAAATCACCTCCTGGTATTTCCTCAAGGGCGTCGACGTCCGCGTTCCCGCGCAGGATGGCGCAGTCGTAGCCTACGGCGATAGCATCACCGACGGCACCGCCTCCAGCACCGACACCAACAACCGCTGGCCGGACATGCTCGCCCGCCGCCTGGCAGCCGGTGGCAAGAAGACCAGCTACCTTGGCGTGTTGAACCTTGGCATCGGCGGTAACCGCGTCCTGCACGATGGCACCGGCCCCTCTGCCCTCGCGCGCTTTGACCGCGACGTCCTCTCGCGGCCCGGCGTCAAGTACCTGATCTTCCTTGAAGCCATCAACGACATCGGCCACGCCTATGACCCCAAGCGCCCCTACGACGTCGTCACCGCCGACGACTTGATCCAGGGCTACACCCAGCTTGTCGAGCGCGCGCACCAGCACGGCATCAAAGTCATCGGCGGCACGCTCACGCCGTATACTGGCGCCGGCTACATGTCACCCGCCGGCGAGCAGGTTCGCGTCGCACTGAACACATGGATCCGGACGAACAAAACGCTTGACGGCGTAGTCGACTTCGACAAGGCTACTGCCGATCCCGCGCACCCGGACACCTTCCTGCCCAGCGCTGACAAGGGCGACCACCTGCACCCGACAGACGCAGGCATGAAGCTCATGGGGAACGCTTTCGATCTGAAGCTCTTCGACCCCATGCCCAAGGAAAAATACGACATCAAGTATTTCCAGGATTAAAGCTCAACACAGAAACGGCCACAGAAAATGCAAGACGTGCACAGAAAAAGCCACAGAAAGACAATCGTCTTCTGTGGCTTTTTCTGTGTTTTGCCTTGGCTTGTCCGTGGCACTTTCTGTACTGAAATCCTTACTGCAGCTCCAGCCCAGCGAAGAAGTACCCAATCTCAAACGCCGCGGTGTCTTCCGCGTCGGAGCCGTGCACGGCGTTCTCGCCAATGGAGCTTGCGAAGAGCTTACGCAGCGTGCCATCCGCGGCCTGTGCCGGGTTCGTCGCGCCCATCAGCGTGCGGAAGTCCGCAATGGCGTTGTCTTTCTCAAGCACCATCGGAAAGATCGGTCCCGAGCTCATGAACTCCGTCAGCTCGCCGAAGAACGGGCGCGCCGCGTGGACATGGTAGAAACCCTCGGCCTGAGCCTTCGAGATGCTCATCCGCTTGATCGAAACAATCTTGAATCCGGCTTTTTCAATCTCGGCCAGAATGGCTGCGGTATGGCCCTTCTTCACCGCGTCCGGCTTGATGATGCTGAATGTGCGCTGTGACAACGTAGTTTCTCCTTGAAATAATGCTTACATGAGTCTACCCGATGTGCTAGCGTCGCCCCATGAACAAGTCGCTTCGCGTCTACGTCACATCAGGTGCAGCGGTCATCGCGTTTGACCTGCTGATTGCGACGATTTCACACTTCACGCACTATGGCTATTCCCGGTTCTACGTCGCCACATGGCTGCTTAACATTGCCATCGGCATCCTCGCGACGCGCAACGGCGTGAACTTTGTCGGGGTGGGCGCCTTCGCCGGGTTTGTGGACTCCTCGCTCGGTTGGTGGCTCGCGCTACAGATGAAGCCGACGACGAATCATTTGCGGACCATGAACCCCGTCGGCTGGGCCCTGGTCGCGCTGATTATGGTGGTCTCGGCCGTGTTTTTCGCGGGTGTCGGATCCGTCTTTGGAACGCGTCTCCTCAATCGCATCTGGCCGGCAAAACTACAGTCTTGAAGCTTGCGACGACTTGGCTGTAACGACCGAATCAAAGCACCCAATTTCTACCCCGCCGCCTCCAATCATCATGCGAACCATCACGCTCGAAGAACACTTCGCCACCAAAGATTTTCTAAACGCCACTGGCGGTCTAAGCGACCAAACCCCCGACTGGATGAAGCAGCTCCAATCCAAGTTGCTGGACCTCGGCTCCGGTCGCATCGCCGCCATGGATGCCGCGGCGATAGACCTGCAGGTCCTCTCCCTTTGCTCGCTGGGCATTGACCACATCGCTGCCGACTCTGAAGCCCCGCTCTGCACCAGCGTCAACGACGAGCTTGCCACCGCCGTGCTCGCCAAACCAACGCGCCTGGCCGGGTTCGCCTGCCTGCCGCTCAAAGACCCCGCAGCAGCCGCGAAAGAACTTGACCGAGCGATCACGACTCACGGCTTCAAAGGCGCCATGCTCGACGGCACAACCGACGGCCTCTTCCTCGATGACCCGCGCTTCCTCCCCGTCTTTGAGGCTGCCGTCGCGCTCAACGTCCCCCTCTACCTGCACCCCGCACCACCGCCCAAAGCCGTGTACGACGTGTACTTCAAAAACCTGCCCGGCGAGCTTGGCCACATGCTCTCGATTGCCGGCTGGGGCTGGCACGCGGAAACCGCCCTGCACACGCTGCGCCTCATCGTTTCCGGCATCTTCGACCGCTTCCCCACGCTGCAACTGATCATCGGCCACATGGGCGAAATGCTGCCGATGGCGCTCGTCCGCAGCTCTTCGGCGCTGTCCCGCCTGGCCAAATTAGATCGTCCGGTCGAGGCTTATTTCCAGTCAAACATCCACCTCACCACCAGCGGCTACTTCACCCAGCCGCCACTCGATCTTGCGCTTCAGGTCGTAGGCATCAACCGCATGATGTTTTCGGTGGATTACCCCTTCAGCACGAACGAAAAAGGCCGTGACTACCTCAGCTCCCTCACGCTGTCGGCGGAAGACCTCAACAAGCTCACCCATCTAAACGCAGAGCGCCTGCTTAAGCTCTAATCCGCTATCATCGAACTAACCATGCCAGACGTACAGCAACTCCTGAAATCCGGCGCAGCGCTTACCGATCACGCGCTTGAACGCCTGCTCCCTGGAGCCGAAGTCCAGCCGCACTCGATCCATCGGGCCATGCGTCACAGCACCTTTGCGGGCGGCAAGCGCCTGCGGCCCATACTTGCGATTGAAGCTGCCAAAATGGTCCTTGGCGACAAGCTTGACGCCAAAGCCGCAGCTGAACTCGGCGCCGCGCTCGAGATGCTGCACACCTACTCGCTTATTCACGACGACCTGCCCGCGCTCGACAACGACGACCTGCGCCGCGGCCAGCCGACCTGCCACGTCGTCTTTGGTGAAGCCACTGCAATCCTCGCCGGCGACGCACTGCAAACACTCGCCTTTCAGACCATCGCTCGCCTGCCGGTCGCTGCCCACTCGGTCGTAGCCATCCTGCGGGAAGTCTCAGACGCGATCGCCACCGGAGTCGGCGCAGACCTGCCCGGCTCACTGCCGCCCGGCATGATCGGCGGCCAGGTGATGGACCTCGAAGGCGAAGGCGTAGCCCCGACCGCTGAGCTCGTGGAACGTATCCACCGCGCAAAAACCGGCGCACTGATCACCGTTTCTGTCGTCGCCGGCGGCTATCTCGCAGGCGCGCATGAAGACACGATTGAACGCCTTCGCATCTTCGGCCAGAAAGCCGGCCTTGCCTTCCAGATCGTAGACGACGTGCTCGACGTCACCCAGGACTCGCAGCAGCTAGGCAAAACCGCCGGCAAAGACACCGCCAGCGACAAAGCCACCTGGCCCGCCGTCTTCGGCCTGGAGCAAAGCCAGCACGATGCCAACCAACTCATTGCCGACGCCTTCGCCGCACTCGAGCCCTTCGGCCAGGCCGCCGAACCCCTTAAATCACTAGCCACCTACCTGA
This sequence comes from uncultured Granulicella sp., assembly GCA_965214195.1. GTDB lineage: Bacteria > Acidobacteriota > Terriglobia > Terriglobales > Acidobacteriaceae > Edaphobacter. Next base: position 1,717,602 of record OZ243943.1, read on the forward strand.
CCACCCGCAAGCACTAGCCCTTTCCCTCTGCCTGTGACTCCAAAAGTCATCTGTATTAGCCCTTGCCTTCTTGTTGTCATTCCTTAGCTAAGCGGAGGAACCTGCGGTTGATCTTCCCACCTAATCCCAGCATGCTCATCGAGACCCAGGTCCTCGACATCCTGAAGGCCTGCTACGACCTCGCCAACCCATATGGGAAGCCCGCAAACATAGTCGAGCTAGGCTGCATCGACAACATGGAATTGCTACCTGACTCCCAAGCCCCAGGAGCCGGAATCCCGGGCGTTCCGCAGAAGTTCGAGCTCAACCTGACCATCGCCCCAAGCAGCCAGGAAGAAGATGCCCGCGCCCAGCTCAACGCACAGATCCTGAACGGGCTCGCCGGCCTGGAGAATCTTTCCCGCACGCACCTCACATTTGCAGAGGGCTGGACCGCGCAGCGCGTTACCCCCGAGGGCCGGCGCCGCCTCAAGCTTGACCCGGCTCCCTTCGCCATCCTGAACAATCGCCGATGAAGAAGCCCCGCAAAGTAGTCCCCATCCACGCGCCCGCGGCGGCTCCCGTGCATCCGTTCGACCGCGCCCACGGCACGGATACCGGCGGCCTGATCCCGCGCGAAGGCCTGATCACCGGCCACCCCAGCGACGCGCACGTCACCGCCTACTACGCCGTCGCGCCCTCAATCCTGGACGAGCTTTTAGACCTGTGGCTCGGCACCAAACCAGCCTGCGCAATCGATCGCTACACTTTCCTGGACGTCGGCGCCGGCAAAGGTCGCGCAATGCTCGCCGCCTCCCTGCACCCCTTCCAGCAAGTCACCGGCATCGAGCTCAACCCGTCCCTCGCCGCCATCGCCCGCTCCAACATGCGGCTATTTGCGACCAGCGATAATGCCGCCCCGCTCGCGCCCGTGGAGCTGATCGAAGGCGACGCGCTCGAAGCAGCCCTGCCCGAAACCCCAACGCTGGTATTCCTTTTCCACCCGTTTGAAGCGCCGTTACTTCGCCGCTTCCTGGCCCGGCTGACGCAGCACTTCCACGCAGGCACGCTGGACATCCTCTACGTCAACGCCGAGCACACCGCCGTTTTCGACCGCGACCAAGCCTTCACCCGCGTCTTCTACGGCATGGTCCCCATGAGTGCGCTTGATCACCTGGCCGACCTGGCCGAGATCGCCACCCAAACCGAGTACGGCTCAACCGGCGATGAAATCTGCGCCATCTACCGGCTCACAAAATCTCTGCCAGCCGCTTAGCCTAAGCACGCATCCAACGGCATAAAGCTTCAGGAGGAATGTAAGTAATGAATATCGATCCAGTTCTGGTTCACGTCGTCATCGTGCTGATTCTCGTCGGCATCTTCCTCGGCGTCATCAACCGCTACATTCCCATGGCGGGCAGCATCAAGTCGATCCTCAACGGCGTCGTGATTATCGTCACGCTGATTTATGTCCTGCAGATGTTCCACATTCTGGGCAGCATCGGCGGCTTCCACTTCTAACGCACCTGGCGTTAATGCAGCCAGGCGACCTCTGCGGGCGTGGGCCAGGCACGTGTCGCCAGTCCACGCTCTGTAAGCAATTCGTAAACTGTTGAAACCAGCGCCCCAGGTCCATGGATCGTATCGACGGTGGCGTCCGCGCCGGCATGCGGGCCGGAGTCATATCCATTCAGCTTGACAATCAGCTGCAACGGGGCCTGCGCACGCAGCGCCTCCACAAACTGTTGGCGTCGCGGCTCTTCAATCGAGTCACAGATCACCGTCAGGTCAGAGTCGGCCAGAGCACCCAGCGCCTCGCCAACGATCACCTTTTCGATCGCCCAGAAATGCCGCAGGACGACTGCCATTGATTCCAGTGTTGCTTCATCATGGCCTAGGAGGAGGACGCGCGCGGGCGGTTTCATTCCTCTAGGCTAGCCGTTTCTACAGCTCAACGCATCCCCCAAGCGCGCGATGCAAATGCCAACGTTGCTATCACCAACACGTTCTCCCTCGACTTTTTGGTGTGACGGTGCGCCTACCCCCGCCACAGCACATGCAGGCTGCGTTCGTCGCCTTCCAGGTGCTCCATCGCAACCTCCGCGTCCGCCCGCTCCTGCACCGAAGGAAACTTGTCACCCCACTCGATGAGCACCACCGCATCAGGCTCGGCAGCCATTTCCTCAAGCCCCAAAGTGGCCAGTTCACGCTCGGTTTCCAGCCGGTACAAGTCCAGGTGATACAGCTTCACCCGAGAGCCCTGGTACTCATGAACAAGGGTGAAGGTCGGGCTGGTGACGTCATCCTTCGCTCCAAGCGCTGCAGCCCAGCCGCGCACAAGCGTGGTTTTACCCGCACCCATCTCACCTCTGAGGATGATGGTTCTAGGCGCGGTGAGGATCTCAGCGATAGTTTCCGCAATGGCCAGGGTGCCGTTCACAGAGCGGGTCTTGAAGCGTTTTTCGAGGTTATAAGGCATAGAACTCCGGGGTGGGTGGAGGCGTAAAGCAGATCCCCCTGCGGGGATAAGAAGTCAAAAGCTGCGACGGAAAAGAGAAGCCTCTACTTAGTTGTCATTCCCGGAGTGAATCGGCGATTGCTTTCAACCGAAGCCCACTCACCCATTCCAGATCGTCTTCATCCTTCGTCCGGTAGCGAAACGCCGCCGTCAGATGGGCCAGCACGTCCGTCGCCAGCACGCACTTTTCATCCATAACCTGCGCGGCAAAATCAGCCGCAAGCCCGTGCAGGTAGACCGCCGCTTCCACCGCGCGCGCCACGTCCTCCGGCCATTGCGCCAGCATCGCCGCTAAGATGCCCGTAAGAATGTCGCCGCTCCCACCCTTCGCAAGCGCCGGATTCCCTGTCGTATTGACCGCCACACGCCCGTCCGGATGCGCGATCAGCGTGCGCCATCCCTTCAGCACCAGCGTGACGTGGTGCTTCGTAGCAAGAGTCCGCGCCACGTTTACACGGTCCGCTTCGATGTCCTTGACGGTCACCCCGAGCAGACGCGCCATCTCACCAGGATGCGGAGTCAGCACCAGCGTTCGACCTTCGCCGTTGAGCAGCTCGGTGTGACCCGCAAAAGCATTCAGCGCATCAGCATCGATCACCATCGGCAGCCTGGTAGAAGCCACCAGCGACCGCGCAAACGCGCTCGCCTCACCCCTGGTAGAAAGCCCCGGCCCAACCGCCACCAGCTTGATCCCTTGCAGCAAATCCAACAACGGCTGCCGAGCCAGCGCACTGCCTTCCGCGCCCTGATCCAGCGCACGCACCATCAACTCCGGCGCAATCGCACCAACCAGGTTCACGAGCTCTCTCGGCACCGCCGCCGTCACCAGCCCCGCGCCGGCCCGCATCGCCGCCAACGCGCTCATGCTGGGCGCGCCCGCTGTGCCGTAGCTGCCGCCAACCACCAGCACATGCCCAAATTTACCCTTGTTCGAGTTCACCGGACGCGCCGGCTCCGTCAACGATTTCGACGCACCCGCCCAGCTCAAACCCTGCTCGCTGCGGACCGCTTCCGCCGGCGAACCGATATTCGCCACCACAATTGGGTCGAAAATCCCCGACGTCATATGCCCAAAAACATGGGCCAGCTTAGGCGCGGTAAACGTCACCACCGCCTCCGCCCGGTAGGCCCCTTCCGCTCTTTCAACCTGCGAGTCCGCATCCCAGCCGCTGGGCAGGTCGACCGCCACCACCGGCACCGCAAGCGCCGCAATCGCTTCCCCAATCAACGCCGCGACACCGCGCAGCGGCGGCTTGAACCCGGTCCCCAGCACCGCATCCACGATCAGATCCGCCTCTGAAAGCAGCTCCACCAGCTCATCCGGGTCAATGTTGTCGGGCAGCTCCGCGACCACGTCGTCGGAGGTCGCCTCGCGCAGCGTATGCAGCGCCTCCGCAGCCGCGCCCTTTACATCCCACTGCGATCCAGCCAGCAGCACGCGCACGCCAACACCTTCCGCAGCAAGCAAGCGCGCAGCCACAAAGCCATCGCCACCGTTGTTGCCCTTGCCGCAAACCACCATTACACGCGCCGCAAGCGGATACCTTCGCAGGCAAAACGCGGCCACGGCCTCGCCCGCCTGCTCCATCAAGTCGGCCATCGGCACGCCGGCGGCGACACTTCGTTTGTCAGCCTCGGCCATCTCTGCGGCGGTAAGAATCTGCATAGCTCAAGGGTATCGCAGCTCTGTGCGGAAAGCTTTCGAACGCCAGGAGCGCAAAGCGAAACGCAGAGAACACGGATTCTTCCTTCGCGCTCTCTGCGTTTCCTTCGTACCTCTTTGCGTTCTGCCCTTAGCTCCTGGCCCCAAACGCCATGTCGATTAATGCCCGCTCTTCCAGTTCATGCGCCTTGGCCGACCCTGTCGCCGGGCTCGCACTAGCTGACCGATTCACCGCCACCACCACGCGGTCACGAGCCATCCGGCGCAGGTGCGGCATGACATAAAACCGGGCGCCCATGTTCGCCGGCTCTTCCTGTACCCACACCACTTCCGCTTGCGGATGCTGATCGAGCGCCGCCTGCATCTGATCTTCCGGCCACGGGAACAACTGGTCCACAAACACCACACCCACTCCCGTGTCCTTACGCTTTTCCCGCTCAACCCGCAGGTTGTGGCCAATCTTGCCGGAGCAGATCAACAGCCGGCGCGGGTTCTCGACAGTCGCATCCGGAACGACATCCAAAAAGGCCGGGGCCGCAAAGTCAGACAGATTAGACGACGCATCCGGATGCCGCAGCATCGATTTTGGCGCGAAAACAATCAACGGCTTGCGCCAGGACCGCAGGGCCTGACGACGCAGCAAGTGGAAGTACTGCGCCGCGGTAGAAGGCTGTGCGATGACCATATTGTCATTCGCCGCGAGCTGCAAAAAGCGCTCCAGCCGCGCCGAAGAATGCTCCGGCCCCTGGCCTTCATAACCGTGCGGCAATAGCAGCACGATGCCCGATAGCAGGTTCCACTTCGCCTCACCCGCGGAAATAAACTGGTCGATGATGATCTGCGCGCCGTTGGCGAAGTCACCAAACTGGGCTTCCCAAAGCACGAGTGTCTCGGGGTAATCGCGGCTGTAACCGTACTCGAATCCGAGCACCGCCGCCTCGCTCAGCAGCGTGTTGTAAACCTCAAATTTTGCGCCTTCAAAATGCGCCAGCGGAATATATTTAGCTTCCGTCTGGATGTCGGTCAGCACGCTGTGACGCTGGTTGAACGTGCCGCGCTGAGAGTCCTGCCCGGTCAACCGCACGGGCGTTCGTGCCGTCAGCAGCGACGCAAACGCCAGCAGCTCCGCCATGCCGTAGTCGAAAGCACGCTTGTCCTCTGCCATCTCAAGCCGCTGCTCGTACAGCTTTTTGACCTTGGGGTGGATGGCAAAAGTTTCAGGGTAAGCGGTCAACTTCGACGCCAGTGACTTGACCTGAGCCGCATGAATGCCCGTCTGCAGAGCCTTGTCGGCAGCAGAAAGCGACCCGCCGGAGTATTTATCCCAGTAACCCGGAAGCGTTGCGAGGTGCGGTACATGATCGGCCTGCGTAGCCTTCTTCTGGTCCGCCAGGAACATCGCCTGCATGGCAGAAACTTCCGCCGCCGGGTCTACCCCAATGCGCTGCGCGTAAGTTTTATACAGCTCCGGCATGTCCTTGATGATGGCGTAGCGCTTGGGCGAAGTCACCGTCGGATCATCCACCTCCGAGTGCCCATGACGCCGGTACCCGATCAAATCGACCACCACATCTGAGCCGAACTTTGCACGATATTCGGCGGCAAGTCCGGCCACACGCATCACGGCGTCCGGGTCTTCAGCGTTCACATGGAAGATCGGAATCGGCAGGCGCTTGGCGATATCCGTCGCAAAACGCGAGCTGTTTGATTCCTCCGGAACCGCGGTAAACCCAAGCAGATTATTCACGATCACATGGATCGTTCCGCCCACGTTATAGCCCTGCAGAATGGCCATGTTCAGCGTCTCGGCCAGGATGCCTTGACCTGCGAACGCGGCGTCACCGTGGATCACGATCGGCAGGACCTTGTGCTTACCGTCATGCCCATGCGATTCCACATCCATGCGCGTTTGCTTGGCACGTGCACGGCCAATCGCGACAGGGTCAACGGCCTCCAGGTGGCTCGGGTTGGACACCAGGTGCAAAGAAACTTTCTCACCCTTCGGCGACACGTACTCGCCGGTCGCGCCTTGGTGATACTTCACGTCGCCGCCGCCCATCGTGGAGCGTGGATCGACATCCTCAAACTTCGTAAAGATCTCCGTCGCGCCACGTCCGATCGTGTTCGTCATCACGTTCAAACGGCCGCGATGGCTCATCGCAATGACCGCAACGGAAGCGCCGGCGCCGGCAGAAACTTCCAGCGTGTAGTCCAGGTAAGGGATCAACACCGTTAGCCCCTCAAGCGAAAATCGCTTGGTGCCGAGGTACCGCGCTTGAATCACCTGCTCAAAAATTTCAGCCTTGATGAGCCCCGTGAGCACAGCCTTCTGATCGCCCGCGGGCGCCGTGCGCTCCATCTGCGCTTCAATCCACTCACGCCGTTCCGCGTTGGCAATGTGCATGAATTCGACGCCGATCGTGCCGCAATAAAAGGCACGAGCCTCCGCGGCGGCATCATCCTCACCCTCTGGAATAGTCGCCGGAAACGGCTCCTTCGGCAGGTACTGGCCGAGCGGGTCGAGCGTCGTCTGCAGGTAGCCCCAGCGGCGAAAGATGTCGAACGTTAAAGCGCGTGCAGGGGTCTGCACGGGGGTGCTGTCGGGCTGGCTTTCGTTCGCTACAGCCAGGGCCGTTTTCTTGGTTTTCGTCGCCATTGCTTGAAAAATCCTTATCTCCAGCGCGCCGAGTCAACGCTAGACAACCTCGCGGAAGACACATTCCGCATCATTGGTATGCTAGACCTTTCCGGCGAGGATTGGCAGGTGCCGCACGATATTCGCACCGCACGTCAACACGAGCGCAGCCGGATAGGTCAGGTGAGAGTTTCATGAGGTCTTTGCGCGTCGCCATTGTTCTGTTTTTCTGCTCGGCCGCGCTCGCGCAGGACCCTGCAACGATGCCCACCGAGCAGCGCTCGCAGCCCACCGCAACGCCCGAAACAGCACAGCGCCCGCTGCCCGATATTGCCACCCTGATGAAGCAGGTTGAAGCCAATCAAAAGACGTCCGAAGACGCCCAGAAGGACTACATCTATAAGCAGTCCATCCGCTTTGAAAAGCTGGACGGGCATGGCGATGTAAAGAAAACATCGTCCCAGGTGGATGAGGTCTTCTGGCTGAACGGCGTGCAAATGTCGCGCACGCTAGAGAAAGATGGGAAGCCATTAAGCGCGGACGAGGCCAGAAAAGAGAACGAAAGGATCGATAAAGAGTCCGTCAAAATCCGCGAAAAGCGCGATAAAGCTGCAGCCGATGGGAAGCAGACTGACCCCCGGGGTAATGTCGTTGCGCCTCTTTCCCGTTACCTGGAGCTCGTAAAACTGACCAATCCGCATCGCGAAGCGATCAATGGACGTTCAGCAATTGTGCTGGATTTTGCGGGCGACGCGGACGCTAAAACCAATAATCCCACGGAAAAATTCGTCAAAGAATTAGCCGGCACCCTTTGGATTGACGAGGACGACAAAGTGCTGGCGCGGCTCGATGGGCATTTCATCGATAGTTTCAAGCTGGGTGGCGGGCTCTTCGTAAACGTCAGCAAAGGCACGCGATTTACGCTGTTATTCCACAAGATAAACGACGAAGTCTGGCTTCCGGAAACGATCAAGGGCAACGGGCATATCCGCGTCTTCCTACTATTTGCTACGGAAGGCGACTTCGCGTTACAGACCAGCGACTATCGCAAATTCAAGACGAGCTCAAAAATTCTGCCGACCTTTACCCAGGTCCCGGATGAAAAGAACTGAATACAAAAGCGGCAAGGGACAGCCGAAGCCATCCCTTGCCGCAAAACTTATGTAATCCTTCCAGATCGTGGGAGCATGCTCTCAGAAGAAAGCGCTCTACGAAGCCATAGGATTAGAGAGGCTGAACGTCAGACGCCTGCCAGCCCTTCGGTCCCTTGACCACGTTGAACTGCACAGCCTGACCCTCTTGAAGGCTCTTGAAACCGTTCGAATTGATCGCCGAGTAGTGTACGAATACATCCTCGCCGTTCTGACGGCTGATGAAGCCAAACCCCTTGGCATCGTTAAACCACTTCACTGTTCCCTGTTCCATTTTCGTTATTTCCTTAATGCACTTGAATTTGCCGCTAGTAACAGATGTGGGGTTCAACCGGTGCAGCCTTGCAGAAAACCAATCCGTTTCAAACGATGACCAAAGGTTAGCATGTATGGCAATGGTTTTGTGGAAAAAGATCAATTAATCTGCTACTGCAACGAATACAGTGCAGCCTAAGCAGTCAAATGTCCGCGCACAATTTCTTCACTCCTGGCCAGTACCTCATCGAGTGAGAGGGCGGTCGAATCCAGGATTACCGCGTCATCCGCAGGCTTCAGCGGCGATTCGGCACGGTTCCGGTCGCGATCGTCGCGCTGCTTCATCTCATCGATCACAGCTTTCTCCGTCACCTGCGCCAGCGCATGCACGTTTGAGGCCACCTGTTGATATCGCCGGTTTCCTCGTACCTCCGGGCTCGCGTCGAGGAAGATTTTTACCTCGGCATCCGGAAATACCGCAGTCCCAATATCGCGGCCCTCCATCACGACACCCCCGGCCTGCCCCAGCACACGTTGCTGATCGACCATCCACACCCGAACCCTGGGGTGGACCGACGCACGCGACGCCCCGGCGGTTACGTCCGAGTCGCGAATCCTCCTCGAAACATCCATTCCGTCCAGCAAAACACGGTTACCATCGCGCGTCGGCTCAAGCACGATCTTCGTCTTCTGGCACAGGTCGAGCAGGCAGGCTTCATCGTCCATATCCAGGTCGTGATCAATCGCTTTGTACGCCAGCGCACGATACATGGCGCCGGTTTCGAGGTTCAAATAGCCAAATTTGCGCGCCAGGTGCGCGGCAAGAGTGCTCTTGCCGGCACCGGCCGGGCCATCAATGGCTATGACGGGTTGATCGCGTTTTGGCTGCAACGTGTCCTGAGCCATGGTCTATTCGCCCTCACGCTTACGCCGGCTGGGAGCAAAACCGCCGGGCTTGCCCGCAAACGGCGGACGCTTCTGACCCGGCTTGCGAAAGGGCTTGGCGCCATCAGCAAACTTGGCGAACGGTCCACCCTTGCTGGCAAAAGTCGAAGGCCGCTTGGCTCCGAAACCACCAGGCTTGGCTCCGAAACCACCCTGCTTGGCCCCAAAGCTGGGACGCTCGCCGCGCGGACGGTCAGCCCCGCCGCCAAAGCTAGGACGGTCGGAACGTGGGCGGTCGGATCCGCCACCAAAGCTAGGACGATCACCGCGCGGGCGGTCGAACGTGCCGGCACGCGGCTTGTCGAACCCGCCTCCGCGAGGCTTATCGAAGCCCCCGGTGCGTGACTTGTCAAAGTTGGAAGGCCCATCGAACGAGCGCGGCGGACGTGCCGGCCCCCCGGGCGTAAACGGCTTGCGATCCCCAAAAGGCTTCTTATCGCGCGGCGCGTCAAATTTGCGAAACACCCTGCGCGGCGCCTCTCCGGAGCCGGAGCCGGTACCACCAGCACTATCCCGCTGGTAGCCGGGTTTGGGCCCGTTGAACGACGGCTTGCCGCCAAACTCCCCACGGGGACGCGGCGTGTACGATCCCGGCCGCTTGAAGTCGCCGCCACCGCTCGGACGCTCGCCACGGTCAGACCCACCACCGGCGGTACCACCAAAGTCACGGCGTGGCGGACGGGCATCACCCCCACCAAATTCACGACGCGGCGGGCGCGAATCGCCACCACCAAAGCTGGGCTTGGCGCTGAAGCCACCTTCGCGCTTGCGGCCAAAGGTCCCCGGCTTCGAGAACGTCTTGCGCGGCCCATCGCCATCCGTACGCGGAGTAAACTCGCGGCGTGGCGGGCGGGAATCGCCCGCGGCATTCGAGCCCCCGGCAAACCCTTCGCTGCGTCCTTCAAAGCGCGGACGCGCGCCAAACGCCGGACGATCCGTGCGCGGCGTAAAGGTCCTGCGCGGCGCTTCGCCCTCAGCACCCGCAGCGGGGCGCGGCTTGCGATCCTCATCCCACGGCTTGTTGAAGGTCGGCCGCGACGGACGCGCACCACCCTCGCGATTGAACGGACGACGCTCGCCATCCGGGCGAGCCCCAAAAGGCTTCTTGCCGAACGCCGGCTTCGACCGCAGACCGCTGACAATCTTGCTGCCCGGGCGCGCCGTGAACGACGAGATCCGCGAGCCACCTTCCGCCGCCTCGTCTGTCTGCTCCGGCACCACGGCAGCGGCAAATGCGGGCACATCGCCGGCAACATGCAGCAGCGTTTTGCCGCCGACAACCAGCGCTTCTAACTGCCGCGCGGCAATCAGCGCATGAGTCACATCGCGTACGCGTGAGCGCGGGGCCAGCGGCGAAAGGAACGTTTCAATCTCGTCCTCTGTCGCGCCGACGGCCTGACCGAGATAGAGCGAAATCAGCGCCGAAAGCGCCGAGGGCTGACCAGCATTCGCGCCGGCCTTGATCTGCTTGGTGAAACGGGAAGTTGCAAGCTCCCAAAGCGTAGCCGAGCCATCCAACTGCGGCACCGGGATCACGCGCAGCTGCGACCAAAGCTCGGTCAGCGCGCGCAGGATCGCCGTCTCAGAAATCTCATTGCCAATCTGGTGCGCCATGTCCGCAGCCGTGAGCATCACTTTGGCGGACAGCACTTCATAAACGGCCAGCGCCAGCGGCGAGACCTTGACCGGACCGGATGTCACTGGCGACTGCTTCCAGGCCTTGTTGCCGCGAAGCGTAAAGATGTAGGAGAAAACGGCAGCGGATACGATGAAATCGGGAACATCGGTCCCGTGCGCGCCGGTGGTGCCCAGCAGGTTCAGCGGAACGGCATTGCCATCCGCTATCAACCGTGCGAGCAGACCGCGGGCATTCTCAATCTCTGTCAGTTCCGGGGTCGGAGAGGCCTTGCCCAGCGTAGCTTCCACCAGCGTGGGCGCGGGTGCGGCAACCTGCGGGCGCGGCGTATAAAGCACCAGGCCGGAGCGTGTAAGCCAGTCGCGGACGTCGCTTTGCGACAGCAACGGCTTGCCATCCTGATGCCAATGGGCGGCGCGGGTCGCGATCAACTGATCAGCGGACGGAGCCTGCGCGGATGCCGTATGTGCAAGCGTCTTCGCGGGTTCGGCTGCGGGCTGAACTTGCTCTTCGTGGTTCATTTCGGGTGTGGCTTCGGGATTCGTATCGGGATTCAAGGGGTGTTGCCTTCCTGCCCAGTCCGCGCGGGTTGGCTGCGGAGGGCCTTCAGATGTCTGACAGATTTTCAAAGAATGTGATGCGTTCAGCGCGAAACTTGTGCGCTGTTATTAGGATACGCCGATTCAAGGTTCGTGCAGAACGGAAAGCTCAACTTCTGACAGCCGCAATAACCCGCCGGACTATACATTCCCGTACCCACAACCCTTGTCATCCTGAGCGCAGTCGAAGGACCTGCATTTCGGCTCGAAGCGTCGCAGGATTACAGGAAAATGAAGGTCCTTCAACTAAGTCTGCCGATGAAGCCGGCTGAGTCTGCTCAGGATGACAAAGGGCAAGGGGGCCACGCTAGGCTAAGTCCGCTGAAATGCCTTTTCGATTTCTTTGTGCGAGTAGCGCAAAGCAATCGGCCTCCCATGCGGACAGCTCGTCGGATACTGCGTCTTGCCCAGTTCCGCCAGCAGCCAGTCAATCTTCGATCGCTCCAGAGGCATATTGATCTTCACCGCAGCGTGGCACGCCATACTGGCCGCGATCCGCCGCCGCCGCGCTTCTGCATTTTCCGTCTGCGATAGCCGGTCTTCCACCGCCAGCACATCCTGCAGCATCAGCTCGAGCTCTCTGCCCTCCAGCCCCACAGGCGCCGCCTTCACCGCTAGCGTACGCGGCCCAAACGGCTCAGCCTCAAACCCGTTCCGTTCCAGTTCCTCCGCAATCCGCGCGAATGCCACCATCTGCGCCGGCAGCAGGTCAATCAAAACGGGCATCAGCAGACGCTGCCGCTGCACGCTTTCCGTGTCGCGCTCGCGCAGGATTTTCTCAAACAATACGCGCTCGTGCGCCACATGCTGATCAACAATCCAGAGCCCCTCATCATTCACCGCCAGGATGAATGAATCACGTAGTTGACCCAGCGGCTTCAGCGTAGAAAGTGAGTAGAGCGAAGGCTCCTCGATCACGCGCTGATCCTTCGCATACGGCACCGGCTCGTAGCCCACGGCCAGCGCTTCCCCTTCAAACGCGAGCCGCCCCGGCGAAGGCGCGACCAGCACCGGCTGCAACTCAAAACGCTCGGAATCCGCGGCGTAATCCTCTGCGATTGAGTGCGCATTCCCCGCGCCAAAGCCCGCAGCCGCGCGTGCAGGATCAAAGACCGGGTCCGAGGGCGCACCCGGCATGGGGCTCACGTCCAGCAGCAGGCTGGCGCTTGCCCCGGCATACGGCGCACCGTTCAGCGCGCTGGCAAAACTCTGCGCCGGCCGCGCATTCATCAGCGTAGTGCGCACCGTATCGCGGATAAAGTCATGCACAAAGCTGGTCTGGCGGAAGCGCACTTCGGTCTTCGCGGGATGCACGTTCACGTCGACTTCCTGCGGCGGCATCTCGACAAACAGCAGCACCACCGGGAAGCTCGTCGGCGGGATCACGTTGCGATAAGCCTCGGTCAACGCGTGCAGGATAAGCCGGTCGCGCACCAGGCGGTGGTTCACAAAAACATAGATCGAGTTACGATTGAGCCGCTGCAGCTCCGGCTTGGAAACAAAGCCCGTGATGCGGATGAACCCGGGATCCGGCGCCTCGTAATCCTCTTCGCGCTTCCAGGGCGGCGGCTCTGGCAGACCGGCGCGCGTGAAGTCCATCTCCGCGGTAGAAGGCAGCATGAGTCCGGCGGTTTCCGCACCGAAAATCTGGTACAGCCGCTCGCCTGCGTCGGCCACGGCCGGCGCAATCAGCAGCGCCTGTGTGCTGGAATGAAGCTCAAAATGCCGGGTCGGATGCGCCAGCGCATAGTGCGTGACCAGCGCGGCGATGTGCTGCAGCTCGGTCGATTCCGACTTCAAAAACTTGCGTCTCGCCGGCGTATTGAAGAACAAATCCTTGATCGCCAGCGTGGTTCCCAGCGGAAGCCCGGCGTCTTCCACGCGCTGCATGTTGCCGCCATTAATTTCTATCAGCGTTCCGGTTTCGTCTTCCACGGCGCGGGTTTCCAGCGTCACGCGAGCGACAGAAGCGATCGACGGCAGAGCCTCCCCGCGGAAGCCCAGAGTCGAAATCGAAAGCAGATCGTCCGACGAGCGCAGCTTGGAAGTGGCATGGCGTTCAAACGCCAGCAACGCATCATCGCGCACCATGCCGCAGCCATTATCGACGATGCGGATCAGTTTGCGGCCGCCTGCTTCCACCTCCACGCGGATGCGCGTGGCGCCGGCGTCAATCGAGTTTTCCAGCAGCTCCTTGACCACGGATGCGGGGCGTTCCACCACCTCGCCCGCCGCAATCTGGTTCGCTACCTGGTCTGAAAGTACCTTGATCCGGCCCATGAACCACCATTATAAATTTTAGAAATACGTACCTGCTTTTGAGTGCACGCAAAGGATCAGCTAGACTGTCGTGGATATCGCTGTCCTATAGCGCCCTTGAACAATTTCGGCCCTGAATGTCAATCGCACATGGAGCCTTCTCAATGGTCTAGCCAACGCACTTGCCCCGTGCCTGAACGCAGCGACTGCGTCCGACCCCGCCTGCACCTCACTGTTCGCGGCCGTGACGCCCTCCGGCGGCACCCAGCCCAACAACATCGTCAGCGCCATGCTGCTCATTGCGCAGAATCCGGGCAACAACGTTGCAGCAATTTACGGCCAGGCGACGGCGACGCCCCCCTTCCAGCCCACCGTCAGCGCCTCTGCCCCACCGCAGGATCTCACCCTGGCCATCACCTACGCGGGCGGTGGCATGACCGCCCCGGGCGACATCGTCATCGACGCCAACAACGACGCGGTTATCTCCAACAGCCCATCCACCGCTATCCCCGCAGCCAGCGGCACGGATTCCATCGTCGTCTTTGGTCCCGATGGCTCAATCCTGTCCGGCAACGGCGGCTATACCGCTGGAATTCACGGGCCCGGCGGCGTCGCCATAGATAGCGCGGGCAACATCTGGTCCACTGACGCCGGCAACGGCAACACCCCCGACCAGGTCGTCAAGATCAGCAGCACCGGCGCCCTCGCTTTTGCGTTCAGCGATAGCAGCATCAGCGGCCCCCAGGGCATCGCAATCGATAGAAACGACAGCGCCTGGGTCGTCAACCAGAACACGTCGTACGTGGACAAGATCAACCCCTCCGGCGTCCGTACCGCTCTCGTTTCCACCGGCTCCCAGACCTACCCCACCGGCGTCGGCATTGACGGTACCGGCAACATCTTCGTGTCCGAAACCGGCGCCGGCACCATCGCCGAATTCAACACTGCCGGCACCTTCATCTCGCCCGCCGGCGGCTACTCCGTTTCCGGGCTCAACCAGCCCCTCGGCATCTCGGTCGATGCCTCCGGCAACGTCTGGACCATCGACAACATCTCCAGCGGCATCGTCGAAATTACCAACAACGGCACGCTCATCCCCCGTCCCGGAACGCAGGCAAGCCTCTCCAACGCCTATGTCCTCGCCATCGATGGCGCAGGCGGCGCCTGGTACGCCAACTGCCGCGCAGCCTGCGGCGACAACTCCGGCAAGCCCGACAACCTCACCCACGTCCTCGCCAACCAGATCCAGTCCACCGGCACCGCTGACGGCTACCAGGACTCGCATCTCTCGCGCGTCGGCACAGCAGCAATCGATGGCGGCGGCAGCGTCTGGGTCAGCAACAATGCCAGCGGTACCGTCACCGAGTTCATCGGCGTCGCGCCCCCCGTCATCACGCCGCTCTCACTCGCCTCCTCAGCCAACAAGCTCGGCACCCGGCCCTAGCCGCATGCAAGCAAATGGCCTCCGATCAATCTCCGGAGGCCATACTTTTCACGCCGGGCTACTTCTTTTTCTTGCCTTTTTTCTTCTCCGCCTTCTTGTCTGGCGGAGCACTCTCACGATCCCCCACCATGTGCAGCCGCATGAAGTTCGTCGCGCCGGACCTCGTCCTGGTCCCTGCCACAATCCCCACCACCTGCCGCTTCTGCACGTACCCGGATTCCTCCAGGATTTCTTCCGCCATGTTCACCAGCTTGTCCGTATCGTTGAACCGCTCGCACAAAATAGGGTACGTTCCCCACAACATCATCGTGCGATTGATGACGTGCTGATACGGGCTCAGCGCGTAAATCGGCGGCTCCGGACGATACTTCGATAGCAATCGAACCGTGCTTCCGCTCTCCGTAAAGATCGCGATCGCCGCCACGTCCAGATCCTCGGCAGAATGCGCCATGCACTCGCAAATCGTCTCCGCAACCGACAAGCTCGTCGTGCGCCGAGGCCGAAAAACCGGCGGTGGATCCAGCCGTATCTGCTGCTCCGTTTCGCTCACAATCTTCGCCATCATTGCAACCGATTCCACCGGATATTTGCCAGCCGCGCTCTCGCCTGACAGCATCACGGCATCGGTCCCGTCGTAGATCGCATTGGCCACGTCGCTGGCTTCCGCACGCGTCGGCCGCGGATTATCGATCATCGATTCCAGCATCTGCGTCGCCGTAATGACCGGCTTGCGGAACTCCGCCGCACGCTTGATGATGTGCTTCTGAATCGCCGGAACCTTCTCAGGCGGCACTTCGACGCCCAGGTCACCGCGCGCCACCATAATCGCGTCCGCGACTTCAAGAATCGAATCCAGGTGCTCAATCGCCTGCGGTTTTTCGAGCTTCGCAATCACCCACGCATCACTCTTCAGCTTGGCGAGCTGGTTCTTCACGTGCCGCACATCGTCCGCCGTGCGCACAAAACTGACCGCCACCGTGTCCACGCCCTGCCCGATCGCGAACACCAGATCCTCTTCATCCTTCTCTGTCAGCGAGGGCACATTCACCGCAATCCCCGGCAGATTGATCCCCTTCTTCTCGCCCAGCATACCGCCGTTGATGATCTCGCAGATCACATCTTCGCCCGCAATCCGGTCGACGATCAGCTCAATCAGCCCATCCGAAAGCAAAATCCGCGAACCCTTCTCCAGGTTTTCCGCCAGCGTCGTGAACACCGTGCTCACCATCGCGGCCGTACCTTCAATCTGCCGCGGCGTAATCGTCAAACGCTTCCCGGCGACAAGCAGAACCGGCTTGTGATCCTTCAAAATTCCAGTCCGAATCTTTGGCCCCTGCAGGTCCGCCAGTATGCAGATCGGCTTGCGTTCCTCGCGCGAAACCTGCCTCACCATCGCAATCAGCTCGGCCTTCTGCTCATGGCTGCCATGCGAAAAGTTCAGCCGCGCCACATCCAGTCCAGCCCGCACCAGCTTGCGAAAAACACCAATCTCGCTACACGAGGGCCCCAGCGTAGCCACAATCTTCGCGCGGCGCGAGCAGTCCATCCCCGCAAATATTTCCTTCTTCACTTCGTTGGAACTCTTCATGGGCTTGACGTCAGATCTTTCTCAGCCGCGCACGCAGCCAGCTCCAGATTTTTGCTTCCCGGTCATTCTACCTGTACGACCAGTTCAGCGTATGGAACTTATTCCTCAGTCGAAATCAACCCACCAGCAAGCATCCGGGTGCCCCATCCTCTCAGCTTCACCGAAAGCGAAGAGGATTGTTTCCGGCAGGAAAGGCCCCACGATACTGAAGCTCACAGCGAGCCGAACACCGACCCCTACCCGGCGGAGACTGAGTGCCCGCTCGTCTCACTCTTGGCCGTCTGCGCGTTGAACTCCGCCCCCACCAGCACGCTCAGAAACACGATATAGAGCCAGAAAAGCAGCGCAATCCCGGCCCCGAGTGACCCATACACTTCCCGGTAGTTCGCAAAGCGCGTCACATACAGACCGAACAAAAGCGTAGAAGCAAACCACAGCAACGTAGCCACCACCGCCCCCGGCAAAGTCCGCTTCCAATGCTGCTTCAGCGGTGTGCCCAGGTGGTAGATCACAGCCATAATCCCGGCCACCCCGGTCAGCGCAACCAGCCACCGGAGCCCCGCAGAAAGGATCAGAAACCCGGGCCGGATCGACGCGAACAAACTCGCCGCAACCCACGTCGTCAGGTACTGCCCAAACACCACCAGCGCAGTCGCCGCCAGAGAAGGTACCAGCGACAAAGGCACCAGCACCAGCGCCCGAATGCGCCGCTGCCAAAAGGTCCAGCAATCTACCGGTAAATCCTGCGCCCTGCGCAGCCCCTCCATCAACGTAGCAACGACGCTTGAGGCCCCCATCAAGCTCACTACCGCCGCCAGCACCAGCGCCCGCACCGTCCGCGCGCTTTCCTGGTCCGGCGCAAAATACCCCGTCAGCAGTGGAGACACATCGCCCGGCAGCACCTCGTAAAAGAAGCCGCCGGCCTGCGCCCGCAGCGGTGCTGCGTTCGGCAGCAACGCAAAAAGCGCCCCCGCCACAATCAACCCCGGAAACAGGGCGATCATGGCGGAGTACGCCGCGGACTGGCTCACATTCAGGCAATCATGCGATAGAGCTGACACCGCCGCACGCTTCAGCAGCACAGGTAAACGCACCGCACGGCGCATCAGGTAGAAGCGCTGCGCCGGGGTCGCGATTACGCTTTCCAGTGGTTCAGAAATTCAGTCACATCGCCGGAAGACATGCCGCGCATGTCCTTGAACTCACCGGTCGTCTGCGCGTGAATTACCTTGCCATGGGCATCAATCACAGCCATCGCCGGAACACCCTTGTCGATCGGCACGCCATACTGCTTCGCCAGATCCAGGTTCATGTCCTTGTGGCCAATCCAGACATGCACCACCACGTAGTCCTTGTTTACGATGGGCGCGTTCGTCCCGTCCTGCAGGAAGTGGTTGAGCATCTGGCAGTCAGGGCACCAGTCGCCGCCAAAGCTCAGCAGCACCCGCTTGTGCTCGCGACGAGCCTGCCGCAGTCCTGCCGCGATGTCCTTGCGCGGATCCGTCGTCTCATCATAGATATGTTGCTTTGTGATCTCCGCAGAAGCCTGAGCCGCCGCAGGCGCCTGCGCCCGCAGACTGCCAGAACTCAAACCCATCGCCAAAATCGCTACTGCAACCGTCCCGAAAAGCTTCATCGTTATCACCTCAAAAACCAGACCACACAGATCAAGATGCTTCGCTGATTAAAACGGTCCAGTTCTAAAGCCGGTAGTCCGCATCCGCAACGTGCTCCATCCAGTCGACGTATTTTTCGTCCGCCCGCTCATGCACCGCAAGGTGCGTCATTGCGGTCGTCGCTGCGGCACCATGCCAGTGCTTTTCTGCCGGCGCAAACCAGACCACGTCGCCCGGCCGCACTTCCTGCACGGACTCGCCCAGCTTCTGCACCCAGCCGCAGCCGGCTGTGATCACCAGCGTCTGCCCAAGCGGATGCGTGTGCCACGCCGTGCGCGCGCCCGGCTCAAACGTCACCATCGCCCCTGCGACCAACGCCGGATCAGGCGCACAGAACAGAGGATCGATCCGAACCGTTCCCGTGAACCACTCGGCCGGCCCCACGCCGGAAGCTACTGACCCTACTCGCTTGATTTCCATCATGAAAGTGTAGCCCAAGCTCCACTAGAAACCAGAAACTATCCACCGGGAACGACAGGGAGTACCCCTCAGACCCCGCCGCAAAACCGGTTCGCAACGCAAAGCTCACGACTCTAAACATCTTCGTCTCTTCCGCACCCCAACTTCGCACGAAAAGCGTATCGTCTCGTCATGCGTGCTTTCCTGGTCCTCGCCTTACTCTCGATCCCCGCCGCCGCACAGGTCCCAGCGACCCAGACCGCACCCCCCGCCGGCTTCACCAGGATCCTGCCCCTCTGGCCCGGCACCGCACCGCTCCAGACCGGAACCACGGATGCCGATATCCCCAGGCTTTACACCTATCCGGCCGCCGGTGCCGGCCCGCACACAGCCGTCATCGTCATGCCTGGCGGCGGCTACACGCATCTTGCCATCGATAAGGAAGGCTCCGCGGAAGCCAGGTGGCTCAACGCCCGCGGCGTCACGGCATACGTGCTCGCTTACCGCCTGTCGCCGGCCTACCGCTTCCCCGCCCCCATGCTCGACGGCGCCCGCGCCATCCGCTACGTCCGAGCCAATGCCGCCACACTGGATGTGAACCCAGCCAAGATTGGCATCTGGGGCTTTTCCGCCGGGGGCCACCTCGCCGGCTACCTTAGCGCCATTCACGACACCGGCAACCCCGCCTCGCCCGACCCAGTCGAACGCGCCTCCGACCGCCCCGATTTCACCATCCTCAGCTACGCGCGGCTCTCGCTCGACCCAGCCGTTCCGCGCACCGGCAACATGGAAGCCCTGATCGGCGACAATCCCACGCAGGCCCAGATTGACTCCATTGACGTCGTCAAGCACCTCACCGCCGACACCGACCCAGCCTTCATCTACTCCACCACCGGCGACAAGACCGTCAATTCGCTCAACGCCACCAGCTACTACCAGGCCCTGAAGCTCCTCAACATTCCCGCGGAATTGCACATTTTCGAGCTAGGCCCCCACGGTACCGGTTTGGCCCAGAATCTTACTCCTGAAATCCCCGAACTGCGCGTCTGGCCCATGCTCCTGGCCAACTGGATGCGCCAGAACGGCTGGATGAAACCCTCACCGGGTCCTATCGACTTTCCATAATTCAGACGATCAGGCCGTTCTTCCAAAGCGCCAGCACCACATCCATCTGGGCGCCATGCTGCACTTCGAGACCCTCCGTCACGCCGCTCCAAAGCTGCGAAACCGTTTTGTGCGAGCCGGCGCGCAGCAGCTCCACCGCCGCCAGCGCAAAGCCCTTGCTGCGGTTTTCGCTGGTCGACATCGGCATTGCGCCGCCGGCAATTCCCTTCACCAGCCCAGCCTCACAAAGCCCTACAAAAGCCGCGCGCGGAGCGCTCTTTTTCTGCCCGATCGGCGTTGTGGGATACAGCTTGCGCACGGCGTCTTCCCAACGCTCTGCTGGTGTGAGTGTCTTGCCGTAAGTTTCCATGCGTACTGCCAACAGTGCTGCTTCTCCGTACCGGTTTGCCATCCTGTCAGGATACCCCCCTCCCCCCCGTTTGGTCCTAAAATCCTCAAATCATTGGACTTAGGTACGGACATCCAAGCTAAAGCCTTCATTCGACAGGGCCTGGGCTCATCATGGGACGTACTCGCGGAGAGTGCTTTGGCGGTCAGAAATCAAAAAGGTTTTGCGAGGATAGGGTCTTTTCCTGCCGGAAACGGCATTCCACCCTTTCACGATGAGGCCGCGAAAGGATAGGGCACCCGGACTGAGCCTGTGCCTCGACCGCATGCCGAGCTCGCGGCTAAACTCAGGTATGGCAAACGTGGCTAGTAATCAAGTAGCGAACAATCAGCCGCATGACGGCGACTGGTGCATGGTCGACTTGGGAGACGAGGTTTGTTGGCAGGCGACGCGGGTTGCTCATGCCCTCGGGATGAACTTCGAGAAGTTCATGCGGATAGCTTTGCAGGAAAAGATGGATCGCTTAGAGAAAACGCCTGAATTAGAAGCTGCCTTGGCTGCAGTGACTTGGGGACCCCTGCTGGAAGTGGCAGTTCGAGGTGCCGCTGAGCGAGGCTGGACGGTTGCCGAGGATTCTCCTCTGGGGATCCGCGCTCGCGCTAACGCGGCTGAGCGAACTGCTGTGGAAACGCCGACTAACCTTCCCGTCAACCGCATTCCGAGTGATGGTGCGTCCGGGTTGTAGCCCAGGTACAGTCGTTTCCTGCCGGAAACGATACCCACCCTTTCACGATGAGGCCGTGAAAGGATGGGGCACCCGAAAGGCATTGGCAGGGGAACACCCGGACTAAGTACCGGCAGAAGGAGAGGGCCAGATAGTCTGCGCTATTCCGAACAGCATCTCGGCACGATCTTCTATGGTTTCTTCATCCCAGCGATCGTATTGTTGGAGTTGTAGGTTGATGGGGAGAAGAGAAGACTTCACGACCTCTACTCGTTTTGTGTTCCAAGGGCCGTTTGATACTGCAGAGTTTAACGGACTGGTCAACAAAGTCAGATTCCCTATCGTCTGAACAGCGGCATTCCGTAAGCGAGTTAAGTCGCCGCTTTTGTCTCCTGGCTCAAGTTTCCATAGTTCCGTCCAACCTAAGCCTTTGCTACCATCTCCTAAGGGCCAGTGCGCTTGCCAAGCTTGGGGCATTATGTGTTCAACCGTCATTGGGGAATTGATTGTGAGGTCCTCAGTTTTAGCGTTCACAATTGCTTCGTTCAAACTCTTAAGAATGTACACAAGGCGTCCTGATGAGAGCGTTGAGTACGCATGCTGAGTCTGCCAGCTTTCCGCGAATTGCTCATCAGATGGCCACACGCCGGATTCACCACCAAGACCGGCAAGATACTTCCTGATTCTTTCTACCGAAGGCGTCTCACGCGTAAAGATTTTGGTGAGGCTCAGGAAAGTGCGGTTGTATGCTTTCGTGGTGTATCCACATATTGCTCGCCGCAGCAGATAAGACTCCAGCATTGAGCATACTTCGCCCCAATCGGCTGGGGAAAGCTTCGCCTCAGACAATCTCAGAATGAGCGGATATAAGGTGCTAACATCGAAAACTTGAAGGAATGTTGCTAGCCTGTATTTTGGTTGACCCTTCTTAGGGTTCACGAGAGCCGCATAGTGCATACCTTGGCGGGCTAGCATGGCTAATTCTTCTTCGACATCCGCAAACGGACGGGCCTTTTCTATCCAATGCTTGTATTCGACGAACAGGTTTTTTATCGGAATCTCTTCAGCTTGTCTGCTGGCAAGGAAGTGCTGCATAAATAGGTCGCTGCGTGGTCGCGAGAGACGTCCTTGCCTGATCTCATGCCGCCAGAAGGGTTTATCGAACTCAAGCCAATAAAGGTCGTACAATTCCTCTGGGGTTTTTGTGGATTTGTTGGCTCGGAGAAAGATGTAGTTACGGAGAAGGTCTGCTGGAAGAAGCGGCTCCCCGCGCGCATTAAGCGTCTCAAAAATTACTTGGGCATCATCTTCTTTATCAAGATCGATTACAACAACTTTGAGGGCGCTTTTCAGAGTAGAAAGGCAAGTTTCGACACGTTCCTCAAGTGACAAAGAGTCGTGGAGGGGGGTCAGAAAGAACTCTTCCAACTGCTTGTAAAAGAATGTGTATGCTTCTACCATCCTCGGTCTAGGTTGGAATTTTCGCTGGTATCTTAATCTAACGAAGGGATGCGCTTTAGTCACCTCTTCCAAAGAACCGAGCTCCAACACATCTCGGTACTGCGCGCGGTCTCTCTGAGTGGGCCACAGTTTGAACTTGTCGACCTGCTTGTTCGCCAGCATGCCCGTGTTTACGAGAAAAGACCCCAGCTCTTTCGCTACCTCATCTTGGTTCATCGAAATACAAAGGTCTCGGTAGGCGGCTAGAAAGATTTGTAGCGTGGTCAGCCGTTGTTGGCCATCAATGATCTGCCGTTTCTCTACGTGCGTCGCAGGTGTCTGCTTTTGATCTAGAACCATCGCACCTAAGAAGTGAACAGGGGCATCAAGCCGACCATCTAACATCTGGATAAACTTTGTGGAGATGTCTTCCCAAAGCGGCTCCCACTGTTGTGAGCGGCTCCACACATATTGGCGCTGGAACAATGGCACTTCGAGACACATCTTCTTTTCAAAAAGCTGCAGGATAGACACTGCGTTTGCGTTCATTCCTTTCACCTCGGGGTATTTGCTCAGCCTACACTAAACACAACGGCAGAGCCTAAGCTCTGCCGTTGTTTGCTTTTACGCGTAGCGTCCAGAACGGTGCGAAGCACTACTCGGCGGCCAACTCTTCTTGTTCGCCTTCCATGCGCATTTGTTCTAGTTCGCGCTCTTCGGCTTCGATGGCTGCGGTTACTTCCTGCTGGACCTGGGCGGCTGCTTCCTCGAGCTCTGGGGAGAGCTGGACGTTGCGGTAGTACTCCATTCCGGTTCCAGCAGGGATAAGGCGGCCGACGATGACGTTTTCCTTGAGGCCGCGCAGCGTGTCGATGGAGCCGTTGATGCTGGCTTCCGTAAGCACACGGGTGGTTTCCTGGAAGCTTGCGGCCGAGATGAAGCTGTCGGTCGAAAGCGACGCCTTGGTGATGCCGAGGAGCAGCGAGCGCCCGATGGCGGGACGACCGCCCTCCATGAGCACCTTCTGGTTTTCAGCGTTGAAGCGGAAGCGGTCCGTCTGCTGATCGACGAGGAAGGCAGTGTCGCCGACTTCTTCGATCTTGACCCAGCGGAGCATCTGCCGGACGATGGTCTCGATGTGCTTGTCCGAGATGGTCACGCCCTGGAGGCGGTAGACTTCCTGGATTTCGTTGACGAGATACATCTGGACGGCACGCTCGCCGAGAACCTCGAGGACGTCGTGCGGGCTGCGGGGTCCGTCGATCAGAGGATCGCCGGCGCGCAGGCGCTCGCCTTCCTGGACGTTGACGTAGACACCGCGCGGGACGCTGTACTCCTCTTCCTGCCCGTTGTCTCCGGTGACGTAGACCTTGCGCTGACCCTTGCTGACGTCACCGAAGCGTACGACGCCGTCGATCTTCGAGATGATCGCGGGATCGCGTGGCTTACGCGCTTCGAAGAGTTCTACGACGCGCGGCAAACCTCCGGTGATGTCCTTGGTGCGGGTTGTGGCGCGCGGGATCTTGGCGAGGATGTCGCCGGGGAAGACCTCGTCGCCGTCCTGCACCATGAGGTTAGCGGTGGAGGGCATGAGGTAGCGCTTGTTGCCGGAGGTGGCCTTGATGATGATCTGCGGCTGGCGCTTTTCGTCGGTGGTATCGCCGACGACCATGCGGGACAGGCCGGTGACTTCGTCAATTTCCTCGTTGAGCGTAACGCCTTCCTGGAGGTCCTTGAACTGGACGGTGCCGGCAATTTCGGTAAGGAGGGAGAAGGTGTACGGATCCCACTCGCCGATGACGTCGCCCTGCGCGACCTTAGTGCCTTCTTCCACGCGGAGCTTTGCGCCGTAGACGATGGCGTAACGCTCTTTCTCGCGGCCCTTATCGTCAATGATGGCAATGGAGCCGTTACGGTTGAAGGCGACGAGGCCGCCGGCCTTGGCGCGGACCGTGACCAGGTTGATGAAGCGGACGGTACCGGCGTTCTTGGCTTCGAGGTGCGAAGCGTCGTGAACGCGGCTGGCCGTACCGCCGATGTGGAAGGTACGCATGGTGAGCTGGGTTCCGGGCTCGCCGATGGACTGGGCCGCGATGACGCCGACGGCTTCGCCCATTTCGACCATCTTGCCGGAGCCGAGGTTACGGCCGTAGCAGAGGATGCAGACGCCGCGCTTGGACTCGCAGGTGAGCACCGAGCGGATTTTGACCTTTTCGATGCCGGCTGCCTGGATGGCGGAGGCGAGGTCTTCGTCGATTTCCTGGTTGACTTCGACGATCGTTTTGCCTTCGAAGTCCTTGAGCTTTTCGAGCGAGACGCGGCCGATGATGCGGTCGCGGAGAGGCTCGATGGTTTCGCCGGCTTCAATGATAGGCGTGACGTAGATGCCTTCGACGGTGCCGCAATCGTTGTGCGAGATGATGACATCCTGCGCAACGTCTACGAGCCGGCGGGTGAGGTATCCGGAGTCAGCGGTCTTGAGTGCGGTATCGGCGAGACCCTTGCGGGCGCCGTGCGTGGAGATGAAGTACTGGAGCACGGTGAGGCCTTCACGGAAGTTGGCCGTGATGGGGGTCTCGATGATTTCGCCGGAAGGCTTGGCCATGAGGCCGCGCATGCCGGAGAGCTGGCGGATCTGCTGCTTGGAGCCTCGGGCGCCGGAGTCGGCCATGATGTAGATCGGGTTCATGGCGCCGTCCTTGTCGGCCTGCTTCATGTTGTTGAACATCTCATCTGCGACGCGCTCGGTGACGGCGGACCACATCTGGATGACCTTGTTGGAGCGCTCGCCGTTGGTGATGGCGCCGTCAAGGTACTGCTGCTGCATGGCGAGGACCTGCTTTTCCGCATCGCCGACGACGGTGTACTTGGAGTCCGGGATCACCATGTCGTCCAGACCGACCGAGAGGCCGGAGCGGGTGGCGTAGGTGAAGCCGAGTTCCTTGACCTTGTCGAGGGCCTTGACGGTTACTTCAAGGCCGAGGTTGAGGTAGCAGTAATTGATGAGCTGGCCGATGCCCTTCTTCTTGAGCAGGCCGTTGACGTAGGGCATGGCTTCCGGCAGCGAATCGTTGAGGATGGCGCGGCCGACGGTGGTCGAGATGAACTGGTTCTTGTACTCGACGGCTTCGGTGTGGGTGAGGTCCTGGTCGTCGTAGGCGGTGGTCATGTCGAGCACCATGCCAGTGTAACGCAGGCGGATGGGCGAGAGAGTTTCAACCTGCTTGGCCTCAAGCGCCATGAAGACTTCTTCAATGTTTGCGAAAACGCGGCCTTCGCCCTTGGCGTTGACCTTCGCTTTCGTGAGGTAGTAGAGGCCGAGGACGAGGTCCTGCGTGGGGACCGTGATGGGCTGACCGGACGCGGGCGACAGGATGTTGTGCGAGGCGAGCATCAGGACAGAAGCCTCGATCTGGGCTTCAGGCGAGAGCGGGATGTGCACGGCCATCTGGTCGCCGTCGAAGTCCGCGTTGAAGGCGGTGCAGACGAGCGGATGGATCTTGATCGCCTTGCCTTCTACGAGTACGGGCTCAAACGCCTGGATGCCGAGGCGGTGGAGGGTGGGGGCGCGGTTGAGCAGGACGGGGTGATCCTTGATGACTTCTTCAAGGATGTCCCAGACGATGGGCTCCTGCATTTCGACCATCTCTTTGGCTTGCTTGATGGTGGTGCAGTGGCCGGTCTGCTCGAGGCGATGATAGATGAAGGGCTTGAAGAGCTCGAGCGCCATCTTTTTGGGCAGGCCGCACTGGTGCAGCTTGAGCTCGGGACCGACGACGATGACCGAACGGCCGGAGTAGTCGACGCGCTTGCCGAGGAGGTTCTGACGGAAGCGGCCCTGCTTGCCCTTGAGAGTGTCAGAGAGTGACTTGAGCGGACGGTTGTTGGCACCGCGCAGCACGCGGCCGCGGCGGCCGTTGTCGAAGAGTGCGTCGACGGCTTCCTGCAGCATGCGCTTTTCGTTGCGGACGATGACCTCAGGTGCGTGCAGGTCCATCAGCTTTTTGAGGCGGTTGTTGCGGTTGATGACGCGACGGTAGAGGTCGTTGAGGTCGGACGTGGCGAAGCGGCCGCCGTCGAGCGGGACGAGGGGGCGCAGTTCCGGCGGGATGACGGGGATCACGTCAAGAATCATCCACTGGGGAAGGTTGTCGGACTTGCGGAAGGCCTCGACGATCTTGAGACGCTTGGAGTACTTGAGCTTCTTCTGGAGCGAGGTCTCGGTCTTCATGCGCTCGCGCAGTTCGATCGAGAGCTCGATGATTTCGACGCGCTTCAGAAGTTCCTTGATGGCTTCGGCACCCATCATGGCCTTGAAGCCGGAGGGGCGGTACTGGGCGTCGAGCTCGCGGAACTTCTGCTCGTCCTTAATGACTTCGCGCTCCTTGACGGGCGCGTCGCCTGGGTCGACGACGACGTAGGACTCGAAGTAGAGCACCGCTTCGAGCTCACGCAGCGAGATGTCGAGCAGGTGGCCGATGCGGCTGGGCAGGCCCTTGAAAAACCAGACGTGCGAGCAGGGGCTGGCGAGCTCGATGTGGCCGAGGCGCTCGCGGCGGACCTTGCTGAGGGTGACTTCTACGCCGCACTTGTCGCAGATGACGCCACGGTGCTTCATGCGCTTGTACTTGCCGCAGAGGCATTCCCAGTCGGTGATGGGTCCGAAGATGCGCGCGCAGAAGAGGCCGTCACGTTCGGGCTTGAAGGTGCGGTAGTTGATGGTTTCGGGCTTGGTGACTTCGCCATGCGACCACGAGCGAATCTTCTCGGGGGAGGCGAGCTGGATCTTAATGGCGTCGAAGTCGGCGATGGGGCCGGTGAGTTCAAAGGGGCTGGAGCGAAACATAGTTTGCTTCTCCGTTGCAGCGTCGGCTGCTTGCGTGATGCGTTTGGTGCTGGGCTCCGGACGATGAGGCTTGAGGTCTCGGAGCCTTCTTCTATTCTGTGCCGGTTGCTCGGTGGGCTATCCCCGGAACATTGAGCGATGTGCCTTGCTCGAGGGATGCGCGCTTTGAGTGCCGGGCGGTACTGCAAACTGTGCCGCTCCAGACCCCACCCTTTCGATGAAGCCGAAAGGATGGGGCACCCGGGTGCGGTGAGTATTAGTCCGCGGCGGCGATCATGGGAAGCGCGGTGCCGGGCTTCTTCTGGTCGGCCTGCTTGATGAGTTCGACGTCAAGGCAAAGCGACTGCAGCTCGCGGATGAGGACGTTGAACGACTCCGGCACGCCGGGTTCGATCGCTGCCTCGCCCTTGACGATGGCTTCGTAAATCTTGGTACGGCCGAAGACGTCGTCGGACTTCGCGGTGAGCAGTTCCTGCAGGATGTAGGCCGCACCGTAAGCTTCAAGGGCCCAGACTTCCATCTCGCCGAAGCGCTGTCCGCCGAACTGCGCCTTACCGCCCAACGGCTGCTGGGTGATGAGCGAGTACGGTCCGATCGAGCGAGCGTGGATCTTGTCGTCGACCAGGTGCGAGAGCTTGAGCATGTAGATGTAACCAACGGTTGCCGGCTGCTCGAACTCGTCGCCAAGCATGCCGTCGAAGAGCGGCGTTTTGCCCGAGGAGGGCAAACCGGCGGACTTCAGCAGCGCCTTGATTTCAGTTTCGCGCGCACCGTCGAAGACCGCGGTGCCGAACCAGATACCACGCTTCATGCCGGCGGCGACGCGCATCGTCTGCTCGTCATCGAGGTCAAGCAGCTGGTTGAGAGCGGCGGTGCCCTGGAAGCGCGCCTTGAAAAGCTCGCGGACTTCATTGGCTTCCGTCATTTTCTCCGCAAGATCCGCAATCTGCTTGCCGAGCGTGTGAGCTGCCCAGCCGAGATGCGTCTCGAGGATCTGTCCGACGTTCATACGCGAAGGCACACCGAGCGGGTTCAGGACGATTTCGACCGGCGTTCCATCGGGGAGGTAAGGCATATCCTCTTCCGGCAGAATACGGGCGACGACACCCTTGTTCCCGTGACGACCGGCCATCTTGTCGCCGACCGAAAGACGACGCTTCATCGCGATGTAGATCTTAACCATCTTGATGACGCCGGGCGAAAGCTCATCGCCCTTCTGCATCTTGCCGATCTTCTCGTTGGTGATCTTGCGCAGAACGTCGATCTGACGGGACGTCATCTCTTCGATCTCGTCGATCTGCTCGTTGACGCGGGGATCCTTGTCGGCGTAGCGGATGCGCTTGAGGTTACGGGTGCTGATGAGCTCGATCATGTCGCGATCGAGAACTTCCGCCTTGTTGAGCAGCTTCTTGTTGGTGCGCTCGTCATGCAGGTCGGCGAGAACTTCCTTGCCGCCCAGAATGGCTTCAAGACGCTTCAACCGCTCGTCGGTAAGAATGCGGATTTCGTCGGCGAGATTGCGCTCGAGCTTCTCGACCATTTCCTGCTCGATCTGCTTGGCGCGCTCATCCTTCTCCTGACCCTTACGCGAAAAGATGCGGACGTCGACGACGGTGCCTTCGATACCGGGAGGGCACGTAAGCGAGGCGTCGCGAACGTCGCCGGCCTTCTCACCGAAGATGGCACGAAGGAGCTTCTCTTCCGGCGTCAACTGCGTTTCGCCCTTCGGCGTTACCTTGCCGACGAGGATATCGTTGTGCCCGATTTTGGCGCCGATGCGGATGATTCCCGACTCGTCCAGGTCACGCAGCGCGTGCTCTGAAACGTTGGGGATATCGCGCGTGATCTCTTCCGGTCCCAGCTTCGTGTCGCGCGCCTCGATCTCGAATTCCTCGATGTGGATCGAGGTGTAGTAGTCCTCGCGGACCAGCTTTTCGGAGATCAGGATCGCGTCCTCGAAGTTGTAACCGCGCCAAGGCATGAACGCGACCAGGACGTTACGGCCGAGGCCGAGCTCGCCCTGCTCCGTGCACGGACCGTCTGCGATGACCTGGCCCTTGAGGACGCGGTCACCCTTGCGAACGATCGGCTTCTGGTTGATGCAGGTGTTCTGGTTGGAACGCTTGAACTTCGTGAGCTGATAGATGTCAGAGCCGACCTCACGCGAAAGCTGCGTGGGGTGATGCTCGCCCTCTACGCGAACGATGATGCGCTCAGAGTCAACCGAGTCAATGATGCCGTTGCGCTTCGCCAGGATGACGGCGCCGGAATCGCGCGCAGTCACACCTTCCATGCCGGTGCCGACGAAGGGGGCTTCGGCGACGAGGAGCGGCACGGACTGGCGCTGCATGTTGGCACCCATGAGCGCGCGGTTGGCGTCGTCATGCTCAAGGAACGGAACGAGCGACGCGGCGACCGAAACGAGCTGCTTGGGGCTGACGTCGACGTAGTCCACTTCAGCCTTCGAGACGAGCACGAAGTTGCCCTGGCGGCGTGCGTCGACAATGTCCTGAACGATGTTCAGGTTCTCATCGAGCTCCACGTTGGCCTGCGCGATCGTGTGACGATCCTCTTCCCATGCGGACAGATAGAAGCTGAACGGCTCGAGATCCATGGTGCGCTTGCCGGCAGCACGGAGCTCTTCGTTTTTCGCGACCGCGTCGGCCGTCACTAAGTGATCGCCCTGGCGCAGACCGGATTCGCCGGCATTGGTGACGGCGACGAAGTCAAGCGCCTGACCGTCCTTCACGCGGCGGTAGGGGCTCTCGATGAACCCGTACTCATTAATGCGCGCGAAGCACGAGAGCGAGCTGATAAGACCGATGTTCGGTCCTTCCGGGGTCTCAATCGGGCAGATGCGGCCGTAGTGGGTGGGGTGCACGTCGCGAACTTCGAAGCCGGCACGCTCACGCGACAGACCGCCAGGTCCGAGGGCGGAAAGGCGACGCTTGTGCGTGATCTCCGACAGCGGGTTGGTCTGGTCCATGAACTGCGACAGCTGCGAGGAACCGAAGAACTCGCGGATGGCCGCCATGACGGGCTTGGCGTTGATGAGGTCGTGCGGCATGGCCGTCGACATCTCCTGGTACACGCTCATCTTCTCCTTGATGGCGCGCTCCATGCGGACGAGACCGATGCGGAACTGGTTCTCCATCAACTCACCGACAGCGCGGACGCGACGGTTGCCGAGGTGGTCGATATCGTCCACAACGCCGATGTTCTTGCGCAGCTTGAGCAGGTAACGGATGGTGCCGTAGAAGTCCTCAGGCGTGAGTGTGCGGCGGTCGAGGAACTCAGGCGACTGGTCCTCATACAGCTTGATGTTGAACTTCAGGCGGCCGACGCGCGAGAAATCGTACTTGCGCGGATCGAAGAACATGCCCTCAAAGAGCGCGGTCGCGGTGTCGAGCGTGGGTGGGTCGCCCGGGCGCAGCTTGCGGTAGATTTCGATCAGCGCTTCTTCGGGCTTGCGCACGGAGTCGCGGCGGAGCGTGTTGGTGATAATGTTGCCGACATCATCGCGCTCAGGGAAGAAGACCTCAAAGCTGGTGACGCCGGACTGGAGGATCTTGTGGATCTTGTCCGCCGAGAGCTCCTGGTTGGCCTCGTACATGAGCTCGCCGGTCGCCATATCGACGACGTCGGCAGCGGTCATGGCGCCGTCGAACTCGGAGGTCTCAACTTCAACGCCTTCGATCGTGTTTGCGCGCAGAGCCTTCAGCGTGCTCGCCGAAATCTTGCGGCCGGCGACGCCGATGTCCGTACCCTTGTGCGAGATGGCTGCGGCCGGCTTGGTGCCAAGCAGGTTGGTGAGCTTGCCGTCCTCTGCAACCTTCCAGGTCAGCTTGCCTTCGGCCACGTTGATCGTGTCGACGGTGTAGAAGGTCTTGAGGATTTCCTCGTCCGTACGCAGGCCGAGCGCGCGCAGGAAGATGGTGCCGAGGAACTTGCGCTTGCGGTCGATGCGGACGTAGAGGGTGTTCTTCTGGTCGTACTCAAACTCAACCCACGAACCGCGGTAGGGGATGATTTTGCCGAGGAAGTAGGTGCGATTGTTCGCCGTCTCAAAGAAGACGCCGGGCGAGCGGTGGAGCTGCGAAACGATAACGCGCTCGGTCCCGTTGACGATGAACGTACCGTTCTGGCTCATCAGCGGGATGTCGCCGAAGAAGACTTCCTGCTCTTTCATGTCGCGCAGGGTCTTGACGCCGGTTTCGGCGTCCTTGTCGTAGATCTTCAGGCGGATCGTAACCTTGAGCGGCGCCGAGTAGGTCATGCCGCGCTCTTCGCACTCAGCCTGGTCATACTTGAGCTGCAGGCCAACGGGGTCGCCGCACTTGGTGCAGAAGTCAGGCGTGTTCTTGTTGTAGGTTCCGCAGAAGTTGCAGAGCACGTCGCCCGGGTGGAAAGGGTCCGTGATGACCATGTGGCCGCAGTTGGTGCAGGCCGTGCGCAGGTGGTTGAGACCCTTCAGGTAGCCGCACTTGCACTCCCAGTTGCCGATCGAGAAATCGACGAACTCGAGCTCGGAAACGTTCCGGAAGTCCGTGATCGGGAACACGGAGGTGAACACGGACTGAAGGCCGTTGTCCTCGCGTTCCTGCGGCAGCTTATCCATCTGGAGGAAACGCTCGTAGCTGCGGCGCTGGACCTCAATCAGGTTCGGGATCTGGATGGCGGTGGGGATTTTTGAGAAGTCGAGACGGCTACGAATGGCGCGCATTTCGCTGCCATGCGAGGTGCCTGCGGGAAGCTCCGCGGTAATTTCGTGGCGCTCGCCTTCGAGCACTGCTTCCTGGATAGACTCGTTTGTGGCTTGATCGGACATGCTCTCTCCTGAGACTGCTGTGAGAACTGCTGCATCGGCGAGGGTGGGTGCGCTGTCTATTAGACTCCAGGTATCGCCGCCCTCGCCTGCGGTGTACCTTGTGCGCGTTGCTTTGTCGCTGATTTGCCGGGGATCTCGAAGCAGTTTGAGATCGCTCACGACGCTTGCTGGTAGTGCGCTTGCTGCTTCCAGACGTTACGCACTCAATCTGGAAATCCTTACTAAACTTTTGGCCCCGAAACGCCTATGGTAGAGACGACAAAAGCGCCCCGGGGGGATAGGTATCCCGGGAGCGTCCGTAATGCTAAAACCGTGTTGTAGCTTTCCGTAGGAAAGAAATGCTCGCCACCCTTCGAAGCTCGCCTAGCCTCGAAGATTGCTGCCGCTTGCCTGTGTCACGGTACCAGTCCGCCGCTTGGCCGGTAACGTGGCCGGCCCCTTAGCCTGCATATGGCAGGATGGACCGGATCTTACGGTAGATAAGTTTTGGGGGCATCCGCACGCAAAGGCAGAAGCGATATCCCAATCACGAGGATACCGCGTTCTGCCTATCCGTGCAACTACCGCAAAAACTACTTGGTTTCGACGGTTGCGACGCCATCGAACTTCTTGGCAACCGCAGCTGCTTCGTCCTTCGAGACATTCTCCTTGAGCGGCTTGGGTGCACCGTCAACGAGATCCTTCGCTTCCTTGAGGCCGAGACCGGTGACTTCACGAACCACCTTGATGGTTGCGATCTTGTTCGCGCCGGCATCCTTGAGGATGACGGTGAACTCGGTCTTTTCTTCAACCGGTGCGGCTGCTGCACCGCCGCCGCCAGCCGCGGGGGCCGCAACTGCTGCTGCTGCTGAAACGCCGAGACGCTCTTCGAGCTTCTTGACCAGTGCTGAAGCCTCGAGCAGGCTCAGGCTAACGATTGCATCTTCCAACTGCTGAATGTCCGCCATGATATATCTCCTAGATAATGTGGTGAATCAATTTGCGTTGCACCTGAGCTATGGACCGCCCGGGCTGCCGTACGCTTCAGAGTTTCCGTTGCACCCAGACTGGCGCACCCAGAAGCGTAGAGCGAAAGTTGTTTATGCGCCTTCGGCGGGGTCCGTGTTGGCAGCTTCACCAGCCTGCGACGCGGTACCATTTTCCGGCTGCGCGGGCTCGCCTTCAGCAACTGGATCCGCTTCAGACGCCGGGTTGGCCGCGATGGCTTCTTCCGGGGTAGGAGCCTCTTCAGCATGAGCGGCTGCAATCCCGGGTTCAGCAGCGACGGCAGTCTCTGCCGGGGCTACCGACTCGGACGCAGGCGGCTCGGTCGGCTCAGCTGCTGCGGATTCAGGACCCTTAGCAAACTTTTCTTTCTCGACGCCCTGGCCGAGGACGACCGCGAGGTCGCGACCGGTGGCGTTGATGACCGTCGCGAGGCGCTGGGCCGGCGACTGAATCAGGAACAGCAGCTTCGAGAAGAGCTCTTCCTTGCCCGGCAGCGTGGCGAGGTCGGCGATCTCTTTCACGTTCAGGATCTGCCCATCGACGATGGCGAGCTTGAAGGTGAATTCGGAGTTGTCCTTGACCCAGGTCGAAAGCGCCTTGGCGAGCACAACAGGATCGCCGGAGGTGTAGGCGACAGCCGAAACACCCTTCAAACCCTGGAGCGCAGTTTCGATCTTAGAACCCTGGCTGGCCTTGGCGGCGAGCTTGTTCTTGATCACGTGGTAGCTTGCGCCGGCCGCACGTACGGTCTTGCGAAGCTCAAAGTCCTTCGAAGCCGTCAGGCCCGAAAACGTTCCGATAATTGCCGACGTCGAAGTAGCGAGTTCTTTGGTAAGAACCTTTACCTTCTTCGCCTTGGTTGCCCTGCTGATTGCCATAACAAACCTAACCTTTTCGCCTGCCAGGACATGCCCGGCGGTTCAATGAATCTCTAAAAACTAGGCCTTGCCGGCCAGATCGCTTACCGAGCTATCCAGCTGGATGCCGGGCCCCATGGACGACGAGAGCGTGATGCCCTTGACGTACTTGCCCTTGGAGGCCGAGGGCTTGGCCTTCATCACACTGGTAATAACGGTCATCGCGTTGTCGACCAGCTTCTGCGGATCAAACGACAGCTTGCCGACGGGAACGTGAACGAGCGCCGTCTTGTCGGTGCGGAATTCAACCTTACCGGCCTTGATTTCCTTGATCGCGGAGGCGACATCCGTGGTGACGGTACCGGTCTTCGGGTTGGGCATCAGGCCCTTGGGGCCCAGAACCTTACCGAGACGACCGACGGAACGCATCATGTCAGGAGTCGCGATGAGCGCGTCAAAAGCCGTCCAGCCTTCTTTCTGGATGCGCTCTACGAGCTCTTCGCCACCGAAGAACTCAGCGCCGGCCAGCTCAGCGTCCTTGATCTTGTCGCCGGAAGCGATGACCGCAACGATCTTCGACTTGCCGAGCCCGTGGGGCAGGACCACCGTGCCGCGGACCATCTGGTCGGCGTGCCGGGGGTCGACACCAAGGCGCAGCGTCAGGTCGACGGTCTCGTCGAACTTGGCGTACTTGGCCTTCTGGAGCAGCGGAACTGCATCGATTAGCGTGTAGGGACGCGGTTCAACCATCGCGCGCGCCTTCGCCAGATTCTTCGAAATCTTCTGTGCCATGTGTTTTGACTCTTCTCTCTACTTTGGATCTACCACCCTCGATGCTTTGGTCTGCATCAGCGTGGTCCGATCGCATCACCGGGAGGTGACGCAACCTTCAAAGTATTGCAAAGATTGGACGCCCGGTCAAGCGACTGGGTCTATCAGCTTCATGCCAGATGCCTCATCCGGCTTCTTCCTGAGCGGTACGGTATTGACCGTCACGAAGACCTCCAGCGTCGGGTTCACGTTGAGTTCAAACACGTGTCCGCCGACCGTGGTCCCGTCGCTCCTCCCCAACACGGCGTGCATATGCACCACCGGCTTTCCGCCGAACTCCGCAATGTCGCCGGTCAGCGCCAGTACTTCTACCTGCTGCGGCACCGCGATGCGTTTGTACAGCTTGCGGTCGAGATCGAGCCAGGCAAGCGTAGCTCCACTCACGGCCCCGATTCCGGTAAAATGAGCGTCACGCGACCCGGTCTGCAGCGCGAAATCGGTCAGCCCGCTAAGCGCCTCGTCACCTTTATGGAAGACGACCGCATAGATCTTCTCCTCCGGCGTGTCCTTAACGAGCTTGTACTGCATCGCCGGCGCTTTCCCGGCAGGCACTGGCCGAGATGGAGAGATGTAGCCGTCTGGCATCGCAGTCGCAGGGTTCTGGCCGGCAGCGAACGTGACGCACAATGCAGCTACAACCATTGCCAGAGCAATCTTCAAGACGCGCCCCAGACACGGCTCATAATCAACTCAAAGCCACGGACCGGCCCGACGCCCTGAACAGAAGTGGGATCCTCGTGGACCGCAGGCTCGTCACCGGCGCAATAAACCTCAACAACCTTTCGCTGCGGATCGATGAACCAGGCTAGCTCAACCCCGTTTCGCATCCACATGTCCATCTTTTCGCGCGCTTCCTTTAGCCGATCGGTCTCGGAACGCACTTCAATCACAAATTCCGGACACACGGGAGCAAAGCTTTTTTGCTGCTGGATGGTAAGCGCGTTCCAGCGTACCCAACTCACCCAGGCGGCATCGGCGGCTCGCACGGAAGTATCCGGCAGAGTGAAGCCGGCGCTTGGGCCAAAGTGTCTGCCCCGGCCATCGCCCATGGCCCAGGTACGGAGCTCACCAGCTACATCCAACTCAACAGAGCCACCTTCGGAAAAGCTCGGCGACATCACGATGATTGCTCCCTTCTCGTCTCGCTCAAGCCGCAGCGGGTCATTCTCAGAGCACAGCTCTGCGAAGCGCTGGTCGGACATCGGCACGTCGAAGCTCAAACGAACCGGCAGCTCGAGACCTGTGATTGGGAAATTCATAACGCGATTCTACTCCCCCGCAAGTCCTACTCTTTCACTCGCCGCCGCCCCTTCAACAGCACATCTACGCCTTCCGGCTGCGCATCCCAGAAGTCGAGGCGAACGCGTCCATCCGGCATCTGTGACACGGTGGCCGGCTCCGCGCTGGCGCTGCAGTACCAGCCGCTGGGCAGCACAACGGCGTTGCGCGGACGGCCAAGGCTCCGGTCGAAGGCGAACTCGTCCACATTGAAGCTGTAGCTGACCGGGTCCGTGTAGGTTTCGGAGATGCGAAGCCGGCGGCTTTCGCCCTGCACCACTGCCGGGAACGGAATCACGACGACTGTCGCAGCGTCCTCCACTTCTTCGCCCGCGTTCAGCTTGGCGGTTTTCATTGCCGCGCCCGACATCACCTGCGTGGTCAATCTCTCGCCCGTATCAACGACGTACGCGCCAGGATCGCTGGCTTTGCTCCCGGTCCGCACCACATTGGCGTACGCGTTGATACCGGCGCGGCTCTCCGTGTAGTCGTGGTAGAGCGCGAAGGAGTGCGTTTCCGGCTGCTGCAGAAAGTAGACAATGTCGCGATCCCCGTGCGCGCGTTCGCTCAGGCGGGCGCGTTCAGATGGGCCCGTGAAGGGGGACTCCCAGCTCGGCTTGGTGCCGGCGGCATGGGGCTCGGCGGGCTTGATGTCCTTGACCGCGCGCAGCACCAGCGGCGCCTCCCCCGTACCCGCGTGCATAAAGCTGATGGCCAGGCGTCCGTCCTTCTCAAGCAATATCTGCGAAGGCACCGTCAGGCCCACGACCTCATACCCAGGCGGCAGCACGACCTTATTGCGTTTGATCCCGAGCGGCCGGTTGAACACGATCGCCGCTCCGTCCGTGTAGTAGCTCTTGGGATCCTTGTACGTCTTCAGGATGATGACCCTGCCCTGGCCGTGCTCCGGCACGGGTCGTGCCAACGTGACGCGGATGTAATCCGTGACGGCATCGGCAGCGGCCATCAAGGGGTCTTTGCGGGCCACGTCGCCGCCAACCACCGTGAAGACCAGCGGCTTGCCGGTCATCGCGTCAGTCACGCTCTCATCGGTCGCAACGCTGCCCTTGCGGATGGGATTGTAGAAGTACTTCGCGCCGGCAGTGGTCGCGGTGACTTCGTAATAGATGCGGAAGCTGGCGGTTTCTGGCGCAAGCAGCTCGTAGCGCGTGTACTCGTCCGTCTCTGTCTGCGCGGGGCCACCGGCCGGGTAGACGATCGGGTCAATAGCCTGCTGGGCACGCACAAGCGGGACCAGAAAGCATACAGCGGCGAACAGTAGAGGAGATCGCATAATCTATTTTGCCGCCGGAGTGTACTCATCGCGAAGACGCGTCTGGCGCGTGACCATGGGGATCGCGATGCCCTGAATGTAGACCTGCTTCACGCTGGTCCGCACATCCAAAGGATCACCGTTGGCGACAACCACGTTCGCCGTCTTGCCTACGTCAAGCGAGCCAAGCTTATCATCCAGGCCCCAGATCTGAGCCGGATTCAACGTGATCGATTTCAGCGCTTCCTCATAGGGCAGTCCGTAAGCGACAGCATATCCAGCCGCATACGGAAGGTTGCGATTGAACTCCAGCGAGTACGACGCGATGGCAATCTTGACGCCGCGTTTTGCAAGCTCCGCCGGCACCGAGTAGACGGCGTCGTAGCGCTCGCCCGCTTCAGGCAGATCATAGATCGGCCCAACGATGACGGGCACATGGTAGCTCGCAATCTTGTCGTAGACGCCCTGCGCGTGAGTCACGTGGTCGAGGATCACCTTGAGCTTGAAGTCAGAGGCCATCGCCATGATCGCCTCAACATCGTGGCCGTCATAAACTCCGACGACCACCGGCTTTTCACCGCGCAGATAAGGCTGCAGCGCCTCCAGCTTCAGGTCGAATTTGGTCGTCTTGATCGTTGCGCGATTGTGCGTGTACTCCTGCGCGTCGATCAGCGCCTGGCGCATCTGCGTGATCTCCCCCATGCGGGTGGTGGGGAACTTTGCAGCGCCTGCCGGGCCTTCCCCGCCGCCACGTCCGCCACGCTTCGGGCCTTCGCCGAAGTTCAGTGCGAGCGCGATGTCACGGTTCAGAATCATCTGATCGCGATCACGTCCGGCAAGCTGAATAAAGGAGTCCTGACCCGGCATCGTATCGCTCGAACGCGGTGCGACGATGGCGTTTGTGATGCCGTTGAAACGCCCGATGGGGATCCGCTCCGTCTCGGCATGAAAGGCGTCATAGACGTGCATCTGCGGGTAAATTTCTTCGCTTGTCTCGACCAGATCGGAGTTGACCTGATCAGACTCGACCTCCACCAGGCCAAGCTGCGTTTCGCTATCGATCAGCCCCGGGTAAACGGTGAATCCCCTTGCGTCGAACACCTTTGCACCCTTGGGGATAGCGGTCCCTGCAGGGCCAATTGCGGTGATCTTGCCGCCGCTCAGGATGATTGTCCCGTTCTCGATCACGCCGTGCGTAATC
The DNA here is from genome assembly GCA_965214195.1 of uncultured Granulicella sp. Classification (GTDB taxonomy): domain Bacteria; phylum Acidobacteriota; class Terriglobia; order Terriglobales; family Acidobacteriaceae; genus Edaphobacter. The sequence continues at coordinate 1,756,067 of OZ243943.1, forward strand.
GTCAGCAGCTTGCCGCCGGTGATGGCAATCGTGGGCGCGGGCACAGCCACATCGACCATGACAGCCTGAGCGTGCAGCGCAGCGGGAACGACGAGAGTGGCAGCCAGGGCAAGGTGCTTAAGCATCGGTACAAACCTCTAGGAAGTGTAGTTAGTTCGAGAAGGAGTAGCTACGATCATCGTCATCCGAGCCGCCAAAGCCGCCTCCATGCATGACTCCTGAAAAGTGCGTGGTCCCATAGCCCGGTAGCGACGAATCAAAGTACAAATCGCCATCGATGTAAACCTTCTCTGCACGCGCGTAAGTCGAAAGTGGATTGACATTCCAGATGACCACGTCGCCATCCTTGCCCACGTCCAGCGAGCCCACTTGGTCCTCCACGCCCATGATCCACGCCGCGTTCAGCGTGATCATGCGCAGCGCTTCTTCTTCAGTCGCGCCGCCGTAGTGAATCATCTTGCCGGCCTCCTGGTTCAGGCGCCTGATGTGGTCATTCGAGTCCGACTTCAGCGCCACCTTTACGCCTTCACGCATGCTCATCACGGCGTTCCACGGGATCGCGTCCCAGGCCTCATCCTTGAAACCGTACCAATCCGCAAAGGTCGCGATGCCGGTGTTGTCCGCCGCAATTTTGGCGCCCACCTTATACATCTCCAGGGCATGGTGGAACGCACGAATCTTGTAGCCATACTCCTTCGCGATCGCTTCCTCGGTCAGAAACTCATCCGCGCGATAGCAGTGTATCTCCACCAGCAGCTTGCCACGCAGCACATCGGCCAGCGCCTCCAGCTTCAGGTCGCGATGCGGAACCTTGGTCGTGTCGTCATGCTTGGCGTTGTAGGTATCCCACTCCGCGCGGTAAACCTTGGCATCCTCAAATGCCTGCCGCATCACTTCGAAGTTGCCCATGCGCGTGCTCGGCAATAAGTTGCGCGAGCCATACACGCGCTTCGGATTCTCACCACTAGCAAACTTGATCGTGCGCGGCGCACCGGCAAAAAGCATCTCGTCGCGCGAGCGGCCAAAGCGGTTCTTGATTGAAATATTCTGACCACCAATCATGTTCGCCGAGCCATGCAGCAGCAGCTCCGTTGTGACCCCACCGGCCAGCGCCAGATACAGCGCACGGTCACGATTATCAAACGCGTCGATCATCATCATCGAAGGCGTAACCGGGCTCGTAGCCTCATTCACGTCATTACCCAGCGCGGAGTGCGAGTGCGGATCGACGATCCCCGGCGTCACAAACTTGCCCGTTGCATCGACCACCGTCGCCCCACCCGGCGCGGCCACCGTCGCCCCGACCCCGGCGATCTTGCCGTCATGAATCCACACGCTGCCGTGCTCCATTGTGCCGTGCGTAACGGTCATCACGGTAGCGTTCTTAAGCACCAGATCCTGCGCGCCGGCAGGCCGCAACGTGCAGGCTGCGAAGGCAAGCGCGCCATAAGCGGCGACTTTGGCAAAGGTCATGTTCACTATCTCCAGCTTCGCTACAAGGGATTTGCAGAGAATAGCACGTGGCCCGCCCGGGCCCTGTCGATTCTGTATAGTTCAAGCAATCGCCGCTGCCCGCGCTATGTCTCACATGCTCAAGCTGCTAGCCCGTTTGCTCTGTCTCCTGCTGCCCGCGGCTGCACTGGCCCAGCCTGCGCCGCGGCCCGCATTCGATTTCGCCCGAACCCTGTGGCGCGTTTCCGACGGTCTCCCCGAAGACACCGTCCAGGCCCTCGCCGAGTCCTCCTCCGGCCTGCTCTGGGTCGGCACCACCGGCGGGCTGGCGTCGTTTGATGGATCACAAATTCGAGTCTTCGGCCGAGGTCGCCAAGCCCTCTCAGCTAACAGCATCTTCGCGCTCGCCAACGCGCCAGACGGCTCGCTCTGGGTCGGCACGGAAGGCGGCGGCCTCCTCCACGTCGCCGGCGAAACTGTCACCGTCTTCGGCGCTAAACAAGGCCTCACCGACCAGTTCGTCCGCTCCGTCATCATCGATCACCTGGGCCGCATCTGGGCCGGCACGGACGACGGCCTTTTCGTCATCGAGGCCGGCCGCGCACGCCGCATCGACAACACCGCCGCCATCCCCGCCTTCGCGGTCCACTCCGTCATGGAAGACCATGCGCACCACATCTGGGCCGGCGGATCACGCCTCATCGAGCTCTCACCGGAAGGCATCGTCACCGCGCAAACACTGCCCGGCGCCTACAGCAACAACCGCGTCAAAAAGATCCTCCAGACCACCGACGGCACAGTCTGGGTAGGCACCGTCGGCGGACTCGAGCGCCTCGTCAACGGCAAATTCCAGCCCGTGCCGCAGATCCACGCCACCGTCCGCACGCTGCTGCAAGCCACTGATGGCGCGCTCTGGGTTGGCACCATCGGCGATGGCCTCTGGCTCTTCCGCGACGGCCTCTTCAGCCGCCCCGCGCACGCCGGCCTTCTCCCTTCGGACACCGTCCTCTGCCTCTTTGAAGACCGCCAGCAACAGATCTGGGTCGGCGCGCAGGCCGGGCTCGTACGCCTGGGCAAAACGGTCGTCTCGCTGATCCAATTGCCTGAAGGCGGCGACCCTGATTTTGAAACCATTTCCGGCGATCAGCACGGCAACATCTGGATCGCCGCACAGAGCCTTTACCTCGTACACGATGGCGCAGCCACCCGCCTGAATTACCCGCAGCTCCAGGGCAACCATGTGCGCAACGTCTACCGCGCGCGCAACGGCGATCTCTGGTTCGGCACTGATGGCAGCGGCGCCTACAAGCTGCGACCCACCGGCGAAATGGTCCACTACACCGCGCCGTCCGTGCTGACGAACAACTTCATCCGCGGCATGCTTGAAACCCGCAACAGTGACATCTGGATCGCCACTGACGAAGGCGTCACCCGCATCGGCGCCAACGGCTCGCAACGCCTGACGGAAGCCGACGGCCTCGCCTTCTTCAGCACACGCAGCCTGCTCGAAGATAGCGCCGGAGGCCTCTGGATCGGCACCGATCGCGGCCTCAGCTTCTGGAAAGACGGCCGCTTCCAGCACAATAAAGCAGTCGACGAGCTAGCCACGGAAAAGGTCTGGTCCATCCTCCAGGACCGCCTCGGCACCCTCTGGTTCGGCACCCGCGACCACGGTCTTTTCCGCTTCCGCGCCGGCGTGCTGGAACGCTTCAACGTCGATCAGGGCCTGCCATCAAACAGCATCTACCAGCTCCTGCAAGACCGCACCGGAACCTTCTGGCTCACCGGCCCAAACACCATCGCCTCCATTTCCGCCGCGCAGATGGAGGCGCTCTCCGCTAGGTCCGAGCAATCCCTCAGCGTCATGGTCTACCCCATGCCCTTCGCCGGAGACGGCGCCCAACTCTACGGCGGCCGCCAGCCCGCAGGCTACCTCGCGCCAGATGACAGCGTCTGGTTCCCCACTACGCGCGGCGCGGCCCATATCCTCGCCGCACGTCTGCCCGCGGGCACAGCGCCGGTCGCCTCACTCGACAGCATCGAAGAAGACGGCCGCAGCGTGCGCTTCCCTGCCCTGGCCAAAGTTCCCTCTGGCGTCGCGCGTTTGAGCTTTTCGTTCTCCGCTATATCGCTCAGCTCACAGGCCGGTGTGCGCTTCCGCTACAAGCTCGAAAACTTCGATAAAGACTGGGTTTCCGCCGCTTCAGACCGGCTCGCCAGCTACACCAATCTACCTGCGGGCAAGTACCGTTTCCGCGTCGTCGCCTACGATCGCTCACTACCCACGGCGATGTCCGAAGCCTCCGTGACATTCACCAAAGAACCCCACGTCTATCAGACCTGGTGGTTCTACGTGCTGCTCATCCTCTGCCTGCTCGGCATGGTTTTCACCATTTACGAGCTACGCGTCCGCCGCATTCGCATGCGCTTCGCAGACGTCCTCGCAGAGCGCAACCGGCTCGCGCGAGAAATGCACGATACCGTCATCCAGGGCTGCACCGGCATCTCCGCGCTGCTGGAAGCTATTGCAAGCACCCCCGGTGAAGCAGGCAAACCCGAGCTGCTCGACTACGCCCGCCAGCAGGCCCGCACCACCATCGACGAAGCCCGCGAAGCTGTATGGAACATGCGCCACGAGCGCGAAAACGACGTCGACCTGGTTCAGTCGCTCGCCGGGATCTCACAGCAAACCACACGCGAGTACGGCACCCGCATCAGCTTCGCACACCCCATGGACGAGCTCACCGTTCCCGCCTCCGCCGCGCACGAAATCCTGATGACCGCACGCGAGGCCATCTACAACTCCGTCCAGCACAGCGGCACCAACGTGGTCGCGGTAGAGCTCGGCCTGCGCGGTGAGTTCGTAGATCTCTCCATCACCGACGAAGGCTGCGGCCTCCCCCAGGCCACCACCTCTTCCGCACGAGACGGCAACGCGGGCCACTTCGGCCTCATCGGCATGCGTGAACGCATGCAGCGCCTCGGCGGCAAGCTCGACCTCACCAGCCAGCCCGGACACGGCACGCGCGTTCATCTAGTAGTCCGCCGAACCGCCCGCCGCAACGCCCGCCACGAGGAACCCTCGCACAGATAAGCTCGTGCACAGACAAGCTTTGGTGCCTGAGAAAGGTCGAGGCTTTAGCCTGGACAACAGAACGCGTACATATACCCCCGGTCTTAGCTTCGCAAAAGATGAGCTCTTGCTTCTGAGATAGGTCGAGGCTTTAGCCTCGACAACCAGGGGCAATAACAATCCCGGGCTTTAGCCCCCGGGACCCGGTCTCCAACACACGCGCCACTGGACTCGACAAAACTAATGGAACCCTCCGACCTCATTCGCATCCTCATCGTCGACGATCACCCCATCATGCGCGTCGGTATCGCCGCCATCATCAACGCGCAGCCCAACATGGAAATCGTAGGCCAGGCCGCCAACGCGCAGGAAGCCGAGCAGCTCTACCTCGCACAAAAACCCGACCTCACCTTGATGGACCTGCGCCTGCCAGACAAGAGCGGCGTAGAGGCCATCCGCAGCATCCGCGCCCACTCCCCCAAGGCCCGCATAGTCGTCCTCACCACCTATGAAGGCGACGAGGACATCCACCAGGCGCTCGCCGCCGGAGCCAGCGGCTACCTCATCAAGGGCATGCCGCACGACCTGCTGATCAAGGCCCTCTTGCGCGTCCACGGCGGCAACCGCTTCCTCCCCCAACCCATCACGGACGCCCTCTCCGCCCGCGTCCCCGGCAGCAACCTAAGCCAGCGCGAGCAGGAAGTCCTGCAACTCCTCTTCGCCGGCAAAAGCAACCGCGAAATCGCCGAAGCCCTCTCCATCAAAGAAGCCACGGTCAAATCCCACGTAAGCGTAATCCTGATGCGCCTGAACGTAGCCGATCGCACCCAGGCGGTAGTCGAAGGACTGAAGCGCGGTCTGGTCCACCTCTAACCGCCACCACTCCGGGTGCCCCAGGTCTCGATTCTGAGACCTGGGTTTCATCCAGCCACAGCGTTCCCCAGAGCAAATCCCACCCCACTCCTACTTTCGTCGGATTCGCAATGTACCTCCAAACCCCTATAGTCTCCTCTGCGGCAGAAACCCGCCCCGAGGCACGTCGTGCGCAAACTCTTACTCCTCCTAGCCCTCACTTCCGCCGGCGCCCAGAAGCCCATTGCCTGCCCGCGCCTGGCCCTCGGCGTCGACACCTCCTTCCTCGCCAAAGCCGAAGCAGACGGCACCGTCTTCAAAGATGCCGGCAAACCCGGTGAGGGCCTCGAAATCCTGCGCCACCACGGCTACGGCTGGGTCCGCCTGCGCCTCTTCAACGACCCCGCCAACTCCAAAGAGCATCTCCCCAACGATCTCGCCTACACCATCGCCGAAGCCAAAAAGGCCAAAGCTCTCGGCTACGGCATCCTGCTCGACTTCCACTACTCCGACGACTGGGCCGACCCCGGCCACCAGATCACCCCCATCGCCTGGCAAAAACTAAAACATCCCCAGCTCGTAGAAGCCGTCCACACCTACACCAGAGACACCATCACAAAATTCCGCGAGGCCGGCGTCCTGCCCAACATGGTCCAGGTCGGCAATGAAGAAACCTCCGGCATGCTCTGGCCCGACGGCAAGCTCCCCGACGAGTGGTCCAACTTCACCGACCTCCTCGCCGCCGGCATGAAGGGCGTAGCGGAAGGCAGCGGCACAGAACACAAGCCGCTCATCATGCTGCACATCGATAAAGGCGGCAACAAGGAAGTCACCGAGTGGTTCTTCCAGCACATCTACGCCGCGCACCTGAACTACGACGTCATCGGCCAGTCCTACTACCCGTGGTGGGAAGGCTCGCTGGCCGACCTGAAAGACAATCTCAACTGGATGGCCGACCACCTGCACAAGCCCATCATCATCGTAGAAACCGCCTACAGTTGGCGGCCTGACAACTACCTGAAGAAGCCCGGCCCGTTTCCCGAAACTCCCGCCGGCCAGAAAGCTTTCCTTGAAGCCCTGACCGCCGTAGTAGCCGCCACGCCCAACGGCTTGGGCAAAGGTATCTTCTGGTGGGAGCCCGCCGTCCGCGGCCCCCTTGCCCGCCGCGGCCTCTTCAACGACGACGGCGAATCCCTCCCCGCCCTCACCACTTTCGACGCCTGCGTAGCCCCACCCTAGGCGTCCCACTAAGCAACCTTGTCATCCTGAGCGAAGCCCCTCGCGCCTTTTGCGAGGAGCGCAGTCGAAGGACCTGCATCTCCCTCCGAGCGCGCAAAAGCCGCCAAAAAGAAAGACCACAAATGCCCAAGCTCCTCCCCTTCGCCGCCGTCCTCCTGGCCCTACCCGCCGCGGCGCAGCTAGTCACCATCGACGCCACCGCCCCCGTCCCCACCCCCACACCCGTCCTCGCAAAACTAGGCACCGCCACCAGCCCATCAGGCCAGACCATCGGCGCCAACTCCCAGTACCTCACCCTCAACGGCCAGCCCTGGCTCCCCGTCATGGGCGAGTTCCACTTCTCTCGCTACCCCGAAGCCAGGTGGGAGCAGGAAATCCTCAAAATGCAGGCCGCCGGCGTCAACATCATCTCCACCTACATCATCTGGATCCACCACGAGCAGATCCAGGGCCAGTTCGACTGGGCCGGCCAGCGCGACCTCCGCCGCTTCACGGAGCTCTGCGCAAAACACGGCATGTACGTCTACCCGCGCATAGGCCCGTGGGCCCACGCAGAAGTCCGCAACGGAGGCCTCCCCGACTGGGTCCTCAAAGCCGGCCCCACCCGCCAGAACGACCCCACCTACCTCGCCGAGGTCGACACTTTCTACAAGCAAATCGCCGCCCAACTCAAGGGCCTCCTCTGGAAAGACGGCGGCCCTGTAGTAGGCCTCCAGGTAGAAAACGAGTACCGCACCCGCGGTGCAGGCAAGGGCGATGACCACATCCGCACCCTCAAAAACCTCGCTGTAGCCGACGGCCTCGACGTCCCCCTTTACACCGTCACCGGCTGGGATGGCGCCTCCATCCCGCTCGACACCGCACTCCCCGTCTTCGGCGGCTATCCCGACGCCCCCTGGGATGGCTCGCCCAAAAAGCTCCCGCCAAACGAGGTCTATGCCTTCCGCTTCAACAACCGCAGCGCCGGCTCCATGGGCGCCATCGGCGGCGGCATCCAGTCCTCTGCGCAGTCCTACACCGGCACCCCCTTCCTCACCGCGGAAGTCGGCGACGGCATCGAAGACACCTACTTCCGCCGACCCGTCGTCTCGCCCGATGACATAGCCGCGATCCCCACCGTCATCCTCGGCTCCGGCGCCAACATGCTCGGCTACTATATGTTCCACGGCGGCCGCAACCCGGACGTAGAACCCGGCACCACCATAACCCTCAACGAGAGCCAGCTCACCAACTACCCCACCGACCTCCCCATCCGCTCCTACGACTTCCAGGCCCCGCTCGGCGAGTACGGCCAGCCCCGCCCCTCGCTCAACAAGCTCAAACTCATCCACTACTTCCTCAACGACTTCGGCGCCACGCTCGCCCCCATGACCCCGCGCGCCCCCGCCCAGGTCCCCGCCAACCCGTCCGACCTTTCCGTTCCTCGCGTTTCCGCCCGCACCAACGGCGAAAGCGGCTTCGTCTTCTTCTCGAACCACGTCCGCGGCGTCCAAAGCCCAACCCGCACCGCCTTCCAGGTGGCCCTTAAGCTCCCCGGCGGCACCGTCAACATCCCCGCCAACCCCATCACGATCCCAGCCGAGACCTACGGCATTTTCCCAGTCAACCTTCAGCTAGGCCCAACGACGCTCCGCTACAGCACCGCCCAACTCTTCAAACGCGTAAAAAACCACGGTCAAACCTACTACTTCTTCTTCGCGCTCCCCGGTATCGTCCCTGAACTGGCCTTTGCCGGCGACCCCAACATCTCCGCCCCCACCGCCAAAGCCATCAAGACCCCCGGCCTGCTCCGCCTCCTCACCACCGGCACCACCGACCTGGCGCTCCCCGGCAACATCCACGTCGTAGTCATCCCAGAGTCCCTCGCTGAGTCCATCTACCGCACTGCCGACCCTACCCTCCTCGTCTCCACCCCCGCCAGCTTCTTCGCCGACGCTACCCACTGGACCCTCGACTCCGCCGGCCAGAACATCGTCGACCTGGCCATCTTCGGCACCAACAAAAAACCCGCCGGCCTCCAGCCCACCTCCGCAGCCGACCCCCTCTTCACCCCCTACCAAGCCACCCTTCCCCCCGTAACCCTGACCCCAGTCATTGCCGACACCCACCCCGCCGGCACGGTCCCCCCAGCCAGATTCGGCCCGCCGCTCTCCTGGCGCAAAAATCCCGTCCCCCTCGCCCCGGACGACACCGACTTCAACCAGGCAGCGCAATTCTCCATCACCGTCCCATCGCTAGCCGCGCATCCCGCCGTGACGGATGCCCTCCTCACCGTCCGCTACACCGGCGACGTAGCCCGCCTCTACCACTCCACCCAGGTAATCGACGACGACTTCTACAACGGCATCCCCTGGCAAATAGGCCTGGACGAGATCACCCCCAACTGGCGCGCCGCCGCGTCCACCTACACCCTCCGCATCCTGCCCCTGCGCAGCGACTATAGCCTCTACCTGGAAGACCCCAGCCCCCTCCACTTCGACGCCAACCACCAGGCCGCCGCGCTCGACAGCGTAAAAATCACACCCGTCTACCGCCTAACGCTGAACGCACCTTCCGCGCCTTGAGCCATTGCCCCTGATACACCCCGGCTCACCTCTTATTCGCATTTGCTCCTCAGATAGGTCGAGGCTTGAGCCTCGACAATCCACCGCAACAAAGAAGCCGGGCTTTAGCCCCCGGGAAGCACTTCCCCCGATTGCCACGACCCAGCCACCTTCCACCCCATGAAACTATTTTGCCCCGCTCCTACTTTAGGCGGATTCGCATCGTTGCTCCAAGCGCATACAGTCCCGATTGGCTCAGTACCCAGCACATTCGCAACCCTGAACATTTTTGAGAGGCAGTCCAACATGATCCGTTCCCGCTTCACCCTTCCCACTCTCGCGCTCATCGCCTGCAGCGTTTCAGCCCACGCGCAGGTCGGCTCCGGCACCCTGACCGGCACCGTCCAGGATGCCTCCGGCGCCACGGTCGCCAACGCGCAGGTCCTGCTCAAGGAAACCGCCAATCAGACCACCCAGACCGTCAAATCGAACGGCTCCGGTTTCTTCACCTTCCAGAACCTGCAAGCCGGCACTTACTCCGCCACCGTCACCGCGCCGGGCTTCAACACCATCGTCCGCAACAACATCCAGCTTCACATCGGCGACCAGCTCAACCTCCCCGCGCTCAAGCTCAAGCCCGCCGCCGACGCCACCTCCATCACCGTCACCACGGAAGAGCAGATCGCCCCCACCACCTCCGGCGAGCAGTCCTACACCCTCACGTCCAAGCAGATTGAGAAGCTCAACATCCAGGGCCGCAGCGCGATCGAGCTGTTGGAACTAGTCCCCGGAGCCGCCAACGCCGGCAACTTCAACTCCAGCTCCTACCAGGCGCCCGTCGCCGGCTTCACCCAGAACACCTCCGCCTTCTCCGTCAACGGCAACCGGTTTGACCAGGTCCAGATCGTCTCTGACGGTGCCACCGTCACCGACGTCCAGACCGCCGGCGCCTCCGCCGTCACGCCCAACGTAGACATGATCGCCGAGTCCAAAATCCAGACCTCGGCCTACTCCTCCGAGCAGCCCAACGGCCCCATCGTCGTCCAGACAGAGACCAAGTCCGGCGGCCGTCAGTTCCACGGCGAAGCCTACCTCACCGCCCGCAACCACGTCCTCAACACCACCGACGCCCGCGTAAAACAGCTCGGCCTGCCCAAGCCGAACGACAGCTTCTACTACCCCGGCGGCAACATCGGCGGCCCCATCATCATCCCGGGCACCAGCTTCAACAAAAATCGCGACAAGCTCTTCTTCTTCTTCGGCTTTGAAAAATCCATCCAGAACGTCCAGGATCCGCTCCTCTCCATCCGCCAGGCCATCGTCCCCACGGCCGCGGAGCGTACCGGCGACTTCACCGACACCGCCTACCTTGCCAAACTTGGCGTATCCGACTATTTTCAGGGCCAGCAGCCCTGCAAAAACGGCTACAACACCAGCTTCTGCTCCGCTCCCGGCGTCATCGCGCCCAACATGATTGATCCCGGCGGCAAAATCCTGCTCAACCTGCTGCCGCTGCCCAACCACACCCCGGACCCCGTCACCGGTGCCAACTACGTCAGCAACTACGTGCTCTCACAGCCGCGCGATCAGGAAACTGCCAAGATCGATTGGGACGTCAACAAGCGCAACCACATCTCCGCGCGCTACAACCACGAGTCAGAAACCGTCCCCTACCCCTACGGCCTCTACAACACGTTTTCACTCAGCCCCTATCCCGCCAGCTTTACCAATCAGGACCATTCCAACTCCATCACCAGCCGCGTTTCCACCACCTTGCCGGCGAACCTGACCAACGAGCTCACAGGCACGTTGACACGCCTGGTACTGGGCGACAGCATCACCAATCAGCAGGCCGTCTCTCGGTCCGCACTCAAGTATCCCTACGGCGGCCTGTACAACACGGGCTCGGATCTGGTGCCGAACGTAAGCTTCTCGCAGAGCATCCACGCCGGCAACCTGTATGAGCGTGGCGGGGATTACCCCACCTACGCCACCGTTGAGCAGACCATCGTCGTAGGCGATCAGGTCTCAAAGGTCCTGCACAATCACCTGCTCAAGGCCGGCGTTTACTACGAGCGCGACGGCTTCAACAAGAACACCACCGGCCAGGATAACGGCGCCGTCACCACCTCCTACTACAACACCAGCACGTCGACCGGCAATCCGTTTGCTGACCTTCTCGTAGGCTCCATCAACTCCTACAGCCAGTCCAGCGCCAATTTCATGGCAATCATGCTGCTGCACCGCACTGACTTCTTTCTGCAGGATCTGTGGCAGGCCAGCCCGCGGCTTACCGTCAACTACGGCGTGCGCGTAGACCACATCGGCCGGTGGTACGACGTCAACGGCCGCGACGTCGTCTTCATGCCGTCGCTCTACAACCCCACCCTGCCCGTCGGCAATTCCAGCGGCCTGACCAACCACGCCAACACCCCCGGCGTGTCGCTTGCCGGCTCGCTCAGCCCTGGATTCAAGGTGGCCGGCTCTGGCGGGTTTGCGTATGACTTCCTCGGCAACGGCACCACAATTCTGCGTGGTGGAGTCGGCACCAACTACTACACGGACCCCGGCCAGAACGCTTACTCCGCGGTACAGGCCCCGCCGAACGAGCAGTTCACGACCATCTACAACAACGTGACTTCGCTCAAGGGAGTCGCCGCACTTCCCCCCGCCGGCCTCCCGCCCACCGTCTACGGCATCGCCAGCCAGACGGACAACAAGCTCCCCGTCACCTTCTCCTACAACCTCGCAGTCGCGCAGGTTCTTCCTGCTCACATCAACTTTCAGATGGCCTATACCGGCAACTCCTCACGCAATCTGTCCGGCTACACCACGCAGAACCTGGTTCCAGAAGGTTGCGAGCTCCCGGGCGGCGCAGGCCAGGCCATCGGCTACGCTCCCGGAACTTACAACGACAGCCTCTGCCGCCCGTACACCAACCTGCAGGGCCTCTCGACCGAAGTCCACAACCTGAGCTCCTTCTACAACTCGCTCCAGGTCACGGCCAACCGTTCCGTAGGCATGGCCAACTTCTGGCTCACCTACACCTACGGCAAAACCATGGCTTACAACTGCGAGGACCCGTTCAACGAGCGTCGCTGCTACAACCCAGTCCCCTTTGACCAGACGCACGCAGTCAACCTGTCCTACCTGCTCAAACTGCCGGCCGTCAGCCACAAGTATCTGGGCGACCACAAGGTAGTCAACGGCATCCTGGACGGCTGGGAGATCTCCGGCATCGAGCAGCTCGCTTCCGGCTCGCCGATAGAAATTTCCGCCGCACCCGGTGGCCTGGAATACGATGGCTTCCACAACCGCACCATCAACTACTACGGCATCCAGAGCATCAATAACAACTATGTCGCGCCTAATTTCGATAGCCGCGTCATCACCGGAACCCCGGATGAAGCCGCCGCCCCCACCATCGTCTGCGACCCGTCCAAGGGCCTGAAGAAGGGCCAGATCTTCAACGCCGGCTGCTTCCGTTCACCAACGCTGGGAACCAAAAGCACGGCCCCGGTTCTGGGCAATTACCATATCCCCTATATCCACGGACCGCACTTCCAGAACGATGAAATCGGCCTCTTCAAAACCTTCGCCTTCAAGGACTCGCAGCGCCTCGAGCTTCGCGCCCAGGGCTTCAACTACCTCAACCATCCTGTAACCGCTTTCATCCAGTACGACAACGCCCTGTATCTGCAATTTGATGGCTACGGCACCGCCCCAGTGAACGCCAGCGCTGGCACCCCCGCGCAAAAGGTAGGCTCCCGCACCATCCAGTTCTCCAGCAAATACTACTTCTAACCCAAACACAACCAAAGCAAAAGGCCGACCCCAAGGGTCGGCTTTTCGCTGTCATCGAGCAAGTGCCAATGCATCCTCCCGCATCAGCTGGCGGTCACCCCCGGCCCCTCGCAAAGTCGTAGCAACCATGCCTGATCGTCTTGCATAAGGACACGGCTTCAGCCGTGCCATCAATCCTCCCCACTCATCGCGGCTTTAGCCGCTGGGGGTACACTCTCTGCCCTTGGCGGCCACGCCCAAACCAACAACTTGGACAGCTAAGCCAAAGCATCAGCACGATAATCGACGAGCCTTGCCCAGGCTCATTTCGTCCACCACCCCCTGCACAACTCTTGGAGCAAAGCCGGACTCAAGTCCAGACCTAAACCCCAATCCCATGAAGACTTTAGGCTCAAAACGGTACCCCCTGGGAGTAAGCCAAAAATGGGAGTCCCGAAGGACTCCCACCCGCAAATTCATTCTCACTAAGGACGCTTGCCAAGCGCAGCAGGATTGATCGGAGTCACCACCGGAACAGCCACTCCAAGCGTCACATGCAGTCCGCCCGCACCGTCCAGAATCCAGATGTTGCCGGATCCATCGATCGCCGTGCTGGTCGACTTGTAGTAAGTCACCCCTGCCTGAGATTGATATCCGCCAGCCGGAGAAGTCAGCGTGCCCGCATTATTCAGCGAGAAAAGTACCCCACTCGTCGAGCCATTTCCACCGCCCAGCCAAACATTGCTCGCGCCATCTATGGCGATGCCGTAGATGGTATTCGGCAGCGCGGTCGCCGGATAGCCGGCCGTGTTCTGGTTCACATTGGCGCTGTTGTACTTGGTGACGAAGCCGCTGCTGAAGTCCGCGATCCATGCATTGTTGCTCGCGTCGATCGCGATCCCGCTGGAGTACTGCACGGTTGCTGGAGTATCGCCACCGGTGCCTGAAACGGCCACGCCGCCGCTGGTGATTTCAGCAATCACGCCCGTGCCGGAACCAGTGCAGGTATTGCACAGCCCCCAGATATTGTTGGCGCTATCGACCGCAACGGCGAACACGCCGCTCGGATACTGCTTCGCCGCAGAAGGCGCAAAACCAGACGGCGCATAGCCCGCAGTGCTGGCCGCAACCAGGTTGCCGGAAGCGCTGATCTCGCCGAAGGAAGCTGGGTACTGATTGCCCGTCCAGGCGTTGTTCGCTGTATCGAACGCGACCATGTTTTCCGCGGTTTTCCAGTTCGCCGCGCCATCATTTGCAGGGGTGAACGTGGTCGCGTTTGGCAGCGCGTAGGACAGTGCGTAATCCGCCGCCCAGATAGTACCTGCCGGCGAAACGCTGATGTTCAGCGGCTTGTACTGGCTATTGCCACTGCCAGTGAAAGCGATGCTGTTGACGGTCGCGCCAAGCGGGCTCAACTCCAGCGCTGCGCCGGAGCCGTTGGTGGCGCTTGAACCTGCTGCAGGCCCCCAGACGTTGCCCGCGGCGTCAATGGCGACGGTGCCTTGCGTGCCCTGTGTGCTGCTCGCCCCGGCAATGTAGAACTGCGGCGTTGCAGGTGCGTAATCGATGCGCACCGTGAAGTCGTTCGGGGGTGCGGCGAGCGTGGGCTGGAACGGGCTCGTCGCGCTCTGCGTGTTGTAGAGTGCGGTCACATTCGCGCCCGGATTATGCGCGATGTTGATGGCTGCGGTGGCAGTTTCTGTAGGCGCAGTGGTGCCGTTTTTGGCGTTCGCAAAGAGCGTCGTGCAGCCGCTGCCGTTCGAGTTGATGCAGGTCGCCAGCACATTGGCCAGTACGTTGATTTCGGTTTGCGGAACGGTTCCCTTGCCGTTCGGCGTAGTGGTAAGCGCGTTGCCGCCGGTGATGCTGGAGATGGCGGCAATGTTGGCTGCGGCGTTGTTGATGCCGGTCGTTGCGCCGACGCTGCCATTGGTCGCGAGGTGCGTTGCATCCGTAAAGAAACCAGCCATGGCGTACGCTGTGGCGACGGTCGAAACCTCATCGACGAAGATGCTTGGGACCGTTGCGGCGAGGCTGTTGGTCGAAGGGCAAATGCCAAGTCCGGCCATCAGCGCGATGCCTGTGTTGTTGGTGCCGGCGGCCATTCCGGGATTGCCCTGAGTTGCCAGGATGTAGACCTGCGATCCGGCAGTGCAGCTATACAAATTCGAGATGCCAAAGTTGCCGTTAGCATCCGTCGCCACATAGCCGCCGATAGAGTCAGTCTGCACGCCCGCGCCGGCAAGCAGCGAGGTTGACGCCGCGCCGTACGCGCTGCTGGCGGCCTGCATCAGGTGGACGTGGCTTCCGGTCACCGGTTGCTGTCCGCCGTGGACTTTGCCGTTGATGGCGAACGCGGCGCCGGCGGAGGTCGTGTCCGGAAAGACCCCTGCGCTTCCGCAACCTGCAAGCAGCAACGCCATGGCGGCGGACGCGGACACACTCAAGCTGTTCTTCACAGCGGGACGTATAACTTTTATCATGATGCAGGTCTCCGTTGCGCAGCCTCCAGACCTATTCGTTCCCTGGCCCGTTGAAGCTACAGCGCAGCAGAATCCTATGCCCGCAAAGGTACGGCCCGAATCCGTCAAAAGTATGACTGAGAATCTTTTTCAGAAAGCCGGCTGAGTCCGACTTTAGTCGGATTCGGATCGTGATTGAAAAGGAGTAGTGTTCCTCTGCGCGCGGTCTTTGCCGGCACCGCGTTCTGAGTTCGCAAGGAAGCGGGCAGCCGTTCCAACGGGCCCCAGGGTTTGCAACATGTCGAAGGTCTCGCCAATATTCCGTCCGCTGATCCTGCCTCTGCTTGCGGCGGGAATGCTTCACGCGCAGCAGCCTGCCGAGCCGGTCGATATTACGCCGCTCGATGGTGAAACGTACTACCTGATAAACCAGCTCACGGGCCTGCAGGCGGACCTGAACAACTCGTCTACGACG
Source organism: uncultured Granulicella sp. (assembly GCA_965214195.1). Classification (GTDB taxonomy): domain Bacteria; phylum Acidobacteriota; class Terriglobia; order Terriglobales; family Acidobacteriaceae; genus Edaphobacter. The sequence continues at coordinate 1,771,946 of OZ243943.1, forward strand.
GCAGGCGATGTGCTGCTGGATCAGACGCGATCCTTCACTTCACTGACGCAGCGCTGGGGTCTGACGCGCGCTGGAGCTTCGTGGAAGATCAGCAATCTTTCGAATGGGTTGTGTCTGGATTCGACTGCGACGGCTCCCGTGCAGAACGCCTGCAACGCTGCCGCCGCGACGCAGCTTTGGACCCTGCAGGCAAAGACGAGCGGCTACTACGTGCTGGTGAATACCTCCACCGGCTTAGCGCTCGATGTGTCTGCGTCGACTGCCGGCGCGGCTTTGTCTGAGACGACCTTGACCTCTGCACCCACGCAGAGCCAGCAGTGGCTGCTGCGGCCGGCGTTCTTCCGCGGGGTCGATAACGCGCTGCTCGAGAAGCAGGAAGCGAACAAGGTGGCGAACGGTGTGCCTTGGTGGACGGATGCGGGAACCTCGCAGGACACGCTGCAGATTTTGAAGAACCACGGTATCAACATGATCCGTATTCGGCCCACGAGTGTGCCGCCGTATGCGACCTACACCTCCACCACCTGCACGGGCAACGGCTGCTATGCGGAGACGGATGCGCAGAGCATCGACCTGGCACAGCGTGCGAAGAAGCTTGGGATGTCAGTCGAGATTTCGTTTTTGTTTGATGGTGGATCGTCGGTTGCGATCCCCGGCGCGTGGTCTTCTGACTCGCTGACGCAGGCTTCAACTGACGTTTACAACTACGTGAAGCAGCAGGTGGAAAACTACCGCGCGGCCGGCGCGATGCCGGATATGGTGGCGGTCGGCAATGAAGTCGACACAGGCTTCCTGAACGGGCTGGGTGCGCCGCGTAGTACGTTTTCCGGCTTTGCTACCTTGGAAAAATCAGGGATGCAGGCAGTTGCTGATGCCTCTGCCGATACGACCATAGGTCCTGCTTTGCCAGTGCCAATTCGCTGTATCCACGTGACGCCCGCGTACGATCTGACTTCGTTTTTTACCTCCGCGACGACCTACGGAATACCCTACGACGCGATGTGCCAGAGCTACTACCCAATCTATCACGGGCCGCTGACGCAGGCGCAGGCGACAGCCTCTAACCCGAACAACAAGCCGGTCGAGCAAGCCGCGCTGATCAAGGCGGCGAACGCCATTGCGAAGCCTATCTTTCTGATCGAAATTGGGGAGCACTATGAGTCTGGCTTTGGCACGGCAGACCCCTGGTATGCGCTGACGCGTGCGGGACAGCGGCAATATGTGCTGGATGTGGATGCGGTGATGAAGGCGCTGCCGAACAACCTGGGCATGGGCATCGAGTGGTGGGATGCGACCGGGGTGAACATCTTTGAGAAGACCGGTGGCTACTCGAATGGCAACGGAAAGATCGATTCGATTTACAACTGGAATGGCTTGACGCTGTTCGATAACGCGGACACGCAGGGGTATGCAAACTCCGCACTGGTGAACTACTCTGCGACGCTGCCAGCACTTGATGCAGTCGGCGGCAAGCTGGATCCGACGCTCAACTACAAGCTGGTCAACCAGGCGACTGGGCAGATCCTGGAGACGACGCTGGCTTCCACTGCGACCGGCGCGGCGCTTGATACGACGGCCGATCCGGGGACGATCAGTCAGCACCAGCAGTGGCAGATTATCGGCAACAACGACGGGTACTTCCACGTTGCGAATGGCAACCAGCCAGGCGCGAATGTGCTGGACAACAACGGCAGCACAGCGGCTCCGAGTGCTGTGGTGCAGAACCCGTACAGTGCCACGACGGCCTCGCAGGAATGGAACGTGGTGACCGCGGGCTCAGGGTACTTTGCACTGGTGAACAAGGTCAGCGGCGACGTGCTGGCGGCGACAAGCGCGAGTACGATTCAGCAGACTGCGCCGGCTAGGACGACGCTCGACTGGATTACAGCGGCGAGCCCGAACCAACTTTGGCAGATTATTCCGGTGAACATCACCACGGTCAGCACTGCCTCGCAGCTTGTGTACGCGGCTGGCACGCCAGCCACGTTGGCCAGTGGTGCGAGCCCCGGAAACATCTCCGTGAACGTGACGAACAGCGCGGGCGCGGTGATTGGATCACCCGCGCAGATGCTGACCATCAACGTGACGGGACCGCAGGGGTACACCGCTGCTGCCACGGCGACGAGTGCGAATGGGGCCGCGACGTTCAACCTTTCGGCGCAGACTTTTAGCCGAGCCGGGACGTACACGCTTGTGAGTTCTGGTGCCGGGCTGACGAGTGCTACGACGCAGATTGTGGTCTCGCTTCCGGTGCTGACGGTCGCGGCGACCAACGTGATCCAGGCTTATGGCACTGCGATCCCGGCGCTGGGCTATACGTTCAGCGGCTTTGTGAATGGTGATAATGCTTCAGTCGTGACGGGTGCGGCGAGCGAGGCGACGACCGCCACGGCGACAGCGGCACCGGGTTCTTACCCAATCACGATCTCTGCCGGCACGTTGGCTTCTGCGAACTACACGTTCAGCTTTGTGGCCGGAACGTTCACGATCACGCAGGCTGCTGCTGGAGCCTCTGTTGTGGCTTCACCTGCGTATGGTGCGGCTGGAACCGCTACTACGCTGACGGCTTCCGTGGTTTCTACAACGACCGGCACGCCGACAGGGTCAATCAACTTTCTGAGCAACGGCAATGTGCTGACCAGTGCGACGCTTAGCAACGGCAAGGCTACGGTGAACGCGACGCTGCCGACCGGAGCAAATTCCATGACAGTGAATTACCTGGGCGATCAGAACTTTTTGAGCGCGACAAGCTCAGCCGTGACAGTGACGATCAGCCCGCAGAACGTATGGGTGGTGAATGCGAATGGGACGGTGTCGGAGCTATCGAACGCGGGTGCGCCGAAGGCGACGAACAGCAGCGGCAACTCTGCGCTGGCGATTGATAACGCTGGCAGCTTGTGGTCAACGAGCACGACCGCAAACACGCTGACCCGGACGGACAATACGGGTGGCGCGGCGGCGACCTTTACCGGCGGCGGCTTGAATGCTCCGGTAGCTGTGGTGATCGATGGATCGGGCAATGTTCTGGTGGTGAATACGAACAACTCGTTGAGCGTGTTTAGCCCTGCGGGGACTGCGGTCTCGCCGGCTGCGGGGTATACGGACGCTACGCTTTCCGGGCCCGCGGCGCTGGGGATCGATGCAGCTGGAAGCTTGTGGGTGGCGAACGCTACGGGGTCTACGGTGACTCGATTCCTGGGGGCGGCGGACCCTGTGGCGACGCCGCTTGCGGCAGGTACCGGGCAGGTTGGGCTGGGGGTCAAACCGTGATTAAGCTTCAAGGAGATTGGGTGATGTTGAAGAGTCTGCTTTTGCTTCCAGTGGCGCTACTGATGACGGGTTGCGCGGTATCGCATACGCCGGGGGCAGTTGCCACCGGCAGTGCTGGGACGGCACTGAAAGGCAGCATTCATGGTGGGCAGCAGCCGGTTTCGCATGCGGTTATTCAGCTTTATGCAGCCGGGACCACGGGCTATGCAAGCGCTGCGATCCCGCTGCTGACGACTTCAGTATTCTCTGATGCGCAGGGCGGATTTTCGATCACGGGGGACTATACGTGTCCGGCGAACGCGCTGGTTTACCTGACGGCTACGGGTGGGAACCCGGGGCTTGCAGCGGGGACAAACAACGCAGCGTTGGCGATGATGACTGCACTTGGGCCTTGCTCCGGGTTATCTGCACAGAGCTTTATCAGTGTGAATGAGCTGACTACGGTGGCCTCAGTCTGGTCGCTGGCGCGGTTCCTGAGGGACGTGCCGCTGCTCGGGACAAGCAGTACGAATGCTGCCGGGCTGACAAATGCGTTCGCGGTGGTGAATGAGGTGGTGAACACTTCATCGGGGACTTTGCCGGGGCCGATGCTGCCTGCTGCCGCAACCATGCCGACTGCGCAAATCAATACGCTGGCGGATATCCTGTCGGCCTGCATCAACTCCGCGGGGGGTGCGGCGGGCGACACGACTTCCTGCGGAAAGCTGTTTGCCGCGGCTACGCCTGCAGGTGGTGTGGCGCCGACGAACACGCTGGCGGCTGCGGTTTTGATCGCGCGGAATCCGGGGACGCAGGTGGCGGCGCTGTTCGCGCTGGCTGCGGCCAACGCACCATTTCAGCCGGCGTTGAGTGCGGCGCCGAACAACTTCATGATCGGGATGAGCTATGCGGGCGGCGGATTGGTAGCTCCGCGGGCGCTCGCGGTGGACACTGCGGGCAATGTCTGGCTGGCGAACACGGCAGCCTCTACGCTGACCGAGCTTGCGCCTTCCGGGGCCGCGCTATCTCCGGCTGGCGGGTTCAGCGGCGGCGGGTTGAGCTTGCCGGTGGCGCTGGCGGCGGATACTTCCGGAACCGTTTGGGTGGCGAACTCTGGTGCTGCAAGCTTGAGCCGCTTTACGGCTGCGGGCTCGGCTGTCGCGGGGAGTCCTTATACCGGCGGTGGGCTGGCTACGTCTTCGAGTATCGCGATTGATACGACCGGCAACGCGTGGGTTGCGAACCGGGCTACCAGTTCGGTCTCGGAGTTCTCGGCTGGTGGTGTGGCGCTCTCGCCGGTTGGTGGATATACGGGCGCAGGGCTTACGCAGCCGGTGGCAATCGCGATCGATCCGAAGTAGCTACCAGTCGGTCAGGGTGCCATCGAGCTTACGGGCTACGGGCAGGTAAGCACGCTGATAGGGGTGGCGTGCGGCGAGCGCTTCATCGATGTCAACGCCGAGCCCGGGCCGGTTGCCGGGGTGCATGTAGCCGGCGTCAAAGGTGTAGGCGTGAGGGAATACTTCATCCGTCAGGGCGGTGTGGCGCATGTGTTCCTGGATGCCGAAGTTGTGGACGGCGAGGCCCATGTGGAGCGCGGCGGCCATGGTGATTGGGCTCAGGTCCGTGGCGCCGTGGTAGCCCGTGCGGACGTTGTAGAGCGCCGCGAAATCGGCGACTTTACGCGCGTGCGTGATGCCGCCGCCGTGCACGATCGTCATGCGGATGTAGTCGATAAGCTGCTTGCGGATCAGGTCCTGCGCGTCCCAGATGGAGTTGAAGACCTCTCCTGTAGCGATCGGAATCGTAGTGTGCTGACGGATGAGCGCGAAGGATTCCTGCAGCTCTGCGGGGCACGGATCTTCAAGCCAGAATAGATGGCTGGGCTCAAGCGAGCGGCCCAGACGCGCGGCTTCAATGGGGGTCAGGCGGTGGTGGACGTCGTGCAGGAGGTGGACGTCGGGACCGAGTTCGGTGCGCAGTGTCTCAAAGAGCCGAGGCACAAAGTTGAGATATTTTTCGGTCGACCAGAGGCTCTCAGTGGGCAGACCTCTGCCGGCGGGCTCATAGGCCTGGCCGGGCTTGGGCACGCCGTAAGAACTGGCGACGCCAGGGACGCCGGCCTGCGCGCGCACGGCCAGATAGCCCTGCTCCATAGCGGCGCGGACGGAGTCAGTGGCTTCCGCGATATCGCGTCCGCTGGCGTGCGCGTAGACCATGCAGCCGGTGCGGCTGGCACCGCCGAGCAGGTTGAAGAGCGGCGTGTTGAGCGCCTTGCCCTTGATGTCCCAGAGGGCGACATCGACGGCGGCGATGGCGGTCATGGTCACGGGACCTTTGCGCCAGTAGGCTCCGCGGTAGAGGTACTGCCAGATGTCCTCGATGTTGGCTGGGTCGCGCCCGATGAGGCAAGGCAGGACGTGCTCTTCCAGGTAGGCGGCGACGGCGAGCTCGCGGCCATTCAGCGTGGCGTCGCCGAGGCCGTAGAGGCCCTCGTCGGTTTCGATCTTCAAGGTGACAAAGTTCCGGTCCGGCGAACATACGATCAGGCGGGCCGCGGAGATTTTCATCGGGCGATCCTTAGTGAGGGAGCTGCTGCGTGCCGGTGATTTTGAATTCCTGCATGACGGCGCCGGGGCCGGGCTGTGAACCGCCGACGTACACGGAGTAATCGCCTGGGGTGACGGCGCGAACGCCCGCAGCATCCACCTGCGAAAGAGTGCGCGGGTCCAGCGTGAAGTGCACGTGGCGGCGCTGACCAGGCGCGAGCGGCACGCGCTCAAACCCGGCTAGGGCGTAGCGTGCGGAGACCGCAGTTTTCGGGGCGGTCAAGTACACCTCGGCGACTTCATCCCCGGCTACTCTGCCGGTGTTGGTGACGTCCGCTTCAACCTGCAGGGGCTCGCCCGCTTTGAGCAGTTTGGTGGAGACTTTGACGTTTGAGTAGACGAAGCTGGTGTAGCTCAAACCGTAGCCGAAGCCGAACAGGGGCTCGCCTTTGAAGTAGCGATAGGTGCGGTCCGACATGGCGTAATCGTCGAAGGCCGGTAGTTGGTCGAGCGATGCGTAGAACGTTACCGGCAGGCGTCCGCCGGGATTGTTCTTGCCCTGCAACGTATCTGCGATGGCCTGCGCGCCGGCCTGGCCGGGGTACCACGCTTCCAGGATGGCGTTGGCGTGATCGTTCGCCCACTTGACGGCCAGCGCGCTTCCATTCAGCATCACGACGACCAGCGGCTTGCCGGTCGCGGCGACTGCTTCCAGCATTTGCTGCTGCGCAGCGGGGAGCTTGATGTCGGTGCGGTCGCCGCCGGAGAAGCCCTCCACCTTGATCGGCATTTCTTCGCCTTCAAGCTCAGGGGAAAGCCCGACAAAGGCCAGTACGACGTCCGATGCCTTGGCTGCGTCCACCGCCTGCTGCTGCAGAGAGGCCGCCGTGGGAACCCATTCCATGGTGATGCCGGCGCCGAAGAGGGGCGCGTCATGCCTGTATTCGACGCGGAGTTCATGGCGCGCCGTATCCGTCACTGTCACGGTAAAGCGAGGCGTTGAGCTTTGGCGGCTGGACGAAGGAGCGTGGTCGTATGTGCTGAGCAGCCTGCCATCAAGCGAGACGATAAAGCGCTCGCGGTCTCCGCAGGGATAGCAGTTAGCGAGCCGCATGGAGAGCTCATACGAGCCGGGCGCGGGCATCTGAATGGTTCCGGTCCAGCGAACCGCGAAGGCTGCCTGATCCGCTCCGGGGACAGGGCTTGCGGAATTCCAGTCGAAGTCAATCTGAGGGTCGACGCGCGTGACGAGAGGCTGGCCTCTCATGTCGCTGGTCGCGAAGTATTCTGCCTTCAGGCCCTGCTGATCAGAGGTGCGATCAGGATGGAGCAGGCTGCGCGGCACTGGCAGAGCGACGCCTTCCGCGTAGGGCGAACCCTGCGCGTAGGTCACGTTTGCCGCGCCATATGCGTTGATAATGCCATCAAGCGGCATCATCGGGGCCTGGGGTACAGCGTTGTAGTTGCCTTCGAGCGCCGCCAGCGAAAGCGCATTAGGCCCTATGACCGCTACCTTGCGGACACCGCTTTTGAGCGGCAGCACACCATCATTCTTGAGCAGCACCATGGACTGGTGTGCGACCTCCAACGCCAGCGCCTTGTGATCCGCACTGTTGACCTGCGAGAAAGGTAGCGCGTTGTAGGGATCGCTTTGCGCGGGGTCAAACAGGCCCAGCCTGTAGCGTGCGGTGAACAGCCGCTTGAGCGACACATCGATTTCCGCTTCCGTCACCAGCCCGCGCTTTACTGCCTCGCCCAAGGCGTTGTAGGTGTTGCCGCAATTGGTGTCCGTGCCGGCCTTGAGCGCGGTTGCTGCGGCGGTTGCGCGGTCAGGAGAAGTCATGTGTGAGTTCTTCTCAAAGAAGTCATCGACGGCGCCGCAATCGGACGTCACGAAGCCCTTGAAGGCCCAATCGTTGCGCAGGATATCGACGAGCAGTTCCTTGCTGGCGCAAGCCGGCGTGCCGTCCAGCGCGTTGTAGGCGCACATGATGGAGTCGGCGTGAGCCTCCGTGATCGTTGCGCGGAACGCCGGCAGGTAGGTATCCCAAAGGTCATGGCGGGTGGGGTCGATGTTGGCGCTGTGTCGCGTGGACTCCGGGCCGGAGTGAACGGCGAAATGCTTTGGCGTGGCCACCACGCGGAGATACTTGGGGTCAGTTCCCTGCAGGCCGTTGACGAACGCAACGCCCAGGCGCGACGTGAGGAAGGGATCCTCACCATAGGTTTCCTGTCCACGGCCCCAGCGCGGATCGCGGAATATGTTGATGTTCGGCGACCAGATGCTGAGCCCGTAGTAGATCGAGTGGATGTCGTGGCGCACAGCCTCGTTGTACTTGGCGCGTGCCTCCGTCGAGATGGCGGTAGAGATCCGGCCGAAGAGTGGCGCATTCCATGTAGCGGCCATGCCGATGGCCTGCGGAAAGACGGTCGCATAGCCGGAGCGCGCAACGCCGTGCAGGCCTTCGTTCCACCAGTCATAGGCGGGCACGTTCAGCCGCGGAATGGCGGCGGAGGTGTTGATCATCTCGCTGACTTTTTCTTCCAGCGTCATGCGGCCGACCAGGTCCGTCACCCGTTGCTCGGTGGGCAAAGCTGTATTCAGATAAGGCAAGGGGTTGCCCTGTTGCGCACTCGCAGCAAAAGCAGCAGACATAAGCAGACCGGCGGAGAGACGAACGATGAAGCGCATGAGCGGACCATTTTCCCGCAGGGCTTATCCGGGTCGGCGAACACCCGAACAGCAACCCGCTGAATTCCTAGTAGTCGCGAACTTATCCTGCCGTGCAAAGAGCTGTCAAGTATTTCTGCGCACGCTAGAAGATTCTTCGAAAGCCGCCGCCACAGGCACGCGGAGCGAGCGACTAGGTCGTGGCGACCGGCGCAAGGATGCTCTTGGGCTTGCGATTGCGATGCGTCGACAGGTACCCGGAATGACGTTGCAGCGCAATGGCGGCCGCTCCACGCAGACGTGCGAGCTCGCCTTCCTTGGCAATCTCAAGCCGCGGCGCTGATCCGCCCAGGATCCCGGCTTCCAACTGCTGCTGCACGATCGGACCGAGGCGCTCCCACGAGGTCGTCAACGCGCCGCTGACCAGAATCACCTCCGGCGACAGCGCAGCCGTGATCAAGCGCAGCCCCCGGCCAAGGTGCAGGGCCTGTGTTTCAAGCGCTTTGAGCGCCGCCTCGTCGCCATCTTCCATGCGGTACAGCAGGTCCTGAATATCGTTGACGGTGTTACCGGCGTTTGCTTCGTTGTAGAAACGCAGCGCCGCGTTTGAGGACGCGAAGGTCTCCCAGCAGCCGCGCGCGCCGCAGCCGCAGAGTGGTCCCTGCGGGTCAATGGGGATGTGGCCGAACTCTCCCGCAAGACCGTTCAGGCCCGAAACAATCTGACCGTTGACCAGGATCGCCGTGCCCAGACCTTCTGAAACGCTGATCAGCACCACGTTGCGAATGCCATCCATGCGGCCGAACCAGAGCTCTGCCAGCAGACAGGCGTTGGCGTCGTTATCGAGCTCCACCTGCAAGTTCAAGCGGGCTTCCAGCTTCTGCTTCAGGTCAAAGTTGGACCAGCGCAAATTTGGAGCCAGGATCAGCTCCTGCGTGACCGGGTGAACGCGCCCCGGAACACTGACGCCAACACCCTCAAACGAGTATGCCGGAAAGCGCAGGCAGAGCCCTTCCATCGCGGTAGCGATGACGTTTGCGGAGCGCTCCCCGTTAGAGAAGATGCGGATTTCTTCGTGCGCCAACAGGCGTCCGTTCAGGTCCACGACCGCCAGCACGGCCTTTGTCGGACGTACGTCCGCGGCGAGCATTACCAGCTCGTCATTGAGCGAAAGCAGCGTGGGCCGGCGGCCGCGCGGACGCTTCATCGCCGCGCCTTCCTTGATCCACTTCTCCTCAATCAGCTGCTCTACGATGTTCGAAACGGTGCTTGGCTGCAGACCGGAGTTGCGCGATAAATCAGCGCGTGAAATGGGCTGTTTTGAGCGGATGATTTCGAGCACAATGTCGCGATTGATGTCGCGCGCCAGCTCGCTTGAAGCCAGCTCTACGTATGCCAGATCGACCCGCCGTGCTTCCCTGCGAACCGTGCTTGTTGGTGTCTTCGCTGTCATCTACTGATTCACCCCGCTGGCCAGAAATCCGCCATCTACTGCAAGCACTTCGCCGGTGACGAATGAGGCGGAATCGCTGGACAAGAAGACGATCGCCGCAGCCACTTCCTCCGGCGTCCCGAACCTCGCCATGGGCGTCCGGAGCAGCAGCTCCTGGCCTCGGCCGGTCTTCAAAATGTCGCGATTGAGCTCGGTCGGAATAATGCCGGGCGCGACCGCGTTGACGCACACGCCGGATTGCGCCAGCTCAATCGCCAGCGAACGTGTCAGCGCGCCGACCGCAGCTTTGCTGGCGCAGTAAGCCGCGACACCCGCAAAAGCCTTGTAGTTCGCCAGCGACCCGATGTTGACGATGCGGCCGTAGCCCTGCGTCTGCATGGTCGTGCCGAAGATCTGGCAGGCAAAAAGGGTGCCCTTCAGGTTGACCGCGAGGATCCGGTCCCAGGACTCTTCCGTCCATTCCAGCGCGGGAACTTTCTGGGTGATGCCAGCGGCGTTGACCAGGATATCGACCCGCCCAAAGGTCTGCATGACCTGACTGTGCAGGTGCTCGATCGACGTTTTCAGCACGACATCGGTCGTCTGCCGCAGGGTCTTGCGGCCCAGCGATTCAATTTTGGCGGCTGCCTGATCGACGCCTTCCGCCGACCGCGATGACGCGACCACGTCAGCGCCGGCGGCAGCCAGGGCCAGCGCCGCAGCAAGCCCGATGCCGGACGTCCCGCCGACCACGACAGCGACTCTGCCTGTCAGGTTGAAGGCCGGCGCGGACTTTGGTTCTACCAATGAGTTCAGGATCACCCGACAAGTATAGCGATGCGCTCCATGAACCGGGGCCAGGGGGCACACGGTTTGACAAGCTTTGCGCGCGCTGGATATAGTTCGGGACGCGATGGAATGTCGCCACTCTACCCCAGACTGCCACTCATCAGAACAAGAGGATCCCCCGCGAATGAATGTCCCCCTGGCTGCTTTTCTGCCTGCCGGTCAGCTGACCAGGCTTGCCCCCGTCGATATCGTGATCCTTGTGCTGTACTTTGCTCTGGTCGTCTTCATCGGCTTCTACGTCAAGGGCTCGACGAACACCAGCGAAGAGTTCTTCCTGGCTGGGCGCGAGATGTCGGCGTGGGTTGCGGGACTGTCGTTCGTGTCCGCCAACCTGGGCTCGCTTGAGTTGATGGGCTGGGCCGGCGCTGCGTACCAGTACGGCATGCTGGCCACGCACTGGTACTGGATCGGCGCGATCCCTGCCATGCTGTTCCTCGGCATCGTGATGATGCCCTTCTACTACATCTCAAAAACGCACTCGGTCCCGGGCTATCTGCAACTGCGCTTTGGCGAGGGCGCGCGGCTGCTTTCGGCGCTTTCTTTTGCGGTGATGACGATCCTGATGTCCGGCGTAAACATGTACGCGATGGCGCTGGTGATGAAGACCGTGCTCGGCTGGGATGTGAGCTTTTCCATCTGGGTCGGCGCAGCAACGGTGGCGCTCTACGTGATGCTCGGCGGGCTGCGCTCGGCGATCATCAATGAGGTGCTGCAGTTTGTGCTGATCTGGGCCGGCGCCGCGATGATTCCAATCCTCGGCCTGATTGAGGCTGGCGGCTGGACGAACCTGAAACATAACATCGCCGCCAACGTGGGCAATGCCAACTACACGCATCTTTGGACGACCCTTGGGTCCTTCAAGGACAATCCCATGGGCGTGCATTGGACCGGCATCGTATTCGGCCTCGGCTTTGTGATCAGCTTCGGATACTGGACGACGGACTTCCTCGTCGTGCAACGCGTGCTCAGCGCCAACAACCTGCGCGCTGCCAAAATGGCACCGGTGATCGGCGCGGCGTTCAAGATGGCGGTGCCGTTCATCGTCATTGTGCCGGGGCTGATCGCGCTCTCGCTGCACAACCCGGACGGCAGCATGGCCTACACGCTGGTGGGTGAGGACGTGGCCAGGATCACTGGGCAGCACAGCTACAACGAAGTCCTGCCGCTGATGCTGATTCGCTACTGCGGTCCAGGCTTGCTGGGGCTGGGAATCACGGCGCTGGTCGCGGGTTTTATGAGCGGCATGGCGGGCAATGTGAGTGCGTTCTCGACTGTCTGGACCTACGACCTCTACGGCGCGTTCATCAACAAGAAAGCCTCTGACAAGCACTACGTCGCCATGGGTCGCTGGTCGACAGTGATCGGCATGCTGGTCTCAATCGCTTCCGCTTACCTGGTGATGAACGCGAGCGGCATCATGGATTACGTGCAGGCGCTGTTCAGCTTTTTCATCGCGCCGCTATTTGGCACGGTCATCCTGGGCATGCTGTGGAAACGCGCGACCAGGGCCCGCGGCTTCAGCGGTCTGCTGGCCGGTACGGTCGCGTCCGTGGGGATGTTTTTGTGGGTGCACAGCTCGCCCGGCGCGCTGCGCTATGTGGCGATGAGCGCAGACGCCAAGCCCATGGCGGAAAACCTTTATCGCGGCCTGTGGAGTTGGCTGATCTGCGTGGCGGTAACGGTGATGGTCTCGCTTGTGACCAAGCCGATGCCGGACGAGCAGCTCGCCGGGCTAGTGTATGGCGTGACGCCTATCCCGGACGACGGCTCCCGCACGCTGTGGCAGAAGCCGATCTTCTGGGCCATCATCGTCATCACCATCTTCTTCATTCTCAACATTGTCTTCTTCTAAAGCCGCGAGATCAGGAGCGACACCATGGCATACAAAGCGAGCCCACCGCACGGTCAGAAGGCTAAGCCGGAGCTATCGATCTGGTTTTTCTGCGGCATTCTTACGCTGGGCTACGGCCTGGTGCTGCTGGTGCAGGGCAGCCTGGAACATTTCAGGCTGCTCGGCCAGCACCCCCCGGCGACGATCCTTGCCAACCTGCACCCAACGCTCTGGTGGGGCCTGCTGCTGACCGCTTTTGGGTCCTTCTATACGGTCAACTTCCGGCCCGGCAAAGGCTAGTTCAGCCGTGGGCTTTCCGGCGGACCAAGGTAGCTTGGCCGCACGTCTCCATGCCAAAGTACCAGCCGTTCCAGCACGACCCCGGGGTCGATTGCCCAGACCTTCAACGTGTGTGCGCCGCTGCGCTCAAGGGTCAGCGGCACGCGCATCGTCTTCACGCCATCGCTCACCGCTTTTTCCCATTCAGCGTTATCAAAGCGTGCAAACGCGTCAACCACCACACGCGGACCATCGTCCACTGATACAGCGAAGCGCAGCCCGTGGCCGGGAGTGAAGTTCCACGTCGGGGCCAGCCGGCACTCAAGCGTGAACTGCCCCGCATCGGTCAGGTAGACGCCGTACTGCAACGAGGCCGCGGACGCAGGGTCTGATGCCGCAGTGACCGGCCACACCGTCATCGCGGACTTGCCTTCACCAAAGCCAGGAAGCTCAACCCACTGGACCACGGTGCCAGTGCGTGCCGAAGTATCGGCCGCTTCAATCGCCACGTAGCCCTCGCTTTCGACGAAGCCTTGCGGCTTACCCGTGACCTGCAGCGTCGCCACCGGCACGTGCAGCGAGGGACCGCCTGCCTGCTCAATGACGACCTCACCAACTCCCTGCGCGACGGGCGCCTTGGCCCAGTCGATAGAGACCGTCAAATTCTGCTGGCCCGTCACGCTCCCCGCAGCAGGGCCCACATTGATCCAATCCGCGCTGGCCCTGGTCTTATAGGCGATAGGCGCGGCACCGGAATTGATCAGAGTCACCTGCTGCTCCTGCCGCGCCACGGAATCGAATACGGCAAGCTTGTACCCGCTGGTCGGCGCCTGCATCCCCAGCACTGCCAGCGAGCCGCGCGCCGGGACCTGTACCTCCGTCACCGCCGGCATTGCATTCAAAGGTGGCTCATTCCAGAACGTATAGCCGATGTGCGTCTGGTCCATCATGTGGTTCCACCGGCCATTCAGCAGCTTGTGGTTGTACTGATCTGTCAGCTCGGCATCGCGCGCAAACAGCCTGCGAGTCTCCGCCGCAAAGTCATTCGCCAAGGCGCTTCCCTGCCGCGCATAGTACGCATTGCGGCCAGCGGCTATGTACATCTCGTTCACCGTCGCAGAGGCATCCGCCGGATATTGAACCAGCTCAAAGTAGGCCGCGCGCTGGGCTTCCGGCAGCACCGCCGCCAGCGCATCCACGCGCCGCTCCAACCCACGCCACTGTGCGTCAACGCGGTCAGACTCTGCAAAGTTGCGCAGACTAAACGTCTCCGGCTCAAGCTGCTCCGGCTTGCGGCGCTGATTCATCCGCGTGTATTCGTCGAGCATGCCGGCAATTTCTACCGCGTGCTCTGGACCAAACTGCTGCTTTGCCCACGCGACGCCGAACTCCTGCACATGGTCCTTGTCCCACTTCGCAGGCTCGCGCGCCATTGCGAGAAAGAAGCTGATCGGAAACTCTATCGGCTTCAAATCGCCGACATTCACGATCCAGATCCGGTCCGCCCCGTACTGCCACGCCAGGTGCATCTGCTCCTGCGTCTTGGCCAGGTTGATCGTGTTCAGCCACTTGTAAGACCGCGGATCGCCCACGTAGTCAAAGTGGTAGTAGATCCCTGCGCCGCCCGGCCGCTTGCGTTCTTCCTCTGTCGGCAGCCGCCGAATATTGCCCCAGTTGTCATCACACCACAGCAGCGTCACGTCATCGGGGACGCGCATCCCCTTCTCGTAATAAGCCTGCACTTCTTTATACAGCGCCCAAACCTTCGCTTCGGCGGCAATCGTCGGCGTCATGTTTTCCGCCAGGATCTTGCGCTGATCCGCAACAATCCGCTCGAGCAGCGCGATGTTCTGCCCCTCGGTCATCGGCTCATCGCCATCGCCGCGCATGCCCAGCGTGATGCTGGTTTCATAGCGTCCGTTCCGTTGAATACCCTTACGCCAGAAGTCCTCGAGCACCGGCTTGTTGGCCGCGTAATCCCACGGCCCGCTGCCATGACGCTTCCATTCCTGCTGCGAGCGCAGCATCGGCTCATGGTGGCTGGTGCCCATCACGATGCCGTATTCATCGGCCAGTCGCGGGTTGTCCGGATCATCCTCATTGAACGCGCTGCCCCACATCGCCGGCCAAAGATAGTTGGCCTTCAGCCGCAGCAGAAGCTCAAAAACATGCACGTAGAACTTGCTGTTGTACCCGCCAAATTTTTCTCGCGTCCAGCCTGAAAGCGCCGGCGCTTCATCATTCAAAAAGATGCCACGATACTTGACTGCAGGCTCCGCCAGCACGTGTCGCGTGGCCGCCGCATACAGCGCATCCTTGTGCGCAACGGGCACATCCGCCCACCAGTACCAGGGCGAAACACCCATCTGTTCCGAGAGGTCATACGCGGCAAAAATGGTTCCACGCTTATCGCTTCCAGCCAGCACCAGCGCCCGTTTGATACCCGGCATTGGGTTCTCAACCAACGCCGCCACCGACGATTCCCACTTCCCAGCCACTCCTTTTACATCCAGCTTTCCCGCGCGCACCAATCCATCAATGAGCGCACTATGACCCAGCGTGCCGATCAGGATGACCTCTCCATTGGCGTCCTGCGCGCGCTTCAAAATCAGGGGCGTCTGCCCCGTCACGCGATGGACATCTTCCGCCAGATCACCCGCCACCCGCGTCACTCCGGGCCAGTCGTCCGCGCCCACCAGGATCGGCGTTGCATGGCCCGCGGCCACGAGCGCGAACGCCTGCGGAGAGGGCTGATCCGTCACCTGCGCGTGCGCTCCACAAGCGACGCCGGCGATACATAGAAGCGCGAATATCCTCATCTCTGCACCTTGTTGCTTATATGAGTAATCGTGCAGCACGCAAAGGCTCCTTGTACGTGGGTCGATTGCGCCTGCAAGCCTAGGCTGAGTTGCAACTCTTCAAGCAACGCCGTCGTCCCTAAGCAAGCTTCGCAGGCCACTTGCCGCTCGCGCTTTTCTACCCGGCCCCCTGCAATACCGGAAGCCGCATCTAGACCTGCAGGAACCCGCGCGATCCGGTCGCTTTTCGCCTGCAGAGATGCGGGCCATGCCTTCATAATGGTATATTCCTTTGGCAGACGAATTATAGACTGGAACCTCGGCAAAAGTCCTGCAGATAACCGCCGGGCGCACCCAGCTTGAAGCTCACTTGGAGACAGACGTGGAAGATTCGGTTTTCGGCAAATTTGAGACGGTCCGTTACGCTGGCCCGCAGACCACAGACAGCCTCGCCTACCGCTGGTATGACCCCAAGCGCGTCGTTATGGGCAAGCCCCTGGCAGAGCATATGCGCTTCGCCGTGGCCTACTGGCACTCACTCGCGATGAACGGTTCCGACCCCTTCGGCGCGCCCACCATCATGCGTCCGTGGATGAACGCCGGCGATCCCATGCAGGCCGCACGCGCCAAAGCCGACGCCGCCTTCGACTTGTTTCGCGTGCTCGATCTGCCCTTCTACACCTTCCACGATCGCGACATAGCGCCCGAAGGCGCAACGCTCGCCGAGTCGCTCAGCAACTTCCACACCATCGCGGAGTACCTGGCCAAAAAGATGGAGTCTTCCCCCGTGCGCCTGCTCTGGGGCACCGCAAACCTGTTCAGCCATCCGCGCTTCATGTCCGGTGCCTCCACCAATCCGGACCCCGAAGTTTTCGCCTACTCGGCCACGACCGTGAAGCATTGCATGGACGTCACCAAGATGCTGGGCGGTGAGAATTACGTTCTGTGGGGCGGGCGCGAGGGCTACGACACGCTGCTCAACACCAACATGGCGCATGAGCTCAAGCAGATGGGCCGCTTCCTTTCGCTCGTGGTTGACTACAAGCACAAGATCGGCTTCAAGGGTCAGATCCTGGTCGAGCCGAAGCCCAAGGAACCCACCACGCACCAGTACGACTTCGACACCGCCACGGTGTACGGCTTCCTGAAGCAGTTCGGCCTGGAGAACGAGGTGAAGGTCAACCTGGAAGGCAACCACGCGCTGCTCGCCGGACACAGCTTTGAGCACGAGATCGCAACTGCCGCCAGCCTTAACCTGCTCGGCTCGCTCGATATCAACCGTGGCGATCCGCTGCTCGGCTGGGATACCGACCAGTTCCCCATCGACCTGCAGGCCATGACCATGGCGATGTACCACGTCATCCTTGCCGGCGGCCTGGGCCAGGGTGGTATGAATTTCGACGCCAAGGTGCGTCGCCAATCGACCGAGCCGGAAGACATGATCCATGCTCACGTCGGCGGCGTAGACCTCTGCGCACGCGCATTCCTGATCGCAGCAGAAATGGTGGAGGACGGCAAGCTGGCCAAGGAAGTTGCCGACCGCTACGCCGGATGGAGCGAGCCCGCCAACCAGGATATGTTGGCCGGCAAAATGACTCTCGAGCAGATCGCCACCGCCACCGAAGGCAAGGCCAGCTGGCCCGCGCCACGCTCTGGCCGGCAGGAGCGCTACGAAAATCTCGTCACTCGCTACCTGTAACTTGTCACGCAAGTCTGCCCTGTGACCCTCACAGGGCAGACTTGCGTTTACGCCCTACTTACAGACAGTTTCGAGCTCAGCCGGCATCGCAGGTCCGGCCGGCGGCTTGATCCCGCGTCGCCAAAGGGCCCCTTCCAGCGTATCCGGCGCGGTCGAGCTCAGGTCCACATCCGGCTTGTAAAATGGGTCCTGCTCGGCCTGCGGCAGCGACACAAATTTGAAGCCCATCTGCCCATACAGCGCCAGCAGACGGCCCAACATGCGCGCATCAAACGCCCCCAGATGCATTAGCAGTACGTACGGAATATCGTGGCCGTACAGCAGCTTGGCCTTCGCGCGCGAGTCCTCCGCCGCCGCCCGCGCGCCCTCCAGATAACTGGCTTCCAGCCGCGTTACGGCCGCGTTATCACCCTTGGCCACGCAGCGCGCATACGGCTCATTCCAGGCGTAGTCGCCGAAGCTCATCGTCACGGCGGCAACCTTGTACCCATGGCTGCCCAGGAACGCGCGAACCTCTGCACGCTTGCCTGCATCCTGCCCTTCCGCCAGATATGGAAACCGAAACCAGTGCCAGTCGCCAGTGGCTGTTTGCTTCAGCGCGGCCTCATCACGCAGCACGTCTGCTTCGAACTCGGCAACGCTGTGCTGGTCCAGATTCATGTGCGACCAACTATGATTGCCGAGCGGATTTCCCGCCTTGCTCCACGCCTCCAGCACCCGCACCGTATCCGGCTGCTCCTGCATCCGCACCGCATTCACAAAGCCATACACGGGCGGCAGATGGGCCTGCTTGAGCGCCGCAAGAATCCTGTTCCCCACCTGCTGCCGCGTCTCCCCCGGCGGCAGGCTGCTGTGCGAGGGCAGATCGTCAAACGTGATCGCAATCTCTTGCGCGTGACTCAGCAAAGGCGCCATCAACAAACCGGCTGCAAGGCATCGCATAAGTATCTTCATTTGCCGATCACCGCCAACGGAACTCCCTGTCCCATCGCCTTGTAACCGGCGGCCGAGGGATGCAGGTGATCGCCCGAGTCATATGCCGGCAGCAGCCGCTCCGGGTGCTGCGGATCCGCCGTCATGCGGTCGAAATCGACCACCGAATCAAAGTGTCCCGCCGCGCGAATCCATGAGTTCACGGCCAGCCGATCGGCCTCGTTGCTCGCGTCCGGATGGTAGTAATCTGAGCCGGTATCGGGCGTAATCGTCGCGCCAATCACCTTGATCCCCTGCGCGTGCGCACGTGCGACGATCTGCTCATAAGCCGCCTCCATCGCCTGCACCAACTCCGCATGCCGCGCCGCTGGCACGTCACCTTCCCGCGCCAACATTCCCAGGTCGTTGATCCCTTCCAGCACCAGTACATAGCGCACCCCCGCCTGCGCCAGCACGTCACGATCCAGCCGCGCCAGCACGTTCGGCCCGAGCCCATCGGTCAGCAAATGGTTCCCACCGATCCCCTGGTTCAGCACCCCGATCTGCCTGGTCGAGGCACTCCCCTGCAGCCGCGCGGCCAGCACATCCGGCCACCGCTCATTCGCATTCGTCCTGGCCCCATGCCCGTCCGTAATCGAGTCGCCCAACGTCACCACCGCGTACGCCGCAGCCGACGCCTCAACATCAATCCCGGAAAGCATAGTCCAATGCTCAAACGTCTTCGCCCCAGGCAAGGAAGCCGCGCCGGTCTGATCGCCATGCGCCAGATAGCTCGTCGCGCGAGAGCCCGGGTGGCCTGTCTGCCACGCCGGCGCAGCCGCCAGATGCATGCTCACCGCGACATCCCAAAGCGCACTCGCCGCAAACGGCAGCGGGTCTGAAAGGTAGTCTGCCCCGGCCGGAATCGTCACCTGCGCGGAGCCGTGAAACGTCAACGTGCGATCGCTCGCCGGATCAATTGCACTGTCACCCGGCGCGTTTGCCCGTGCAACGTGGGCGGCGGTAATCAGCAGCGGCTGCGTCCCAAACGCATTCGAGAAATGCACCCGCAATACGCTGCCGCCGAGCGATAGATGCACCACCTGGCGTATCGTGGCATCGGTCAGATCAGCGGCGGCCAACGCGTTGTTGGGCTCGGGAATCTGCTGCGAGCTCGCCCAGCTTCCCACCCACCGCGAGGTCCCCTTCCACTGCCCTGCGGCCGCACTTGCCACCAGGACCAGGCAGATCATCCAGCTTGCTCTCATCCGCTTCCCCTGAATAAATTCAGCACACAAAGAAATAGCACACTGAGCATCAACTCGGATACTCTGTGGGAACGCTACCAACAAAAATGCGGAGGCTTTTGGCATGTATCTCGGAATAGATTGCGGCACCCAGGGGACCAAGGCCCTGCTCATGGATCGCGAAGGCCTCGCACACGGTCGCGGATACGCGCCGCATGCCATCACGGAGCGTGAGTCCGGCGCACGGGAGCAGCAGCCGCAATGGTGGGTGGAAGCACTCCGCACCGCCGTCAAGCAGGCCGTCGGCACCGGCGCACAGGTGCGCGCCATTGGTGTTTCCGGCCAGCAGCACGGGCTCGTCGTGCTCGATGAGCAGCTCCAGGTCATCCGCCCCGCCAAGCTCTGGAACGACACCGAAACCGCGCCGCAAAACGAAGAACTGCTCGCCATGTTCGGCGGCAAAGATGGCTGGTTCAAGCGCTTCGGCATCGTGCCGCTCACCGGCTATACCGTCTCAAAACTTCTTTGGATCAAGCAGAACGAGCCCGCAAACTTTGCGCGCATCCGCCACATCCTGCTTCCGCATGAGTACCTTAACTTCTACCTCACCGGCCAGCTCCGCGCAGAAGCCGGCGACGCCTCCGGCACCGGCTACTTTGACCCGCGCTCCCGCCAATGGGCGAAGGAAGTCCTCGACGCCATCGACGGTGGCAGCGGTCAACTCTTCGCCGCGCTGCCCCCGCTTGGCGCGGTCGATACCCCCGTCGGCACCGTCCTGCCCGCCATCGCCGCAGAACTCGGCCTTCACGCAATCGCCATCGTCTCTTCCGGCGGCGGCGACAATATGATGGGCGCCATCGGCACCGCCAACGTGTGCGAGGGCGTCGTCACCCTTTCGCTCGGCACCTCCTCCACCGTCTACTCCTACCAGTCGCACGCACCGTCTGACCCCTCCGGCAACGTGGCCCCGTTTTGCGCTTCGTCCGGCGGCTGGCTGCCGCTGGTCTGCACCATGAACGCCACCAACGTCGTCACCCAGACGCTTGAGCTCCTCGGCAAAAAGGTCGGCGATATTGAAGCCGCGCTCGCCGCCACGCAGCCCGGCGCCGGCGGCATCGTCTTCCTGCCCTTCCTCAACGGTGAGCGCACGCCGGACCTCCCCACCGCCCGCGGCTCGCTCGTCGGCATTTCTGCCAGCAACTGGTCACCGGAAAACCTGATTCGCGCGTCGATTGAAGGCGTCACCTTCGGCGTGCTGAACGGCCTGCAGCTTATGCGGCAGGGCAAACCCGTAGAGCGCATCCTGGTCATCGGCGGGGGCGCACGCTCCGCAGCCTGGCGCCAGCTCATCGCAGACGCAACCGGCGCGACGGTCGAGGTCCCGCTCGAACAAGAAGCCGGCTGCCTGGGCGCCGCCATCCAGGCACTCTATCTCGATGGAGTCTTAGCGGGCGAGCCGGAGTCCTTCGCCGCCATCACCGCTCGCTGTGTCAAAGTCGAGCCCACCCGATCCGCCGCGCCAAACCCGAGCTTGGCTGGCGCTTACAGCACCGCCATCGAAACCTACAACAAGCGTCTGCAGCAGCTTTACTTCTAGCCAGCGAGGGTTCGACCTTCTTGCTCCAGCAGTCCGCCTCACCACAAACCTTGTCCTCCTGAGCAGAGTTTGGCGGAGCTTCGTCCGCCAAACGCAGTCGAAGCATCTGCATCTCGCTCGAGCAGCCAACCAGCTCAAGCCGTCGCCCCAGAGAAAAAGTTACAGCGACTAAACACTCCAAAGCGCCCAGCATTTACCATCCCGCAGCCGACCCTGACGTATACTGAGCCGAACCCAACCCCCAGCCAGATACCTCCTAAGGTCCATATGCTTTCGAAGTCCCTCCCTGTCCTCGGTGCAGCAATTCTTTTCACCCTCCTCGGTTGCAGCGGAAATCACTTCTACGACGGGCACCCCTCCGCCCCCGCCGCGCCCGGAACCCCGCAGGTTTCGCTCGGCACTGCCAACCTCATTTTCGGCAACGTCGCCCTGGGTCAGAGCAGCACCATGCAGACCGTTACGGTCGCCAACACCGGCAGCGCCGCGCTCACCATCGGCTCCACCCTCCTGAGCGATACGACCAACTACGCCCTGATGAGCACCTGCGGCACCAGCCTCGCCGCCTCCAGCACCTGCACCCTTTCCGTCAGCTTCAAGCCCACCGTTGCCGCCAGCCTGCCCGCCACCCTGCAGATCGTCGATAACGCCGGAAACTCGCCGCAGATCATTGCCATTTCCGGCACCGGCACGGCCGCTCCCGCCCCCCAGGCAGCACTTTCGGTCAATTCGTTGACGTTTGCCGCATCCGCACCAGGCACCACCAGCGCCGCCCAGACCGTGACCCTGACCAATACCGGCAACGCCACGCTCTCCGGCATCTCGCTCGCGTTGGGCGGTAACAACACCGCTAATTTCAGCCTCAGCAGCACCTGCTCGGGAACGCTCGCACCCGGCGCCAGCTGTGTCGCCTCGGTCACCTTCACCGCGTCCGCCGCAGCCACCAACTACACCGCCAGCCTGACCTTTACAGACAACGCAAATAGCGTCACCGGCTCGACGCAGGTCGTCACCCTTTACGGTTCCGGCGCCACAACCGTCACCGGCGCGCAGGCCTCGCTGAACCCCAGCACGGTCGTTTTCCCCTCGACAATTTCCGGCCAGTCCGCCACCCCGGTCAACGTCACCCTGACCAACAGCGGCACCACACCCCTGACCGGTATTGCTGTTTCGATCGTCGGCGGCACCGCTTCCACAGCCTTCACCCAGACAAACGCCTGCCCCGCGACGCTCGCCGCCGGCGCCAACTGCGTCATCACCGTCAGCTTCATGCCCTTCACTACCGGCACGTTCGCAGCCACCCTGACCGTAAACGATAACGCCACCGGCGCGCCCCAGACCGCTGCCCTGAGCGGCACCGCGACCGCTGCCCAGGCTACTTTTTCTGCGACCTCCATCACCTTCCCGGCCACGACGGTCGGCACCACCACCGCCCCCTCGATCGTCACGCTGACCAACACCGGCGGCGCGACGCTCCAGATCAACAGCATCCTGCTGGGCGGCGCCAACGCCTCGTCCTACAACCAGATGACCAACTGCGGCACCTCGCTCGCGCCCGGCGCAAGCTGCAATATCTCGGTCACCTTTACCCCCGCCGCCGCGCAAACCTACAACGCGCAGGTCACCGTTGCGACCAACTCCCCCGGCTCCCCGCAGGTCATCCCGGTCACGGGATCCGGCACCACCGCCAGCATCACGCACACGCTCTACACCTTCCCGGAGTCCGACAACAGCGTCGCGCCTCTCTACGCGCTGGTCAACAACGCGCTGAAGACGATCGATATGACCATGTACGCGCTGCAGGACACCACCTTCTCGGGCTACCTCGTCGCGGCTTGCCAGCGCGGCGTCACGGTGCGCGTGATCCTGGACCAGAACCTGGAAAAGAGCAGCAACACTCCGGCCTACACGCAGCTGAATGCGGTCCCCAACTGTAGCGCCGTGTGGGCAAACAAGTCCTTCCAGGCCTCGCACCAGAAGACCATCACGCTTGACGGCAAGCAGACCGCAATCATGTCGCTTAATCTGCAGTCTCGCTACTACTCCACCACGCGCGATTACGCCCTGCTCACCAACGACGCCAACGATATCGCCGCCATTCAGGCCACGTTCAACGCCGACTATATTGCCGGCACCCCGGCCAGCGGCACCGCCGGCGCCAGCGACTTCAGCTACCAGCCCGCGCTCGGCGATGACCTGATCTGGAGCCCCACCAACGCCCAGGCCGCCATGCTCGGCATCATCAACAACGCTCAGACCACCCTGCTGGTCGAAAACGAAGAAATGGGTGCAGCTAATATAGTGTCCGCTCTGGAGGCTGCCTGCATGCGCGGCGTCTCCGTCCACATCGCCATGGTCAACCAGAGTTCCTACGCCACCAACTTCAAGGCGCTGGAAAATGCCGGCTGCGGCGTCCACGTCTACCCGGACACCAGCACCGGCTTTTACATCCACGCCAAAGCGGTCGTCGCGGACTACTCCCTGCCCACCCAAAGCGTCTACATGGGGTCTATCAACTATTCCAACGCCTCCATGACTCAGAACCGGGAGCTAGGCCTCTACATAGCCGACCCCGCCTCCGTCCAGTCGCTCTACACCACCATCACCGCCGATTACGCCGGCGGCACAGCCTACTAGCCGTATGAATATCGTGTGACTCCCCCCCTTTGCCTTCATCACTTTAGCGGGGGGAGTCCACAAACGGCGCCTTTTCTCCGCTCTACGGACCCGCGCCAGTGTTACCCTGTGCGTAGTTCAAGAAAACATTCTCAAGAAGACCCATGCGCTTCAGCGCGGCAGCTCGGCCCTTTCTGCGCCCCAAGGGGCAAGCTCGCCGCTCTCCATCAGACTTCCCCCATGTCCAGGAGTTCTCTCGTGTCCAGCCGCGCCCAGTCCGCACCAAACGTCCTGCGTAAGACCCTCGTTGCCATCTTCGCTCTTGCCGCGTCCTTTGCGCTCAACGCCCAGGCCCAGACTGCACCGCAGCTTCTGCCCTACACGGTCAAAACGGTCGCCGGCGGCGGTACCGCCCCCATCGCGGCCGGCGCCACCTGCCCCACCTCCGGCTTTACTTCCACTGACGCTTACGGCGATGGCTGCCTGGCCACGGAAGTCCTGCTCGGCACCAGCGCCGCCGCCCCCGGCCCCCGCGCCGCCATCGCCGACGTTGCCGGCAACATCTACTTCGGTGACTACGTCAACGGCATAGTGCACCGCGTCGACGCCATCACCGGCGTCATGACCGCGATCGCCGGCGGCCCCGCCGGGTCCCCCGCAGCCGGCACAGCCTGCGGCACCAATCTCTCCACCGACGCCAAGGGCGACGGCTGCCTCTCCACCCTCGTCCACCTTTCGCATCCTACCGGGCTCGTCTTCGCCACCAACGGCGACCTCTACTTCGGCGACTACGGCTACGGCGAAGTTCGCAAAGTAGCCGCGACCAATGGCATCATCCCCATCGGTGGCGGCGTCATCACGCTCGTCGCGGGCAGCCCAGCCGGCACGTTCGGCTACAACATTTCGAACGCCACCACCGTCGTCACTGCCGCACAAAGCGTTCTCGACGGCCCCTACAGCCTGGCGTTTGACACCAAAGGCGACCTGCTCATCGCCGACCAGTACACCGCGTCCGTGCTCGCCCTGAACCTCAACGCCACCGGCACGAACACGGTCAACGGCGTACCTGTCGCCGCCGGCACTATCTGGAAGGTTGCCGGAACGGTCTCCTTGGGCGGCCCCTTCTGCGTCAACGGCACCGGCTCCGGCTCCGGCTGCACCTTCAACCACGTCTACACCGACGGCATCCCCGCCACCACCGACTATCTGCGCAACGCCTACGGAATCGCCGTAGACCCCAGCAACAATCTCTACATCACCAACGAGTATTACGACTCCATCCAGATCGTCGCCCCCTCCGGCACCCTCACCACCTTTGCCGGCATCAACGGCAAATCCGGCAGCACGCTCACCCGCGGCGCCGCCGGCTCCTTCGCCATCGGCAGCCCCTTCGGCGTCGCCTCAGACACCTTCGGCAACGTCTACTTTTCGGACGCCAACAACGGCACCATGTGGCGCGTCGATGCCGGAACCCAATCGCAATTCCTGATCAGCTCCGGCCTGAGCAGCAGCGGCGGCACCACCGGTTTCGCGGCCACTGCCCTGCCCGGCCCCGGCGTCTTCTCGGTCAGCGTAGACCCCAACGCGAACCTCTTCTTCGGCGATACCGAGAAGAACATCGTCGGTGAAGTCGCCTCCGGAACTCAGTTCGGAGCCGTAGGCGCAAACAAGCCCACGCAGACGCTCGACATCCACTTCGCCGCCGGCGACTCCCCCGGTGCCAACGCCTACACGCTCACCACCGGCACCACCAACTTCTCGCTCGGCACCGCAAGCTGTCTTTCCAACAGCGATAGCACCGTAGACTGCCTGCTGCCCGTCACCGCCACCCCCTCCGTCGTCGGCGCCTTCTCCGGCACGTTCAAGGTCACCTCGCAGAAGGGCGCATCGTCCACCTTCGCGCTCACCGGAACCTTTGTCCAGAGCCCAGTCACCTCGGTTCAGCTTTCGTTCACCGCGGCAGCTAACTGCACCGGCTCGACAACCTACTCCACCACCGCACCCATCACGATCACCGCCAAGGTCCTCGGCAACGGTCCCGCGCCTCCGACCGGCACCATCCTCTTTTCAGCCAACGGCGTCCAGCTCGGCTCGCAGACGGTCACCAACATCGGCACCGCCGCCGCGCCCGTCTACGGCGCGACCATCTCCAGCTCCTTCGCCACCCCCGCCACCTACACCATCACCGCCGCCTACAGTGGCGACTCCTACTTCAAGCCTTCCACCGGAAGCGCCCCCAACGCCTTCACAACAGCCACTGCCAGCTTCTCCGCCACTCCCATCGCCAACACGCAGGGCGCTGTCCCTGCCGGCCAGACTGCCTTCTTCGCCTTCAATCTGATCCAGAACGTCTACACCGGAACGCTGAACTTCACCTGCTCCGGCCTTCCGGCTGGCGCGGCCTGCGTCTTCAACCCCGGAACTGTGGTCGCCACCGGCTGCTCGGCTTCGACCGTCGTCGCGCTCAGCATCACCACCCAGCAGGCGCTCCCGCTCACCACGCAGTATGGTGCGTTCGGCGCGGGCCTGGGCAATGTCCGGCAGATCGCTCTGACCTTCCTCTCGATCGCTCTCGCTCTGGTCATCGCTCTCAACCGCCGTCGCATCCGCCTGGCCCAGCTCTGGGTTGTTTTGCTTCTGCTGGTCGCCTCAAACGGCGCACTCGGCTGCGGCAAGGGACCTCAGGTCATCGCCGCGACTCCTTCTGGATCCTTCCCCGTCACGGTCACCATCAATGGTTCCAGCGGGCCCAGCGCCACGGTCGTCGTCACGCTCAAGGTTCAGTAAAGTCCGCGCCGCTTTGGGGGCAGGCGCACCCGCGCCGCCCCCAAAGCCCAGCCTCCATCCAGACCCAGTACCCCAGCAAGGCCATCAGTTCAGGAGATCCATCGGATGCCATTTTCCTCTCGACGTCGCAACACCGGAGTCCGCCTTCACGCTAGCGCTTTCCGCACCCAGGCCATCAAGACCAGCCTGCTCGCGACCACGCTCCTCGGCATCCCCGCCGCGCTCGCCCCGCTTTCCATCGCGTACGCCCAGTCCGCCACCACCGGCGCCATCGTCGGCACCGTCACTGACCCCGGCGGCGCCCTGCTCCCCGGAACCATCGTCGTCGTCAAATCGACCGATACCGGCGTCACCCGCACCGTAAAATCCAACTCCTCCGGCGAGTTCAAAATCGCTGAGCTCGCCCCCGGCGCCTACACCGTCTCGTTCACCGCAGACGGTTTCGACACGCTCGTAGAAAATGCCGTCACCATCACGGTCGGCAGCACCGCCAACCTGCAGCCCAAGCTCACCGTTGGCTCCATCGCGCAAAAGATGGAAGTCTCGGACGAAGCCCCGGAAATCAACACCACCGACAACGCCATCAGCACCACCATCACCCAGGACGCGCTGGATAACCTGCCGATCAACGGCCGCCGCTGGTCCAGCTTCGCCCTCCTCACCCCCGGCGTCGTTTCTAACGGAGACGGTTTCGGCCTCCTCAGCTTCCGCGGCATCAGCTTCCTGCTCAACAACTCGCAGGTAGACGGCATGGACAACAACCAGGCCTACTTCTCGGAAGAGCGCGGCCGCACCCGTGCCTCGTACTCCATCTCCCAGGCCGCCGTGCAGGAGTTCCAGGTCAACACCAGCAACTACTCGGCAGAATACGGCCGCGCCGCCGGCGGCGTCATCAACACCGTTACCAAAAGCGGTACCAACAAGTTCCACGGCGAGCTCTTCTTCTACGACCGCGACAACGACTTCGGCGCCTCCAACCCCTACACCCAGCTCGTCACCCAGCAGCCCGGCTCCAGCAACTTTGTCGCCACCAACTACAAGCCCAAAGACTGGCGCAAACAGTGGGGCTTCGGCGTCGGCGGACCCATCATCAAGGACAAGCTTTTCTTCTTCTACTCCTATGATCAGTCTCGCCGGAACTTCCCCGGAACCGCCCGCGCGTCGGACCCCTCAGACACCTTCGCCGCGGCCGATAGCTTCCAGCCTGCCGGCGCTACCTGCGCACAAATCACCGCAGCAGCCGCAGCCGGTGTAGCCCTTCCGGGTGTTGCACCGGGCGATGCCAGTGTCTGCGCCCTCGCAGCCGCGCTCAACATCTCCACTGTCACCGGCTTCCAGGCGGCCTCCGCTTACTACGGTCAGGGTCTCGGCCTGATCTCCAGCTTCCTGGGCGCAGTCCCCCGCACCGCGGACCAGGTCCTGAACTTCCCCCGCCTGGACTACCAGATCAACGACCGCAACCGCGCCGTCATCCAGTACAACCGTCTGCGCTTCAGCTCACCCTCAGGCGTCCAGACCCAGGCCTCCAACTTCTACGGTCGCGGCAGCTTCGGCAATGACTTCGTCAAGGAAGACTTCGGCATCTTCCGCTTTACATCCGTCCTCACCAACTCGCTGGTCAATGAGTTTCGCGCTCAGTACGGCCGTGATTTCGAGTACGAAAACAACCAGAAGCCCACGCCCAATGAGCTCCCGCTCGCCAACAACCCCAGCGGCTCGCCGGCAGACATCAACATCGGCTACCAGTACGACCTGCAGGGGTTCGACATCGGCGGAACCTACCTCGGCGTCCGCTACGCCTACCCGGATGAGCGCCGCATCCAGCTCTCGGACGGCATCACCCTCTCCAAGGGTAGGAACACCATCAAGGCCGGCGTAGACATCAACCGCGTCTTCGAGCACATCAACAACCTCTACCAGGGCAACGGCTCCTACAGCTACGACTACAACTACGGCTTCATCGCAGACTACCTGCACCTCACCACCGGGCTCGGCGGCGCCAGCTACAAGCAGAATTTCTACAGCTACAGCCAGGGCTTCGGTAATCCCAGCATCGCCTTCGCCACCACGGACTACGACGGCTACATCACGGATAACTACCGCGCCACGTCGCGCCTCACCCTTACCGCCGGCCTCCGGTATGAGTACGAGTACGTCCCCGCCAATCCGTACGTCAACACCGGGAACACCGCACTCGGACTCCCCGCCCTGCCCCAGACCGCCAACCGCCCGGACGATCGCAACAACTTCGGCCCGCGCCTCGGCTTCGCCTACAACGCCTACGGCAACGGCAAAACCGTCATCCGCGGCGGCTACGGCATGTACTTCGGCCGCATTATCGGTGCCAACATCGGCCTCGCTTATCAGAACTCGGGCGGCGCCAATGGCCAGACGTCCCTCACCACCACCACCGCCAAAACCGCTACCACCTGCGACATCTTTCCCGGAGTTTTCGCGACGTCAGAAGCTGCCGGCAAGCAGGGCTTTACCGCCGCGGGCTGCGTAACCCAGAATCCCACCGTCGCCTATCTCGACTCCCACTTGCAGAACCCTCAGGTGCATGAAGCTGACTTGTCGATCGAGCAGGATCTCGGCAAAAGAACAGTTCTGACCGTCACCTATATGAACTCGTACGGTCGTGAACTTCCCTCCGTTTACGACACCAACGCCCCCACCACCGGCAACTCGACGGCCACCTTCGTCGTCCGCAATGACCTCAGCACCACCCCCGGCGGCGGCGTAACCGGAACCGTTCTGCCCCGCGGCGGAGCCAACCCACCGCTCGTGCAGGGTTCGTCCCACACCTACAAGCAGTACACCGGCGCGCGCCCCATCCCGGCGTATTTCAACATCTACGCCGTGCAGAGCGAGGCCAACTCCAGCTACAACGCGCTCGCGGTTTCGCTCAACAAGCGCTTCTCGAACAGCGTCTCACTGCTTTCGAACTTCACCTGGGCCCACGGACTGGACTACAACCCCTACCTCGGAACGTCCTACGGCTCCTCGGCCTACCTGCCCGTTGACCCGCAGGACAAGCGCCAGGATTATGGCAACAGCAACCTGAACGTCAAGTTCCGTTACGTCTTCGCGGCTCACTACAACCCAAACTTCAACTTCCACGGCTACAAGGACGTGCTCTATGACGGCTGGGGCATCTCCCCGATCGTCCAGGTCCAGACCGGCTTGCCCTACTCCGCCACCACCAGCGGCACCAACACGGGTTCTGCTCTCTCCGGCCCCCTGGGTGCCGGCGGTGCGCCTCGCCTGCCCAAGTTCGACGTCTTCGGCAACTTCGAGACAGAGCGCAACATCTTCAGCTACCCCAAAACCGCCGTGGTAGACGCTCGCATCAGCAAGAACTTCACCCGCGAAATGTATGGCGAGCGCTTCCGTCTGGAGCTTCTCGGCGAGTACTTCAACGTCCTGAATCACCAGAACATCACCTCCGTCAGCACCGGCTCGTACACCATCTGCAAGGCAGCGGGGAACGGAACCGTAGCCGGCGGATGCCCAACCACCGGACTGGACTACACCAAAACCTCCTACCTGGTTTACAACGCCAACTTCGGTACCTACAAAAACTCCAACTCCAATACCATCTACAGCCCCCGCCAGCTCCAGTTGGCCGTCCGCCTGCACTTCTAACCCAACTGGCCCCGAACTCTGGGTGCCCCAATCATCGCGCTTCTGCGATGATTGGGATCACAACCTGCCACCAGGGAAAAAGCCGCTACACCCAAAAGGGTGCAGCGGCTTTTTCCCGTCAGACCTTGCTTATGGGCACGGCTTCAGTCGTGCCATAGAAAGAAACCACCAACGCGGCTTTAGGCGCTGAGGTCAAAGTCCGAAGCCCCGCCTCAGCGGCCTCCAAAGAAAAGCCGCTGCCACAAAAACAGTGCAATTTCGAGCTCTGGCGAGTCCAGACCTAACCCCAATCCCATGAAGACTTTAGCCCCAGAAAGGGGGGGGAGGGTCCTTACTTCGCCGGCTCGTCCACAGGCGCAGCCGCCAAAATCCTGTTCAGCACATGCGCCAGTCGAAGCCCGCCCAAAGCCAGTTCCGCATCCACAATCTTCACTTCTTCCTTCACATATTCGTGCGTGATCAGCGCGCCATCCGGCGCCAAAGCCTGCACCGCATAGTGGTGCGAGACGGTCGCCCAGCTCGTCGGTTCGCCACCAGCCAACCGCTCCCAATGGTTATCCTTAATTTTCACCATCAGCAGCTCGGTGTAGCGCTTGTCGTTCAACCCTTGGCTTTCGATCAACTGCTCATCCCAGACACCGTGCAGATTGCAGTTGAAAGTGCCGCAAACCTTCGATCCCAGGTAGTTGATATGAATATTGTTGCCGCCACGATCGCCGCCGTAAGCGTGGAAAGGCTGGTGCACATCGCCGATCAGATGCACCAGAAACTTCAGTGCTTGCGCCCGCTCTTCGTGGCTCAGCGCCGTATCGCCCAGACGACCCTCAAAATACAGAATCCGGTCCGTAACGCAATCGCGCCAGGGTGAAGGCGGAGTCGCAGTCGAGGTCGGGCAATCGCGCTGACGGTCGAATCCGGCTGCATCCTGTGGGATATCGACATAGTGCCAGGGCCCGGTTTCCGGGTGAAGGCTGCGGTAATCATCCGCCCAGGACGCAATCTCTGCGATGCTCTGGCCGTCCAGCAGCAGCTTGATTTGCTCCTTCGCTTCCGGCGTCAAATACTCCTCGGCGACCTTTGCGGTCAGCCTGTGGCCCACGCGTCCCCAGGCGAAACTCTGCGCTGGAAAGCAGCTAAAAAGCAGCACGCCGGCACACAAAGCGCGCATCCAGCGAGATTTGAATTGCCGTATCGTCAAGGGCCTGGATTGAAGCTTGCGGGCGTTCTGCATAGTATCGAGTGTACCTGCGACACCCGCCACACAGAACCTGAGGGCACCCTTTTGCACCGAACCAGACTTTTACTTTTCTCGCTGCTCTTTGCCGCAAACGGCAGCGCGCAGCAAACTCCCCAGGCTGTTCCCTCGCTCACGCTGAATTCGCGTCTCGTGGTGCTGGATGTGGTGGTTACTGACGCAAAGGGCAAGCCGGTGCAGAATCTGACCGCTGCCGACTTCAAGGTGCTGGAAGACGGGCGGCCGCAGCGCATTCGCTCGGTTGAGACGCCGGATGTGCACGTTTTGCCTGCTGCGACTGCAGCCGGCAACGCCGCGAATGAAACGTTCGACCCCACAAAGCCGGCCAACTTTGGCAGTTCGCCGGTCAACATTCTGGTCTTCGATCAACTGAATACGCACTTTGCGGATAGCTCTTTTGCGCGCCGGTCGCTGCAGGATTTCGTGAAGCAGCAGCCCGCCGCGCTGCTGCAGCCGACGACCCTGCTGGAAGTTCACGACGACCACTTCCAGCAACTTGCCGGCTTCACACGCAGCCGTGAAGCTCTGCTGCATGCGCTGGTCGAATCGAAAACGCAGTACGCGTGGAAGCTGGAAGTGAACGGCAAGACCGATCACGGGCCGCTCGACCGCCTGCAGCAAAGCCTGGAAGCGCTGGAGCAGATGGCGCAGAGTTTTGCGCGGATTCCGGGCCGGAAGAATGTGATCTGGGTCGGCGCAGGTTTTCCGACCGTCGACCCGGTGCAACTGGCGACGGCGGACGCACGCGAAATCCGCACCACGCTGCGGCACATCACGAACCTGCTGCTAGAAACCCACGTGACTTTATATGCTGTCGATCCGACGAGTTCCGCGCCGGGAATGACGGAGATCACGGACGCCTCGCAGATGGCGTTTGTGCAGGCGGCAGGCGATACCGCTACGGGCGACCTGGACCCCTTCAGCGCTACGGACGATTTTGACAAACTTGCGCCGGCGACGGGCGGCCGCGTCGTCCGCGGGATGAACGATGTGGCACACCAGATCAACTCCGCGGTGGAATCCGGAAGCACGTTCTACACGGTGGCCTACTCGCCCGATTCAGCCAGCAGCACCAAAGCTGCGTTCCGCAAGATTAGCGTGATTTGCCTTCGCCCCGGGCTGACGGCGGTCACGCGGACAGGCTATTACACCGGAAAAGATGAAGAGTTGAGCCGGGTTTCCGCAGCCGAGTACGACCTGGACAGCGCTGTGACGAGCCCGCTGCCGCTGAACGCGATCGCCCTGACGGTGGAACGGCTGACGCCCCCTGAAGCGCCCGCCAGCAGCTTCCGGGTGCGCGTGCATTCTGCCGATCTGACGTGGGAAACAGACGCGGAAGGGCGTCTGAGCGCCTCGATTTCACTGCTTGCAGGGTCCTTGAATGCAAAGGGGCAAATGGTCGATCACATTCTGCAGAGCATGTCTGCAAACGCGCGACCCGGGACAGATGTTCGCGAGCCGCAACGCACCGCGGACTTCCTGATTGTGGTGCCGGCAGAACCGAAAGCGGTGCGGATCCGGTTTGTGGTGCGTGACGCCACTTCCGGGCATATGGGGACCGGGGAACTTCCGGAATTGCACAAGTAGATTGCAGGTTTGGACGGGTGGCGCGAAGTTTGCGAAGACATTGATCGAATTTTCTCGAAGAACGTGCTGCGAGTCCGTTATCATTCGACTACTACCCGTTTTCCAATCTGTGCGCTTTCTAACCCCCGGAGATTCCAAATGTCAGTCCTCCCGTTTTCGAAAGTACCTTCCAGCCGCGGAGTCGCCCTGGCGATTGCATCCGCATGCGCCGTTTTCGCTACCGGCTGCGGTGTCAATAACTTCAATACGGCGAGCACGCCGGTGACTGCTTTCGTCGGCGCGGTTCACGGCGGACAAAGCCCGATCCAGGGCGCGACCGTCAATCTGTACGTGACGAACAGTGCTGCGACGGGCTACGGCCAGGCCGGAACCTTTATCGGGACGGGCAAAACGGATGCGGCCGGCGGCTTCTCGATCGCGCCTTCTGCCACTGCAGCGAATTGCCCCGCAGGCCAGCAGGCGTACATCACCGCAGCGGGCGGCTACCCGACCGGCACGCCTACCCTGGCGAACAACAGCTCGCTGCTGATGGCTGCGCTGGGTACCTGCGCCAACGTGAACGCGAACACGTTCGTCATCATCAATGAAGTCACGACGGTTGCGGCGGGTTACGCGCTTTCCGGCTTTATGACGACCTCCGCTGCGACGGGTGGCTTGTTCCAGGCAAACGTGAGCGCGCCCGCGGCCAACAATGCTGCGACCGGGACCGGCACGGTTGCTGCCGGCTTGCCGCACGCCTTCCTGAACGCAGCTCTTCTGGCAAACGTGACCGGCGGTGTTGCCAACTCGCAGACCCCGAACATCAGCATGGCCGGCAACAATTTGAACGGCAACGTTCCCGCGGTTGAGATCAACACGCTGGGCGACATTCTGCAGCCCTGCGTGAACGGCGCAACGGGCAACGCACAATGCCAGAGCCTGTTTACGGATACGCCTTCCATTTCCGGCGTAGCCCCGACCAACACGCTGCAGGCGATGATCAACCTGGCGCGCAACCCTTACCCGAGCGCCGCGGCGATGACGGGGACCACGAGCCTGTTCAGCCTGGCGAGCTCCATCCCGGCCTTTCAGCCGACGCTGACCACCGCTCCTCCTGACTGGAGCCTTGCGATTGTGTACAAGAGCACCGCACTGGTCGGCCCTTACGACCTGGCGCTGGATGCGAATGACACTGTCTACCAGGGTGCTTCCGGGTCTGCGAACCTGCTGGCGATGAGCACGTACAGCATCGCGACGCCTGCCTTCACCGCCGGTACGGCCGGTACGGCGACCCGCCAGTTGGCGCTCGATACGCACAACAACGCCTTTGTGACGAACAATGGCGGCCTGCTGCTGCAGTACAACACGGCGTCCGGTGGCGCACCGTCGAACGTGGTATCGCAAACCGGTGCCGCGTTCTATGGCGTAGCGGTGGACAAGAGCGGCAACGTCTGGCTGGCCAACTCTACGGCTTCCGCCACGCCGAACATTGCGCAATACACCTACCCGAGCTACGCGGCTGGTGTTACGGCAACCGGTGCCGGCGGCTTCTCGCCGTATCAGCTGACGATTGATGCGAACCAGAACGTCTGGGTCGCTGCTTACAATACCAACGGCTCGCTGGCTCAGGTTCTGCCGAACCTTACGCCGACGGCTGCAGCTTCCTACGCCGCAAGCGGTACGACGGCGACCCCGATTTCCGCTACTTTTGCAAGCTCAGCCATCAAGCCCCTGGGCCTGGTGATTGATGCGAGCGCCAACGCCTGGTACGGTATCACCGGCACCACCACCGCCAGCAACACTGTCACGACAACCGGCATTGAAGAAGTGACGCCGACCCTGACCAACTTCGTGATCACGGGACTGAATCCGCAGCCTCTGGTTGCCAATGCCACTTTGGGCGCCAAGGCATCGCAGATTCCCGGCATCGATGGCGCCGGCACGATCTACCTTCCTGACAACCAGGGCACGGGCGCACTCGGCATCCATGCGTATTCGAGCGTTGCGGTTTCAAGCAGCGATACGGCCTCGCAGGTTCTTTCGCCGCCTTCGGGCTACCTTGGCTGCTACCTGGCAACGGCAACGACGACGACCTGCGGTACCGGTTCGGCTTCCGCGGTTTACAACCCGCGCGAGATCGCAATCGACAGCACGGGTTCGGTTTGGGGCGGCATCACCTCTGGTGGTCTGACCCAGCTCATCGGGCTCGGCGCACCGACGTGGCCCCTGCTGGCGACGACGAAGCCTGGCCTTTCGCCCGGTTTGACGACCGTCACTGCCTTGCCCTAACCCCATCGACACAACCACTGCTTGCAGGTAAGGGCCCCGGCGAAGATGCCGGGGCTCTTACCTTTTGGTATCAACAGATTTGTGCAAAGGGCCGCGTCAAAGGCGTACCCATCGAGCGCGACCATGTGCAAGCGGCACTGGCAAAGGATGAGCGTCCACCTGTTCGCGCAGACGGCAACGCGGTCACGGGTATCTTTTGCGCAAGCAGACTATGCCGCTGGCAAAGCTGGGCTGAGCTACCTGGAAGCGGGAACGTCGCGTTGCTGGTGGTGGCAGCAGCGGGGATGAGGAAGACGGGTCCGCATCAACGCCGAGCTTGCCGGCGTGACGGGACGTTACGTCGCACGTGCGAGCAGTCGACCAACTGTTGTCCGCTTAGCTGGCGCACGGATTGTTATTCCGGAAGCTTGACCGTGCCCGCGATGTTGAAGTGGCCGGAGACGACAGGCGCGCCGGTCCCAGGCTGACCGCCGCCCAGGTAGAGCGTGTAGGCGCCGGCTGCGACCACCGGATCACCCGCGGGGAGGACCATGCTGAGGTCTCGCGGCTTGAGTGTGAAGTGGACCGTTTGCGATTGACCCGGCTCCAGGTGGACCCGTTTGAAGCCGCGCAAAGCGTGCCTTGGAGCGCCCTCTACCGCCGGAAAGCCCAGGTACAGTTCGGCGACTTCATCACCCGCCTGCTTGCCGCTGTTGGTTACGGTGACTTCTGCGTTCAGGTCCTGACCCGCCTGCACCGGAGCCTGCGGCAAGTGCAAACCGCTGTACTTGAATGTGGTGTAGCTGAGCCCGAAACCAAATGGATAGAGCGGCTTGCCGGTGAAGTAGCGGTAAGTGCGGCCCTGCATCGCATAGCTTTCAAACGGCGGCAGCTGGTCGGTTCCCGTGTAGAAAGTTACAGGTAGCCGGCCGGAGGGATTGTTCTTTCCGGACAGCGTGCGTGCGACGGCGGTGCCGCCTTCCTCGCCCGGATACCAAGCGTCCAGGATGGCGTTGACGTTGCGGTCAGCCCAGTTGACAGCCAGCGCGCTGCCGTTGGTCAGCACCAGTACGACGGGCTTGCCGGTACTCTTGAGCGCTTCAAGCAGAGCCTCTTCAGGCTGCGGCAGATCGATGCTGGTGCGGTCACCGCCCTTGAAGCCGGGCTCGGAAACCTGCATCTCCTCCCCTTCAAGCTCACTTGAAATACCCAGCACCGCGATGACGACATCCGCATCTCGAGCGGCCGCAATCGCTGCCGGCTGTGGGGTGTAATCGACCTTCGCCCAAACCAGGCTGGCGATGGGCGCGCCGTGCTCTGGCGGGGTGAAATCAAGCTCAAGATGAGCGGGCTTGCCGGCTTCCAGATGAACGCGGCCCAGGCGGGCTTCGTCCCCGTCGCCACCATAGGAAGATGTAACGGATTTGCCGTCCAGATGCAGCCGGAAGAAGCCGTTGGCCTTGATGCCGAGGTTGTAGTCGCCGGTCTCCTGCGAAGTCAGATCGCCTTCCCAGCGGATAGCCAGGGGCCGCACGCTGGCGACCGCTGACGGCAGGGGGTTGGCGGTGACGTCGATGGTGGGGACCGTTTCCTTGGCGAGCGCGCCGGCCGCTGACAGCTTGTTGATGTCGCTCATATCAAGCTGCGAATAGCTGACCTGCACGCCGGGCTTGCCGCTTGTGGAGAGAGCAGAAGCAGGCACTGGCGCGGCATCATGGCTAAGGAATTGCGTGCCGGAAACATACTGAATCGTGGCTCCCGGAAACTCCTTCTTGATGCCGTCCAGGATGGAAACCGTGTAGGTAGGCGTGCCGTTGTAATTGCCCAGCAGGACCTTCTGCTGGCTGGCCAGCGGACCGATCACCGCGATCTTTTGCCGGCCCGGCTTGAGCGGCAGCGTGCCATCATTTTTGAGCAGCACCAGCGACTCTTCCGCGATGTGGCGAGCCAGGTCGCGATGCGCGGCGCTGCTGAGTTCGCTGTCTTCGATCTTCGTATAAGGCACCATCGCCGGTGGATCGAACATGCCGAGCTTCATCCTTGCCGTGAACAGGCGAACAAGCGCTACGTCGATGTCGCTTTCCTTCAGCTTGCCCTGCTGCACCGCGTCAAAGTAAGCCTTGTAGTCATCCCGACCCTTGACCTTGAAGCCGCCGTCGACACACTCGTTATCCATACCGCGCTGCAGGCTGATGGCAGAGGCTTCCGGTTGAGTGGCGCTGAAGTGGTGGTTGCGGTAGATGTCCACGACGGCGCCGCAGTCCGAAACCACATACCCCTGGAATCCCCACTTAGCGCGCAGTTGGTCCTGCAGCAGGAACTGATTGGCGCAGGCGGGCTGGCCGTTGATGCTGTTGTAAGCGCACATGACAGAGCCGGCCTTGGCTTCCGTAACGGCTGCGCGAAAGGCCGGCAGGTAGGTGTCCATTTCGTCATGCTTGCTGACGACTACATCTGCGGAATGTCGCGTGGATTCAGGGCCGCTGTGTACGTCGTAATGCTTGGGCGTTGCGATGGCGCGATAGTATTTCGGGTCGTCGCCCTGCATGCCGGTCACGTAGGCGACACCCATGCGCGCGGTCAGGAAGGGGTCTTCTCCGTACGTTTCCTGGCCGCGGCCCCAGCGTGGATCGCGAAAAATATTGATGTTGGGAGCCCAGAAATCGAGCCCCTGGAAGAAGCCGCTGTAGCCGCCGTTCGCCTTGACGGCGCGCACGTTCAGCACGCGGCCTTCAACGCCGATCGCTGTCGCCATGCTGTGAATCGCTTCAGGATCAAACGTCGCTGCGAGGCCGACTGGCTCTGGGAATTCCGTCACGTCGCCACGCGCCACACCGTGCAGCGCCTCGCTCCACCAGTCGTACGCCGGGATATCAAGCCGCGGAATGGCGCGCGCCTGATTGACGAGCTGGCTTGCTTTTTCTTCCAGCGTAAGCCGATGAACCAGGTCGGTTGCGCGCTGCTCTGGTGCAAGCGAGGTGTCCTGGTAGGCGGGCCTGGACTGTGCCGTAGCGGTTGCGACGCTGACTGCACCGCTGATCAAGACAGCCGCCATCGCGAGTTTGCTGAAGTTGCTCTTACTTTTTGTCATCATGATCCTCATCGTTGCCTGGCGCTGATCTACTGCAGTGGGACTTCTAGGGTCTGGATGGAATACGGCGGCAAGGTCATGCTGCTGCCGTCGCTCAGCGTGGTCGTCGAGCGCACGGGGATCACGCGCTCCGGAGCCTGCAAAGAGTTTGTCTCCGCAATGGTTTTGCCGCTCAGCGTCTGCGTTTGTGCCGGCCCGCTTGCAGTGCCACCACCCAGATGAATCACGATCGACTGCGCTTCCGAGGAGGCGTTTACCAGCTTGACGCAGGCCTTCCTGGTCTGCTTCGACGCGGTTACGGAGTAGAAGAATCTGCTGCCCGCACCTGTGACGGCAGACTCCGGCGTGTAGTCGCCCATGCAGGAATTGAACATGATCTGCGTGTAGTAACTGGGCGAGCCGTAGCTCTTTGCAACGTCATAGCCGATGAGGTCACCGGTCCACTGCATGCCGCCCGGGTTGACGTTGACGAACAGCGGCGCATAGCTGGCCATGATGACCAGATCGCTGTTGCGCTCGAGCCCCGTCATGAACGCTGCATCGCCCAGCGCGGCACCCAGGTTGGTGGTAGGGGTGCCTTCGCGCGTGGCCCACTCGCCGACGAAAATCCTGGGCCCCTTGCGGTCGACCGTGTCGTAGTGCCGCGACTCCGCAAACATGCCCAGCTCATCTTTGTAATAGTGATCGTCCAGCACGTCAGCCTTCGTTTGCTTGACTGGGTCGGTTGCAATCACCTTCAGGGCTGGGTAGCGAGCGTGGATCGCCTGATTGAATTGCGCAAAGCGGCCCTCATAGGTCAATTTCTTGTCGAATGAATCTTCATTGCCGACCTCCACATAGTGCAGCGGAAACGGTTGCGGATGCCCGTTCTTGCCCCGTACCGCGCCCCACTTTGTTCCCGGGCCGCCGGTCACATATTCAATCTCGTCAAGAGCGTCCTGCACGTAGGGCTCCAGCTTTGCGCCCGCCTGCACCGTATCCCCATTGAGCGAGTAGCCGGCATACACCGCGAGCACCGGATCCATGTGCAGATCCTCGCACCACTCCAGAAACTCCAGCAGGCCGAGCCCATCGCTTGAGTGGTAGCTCCAGGGTGCCTGGTGCGTGGGCCGGTCCTCGAGCGGGCCGATCGTCTTTTTCCAGTCGAAGCGCTGCGCCAGGCTTCCGCCTTCCAGGTAGTTACCACCTGGCATGCGCAGAAACGCCGGGTGCATCGCGGCGAGTTTTTCCATCAGGTCCACTCGATTGCCATTGGCACGACCGAGGTACGTAGGGGGCATCAAGGAAACCAACTGCAGCAAAAGCGTCGCCGGACGGTCGATGCTGAGCACCAGGTGGTTCGCGCTGGACGCAGCAATGTCCTGCGTCTGCAGGCTGTACTTGTACTGGGTCCAACTCTGTCCAGCCATGGATACGACCGTGCTGGCCTGAATGGAACCAGTGTCATCGTTCACCAGTGCAAGCCGCATGGGCAGGGCTGCAGAATCACCCAGCTTAGCGATGAACGAACCACTGTAAGTCGTGTTTGCGTGCAGGCTCATACCCCAGTAGCCCTCGTTCGAAATGCCGGCGGGGCTCTGCGCGCTGGCGGACGTGACCTCCAGCTTCAGGCTGGTGGGCAGCGCGGCGGTTGGACCCTCTTTTAGATTCGGAGAAATGTGCTCTGCGGCGTTGCCTTTCAGCAACGGCAGCCAACCTTCAAAGCCCGTCCAATCGCTGCGAAACGTGCGGTTGCGTACCATCTCCGCGTACAGGCCGCCATCATAGGAGTAATTGATTTCTTCCGTCATCAACCCGTACAGTCCGGGGCTTACATCTGCATGTTTCTGATCGAGATGAATGGTCAGGGTAGCCTGCGACTGCGCGCTTGCCTGCGCTGAACACAGAAGCGCGCTTATGGAGCAAGCCAACAGGATGAACTTTTTACGGAGCATAAAACCCTCTTTGATTACGGTCTTGTGAGCGCGAAGGACCGGACGTTGACCGCCCCGCCCAGAGCTTTCGTTGCGTAGTTGAATATGCCGAAACGGTAGCCCATGAAGAATTGCCAGTGATCGTTCAGAATGAAGGGCGTTCCCAGCGGCTTGAAGTTTTTACCGTCGGTGCTGTAGGAAAAGTGCGCGGTGCGCCCGGCGCCTGGGCGGATATCCGCGGCGGCACGCAACCAGACCAGGCCGGCACTCAGCGGCGCGGAAGCGATCTCCTGCCCCTTTGAGACGGTCTGCCACTTTTGATCCATCGTAATGTCCTGAACGA
Organism: uncultured Granulicella sp.; assembly: GCA_965214195.1. GTDB lineage: Bacteria > Acidobacteriota > Terriglobia > Terriglobales > Acidobacteriaceae > Edaphobacter. The sequence goes on from OZ243943.1 coordinate 1,812,540, forward strand.
CGGAAACGCGGCTGCCCGCATCGTCCCGTACCACGCCGATCCACGCTGAGGAGTCGCGCAGCATGACGAGCCCGGCGCGGTCGCCCGCATGCATTTTGGCAAGGTCCATCTGAATCGTCGCAGAGGAGTGCGGGCCGGGGATCCGGTGGGTCAACGTGTTGCGCGCGGAGTAGAGATCGTCCGTAACAGTCGCCGTGCTGAGCTGCAAACCCTTCTGGAGAGCCCACTTTGCGTTGTCCGGATTGTGGTTCCACTCCCACTCCGGCGATAGCTCCGACCCATCAAAGCGATAGATCTTGGCAGCGGAATCATCAACGCCGGCTTCTGGTGGTAGCGGCTGCGGATATTTGGCCTGCCAGGTGTTGTCCTGCAGATTCAGGCTCGGCCAGCCGTCCGTCCAGGTGATCGGCGCGAGCACCGGCAACCGGCCGCCGGGATAGGCGTCGATAAATGCCATGTAGAACCAGCGCCCATCAGGAGTTTGCACCATGCCCCCCTGGTGCGGAACACCCGCGCCCGCTACCGGGCAGACGGCCTTTTGAAGCAGCGGCCGCACCTCATACGGGCCGAAGGGTCCATGGGTTGAACGCAGAACGTACTCGGCATCGGCTGGATGCGTCGTCAGAATGTAGTAAGCGCCGCCGACCTTGTAGAACCGCGAGCCTTCGAGAACCCCGGTGGCCTCGGTCGCCCTAAAGACCGCCTGGCTCTTGACCTCGTGCGCGGCGTCCGCCGAAAGCTGCGCCACGTGCAACGTGCCACGGCCGTACGCGACATACATCGTATCGTCGTCATCGACCAGCATGCCCGCGTCGTAGTAGCAGGGGGCCAGCGTTGCGGAGCGTTTCCATGGGCCTTCCGCCGCCGGCGCCGTGTACAGGTAGGTGTGCTTAAACTCCACACACCCGCCCCAATAGAAGGTCTGATTGCTCTTGCGATAGCCCAGAAACGATGCCCACGTCCCCTTCACATACGCGCGGCGGCCGCCCTTCAGGTCATACGCGTCAGAGAAGTCCAGCACCGGGACCGAGTGGCCGGCGTAGTGCCAGTGGACCAGGTCGGTCGACCGCAGGATCGGGGCCCCGGGCGAATAGTGCATGTTTGAAGCGGAGTAGAAGTACTCGTTGCCGACGCGAAGGATATCGAGGTCGGGAAGATCTTCCCACAGCACGGGATTGGAATACACCGGCATTGCAGCTGTTCCCTGCGCGTGCGACTGCGCCCCGCAGGGCAGCCATAGAGCGATCGCCAGGCTGCATAGGAACCAGCTACTCGGGATGCGCGGCATCAGGATACTCCAGGCTCATTTACGCGGAACGAAATTCTTCAGGTAACGAATAAAATTAGCCCGCCCAGCCTATCCGACTGCTCCTGCAATGGTCAAGGCCAGCTATGCAGAGGCCGCTACTGCTTTCCTTCAGGCGTCAGCGTCATGAAGAAAATGTCGTTGGTCCGCAGTGGCATAGTTCGGGTAAATTCCTCGCCGTGCACGGTGACTTCGGTCTCGCTTACGGGTGCGCCCGTGCTAACACTATTCAGCGTCGCCACCTGCGCGCGGGTCAATTGATGCGGCGAACCCATGGCGACATAGGCCGTATAAGCATCGTTCTGCTTATAGCCCACCTGGTAGACGCGCAGCTTGTAGCGGCCATCGGGTACATGCGCCAGATTGACTTGCAAACTGCCCTTTGCCTGCGCCGGCTGCTCCAGCTTGTAGAACACCTGGTCCACCTGCCCGGCGGGCGGCACCACCGGCGTGTAATCCCAAAGCAGCACCTGCACAGTGCCATCCGGCGACTTGGTCACCCACGATTGCTGATCGTCCTTAGCGAAATCCTGCGTGCCCAGCTTGCTCAAAAACTTGAATGCGTAGAACGAAGGCTTCTTGATCCCTTCCAGATTGATCATCCCGAAGCCGCCATGAAACGGTGTAAAGCGTGGGCCGTTTTCTTCAAAGATATCGGTGAACGTCCAGTAAGACATCGAGTCTACATATGGCACCGCGCGCCGCACCTTATCCAGGATGAAGCTCGCCTGATGGTACTGATCATGCATGTAGTCCGTTGGCGTATAGGCCGAGCTCCACTCCGTAAAATGCAGCTCAAGATTCGGCAGCGCGGACGCCTTGATGAGCTCGCGCGAGTGCCGCATGCGACCGCTCACCGAATCCAAATTCGGGTCGAGGATTGTGCCGGCCGTGCCATCAACATCCAAAAAGCCCTGCTTAACCCCGTAGGCATGCACGGCGATGAAATCAACCGGCTCTTTATTCGCCGCCACCCAACGCTCAAATTCTTCTTCCGCCTTGTATGGCACGGCGGATGCCGGCCCGCCTACACGGCACTTGGGGCACGCCTGTTTTACGGCCTCAGCAGTGACCTTGTAGAGCTTGAAATATTCCTCCAGCGAGTACGGCCAGAAGCCCTTGATGTCGGGCTCATTCCAGACCTCGTAGTACTACTGCAGCATTTCCTGCTCGCCGTAACGCTCGCGCCAGTGATCCAGCAGCGTGCGAATCAGCAACGCCCACTTGGCCGGATCCTTGGGCGGCGACGTGTTGCCCTTCCACCAGAACACGGTGCCTGGCCCGCTGGCCAGCTTGGATGGCATGAACGTCAGCTCGACGAAAGGCCGGATGTGCATCTTCAACAACGCGTCGTAAAGGGTGTCAACATATTGAAAATTGAACTCGGGATTGCCCTGCTTATCCTCGGTGTAAACGGCCATCTCATCGTTCAGCAGGCCATGCATGCGCAGGTAATGGAACCCGATTTCATCCTGCACCGTCGCCAGTTGCTGCTGCCAGTCCGCGCGCAGACCTTCTTCCGCACGGCCCGCGCCCACCACGCGCATCGGAACCTGGCTGTGCGGGCCGGTCACCTTTGCGACATCGGCATGAACCGTTCTGACCTGTTGCGCGGAGGCGATAGTCATCTGCAATGCACACAACGCCACGGCAGCAAAGCCGGCGATCAAAGTCTTCACGATCTGTCTCCGGTGTAGAGCGCAAGCGGACCCTCTACGCGACTGGATCATAACTGACTTGAGTTGCCATGCGCCAGAGTAGGCAGATAATTGTTTCGACCGTTGAACTATATTTTGACAAACTGATGCGCTATAGCTGACGATGCTCTGACACCTTTCCGCGCAGTTCTCTGGCTCGCCAGTGACAGAGAACTGCGCAAGCCGCCATAGCAACCCGCCACGCACGCATCCGGAGTGACCCTGCATGACTCATACTGCTTCCCTCGCTGCCAGAATTTCTCTCGCGCTTACGCTGGCGGGGTGTAGTCCTGCGTTGGCCCAGGCACCCCCAGCGCCGCATCAGGATGTACCTCTGGGAGACTTGCAGCGGTTTCCTGGCGATGGTGCCGGAGCCTATAAAACCTCCGTATATCGCGATTTATTCGCAGAACAGGGGCACACTCCGGCCGAAACCCGTGCAAGGATCGAGCAGACCTTCCAGCAGCTGTTTCACGGAGATGCCGAGTCCGAACGCGTGTACTTTGAGAGCGGCTCAAACGCCAACGGCACGCTGGGCTACATGACCGACTGGGCCAACAACGACGCACGCACTGAGGGCATGAGCTACGGCATGATGATCGCCGTGCAGCTGGACCATAAACGCGAGTTTGACGCGCTGTGGAACTGGTCCAACACCTACATGCTGATCACCGATCCGAAGAACCCTAACGTGGGATACTTTGCGTGGTCAATGAATACCGATGGCACGCCACGCTCCACGGGTCCGGCCCCCGATGGCGAGGAATACTACGCGATGGCGCTGCTGTTTGCGGCGCATCGCTGGGGTAATGGCACCGGGATCAACAACTACCAGCAGCAGGCAGAACGCATCCTGCACGACATGCGGCACCATCCGGTGCAGACCGAGGTTGGCCCGTTCCGCGTCCATCCTGGCGACCCCGATTTCGTCCCGTTCGGCCCCTCTGTCAAGCCTCTTGTGAGCCCTAACACCACGGAGGCGGATCAGGCCAAACACAACGTCGCCATAGAGCTTGTGGGCCTGGGCAAAACTCCGCCGCCTGAGCCTTACGGACGCCCGGGAGCCGCTGCCATGGCCCGCTACCTGGCTCGCCCTTCCACCGCCGGGCCGATGCTTGAAGAAGAGCACGCGATGGTCCGCTTCGTGCCGGATGTAGGTCCCGGCAGCAACACCGATGCGTCCTATCATCTACCCGCTTTTTACGAGCTCTTCTCCCGCTGGGGACCGAAAGAGGATCGTGAGTTCTGGGCCAAAGCAGCGGATTCAAGCCGGGCTTTCTTCGTCAAAGTGACCGACCCCAGGACCGGCCTGGCGCCGGACCGCAACCGCTTTGACGGCTCGCCCGTGTACGAGCGCGACGGTCAGAAAGTTCCCTTCAGCTACGACTCCTGGCGTACGGCCAGCAACTGGTCCGTCGACTATAGCTGGTGGCGCAAGGACGCACGGCAGTCCGCGATGAGCGATCACATCCAGCAGTTTCTGGTCTCGCAGGGGATCAGCATGTTTGTGGATCGCTACACCCTGGACGGGAAGCCGTTATCGAAGCGGCACTCCATCGGACTGGTCGCCACGACCACAGTCAGTGGCCTGGCCGCGACGCCCGGACCGAACGAAAAAGCGTTCGTCGAAGAGCTCTGGAGAACACCGATTCCGGTGGGCGACCAGCGCTACTTCGACGGGATGCTTTACCTGATGAGCCTGCTGCACGCGACTGGCAACTTCCGCATCTGGAGCCCAAAGTAGAAGACGCTAGCGGGTCCTGCGCTCAAGGATCAGGACCACGACTCCATGCGCAGGGACTGACGCGTCCACCGATTTACGCTCCGCTGGGGTGCCGCCTTCCCATGCGTTACGAACAGTGTAGTTGCCGGCAGGAAGCTTCAAATCTGCAAAGCTCTTGCTCACCGGCATAGCGCTTTCGCCGAGATTGAACATGCCCACCGCGGAACGTCCGCCCGGCAGATCCGCTGACCAGATGACCAGGTTATCCTGGTGCAGCAACTGGCGTGAAGCGAGCGCATTCTGGTCGATTGCCAGGATATCGCGGTTGGTCAGCAACTGCTCTGTTTCGCGGTCCAGCAGCGTCAGATTCGCACCGACGATCAGCGGACTCCGCGCAAAAGCCCACAAGCTGATTTGCGTATGCTGCTCATCTGGGGTCAGGCGGGTGTGTCGTGCGCTGGCCACATCCGGGTACGGCCGAAGCTCGCCAACGGGAAGCATATCGGCGTCTGGCCAATTCCCCGGATGCGCATACTTGACCCACTCTGCGGCGGGCTCAAATTGACGTTTGATGGCTCGTGGCCAGCCTTTGTCGCCGTCCCAAATATCCCATATATCATCTGAAATCCGCCACATCTGCGCCAGCGACCCAACTTCCTGCGCGTGAACAAGCTGCGTTGGACCGGGCGAAAGACTCAGGATAATTGGCCGGCCACTATGCTGGATCGCGAGATGTATCTGGCGTATTTCGGAGACTCGGTAAGGATGATCCGCGATGCAGTCGACCTTCAGGAAGTCGACACCCCACGCAGCGTACTGTCGCAGCAGCGAGTCGTACCAGGCCTGCCCCGCTGCGTTATCCTTGACACCCCAATTAGTCGGATCCCACGGGCAGGCGTCGGACTGGTCCGCTGCATCCGTGATGGTAAGGCTGGACCCCTCGATCGGCAGGTTCTGCTTCACGCTTTCACGCGGGATTCCACGAACGATGTGGATGCCAAACTGCAGTCCCTGCGCGTGAAGCCAGGCAGAAAGTTGTTTGAAACCAAGGTTTTTGCCGCCCTCCATCGAGCCCGGAAAACGTGCCGGCACCGGCAGGTAACGTCCATTGCCGTCGATCTCAAATTGCAGTTGCTCGGGGTGCGGACGGGCCTCCGGATTCCGCAGGAACCATCCTTCATCGATGACGGCGGTGTTGTAGCCAAAGGGCTTCAGCCTGGTCGCGAGAACCTTGGCGTTGTCACGGAACTGCTGTTCAGTGATGCGCAGCCCGTAGGAATCCCAGCTATTCCAGCCCAGGGTCGGTTGCGGGGCCAGGACCGGACCGGCCTGGCCATGCGCAAAGCCCGCAAGAATCAGAACGAGCGCAAAAGGGCGGCAAACCATACGGCTAAGAAGCGCGCGAAACAATGACAGAAACATGGGTGATCCTTTCGCCCCGGCTTATGTTTGGGTGACACACAAATCAATCCTACGGGGCTGCAAAAGACTTTATATGCTGAATGCCACAAGAGTCACGCGCCACCAACACGAACTACTGCGACTCATCCAGAACCTCGATCGCGGACACCGTCGCATAGTTGGAGATCGGTTCGAAATCCAGGTTCAGCTTGCCCTGCGCGGTCGGCTTCAGGTTGTGAAACGTCTTCAGCACCATGTGGTAGTCGCCTGCTTCCCGCGCAATGTCAAAGTCGTCGAGCAGCGTTTGACCGTTACAAAGGACACGAAACAGCCGTGTTTCATGCAAGTCCGATTGTGGTGTGCCAAAGTAGAGTTCGGCAAAATGCAGGATGACCGTGTAACGGTCTCGCGGATCGACTGGCAAAGCGTAGGTGAAATGCCCGTAGCGCTCGAATGGCAGCGTATCCGGCTCAACGCTGGTCGACGGTAAATTGTGCGCAAGATATCGCCCATGCAGGAAGTAGTTATCCGGATCCCAGAGCTTCCGTCGCGACTTGTATAAAGGGTTGGCGACATGACGAGCCGGATCGGATTCTGCCGTGCCGCGCTGCCGGCAACAATTTCGATCGCGCTGACCGAAGGCGTGCCGAGCACGGTGCTGAAAGCAAGATGAAGCAGACCATCGCGCCCGGGGGAAATGCCGCGGAACACGCGCTCATCCCCGACGCTGCGGCCCATGGCGTCTGAGACGATGTCAAAGTTTTTGAGCGTAAGCACGTCATTGATTGAAACGTTGAAGATCGCCTTGTTCTCTGCGTCTTCCGCCTGCGCGGTATCGGAACCCTGCATGAAGTACAGGTGGAGCTCATAGGAGCCGGGTGCAAGCGGGATATCGTACGTAAAATCACCGTCGCGACCAAATTGGAACAGCACCGGGTTGCTGGTTCCAGCGATGAAAGTCGGCGGCTGCCGGTGCGCCCAGCCGCCATGGAAGTAGGCGTCCGCGCTCCAAAGCTGGCCGCTCGTGTCGTGTTGCGGCGTGGCGCTTTCATACCCGGCGATCACCCGGAACGGAAGTTGAACCGGCGATCCCGAGCCTGAGATTGTAGACCGCGCCGGCACCAACACAGGAGCGGCTACATCCTGAGCAACCGCATACTTCCGCTCATGCCCCAACCACAATCCACCGAGCAGCAAGGCGACTATCAGAGCGACTACCAGGGGAATCCATCGTCCGCCGAAGCCTCGTTTCGGCACCTGGAGCAGCGCATCAATCCCGCCGGTTGAGTCCGCGTTCGTCAGCAGAGGTTCTACCACTAAGGGCGAAAACTTCGGCTCAACAGTCCTTGGGGTATCAAGTCGTTCAGGCAGGTCTTTGAGCTCTGCACCGCCCGAGCCTTCTCTTGATTCCACAAAAGCCGGCACATACGTCCCAAGTGGAACGGTGATCTGAACGGTGTGATCTTTGCCTTCGACGTCGTAATACGCGGCGAGCTTTTTGCGTAGACGGTGCGTTTCCACGCGCGCGATCGCATCCTCGCTGGCGATGAACTCAGTCTTCTTGCGCCCAAACACCTCCGTGGCGATGTTGTACTCGGTGAGCTGGTCCAGCTCCTCTGCAAAATATCGTGCTGCCATGTAGCGGAGCAGTTGCTGCAGCCGCGGTGTCCTCGCCAGACTGGCCTCGACCGTCACAAACTCCAAACGTTCGGCTTCCGAGGAAATCCTGCTTGCGTTCACTTTCAAAATGACCTCCTCCTCACCGCGCACCGATTCTACCCGATTCGCGCCAAATCTCGCTCAGCACTTGTAACGGGCCTTGTAACAACACAAAAGTGCCTAATTTCCCTGTGTACATGGGGGTCAGCCGGAAATTTATTTCCGTACATGTTTAACCTTCCCTTTCTCCGTCGCGGATCAATAGCGTGCATTGGTCTCGGTCATTGACTAAGTTCGCGTATCGAACTTTGTCTATCCGGCCCCCACCGGAATCTCTCCGGGCGCCTGGTAGAGAAAGTACTTGCAAGACGCCAGTCAGTACAGAGTAGAGATGAATTTTCACCGATGGAAACCTCAGGAGGCACCACAATGCAGCAGCGGCCGCTCAATTCTTCCAGATCAAGACATCTTGCCTTTTCACGCACTGCGGCCAGGGCTCGTTCTCTCGCCCTGTGTGCAGTCGCGTTGAGCGTATGCGCGGCGGGCACGTCCAGCCTGTACGCACAGGGCACCACAGCTACACTGGGTGGCACGGTCAAGGATTCCTCCGGCGCCGTCGTCGCACGCGCCTCCATCAAAGTCAGAAACACCAAGACTGGTGACATCCGTACGACGTTGAGCAACGGATCAGGCGTCTTCTCCTTCTCCGCCCTGCCGTCAGGCGATTACGTGGTCGACATCAGCTATAAGGGCTTTGGCACCTTTGAGCAGACCGGCATCCACCTGGATCCGGGCGACGACCGCTCCGTCCTGAGCATCAGCCTGATGGCCGGCGACGCGCAGTCCGTCACCGTCACCCAGGCCAACAGTGGTATTACCACTGACAGCGGCGAGCTCAGCAACACCATCTCGGCAGAAGACATTTCTCATCTCGCGGTCGAAGGCCGTGACGTGACCGAGCTGCTCAAGATTCTGCCCGGCCAGGCCATCAATCCCGGATCGTTTCCGCTGGCAGAAAACCGCAGCTATGACCCATCCATCGTCAACTTTACCGGCGCGATTGGTGCCTACTCCGGTAACGGTACGCCCATCAACGCCACCGCCCTGCTCAGCGATGGAGCCGACATCACCGATCCCGGTTCCTACGGTATCGCTATCCAGAACGTGAACTACGACCAGGTGGCGGAAGTTAAGGTGGCGACCGGCAGCTTTTCCGCCGATACCGCCCGCGGCCCCGTAGTCATCAACGCGATAGGCAAGTCGGGCGGCAACCAGTATCACGGCTCGCTCTACGTCTACGGACGCACCACGCAGCTCAACTCCATTGACTGGCTGGCCGGCTACACCAAGCAGGGCAAACCGCCAGAGCGCCAGATCTACCCCGGCGGCACCTTTGGCGAGCCGGTCCTGATCCCCGGAACCAGCTTCAACCACAACCGCAAGCTCACCTTCTTCGTCGCGGGTGAGGACTACGTTCAGCGGAACGTCTACGCGTATGGCAGCGCCAACTCGGCCATTCTGGGCGCCATCGTCCCTACTGCGGAGATGCACCTGGGCCACTACAACGCGACCGAAATCGCCAAGTACGCCGGGCAGTATTACAAACCGAATGTGCCAAACGGCGGTTGCAGCAACACTTTCGGCAACGTGTGCGCCGTGCCGCAGGTCGGGCCGGGCAACCAGGCCATCATCAACGGAGACATCTCCGCGTATCTGGACCCGCTCGCCAAGCTGCTGATCAACACCTATCCGCTGCCCAACCTTGACCCAGGCGCACGCACCGGCTTGTTCAACTACGTCACGACCAACCTAACCAACAACAATCTTTATCAGGCCAAAGGCCGTCTGGACTACGCCGTTTCCGATCGCAACAAGCTGTTCGGCAGCTACAGCATTGAAAAGGGCACCTCCTTCCAGCCGAACGGGATCTACAACTACATTCCGTCCGTGCCGTTTGGCAACGTCAACACCCCCGGCGGCGGCGAAATCAGCCCGATCGCTTCGCACGTGGCAAGCCTGAACTACACCTCTATCCTGTCGAACTCGCTCACCAACGAGTTCTACGCAGCGGGCGCCTACTTCTCGCAGAGCTTTAGCGCACGCAACACCGGGCCCCTGTCCAAGGATCCTGCGATCGCCGCTTCCGGTAACCCTTACAACTTCCTCTTCAACAACGGCAGCAAGGCTCTTCCCTCGCTCGGCGACTACGGCTCTGACGGAACGCCATTCAACACCCCATTTGACTTCACCTACGGCGGCTACTACGCCAAGAAGCAAATCCGCACAGCCGGCGACAATGTCACCAAGCTGATCGGCGCGCATACCTTGCGTGCGGGCGTGTTCTATCAGTGGTCCTCCAACCCGCAGTCCGCGCAGGTGAATACCAACGGAAACATCGCGCAATATTACCTGCCGGCGACATTCAATGACCCCGTCTTTGGAGTCGTCCACAACACGGACGGCAACGGCCTGCCGGGCAATTACCTGGCGGACACTGCGGAAGGTCACTACTTCGGGTTTTCGCAGGTTAGCTTCCAGCCGCGCAACAACATCTTTTTCTGGAACTTCTCCGGCTACGTGCAGGATCACTGGCGCGTGACGCCGCATCTTTCAATCGATATCGGCGTCCGTCTGGAGCATATGACCCCTTGGTCCGACGCGCACGGCCAGGGTATCGCTGTGTTCAGCCCGGATGACTACAACGCCACCGCGGCGGCTGCAGCCTCACCAACCAACAAGAGCTCGCATCAGCCCGGGATCCTGTATCACGCCATCAACTCTGCAATTCCGTTGACCGGCACAACCCTGCCCACCGTCTTCGCGGAACCCCGTGGCGGCTTTGCGTGGGATCCCTTTGGCGACGGCCACACCACCGTACGCGGCGGCGCCGGCATGTATCGCCAGCACGACTCCTACAACGACGTGCAGAACCCGCTCAACACCGCATCCGGCCTGCTAAGCTACAACGTCAATTACGGGCAGCTGTCCACCACCTCCGCCCTGCAGAGCGGGTTGAGCAACGCTTTCACCAAGGACCAGAGCGTAAGCGCAGTCACGATGGGCGATCACCAGCAGCCCGTCATCTACACCTACAACGCAGCCGTGGATCAGCAGTTCGCCCACCACTTTGTTCTTGAAGTGGCGTACGCGGGAAATCACGCTCAGCACCTGCTGAATACGTTTGGACCGCAGAACATCAACGCCTTGCCTGTCGGCAGCCTGTTCAAGCCGCAACCAAACACGCGTCCGGATGCCGGCGTGACCCCGGGAACGATCTACCCGTTCTACGGCGTACTGAACGCTGCGAACAACACGGCGATCACCAACCTGCAGACAGCGGCGGTCGACTCCTACCGACCTTATCCGCTGTATGCCGCGCTGAACGCGCAGAGCCACACGGCGTTTTCCAACTACAACGGTCTGCAGACGCAGTTATCGCAAAACGGCAAATACGGCCGGTTCGCGGTCAACTACACGTGGTCGAAGGCGCTGGGTGCTGTATCCGGTGGCGATCCCACCAACATTCGGAACGACTACAACCCACCAAACTATAACCGCGCCCACATCTTCAATCTGACCTATGGAGTGCAAAGCAATCAACACTTCAAGGAGCGCGCGGCGGCTCTGATTGCCAATAACTGGGAAGTTTCGGGCTATCTCGGCTATCAGAGCGGTCCCAACATGCAGTCGATCTATGGCAACAACTTCGGCATTGGCGGCAACCTGACCTTGCCGCTAGGCGCTACGGTCACGCTTCCGAATGGCAATACCTCGGTTTGCGCGTCAACGGCAACCCAGGGTGGCGCATGCAACTTTGGCATAAGCAACACGGATATTCTGGGCACCCCGGACGTAGCTCTGCAGCCCAGGATCACAGGACAACTCCGCGGGAGCGGCAAGAAGCAGTTCGCCAATGGGGGCGCGCTGGGTGTTCCCACCATCGGTACAAACGGCACGTTCCACCTTGGGTATCTCCCGGGGCCGGCGTTCTTCGATACCGATATTTCGGCAACGCGGCACATTGCTATCAACGAGCACAACAATCTCGCACTGCGGGTTGCGGCGTTCAACTTCATCAACCATCCCATCACGAGCTTCTCAAGCCAGGATGCCACCGCTTACACCATCAACTACAACCAAATGCCCGCCACGCAGAACGCCAACAACGCGCTGCTCGGCGCAACCAACGTAAACACCAACTTCGGTACTGCCAACTACAAAACCGGTCGCCGCATTCTTGAGCTGTCTCTGCGGTACGACTTCTAACCTGATGCATAGATAAGAAAGGGCAGGGCAAGTTCAACTTGTCCCGCCCTTTTTCCTGCTCAGTTCTCGCCAACAATGTAACGCTGCCGAGCCTTACTGAGCTTTCTTCGGAGCAGTTACGCAGCTCCCACTTCTGGCCGTCACAAATTCCAGGAGCAAACTTATAAGGTACCGAGGGGTCATCCTGATGCGCGCTCTTCTTTCTTCCTCCGCACTCCTCTTATCCTGCAGCCTGTTTGGCTGCGCGGGTTCGGGATCCACTGGCACCACCACCACCACCAACCAACCCGCCAGCACCAGCGCGACGCTTGCCGCGACGCCCAACCCCGCAGCCTCAGGAAGCCCCGTGACCCTGACTGCCACGATCGCCTCAAGGGCCGGCACTCCCACGGGCAGCGTCACCTTCCTTGACGGCACCACCAGCGCCGGCACAGGCACGCTGACGAACGGCGCTGCCTCGCTCACCACGTCCTCCTTTGCTGTCGGCGTGCACAGCTTGTCCGTGCAGTATGCGGCTACCTCCACCTACGCGGCCAGCACGTCCGCCGCAGTGTCACTCACCGTGAACGCCCTGCCCCCCGCAGCCACGACGACAGTGCTGACAGTCGCACCGAACCCCGCAGTCGCCGGCGCGGCAGTCACCCTTACCGCAGCCGTCAACTCCATGACCGGCGCACCCACCGGCACCGTCAGCTTTGCAGACGGCGCAACAAACTTGGGCACGGCGACCCTTTCCGGCAGCACGGCTTCCTACGTGACCAGCAGTCTCTCAGTTGGGACGCACTCGCTCACGGCCACTTATGCCGCCGCTGCAACCTTTGCTGCGAGCACTTCCGCGCCGGTCAGCCTGTCCGTCACCGCTGCTCCTACAGCAAACGGTACGCTCAGCTTTGCGACTCCGCACCAGACGATGATCGGCTTCGGCGGCGCAGAAGCTTTCTACGCTTCGTACCTGGACGCGCATCCCAGTGAGACCCAGATGATGAAAGCGCTGTACGACCCGGTCAACGGTCTCGGCATCACCTTCCTGCGTCTGCAGAACAACTACTACAACTTCAACGGCAGCAACGCTTCCTCGTTCGATAACGACGACGCACAGATCATGACAGCTTCAACCGCCGCGCTCGGCACCAAGCCCACCCTGCTGCTCACCGCGTGGACCCCGCCCGCCAGCCTGAAGAGCAACAATTCCATCAACGGCTGCACGACGACCACCAACGGCAACTGCACCGCGGGCTTTGGCACATTGGCGCAGGTCAACGGCGCGTACAACTATGCGGGCTACGGCCAGTTCTGGCTCAGTTCGCTGCAGGCGTACGCCAAGCAGGGCCTGGTGCCGGACTACATCTCCATGCAGAACGAGCCGGACTTCCCATCGTCCTACGTGGGCTGCGTCTTCAACCCTACGGAGGCGCCGGCCAAACTGTTTCAGACCACGCAGAGCCTCGCCAGCTACGGCCAGGCGTTCAACGCAACGTACCAGGCCATTCACGCAAGCGGCGCGCTGACCACCGTGCCGCAAATGATTGGCCCTGAATCCTTCTCGCTCTACAACGTGCAGGCCTTGCTGACGGAGGTCCCGGCAACCGAGCTCGCGGCGATCGGTCACCATCTCTACAACGTGTCTTCCTACGGCGGCAGCCCGGCCCAGCAGGACACGCCCATGCAGACGCTTGCGGGCGTCTATCCCACCACGCCCAAGTTTGAAACCGAGTACTTCCAGACGCCCGGCTTTCTGAACGCGATGGACATCCACAAGGCGCTCACGGAGGCGAATGATTCGGTGTACCTATACTGGGCGCTCACCTGGCCAAGCACGCTGACCAACGGCATCGCCACGGATCAGCAGGGCCTGCTCTACATTGACAACCCCTACGCGCCCAGCACCTGGGCCTACACGGCCGGCTGGACCTACAACGACGCCTACTACACGCTCAAGCACTACAGCTACTTCGTTCGCCCGGGCTACATCCGTTACGACGCCACAAGCGACAACCCCAATGAAGTGATCTCAGTCTTCCAGAGCCCGGATAAGAGCAAGACCGTGCTGGTTGTTCTGAACACTTCCACCAGCGTCACAGACACGCTCGCCCTGAAGCTTGCCGGGGTAAATTACAGCACGTCGGCGATCTACCGCAGCAGCTTCAATACGCCGATCACGACCGCGGGTGCGGAGCGCTGGGCCTTGCTCGGCAGCTACAGCGCGCAAGGCGTAACGCTGCCGCCGCAGTCCGCGGTCACGGTGGTCCTCACCAAGTAAGCTGGGTGGCTGCAAAGCAAAAAGGCCTCGCAATTTGCGAGGCCTTTTGCATTGCAAGCGAACTCTATTTGCAGCCGGCAGTGAAGCACAGATTCTTGCTGAAGAACGGCATCACGTGGTTCTGGAAGCGGTCTGCAACCGCACTGGTGTGGGTTCCGGAGTAGATCTCAAACGTGTTCGGAATGCTGTAGCTATCGAGCACCTTGTGCAGCATCGCCGTGTCAAAGCGCAGGCCATCCTGGTCGCCCACATCCATCGCAATTGCGCGGTACGTGCGCAGGCCACGAATGTATTGATCGATGAACGCGAGCGGCCCGTTGGCCGAATACTTCGCTTGAATCTCCGGCTGGATCACGCCATCCTTGGTCGGGAGGTCGAAGTAAAGCGGCGGGTTCTTCGGGTTCGGCGACCAGGCTGCAGCGGAAGCCAGCATGCCGACACCAAACCCTGGCAGCGCTTTTGCGGCCTCTGCCGGCGACTTTGCGGCAGCGATCTTCGCCTCGATCGCCTGCGCCGCTTCCTTGCTTTGGTCCGGTGCGCCGGGCCCGCTGCCAGCCCGCGGGAACATGCAGCAGGGGCTCATAATGTAGAGCGCGCCGAATACATCCGAGTGCTTGATGCCGATACGCGTCGTCCCGTACCCACCCATCGAGTGCCCGGCCAGACCACGGCTCGTCCGCTCCGGGATCGTCCGGTAGTGCGCGTCCATGTACGCGACAACGTCATGCGCTATGTAGTTTTCAAAGTCGCCCGTAGTCACCGAACTCGAATAAAACGACCCCAGATAAGTCGTCTTCGTATCCGGTAGCACCACAATAAACTCCTTAGCGCCCTGAGCGAATCCACCCTCTACCGTCTGCGGCACGTGAATCTCATGCGACCACTGATCCGCCCCGATGAAGTACCCATGCAGCGCGTACACCACGGGGTAGCGACGGTTCTTATCCTTCGCATAGCTCGGCGGCAGGTAGACAATCGCGTCGCGATCGACCACCTCCCCTTCAAGATTTCCCTCAAGCGCAACGCCGTGGATCTTGATGTTTTCTGTCGTCACAGGCTTTGCGCCGGCGATGACAGGAGGCACAATCGTCTGCACCTGCGGGTGTGCGGCGGGCAGCGCGCCAAACAGCGCGGCCGTTGCCAGAGAGAGCGTGAGCCAGTGCTTCGTCATGATCTACCTTCCGTTAGCTAACGTTCGTTATTGAATTGCATACGAGTAAATACTGACGCTGAAGGGCGGCAGAGACACTCCAGGCTTGAGCGGACCAAGCGCCTGCTCCGTGACCGTAACCTCATCCGGCTTGCCCACCGTGTTGGTCGCGGTCAATGATTGCGGAGCCATCTGCCACAGCTTGCCCTGCCCCGCCAACCGGCTGGAACCGACAGAAACATTCATCGACTGCACAGTCTCCGTAGGATTGATGACCGCGATCGTCAAGGTCTTGCGATCGGCACTCAACGCCGCACTGACATCCAGCGGATAGGTGCTGCTTCCCGGATTGACCGCCGGCTGATCGCCACCCGCGGGATACGCTGGCTTCGGCTGCGGAGACTCACCGGAAGCCTCAACCGGCAGCGAGCCAAAGTGATCGCGGTAGAGCTTGAAGACCAGCCCCGTACTGTTGAGCCTCTGCCTGCGTCCTGTTCTCGCTGATCATCGCCGTCGCAAAAGTGAACGCCGCCAGCTGAAACACGTCGGAGTGCCGAAACATTTCATGGAACGCCCACGCATACGCTGGCACCGGCTTGTAGCCTGGTGCAAACGTGTACGCCCACTCGTCGATCGCGATTGGCACGGGCTTCGCACGTAGCGCCGGAATGCGCTTCAGGTACTCCTCGTAATGCTCATACTTGGCGCGCACCTGCGTGGCCGGCTCGCGCTCCCACTCGATCAGCGTCAGCGGCGGATCAATCGGCACTTTCTTCTGCAGCTTTATATCGGTGTGCTGCGTGCCGGACGCGTAGTAGTGCTCGCTCAGCATGTCAATGTTGTCCAGATCATGCAGCAGCAGGTTGCCGCTCCAGTCGCCGGCGGAAAGATAGTCGGGAACATACTGCCCATTCAGCCGCCGGCTTTGGTCGGCGCCTTCCATCACATCGGGCATGGCGCCCCCGGCGATGAGCTTGATGCTCGGGTCCACACGCCGCATCGCCTTGGCAAACAGGTTGTGCTTGATCTCATACTGAGGCAGCGACATGGCCCCCATCTGGTAGTCGCCCCAGGGCTCATTGCCGATCCCCCAGAGCTTGACCGCGTACGGATTCGCATGGCCATTCGCGGCGCGCCACTTGCCCATCGGCGAGCTTGCTGCGCCGTTCGTATACCCCACCAGATCCCGCGCCGATTGCGCATCGCCAAAGCCGGCATTCACGGTGATGTACGGGTCCACTTCCAGCAGGCGGCACAGCGTCAGAAACTCGTCCGTTCCCACGTCGTTCGGCTGCACGGCATGCCACACCACGTCAAAGATTGGCGGCCGCCGGTCGATCGGGCCAACTGCATCGCGCCACTCATAAGCCGACACAAAGTTGCCGCCCGGAAAGCGATACACCCCAGACCGCAACGGCTTCAACGCCGCGATCACCTCAGCCCGAAAGCCCTCAACATTGTTCGCTGGCATCAGCGACACAGCGCCCACATGAAACGACCCACTGCCAACACCAGCAATCTCCAGGCGAGCATTATCGCTATCGCTGCCAGGCGCGGAAAAGTGTAGCGCGACAGTCCGGTAAGCGGCACCCAGCACCGGCATCACGATCGTCTGCCGCTCACTTGCCCCCGTGCCCCAGATCAGTGTTACCTTCACCTTCGCAGCCGTGCTCCCCGCCAAATCAATGCGCCCCACGTAGGCCATTCCCTTGCGCACCGCGATTCCGGACTCACTGATGCCGCACGCGTCCTTGCCGGCGAGCGTGACCAGCGGCGTGTGATCCCCGGTATACGGCGCGGTTGTATCCATGGTGATCCGCGCACTATCGCCCATGGGGCTCCACCACCTCGTAGGAGCCTGCCGACCTCGCGGATTACCCTGCGCATTGCCCAGCACTGGCGGCGGCACGGGCGCACTCACACTGACCGGATAGTAGAACTTCCGATCCACCAGCATCTCCGCCCACAGGCCCGTATTCACGATATCTCCACCATGCTCAAGGAACTGACCGAAAAGATATTTTGAGATAGGCGCGCGACTCTGCGTAAGATCGATCTTCACCACGACCGGATTATTCTGCGCCAGCGCAACAAAAGGCAGCAACAACGCCGCAGACAACCCAAGCGAGTACGCAGAAGCTCTACCCGGCCGCATAGTTAGCATCGTTATCCTCTTTCGCATCACCGCCAGCGCAAAGCCCGGCACCACCGCTGGACGCGTGGCGCAGCTTATTTATGTCGGCACCCGAACAATACATTCAGGGACGTACTCCGCGCAAGCAGTAAATGCGTAAGTTGAATTCAGCGCGTCGGGCTGGGAAGCAGGAACGGCGAGCAGCACGGTCGCGCCGCAGGCTGCAGCTCCATCACCTCCGCTCGGATACCATCCGGGTCATACAGGTTGAGCTGCCATTTGCCATCGCGACCGATTTTCGGATCGCTATGCCGCGCGTTCAGCCGGTCCCCCGCATAGAGCAAGGTGGTCGCGCGTTCAATGTTCGCAACACCCAACGAAAAGTGGTCCAGAATACCCGCGACTTCCTGTGACATCGACGCCGGAATCCCGCTCGTGTCCGGTCCCGGCACGATCATGTACTCAATCCAGTCATGCCCGTCCGGCACCTGCAGCGAGACCCACGTGTGTTCCCCATCCGTAGCCCCACCTTCCCAGTACGGCCTGAACCCAAGAATGTTGCGGTAGAACGCGTCTTCTGCAGCCCGGTTATGGACGATGTAGCCCAGGTGAATTATGTGCGCGCTCAGCGCATTGTGCGCGACCGCCGCCGGATGCAGCGGCGGCTGCACAAACTGGATGCGATTGCCTTCGGGATCCTTGACCTCGAAGAACGAAGCGCCGTCAAACCCATGAGTCACCGCGGCGGGCACTGCCACACTATGCTCAGCCAGGTACAGCCGCATCTGCTCTGCTTTAGCAGTGTTGTAGGCCGCATGGTCAAAGCGCAGCTTTGGCGCCGCGTCGGCTGGAAGCGGCAGCACCTCCACAAACTGCACCGGGTTGAAATAGAAGCGGACCCCGCCAGTTTGCTGCGGATCACTGCGTCGCGCGGCACCAAGATCGTGCGCATAGAATCGCTCCGTTTTGGCCATGTCCGTGCTGTAAACAGCAAGGTGCGAAACACCAGTGATAGGCGGGCGCCGGGTCTGCGCTTGCAGCGTTGACGATAGAAGAGCAAAGGCACCAATCGCTGCAGCGCGGCAGAGCGAAGATGTAAGTGTCATCAGGTTGAGCCTCAGCAAACGGTTATGCGATGGGTGCGCCGGCAGCGCGGTAAATGGCTTCGATGGCCAGCAGATCCTTCAGCCCTTCATTACCGTCCGGCCCGGATTGCCGGTCGTGCCGCACGCAGTCGGAGAAATAATCCGCCTCCAGCGTAAACTGATATGGATTCTTGCCCGGACTCACAAGCTCGATACGGCCCTTGCGACTTTCACCCTGCAAGCGAAGCCCATCGTAATTGAATCCCGGCTGAAGCTCCAGGTAGCCCGCATCGCCGTGAATCTGCAGGTAGCCCACGCCGCTCTGGCCATAAGAGCAACCGCACGCAGCCATGATGCCCGAAGGCATCTTCATCGTCCACTCCATCGATTGCTCCACCTGGCTGAAAGCGCCGCTGCGGTCACGCGTAGAGGTCATCGCCGTATACGCTGCGGGCTCCTCTCCGGTCAGATGACGGATCGCGTTCAGCGGGTAAATTCCCAGATCGAGGATCGGTCCACCCCCGGCCAGCGCCCGGTTCAGCCGCCACATTCCAGCGCTTTGATGATTGTAAAAGCCACCCTGAAACGACTGCGGTTGCCCGATCGCACCGGCCTGAATCATGTCCGCAACCTGCAGCCACAGCGGCTCAAAATGAATGCGATACGCGATCATCAGCTTGACTGAAGCCTTGTGGCAGGCCTCGATCATGGTGCGGCACTCAGCGGAAGAAATTGCCATTGGCTTCTCGCAGAGCACATGCTTGCCCGCCGCCGCGGCCCGCACGGTGTAGTCGCAATGCATGGAATTTGGCAGGCCGATATAGACCGCGTCGACCTCCTTGTTTTCCCGCAGCCGGTCAAACGTTTCATACGTGTAGATGGAATTGTCCGCGATCCCATACTTAGCGGCCAGTACCTTACCCTTCGCAGGATGGCCCGTCACCAGCGCGGTCACTCGCGAGCCCTGCGACGCAGCACAAGCCTGCAGGAAGATGTTTGAAATCGAACCAAGCCCCACCACCGCGTAGCCAACAGGCCTGGTCGCTGCCGTTTGCGCGCCGGCTACAAATCGTGAAGAAGCCACCGCTAATGCAGAAAGCTTCGTAAAATCTCGTCGAGTCATCGGTCTCCTCTGCCCTTGCGGCAAGCCTAGCGGTGGTAGAGCGGAAGCTCCCCGGCCACGCGCGTTTGGACGCGATAGACACAGCTCTGCGCGGTGATGTAGAGCGTGTGCCCATCGCCACTCCAGGCCAGATTAGCGGCCGTTTGCGGCAGCACAATCTGCCCCAGCACCTTGCCCTGCGGGGTAATGACCCGGATGCCGCCCGGCCCCGTACTCCACAAATTTCCGGCGGAATCTAGCTTGAGCCCATCCGGGATGCCAGGCCCTTCAGGGTGCGGATAATCGATCAGGAGACGCCCTTCTGACACTGCCCCGCCGACCCCGACGTCGTACTGCATCACGCGCATGGCCGGGCCGGAGTTGGCCACGTAGAGCGTCTTGCCGTCGGGCGAAAAGCCGATGCCATTCGGGATCGTCAGCGTCTTGATCACTGCGCTGAGCTGCCCATGGTCATAGCGAAAAACACCGTTGAAGGGCAGCTCCTTCAGCGGGTCGGCATCGCCTTTTTCCAGCCCATACGGCGGGTCGGTAAACCACAGCGAGCCATCCGGCGCAAAGACCAGATCGTTGGGGCTATTGAAGCGATGGCCTTGGTAGCTCTCCAGAAACGGCTCCAGCTGCCGCTGTGCATTGATCCGCACAATCTTGCGCCCGCCCTGCTGCGCCAGAATCACCGTCCCATCGCGATCGGTCACCATCGCATCTGGCCCGTTGTAGGAAGCCGCCGGCTTGTTGGGATAGCCGCCCGCCTTCGCTACAAGCACCTCCACCACACCCTCCGCAGTGACCGCGTTCACGCTGTCCCCCACCACGTCCACAAACCAGAGCCGGCCCTCGCGCCACATGGGTCCTTCCGTAAATTTGAACCCGCACGCAACCTTCTCTACCGGCGTCCGGGGCGCGATCAAAGCGTCCAGCGCAGGATCAAGCCGCACCACACTTTGACTCTGAGCTGACACCGCCGACCCGAGCAGCAACAACATGAAACCAGCCCTAGATTCCATCCATACCAACCTCCTTCCAGCTATTGCGGCAAGCCCTCGCAGCAATTCAGCTCCGCAAGGGACGTCTCGCGGATCGCCTCGACATCATACATTTTTCGTATCGCAAATAAATTCACCCGGCTTCTGAGCCTCAGACTGTCTACTGAATCGGCATAAAAATTGCGAATCCGGCGTCAGCGAGTGCGCGTAATCTGTCGCAAAAGAAGTCTTTTAAGTGCGCAAAGTGCAGCTTCAGCGCACCACTTGACGAGTAGTTTCGGAGCGGTACAACCCCAACAGCTTCACTGCGGTAAAGGTGTCGTTTGTGCCAACGGCTGCCAACCCGACGGCTGGCGAAGCCGCTGAGCTGCTTTCAAGGGCCGTGGAGAACCGATTATGCTGCGTCACTGCAGGGCAGCATTTACAAAGCAAGTTGCAATTGCTAATGTTCTCGCGCTGATGCAATTGAGGTTACAGGCGCGCCTGACCTCCAAGAGGTCCATCCATGAAGTTCGGTCACTCTCTCTTCGCTCTGCTGTGCGGCTCGCTGGTGACCGCTGCCATTTGCCAGAAGCCTGCCGTTTCTGGCGATCTTGCCCGCGCCAACGCGCTGCTTGCGCGAATGACGCAGGCTGAGAAGATTGGCCAGCTCAACCAGCCGTTTTACTTCAAGATTCCAATTCCTGGGATGAAGAGCGACCCCGTTTCCTATGAGGATCACGTGCGCCGCGGCGAGATTGGCTCGTTTCTGTTCTTGACCGATCCGAAAGAGATCAACCGGCTGCAAAAGATCGCGTTGACGGAGCAGCGTCTGCCCATTCCGATCCTGTTTGGTTTCGACGTCATCCATGGCTTCGACACCGAATTCCCCGTGCCCCTGGCGATGGCTGCTTCCTGGGACCCCTCGCTCGCGGAGCAGGCGCAGGCAGCGTCCGCGGAGGAGGCCATGCACGCGGGCATCCACTGGACCTTTGCCCCGATGCTCGATATCGCACGCGATCCGCGCTGGGGTCGCATCTCCGAAGGCGCCGGGGAGGACCCCTACCTGGGCGCCGCCATGGCACGCAGTCAGGTGCTGGGCTTCCAGGGATCGGGCGATCATCCGCACGCGTTCATGGCTACGCTGAAGCACTTTGCGGGCTACGGCGCCGCAGAAGGTGGACGCGACTACGACGCCGCATACATCCCGGAGGAAAAGCTCCAGAACGTCTATCTGCCGCCGTTCCGCGCAGGGATTGAAGCTGGTGCGGGCTCTGTCATGAGCGCCTACATGGACCTGAACGACGTTCCCGCCAGCGGCAACACGCACCTGCTCAGCGACATCCTGCGCAAGCAATTGGGTTTCAAAGGCTTCATCGTCAGCGACGCCTTTGCGGTAGGAAACATGGTGACCCAGGGCTCCGCCAAAGACCCTGCCGATGCAGCTCTGCGAGCCGCCACCGCAGGCCTGAACATGGACATGGGCAGCGCCACCTACCTGGAGCGCATGAAGGCGTTGATCGCAAGCGGCGCCATCACTCCCGCGCAGCTGGACACGCTGGTGCGGCCGATCCTGGTAGCCAAATACCATCTCGGCCTCTTTGAGCACCCCTTTGCGGATGGCGACGACCAGACCCACGCCCAGATGCTCGCCAAGCATCGCGAGCTCGCGCGCGTGGCGGCTCAGCGCTCGACCGTGCTGCTGCGCAACGAAGGGGGCCTGCTGCCGCTGGCAAAGTCAACGCAGCGCATTGCTGTCATTGGGCCACTCGGCAACGCGGCCGGTGATATGAACGGGCCGTGGAGCTTGACGGCCAAGGCGGAGGACTCCGTCAGCGTATTCGCCGGCTTGCACAAAAAGCTACCTGCGGCGAGCATCGAGTTTGCCGAAGGAGTCCAGATCGCCAAGCAGTATCCCTCCTCGTTCGACGGCTTTTTTGGGGCGGCGTTGGAAAAACCATGGACGCCGCAGGAAGCCACGCGACAGATGCAGGCTGCGCTCGATCTGGCGGAGAGGTCGGACGTTGTCGTGATGACGCTTGGCGAGTTGAGTGGCATGGATTTTGAATATTCGTCTCGCTCGTCGCTTACCCTGCCCGGCATGCAGCAGGAACTGCTGGAGAAGATCCAGGCCCTCGGGAAGCCGGTTGTGCTGCTGCTTTTCAGCACGCGCCCGCTCGATCTGAGCTGGGCTTCATCGCACGTGCCCGCGATCATGGATTGCTATTTTGGAGGCACGGAAGCAGGCGATGCCGTGGCCGATCTGCTGTTGGGCGACGCAAGCCCGGGCGGCAAATTGCCGGTCACCTGGCCCCGGTCTGCCGGCCAGATTCCGATCTACTACGCCCACACCGCCAGCCACAAACCATACGATTCCGCCGATTTCACTTCACGCTATTTTGACCTGCCGACAAGCCCGTTGTACCCCTTCGGCTTTGGGTTGAGCTACTCGTCTTTTTCGTTCAGCAACCTGACGCTCAGCAGGAATTCCGCAGCCATTGGGGACACTGTCACCGCTACCGTAACCGTCACCAATACCGGGAGCCGGGCCGCGGATGAGGTCGTCCAGCTCTACCTGCATCAGCGCTATGGCTCTTCTTCACGACCGGTCCGGGAGCTGAAGGGCTTTAGCCGCATTACGCTACTACCGAACGCGGCGCAAACCGTCAGCTTCAACATCAGCCCTGCGGAACGGCGCTACTGGAGCGCACCTAAATCAGATTGGGTCAACGAAGCTTCTGACTTTGATGTCTGGGTCGGCAATAGTTCAACCGCAGACCTGCACAGCAGCTTTACCATACTGGGCGCGCGGAAGTAACGCGTCGACCGGGCCCTGGATGCTCGAGCAGGTTGGTTCAGCGGCTGATCACCACGTGTAGATCTCCTCGATCTGAGGAGCGCCTGTCTTCCCGTCCACCACTCGGGAGTGCAGCAGTATTTCAACGTTCGACAGACTAAGATTGTGGCCAAGCTTTTTGTAAACCAGATCCATGTAACGCTCGCTCGTTAGCAATCTTGAAGCCATCTCCGTCCCATTCCGGCCAAGTCCGGCAGCTGCTACGACTACGCTGCCGGTCAGGCTGTCGTGGAAGCGGGCGATGAGCGCGTAGTCGTCGGCACTAGCGTAGGGCTGGGCCCGGTCTCGCTGCCACGATTTTTCAGGATGCTGGGTATCAATGATCGATTCGACCGGCTCGTCTGAAAAATGGAATCGCAGCGGCTTGAGCAGGCGCAGAGTCCACTCATTGTTGTATCCGCCGATCAAGACAACGGGGTGCTCTTCCAGCTCTGGAAGCCGTGTTGAGGCTGCTGCCTGGACCTCATATTTTGCCCCGCCTCTTTCCAGCAGGCCGCTGATCTGCGAGACGCTGGAAACAATTTGCATCGACGCAAACGGATAAGCGGTATCCTTTCCGGCAGTGTGTGTGCCGGAAAAATTGTTCTCAGCAAACGTGACGCCGCCCACACACAGCACCGTCTGGCCACGCTCATGGAAGACCGGTGCCCAGAAAGCGCTCAGCGAAGTCTCGGCTGACCTCTTGAAGAGCAAAGTGGCGGCTACCAACAGGATCAGGACTGCGCCTGTCACAATAGCCAAAACTCGGCCCTGAACTGCAGGTTTTGCTGCCCGGATGGGCTTCGCAACTTTTTTGGTTACAAGATCAGGCGCCGCAAGGGATAGTGGCGCCAACTCTGCTGTAACGCTCTCGATCGCAGTCGCGGAAAACGGCAGCTCGGCGTCGATCGCTTCCGGCAGCGGGCAGCGCAGGAATTCCGCTGCATAGGACCCCGCAGGAAGGGCGATCTGCACCTCTGCGTCTTCACGCTCGTGGTACGCGGCGATCAGCCGTTTGCGAACTTCGCCTGCGGTGTAACGGACCACGGGATCGGAGCTGGTGTCGTAGTCCGGCGACCGTTCAAAGACCTCGATGCCAAGGGTTCGTTCCTTGAGCAGGCTTCCCTCGCCTGCAAGCGTGCGCTCGACGACATAACGCAACAGCGCCGGATAGCGCTTACTGCTGCAAAACTGCGGACTCGCAATCAATAATTCCAGCTCTTCGCGAACAAGCGCGTGATCCTTCCGGGTAGTGGGAGCCCAGTGCTGCGGAGCTGTTTTGAGGGTGTTCATTTTCTGGACGAATGATACTCGCGCGCTACTGGCAGCAGCAAACCTGTGCACTCTGAAGACGCGTTTTGGACGAGCAAACGCTCCTGAACAGCGTGATCCTGCACTTGCGCGCCAGAGATTTGTTTGTAACAAACCAGCTCGGTGTTCATGGCAAAAGGTTTAGAAGGGATCGCTCGAACCAAACCGTAAGTTACTTGCCACTTCCATGCGCAGAGCACGATGGTGGGTGGGCTCGACAGACAGGTGCGGATGGGTTGGTTTACGACAGCCCCAATTGCATGCTGGCGGTTGATGCAACGGAGGTCTCCAAATGAAATTTCGCAATTCCCACGCTCATCAGACGGCCACCCCAAGGCTGCGTACCAGCAGATTCGCTCGTCTATCCACCGGTGTCGTCATCGCTGCAAGCGCCTGCTGCCTGGTCCCCGACTTGCTGAACAACGCCGGCATAGCGTTTGCCCAGAACACGAACGCCACCATCCGCGGCCAGGTGGTAGACCCTTCCGGCGCGCTGATTTCCGGGGCAAGCGTCGTCATCGTTAATCAGGCGACCGGCGTCACCGTTTTCCAGGGCGAGTCAGATTCCGCCGGCAGCTTTGCCGCGCCGGAAGTCATTCCGGGGATCTACCGCATTACGACTAACGCGCCCGGCCTGAAGCAGACCATTACA
Source organism: uncultured Granulicella sp. (assembly GCA_965214195.1). Classification (GTDB taxonomy): domain Bacteria; phylum Acidobacteriota; class Terriglobia; order Terriglobales; family Acidobacteriaceae; genus Edaphobacter. The sequence goes on from OZ243943.1 coordinate 1,838,105, forward strand.
AAAGATGTCGTCGCCTCCGTCGCGGAAGTGTCCTCAATCACGGTGAACCTGCAGGTGGGCGACAGCTCAGAAACCGTGACGGTCACCACCCGTGGCGAGGCGCTCGACACGGCTACTTCTGATGTTTCAACGCTCATCACGCCGAATGACGTGCAGAATCTGCCCATCAACGGCCGCGCGACAGAGAATCTTCTATCCTTTATCCCCGGCGTGGCGCATGGCGGGGCCGGCGACACCCCCAGCACGTCCCAGCTTTCCATCAACGGCAGCCGCACCCTAAATACAGAGGTCCTGCTAAACGGCGTGTCCACCATCATCGCGTCCACGGGGACCCCGCTCACGCTGCCCTCGCCTGACGGCGTTGACTCCTTCCGCGTGCTGACCAACAACGCTCCTGCCGAGTATGGCCGGACCTCCGGTGCAGTGATTTCGGTCAACACTCGCTCCGGTGCCAACATTTACCACGGCAGCGCCTATTTCTTGATCCGGAACGAGGCCTTCGACGCCAACCAGTACTTCCACAAATTGACGATCGTCAACGGAGCGTTTCTGCCACGCAATCGCGATCGCTTCTTCCAGGCCGGCGGGTCGCTCGGCGGCGCAATCCGCATTCCGCACCTGTTCGATGGGCGCGACAAAGCTTTCTTTTTCGTCAACTTCGACCGCACCATTCAGCCCTCCTCAACCACCTTTACCGACACCGTACCCACCGCGGCGCAACGGACTGGCGACCTGTCCAACGCTTCTGCTCCCATCGATGCAAACGGCGTAGCCCGCAAAGCTCAGCTCATCTACCAACCCACCGGCACGACCTCTGCTGCGTTTACCGGCAACAAGGTCGGCCCGATCGACGCAGCGGCGGCGGCCTACTTCAAGCTTCTTCCTCTGCCGAACACCCCGGGCAGCTATGACTCGGCCAACAATCGCTACACGGGAAACTACGTGACGCTGCAGAACCTTACCGGCCACGTCAACAAGATCGTGGGCCGCGTGGATATCGCCGCCACTCTGAAAGACCGCATCAGCCTGAATCTTTATCGCTTTACGACCGCCACGCCCAACGCGGTCAACTACAACAATGCGCTGCTGAACACGACCTGGGATTGCACCTGCAACAACGCCTGGCTGCCATCGGTCGATTACACCCGCGTGTGGTCTTCTTCCTTGGTCATGGACCTGAATATGGGCTTCTTCCGCAATGTGGTGCTGCGCAACCCGCCTGGGGCTGGGCTGTCCGCTGGTTCGCAGCTGAACATTGCGTCGCTGCCGCTGGATCAGGCGCCGGAAATAACCGATACCGGTTTCTCAAACCTGGGCGCCGACACGAACACCAACCAGGTCAACATCACGAACACCTTCACGCCCTTTGGCACCGTGACCAAGACCATAGGAGCGCACACGTTTCGGACGGGTGCCTCCATGCGCAAGAACCAGTTCAACTCCTTCAATCCGGCGTCGAATCCTGAAGGCATCTTCAGCTTCGATGGCACCATTACGAATCATGGAAGCACCGGAAACGCCAATACCGGCATCGCGGATTTCCTGCTCGGCAAGGTCAAGACCGCCAGCTATGAGCAGCCGCAGCCGGAGACTGGCCGGCGTAACTACAACGTCGGCGTCTTCTTTCAGGATGATTGGCGCATCAACTCCAAGCTGACCCTAAATGCCGGCGTCCGCTATGAGTATGAGTCGCCGTTGGTGGTTGCGAATAACATCTACAGCCGGATCGATCCGGCGACGGGCGTGCTGCTGGTTGCGAATCAGAACGCCTCCCGCTCGCTCAACATCACGACGCCAAAGGCAGACGTTTCCCCGCGCATCGGGTTCGCTTTTGCGCCGGATAACAAGACTGTCTTTCGCGGTGCATTCGGAACGTTTTACGGCACCATTTTCCAGAACCTGGGCGGCCAGCTTGCCTACCCCGGGTATGACAACACCATCAGCTATTTGAACAACGGTACGGCCGTCGCGCAGCCTTTCTCACTGTCACAGGGCCTGCCGATCGCCGCACCAGCCAACCTCGCAAATCCCAATGCTGCGCTTGCCACCAGTTCGGCAGCGAACCCTTATACGGTCGGCATTTCCTTCAACAATCAGCAGCACATGTCCATGATTGAGCAGTACAACTTTGGCTTCCAGCGCACGCTGCCCTTGTTGCTTACGCTTGAGGCGAACTACGTCGGCAACCACGGTCTGCATCTGCCTTACGTCGCCGGTGAGAACCAGGTGCCGCTTGCCCAGGTGCCGGCCGTTACGCTGGCCAACACGTCACTCACCACGCAGAATGCGCGTCAGTTCCCCAACCTGGGTGCCTTTGCGACGACCAACAATATTGGCGGCTCTCGTTACAACGCGCTGCAGGTCACGGTGCGTCGCGACTTCCGCTCGAACCTCGCCATCCTGTCGAACTACACCTGGTCCAAGGAGATGGACGACGCCAGCACCATCTACAACTTTTCTGCGCCAAACGGTACGGGCAACAGCCAGTATGCGGTCGACAATGCGAGCAAGATCAAAGACTTCTCAGTCGGCAGCATCGACGTCCGGCACATCGCTAACATCGCCATTATCTACACCACCGGCGGCCCCAAGTGGCTGCGCGACTTTCACATCGCGCCAGTCTTTCTGGGACACACCGGATTGCCAATCAACATAACGCAGACCAACGAAATCCCCGGCTCATCCCAGCGTCCGAACGGCAACCCGCAGGCTGTCCGGCTCACCCAGCAATACGTCAACGGCTCGGCTATTCAGTACTACGCCTCTGCCGCGAACACCAACTTTCCGCTTACCCCTTCCGGCCCCGCTTACCTGACGCTGAACGGTGTGCGCACGCAGGTCATCTCTACCGGCTTTGGCAATGTTGGGCGAGACTCCAACCGGGCTCCGGGTGAGGTCGACGTCAACGCCTCCATCTCCAAGGACTTCCCGATTTATGACCGCCTGCACTTTCAGTTTCGTGTGGACGCCTTCAACCTGATCAACCACACCAACCTCGGCTCACCCAGTGGTGCTCTATCCGTGGCGGCTGATCCGATCAACCCCAACACGGTCAGCTTTGCGACAAACTCCAACGGCTTCGGCAAAATCACGAGCGCCCAGCCTAACCGCACACTGCAGCTTTCTACTCGCTTTTATTTCTAGCGCTGCTGATCAGCCGCTGATTGCAAATCATCGTGACCAGCGGCTTTGCTTTACTGAAACGGAATGCAAGAAGCTGCCATGATCGAGCCCGAAAATTCGTCCCTCAAACTCTCCAGACGCGCGTTTCTTGCGGTCGCGGCGGCGGCCTGCATTGCGCCCATGGATCTGCTTGCTGCGGCACCCGTGCAGGATCAGACTCGACTGAGCTCTGGCTGGCAGTATTACCAGGGGCCGCTCGACCCACCTTTTCAGGTATGGCACTCGGAAGAGCTGGTGAACTGGCAGGCTGTTACGGTTCCGCATTGCTTCAACGCTTACGACGGCTGTGATCCTGACACGCCGGCCTATCGCGGCCCCGGCTGGTATCGCATGCTGCTGCCCGTCAGCAATCCGTACGCGCACGGCCGTACGATGCTGCACTTTGAAGCGGCAGGGCAACGCGCTGAAATCTACATCGGCAACGTGCTGGTAGCGACGCATAGCGGTGGCTATGACGAGTTCATGGTCGACATCACCGACTTTGTAAAGGGATCCCCTATGCAGATTGCGGTGCTGTGCGATAACGGTCGCGACGTTGAGCGGATGCCTTCCGACCTGAGCGATTCACACTCTACGGCGGTCTTTACCGGCCTGTCCACCTCGTCTATCTTCCAGCCGTGTCGGTCCGGTCGGCGTGTACAAATATTCACTGGGAGCCAGGTCAACGAGCCAGTATCTCTGTGACTGCGGAGCTCTATTGGCCGATAAAAGCCTCTGTCGATGCCGTCTCTGTGAACGTAAAAATTGTCTCGCCTCAGGGAGGGGTCGTGCGCGAGGCAGCTTTGCTGATGCCGATCTGGACGGCTGCAAAGGAGCTGCTCGCGTTTGAGCTGAATGGCCCTTCACTGTGGTCACCAGAGGACCCACAGCTTTATACCTGCGAAGTTCAGATCACCGCTCATGCTGATGTCTCAAGCTCGGCGCATCGCTTTGGCATCCGTCACACACGCTTTGAGGAGCATGGGCCGTTCTACCTCAACGGCGAGCGTCTCGCCATCCGCGGCACGCATCTGCATGAAGATCATGCGGGCTATGCCGCAGCGGTGCCGGATGCGATCGTTTGGCAGGAGCTGACGCTGATCAAGCAGATGGGCGCCAACTTTGTTCGCCTTGGTCACTACCAGCAATCAAGGCTGACCCTTAATCTTTGCGATGAACTTGGACTGCTGGTCTGGGAAGAAGTGCCGTGGTGCCGATCCGGTGTAGGGACTACGCTGTGGCGCGAGCGTGGACTTACCCAGCTCAGGAACATGATCGAGCAGCATCGCAATCATCCCAGCATTATTTTATGGGGGCTGGGGAATGAAGATGACTGGCCCGGTGAGATTGAGGGGGACGACCATGCCGCCATTCGCGCCTACATGACGGAGCTGCGCGATCTTGCGCATCAGCTTGATCCAACTCGGCTGACAAGCTATCGCCGCTGCGATTTTGCGCACGACATTCCAGACGTTTACTCGCCTTCCATTTGGAGCGGTTGGTACGGCGGCAACTACCGTGACTATGGGGCAGCGCTTGATAAGGCGCGCGCTGCAACGCCTCGCTTAATGCATGTGGAGTTTGGTGCCGATAGCCACGCCGGTCGGCATGCGGAAGTGCTTCCTGAGCTGAGTGGCAAATCGACCCACGCGGCGAACATAGAGACGTGGTCTGAGACTTATGCCTGCGACCTCTTCGATTGGTACCTGAAGACGCAGGCCGAAAGGCCCTGGCTGACCGGCGCTGTGCAGTGGGCATTCAAGGACTTTACGACTCCGTTGCGTGTCGGCAACCCTGTGCCGAGGGTGAATCAAAAAGGGCTTACGACGCGCGATTTGAAGCTGAAAGAAGCCTATTTTGTATTCCAATCCTGGTGGGCGACAGCGCCGATGCTGCATATTTATGGCCACGACTGGCCGGTTCGCTGGGGTGCAGCGGGTGAGGACAGGCTGGTGCGCGTGTACAGCAATTGTGCGGAAGTGGAATTATTTTGGAACGGCCGATCACTCGGCCGGCGCAAGCGGGATCCCAACAATTTCCCCTGTGCAGGGCTGCGCTGGAATGTAAAATTTGCCGCGGGTGAAAACCGTTTGCGAGCCGAAGCTGTTCACAAAGGCGTGACGTTGCGCGACTCCATAGGCTTCACCTACCAGACGGCGCAGTGGGGCAAACCCTCCGTGATGCGACTCGCACTCAAGGCACCCGAATTCGGCAGCATATGGGTTGAGGCGACCGTTCATGACGCAGCAGGGGTGCGATGCCTGGACGCTGCCATGTTCGTTCGATTCTCCGTCAGCGGGCTGGCGCGGATGAATGACAATCTGGGCACGCCGACCGGGTCCCGCGTGGTGCAGATGTACAACGGGCGGGCTGCCCTCTCGCTAGCCGCCACAGGGAAGGCCGTGACGGCGGTGAGCGCTGACGGCATCGAACCAGCTTTTCTGACGCTACCCTTTACGCCAACAAACCCGGCAGCTCCAGGAGATAAGAGTCGATGAAATTCTTGAAGCAATCGGCAGTGCTATTGCTGCTTTCAGGTTCCCTGCTCGCCGCGCAGGCTCCCCTTGCCATCACGGAGGACAAGCCGTTCGCGGGGGATTCCCCGGTCGATCCTGGACCTCTCGCCAATCTATCCCCTGCGATGAAGAAGACGGCCATCAATGCCGCCATGATCAAAGTGATGGACTGGAGTCTGCAAACCCAGGGGCCCCACTTCAACCGCCTGTGGACGTACGCTGCGCTCTATGACGGATTGCTGGCCGCCTCTGCGCAGACGCACCATCCCGAAGGCCATGATGCCGTGTTGCGCGCGGCAGAGGGCTGGCAATGGCAGCTGGAAGACACGCGCTTCCTGCACGCGGACGACGAAGCCCTGGGCCAGGCTTATCTCGTCCTGTATCGTGAACACCCGGAGGCCGGCCGGCTGGCCCCAACGCAGGCGGTGATGGACCGTCTGGCGGCTCGCCCGGATGTGGCGGGCAAGCCTGTCTGGTGGTGGTGCGATGCCCTGTTTATGGCGCCTCCGGTGTTGGCGAGGCTTGCGGCGATCACGCACGATCCGCGTTATCTAGAGACGCTGGATCGCGAGTGGTCGATCACCAGGGCGCGGCTCTACGATCCGAAGCAGCACCTCTACTATCGTGACGATCGTTTCCTCGATCTGACCGCGCAGCATGAGCAAAATGGCAAGCCCGTATTCTGGTCGCGGGGCAACGGTTGGGTGGTCGCCGGGCTGGTCAATCTGCTCGAAGAAATTCCTGCAAGCGACCCTCGGCGCGCCGGCTACGCGCAACAATTTGTGGAGATGATGACCAGCATCGCAGCGGTGCAGCCGGCGGATGGATTGTGGCGCGCGGGCCTGCTCGACGCCGACGCCTACAAGATGCCGGAGGTATCTGGCTCTGCTTTTTTCGCTTACGGAATGGCTTACGGCATACTTACTGGCCTGCTTGACCGCAAGACGTTTGAGCCTGTGCTGACGCGCTGTTGGAGCGCGATGGTCGCGCACATCTACGCCGATGGCCGGCTGGGAATCATCCAGCCCATAGGCTTTGCGCCAGACGTGTTTACCCCTTCTTCGAGCTATGTTTATGGGGTCGGCGCGTTCCTGCTGGCGGGCTCAGAAATCGATAGAATGCTTGATCAACAAAAGGTTCGAGCGAAAGGCAAACGATGAGCTCTCTGCATAAATTTGGTTTCCTCGGGACCGTCGCCTTGACGTTCACCGTTGCGCTCCCAGCACAGACGATCCGCTCCCCCTGGGACGGGCACCCGGTGACGTTGACCAACGTGCCCGAGACCTGCCCGAGCATCCCCGCCGTGCCTGCCGACCTGACTACGGACGGCTTCTACCGGACGGACGATCCCACACATTCGATCATCGACCCGCAGCGCATGAAGGCCTATACCGAATCCAGTGGGCCGCCCAAAGAAGCAGCGGCGACGATCGTGAAAGAGGCGGACCGCTTTCGTTTCACCGGCTCTCGCGCTGCGGCGGCGTGCACGGTTTCGCTGCTGACGCAGATGGCGAAGAGCAACGCCCTTGGCGGTCATATGTCGTCTTCACAGGCGTACTACGTGCAGGGCTGGCTGGCCGGTGCGATGGCGATTGCTTTCCTGAAAGTGCGGGAAAGCGGCGCAGCGACGCCGGAGCAGACTCATGACATTGGCGTCTGGCTGAATCGTCTTGGCACCAGCACGCGCGATTGGTACGACGTTGCCGCGCGCAAAAAGCCCAAGGGAAACAATCATCTTTACTGGGCCGGCCTGCAGCTTTGTGCGACGGCCGCTGTCGCGAATGACCGCAAGGATCTGAACTGGTGCGTGGCGGCTTACAAGGATGGCGTCGGGCAAATTCAGCAGGACGGCACGCTGCCGCTGGAGATGCAGCGCGCCGGCAAGGCCCTGCACTATCACCTGTACGCCTTGGCGCCGCTGGTGCTCATTGCTGAGTTCGGTGAAGTTAACGGCTTGCCGCTCTACGCGGACAATCACAACGCGCTCGCTCGTCTGGTGGCGGTGAGCGTCGGCGGACTGGCAGACCCTAAGCTGTTTACGCAACGCACGGGAGCAAAGCAGGAGGTGCCGGCGCACGCGGAAGGAGACGCGATCGCCTGGGCCCCGCCCTATGTCGCGCGCTTCCCTTCCCCGTTGATTTCCAGCTATATCGCCCAGTCAAAAAATCTGAGCTCGTTCTATATGGGTGGTCTGCCGGCGCCGGCTGCGAGTGTCGCCGCATTGAAGTAGCATTACCATTCAGTTTGCGCGCAGCAATTCAGGCGCGCCAAAGCCAGACCAGGAGTTTCAGCAATGCCGAAAGCCACCCTCTTTGCACGTGTACTACTCCCGATTGCTCTTGCAGCAGTTTGCGCCAACCCCGTCTGCGCGCAGTCCGCCGCCAGACCGTGGATGAACCAGGCATTGACCGCCGGCCAACGTGCTGAGCTGGTGCTGCAGCAGATGACCTTGCAGGAAAAGATCACGCTGCTGCACGGCAATGGCATGGCTCATGCAGGGCAGTGGCAGATGCCGCTCACGGGGCAATCGAATGGTGGGGCCGGCATGGTCGATGGCGTTGAACGTCTTGGCATCCCAAGGCTTTATCTTTCCGACGCAGCCTACGGCGTTCGCAGCAGTGGAGAGAACGGCCGCTACTCCACCGCGCTGCCCTCGAACCTGGCTTCTGCCGCCAGTTGGAGCCAGGAAGGTGCCTGTGAGTACGGCGCGCTCATCGGCCGCGAGCTGCGCGCGCAGGGCTACAACATGAGCCTGGGCGGAGGCGTGAATCTGACTCGTGACCCGCGCAACGGCCGCACCTTTGAGTACCTGGGCGAAGATCCGCTGCTGGCCGGAACCCTGGCCGGCAACCTGATGCGTTGTGAACAGGCGCAACACGTGATCGGCGACATCAAGCACTATGCGCTGAACGATCAGGAAACGGGCCGCAATATCGTCAACGTCGCCATCTCCAAACGCGCGATGCAGGAAAGCGATCTTCTGGCGTTCCATATCGCGCTGGACCTGGCGCACCCCGGCGCGGTGATGTGCTCCTACAACCGCGTGGAAGGCGACTGGGCCTGCGAAAACAAGTATCTTCTGCATGACGTGCTGAAACAGGAATGGAAGTTCCCCGGCTTCGTGCTTTCCGATTGGGGCGGGACGCACAGTACGGCGAAGGCAAGCGCGGCGGGGCTCGACCAGGAGCAGCCCATGGATGCCTATTATGGGCCTGCACTTCAAGCCGACGTGAAAAGCGGCAAGATCCCTCTAGCCGAGCTGGATGACCACGTGCGCCGTGTCCTGTACGCGGAGTTCGTCTCCGGCGTGATCGATAACCCGGTGCAGAAAAGCGTGGTCGATGTAGAGGGTGGGCTGGAGATCGCACAGCGCCAGGAGGAGCAGGCCATCGTGCTTTTGCGCAATGAGCATGCGGTGCTGCCGCTGCAGGCCAGCCGGATCAAGCGCATCGCAATCATCGGCGGGCATGCGGATGTGGGGATGATTTCTGGGGGTGGATCCGCTCAGGTCGATCCACCGGCGGGTAACGCGATCATGCCTCCGGGACAGGGCGGGCCGCGCTGGCAGGCACACATCTGGTTCCCTACTTCGCCGCTCAAAGCGTTGCAGGCGCAGATGCCAAACACCCGGATTGACTATGCTTCAGGCGACGACCGCGCGGCCGCAATCAAGCTCGCGCAAGGCGCAGACGTTGTGCTGGTCTTTGCAGCGCAGTGGTCTTCAGAAGGCATGGATCAGGCAAGCCTGACGCTGCCCGACAATCAGGATGACCTGATTGCTGCGCTAGCTGTGGCCAATCCACATACGGTCGTCGTGCTGGAAACGGGCAGCGCTGTCACCATGCCTTGGCTGAACAAAGTGGATGGTGTCGTAGAGGCCTGGTACGGCGGCAGCAGCGCGCACCGTGCGCTTGCACGCATGCTGACGGGAGCCGTAAACCCGAGCGGTAAGCTGCCGATGACGTTTCCAGCGACGGAAGCCGACCTCCCTCGTCCGCACATTGAGCAGCTTGCCAAGGAAGATAAAGGCCAAGGAACTGGTGCGGTCAATGATGTCGCGCACGCGGCCAGCCGCTACTCCGTGACTTACGATGAGGGTCTAAAAGTCGGCTACAAGTGGTACCAGGCCGAGCACAAGCAGCCGCTGTTCCCGTTTGGTTTCGGCCTTAGCTACACAACGTTTGCCTACTCTGACCTGAAGCTGGCCGGCGATACCGCAACGTTCACTGTGCGCAACACAGGCAGTCAGGCAGGGACGGAGATCGCACAACTCTACGCCACGCCGCCAACTGCAGCCGGCGAGCCATTCCGCCACCTGGTCGGCTGGAAGCGCGTCGAGCTCGCTTCCGGCGCCTCGCAGCAGGTGAGCATCCCCATTGATAGGCGCTCGATCTCTGTCTTCAACGAGAAGAGCCAGCAGTGGTCCTTCCCATCCGGCGCCTTCCTGCTGGAGGCTGGTGCGAACGCCGCGAACCCCGCCTTACACGCTACAGAAGAGCTGCACTAATCGAAGCTGTAGCAGGAGAAATGCTCTCATGTACTTTTCCAGTCGAAGGAAATTCGTCGTTACCGGTCTTGCTGCAGCCGCTGGGTCGCTTGTGTATCGAGACCTGCATGCCCAAGACAACGCGATAGTGCATGGGAGCCTGGAGATTGGCGCATCGGCAGCGACACGGTCTGTGCCTGACAACTTCATAGGTCTTTCCTACGAGAACATGCAGCTGGAAGATTCGTCGTTCTTTTCCCCGGCGAACAAAAGCCTGATCGAGCAATTCAGGACGATCGCCCCGAAGGGCGTCCTTCGCCTTGGAGGCAATACAAGCGAATACAGCTGGTGGAAACCTGTGGGCACCATGGCTGCACCGCAGCGCAGCGCTTCGCCGTGGAAGAGCGCCGGCGAGCCTACTGGTTCAACAGTTTTCGCCATCACCCCGCAGGCCATCGACAACCTGAATGGCTTCCTTGAGGCTACCGGGTGGACCTGCATCTACGGCTTGAATCTTGGCTATGGCACAGCCGCGCAGGACATCCAGGAGGCGTTGTACGTCGCTCATCGGCTTAGCAAACGACTGCAGTATTTTCAGCTCGGCAACGAGGTCGACCTCTTCAGCAGGCACCTGCGCGATCCGGCGACCTGGAATGTGGACCGCTATCTTGAGCAATGGCTTGCCATTGCACGCGCTGTGCAGAAGGCTGTTCCGCACGCCAGTTTTGGCCTGCCCGACGTGGCATCCGACGTGAAGTGGCTTGAGCAAATCGCCACGCGCTGGCCACAGATCCAGGATAAGCCTACGGTCGTCGCGCTCTCGCACCACTACTATTGGGGCGGCCCGCCCTCTAAACCAGAGGTCAACGCGATCAACTTGCTGAAGCCGGATGCCCGCGTACTGCGGCAGGGAGAGATTTCGCGAGCCGCGGCGCAAGCTATGGGCGCAAGCATCGAGTGGCGGATGACGGAGGGCAACACCGTCTACCAGGGCGGCAAGGATGGCGTAAGCGATGCGTTCGTTTCTGCTTTGTGGAGCGCGGACTACCTGCTGCGCCTGATGTCCCTTGGTTACGCAGGGGCCAACCTGCACGGCGGCTCCGGCCACGCGCAGGCGGTTTCGGTGGGAGGAGTTTTCCACGGGGAAGCGCTGATGGCGGACCCGACCAGCCCGCATCCAAAGCCTTTCTACACGCCGATTGCGAACCAGGGGACACTCGCCGGGGCAGGGGTCGACGGTGTGCTGAACAGCACTTACGTGCTCGAGCCAGTCGGCTATGGAATGAAGTTTGCTGCAGCCTTTGCCGGGACCGCGATGGTGCCCGTGCGGCTCGATGCCGGCGACATAAACGCAACCGTATACGCAGCCCGCGCAGGCGACGGCTCTACCCTGCTGGCCCTGATCAATAAGGAAGCGGGCCGGTCGTTGCAGCTTCCGATCCGTGGCGTGAGCGAAGTGGTGTTGTTGCAGTCGACCAGCCTGGAAAGCCGAAGCGCAAGCCCAATCCAGAGAGCGGCAACCCAGGCCGAGGTCGCCGGCAAGGTGGTACTGCCCCCACAGACCGCCATGCTCCTTAGGATCCGTGCGTGATCTGCAATCGCATACTAAATCTAATCTGACTGCGGTGACTTCTTGCGAGCCAGTCCGATGAGTGCACGAGAATAGAAGCTCAGTCCAGATCACGACGGGTGAAAAATCCATATCAACAAAAAAAGACTGCCACTATGCTAAGTGGCTGTCTCTAACCGTTCTATACTCGGGCGAGTGGGGGATTCTTATGAAACTCGCAAAGTGTTTACTATGAACGCTTTAGCAATGCACTATTTAAAAGATACCCCCATAACTACCCCCAAGGCCGCATGGTGCCCCCGGGTCACGGGTGCGGCGCAACACCTATCCACCCTGATCAACGCCCGATGAGTTCCTTCAAAGTAGTATCCAACGCTACTGCAATGCGTTCGAGCGCTCGCAAGCCTGGCTCTGATCTGCCAGTTTCTATTGCTGAGATGTGCTCCCGTGCCAACTGGGAGTGATCAGCGAGTAGCTGCTGAGTCCACCCACGCTCTGCTCTCCGGGACCGAATCCGCTCGCACACCCAAACGCAGATGTCGGTTGCCATCGGCCAGAAGGGCCCTAAGATCGAGCTTGAAGTGAAGCATAGTTCACATCAGCCAGATATTCGCGTCCGTCTCGCCACTACTGAGACATCCTAAGCAGAAGACGACGCGGACACGCCAGTCAGCCAAACCGCCGTTGTGGGAGGACTAGCTCTATCGATAACAACAACAGCCTGTCATTTCCGACAGTCCACTTGGGTTACCTCTCTGACGAAGCGATCATCTCCTTTATCCGAAGAACGAAGACACGCCTCCGCTTCATAGGCCCTGGTGTTTCTAAGGCTGTAGCCGAAGCCCTCATTACGATATGGCGGCGGAAAGGCCCGGAATAGGTCGAGATCGTTCTCGATGCGGATTTGAACGTCTGCCGGCTCGGATACTCTGAGGATGCAGCGATCGAACTGATTATGAGAACTGCCGTGGACTTCAGCGTATCGGTCTATAGGCAATCGGGTCTACGGCTCTGTGTGCTCGATGTTGACGGCGACCGCGTCCTCTTCCCGCCCGCTCCAAGACTGGTTGGGGAAGCCACGGAGCGAGGCTCGAAGATACTACTGTCTCCGTCACCAGCTTCCGATCTGGAAGACCAAATTCTCTCATCGCGAAATGCTCAACTGCATACCTTGACGACGGAAGATGTTGCGGAGGTCGTGGAAAACCTTCAGTTGGGCCCCCCTCAGCCCTTCTATCTTGCACGCAAGATTCTAGTGTTGAGCACCCGCATCCAGTTTGTTGAATTCGGGCTGCAGAACGCGGCTCTAACCAGGATGCGGGCGCGTGTACCAACCGATCTCTTAGGTTTAGCCCAGGCTGCCGACGTCTTGACACGAAATTTGCTGCGTGCAAGCTTGCAACTGATTTCCAAGGAGGACGAGATTTCTGGAGATCATCTGCTCAAGCTGAGAGGTGCGATCGAGCGCAAGTACACCACATCGCTGGGGCGTTACGGACGAGTCATTCGTCATGAGTGTGGTGCAGACTTCGAGACCGCGCTTATGGATCTGAGGGTACAAGTTGAACGGTTCAAAGATGAAGCGAGACAGAAGCTTCAGGAAACGATCGGCCGCAACTGTGAAGCTGTTGTCGTCCGTCTGCTGCCAGTCGTCTCAGCGAAGGTACCAGATCGTTGGATTGCATTTCTCGGCACACGGCAAAGTGAGGCACAGCTTATGGCACGGCTCGCTGCAGAGATTGAATAGGCTTTCGGAGAGCCGACCGTCTATTTGCAGGAGATCAGCGTGTCTTTGATCTTCAAAGACATAACGGCATCCATGCTCCAAGATTCGGCGTTCTCCGTCGCGGCGGCCGACGCTGGCTTTGATCTTGCCACACTTTTCGAAGAATATGAAGCAGCTCGCATCCGAGACTGATGACGATAAGCAAGAGACTCTAGAGACCGGCCGCTTGCGAATGCCACGCCACCCGCAGTGGATGAGAAAATGCGACATGCCGGTCCGCGTAGCGCACAAAGTGAATTCAAGCAAGAAGTCAATAAACCCCTTTGGATGGTTCAACCTCAAGCGCTATCAGGACCTCAGCCTCACCTCATTACAGTGGTATCAGCAAATTGCGCTGCGCCAAGCCTTATTCATGTACATCTCCCCGGATTTGCTCGCATCCGAAGCCGCGGAGCCCGACAGCACTTCGGTAGCTCCGCCCCCGGTCATTGAAAAGGCCCTGCTGGCTCAGGCTACGTCCGCATGGAAGAAACTCAAACGACAACCCGTATCCGCTGACCTCCAACTCCTACATGGAGATTTAGCAGATCGGCTGTCAGGCGCTTCTTCAACGGGCAATCTATTGAAAGGTGTTCGCAATCTTACCTATGCCGATATGGCCACAGCAGGATTTTTCTGTCGGGAGCTAAGACTGCGAGGAGTCAAACGTAAGGAGTTTGACGCCTACTCAGCAAATCCAATGGAGGCAGCCAACTATCGTCAGTGGATGAGCGAAGCGATCGGCACGGGTCTAGCGAATAAGCAGTTCTTCGGGATGCTCACGGTGGATCTCGAACATCCTGACAGATACATCCGCCAAGAATTTGACCGATGGCTCACAGACGCTCGACAAAGGTGGCGCGACGCCTGGAAAAGAGGGGGCACCGGAGACCCAACGTGGATGGACGACCTCGTTATGTCTGGCAAGCATGAGTACAACTTAGAATCCTTCGCACAAACGGGTCTGCTTCCTTGCATGGATCTCTTGATAAGTGCCAGCGAGAATCAGGTCCGGCTGACGAGCATGGAGCTTGCTAACTTCCTGGGACTTGAGAATCCGGCACGCGATCAGACGGTGCGATCAGGAGTGCAAAAGCGGGCCTTCGGTTTGCTAGCCAGGGCTGAAGACGGACTAAGAGTGATGCGCTGGCTGGAAGAGCAAATCGCTTCGGAGATTGCACAGCATGGATCAACGACAGTAGATTTTGGCAAAGATTAAAAACTTCGGCATAAAAGTGGGCGGCGCGAATGGTGTGTAGTGAAGCAGAGGAGAATCCCACAATGACCCAAGCCATCCTTAGACTTCCACAAGTCTCCGCCTGCACTGGTTTGTCCAGGAGCTCGATCTACCTTCGTATTGCCCAAGGCATTTTCCCCCGGCCCGTCTCGCTCGGCGGCACGCTTACTCGGGCCGTCGGATGGCGCCAAACTGAGATCGACGAGTGGCTTGCGTCCTTGAGCACCAAGTCGACCCAGTAGGCCTAGCAATCATTCTTTTCACACCGGCAAAACGGTGGCGACATTTTCCGCGCTCACGCGGCGCCACCAACTTCCACAAACAGGAAACCTCCCAAGAGCCAGTACCGGTCCTTGGATCGTTCTCTGTCTTCAAAATCCGTTTTCTGAGCGAGGAGGCTAATCGTGAATGGTCGTAAACTGTCTCAGTTCAACATGACATGTCAGCAGTACGGAGATTTTTTCGCGGGCTATGACTGGTCGATTTTCGGTTGCGGAACCTTCAAACGTCGAGTGAGCGCTGCGGAAGCTCCCCATGTGATGAAGAGATACGTCCGCGAGCTGGGGGCAAATGTGAAAGCCTGGATTCCTTACGTCGCTGCAATCGAACGCCGCACCTCAGGGTGCGGCTACCCGTCCATACCCCTCCACCTGCACTTCTTAGCAGCTTGTCCACAGCAATCCACGACAGCGTTCTTGGAGTGCGCTCGAAGTCTCTGGTCAAGCACTTCAGGGAACAGCAAGATCAATCTCTACGATCCTTTCGGAAGCGCAGCACACTACATCGCGAAGCTGGCGGCACATCCAAACTTCGAGTACATGATTGGCAATCTCGACCGAATGAACTACAAAGGCCCGACGGATTTGGTGAAAGCCGCTGAGGACAACCCCTACGTGCCCGGACACGTTAAGGGAAGGAGTCACGGCAAGACTCTGGTTCTCCGTGACAATATCAGTCGCCTTCCAGTCTCAACCTCAGGAAAAGAGGTGAGTTGATGAGTTCCCTCATGGCGCAACGTGTTTTGTTCTCCCCCCATCCCTTCACGCCGACTCAACTGGCAGTTCTGACAGGATTAGCATGGCACTCTGACGAAGATGGTGTCGTGATCGGTATGAGCCTGAAGGCGTTGGCGGTCTTATCTCGTGTACCGCATAAACGGCTGAAGCGTGTCCTCAAAGAACTCACTAAGGAAGACGCCATAAGAGTCAACCCTGGCGGCGGCCGAGGACGCCATTCCCGCTACGAGCTCAATTGCTCTATCTTCAACAAAACTAAGCGCATCGTTCAAAATAAAGGAGGCCTTCTGAGGGTCTTTTTGGACGCGGCTATCGATCGTAAAGGAGCCTTACTCCCGCAACTCTCAAAGGAGGGTCAAGGTGTGGTCCTTTCCGCAGGTGAAATAAGTGAAAAGTGGCAGAATCCCGCAGTACCCGAAGTTGAAGCTCAAAAACCCCCAGTACTGAGGAATACCGTACAGAAACGAGCCGCACGAGGGCGTAGGGCTGAGATGATGCGGCTTGCGGAGGAGAGTGTCCGCCGCATCCGAGAGGGATGCCATCGGTGAGGTTGTCCTTTGAAGGGTTGGGAAGTCCCGCAGATCTCCGATTGCAGAACTAGCGATCCCAAACAGCCATACGTGCCGCTGAACTCTTGATGCTCATGAGGGGCGCGCAGAGTGTGACAGAATATCTCCTATCGCACTTATCGCAAAAGAAGGACCTCCGTGGCTGCAGAGCTCTCGTTTTTTGAACGTCCCATCCTCAACGGCCCCTACGAACAGCCGCGTCTGCATTGGGAGCTAGACAAAGATGGTCAGCCAACACAGCAGATAAGCGCGTCGCGGAGACCGGCGGAGTTCATCACTCCCATTCCCAAGCCGCGAAAGCGCAAGGGACAAGGGCTGCAAGGGGCACTGGCGCTCCACCGCGATGATGGAATCAGCACCGAGGAGCAGCAATATGCCTCCTCTCTCATCAATGATCTCCGTGCTGAAGTTGATGCCTGGCGCAGTCTGCCCAGTCCGTCTGATTGGAACGTCTCCCCTGAAACCGCTCGCCTCCTCGATCACTGGCGCAACTACGACTTCACCGGCGTGCGTCCCTTCTTCTGCCAGGTAGAAGCGGTCGAGACCACGATCTGGCTTACGGAAGTTGCACCAAAGCGTGACAGTTGGAAGAAGAAGTACCTTACCCACCTCGTCGATGCAAATAGGAAAGCCAATCCTGAACTGCTTCGTCTCGCCTTGAAGCTAGCCACAGGCGCTGGCAAGACTACCGTCATGGCCATGATCATCGCCTGGCAGACCGTAAACGCCGTTCGACGACCTGGCAGCAACTTCAGCAAGGGCTTTCTGGTCGTAGCTCCGGGCCTGACCATCCGCGATCGCCTGAATGTCCTGAAGCCGAATGACCCCTACAACTACTACAGGGAGCGATCCCTCGTCCCCCAGGACATGCTGCAGGACATGCAGCGGGCTGTGGTGATCGTCGAGAACTTCCACAAATTCAAGCTGCGTGAACGCCTGGAAGTCTCGAAGGGTACCCGTCGACTGGTCCAGGGCCGCGGCGATCCACTCGACACCCTCGAGACCGAAGGGCAGATGTTGCAACGAGTCATGCCAGCACTCATGGGCATGAAAAACATCCTTGTTATCAACGACGAAGCGCATCACTGCTACCGCCACAAGGAAGGCGACTCCGACGAGCCGGACATCGCCTCAGAGGACAAGGCCGAAGCGAAGGAGAACGAAGAGGCCGCGCGCATGTGGATCTCCGGCTTGGAGGCCGTCAAGCGCAAGATCGGCATCTCCCGCGTTCTCGATCTCTCGGCCACTCCCTTCTTCCTGCGTGGCTCCGGCTACGCAGAGGGAACGCTCTTCCCCTGGACCATGAGTGACTTCTCCCTCATGGACGCGATCGAGTGCGGCATCGTCAAGCTGCCGCGTGTACCTGTCGCAGACAATATTCCCAACGCCGACGTGCCCATCTTCCGCAATCTGTGGGAGAACATACGCAAGGACATGCCGAAGAAGGGTGCCGACAAAGCCGGGCTGCTGGACCCCGCCAGCCTACCACTAAAGCTGAAGACTGCCCTCGAAGCCCTCTACGGCCACTACCAGGAGACTTTCGAGCTCTGGGAGCAGCGTGGGCTGCCTGTCCCGCCCTGCTTCATCATCGTCTGCAACAATACGTCGACGTCCAAGCTCGTCTACGACTTCATCTCTGGCTATGACCGCACCACCCCGGACGGCACCGTGCGTGTGCCAGGCAAGCTGCCCTTGTTCCGCAACGACGACGAACATGGCAATCCTCTCTCCCGGCCAAAGACCTTGCTCATCGACAGCGCACAACTCGAAGCCGGCGGCGACCTGGACGACAACTTCCGCAAGGCCGCCGCGGCAGAAGTCGAGCAATTCCGCAGCGACCTCAAGGCCCGCGGCGAGCACGACAAGGCCGCATCCATCACCGACGTAGACCTTCTTCGCGAAGTCATGAACACCGTAGGGCGCAAGGGCCTGCTGGGCGAATCTGTGCGCTGCGTCGTCTCAGTATCCATGCTGACCGAAGGCTGGGATACCAACACTGTCACCCACGTGCTCGGCGTGCGCGCCTTCGGCACCCAGCTTCTGTGCGAGCAGGTCATCGGCCGTGCCCTCCGCCGGCGCTCCTATGACCTTATCGAGGAGGGCGAGGAAAAGGGTCACTTCGGCGTCGAGTACGCCGACGTCCTCGGCATCCCCTTCGACTTCACCGCCAAGCCCGTCATCGCACCCGCGCAGGCGCCGCGGGAGGTCATCCAGGTCAAGGCGATCAAGGAGCGGGAAGCGCTCGAGATTCGCTTCCCTCGCGTGCAGGGCTACCGGGTGGAAATGCCCACAGAGCGTCTCGAAGCGACTTTCGACAACGACTCCATCTACGTCCTCAGCCCGGACGAGGTGGGTCCTACGGACACCCGGGTCGAGGGCATCGTCGGCGCTGGGATCAACCTTGGCGTGAAGCATCTGCGCGAGGCCCGCTACTCTACTCTGGTTTTTGAGCTCGCCGCCCACATGCTCCGCACCTCCTGGCGAGACGCGCAGATCGAGCAGCCCGGCTCCCACGTCTTCCCGGACCTCAAGCGCATCGCCCGCCAGTGGCTGGACGGCTACCTGCAGTGCGTCGGCGGTACGCAGCCGGCGCAGTTGCTGGACCCCCGCCTTCTCGACCGCGCCTCCGGGCGCATCACCGCCGCCATCACCCGCCGCATGATCGGCAAGACCAGCATTCGCGCCATTCTGGACCCCTACAATCCGGAGGGCTCCACGCGCCACGTCAACTTCACCACCACCAAGATCGAGCGCTGGCAGACCGCCGCGGATCGCTGCCACATCAACTGGGTCATTCTGGACAGCGGCTGGGAGGGCGAGTTCTGTCGGGTTGCCGAGGCTCACCCGCGTGTGCGCAGCTATGTGAAAAACCATGCGCTGGTTTTTGAAGTTCCCTACCGGACCGGTGCCGCCGGACGCATGTACCGGCCGGACTTCATCGTGCGCCTGGACGACGGGCACGGCGACGATCTGCTCAACCTCGTGGTCGAGATCAAAGGTTTTCGCGACGAAGACGCCAAAGACAAGAAGACCACCATGGAGACCTACTGGGTGCCGGGCGTGAATCACAGCGGACGCCATGGACGCTGGGCCTTTGCGGAGTTCACCTCCGCCTATGCCATTGAGGAAGAGTTCAAGCAGCGGGTCGAAGCGCAGTTCAACCAGATGATTGCGGACGTGCTGGACGCCCCGGCGCTCCCGCCCCAGTAAAGGGAACACAAACGTATGGCACCGAAATCAGAGAAGACCGTCACCACCCTCCTGCACGACGACGCCACCCGCAGAAACATTCCCACCGCGGAGTTCCAGTCCGTCATGCGCGAAGACGAGCAGCGGCCCATCCGTGTTGCGTATGAGCGGCGTAACCGTGACCTAGACCCGCAACTGATCTGGCGTAGCAAGTATCCAGACGACGACATGGATGCCGAGCAGCCTCTGGTCGTGCCCGCGCCTCCCCTCTACATCCAGGAGAAGGTCCACCCCAAAGCCCTGATCGATGACCTGAAGCGTCAGACCGAGCAGGCCCGCGCCGCCGCCGCCGCCGATCCCGGCCAGGGCGCCCGCGGCGAGCAGCAAATCGACATGTTCGCCGACTTCAACGGCTTGCCCAACACCGACGCCCGCACCGAGTTCTACCAGCATGAACAGCACTGGTCCAACCGCATGATTCTGGGTGACAGCCTGCAGGTCATGGCCTCACTCGCCGAGCGCGAAGGCCTGCGCGGCAAGGTCCAGTGCATCTACTTTGACCCGCCCTACGGTATTAAGTTCAACTCCAACTTCCAGTGGTCCACCACCAGCCGCACGGTCACCGATGGAAAAATGAGTCACATCACCAGAGAGCCCGAACAGGTGAAAGCATTTAGAGATACTTGGCGTGACGGTATTCATTCATATCTCACCTACTTGCGCGATCGGCTTGAGGCTTGTCGAGATTTGCTGACCCCTTCGGGATCTCTCTTTTTACAAATTGGCGAGGAGAATGTCCACCGGGTCCGAGCCGTGTTGGATGAAGTCTTCGGTGACAGAAACTTTGTTACGCAAATAGGCTTCCATACCACTTCTGGGTCAACTTCGGAATATCTTTCCAATCCAAAGAACTATGTCCTCTGGTACGCAAAGAACGCAAGCAACGCAAAATTTAACAGTCTCTTTCTTGCACGTGGATTCAACGTCGATGACAGTGGCCCATGGAACACTGTCGAGAAAAGTTTGAAGCGGCAATCGCTCCCCGTGTTTCTGGCCAGCGGCGGCAAGCTCATCGATTCCGACGTGCGTGTTGCGAGGATGGGAGACACAACATCCCAGCGTCAGGGACGGGAAGCGGGCGAGGACTCCGCGATGGGTTATGTTTTCACCTACCAAGGCAAGCGATTCAAGCCGTCAGGGACACGAGGGTGGAGCACGACCGAGGCGGGCCTGCTTCGTGCAGCGAAGGCAAACCGGCTTCACGGAGGTGGTGGCTCACTCAGCCTCGTCCGGTACTTTGACGAGTCACCTTATTTCCCTATGAATAGTTCATGGGAGGACACCGGTGGAACTGTTGGAGCTGACAAAGTCTATGTTGTGCAGACGAATGTAAGGGTCATTCAACGCTGTATCCTCATGGCCACCGACCCCGGCGACCTTGTTCTAGACCCAACCTGCGGCTCAGGCAGCACTGCCTACGTTGCCGAGCAGTGGGGTCGCCGCTGGATCACAATCGACACCTCCCGCGTAGCGCTCGCGCTTGCCCGGGCCCGCGTCATGGGAGCGCGCTATCCCTTCTATCTCCTAGCCGACTCACCCGAAGGCCAGCGCAAGGAGGCCCAGCTCCAGGGCCGCATCCCCTCCGGCACCCCCACCCGCGGCGACATCGTCCAGGGCTTCGTCTACGAGCGCGTCCCTCACATCACGCTCAAATCTATCGCCAACAACGCCGAGATCGACGTCCTGTGGGAAGACGCCCAGAAGACCCTGGACCCGCTCCGCGAAAAGCTAAACACGCTGCTGAAGCAAAGCTGGCAGGAGTGGGAGATTCCCCGCGAAACAGCCGATGCCTGGAGCAAGGAGGCAAAAGCCACGCACGCCGACTGGTGGCAGGCCCGCATCGCCCGCCAGCGCGCCATTGACGCCTCCATCGCCGCCAAAGCCGAGTTCGAAAACCTCTACGACAAACCCTACGAAGACAAGTCCAAAGTCCGGGTCGCCGGCCCCTTCACCGTTGAAAGCCTCTCTCCCCACCGCATCCTCGCCATGGATGAGGCCGACGGCTTCAACCCTGCCAACAACAACGACGACGACCCGCGCGACGCCGCCAACTTCGTCCAGGTGATCCTGGACAACTTGAAGACCAGCGGAGTCCAGCAGGCGGACCGCAACGCCCGCATCACCTTCTCGTCACTCGTCCCATGGCCGGGCCGGCTGGTCTGCGCGGAAGGCCGCTACACGGACCTCGACGGCCAGGAACGCCGCGCCGCCGTGCTCATCGGGCCTGAGTTCGGCACCGTCTCCCGCCCGGACCTGGTCTCCGCCGCGCGCGAGGCCGGCGACGCCGCTTTCGACGTGCTGATCGCCTGCGCCTTCAACTTTGACGCGCAGTCCGCGGAGTTCAACAAGCTCGGTCGCATCCCCGTCCTGAAGGCCCGCATGAACGCCGACCTTCACATGGCCGAGGACCTGAAGAACACCGGCAAGGGCAACCTGTTCGTCATCTTCGGTGAGCCTGACATCGACATCCTCCCGCAGGAGAACGGCGAGATCCGCGTGAAAGTGAACGGCGTGGATGTCTTCCACCCCGGCACCGGCGAGGTCACGAGCTCCGACCCCGACGAGATCGCCTGCTGGTTCGTCGACACGGATTACAACGAGGAAAGCTTCTTCGTTCGCCAAGCCTACTTCCTGGGCGCCAACGACCCCTACAAGTCTCTAAAGACCACCCTTAAGGCAGAGATCAACGAAGAAGCCTGGCAGACGCTGCACAGCGATACCTCCCGCGCCTTCCCCAAACCCGCCAGCGGCCGCATCGCCGTCAAGGTCATCAACCACCTGGGCGACGAGGTGATGAAGGTCTTCAACGTTCAGTAAGGAGTTGCGATGATTCTCGAAGTGCATGGACTAGATAAGAATCCAGGTCAATTCGTTCAGATGTGGGGAAAGTACGTTACCGACTTCGACCCTTCAAAGCATTGTTTAGAGTGCCTGAAAGGGCCACGCGAGGACCTGATCCACAAAGGCATGGTCGACCGCGATGACTATCAGTTGCGCAACGACTTCCGTTACTTCTACCTGTTCGCTTGGGGCCGCGGGAACCGCGCAGAGACCAATGTCCACCTCGCAGTCCGGCCGCACCCCGGTGCCGTGGCGAGCATTGGCTCCATGTACGGCGTTACGTTCACGATTCGTGATGCAATCGCTCTCCGCATCGATCGTCTGCCAAAGGGTTGGATGGAGTTGGGTGACGAGTTTACGACTTGCCGCAACTTCCAGTTTGGGGTGCAGATGTTCGGCTATAACTCACCCGCTGGAACGCCATCTCTGAACGCGGTGCCAAGTACTGAAGAGGAAGCTTGATGCAGTTCGTCATTGCCAACACCTTTCAGGAAAGTCTCGGCCGGCTGCAACCAGGCGAGCAGAACGCCGCCAAGATCGCAGCGATCGAGTTGCAGATGAACCCGGCGCACCCGGGGCTGCAAATGCATAAGCTCGACCGTGCCCGGGATAAGAACTTCTGGTCCGCCCGCGTCAATGACGACGTGCGTTTGATCCTCCATCGCACGCCCTCATCCTGCCTGCTCTGCTACGTCGATCATCACGATCCCGCATACGCCTGGGCGGAGCGGCGCAAGCTATCCTTCCACCCAACCACGGGAGCGGCCCAGATGGTGGTGTTGCACGAGACAGTGCAGCAGATCGTCATCCGCAATTACGTGTCAGAAGCGTCGTCTCCGAAGAGGCCAACTCCCCTGCCCCTTCTCAGTTCGGCGACGGACGCTGACTTGCTAAGCCACGGCGTGCCCGAGGATTGGCTTGATGCCGTACGGCAGGCCACTGAGGAGACCGTGCTAGACGTTGTGGGCAACCTGCCGGAGGAAGCACGGGAGGCAGTGCTGAGCCTCGCCACTGGCGTCCGACCGGAGAAAAGCTCGGCGACGCCATTGGTGGATCTCTCGCAACCAGTGGACGAGACCAAAGCGTTCGCCCACCCGGACGCGCAGCGCCGCTTCCGGACGGTCAGCAACGTGGAAGAGTTGACCCGTGCACTCGACGCGCCTTGGGAGAAGTGGGCAGTCTTCCTCCATCCCGCGCAACGCGCTCTGGTGGAACGCGCCTTTGCGGGCCCGGCACGAGTGACCGGCTCCGCAGGCACCGGCAAGACTGTGGTCGCCCTGCACCGCGCAGTGCATCTGGCTGCAACTCATCCCTCATCGCGCGTGCTGCTCACGACGTTCTCTGATGTGCTCGCGGCTGCCCTGGAGAACAAGCTGCGGCTGCTGATTGGGAATAGGCCACGCCTGGGAGAGCAGATTGAGGTGCTGCCGATCGCCGCGGTCGCCCGCCGCCTATATGACGCGAACCTGTCAGCGATGCAAGGCCCCGCCAGGCTCATAGACCCGGCAACTGTCCGCCAGATGCTGCATACATCTGCACAGGAGACTGGCCAGACAAGCTTTTCAGACCGCTTCCTGCAATCGGAATGGGAACAGGTGGTGGATGCCTGGCAGGTGAAGTCGTGGGAGGCCTACCGGAATGTCTCCCGCCTGGGGCGCCGGACTAGGCTCCGCGAAACGCAACGCGAAGCCTTATGGATGGTATTCGCTCGAACGCTGCAGATAATCAGCGCCAAGGGTGGAATGACGGAGTCCGAGATCTTCACCCGGCTCGCTAAGTTCTATGCTGACGGCGCCGCGCCACCTTTCGACTTTGCGGTTGTCGACGAAGCACAGGACATCAGCCAGGCGCAGCTTCGCTGTCTCGCGGCTCTGAGCGGGGGCCGGCCTAACACGCTCTTCTTCGCTGGGGACACCGCACAGAGAATTTTCCAACAGCCCTTCTCCTGGAAGTCGGTCGGTGTAGAGGTACGAGGGCGTTCGGTAAACCTGAGAGTCAACTACCGTACCTCTCATCAGATTAGGCAACAAGCCGACCGTCTGCTCGAAAGCGAGATTACCGACGTCGATGGCAACGTCGAGGAAAGACGGGGAACGATCTCCGTCTTCGACGGTCCGGCTCCGGAGATCATTACCCAACCGACGGAAGCAGCCGAGCAACAGGCCGTAGCTGCATGGCTCAAGGCACGTTGCGACGAGGGACTGCGGCCGGAGGAGATGGTGATCTTCGTCCGGTCCGCCGAGCAGCTTGGGCGCGCCGAGCGCGCTGCCGCACTTGCTGGGCTCAGTTGCAAACGCCTCGAGAAGCAAATGGAAGTAACTGCCGGCAAGCTTCCAGTCTGCACGATGCACTTGGCAAAAGGGCTCGAGTTCCGCGCGGTCGTCGTGATGGCCTGTGATGAGTCAGCGATCCCTGATCCCACACGCCTGGAGCAGGCCAGCGATCCAGCAGAACTTGAAGAGGTCTACAACTCGGAGCGACAGCTTCTCTATGTTGCATGCACCCGTGCCCGCGACAGACTGATCCTCTCCGCCGCCGGAACACCATCGGAGTTTCTTCTCGATCTCTAACGATGTTAAAGATAATGCAAGTCGCAGCAGATGCTGCGGCATGCGGTCGCCAACTTGCTTCTTGGCGATTCGTACTCGTCGTGATTCACACCGCTCGCGAGAGCGGCGTTTATGGGGATCTATGCTACCCACATTCATGAGTGCATCGGCCTCTTATCGCGAGTTGAGCGTTCGCTGCGCCGTGGTAGGAAACCTTAGCCTTTAGCTCGGAAAGGAGTTTGAAGAATTTTGCTTGATGGTTGGTCAAAGCGGGAGATGGTCGCCGATATAAGCGATCATCAGTTTCCGTCTTTTGGGATCAGGTAAATAGTGAATCCGTTGGTTCTCTGCCATGTTCTTCATGTGAAATTCAAACATGAGTCTGGTTCCATCCAACTTTTCAAATATACGGGCCTTCCGTAAATCTGGATTTTGGTGAACAGTGGGACTCTCGCCTGAGGCCGGGCCTGGCAGCAAGTGATGGGGAA
Organism: uncultured Granulicella sp.; assembly: GCA_965214195.1. GTDB lineage: Bacteria > Acidobacteriota > Terriglobia > Terriglobales > Acidobacteriaceae > Edaphobacter. The sequence goes on from OZ243943.1 coordinate 1,863,553, forward strand.
AGGGCTCTTCGGCCCACCTTTCACATTCCAAATTCGCAGTAAAGAGAGACTCGATGACCCAAGTGTAATATCGCTCTGCCCCTGTCAAGCGTTGTAGCTGTTTGCGCGAAGATCCACAAAATTCAAGTCGGGGGAAGATATCGCCCGCCATCCGTAAGACCTCTGTCCCGTTGCCGAGGTGGCTTACGAGCTTCTGCTTCACCCATTCTGCGTGGTCTGTCCATTGCTCTGGTGAGGACACATGGACCAGCTTCGCTTCGCTCGCTTCGATCGCACCATTGGGATCTAGCCGACTCAACTGAATTGTGAGTTGAGAGGCGTGCCACGGCACAGCTGATCTCAAACTAATACCCATGCCGTCAAGCAATATAGCGGAAAGTAAGCCAGAGCAGCGCATCCCTCGGTATTCCGCATCGAGGCCGTGGCCTTTGTCGATCGTCGCCGGTTCCACACCGTTCAAGTAGGGATAATTAGTGACCACTCTCCTGAAGAACGCGCGTTCGTCTCTGTTTACTTCTTGATCGTTCCGCCAGTGGGGAAGGCTATACCCTTCGCATAATTGAACGTTTACAAACATCTCATCCGTTCTCAAGCCTTGAATCCAGCGGCGAACGGATGCGACTCGTATCGTCTGTACAAAAGAACTCATCCATTCTCGTGCCGTATGAACGTTGGGAGCCAGGCTTTCTTCAGGAGACTCGAGGTTCCTGAAAGACAGTTCGTTTACGATTAGCTCGATCATTCAAGGACCGCTACTTTCGGGGCCAGCAGCGATTCGAGAGAGCGGTCGAACTCGTCGAAGAAGCCATTCGGCCAATATGAGATTCGTCCATCTGGATCAATTTGGACTGTGCTGACGTTCGTGCCACCCGATGGCTGGTCCGGGTCCCATCGGAAATAAAATACCTGCACCTGTTCAGCGGCAATCAGATTGTCATGCACACCCACACGGATTCCGTTGAGGATGTGATCGCTATGAGACTCCAGAATAACTTGGACCCCGGCTTCTGCGGCTTTGCAGCATAGCTCCGCCAGCTTATTCTGTCCGCGAGGATGCAGATGTGCCTCGGGGCTCTCGATAATCAAGAGATCACCAGGGCCAGCGGCGAGAATGGCCGTCACTACCGGCAATACATAGGAGATTCCAAAGCCGATGTTCGTCGGCCTATGCCTGCTTGACGTGTTTCGTCGTGCGACAAACGAGTAAGCAACCTGTACAAGGTCTAGTGCAGGCTCTGTGCTCAGATGCAGCTGCACGCCCGGACTAATCTCTCCCATCCATGCTTCAACCTGATGCGGCAGTTGCAACGAACGCGCGAGAGGGTGACTACAGGTCTCGCATTGAATCAAGGTCTCCGCGTTTAGCTGAAGCAGATTTACAGCCCATTCTCCGTGAATACCTAGGCCAGCGCTTGGGACAGCGCGATCGGGAACCCCATAGTGCACCCGGGGGCCGTTTCTTTCGGCTGACAAGAAACAGAAGCCATCCGCAAACAGGCTTCGCAGGACCGCAGCTGCGGTCAGATTCAGCTCGGACAATCCAGTCCTAGCGTCGCGGTTCTTGAAACTGATCTTCCAAGATAACCTGCCCTTTCCTTCTTCCTCGATGGTGACGCCAATTGACTCATCCTCTGCAGCTTCGAACAGAACTTCTTGGAAGCGTCCCAGATTGACATATTCTCCATTCAGAGCGACTCCTCCGGCGTGCAAGAGATGCTTGTCCCAGGACTGTCGAAGCATGAGTAAAGCCTGAATGAAAGAGGATTTTCCCGAACCATTGAGGCCAGTAATCAGATTGAGGTTACGGAGGGGAAACTCTTGAAGAAGAAAAGCTTTGAAGTTTCTTAAGGTCACATTCGTGATCATGCGAGCACGTCCTGCAAGAGCCGCTTTATCGACCGGAAGCGAAGCTTAACGCGATTGATGTCGCCAGTACCTTGCGAGATTGCTTGTTCGAATTTTCTATCCTGTAGTAGCCCCATGAACCCGGTCCAGAGCTTGCTTTGGCGCTTCTTCAACGTTGCCACCTGCGCATCAGTGAGCGATTCAAGGTTAACGCTCCAGGCTTCGAAGAGCGCCTTATTGATTGGCTTTAGGCGGTCGTTAAGCATATAGCGCTTACGGAATGCATGCTTTCCAAGAAGATCGTGGGCAATTTTCATTGCGCGCTTGAAGCGATTCGATAATACTTCTCTTTCGCTTTGCGAAAGACTATTGATCCGGCTCATCGCTTCGTTCAGAAATGAGTCAAACTCCTGAGCGGTATAGCTCGTCGGGTCCGTTAGCAGGAACGCAAAAAATCGGGCAACGTATTCTCGATCTGCCATACGGTCGGTTGGGATTTTTCCTCTAGTCGCCTTTATAAATTCGGTAGAAGAGGCAAGCTGGCGTAGCATATCTGTTACAGGTGCGCCATTTAGTGCGTGGCGGATCTCCTGGGGGGAAAGAGGCAGACCACCCGTATTAATCCGCTTAAAGATGTTGATCTTTACGGCACTCGGAGTCCCCTTCTCGATGAGGTAAACAGTAACGTTGGTCTCTCGAATCCGTCGCTGGAATTGCCTCGGAAGGCGACCGAATGAGAAGCCACTAAACTCGCTGAGAAATTCGAGCCCTTGGAGATGAAGCGACTGTTTAAGAACAAAATCCCGAAGCGTGCTAAGCCGCTGCTGTCCGTCGACCACCAGCCACTTCTCATCATCCGTAGCATCCATATAAAAGGCTGGAAGCGGGATTCTGATTAGGATCGACTCAATCAACCGGCTACGAGCGTCTTCTTTCCACACTTCTTTTCTCTGGAAGTCGGGCTGAAGGATGATTTCGTTGTTGTCGATTCGAGACAGAAGGGTGTCTAACGACAGTTGTTTGGTCTCAACCCGGATCTTTGCTGGATCGAAGGGCTGCGTGATCGTCGTCGCCGAATCCTCAGAATCTTCGTCAACTAGAACTTCTGGGTCTTCGCCTTCAAGATGATTTTCGTCAAATCTGCTCATTCGCGCTCCGATACTCCGCTGCACAATCTTATCAATTCGTTAGGCAAAGGGGGGGGCTTCTGCCCCACGGCGACGCCCTGATCGAAGCCAACTCATGTCAAAGAGCAGCCGAGAACTACCGACCTGAGATCATTTCATTCGAAAGATCTCGCAGCCTTCTGTCCAGAAAACATCCTATGGCTTGCGGAGGGGCCTTCGGCACCGGCTCTTCCGGACAGCTGCACCTCCCTTCAGGCACACCTCCTCACTTTGCCGAGGCCAACGGCGACGACAAGACGGTGCAGTAGCTGCCACGACAAACGGCGGTCAAGATGACGCTGGAGGTTATACGAAAGCGATCCCCAGCCAAACCGCAGGTACTACAGCATCTGCCCCGTTACCGGCTTAGTTCAAATGCGCTTTGCACCATCATTCTGCGAAGGCAGCAGCTTTTCTCTCCGCTAGTGACAAAATGCCAATGCGCTCACTGACGCCGGATTAGTACCGGGATGTCGCAATATCGGAAGCAATCCGCCCGGAAACTTTACATGACGGGAACATGCCAATGTATTGCTTGACTCAGCTCGCAATGGATACTCAGTCCGACAAATGTGTTCCAGTGACTTTGGGTTCATTAGCCTTTGTAGGGCCGGTCGTCCTCGTAGTCTAAGGTCCTCAAAGCGCAAACCGATCAGGCTGCATCTTCCCGAAAAGGTAGCACCTTGGCGCCGCGCTGCGCCTGTTCCAAGATGTCAGCCCATTCCTGCATCATCTTCGTTCGTGCGGTCAGATGTTGAGCGTGGTTGTAAGCAGCGGCCACTGTATTGCGACGAGCATGAGCAAGCTGCAATTCGATATGCTCCTGCGGGTACTCGCGCTCATGCAGCATAGTTGAAGCAAGCCCGCGGAAGCCGTGGCCCGTCATTCGCCCCTTGTAGCCCATCCGATCAAGCGCTTTCAAGATGGTCATGTTGCTCATTGGCTTTAGAGGGGTGCGATCACCAGGGAACAGATACTCACTGTGGCCTGTCAGTTCGCACAGCATGCCGAGGAGTTCCCGCGTCTGCCTCGCGAGGGGAACGATGTGGAGCGAACGCATCTTCATGCGCTCAGCGGGAATCGTCCAGCGACCTACTTCCAAATCGAACTCGCTCCACTTTGCTCCGATGAGTTCCCCTGTACGGACGAACGTCAGGCTCATAAGCTTGAGCGCAACGCGAGTCACGTGGGTACCTTGGTAAAACTCAATCTTCCTCAGGAGCTCAGGTAGGTCCTTCTCATCGATGCGTGAATAATTTGTCTTCGGCGAAGGCTTCAAAATATCTCTCGGTCTGATCTCGGCAGCAGGGTTGCGGTCGGTCAACCCATGGGCGATGGCGAAGCGAAAGATCTGATTGGTCGTCTCAAGCGCACGCTTCGCGACATCCCTGGCGCCTCGGGCTTCAATCGTCTGGGCCATTGCCACGATGTGGGGGGCCCTGATGTCGGCCATCTGCAAAGAACCCAGGCTCGGCAGAATGTTTGTGGCCAAGCGTCGGCCAGTTGAATCAACGTGGCGAGGAGACTTGTCGTCCTTCCAATGCTCGAGCCACTTCCCAGCGATAGTCGCGAAAGACTTTTCTACTATATCCTTCTGCACGGTCTTCTCGCTCTTCCGTTGGGCGCTCGGGTCGATTCCCGCGGCGAGGAGCTCACGGCCGCTCGCGTGTCGCTTCCTGGCAACCGCCAGCGACACCTGGGGGTACTTTCCAAGTGCCATGAGCTTCTCTTTGCGCTCAAAACGGTACTTCCAACGGAACAACTTCCCGCCTGCCGGGGAAACCTCCAGAGATAGGCCACCGGAATCGGCCAATCGGTAAGACTTCGCTTGAGGCTGGGCTCGCCTGATCTCTGTGTCGGTGAGTGGCATCGTGGTGGCTCCAGACCTGAATTTTGCAATCTACCCCCAGCCCAAAATGAAGATACCCCCAAAAGCACCCCCACTGGACTGTGGCTTCCATAGTACGTCCCTGGACGGTATAAACACAAAACCCCAGCGTTTGCTGGGGTTTGGGAGGATTCTCAGGATGTTCTCGGAAGTCCTAAAACAGGGTTGTGGCGGAGAGTGGGGGATTCGAACCCCCGATACAGCTTTCGCCGTATAACGGTTTAGCAAACCGGCGCCTTCAGCCACTCGGCCAACTCTCCAGCGGTATTACACTAATTCCAAAATTATAACTGAGGACGACGAAACACGTCAGCCGTGGATTACCTGCGCGGCAAACCGCTCCATCTCCTCCGCCTGCGGGCTGGATTGCAGCAGAACCAGGTCCACCCCGACTACCGCAAACTCTTCCAGCCGCTCCTTCACCGCTTCCGGCGTGCCGACAAAGCCAGCCCGCAGCCCTCGGTTGGACACCGAATAATCCTCGAGCGAAACCTTCTGCTCAAGCTTCGACCCCGTGATCCATTGCTGGTAGTTCGCATAGCCGCGCGCCGAAGATTTCACGTCCGTGATGCGTTTCACCTCGGCCGTCGCCTCGTCATCCGAGTCACGCACAACCGCATACCCGGCCACGCCAAAGCTCATTGGGCCCAGGCCGAGCTTCTCCCGCCGCGCCCGCATATCTGCAATCTTGGCACCGACGATCTCCGGTGGATCCCCGTGCATCAGGTACGCGTCGCACTTGGCGGCGATCAGGTTTTTTGCTGTGTCCGATTCCCCACCGGCATAAAACGTTGGGCGCCCGCCGGGGGTAGGCGGCGCCGCCGGAGTCCCGCTCAAACGCCGCCCCGCTACCGGCTTCGGCGAGAGTACATTCTGCTTCACGTCGTAAAGCGGCCCCCGGTGCGTAAAGCCCTGCTCGCGCCAGCAGCCGTCGACTACGTCGATCCACTCGCTTGTCCGCGCGTACCGCTGATCATGCTCGTCAAAGACGACGCCGTACTTCGTCGCTTCGTCCCGCCACCAGCTTGAAACGACATTCAGCGTCAGCCGGCCACCGCTAATTCGATCGATGTTCGCAGCCTGCTTCGCCAGCAGCGCGGGGCTATGAAACGTGGGCCGAACAGCCACCATCAGTTCCAGCTTTTTCGTCACCGCAGCCAGCGCAGCAGCGGTCGACCAGGCATCAAGCGACGGTGCCTCGACCCCCTTGATGTCATTCAGATTCAGTTCCGCAATCAACGTCAGGTCGTAGCCAATCTGCTCCGCGCGTTGGCACAGCCGGCTGCAGTACTCGAAACTCGTCTCCATCTGCTCATCGTCCAGATTGCGAAGCCATCCACCAAACACCGGCAGCCAAAATCCATACCGCATCAGCGAGCTCCCGCGAGCGCAGCTTCCACGCCTGCTGCCGCTTCCAGCCAGTCCACCAGCTTCTCAAACGGGTCAAAGCCGATCACGTTTTTGCCGTCCGCGACAAAGTTTGAGAGCGCATTGTTGTCGTAGTAATAGCGCTTGCCATCGCGTGAATCGACCATGTACTCCACGCCGCCAATGTCGATTCCAGAGGCTTCCATGATGCGCTCGACATCCTCGATCGCCTCGTCAGGCGGCGTAAATGCTTCCACCGTAATCCCGCTCTTCGGCGCATCGATCGCGCACGCGGCACGGTTCAGGTCGACACCCGAAGATGTCCGGCAAATGTCTGCCGGGCAAAGGTCAAACGTCTCCCCCGTGATGTGCACCTTGATCGCATAGAGGTACTTGCCATTCAGCACTTCCACCCGCACGATGTAGGACCCTTCAGCCGGCACAAATTCCTGCACCAGCCCAACCGAATCCATGCCCAGCACCAGCGCGTCCGCATCGCCTTCCGGCAGCGCTGCCGCAGCCGCAAGCTGTGACGGGTGATCGAAGCGCTTGACGCCCGACCCCGACCCACCGATGTTGGGCTTTACCACAATAGGGAAACGCAGCCCTTCAGCAGCCGCCGGAGCCTGAGACGCACGGTGAATCACACGCGCCTTGGGGTACGGCAATCCGAGCTCTTCCATCAGCGCCAATTGCCCCGCCTTCGAAAGTTCCGAGCGATAAGCCTTGAGCCCGTTGATCACCTTTACGCCGCGCGCTTCCAGGTGCTCCAGGTAGCCCAGCGTGTAGAAAATCTGATCGCCGTGGCCCCGATTCCACGCGCTCGGGCTCATGCGATTGAACACCAGCGAGTACATCTCTTCCGGCCGGTCTGAAGGGTCAAACGAGTGCGTCACCGCGTCCAGCTTCACATACGGCACGCCGCGCTTGTCGAGCTCCGCAAACAACGGCTTGAACCAGTTGGGCTGCTCAAAATAGATCGCAATTGGAAGGGGCTGGCTCGACATTGTCAGTAATTCCTCAGGTCCAGAATAACAAGGACCCGGGTGCCCCACCTCTCGATTCTGAGAGGTGGATTTAGCCCCGCCACAAATACCCCGCACAGCCCCAGATTCACAATAAACTAGTCGCTATCCCACACATCCCGGAGGCACCCAGAATCACCCAACTCGCCAAGCGCAAAAAGATGCGCATGCTCCCTCTCATCGGCGCGACCTACTTCATGGTTGCCGGCGGCCCCTACGGCCTGGAAGACATCATCGGCAAAGCCGGCTACGGCCGCGCACTCCTGCTGCTGCTGCTCGTCCCGCTAATCTGGTCGCTACCCACTTCGCTCATGGTGGGCGAGCTCGCCAGCTCCATCCCGGAAGAAGGTGGCTTCTACATCTGGGTTCGACGCGCGCTTGGCGGCTTCTGGGGCTTTCAGGAAGCGTGGTTATCGCTCGCCGCCAGCGTGTTTGACATGGCACTGTACCCCGTTACGTTCGTGCTCTACCTCACGCGCATCGCCCCTACCTGGACCGCCGGCTACAAGGGCACCCTTTGGGCGCTAGCCGTCGTACTGCTGTGCGCGCTGTGGAATCTGCGCGGAGCCAAAGCAGTCGGCGGCAGTTCGGTCTGGCTCTTCGTGGCGATGCTCTCGCCTTTCGCCGTCCTGATCATCTTCGGTTTGCTCCAAGCGCATAATGGAGGCCTCGCAGCCCTCGCACGCCCCATCGCGCAGCCAGATCTCTTCGCCGCGCTTTCTGTCTGCATGTGGAACTACATGGGCTGGGACAACGCCAGCACGGTCGCGCAGGAAGTCGATAATCCGCAGCGCACCTACCCCCGCGCCATGCTGATTTCGGCCGCGCTCGTCGCCGTCACGTACATCCTGCCGCTCGCCGCAGTCGCTATCGCAGGCATTCCGGCTGAAACGTTCTCGACCGGAGCCTGGGCCGACGCAGCCCGCACGCTCGGCGGCCCAGGGCTTGCACTCGCGGTCGTAATCGGCGGCACGATCTCAGGCATCGGCATGTTCAACGCGCTCACCATGTCCATCACGCGCCTGCCCTACGCACTCGCCGAGGACCGCCTGCTTCCCCGCGCATTCACCCGCACCAACGCCGCCGGCGCCCCCTGGGTTTCAATCGCCGTCCTCACCATCGCGTGGGCCCTGGCGCTCCGGCTGCCCTTTGCCAAGCTCATCTCGATCGACCTGGTCCTGTACGGAGCGTCGCTGATCCTTGAGTTTGTCGCCCTAATCGTCCTGCGCCTGCGAGCCCCGGACATGCCCCGCCCCTTCCGCGTCCCCGGCGGCCTCGTCGGCGCAATCCTCGCCGGCATAGGCCCCACGGTACTCATCGTCATCGCCATGTACACCGCCCGCTCAGAGCGGGTCGGCAGCATCTCCGCCTTGCTCTTTGCCGCGATCATAGCAGCCTGCGGCCCGGCTTTCTACTGGCTCGCCAGGCGATTGGCATAAAACAAAAAGCACCCTCAACCAAGAGTGCTTTTTATCTTGGTCATCCCCGAAGGGGATCTGCAGTCGACGCTAATTATGCGGAACCGGCTTCTCTTCCTGATTTTCCTTTTCCTTGATATACCGTGCCTGGGCTTCCAGCACTTCCTTCTTAATAGCGGGATCATCGACTAAATATAGAAGTGCAACAATATGATCATTCTGGACCATATTCTGATGGTCCTCGTAGGGGCGTAGTCTGACCACTTCTGTGATGCCGTCCACGGTCAGTACGTGATAGGGAGTGCCAAGGAGCCAGAATTCTCTCTGCGCATACATAACCGACAGCTTCTTTCCGTGGCTGTCCCGATAGGTGAAGACGTCTTTTCCCTAAGTCATGTAGTCGAGTGTTACCGAGATATCTGCCCGCGTGAGGCCAGGCGGAGGCGTATACCATCCAGGCAATCTTGATCCATTGGCTAAATCAAAGGTCGACTCTATACAGCCACTCAGCGAGAAACTGACGCAACCGACAACTAAGACCAGGGTCACTTTTTGGCTGATCCGCATATCTTCCTCACCGCTGATACCTCGTATCGATATACTACGTGCGTCTTCCAACGCACCTTTTCGCGGCCGCGACTTGCCAGCTCTAGATTGAAGCACGACCACCATACGCCCGCACTCCGATAAAAGCGGAGGGGACACTCTAAAGTGTCCCCTCGGTTGCTACTCAGACGTTTGCCCTTAATTCTGCGGAACCGGTTTCTCTTCCGGGTTTTCCTTATTGGCGATAAACCGAGCCTGCGCCTCAACCACCTTGTTCCGCGCAAACGCCGCATCGCGCCAGCCCTTCACTTCCACGCGCTTGCCTTCCAGATCCTTGTAGATCGCGAAGAAGTGCGTGATCTCCTTCAGCATGTGCGGGTAGATCTCCGTAAAGTTCCACACATCCTTGTACCGCGGGTTGCCCGTGCCGACGCACAGCACTTTCTCATCGCCCAGGCCCTGGTCCATCATCTCCAGCAGACCAATCGGACGAACCTCCATCACGCAGCCCACAAAGCTGGCCGAATCCACCAGCACCAGCACGTCCAAAGGGTCGCCGTCGCTGCCGAGCGTGCTCGGGATAAAGCCATAATCCCCCGGGTAATGCACGGGCGAGTACAGATTCCGGTCCAGCCGGAACACGTGCAGATCTTTGTCATACTCGTACTTGTTCACACCCTCTGCGGGGATCTCGATGACCACATTGACCACCTCGGGGCTTTTTGGTCCGACGGGCAATTCCAGGTAGTTCGGCATAAATTCTGGCATCTCTTCTCGTTGGTTTGATTTTTTTTCGCACACCGCGCAAGCGGTCAACTTTGGCTGCTGTCAGTATAATCACCTCCATGAAGGCTCACGTCTACGTCACCCTGAAACGCACCGTTCTGGACGCCCAGGGCAAGACGGTCGCGGACGCACTCCGCCGCATGAATTACCAGGGCGTCGCAGACGTCCGCCAGGGAAAATATTTCCTGCTCACCCTTGATCCCAGCACGGATGAGTCCGCTCTGAACACTGAAGTCGACCGCATCGCGCGTGAAGTTCTGGTCAATCCCGTCATCGAGGAATACACCTTTCGCCTCGAGCCCTAGCCGCGGCGCAAAAGTTTTCCTGCTGGTCCGACCATCCGCATGAAGCTTCCCTGCGTCTCAACGAGTCAGGTTGGCGCACCGCCGTCAGCCTTGCCCCAACATCTCCTATCTCCTTCTCCTGATCGAGGACCTGAATGGGCAATATGCTGGTTTCACCGTTGAAGCGCGTTGGGTTCCTTGCCTTCTGCTTTTTGCTTTTCTTCTACTTTGCTGACTTCGCGCACGGTCAGGCTACCGCCGCCGCAATCCGCTCGCAATCCGTGGATATTTTTGCCGGCGCGTCAGCAGTGCAGACCGACTACAACAGCAAGGACAAAGGCTTCGTCGTCGGCGGGGACTTCACTTATCACCTGCGCCACTTCGACGCCTCGCTCGACGTCCGCTACAACCGCGCCACCGGCAACCGGGTCGGCGAAAAAGACTTTGCAGGCGGTTTAAAGATCGCCCGGCAGTTCCGCCGTTATCACCCTTACGCGGACCTGATGATCGGCTACGGCATCATCACCTTCGACTATCCAACCGTCAATCCGGACGGCAGTGTGTACGCAAACGACAACTCCACCATCTACGACTTTGGTGGAGGGGTAGACATCGATCTGACACGGCGATTCGCCCTCAAGGTAGACGCCCAATATCAATACTGGAACCTCGGCACACGCGGTAATGCGAACTCCGTTTCCTTCAACCCTTACATCGGCTCAATCGGCGTCGTCTATCACCTCCCGTATCGCTTCCTGCGTCCGCGCCGCTACTAAGTCTGTCGCTCCTAAACACACCGCAAAATTGTCATCCTGAGCGAAGTGGCCTGCGCACTTGCAGGTCACGCAACCGAGGAACTGCATCTCGTCCACTGCAGCATCAAGTTCACGTGCGCGTAGCCAGGCCCTCGCACGCCCCAGAATGCTAACCTGATACCTGTGACTGCCCCACCCAATTCCTCCCGATTCGTCCGCGCCTGCCTCCGCCAGCCCGTCGACCGCACTCCCGTTTGGTTCCTCCGGCAGGCCGGCCGTTACATGCCGGAATACATGGCCGTCCGCAAGCACCACACGTTGCTGGAAATCTGCCGCACCCCTGAAATTGCCAGCGAAGTCACGATCACTGCGGCAGAAATCCTTGGTGTCGACGCCGCCATCATCTTTGCCGACCTGCTCCTGCCCTTCACTCCCATGGGCCTCGATTTCGAGTTCGTCGCCGGCGAAGGCCCCGTCGTCCACTCTCCCATTCGCACCTACGCGCAGGTAGCCGCGCTCCAGACCGACCGCGCCGACGAGCTAGCCTACGTCGCCCGCTCCATCGAGCTCGTCGAGAAACACTTCGCCCCGCCACGCGGTGACGGCGACCAGCTAGGCATCATCGGCTTTATCGGCGCACCCTTCACGCTAGCCAGCTACATGATTGAAGGCGGCTCCAGCAAAAACTACATCGAAGCCAAGCGCATGATGTACGCCAGCGCCTCGCAGGGTTCAGACGAGTCTAAAGCCTGGCCCCTCCTCGTAGAAAAACTGGTAGAAGTCCTCACCGTCTACGCCCAGCAGCAAGTTGAAGCCGGCGCCGACGTCATACAGGTCTTCGACTCCTGGGCCGGCAACCTCTCCATCGCCGACTACACCCAATTCTGCCTCCCCGCCACCACCGAACTCATCCGCCGCGTGCGCGCCATGGGCGTCCCCGTCATCTACTTCGGCGTCGATACCGCCTCGCTGCTCCCCGCTATGCAGACCACGCAGGCAGACGTCCTCGGCCTTGATTGGCGCACCCCCATTGACTGGGCCCGCCGCACTCTGGGCCCAGGCACCGCCGTCCAAGGCAATCTTGATCCCATCGCACTCTTCGCCCCGCAGCCCCTGCTGAAGCGCCGAGTCGAAGAAATCCTGGCGCAGAATGCCAACCGCCCCGGCCACATCTTCAACCTCGGCCACGGAATCGTTCCCGGCACCCCGGTTGAAAATGTCATTCAGGTAATCAAATGGGTCAAGGAACTAGGCGCTCCCAGCTTCCGCATCAAGGACTAAAAAGAAAAGAGCTGCCGATAACGGCAGCTCTTCTAGCTTCGACGAGCTTTCAAGTCTTAATTCTTTACGGTCATCGTCTCTGAATTGACTGACTTTTTCCCGCTGACACCTTCCAAGCCACTTAGAAGCTCGCGATAGTCATTTTTGTCGCACTGCATAGCGAAGCCACCTTTCTTATCGCCGCCAGCCCAGGTGATACCAATAGAGTGCTTCTTAGACTTGGTCAAAATCTCGCAAGGTGATCACCTCAGGCACGAAACGGATAGCTGCTCGCCACAAGCTCTGCTTCCGGCCCCGCCACCTGCCGTCGTGACTCAAAAAACCGTTCCACCGCGTCCAACACGGCGTCCCCGTTCTTCGACTCGAATATCTGCTTGCGCAACGTTGCCCCACCTGGAATCCCGTGCGTAAACCAGCTCGCAAACTGCTTCATCTTCCCGATCGTCTCGCGCAAACTGGATTCCTTGTTGCGCTGCAGCTTGATCTGCGCCTCGGCCAGCTCGATACCCGGCGTCCCCGTGTACCCCGGGTGCTCTTCAAACTCATGGATCAGCATGCCAAAGTAGGCGCGAATCATGCGATAGCGGTCTTCGTCGGTCGCTTTTTCATACTGCCCGGTCGCCGTGTACTGGGCAATCTGCCGAAAAATCCAGGGATTAGCCGGCGCCGCGCGACCGATCATTACGGCATCGCATCCAGTCTTCGCGACCATCGCAGCCGCATCTTCAGGCGTCAGAATATCGCCGTTGCCGATGACCGGAATCCGCACAGCATCCTTCACGGCGGCTATATATTCCCAGCGCGCCTGCCCTGAGTAACCGTCCTCACGCGTGCGTGCGTGCAGCGCTACGGCGTTCAGACCGCAATCCTCTGCCAGCTTCGCCAGCTCCACGCAGACGATGTTTTTATCGTTCCAGCCCATGCGGAATTTGACCGTAAACGGAATTGAGACAGCGGCGCGCACACGCTTGAAGATCACTTCGATCAGCGGCAGATCGCGCAGCAGACCGGACCCGCCATTGCACGCGACCACACGTTTCGCCGGGCAGCCAAGGTTCAGGTCGACAAGGTCAAAGCCTGCATCCTGGCAGATCCGCGCGGAGTCGGCGAGCGTCTCCGGATTCGACCCAAAAAGCTGCGCGGAGATGGGGTGCTCATCGTCGTAGTAGGTCAGGTAGCGCTTACGCTTGACTTCACGCATGCGCGAAAGCCCATCGGCGGAGGTGAACTCGGTCATGATGAGCCCGCAGCCGGACTGCTCGTTGGTAGTCGCCTCGTGCACGTCGTCTGACGCTGCCTGCGGCGTGAACTTGCTGGCGTTCTTGATAAAGCGGCGAAACACGGTATCCGTCACGCCGGCCATCGGCGCCAGCACCGTCGCCGGAGCAATCGCCACGTTGCCGATCGTCAGGGTCGCAGCAACGCGCGCCTCTGCGGGCATCGTGTTTTGGACCGGGTTGTCAAAGTGTTTTTGCATCTCTATCAGCTTACCGAATCCGGATGGAGTACCTACAAGATATGGTCGAGCGAGCGCTCTAAACGCTCATAAAGGAAGCCGTAGTACTTCCCGCGAGCCCCTTCACGTGCCGCATCCAGCGCATTGAAATACGCCGTCTTATCCTCCGGCAGGATGATGACCGGGGGGTAGCCCTGCTTGATCAGCAGCAGGTTCATCAGCAGCCGCGACGTGCATCCGTTGCCATCACTGAACGGGTGAATAGTCACCAGCATTTCATGCGCGTCGAAGGCAAATTCCGCGGACGCCAACGTGCTCCCAAGCCACGCAGCAAAGTCGCCCATCAGGGCCGGGATCTCCGCTGGCCCGGGCAGCATCAGTTTCGACCCCACAATCGCACGCGCATGACGGCTGTACCGGCCAGCTTCTTCCGGCTCGATCTTCTGCATGACCAGCCGATGGATGTTGCGCACGTCACTCTCACGCACAGGGCTCGGCTCAGTGGCCAGTGCACGCACGTAGGCCAGCGCGTCGTAGTGACCAGTGGCTTCCAGATGATCTTTGAGTGGCTTGCCACTGACGGTCAGCCCGTTTGTCAGCACGATCGCTGTCTCATTTCGAGTCAGCGTGCTGCCCTCGATCGCGTTCGAGCTATACGTCAGTTCGAAGTCGTACCACTGGTCCAAAGCAGCCATCCCGCGCGCAGCCAGCGGACGCAAAGCCGCCAGCAAGGCTTGCTTGTCCTTAACGCGCTGCTGGATCTCTGGCAAGGCTGCTCCTATGCAAAAGGCCTCCGCTTTATGGGCGGAGGCCTTGTTTGCGGGGAAGACTTACTTGGTTTCGGCGGTTTCGCTGGCGGCTGCTGCCTTCGACGCATCCGACTGAGCGAACTTGCGGCGGAAGCGGTCAACGCGGCCGGCCGTATCGATCAGCTTCTGCTTGCCGGTGAAGAAGGGGTGGCAGGCGCTGCAGATTTCGAGCGCGATGTCGCCCTTATGGGTGGAACGCGTCTGGAAAACGGAGCCGCAGGCGCACTTGATGTTGATCTCGTTGTAGCTGGGGTGAATTCCGGTCTTAGGCATTGCTTATCCTTTGTGTGGTCTGGCCGGCTTGCGGTTCGCTTGCGAACGGGCTTAGTCACCGTCACATCGAAGGGCCTGTCGCGCTACCGGCTCACCATGCTGAGAGCGTCAACCCGTGAGCTGCAGGGGCTGCCGCGCTTTCCTCAGTCTACCTTTGATTCGCACACACGGCAATCGGATTCACGCCGCGCGAAAGGGCGATAATGGAAGCATGGAAGACCCCTGCTCCCTCTGCGGCGGCTCCGGTACGCACATCATTGAGCGGCCGGATGGTTCACGCGCCGCCCGCGAATGTACCTGCCGCCAGCAATCCCGCGCGGCCCGCACCATCGCCCGCACCCGCATCCCCAAGCGCTACGAGCACTGCACCCTGGAAAGCTACGAGTGGAACTACCGCTCAGCCACCTCCTCAGTCAAAAAAGCCTACGGGGAGGCCCGCCGCTTCGTCGAATCCTACCCCATTGAAACCCGGGGCACTGGCCTGCTCTTTACCGGCTCAATCGGCGTCGGCAAAACGCATCTTGCGGTAGGGATTCTGCAGGCGTTATGCCTGGAACGCGGCGCCACCGGCCTGTTCTATGACTATCGCGAGCTACTCAAGCAGGTCCAGAACAGCTACAACCGGCAGGTCCAGGCCACAGAGCTGGAGATTCTGGCACCCGTCTTCGACGCCGAAGTCCTCGTGCTCGATGAGCTCGGCGCGTCCAAACCTACGGACTGGGTGTGGGACACCGTCGCCCACATCCTGAACACGCGCTACAACGACCGCCGCACCACCATCATCACCACAAATTTTGCCAACGCCGCACCCCTTCTCGGCCCGTCGGCAGACGGACGAGCCGTACGCGAAGAATCACTCGGCGACCGCATTGGCGAGCGCATGCGCAGCCGGCTGCAGGAAATGTGCGTCGTCGTAGAGATGAACGGCGCAGACTTCCGCCAGGGTGTCGGCCTGGCAAAGTTTGGCTAGAACGCCGTCCACCACAGTAGCGCAACGGTCCCCACCGCGGCGGTGATGAACGCACCATCCAGCGCCCGGCGTTTTGCGAGCGCCGCGCGCCCCTTGCGTCCCATCAGCCGCTTTGCGGAAGGCGCAGGCACCAACTCAAACCCTCGGCCAAGCGGTGACGACGCAAATGAAATCACATTTGACCGCGGAACCACCCGGTCCATCACGAGCAAAACCGGTCCTGCGGGGCCACGGCTGTTAGGTGCTGAGCTTCTGAGTGCGGTACGCATAGCCATGGTCTTGGTTCCTTGATTGAAGCTTCGGTAGAGAAGACAACGCTGTCTTACGCGTCTCCCCGGCGTTCCGTTTCAGCATCTAATCATGCCCGGTATCTGAATTGCAAACAAATATTTGTTCATCTGAAATTGAAAGTAATCCACCACGGAAATCAAGACTCTTCCGCAAGCTCATGCCAGACTTTCCACATAGAAAAGCTTCAACCACCCCCGCTTTCCGCTTCCGCGTAAAATTCTCCTATGGCTCAGGACACCCGGATCCCGTCGCAACCTGATGCAGAGCGTTCGCTCTTCGGCAGCAATCAGCCCTCGCCCGCACCGGCGTCCCGGCTCCCCTGGATCGTCGCCGCATCCGCAATCGCGCTGCTCCTCGCGGTCCTTGTCCTGGCGAGCCGGCACAAGACCCTGCCCGCCAACACGGTCCTGCCGCTTGACCCCTACGCGGTCAACGTCGTGTTCACAGACCCGGTTCCAAGCGAATCCACCTCACTTTCCGGCGGAAAATCCACTTACGTCGACGGGCACGTGCGCAACATCGGTCAAAGCACCCTGACCGGCGCCACCTTGCAGGTGCTGTTCCTGAACGATGAAGCCCTTCCGCCCCAGGTTGAAACGGTCCCGCTGACGCTGATCCGCACCCACACTCCCTACGTGGACACGCAGCCGCTCAGTGCCGCCCCGCTGGCTCCGGGCGAGGATCGCGAGTTCCGCCTGATCTTTGAGGACATCCGCAGCAACTGGAACCAGGGCCCGCCGCAGATTCACGTTGTCACGGCAAAGCTGAAGTAGGCCGGCGCGACAAAATCTCCCGGCAACTACGAATAATCTGCCTCATAGCTAATTTATCGCCGTAAAAATGTAAGCAATTTCCCCTTTTATGGTTTGGCAACCGGCTTGCTCTTTCCTTTGCAAACAGACTGCAGTCAAGTTCTGTTTACGCCTTCCGCACTCCGCGGAGGCAGAAGGAGACGCATCGATGGCACTCTACAAATCAACCGGGGTTGCACTCTTCCTACTCACCGCTTCGCTCAGCGCCGCTGGCGCGCAGACGACGCAGTCTGTTCCAGACCCATCCGGTCCAGCCTCTGCCAGCACCGATGGCGCGCCCACCTACGCGACCGGTAAGCCGCTGGAAATGCAATCGAAAGAAGGCTTCTGGGGCCATGTAAACCCATTCGCCCGCAAAAAGTGGGTAGCACGTCAGATCGATCCGATCCGTGAGCGCACTAACGAGCTCGACGAGCTGCAGGCAAAAAACGCAAATGACATCCGCGACGTAGACACCCGCGCCACCGCCGGCGTAGCCCGCGCGATGAGCGCTGCAAACGCAGCAGACGCGCACGCAGGCGATGCCGCCAACCGTGCTGACAAAGCAAATTCGCTCGCAGTTTCTGCCGATGGCCGCACCACTGACCTCAAAGGCACGGTAACGAACCTTGACCAGTACTCGACCGTAAGCAGCACCGCTCTGCCGTTCGTCGCCGGCCACACCGCGTTGGGCACCAAGGCAAAGGCAGAACTCGACACGGTAGCCGACACTCTGACCAGCGAAAAGGGTTACCTCGTTGAGGTGCAGGGCTACAGCCGTAGCGGCACGCAGGCCTCGCAGGCAATGGCCGATGCAGTCGTCCGCTACCTGGTCACCTCACACCAGGTGCCGCTGTACCGGATTTACCGCACCGGGCTCGGCAACGCAAAGCAGACCACTGAAGCGGGCGTGAAGCCGCTCACCAACGGCGTCCGCGTCACCATCGTTCACAACAGCCTGGCGACGATGGATTCGTCCGCCGCGCCCAGGCAGTCCGGCAACTAGCTGGAAACAAAGATCGCGAGAGCCGCCGCCAACGAGTGGCTCCGCAATGCCCTCTCCCTAAACAGAGAGAACCAAGGCAGATTGGCCCCTCACCCGAGGGGCCGTTTTTTTGGTCTACTGAACCGCTGCATGGACACGCAGCAACTGCTCCAGCACGGTCTTAAGATCGCGCAGATGCAGAGCGTTGGCTCCGTCGGACTTGGCCTCCGCTGGGTTGTCATGCACTTCCAGGAACACGCCATCCACCCCGGCCGCAACCGCCGCACGTGCCAGCACGGGGATGAACTCCGGCTGCCCTCCGGATACGCCCTTCCCTGCTGAAGGCGTCTGCACAGAGTGCGTGCCATCAAACACGACCGGCGCAAAGCCTCTCATGACAGGCAGTCCTCGCATATCAACGACGAGATTGTTATAGCCAAAGCTGGCCCCACGCTCGCACAGGCTGACGCGTTGATTGCTGGATTCACGCACCTTCAAAACTGCGTAGCGCATGTCGCTAGGGCTGACGAACTGACCTTTTTTGACGTTGATTGCGCGCCCGGTTTGCGCCGCTCCAATCAGCAGGTCGGTCTGCCGGCACAGGAACGCCGGAATTTGAAGCACCAGCTCCACATCACCCACCGCGTCAGACAGGCGAGCACAATCCTCCGGCGTATGGACATCCGTCAGCACCGGCAGCCCGGTGTCGAGCGCAATCGCCCGCAGGATCCTCGCGCCTTCTACCAGGCCGGGCCCTCGATAGCTATGGATGCTGGTCCGATTAGCCTTGTCATAGCTCGCCTTGAAGATGTATGGCACACCCAGCTCGCGCGTTACAGCAGAGATCGCGTCAGCCAGCTTGCGCGCGTGGCTCTCGCTTTCGAGCACGCATGGTCCGCCAATCAGAAACAGCTTGCCGCGCCCGACTTCGACGGGGCCGATCGAAAATGCATTTTCGGTAGTCACTCCATCATTCAATCACAGCGGCGAGTAGACTTAGGCGCAATGGCAGATCCAGCACAGGCGCTCAAAGGCGCGGACCAGGGCCGCGCGGCACGCAAGAAGTTGCCGCGCAAGCAGCTCGGCGTCTGGAGCGCGGACGCGCGTCGACGCAGCGTCCGCGACCTGCTGACGGAGGCGGAAAAGGACTACGTGCCGCACCTGGTCGCCATCAAGCATGAGCGTATGCGCGCCTCAGCTTTTGGCTTCTTCCGCGGCGCAGCCCCGGTCATGGCCTATGACCTCTCGCTCGTGCCGCATACGGGTCTGCTGACTCAGCTTTGCGGCGACGCCCACGTACAAAACCTGGGCGCCTACGCCTCGTCCGATGGCTCGCTGACCTTCGATATCAATGACTTTGACGAGACCACGCCGGGGCCGTTCGAGTGGGATCTCAAGCGGCTCGCCACCAGTCTGCTGCTGGCCGGCAGCGCCGCGCATGTCGCACCCAAGGCATGCTTGCAGGCGGTCCACGCGTTTCTTGAGTCCTATACGGCTCTGGTTTTTGAACTTGCGAGGCTTCCCGTTCTGGAAGCCGCCCGCTACAAGATGCATCACCTGGCCACGGTCGCGCCGATCGCTCAGATCTTTGACGCGGCCGAGCATGCGACACCCCAGATGAGCCAGGGCAAGCTGTTGCAGCGGACCCACAAGGGGCTGCGCTTTCGGTCGAACGCGCCGTTGCTGCGCAGGCTCCGTGGCAAGGAAGTGAAAGCGGTGCTGGCCGCTTTGCCCGCCTATCTGCTGACGCTTGCGCCGGAACGAGCCCATCTGTTCCGCCAATACACGCCGGTGGATGTCGCTTTCAAGGTGGTTGGCACCGGTTCCGTGGGTCTGCGCGATTACTGTATCTATATGGAAGGCAACGGGGCGCAGGACCCCTTGTTCCTGCAGGTCAAGCAGGAGCTAGCCTCGCGCTACGCGCCCTACCTGCCTGTGCCGGAAGCGCCTGCGTCGCATAACGGGGAGCGTATCGTTCACGGTCAGCGAGCAATGCAGTTTGAATCCGACCCGCTGCTGGGTTGGACCACCATCGATGGACGCAACTATCTGGTGCGGCAGCTCAACGACCACAAGGCGTCGCTCAATGCGGATGACTTGACTGAAGGCCGGCTGCAGCAATACGCGCGGGTTTGTGGCGAGCTCTTCGCCCGGGGTCACGTCCGGTCAGGCTGCGGCGGTGCGCTCGCCGGGTACATGGGGCGCGGACCACGGTTTGCGGCTGCCATCGCAAAGTTCGCCCAGGCGTATGCTCGGCAAGGCACCCTGGACTGGGAGGCGTTCGCAAAACACACCTAGTGCTTGCCGCCGCTCCACTCCAGGTAGCTCTTCCACTCGGTCTGGCCGGGGGGCATGATCTGGAATTTGCCATACATTATGCCGGCCTTCAGCTCATACATCAGGCGAATTTGCGGGCCGTAGCCGGGCTCCGAAACCATCACGACGCTCGTCGCCGTGGGCAGGCTGATCGTATAGTGCAGCGTGTGGCCTTCGTTGTCGAAGTAGATTGCTCGCAGCGGCTGGCCGGGCGCGTCCAGATAGATGTAGAGCAGGTCGGCATGCTTGCAGTCGAATGATGCCGGAGCCTTGCAGCCGGGGTCGGTGGTCGCATGCCGCGCGAGGATGTGGCCGTCGAGTTCACGCGCAAAACTGTATACGCCACTCGTCGTGACGCCCTGCGCGCCACCGGTCTTTGCGTCCCAGGTGCCTTCCAAAAAGCTGAGAGCGGCAAACGGATCAGCCTTGGCCGGAGCCGGCGTCTGCGCAAATATCGGGAAGCAAGTAAGCATGAGGCACACCAGCAACAGGCGCATCGGAAGTCTCCTTGCCGCTGATTCTAGCCCAGAATCGGGTGCCGGGTGCCCCATGCATCACAGCTTTCGCTTTGCGTGGGACCACTAATGATCGGAGCCGGGGGTCTCGCGCAGGCTCTTACCCAGCGCTCCCAGCATCAGCGTCATCAGCGAGAGCCCACGGCGGCTATCCTCGCTCGTCGCCCGCTTGGCCAGCGTCCAAAGCGAAGGAGCCTTGGCTTCCGCCTTGTGCTGTCCGGTCGCCGTCACCAGCGCCTTGGTCACGTTGTCCAGCGTCTCCGGGTCCAGCATCATCAGGATCTTGCTGGCTGCCAGCAGGTTGCGAATGGCCGCGATCCCGCCCGGCAGCTTCGCGTACTCAGCTACTTTGCCTGCGATGATATCGCGTCCGCCAATCAGGCCGTTCAGCAGGTCGAGCGTGCCGTTGGCGTGCGCCGTTTTCAGGATGTCATAGCCCACCAGCAGCGCTTCCGCGTTTTCAAGCGGAGCGGCTTCCAACTGACGATGCAGCTCGTGCTTGGGGTCGACCTTCGGCTTGAATTGAATCGGATTCGCCATCTTCGTTCCTCGTCCCTGTGTTTTCATCCCCGCAGGGGATCTGCTTTTGCTTTGCCAGCTAAACCGTAATCGACTTGATCTGAACCAGCTTGTCCGATTCCATCGTTCCCGGCAAATGGTACCCCGGCT
This sequence comes from uncultured Granulicella sp., assembly GCA_965214195.1. Lineage (GTDB taxonomy): Bacteria > Acidobacteriota > Terriglobia > Terriglobales > Acidobacteriaceae > Edaphobacter. The sequence goes on from OZ243943.1 coordinate 1,884,990, forward strand.
GCGCCCACTTGCGCTCAATCTCCACGCCCGTCTGCGGATGCCGCGTACCGTACCGGAAGTTTACTCGCGGCAACGGGTTCTTGCCCTGCTCTGGCAGGATCGTCATGTGCACGCTGGTTTCCTTGAACGCCGGCGTGTGCGTGTTGCGGTCCGTGTGCGAGCTCGTCAGCTTGTTCATCGGCTCATCCACCGTGTTCAAAGGCATGTAAAGCTGCTTGCCCTTCACACGATCCGTGATCAACACCCGCAGCTTGATCCGTCCGTACGGGCTCGTCAGGTGAACGAATCGCCCATCCGTGAGCCCACGCTCGGCCGCCAGTTCATGCGAAACCTCGACGAACGAATCCGGCGTAATCTCCCTGATCCCCGGCGAGCGGTACGTCATCGAGCCCTGCTCAAAGTGCTCCAACATGCGGCCGTTGTTAAGGTGCAGGTCGTACTTGTCGCTAATCTCCTCAGACGGCCCAACATATTCCAGAGGCCAGAACCGCGCCTTGCCATCCGGGAACGCGAACTTCTCCGTGTAGCACAGCGGCGTATCCGTGCCATCCGCGGCGACCGGCCACTGCAGGCTCTTGTAGCCTTCCAGCCGCTCGTAGGTCACACCGGCCATGCTCGGCGTCAATCGCGCAACTTCTACCATCACGTCAGACGGATGCTCGTACTTCCAACCCGCGCCAAAGCGATTTGCAATATCCTGCAGAATCACCCAGTCCGGCTTCGAGTCCCCGAGCGGCTCCAGCGCCTTGTAAAGCCGCTGAATACGCCTTTCCGTGTTCACAAACGTGCCGTCTTTCTCAAGCGAAGGCGAAGCCGGCAGCACCAGGTCGGCATAAGCGCAGGTCTCGGAAAAATTGATGTCCTGCACGATCAAAAATTCAAGCCGCCGCAACGCATCGCCTACATCGTTCGCGTTCGAGTCCGACGTAATCGTGTCCTCGCCCTTGATGTACATCGCCTTCAACTCGCCCTTGTGAATCGCGTCGATCATCTCGCGATTGTCCAGGCCCTTCGTCGTCGGCAGCGTGCATCCCCAGTCCGCTTCAAACTTGCCGCGAACGTCCGCGTCATCCACCTTCTGGTAGCCGGAATAGATGTTCGGCATGGAGCCAAAGTCGCTGGCACCCTGCACGTTGTTGTGTCCACGCAGCGGGTAGCCGCCGGTGCCGGGACGCATGTAATTACCGGTCAGCAGCAGCAGGTTGCTGATTGCGGTAGACGTATCCGACCCCCCACAATGCTGCGTAACGCCCATCGCCCACAGTGCGCAGACGCTTTCAGCCGCCGCTATTTCATTCGCCAGCGTGATCAGCGTGTCCTCTGAAAGCCCCGTCACCTGCGCGGTATGCGCCAGCGTGTAAGGCTCAAGCGACTTCGCAAATTCGTCAAAGTGATTGACATGCTTCCGCACAAAATCCATCTTTGCCAGATTGTGGTCCAGGATGTATTTGCACACGCCCATCAGCCACACTTCATCCGTTGAAGGGTTGGGCTGAATAAACATATCCGCCCGCTCCGCCATCTCATGTTTGCGGATATCGACCACAATCATCCGCTGCCCGCGATGCTTGTGCGAGCGCTTGATCCGCGTCGCCAGCACCGGGTGGCTTTCAGACGTGTTCGACCCGATAATCAACACCAAAGCGGCCTTTTCAATATCAGCAATCGACCCCGAGTCCGCCCCATACCCAACCGTGCGCTGAAGCCCCATGCTGGCCGGCGTCTGGCAATAACGGCTGCAATTATCGATGTTGTTGGTCCCGACCACCTGCCGCGCAAGCTTCTGCATCAGGTAGCTTTCTTCATTCGTGCACTTGGACGATGCAATAAACGAAAGCGCATCCGGCCCATGCTCGGCCTTGATCGCGGACCACTTTTCGTGGATCACGTCCAGCGCCTTCTCCCACGTAATCGGAACAAACGTCTCGCCGACGCGCAGCAACGGATGCGTCAAACGGTCGTCAGAGTTGATGAAATCCCATGCAAACTTGCCCTTTACGCAGGTTGAAATGCCGTTCGCAGGCCCAGGCCCTGGCTCGATCTTCAGGATATGCCGGTCGCGCGTCCACACGTCAAACGTGCAGCCCACACCGCAATAGGTACATACGGTCTTGGTCCGCTTCACGCGTTGGTGCCGCATCTCCGCTTCGATCTCGCTGAGCGCCAAAATCGGCCCATACCCGATCGGCGGCTCGACACCCTTCACCACCTCAATCATGTCGTTCAGCACAGTCGGCGGGATGTTGGTCAGGTAGCCCGCGTGGCCGATCATCGACTTTTCCATCAACGCATTGCACGGGCACACCGTGACGCAATGCCCACAGCTCACGCAGCTCGAACCGGCAATCTCGGCTCCGCCATCCCACAGCACGCGCGGATGCTTGCTCTCCCAATCGATCGTCAGGGTCTCATTCACCTGCACGTTCTGGCACGCCTCCACGCAGCGCCCGCATAGAATGCACTGGTCGGGGTCATAGCGGTAGAACGGGTTGGACATGTCCTTCTCATACGGCTTCTCCGTATAAGGACGCGCCTGGTGCTTCACATCCAGCTGCTTGGTCGCCTCATGCACCGTGCAGTTCTGGTTGTTGTTATCGCAGACGGTGCAATAAAGCATGTGGTTCTGCAAAATGCGGTCGAACGCTTCCCGCTGCGCCACGTCGACTTCATAGCCTTCGGTCTCGACCACCATCGTCGTCTTCACTGCTGTCGCACACGCCCGCACCAGCTTGCCGTCCACCTTCACCATGCACGTGTCGCAGCTCTGGATCGGCCCCATCTGCTCGTGGTAGCACACATGCGGGGGAACCCCCTGGGCATGCAATCCAGCCTCCTGCGCCTCGTGCGTCGTGCCTGTAGCGTTGCGAATCAGCGTGTCGATCAGCATTTCGCCCGCATGGGCATCCACCCCGCGTCCATTCACGGTGATCAGGGCATCCGGCGTCGTATCTTTCGGGGTGTTCAGCAGAGCTTTTGTGGCGACCATATCAAACCTCAGATGCTGCCGAGAATATCAGAGTCGCCCCATCCCCTGTGTTGCAACATTCACACGCTGAAATCTACCGCCCGCCTTGGCTACCCCACCCTCTTAAAGCCAGGTGGGCACCCCTTTCCTGAAAGCACCCCAGGCTCCCTTGGGTGCCCCATCCTTTCAGCCTCATCGAGAGGGTGGGTTATCGTTTGCGGCAGCAAACGACCGCATTCCCTCTTTCAGGCCAAGTGTCCGGCTACCCCACCCTGGCGAAGCCAGCGCGGGTTCCACCGTCCTCACCCCGCGCCCAACACCTGCGCCCCCGCCCTCAACCCACTCCGCAACGCCCCATGCACCGTCCCCCAGTGCCCGCTCACATCGGTATGCTCTCCCGCAAAAAAAACCTTGTTTGCCAGCGGCACACACATCTCGGCAGAAGCCCCCGCCCCTCCAACCGCAACCCAGGAATAAGCACCACGCGCGCCGTCTTCCGCCAGCCAGTCCACCGTATAGAAGCCAGCCAGCGCCTCCTGCACCTCCCTCTCCGCAAGACCTAACACCTTCGCGACCACCGGAAGCATCTTCTGCTCCAGCACACCCTCATCCAGCAACGCGAACTGCTCAGCCTGCGGGCCTCCCACCCATCCTGTCAAGGTCAGCATGGGTGCCGGCCTGGCAGTCCACCAGATCCTCGGCATCAGCTCCGGAGTCATCACAAAGCTCATCTTCTCTGGCCACAGGCGCCGCTTGAACAGCATCGTAAATCGACAGACGTTCCCCATCCGCATACCCCCCGTCGCCAGGTCGTACCTCCGCGCAGTAGGTTTGAATCCGACCACCGCCCCTTGGTACACGCCCAGCGGAATCGCTACGATCACTCGCCTGGCTTGATAGCAAGTGTCATAGCTCTCCACCCGCACCACCTCCCCTCGCCAGTCCACCTCCTCCACCCGTGCCCCAAAAACAATCTCGCCTCCCGCCTCCCGCACCCTTCCAGCGACATACTCCGGCACCCGGTCATACCCTTCCACCACCCGCCAGCTCCGCCCCCCATCGATCGTATCCTCCGCCACCTGCTGCCGCCCCAGCGCAATCACCGACGCCTCCCGCGCATCCGCCGCGTTGAACCCCTCCACATACCCAATCTCCGCCGCGAGCTCCTCCTCCCCCAGCCCCAGCTTGCCCACATACTCGGCAAAAGAGCAGTCCTCCCCCGCATACTCCTTCAAGCCTTCGAGCACCCCATCGTCATCATCCTCCTGCACTTCAAACCCGTCCTCCGACCGCACCAGAAAGTTCCCGGTCCGCTCATAAGTCGTCAGCCCCGCCTCCGCAATCAAGTCCACCAGCTCCGGCGCCTGCCCATGCACAAACTCCGCCCCCAGTTCGATCACCACGTCCCCCACCCGCTCCGTCCGGATCCTGCCCCCAACCCGCGCGGAAGCCTCCAGCACCACCACCCGCAGCCCCGCCTCCGCACAAACCCGCGCCGCCGCCAACCCGGCAATCCCCGCCCCAATCACCACCACGTCGTAAACCATAGCTGTATGACGCACAAACCGGCCCCACCCATTGCCCCTTGGTTGTCATCCCCGAAGGGAATCTGCTTTCGCCCTTGCCCCACCCCCCCTCCAACGACACCCACCAGAACTCCGCGTAAAGTTTCATCATGCGCACGTTGCTCCTCCTCACCCTCCTCGCGATCCACCCCGCCATCGTAGGCACCAGCAAGCCAGCCGAATCCCTCACCCCGGCCCGCATTGCCACGCTACCCAAAGCCGAACAAAAGTCATGGCTCGACTACCTGGCCGCCTCCGACCGTCAGCGCGCCATCGACAAGGCAGTCCTGGCCGCCGAGCGCTCCGGCATGGCAACCATCCCGCCGCCACCAAAGGAAAGCAACAGCGCACGCTCCATCCCAATCAGCCGAGACACTCCTTACTTCGCGACCCCGGAAGCACTCACCATCGCCACCAACATCTTGTCTTTCCAGCTCCCCAGCGGCGGCTGGTCGAAGAACCTCGACATGGCTGCAGGCCCCCGGCTCCGCGGCCAGTCCTGGATGACCAATAACGTCTCAAAGCACCTGGGACCAGACGATTTTGACCAACCCACCGACCCCGACTGGAACTACGCCGGCACCCTCGATAACGACGCCACCAACGCCGAGCTTCACTTCCTCGCGCGCGTCCAGACCGCCCACCCCGGGCACGAGGGCGACCCCCTCCGCAGCAGCTACCTGCACGGCATCGACTACCTGCTCCACGCGCAGTACCCCAATGGCGGCTTCCCCCAGGTCTGGCCGCTGGAAGGCGGATACCACGACGCCATCACCTTCAACGACAACGCCGTGACCGAATCGGCCGACATCCTGAACGAAACCGCTCAGGCCCGCGGCGACTACGCCTTCGTCCCCGCCGCGCTGCGTCCGCAAGCCCGCTCCGCCGCAGACCGAGCGGTAGCCCTCACCCTACGCTGCCAGATCATCATCGCCGGCAAGCGCACCATCTGGGCCCAGCAGCACGACGCCCTCACGCTTGCCCCCGTCGCCGGCCGCAACTTTGAACCCGCAGCCCTGTCCGCCGGCGAAAGCTCAGACGTCCTGCTCTTCCTGATGAAGCTCGATCACCCCACCCCGCAGGTCCGCGCCGCGATCACTGCCGGGATCGCCTGGCTCAAAGCCAACGCCATCTACGGCCAGGTCTGGACCGGTGGACGCCCACCCGCACAGCCCCGCCACCTGGAACCCAAAGCCGGCGCCGGCCCCATCTGGCCCCGCTACACGTCCATCCAGACCGGCAAACCCATCTTCGGCGACCGTGACAAATCCATCCACGACACCGTCGATGAGCTCACCGTCGAGCGCAAGAACGGCTACGCCTGGTACAGCTCCGGCCCGGAAGAAGTATTAAAGGCCTACGCCGCTTACCACCCGTAAGCAGACACAAGAATGCCGCCCGGTAAATTGTCCCGGGCGGCACTTCTTCTACTGCAGCGATTAGGTCGACTTGATGTTGCCGTTCATGCCGCTCGGGAAAAAACCGCCGCTCGTGACGCCCGTTTTGCCGGCTGCGCTGGGGCCGTAAGCAATCTGCAGCACCTGTGATGGCGTGCGCACGGCGTTGAAGCCGGTCGTCGCGCTGGTGTTGAAGATCTGCGTGATCGTCGGTGGATAATCCTGCGCATCCACCGGACCACTTGCCACATTCAGTTGAATGCAGAGCTCACGCAGGAAGCCTTCATGCTGCGCCTCGGTATCCAGAATCTGCGCCGCGTACTGCAGGGTCGCGGTGCTTGAAACCAGGTACTGCGCCCCGCCTGCGTAAGCGCTGATTCCAACCGTCTCCAGCTGGCGAGCAGCCGCCAGGAACGATGCATCGCTGGTCACGGCACCATTGGCAGCCAGGTTGATGGCCGGCATTGAAACCGGTGTGCCGCCCAGCGCAGTGATCTGTGTGCGTAGCAGTTCCACGTGCAGGCGCTCATCGGTTGCAAGCTGGTTGGCAATGCTGGCGACGTACGGATTGACAAACGTGACCTTCGCGCCGCCGGTAGTCGCTCCGGTAGGCGTTCCCATGTCGGCCGCAGGGATGCCGGCACCAGTCGTAACATAGGCGTAAAACTGCGCTTCCAGGTACTCCAGATTGAGTGCAAAGTTGAGCACATCAACCACAGAAGGCCCGGAAGCCGGAGGGGTCGCGATAATCTGCGCGTCGTTGCAGCCCGCCATCGTCAGGGCACCAACCGCAGCGCCGCCGGCAGCGACCTTCGTGAAGAAATTGCGCCGGCTCAGCCCAGCGGTCCGACGCTTGATTGCGAAAGCCTTCAACTCTTCAGCAGCTGCCGTGCCGGTCGTTTTATCCCCGGGCGTCAGTTGCGATTCTTGCGAAAATGTATTGTGAAAGTGGAACATGGTTCCTGCCTCCTGGGCATTGTTTCTCATCCATTTCGGTGACTCAGCCGGCGCAAATAAGCTCAACTGAGATAGCAGAGTGCAGGGACGGGACTTAGGTCGACTTGATGTTCCCGTTCACGCCGTTTGGAAAGAAGCCACCCAGCGTGGTGCCCATCGGCGGCGTGGTCGTCATTAGAGTAGAGACGCCGTAAACGATGCCCAAAGCCTGCTGCGCCGTGCGCGCCGGAGCCAGTGCCTGCCCGTTGACCGTGAAGTAGTTCGTCGCAGACGGAGGCACATCCTGCGCGTCCACAGCCGCACTTACGATCGCCTGGTTCACGCAGAGGAACGCCAGAGCGCCTGCGTGCTGACCTTCCGCACCCAGGATCTGGGATGCCGCCGTCAAGACCGTCGGATTCGAGACCAGCAGGATCGCTGAGCCCGCATAAGCCGACCCACCAACCGCTGTAAACTGCCGCGCCGCGGCCAGAAACTGTGCCTGATTCGTGATCGCACCCTTGGCTGCCAGGTTGATCGCAGGCTGCGAGATCGGCGTTCCGCCCAGAGAGGTAATGGTCGAGCGGATCGTCTCGATGTGGTGAACCTCATCTGCCGCCAATGCCTGCGCTACCGCTGCGGTGGAAGTATCAAGCGCCAGTTTGCCCGGTGCGCCCGTCACAGCGCCTGCACCGGAGCCGGCATCCGCCGCCGTTACCAGGTTGCCCTGCGCTACGGAAAGATAGAAGTTGGCTTCCAGGTATTCCAGATTGAGCGCAAAATTCAGCACGTCTATGACGGTTGGCGTAGTCGTCTGTGCGGATGCATGCCTGGTTCCCACAACGCCCACCGCGGCGGCCGCCATCAGCGTACCTAGAAAATTACGCCGGTTCAGGTGCGCAATGCTGCGGTCAAATTCCAGCAGCTTGCGATCCGTTTCGAGCTGCTCCGCCGATACCATCTCGGTCGGGCAAAGCAAGGACTTAAATTTATATTTGGACACAGGGGTCTCCTTCAACGGCTCAGGCAGCAAAGGTTATCTGCCGCCTTACAGATAGTTTGTCGGGGGTGAGTGCGCGTTCTCCAGCTCACCGGGAAAGATCAAGTTCGTGCGCGCGGTCGTGCTGCCCTTACGTAGAAGCAATTCGTCGACAGAAGGTTGCGTTTCACCTTGAGCAGCCTCGCCGGCCTTCTTCGCGGGGGCAAACAAGGCCCGGTCTCCGCTCCCCGGGGAAAAGCCGCTGCCCCGTTTCTGGTGCAAAAAAAGCCAGACTCAAGTCCAGACCTAAGTTCAATGTGCTGAAGACTTTAGCCTGCAATGGTAGGGGGGCAGGTCAGTCCGTATTCTGCCTCGATTAGCGTCAAACCCTGCTCGCGAGAAGCGATCCTGCCCTCGAGCTGCGCGTCCTCCGCAGCCAGCAACATAGCTTTGAATTGGGGCCCCGGCTTGTAGCCCAGCGCGATCAAATCACGTCCCGTCACCAACGCTTTTGGCCGCTCGTGCTCAGGCTCTTCCTGCTCGTAAGCCGCCTTCGCAAAGTCATACAGCGAAAGATTGCCGTGGCAACTGGAGCAGTCCGCAAAATGCAGTGCCAGGTGCTCTTCGAACTGCGGCAGCCGCAGAAAGCGCTTGAGCGTGGACTGCTTCATCTGGCGGATATCGCCAAACTGCATGTGGTGCCGGATTAGCTCAATGATCTGCGCCGTGTCGTCGTTTGAGAAGCGCAGCCGTGCACAGATGGCCTCCGCAATCCGCATCCCGACTTCCACGTGTCCGTTGAAGCGAATGCGATCGCCGCCGCGCTGCGTAAACGTCGCAGGCTTGCCGATATCGTGCAGCAACATCCCCCAAGCCAGCGTCGCAGAGGCCCCCGCAGAAAGGTGGTCCAGCAGCATCAGCGTGTGGATCCAAACGTCGCCTTCGGGGTGGAATTCCGGCGGCTGCTCGACCCCGCGCATCTTCTCCGCTTCCGGCAAAACCTGCGTCAGCAAGCCTGTTTCGTGCAGCAGCTCAAGCGCCCGGCGAGCGTGACCTTCGGTCAGCATGCGGGTCAGCTCATCACGTATGCGCTCGTTCGATACCTGGCTGATTTCCGGTGCCAGCAAGCGCATCGCCTGCGCTGTAGCCGGGTCGATCGCAAAGCCCAACCGAGCGGCAAAACGCACAGCCCGCAGCATGCGCAGCTTATCTTCCCCGAAGCGCTGCGCCGGCTCGCCGATGGTGCGAACCACCTTCGCCGCAAGGTCAGCGCGCCCGCCCACGAAGTCTAGAATCTCTTCAGTCGCAGGGTCGAGCAGCATGCCGTTGATCGTGAAATCTCGCCGTGCAACGTCCTCTTTTGCGTCTTTTGAAAATTGCACAGAATCCGGCCTGCGCCCGTCGAGGTAAACGCCATCATGGCGAAACGTAGCTACTTCCGTCGCGACCTCCGCATGCAGCACCAGGATGACGCCAAAGTGCGCTCCCACCGCTTGGGTCCGTGGAAACAGCTGCATAATCTGCTCCGGAACCGCGTCGGTCGCCACGTCAAAATCCTTCGGCGCAATGCCAAGGAGCAGATCACGCACACAGCCTCCGGCGAAAAATGCCTGGAAACCTGCTGCTCGAAGTGTCTGCGCTATGTGGATTGCGGCCGTCAACTGGGCCGATTTGGGTAGATCGTGAAGCATGTCAGTAAGATGCGGCAGCAGGCAAAACGAAGCCCCAAAGCCCCCAACACTGCGATTGCAATGCGTGGGCTTCGGGGCACAGCCGCAACACTAGCGGCTGGAAACTAAAATTTCGTGCAGGAACCAAAGCAGCGGCGCGGCCAGAGCGGCCGCAGCGAGCGCGAGCAGGCCGAGCGAACGCGAGCGCACAGCTATGCGCGGCTCGGATGCGGGAATGGAATGGGATTTGGAGGTCGGCTTGACGAGAAACAAACCCACCTTGGGCGTGTCCAGCGTATCGGCCGTGCGGCTTTTTGGTTTGCTTACCGAGCTCAACTGCGTCATTTCAGGGTCCCTCTCTTGCATCGCCTGCGAGCACCATTCCGAGTTCCAGATTAGGGCTCTCGCGCTATGCAGGGAATAACACTTCTCCGCCATGAAAGTTTTTCGTAGGTGTAGCCCAGTAAAATTGCACCATGGGTTCCAGTCTGATCTTGGGCATAGAAAGCAGCTGCGACGAAACCGCTGCGGCGGTGGTGCGCGGCGGCACGGAAGTGCTCTCAAACGCCATTGCCTCGCAAGTGGCGCTGCACGCGCTGCATGGCGGCGTGGTCCCGGAACTGGCCGCGCGGGAGCATCTGCAGCACATCGTGCCGGTGGTCCGAGCCGCAATGGCGCAGGCCGGAGTGGCGTTCGGGGAGCTCGACGCGATTGCTGTGACAGAAGGTCCCGGACTTGCCGGCGCGCTGCTGGTGGGCATCCTGTACGCCAAAAGTCTGGCGCTGGGGCTCGGCAAACCGCTGCTCGGGATCAACCATCTGGAAGGCCACATTCACGCCGTCGTGATGGATGCGCGGGCGCAGGGGGACCTGAGCTTTCCGCAGATGGCGCTGGTGGTTTCAGGTGGTCACACGCACCTTTATCTGGCCGAGGAGCGGGACGGCAAGTGGAAGTATCGCAACGTTGGCCGGACGGTGGATGACGCAGCCGGCGAGGCTTACGACAAGGTGGCGAAGCTGCTGGGCCTGGGTTATCCGGGCGGGCCGTGGATGGATGTGCTCGCCGCGCATGGCGATGCGGACGCCGTAAAGTTCAACTTCCACGCGATCAAGCCACGTGAAGGCGAGACTGAGACGCGGTTTGATTTTTCCTTCAGCGGTACCAAGACGGCGGCGCTGCGATACGTACAGGCGCACGGAATGGCGGCGGCAATCGACGTGCGGCGCAGGATTCTGCTGGCAGAGCCTGAGCGGTCGGCCGCGGATTCTATTGTGCTTTGTGATCGTCAGACGCTGGATTTGATTGCGTCGTTTCAGGGTGCGGTTGTAGGAAATCTGATGCGTCAGACGTTTGCTGCGGTGGAGCATTTTGGGGCTCGGGGAGTGCTGGTATCTGGCGGTGTGGCGGCGAATCGTGAGCTGCGCCGGCGGTTTCTGGCGGAGGGCGAGCGGCGCGGGCTGCGTGTGGCTTTTCCGGGGGCCGGGCTTTCTACGGATAATGCGGCGATGATTGCGGCGGCCGCGTGGCCTCGGCTGCAGGCTGAAGAGTTTGCTGCAGATGAGATGGTGGCGGTGCCTCAGCTTCGGCTTGGTTGATGCGCCCGCGTAATCCCACCACAAAATCGTCATCCTGAGCGTAGTCGAAGATGGTGGCGGTGCCTCAGGTTCGGCTTGAGTGATGCGCCCGCTTCAACCCGCCACCGAATTGTCATCCTGAGCGTAGTCGAAGGACCTGCATTTTCTGTTTGGAGCTTAGCTGCTTCAAGCGAAAATGCAGGTCCTTCGACTTCGTCCGTCGATGAAGCTGACGGACTTCGCTCAGGATGACAATGTTTTGGGGAGGGCAGGAGAAGACCTGCTCGCGATGAGTTTTCAGGGGGCCCGTGACGCGCTCCGGTAAGATTGTCGGTGAGGATTTCGCGTGACTTTGGAACTGTTCAACACCCTGAGCGGGCGGGTGGAACCGCTGACCGCCGGCGATGGCGCCGTGCTGCGCATGTATGCCTGCGGGCCCACCGTTTACGACTTCGGCCACATCGGCAACTTCCGCACGTTCCTGCATGTGGACGTGCTGCGCCGGCGCTTGAAGCAGACCGGGCTGAACGTGAAGCATGTGATGAACGTGACCGATGTGGACGACAAGATCATCCGCAACGCTGCCGCCGCCGGGCAGCCGATTGAGGTATACACGAAGAAGTTTGAGGACGCGTTTTTTGAAGATATGGCGTCGCTGGGCGTGGAGCGGCCGGAGGTGGTGCCGCGCGCGACCGACCATATTCACGAAATGGTCGCGCTGATTCAGCAGCTCGCCGCGCAGGACAAGGCCTACCAGTTGGAGGATGGCAGTTGGTATTTTCGGCTTGCCGAGGACCCCGAGTACGGCAAGCTTTCGAAGAAGGTTTTTGAGGATCTCGTCGACGGTGCGCGCGTGGACGCAGACGAGTATGAGAAAGATGCGGCGCGGGATTTTGCGCTTTGGAAAGCCGTAAAAACCAGCGCCGATGGCGTGCGCGAGCATGCCTGGGAGACGGCGATTGGCGCAGGCCGGCCGGGCTGGCACATTGAATGCTCCGCCATGGCTACCAAGTTTTTGGGAGACACGTTCGACCTGCATGCCGGCGGCGAAGACCTGATGTTTCCGCACCACGAAAACGAGATTGCGCAGAGTGAAGGTGCGAGCGGCAAGACGTTCGCACGGCACTGGATGCATGTGCGCTTTCTGCTGGTGGAAGGGCACAAGATGTCGAAGTCGCTGAACAACTTCTACACCTTGCGCGACCTGCTGTTGAAGGGTTATCGCGCGTCTGCGATTCGGTTTTTGATGCTGAGCGTGCCTTACCGGCACCAGCTGAATTTCACGTTCGATGGGTTGGTGCAATCGACGAATGAAGTGGACCGACTGCGGACGTTTGCGGGACGGCTGCGGGGCGCGTTTGCTGATGGGCTTGATGAAACGCTGGCGGCCGAGACTGCTCGTGCGCTGGCCGGGTATGAGGCTGCGCTGAGCAATGACCTGAATACGGCGGAGGCTCGTGCGGCGATTTTTGAGCTGGTGCGTGTGGGTAATTCAGGTGCGGATGCGGGCAAGTTGCTGGCCGGAAATGCTGCCGAGATGCTAGCCGTGCTGGAGCGCTTTGATGGCGTGTTTGCGGTGATGATCGACCGCGATGCGGAGATCACACGTGCCGCGTTGGAGTGGGCGGCGAAGGAAGGGCGGGAGACTTCTGCCGAGCTGGTGGCTCAGCTTGGGGTGACGGATGAGACCATTGACGCGCTGGTTGCGGAGCGTACGCAGGCCAAGAAGACTCGCAATTTTGCGCGGGCGGATGCGGTGCGGAGAGAGCTGATGGAGATGGGCGTGGTGATTGAGGATACGAAGGATGGGGTGCGGTGGAAGAGGAAGTAGGCATCTCCGTCGAAGGCGTCGCAGAGGGTGAGCCCAGGTCGCAGAAGCGAGACCTGGGACACCCGGGGACTAGCCCGTCCACGATTCTTACGCTCGAGCTGGATGAGCAGTCGCAGGCTTACTTTGAGCGGCTTCGGCAGGAGCATTATCCGCGGGAACAGAATAGGATTGGGGCGCATGTGACGCTGTTTCATACGCTGCCGCCGGTGGAGGAGGCTCGGGCGCGGGTGGCTTCGGCGGCGGATCGTGCGGCGTTTACGATGCGGGTTGTTGGGCTGCGATCGCTGGGCGGGGGGTAGCGTTTCGGCTTGAATCGGCAGAGGCTTTGGCGGTGCATGCGGGGCTGGCGAAGAGCTTTGCGGACGTGCTGACGCGTCAGGATCAGCAAAAGTTTTCGCCGCATGTGGTGGTGCAGAACAAGGCTACTGCGGAGCGGGCGAGGGAGTTGCTGGCTCGGTTGCAGGCTGACTTCAAGCCGTTTGAGGTGACTGCTGTGGGGGTTCGGATCTGGGAGTATCTGGGTGGGCCGTGGCGGGATGCTGGAGCCTTTAACTTCCGGTAGATGCTTCAGCGCTTGGAGAGAAAATGCAGGTCCTTCGACTGCATCCACCGATAGTGCCGGCGGACTTCGCTCAGGATGACAAGACTTTTGGTGGGGGTGAAGAAGGCGTCGAGCCGTAGACTCGATACCCCACCCCTCCCATGAAGCCGGAAGGATGGGCCACCGGGATCTTTCATTGGGCTAATGGGTGTGCAGATGGTGGGCCAGGGCGCGGGCATCGCGGATGAGGTCTGGCAGGCCTACGCCGCGGTAGGCGTTGCCGAGGAGGTGGATGCGGGGGTAGTCGCGGGCTTGCAGGTGGAGCAGCGCGGCGATGCGGGCGTGGTGGCCGACCGCGTATTGGGGGAGCGAGCGAGGCCAGCGGCGGAGGATGGAGAATGCCGGTGCGGGCAAGGGGCCGAGGATTTGCTGCAGGGCTTCGAGCGCGATTCGGGTAAGGGCGGCGTCGGTCTGCTGGTCGTGGTTGCCGGTGAAGAAGGCGCGCAGGAGGCGGGAATTTGGGGGGGCTCGGTGAGGGAATTTCTGGTCGACGAAGGTGGCGGCGAGGAGTGGGTTGGGCTCGGACTGCGGGACGAGGAAGCCGAAGCCCTGGGGGAGCGGAAAATGCTGGTGGAAGGCGAAGCTGGCGAGGATAGCGGAGGAGGCTTCCTGCGGCAGGTATGGGGCGAAGGCGGGGACGAGCTGCGCGGTGATGTGCGCAGGGGTGGCGAGGATGATTTCGGTGTCGCCGGCCAGGGTTTGGATGGAGGTGTTGAGGCGGAGCCAGTGGCCGGGGAGCTGCGCGGCCATGCGGTCGATGAGGCTTTGGGTGCCGTTGCGGAGCGTGGTAAAGATGGTGCCGGGGCTGGCGGTGCGGTGCTGCAGCGCGGTGATCAACGAGCCGTGGGTGCGCTCCATGTGCACGAATTGCGGCATGACGGCGCCCACGGATAGGGTGTGGACGTCGCCGCCGAAGACGCCTGAAAGAAGCGGCGCGGCGATGGTTTCAAGCACCTCCGGGCCGAAATGGCGCAGGACGAAGCTGGCGATGGACTCGTCATCTGCGGGGGCGGATTGCTTGAGCTCGGCGGCGCGGGCGGGCTCCTGCTGGTAGGACTTGAGGGCTCCGGGGGAGATGAGCGGATGGCCTTCAAGCAGGGCGAGATCGGTGGGGACCATCAGGCGCATGCCATCGGGGAGGGCTTGCAGGCGGCCGTCGCGCAGGATCCAGGTGATGCGGGTGGCGTCGTTTGAGGGGAGGAGGTCGGCTTCGAGGCCTAGATCAACGGCGAGCTGGCGGGCCCAGGGTTTTTCCGTGACCCAGGAGTCGGGGCCGAGCTCGATCGTGAAGCCTTCGCGGTGGATGGTTTCGACGGTGCCGCCCAGGCGGTTGGTGGACTCGTAGAGGGTGATCTCGCGGGTGGGGTCGAGCTGGGCGAGTTGCCAGGCGGCGGTGAGGCCGGCCAGGCCTCCGCCGACGATCGCGATTTTTGGGCGGGTGGGCATGGGAGAGGCTGCTTGAAGCGACGATGCAGGTCCTTCGATCCCACGGTGAAGCTGTGGGACCTTCGCTCAGGGTGACAAGGTTGTGGCGAAGGGAGCTAAAAGCAGATCCCCTCTGGGGATGACAAGCAAAAGGTGCGAAGCAAACGGGAACTTAGGACTGCTCGTCGATTTGCGCTTTGTAGGTTCCGTCGGCGATCGTTTTTAGCGCCTGGATCAGGGTCGCGGAGTTGTTGAGCGATTGCGCGCGCCAGAGCTGCAGGCCCAGCTCGCGGGCGGTTTCTGTAAAGGCGATATCAATGTCGTAGAGGATTTCTACGTGGTCGCAGAGGAAGCCGATAGGCTGCAGGATCACGCCTTTGTGGCCGAATTCGGCAAGCGCTTTGAGCGTGTCCTCAACCGTTGGGCCGATCCAGGGGGCACCGGCGACGCCCTGGCTTTGGAAGGCAAAGTACCAGTCGCGCTCGGTCATGCCGACGGGCGCGAGCGCCTTGGCGACGGCGATGGCGGTGTTTTTGCACTCGACCGGGTACGGGTCCGGGACCTGGCGGGTGCCGTAATTCTGGATTCCGGTTTCCGGCACGGGCTGGCCAGGGCGTGCGCTGGGGCTTTCCGGGGTGGAGACGGTGCCGGACATGATCGTGCGGCAGGGCACGGCATGCGCGGTAAACAGGACAGGCACGCGCGTTTTGAGCAGCGCGCAGGCTTCCGCCCAGACCGGCCACATTTTCTCTGCAAAGGCCTGCGCCAGCAGCGGATGCTCTGACCAGCCGGCGATAAATTCCATGTGCATGCCGTGGGCGGTCGCGGCTTCCTGCGCGGCTCTGCGATACAGGCCTACCGAGGTGCGGGAATTCTGCGGGGCGAGGCAGATGGCGCGGAAATTCTTGATGCCGGCGGCTGCCATCTCCGCTACGACGTCCGCAATGTACGGGTGCCAGTTGCGCATACCGACGTAGACGGGGAGCGTGCCCAGGGATTCAGCGAGCATGCGGCCCTGCATGAGGGTCCACTTGGTAAGCGGTGGGCCTTCGGGCAGGGGCTCGTGCTTGAGGCCGATTTCGCCGTAGCGATGCTGCAGTTCCTCAACAACTTCATGCGGCAGCTTGCGGCCACCGGTAACTTTGCCCAGGTATTCGGCCATCTGGTCCAGCGTGTCTGGCGTGCCGTGGGCGAGGAGGAGAATGGCTTGCGGGGATTGCATGGCTTAAGGGTAATCGATCTGGCGCGCGGCGGTTTGAGGGGGTGGAAGTGCGGCCCGCGTGAGCCGCACCTCCCCCCGCCAGGAACTGCTTATTTGATCAGCTCCAGCAGCGCTTCTACCTCCAGATGGCGCGTGCTGGCGGCGACATCCAGCGTCCCCAGCATGACCGGTTTGCCCACCTGCATGGTCGTGCTGCCAACCAGCACTGCCTGCCGGATCACCGGTTCGGTCACGCCGGCGATGGTCTTTTCCTCGCCCATGCCGGACTGCTCTACCTTGCTGTCCAGCCGCAATCCATCGGCGCCCTGGTTCAGGGTTGCGTCGAAGTTCAGGCCTACATCCAGGTACGTGAACTGCGTCTGCACCCCGGCCTGCGCCGCACCGGCACTGTAGGAACCGGTTGCGACGGGGACCTTGCTTCCGTCTTTGAGCGTCGTGCGCGCACCGGGAATCATGGCCATCACGAAGTGCTGCACGCCGATGCGCTTGCCGTTGTCTGACTCGACGATGGTGTAGGTGACGCGGTAGTTTTGCTTGGGTCGGTCGAGGTCGTACACCAGTTGCTGCGCCGTCGTCAGGATCTCCGGCGTGCTCCGGACCACGATCGCATTAAGCTCTGGGATCAGGTAAACCTTTGTGGACGGATCGAGCATCAGCCGCAGCCCGGTCAGGATCTCGTTGCCGTAATTTGGCCCGCTGCCGGCCTGCAGGTAGAAGACTTTGTACGGCAGCAAATTTTCTGTGCGGACACGCTCAGCCACGCGATCCATGCTGGCCTTCTGCTGCTCGGGTGTAGGGGCGGGCTTGGTGGTCTTGTCGCCGGGCGAGGGGGTCTGGGCGGTCAGTGCGAGGGGTAGCGCAAGGCCGAGGGTGACGGCAAAACTAATTGTTGGTATGAATCGCAAGGTAGATCTCCTGTGGGGTTGGGGGTGGGAAGAATTCTTTGAATTCGGCGGCGCTTTGCTCGACCATCCGCTCGCGTTCGACCGCGTTCAGCACGGCAAAATCATGGCGCTTCGGGCCGCGTGCCAGCCGGGCCAACTCCCGCTCCTGCGGGGTCAGCGGGGCGGGCGGCGCGAGCATGCTGGGCAGATCCGCTAGGCCGCGGTCGGGCTTCTCTTCAGCCATCAGCGCTGGCGATGGCTGCTTTGCGATTGCCTTCAGCGGCACCGTGCGAGCGTTCCTGACGGGCACTACAGCAATCTCTGCCGTCGCGTTTGAAACCATCTTTGCCTGCGACGTCGCGACCGTGGGCACTGCAGGCACGAGCGGACGCCGCGGCACCAGGGCGAACACCATCGCCAGCAAAGCGCAGGCGACCGCTGCAAGCCCCGGCCACAACCATCGCAAATGCCGCGCCGGAGCCTCCGCAGGCTGGGCCAGCCGTGCCAGCACACGCTCCTCCAGCGACGCGCCCGGCTTAGCGGCACCCAGCGCCTGCAACACCCGGTCGATCTCTTCGTCATGCAAATCCTTCATCGCTTCCCTCCCTTCTCCAGCCGTTCCTTCAACCGCGTGCGAGCGCGAAACAGCAACGCCCGCGTGGCCGATTCGCTCCTGCCCATCACCTGGGCCATGGCCTTGGTGTCGAGCTCTTCCATGGCGGAAAGCAGGATCACTTCCCTTTCGCCGCGCGGCAGACGGTCGATTTCCGCCAGCACGCCTTGCATCTTTCGCGCCTCCGCAAGCGCCTGGTCCGCCGGCAACTGGCGGGCCACCAGCGATTGCGCAAACACCTCATCCATCTGCTGCGGACGCTTGCGACGCTGACGGTCCAGCGCCACATTCCACGCGATGCGCACCAGCCAGACCCGCATATCCAGCACCTCCGCCAGCTTGCCGGACTGCAGCACGCGCACAAACGCGTCCTGCACCACGTCCTCTGCTTCCGAGCGATTGCGCACCACGGAGTTCGCCACACGGAACAACAGCGCAGAGTACGCAGCGACCAGAGCGGGAACATCCGCCTGCGTGTAAACCTTTCTGCCCTCGGCTTCCCTGTCTGCCGAGCCGGCTAAACGGTACGATTCCGTCAACGTCATAGGCCCCTTCTAACAGGACAGACGGAGCCGGCGGCAAAGCGCTCGCATTTCTTTTCGTCGTGCCGGCGTCTTATATTGGTCAAGACAAGGGGCGCACGCATGAGCTGCAACAGACGTTTGCTGGCCGGACTATTGATCTGTATGGCCGCAGCCCAGCCCGGCTGGACCCAGCGCACGGCCTTGGGCGGGGCCAGCCCGCAAGGGGTGCGACGCATCCGCCTGATCCTCAAAGACGGCTCCTACCAGGTGGTGCAGGGCTACAAGGTGATTGGCAAACGCGTCAGCTTCGTGAGCGCGGAACGGAATGGCTCGGTAGAGGAAATCCCTTTGGACCTGGTCGACCTGCCGGCGACACAGCGGTGGGAGGCCCAGCATGCGCCGGCTGACCCGAACGCGCAACAGGGCCCGCCCGTGCTTGACCCGGAGCTGGCGAAGGAGGAAGCCAGCCGCGCGGCGCTTGCACCGGAAGTCGCTCCTGATCTTCGGCTTGCGCCGGAGGATTCCGTGCTCGCGCTGGACACGTGGCATGGCGCGCCGGAGCTTGTGCCGTTGAACCAGGCCGCCAGTGATCTGAACAAGCAGACCGCGCACGGGATCCAGCGGCTCAAGATCAATCCGCGCGCAGCAACGCACCAGTTGCTGGAACTGAAGGGCGAAAAAGCTGACGTGCAGATGCATGTTTCGCAGCCGGAAATCTACCTGCGCCTGGATGCGGACGAGCCCGCCACCAGCGGTGCCATCACTGTCGATACGCATGGTGCGAACGCGTCAGAATCCACTCGGCGAAAGTCCGTTGAGCCCAGCCAGTACGTGATTGTGCGCGTGGAAGTGCGGCAGGATTTGCGGGTGGTCGCGAGCTTTGATACGCAGGTGGTAGGCGGCGGCGCGCACGCTCAGCAGGATGTCGTTGAGACGACCATGACGCCGATGCCCGGGGGCCACTGGCTCAAGATCGTGCCGCAACAGCCGCTGCTGGTGGGCGAGTATGCGCTGGTCGAACTGCTGAACGAGCGCGAACTCAACCTGAGCGTCTGGGACTTTGGCGTGCATCCTACAGCGCCAGAAAACCGTGATGTGATTCATCCGGAAAAGCGCCGGCCCAGCACGCTTGGGCGGCGGCCGCGCAATTAGCGGGACAAAAGCAGCCCGACTACCCGCGAGCCGCCCGAAAAGCCTTCACATTGGAGTTGGCCCGCTGCGCACCCATGACCGCAACGTCATCGCGCGTCGAGTTCTTGACCTCGTACATCATCGTGTCAGCCGAACGCAGAATAGCCTGCACTGAGTCACCATCTTCCGGGAACGTCGCCAGCCCGAAGCTTCCGGTCACGCGCACGCCGGAACCCTCGCTGGTCAGGAAGTTTTGCGCACGCAGTTGGTCGCAAAGCTCGTAGGTCAGTTCGGTGGCTTCCTCTTTGCCCATCCCCGGCATCAGGACGACGAACTCATCGCCGCCATAGCGAAAGCCGGCATGTTCCGGGCCAATCACGCGCCGGATCATGTTGCCGATTTCCGCCAGCAGACGGCTGCCGGCCAGGTGTCCGCGCGTATCGTTCACAGTTTTGAAGTGGTCCAAGTCCATGAACAGCAGGCTGAACGGCACGGCGTCGTCGCCGTCATCAAGCGCTACGTTTTCTTCCAGCCGCTGGTAAAGGTGCCGCGCGTTGAACAGCGACGTGCAGTCGTCCGTAATCGTAAGTTCCTGGATCAGCTTGTGCGAGCGTGCGTTCTGAATCGCGATTGCCGCGTAATCGCACAGGATGCGCAGGAAGGAAATGCTGTACTCACTCAGCAGGTCCAGCTTGCTGTTGAGCAACTGAATCACGCCCAGCGTCTTTTCACCCGAGCGGATCGGCACGCATGCGATCGACGTAATATTCAACTCCGGGTGGCTCCGGGCAAAGGCAGACCAGTGTGGATCAAGCGACACGTCCGGCACCACCAGCGGGTTCCCCGTCTTGGCGACCCAGCCGGAAACACCTTGGCCGACCGGTACCCGCAGCCCCTTCAGCGAGGTCGAATCCTCACCGACAGCAATGGCGTAGTAGAGCTCTTGCGCCTCGTCGTCCACCATCAGCAGCGACCAGCGCTCCGGCCCGAAGAAGTTCGCCATCTTGTCCATGATGGCAAGCAGCACGACTTCAAGTTCAAGCGACGTGGTGAGCGTGCGGGCGACGTCGTGAAACACCCGCAGGTGGTCCATTTGCCGGCTTTCAATGACCTCGAACTGTCGCCGCTGCTTCACCAGAATTTCGCCCTTACAGATTCTTATCTGTTACCACAACCATATAAGAACATCGCAAATTCAAGTGCGTCCATCACCCCTAAGTTGCATGGAATATAGACCTTGCAGCCCAGATCGGAACCACTTACCCGCCGATATGCACCATGGACCGCGAGGGCTTTTCAAAGCCAGCCTCGCCAATGTGATGGCGCGCCTCTTTACGGTCTACGACCTGCTGTATGTACGCGCGGAGCTCGGCATCGGACGCACCGCGCACCATGCGTCCGGCAAGATCGTGATCCGTCTGCGAGAACAGGCAGGTGCGGATTTTGCCGTCAGAAGTGAGCCGAATGCGGCTGCAATGACCGCAAAATGGCTTCGAAACCGGCGCAATGATGCCGATTTCGCCCAACCCGTCTTCAAAGGTATAGCGCCGCGCCGTTTCGCTGAGAGCATTGGCGGGCATCTCTACCAGCGGCTTCCAGGCATCTAGCCGGCCAGTGATTTCCTCGAGCGTGACCACCGCATCCGGGCTCCAGGTGCGCGCGCCCGGCAGGGTGGAGGCTTCTTCAAGCGGCATCCACTCGATGAAGCGCACGATGACCCCTTCACGGCGCGAAAAGTCCGCAAACGCCTCAATCTGCGAGTCGTTGAAGCCGCGCAGAAGCACGCAATTCACCTTGACGGGGCCCAATCCGGCTGCAGTTGCTGACCGGATACCTTCAAGCACGCGGTCAAAACTGCGCGGAACCCTCGTAATTGCGGAGAATGTCTCGGAGTCGACCGCGTCCATCGAAACCGTAATGCGCGACAAGCCGGCCGCTTTGAGCGGGCGCGCCAGGCCGGCGAGCAGATGTCCATTGGTGGTCAGCGCGATATCAAGCGGTTGGCCATCGAGCGTACGCATGGCCGAAAGCTCAGAGATCAGATCGAGGAGGCCTGCACGCAGAAGCGGCTCGCCGCCCGTAAGTCTAACCTTTTCAACGCCGAGGGATACAAAAAGCTGGATCATCCTCAGATAATTCGGGATCGGCAACTCGCTGAACAGCGCGCCTTCGTTGCCGGTGCGGCAGTAAACGCAGCGGTAGTTGCAGCGATCGGTCACGGAAACGCGCAGGTCTGTAATGGCCCGGCCATAGCTGTCGCGCAGGCGGGCCAGCCCGTTGCCGGGTTGCGGCAGGGTTTCAAGGGTCGGGATGGGGAGGACTGCGGTCGCCATGGGTTGTTGGTTTTAGATGCCGGCCAGCAGGCTACGGCTCTCAATCGTTCCTGGATTCAAAATTTTCGTGCAACTTTCACCCTATAGTAGAGCGTCTAGTGTAGTATCTAGCCATTACATCCGAATGTGACTGGTGTGCGATGTAGTTCATCCAGCACGAAACGGGGCCCTTTACGCATGCAAATTCCCAGCACGCTCTCCATCTGGCTTAGCGAACAGGCTATGCCGCTTGCGATTATTGTTGTTCTGCTCTCCTTGGTTATGGTCATTCTCTATATCTCTGCGCGGAATCGTCGCGCAAGGATGAATGAGGCGCGATCAGGAACCAATGAGGACACGTTCGTCAACTCGCTCGTGATCTACGGTTTCGACCCGATGATCTCACGTAATACCTACCGCTACCTTCAGGATACGCAGAAAGTCAGCTTTCCGATTGAAGCCGGCGACCTGCTCGACGAAGATCTAGGCCTCGACAACGCCGACATTGAAGAATCGATCCGCGACCTGATGGCAAACACTTCCCGTCTGTACCAGCCGGGCCTGCAGCATGACCCGCTCGTTACAGTAGAAGATCTTGTCCGCTTCATCCAGGCTTCGCCCAGACTTTCGGAACTCGCCGCATAATGGTGTTCTTGCACGTAAAACGCCGAACCCCTGGGGTTCGGCGTTTGCTTTTGCACCAGCCGTTAGTAGCTGAGGAACTCGTTCGATCCGCGACGCAGGCGGACTCCGCTCAGGATGAAAATGATCGCAAGCAACCCGGTGATCGCGTTCCAGTAGACCATGGGGCGCGCCCAGCCGGGGCTGTACGTCGCGTCCTGGCCGGACCAAAGCAGCATCAACGTCGCAACAAACAGGCACTGGCAGCCGATGACCAGGAACAGTTGTCCGCGCCGGCGACGACGGTCCATCCCTGCAACTTCATCCGGGGTCAGGTTGCGCTCTTCAATCGGGATCAGCGTGTTAGCCAAAGTCTTTTCTCCTGCAACAAAATCTACTGCTATTGAAACACGAACGGCAACTCGGGCGTGGTTGAAAAACGTCTAGAGGAAAGCTACGGACTGAATTCCCGCCACGTCAAAACGCTTCCGGCAGCGAATGTTCTTGCAGCCCAGCACGTCGTCCCGGCGAACCATGTAGCTTTGCGCCTTTGCGAATCGGGCGCGGTCGCGGTCATCGGCACCGCGGCCCAGCTGCGCTTTTTTGCGCCGTACGAGCCACGAAATCTGATACTCCCCCGGCTGCCCGCAGTTGGGGCAGGTCAAGTTGTGCGTGCGCGTTTCCGGCCGTTCATCAAAAAAATCACGTTCTTCCATCACTGGCCCCCTTGCACGGACAGCACGCTTGCCGACGTGGCAAACCGCACCATCCCATCGCACAAAAGTATACTAAAGCCAGGTGCCGGCCCAACCGCACCCGGGGCAGGAGCAGGCGCATGGCACCGAAGAAGAGGGTGTTTTCGATTGTGAAGGCCGTAAAAGAGAACTCCCGAGACCGCCTTGGCCAGCCACCGCCGGAGCGCGTTCTGCCGGACCCGAAGCAGAAAGCACTGGCAAAGCCTCGCCATAAAGAGACGCTTGCTGACATTCTCGAAAAGGCCGAGACAACCGACTGACAGCGTTATGCGCGCTTGCTGTCCTTATGGGCACGCCTTCAGGTCTGCCGTAGAAGCTAAGAGGTAACGCGGCTTTAGCCGCTGAGGCACGCCCGTCTGCTCCAGCCGCAGTTTGAAAGACATACCCTTGCCGCTAAAGTCGGACTCTTGCTTTTGGTGGAGGTGGTACGGCTGAAGCCGTGCCCTGAGGCGAGAAAGACGCCGCGGACAAAGGCTCACGCGAGCGGCGACCTAGGCCGGATGCAGATCGTACTTCTCGACGTAAGCCTTCAGCAGATCGCGATGGGTCGCACGATAAGCCGCATAGTCCTGCGCCACTCCTGGGTCCGGATTATCAAGCAGAATCCAGCACTCCAGCATGCCGTCTTTCTCCAACGCCATGAGCGTCCGAGTCGTCGCGTCATACTGCTCCGGCGGCAGCTTCTTGTTTGCCCGAACAATAGTCAGGAACGTTCGCAGCCCCTCCGCCTCCTCCGCCAGCGAGTGCCGATAGATTTTCTCCTGTGGGTATGCCTTGGCAAACTTGTCCTTGCGCCACGTCACGGTCTGCATCGGGTACCCGATCCAGGCCATATAGTTCTGATCCGCCATGCGCGCCGGGTCCATGTTGATGCTCGTGCCGCCATCCTTGCCCACAGTCGCCTGGATCGGGATCACGATCGGCGGTGCCACATAGCGCAGCCCGTTCTTGCCTGCCCACGTCTTTAGCACCAGCCGCGGTGCCTTGACGTAGGGTTCGGCCACAAACGCTTCCACATACTGCGTCCTGGCCTCGGCCGTCTTGCCGGCTTTCATCAGGTCGTCAGCCCAGTATCGATGTGCCGTTTCACGATCCGGCGCAATTGCAATCGCGCGCTGAAACCACATGCCTGCCTCGTCATAGTGGTTCTGCTTGAACTCAGCGTCACCGGCATAGAGCGGCACCTGATACAGCTTTGGATTTTCCTGCCAGGCTTTGTTGTAGAGCTCCATCGCCCGTGCCATTTCACCCTTGCTGAAGAGCGCCTCTGCCTGCTCCAGTGACTCCATGCCTGCCGGTGCCGGGCCCTTGGCGGCGGGCGCTTTCTGCGCATCCTCAAGCATGCCCCCCACCACCTGGAGGAGATCACTGTTGTCCCCTGCAGCCCTGGCTTCTGAAAACAATTGCCGCGCCCGGTCCCGGGCCGCCGTTTTATCCGACGCGTTGGTGGCCGCGCCGTCTTTCATCAGGTACGCCATCGCCAGCCGCTCAGTGTAAAACACCCGCGTGGGCCGCTGGGCATGCAGCTCTTCATACAGCGGCAGAGCCTCCAGCAGCTTGTTCTGCTGTGTCAGCACGTCGGCCTGCTTCGCTTCTGCGTCCAGCTGTACGTCCGTCTTTGCGTTCGTGCGGCTGGGCGCCACCGGCTCCTGCGCGCGCATCGCAATAATCAACCCCAGCCCCAACACCCCAGCCCAAATCCGCATACGCTCAGCCCTCGCTAACCTTTAGACACCGGCCTGCCGGAAGCGCAAGCAAAATGTATCCTTGTTCCATGTCCCAGGATGCCATCCTCATCCTCTTCCAGATTGTGGTGCTGATTTTTGCGTTCAGCGTGCATGAGTGCGCGCACGCGTACGCCGCTTACCGGCTCGGCGACCCGACCGCCTATATGCTCGGCCGCGTAACGCTGAACCCGGTCAAGCACATCGACCCCTTCGGCTCCATCCTGATGCCGTTGCTATCGATGATCAGCGGCTTTCCGCTGATCGGCTGGGCCAAGCCGTGCCCGGTCACGCTGCGCAACTTCCGCAAGATGAAGCGCGACGACATTATCACCACCTTTGCCGGCCCCGCCAGCAACCTCGTCATGGCGGTTATCGCTTTGGTGATCCTGGTAATCGTCAAGCACTCGCCAGGCGGCGGTGAGCAAGCCGTCTACAACGCCATGGACATGACCAACAAGTTCGTCCGTGCGGAAGTCGATACAACCAACCTGCCGAGCCTGTTCCCGATCGCGCTGCTTTGCTACTACGGCATCCTGACCAACGTGCTGCTCTTCATCTTCAACCTGATCCCCATTCCGCCGCTCGATGGCTCGCGCATCATTCGCTACTTCCTGCCCTACAACGTCGAGCAGATGTACGACCGCATCGGCAACTACGGAATCATCCTGATCTACTTCATCGCACGCCCGATTCTCGGCGTGCTCTACCAGCCGGCGCTCAACCTGTTCGACGCCGTCATCATCAAGCTTTAGCCAGGCCGTTCATCGCATGGCTTCAGCCGTGTTGTACGCGTGCGCTCCAGCCCTGTCGTGCGCGAGGCTCCGGCTTTGTTAAGCGCTCGGCTTCGGCCGTGCAACTAGCCCCCGAGGCAAATCCGGCTTTAGCCGCTGAGGAACGCTTTCGCCCGCTCAGCCTCAAAATCAAACTCCATCCCGTATCATCAACAATGTGATCCCGCACGACATATCCGCCCCCCGCCGTGTCCTCTCCGGCATGCGCCCGACCGGCAAGCTCCATCTGGGCAACTACATGGGCGCCCTGTACAACTGGGTCCAGCTCCAGCACCAGTACGACTGCTTCTTCTTCATCGCAGACTGGCACGCCCTTACGACCGACTATGCGGACCCAAGCCGATTGCTGGACCACGTTTTTGAGATCGCTCTCGATTTTCTTTCTGCTGGCCTGGATCCGGATAAATGCACGATCTTCGTTCAGTCGCACGTACCGCAGCACGCTGAGCTAAACTTACTTTTTGGCATGTATACCCCCCTTTCCTGGCTTGAGCGCGTTCCCACTTATAAGGACCAGCAGGAACAACTGCGCGAAAAAGATCTCGCAACTTACGGCTTCCTGGGTTACCCGCTTCTGCAATCAGCCGACATCCTTCTTTATCAGCCGGAACTCGTCCCCGTCGGCCAGGACCAGGTGTCTCACGTAGAGCTGACGCGCGAGGTCGCACGCAAATTCAATCATCTCTACAGCCCTCGCAAGCTTGTGCTGAATGAGCGGGGGATCGGCGTGGAGGAGCCCGACCCAGCACGGCTCATCCTTCCGGAAGCTGAGGCACTTCTGACCCCATCACCGAAGCTCCCCGGTATCGACGGACGAAAGATGTCCAAGAGCTATGGGAACAGCATCTCCCTCTCCGAATGGCACGGTGACGTTGAAGAGAAGATGAGCCGCATGACCAATGGCGGCCAGCGTGAGCCGCAAAGCCGGCCAGGGGATCCTGACATCTGTCCCGTTGGCGACATGCATAAAGTTTTTAGTGAGCCGGAAGTCATCGCTTTCACGCAACATGGCTGTCGCGATGCCACGATCCCCTGCGTGCAGTGCAAATTCCTGGCAGCCAGCGGAATCAACCTGCACCTGCAACCGATCCGACAGCGTCGCAAGGAGCTGTTGCGTAATCCGCAGCAGGTCTGGGAGATCCTGGAGCAAGGCGCTATACGGGCGACCGCCAGGGCGGAACAGACGATGGCACAGGTGCGTGACGTCACGGGTCTATCGAGAACTCGCCGCCCGATACCAGTGACTCGCACCCCTCTGAAGAGTGGCTTGGAGTACAGCGCACCGCACGACCTGACCAGGCAACGCGACTGGTGGGAGATCGGCCGCGAATTTCGCGAGCGCAACCTCCGCGAACACTGGCGAAAAGTCATCCTTCCCACTGACGTACAAGTCAAAGCGGACGGGGATCGTGTTTATATTAGCCGCTCCGGCAAGCGCATCCTTGTCGCAGCCGCGCGCGAGGAACCACAGCAGTGGTGGGAGTTTCGGGCCAAGGTCAAGAGTTACGAAATGATGCTATTGCTGTGCTGGGACCAAACCTTTGCCCTGCACGATTTTGTGGTCCCACAGGCGATTTACGTGAAGCCCTGGACAGCACAAAAGAAGCTCTACAAAAAGGAAGAGATGATCTTCAGCGTCAAGCGAGATGGTGATCATTACTTTCTCGTGCTTCCAGGTGAAGCTATCGACATCACTCAATTTCGCGGCAATTACGAGCCCATGAAATAGGTTCTTTTGAACGACTCCGATCAAGCAGACCAACCCCAATCCGCGCCGGACTTTGAACTAGTACCCCGCCCCGAGCCGCCACCGGCCCCGGAAAAACCCGCGCCGCGCAAAGCTGCCGCTGCCAAAGAAGACCCGTCCCTTTCCCCCTTCACCATCACCGTCGGCACCGTCTACGACGGCCCCATGGACCTGCTGCTCGACCTCATCCGCAAGCAGAATCTCGACATTTACGACATCCCCATGGGCATCATCACCGCCCAGTTCCTCGAGTACTGCCATCACCTCAAGAACACGGACGTCGACGCCGCCGGCGAATTCATCTACACCGCCTCGCTTCTCATCCACATCAAGAGCAAACTGCTCCTCCCGCGCGACCCCTCGGACGTCCTTGGCGCCGACCCCGAAGACCCCCGCCGCGAACTCGTCGAGCGCCTGCTCGAGCACGAGCGCTTCAAATCCGCCGCCCAAATGCTCGCCCAGAAACAGCAGGTAGAGGACGCCACCTGGTCCAACCCCGGCCTGCGCCAGTTTAAGGGCGACCCCGGCACAGAAGGCGAAATCGCCGCCGACACCGTCGATCTCGTGCGCGTCTTTCAGGACATCCTCACCCGCCTGCGCGCGCGCCCAGTCCTCAATGTCGACGAGGAATCCGTCACCGTAGCCCAGATGATCGATTACGTAAAACGCCGCCTGCTCATGGAAGACAAGCCCGTCAGCCTGCGTCGCCTGCTGCACAACACGCACACGGAGCGCGCGCTCATTTGCATGTTCCTGGCGATGCTGGAGCTCGTCCGCCTGCAAGCGATTCTGCTCCACCAGCCGCAGCGCGAAGGCGACATCCTGATCAAAAAAGCTGAAGCCTTCGACCAGATCTTCGAGGACTCGCAGCTAGCCCGCGACGACTGGCAGTAGACGCCATGGACCCCTTCTGCGCCGCCCTGCTGCAGGAAGCTCCCGCCCCCGCACTTTGGCTCGACGCTGTGCCCGCCGGCTTCTGCACGGAAAACGATCTCGTCTCAATCTTCCGGGGCCTGCACCAGGAAGTGCTCGCGGACGCAATCGACTCACCGCTTCGCGTCTACAGCGATGGCATGCTCAGCCTGCGCGATGCCGACCTGCTCGCACGCACGCCGCCCGCGCACGGCACGACCATCCGGCAATGGCTTGAGAGCACACTGGCCGCGCCGCACTTTGGCCTGGTGCTGAACCACACTGAGCGTTGGTCTGCTGACCTGTCCCGCCGCGTCAAGCTCCTTATCGCGCCGCTGATTGAGCAGTGGGGCGCCGCGCAAACCGCCGTCGATGTCGTACTCTTCGCCGGCAACTACGGCTACACGCCGTTCGGCATTCACGTGGACGATCCCTACACCCACACGCTTCATTTCCAACTCAGTGGCGCCGGCAAAAGTATGACCCTGTATGACCACGCCACGTACGAGCGCTTCGCCCACAACGCCGCACGCTACTTTCCGGATGCCGGCCTGCCCGCCGGCGGCCAGACCTGGGACATGCCTGCGGGAAGCGTCTTCCTGCTGCCCGCCGGGCCGTACCACGTGGGCACCAACACAGATTTTTCGATCGGCCTCGCGGTAGCTATCAGCCGCTACCCCGCTGAGCAAACGACTCTGCGAGCCGCTCGCGAAGCACTCCAAACCAACGACCCGCCGCTGTGGCTGCAGGCAGAAGCAGCCTCCATTACCTGTGTCGATTGGACCAGAAGCGCGGTCGAGGAAATGACCGCATCGCAAGCAGGCAACGGCTGCTTTCTGTGTGCGCTGCGCCGCAGATCTTTTGCCCTCACGCTAGATGACGAGATCGCCGTCGACTTAGACTTCCCGCCACAAGCGCTCGTCCGCGATGACCGCCTGCTCTTGTTTTCACGTGGCCACCGGCTCGAAACCGGAATGCATCCCGCCAAGCTTCGCATCGTGCAACAGCTTCTGAGCACGCAAAGCACTACACCGCGTATGCTGTTGCAGCAGGAGCCAGAGGCTTCCGCCAACGGCATCCTGGCCTTGCTGCAGGAGCTGGGAGCCTGTAGCGGTCTGCACCTCACCCATCCACAAAACGGAGAACAGCATGAAGCCGACTGAAAATTCGAAAAAAGACAAGGCCACCGAGAACGAATCCGGCACCAAGGCAGACGACTCGGTAAAGACCACGGAAAAACCGAAAGCCGCCAAGCCTGACCACGTTGCAGGAAGATCGGGTGGAAGCGGAAGCTAAGCTGCCAGGAAGACGCGAGGAGATGAAGATGAAGGCAGACAAAGCAAAGAAGCCGGAAGCAAGCGTTAGCGGTAAGCCAAAGCCCGCCAAAAAGGTAGCGAGCCACATCGACGACTCGGTCAGAAGTTCCGAGCACAATCCAGCCGGTACCAAAGCTGACCACGTCGCAGGGCGCAGCGGACTCGCAGCCGGGCGCAGCGGTCAGGCCGGCGGGCGCTCAGGCAGTACAGGCCGATAAGCCTCCCCCCCGCGCCTTTTCGTTCTGCTTAGTACCGGAACCGGTACCGCACCTCCCCCGTAATCTGCCGCGGATCGTTGAAGTGGAAGCCGCCAAAGGTAAGGCTGTTATCCAGCAGCACCCGGCGGTTCGTGAGGTTGGTCGCCGTAACCGAGGCCGTCAGCCGCTCTCCGAAACTCTTGCCAAAAGACAAATCCACGCTGCTATGCGCGGGCAGATAAGCGTTTGGGTAAGGCGTCGTCGGATCAGGCTGCCCATTCACAAATCCCGAGCCATAGTAAACATTCGTAGCCGCGGTAATCCGGTGCGGCAACGTCGCGTTGAAGCCCACATTCAGCGTGTTGCGCTGGTCGTGATCGACCGGCGTGTAGCTGAAGCCGGCGTCACACGCCGGGTCACCCACCGGCACGCAGATCAGCCCACCCGTGATCTTGCCACGCTGCTCCGCGATCTGGTTCGAGTAAGCCAGATGCGCCTGCCCCACCCGCCAGATTCGCGGCGACCGCAGCGTCATCTCCCACGCCCGCACCAGTGCCCCATCTACCGTCACCGGGTAGTACAGGCTGCTGTTGCCGATGTTGGAGTGATCCAGAAAATTGTTCACCCGCGTCTTGAACGTGTCCGCGTCCAGCAGCCAGCCACGCAGCGGAATCTGCACGCCGAACTGGTGCTCTTCGTCTCGTTCGCCATGCAGCGGCGCAAAGGTGGTGTTGTTGGCCTGCGCGTAATCGACCACCGGCCCCGCAGCCGTAAGCAGCGGCGGCGGCTGGTAGAACCGCCCATAAAAGCCACGGAACACCCAGTTCAGCCGAGGCACGCGCACCGCCAGCCCCACACGCGGGGCCACGTAGTTCTCCGCAAACGCCCCCTTGAACTGCGTCAGCCGCAGCCCGCCGATCAGCGTCAGCCAATCCGTAGCCTTGTAGTTGTCGGAAACAAACTCCTCCACGACCCCACCCGCCGCCGCATCCGGCGTTTGAAAGTCCTGCGTCCCGAACAGATAGCTATCGTGCTGGCCATAACTATATAGCCCGGCCTGCACCGTGTTGCGAGCAGCGGCCACCGTCACAGAAGTCTGCGCACCCCCGTAGTTTGAGGTCCGACGGGACGTCGTAGCCACCGGCGTATCGTCCTTGCCCGGCTCGTAGTTGGCAGTGTTGGAATGGAAAAACGGCGACACCTCAAGCGTCCCCGCCTTGCCAAATAGGTGGAGCCAGGTCAACGCCGCCAGCTCATCGTGCTCGTGCTGCGCGTCCCGTAGTCCGCTGGAATCGTACGACGCATTGCCATAGCTCGCCGGGTCTGGGTCATAAGGAATCTGGAAAAAGTCCTGCCGAGCCTGCGCCACCAGGCGGAACCTGTCGGCCTCGGACTGGTTGTATTCGAGCGTCAAAAATCCGCCCAACCCAACCGCCGCATCGTGCCGAACCTCTCCCACCGGCGGGGCCAGCCCATAGTCGCTGCGATTGCCGGTCAAGCTCGCGTAGTACGCGGCCCTTGCGGTGTGGTCCCCAACATTCACCTGCGCATCCGCCTGCAGAAAACTTCCCGCAGAAAGCACCACTTCTGCCTCGCGCTCGCGCTCAAAGCCGGTCCGCGGCACCACGTTGAAGACCCCATAGGTCCGGTCGCCCATCTCCGCCGCATAGCTGCCGCGCTGTACCTCCACGTAATCAATATCCTTGGGATCGATCTGCGCCCCCAGGTTGCTGGAAATATTCGTGTTCGGAATCTCCACGCCGTCGATGAGCCAGCTCACCTGGTGGCCGCCGCGCATGTGCAACATGTCATGGGTCATGTACGCGCCGGGAACGTAGTCGGTGATCATGGCCAGGCTGTTGGTGCGGTCCGCCCCCGGCGTCGCGGCGATGGTCCCGCGGTCCACCAGGGTCGTCGGAGTGGCTGTATTTACATCCGCCACAGCCTCCGCCGCGTTCACGGTCACGGCCTCATTCGCCCCGCCCACCCGCAGCTCAAATCTCAGCAGAGGCGCTGTGTCAGACGCCAGCGTAAGCGCCTCGCTCACCCGCGCAAAGCCCGCGCCGCCCACCGTCACGACGTAGTCCCCCACCGGCACGCCCGCCACGCTGAAAGCTCCGGACGCATCCGTCCTGGCCGTAAACGCCAGCCCGGAATGCGCTGCCTTGACCGTGACCTCAGCCCCGCGAACCGGCCTGCGCTGCGCATCCACCACGACGCCCTGCACGCGCCCAAACTCTGAAGCCCGCGCCACTCCACACAACACCAGCAAACAAGCACACCGCTGCCACTTCAACATAACGAGCTCCTGAAATTTCCCTGCACAAAGGAGTGGGACCTGGAGTCAGGCGCACAGCCTTAGCCGCGCGCAACACCGCCCACCGATTGGGCTCAAGCCCCTGAGGAATCGCATCCACAGAAGATCAGCTTGCCCAGAAGTCAGCAGAAATTCAGGCCGTCGGCGGCCCACGTTTTTGGTTTGACCGCTCGCCTTCCGCCAGCAGTCCATCCCGCTCCGCCGCCGCCAGAGCCGCATCGCTTTGCAGCCCGCCGGCACCCAGGCCACCAGCCAGAACCCCAGCCAGATCGCCCGTCCGAGCGCCCACATGCGCCACCTGGTACGGGCACCGCGCCGTCACCACAGCGAACCTGGGAGCATCGCTCGCAGCTTCCGCCAGCGCGCAATGGTGAGCCCCACCACGCCGGCAGCAAATCGGCACGTTCGCCTCACTCACCGACCCCGTCCCGAGCGCCAGCATGGACGACGCCAACGGCATCCCCAGCAGCACCAGCAACGCGATCGCAAGCAGCCTGCGCATTCCCCTATCTAAGCACCCTCCCGCGCTCAGCGCAATCGCCGCGCTGTTAGAGTGAAGTCCAATGAAGACCGCACTCATCACCGGAGCCTCCCGCGGACTAGGCGCTGCCATGGCTCGCGCGCTTGGCCGCGATGGCGTCAACGTCGCCGTGAACTACTTCGCCTCGCCGGCCAAAGCCGAGCAAGTCTGCCAGCAAATCCGCGACTCTGGCGGCAACGCCCACCACTTCCCCGCCGACGTTCGCGACGAGCAGCAGGTTGCCGCGCTCGTCGCCGCGGTCACCAGCCACTTCGGCCACATCGACATCCTCGTCGCCAACGCCACCGGCCCCCAGCCGCAGCACGCCATTGAAGACCAGACCTGGCAGCTCCACCTGGACCAGCTCGAGTTCTTCGTCAAATCTCCGCTGCTGCTCCTGAAGGCGGTCCTCCCCGGCATGAAGCAGCGGCGCTTCGGCCGCGTCATCAATATCGGCAGTGAGGTCGTCGATCTTGGCAACGCCCGCTTCGCCAGCTACGTCGCCGCCAAAGCCGCGCAGCTCGGCCTCACGCGTTCCTGGGCGTCGGAGCTCGCGCCCCACGGCATCACCGTCAACCTTGTCGCCCCCGGCTGGATCCCCACAGAGCGCATCAACGATGACGCCGCATCGCTCACCGACTACATCAACCGCGTCCCCGCCGGACGCACCGGAACCCCGGAAGAGGTAGCCTCACTCGTCGCCTATCTCGCGTCCGGCGCCGCCTCCTTCATCAACGGCCAGGCCATTTCCGTAAGTGGCGGCAACCGCTACCCGTAGCCGCGCACCTGCGTCCTAAGCTTTGACTTACACTGACCTCTCCATGACCCGCGCCGCTGCCGCTGCCTTCTTCCTGGCCCTCGCCTCCTTCCGCGCCGCGCCCGCGCAGGACCTCCCCTCCTTCACCTTCCAGGGAACCGTCGTCGACGCACTCACCTCCCACCCCATCCCCCGCGCGCTCGTCCAGTCGCAGGACCGTCGGCTCGCCACCCTTACCGACTCCGAAGGCCGCTTCTCCTTCCCCATCGCACCGCTGCTCCCGGCTGCAATCTCGATCGGCCTACTCGCCACCCGCCCCGGCTACCTGGAGTCCTCCGAGCAAGTCGCCAACCTCACCGCCGCGACCCCCGCCCTCACCTTCCGCCTCACCCCAGCCGCCAGCATCTCCGGCCACGTCTCCGCCTCAGGCGTCAACGCCGCCGGCAACGTCGCCGTCACGCTCTACTCCCGCTCGGTCGATGCCATTGGCAACCTGGCCTACCTTCCCGCCGGCAACCAGACCACTGACAGCCACGGCGACTTCCACTTCACGGGCCTCCTCGCCGGCAGCTACACCCTCGGCACCGCAACCTGGCTCCTCGAAGAACTGTACCCACCGCGCACCGGCCCCGCACAGCAGTACCCCGGCACGTTTTACGGCGGCACCCCCAGCCTTGAAACCTCCCTCAAAATCCCCGTCACTGCCGGCACCTCCACCCTCGCAGAAATCCAGCTCCACCTGGCCACCTACTATTCCGTCGAGGTCCCCATCGCCGGCTCCAAGGCCATCGCCAGCGAAATTGTCGTCGAGATCCCCGGCACCGACCGCTTCGGCCTTCCCTCCCGCTACCTCCCCGACCGCAACGTGTACGTCTGCTGGCTCCAGCCCGGCCCCCACACCCTCAACTTCTTCGGCGGCAATGACCAGCGCCTCTTCGCCACCACCACCCTCACCGTGGCCGACGCCCCCCTCCGCGCCCTCCCCGTCACCCTCACCCCGCTCGCCAACATCCCCGTGCACCTGCACGAGCAGTTCAACCACCCGGAACAGCCGTCTGAAACCAAACTAAGGCCCGATCGTTTCAACCGAGTAGCCCCGCCAATCTTCATCAACGCCATACAACTCCAAACGGCCATCCCGGCCATGTCGAGCGGCTTTATCGAAGTTCCCGGCGCGCCGCCAGGCAGGGAAAACTTCCTGCTCAGCCCCATCCCACCCGGCACCTACGCTGTCACCGCCATCTCAAATCACGGGTACGTCGCCGCTCTGAGCAGCGGCTCGACCGACCTCCTGCGCCAGCCACTCCAGCACGAGCTCACCTCCTCCCCGCCGCCCATAGAGGTCACCCTCCGCGATGACGGCGCCACCTTCGACATCACCCCGGAGCCCGGCCCCACTCCCTCATCCGGTTCGGCCACCGTCGTCCTGCTCCCGGCCGACGGCTCAGGAAACCCCATCTACCGCATCAACGACGGAAACAAGTTCGAAAACATACCGCCCGGCACCTATCGCGTCTTCGCCATGGAAAGCCGCGATCGTGGTCCCCTCTTCGCTCACCGCGACCCTGCCACGCTGGCCATCATCGAAGCCAAAGCCACCCTTGTCAAAGCTCTCCCCAACCAGCACGTCACCGTCACCGCCCCCCTCCTAGAGCTTCCCACCGTCAGCATCCAACGCAGGTTCATAGACTAACCATGCTCTTCTTCCAGGCCCTGCCCGCTCCCCCGCCAGACACTGTCGCCGGCACAGTCCTGTCCGAGCGCGACCAGCGCCCCATCCCCCACGCCACCGTAACCCTCTACGACGAAATCGCCGGCAGCACCACCGTCTCCACCCTGACCGACGAAGCCGGCCATTACCAGCTCCCACCCGCCCCCGCCGGACGCTACAGCCTCTCCGCCTCCGCCCCCGGCTACCTCCTCGCCTCCTACCTGCAGCACGACGTCTACTCCTCCGCCGTCATCCTCGGCGCCGGCCTGCCCACCAACCCACTCACCCTCACCCTCGCCCCCGCCGCCACCATCAGCGGCTCCGTCACAGACGACTCCGACCCCATCGACTCGGCCTCCATCGAGCTCTACCGCGAGGACCCCACCCAGCCCGGCCACATCACCACCTTCCGCAACATCGTCACCCCCCGCGAGCTCTTCGAGTTCACCAGCCTGCCTCCCGGCCGCTACTACCTTTCCGCCTCCGCCAGACCCTGGTACGCCCTGCAGCGCGTCTTCACTGGCCCAGGCGATAAGCTCCCCTACCGCCCCTACATTAATCCTGCCCTGCTCACCGTCTACCCCACCATCTTCTACCCGGACGCACTTGATTCCACCGCCGCGCAGCCCATCGTCCTGCACGCCGGCGAGCAGTACACCGCCAACCTGCGCATGAAGCCGCAGCAACCCGTCTCACTTAGCGTCCGCATGCCGCCCGCCCCGGAGCCAGCAAGCCCCCCACCGGCCCCCCGTAGCAACGTCCCAGTGGAGGAGCTCCTCGGCGAGCCCGACCGCGGCTCCATCACCCTCTCGCACATGGTCTTTGGCGTAGAGGAAACCGTTCCGGTCGAGCTCGACGACAAAGACGGCACCCTCATCGCCAGCCAGATCCCACCGGGCCGCTACATCCTTTCGCAAAGCGGCCCCGGCAACGGTTCCGCAGTGCGCATCAGCGAGGTGGACCTCACCGGCGCCTCCACCGCGCTGACGCTTTCCACGCTCAAAGCCCAGGCAAAAGTCGCCGTCACTGTTCACGGGCTGCCCGCTCACAGTGCGCCCGGCCCCTACGGTTTTGTTCGTTTTAACAACAGCAAAGCGCCGGACGATAATGCCAACCAGTCTGGCCTCGACGAATCCTTACAGGCAAACTTCCCTGGCCTGCCGCCCGCCGACTATTGCATCGGCATCTCCACCGAAAACCCGGAGGATTCCGGCTCGCGCGACTTCCACATTGAATCAGTCACCGTCAACGGCCGCCTCTCACCGGATAAGCAGCTTCACATCACCGGCGCCGCCAAAGTCGCAGTCGTCGTCAAGGTCGCAGACGTCAACACGAAAGTTCAGGGCACAGCCCAGCGCGCAGGCAAACCCTTCGCCGGAGCCATGATCGTCCTGGTCCCCGCCGGCCAGGACGCCTACCCAGACCTCTACCGGCGCGACCAGAGCGACCTCGACGGCACCTTCAACCTGCCCAACACCGAACCCGGAAAGTACATCCTCATCGCCATAGAAGACGGCTGGCCCCTGCGCTGGAACGATCCCGTCACACTCGCCCCCTACCTGGCCCACGGTGTCCCCATCACCATCCCCAACACCGTCGCCAGGACCTTCCAGATCACAGCCCCGGTCCAGACCACACCCCGCTAGCCACCCCACGCAAGCCATCGAGCGCCTTTACATGACGCGGGCCGCTAGCTCCCGCCACCGGCGGCTGATGCGCTGGATCAAGCAAACCTGCCCGCCCGGCAATGCTGATGTGGTTGACAGACTGTAAGGCCATTCTACTGAACCAACCCAACCAGCCTCGGCTCTGGCACCTGAT
Source organism: uncultured Granulicella sp. (assembly GCA_965214195.1). Classification (GTDB taxonomy): domain Bacteria; phylum Acidobacteriota; class Terriglobia; order Terriglobales; family Acidobacteriaceae; genus Edaphobacter. The sequence goes on from OZ243943.1 coordinate 1,921,811, forward strand.
ACTCGCCCAGGGCCGCAACTCAGTCCTACGAAAACGAACCCACAGGCGAACCACATCGCCTCGGCTCAAGCACCTGAGATAGGTCGAGGCTTTAGCCTCGACACCCACGCCTCACCACAAACGCGGGCTTTAGCCCCCGGGACTCGCTCTCATTGCCAGCCTAATAATTCGCCTGAATCCACCGGTCAACCAACTGCGCGATCAGAATGTCCGCCTTCGCATCCAGATGCACGCCATCTGTCCCCGTGTAATAGATCCCATTGGCATGCGCCACCGCCGTGGTCCCGGCGTAGCCGCGGATGCACTGCGTCACGCTCGTACCATCAGAGGTTTCCACCAAGATCTTCTCCTGCTCCATGTTGATCGTGTAATAAGCCGGAAACGTGTTTGGCGTGCCCTTGATATCGCACGTGGAAGCATCCAGCGAGGCCGAAAGGTACCCGCCAAGATCGATCGCGCGCATCGTGCTCGGGGGCACATCATGCCCATGATCGATTACGTCTTCGCCATTATTGGGGTCATACCCGGCAATCACAGGGTCGCGAATATCCAGGTAGTTGTTCGGATAAGCCTGCTGTAGAGCCTGGTTGGTCTGGATGACCGCCATGTAACCCGGCTGCCCCACCTGCTCATACGGCGCCACCGTGTTGGTCAGCGAAAGCACCAGGAAGCGCTTGGGAGTAGGCAGCAGCGCCACCATCGCGGCGATGCTGTTCAGCGTCTCTTGCGTATCGCCCACATTATTTCGTCCAGCCCAGATCAACTGAAAGCCCTGATTCTGCGTCCCGGGATTGATCGAATAGCTGGTATTCGCCGGCGAGCTCACCGCCGTGCCGGGCGTGCCGCGCGTGAAAACGCCATTCCCGTTGCCGTAATTGTAGGAAAGAATGCCGTCCACACCGTTGAAATTCGTCTTCAGCATGCCCGGACCGTTCCCCGTCACGGGACCCATCAGCGAGGGAAACACCACATCCACCGGGCCGGATTCCGGGATCATGCCCCCCTGCACCGTGCCCGTGCTCGCCAGGCCCCCTTGCCGAATCGCAATCTGCGCGGCGTCATTGCCGCCCACACCCTGGTTGTTGCCCGTGTAGCAGGAAGGCAGGAATGCCAGTTGGCGCGCGATCGTGACGCCGGAGCCGTCCTCGCTGCCCTCCGTCAGGCTGTCGCCGTAGGTGGTGCATTGGAAAAACTTCGGCGTCGCGGTCGTGTTCAGGCGCACATAGAAATCGGCGGGCGCGCTGTCCTGCGGCTGAAACGGCGCGGCCGGCGTGGTCAGCGCGGCAATCTGCGAAACATTCATTGTCGGGTTGCGCCAGATGTTCAGCAGCGCATCCACCGTGTTGGTCGGCGCGGTGCCACCCGGTGGGGTCGCAAGATCGAACAGGTTGCCACAGGGCGATTTGTCCTTCGCCACCCCGCCGGCAGAGTTCACGCAGCTCGCCATAATGTTCGCCAGCAGATAAAGCTTCTTGAACGGGAAAGCCGCCGTCCCGTCATACCTGGGACCGGGAGAGGTACCGGTGGCCGGATCCACGATCGCCAGGTAATTCTGTGCAAACGTGTTGTAGCTCGCCGCATTATTCGTTGAGCTGAAGCCGATGTTCGGGAAGCTTGAGAAGAACTGGCCGTACGTCACCACGGCCGCGGCCGTCGTCACTTCGTCAATGTTCACGTACTTGTACGGCAGATCCACGCACACATCGACAATCGTCATCGCCGCAATATTCGCATTGTTGACCGTACCCCCCAGCCCCGGGTTCCCTCCCGTCGCGACGATGTAGGACAGCGGGTCTGAAGCTGGGCACGTGTACGTTCCAGTCAGGTCGAAATTGCCGTTCGCATCGGACATCACAGGCGTCGCCAGCAGCGGTGTGGCGGCAATGCCGTCCAGCCCAAAATTCATACCGTAGATCTGAATGGAAGCATTCGAAACCGGCTGCTGCCCACCCCGGAGTAAGCCCTTGACCTCAAACTTTGTGACCTTGGTAATGGGAGTCACCAAACGTGGCGCGACACCAACACAGCCAACCAGCAGCAAAGGTAACAAGCAGAACAAAGAACGAAGACCGCTGAACATGGATGTGCCCCACAAGCTGTGTTGGGTTTGTCGACGTAACAAACGTTGAAAGATTCAATTTAGGTGTTCAATCAAATCTTACGACGCTTTGCGAACGCCTGACAAAAAACCTGCGGCACTTGACAAATACATCCCCCGGAAAGCGCTCACACGCTTGAAAACCTGCCGGCAGTCCAGACTTAACCTGTATCGAATGAAGACTTTACGATCAAACAGGGGGAGGGGGGGGAGGGGTACCTACTTCTCCACGTCGAAACCGCTTAAGATAGAGGGGTGTCAAGACTCCTCGAAAAAATGAACCCCCAGCAGCAGGACGGCATAACCGCCGTCGATGGGCCAGTCCTGCTCCTCGCCGGAGCGGGTAGCGGAAAAACCCGTGTTATCACCCATCGCATCGCCTATCTCATTGAAGAGAGAGGAGTTAGCCCGGACAACATCCTCGCGGTTACCTTTACCAACAAAGCCGCCAAGGAAATGGCAGAGCGCGTCGACAAAATCATTGGCCACTCCTCGCTCGCCCGCCCCACGCTTTCCACCTTTCACAGCTTCTGCGTACGCGTGCTGCGGCGCGATATTGAAGCGCTGCAAATTGGCGGAAAAGGCCTTACGCGCACGTTTGCGATTTACGACGAAACCGATCAGCAGGCTGTAGTCAAAACGGCCTTGAAACGCCTTGGAGTGGACGATAAGTCGCTGAAACCGCGCGTTGCGCTTGGTCGAATCTCGTGGGCAAAGAACCACATGATCGACCCGCAGGAATACTTTCTTGCCTCCACAAACCCGATTGAAGAGAAGATCGCGCACATCTTCAAGATTTACAAGGAAGAGCTTTTCAAGGCGAACGCGCTTGATTTCGACGATCTTCTGCTCGAAACCGTGCGCCTGCTGAAGACCAGCAAAGAGACTCGCGAGCGCTACAACCGGCGCTATCGCTACGTCATGATCGACGAGTACCAGGACACCAATAAACCGCAGTATGAGTTGATGAAACTGCTTGCGGGCGACCACGGAAACGTGTGCGTCGTCGGTGATGAGGACCAGTCGATTTATAGCTGGCGCGGCGCGGATATAAAGAACATTCTGGACTTTGAGAAGGATTTTCCGCGCGTTCAGACCATCCGGCTGGAGCAGAATTATCGCTCCACCCAGATGATCCTTGAGGGCGCTTCGGCGGTCGTCGCGCAGAACACGCAGCGCAAGGGCAAGAACCTTTGGACGGCGCGTGAAGGTGGCTCGCTGATTGGCCTCTATGAGGCGCCCGATGGTGAGAATGAGGCGCTGTTTATTGCGGACCGAATTAAGAAATACCTGGTCGCAGCTCAGCAGGTAGAGACCGACGAGCCTGCTCGTTGTGCGGTGCTTTACCGGACCAACTCGCAGTCGCGGCTGGTGGAAGAAGCGCTGCGGCGGTACCAGGTTCAGTACCACATGGTCGGCGGCTTCAGCTTTTATGACCGCGCGGAAGTCAAGGACATCCTGAGCTACATGAAGCTCGTGTCCAACCCGAATGATTCGATTGCTCTGCAGCGCAGCGTGAACTCACCGCCGCGCGGCATCGGCAAAACGACGATGGAAACGCTGGAGCGAATTGCCCTGACGACGGGGATTTCGACGTGGGATGCGATTGGCCGCGCGATCGAGGAGCGTCTGCTGCCGGCGCGTGCGTTGCAGGCTTTGAGCGGCTTCAAACGGCTGATTGAAGACGCCCGTGCGATGCTTGGGCCGGACTTTGCGAACAAGCTGACGGCGGATGTTGCGCCTGCGGATCAAGGCGAGGACAGCTCGTTCGATCCGGAATCCTTCGCGGGTGGAGAAGCAGATCCCTCCGCTTCGCTACGGGATGACAACCAAAATGATGATGCCGATACGAGCTTCGATACGTCGTTCAACCTCGACTTTGACTTTGGGCCGAGTGAAGAGATTTCGACGATCGCAGCAGAGAACTCTGTCGATACTGACGCTGCGCATGGCATCGACTTCAACCCCTTTGCGCCGGTGCTCCTGAAGGGTGCGGATGCTGCTGCAAAGAACCGCCGAGAGGTCGCGGAAGAGGAGAAGCAGTTTCCTTCACTCGCCGAGCCGGCGCCGTTCCGCAAGCCTGGCGATGCAGCGACTCTGCCGGAGCTGATCAAGTTTTTGAACGACCGCTCCGGGTATATTCGGTCGCTGGAGGAGGAAGCTACGCCGGAGTCATTCTCGCGGATTGAGAACCTGAAAGAGCTCGCGAATGCGGCGCAGGATGCGTCTTCTCGCGGGGAAACGCTGCATGAGTTTCTGGATCACGCTGCGCTAGTCTCTGACGCGGATGGATACTCGTCCGACGCGCGTGTGACGCTCATGACGCTGCATGCGGCGAAGGGTCTGGAGTTCCCATTGGTGTTTCTGGCCGGGATGGAAGAGGGCCTGTTTCCGCACTCGCGCACGTTCACTGACCCGACCGGGCTCGAGGAAGAACGGCGCCTTTGCTACGTGGGCATGACGCGTGCAATGGATACGCTGGTGATGACGCGGGCGCGCTACCGGCGTCGCTATGGCAACGATATGCCGGAAGCTTCAATCCCCTCTCGCTTCCTGGCGGAAGTGCCCAGCAAGCTGGTCGAAGACCTGGGCTCACCGCCGCAGCAGCCGCAGTTTTCAGGGTCCAGCTACAGCACGCCTTATCCGCAGCGCGGCGGCTTCAAGAAGCCCGGTGCGGAGGATGGCGAGCGGCACTACAGCTACGAGGATGAATCGCAGGAAGCCCACTCTGACACGGGTGCTCGTGCGGCTGCGCGGGCCGCGGTGGGCATGCGTCCGCAGACGGTTTCCGGGTCGCTTGACAACATTGCGAGCTTCTTTGCTACGCGTGGCGGCGGACCGGCGGGTGCTAAATTCAGCCGGCCAAAGCTCGATATCCCTTCGCCAACGGGCAAGACTGGCTTGCAAAAGGGGTCGAAGGTGAGCCATCCCAAATACGGAGAAGGCACCGTCTTTCTACGTGAGGGCGATGGAGACGATGCGAAGATAACAGTCAACTTCACCAAGCATGGCGTGAAGAAGCTGGTTGAAAAGTTTGCGCAGTTGCAGGCGTTGTAAGGAGGCAGGATGGCGAAGCAATTTGCGATAGCCGCGGAAGCAATGAAGCCGCTGGTGAACGGCATGGGCGCATGCATGGCAACGGACCGGATCACCGTCGACGCGATGCCGGTGGGCTACATGTACCGCGAGGTGGCGGACAACGCGCAGGATAGTGGCTGGCGCTTCTTTGAAGGGTCCGAGAGCCCGGATTATCTGGTCGAAGCCATCAATCATGAGATCTATTCCGTCAATACGATTGCCAATTATGACCCTGCGATCATCCCCTACCTGGACTCGCCTACGGGCACGGCATTGGTCCGCAGCGGTGATGAATTTGTGGTTGAAGTGCTGCCGGAAGACGAAGACTACGAGACGATTGAGTGAAAGACTCGCTCGCAGCGTGAGCTTCGCGTACAATTTCAACAGCACGGCGTGAAGAAGCTGGTGGAGTAGTTTCCCAGCTTGTAAAGCTCTGAGCGCAAGCCCGGGCGAGCCGGCACAACTTCTAAAAAGAGAAAAGAGAACACGATTATGGCGAACACCAAAGCACTGGATGGAGTCGAACGCAAGAAGGTTAAGCGCGCTGCCCGCAAGGCTGCCCCACCGAAGGCTGCGCGCACGGGCGCTCGTGGCGAGAACAAGGCCAAAGTGAAGAAGGCTTCGCGCGGTCAGTCCAAGCGGTAATTGGTAGAGGTAGCAAACAGGTGGGCGAGCCAGATTTCTGGTTCGCCCACTTTGTTTTGGCTGGTAGAGTGTGCGTATGGAAGCTAATGAGATGTCTGAATTTTCAAAGCAGATGAAGGAAGCCGGCGAGGGCGAAGGGGGCGAATCGCTGACAAAGATTTCGCTGGCGATTTCGATCCTGGCTGTGCTGGTGGCCATGGTGACCGTGCTCGGCCACAGGACGCATACAGAGGCGGTGCTCTCTCAGGCGCGCGCAAGCGACATGTGGAACCTGTACCAGGCCAAGAAGATTCGGTCGGATGAGACGCTGGGGCGCATCGATTTACTGACGCTGCAGCCTAGCTCCAATAGCGAAGGCGTCGAGAAGAAGGTGGAAGAGTACAAGGCCAAGATTGAAAAGTGGGCCGATGAGCTGAAGGAAGAGCAGGAGCAGGCGAAGGGATTTGAAGAGGCGGTCGAGAAGGCCGAGAAGCAGGCTCGGCGAAACGATTCAGGCGAGGCTTTGCTGCAGATTGCGGTGGTGCTTTGCTCGATTACGCTGTTTACGCGACGCAGGCTTTATTTCTTTTTAGGGCTTTCCGTGGGGGTTGCGGGCGTGGTGTTTGCGGCTTCGGCTTTGCTGGTGAAGTAGGGCAAAAGCTCAGCACGGGAAAGGCCACGGAAGAAGCAAGGCGAACAGAAAATGCCACTGAAACTCAGTGGCCTGATTACATACCGTTGAGCTGGCGGAGTTCTTCCGGGTTGTGGCTCCAGCGGTCGGCGAGGGCATCACGATCCTGGACGGGGACCAGGAGCTTGCCGTTGCGGAGAGGGATGACGGGGACTGGGCCATGCTCTGACGGGCCATTGACCCAGATGTTTGAGAACCTGGTTGCGACGCGAAGCTGATCATTCGGCAGCGCCGCGGGGTAGTCAAACGGCTCAAACGCGCCTTGATAGACGACGGTTCCACGTGGGTCTGTTACGCGACAGAAATCGTTGTTGTTTTCGTGATCGTCACGGCAGGCGATCCACTGGCCTTTGGCTTCGTTGTGGTCGAGGTCGTAGCCGGTCTGGATGAAGTCGGCGTCGCGTGGCATGTCTTTGGGGAGCGAGGCGTTGAGCGCACGGGTGCCGTGGACGATCAGAAAATAGCCGCCTACGATCGCGACGATGCACAGCACGCCCTTGGTAAATGCACTCATGGTTGGCCCCCGTTGTTGCAGATGACCCAAAAGATGCATGGACACAAGGCCGAGTTGTGTGCTTTTTACCTATTATTCACCCGGCCTGGAGATCAGACCGAGATCGACCGCGCCGTTGACGAAGTACTGGACGGCAAGCGCAACCAGCAGCAGACCCATGATGCGGACGAGAATGCGGATCCCGGTATCGCCCATGAAAGTGGCCACGCGATCCGAATTGCCGAGCACGAAATAGCAGATGCAGGCGGTAAGGAAGATGACGGCGAGAATGGTAGCGATGAGGGTGAACTTGCCCTGCGCCTGGCCGACGAGGACCATGACGGCCGTAATTGATCCCGGTCCCGCGAGCATGGGAATGCCGAGCGGAACGATGCCGGCGTCCTCTTTTTCCTGCGCGGCTTCTGCCTCTGCGCCGGTTTCCTGGGTGGCGGAGCGCTTGGCGTTGAGCATATCCAGCCCGATCAGCAGCAGGATGATGCCGCCGGCAATTTCAAACGCGGGCAACGTGATGCCGAACATGCGGAAGATGATCTGGCCGGCGAGCGCGAAGGCGGACAGCACGATCCAGGCTGTGATGGAGGCTTTGAGCGCGGTGCGTCGGCGCTGTGTTTTGTCTGCCCCGGCGGTGACGGCGAGGAAGGTGGGCAGCGCGGCGAAGGGGTCGACCAGGAAAAAGACGGACGAAAGCGCGAGCAGCGAAAACCGTACGTAAGCAGAATGCTGGAGCGTGGAGAGGGTGACGACTTGTGGAATGAGGTGAAAATGCATGACTCACCATTGTTTCACGCTGGGGCGGGTTTAGTCGGTGTCGTCGGCATCAGCAACGAAGGGCTGGGCGAGCCACTCGCGGGCAGACTCGGCGTCGGCGTCGGCGACTTCAAGCGTCACGCCGTTTTGCAGGAGTTCCAGCGCTGGCGAGAGATCGCCGCGGAGCCGGACGGTGTTGTCGTTGGGGATGGAGCTTTCGATTCCGGCGCCCTGGAGCGACATTTTCGCCATCGTGGCTTCCATGAGCGTGGCGTACTCTGCGACTTTGATCATGGCGACGATCATCGCACGCGGCGGGTGCGATGCCAATGGGCCGGGACGTATAATCGGGACACAGTTTTGAGGAGATTTGGCATGCCTTTGCAAGCGACGAAGAACATCTGGCACAACGGAAAAATGATCCGCTGGGAAGACGCGACCATTCACATGATGTCGCACGTGGTGCATTACGGGTCTTCGATTTTCGAAGGTATCCGGTGCTACAAGCAGGGTGAAGGCGCAGGTATTTTCCGGTTGCCGGAGCACATGGCGCGGTTTAAGGATTCCGGCCATATCTACCGGATGCCGCTGGGATTTACTCCTGAGGAGATGCAGCAGGCGGTGGTGGATGTAGTTGAGGCGAATGGCGTGGCGCCCTGCTATATCCGGCCCGTCGCGTTCCGTGGGTATGGCGAAGTTGGTGTGAATCCGTTGCGGAATCCGGTTGAGGTTTACGTGGCGAACTTTGCGTGGGGGAACTTCATCCACAGTAATGAAGGCGCAAATGTTTGTATTTCCAGCTGGAACCGGCTGGCGCCGAACACGATGCCGACGCTGGCAAAGGCGGGTGCGAATTATATGAACTCGCAACTGATCCGGATGGAAGCGGAAGTGAATGGCTACGACGAAGGCATCGGGCTGGATACGAATGGGTATCTGAGCGAGGGCTCGGGCGAGAATCTGTTCTTGATCCGTGGAGGCGTGCTGTACACATCGCCGCTGGCGAATTCTGTGCTGAACGGAATCACGCGGGCCTCGATCCTTACGCTCGCGAAGGACCTGGGGATCCCGATTGTGGAGCAGGCGCTGCCGCGGGAAATGATCTACGTGTGCGACGAAGCGTTCTTCACCGGGACGGCTGCGGAGGTTACGCACCTGCGGTCAGTTGACCGGATCATGATCGGCGATGGAACGATGGGGCCGGTTACGAAGGCGCTGCACGCGGCGTTTTTTGGGATTGTGAATGGGACGGCCAAGGATACTTATGGCTGGTTGACGCCGGTGAAGGTGAGGGTGGAAGAGCCGGTTGGAGTTTAGCTGTAAAGAATCGACTGTAGGGGGACCGAATGAATATCGATGAGCGGCTTGATCGATTGACGGAACGGCATCAGGCTTTGGCTCAAAGTCTTGAGCTATACGCGGCTGAGAGCAACGAAAGAGCGAACCGCCAGGACGCCAGAATCGACAGGCCGGTAGACAGCATTCAGGACCTTGCCGGAATCGTGCGTTCGCACGAGACTCGGATCAATCGATGGGAACAGGGACCGGGTCGAGCTTAGCGATTGCGGCTCCTGAATATGACAGAGTAAATCGCAAAACAGAAGGCCTCCGGATTTCGGAGGCCTTTTGCTTTTGCGACGATCTACTGGCCGTTTGACGGTTTGTGGCTGGCAATCAACTCTGGTTCACTTACCTTGTCGAGAGTCTGGACCTGCTTGGGGTTGGGGCGGCGGGAGCGGTGGTAGGGGGCAAGTTTTACGGCTGTGCCGGTTTTGAGGGACTCTTCGATGGCAGCCAGGACGCGGACGTCAAGCATGCCTTCTTCGCCGTCGGGCTCGGGGTTGTGGTCTTCGAAGATGCACTCGGAGAAGTACTTAAGTTCGCCGCCGAAGTGGTCGGTGGTTTTGAAGGTTTCGTTGGACTCTACCTTGTCGATCAACGTGGTGTGCTTGATGCCTTGACCAACCTGGAAGGCCGGGTTCGAGCTCAGCGTGCCCTTGGTGCCGGTAACGCGGTATTCGTCAATATCGCCGCCGTTGTAGCTGACGGTGAAGGCGGCAATGCGACCGGCGTCAAACTTCAGGGATACCGAGACGGTATCGTCGAACGGGTTGCCGGCTTCATCGTGGAAGCGCTCGGGATCGGTGTTCAGGCCGAGCGCGCTCACTTCGATCGGCTCGGCACCGAAGAGCTGGCGAACCATGTTGAGCGGGTACGGGCCCATGTCCGGCACCGGGCCGGCCCAGAAGCCGTGCTTGGCGCGGTGATTCTGGCCGCTGACAGGCTGCGAGAATGACGAGTTGAAGTAGCGCAGAGTACCAAAATCGCCCTTGCGGACGCGCTCGATGGCTTTCAGGGTGCCGGGCTCGAAGTGCATCCGGTAGGCGACCATCAGCTTGGCGCCGGAGGTCTTTTGCGCGGCGATGATGCGCTCGCACTCTGCGACCGAGACGGCCATTGGCTTCTCAAGCAGGAGGTGGATGCCGGCTTCGAGGATATTGACCGCGTACTCGACGTGGTCGAAGTTGGGGGTGGCGAGGTAAACGGCGTCGATGGTGTCGGACGCGAGGAGCTGGTCGAGCTCGTCGTAGCTGTAGATCTTGTGGACGTCGTACTTCTCGGCGACTTTCTGAGCTTTTTCTTCGTGGCCGGTGACGAAGGCCACGACCTCGCTGTTGCCGGTGTGGGCGACGCCGGGGAGCATGGCGGCCTGCGAAATCCAGCCGATTCCTACGATGGCGTAGCGTACTTTTTTGCCTTCAACTTTTTTGGCTTGGGCCATGTTGCTTGTCTCCTGAACTACTCACCACGTCCGACGCGATGCGCAGCCGGGGGGATGTATTTGGAGACCCACAAGTGTGTGTACGGTAAAATCGAGGAATGGGTTTGACGACAGAAGCTGCTTGTCCACGTTGCAAAAGTTTACGTACTTCGCGCCAGAAACGAGTGGGGACGTGGCAGCTTTTGCTTTCGAAGCTGGGGTATTTTCCTTGGGAATGTGGTGGTTGCCGGCAGGTGTTCACGGCAAAGAATCGTGGGAAGCTGAAGGCGAGACGGCCGGCGGGGCAAACGACCATTCCAACCAATGAGTAAGGGCTAGGGGCGCGGGCGGCGGTGAGTCTTACCGAGAGAACGCTTGGTAGTAATCCTTTTGTAGACCTCTTCTTTCGCAGGAAGAAACGCCAACGCGGCGATCAACAAGCCAGTCCCGATGCCTGCGGCCGCGAAGGTGGTCTGGTGGTAGCTGGCGTTGTCAAAAGTGAACACTCCACGGCGAAGTTGCGCGACGCTCAGCGCGACGAGTACCAGACCGGTGAGAGCGAGAGTGAAGCGGTGTGCAAGCTTCATTAAGAGCTTTCGACTATCGGCGACTGTACCCTGCGAGGCTAAAGTCGCGTGCTGGGGAGAGGCGTAAGGACGGCTGAAGCTATGCCCCTGATTTGACGGAGAGTGTCTTAGCGTTGAAGCTCAAGCCTCAACGCTAAGACAGAAGCAACAGCGAAACAGTGCATCAGGCAGTTTTGGGCGAGCCCAGGTCCATGGGTTTGGGGGTAGCGGGCGTCGCGGCGCTCAGGTCGGGGGCGGGTTGCTGATTCCAGCCAGGTAGCAGTTGCGAGCCGGTGATCAGGCGAGCGCCGTCCTGGAAGAACAGGTACGTGTAGGCCCACTGACGGAAGACCGTGAAGCGATTGCGGAAGTCGATCAGGAAGAAGATATGCACGGCGAGCCACGCGACCCAGGCCGGAAAGCCGGACCACTGAGCGGTGAATGGCCATTTGATGTTTGCGACAGCGGCAGCTCGGCCGATGGTGGCCATGTCGCCCTTGTCCCAGTAGCGGAAACCCTTGGGTAGCGGCTTGCCGGTGACGAGTTGACCGATGCGTTTGGCGGCAAAATCGCCCATCTGCATGGCGGGCTGGGCCACTCCGGGGATCTGCTTGCCGTCCTGTTCAAAGTGGGCAAGATCGCCGATGATAAAGACGTTTTTCAACACCGTTTTGTCGGCGAGGTGCGGGTTCAGGAAGGAGTCGACGAGGACGCTGCCGCGCTTATCGATTTCTGCGCCCAACAACTTGCCGAGCGGGGAGGCCTGTACGCCGGCGCCCCACAGGGTGCAGACGGAATCGATCCGCTCCGTGCCGACCATGACGTGGCCGGGCTGGACGTCTGTGACGTGTGCTCCGGTGCGGATTTTTACACCCAGGTGCTCGAGCTGCTCGCATGCACGCCTCTGCAGCTTGTCCGGGTACATGCCGAGAATTTTTGGAGAGCCTTCGAGGATCGTGACTGTCGCCATGGCGGGGTCGATGTGGCGGAAGTCCTGCTCCATGTACAAACGAGCGATGTCCGAGATGGCGCCGGCGAGTTCGACCCCCGTGGGGCCGCCGCCGATGACGACGAAGTTGAGCGCTTTCTGCACGCCGGTTTCGAGCATTTGCCGCTCTGCAAGCTCAAACGCGAGCAGGACGCGGCGACGGATTTCAGTGGCGTCTTCAATGGTTTTCAGGCCCGGCGCGATGGCGGCCCACTCGTCCTTGCCGAAGTAGCTGTGGGTGCTGCCGGTGGCGAGAACCAGGTAGTCGTACTCAAACTGCGAGCCGGTGTGCAGGCTGACGCGCTGCGCGATGGGGTCAATTCCGGTGCACTCATCCATGACGACTGCGATGTTCTTCTTATCGCGCAGGATGGAGCGGATGGGCTGCGCGATATCGGCCGGGGAAAGCACGGCGAGCGCAACCTGGTAGAGCAGCGGTTGAAACAGATAGTAGTTGCGGCGGTCGATAAGGGTGACATCGACGGGCAGATTGGCGAGCCCTTCCGCGGCGTGTATGCCGCCGAAGCCGCCGCCGATGATGACGACGCGCGGGCGGATGGTGTTGCCGGTTGCGATTGCGGTCATCTGACGTAGGCTCCTGTGTGCTGTAAGTCTATGGTGTCAGATGCGGGCGCGCGGCGGGTGACGGATTTTGATGCTACGGTTGCCGGACCAGGGTCGTGGTGGTGAAGCCGGAGGTTCCGGCGGCAACCGCAATATTGGTCTGGGTTGAGCCTTGACCGACCGTGAGCGGGACCAGGACGTAACGGCCGTTCAGGTCTGAGCTGGCCACGGTTACGAGTGAGGCGAGAACCGGGGCGGCGGGGCATCTGCCCTGCGAGGGGCAAGGGCCGGTGTAGGCGGTGACGGTCTGGTAGAGGGTGATCTGCGCGCCGGTGACAGCGTGGCCAGCCGCGTCTGTGATCAGGATGGTGACGGGCTGCAGGCTTGGCGCGGACTGGGTCTGGCCGGCGAAGAAGCTGGGTTGGAGGTCGTCCACCGAGACCGCGTACAGGGTAAAGCTGGTGCAGGTGCTGACCCAGGCGCAGGCCTTTGCTGAGCTTGTGGTGCCGGCGCTGAGAGGGCCTGCGCTGGCGACGACTACGGCGGTGCCGGAGAAATCGGTGAGGGTGCCTCGGCTTGCGGGTGAGAAGGCCCGGGTGCCGGTCCAGGCGATGCTTTGGGCGGCGGCGGGCAGGCTGTTTTGCGAGGCGTTGACGCTGAGCACTACGTCTGCCGTCGCGCCCGCTGCGATGTAGGAGTCCGGGGTCAGGCTGCTGAGCGAGTAGCGATTTGCGGCGGCGGTAAAGCTGGCGGTGACGGCGAGGCTTTCGGCTGTCGCGGTGAGGGTGATGGGGCCGGCGGCTTCAGGGGTGATGAGGGTGGAGGCGAGGCCGCTGGCGTCCGTGATGACGCTGCAGCAGGGGGCATAAGTGGCGATGCCGGCGGTGGTGGCGAAGGCGACGGAGACACCCGGGCGAGGGGTCGTGCCGTCCGCGGCAAGGAGCTGGATTGCGAATGCAGTGGGCGCGGTGTTGCCGACGTATACGGTGCCGGTCGGAGCGGAAATGATTCGCAGAACGTCTGGCCGGGCTACGGAAATGAACGTTGCGGAGACGGTGGCCTGGTCGGCCGTAGCGGTGAGCGTGATGGTGCCCGGGTTGGTCGGCGTGACGGGGGTCGAGACGGTGCCGGAGGGATCGGCGAGGAGCGTGCACGTGGAGGCGCCGGCGCATGCTGCGAAAGTGGCTGTGCCGGTGGAAACGGTGAGGGTGACGGGTTTGCCGGGGTCGGGGGTGCCATCGGCTTTGAGGAGCTGGACGGTGAAGGTAGGGGTGGCGGGGAGGCCGGTGGGTTGCTGGCCGGTTGGGGCGGTGCGGATGATCAGGGTGTCTGGGCGGGCGAGGGTGCTGAATGTGGCGTTGATGGTTGTCGCGCCGTCTGCGGTCTGGAGCGTGATGGAGCCGAGGCTGAACGGGGTGACGGTGGTGGTGACGATGCCGCTGGAGTCGGCGATGAGCGTGCATGTGGGTGCGGCGTTACAGGCGGCGAACGAGGCTGCGCCGGCGGGGACGCTGAGGGTGAATGACTTGCCGGCGGCGGGGGTGGTGCCATTGGCAAGGTAGGCCTGGACGGCGAAGGGACGCGCGGCGGGGAGGGCGGTGAAGCTGCCGTCAGCGGGGGCGCTTAGGAGGTTCAGGATGTCTGGCAGGTTGGCGGCGTTGAAGGTGGCGGACTGGGTGAGGGTTCCTACGGTCGCGAGTACTGTGCCCGGGCCGGCGGCGAGGGGGGTGACGGCCGTCGAGGCGGTGCCGTCGGCTGACGTGACGACGTTGCAGGTTGCCGCCGCGCAGGCGCCGAATCGGACAGAGCCCTGCGGGGTGGAGAAGGTGACGGACTTGCCGGGGTCGGGCGTGCCATCGCCCTGCAGGAGCTGTACGGCGAAGGCTGTAGTGGCCGCGTATCCGGTGCCGACTGTGCCCGTTGGCGCGCTGAGAAGACGCAGCGTGTCCGGCCGCGCGATGGCGGTGAAAGTGGTCGCAAGAGTGGTGGCGCCATCGACTGCTTGGAGCGATACTGTGCCGGCCGCGGTCGGGGTGACGGCGCTGGAGACCATGCCGGCTGAGTTTGACACGAGAGCGCAGGGGTTATTGCAGGAGGTGAAGTTGGCAGCGCCGGCGGAGAGGGTGACGGTCCTTCCCGGTGCGGGGGTGGTGCCATCGGCCAGCAAAACCTGCACGGCAAACGGTGTGCCGGCGGTGACCCCGACGTAGCTCCCAGTTGCAGGCGCGCTGACGAGCCTCAGCACATCTGGCGGGTCGACGGTGGTAAACAGAACAGCCTGGGTGACAGAGCCGGAAGCTGCCAGCAACCCTATAACGCCGACGCTGAGCGGCGTAAGCTGCACGCCGGCGAGCCCCTGGGCGTCCGTCGTAAGGAAGCAGTTGGCGGACGCGCAGCCGGCAAACGTCGCCGTGCCGCTGGTCAGCGAGAAGGTGACGGGGATGCCTGGCGCGGGGGTCACGCCATCTGGCGCTAAGAGCTGGATGGTGAACGGACGCGCGGCGACTGAGCCCGTAGTCGAAGGGCTAGGCGGCGTGCTGATGAGCTGCATCACGCGCGGCAGGCTGCCGGCGCTGAATGAAATGAGCCGCGTGACGAAGCCGTCCGTCGCCTGCACGACGACGGGACCGAAGCCCGTGGCCAGCCCCGGCACGACCGCGATGCCGTCTCCGCCGGTGCCGCCCTGGTAGGTGGCGAAGGAGCCGTAGAACTGGAAGGGACCGCTCAGGACGGTGAAGCTGACCGGGTCTGCGGCGAGCGGCGTGACGCCATCCGCGCCGATTACCTGCACGGCCAGGTTGGTCTGCACGTTGAGCGGTGCGCCGCCGCTGCCGGGCTGGCTGACGATCGTCATCGTGCGCGAGCTGCCCGCGGCAGTAAAGCTGGCGGACGTGGCGAGCGGCGCGTAGATGGCGCTGAGCGTAAGCGGGCCGGGCTGCTGCGGGATGATCCAGGCGGTCGCGATGGCGTCTGCGCCGACAAAGATTTCGCAGGCGCTGCTGGGGCAGGCGGTGAGCGAGACGGCACCAGTATCGCCGCCGAGCACGAGCGACCGGCCGGCGATGGGGGCTGGGGTGACGCCATCGTCCTGCACCACCTGGACCTGGAAGGGCTGCGCGGCGACGACTCCGGTGCGGCTGCCATCAGGCGGCATGCTCAGGATTTTGAGCTGCCACTGGTGCGAAATGACTGAAAACGTGACAGTCTGGGCCACCGCGCCAAACGAGGCTCGCACCGTATAAGTCCCCACCTTGAGCGCGCTGACGGTGAAGGTGGCGGTGCCACTGCCGTCTGCAGTCAACGTGCAGACCGGCTGCGCGCACAGGTCCAGCACGACGCCGGCCGAGGCGTTGACCAGAATGGGCTGCCCTGCATCGGGCGTGGTGGCGTCCGCGTGCAGGAGCGTGAAGGAAACTCGCTTGGACTCGCCCAGGTAGAACTGCGGCGGGGGCGCAACCGAGACCGTCATGACGTCCGTGTTGGTCAGCACCTGCAGCGTGATGGTCTGGGTCAGGTCGCCATCGCCAGCCTGGACCGTGACCGGACCCACGGACTGCGGGATCACGTGCATGTAGACCTGGCCAAAGTAGTTTGAAACCACAGTGCAGGGCGAAGCGGAGCAGGCATCGAAGGTGGCCGAGCCGGTCGTGACACTGAAGGTGACCGCGCGAGACGGCATGGAATGCACGCCATCCGGGCCGATAGACTGGGTCTCAAACGCGTACACAGACGCGACGCCGACGCGCAACGGGCTTTCGGGCGTGGAGATGACGAGCAGCTTTGTGGCCTGCGGGATGACGTTGAACGTGGCGTTCTGATGCAGCGTTCCGGCCGCGGCCTGCAGGGCTACGGCGCCTTCCGCGGTGGGCGTGACCTGCGCGCTGGCCAGGCCGTTGGCGTCTGTAAGCACCACGCAGCAGGGCCCAAAAGTGGCCGAGCCGGACGGCACCGAAAACGTAACCGGCACGTTGGCGACGGGGCTGGTTCCATCTGACCCCAACAGCTGCACGGTGAAGGGTACCGTGGTCTGGTCGCCGGCATACTGGGTTCCGCCGGGCGCGCTGATCAGCCGCATGGAAGCCGCCTGCGCGCCGATGGGGCTGAATGTCAACGCGGCGGTCATGGTGCTGGTCGCGCCGGTGCCGCGGTCGGTGACAGTAATATCGACCGCGTTGCCGCTGCCCGCGCCAAGCGACGCAGCCGCGGGGACCTTGACCACAAGGGTGTTGGCGGTCCAGCTCGTAACCGTCAGCGCGACGCCGTTTACGCTGACGGCATTGCCGGTGCGGAAGCCCATTCCGCTGATGCTGACGGTGCCGCCCTGCGCCGCGACCCGCGCGGGAGCGACAGAATCGGCGTAAAAAAAGCGTGCTGAATAGTTGAAGTCCGGACGCCCGTCGCCGCGCTGATCGGCGATGCCGAGACGCAGACTGACGGCCGAGCCGGTATCGGCGTGGAGCGTGGTGGTGCCGGTGCTTAGGCCGTTGAAGGCGGTGATGGTCGCGGGCCCGGATGGCGGGTTGTAGGGCGGATTGTCGTTGACGTCGAAATCGGCCAGGACCGGCATGAGCTTGGCGGTGGTCGCGCTTCCCTGCCCGTCGAGCGCTGTGACTTCAAGCGTGAACGTGCGTCCGGGCCGCACCGTCGCACCCGCGTAGGAGACGTGGCCAAAGCCGCAGATCAGGCCTGTCCACCAGCCGGTTGCGGCGATGGGCGCGGGCGCGGCGGGGGTACCATCGGTCCCGCTGCCGCAGGTGGCGGCGGCGTCCGGAATAGTGGCTCGCAGGTAGTCCACGCCGGGGCCCAGGATGAAGGCGGATTGCGCCAGTGGCGAGCCGGACGGCTGCACGTTGCCTGCGGCGTAGGGCCCCAGGGTGTATTCGCCGGTGTACAGCGGGTTGACGGGCTCTGTGCTGGTGAGCCGCGTGTCTACCCCTGCATTGCCGATGAGTGGAAACCAAGGCACAAAAAATTGGCCGAGCCGGCCGGGATCCGCATCGCCCAGGCTGCCCAAAACGCTGTCGTCCGCTGCAATAAATGGCGAGCTGGACCCGCGATGCGCGAAGATCCCGGAGACGCCCGAGCCGATGTAAAACGTCTCCGGCGTGTTGGTCGCGTAGGCCATGCGCCGCACCAGTACGTTCACGCCCGCCATGCCTTCCCCTGTCGGGAAATAAAGCCAGCCCAGCAGCGCCTGCGCGCTTGTATAGCTGAGCTGCTTGCCGGCCGGAACCGCATGGCTACCGTCGATCGGATAGACCGCGACGAGCCCGGCGATATCATCCGCACGGAGCGTGAACGGGTTGGGCAGGCACTGGTAGGTATACAGGCCGCAGATGATATCGAGCGGGTGCATGATGGGCCAGTTCTGCGCCTGCACGGGCGTGGGGTTGGGGATGCCGGTAAAAACGTTGTCATTCGTCTGCGACCACGCCAGGCCCAGAACGCGGCCAAATGCGCGCATAAGCTGGTAGCGAAGCTGGAGCTGCGCCGCCGCGGCCGTGCCCGTGCAACGTCCGTTGATGACGATCAGAGCATGCGCAATATAGCCGGCCGGATCGAACGCGTCGACCGATTCCGTAACCGCGTTTTGGCGGCAGCCGCCAGGGTTGCTGGCACCCGCGCCAAGCAGGGTGTCGGTTACGGAGCCGTCCGTGTCGTAGAGGATGGCGAGGGTGTTTGGCGTCGTGACATCGGCCGGCAGGTGCAGGCCGTCGTTGTCGAAATACACGTTCTGCCCGCTGACATGCTCCGCCAGCGGTGCTCCCTGGGTGATCGTGATGCCGGCCACCGGCACGTTCCAGACACCGGCGGCGGCCGCGACCAGAGCATCGGCCGCGGCGTGGTTTACGTTGGCGCTCAGGTCGCCGGGGTCGGTCGAATAAAGAAGTTGCGGGCCCGGCCAGCCGATGGCAAGACCCGCCTGCCCGGTAAAGTACGGCTTGCCCGTGACAAAGCGCGGGCCGGCCGCGTGCGCAGCCATCGTGCAGACCAGCAGGAGCCACAAAAGCTTACGCACCGGCGCCTCCACGCAGCAGGGCGAGGACGTTGCCGAGCGCCGGCCAGACCTGCGCAAAACCGTAAGGCGTGACCGGATCGACCACGAGCAAGCCCGTGTGAATCGCACTCGGGTCGACCGGCGTAACCCGCGTCGCGAGCAGCCGCAGATCGACGACCGGCTCTGCAGCCGCGCCCACATCGCCCAGCGTGCCGACAGCACCGGGGACGATGGGGATGGCGCCGTCGCTGCCGTTGACGGGTGCACTCAGGCCGGCGGGACCGGGGGCGGTCAGCAGCATCAACAACTGCTGGCCCGGGCGGTAGCGCTCCGGTTGGCCGGCCCAGCGGCCCGCCCACTCGCGCACAGTATAGGTGCTGCCGGCGGCGCAGTGCAGAACTGCGGAGTCTACATGGAACTGGATTTCTACATAGCCCTGCGCGTTATGGTGCGTGACGGCGAGGACATTCCCGGCGAAAATCACCCCGGCGCGGGAGGCCATCTCAGTCAGCACGGATGCGGTGGTTTGCGCGGGCGCGGCGGCCGTTAACGCCAGGAACAGAAGCGACAGCAGCACTTTGGACACGTAACCCCCAGGCCTTCTCCCTTACTTTCGTCATGCAAAAGGGAGGAGGCGGGGGGTGTCGTAAAAGTGCACAGCAGTGATGAAGCTAAAGACGCAGACGCGGATCGGCGCTACTGAATTTCAGGATAGAAGTCGAAAAATGCATCGATCGAGTGCCGCAACTGGGCTTCAATCTGCTCGCGGCTGCCTTCGAGCACGTGCATCGTCACATGGGCCTCGTTGCCGTTGTTCAAGGTCACCGGCGCGTCGCCGATTTTTGCAATTTCATCTGCCGGCAGCAGCCGCAGACCGTACACCATCACAAGATTTGCCATGGCTTATTGTCCCATCGCTCACGCCGCGGCCGCGTGTTTTACACTGGGGAGGTGAGCAATTCTGCTGAAATTCGCGACGTCGTCATTCTGGGTTCCGGTTGCGCCGGCCTTACTGCTGCTATCTACGCTGGCCGTTCCAACCTGAAGCCGCTGGTTTTTGAAGGCCACGAGCCCGGCGGGCAGCTTTCGATCACGACGCTGGTGGAAAACTTTCCCGGCTGGCCGGAAGGCATCCAGGGCCCCGAGCTGATCGAAAACATGAAGAAGCAGGCCGAGCGTTTTGGTGCCGAGTTCCGCATGGCGCACCTTACGGATGCCGACCTGAGCGCCTCGCCTATCCGCCTGACCGTGGGCAAGGATACGATTCTGGCGCGCACGCTTATTATCGCCAGCGGCGCCAGCGCGCGTTGGCTCAACCTGCCTTCTGAGCAGGCGCTGATTGGCCACGGCGTGAGTTCCTGCGCGACCTGCGACGGCTTTTTCGCGTCCGGCAAGCCAATCGCCGTGATTGGCGGCGGCGACTCCGCGATGGAGGAAGCGCTGTTCCTGACGCGCTTCGCCAGCAAGGTAACGCTGATTAACCGAACGGATAAATTTCGCGCATCGCCGATCATGCTGGACCGCGCCAAGGCCCATGACAAGATCGAGTTCCGCACGTCGACCATTGTTGAAGAAGTGCTGGGCGTGGAAGAAAAAGACGTGAAGGGTCTGCGTCTGCGCAACACCGCTACCGGCGTTGTTGACGAGCTGCCGGTCAGCTTTATGTTCCTCGGCATCGGTCACATTCCCAACGCACAGGCGTTCAAGGGCCGCATGGACCTGGATGAAGACGGCTACATTCTTGCCAAGGATGACGTGTACTGCACGCTGAACGGCGAGGTCCTGCAAGGCGTTTTCTGCGCAGGCGACATCAAGGACCGCAAGTATCGCCAGGCAATTACGGCTGCCGGCTCCGGCTGCATGGCGGCGCTTGAAGTGGAGAAATTTCTGGAAGCTGAGGGCCGCTAAGCCAGCCTGTTGCGACAGCGGTCACAGCTAGCGCAATAATCAGCAAATCGCCGGCTTCCGGGAAACTACTGCTTGCACCCCTCGTCTATAGAGATATAGCCCCAGCACCAGACCACGTTTTTCGGAGTCCTTTTTGCGTCTCGCTTTGCCACTTTTCCTCCTCGTTGCTGCCCCTCTCGCGTTTGCACAGCAGGAGAGCCCGGCCGATCTGCCGGACGCGCCCTCTCACCTTGAGAGCGCGAGCCCAGCCGCGACCGCCATCGCAGGTAATTCCGGCTTTTCGACATCGCTGGCTCCGTCTGAGCTTTACCGTTACAGCCTTTATCCGGCCGGATTTGAGCCGGAGCAGCAGCAGCAGCAGGATCCCGACGCGGCTGAACTCGCACGTCGCCGCCGGGCCGCGTTGCTGCAGGGCGCGGACAAGGACGCGAATGGCAATCCCATTCCGCTCGAGCGTCGTCAGCCCAAGCGCATCCTTGGGATTCTGCCGAATTACCGCACCGTGGCGGCAGGTGCAGCGGTGCATCCGCCGGGCTGGAAGTACAACTTCCACGTTGCGACCAACCAGGCTTTTGACTACTCTTCCTTCATTTTTCTGGGGCTCACCAGCGTTTGCGCTGAGGGAATCGACTCGCATCCGGCGCTTGGCAAAGGCGTGCACGGCTTTTACTCGTACACCTGGCGCGGCCTGCTGGATAAGACTGACGGCACTTACCTGAGCGCGTTTGTGCTGGCCAGCGCCCTGCGTGAGGACACACGGTACTACCCACTTGGCAGCGGTCATCGGATCGTGACGCGCGCCGGGTATGTGATCAGCCGGCAAGCCGTTGCACGCGATTACACCGGTCACCAGGTGTTCAACATGGCCGGGCTCGGCGGCAAGGTGCTGACGCAATATATTTCGCGGTCTTACTACCCCGCCGGCTCGTCCGACCTTGGTGTGCTGGCGACCAAGTTTGCCTACTCTGCCATGCGCGATATTGCGTTTTCCGCCATCCGCGAGTTCTACCCGGACATCGCCGCGCACTACATTCGCAAGCATCGCGAAAAGGCTGCACGGCTTGCGGCAATGGACGCGCCGGCGCACTAGTTTTCATCGGTTGCCTTTGCGCCCTGCCCTCTCAGGTATCGGTAGACTGAAAGGGTGATGTCGATTGCAGAAAATCTTGGGCGCGTTCGTGAAGAAGTTGCAGAGGCCTGCCGGCGTGCAGGCAGGGCTGAAGCCAGCGTCGCGTTGATGGCCGTTTCAAAGATGCATCCGGTGGATTTTCTGCTGGAAGCCTACTCTGCCGGGCAACGTCTTTTTGGCGAGAACCGTGTGCAGGAATGGCAGACGAAATCAGAGGCAGCGGCGCACCTGGACTCGCTGGATGTGCACCTGATCGGGCCGCTGCAGTCCAACAAGACGAGCCCCGCGGCAAAGTATTTTCAAGCTGTGGATACCGTGGATTCAGTCAAAGTTGCAACGCGCCTGAACGAGGCCGCGAGCGCGCTGGGCAAGGTGCTGCCGATCCATATCGAAGTCAAGCTTTCGCCGGAGGAGTCCAAGCATGGGCTGCAGCCGGAGGATCTCGGCGCGCTGCTGGAGGCGCTAGTGCCGTTAACTGCGCTTCGCGCTGTCGGGCTGATGACGGTGCCGCCATGGCCCGACGATGTGAGCCGCGCAGGCGATGAGGCCAGGCCGTACTTCCAGCATCTGCGGCGTCTGCGCGATGAGCACCAGAAGCGCTGCGAGACGCTGACCGGGCTATCGATGGGGATGTCGAACGACTTTGCCGCGGCGATTGAAGAGGGGTCGACCTGCGTGCGGGTTGGGACGGCGATTTTTGGGAAGCGCACGCCGGTAGAGAAGGCTTAGCAATACCTCAGCGGCTAAAGCCGCGTTCTGTGGCGGCATGATGGCAGGGCTGAAGCCCTGCCCTTAAGCACAGCCTCTTTCGCAACAGCAGTATCTTGTAACCCAGCGTGCGATCGCCAAGGTTATTTGCCGGTGACGTTGGCAGCGGCACCCTTCGTGATGGGTTTGTCTTCTTCAGAATCGATATCGACGTTCTTCAGCACAACCGTCGCATAGCCAATCTGCATGCCTCTTTCAGACTCAATCTGCACGTTCTTCAGCGTCACAGCGAGCACCGGTGCCTCCGGCAGACCGACGATCACGCCCGCCCACTCACTGTCTTTGCTGACCAGGTTCTCGATCGTAATGTTGTGGAAATGCGGCGTCAGACGCTGCACGGGCGCGGCGGCAACATCACCCTCCGGCATCGCCTTGGGGTAGTACTCGCTGATCAGGATGGACGTCCGCACGTCCTGCATGGTGATGTCCTTGAAGCTCAGATCGCTGACGTCTGCACCGCGATCGCGGTTCGATTTCACGCGAATTCCGTTGTCCGTGCCCTTGAAGCTGATCCGCTCGCCATGAATACGCTGCGCGCCTCCTGAAACTTCAGACCCGATCGAAAGCCCGTGGCCGGCCTCAAACTGGCAGTCGACAATGTTGATATCGGTCGAAGGTGTGTCCGGGCCGGGCGAGTTGATCGCGCCGCTCTTGATCGCGATATTGTCGTCGCCAACGCTCGAAAAATAGTGATCAATATCAATATGCGACGAGCTGAAGGGGTCGAGCCCGTCCGTGTTCGGCGCGCCTCGCTGCGGGGCCAGAATGCGAATGTGCGAGAACTTCAGATAGTCAGAATAGTAGGGCACAACCTGCCAGAAGCCGGCGTTCTGAAACGTCACATTTTGCATGGTAAAGCGCGTGGAATGGTCAATATAGAGCCCGAACGGGCGTGGGTGATCGTTGCCCAGCACGCCCCCATCCTTGGCCCCCTTCACGTAGTCCCACCACACCTGGCCGCGGCCATCGATGGTGCCACCGCCGGTAATCGTGACATGATCCGCATGGTCCACGTGCAGAAACGCCTGCACGCCGGACAGCCGCATGATGGTCGCCGGCTTGTAGTCGTCGCGATCGACTGACGCGAGCAGCTCAGCGCCAGTGCTGACGCTTAGCGTGACGTTGCTCTTGAGCTCAAGCGGGCCGGTAACGAACTTGCCGCCCGCAACGACGACAGTCCCCTTCTTGGCCGAGCAGTCGTCGATCGCTTTCTGTATTGCCGCCGTGTCCTTGGTGGTGCCGTCACCCTTGGCGCCGTAGGTATGGACGTTGCAAACTGGCGGAGCGGAAGAAACCTGCGCGCCTGCTGAAACCGTGAGCGTTGCTGCCAGAACGAAACCAAAACGCATCGATAAATTCCTCGTGGAACATCGTAACGCATTGGTCTGACCACAAGCCACGTACATCTTCTACGGAGTCCGCGCCATCCACTTGAGAGAAGGTTGAAAAGAGGAAACAATGTCCGACCCGCACGATAAGATTGCCGTTCCGGAGCACTCCGAAAAAGAACACGACCACCCGCATGATCCGGCGGAGATCAACCCTAAAATGGCCTCTGACATTGCTTATTGGAGCAAGGAATTCGGCGTCACCGGGCCGATTCTGCATGAGGCGATTCGCATGCATGGGACCAAGGTGGAGACGATCCGCAAGCATCTGGCAGCAAAGCACGACGTGAACCTAACCTAGGCTTCAGCACAGAAAGATCCACAGGAAACACAAAAGCACACAGAAAGGGCCAAAGCAGATCCTGTGGCCCTTTCCGTGCGCTTTCACTTTTGCTGTGCTGAGCTTTAGGCGGTTGCACTCGCTTCAATCTCGGCCCATTCAGCGTCGGTCAATTGCACGTCCGAGGCCTTTACGTTCTCTTCCAGATGCTCCACCGACGACGTTCCAGGGATGGGCAGAATCACCGGCGAGTGGTGCAGAAGCCAAGCGAGTGAAAGCTGGCTGACCGTTGCGCCGTGCTTTTTCGCGGCTGCATCCAGTTTGCCGCCGGGCTTGGCCAGCTCGCCCGCAGCGACCGGGAACCACGGGATGAACGCGATCGAGTGCTTCTCGCAGTACTCCAGAACATCCTCGTGCGTGCGATCGCCAATGTTGTACTTGTTCTGCACGCTGACGATGTCAACGATCTTCCGCGCCTGCTCGATTTCCGGGACCTTGACCTCGCTCAGTCCGATGTGCCGGATCTTGCCTGCTTCCTGCATTTTCTTCATGGCGCCCAGTGACTCTTCCACGGGCGTTTTCGGGTCGATCCGGTGCAACTGCCACAGTTCCAGGCGCTCCAGCTTCAGCAGCCGCAGGCTCATTTCCACCTGCTGCTCCAGGTACTCGGCGCGGCCCAGCGGGAGCCATTTTCCGGGTCCCTGCCGCGTCAAACCGCCCTTGGTTGCGATCACCACGCCGGGCTTGTAGGGGCTCAGCGCTTCAGCGATCAGACGCTCTGAAACATCGGGGCCGTACGCGTCGGACGTATCGATAAAGTCGACCCCCAGTTCAACCGCTCGACGTAGTACCTGGTGCGCTTTTGCGGGGTCCTTGGGTTCGCCCCAGACGCCTTCGCCGACGATGCGCATGGCACCAAAGCCGAGACGGTTCACTTCCAGGTCGCCGCCAAGTTTGAATGTTTTTATGGGTGTGCTCATACCTGATTGGATGCGGTACCGGCGAAAACGTCTCCGGTTTCGCCCTCCGCCAGCAGCAGCGTTTCGCCTTCCGCCAGGATGCGTACGCGCTCCTCCACGCCGTGCTCTATTGCTGCGGCGAGCAGGCGAATGGGCGGCTCTTCCATCGGCTCGCGTCCCAGCTTGAAGGTACCAAAGTGCATCGGGATCATGGTGTGTGCACCAAGCTCTAGGAAGATCTGCAGAGCTTCCTCAGGCGACGTATGCACCGCGCGGTAGCTATCCGGGTAGTAGGCGCCGATGGGCAACAGGGCGACGTCCGGCTTCAGGCGGTGGGCAATTTCCGGGAAGCCGTTGAAGTAGGCGGTATCGCCCGAATGGTAAACCGTATGGCCAGCACCGGCGATGGCGTAGCCGCCGAAGCCGCGGTGGGTATCGCGGAACATGCGTGCGCCCCAGTGCTTTGCGGGAGTCATCGTGACCTGCAGCCCGGCAACCTGGGTCTGCGCCCACGTGGCCAGAGCGCGAACCTCCCGGAAGCCAAGATCAGCGACGAGATCCTGCACCCCCTGCGGCACCACGATCACTGGCGCCTGGCCGGTCAGGCCCGCCGTCGCACGTGCAATCTTGCGCAGCGTGGGCCGGTTCAGGTGGTCCATATGCGCGTGCGTGACCAGCACGGCGTCAATAGGCGGCAGGTCCGCAATGCGTACGCCGGGGCGTCGCTGCCGTCGCATCACGATCAGGCGAGTGGCGAAGACAGGGTCGACGAGAATGTTCTTTCCGGCGATCTGAATCAGGAAGGAGGAGTGGCCCAGGAACATGATGCCAAGTTCATCTGCGAGCGGCTTGAGCGGCATGCCGGGCGTGCCACGCAGCGGCTGAGCGTGGCTTTCTGCAACGAGTTTTGCGACTTGCCTGAGCTTTGCGAGGATGGAGATACCGGCCATGCAAAATTGGATGTCAGCGCACGATCTACGGATACATCCGGCACCAAAGTTGCATCTATTCGAGCATACGGTGGGGAGTTTTCTGCATGGCGGACGCAAAGGGACAAATCAAGGACCCAAAGGACCACACGGTTGGCGAGACGGACCCGCTGCGACAGCGCATCTGGGACCACGTAAACAATTCGCCGCTGCACAATCTGTGGGACTTTCAGGGAGTGCCGGCGCTCGCAGTGGGCAGGCGCACGTATAACGGATTCAACGACGACAACCTGCTTTCGCGAGCGGCGGAGCTGGGCTACTACTTTCTTTTTGCCCTTTTCCCGACTTTGCTATCGATTTCTGCGGTTTTCGGGCTCGTGCTCCGCTCTGGCGACTTGTATGTGAAGTTGCTCAACTATTTGCGACTGGTAGTGCCGCCGGATGCCTTCAAAATGGTCATGGAAACCTTTCACCAGACGGCTGTTTCAGCCAGTGGCGGCAAGCTGGCGTTTGGCCTGGCCGCTGGCTTGTGGTCAGCTTCTGTAGGATTTTCGGCAATTCAGGACACGCTGAACATCGTGTACAAGGTCAAGGAGACGCGTCCGTACTGGAAGGTCAAGGGTGCGGCAATCCTGGTAACCGTATTGCTGGCGGCGATTCTGGTGCTGACGCTGGCGGCACTCGCTGTCGGCACCTATCTTTCGCACCAGTTACGGGCGCATTTGCAGCAGGGGTACGGGTTAGCGGCAGGCATCGTGACGCACCTGATCTTCGACGTGATCAGCGCCTCGTTCTTGGTGTTGCTATTCGCGGTGATCTACTACTTTGCGCCGGACGTGAAGAATAAGGTTTGGCGATGGGTAACTCCGGGCGCGGCAGTGGGGATTCTGGGCTGGTTCCTCGCTTCACTGGCGCTGAGGCTCTACCTGCATTTTTCGAACACCTATTCCGTTACCTACGGCAGCCTGGGCGCGGTGATCATCCTGCTGACGTGGTTCTACATCACCGGGCTAATGCTGCTCATCGGCGCTGAGGTGAACTCGGCAATTGAGTGTTCTGTCGCGGAACGAAAGCTCAAGGCGGAAGGCGCGATCCCGGATCACGCCACAGCGGACCCTAGGGTGCCGGTTGGGTCGGCTGGCTGATGGACGCGCCCTGGGTCCATTTCCCGACCTACCAGCTCGGCTCCATCGTGTGGAGGATGGGTGCAGTAGAGGAATACTGGTATGACTTTCAGCGCTGGTTCGGAAGGCTGGAACCGCAGATGCAGACCGAGTTCCAGGCCAGGTGGCCGGAGCCATCGCGATGGCAGGGCTACTACCAACGAGCGCTCCAGCAGCACCGGGAAATGACCGAACGCGGCCATGTCCCCGGGCTGCAGGATTACTGAGGCTACTTGATCATCGGCTTCAGAATGTCGTCCATGTAATCCTTGGTGCCGGCGACGCGCTCGAAGTAGGG
This sequence comes from uncultured Granulicella sp., assembly GCA_965214195.1. Lineage (GTDB taxonomy): Bacteria > Acidobacteriota > Terriglobia > Terriglobales > Acidobacteriaceae > Edaphobacter. The sequence continues at coordinate 1,949,262 of OZ243943.1, forward strand.
GTACTGCTCACCACCGTGATAATCGACCTTCAAGATCTTGAAGAAGCCGGTATTTTCCACGATGAATTCGATCGGCGTCTGGGAGCCTTTGGCTTCCTGGACCACTGCGCGAAGAACGTCGGGGGAAAATTCCCGGTTGTTTACGGCGATTATCTTCATGCCAGGACCAAATCCAGCCTTATCCGCAAGGCCGCCGACTGTGACATCGCGAACCGTATTCGACTCAGCTCCTACAGACAATCCCAGCGAATAGACGAAATTGATGCCCGAACCGGCGGCTTCTTCCATCGCCATCCAGGTGTTGGGTTTGTCCTTGTAGACGAGCTTGTAGCCGCCGTTGGTAATACCGCCTGAGGGGCCTTTGCCGGTGTTTGATTCCAGCCGCGTGCGCAGGAAGCCGGCCCAGTCGTTTGGCACCACAGAGTTCAGCGTGGAGACGACATCCGCAAACGTATACGGCACCACCTTCGGCGCGGTGTTGCCGCCGACACCGTGGAAGGCGGCGGTGAAGTCGTTGATGGACTTTTTGTTGCCGGTCATCTTGCGGATGGTGGTGTCCACATCGAGCCAGAGCAGCTCGCCTTCATCGTAGAAGTCCGTGCCCAGACGCCAGTTGTCATACGGCCCGCCGACGTTATAGAGCACCTGCGCCATGCGTGCGGTGTCCTCCAGATCGCGCCAGGTGCGGCCGGGGCGATTGTCATACTTGGCGGCGATTTCAGCCAAGCGGTCACGGTACTGTTCCGGCGTCCAGATGCCGCAGCGCGCGGTGAGTACATCGCCGAGATACTCGGTCAGGCCTTCATAAACCCAGAGCAGATCGCCCACCATGGGCACCTGGTAGTTGGGCGTTGCAAGCCCCGCCGGACGGCGATACTTGCCGTTCCAGGAGTGCGTAAACTCATGCGGCAGAAGCAGGCCGTCGAGGACAAATTTGCTTTCGGAAATGAAGGTAGTCGGCTCGACGCGGTCGTCCGACGACTGGTGGTGCTCCAACCCAAAGTGCGCCACCTGGTCCGACAACGTGACAAGGAAATGATAGCTGCCGTAGTGGCGCGACTTGTAAAGCGCGCCAGTTTCCGCAACAAGCTTTGAAAATTGATCGATGTGCGTCTGCTTGAGCTCCAGGTCCTCTGGGCCATCGGCGGCCATGTCGAGATAGTGCTTCACGCCGGGATCGCCCTGCAGCTCGATCTCGCGGAAGAAGCGGCCGGTGAGCACGGGTGAGTCAACCAGCTGCTCCAGACTGACGGGCTTGAAGGTCATGGTGTCGCCCGGCGCGGTGCCGTTGAGCTCAAGCGCTGTGCCATAGCGCCAGCCCGCCGGAAGCGTGAACGACGGGGTGATCATGACGGACTTGGCGTCCATCGTGGGCCCCGTGTAGGGGTAGAGCACAAGCGTGTTCCAGCTCAGCACGGCGAGGTTGGCGCTGGTGCTGCCGCCGGCGGTAAAGTTGGCGCCGTTGGGGGTCGCCAGGTAGTCCTGCCTGACCGTGATGGAGCTGACGCCGGCCGGCACGGTGATGTGGTACGAGTACATCTCAACGGGATCGCGCTCCCACTTGAGCTGCGTGGTATCGGCGGTGATGAACAGCCCGGCCTGGTTATCGATGGGGCCGGTTGGGCCGTGCTCGCCGGGGATCCACTTGGGATACACGAGCGTCAACGGGCCGGGCGTGACCGGGATGATTTCGGTTGCGTGCAGGATCTTTTTGGGGGCGTCGCGAAGGTCGACAGCGAGCGTGATTTGGGCGGTAGCGGGGGCGACGAGCGCGGCGGTCAGTGCCAGGAATTTCCAGGTCATGGGTGAAGTGTACCCGATTGGGCAGCAGGCATGGCGCGCTCGGCAGCCATGGTTTTGGCGGCCCAGGATTCATAAGTGAGCTCGGGCGCGAGGCGCTGCCAGTCTGCGTCGGGAAGCACGCTGAGCTGCTCATGCGTGAGCCCGGGGACGCCGCTTCCGACTGCCTGCAGGCCGCCTTCGCGGGTCTCAGCCAGGTAGTTTTTGGTGATGTCGACATGGTTGGCGGCGGCCCACTCGCTGATGTGCGTGGCAGGCAGAGCGGCAAGCTGCGCAGCGGTGACATTGGCGAAATGAATCTGCTGGTGCAGCCACAAGACACCGGGGAGCTCCACCCAAGCGGTGCGATGGCTCTTGCCGGCATCCACGTGTGTCGTGAACATGTTATCGTCCGTGCCGCGCAGGGCAACGGCCTGCGCACGGATGGCAGCGAACCAGTCCGGCCCACGCGCGGGGATGCCCATGACCTCGTCGGCCGAGCCGTTTTCTACAAGCATGGGGCCACGTTCCGCGTTCAGCGCATACAGGATCGCTCCGCGCTGATGCGGCTCCGGCCCCAGTACGCGCAGGGAGCGCCACGGCGGGGCCTGGCACGGAAGCTTGCCGGAATCGAAGGTCTTGCCGGGTTCTTCCAGGTCATCATAGGTGCCACCCCCAGAAAGCAGGACGGCGTGAATGGCGGGGTCGATTGCACCGGTGATGCCGCTGACAAACGCGCCCATGGAGTAGCCGACGGTGGCGATGCGCTTGGAATCGACTTCCGGCCGCTGAGCCAGGTAGGCGACCGCCTGCATCAGATCGACCTGCATCAGGCCGGCGAGGCGCTGGCCCCAATCGTCCGGCGGAACCCCGGGCGGGGTGGCGACAATGCGGTCATGCGCGCCCGTGCGGGACTGCCGGTCCACATTCCGTTCGCCCTCGCCGATGGGGTCGTATGTAAGCACCACCGAGCCGAGCCGGGCGAACTCAACCCCGGTGTAGAAGGCGTACCAGCTGTATTTATCGCCACCATGACCGTTGACCACCACGACCCCCGGCAGCTTGCCGTGCGGGTGCTGCGGCCGGTAGACGATGGCGGGCACCAGCATGCCGGCGGCGGTGCGGAAGCTGACGCGATCGGCCAGCACGCCCGGCGCGGGGGAGAAGGTAGACCAGGTGCGGGGCTCGAGCGCGGGCAGGTGTGCGGGGATATAAAGCTGCTGGCGGATCTGCTGGCGCCAGGTGTCAGGCTGGGCCTGTAGCGGCAGCCATGCGAGCAGGACCAGGAGGAAGTACGCTTTCATGTGTCCAGACTACGCGCTTCCTCCGGTACACTTGGCGCAACTCATGAACCTTTACGCGATCGTTCTCGGCATCATTGTTGTGACCCTGCTTGGCGTTTCGCTTGCCCGGGTTTCGAAGGTCAAGACCAAGGCGGACTACCTGGTGGCGGGCCGCTCGCTGCCGGCGTTTGTGCTGGTGTTCACGCTGCTGAGCTCGTGGATTGGGTCGGGCTCGCTGCTGGGGGGCGCGGAGAACGCCTATCGCCACGGCTTCCCGGCGCTGTGGCAGGCGGCCGGTGGCTGGGCCGGGCTGCTGCTGATCTATTTCATCGCCCCGCGGGCGCGAAAGTTTGCGCAATTTACAATCCCGGACTTGCTGGAGGCTCGGTATAACCAGGTGGCGCGCGTGCTGGGCGTGGTGGCGGTGCTGTTTACTTACACGGCGATCACGAGCTACCAGTTCATCGGTGGCGGGGACATCCTGCACCTGATCTTTCCTTCGCTTACTGCGCAGCATGGGCAATTCATCATCGCGGCTTTTGTGATCGTCTTTACGGCGATTGCGGGCATGAGTTCGGTCGCTTACATGGACGTCGCGATTGGCTTGCTGGCGACGTTTTCGCTGCTCGTCGCGCTGCCTCTGCTGACACATGCGGCGGGTGGCTGGGTCAACGTCCAGGCCGTTGTGCCGGCGACCCACTTTCAACTCTTTGGCGACTTCAGCGGCTTGCAAGCGGCGGAGTTATTCCTGCCCACGTGCCTGCTGATGCTCGGCAACCAGAGCATGTACCAGAAGTTTTTCTCCGCCAAAAGCGAGAAGGACGCGACGCGCGCAGTGGTCGGCTGGTTCATTGGAATCGTGATCCTGGAGTCAGTCATTGTGGCAATCGCGGTGCTGGGCTCGGCGCTGTTTCCGGCGGGCGAAGTGCATGAACGTCCGCGTGAGATCCTCGCCTTCACGGCCATGCACGGGCTGCCGCATGTCCTGGGCGCGATCATGGTTGGGGCGATCTTTGCCAAGGTAATTTCCACCGCGAACAACTATCTTTTTTCGCCCGCAACCAACCTGGTCAACGACGTCTTCGTCCGCTACATCAAGCCGGACGCAGGCAACAAACAAATCCTGCTGACGAGCCGGCTGCTGGTGGTCGCGCTGGGGCTTTGGAGCTTGTGGCAGTCGCTGGGGACCAGTTCGGTGCTGAAGCGATCACTCTACGCCTATACGATCTACTCTGCGGCCTTGACTCCAGTCATCCTGGCGGCATTTTTCTGGAAGCGTGCGACGGCGGCGGGAGCTGTCTCGTCGATCGCCGCGGGAACGTTTGTGACCGTGTTCTGGGACACGGCCTTTGTGCACAGCGCATTCCCGAAGGTGGTTGCGGAGCGTGACGCGATCTTCCCGGCACTGGTCGCTTCCCTGCTTTGCTTGTTTATCGTGAGCCTGCTGACCAAGGCCCCCAGTGAGGCGCAACTCAAGCCGTTTGCAGAGGCTGCAAGCTAAGGACGTACACGGACAAGGCTGACCCAGGGCATGGACAAGAACGGAGCAGGCTGAGGATTAGCTGAGGGAATGACAAGAACGATAAGGCAAGTACAACGACAGACAGAAGCAGATCCCTACCGGATGACAACCAAAAGAACCAAGCTGGTTTGTCCTGCTCTTGTTCTGCCTTTGTCCGTCTTGTCCGTGCACGCGTTTGCTGTTGCCTGTTTTCCGCCAACACCGCCGCCGCAAATTGTTGCGCGCAACCATCTTCCCGCTACCTGTGTTTACTCGGATGTAGCAAGTAACACAGGAGGAATGAGATGAACTTCAAAACTACCGCCCTCAAGCTCGCAACCCTTGGCACTCTTGCCGCCGCGTTCATCGTCGCCTCCCCTGCCAAGGCAGACGCGCAGGTATCTTTCGGGATCCGTGTTGGCCGTCCCGTAGTCTACCCCTATGCGCACGCTCGCCCGTACTACGCGCCGCCGGCATATGGCTACGGCTACTATGGTCGCCCTTACTACGGCTACGATCGTCACGAAGCCTACATCCGCCACGAAGAGCGCGAGCGCTACGACCATCGCTTCTACGGCCGCTAACCCGCAGCCCCGCAGAGCCTCATCCGACTACGGGTGGGGCTCTTCGCTTGGGTCGAGCGGCTGGTAATAGCGTTGAGCCGGCGCCGCACACCCCTGGCACAAAATGCGGTCGTCGAGGCTGACTTCGCGGTCGTAGTTGATGCCCTCGCCACACTGATTGCACACGATCCGTCCGGACTTATACCCCGGCATTTCACGCGGGGCAACGTCTACCTTGACCCACAGCTCGGTAAATAATTCGGCGTCCGGCATGTCGCGATAAGCGTGCATCTGCTGCGCATTTTTTGGCTGGATGTCCGGGTAAAGCTCGCGGGCTCGGTCTTTCGACGACTCCCGCGCCGCAATGCGAATGGCCTTGCCAGTCTTCAGATCGACAAACGTCGCCGCCATCTTGCCCCAGTCACGGAACTTGAGCGCGCGCTTGCCGAGCCGGCACCCAGTCACAACCCCAATTGCGTCGGTCGCGCAGCGGTCAATTTCGATATAAGTGACCAGCCGCTTGCGATCTTCACGCTTGGGGTCTGCGATGCCGAGCCGCGCGCAACCCAGCATCGCCATGCGCACGCCGAGGATCTGACCTGCGCACAGGTGACCGTGAGCGATCTCGGCTTCCCGCAGTAGTACGTCAAAATCGAGCGCCATAACGACTACTTGGAGCCCGGCGGCACGATGCCGTTCATGCGCAGATACTCGACCATTTGGCCATAGTGATCAAAGCCGTGAGCAACGCCAAACGCTGCCAGTGCGCCGCGGGAGGTGATGCCGTCAACCGGCTTGATCTCGTCAAATGCATTCGCCGGGGTCAGGGTCGCGATGGCCTTGTGCGCGAACGTGAAAGACTCGGCAAGCGCTTTCAGAATGTCGTCCTTCGCGGTCAACGCCTGGATCGCCTTCATATCGACCGCCGGCTTCATCCCACCGACTACGCCGTAGAAATAATAATTGGCAGAGATCAGGTGCTTGATCTCACCCTCAAACGTGTAAACGCCGTCGTACTTGGCGCCTGAAATCTTGAGCGACGCGGGGGCGAACGAGTACTTGTCCGCGGGCATCGCCTTGGCGACGCCGGTGCACTCGCCCTCAAAGCCGGAGAGCATCTCGTCATACGTTTTGGCTGGGCTGACCTGGGCGGTCGCCTGGCCAAACGCGGGCAGGGCGGCGGTAAAGCCGAGCATCAGGACGGTAGCAAACACAATCTTGCGCATCATTATTACCTCTTGGTCGAACCAGATAAGCGTAGCAGACGCGCCTCAGGAGCCGTCGTCACCATCCTCAATCAGTGAGCTCGCGCCGACTACGTCAAAAGTAAATGTCTCGCCGCCCGTCTGCTTGATCGTCACGCGCATGGGCAGTCGCTGCCACTGCGCCGGCTGGCAGACCGGGATAAAGTGATTGGCTTGCGGCCACGCGCCAATCTGTTTTGCTACCACCGCACGTCGCGCGCCAAGTTGCGCCACCACAGCGAACAGCCCACCCTTCGCGGTCGTACCGGTCCCGCAGTAAGCTGCGTAATCCCGGTACCAGACCACGCTCGAAACCGCCGCGTCATAGTCCGGCAGGTGCAGCGCCGTGATCCGCCCGGTCACGCGATCGACCACCAGCCACGGCCCCGGCTGCCAGGTAAAGCGCGCCTCTTTGTCGTTAGGCAGTGCGTCGTTCAAATGCATCACGCGACGCACCGCAAACGTCCGGTCCGTGACCTCATGGATCTCGCCCATGGTCCACTCACGCTGCGCTCCATCGACGATCAAGGGCCGCACCTTCAGCGTCGTAGAGTCCTCGTTCTTCTCATCGGGCGTCACATCGGCCGGCGTATAAGGCACTCGCCGCACGGCTCCAAGCGCGACCGCATGCAGCGTGGGCGGCCGAGCCATCTTGGGCGGTTTGGGCGGCGCGGCCTGCGCAAAGGCATGTCCCGCCAAGGCGGCGGAAGCCAGCAGAGGCACAAAAGCGAAGCGGTAGGTCTGCATGGCGGAAGCTTAGCATTCCTCGCAGCCCGGTTGGCGATCTGGGTTCCCCCACAAAGTTGCAGGCGAACGTAGGGCGATACCCCGCCGAGTTTTCATCAGGCCCCTCACAGCGCGGAGTAGTATCGTGAAAACAACGGCTTCTTTCCGCGCCCCACGGCCCGGCAAGCCTTGCACCCCGCGAGTTTGCGGCCAAAATCTTAGCCTCACGCCCAACGGATCAGCACCAATCGATACCCGCACTTCAAAATCAGGATCACAGGAAGGAATTTACCAAACCATGTGGAAGCCAAATCAGCCCGGAACCCCGACCCCCCAGACCCCCGAACCGCAGCGCCCGGCAGCCCCGGTCAGCAGCTTTGAGACCAGCGCGCAGCCCGCCCGTCCCGCCGCGCCCAGCAGCTCGCCTGCCGGTGCCGCAGCCAGCGGAGAGCAGGCCACGATCGGCAAGTCGCTCATCGTCAAGGGTGAAGTTTCCGGTTCGGAATCGCTCTACATCGACGGCAAGGTCGAAGGTGCGATCAACCTTCCCGGCAACCGCGTTACGGTCGGCCGCAACGGCCAGGTAGCAGCCAACATCATGGCGCGTGAAATCGTCGTTCTGGGCAAGGTTCGCGGCAATTGCCACGCCTCTGACCGCGTCGATATCCGTAGCGAAGGCTCGCTCACGGGCGACGTCATTGCAGCACGCATTTCGATCGAGGACGGCGCCTTCTTCAAGGGCGGCATCGATATCCGCAAGCCGGGCGCCGGCGATGCCAAGGGTGGCGTGCCTCCCGCGGACAAGGCTGCCACGCCGGCTCACACCGAGCCCGTCGCAGTCAGCTAAGCTCGCAGCAACGCACAAGCCCCGGTCTCGGCCGGGGCTTGTGCTGCTTGCTAGTGCAGGTTTCTCGCGAGGGTAAATGCAGACGCAACCAGCGCAAACGCATAGACCACGCTCGGGGGCAAAGCGATCCATCGCCCGCGCCCAAGAGCGATTGCGCCGTAGATCAACATGCCCGGCAGCAGCACCGCGCAGAAGAATGCGTTGAACTGGAACGCAGCGGCGAAGTCTCCGTGCAACAACGCAGCCAACGCTCGCGTAGCACCGCAGCCGGGGCACAGGTAGCCTGTCAGCGCGTGGATGGGGCATACGGGATAGAAGTGGTATTGCGCCGGCGGGAAGGAGTACAGCGTAACGCCAACCGCCGCCAGGCCCGCGGACCAGGCGGCGAGCTGGCCGTTGGCCCGCAGGCTAGAACGTGTGGAGTCCGCCATACTTCCTGGCCTCGTTGATGCGGTTTATACGGTACTGACAGTGGTAAATACTGAAGAAAAAAGTCATTGGCCCGCTCAGCCGCAGACCGATCGGCTCCGCTCCGTTGAAGTGACTGTAAGGTCCAGACATCTGGCCATTGCGAGAATCTGATATTGCATCGCGGTTCCTCAGCTCTCTGGCACGTCTAGAAAGCAGGTGCGGTGCCGTAACGGGCTGCAAGCTTCAGGGCGTTGATGCGGTTCAGGTGATACTGGAAGTACCAGGGCGCGAAGAAGAACGTCATCACCGGGTCGAGTTGCAGACCCACCGGCTCCGGTCCGTTGAAATGCTCCAGCAGCGACGTGCGCTTAACAAAGTTGCCACCAATAATCAGCCCCAGCTCAACCAGCGAGAAAAGATTGTTGAAGATCGCCAGACCGCCCCACTGCGTCGAAGGCAAGTGAGCCGGGTTGAAGCCATGGCTGAAGATTGCCCCAAGGAACATCAGCGAAAACACATACTTGACTGCATACACGCCAAGTGCGGCAAGGTACCAGAATAGCGATTGATCGTTCGGCTGCACGCGCCGCAGCCACAGCGCGATCACTATGTCCCAGATAAAGGTAAACAAGACGAAGCAGCTCAGCACAGAGAACAAAATTGTAAGGCCCCAGTGCAGATTTGGCGCGTCCGGATAGGGCGAGGCGGCAAGCGCGGGGTTCACCAGCATGGGCTGGGCGTAAGGCTGGGCGTAGGTTTGCGAGACAGGTTGCGTATAGGTCTGTACGGCAGGCTGCGCGTAAGCCTGCGCCACAGGCTGGTAGTCGGACAGCGGCTGTGGCACAGCGGCCGGCACTGGCGGCATCGCCAAAATCTGCGAGACCGGAAGCCACTCCGCCATCTCCTCGGACTTCGCTAGATCGCTGGGCAGCACGTTGCCTGTGCCGACGTAGCGGTGCAGATCGTCAAGCGTATAAGGCCCATAAACCTGGCCATTGCGAGAGATTTGAAAATGCATCGTGCCCTTGCCTTTCAACTGACTACGCTACGTTCCATCGAACGGTGAAGTTCCAAAGCACGCGCGCGCAAGCTAAACGCTCTGTCCATTCGCCAAAGCCATCTGGGTATCTTTCGCCGCTCGACTTATGTTGATGCGCAAATCCTTGGCCGCGCGCAACGAGAAAGCTTGCGGCTGGGTCGGCGCCGTGATCGCCAGGAAGTCAGCGCGCTCCACATCCTCGAGCACGAACGAAGGCCGCGCATCCGGCGTCATCGGTGCAATTTCGACATGGCTCATCTCCAGATTACGCAGGTGCCGCAGGTAGAATCCACCGGCCGGCATCGGGCCGAACATGCCGGGATCCGGGTACTTATCCACTGCTTCCGGCGGCACGATTCCCGCTTGATCCGCCGCGGCCCCACCCTTGTGCTGCATGTACATGTTCGCGATCTTGATGTCCTTGATCGGGTACCCGGGGATGCCGGAAAGGATATTGCACAGACGCGAGTCCGAGTTGTAGCTCGTGATGTTCGAGACCAGAATGCGCTGCATCGTGCCCACCGCGGTCGATTCCTTAGGCCCACGCAGACGTGCTCCCAGCCGGAAAAACAGCGGCCCGCAGATCAGATCGCGACACGTAATGTTTGAGATTGTGATGTCCTCGCACAGGGCTCCGTCTTCGCTTTCGAGCGCCATCCCATCGCAGCCTTCCAGCACGCAATTTGTAATGGTGATGTTCTTGAAGCCACCGTTAGATTCCGTCCCACACTTGATCCGGCCCGTGCGCCCCACTCCGCGCACGTCGCGCGCAAACAGCTTGCGCGTACCATCCAGCACGGTGCCCAACTCATAGCTTCCGGTCACGATGCAATCAGAGATCGTCACCTTCTCCGTCGCACGCGCGTAGCCTAGCGCAAACGACGATTTCGGGCAGATCCCATCGTCCCACGGCGAGTTCACCGTGCAGTTCGATACATGCACATTCACGCAGCAATCTATGTCCATGCCATCGCGATCGGTATCAATCAGCAGGTTGTCAATCGTCAGATTATCGACGCCCGTCAGCAGCAGCCCAAAGTGCCCGCCCTTCAAAATCTTGAAGTCGCGCAGCAGCACATTGCGGCAATTCTTGAGCGCGATCGCCTTGTTGCCGACACCTGCCTGCTCCGCCTGATACAGCGGATAATCGCCCCGAGCCGGCCGTGCCGCAGGCGCCGCGCTATCAAGCTTCGGCTGGCGCTCCGGCGTAAATCCAGACACCTTCGGCGGCCCCGGAGGACGCCCTGGTCCGGATCCAAAGGACAGTCCCCTGCCGTAGATCAGTCCAGGCCCGGTGATCGAAAAATTATGAATATCCTCGCCCCAGATCAGCGAATTATGCCAGTGATTGTGCCCGTAATCCTGGTAGGCGTCGTAGCTCGTATTGGGCTCGGCCGCGTCGTAAGTGCCACCTAGTTGGCCCGTCGTCTGGTCAGGCAGGGGCGAGTCCGCCGCAAGCACAACGCAACCCTGCGCCAGGTAAAGATCGACGTTCGACTTCAGCCGGATCGAGAACGTAAGGTAGGTCCCGGCCGGGAAGTAAACCGTTCCCCCACCGGCTGCAGCAGCCGCATTGATCGCCGCGTTGATCGCCGTAGTATCAAGCGATTTACCCGTGCCACTGGCACCAAACATGCGCACGTCAAAGAACACGGGATTGCTGCTGGGGAAGTGGATCTTGCCCTGGGCCAGTGCGGCCATCGGGGCCAGACCGGCCAGGGCAAGCGGAGATAATTTTAGAAGATCGCGGCGGTGTGAGTTCATCGGTGGGCCTATGTTAGCAGTTGCGGTCCGGGCAAGCTATGGCTTTGGCACCGACTTGAACCCCGGCAGCAGATCCGTAGACCAGCCACCACCCAGCGCCTTGATCAGCAGCACAGAGGCATCCATGCGCCGGCGCATAATGTCGATGTCGTTCCGTTCATTCGTCAGCGCGGTCTGCTGCGCCGTCACCACCTGCAGGTAAGTGTCGATACCGCCCACATAGCGATTGTCAAAAATCTTCTGCGCACCCTGCGCCGCGACCGTGGCCTCATGCTGCTGCTGCGCTTCCTGCGCCAGGATTCGCAACGCGGCCAGGTTGTCCTCCACCTGCTGAAACGCCGTCAACGTGGTCTGCTTGTAGTTCGCACTCGCCTCGTCAAAAGCAGCCAGCGCCTGCTGCGACACGCTCGCCCGCCGCCCCGCGTCGAAGAACGTATAGCCCAGCGTAGGCCCCAGCGCGTACACAGCGTTCGAAGCACCAAAGAAGTTACTCAACGACGAAGCCTCAAAGCCGCCCGAAGCCGTAAATCCCAGCGCCGGAAAGTACGCCGCACGTGCGATACCGACCTGCTCATTCGCCTCTGCGGTCCGCCGTTCAGCCGCAGCGATATCAGGCCGGCGCTGCAGCAACTGCGACGGAAGCGCGAGCGGAATTGCAGGGGGAGTGGTCTGCAACGGGTCGACCGCGATCGAAAAACTATTCGGCGGCTGCCCGATCAGCACCGCAATCGCATGCTCATACTGCGCTCGGCTTACAGCTACGTCGGACTGCTGCACGATCGCCGATTGCAGCTGTGTCTTCGCCTGAAAAACGTCAGACTCAGCGACGATCCCGCCTTCGAAGCGGTTGTTCGTGATGCGTAAAGCCTCCTGGTAGTCCTTCACCGTATCGGCCAGCAACTTGACCTGCGCGTCTGCGCTGCGCACCTCAAAATAGTCAATCGCAAGCTGCGCCTGCAGGGATAGCAGCGCATTCTGCAGGTCACCCGCGCTGGCCTGCGTCTCTTCCTTTGCGGCGTTGATGTTGCGCCTGATTCGACCCCACAGGTCAGCCTCATAGCTCAGCGTCAGCGGCAGTTGCAGGTCGGCCACGCCGCCGTTCAGGTTGGCGGAATTGAAGTACGGCCGTCCTGCAGATTCGCGCAGGCCACCCGCGGAAACGTTCGTCCCGATGGTCGGAAACAGGTCTGCGCGATTGATCCCAATCTGCGCCGCTGCCTGCGTGTAACGAGCCTCAGCCTGGCGCAACGTCTGGTTCTGGAAAGCAGCCAGAGTCTCCAGGTGAGACAAATGCGGATCGTTGAACATCACCCACCAGTCGCCACGCAGATTGGCATCCGCAGGTTGGGCCGGAGTCCAGTTCGGATCGGCTTCCTTGTAGGCATCCTTGTACGCGTCAGGTGCCTGGTAGGTCGGCACCACGGGCTTCACATATTTCGGCCCGACCATGCATCCCGTCGCAAGCGAAGTCAGCGCAAGGCACAGCAGAAGTGGAAGTCGTCTCACTACTTTGCGCCTCCAGCCTTCACCGTTACCTGTTGCCCGCTCGCCAGCGAGTCAGACGGATCCACAATCACGGCGTCGTTGGCCGTGAGCCCGGAAGCAATCTCCACAGTCGCACCGCGGTCCTGAGCGATGCGCACAGGCACCAACGACACCTTGCCGTTACGCACCACGCCAACCTGCAGCCCCTGGGCCCGGAATAGCAGCGTGTTCGATGGAATGCTCAGGTTCGCCGCAGCCGTCGGCACGTTGAAGTGCACCTCCACATACGCGCCCGGCAGCAGCTTGCCGTTGCTGTTATTCACATCCACTTCGACGTTCAACGTCCTGGAAGCCGGGTCGATCGTGCTCGCATTCCGCGTAATCATGCCAGTAAAAGTTTCGCCCGGGTAGGCGGCCGCAGTCAGCGTCGCCGTAGTGCCATCGCGTACTGCGCTGGAGTCCGCTTCCGGCACAGAAACGAACACGCGAAGCCGATCAATCGACGCCACACGGAACAGTTGATTCGCGCTGGCCCCAGCCGATACGCCACCCGTAATCAGCGCGCCGATATCCGTATTGCGCGCCGTCACCACACCGTTATAGGGCGCGTAAATGTTCTCAAATCCCTGTAGCTGCTGCAGCCTGCGAACACCCGCCATCGAGGCCTCCACAGCGGCTTCCTTGGCCTGCGCATCACCCATCGCCTGGTCGGTTTCCTGCTTGGAAACTGAGTTCGACTTCAACAGATTCTGATACCGCGCACTCGTAATATTCGCCAGGTTCAGGTTTGCTTGCGACGCCTTCAGATCCGCCTGCGCCACCTGCAATTGCTGGTCCACTTCCGGCGTTTCAATCGTCGCCATCAACTGCCCGCGACGCACATGCGCGCCGATATCGAAGTACCACTTCTTCAAATATCCATTGGTCCGCGAGTAGATCGGCGTGTCCACAAATGGCTGCGTATTGCCCGGCAAAGTCAACGTACCGCTGCCGCCATTGCCCTTCGGGTAAATCACCTTCACTTCAGGAACGGAGTCCGCTTTGTTCTCCTTCGTCAGCACCTCGCTGGCTTGCTTGCGCGAGTGAATACCGTAAACCACAATCGCTATCAGCACGATCGCAGCAATCAGCAACCCAATCCAGAACCCCTTGCCCAGCGAGCCCGTGGGTACCGAGCCCGCTACAGGCTTGGCGTGCTGCGCCGCATAAAACTGCTCGGGGGACCGAAACGTTTCTTCCTCGTTGTAGCCATGGCCACCACTGCCCAGCGCGCCTGTGTGGGCCGGCGTATCGGCGCGTCCGGGCGTCTCAAAACTTTCAGGAACGTCGTTCTTCATCAAGCTCAAACTCCTGCCGCGACATGCTGCTGCGCCGCCTTGTCTTGCGTTACGTGGGACTTCTTACCCAAACTGTGGAGCAGCGCAAAAACCGTCGGCACAAAGATCAGCGTCGCCAACGTCGCCGCGGAAAGTCCGCCGATCACAGCGCGACCCAGCGGTGCATTTTCCTCGCCGCCTTCGCCCAGTCCAAGCGCCATCGGAATCATGCCGATGATCATCGCCAGCGCCGTCATCATGACCGGACGGAAGCGCGTAGAGCCCGCTTCAATCGCGGCAAGAATCGCGTCGCCATGCTCTTCAAATCGCTGCTTCGCAAACGACACCACCAGGATCGAGTTCGCCGTCGCCACGCCCATGCACATGATCGCGCCCATCAGCGCTGGCACGGATAGGGTGGTCGCCGTAGCAAACAGGAACAGCACAATTCCAGCCAGCGCCGCAGGCAGCGCCGTGATGATAATGAACGGGTCAAGCCACGACTGGAAGTTCACGACGATCAGCAGATAAACGAGCACGATCGCAAAAGCCAGCCCGCCAATCAGCCCAAGGTAAGACTCGTTCATCGTCTCCACCTGGCCGCGAACCTTCACAAAATTACCCTGCTTCAAATCCTTGCGGTGCGCCTCAACCACCTTGTTGATCGCACGGCTGGCTGAGCCAAGATCGCGCCCTTGTGTCGCACCATAAACGTCCACAGTGCGCCGAATGTTGTAGTGCGTAATCACGGGCATTTCAGTCGTTCTGGAAACCGTCGCCAGGTCCCGCAACAGCTCCGGCTTCACCGCCGTCGCACCGGAAATTGGCACATTCTCCAGCTCGTTCATCGACTGAATCGTGTACTGCTGCGCCTGCGCGACGATGGGGTAGTTGACCCCGTTCTTGCCGTTCAAAAAGAACAGCGGCTGCAGCTGCGAGCTACCCGAAAGTATGTCCACCAGCGAGCTGCCCACATCGCGAAAGTTATACCCGCCCTGCTGCGCCTTGGTCCGGTCCACGTCCACTCGCAGCGCCGGGTAATCATCCGGCTGCTGTACCCGCAGATCGGTCAGCCCAGGCACCTTCAGCAGGTCGGCCATCACCGCATTCGCCACCTTCCGATTGCCGGCGATATCATTGCCATCAAACTGCACATCGATCGGCGCCGGCAAGCCAAAGTTCAAGATCTGCGTCACAATATCCGACGGCAAAAAGTAAAACGTTGTCCCCGGAAACTGCTCCGGTAACTGCTTCCGCAAAGTCGCAACATAAGCATCCGTCGGATGATGATTTTCCTTCAGTGACACCAGCACATCCGCATCACCCGACCCATAAAGACCTGACGTCGCATGCTGCAGGTTCAGCGTGGAATACGGCAGCCCAATGTTGTCGAGCACATTGTCCACCTCCGCCGCCGGCACCACCTTGCGAATGCTCTGCTCCACCTGGTCACAAAGCTTGGCCGTCTCCTCAATTCGCAGCCCGTCCGTAGCGCGCACATGCAGGATGAACGACCCGTTATCCGTCGATGGAAAGAAGTTCTGCCCCAGGAACGGCACCAGCGCAAACAGCAGCAGACAGAAGCCCAGGAACACCGGAACAAACGTCATCCGCAGAGCAACAAAGCGCGTCAGCAAATTCTGGTAGCTCGACCGCACGCTCTCAAACCCACGCTCAAATCCCTGCTGAAACCGCGCCAGAATATTGTTGGAAGGTGTCGCATTATGGTCATGCTTCTTCAGCAGATACATCGCCAGCGTAGGCACCAGCGTGCGCGAAAGCGCATAAGACGCCAGCATCGCGAACACAACCGCTTCTGCCAGCGGCACAAACAGATAGCGCGAAACGCCCGAAAGAAAAAACATCGGCAGAAACACGATGCAGATGCAAAGCGTAGAAACCAGCGCCGGCACGGCAATCTGCGCCGCACCTTCCAGGATCCCTTCGTTCAGTTCCGCGCCTTCTTCCAGGTAGCGCTCAATATTTTCGATCGTCACTGTCGCATCATCGACCAGGATGCCGACTGCCAGCGCCAACCCGCCCAGCGTCATGATGTTGATCGTCTGACCCAGCAGCCCCAGCACGATAATTGAGCTCAAAATCGACAGCGGAATTGACACCGCAATGATCAGCGTCGCCCTCCAGCTCCCCAGGAACAGCAGAATCATCAACCCGGTCAGCACCGCCGCAATCACCGCCTCGCGGATTACGCCCTGCACGGAAGCCTTCACAAACACAGCCTGGTTCGATAGCGGCGTGATCTTCAGGTTCGGCTCATTGATGGTCGACTTGATGCGCGGCAGCATATCCAGCGCGCCCTGCACCACCGTCAGCGTAGACGCGTTACCCGACTTCAAAATCGAGAGCAGCACCGCCCGTTTGCCATCCTGCCGCACAATGTTTGTCTGCGGAATGCTGCCGTCAGACACCGTCGCCACGTCCCGCAGATAGATGATCGTGTCTTTCGCAGACTTGATCGGCAGGTTGCTCAAACCCGCCAGCGTCTCGGGCGAGGCGTTCACCAGAATGTCGTACTCGTCCTCGCCAATCTTGGCCGTGCCCCCCGGCTGCACCACGTTCTGCGCGCCCACCGCGGCCAGCACGTCGCCCGGGCTCATCCCCACGGACTGCAGCTTTTGCGGGTCCAGGTTGATCATGATCGAGCGCTGTTTCCCGCCATAAACGTTCGGCACCACGGCACCGGGCACAGTCACCAGTTGCGGCCGAATCTGGTTCAGGCCATAGTCATTCAGCGCCTGCTCGCTGAGCCCATCGCCAGACAAACCAAGCTGCAAAATCGGGACAGATGACGCTGAAAAATTGATAATCTGCGGCGGCAGCGTACCCGGCGGCAAACTACGCAGAATGAACTGCGAAGCGCTTGATACCTGCGACATCGCCAGTTCCGGCGAGGCCCCCGTCTGCAGGTAGATCTTCACCACCACCTGCCCGCGGTATGTCGTCGATTCCATGTGCTGAATGTTGTCGACCAGCGTCGTCAGCACCTTCTCATACGGCGTCGTCAGGCGCCCTTCCAGCTCTTCCGGGTTCAACCCCGTGTACTGCCACGCGACTGAAATCACCGGAATATCGATGCTGGGAAAAATGTCCGTCGGGGTCCGCAGGATCACCACCGGCGCACCAATCAGAATCAGAATCGCCAGCACGATAAACGTGTAAGGACGAGTCAGCGCCAGTTTGACAATCCACATATCGCTCTCCCCAGGTCAGGTCGCGGCACTCGCGCCCCTGCAGATAAGACATCAGCAAGGCCCGCATGGTTTCACCATGCCAACATTCAGCGCGTCGATATTCGCAATTCAATCAACGTGTCCATCACCAGACTACGCCTGCTCCACCACAATTGCCTCATCCGGCAGCAGCTCCACCCACTCCCGCACCAGCCCATCGCCGCGTTTGCCGGTCGTGCTGATCAGCACCCGCCCCGGTTGCGAAGGCACCCAGATCGTCCCGCTGGTCAGGTTCAAATGCACCTGCAGCGTGCCGCGGACATAGGTCAATGCACCCTCGTGCGAGCTCACATCAGTGATGACGCCTGTGTGCAGCTCCGGCCGTGCACGCCGCAGCGTCAGCAGCTCCCGGTACAGCCGCAGCGACGCACCATTCGCAGTCACCGTCATCCCATCCCAGTCCTCGACCAGCGGAAGCCACGGCTGACCCGTCGTAAAGCCGGCCTGCGCACTCTCGTCCCAAAGCATGGGCGAGCGCTCCGGATCACGCCCAAACCCTTGCCCGGGCTGACGTTTCTCGGCCGGATCCACCACCTGATCGGGTGCAATCACGGCATCCGGCATCCCGAGCTCATCCCCGTAATACATCGTCGGCGTCCCGCGCAGCGTCAGCAGCAACACCGCCGCCACACGAGCCTGCGCCGCCCCCAACCGCGTCGCCACCCGATGCTGATCATGGTTCCCCATCACCCAGTTCGGCCATGCCCCTGCCGGCAGCGCCGCCTCATATTCCCTGATCAACGCGGCCACCACCTCCGCCTTCCACTCCACCTGGATCAGCCGAAAATTGAACGGCATCTGCGCCCCCGCCGCGTAGTACGCCACCAGCTCCGGAATTGGCAAATAGATTTCGCCAATCAACACGCGGTCTTTATAGCCATCCATCACCTCGCGCATCTGCCCGACGATCACATGCGTCTCCGGCTGATCTGCCGTCCAGGTCGGCAGCACCGACCAGAAAGTCGACCCGCCCATGTAGTCCGGATTCGGCAGATTATCCCGAAACTGATCATCCTTGATCAGCAGCCACAGCACATCCATCCGAAACCCATCAACACCCTTGTCCAGCCAGAAACGCATCGCCCCGTACATCGCCGCGCGCACCGCCGGGTTCCACCAATTTAGGTCCGGCTGCTCCGCCAGGAACGAGTGGCAATAATACTGCCCCGTCCCCTCGTCCAGCGTCCACGCCGACCCACCAAAGTTAGACATCCAGTTGTTCGGCACACCCCCACCAGGCGCCGGATCCCGCCACAAATACCAGTCCCGCTTCGCGCTCTTGACGCTCGAACGAGAATTCAAAAACCACGCATGCTGGTCCGAAGTATGGTTCGGCACAAAATCCAGAATCAGCTTCAACCCACGCGCATGGCAGCCCGCCAGCAACTCATCAAAGTCCGCCATCGACCCAAACAAGGGATCGATCCCCACATAATCCGCCACGTCATACCCAAAGTCCGCCATCGGCGAGGGATAAATCGGCGACACCCAAACCGCATCCACCCCCAGCCCCACCAGGTAGTCCAGCCGCCCCGCAATCCCCCGCAGGTCCCCCACCCCATCGCCATCCGAGTCCTGAAACGACCGCGGATAAACCTGGTAGATCACCCCGTCCCGCCACCAGCAAGCATCGCTCATACTCTGTCAGATGCCGTAACTCATCAGTAGAAACGAGTCACCAGAAACTACAAGAGCCCGCCCAGTACCACCACACACCTTGTCATCCTGAGCGAAGCAGCCTGCGCTTCTGCAGGCTGCGCAGTCGAAGGACCTGCATTGGTTCGAGCAGCGCCTACATCGCCACCCCCGTACTTCTCCGCTAAAAGAGCAAAAAATACAGGTCCTTCGACTACGCTCAGGATGAAAAACACAGTGACAGTAAACGAAGGATAGCTACTCCCCCGCCCCCTTATGCCCCGTCAACCGCTCCGGCATATCCGCCAGCACATACGTCATCACCGCCAGCGAAGCCACATTCTTCCGGAACTCAACCGGATCCACCTTATCCAGCGTATCCGCCTCCGTATGGTGCCAGTCAAAATAGTGGGCCCCGGTCGTCTCCTCCCCAAGTCCCGGAACGCTATCCGCCATCAAGGGTGAAATATCCGACCCACCCCCACCTTCCTTGATCTTGTCCGCCCCTACCGGCTTCAGCAGCGCACCAATCTCCCGCAGCAGCACCAGCGACCGTTCCTCCCCCGCGGAAAGCTTCACCGCCGGCGCATTCGGATCGTCATCCGGCCCACGATGCCGCCGCGTCGAAGCCGCCCCAAATCCATACCCAACCGGCGCCTCCGCCCCACCATCCATCTCGATCGCCGCCACATGGTTCGCCAACTCCGCCGGCGACAGCGCCTTCCGGTAAGCCTCCCCCCCGGCCCCGCCATTCTCCTCATTCACCCAGAACACAATCCGAATCGTCCGCTTCGGCCGCAGCCCCAGTTTCTGAATCTCGCGCACCGCAGCCAGCGTCCCCATAATTCCGGAGCCGTCATCCTGCGCGCCCTGCCCAACATCCCAGCTATCGATATGACCACCCAGCACCACCACCTGCTCCGGATGCTCGCTGCCCACCAGGTCCCCCATCACATTCGCCTGCACCACCGGCGCTTCGGTATGCGCTTCCATCTCCAGATGCACCTTGACCGGCACGTGCTCCGCCTGCAACCGGTCCAGCATCAGCGCGTCCTCAATCGAGATCGCCGCCGTAGGAATCTTCGCCGGCGCACCGGAAAACGCACTCGTCCCCGTATGCGGTAGCTGCGCCGCCAGCGGTGTAATCGACCGCACCAACGCCGCCACTGCCCCTAGCTTTTCCGCCCGCACCGCGCCCGCCACGCGATACATCACGGTCTTCCCGTAGCCCTGATACGGCGCGTCAAACACCACAATCTTGCCCGCAACCCCAGCCTTCCCCAGCTTGTCGAGCGCCGCAAAATCCGGCACCACCACCACCTCCGCCGTAATCCCCCCGGGCGCCGTCCCCACGCTCATCCCCAGCCCCAGCATGTGCAGCGGCTTGGTCACCGGCGCCACAATCGCCCCGGATTCCTTGCCTCGAACCCAGTGCGGCACCGTCGCCGCCTGCGTGTGCACATTCGCCAACCCATCCTTCTTCATCAGGTCGGTCGCCCAGACGATCGCCCGGTCCAGCGGCTCCGACCCCGAAATCCGCTTGCCAATGTGATCGCAAAGATACGTCAGATTCGCATACCCCTCGCCATCCGCCAGCGAAGCCGCAATCAGCTTATCCGCCGCCGGCTTATACGTCTCCGTCAACGACGGCCCCTGCGCCCCAGCCCCCACACCCACCGCCAAAACACCCAAAGCCAGCACCGAAGCCTTCATTTGCAGTCCCCTATTCGCAGTAGATTTCCATAAGACTAACCGCACAAAGCCCCCGGCCAGAAAAGAATCCGCCTCAATCCCGCATCGATCCGCCTTTTCCTGGTTACGCCTTGCTTTGTACTTGTGTCATCCTCAACCATGCTCCCACCCCGCATCATGGCGCTCGACGTAGGCAAAGTCCGCATCGGCGTAGCCCTCACCGACCCCCTCGGCTACACCGCCCAGCCCCTCGTCACCCTCTGGCGCAAGCACCGCAACGAGGACATCCGCGCCATCCAGCGCCTCGTCCGCAAGCATGAAGTCACGCGCATCCTCATCGGCAACCCGCTCCACCTTTCGGGCGACCTTAGCTCCTGGACCCTCAAAGTCCAGCAATTCGCCGCCGACCTCCAGGCCCGCTCAGAAATCTCCATCACCCTCGTCGACGAGCGCCTCACCACCCGAGCCGCCCACGAGATCCTCGACGCAGCCGGCCATGACAAACGCGACCGCAAAAGCATCATCGACCAGGTAGCCGCCGTAGTCATCCTGGAATCATTCCTCCAAACCCGGCAATCCGCTCCTCCAGAAGATTCGCTCTAACGCCTTCGCCTCTAAGATAGCTCGAGGCTTTAGCCTCGACATTCTGACTCTCAGAAGAAGAAGGGCTTTAGCCCCCGGGACATGCCCCCGTCACCTCGCCCGGGACCCCTCAATCAAAACTTCCACAATCCTTCTCGCACTAGCCTCCCACCCCGGCATCGCCGTCGTATGAAAGACCCCAATCAGCACCCGAATCATGTCATCCGGGTCCGTCCCCGCACGCAATTCCCCGCTCTCCACCGCCCGCTCCACCAGCCCGCGAAACGTACGATGCACCAGCCCCCGCGTCCCCTCCATCATCCTCTGCGACCCACCCGGAACCGTGTCCATCGCCGGCAAAATCAGCAGCTTTTCAGACACATAATCGATAAACACCAACATCCACGCCCGCAGCGCCTCAATCGGCGATAGCTCCCCCGCCAGCCGCTCCCCCGCCCCCACCAGCTTCTCCACATGGTCCTTGAATACCGCCTCAATCAGCGCATCCCGCGTAGGAAAATGCCGGTAAAGCGTCCCCGCCCCCACCCCCGCACGCCGCGCAATCTCATCAAGCGCCGCCTCCGCACCGGCCTCTGTAAACACCTCACGAGCCACCTCCAAAATCCGCTCACGGTTCCGCACCGCATCCACCCGGAGCCTTCGCGCGATCGTCGTCTCTTCAGGCATCCTCCATTTTCTCAGATCTTATTGCAACCGGAGCCAGTCTCCGGTTATCTTATTACCGGAGACAGCCTCCGCTTCACCAAAGCGGCTGCCCACAGGAGACAGAATGCGCATCTTCGTCACAGGAGCCACCGGCTTCATCGGCACCGAACTCGTCAAGGAACTCATCGCCACCGGCAACCAGGTCACCGGCCTTTCCCGCAGCGAGCCCGGCATAGAACAGCTTAAAGCCGCCGGCGCTGAGGCCATCCACGGCACCATCCAGGATCTGGATCTGCTCCGCAAATCCGCCGCCGGCATGGACGCCGTCGTCCACCTCGCCTTCAACCATGACGACATGACTAAATTCGCCCAAAGCGGCGCAGACGAGCGCGCCGCCATCGAAGCCCTCGGCTCGGCCCTCGCGCCCGGCGCCCTCCTCGTCGTCACCAGCGGGACCGGATTCGCCCAGGGAGGCCCCGGCCGCCTTGGCATGGAAACCGACCAACCGCAGGTCAACGCCAACATCCCCCGCCAGCCAGAATCCGCCGCTCGCGCCCACGCCGAGCGTGGCGTCCGCGTCGCCATCGTCCGCCTCCCCCAGGTACACGACACGCGCAAACAGGGCCTCGTCCCCTACCTCACCGAAACCGCTCGCCAGAAGCGCGTCTCCGCCTACATCGGCGAGGGCGCCAACCGCTGGGCCGCCGCCCCGCTCGCAGACGTCGCCCGCCTCTACCGCCTCGTCGTCGAGCAGACCGGCCCCGGCGTCACCATTTACCACGCCGTCCAGGAGGAAGGCGTGCCCATGCGCGAGATCGCCGAAACCATCGGCAAAGGCTTCGGCATCCCCGTCGTCTCGCTCACCCCGGAAGCGGCCGCAGAGCACTTTAGCTGGCTATACCACTTCGCCGCCCTCGACATGCCCGCCTCCAGCGCCGCCACCCGCAAACTCCTCAACTGGGATCCCACCGGCCCCAGCCTCCTTGAGGACCTGAGCGACATGACCTACCCCGCCCTGGCCTGATGTTCCCAACCAGCACACCTGGGTGCCCCATCCTTCCAGCTTCGTCGGAAGGGTGGGGTATCGTTTGCGGCAGCAAACGACGCAAGCCACGGACCCAACTTAAGTCCCACAAAACGTAGCAGTCACTTCCTCATGAGCTTCCGCCGGAGCGGCAAATCGCTCCAGGCCTTCCCGTTCCTCAAACGGCCGCCCAGTCACCCGAACCAGTTCCTCAAACACCCCGAACTCCCCCCGCTCCCCCGCGACAATCGCCTCTTCCATTAAATGATTCCGGGGAATATAAACCGCATTCACCCCCCGCATCATCTCCGCCCCACCCACCGCTAACCGTTCCCGCCATCGCCCCCCCCACTCTCCCAGCCCAAACAGCGGACGAGGATCGCCTTCCGCCGCAGCACAAAGCCCTCGAAAAGTCCCCGTAAAATCCATTTTCTGCGCCGTCATCCGCGCCAGCAGATCCTCGATCAAAGCCTCGTCCCCCGCCATCTCTCCGGCAAGCCCAAGCTTCCGCCGAAACCGCTCCAGCCGAGCCCCCTCATACTCCCCCGCAAACAGACTCAACGCCCCCTGAGCCGCCGCGACACCCGCGTCCTCCCCGCCTTCCTCCTCCGCCAGCAACGGCAGCAGCGCCTCCGCCAGGCGAGTCAGGTTCCAGTGCGCAGCATGGGGTTGATTCCCATACGCATACCGCCCCCGCTGGTCGATCGAGCTAAACGTCTTCATCGGCTCGAACGCCTCCATATACGCACACGGTCCATAGTCCAGCGTTTCGCCGGAAATCGACACATTATCCGTATTCATCACCCCATGGATAAACCCAATCGACATCCACTGAGCCACCAGCCGAGCATGCCGGCCGATCACCCCCGCCAACAGCGCCTGCACCGGCTTGGCCTCCTGCGCCGCCCCAGGGTAATGCCGCTCCATCGCATACTCTGCGAGCACCCGCAACCCGGCCACATCCCCCTTCGCCGCAAAATACTGAAACGTCCCCACCCGCAGATGGCTCGCCGCCACCCGGCAAATCACCGCCCCCGGCTTCGGCTCCTCGCGCATCACCATCTCGCCGGTCGTCACGGCCGCCAGCGCGCGCGTCGTCGGAACCCCCAGCGCGTGCATCGCCTCACTCACGCAATACTCACGCAACACCGGCCCCAGCGCCGCCCGCCCATCCCCCCGGCGCGAATACGGTGTAGGCCCAGACCCCTTCAACTGCAAGTCATACCGCACCCCATCCCGCCCCACGACTTCCCCCAGCAAACAAGCCCGCCCGTCCCCAAGCTGCGGCACAAAATGCCCAAACTGGTGGCCCGCATAGGCGATCGCCACCGGTTCAGACCCCGCCGCCATCGCATTCCCCGCCAGCACCGCCACCCCCTCCGCCGACGCCAGCCACCCAGCATCCACCCCCAACTCCTCCGCCAACCCAGCATTCACCTTGACCAGCCCAGGCGCCCGCACCGGAACCATCTCCACCCGGGCAAAAAACCCCGCCGGCAACTTCGAATAAGTATTCCGAAACTCGATCATCCTTCAATCTTAGTCCGCCTATCCCCTCACTCTCCCACCTCTCTCAGACAACCTCGTTCCTCCCCACCACCAAACTTGTCATCCTGAGCGAAGTGCGTCGCGCCTTTCGCGACGCACGCAGTCGAAGGACCTGCAGCTCCGCCTTTCTTCCCCACCACCCCGCTCCCACAACCTCGCTTTCCAACCCCAAAAACTTGTCATCCTGAGCGAAGTGCGTCGCGCCCTTCGCGACGCACGCAGTCGAAGGACCTGCATCTCCGCCTTTCTTCCCCACCACCTCGCTTCCCACCCCAAAAACTTGTCATCCTAAGCGAAGTGCGTCGCGCCCTTCGCGACGCACGCAGTCGAAGGACCTGCATTTCCGCCTCACTCCCCCACAACTCGCTTCCCCACCACCAAATTTGTCATCCTGAGCGAAGTGCGTCGCGCCCTTCGCGACGCACGCAGTCGAAGGACCTGCATCTCCGCCTTACTCCCCCACAACCTCGCTTCCCACCCCAAAAATTTGTCATCCTGAGCGAAGTGCGTCGCGCTCTTTGCGACGCACGCAGTCGAAGGACCTGCAGTTCCGCCTGACTCCCCCACAACTCGCTTCCCCACCACCAAATTTGTCATCCTGAGCAAAGTGCGTCGTGCTCTTTGCGACGCACGCAGTCGTAGGACCTGCATTTCCGCCTTACTCCCCCACAACCTCGCTTCCCCACCACCAAACTTGTCATCCTGAGCGAAGTGCGTCGCGCTCTTTGCGACGCACGCAGTCGTAGGACCTGCATTTCCGCCTTACTCCCCCACAACCTCGCTTCCCCACCACCAAACTTGTCATCCTGAGCGAAGTGCGTCGCGCTCTTTGCGACGCACGCAGTCGAAGGACCTGCATCTCCGCCTTTCTTCCCCACCACCCCGCTCCCACAACCTCGCTTTCCCAACCCAAAACTTGTCATCCTGAGCGAAGTGCGTCGCGCTCTTTGCGACGCACGCAGTCGAAGGACCTGCATCTCCGCCTTTCTTCCCCACCACCCCGCTCCCACAACCTCGCTTTCCCACCCCAAAAATTTGTCATCCTGAGCGAAGTGCGTCGCGCTCTTTGCGACGCACGCAGTCGAAGGACCTGCATCTCCGCCCGGATCAGCTAACCGCTCGCAACATCCCGCCTTGCTTAAGGGTACGGCTTCAGCCGTGCCATAAATACCCAGTAAGCCGTGCGTCTTTAGCCGCTGAGATACGCCCTTACCCGCCAACAGATAAAGAGCCTTGACAACCAACGCAAAAAACCCGCACTCTTACACCTAGGCGAACATATGGCGAACACTCTCTTCCCAATCCTGCAACCCGCTCAAACCGGCCTCGCCCGCATGGCCGCCGAGGCCACCCACGTAGCCGACGGACACCACGTAGAATTCCGCGCGCTCGAAGTCCGCAGCATCCTCAACAAGTCCGTCTCCAAGCGCCAGCTATCCCTCGCCTACTCGATCAACCCCTACCGTGGCTGCGAATTCGCCTGCCGCTACTGCTACGCCCGCTACACCCACGAGTTCCTGGCCGCCAAATCACCCGAGCTCAACACCCCCGACTACAAGGACCCCGCCCTCTTCGAGCGACTCATCTTCATGAAGGAAAACGCCGCCTGGCTCCTTGAGCAGGAACTCCGCCGCATCGACCCCGCGGAAGAAATAGCCCTCGGCACCGCCACCGACCCCTACCAGCCCATCGAGCGCACCGCCGGCATCACCCGCTCGCTGCTCGAAGTCTTCGCCCGCAAGAGTGGCTACCGCCTCGGCATCATCACCAAATCAAAGCTCATTGAACGCGACATCGACCTCCTCCAGCAGATCGCCAGGCGCAACACCCTCGTCGTCCACCTCACCATCACCACCCCGGACCCCGCCCTCGCCCGCCTGCTCGAGCCCCGCGCCCCCCGCCCCGACCTCCGTTTCCAGGCCGTCCGCCATCTGCGCGAAGCCGGCCTCACCGCCGGAATCCTCTGCTCCCCTCTGCTCCCCGGCATCACAGACACGGCCGAAGCCCTCGACAGGATGGCCGCTAAAGCCGCCGAAGCCCGCGCCAGCTTCTTCGCCGCCGAGCCCCTGTTCCTGAAATCCTGCTCCCGCCCCACCTTTCTGAGCTTTATCGAGGAGCACTTCCCCCATCTGACCCGGGACTACGCCACACGCTTCGCCACCCACGACTTCGCCCAGCAACCCTACCGCGATCACCTGAAGTCCCTGGTCCAGCAAGCCTGCCGCCACCACGGCCTAAGCCCCCGCTCCACGGACGCCCTCCTCACGCGCGACGTAGGCCCCGCCCGCAAGCCCCCCATCTCCCAGCACCTCCCCCAGCAAGCCCGCCTCTTCGCCTGAGCATCAACCCACAGCCACAGATGATCGCTCGAAACTACCCGCAACTGATATCACCCGCGCCTCGCCCCCCCCAATTGGCATCCTGAGCGAAGCGGCGTGCGCGCTTGCAAACGGCGGAGTCGAAGGACCTGCATCCCCGCTAACGTTCCCTTGGAATCAGCCAGAGCCAACGCCCCCATTTTGTTTGTCATCCCCGGAGCGGATCTGCTTTTGCTCTGGTAATACCCCAGGCCCCACCACTCCCACGACACTTCGATCCTTGGCCTGGCGTCACGCCTCACCAAACAACCAACGAAATCTCGTGTCAAGAGCAACTCTGCCCCACAAAGCACCTAACCCCAACGACACCAACAACTTACCAACCAAAAATAGTTGGCATTCTCACCCCTGCCCACCTGCTATGCTTAAAACAGATAGAAAAAGCCTCCCGGCAAGCCAGGAGGCTTTGGTACTTCCAAACCGGAAGTCCAGACTTAAGTCCAATCCTATGAAGACTTTAGGACCATACCCCGGGGGGGGGTCGGGTACCTAAGCAACCACTTCAATACCCATCGAGCGTGCGGTCCCGCGAATGCACTTCGCAGCAGCCTCAACCGTGGTCGCATTCAGGTCCGGCATCTTCTGCGCCGCGATCTCCATGATCTGCTTCTCGGTTACTTTGCCCTTTTTATCCTTGTTCGGGGTGCCCGAACCCTTCTCAATGCCGGCAGCTTTCTTAAGCAAAACCGGAGCAGGAGGGGTCTTGGTGATGAACGTAAACGTACGATCGCCGTACACGGTGATGACGACCGGAATCGTCAGACCAGCCATCGCGGGCTCTTTGGTGCGGTCGTTGAACTGCTTGCAGAACTCCATGATGTTGACCTGCGCCTGTCCAAGCGCGGGGCCGATCGGGGGTGCCGGGGTGGCCTTGCCGGCCATCACTTGAAGCTTCACGTATCCAGTAATTTTCTTCGGTGCCATTGTCCTTGATCCTTTTTACGCTTCTCGCGCGATTAGTTGTTTCTGGGTGACGCTTGCTCCGAGAAGCCCCTCATCGGGCGGTGCGTACGTCCTGCTAAATTCGTGGTCTACAACTCCATCTTGTCGACCTTCGAAAACTCAATTTCGACGGGTGTCGAACGACCAAAGATCGAGACCATCACCTTCAGGGTCTGCTTGTCTTCGTTCACATCGTCGACCGTACCGTTGAAGTTGGCGAACGGACCTTCGTTGATCCGGACCTGCTCGCCCTTGTCGAACTTGACCTTCATGGTCGGCTTGTCCTTGGTCACATCGGCACGGTTCAACATGCCGGCAACTTCCTGTTCGCTCAACGCGACAGGGGAGTCACCCGTACCAAGAAAGCCCGTAACCCGCGGCGTGTTCTTGATCACGTGCCAAAGATCGTTGTCCAGCTCCATCTCGACGAAGACGTAACCAGGCAAAAACACGCGGTCGATCGTGACCTTCTTGCCATTGCGCAGTTCGGTAGTCGGCTCCAGCGGAATCTCAATACGGCCGATGCGATTCTCGAGGTTATACGCACGAATGCGGCTCTCAAGCGACTCCTTGACCTTGCGCTCGAAGCCCGAATAAGCGTGAATGATGTACCACTTAAAATTCGCGTTCGCCGCCGGTGCTTCCGGATCGCCGCCAACACTGCCGTCGCCGTGACCGCCTTCGCCTGTTTCCTGCTGCTCGGCAATGACCGCAAGGCTATTATCCTGCTCTGGCAAATCCAACGGGTTGATCTGTTCTACGGCCATCGTCGAAACCTTTTCTCGTTTTGGTCTGTGCTACTGCTTGGCAAGTTTGCGAAACACAAAGTCCATCAGGTGACCAACGCCATAGTCGACCAGGGCAAAATACGCCGCAAAAATGAAGACCGTGATAATGACGATCGTGGTCGTGTTCTGCACTTCGAGCCGCGAAGGGGTGATCACCTTCTTCATCTCGGAGCGGACGTCCTTCAAAAACTCGCCCAGGCGCTGCGGGCCGGACTTCAATTGCTGGATCCCGGTGCTGGGCTGATCTGCTACTGCTATCGCTTTGGCCATCACACTGCCTCTTGGGTGTTTCTTTGCTGCAAATATGGCGGGGGAGCTCGGATTCGAACCGAGAAGTTCGGTTTTGGAGACCGACAGTTTAACCGTTGAGCTTACTCCCCCTGGGGAGTGCACCTGACCGAAATCAGGTGCAGCTAACTTACTTGGTTTCCTTGTGGTCCGTGTGCTTGCGGCACGTGTTGCAAAACTTTGAGAACTCGAGACGGCCAGTGGTGGTCTTCTTGTTCTTGGTCGTCGAGTAGTTACGGTTCTTGCACTCGGGGCATTGCAGAGTAATGATTTCACGCATGATGTTTCTTCTCCTTGGTTTGGCCAGCCACTCCGGCTGGCAAGCAGCGCATCTGGATAGGTACAACCCACACCTGACACGCCGCGACGCAGGGCTTGAGGCGCCCGCAACCTTTATTCCTGATTGTCTGGATTCCGAACGCTTGCCGTACTGCTCAAGATAGAGCGGAGGAAGAGCGGTCAGGCCACGCTCAACTGTTCTATTATCCATGAAAACGCGATGGAGCGCTAGTCGCTACTCCTCGTTCTCCCACATCTTTGCTGTCTCCAGCCGAAAGCCCGTGACAACCGAATCCGCCTCTACAAAGTCAGGCTTAATCCTTCTCTCGAACATTGTGGCAGATTTGTAGATAACGACCTCAGCAGCATAAGGATCAATCAGCCAGGCGAGTTTTGCGCCGGCGTTCATCCACATCAGCATCTTCTTGTCCAGGGCACGGCGGGAGTCAGACTCAGAGAGCACCTCGATGACGAAGTCAGGGCAAAGCGGCAGAAACTGCTTGCGGACGCGTGCGCTGAAGCCTTCTATGCGTTCAGAACTGATCCAACAAGTGTCAGGACTGCGCATCTCTAAGACGCCAAGCTTGAACGCGGCTGTTGGTCCTCTTGAGAAGCCACCATGTTCCTCCGTCCAATTGCCGAGCATGCGCGCTACATAATCCTCGCGACCACTGCCATCCCAACCTGTCGGAGACATAATCTCTAGTTCTCCAGCGGCATTTTGTTCAATTTGGTAATCGCTGTTCTGCTCGCAAAAATGTAAAAGCTCGTCATCGCTCAGAGGGCTCTTCAAGCGCAGAACAAGCGGTAGGGTCAGCCCTGCAAGAGGAACATCGACCAGTGGTCGTCCTCCAACGAATTCAGCAAGCGCGGCCATGGCGTTAGTGTACGCTGTCCAACGCGCAAGCAAAAGCGGCGCGCCGAGGCTCGCCGCTTTGCTTTGCTGCCTGGAAGTTACTTGATGATTTCGCTGATGGTACCGGCGCCGACGGTGCGGCCGCCTTCGCGGATGGCGAAGCGCAGGCCCTTCTCCATGGCGACAGGCGTGTGCAGCGTGATCTCGAGCTGGATGTTGTCGCCCGGCATGCACATCTCGGTGCCCTCCGGAAGCTTCGCGGAACCAGTAACGTCGGTAGTCCGGAAGTAGAACTGGGGGCGGTAGCCGTTGAAGAACGGCGTGTGGCGGCCGCCTTCTTCCTTGCTCAGGACGTAAACCTCGCCCTTGAACTCGGTGTGCGGCTTGATCGAGCCGGGCTTCGCGAGAACCATGCCGCGCTGTACTGCTTCCTTCGCGATACCGCGCAGGAGCAGGCCGGCGTTGTCGCCCGCGAGACCTTCGTCCAGCTGCTTCTTGAACATTTCGACGCCGGTGCAGACGGTCGGCTGCGTGTCGCCGAAGCCGACGATTTCGCAGGCCTCGCCAACCTTGACCTTGCCGCGCTCGATACGGCCGGTAACGACCGTGCCGCGACCGGAGATAGAGAAGATGTCTTCTATCGGCATCAGGAACGGCAACTCAACCGCACGCGTGGGCTGCGGGATGAACTTGTCGACCGCTTCCATCAGCTCGTCGATCTTCAGTTCCCACTCGGCCTCGCCGTTCAGACCGCCGAGGGCCGAACCGCGGATGATCGGGGTGTCGTCGCCGGGATAGTCGTACTTGCTCAGGAGCTCGCGGACTTCCATTTCGACGAGCTCGATGAGTTCCTCGTCTTCAACCGCATCGCACTTGTTCAGGAAGACGACGATGAACGGAACGCCAACCTGACGGGCGAGCAGAACGTGCTCCTTGGTCTGGGGCATCGGGCCGTCAGTCGCAGCCACAACGAGAATAGCGCCGTCCATCTGCGCAGCACCGGTGATCATGTTCTTGATGTAGTCGGCGTGGCCCGGGCAGTCGACGTGCGCGTAGTGGCGGTTCGGCGTCTCGTACTCGACGTGCGAAGTCGAGATCGTGATGCCGCGCTCGCGCTCTTCCGGTGCGTTGTCGATCGTGTCGAACGAACGAAACGTGTTCTTCGGGTTGTGCTTGGACAAAACCTTGGTGATCGCAGCCGTCAGCGTGGTTTTGCCGTGGTCGATGTGCCCAATGGTGCCGATGTTGACGTGCGGTTTAGACCGGTCGAACTTTTCCTTACCCATGATCAAACTCCTCGTTGAAAGCTTTGCTGAAGTCTCAGGATGCCGGGTTCGACTGGCGTCCGTGCCGTGTGATGCGCTGACGCTCAGTAATACGCGTACAGCTTGAAAAATTTATCGCGCAGGTTCATCGGAACGCGTTCCAGGCTGGCGAGATAGTACTCGCGGATCTGGCCCTGGTCTGCATTGCCGAGCTTGGCGTAATCGACTTTCGAAGTCCCGCCGAGCAGGTTCTTGTCGAGCACTGCTTCAAAGTTGCGAATGCGCATGCCGGCGCGCTCGAGTGACTTGAGGAAGGTGGCTACGTTGGCGGGTGCGAAGGAGGACTCGATGGCGGTGCGGACTGCACCGTAAGCCTGGGGGTCGCCGATTTGGAGGACCGGCTGATCGAAATTGCCAATCGGATCCGGGGATGCAGCGGGCGTGGTGCTCAAAGTGAAACTCCTACGAAAACTTTGGAGCGGGAGACGGGAATCGGACCCGCGACCAACAGCTTGGAAGGCTGTGACTCTACCACTGAGTTACTCCCGCCCTGCTTTGCTAAAGATTCTGGAGCTGACGGAGAGGCTTGAACTCTCGACCTCTCCCTTACCAAGGGAGTGCTCTACCACTGAGCTACGCCAGCATTTGTTGCACCTGCAAACAACTCTGCAAGTCTACCTCAACCGCGTGACCGCATCCAAGTGAGCCAGACACGAAACGCGAAAAACGCCATCAACACGACTACCAGCGTACGTAGCTTGCTGGCATCCATTTGCAGCCAGGCTGCCAATGCCAGCGCGCATAAAACGCCAAGCGCTACGACCATGCGTCCGGTGCCGGCAGGTCTCAGGTCCAAACTTGATTCCCTTCTGCACGCGCAAGCGATTCGCAATCCAGGCAGGAAATGGTGCACAGGGGAGGATTCGAACCTCCGTAACTCGAAGAGTGGCAGATTTACAGTCTGCTGCCATTAACCGCTCGGCCACCTGTGCACATCTTTTACTGCTCGATTCCTCTTGAACACATGCGCTTCCAACAACCACTCACAGCGTGTACCGATAAGTGGGAGTGTGGACGCCTGGGCCACGAAGGGACAAAGCAGCACAACCTTGATTACTCGTTCAACTGGAAGAAATCTGGAGCTGACGAAGGGATTTGAACCCCCGACCCTCTGATTACAAATCAGATGCTCTACCAGCTGAGCTACGCCAGCCCAAACAGCGTTTTGCGTCGAACCCGGAAGCCCGTCACAAGTCCTGACTTTACCATAGCGTGGTGCCTCCAGCAAACGCGGGCTGTCGTTTGGGCCGGGGCATGCTAGTCTGGTTCGCAAATCAACTAACTATTCATACCCCGGAGTGCACTCTTGCGATCTCTTCTGCGTTCTGTTGTCGTTTTGACTTTGCTTTCCCCCGCGCTGGCCATGACGGCCCAGGCTCAACAGGCAATGGACAATGCCGCAGTGCTGAAGCTGCAGGCTGCCGGGCTGGGTGACGACCTGATCGTCAACACGGTGACCAATAGCCCAGGTCATTACTCGATGACGACGGACGACATGATTGCGCTGAAGAAAGCGGGCATATCGGACAAGGTCATGGGCGCGATGATGCAGAAGAACGCCGGCGTTTCCGCAGCGCCGATTATGGCCGCGGGTGCGCCCGGGCCCGCGATTGCGGGCGTCGACGAGGTGGGTTGCTACTACAAGAAGGACGGGAACTGGACGGCGTTTGCGCCGGAAATCATCAACTACAAGAGCGGTGGCGTGCTGAAATCGATCGCTTCGCAGGGTATTGTCAAGGGTGACAAGAATGGCCATATCCCCGGCAAAACCGCCAAGATTACGCTGCTGCGGCAGACGCAGCTGCTGATCTATGTTCCGGAAGGGACCTCGCCCGAGGAGTACCAACTGATCAAGCTGCGGCAGAACTCCGATAATCGCGAATTCCGCTCGGAGACCGGCGGGGTCTTCCATAATTCAACCGGCGCGCAGCGCGATGCAAAGACGTTTACCTCAGTCAAGGTGGCACCGCGCATGTACCAGATCACGCTGGCGGCGGAGCTTCCGGTGGGCGAGTACGGGATTTTGCCTCCGGGTTCGTTGACGAGCTCTAACGCGGCCAGCGCGGGCAAGATGTACACGTTCTCGCTGCCGGAATAAGTCTGGTGCGGACGCCGGAAAACGCAGCTTGATGTGCGTGACCGGCGTCTAATCCAACGAAAGCCTGGTGCCGACCATGAAGATTTTTCGCCTTTGCGCACTGCTGTTCGCAGCCTGCGGGGTAGCGTGTGCGCAGCATGTGAGCGACGCGCCGCAGGTGCTCGAAGGGCCGCAGGCAGCAGGGATTGCTGCGCGGAAGCCTGCGACGGACAGTGCCGCTTCAAGTGGCGCGATGACCAACGACACTGTGCTGCGGATGCATGCGGCCGGGCTTTCGGACGACCTGGTTGTGCAGAGTATTTCCACCCAGCCGGGCAGCTACAACACGTCGCCGGATGACCTGATCCATCTGCGTGAGCAGGGGATTTCGAATGTGGTGCTGGCGGCGATGGCGACCAAGGGCCGGCGGTCGTTGACGCATAACAGCTCGCAGGCCCAGGCACCGCCGCCGGCGATGCCGCCGGAGATGATGGAGCCGCCGCCGGTGAGCGAGATCGGCGTGTACTACAAGGACTCGCGTGGGGCGTGGATTCCGATGG
Source organism: uncultured Granulicella sp. (assembly GCA_965214195.1). GTDB lineage: Bacteria > Acidobacteriota > Terriglobia > Terriglobales > Acidobacteriaceae > Edaphobacter. The sequence continues at coordinate 1,983,111 of OZ243943.1, forward strand.
AGTCTGAGGTGGTGCATATCAAGAGCGGCGGGTTTATCAAGTCGACGCTGACGCACAACATCATCAAGGAAGACCGCAACGGCGTGGTGACGGGCAAGGAAGCGAAGCTGCTGCTGCCGCGGCCAACGGACTTTCTGATCTTCACGCCGGAAGGTGTCGAAGGCGCGGAGTATGACTTGCTGCGGTTTCGGTTGAACAGCAAGGACCGGGAGTTTCGTACGCTGACCGGCGGTGTGTTTCACCAGAGCGGAGGCGCACAGCGGGATGAGCAGCCGTTTCAGCCCAAGCGCATTGCGCCGCGGGTTTACACGTTTACAGTGCCGCGCGATACGGCGGGCGGCGAGTACGGCATACTGCCGCCAGGTACCGGAAATGTTACCAATGGCGGCAAGATCTACACCTTCGCGATGAGCGAGTAGCACGTATTTAGCATTTACATGGTTCGCCCTCCAAGCTAAAACAGGAGGTGAAACGTTAGTTTCACTGTACGACTGGAGTGCTTTATGTCTGCCTTGACCGCAACCAACGTTGCCAGCTCGCTGCTGCGCAATGAAGCCGAAGACCGCGAGCTTTTCGCGCTGAATTTCGATCAGTCGCCGTTCCTGTTTCGGCATAGCCTGCATGAGCATCCTGCGTTCCAATTGGACGCTCTGCTGGCGGCTGCCGAGCGTCTGAACGCGAACCCGGCGCAGGCCAAAAAGCAGCATTTTGAATCAGGCACTCCGGACAAGGCGTCCTGGTTTGGAGCGCGGCCGGAAGGCACTACGCTTGTCGATGCGCTGGCTTCCATCAAGAGTGGGCAGAACTGGGTGATCCTGAAGCGGATCCATGAAGATCCCGTCTATGCGAAGGTGCTGGAGGAGTTGATTCCGCAGCTTTCCGCGCTGGCGGGGGTGGACATCGCCAACATTTACTACGACCCGACGATGACGATTTTTGTGACGTCGCCTGGGCGCATTACGCCGTATCACATGGACGGCGAGACGAACTTTCTGGCGCAGATTCACGGCTCGAAGCTGGTTTATATTTACAACGGCGACGACCCGCACGTGCTATCCGCGCAGCAGATGGAGCAGTACTGGACCGGCGCGCTGCCCAGGATCGAAGTTCCGGAAGGACTGCCGGAAGGCCACTGGCAGTACACGCTGGAGCCCGGCAACGGCGTGTTCAACCCCGCTATTTTTCCGCACTGGCTGCAAAATGGGTCGGACGTTTCAGTGTCGGTTTCGATCAACTTCAAGCGCAAAAATGACGCTACGATTGGCGCTTTCCGGGCAAACCGCTACCTGCGCAAGGCCGGGATCACGCCGACCGTGCCGGGTGCGAACCCGACGCTCGACCGCGCGAAGGAAGCTACGTTTGGGCGGCTGTATCAGACCGCGTTCAACGCTCGTGATGTGTTGAAGGCTAAGCTGGGCAAGTAATGCTCGACCGGCCACGCCATTGTCATCCTGAGCGGAGATCGTCGGCTTTATCGATGGTCGTAGTCGAAGGATGACAATTTTCTGCGGGTACCGGCCGTCTTGTACACTGTCAGCCAGATGCGCAAGCGTACTCGGTTCACCCTCCTCGCTGTTCTGCTGGTCCTTTGCGCGCTGGCCGTGGCTGGCTGGCTGCGGTTCAAGGCCCCGCCGGAAGTGGCGCGGCTGATGCCGGAATCGGACGCGATTGTGTACGTGAATGTGCGGCCCATTCGCGCGGCCACGCACTTTGACCGCACGACGATGGCCCATTCTGCAAGCTATCAAAAGTTCATCGACGCGACGGGTGTGGACTTCGAACGCGATCTGGACCAGGTCGCCTTTGCGCTGCATGCGATGCCAAATCCGGATGGGCCCAACGGTCCGGTGGCCTTTTCTGAAGTCTTTGAAGGACGCTTCGACGCCGACAGGGTGGCGCATTATCTGGCGTCACTGGCGACCAGCCAGGAAGCCTACGCGGGTCGCACGATCTACGCGATTCCGTCAGAAAACAGGACCCTGCGCGTGGCCGTGCTGGGCTACAACCTGATCGCGGCGAGCAACATGCCGACGCCCGAGCAGATTCACTCCATCCTGGATCGCAGCCGGGCTGCGGCCAGCCCCTTTTCCGGGTCTTCCCTGCTCGCCGCGCGGTTTGGCGATGTGCCGCTGTTTGCGCGGGATGTGTGGGCGATCGGGCACCTGGGCCTGCCGTTCGCCGCCAACGGACATGTGACGGCGATGGGCATGGAGTTGCCGATGCCGGCTGAGGCGACATTCGTCGCAAGCCTGCAATACACCACCGCGCTGCATCTACGCATTGATGAGTTGACCAAAGATGACGCCGAGGCGGCACAGACGACCGCCTCGCTGAATGCGCTGCTGGGCCTGGCGCGCAAGCTCCAGCAGGTGCAGCAACCCACGCCGCTCACGCCGGACGACCTCGCCATTCGCCAGTTCATGGACTCGCTGGCGATTGTGCAGCACAAAGACCGCGCCACGTTGACCGCCACGATCCCGACCGACGCGCTGAAACATCTTGCGAATCCTACCCCGTAGCGCGGTAAACGCATCCAACAATCAACGCACGTCAACCCATCTAGCCGGGACCAAAGTCATGAAAAAGCTACTCGCCGCTGCCCTTATTGCACTTCCCGCTGCCGCCTGGTGTCAGGCTGGCCAAACCGTGACTGGCCAGGCCGCCTTTGCGGATTACGACCAGCAGCAGCCCGGCGTTCGCCGCAAGATCACGCTCGCGGACCTGCCCGCGCCGGCGCCGGATGAGGCCGTCAACAACGGTCCGCACCTGGTGCCGAAGCCGGACGGAGCCTGGCCGATTGCGCCTCCGGGCTTCAAGGTGACGCTTTATGCCGGTGGCGATTTCAAGCCGACTGCGGCGTCCTCCTCGCAAAATAATCAGGCGCCCAGCGTGCCTACCGCACCCAGCCAGTTCCGTGAGCCACGTCTGCTGCGGACGGCGCCGAATGGCGATATCTTCCTTTCGGACTCGCATGGTGACAAGATTTACGTGATGCGGGGTGTCGGCCCGGATGGCCGTGCGAAGACGATTTCGACTTTCGCGAGCGGGCTGAATCTGCCCTTTGGCATCGCATTTTATCCGGCCGGGCCGAACCCGAAATACGTCTACATTGGCAACACGGATACGGTCGTGCGGTTCCCGTATAAAACGGGTGATCTTGTTGCGAGCGGCCCTTCTGAAAAGCTGCTGGAACTGCCCGGTTTTGCGCAGTTGCGAGGCGGCGGACACTGGACGCGCGACATCGTTTTCACGCCGGATAACCGCATGCTGGTCTCTGTTGGCTCAGGCTCAAACATCGATAACCCCGACGTGACGCCGAAGGAGTTTCATCGCGCCGACGTGCTGGCTTACACGCCGGAAGGCAAGTTCCTGAAGGTCTATGCAAGCGGCCTGCGTAACTGCGTGGGAGAGGCGATCAACCCGGTGACCGGGTCGCTGTGGTGCTCGACCAATGAGCGCGACAACCTGGGCAATCACCTGGTGCCGGACTATGTGACCTCGGTCAAGGAGGACAGCTTCTTTGGCTGGCCCTGGTACTACATGGGCGGCAAGGCTGACCCTCGGCTCGCTGCTCCGTGCGCTGATGGGACCGCAGCGAACCCACAGGCAGCGTCTGAATCCTTGACCGGCAAGAGTTGCGGCAAGGTGGATCTGCATGCAAAGGTGACGACGCCGGACGTGATCGTGCAGCCGCATATGGCGTCGCTACAGTTGGTGTTCTACCCGACGGCTGGGGAGTTCCCGCAGCCGTATAAGGGAGACGCTTTCGTCGCCGAGCATGGCAGCTGGAACCGCGCCAGGCGTGCCGGCTATGAGGTTATTCGCGTCCCGATGCACAATGGCGTCGCGGACGGCAGCTACGAGGACTTCCTGACCGGCTTCGTAACCAAGGACGGTGAAGTTTGGGGTCGTCCCGTGGGCGTGACGGTGGGCAAGGATGGGTCGCTGTTTGTGACTGACGATGGCAGCCGGTCCGTCTGGCGGGTCACGTATGAAGGCCCCGCCGGTACCAAGCGAGCGAGCAACTAAACGATGCAGAACACTACGGAAGTCATGCAGCAAATGTATGCGGCGTTCAACCGGCGAGACATCAATAGTGTGCTCGCGCGGATGAGCGACGGGATCGATTGGCCCAAGGCTTCAGAGGGTGGGCGCGTGATCGGCAAGGATGCGATCCGCGCCTATTGGACGCGGCAGTGGGCTGAGTTTGACCCGACGGTTGTGGCGCTGCAAGTCATCGACAAACCCGGTGGGCAGACTGACGTCCGGGTGCACCAACTGGTGAAAAGCCTGGGTGGGGATGTGCTTTCCGACCTGGAGCTTTGGCACACGTACACGATTCGTGATGGATTGATTGAGCACATGGACATCAGGACGGAAGACGGGGATAGCGGCTTTGGTGCGGGGCACTAGCCCTTCCTGCACGCTCTTTTTAGTTGTGATCCCGGGGGGATCTGCTTCTTGACACGCTCAGCGCAAAGCAGATCCCCCCGGGGATGACAACCAATAAGCGAAGTAGCCTTGAGTGCTTAACGCCTGGCTTTGGCTTGCTCTCGCTGCAGCTCTCGGTAGGCTACGGACTTGCCTACGCCGCGCTCCCTTGCGACACGCTTCAGCGCATCCATCTCCGACAGTTTCTCCGCTGCCATGACGGCTTGCACGGCTTTCAGGATTGATCCTTCCGGCTTGTCTGCCACCTCTGCAGAAAGTGCGATCATCAACACCATTTCGCCGCGTACCTGCGCACGCTCAGCGAGCGTTGCGCGCAGGTCCTCTGCAGGGCCGCGCAGAAACTCCTCATGCAGCTTGGTCAACTCGCGCGCGATGACTACCCACTGCGTGCCACCGAAGACGGCGGTGATGTCAGACAGCGCTTCCAGAATGCGGTGGGGAGTCTCATAAAAGACGTGCGTGGTGCCCCGGGCGAGCGCCTCCAACTGGCTGCGGCGCTGGCCTTCCTTCGAAGCCAGAAAACCGTGGAAGCTGAACGATTCTGCCGGCAAACCGCTCGCGATCAGCCCTGAAATGGCAGCGTTTGCGCCGGGGATGGGGAACACCGGAACCCCCGCGGCGACGGCCAGCGAGACCACGTGCGCCCCAGGGTCGGCGATGCCGGGAGTGCCCGCGTCCGACACGATGGCAATGCGCGCGCCGGCCTTGAGCTCGGCTGCGAGCTGCTCCGCGCGGCCACCCTCATTGAACAGGTGATAGCTGATGGTGGGGGTGTGGAGGTCGAAGTGATTGAGCAGCTTCTGGGTCTGGCGCGTGTCCTCGCAGGCGATGCGGTCAGCCTGGCGCAGCACACGCAACGCACGCAGCGTGATGTCTTCCAGGTTGCCGATGGGCGTGGCCACGAGGTAGAGCCCGGGCGCCAGTTGCTTCTCTTCCATGGCTACCAGTGTCGCCTATTTGCGTAGAAAGACTAAACTGGAGTCATGGCAGATCAGCTTTATCTCAGTTTGTGGTTCCCGAATTTTCGTTTTGCCGGCTTGCCCGCGGCGGTCGTATCCGTGCTGCGGCAGTTTGCGCGCATCAGCGGTTTGCCGCGAGTGGCAGCGGCGGCGGCGTACCCTGTCGGATTCAGTGAAGTGCCCGTCTACCAGCGGGTTTATGTGCTGGACCGACGCGCGGATGATGGCGATACGGCGGCTGATTCGATCATCGAAACTGCGGTGGCGGAATGCATGGAATTGCTGCATGAAGACACCGCTTACGAGTTTGAAATGAAGTGGCAGTTGTGGACGATGGAGGGCGGCGCGGAGGGGTTTGACCCGGTGTGGAAACGCTCCGCGCAGACCGTGAAGCTGCTGGCGTTTGGGCCGGAGTTTGACGACTCTACCTTTGAGCAGAATGGGCAGATTCGCATCGACTTTGGCCTTGATTCGCCTTGGATTTTTGATGAAGACGACGAGCTTTATGAGGATGAAGAAGCTCGTGCAGAGGCGGCAAAGCACATCAAGGAAAACGTGGAGATGTTGCTGGCGTTTACGCTTTCGGTCGAGAAGCATTGTGGCATTTCAAGCCGATTGCTGTGGACGGAATCAGGCGAGCCGCTGGCTGAGAAATTGATCGCCCGGTTGCAGCGTTTGAACTAGTTCGGAGACAACAAGAAGCAGATCCCCTTTGGGGATGACAACCAGGAAAGGGCTGGATTGAGGCCTCTTTTGTTGTCATCCCCGCAGGATATCTGCTTTTGTTTTTGTTGTGCGCCTACAGCGCAGGATAGTCTGTGTAACCTGCTGCTTCGTGGGTGTAGAAGGTCTCCGGATCAGGCTCATTCAGAGGTGCGTGGGCTGCGAATCGTGCGGGCAGATCGGGATTCGCGATAAACAGCTTGCCGAAGGCCACCGCATCCGCCTCGCCTGCTGCGAGGACCTCATTCGCCTGCTCCAGCGTATATTTTTCATTGGCAATGTAGACGCCGCCGAACGCCTTCTTGAGGTCCGGACCGAGGCGGTCCTCGCCAAAGAACTCACGCGCCATCAGGAACGCCAGCTTGCGCTTGCCGAGCTCCGTTGCTAGATAGGTGAAAATCTCGCGCGGATTGGTGTCGCCCATGCCCATCACATCGCCGCGCGGGGCCAGGTGCATGCCCACTCGGCCGGGGCCGAAGACGGAGATCGCGGCGTCCGCGACTTCAAGATGCAGGCGCGCGCGATTCGCTACTGAGCCGCCATAATCGTCAGTGCGCTTGTTACTGGCGCCGTGCAGGAACTGGTCCAGCAGGTAGCCGTTGGCGCCGTGAATTTCGACACCATCGAAGCCGGCATCCTTGGCGTTCTGCGCGCCCTGGCGAAAGTCTTCGACGATGCCCTTGATCTCTTCGATCGAGAGCGCGCGCGGGACCTCAAACTCTTTCATCGGGCGGATCAGCGTGACGTGGCCGGGAGGCGCCAGGGGGCTCGGCGCAACGGGCTGGAGGCCGTTCAGAAAGCTGGAGTCGCTGACGCGGCCGACGTGCCAGATCTGCGCCAGGATGAGCCCGCCGGCGTCGTGAACGGCCTTGGTAACGGGCTTCCAGAGTTCGGTCTGCTCAGCGGACCAGATGCCCGGAACCTGCGCGTAGCCAACGCCCATCGGCGTAACCGGCGTGCCTTCCGTGATGATCATTCCGGCGGTGGCGCGCTGGTGGTAATACTCCACCATGATGGGCGTGGGCAGGTGATCGACCGTACCGCGAAGACGCGTGAGCGGAGCCATGATGACGCGATTCTTGAGCTGCAAATCGCCAACTTGTAGAGGGTCGAGAAGGTCCGGCATGTGTCTCCTATGAAGCTTGCATCCGTTGGATGCGAGCGATCGCAGGAGGTCGCAGGCTAGCCGGCCGTGACGATCTCTGAGAAGTCCGCGATCTGGCCAAAATCGGCCAGAATGCGGTCCAGCAAAGCAAGCCGATTGGCACGAAGATCAGCCTCCGGAGCCATGACAATCACGTCTTCAAAGAAGCTGTCGATGGCCGGGCGGAGCATCGCAACCTGCACCACGGCGGCCTTGTAGTCGTGAGCGAGTTGCAGCGCTGCGACATGTCTCGCGACATGACCCGAGACAGACTCGAGATCCTCCTCCGACCCGCTCGTGAGCAGCTCAACCTGTACCGAGCCGGGCCACGTTTCACCCTTGCCCCGGGCCTGATCGAGAATGTTGCGCATACGTTTCAAGCCGGAAACCACTGCGGTAAACGTAGTGGTTTCAGCCGAGCGGACGTCGGTTACCGCCTGCGCCCGTGCAATCGTGTCGCGTACGTCATCCGCACCAACGGCCAGCGCCGCCTTAACGACGTCGTAGGCTTGCGAGCGTGCCTCACGCAAAAAGAAGTCGAGCCGCTCGCGGAAGAAAGCGGACATCTTGGCGGCAACTTCAGGGCGCGCGCTTGATGCCTCGATGACGTCCGAGAGTTTCAACGGCAACGCAGACTCTGCAAGAATCTTCACCACGCCGTTGGCCGCCCGGCGCAGCGCAAAGGGGTCCTTTGACCCAGTCGGCTCCATGCCGTAGGAGAAGAGCCCCGCAATGGTATCGATCTTGTCCGCGATGGCCAGCACCTGACCCTCCACCGTGCGCGGTATGCGGTCCTCCATGGAGGTCGGCCGATACTGGTCGTAGATGGCGTCGGCAGCAGCTTTATCGATTCCCTGCGCAAGCGCGTAGAGCCCGCCGATCTCGCCTTGCAGCTCCGTAAATTCTTTGACAAGCTCCGAAGTCAGATCGGTCTTGGCAAGGCGCGCCGCGGTCCACAACGCCTCTTCATTTAGAGAGGTGCCAGCCTCTTTCAGCTTGCGGTCCAGCACCTGACAGACTTCATCCACGCGCGACGACTTGGCCGCGTAGCTACCAAGATCCTTCTGAAACGTAACGTGCTCCAGCAGCGCTACACGCTCTTCAAGCGGGGTCCGCTGGTCGAACTCCCAGAAGAATTTCGCATCGTTGAAGCGGGCGCGCAGGACACGAGCATTGCCGTGGCGGATGATTGCCTGGCCAGCCTCGTCCGCTTCCGTGTTTAGTACGGCGAGGAAATGCGGCGCGAGCTTGCTATCCTTGGTCTCTACCGCAAAGTAGTTCTGGTGGTCGCGCATGACGGTGACGAGGACCTCTTCCGGCAGCGTCAGGTACGCCGCGTCGAAGTCGCCGGCGACGACCGATGGCCACTCCGTCAGGTGCGTCATCTTGTCGACAAGCGCGTGGTCCTCTCGCCAGCGCGTGTCAGGCACCGTACGGCAGACGCGGTCAAGCGCCTTGCGAATCGTGTGGCGGCGCAGCTCAACATCCGCCATGACGTGAGCTTCTGTAAGCTGTGCAACGTAGCTGCCCGGTGCAGCGACGACGATAGGCTGCGCGCCAAAAAGTACGCGGTGGCCGAAGGTCTGACGCCCCGCGGTGTAGCCGCCAAACTGCACCGGCACCACCTCCGCACCGAGCAGCGCGACCAACCAGCGCACCGGTCGTACAAAGCGCTCCGGCTTACCCGCGCGCCAGTACATATTCTTGGCCCAATAGATACCGGCGAGCTCCTTTGGCAGTTCGCTGGCCAGCACTTCTGCAGCGGTACGGCCGGCCTTCGTGCTGGTCGCAGCAATGTAGTCGCCCTTCGCCGTCGACACCGTACGCAGATCTTCGACTGCCACGCCGGACTTCTTTGCAAAGGCAACGGCAGCGGGGCCGGGGACGCCATCCTTGTAGGCGATTTTGGTTGCTGGGCCAAGCAGTTCCTCGACCAGGTCGGGCTGCCGCTCAAGCACAGCCGGAACGTACACGGCGAGACGTCGCGGCGTGGAATAGCTTTGCGCCTCAGCACCGGTATCGGCGAGCAGCCGCTCGCGCGTGAGCAGGGCGAGCACTCGCTTGAGCAGCTCAGCCTGCGCGCCGGCAATCATCCGTGCGGGGACTTCTTCAAGACCAATTTCGAATAGAAAGTCTGACATTTAGACTGCGATCCTTCTTGCGGTTACGGGATGCCGAAACAAGAGCAGATCCCTACGGGATGACAACCAAAATCACGCAGCGCCGACGAGTTGACCCTGCTCCGCGTAAGCCTTCGCCACGCCGACCACCAGCGTCCGAATCCGAGCCATAACCCCAACCCGTTCCGTCACCGAGATCGCACCGCGAGCGTCCAGCAGGTTAAACAGTTGCGAGCATTTCAGCGCCAGTTCATAGGCCCCAAGCACCGGAAAACGCTTGAGCTCCAGCGGCTCCATTTTGTCGAAGCCCTTGGCGCGGTCCAGCAGCGCCAGGCACTCAGCCTCATACAAATTCAGGTGCTGCCATAGCTTCTCGACGTCGGCATAGTCAAAGCCGTAGGCGGAAAATTGTTCTTCTTCCGCAAGCCGCATCTCGCCGTAGGTGACCTTGCGTCCGGTGTCCGGCTCAATCGCCCAGACGACGTCATAAATCGAATCGACATCCTGCAGGAAGCCCGCGATGCGCTCCAGGCCATACGTTATTTCGCCGCAGATGGGGTCAAGATCCATGCCGCCGCACTGCTGGAAATAGGTGAACTGCGTAATCTCCAACCCGTCCAGCATGACCTGCCAACCGACCCCCCAGGCGCCGCCCACGGGCCACTCCCAGTTGTCTTCCTCGAACTTTAGATCGTGCTCGCGCAGGTCAATCCCAAGCGCTACCAGCGACTCCAGATAGAGCTCCTGCACGTTGACTGGTGGTGGCTTCAGGATCACCTGGAACTGCGTGTGGCGGAACAGGCGATTGGGATTCTCGCCATAGCGCCCGTCCGCCGGTCGCCGTGAAGGCTGCGCGTATGCAATGCGTACCGGCTTGGGGCCCAGCACGCGCAAAAAGGTATCGGGGCTCATGGTGCCGGCGCCGACTTCGACATCGTAAGGCTGCTGCAGGACGCAGCCACGCTCCGCCCAGAAGCGCTGCAGGGTAAAGAGCAGCTCCTGGAACGTGAGCGGCTGTGTGGTGGTTTTGCTCATGTGTCCCTAATTTTACCGTGCGCCCCAAAGATGGGTTGGAGCAGCCGTTTTCGGCTATCGTAGAAGCATGATCAGCAGACGGCGAGCAGACGCAGTGGGCCAGCGATGAGTGTCGATCCGGGCACGCGCCGGAGGCTGCTGCTGGGGTTCATCGCGCAGGGAATTTCTAAATTCTCGCAGACCGTGATCACGCTGGGCCAGGTGCCGATCTTCTTCCACTACTGGTCAGAAGCCATGTATGGCGAGTGGCTCGCGCTGATTGCGATCCCGAGTTATCTGCTGTTTTCGAACCTTGGTTTCTCAACCGTCGCCGGCAATGAGATGAGCATGTCTGTCGCCAGGGGCGATCAGGAAGGCGCGCTGCGGGTCTTTCAATCCTGCTGGTGGCTCATCGTCTGCACGCTCACGCTGACGACGCTTACCGTCATCGGGCTGCTTCAATTCCTGCACCTGAACGCGCTGCTCAACATCACGCATATTGCTGAGTCGGATACGAAATGGACCGTCGGCTACATTGGCGTGACAGTGCTGCTGGGCCAGCTTGAAGGCATGATGCAGTCGGCGTATCGCAGCGTCGATCGCAACCCGTTTGGGTCCTTTTTGCGCAGCATGTTCACGCTGATTGCCTACGCGGCGATGATGTTGCCGGTCTTCTTTGGCTACGGCCCGCGCTCGGCCGCAAAGATGTTTGCGCTTGTCAGCGTGGCCGGAATTATCGTGATGGGCTTTATGACGCGGCATGCGGTGCCGTGGATCAGCTACGGCTGGAAGTATGCGCGGTGGGCTGAAATCAAGCGTCTGGCGACCCCGGCGTTTGCGTTTATGGGCTTCCCCATGGGGCTTGCGCTCAACCTGCAGGGAACGATCCTGGTGCTGAATATTACGATCGGCCCCGTCGCAGTGGCGATCTTTGGCACCGCGCGTACGGTCAGCCGCGTGGCCCTGCAGATGGTGCAGATGATCAACACGACGTTCGAGCCGGAGTTCTCAAAGTCCTTCGCGCTGCGGGAAGTCGTGCTGATCCGCACGCTGCACCGGCGCGCCTGCCAGAGCGCTCTGCTGCTCAGCGGGATGGTCGTGCTGCTGATGATCGGCGGCGGGCCGTTCTTCCTGAATCACTGGACGCAGGGCAAGGTTCCGCCTAGTCGCGATTTGCTTTCTGTCCTGCTGCTCGGGGTGATCGTGTATTCGTTCTGGGCGACGAGCTCGACCATCCTGACCGCTACCAATCAGCACAAGCGGCTGGCCGTGGTGTATGTTGGCGCGACCGGTTTCACAGTGCTCGTCACCTACTTTGCCTCGCGACATTTTGGTCTTTTTGGCGCGGCTTGGTCGCTGCTGGTGTCTGAGCTGCTGATGAATTTCTACGTGCTGCCGAACACGCTGCGCGTCGCACATGACACGCTGCCAGGACTGCTGCGAGGCATGCTGGAAGCTCCCCCCGGCTTCCAGCCACGTGCGCTGCTGAGACGGCTGAGAGGCCAGCAGGCTGCCGGCGTTCCACCGCTTTAGAAGCGAGAGTCCTGCCGGACGGCCCCCCCCTGCGCGGGGAGCGGTCACTTCGTGACTTTTATTGGTGGAGTCGTAGAGACCCCGAGCTTCGTTGCTCCGGCCGTTAGCCGGCTTTATCGTAACGCACGGGCACTGACGATGCGACGCTCCAGATGCCGCTCCAGCGTTTCCACCGCAAACTGTCGCAGAGCCGTCCCCCGCTCACGCGGCCAGGCCTCTTCCGCGAGCCCCGCAACAGTTCCGCGAAACATCCGCTGCGCCTCACCAATGGCCTCCGCCGACAACGCCACACTGCCTGGGCGACGATCGTCCGCACATGTCAGCCCATCGGCGGTAGCCGAATACCACACCGTACCGCCACGCAGATCAAGCCCACAAACCACGCAGTGCCCCAGCTCCGGCATCCACCCCATCAGCCGGTTCATCCACAAGCAAAAGTAGGTCACGGGCATCCACACGCGGCCGACGTGCAGCTCCGCCAGCACCGCCACGGCCAGGCGAAAAACAGCATCCTCCACCGCCCCCTCCGGCAGCTCGTCCAGCACTTCCGCAATCAACTCCAGCGCCGCCACCCGCGGCAGGTCCACGGCCTCCGTCAGCGGCGACGACACAATCTCAAACGCATCCAGCCGCACCAGCTCCTGCCTGGGCCGCTCCGCCCAGGTTGCGCGCACGTGTGTCATCGGCTCCAGCGCCCCGCCAAAACGCCGCCGGGAGCGCATCGCATGACGCGCCACCCCCTTCACCCGCCCATGCTCACGCGTGAACAAACTCACCAGTAGATCCGCTTCGAGGAATGGCCACGACCGCAGCACCAACGCCTCGCCCACGTGCAATGTGACGCGCCCCTCAGCCACCGCTACCGCCCAAACTGCCGCAGATGATGGTCCGCATGCAGGTAGCCCCAGCGCATCCAGTCCGAAGGCTCCATCTCGCCAAACATCGCATGTTCCGTGCGGTTTTCCTTCGCCGCCATAAAGCGATCCAGCTCTTCGAGCACCTTGCGCCGCTCACTCGCAAAATCTTCCGGAACCCGTGCCCGGCCACGCTCGAGCTCAGGAACCGTCTTCACTCCATGTGGCCAACGGACCGGCATCCGCAACGCACCACGCTTGGCCAGCCAGCGCGGCACCGGCAACGGAACCTTCGCCATAGGGAGCTCGCCCAGCGCCACCCGGAATGCCGACTCGAGATGCGCCAACATCTCCTCCACCGACATCGTGCCCCACTGCCCGGCCTCGTCCCCGGCCAGCGATTGCAGCCTGAGTTTGATCTCGAGCAGGTCCTGCTCTTGTGCCAGCGTCTTCACCACGCCACCCCTCAGCTACTCTAACGAGCAAAGCGCAGCCCCGAAGAGCTGCGCCCGCTCTCGCAACAGGAGTCTACCGGCCGTAGTGCGCCGCGTTGAGATCCTGGTAGGAAATCCACTTGTCCGGAAGATCGTCACCGGCGTAGATCGCCGAAACCGGGCACACCGGAACGCAAGCGCCGCAGTCGATGCACTCCACCGGATCAATAAACAGCTGCTTGGCATCCGAGTAGCCGTTCTCATCCTTCTTGGGGTGAATGCAATCTACCGGGCAGGCATCCACGCAAGCCGAATCCTTCGTCCCAATGCACGGTTCCGCAATCACATACGCCATCTTTACTCTCCCTGTTGTAGCTAAACTTTGACTTGATTCTAGCAGGACACCCCGCCGATGCCACAAGGCCGACACTCACAACAGCCTTCACCACACGCGACGATTCGCACTCCACTTCAACCCGCCTCGCCCGCCTCCCGCCGTTCCCGAAACTCCTTCGGCGTAGGGATCGGCTCCAGCCCGCGCCCCGCAAACATCTCTTTAAACACATGCTGTATTTCATCCTTGATCAGGCCATTCGTAGCGAAAACCTCACGCGAATCCAGCGTAAACTTCCCGCCATCAAAGTGCGTGACCGTCCCTCCAGCCTCCTCGACCAGCAGGTACCCGGCGCTGGTATCCCACGGATTCAGCTTGAACTCCCAGTACCCATCCAGCCGCCCGCACGCCACGTAAGCCAGGTCCAGCGCCGCGGACCCAACCCGCCGCACGCCGTGCGACCGCAGCGTAATCTCATGGTAAAAATGCACATTCGGTGACCGGTGCCGCTTGTGCGACGGGAACCCCGTCCCCGTCAGCGCCTCCTGCAACGTCTTTACTTTTGACACATGGATGCGCCGCGCATTCAGCCAGGCCCCCTTGCCGCGCTCGCACTCAAAACACTCATCGCGCAGCGGGTCATAGATCACCCCCGCGACCATCTCGCCGTCTTCGTCCTCAGCCAGCCCCGCAGCCCGCCGCTCCAGCCCCAGCACTACACAAAACGCCGGAAACCCATGCGCAAAATTCGTCGTCCCATCCAGCGGATCGACATACCAGCGGTACTCGCTGCCCAGCCGCTCGCGAGTCCCCTCTTCCCCATAAATCCCGTGGTCCGGAAACGCTGCCGCCAGCCGCGCCTTGATCAGAGCCTCACTCTGCCGGTCAGCCTCCGTCACCAGGTCAACATCGCCCTTGTACTCCATCGCGACACCCTGCGCATAAAACTGCCGCAGCAGCGCCCCGGCCTCCCGCGCGATTCCCGCCGCCACGCCTGCAAATTGAAACTTGTTCACGCCGCAACCTCACTTATCGGCATAATATCCCGCGCGATGCCGCATCGTGATTCTGCCCGTCAACTGCGGGTCTGTTACCTCCACCTTCAGCTTCCTGAACGCCTCCGCCCTGGCCCGGGAAGTCGGCGCCGCCGCGTAGTAGCCCAGCACATACTGCGTGCGCAGATCGTCTGAAACCTTCGCAAACGCCGGTGCTAAATCCTTCGCATCCTCGACGTAAAAGTATTTCCCGCCGGTATCGCCACTCAGCGTCATCAGCGCATGCTCGCCACCCGTATTGCGCCCCGCATCCGCATAGATTGGGATCACGATCAGGCTGTACACCATCACCCCCGCACGCTGCGCCTGTTCGAGCGCCTGCTGATAGCGCGCTCCGTGCACCGTGTCGCCACCGTCCGTGATCAGCACCAGCACCCGCCGCCGCCCGCCCCCCTGCTTTGTCTCCCCCAGCCTTTGCGACGCGAGATAAATCGCGTTATACATCGCGGTCGCATCGCCCTTTTCCAGCGTTTCAAGCCCCCGCTCAATCACCTTTTTGTCGTTCGTAAATGACACCACCTCATGCACGGTATCGGAAAACTCCATCACGTCCAGCTCATCCTGCGGCCGCAGCAGCGTCGTCACAAACTTGCGCGCCGCCTGCATTTCCAGCTTTTCATTGCGCAGCAAACTTTCGGACCCATCAATCGCCAGCACGATCGAAAGCGGCGTAGCCGACTCCTTATCGAAGAACTTGATCTCCTGCGGTTTGCCATCCTCCAGCAGACGAAAGTCCTTCTGCGCCAGCCCGCCCACCGGCGCGCCACCCGCGTCCACCGCATTCACCGCTACCGTCACCAGCCGCGACTGCAGCGTAAGGGTAGTAAGCGGCACATCCTCCTGGGCCGGCACACGACGCTCCACCGGAGCCTGCGCCCCCGATCCCAAAGCCGCAAACGCCAGCACCACCGCAACCCAAACCCGCACCAGTATTTCCTCACCCCATAAGACGAACAATCCCACCCAAAGTTCTTTCCGCCCTCATCCGTCTCTATCCGTCGTGTCCGCGTAATCTTTGCCTTCCACCCGAAGCACAACGTCCGCCGGGAATGGCTCCCCATCGGTCCACACCGCTCCATCCGCAAACGTCTCTTTCTTCCAGATCGGCACCTGCTTTTTCAGCGTGTCGATCAACCAGCGGCAAGCCTCAAACGCCTGCCCGCGATGCGCACTCGCGACCACGATCAGCACGCTCGTCTCCCCTACCATCAAGCGCCCCAGCCGATGCAGCAGGGCCACATCCCGCACCCCAAACTTCGTCACCGCCTCGCCGGCCAGTGCCTCCATCTGCGCCTGAGCCATCTCGCGATAGGCCTCATAGTCCAGGTAAAGCGTCTGACGCCCGCGCGTGTTATCCCGCACAATCCCGTCAAAGCAGCACACCGCCCCATCCGCCCCCACCTTGATCGCGTCCATCACCTCAGCCGTAGGCAGAACCACATCCGAAATCTCAACCCTCACCGCAAACCCCTCCAGAAAAACTCAAAACTGAAAAACTCAAAGCTCGAAAGACAGCCGTCCGCCAAGAACCATTCCAACTCATCCAGCCACCAAAACCGGGTGCCCCAGGTTTCGCTTCTGAGACCTGGGTCTCAACCAGCCACTAAAAGCCGGGTGCCCCATTCATGACAGCTTTCACCGTCATGAGTGGGACGCAAGCCTTCAAACTAACCAGCCTTCAACACACCACCCCACCACTCACCGGAGGCAGCAGCGCCACCTCATCCCCATCCTGCAACACCGTCCCCAACCCCGCATATTCCCGATTGACCGCCACTGCCAGCGCCTTCCAAACTCCCTCCTCCGGCACCTGCAGTACCCCCAGCAATCCAGCAACAGAAGCCCCCGCCGCCAACTCCACGACCGCCTCTTGCGCCCCCACAAGATCCTTCAAAACCCCAAAATAAAGCACAGAAACTCTCACCTAACCATCATATCGCCCCCGCCAAACCTCATTCAGCCTCAAGCCTGGGTGCCCCATTCATCGCGCCCTTGGCGATGGGCGGGACCACAGCCCCCGGGTGCCCCATCCTTTCAGCTTTACCGAAAGGGTCCGGTATCGAGGCCACGGCTCGACCGTCCTCGACCACCCCCGCAAACCCTCAAGATAAACACAAAAACTCTCACCCACCCCATCGTAGCGCCCAACCGAATCAGACCGGCACTCCCGTCACGTGCCCCATTCATCGCGCACTTGGCGATGATTGGGACCACAGCTTCCCGGGTGCCCCATCCTTTCAGCTTCACCGAAAGGGTGGGGTATCGAGCCCACGGCTCGACCGTCCTCCCTCCTCCCTGCAGACCTTTCAAATTGGATGTGGTCCCCCACACAATCAAGGCCTACAATCCCACCAGACCTGGAATGCTCTCCATCCTCCTCAAACTGCTCCGACACACTGCCTTCGTGACCCTCGCGGTCCTCATCCTGCTCTTCGCCATCATCCAGATCAACCAGCACCTCCTCCGCCACCGAGCCGAGCAACTCCACGCCGACATCCTCGCCCTCCAACTCCACCCCGGCACCTTTGCCGACCTCCAACGCCTGCAGACAAAGTGGGGCGCCTACGCCACATATCCTGGCACCTGCACCCCAGCATCCTGCCGCTACCACATTGCCCTGAAAGACTGGAGCGGCCAGAGAGGCTACCCCGAAAGCAGAACAGCCCGCATCCTGGCGAAAACCTACTATTTCTTCGGCGGTAGAGCTGTATCAGTCGGAGCAGAGGTACTGCTGCACGATGATCACATGTGGAAAGAGTCCTACCTCATCATGCTGCAGGGCAAGTACTATAGCTACCGAGCCAACCAACCGGACCGCCTCTGCGACTCGGGCTGTTCCCTCTTCGCAGCAGTCCGCGAGAGTCCCCACCTTTTCAGCTCATCTGAAAATTACTACGCACAAGCCCTAAATACTGGCTACAAAGTCGGATTTGAAGGGTTCTGCACGGGATGCGTTGGCGTGGATATCGATTTCACCCACCAAACTTCTGCTGACAAGATTCGCCAATTCACGCGCATTGATTTCAGCTGCGTCACTCGCTGGCTTGGCTGCCAGACTGAAGCCGAACTCGTTCCTGATGCGTGGCCGCTACGCCACAATTTCGAGCATCGTGCACCCAGTGAGCAAGCGATTCCCTTTGACAAGCAGGAACTAGCCTTTGCCCCCGTTTCCGCGCTCGGCCAGGAAGCCTTGAACGCGGTTGCCGTTCAAATCATCAATCGAACAGACCCCACAATTGATCCGACGGGAAAGTACGGGCAGGGCCTGGTTCTGATCCTCGACCGCCTCAAAAACAGCCACGAATTCGATCCGGGTTCGACAACCCACGCAGAATTTTCTGTCGATCAACTAGTCCAATCTGGTGGCACTCTACCTCAGCTTGGCGATAACTTCATCGCCGTCTACCGCCCAACTTACTCAAGCTTATTCAAGGGACCGGAATGGTTGGCCTGGATTCCAGATACGCCAGCCAACCGAGCTGATTTCCTTAGAGGCGCAGCCCTGGACAGCTCCGGCGGAGACTCGGACTAACGACGAGAAGGGAACTGAATTTTGGACTTCATCGCTGACTGGTACTCCCCCTTAGCTACCCCTTACTCTCTTCAAGCAATTGCCGACCCTTCGCCGCCAATTTCTTCTCCTCTGTCTCCGTCTTCGGCACCGGCTCTCCCCACGCCGCGGCCTGGAGCGCCTGACGAGTCGGCTCGCCATCTTTCACCACTGGTCCCGGCGGATTCGTAAAGTGTCGCGTGAGGAAGGAGCCCTTTCGCTTCTTCTCCTCCGCCGACTTCGGCGTGCCCTTTACTCCCGGCTTGAGGTTCCCGCCTGTCGCATCGTTGTAAGCCTTGCGCCCCGCCGCCGTCAGGCCACCCTTGGGATCCTTGCCGTCCTTCTTCAACGACACCGACTTCTTGGCCACAGCCTTCTTGGCCACAGCCTTTTTCGCCGCAGTCTTTGTCGGAGCTTTCTTCGCCGCAACCTTCTTCGCCGTCTTCTTCGTCGCCATGCCGAGAAAGATGTCTCCAGCACACAACTTGGTTGTCAGCAAAGCACGCAAGGAGTTGACAAAATCAGCCTCCAGAACAGACGCCCCCAACAAAAGATGTTGGGGGCGAAGAGAACGAGTCCAGACCTAAAGCTAATCAATGGAAGACTTTAGGGCGTAAGGGGCGGGGGGGGGGTACTAAGCGGCAGCGCTCAGTACTTCCTCCCGAACCTCTTCATCCGCAATCACTTCCGCCACGTCACGAGGAAGCGCTACTGCGAGTACATCCTCAATACGGCGAGCGTAGTGAATATTCACTCCCTCTGTCTGATCGGGCGTCAGGTCCTCATCGACCTGCTGCTTGCAATCGACCGGCAGAATCACGTCCCGCACGCCTGCACGCTTGGCCGCCAGAAATTTCTCCTTGATCCCGCCGACCGGAAGCACATCGCCGCTCAACGTGATCTCGCCCGTCATGGCCAGCAGCGGACGGACTGGTTTGTCCGTCAGCAGCGAGACCAGCGCGGTCGCCATGGTCACGCCGGCGCTTGGCCCGTCCTTCGGGATTGCGCCCGCCGGAACGTGGATGTGGATGTCCTGATCCTTCGTGAAGTCCTCGTCGAGCCCCAGTGATTTGGCGTTTGATCGGACCCACGTCAGCGCAGCCTGCATCGATTCCTTCATCACATCGCCGATCTGCCCGGTGATGTTGAAGCCGCCTTTTCCCTTCATCTTGTTGGCTTCGATGAACAGGATATCGCCGCCAGCAGGGGTCCAGGCAAGCCCGACCACAACGCCCGAACGCTTGGTGCGCTCGGCAATTTCGGTATCGACGCGAACCTTGATGCCACCCAGGAATTCATGAATCACCTCTGGCGTGATGACGAGTTTCTCGCCACGGCCTTCTGCGATCTTGCGTGCCAGCTTGCGGCAAACGGTGCCGATCTGCTGCTCGAGCTTACGCACACCGGCCTCGCGGGTGTAATGCCGAGCAACCATTGCGACGGACTCGCGCGGGAACTCGATCATCTCCGGCGGCAAGCCGTTTTCCTTGATTTGCCGAGGAATCAGGTACTTTTCTGCGATCGAGACCTTCTCCTCTTCCGTGTAACCGGTGAGCTCGATGATCTCCATGCGGTCCAGCAGCGGGCCGGGAATGGTATCAAGCTGGTTGGCCGTGCAGATAAACAGCACCTTTGACAGATCGAACGGCTGATCGAGGTAGTTGTCACGGAACGTGTTGTTCTGCTCCGGGTCAAGCGTTTCAAGCAGCGCGGAAGCGGGGTCGCCACGAAAGTCACGGCCGAGCTTGTCGATTTCGTCCAGCATGAAGACGGGATCCTTCACCTCAACGCGCTTCAGGTGCTGGATGATTTGCCCTGGAAGCGCGCCGATGTAGGTGCGGCGATGCCCGCGAATCTCCGCTTCGTCATGCATGCCGCCGAGCGAAATGCGGCTGAATTTGCGGTCGAGCGCGCGCGCAATCGAGCGGCCGAGCGACGTTTTGCCGACGCCAGGAGGTCCGACAAAGCAAAGGATTGGGCCCTTCATGTCTGGCTTCAGACGGCGCACGGAGAGGTAGTCAAGGATGCGATCCTTCACTTTCTTGAGGCCATAATGATCCTCGTCCAAGCACTCTTTCGCTTTCAGGATGTCGACTTCGCCGGCAGAGGTTTTGGCCCACGGCAGCACAGCCAACCACTCCACATAGTTGCGGGTGAGCGAGTAGTCCGCAGCCGCAGGGTTCATCCGCGAAAGACGCCCGAGTTCCTTCAGGGCATCCTTCTTGGTCTCTTCCGGCATGCCGGCGTTCTCGATTTTTTCCTTCAGATCCGCGATGTCCTTCTGGGTATCGTCGAGGTCGCCTAGTTCCTTCTGGATGGCCTTGAGCTGCTCCCGCAGGTAGTAATCGCGCTGCGACTGCTGGACGGAATCCTGGACCTCGGTCTGAATCTTATTGCGCAATTGCTGAACTTCCAGCTCCTTGGCGAGATGCTTGTTGATGCGCTCGAGGCGCGCCTCCACGTCCGGCATTTCAAGCAACTCCTGCTTGTCCGCCGTGGTTAGAAAGGGCAGGCTGGAGGCGATGAAATCAGCCAGTCGACCGGCTTCATCGATGTTGATCGCGATGGTCTGGAGGTCGTCCGAAAGGGTCGGTGAAGACGTGACGATCTGCTGGAACTGGCTTACGACGTTGCGCTGCATTGCCTCGAGCTCGGGTGTTTTAGCGGGCTCAGTTTCAGACACCACTTCATACTCTGCGGTCATGAACGGCTGCATCTGGGTGAACTCGCCCAGGCGCACACGCTCATTGCCTTCTGTGAAGACGAAGAGGCTCTGATTTGGCATTTTGACTACTTTGTGGACGGTCGCACGGGTGCCGACAGCGTGCAGGTCTCCGCCTTCCGGAGAGTCGAGCCGGGCGTCGCGCTGGGCTACTACGAGAATGGTTTTTTCCTCGCCGAGCGACTGAATGAGTTGGATGGAGCTCTCGCGTCCGACCGTCAGCGGCAGCACCGCGTGGGGGAACAGGACGGTGTCGCGCACGGGCAAAACGGGCACGGAGGCGTGATTGCCGTCCATTTTCTGGACGATCTCCCCGGTTTTTGCTCCGGTGGGTTTGATGACGCTGACGAAATCGTTAGGCATAGTTGAGTGTCCTTCTATCAAGTTATCGGCTATCTGATGCATCAAGTCAAGTATTCGACTCAACCGGCCTACTTTCGTCGTGTCTAAGGGCTTATCGGCAATCTGTGCGATGCCGATACGTGACGGCACAGATAGCTTCGGAAGCGGGGGCGTTGATGTCGTGACGAAATTCGATCCTGAGCTAGAGCCCGGACTCCATCGAATTGGGTTGACGAGGCTAAAGTATCAACCTTATTTCAGGAGCGACAGCAAGGCTCGACATTGAAGAAGCAAGTATGTTTAGCCGGAACTCAAGCCTTATGCTGCGACGTAGCGGCCGAGTTCTTTGACCATTCTGCAGCTACCGCGCATCGATTTCAGGGCGCGTTCCAGGTCGGGCAGGCGCTCGAATCTTGCGTCGACGAAAAAGACGTATTCCCAGGGCGACCCCATTACGGGCCTGGACTCGATCCGGGTCAGGTTCAGGCCGGCGAGATTTTGCAGTGCATCCAGCAACGATCCGGGGCGATGCTCGAGAGCAAAGGCGATGGACACTTTGTCGCAATCTGCGGCGGTTTGCCCGCCTTTTTGCAGCACGTAAAAGCGTGTGAAGTTTTCAGAGTGGTCCTCGACGCCGGCGACGAGCACGTCTGCACCATACTCCCTGGCGGCGAGTTCTGGCGCGATGCCGGCCCAGTCCCGGCTCCCATTCTGCATCAGCATCTTCACGCTGCCGGCGGTGTCGTAGCTGGGCACGACCTCAATTTCGGGGTGCGCGCGCAGCCATTGGCGGCATTGTGAAAGCGCGACGGGGTGCGAGGAGATGCGTCGAATCTGGTCCAGCGGTACGCCAGGCGCGGCGATGACGTTGTGCCGAATGCGCAGAGTTGTTTCGCCAGTGATGCGGACATCGTGCTCCAGCAAGTAGTCATAATGCTCTGCAACAGAGCCGTGCAGCGAATTTTCTATGGGCAGAACGGCGGCGTCGACGGAGCCTTCTTCTACTCGCTCAAAGACTTCTGCGGAGAGGGTGCAGGCGACGATCTGGACATCTGAGCCGTAGACCTTGAGCGCCGCCATGTGGCTGTTGGAGCCCGGCTCGCCCTGGATGGCGACCTTGATCTTGGCTTGCGATGTCATGCGGCTGAACCCCCGTTAAAATTTGGTTTGATGGGATGGCAATCGTACCCATGCAACCAGCAACTTACCATAGGTCGGCCGAGGTGGCCTGAACATGAGCCTATGGCCGAAGCGATGGCCGGGCAACAGGAGCTCTCGATGCTTTGGACTATTACAGTAATTCTGGTCATTCTCTGGCTCGTTGGCTTCATCGGCTTCCCCACCCTCGGCGGCTGGATCCACATTCTTTTGGTGCTTGCCGTCATTTCTTTGATCTTCAACCTGCTTTCCGGCCGTAGAGCACTTTAGGCCCCCCGTACTACCAGGAGAACATGATGAACGATACCAAGGCAGAAGGCATTTTCGACGAAGCAAAGGGCAAGATCAAACAGGCCTGGGGCGATGCGACCGGGGACCAGTCAACCGCGAACTCTGGCGCCGTGGACGAGGTGAAGGGCCATGCAGAACAGACTGTCGGCAATGTGAAGGACGCGGCTCACGATGCGATCCACACTGATACTAATCCCAGCGGACGTACCGTTGCCGAGAAGACCACGGACACGGGCCACGATTTGCGCGACAACATTACGAGTGCGGCGGAGAAGCTGAAAGACAGCATCTCGCATGGACTTGATCACTTGAGGCACAAATCTGAATAGTTGTTGTTGCGATACAGCAAAAGCCCCGCCCTTTGCGGGGCTTTTGTTTGCCGGGATCATCAGTTTTGCACGATAGGACAGGATTTATCGGCAAGGCAGGAGTCGGCTGCCTGATCGAGCGCGGCCTGCAAGACCTTCCACGCTGCGCCCTGCAGTTGGCCGACGCGCCCTTGCTCCTGGCCTATTTGACCTTGTCGCTGGCCCAGTGCTTCCTGTTGCTGGCCGATCTTGCCGACGTTTTCCGGGCCGGTGGCGGACTGGATGGCTTTGGCAAGCTCAGCTTGCTTTAGCGCCAGGGCTTTTTGCTGCTCGGCCAGCTTTTGCTGCTCGGCTGCAAGCGGGACCAGGGGGGCGTAGAGCGCCTGAGCCTGGCGAAGGATAGCCGGCGAATCGATTCGGTGAATAGGTCCGCCGGTGCCGAAAACGACGAATGTTCCCGGGTGGTTGAGCGCGTATCGCTGAAGTTCCTGGTTCTGGTGCCAGTAAATGTTCTGGGCTACCAGCACTCCATCGACAACGAGAATGATCTGGCGAGTGGGCGGGGTCCAGCCCTGCGCAATGGCTGGCACGGCGATGGCGAGGACGAGGGCGAGTGCTCTGAATTTCATGATGGTCCTCCTGCGAGGTGGAAAAGCAGGTTGAGGGCCAATGATAAAAGCGAATTTGCCGGGGTTTCAGCTCGGGCGTGGTTGAGATGTGTGCGGCTTCGGACAGGGGGTGTCCCGGGATGGACAGTGGATGAGTCGCTATCCTGGCGCGGCGGGCCAACCGGCTAGCGCCCAATCATGCTCAACGACGGAGGAACTCTGCACTAGAACCTGGCCGGTGAGTGGAAGAAAACGGCGGCGGCGACACTGGCGAAGAAGACGATCGAGATGATGCCGTTCAGCAGGAAAAATGCGGCGTTCATGCGGCGGAGGTCTGTCGGCGAGATGATGAGGTGCTCGTACAGGAGCAGGGCGGCGACGAGCACGGTGCCGGCATAGCCGATGGGGCCGAGATGGAAAAGCTCATCAAGCCAGGCTGATAGTGCAATGACCGCAATGTGCATGATGCGCGCGATGCGGAACGCACCTTCCAGGCCGAAGGCGGCCGGGACGCTGTTGAGGCCGACCCGGCGGTCATGCGCAAAATCCTGGCAGGCGTAGAGAACATCGAAACCGCCGACCCAAAGAATGACCAACGCCGTGAGGACTATGATCCGCGGGTCGAGCGAACCGCGAATGGCGATCCACGCGGCTGCTGGTGCGATGCCTAGCGCCAGGCCGAGGACCAGGTGCGACCACCGCGTGAGGCGCTTCATGTAGCTGTAGGCGAGAACCACAGCAAGCGCCAGGGGGCTCAGGATCAAAGTGAGGTAATTGAGCATCGCGGCCGATACGATGAAGAGCGCGGAGGCAAGGATGACGAAGCCAGCGACAAAGGTGGCGCTGAGTTGACCGGCCGGGATGGCGCGCATGGCGGTGCGGGGGTTTGCCGCGTCGAGCTTTGCGTCAATCAGGCGGTTGAAGGCCATGGCGGCTGAGCGCGCAGCAACCATGCAGAGAATGATCCAGCCGAGTTTGCCCCAGGCGGGCCAGCCCTGCGCGGCGAGGACGGCGCCGGTGAGGGCGAAAGGCAGGGCAAAGATGCTGTGCTCCCACTTGATCATTTCAAGGGTGACAGCGGTGTTGCGCGCGGCGGTTGCGAGGACAGCCATGGGACTAGTTTATGCGCTTTGTTGGAAGGGTTTATTGATCGGGCGGAAAGTGAGAGGTCATTAGGCGCACGAATGGTGTGAGCAAGAGTTAGAAGTCGCGCCTAAAGCCCTGACGTACGCTCACCGCAAGTGGTTGAGGCCCTAAGCTACAGATTGGCTAGCGGTAGCGCTTGCGGAGTTTGTAGACGATCGAAAAGACTCCGGATTCATCGCGGGTGGCGACAATGGAAACATTCGGGTTGACCTGGTACTGGAGCTGGATGAGCTGCTGCGAGGACGAGTTTACGTTCGTCGCATAGGTCAGGGTGAGCTGGCGTGAGAGCTGCTGCTGGACCGTGATGCGGGCGGTCGAGTTGCCGAGCGTACCGATAAAGCTGGGGTCGATCTTGACGCTGCCGCCGCCGAAAAGCTTGCCAACGCGGTTCGACACGGTGGCGTTCAGGGCGCCGCCGAGCAATGCGCTGGTAGTTGGGTCCGTGCCGCTGGCTACCTGCTGCTCCTGGTAGAGCTGAGCTTCTTCCTGGGTGCGGCCAAGCGCGAGGAGGTTGAAGATATCGG
The DNA here is from genome assembly GCA_965214195.1 of uncultured Granulicella sp. Lineage (GTDB taxonomy): Bacteria > Acidobacteriota > Terriglobia > Terriglobales > Acidobacteriaceae > Edaphobacter. The sequence goes on from OZ243943.1 coordinate 2,008,382, forward strand.
CTTCAGAAAGCGGCGGTTCTGAGCGGTAGGTGGGTTTCAGGTTGGCGGCGGTGCCGTGCAGGCCGACCGTGATGTCGTAGTTTTCTACGCGCGCGGTGGCGTCGAGATCGACTGTGGGGTCAATGCGAACGGGGTTTGAGAAGTAGATATCGCCGCGCTGGAGTTGGTATTTGGTGCTGGCGAAGGTGGCGGAGCCATCGGTGATCTGAATGCGGCCGAGAACGGTTGGGTCGTTGACGGTGCCGCGGATGGTAAGGTCAACGTTGCCGGCGAGCTTGGCGTAGGAGTTCTGGAAGTCAAGCTGGGGCGAGCTGGTGACTTTGACGTCAAGCCGGATTTTGTTGGCGGCAGCGGCTGGATCAGGCGGGGCCTGAACGCCGCCGGCACCAGCGAATGCGGCAAAGTCGACGTCTGCGCCGACACCGAAACGCGTAAGAAGGACAGTGCCGGAAAGCGTGGCGGCCTGCGGATTACCCTGCAGGCGCAGCTTGGCGTTGGCTGTGGCAGAGAGACCGTAGAGGCGCACGCGGACGGCATCGCCGGCGGCGGTGAGATCGGCAAAGATGCCGTTGCGATACGTGAGAAAGCCGCCAATGTTGAGCTGGCCGCCGCCCGTGGTGGCGACGAGCGACTGAACGTTGAGGCGGTCCTCATTGAAAATGAGCGTGCCGTTCATGTTGCTGAGACCGTTGGGGATGCCGTTGACGGCGAGGTTAACGCGCTGAAACTCGATCTTGCCGGTGATGGTTGGGTCTGCGACGACGCCGCCCACGCCGACTGCGAAGACGACCTTGCCGGAGGTGAGGAGATCAGTATCGAAGGTGTGCAGCAGAGCCATGTTGATGCTGCCAAGCGCGTTGATTTTGACGGCGCCGGCACCCATGCTCGCGAGCTTGGTTTTGGGGTCGATGGCGCCGAATACCTGCGCACTGCCCCCTGCGGTGAGGTCGGTTTCAGGGCCGGTGATGTGGACGGTTGCGAGGGTCGCCACGCCGTTGTGCAGGGCGACGGTGACGGGCTCAGCGGACTGGAGCGTGATGCCCTGCGAAGTGACGGTAAAGCTGGTCAGTTTGGCGTCGCCCGAGAGCGCCATGGGGGTCTTGGCGGGGCCTTCAATGTTGATGACGCCGGCAATGTTCGAGGTGGCCTTGGGGCCTGCGGGATCGAAGAGGGCGAGGGCTTTGGCGACGTCGACGCCGGAGAGTGTGAGCCTGGCTTTGGTCTGAAAGTTGCCGTTGAGCTCGGTCTGGCCGTCGGCGGCGACCTGTGCGCCGACGAGGTTTGAGCGCAGTGTGTAGAAGGCGACCTTGCCCTCTGAGTGGGCATCGATGTTGGCGTCGCCGATGGGCTCGCCCTGGACGATGATGTTCGCGAGCTTGATGTTGGCTTTCAGGCCGGGCTGCTCAAGCGTGCCGTTGGCATCGGCGACGATCGAAAGTACGCCGTCTGCGTTGATCTTGGCGTCCTGCACGGTTTTGAATTTGCTGAGCTGCAGATTCTGGCCGGCAATATGCGCGTGGACCTGCTGCGTGGTCAGGTTGTAGCCGCCGTTACCGGCGATGGTGTAGCCGTGCAGCTTGAGGGTGATTTGCGAGGCTTCAATCTGCTTGCCCTGAACGCTGAGGGCGACGTTGGCGGAGTCGTAGGGCTCACCATAAGCGACGCCGTTGGTCAGGGCTACGGTGCCGGCGCCGGACAATGCTGCGAGAGTGCCGGCGACGTGGGCGTCGGTGGCGATGGTGCCGGTGAGCGGAATCGCGTTCTGCTGGCCGGCGATTGTGAGGACGTCGACGACGTTGGCGTTGGCGAGCTGGACCTTCAGGTCGATCGAGGTGCCTTGATCCCAAACGTAGGTGGCGACTCGCTTTTTGTAGACCGTGCGCGGCTTGAACGCACCGGCGACGTGCAGGACGGCGGAACCCTGCGTGACGGTAGAGCTGGCAACGGCGAGCCCAGCAGGGGTGTATTCGGCGTCGGCGACGAGCGAATCGATGTGGATGTCGGTCTGTGTAGAAGGTGCGGGTAGGGCGGCTGGCGTGGTGGTGGTCAATGCGGCGTTGATCAGGTTCGCCCTGGCCGGCGGGGCGATGGCTGCCTGCGTATTGCCGAGGTGGACCTCTAGATTGGAAGCTTCAAGGTGGCCCTTGACGTCGAGCTTGGCGATGGCCCCGCGGGCGGTGCCGTGGAAGGTGGCCTGGCCGTGAAGGTCGACGGGGATGGCGGCGGCGCCCTTCTTACCGTTGCCGGTCAGTCCGAGGGTGCGGAGGAGCTGGTCGTACTCGCCGAGATTACGGAGGTTGAGGTCAACGTTGAGGGCGGTGAGGGGGTCGCCCAGGTTGACGCCGAGGACGCCGGTGGCGACGAGCGTGGACTGCGGTGTGTCGGCTTCAAAGCGCTTGATGTCGACGACCTCAGATTTGCCATCGTAGTGCCCGAGGATCTGGCCGGAGACGGGGATGTCAGAGTTGACGCCCTTGCGGCGCAGGCCGACCGGGCTCAGACCGAGATCAGCATCAACGATAACGGTGTCAGCGATGTCGGTTGCGGGGCCGCCCCATTCCACTTTGACTGGACCAGAGATGGAGGTGTCGAAGCCGAGGTCGCCGTAGTCCTTGGGCGCAGTGATGTCCATGATGGTGCGCAGGGGGATACGGTCTACCTTGACGACGAGGTAGGCGTGGGCGGCTGCGGTGGGGGGCGTCACAGGGATCGCCGCGTTGCTGGTTCCTGTGATAGCGGCGGAAGTTTTGTTGGCGGTGGTGACGGCACCTTTTACGGTGGCAGAAGTGGTAGGGGTGTTGGCGGGGACTTCGCCCAGCCAGTTGTTGATTTTGAGCTCGCCCGTGGCACTGCCGCCGCCGGGCAGGTAGCCGGTGAGCGCGGTGAAGAGCAGCTGCGTGGGCGTGATGTGCAGCGTGGCGCCGCCATTGATATCGTGCAGGCGGACGTACTGATTTTTGTAAGCCGCGTTGTGCAGCTTGACCTTGCCGATGAGCAGGTAGCCGTTCTGGCAGTCGGGATCCGGCGGCAGGGTCTTTACGGCGTTGGTCTCGGCTTCGTGCTTGCTGCGCTCGCGATGGAAGAAGTTGGGTTTCTTCTGCGCGACGGCCGGGGCGACGTAGCAATTGTGGCCGTCGAGCGCGAGGTCCAGCGAGCCCGCGTCCAGGCCGTCAACCCCGGCAAGGATCTGCAGCTGCTTAAGCTCAAGCGTGCCGGCAGCCTGAGCCTGCCACTCCGGATTGGCGAAGTGATTGAGCAGGGCGGAGGCGGTGAGTTCGGAATGCTCGCCCGAATGAAAATCAAACTTGGTGAGCTGCGCCATATCGCGCCCGATCTGGGCCTCGAGATGCAGAGAGGATTTTGCCTCTGGCTCCTTGGCCATCTGGGTGCGCAGATCGCGGAGCTCGATGGTGGCGCCGTAGCGATCGGTCGAACTGAGGTACTGGACGGTGGCGTTCAGGTCCGCAGCGGCCAGGTTGAACGGGATGGCGCGATCGTTGATGAGCGCTACGCCATGGACGAGTTCGACTTCCTTCGCCTGCAAGTCAAGCAGCGTGTCCTGCACGGGCTCCTTGCTGGGCGTGCTGTGCTTCGGGACCGGCTGGTTCGTCTTGCCGTTTTTGTCGATGATGAGGTGGACGCTGGGCTGTTCCACTCGCAGCAGGTTTAGGCCGATGGGCGAGCCGGGGCTGGAGCCGGTGAGATGCGAAAAGAGATTCAACAGCTTGATGCGAACCAGGATGTGATCGGCGGCCAGGTAGGGGGCTTCGCCCGGGCCTTCAAGCCCGTGAATGACGAGGTGATCGGCCTGGATGGCGAGATGCCAGAGATCAAACTTGATGGAGCCGAGTTCGACTTTGCCGCCGGTGGCATCTTCAAGCGTGGTGACGACCTGCTTGCCGACGCGCTGCTGAAAATCGGCAGTGGTGGAGTACCAGGCAAATCCGGCCAGCAGGATGATGACGAGTAGGAACAGGCTGCCGGCGAGCCACGCAACGCCGCGCCCGATCTTGCCGGCGAGTGTGCGCTGCCTTGGTGCAGGATCCTGGGTGATTTCGGGCTTCGGGTCGCTCATGGTGCCACCTCATCGGGTCGCATCATGCGGACAGAACCCTGTGCTTTGAGCTGCTCCAGCCAGTCGCCCAACAGAGCGCTGACGCGTTGCTGCAGCAGTACTTCCTGGACGCGCTCTGAAAGGACCTCGAGCGAGGGAGCTTTGACCTTCTGCCTGGCATACTCCGGCAGCAGGCTTTGCTCGTAATAGTCCTTGATTTCTGCGGGCTCAATGCGGATGCCGGCACGGAAACGCTGCTCGATAAACTTGAGGATTTCCATGCGCTGACGCCAGCGCTCCGTCAGCTCTGGAAGGGTAAAACCCTGGGCCTGAACGAAGGCGTTCCAGCCGGCCTCGGTCTCGCAGTGTGCTGCCTTGCAGGCCGGGATTTGCTTGCGAAGCGCGTTGAGCTCGGCTGTTGCATCCGCGGTGGTGACCTTGTCTTCCGGCTGCAGCTTGACCTGCTGCAGGATCAGGGCGCGGTCGACCAGGCGCTCAATTGCCTTGTCACGAGAGAAGGCGCCACTGGGCGAAGTGAAGGGCTGAAAGACGCCAAAGCGGCGCTCTTCCTCGACATCTGACTCCAGAATGAGGTCGCCGTTGACGACCCCGATTACCTGATCGACCAGCGTGCCGGTGTGTGGGTTGTCGATGTGCTCATCGACCCCGGTTGCTTCAGTTGCATTGACGGTCGCACGGGACTGCGCGGCGTTTTGCGACTTGGCTTGCGCGTTGGTTTGTGTGGTGGCGGGCGGCGCAGGGGTCTGCGCGGCTGCGGCGAGCGGCAGCAGCGTGGTCAGGAAGAAGGCCCGGATTGACTTAGTGATGATCATTTCGTTTAGAAGCTCTGGCCGATGCTGAAGAAGAACTGGAAGTGGCTTCCGGTGTTTGAAGTGGGGGTTTGACCACCGAAATACGCGCCGTTCACGATCGTCGGGATGATGGGGTATACCGGCGGATTGAGGTTGTAGGACAGGTCCACGCGGATGGGGCCGACGGGCGTTTTGTAGCGTGCACCCAGGCCAAGCGCATGCGAGTAATAATTGAAGTTACAGGTGCCGTAGGCGACCAGCGGGGTGGCGGTGCCGGTGTTATTAGGCGTGGTGGTGCAGGTGGCCTGGTCAGGCTGGCGGAAGTTCTTGATGCTCTTGAAGGTATCGCCGACGTGATAAAAGACGTTGCCCATGTCATGGAAGACGACGAAGCTGACGCTATCGCCAACGATGGGCAGGGTGGGCGCTGGGAGTCGCAGCTCAAACGTGTTGATGAAGACTGAGGAGCCGCCTACGGGGAAACCGGTTTGCAGGTCTCGGGGACCGGCGCCGTTGATCGGGAAGCCACGGTGCGAGGTGGCGCCGCCGGCGTAGAGACGCTCCGGCAGAGGCACCGCATTGCAGCTGGCGTTGCTGTTCAGCAACCCGTTAGCGCAGGCATCCGTGAGGGGGTTGCCGTTGGAATCCAGGTTGGGGTTGATGCCGAAGCTGCTGATGAACCCGAAGCGAGTGTTGCGCGCGAAAACATACTTCTTCTTGCCAAATTGGTAGTAGGTGGAGTTGGTGATATCAGTCCGGCTAAAGTCAGTCTGCGAGCCGAGTTTGGAGGTCGCGAGGAACTGCTGGACGCTGGTGTAGGAACCCTTCGCTGCGTCGAGCGGGGAAGGCGAGCGGGTGTCATGGAACCAGGTGATGCCGGGGCCGGCGACGCGAACGGGCTCAGACAGAAGGGGGATCAAGTTGGCGGAAATGGCCAGCGAGGCGGGGTCTACAGCAACGCGGCGGTAGACGAAGTTATAGATGAACGTATCTTTGCGCGTGGCCTTGTGGGTGACGCGGATATCCTGCTGCAAGGTGGAGGACTTGAACGTGGTGATGTCCTGCACATTTGAGTAGCCGCCAGAGGTTTGCAGCGAGAATTTGGGCGACCCGAAAAGATGCGGGTTTGTGAAGGTGAGCGTGGCGACGCGCTCCAACAAGCCGTAGGTAGTGTGCAGCGCGAGCGAATCCTGGGTGCCGAAGAGGTTGATCCGGCTGATATCGAGCGAGACGCGCGGGCTGACGCCGGCCTGACCCTGCTGGGCTTTCGTGGTTCCCTGCTGGGTGCAGGTGGTGCAGGTGGGCGTGCCGGTCTGGGCCTCAAAACCAAAGCCGTAGGTGACGTCCCAGCGCTTGGCTTCCGTGATCTGGAGCAAAACGTTTTTCAGTTCGGCGTCGCCTGTTGGGTTCTGCACGGCGGCAACGACTTCATTGAAGAGCGCCAGATCGTAGAGTTTGCGCTGCGTGTTGAGCAGTGCGGACTGGTCAAGAGGGTCGCCGGGGTGCACTTCCGTCTGTCTGTCGACCAGCGCCTGGCGGGTGTGCTCGACGCCGGACTCAAGGATTTTGCCGATGAAGACCTGCTCGCCTTCCGTGACGTTGTAGGCCACGTCCGTGCGAGTTGGGTCGGCCTTATCGATCACCTGCGCGACTTCCACGCGGGCCTGGTCGAAGCCGTTGGAGACGTAGTAGCTGCGGAGCTCGTCGCGGTCACCGGAAAGCGTTACCAGCGAAAATGGCTGGCCGGCGCTGGCCTGCAGGAGCGGCTGCAAAACGGCGAGGCGGGCGGCGTCTGCGCCGGTAATGGTGACTGCGCCAAACTTCTGCTGCTCACCTTCCACCACTTTGTAGATCACTGAGATTTCGCCCGGCTTACCCTTGCCGTTCTTGACGTCGATATCCTTGACGGTAGAGGTGACTTTTGCGTCTTTGAAGCCGTTGGCACGGTAGAGCGTCGCGATCTGGTTCTGGTCCGCAGTGACAAGTTGCGCACTGTAACGGCCGCTGCGCTGGTACAGGTCAGCCTTCTTGACGGATAGGCCCTCCTCCAGCAACTGCGCGGAAAAGTATTTGCTGCCGGTGACATCGACCGAGAGAACCTTGTGCTTGACGCCCTTATCGATTGTGTAAAGGACCGTTTCAGTACCGTTGACCGGCTTGAACTCATTGGGCGCCGGGGGTGGCGGCGCGGGGAGTGTGGTGCGCGGAACTGCGCCGCCGGGCTGCGAAACGGTGAACGTTTCCGGGGCCTTTGTGCCGGCAGGTAGCTGGCTGACCTGACCGGGAATCATCTGCGCTACGTCAACCGTTGCGTCAAAGTATCCTTCCTGCTGCAGGTAGTCGTGGATGTTGAATTTACCCTCATTGAGGAGGTCGATATCGACCGCGCCTTCCTCATAGACAGGCACCAGCAGATGCAGGCGAGACTTGGAAAACTTGGCGCCTTCCGTCTTCACCAGGACGATAGGTCCCTGATCTACATTGAACGCATAATTGACCGTTTTGTTGATGGGGTCGTAAGTACTTTTCTGCAAGGTCACAATTGCTTCAAGGCGATCCTTCTTCTGGAAGTACGTCCGCATGTTGCCGAGCGCGGTAGAGGTCGTTTCGCGTCCGACGTGTACCTTCGATTTCAGCTTGCCCTTCTTGCGAAATTCCTTCTCGTCGATGCCGGGATCTTTGCCAATCAGCGTGACGGTACCGACGCGAGCCTGCTTGCCGACATCGATGGTGTAGGTGACGTTGACCTGCTGGCCGGCGTCGTCACGGTCAGTTTTGACTGCAATTGTTGGCTCATAATAGCCAGCCTGGGCGAGTACTTGCTTTACGAGGCCGGTTGCGGTGGTGACCATCGAGTTTGTGAAGGCGGTACCCGGATTGAGCTGCGTACCGTACTCGACGAGCGACGTCAGGCGGTCTTCCTGGATGCCGTTGATCTGAATTCGTCCGACGTAATAGCGCGCGGTACCGGCGAAGATGAGCTTCAGCCCTGCACCTTCCGGGGCGATGCGGACGGCGATATTGCGGTAGCGGCCGGTCTGAAACAGGCGCCGCGTCATGGCGCGAACCTTTTCCGGATCGAGCGGATCGCCTTCCTTTTGGCTCAATTCAGACAGAAGCTTGTCACTCTTGTCGAAGTCGACGCCTTCGTAGCGCAGGTCGACAACGGTCTTGCCGGCGTATTCGCCCAGATTTGCAGTCAATGGAGGCACGCTCGGCTCGACCTTAGCCCGGGCCGCGTTGACAGCGGGAGATGTACCAGCAGGGGCGCCGTTGGCGTTAGGTGCGGGGGTGGCAGTCGCGGCCTGGGGGACCGTGTTCTGCTGGGCACTTGGCGTGGCCACTGCCTGGGCGCCGGAGGTGGCGAAAGCGCCCAACAGCAAGCCACCGGCGACACAAGCGCGGGCATTGCTGAACGCCGCTTTCGCCAAAGCCGCGCGGCCGAACGCCGAATTGTACTGCTTATCCTTCAATCCAACCACTACAGGCCCTCTTCATGCTATTGCGTGCGCTCGCGCTTAGGTCGTTATGCGCGGCGGTTCCGCTACTCACTTTATTTTATCGTTTCGATGCAGATTCGTATCCTCCGGTTAGCAGGCCGCGTCGCTTCTATACTGGGAGGGCGCCTACGATGAGCCAGACGACCCCGGACGACCGCTATTCCCGCCAGATTTTGTTTCCCGGCATCGGTGCCCAAGGGCAGGATTTGCTGGGCCGCGCGCACGTGGCGATTATCGGTGTAGGTGCGACCGGGGCCGCGACGGCCTCACTGCTGGCACGCGCGGGTCTGGGACATCTGACGTTGATCGACCGCGATTTTGTTGAGGAATCCAACCTGCAGCGGCAAATCCTGTTTGACGAGGCCGACGCGCGGGAAGCGCTGCCCAAGGCCGAAGCGGCGCGACGGAAGATCGCATTGTTCAACTCCGCGGTCCAGGTGCAGGCGGTCGTCGCAGATCTGGTGCCAGAAAATATCCACGCCCTGCTGGCCGAGGCGGAGCTGATTTTGGACTGCACGGACAATTTTGAGACTCGCTATCTGCTGAACGATTACGCGCTGGAGCGGGGGAAACCTTGGATTTACGCAGGCGCGGTCGGGGCTTATGCGGCGACGATGAACATCCTTCCGTGCGCGACGGCGTGCCTGGCATGCGTCTTTCCGAAGCCGCCGACGGGAGCGGTCGAAACCTGCGATACGGCCGGCATCCTGGCGCCGGCGGTCAATTTTGCGGCTTCCCTGCAGGCGCTGGAGGCGATGAAATTCCTGACTGGCCACGCCGGCCTGATGCGCCGGACGCTGCTTTCAGCCGATCTCTGGGCCAATACGCGCTCAGAAATTGGTACAGGGACGCCGCGGGCGGATTGCGAGGTGTGCCAGGGTCGGATATTTGCGCACCTGGCCGGGAAAGCGCGTCCGCAGATTACGCTTTGCGGGCGCAGTTCGGTGCAGATTCATGAACGTCGGCGTGCGGTTTCCCTAGCGGAATTGCATGCGACACTCGCCCGGCAGACTGAGATTACGGAGCTCAAGTCGAATGCGATGCTGCTGCGCTTCAAGCGCGGTGACCAGACCGTTACGGTTTTTCCGGATGGGCGCGCCTTGATCCAGGGGACCACGGACCCGGTGATCGCGAGATCCCTGTATGCACGCTTTATCGGGGCTTAGCAGCCCACTTTGCGCCGGGGGCCGAGCAACTTAACCATGCGTCCGACGGGCGCGACCTCCGCCTGGCCGGTAGCGGCCAACCAGGGCTGGCAACCGCCGCACCAGTAGGTGGAGCGCGCCTGCTCGCCCTGCTTGCGCATTTGAACCAGCGAGCCGCAGCGACGACATTCCTGCCCTTGCCGGCCGTAAACAAACAGCCGCTCAGTGCGATCGGATGAGCCTGTGGTGCGCCGGTTGCCACTATAGGTCACAATGCCGTCGCCCGCGCCGTCAAGCACGTTCACCTTCAGCCACTTCTGCGAGACCTCCGCCATGATCTCCATTTCGCGGTCCGTAATGGTGGACATGGCGCGGAACGGATTCACGCAGGCCGCATACGCAACTTCACTCTTGTATACGTTGCCGAGACCCGCAATGACGCGCTGATTCAGCAGCACGACGGCGATCTCCGCATCCGGGTGTTCAGCGCCGTACGTCTTCAGTGCGGCGACGCCTTTTTCCACCGTGAAGCCTTCAGAGAGGGCATCGATGCCGAGCTTCGGTATCTGCGAATAGCGCTCGAGCGAGCGGGCCGTGTGGAACTCCGCGATGGGTACGTTGAAGGCGATTGCCTGCCAATCCGCAGTAGTGATGGCGGCGCGCATGCGGTCGCGGCCCATCCACCAGCGCTCGCCCGTGCGGTACAGGTGCCAGCTGCCGGACATGAGCATGTGCGTGACGAGGATCAGGTCGCCAGAAAAGTGGATCAGCAGCCATTTGCCGCGCGATTCGACCTTTTCAATGACACGTCCGGCTAAGGGCGTGTCGTCGTTCACGCGCGCCAGCGGGGCCAGCCCGGTATCGAAACCGGTGCAGATTTTGCCCTCAATTGCGCGGCGCAAAGCTCGGGCCGATCGATAGATTGTGTCGCCTTCAGGCATACGACATTGGATGCATGACGAAGCCGGTCAGGTGCGTCGCCTCAAGCTACAGAGCTGCTGCCTCCGCGGTCTTAGCTTGCGCCTTGTCCGTCTGCTTCAAAGCCTTGAGCAACTGTGCGTGGAACAGGAGCAGATTCTTCAAGGCGGCGTGGGCGGAGGGCTCTTCTGCCTTACCCGCGGCGGCGGTGACGACCATGCGCTCAAAGGCCTCGGCCTTGGTGAGATCGGCGTCCGCGCCGGGCAGATCGCCTGCGAACGCCCTCGCCTGGCCGCGAACGGTGTAGGCAGCGCTGGCGCCGGAGTCGTCGTCATGGCCTTCCGCGACAACCTGAATCGCCTTGGTACCGTAGGCGACGGCGAGCTTTAGATCGTCCGTCCGCATCAGGGCGGTGGCGGCGTAAACATCGGCAGAACGCTGCAGCAGGAAGCGATTGGCGCTGGTGAGAGTTTTGGACTGATCGGCAGCGGCGCGGCAGGCTTTGGCTTGCTCGGCGGGCTCGGCGTGCGCGGCCACCAGCGTGCGGCATTGCTCCTCAGTCGCCTGGAATTGCTGCAGGGCTTGATCAACCGGAGGCGGAGTTGGAGTCGCAACTGCCACGGCTGGGGGCGGTAAGGCTTTCGGCGTTGCGGGCGGTGGAGCTTTCAACGTGGCGACAGCCGCCGGCGCACCGAAGTCGATCGTGAGCTTGGTGCTGGCGGTGACCTTTTCTTCATGCACGGTGAAGGGCTTGAAGCGCCACTGCTTGACTGCATCGAGCGCCGGATCGCGCAGGACGGTAGGCCCTGTATCGACCTTTGCGGAAGTCACACGGCCATCCGGGCCGATTTGCACCAGCAGCACGACCTTCCCGGAGCGGCGAGCCTCTTTCGCCACGACGGGAGCCTTAGAAACCAGCAGATTCTTGCGTGCCTGCTCTTCATCCAGCAAGAGCCGCCCCTGGGCCTTTGCAGCGCCGAATGAAGCGAAGAGACAGAGCGAAACCAGCCACTTATACATACTTCCAGTATCGCTCTGCGCCGTGCGTTACCTGAGGAAATTGAGCGAACCCGGCGTTACTACAGAGAGGCATCCCCGGCCGCGTGGTGCGGCAGCCATACCCGGAAAACGGTACCCTGGCCGGCCATGCTGCGCAGCGCGATACAGCCCCGGTGGCGGTCGACGATCTCTTTCGAGACCCATAAGCCAAGGCCGCTGCCGGTGGCACCTTTGGTCGTATGGAAGGGTTGGAAAAGTTTTTCGCGCGTTTGTGCGGAAACTCCAGAGCCGGTGTCCGCTACGACAATCGCGACGCCGCCATCAACACGATGGGTGCGCAGCAGCAGGCGCCCGCCGCGCGGCATCGCATCGATTGCGTTGCCGATCAAATTGGCGAGCACCTGGCGCACCTCACCATCGCGGCAAAGCACCTCATCGTCAGGCGCATAGTCCTTCTCCACGACGACCCCGGAGGCATGCAACCTGCCACCGTGCAGGACCAGCACGGGCTCGATCAAACCGGATAGCGAACACAGCACGGCGGAGGTGGACTGGCGGTGAAAGCGCAGAGTCTGAGTCACGATGTGAGTTACGCGTGCGAGCTCGGACTGCGCCAGCGCGATGTACTCTGCCAGGGGCCCGCGCTGCTCTCCGCGAACCTCCTCCCCGCTCAGGTAGAGCAGGTTGGTGACGGCTTCCAGCGGGTTGTTGATCTCGTGTGCAATGGAGCTGGCGAGACGCCCAACCACGGCCAGCTTTTCACTTTGGCGCAGCGCGGCTTCTGTTTTGACGCGCTCCTCCACGTCGAGCACCATGCTGGCCAGTCCGCGGATCTGGCCGTCTTCATCGAGGTCCGGTGCGTAGGTGATCTGCACGTGACGATCCCCAGTGGGCGCGGGATAGATATCCTCAAAGCTGATGGTCTCCCCAGCGCGGGCACGAGCACGGTACTGCTCCGTACGCTGCCAATAATCTTCGCCCAGCAGGTCTGCGACGCGCTGCCCGACGAGCTCTTCCGTCGTCTTTCCGTACCACAGCTCATAGGTCCGGTTGAGGCGGAGGAAGCGCCCATCCAGGCCTACGTAGCTTAGCAACGCGGGCAGGTGATCGGTCACGAGGCGTAGTTCCTGCTCGCTGCGTGCGACTTCCGCAGCACTTTCCCTCAGCAGGTACGCGGTGCGCTTGCGCTGCACTTCTCCACGGTTCAGGTATTGCGCCTGCAGGACCAGCACCACGGTGCCCGCGACAGCGGAAGTCATGGCCAGCAACGCCATGCCCAAACGTGCGCCGCCGAAATCCATGACCGGCAAAAGGTATAGCCAGCCCAGCACCACGGGCAGCAATACCATGGGTAGGACCAGTCTCCGTAACAAGGTGCTGCCGTCTTCCGCGCGGCGCAGTAAGGTGGCGAGACGAGAGCGCGTGTCCGCCGCCAGGATGCCGAGCGAGACCAGCAAAAAGCCGGCACCAGTGTGGATCGCCATGGACACATTGCTCACGTCCAGCGAGCCGCCGTAGAGCATGGGTACACCGAAAAGATACGCCACAATGCTGGCGTAAGACGCACCTAAAACTACGAACGCGGCTCCATTTGAAAGCCGCCGCGCCCAGCGTTGCTGCATGTCTGCGAACCCCAGAGACACGGCGCAGAGAATGAAGTTGATTGACGTGATGTAGGCCATGCGGCCAGGTTTGATGGGCGAGGCCGGGTCCGCGAACAGAAGTTGATCGATGCCGAACGAAACGTGGCTGAGAGACTCCAGAAGGGTAAGGCCGCCAATCAGGCCAGCCAGCCCGGCCAGCACCACGATAGTGAATCGCGCCGACCTGCCGGCGGCGACGCGTAACAGGAGCGCCAGACCAGAGAGTACGAAACACAGAGCGGTGTTCGCCTTCATGGTCGCTTTGCCGGGAACGATCGCGGTGATGGAAGCATTTCCCAGGTACCAGCCCACCAGAACGAGCACGCCAAGCAGAATGACAATCACGCCCAGACCGACGCTGGCCCGCGTCATCGAGCTCGCCTGCCACCTGTTTTCCGTATCTGCTGCGGGCTGCTTCAAAATGCTTCCTCAAGCCGTAAGATGACGAAATTGCGGCAGATGTTTTAGACGACCGGCGCTGCGGCCGCGGCTGGCAACTGAGGAAGTACGCGGCGAACGTTGAAGCCAATGGGCGCTGCAACAAAGCCGGAATCAAGGAAGACGCGCGCCAGTGCGTGCTCATGGATAGACGTGCCGTTCAGGCTGGTGAGCAGCATGCCGCCCGCTCGCTGGGCCTCGCCGACGAGGAACTCCGCCAGCGATTTAGCGGCCTGCGTGCGCGCCGGCTCTTCTTCCGGCAGGAAGACCTGGACATTGGGATTCGCGCGGCGCAGGTATGCAATAAGCGAGCCATCACATAAAATCACGCGCGCGCCCACGCTGCGCTGGAGCGAGGAAGCAGCGTCCCCGCCGGCCGGCCATTTCAGCAGATTGCCATAGGGATTTGCGGGATCGGTCGCGGCCAGCATCAGCATCTCCGACTTGTCCCCTTCAAGGTGCACGCGCAGGCTGCGCAGCAGATCGACTGCAGCCGGCATCGCAAATTGCGTGGCACCCAGGTCCGCAGCAAAATATCCGCGACGCACACGGCCGGACTCTTCAAGCGCCTTCATCACGTCGTAGATCGCGGAGAAGCCGCCGGGCAAACCCTCTGCGTGGGCGGTCTCTCGGAAGACGACACCATAGCGCGTGAGCAGTTGCTGTGCAATGGCGTGCGACCACTCGGTCGGGTTGCGGCCGGTCTCAAATGCGACCGTGTTCAGCGACCAACGGCCCTGCGCGGTGGGTGGCGTGGTGCGCCGCGAGCGGAAGCCGGTCTGCGTGTGAACCCTGCGCTGGGGCTTGGCTTTGCCATCGCGGAAGGCGCGATCGTTGGTGCTGCGGTCTCCGTATGCGCGTAGTGCGTGTAGCGCGTCGTTGGTTAGCAAGCCACGCCACACGAGGTTCCAGATGGACTCAAGCGTCTCCCCCGGGTAGCCGCCGCCGGTGCCATCGTGCAGGTCCTGGAAGAAGCTTGCGCCGCGTTCACGCAAGTGCGCGATGATAGCGTTTTCGCGCTCGGTCGTAGGGCTGGGGTCGGCTTCGGTGGAGCGTCCAACCGGCCACAGCATGGGGAGCTTTTCCGCCAGGTAGAGCGCGATGCGCCCATCTTTTTCGCCGATCGGCTCCAGCCCACACCAGACCACTTCACCCGCTGCAATCAACGTGTCCAGGTCAGCTGACTTGTAGCCGTAAAGCCGCGCGGGGAGTACTTCTGCTTCGAGCATCGATGCGGGAATCGGCGCGCCCTGCAGGTTTTCTATCACGTCGAGCAGCGCGTCCAAACCGCGTCGCGGCTGGATCACTCCCTGCCAGCGCGTGAACAGCCGTGCCAGCGTTGCCTGCTCCACGGGCTCCACTTCTTTGCGTAAACGCGCGAGCGACTTGCGCCGGATGGTGCGTAGCACCTCGTGATCGCACCACTCGCGATGCTGCCCGCCAGGGCGGAAGCCGCCTTCCACAATGCGTCCGGATTGCACAAGCCGATTGAGGATAGCCTCAGCTGATTCCGTCGCCAGGCCGAAGCGCTTTGCGACTTCCGCGGTAACGAACGGCCCGTGCGTTCGACCAAAGCGCCGCAGCAAATCAAGTGCGGCATCCGGCACGGCCACCTGGAAAGCAGTGGGCAAACCGGGGGGCAAAGGCACGCCAAGTGCGTCGCGATAACGGCCTGCATCCTCTACGGCGATGAGTCGTTTTTCACCGCCAATCGATACTTCGATGATCCTTAAACTTTTGCGCAGACGCTCCGCCGTCAATGCAATTTCAGGCGACACGCAGCGCGCCAGCAGCTCATCCCGGCGCAGGTCCCCGAGCTTGAGCAGCAGGTCATGGACGCCATCCATGGACCGCGCCTTGTAGGTTTCAGCAAGGCATTGCAGTTGCTCTTCGGTCTCTTCAATCGCACCCAGATCGAGCAGCTCACGCAGGTCCGCATCGCCCATTAATTCGCGCAGCTGATCCTGATCGATCGATAGCGCCTGAGCCCTGCGTTCGGCCAGTGGTGCGTCGCCATCGTAAATGTAATTGGCGACGTAGCTGAACAAGAGTGCGGCTGCAAAAGGTGACGGCGTGCGTGAGTCCACGGTGTGCACACGCAACGTGCGCGCACCAATCGAGCGCAGAATTTCCATGAGCGCCGGCATGTCAAAGACGTCACGCAGGCACTCGCGGTAAGCCTCCAACAAGATCGGAAAGGAAGCATAGCGCGAGGCGACGGAAAGCAGATCATACGCGCGTTTGCGCTGCTGCCAGAGCGGTGTGCGGCCATCCGCGCGACGACGTGGCAGCAGCAACGCGCGGCTTGCAGACTCACGAAATTTAGCGGCAAAGAGTGCAGTTGAACCAAGCTGCCGAAGCACCAGCTCGGCTGCCTCTTCAGGCTCAAGCAGAATATGGTCGACCGTTGGCGGCTCGTCCGATTCCGGGAAGCGCAGCACAAAGCCGTCCTCGCTCCACATCGTTTCAACTTCTGGCCCGCTGTTCGCGCGGATGCGCGCGGTAACAGCCATCGCCCAGGGCGCGTGAATCTTGGAGCCGAAGGGCGTCAGCACGCACACGCGCCAGTCGCCCAGCTCATCGCGCACGCGCTCGACAACGATATTGCGGTCGTCCGGCACGTGGGTGGAGGCGATCTCCTGGTCAGCGAGATAGCGCATCACGTTCTCTGCCGCCTGCGGATCCAGGTCATGCTCGGCAGTCAACGTGGTGATCGCCACCGAGCGTGGCATGTCGCGCAGACCACGCACGAGTGCGCCAATGCGCCGGCCAAACTCAAGCGGGCGCCCCGCCTGATCGCCATGCCAGAAAGGCATCTTCCCGGGGTCCCCAGGCGCGGGTGAGACAAGTACACGATCGTGCGTGATCTCCTCCACCCGCCACGTAGAAGCGCCCAGGATGAACGTGTCGCCGGTCCTCTGCTCGAAGACCATTTCCTCATCGAGCTCACCAACCCTCACCGGCTTGCCCCCGGTGCCGGCGAGGAAAACGCCATACAAACCGCGGTCGGGAATGGTTCCGCCGTTCAAAATTGCGATCTTCTTTACACCCTTGCGAGGCGTCAGATAGTTCGTTGTGCGGTCCCACGTAATGCGTGGCCGAAGCTCCGCAAACTCATCCGAAGGATAGCGCCCGGCGAGCATATCGAGCACGCCATCGAACACGCCCTGGCTCAGCGCTGCATAGTTTGCCGTCGATCGAATCAGAGCCAGCAGCTCTGCATACGAGATCCCAACGCTCTCTTCAACGTCCTCCTCCACCACCTTGCCGCGCTTCTTTTTGACCGGCTCCACAGGCGGCATGGGCGGATGCGCAATCACCGCGACCATCTGCTGCGCGAGCACGTCCAGCGGGTTGCGCAGGAAGCGCGTGGACTCCACATGGCCTTCGTGCATCGCGCGCGTAACCGCAGCGCAAGCGATCAGATCCGCACGGTATTTAGGGAAGATAATTCCGTTGGACGGCATGCCAACCTGGTGCCCCGCGCGCCCAATGCGTTGCATGCCACTCGCGACGGATGGCGGCGCCTCAATCTGGATGACCAGATCGATCGCACCCATGTCAATGCCCAGCTCAAGCGACGAGGTGCACACCAGCGCGCGGATGCGCCCGGCCTTGAGCAGTTCTTCAATCTCACTCCTTTGCGCGGCAGCCAACGAGCCGTGGTGCGCACGCGCAATCGGCTCACCGGCGAGGTCATTCAGCGCCCCGGCGAGCCTCTCAGCAACGCGCCTCGCATTCACAAAGATAAGCGTCGAGGTACGCTCGCGAATAATCTCGAGCAGCCGCGGATGAATGCTTTGCCAGATGCTCGTTCGCTTGGGCCCCTGCGACGCCGGCCCCGACGGCTGCTCCTGGATCGCGCCCAGCTTGGCCATGTCCTCTACTGGCACTTCCACTCGCAAATCCAGCACCTTGCGCGCGCCGGCATTCACGATCGTGACCGGCCGAAAGCGTGGGCCGCCACTACTCACTTCCCCCTCGTCACGAGCCACATCCATCAACGCCGCCGGCACTTCCCCCTCGACGTTCGCGGTCAAAAGCAGCGATGCAGATGGCGTGGCGGCAGCCCCGAATGTGTCCGCGCCACCAAGAAAGCGAGCCACCTCTTCAAGCGGTCGCTGCGTTGCAGATAGACCAATACGCTGCAGCCGCGCACCTGGCCGCGACGCCGCCACCAGAGCCTCCAGCCGCTCCAGCGACAACGCCATGTGTGCCCCGCGTTTTGACGGCACCAGCGCATGAATCTCATCGATAATGACCGTCTCGACGGTGCGCAACTGCTCGCCCGCCTTGGATGTCAGCATCAGGTAAAGCGACTCCGGAGTCGTGATCAGGATGTCCGCGCCGTGCCGGTTGAAGTACGCGCGATCCTTCTGCGACGTGTCCCCGGTACGCACGCTGATCGTCGGCTGGCGGTGCGCCACGCCTTCCTTCTTGGCCAGGTTGGCGATGCCGGCCAGCGGCGAGCGCAGATTGCGTTCCACGTCTGCAGCCAGAGCCTTTAGCGGCGAAAGATACAGCACGCGGCAGCCCTTGCCCTGCGCTTCTGGCGGCGTACGCAACATCAACCGATCAAGACACCAAAGGAACGCCGTAAGCGTTTTTCCCGTGCCGGTAGGTGCCAGGATCAGCGTTGATTCGCCCCGCGAGATCGCCGGCCAGCCTTCAATCTGCGGTGCCGTGGGCCCATCAAATACCTGCCGAAACCACTCTGCCGTGACCGGATGAAACAGCGCCAGAGCTGCCTCCGCACCGGCCACCGTACCCACGCCCGCGGCTTCAAGACCTGCGTGGTTGACCGCGACAGCCTGCGGCTCAACCAGCGTCTTCGCGACTGCCTTCTTCCTTGCCATTGCACCTCAGCATAGAGCCTCTGCGCCGCCACGCGCCAAGGCCACTTCCGTAAGATGCAAGTGACGCCCTACAACGTCAGTACCGGGCGATAGAAGTACCATTCCGGGCCCGTCCCCGGGGTGAATAAATGCGTAAAGTCTTCAGCCTGCTCCGCGTCGCCCAGCATCAGCACGCCCTTGGGGGCCAGATGCCGGTGCGCTGTCGCAAATACGCAACTGCGTTCCCCGGGTGGCAGGTAAAACAACACATTGCGCAGCAGGATCAGGTCGAAGACGGGCATCTCTGGCATCGGATCGCCCAGATCAGCTACCTGGAATTCGCAGATTCGCCGAAGTTCCTCGCATACGCGGAAGCTTTCCCCGGTCCGCGCAAAGTAGCGATCCCGCATGGACAGCGGCAGCCCTCGCTCTGTTTCGCAGCGACGGTACAAGCCCTCGCGCGCGTAAGCAATTGCCTTGACCGAGACGTCGGTACCGATCACTTTCACATCCCAGTCTGCGAGCTCCGCAAAGCCATCCACCAACAGCAACGCAAGGCTGTACGCCTCCTGCCCGGTCGAGCAAGCCGCACTCCAAATCCGCAGCCGCCGCTCTCTGCGACGCCCCGCGATCAGCCGTGGCAGCACGTGCGTCTGCAGCACTTCAAAGGGCTGCTCATCGCGAAAAAAACTCGTCTCGCTGACTGTCTTGCCTTCGATCACTGCACGCTGCAGGTGTTCCGGTTGAGCTTTGCGCAGCACGGAGACCAGACCTTCCAGGCTCGCCGCCAGAGCCAGGCGTGAAAGGCCCGTAAGCCTGGGTTCGAACAGCGAATCATGCCGCGCGCCCGTGCCCTCGGCTGCGGGTGCGACCACTCGCTCGCGCAAAACGGCGTATTCGGCGTCTCGGTGTGCCATGCTGCTTCTATCGTCAGCGCGGGCGCTCAGCATCAGTGTCGCCAATGCGCCGGCTTGCATTGGCGGCAGCGACGCTCTACCCTCGGCACATCATGTCATCGCTCGCGCTCACGCAGGATCAGCAGGCAGAATTGCAACGCCAGGCAGAAGCCGCCGCCCACCAGGCCTACGCGCCGTACAGCCGCTTCTATGTGGGCGCCGCAGTCCTGCTGGAGTCTGGCGAAATCGTTACCGGCTGCAACGTTGAAAACGCCTCCTACCGGCTTACCTGCTGTGCAGAACAGACCGCCATTGCGCGCGCCGTCGCCCAGTTTGGCCCCGGCATCCGCCTGCGCGCAGTCGCCGTGCACAACCTGGCCGCCACCGCCTGCCAGCCCTGCGGAGGCTGCCGCCAGACCATCGCCGAGTTCGCCCCCGCAGAAGCGCGCGTCTTCTACCCGGGCCAGGGCGGCGCAGTTGAAAGCTGCAGCGTCGCAGAGCTGCTGCCCGGCGCTTTCAAGCTGGCCACGGCATGATTCATCCCCTGGACGTGATCCTGCACAAGCGCGACGGCCTGGTGCTGTCCGATCGTGAAATCCAGGCGTTCGTCAAAGCAGTCGTAGAGCAAACGCCACCCGTCACTGACGCCCAGATAGCGGCATTCCTGATGGCTGTCTTTCAACGTGGGCTGAATACTGCGGAGCTCGCCGCGCTGACGGCTGCCATGCGCTACTCGGGCGAGGTGTTTGACGCCACGCCGCTCCAAACCTTCACGGTGGACAAGCATTCCACTGGCGGAGTCGGCGACAAAACCTCAATCCTTATAGCGCCAATTCTCGCCGCTGCAGGGCTGGCGGCTCCTACCGTGGCGGGGATCCCCGGCATCTGCGTACCCATGATTTCCGGCCGTTCGCTGGGCCACACCGGCGGAACGCTCGACAAGCTCGAAACCATCCCCGGCTTTGACACCCAGCTGTCGCTCGCGCGTTTTGAGCAGGTTCTGCGCCAGTGCGGCGCCGCCATGATCGGCCAGACGCCAAAGCTCGTTCCCGCCGACCGCATCCTGTACGCCCTGCGCGATCACACCGGCACCGTCGAGTCCCCCTACCTGATCACCGCCAGCATCATGAGCAAGAAGCTCGCCGAAAGCCTGAACGCGCTCGTCCTCGACGTAAAGACCGGCAGCGGCGCCTTCATGAAGCACTATGACGACGCAAAATGCCTCGCCAATCTTATGGTGGCCACGGGCGAGGCCTCCGGCACCCGCACCGTCGCGCTGCTGACCCAGATGGATGAGCCACTGGGCCGCTACGCCGGAAACTGGCTGGAAGTGCTTGAATGTATTGACGTCCTGCAGGCGCGCACGCCCGGTCAACGCCACCCGCAAAGCCGAGATCTGGTGGAGCTGACAAACATCCTCGCCGGCTGGATGCTGCACCTCAGCGGCCACGCGGCAACACCGGAAGCGGGCGCAAAGCAGGCCGACGAGCTACTCCTCAATGGTCAGGCTTTCCAAGCCTTCCGCCAGATGGTCCAGGCCCAAGGCGGCGACATTTCCGTGCTCGATAATCCCGCCGCCTTCCACCAACCACGCAGCTCCAGGCTGCTGCTGGCCGAGCGTACCGGCTACCTCACCTCCATGGATTGCACCCAGGTTGGCTGGGCCGTGCAGCGGCTTGGCGCGGGCCGCGCGAAGCCAGGCGACCCCGTAAGCGCCCACGCCGGCATTGAAGTTCACGCAAAACTTGGCGACCATATCGAGCTCGGCCAGCCGCTCCTCACCCTCTACAGCGAAGATAAAGCCCTCCTCGCGGAGCCCCACGAAATGCTTCGCGCCACCTACCAGATCAGCCCAGACAAGCCTGTGCTCAACCCACTCATTCGCGAAATGATCAGGGCGAATGAGCCTCTAAAATAAGCGCGTCTGCCATCCATTTGTCATCCCCCGAAGGGGATCTGCATTGCATCTGACCACTCAGCACAATGCAAATCAATCAACAAACCGACGCCCTCCTCCTCATCGACCTGCAACCCGACTTCATGCCGGGCGGCAAGCTGGCCGTCACACGCGGCGATGAAGTTCTTCCCGTCATCAACGCCCTCGTCCAGCGCTTCGACCACGTTCTGCTTACCCAGGACTGGCACCCTGCGCAGCATATTTCGTTCGCCACCACTCACGGCAAGCAGCCTTACCAAACGATCGAGGCCCGCTACGGCACCCAGACCCTATGGCCCGATCACTGCCTGCAGCACACGGAAGGCGCCGCCCTGCACCCCGCGCTCCAAGTTCCCCACGCCGAGCTCATCCTCCGCAAGGGCTTCCGCCGGCACATCGATAGCTACTCCGCCTTCCGCGAAAACGACCACACCACCCCAACCGGTCTCGCCGGCTACCTGCGCGAGCGCGGCTTGACCCGCCTCTTCCTCGCCGGGCTGGCTTACGATTTCTGCATCCGCTTCTCTGCCGTCGATGGCAAGCAGCTAGGCGTTGAAACCATCGTCCTCGAAGACGCCTGCCGGCCCGTCGACCTGCCCGGCTCCGTCGCCGCTACCAACGCAGACCTCGCCGCGCACAACATCCCTCGCATCAAATCCTTCTAGCCATGCCCGCCGACCCCCACTGGATCGCCACTACAGCCACCGTCACCACCTGCCGCTACCAGTTTGCGCGCATGAACACCTTCACCCTCGGCATCCAGACGCAGGATAAGTTCCGCATCACCTTCGACTACTACGCACACGGCCACCTCTACTCGGACGAGTTCCAATCCCCCATCGCCATCCCCCAGAACGAACGCATCCCCGTCAGCTACAACCCGCTCGACCCTAAGCAAAACAGCCGAGGCCGCAGCCAATCCCCCGGCAACCAAAGAGGCTCCCTTATCGGCTTCGGCATCGCCGGCTCCATCGTCCTGTCGCTGGCCTGGCTCCTCGTTCTCCGCGGCTGCAACTAGACGATTATTCACTCTATATTTCATCGCTAGCGAAACGAAGAGCTTTTGCAGAAAGCTAAACATACGAGCCAAGTAATGCTTTGGAGTAATTCGATACCTGAGCGAAATAATACTCTCGGGATTTAGCGGCGCACTATAACCTGAAAAAAGATCGAGTATGCGACTAGACCTAGCGGGTACCACCAGATTAGGTGAAATAGGCTTCTGTCGGCCAACACAACGATCAAAGTACCTAATAATTGCCAAGCCGACATGAAGCCGTTTGCTACGGCATCTTTTTGTTGAGCTTCGCTTTCAGGCTGACGCAGATTACGAACGCTTACAACGAGCATAAAACCGAAATACAAGCCATTAGCCCAGAGTAAGAGTACCGATAAGATCTGCATATTTGACAAGCATAATTGCTGTCGCACGATCTGTCCGATAGAAGACTTGTGAATACCGCGACTACCTCTTCAAACTCTGTCCGAACCGCTTACAGCCCCAACTCCCCCGCCCGCGCCTGCATCGCCCTCAAACAATTCCCCACGTGCTCCTCAAGCGCCACCCCCAGCAACTCCGCCCCCAGCGTCATGTCCTCCCGCTTGACTGCCCGGGCAAATCCCTTGCCCTTCATCTTCTTCACCGCGCCCTTCGCCTCCACCTCCGCAATCGACTTCGAAGGCTTCACCAGCGCACAAGCCGTCAGAAATCCCGCCAGTTCATCGCAAGCAAACAGCGTCCGGTCAAGATGACTTTCCGGCTTCACGCCGCTGTAGTCGGCGTGCGCCAGGATTGCGTGCAACATCTCCTCCGGCCAGCCATGTTCGCGCAGGTAAGCGACACCCACAAACGGATGCTCGGCCGGCGTGGGGTACTTCTCATAGTCAAAATCGTGCAGCAGCCCAGTCGCGGCGTACAGGTCTGCCATTGCTTCAACGTCAGCGCCCGTCCGCGAAGCCTCTATACGCCCATAAGCCTCGCAGCAAAACGAAACTCCGAGCCCGTGCTTACGCAAACTTTCCCCTGCGGTCCATTCCTGCATCAACGCCAACGCTTCTTCCCGCATCATTTCCCCCTCCAAAGCCGTATGCAGCCGACCGAAAGCTGCAGAAACCTAATCCTAAACTTGAACCCCACCCACCCCCATGTTTACTACCCTGGTTCAACTTAGGCATTCTTGCCGAGGACTTAGGTTTTTTCGGGGGTATCGCAGGCGATTCCCCTTGACTCACCCGATACCCAGTGTCAGTCTAGGCACATCGCAGGTTTCCGTTATCGGACGCCAGCGCTGCGGACCTTGCTCTGGCCCCCGCCCGCTACACACAATTATGGCAACTATGATGGCGCCTTTCGGCCAGGCAGAAGCCGCACGCGAGGTCCTGCGCTGCGACCACTGCAAGCTGGTGCAATTTCGCACCGCCACCCCTAACTGCCGGCGCTGCAAAAAGTCGCTTGAGGTCGAAAAACCGACCCCGATCGCAGCCGTGATCACCATGGTCGCAGCCGCGCCCGCCGTAGAACAGGGTCCCCAGGTCGCTACCGCCGTGCGCGATCTTCGCCACGTTCGCAACCTCTCGCAGCGGCAGCTTGCCGCCCGCATGGGTGTGCCGCGGACGTATATCTCGAAGATCGAAAACGGCAAGGCGATGCCCACATTGAACTCGCTGGACCGCCTGGCACGTGCGCTTGAGGTGGAAATTTCCGCACTGCTGCGCGACGCGCCCACGCGCCACTCCAACGAGACCGCCATGCTGATGAACGATCCGTTCCTGGCCGAAATCGCCCAGTACACCAATCAACTGGACTCGCTGCAGCGCAGCATCTTCCTGAACCACGTGCGCGAGCTGGCACAGGGCAGAAGGCGCACCGCGTAGCAGCAGCCGCAGCAAACCTCCGGCCGCACTCAAAGGAGTGCGGCCCTCTCCTCACCGTCTTTGCAACTTGGTCGTGATCTCCCAGGGGATCTGCTTTTGCAGTCGCCTTTGCACTTGAGATAAGTCGAGGCATAATCTCAGCAACCCGGCTCCCCACCTCCGGGCTTCAGCTACTCCACTTTGCAATGCAAAGTTTATTTTTACCGTTGGCTCTCAACAGCGCCCGCACCTAGTATGCTTACTGAAGCATTACGAGGGGTCCTTCGCAGCCGCGCCATGAGCACCACACCCAAAGCCCGTCCGAAGCGTCTCGGTGAACTTTCCCCGGAAGAAGCCGCTGTTTACGCGCAGCTCGATCCCGGGCGCGTCCCGCAACATGTCGCCATCATTATGGATGGCAACGGCCGCTGGGCCGGCAAGCGCGCACTCAAGCGCTTTCTGGGTCACCAGCAGGGCGCGGAATCGGTCCAATTTGTCGTCGAAACTGCATCCCGGATCGACCTGCCGTGGCTGACTTTGTACGCTTTTTCGCTTGAAAACAATCTCCGCCGGCCGAAGGCAGAGGTCAGCTTTTTGATGAAGCTGCTCAAAAGCTACCTCGTCGGCAACGTCAAGCGCATGAACGACAACAACGTTCGCATGGCCTACATTGGCCGCACCCGGGAGCTCCCGCAGGAGATCCAGGACACTATGCAGTGGGCTCAGGAAGAGACCGGGCGAAACACCGGTACTACTTTGACCCTCGCGCTGAATTATGGCTCCCGTACGGAAATAGTCGATGCTACCCGCAAAGTTCTCACCCACCTTATCGCCGAATCCCGCAAACGTGGCTGCTCCCTTGAAGACCTGCTTGAGGTCGATGGGCTCGAGTCGCGCATCGACGAGCCGCAGATCACAGAGGCCCTCTACACCGCGCACATGCCTGACCCGGATCTGGTGATTCGTACCTCTGGCGAGCAGCGCATCTCGAACTTCCTGCTCTGGCAGATAGCCTACGCAGAAATCTTCGTCACGGACCGCCTGTGGCCTGATTTCCGTGGGATCCACCTGCTTGAAGCGATTCACAACTACCAGCAGCGCGAGCGGCGTTTCGGCGGTTTAGGAGAAGGCACGGACGAGCATCTGGAAGGCAAGGACGACGCGCTGGAACCCGCCGACATCATCGCCGCCGGCTTTGCCAAGCGGTAAATCCACACGCACCTGCATCACACCGTCATGAACAAGTTTGTCGAGTTCGTCGGCCCCGATCACGCTCTACGCATTTTTGGCATCACCATGGTCGGGCTCGATGCGATCAATCTGCATAAAGCCATCATCACGGTCATCTATTTGACTCTTGTCCTGCTGCTCGCAGCGGGGTTCCGAGCCGCGGTGCGCAACGTGCCCAAGCGTTGGAATCCAGTGCCTTCATTCTGGTTTCGTCAGGCCATCAACATGCTGGTCGCGATCCTGGTTTTGGTAGGCGTGCTCAGCATCTGGTTTGATAATCCTGCGCGTCTCGCCACGGGCATCGGCCTTGCCTCCGCCGGCCTGGCCTTTGCGCTGCAGAAATTTGTCACGTCCATCGCGGGCTATTACACCATCTTGTCGACTAACAATTTCACGGTCGGCGACCGTATCACCATGGGCGGCGTTCGCGGCGACGTCATCGCGCTCAACTTCATCCAGACCACCATCATGGAGATGGGCCAGCCGCCCTCGGTTTCCGCCGGCTCAGACCCCGGTATGTGGGTCCAGTCACGGCAGTTTACGGGCCGCATCGTCTCCGTTTCCAACTCCATGATTTTCGATTCGCCCGTTTACAACTACACCCGCGACTTCAAATTCATCTGGGAAGAAATCCATCTGCCCATCACCTACACCGCTGACCGCGTGCATGCAGAAGAAGTCATGCTCGAAGTCGCCAAGGCAAATACGCTAAAGATCGAAGACCTTGCCCAGCCAGAGCTCGACCAGCTCTACACCAAGTTTTCCATCAACCCGCAGGACCTGACCCCGAAGGTCTTCTACCGGCTCACCGACAACTGGATCGAGCTTACGGTGCGCTTCATCGTGCGCGACCACGGCATCCGCGACATCAAGGACACAATGTTTCGCCAGATGCTTGCCGGCTTCGATAGGTACGGCATTGGCATCGCCAGCAGCACGTATGACATCGTCAGCCTGCCGCCCATCACCGTGCAGATGAAAGGAGATAAGGGCTCCTAAGTAGAGAATTGCAGCTCAGCATAGCGTCTATTTCCGCCATAGACCGTCCTTACCTCAGCAAACAACGACAGAAGCTGAAAGGACCTTCATGACGGTTCCAGCCTTGCGCCTTGGAGCTGGAGCGCTCACGCTTATCCTCGGCTCTTGCGCGAGCATGGGCGCTCAAACCCCTCCTATCGCGCCCACTGAAGAGGGCCACAAAGTGACCCCGCTGGCATTCTCGGTTGTATCGGTCAAGCCCGCGCTACCCGGAACCTATGCGTTCGCACCGGCATCTATGCGAGACAGGCAGACCCGAATTCTCGGGGTGCAGAAGATGGTGGCTCCGGTCAACATGTTCATCGGGTACGCCTACCGGATGCAGAACAGCGAGGCTCTGGCAACGTTCCAGAAGCAGCCGGAATGGACAAAAAAGAAGGTCTACTCTGTAAACTTCCGCGCGGAGGGAGAACCGACCCGCGACCAGTTGAGAGAGATGATGCAGACCATGCTGGCCGAGCGATTCAGCCTGCAAGTTCACGAGTTCACCAGAGATGGCGTGGTGAACAAACTGATCATGAACAAGCCCGGCACTTTGGGGCCAAACCTTAAACCGCATCCGGCAGGAGCGACTTGCGCAACGCAGGAAAACCTGGCCACCGGTAACGCACCAGACCCCGATAAGCCGCCGGTGGCTCACTGCGGCTTCATCTGGTACTATCTGCCCGGGAACGTGTTGCACGTTGAGATCACCGACACGACTATGGCAGCAGCGGGAACGTCGCTGGCTAATATCGGCGACCATAACGAGCTCGGCACCCATCCGGTCATCGATGCGACCGGTCTGGCCGGAAAATACGATCTCACGCTTGAGT
Organism: uncultured Granulicella sp.; assembly: GCA_965214195.1. Lineage (GTDB taxonomy): Bacteria > Acidobacteriota > Terriglobia > Terriglobales > Acidobacteriaceae > Edaphobacter. The sequence continues at coordinate 2,035,494 of OZ243943.1, forward strand.
TCGTCCCGGCAAACCTCCTCAGCAACCTGGAAGCAGATGACGCAGGCGCGCCCACTTTTATGCGTGCGTTGAAGGACCAACTTGGCATCCGCGTAGAAAGCGGCCAGGGGCCTGTCCGGATGGTCATCATCGACCACATTTCTGAGGCCACGCCCGACTAGTCACAACTAACTCCCACCATAAATAAATATTTTCCGCGCGCGTCTCGCGACACTCGGCATCCGTATCTTTCCATCAGGCAGGCCGGCGCACTAGCCGCTTGACCCGAGGCTAGACCCATGAATACCCCCGCCCTGCGACGCACTGCAATCCTCCTTTCTGTCTGCCTTCCTCTTACCTTGTCTGCCCAGCAGCAGACCTCGTCGAGCTCCCCGCTCGCCCCCTTGGTCCCCTCTCAACTCACCGGGCCGCCACCGTCGCAGATCGCCTCCGCGCGCAACATTTTCCTGTCCAGCGCCGGCGCTGATACCAACTTCCCCATTGACTCCGCTCGCGCCTACAACGACATCTACGCGCAGCTTCGCGCCTGGGGCCGCTATCAGCTCGTCACCTCCGCCGCCGACGCAGACCTGGTCCTGGAACTGCATGGCGTCTCACCCATCACCGGCGTTTATGGCGATGGCACCACGTCCCAGAGCTATACCAGCCCCGCCTTCCAGCTCAACATCGTAGACCCCAAAGCCGACCGCGCCATCTGGACCATCACCTCGCCGGTCGTCGCCTACGGACGCGGCAAAAAGAATGACCACTGGGTCAGAGTTTCTGAAGAAAATGTCGTAAGCCGCCTGCAGGTTCTGGCCGGGCAGCCGCTCAGCGCCCAGCAAACGGCCAATCTGACTGCCGCGCCAAAAACGCACTCCGGCGCAGTGGCCTTGATCGTGGTCGGCGGTGTGGTGGGCCTGGGCGTCGGTGGGTACTTCATTGCGCACCACGCGTTTGAAAATTCGCTCGCTGATCAGAAAGCCCGGCAGGACGCCTTCTGCAACGCCAATCACATCCCGCTGAACATGTGCGCCGGCGGCTGATCGCCGCGCACGGTAGTATCCTTACCCTGACCATGAAACGCATTGTTACCGCCGTCATCCTCATTGCCGCCGTCGTCTCGCTCGTCCTCTACGGCCAGTTGTGGATGATTGCCCTGTTCGCCGCCATCGTCGCCGGCCTGGCCGCATACGAGTACCGCGATCTGGCTCACGAAAAATCCGTCTACATCCCGCTCTGGTGGCTCCTGGGGGCCACCGCGGTGATCTTCTTCTTCACCCTCAAGCTGACCGAGTTTGAGCTTCCCGTCCTCACCCTTGTCACCTTTATCCTGCTGGCGTGGTCGGGCTTCCGCGCGCCGCTGGACCGCGTTCTGCTCGATACCGCGCTGGGCCTGTTCGCGCTCATCTACGTGGTGTACCCGCTGACCTTGCTGCCGTTAATCAAGGCGCATGAGGATGGCACCGGCCTGCTCCTTTTCCTCTTCGTCTGTGTCTGGATGGGCGATATTGCCGCGCTCTATATTGGCAAGAATTTTGGTAAGCGCAAGCTGGCTCCGCGCCTGTCCCCCAACAAAACGTGGGAAGGATCGATCGCGTCTGTGATTGCGTCGGTCGGCTTCGGCATGGGCCTTTTCTACCTGGGCCAGTACCTGAGCGGACGCGGCTTTACGGCGCTGCAAATTACGTGGCCTGCCTGGCAGCTCGTGCTGCTGGCGATCGTGCTCAACATAGCGGCTCAATTGGGCGATCTGCTTGAGTCCGCCATCAAACGCGGAGCCGGCGTGAAGGATTCTGGAACGCTGCTGCCCGGTCACGGCGGCATCCTGGACCGCATCGACGCGCTGCTGCTCGCCGCACCCGTGCTATGGTACGTTTTGCTCCTGCGCGACTGGCAAACGCTCTTCCGCTGAGCGCCGCCTACCACCTGAACTTTAGTGTTACAACCCGCTTGATGTAGATCAGTTCACCCGCTGATGACGATAGCTAAACTGCCGATACGAACACTGTCGCAGTTGGTTTTATCGATCGGAGCCCGTCGATGCTGTCTACCTTCAAAGCCGCCCCCCACACGCAGATTGGCATCCTGGAGGTAGCTTTCCGCGCCGCGCCCATCGGCCTTTGCGTGCTTGATCTTGACTTCAGATACCTCATCGTCAACCCGTGTTTCAGCAAAATGTATGGCTTGCGCGAGGAAGACTTTCTAGGCCACACGGTTGAAGAAGCACTGCCCGAGCCGGCCTCACAAATCCTCGCGCACATGCGCCTGGCGCTGGACCGTGACGGCGTCGTCGAGCGCGAAATCGCCCTGCACGATCCCTCCTCGGCCATCGGCGATGGGCCCCCGCGCGAGGTCATTTTCCTGCGCACCGCTCAGCCCGTCCGCGACTCGGAAGGCAAAGTCTTCGGCGTCGTCGTCGCGCTGCTGGACATCACAGAGCGCAAGCGTCTCGATTTCGCCCTCAAGGCCAGTGAGGAAGACCTTCGCTACACCGTTGAGCTCACACCACACATTCCCTGGACCGCCGGCAGCGATGGCGAAATCACCTTTATCAGCCCACGCTGGAACGGCCTCGTCGGTGCCAAACCTGGGCCCGTGCGGCTGGAAGGCTGGGCTAAAGCGCTGCACCCGGACGACGTCAATCGCGCCTCAAATCTCTGGTTCGGCGCAGTCCGAACCGGCAAACCGTACGACGCCGAGTACCGCATCCACACCCCCACCGGTGGCTGGCGCTGGGTCCGCGCCCGCGCCTATCCGCGTCGCTTGCCCAACGGCGATATCCTTCGCTGGTACGGCACGGTGGAGGACATCCACGAGCGCAAAACCATCGGGCTCGAGCTCCAGAACGCCACCCAGGAACTCGCCCGCCGCGCGCTTCAGGACCACCTCACCGGGCTCGCCAACCGGCGTCAATTCGACCAGGTCATCTCGGGCGAAATCGACCGCGCACAACGCACCGCGCTCCCGCTGGCCCTGGTCCTGATCGATATCGACCACTTCAAAACTTTCAACGACATCGCGGGACACCTCCTCGGCGACGAGTGCCTGAAGGCCGTCGCCAAAGCCCTCGGCGATATCATCCAGCGCCCCACCGATCTCGTCGCCCGCTATGGCGGCGAGGAGTTCGCATTGATCCTGCCGGACACCGATATCGATGGCGCGCTACTGGTCGCGGAGCGCGCAATCGCCGCCGTGGCCGACCTGCAACTCCACCATTCAGACCCGCGCGTGCGCAGCGTCACCATCTCGGCTGGCGTCGCCATCCACCACCAGCAGCCGGAAATCATTGACCCCGCGTCCTGCGTTCCCGCCCTGATTGCCGCAGCTGATACTGCCCTCTACCGCGCCAAAAAAGAAGGGCGGAACCGCGTCGTGACCGACGAGCCCATGCAGATGACCATACCCCGCGCCGCCTGATCGCCTCAACGCTCCGCCCGGCTCCTAATCGATCGCACTGAGCGAATCACCGCTCGACGCGTCACCCACATGCGAAAATAGACCCGTGAAGAAAATCGCAATTCTCGGCTCCACCGGCTCTATCGGAGTCTCTACCCTCTCCATCTGCGAGCAGTTCCCCGACCGCTACACCCCTGTCGGCCTCGCTGCCGGCGCAAACATTGACGCCGCCTTCGCGCAGGCAGAACGCTGGCACCCAGCCCTCATCTCGCTTGCCACCGAGCAAGCCGCAGACACCCTCCGTGCCCGCCTGAAACAAGCCGGCCTCACCGGCATCGAAGTAGTCTTCGGCACGGCAGGCACTGTAGCCGTAGCCACCCACAAAGACGTTGACTTCGTAGTCTCCGCGATCGTCGGAGTAGCAGGCCTGGAAGCCACCTACGCCGCAGCAGTCGCCGGAAAAGACATCGGCCTGGCCAACAAGGAAGCCCTGGTAGCCGCCGGCGACCTCATCCTCGCCGCCGCCGCCAAGTCCGGCTCCAAGCTGCTCCCGATCGATTCCGAGCACAACGCCATCCACCAGGCCCTGCGCGGAGGCACCGCGGCAGAGGTCAAGCAAATCTGGCTCACCGCTTCCGGTGGCCCCTTCCGCAACACGCCGCTCGAAGACTTCGCCAGCATTACCCCGGCCATGGCCCTCAAGCACCCAACCTGGGTCATGGGGCGGCGCATCACGGTCGATTCCGCCACCATGCTCAACAAGGGCCTCGAGATTATCGAAGCCTGCCGCCTCTTCAACCTCCCCCCCGACCGCGTCCGCGTCACCGTCCACCCTCAGTCCACGGTCCACTCGCTGGTCGAGTTCATCGACGGCTCGATCCTCGCGCAAATCTCCGTCACGGACATGCGCCTGCCCATCCTCTACGCCCTCGCCTACCCTGAGCGCCCCGCAAGCACCCTCACCTTCGACCTCACCCAACTCTCGCACCTCGACTTCCAGCAGCCCGACCTGGTCCGCTTCCCCTGCCTGCGCCTCGCGTACGAGGCGGCCGCCGCCTCCCCCGCACACTGCATCGCACTGAATGCGTCCGATGAAATCGCCGTGGCCGCCTTCCTTGACGGGCGCCTCCCCTTCCAGGGCATCCCCGCTACAATCGAGCAAGTCCTCGCACTAACCCCCTTCGCGCACCCAGAGTCTATCCAGGAGGTCTTAGCGCTAGACCAGCAAGCCCGCCACCGAGCCACCGCGATCCTGCACCAGGCTTCGTAGTTTTGATCCGCACTTTTGCTTGTCATCCCCGAAGGAGATCTGCTTTTAGCTGTTGCCAATAACGTTTTTCATCCCGTAGGGATCTGCTTTTAGCTGTTGCCAATAACGTTTTTCATCCCGTAGGGATCTGCTTTCAGCCTTTGCCGTTGCCTTTTTTTCCTTGTCCTTCCCGAAGAGAACCTGCGGTTGCCCTTCCTCTCCACCGCACCTGTCCACACCATCACCGCCAGAGGCCCCATTGCACCTCGCCACTTTCCTCTCCCTCGACATCGCCGACAAGCTAGCCGCCTTCGCCCAGTTCGCCTTCGTCCTCGGCATCATGGTCATCGTGCATGAGCTCGGTCACTTCCTCGTAGCCAAGGCCTGCGGAGTCCGCGTGGAAGCCTTCGCGGTCGGCTTCGGCAAGCGTCTCTTCGGCATCGTCCACAACGGCACCGACTACCGGCTGAACCTCTTCCCCGTCGGCGGCTACGTCAAGATGGCCGGCATGGAGCTCACCGGCTCCGCCCCCACAGACGACCCCGGCGAGTACCAGAACCACCCGCGCTGGCAGCGAACCCTCATCACCCTCGCCGGCCCTGTCTTCAACTTCGTCCTCGCCTTCTTCCTCCTGCTGGGCCTCTACATGGGCCACCATGAAGTCGCAAACTACAGCATCGCCGCCGTCACCGCAGACTACGTCACTGAAAATTCAGTCGTCGCCCAGACCGGCATGCGCACCGGCGACAAGCTCGTCCACTTCGACACCGTCGAGAATCCCAACTTCGAGGACGTCTACAACCGCTCACGCCTCAATCTGAACGGCACCGTAGCCTTCTCCTACCTGCACGATGGCACCCGCGTAGACTCCAAAATCTTCGTCGAAAACAAGGGCCGCGAAGAGGATTTCGACCCCTTCAAGATCGGCCTGATCCCTGTCATGCAGCCCGGCCCCGTACGCGTCGAATCCTTCCCCGATCCCACCGCCCCCGCCGCCCGCGCCGGCCTCGAGCGCGGCGACTCCATCCTCAAGCTCGACAACATCAGCCCTCACTCCGTGCAGGCGACCATCGCCTACCTCGACGATAAAAAGGGTGCACCCGCCGTCCTCGTCATCCAGCGCGCCGGCCAGTCCGCGCCCCTCACCATCCCCATCACTCCCGCACTCGCCGATACCCGCGAAGGCAAAGCCTACCGCCTCGGCTTCGCCCCAATCCCCCCGCCCGTCACGTACAACAAGCTGAGCTTCAAGGACGCCGCCAGGGAATCGTACGAGAGTAACGTCAAAAACTCGCGCCTGATCCTCGACGTTCTGCAGCGCCTCTTCACCCGCCAGGTCTCAGTCAAATCTCTTTCGAGCCCCATCGGCATGGGCGTCCAGGTGCACGAGGCTTTCAACACCCACGACCTCAACACCGTCATCGGCATCATGGCCATGATTTCGTTGAACCTCGGCATCTTCAACCTGCTGCCTATCCCCATCCTGGACGGCGGCATGATCCTGTTCCTCTTCATCGAAGCAGTGATCCGCCGCGACGTCAGCCCCGAGCTCAAGGAACGAGTCTTCCAGGTAGCCTTCGTCTGCATCCTGCTCTTCGCCGCAGTGGTCATTTTCAACGACCTGACCAAAATCTTCACTCCTCACATCAAAACCTAGCTCAGCAACATCACCGCCCAGATCTTACCGTCCACCCGTGCTTCAAAGGGCTAAAGGCCCGACTTACAACAGCCTGAGCCTCGGGCTTGGGTAAGGTGCGACGAACAAATCAAGCGCTGTAAGCGCGACTTATAAGTACCTTGAGACCCCATCCTGTCAGCTTGATCGAAGGGTTGGGGTATTTTCTGCTCTCCCGCAAAACGACAGCCCAGCCCAGCCTGAAACTCAGGGTGCCTCATTCATGCGCGGCCCCATCGCGCATGAATGAGATCAAAGGTGCCGACCTCTCAACGTATAGGCCGTCCCAAAGCCCCTAGTCCAGCCCACCCGACCGAACATCTCCCCGCCTTCCCGTATTCTGCTCCTGCTTCGTCGCCACGGCCTGCGAGCTCTGCCCATCGCGTCCGCCCTTGGTTCCACTCTTCATCACCAACACAATCACACCAACCAGAAGCACTGCACCAAACACCAACCCGAGAACCGTAATCATGGAAAACACCTCTCCCAATCAGAGGCGGCCCCATCAGAATCCGTTGCCTCCCACTCCCTTACCCCCGCAACTCCTTCACAATCCCCACCGCCACAGCCCGCGCCTTTTCTACCTCGTCCGCGCCATAGGAAATAGCCCCCACCCGAGCGTGCCCCCCACCCCCAAACCTCTCACAAACCTTAGCGAGATTCACCAACCCATCAAAGTCCCCCTTGAACCAGGGGTTAGTCCCCACAGAGATTTTGGTCCGCGACTTACTCCGAGTCAGCGCCACCGTATAGGTCGCCTCCGGATAATAGTAGTAAGGAATGAACTTGCTAAGTCCCTCAATCGACTTATCCGTCAAATCGAAGTAAATCACCCCATCCTTCAGCTCTGCCCGCTCTTTTACCAACTCCATAGACGCCACGTGCCGGTCCCACAAAGGAGCCACCAGCTCCTGCACAAAGGGCTGCGCCAGCACCTGCTCCATCGGCATTTCCGTAAGCAGCGGGATGATCCGCGGAATCACGCCGGCGCCAGCATTCTCAATCACCAGCCCCACCTTCATCGCCGGCTCTTTCATCTCCACAGCGCTCGCAGCCGATTCATACCGAGCCCCATCAATCAGATCCGCCCAATAAAGTAACTCAGCCAACCCAGAAGTATCGAACCCAAACTTGGCCTTACCCACCGCAGCAATTAATCCCGTGCAGGAAATATAGTCCGCATCGAAAAAGTGCCGAACCCCCATCTGCATTTCCCGGTCAAAGTGGATCCGGTCTGCCTCCGTCACAAACGCGCTTTCGTGATGATCGAACCACCACGTCAGTTTGTCCGTACTGGAATACTTGAAGTCCACGACAGCATTTTCGCCCGGCCCGAACACGCTCTCCGGGATCCCACCACCACCCGCCGCATGCGCCAGCCCCACGTACTCATAGCCTGCTGCCCCACCCACGCGCTCCCTGTGAAACTTGGTAAACACCGCCGCCGAGCAGGCCCCATCGAAGCAGTTATTATGATGCAACACCCGAAAAGTCATCACCACACCTCAGCTTTCAAGATAGAGCATCCATGGACACGGAACTAGGACCCATCCCCGAGCAGACCCCCGTCCAGCGCATCTTCAACGGTCCCCAGGGCCTGCGCGCTGGCTGGGGCATCGCGCTCTTCATGGCGATCCCGGTCACCTTCGCCATCCTCGGCCGCATCATCGCGCACTATTTTCCGCTGATTGCCTCTTCCGCCAAGGGCCCGGTTCAGATGACTCCCGGCACCACGCTCGGCGGCGAGGCCTTCGTCTTCGGCATCATCCTCCTCAGCGCCTTCCTGATCTCGTTCATAGAAAAACGCCCCTTCCGTGTCTACGGCCTCGCCCTCACACGAGCCCTTCCCGACTTCGCCTTCGGCCTTTTCTGGGGCTTCGTCATGCTTTCGGTTCTGATCGGCCTCTTGGCCGTTACCCATTCGATCGCCTTCCACGGCCTCGCGCTCCACGGCCTCCCCAGCGTCGGCTACGGCCTCTACTGGGCGCTGGCGTTCCTCTTCGTCGGCCTGTTTGAGGAGTTCTTCTTCCGCGGCTACCTCCAGTACACCCTCACACGCGGCATCGCCGGCCGCGTCTCCTACGACACCGCATTCTGGATCACCGCCCTCATCTACTCCGTCGGCCTCTTCGCCTACACCCACACCTCAAACACCGGCGAAACCCCCTGGGGCATTGCCGCCGTCGGCCTCGCCGGCATCACCTTTGTCTTCGCGCTCTTCCGCACCGGAACCCTCTGGTGGGCCATCGGCTTCCACGCCGCGTGGGACTGGGCCCAGTCCTACTTCTACGGCACGCCCGATTCAGGCAACCTGGCAGTCGGCCATCTCCTCGCTACCAACCCCATCGGGAACCCCACGCTCTCCGGCGCTACCGCCGGCCCGGAAGGCTCCGTCCTCGTCATCCCAACGCTGCTTCTGGCCTGCCTCGTCATCCACTTCACGCTCCCTCGCAGACATTTACACTAGCAATCAATGCCCTACGAGCCACCAGAGACCCGCCTTCAGCACCGCCGCACCTCAGACCAAGCCCCAGAACACCTGGCCAGCCTTTACCCCGGCCAGCCCAGCACCAGAAAGCCCCTGGCCCCCCGCCTGGCCCGCGCCGCCTTCTACCTCTTTGCGACACTCGGCCTCTTCGCCGTTGCCGGATTCCTCTCCGCCCGCCACTGGGTCACCTCCTCCGTCCGCGAGTCACTCCCGCAGCTTGACGGCACCGCCCAACTCCCCGGCCTCACCGCCCCCGTCACCATTCAGCGCGACCCACGCGGCATCCCCTACCTCCACGCCCGCACGCTCGACGACGCCGTCCTCACCCAGGCCTACATCACCGCCGGCGACCGCCTCTTCCAGATGGACGCCCTCCGCCGTCACGCCTCCGGCACCCTCGCAGAAATCTTCGGCGCCAGCGTCCTCCCCCACGACCGCCTCCAGCGCACCCTCCAGATCCGCGCCGCCGCCGACCGCGCCCTCACCCAGCTCCCCCCCGACCAGCTACACCTCCTGGAGGTCTACGCCCAGGGCGTCAACGCCAACATCGCCGCCCGCAAAGGCCACCTCCCCATCGAGTTCCGCGTCCTCCGCTACACCCCCGCTCCCTGGACCCCACGCGATTCCCTCCTCGTCACCCTGGCCATGTTTCAGGACCTGAGCACCCAGTTCCCCACCAAACTAGCCCGCGAATCCCTCACCCAGCGCCTCACCGCAAACGGAAACGCAGACCTCATCGCCGACCTCTACCCCGTAGGCTCCTGGCGAGACCACACCCCCAACCAACCCATCCCCGACCTCACCATCCCCGGCCCACCCATCGAGCAAATCCCCCTCGACGAATCCCAGGCCGCCCTCCACCTCCCCACTCCCCCGACTCCTCCAACTTCCCCAAAAAGCATTGTCATCCTGAGCGAAGTCGAAGGACCTGCATCTCGGACCACCACCAATCCAGGTGCCCCTCCTCTAGCCTCTAAAAGTTGGGACACCGAGCCCCAGCCTCCACAGGAAACCATCACCCCCACCCCCGCCACCATCCTCGCCTCCCTCGCCCCCCTCCTCCACCCAGCCCAGGACGTCACCCCCGGCTCCAACGCCTGGGCCGTCTCCGGCGCCCACACCAACACCGGCAAGCCCCGCCTCTCCAATGACATGCACCTCAACCTCACCGTCCCCGGTCTCTGGTACGCCATCGACCTCCAGGCCGATGAGCCCGCGTACCACACCGCCGGCGTCAGCATCCCCGGAACCCCGCTCATCTGCGCCGGCCACAACGACCACATCGCCTGGGGCTTCACCAATCTCGGCGGAGACGTCCAGGACCTCTACATCGAGGCCCTCCGCAACAATGACGAAGAGTTCCAGGCCGCAGACGGCTCCTGGCAGCCCGTAGTCCACCAGGAAGAAATCATCAAAGTAGCCCACGGCCTGAACGAAACCCTGGACATCCGCCTGACCAAACACGGCGACGCCCTGACCCCCATCATGACCCCGGCCCTGACACCCGAAGCCACACGAGGCCGCAACCTGAGCCTCCGCTGGACCATCTACGACCCCGCCAACCTCCACTACCCCTGGCTAGCCATCAACCAGGCCAAAGACTGGCCCAGCTTCCTCGCCGCCACCGCCGACTTCGGCGGTCCCACCCAGAACGTCCTCTACGCAGACGACCAGGGCCACATCGGCTACCACGCTCTGGGCCGCATCCCCCTCCGCGGCCCCGCCCCAACCCCCGTCCTCGCCGACCCCTCCTCCCTCCCCACAACTCTGGGTGCCCCAGGTCTCGATTCTGAGACCTGGGATGGAGCAGCAAGCATCCCAAAGGACCTCCAAGCCCCCAGCATCCCCACCACCCCCCAACTTTCCGGCCCCCTGTCCCCCATCCCCCTCGTCCCCTCCCCCGCGCACGAGTGGTCCGGCTACATCCCCTTCGACAAGCTCCCGCAGGCCTTCGACCCACCCGCCGGCGTCCTCGCCACCGCCAACGCCCGCATCACCCCGGACGACTACCCCTACCCCATCACCCTCAACTGGGCCGCCCCCTACCGCAATGAGCGCATTCTAAAGCAGTTGGCGCGCCGCACCGGCCTCACCTCAGTCGACATGCTCGCCCTGCAGTCGGACGTCTACTCCGACTTCGACCACGTCCTCGCCGAGCGACTGGCCTACGCCCTGGACCACACCACCAACAACAAAAATCAGCAAGCCGCCGACCTCCTGCGCACCTTCAACGGCCGCATGACCACCGACTCCCCCACCCCCGCCATCGTCTCGGCCGTCCACGCCATCCTCTGGCCCTTGCTCCTCGCCCCCCATCTCGACCAAAAGCCGGGTGCCCCATCCACGACACCGGGCGCCCCATCCGCAACTTCGGGCGCCCCATCCACGACTTCGGGCGCCCCATCCTCGCCTTCGGGTGGCCCATCCTCGCCTTCGGGTGGCCCATCCTTTCCGGGCACTTCCGGAAAGGGTGGGTTAAAGGGTGGGTTGAAGGGTGGGTTGCAGTCCATCGTCCCCGTCCCCACCCCCGCCACCCTCGACCGCCTCCAGGCCACCTACACCTGGGGCGAAAAGGACTACGCGCTCGAGCAGCTCCTGCAGCACACCCCCGCCCGCTGGCTCCCCCCCGGCTACCCCAACTGGGATGAGTTCCTCGCCGCCGCGCTCGCCGAAGGCCTCCGCGAAGCCAAAGCCCCCGCTGACCTGAATAAATGGTCCTACGGCCCCATCCACACCGTAGACCTCGAAGCCCCCCTCTGGCACGGCTCCCCCCTGCTCCAGCGCCTGTTCCGCCAGCCCACCGGCACCGGCCCCCACCCCCAGTCAGGCGACCACACCACCATCAAGCAGGTAGACCACACCTTCGGCCCGTCGGAGCGCTTCACCATGGACCTCGCCAACCTGCGAAACTCCACCCTGAACCTACCCCTGGGTCAATCCGAAAACCCCCTGAGCCTCTGGTTCCAGGACCAGTTCCCCACCTGGCTCCGCGGCAGCACCTACCCCTTCGCCCCCCCACCACACCCCACCCACACCCTGACCCTCACGCCCTGACAGAGGCCACAGGCCCGGGTGCCCATCCTTTCCAGCCTAACCGGAAAGGATGGGGTATCGTTTGCGGGAGCCGGGTGCCCCATCCTTTCCAGCCTCACCGAAAAGGGTGGGGTATCGTTTGCGGAAGCAAACGACCGCCTCCCTCCACCCCGCACAAAATTGTCATCCTGAGCGAAGTCGAAGGACCTGCATTTCCACCTTCACCCCAACCCAGGCTCCCCCCAGCCCCCACCTCTGGGTGCCCCATTTATCGAGCCTCACCGATGAGTGGGTTGCCGGGTGCCCCATTCTTTCCAACCTCACCGGAAAGGGTGGGGTATCGTTTGCGGAAGCAAACGACCGCCTCCCTCCACCCCGCACAAAATTGTCATCCTGAGCGAAGTCGAAGGACCTGCATTTCCACCTTCACCCCAACCCAGGCTCCCCCCAGCCCCCACCTCTGGGTGCCCCATTTATCGAGCCTCACCGATGAGGGGAATGAGCTAACATCAACCAACCCATGTCCACCAGACCTCAAGCCCTGTTAGCCACCCTATGGGCCAAGAACTACCCAAAAATCCAGGCCCACCTCGCCGTCTTGGACCAGGCCGCTACCACCACCCCACTCCCCGAATCACTAAAAAAAGAAGCCACATCAGTAGCCCACAAACTAGCCGGCTCCCTCGGCATGTACGGCTACCCCGCCGGCACTGAAGCCGCCCGCCAGCTGGAACAGGAACTGGACCTCCCCACCCCCAACCAATCCACCCTCCAGCACCTGGCCCAACGCCTCCGCCAGACGATCCCCACCCCCGGCTAGCTCGCACCTGCCTTGCTTTTAGTCCTGCCTGCCCCTTCGCTTTTCATCCCGCAGGGATCCGCTTCTGTTCTTGCTTCTGAGATAGGTCGAGGCTTTAGCCTCGACATTCACAGCAGCCAAAAGATGGGGCTTCAGCCCCCGGGACTTGATCTCTTCTCCCCCGCAACCAACCCGACCCTCACTTACGCATTGACGCCTGGCTGAAAACTAGGAACTACCGCCCCATCTCCGACCCAGCCAGCAAATAAGCCCCCACCCCCTTGGCATCCTGGTCCCCCCGAGCCTCCCCTACATAGTATTGATAAGAACCCGACCGATAAGGCGTCCCCCCCAACCCCGCCGCCTTCACCGTCCCCGTCAGCACCACACCGCCATCTTTGGCCTCCCTCAAAAACTGAAGTTGAAGCTCATTCCAGACGTTGCGGGTATTAATCGTAAACATCCCATCCAGGTCACCCTTTCTGATCGCTTTCGCCAAAGCATAATCAAACATCGCACTAGCCGATGCCTCTTCAAAGTTCCCTTTAGCCGCAGGCTTCACCTCTGTAACTAGGATCGGCCCGGAATGAGCAGGTAAGCGTCGCCCGCGGTCCATCACCTGCCACCACAGGTGATTGTTCGCGTCCTGCGCCGTCATCACCCATCCCAAGTTCTCCTTCGTTAGCGTGACCAACTGCCCCCGCTCCACCCGCCCCGCCGGCACCCAATCCAACACATCCACCAGCGCCATGCAGTACCAACCCATCGCCCGAGCCCACACCTCCGGGCTCAGCCCCGTCTCCTTGTCCGCCCACGGCATCTGCTTCGATTCATCCCACCCATGCCGCAGCAGCCCTGTCTTCGGGTCGCGCATATGCTGATCCATCAGCAAAAACTGCTTCGCGATATCCGCCCACTCGCCCCGCTCCGCTCCAAAAATCGCCGCATACTCCGCCCGAAATGGCTCCGCCATATACGCCCCATCCAGCCACATCTGGTTCGGATAAATCTGCTTATGCCAGTACCCCCCACTCGCGTTCCGAGGCTGCGTTTTTAGCGCCTCATGCAAGGTCTTCGCAGCCTTCGCATACCGCTCATCCTTCGTCTGCCGATAGCAAAACAACACCGCCCGCCCCATCTCGATATCGTCCAGCGTGTGTGCGTCGACCGGGTAAGCCCGCCCACTCGGCCCCATCACGATCGTCCCATCAGCCTTGATGTACTTATCCACCGCAGCCTTCACGTAAGCCAACTCCGCCGGATTGTGCGACACCTCCCACTCCGCCGCCAACCCATCCAGCAGCGTGCCTTCCTCATAGCTCCACTCACCCGGCTTTTTGATCGTTGAGATCACCCCCGCCGGCCACTCCCGCATCACCGTCGACGCCATCTTCTCCGTCTGCACCCGAGCCGTCTGCCCCCACCCCGAGCCCATCAAAAGCACCATCAAGCCAGCCCAAGCCTTCACCGATCACCCCCGCCAACTTCCGCCAGCATACGTCTTTTCCGAGATCTCTGTGAGCCGCTCCCCGAACAATCTCCGCTGAGCCTGGGAAAAGTGGGTGCCTCAAAATCAGTGCAAATCAAGTCCAGACTTAACTCCAATCGCATGAAGACTTTAGCCCCTAAAAGGGGGGGAGGGTAGTCTAGTTGCAGCTCAAAGCTGTCCACACCCCAACCGCATTTGAGTCCGGATGCGTGATCCCTATATCCAAAAACTGCCCCGCCGCAACCCCCACCGCACCAGAAACGGTGCAACTTTTCCCCGTCGCCACCGAGCAGCTCAGAGCCGTATCCGCCATCGCACCAGGAGTCCCCACGCGCAGCGTCACCGTGATCGTCGCGCCCTGCTGCGAAAAAACATCCAGCCGCGTAGCCGAGCAGCCTTGCGGAACCCACGTCAAAACGCTCGCCGTCTCGCTCGCCGACTGGTTCGTATTGTTGACCGAGTAGTAAGTCGCCGCGTACGAAACCGAGTGGTACATCGCCGCGTAAGGTATTCCGCTGGTCCCGGAACCACCTCCACCGCCGCCGCTTCCACCTGCACCCGCAGCTCCCTGCGGAATCGTAAAGTTCAACACCGCAGCGCCCGCAGAGCCAGAGTTCGTTACGCTCGCGGAAGTGCCCGCAGCACCTGTCGTTACAGTCCCAATCGCAACCGTAGCAGCGCTTCCCGCAGCGCCTGTCGGGCCAGCGGAGCCGGCCGCTGCGAGCATCGCCCAGACGCTCGCGTTGCTGCCCGGCGCGACCGATGCGTTCGCCACCTGAGCCAGATAAGTCGCACCCTGGTAGGTCACGGCGTCGTTCGTTGCGTAGCCCGAGCCAGTCACCCACGCGCCGCGAAAGTTGATTCCCGCCGCGCCCGACGCGCCCGTCGCGCCTTGAGCGCCGGCAGGCCCCTGCGCACCTTGCGCCCCTGTCGCGCCGGCTGGCCCAGCCATTCCGGCAGCGCCTGCCGAACCCATCTGCGCCAGCAGCGCCCAGCTTACGGAGCCGGCGGCCGGCGCGTTGCCATGGTTGCCGGCGACGAGCGAAAGGTAGCTGCTGCCGTTGTAAGTCACGGCATCATTCAGCGCGTAGTTGGCAGAGGAAAGCCACGCTCCCTGGTAGGTCAGGCCGGCTGAGCCGTTCGCGCCTGCAGCGCCCGCCGGACCCTGGACTCCTTGCGGACCAGTCGCTCCGGTCGCACCCGCTGCGCCATTAGTGCCGTTGCTTCCGGCAGCGCCAGCGACACCCGGAGATCCCTGCGCGGCGAGCAACGACCACTGCATCGGCGAAACATCCGGCGAGTTGCCGGCATTGCTCGCAGCAAGTGAAATGTATGTGGAGCCGCCGTAAACGACGCCATCGTTCAGGCCGTAGTTGGTTGCGGAATTGTAGGCTCCGCGATACGCCAGGCCGGCAATTCCGGTCTGTCCCTGCGGGCCTGCGACGCCTTGCGGCCCCGCTGTTCCGGTCGCGCCGGTCAAGCCAGCGGGACCTTGCGGGCCGGCCGAGCCGGTCGCGCCTGTGGGCCCTGCTGGACCGGCGAATCCGGTCGGACCCTGCAGGCCTTGCGCGCCGGTCGTGCCTGCTGGTCCCGCTGTGCCGTTGGCTGCGAGCAAACCCCAGAAAAGGGGCGAAACATCAGGCTGGCGTGCAGTGTTCGCAGCAAGCGCGATGTAGCTGGAGCCGGAGTAGCTGACTGCATCGCCCAGGTTGTAGCTGCGCGAAGAGGCCCATCCGCCCACGAAGGTTACCGGCGGTCCCTGCGCTCCGGCGACGCCCGCCGGGCCAATCGCGCCCGTTGCGCCTGCGCTGCCTGGAGCGCCCGATACGCCTTGTGCTCCGGGATCTCCTTTGGCGACCAACACGGTCCAGTAGGCGGGGCTCTGGCTGGGCGTGTTGCCATGATTTCCGGCTACCATCGAGATGTAGGTAGAGCCTTGATAAGCAGCGGCGTCGTTCAGGTTGTAGTTGGTTGCGGAGGAGTAGTTGCCAGTGTAGACAACCGCGGCCGGACCCTGCGGGCCGATGGGACCTTGCGCTCCAGCGGGGCCACTGAAGCCTTGCTGCCCCTGCGGACCAGCCGGACCAACCGCGCCGGGAGCACCCGCGGAGCCCATTGCGCCTGGTGTTCCAGTAGCAAAAAGCGACCACGCCGATGGGCTCTGGTCCGGCGCATTGCCGTGGTTGTTGGCAAGCAGCGAGACGTAGCCCGCGCCGTTGAAGATCACGCCATCCGCGAGTGCGTAGTTTTGCGCTGAACTGTACGTTCCCTGAAACGCGAGGCCTACCGGACCAGCGACGCCTTGCTGTCCGGCTGGCCCGCCGGGGCCCTGTGCGCCGGCCGAACCGGGGATACCCTGAGCGCCTGCCTGCCCCGCGATGCCCTGCAAACCCTGTGCACCCTGCGACCCTGCGGGGCCTGCTGGCCCAGTGGTACCAGCAGGGCCTTGGAGTCCCTGCGCGGCGAGCAGACCCCACGATCCGGGCGATGTATCCGGGCGATTTCCCGTGTTGACGTTGAGCGCGATGTAACCCGAGCCGCCGTAGTTGACCGCGTCGCCTGTGTTGTAGCTTTGCGAAACCGACCACAAGCCGGCGAAGGCAATCGGCGGGCCCTGTGCGCCGGTTGCGCCGGCGGGGCCGGTTGAGCCGGGTGCGCCTGTGGCTCCGGCTGCTCCGGCGGGGCCTGCGATGCCGGAAGCGCCCGGGTCCCCTTTGGCGACCAGCACGGTCCAGTAGGCGGGGCTCAGGCCGGGCGTGTTGCCATGGTTCCCGGCGACCATCGAGACGTAGGTCGAGCCGGCAAAGGCCGCTGCATCGTTGAGGTTGTAGTTGGTCGCCGAGGAATAGTTCCCGGTGTAGACGACCGTCTGCGGACCTTGCGGGCCGATGGGGCCCTGTGCGCCGGTCGCGCCGGTAAAGCCTTGCTGGCCCTGGGGTCCGGTAGGGCCGACCGCGCCCGGGGCGCCTGTGGAGCCTGTCGCGCCGGGTGTTCCGGTGGCAAAGAGAGACCACGCCGCAGGGCTTTGATCGGGTGTGTTGCCGTGGTTGCCAGCCAGCAGCGAGACGTAGCCGGCGCCGTTGTAGATCACGCCATCGGCCAGTGCGTAGTTCTGGGTTGAGTTGTAGGTTCCCTGGAATGCAAGGCCGACGGGGCCTGCGACGCCCTGCGGCCCGGCGGGACCACCAAGGCCTTGTGCTCCGGTCATGCCGGGGATGCCTTGTGCGCCAGCTTGGCCGGCGATGCCTTGCAGGCCCTTGTCGCCGCGCTCACCCGGTGGCCCGACCGGGCCTAACGCGCCAGAGGCTCCGGTGGGCCCTGCGATACCGGTTGCGCCTTGTGCGCCAGTCGGGCCCTGCTGGGTGAGGACGCCCCAGTAGGACGGCGAAAAGCTGGGAGTGTTGCCGTGGTTGCCATCGACGAGCGAGGACCAGCTTGCGCCTTGCCACAGGACTACATCGCCGAGGGCATAGTTGGTCGCGGAAGCATACGCGCCTTGATAGACGAGGCCCGGGAGGCCGCGCGGGCCTTGCGTTCCGGTTGCGCCCTGGAGGCCGGTCGCGCCGGTGAGGCCTTGTGGTCCGGTAAGGCCTGCCGGGCCGGTTGCGCCCGCGGGGCCGGCGGGTCCCGTTGTGCCGATGCCGGCTGCGGCCAGAATCGCCCAGTAAGTCGGCGACAGGCCAGGCGTGTTGCCGTGGTTGGAGGCCACGAGCGAGTAGTAGCTGGAGCCCTGCCAGGTGACGACATCGTTCAGGCCGTAGTTCGTGGCGGAGGAGTACGGGCCTTCAATTCCTACTCCGGGGAGGCCTTTGATTCCCTGCGCGCCGGTCGCTCCCGTTGGGCCTGCGGGGCCGGCCGGACCGATCGAACCGGAGGGGCCGGCTGGGCCTGTCGCGCCGGCTACGCCGTTGCTGCCCGGTGCGCCGTTTGCGCCGGCGGGGCCTTGCGCGCCCGGCAGTCCGTTTGCGCCGGACGGCCCCTGTGGGCCTGCCGGGCCTGTAGCGCCTGCGGGACCACTTGCGCCCGTTGCGCCTTGAGAGGTGAGGGTGATGTCGAGTTGCGCGGGGTGCGCGGTGAGGTCGTTTTCTTTGCTGTCGAACTGCACGGCGGCGATGGTGGCGGTAAGGGCGAGGCCGTTGTTGGTTGTCGGCGATGTGAGCCAGGACTGGACGGTGGTTGTAATGTCCAACGTGACGTAGGAGCCGACCTGGCTCACGGCGACGGTGCCGATGGAGGAGCCGGCGGCTGGGAGCGAGGAGTAGGTGACGGCGTACTCGCTCCAGGCGGAGGAGACCGGGGAGACGGTGATGCTGCCGGGGGTATCGACGCGATTGACGTACAGGCGCAGGGTGGCGCGGGAGATCTGGGCGGCGGTGGTTCCGGTCGGGAGCGTCGCCAGGTCAAACTGCAGCAGGCCAGTGTAACCGGCGCCGACGGCGATGTTTGAGACTGTGCCGCTATTGACGGCGGGGAGCGCGGCGTTGACGTGCGTGTCGGCGGTGAGCGTGGGCTCTACGGCGTGGGCGACCGCCGCACAGAGCGACAGAAGGGCCAGGAGAACGCCAAGTTTGGCCCGGGGGTACATTCGATCTCCACGTATACGTTGAATGCTCTGGGATGCGCGTCTGGTGGGGCGGGGACACGCTTATTGTCGCTGGTTTGGGGGGTTGCGGCAAGGAAAAAGAGGCAACGCCAGACTCCAGGAACGCGGAGGGAACCTACCGCGCGGGGCGTGCGTAGCGTCATACGGTGTGAGGAGATTGCCATGACTGAGCAGGAGCAGGGGATGTTGCAGGAGCTGGTGGGGCGAGTGAACCAGACCGTGGTGAGCGACAAGGATCCGGAAGCGGAGCACTTTTTGCAGCAATCGCTGGGACGCAATCCAGATGCTTTGTACGTGCTGGCGCAGACAGTGCTGGTGCAGCAGTACGGGTTGGAGCAGGCAAAGAAGCAGATGGAAGATTTGCGGAATCAAGCTGCCGCTGCGCCGCCTCCGCCGCCTGCACAGCATAAGAGCTTTCTGGGGAGTTTGCTGGGGACCAATGATGGCCCGCCCCCGCCCCCGCCGCAGTACGCGCCGGTGCAGCAGTATGGGCAGCCACAGTACGCGCAGTTGCCGCCGCAATACGGGCAGCCCCAGTATGGGCAGCCGCAATATGCGCAGCAGCAGTACGGGCAGCCGCAGCAGAGCAGCTTTTTAGGGTCTGCGATGCGAACAGCAACGGGCGTGGCTGCAGGTGCGCTGGCTTTTGAGGGGATTGAGAGCTTGTTTCATGGGTTCGGCGGAGGTGGTGGAGGCCGGTCCAACTTTGGCGAGTTTGGTGGTGGGGGCGGTGGTCGTGAGGAAGTGATCAACAACTACTATGGGGACTCTGGACGTGGTGGCCAGTCGCGAGATATCGAGGACCGGCGTGGAGACTCAGCGGCGGATACGAGTCTCGCGGATAACGATCCGGATGACTTCGCGGATAATTCGTCGAGTCAGCCGGATGACTCGCTGGCGGATAACGATCCGGATGATTTTGGGTCCCCGGATAATTCCTAGGGGCAAGAACGAGAAGCAGATCCCCTTTCGGGGATGACAACCAAAGGGGCGCCTCAGATTTTTGAGGCGCCCCTTTCTGAAACCCGAACTACAAGTTAGTAGGTTGTTTTCAGCGTCGGTTCGCGGTCGTAGATGCGGCCGTTGGCTACTGCGTTTAGGTAGTCGGCGTCGTCCTTGTGGATGAAGACTCCGGCGTCCTCTACCACTCCCGCCTGGTCAAGGAGTGCTTTGCCGGCCATGCTTGAGCCGACCACCTTGAGGTGCTGAAAGGCGCTATGGACCCAGGCTACGGCTGCGGCTTCGGTCGACAGCGTTTTGGCGCCTTCCTCTGAGAGCGAAACAAAGACCGCGTCAAACAACACCGACGGGCCGCCAGCAAGCTGGAAGTCAGCTTCAAGGATGCGGCCGTCGGCTGAGACTGCGCCACCGATCTTGGGGGCTACGATCTTGACCTCTCCGCCCAGCTTCGTCGCCGCTGTGGCAAGCGCAAGGACCTTGTCTGCATCCGAGCCGTCCGCGATCAGCACGCCGATGAGCTTGGTGCTCAGGCCGGGCTTCATCTTTTTGATGATGCTGAGAGCGGGAGACAGGGCCAAATCCGTGCGAGCAGGGACCGTGGTCGGAACCGGAACGATGGGCTCCAGCATGCCCAAACCGTTGGCTACGCGCTTCGCTATTTCCATGTCGACGTTGGCCAGTTGACCGACCATGCGGGCACGAACGGCCTTGGTATCGACCTTCGACAACTCAAAGATGAACGCGGAGATGATGTGATTCTGCTCCGGCTCGGTCTGCGATTTAAAGAAGAGGAGCGCCTGTGAAAAATGGTCGGCGAAGGAGGCGGCGCGGACGCGAAGCTTGTCGCCGTTTTCCGTTGCGGGGAAGCTTACAAAGCCGTTCCTGGGATCCTGACGAGGGGTGTCGGCCTCAAGCGAGGATGGCGAATAGCTGACGCGACCCTTCTGCGGGATCATCGTCATGTGACCGTCGCGCTGCATGTTCATGACGGGGCAGCGCGCCTGGTTGACGGGAATCTGGCTGTAGTTGGGTCCGCCGAGTCGAGTTATCTGCGTGTCGATATAGCTGAGGTTGCGGCCCTGCAGCAGCGGGTCGTTGGTGAAGTCGATGCCTGGGACGACGTTGGTCGTCTGATAGGCGACCTGCTCGGTTTCCGCGAAGTAGTTGTCTACATTGCGGTTGAGAACCATCTTGCCGATGATGCGAAGCGGGATGACTTCTTCAGGGATAAGCTTGGTGGCATCGAGGATGTCGAAGTCGAAGCTTTCGGCGAAGGCCTCATCAAAGAGCTGCACGCCGAGGTCCCACTCAGGGAAATTGCCTTCGTCAATGTTGTTCCAGATGTCGCGGCGGTGGAAGTCGGGGTCGCCACCGGATATTTTTAGGGCCTCGTCCCAGACGAGGGACGCCATGCCGAGCCTGGGACGCCAGTGAAATTTGACGTAGGTGGATTTGCCTTCCTCGTTGACGAGGCGGAAGGTGTGGACGCCAAAGCCTTCAATCATGCGCAGCGAGCGCGGAATGGCGCGGTCTGACATGATCCACATGAGCATGTGGGTGGATTCCGGGGTGAGGGAGGCCCAATCCCAGAAGGTGTCGTGCGCGGATTGCGCCTGCGGAAAGCCGCGATCAGGCTCCTGCTTGACGGAGTGGATCAGGTCGGTAAACTTGATGGCGTCCTGGATGAAGAAGACGGGGATGTGGTTGCCGACAATGTCCCAGTTGCCCTGGTCGGTGTACATCTTGACTGCGAAGCCGCGGACATCGCGTGCGGTATCGGCCGAGCCCATGTTGCCGGCGACGGTGGAGAAGCGCGTGAAAACGGGGATTTTGTTGCCGACTTCGGTCAGGACTTTGGCTTTGGTGATGCCTTTGAGCGAGTCAGTCAGCTCAAAGTAGCCTTTGGCGCCATAGCCGCGGGCGTGGACGATGCGCTCCGGGATACGCTCGTGGTCAAAGTGCTGCGTCTTCTCGATGAGGAGATGGTCCTCGATGAGGACCGGGCCGCGCTCATTGGCTTTGAGAGAGTTTTCGTCGTCGGCGATGATGTGGCCGCGCTGCGAGGTCATGGGCGGATGCGTGCCGCCGGCTACCTGGTGGAGCTCGCCGGCGTTGCCGATGAGGTGGTGATCAGGATTTTCTGTGATCGCGGTGGGCTTTGACTCGTGACCTGCTGCTTTACCGTTTGCCATGTGGCATCGGATGCAGGGAACGGGCGTGGGGTTACTGCTGCGTGGAGAGACGCGGATGCGGCCGCTGGTTAGTGGGTCAGCTCTGCGTAGAGTCCCTCGTGGAAATAAGGCTCTGCCGTGGTGGGGTCAATCATGGTGCGAACGGTCTGGACCGAATTTGCAGGGAAGCCTCCGCGCCTGGCGTGCTCGCGGATGGCCTCTTCATTAGGAGCGATGTAGATGCAGTAAATCTTGTGATCGGTCACGAAGGACTCCAGCCACAGGACCTGCAGACCCATAGCCTGGATCACGCCGCAGGAAGTCTGGGAGATCTGGGTGAGTTCCTCACGCGTGAGCAGACCGGCGTGCGGGATGTTGCGCTCAATCACATATTTGGGCATCGGCGACCTTTCAGACCTTAGGTCCCCTCTACCGTGGGGAGGTGTGGGGACTGAAGTCAATCCTCCCATAGACACGTGCTCCCCGCGGATCGTGTCGTCTACCGGCGGAATCGCGACTTTATTGGCGGTCTCGCCAGACGCGATACAGGCCCCAGGCGGCGACGGTGCAATTGTCGACCACGCGGCCGTCGAGGAGCATGTCTTCAAACTCGCGGATGGAAACGCGGTGGACGATGAGGTCGGTTTCCTCCGCGTCGGGGTCGGGGGTGCCTTCGGTGAGGTCTTCTGCGAGGAAGATGTGATGGCGCTGGTTCATGACGCCGTAAGCGATCTGGAGGTCGGCCAAGTGCGTGAGGCGACCGGCGGTGAGGCCGGTTTCTTCTTTAAGCTCGCCGCGTGCGAGGTCTTCCGGGATGATGTCCGCGCGCTCCCAGCCGCCCTGGGGGAACTCGATTGCGCTGCGCTGGACAGTGTAGCGGTACTGCTCGACCAGGTAAAGATGGTCGCCATCGAGCGGGATGATGAGGGAGGCGGGGTCCTTGTCGATGACGCCGTAGAGGCCGCGGACGCCGTTGGGGCGCTCGATGATGTCCTCGCGGACGGACGTCCAGGGATTGCGGTAAACCTCGCGGGTGGAGATGGTTTTGATCATTTGATGGTGGTCACTTGGGGAAAGAAGAACGCAAAGTTCGCAAAGTTTGCGCGACGTTCGCTACTGGGGGGTCAGGAACTCGAGGCGGCTGCCGCCGTAGATTTTGATGGTGGCGGGTTTGTAGGCGGCGGCGGGGGCGGACATGATGTTCTCTACGTAGGTCTGAGGGTTGCGGTCGTAGAGGGGGAACCAGGAGGATTGAACGCTGACCATGATGCGGTGGCCGGGGAGGAAGGTGTGGTCGGCGCCGTGGAGGGAGTACTTATAGTCTTCGATCTGGTTGGCGGGGATGGGTTCGGGGTGCTCGAAGCTCTTGCGGTAGCGGCCGCGGAAGATCTCGTCGACGATCATGGTTTCGGTGCCGTCGGGGGAGACATCGAGGAGCTTCACGATCCAGTCGGCGTCGGTGCCGGTGGTGCTGGCGCGGAGGACGGCGGTTACGTCGCCGGTGACCGTGACGGGCTTTTCAAGCGCGGGAGTCTTGAAGGTGGCGAGGTCTTTGCGGTTGTCGAGGAAGCGCTGGTCTTCTACCAGCCAGGTGCGCCACTTGGAGCCGTTGGCGTAGGTGGACTGGATGGGGCGATTGCGGTAGGGGATGGGGTTGGCTGGGTCGGCGGTGTAGGTGGAGACGACGACATCGTTGCCGGGCAGTGAGCGATATGCGACGTCGGGCTCGGTCAGTTTGCCGTCATTCTCGACCTGGACGGTGCTTTTATGGAAGCCGGTCCTGGGAGGCCAGGCGGCATATCGCTGCCACTGGTTTACGCCGGTGCGGAAGCTGGCCACGCCCTTGAGGTCGTAGCCGGGCTTGCCTTTCAGGTAGTACTCGAAGAAGGGGGCTTCGATTTTCTGGCGGTACTCGGTGCCGGTGGGCTCGCCGAAGTCGAGCTTGCCGAAGTCGCCGCCGAGCGACGAGCCGGGGCCTCCCCAGCCGCCGTGATTCCACGGGCCTAACGCCATGAAGACCTCATGTTTGGTGTCGACGGCGTGCAGGCGCTTGTACTCCTCCTGCGTGCCCCACATGTCTTCCTGGTCCCACCAGCCGCCTACTTCGAGCGTCGGGACTTCGACTTTGGTGAGGTGGTCTTCGACGGCCATGTCGCGCCAGAATTTGGTGTAGGCGGGCTCATTGAGAAAACGCGTGGCGGTGGGCAGCTTGCTGATGCCCGCGCTGGCGGCGGCCCCGGCGAAGTTCACGTTGCGCAGGAAGAAGTCGTACTGGTCTTCCTTGCTTTCGGCGCGAACGTCGGTTTTTTGCGCTTCGAGTTGCTGCACGTAGTCGAAGCCGTAGGTCTCGCGGAAGGCACCGTTGTGGAAGAAATCGTCGCCCATCCAGACGTCGGTCATGGGGGCTTGCGGGCTGATGGCTTTGACTTCAGGCGCGGCGTCGACGCCGGCCATCATGGCGAGGAAGCCGGGGTAGCTGACGCCCAGGACGCCTACCTTGGCGGTATTGTTAGGCACGTTTTTGACGAGCCAGGCGATGGTGTCGCGGGTATCGGTGACCTCGTCCACATCCCTGGGCGTGGTGTGGGGGATGATGGCGCGGTTCATGACGAAGGTGCCTTCGGAGCCGTAGCGTCCGCGGATATCGGCAAACACGAGGATGTAGCCGGACTTTGCGAGCTCGGGCTTGCTGTCGACTTTGGCGTTGTCGACCCCGTAGGGGGTGCGCTGCATGAGGAACGGGAGCGGCTCTGTGACGCCGTGCGGGCGCAGCAGGACGACGTGGAGCTTGACGCCGTCGCGCGCGGGGATCATGGCCTCGGTGCGGTCGTATTGCGGGGCGGTCTGGGCGTGAGTAGCGGAGGTGGCGAGAGCGAGGACAAGGCACAAACGAAGCTGCATGCGGAACTCCTGGGGCAGATGCAAGAATCGGGTCCCGGGGGCTGAGGCCCCGTTCTGTGGTGGGGTTTAGGTGTCGATGCTGAAGCCTCGACCTATCTGAGGAGCGTCTGGGCCAGGGTTTGAGTGATTGCCGGATTGGAACCCAGGTCTCAGAAGCGAGACCTGGGGCACCCGGATTGTCGTCCGGAGATGACGTACGAGGCTTAGCCCTGCGCGACGGGTTCGGTGGGGATGGGGGAGGCGTCGCATTTCCAGCCTTCACGGCCGTGGGTTCCATCGCAGAACGGGCGCTTGCTGCTGAGGCCGCAACGGCAGAGGCCGATGGCGGCTTTGCCGGTCAGGTCCCACTCGTTGCCGTCGATATCGACGAGGGTGACCGGGCCTTCTACGCGGAAGGGGCCGTTGGGGCGGACGGTGATTTTTACTTTGGGAGTTTCGGTCGGGGTGATGCTGAGATCGTCTGCCATGGGGCTCCTGGGGTGTTTTGACTATAGCGAGAATAGCAAACGTTCGATGCCCTAGTGCTCGGTAAGCGGGCGTAACATCAAGCCATGACGCGGTCGCAGGGTACAAGGTGGAGAGCGGCTCTAAGCTGCGTTCAAGTACTCTTTTTCGCCAACTTTGCGATTATCCTTGGCGTGCTCTCTTACTATGGGGGCGACGCGTACTTCGGTTCTGTGAGCAACGCTCACTATTTTCTAGGTGGCCATGGCGTACATAAGGAGGTGTCGCATTTTGTCTTTGCCTGCAGCTTATGGAGTGATTACTCACAGGTTGCCCTGTTCATTGTGGCTGGCTGGCTTCGTTTATGTTCGCCAATAGCCCGCTCATCAAGAACATTGCCACCATAGAGCGCTTTCCTGCAGGTTCAGGATAGCAAACGAGATTACGGCAACAAGTTTGCTCCCGGAGACGGAGACCAGATGAAACCCAAACCGACCAGATTGGAACGTTGGGCGCACTTATTCGCCTACTTATGGATAGCGAGCTTCGCCGCGTTTGCCTTGAGCACCTACCTCTTTGGAGGAGAAGCTGTCAGTGGCGGGCATATCGGCGGTCAGTATTACCTTGGCTACAAGACCACTAAAATAGAAGTCTCCAAGGAAGTGTTCTTTTGCAGCCTGTCCGTCGTGTGGCTCTGGTGGGTTTGCACAATGCTTGCAATCTTATCCAGCTTGCTTGTGCGTTATTGCAAATGGCGTGCCACACCGCCCGGATCGCCCTACGATCGCTAGCGGACGAAGCGGACTACTACTTCGGTGCCTGCGGGAACCATGGTTCCGGGGGCGGGCGCTTGCTGGCGGGCGAGGCCGCTGCCGACCGGCTGCACGCGGAGGCCGTTAGCTCCGGCACGCTCAAGGACCGTGCGGAGTGAGACGCCTTCAAAGCTGGGGACTGCGACGCGGGGGCCTGAATCGACCACTACGCCGTGCGCTGTGGGCTTGACGACCGGGGCGACCGGCGGTGCGGCGACCGCGGCTACGATGCTCTCACCCGGCATCACGGAAGTGGTGTTGCCGTTGGCGCGGAAGGTTTCCATGGCCTGCGCAGACAGGGCGCTGCGAGGCTTGACGGGCATGGGCGCGGCTTGCGAGATTTCTGTCGGCGCGACCGGCTTGGTGGGGTTGCGCAGGGGGTCGTCGGCGGGGAGATCGTTTACGTCCGCAAACATGGCGTTGAGGTCTGCGCCATTGTCTTCCGGGTTGCTATCGAAGGCTTCCTTGGGCGCGGCGGCCTGAGCCAGGAGCTGCTCCTTTTTGGTCTGCAGCGGCATGTCGTGCGGTACGCCGAGATACTCCAGCACCTGCTGCGCGACCTGCGCGAATACGGGCGCCGACACCACGCCGCCGTAGCCGGTGCCGACCGACGGCTGATCGATGACGACCGCGACCGCAATGGCGGGGTTCGAAACCGGGGCCATGCCGGCAAAGCTGGCGACCAGCTTGGTGTGGGAATACGTGTGGGTGACGAGATCGACCTTGTTGGCGGTTCCAGTTTTGCCGCCGGAGCTGTAGCCGTTCAGCTTGGCCTGCGAGCCGGTGCCTTCGGTCACGATGCCGCGCATGATTTCGCGCATCTTGGCGCTGGTGAGCTCACTGATGACCCGATGTGCGCCGGGCGGCAGCGTGGCCGGGAGCTGGCTTGCGGGGTGGAACGCGGCAGGCTTCAGGCGGGCGTCGCCCTTCATTTCGTCGGTCGATTGCAGCAGGACGTGCGGAGGCAAATAGACGCCGCCGTTGGCGATGGCCGACACCATCGTGACGAGCTGGACGGGGGTGACACCGACTTCCTGGCCAATGGCGATCGAGAGGATGCTGGTCGCGCCCCACTTCTTGGGCGCGCGCAGCAGGCCTCGGGTTTCGGCGGGGAGCTCTACGCCGGAACGCTCGCCGAAGCCGAAGCCCTTGATGTAGTCGTAGAACTTGTTGGGGCCGACTTTGAGTGCCATTTTGGCGGCGCCTACGTCGCTGGAATGCTCGAGCGCGTACTTGACGGTGACGCGGCCGAAGTGGTCGGATTTGTCGTCATGCAGGGTGCGGCCGAACATGGTCATGGCGCCGCCCTGGCAGTCGACGATGTCGGTGGGCTCGACGCCGGCGGAGTCAATGGCGGCGGAGTAGGCGATGAGTTTGAAGGTGCTGCCGGGCTCGTAGACGTCGCTGACGGCGAGGTTCTGGAGGACGCTTGAGTCCATGTGCTTGTTGTCGTTGGGGTTGAAGCGCGGGCTGACGGCGAGCGCCAGAATCTGGCCGGTGTGCGGGTCCTGCACGACGATGGTGCCGTGCAGCGCCTTGACCTTGGCTACCTGCGCGTCGAGCGCCTGCTCGGCCATGTACTGAATGTTGGCGTCGATCGAAAGCACGAGGTTTTCACCGGGCTGGGGCTCGCTGATTTCAGAGCCGAGGACGTGGCGCTTGGCGTCGACCGCGGTGACCATGTGGCCGGGGACGCCGTGCATTTCGTCGTCGTACTTGAGCTCCAGGCCGCCGAGTCCGGCGTCCTCTGACCCTACGTAACCCAGGACCTGCGCGGCTAATTCCTGGTTGGGGTAGAAGCGCTTGAACTCCTTCTGAATGTAAACGCCCTTGAGGTTGAGCTCGCGAATGCGGTCGGATGTTTCGTGGTCGACGCGGCGGCCTACCCACGCGAAACCGCGCGAGGCGTTGAAGCGCGCGTTCATCTGGTGCTCTGAAGTGAAGTTGTCCGTGGGGTCTTTGTGGACGATCTTTGCGAGGATGGCGGCATCTTCCGCACGGTTTTCGCCTAGTTCGCTGGGGACGGCATACCAGCTATCGACCAGTGTGGTCATGGCCAGTTCTTTCAGGTTGCGGTCATACAAAACGCCGCGACGAGGTGCGACTTCAAAGCCGCCGGTCTGCTGGCGTGCCGCCCGGTAAACCCAGAGCTTGTGCTGGTAGACCTGCAGCCAGGTCAGGCGACAGGCGATGAGGAGCGTCCAGACGCAGAAGAAGATGGCCACCCAGGCAAAGCGCTTGCGGCGGATGGGCGCCGTGAGGGCCTGGCGGGGGGCTTGCTGCCGGGTGGGTGGCTTGATGCTGCTCTTCATTGCGGGGAGGCTTTCGACGATAGCGTTGGGTGGCTATTTTCTTTGTGATCCCCGGAGGGGACCTGCGGTGATTGCGCTTCGAAAGGTCAAAGGCAACTGCAGATACCCTGCGGGAATGACAACCAAGAAGCGGGGATGACAAACAAGGAAGGCTAGAAGGTTGTGGCGGCGGCGGGGGCAGCGTTCGAGGCCATGGCAGGGGCTTCCTGGCCGGTGAAGCCTTCGGTGCGGATGACCTGGCCGGGTTGCGGCACGTCCAGCCCGAGCTGGCGGGCGAGGACATCAATGCGGGCTGGCTCGGTGAGCTGGGCTTCGGTCAGGCGGAGCTGGCGGTTCTGCTCGCGGAGCTGCTCTACCTGGGTCTTCTGCGCCTCTACCTTGTAGCCGATATCGATAGCCGAGAAGTGCTGCCAGACGTAGACCATGACGAGCGCGAAAAGGATGGTCATGACGCCTGAGAACATGCGCATTTCCTTGCGGCGCTCGGGGTCGTCGGCTTTGACGATGCGGGTGTTATCGATGTGCTTGGTGAAGAAGACTTCCGGCGTGGGGCCGCGGCGTGCGCGACGCTGCTGCTCGTAGAGCTCGCGGTTGCGCTCGGCGAGCGAGTCCGCCCGGTTCTTCTGTCCGACCATTCCCAAGTTCATCGTCATTGCTGCCATCGCCGTGTACCCCCCACCTTCACTTGCTTGCCCTGCGGAAAACTTTTGCTTGACAGATGCCGGTAAACCTTTTGGTCAAGTGCTGCGTCTATCTATGTACTATTGCACTAATAGTGGTGCAGATAGTAGCCCCGGTGCAACTATAAACCCCGGCTGGTACCTAGCTTCTAATCAATTTCAGGTGATTCGGCGCTTTGTCTGCGCCCTTCACCTGGGTACTTCAGAGCCTGGCTGCCGCTCTCAACTTGGCGCTGCGCGCCCTTGGATTGGTCCGGCTTTCAACATCCCCGGCAATCACCGGTTTCTTCGTCAACGTTTCTAAAAGTTTGCCGTCCTTCGCTGCTCTGAAGGCATCCTTTACGAGCCTGTCTTCCAGGCTGTGGAAGCTGATCAGGACCAGCCTTCCATCTTTCTTTAGTAGAGATCCCGCGCTCCCTAGCAGCGATTGAATCTCTCCCAACTCGTTATTCACGCGAATTCGAATAGCTTGAAAAGTCCTGGTTGCGGGGTGAATCTTGTCGCCTTTCATTTGCGGGGCAACGGCCGATACAACGCGAGCCAATTCTGCTGTTGTTGTAATCGGCCGAGCCCGCACAATGGCTCTGGCGATTTTCCGCGACCTCCTTTCCTCTCCGAATTCGTAAATCAGATCGGCGAGACGATCCTCGTCGAGCTGATTTACCACTTGCTCGGCCGTTTCCCCCGTGCGCGTGTCCATGCGCATATCAAGGGGTCCGTCAGACCGAAAACTGAATCCTCTGTGCGACTCGTCCAGTTGCATGCTGCTGACACCGAAATCGGCCAGCAAGCCGTCGATCGAGCCCGGGGCGATGGCTGCTGCGGCTTCTGAAAACGCTCGCGGCTCGTAGACCACCTGCGGCATTTCGCTGCCGAGCTCCGCGGCCAAAGCTTCCAGCCGCTGCTTCGCCTTGCCCATCGCTTCCGGGTCGCGGTCAAAGCAGATCAACTTCCCTGCCCCGCCCAGCCGTTTTGCGATGGCGGCAGAATGCCCGCCGAGCCCGAGCGTTGCGTCGACAAAGACGCCGCCCGGCCGCACATTGAGGTATTGCAAAACTTCATCTAAAAGAACGGGCACATGCTGCTGTGCTTCCCCCTGGGGGGCGGGTGGAGCTAAATTTTCGGCCTTGCCCTGTGTTCCGGGAACGAAGAGCCTTGGTGCTGAACTAACCGGCCTTTCACTCACAGGCCGAAGCCGGCGAGGGTGGTCAACTCTTCAGCGGTCAACGGTGCTGATTCCTGCTCAAACAACGTGCGATCGACGACTTCCAAAAACTCCTGCGCGCCCACGACTTCTACATCTCCGGTGACGTTTGCTGCTTCCCGCAGCCGCGCCGGCAACAACAACCGGCCCTGTGAGTCCATCCTGGTAACTGCTCCAAAACGGCTGGTGACCGCGAGGTAGCGGATCTTGGCCGGATTAGTGGAAGGGATCGTTTTCAGGATCTCTTCCTTCTGCTGCCAGACGGCCATGGGGTAAAGCTGCGCCCGCTTGCCGTCCTGGCTGGTGATGTAGAACTCCTGCTCTTCTTCCAGGTCGCGCTTGAAATCAGCGGGCATTTTCAGCCGGCCCTTTTCGTCCACGCGGGTTGGGAGGGAGCCGCGAAACATGGTTGCAATCCTTCAGGAATCAGGTTCGGTACGTCGGAGTTCAGCGGTTTAGCGGTTGCGGGGAGTAGACTTGGCCTTGTTGAGCAGCGATCAGGCTTCCATTTGGTCCCTTTTTGGCCACTCAAGGCCACTTTGCTCCACCGCCATCGTCTCGTTTTGCCGACCCCATGTAAAGGCCTAAATTGATCTTTGAGAAGGAATTCTGGTGGGGGAAATGTGGATAATCTAGCGCTTGTGGTGGGAGCACGCAAGGTCCCTATTAGTGGGGCTGCTCAGGAAGGTTCCTCCCCAGACACGCACTTGCATTTTTGCCTCGAACTCTGGTAAAGCGAAGCAAAAGCGAAAGTTGTCGGAAAGATGGATGCTTTTGGTGTCAACCCGCTCAAGCTGAACGGTAGTTCAGGCGGTCTGAGTTGACAGCGACTTCTTCTTTTTGCGTTGCAGCAGCCAGATCAGGTAGCCGAGCACGACCAGGTTGATGACCAGCAGGGCGACGCGGCCCCAGCTTGCATCCCGGATCAGCTCATAGACTTCCCACGGCAGGGCTAGCGTGGTCAGGGTCAGGGTCAGGTATTCGGCCCAGATCTTGCACGTCATCAGCCCGTACCCCTCTATCAGAGAGATTCCTGAATAGGCGAAAGAGAAGAAGCCGATAGTTTTGAGTCGATGGGCGTCAATCAGATCGACTTTTTCTACCATCACGCTGACGAAATGCCATTCGGGGTCAAAATGCAGGATTTGCGCCAGGCGCATGGCTTCATTGCCGAGTTCTGCGTGCAGCAGATGTACGACTCCCAGGCCCATGAGGAAGAAAAAGATGGATTTTGAGAGTTTGAACAGACCGATGAGCAGGAGACCGCGGTCGCGTTCCCGCGGTGGCTTTTGCGCCACGGGTAACGTGTGTCCTTTGGCCTGACCCTGCATTGTCTGCTCGCCCATCACACTTCCATTGACGCGCCTCCGGCAGAAAATGTCAACGGCAGAGTGATAGCGGGCGCAGTGCGGCGCACCCGGGTGGAGGGCGACAAGGATTCTTTGATAAGACGCACGAGCCGGAATTCCTTCTCGGATTTATTTGCATCTGACAGCGGGTTAGACCGAATCCAGCTTGTACCGGGCCACGTAGAAGGTTTGAACGCCTGAGGTCGAGGGCGAGATTAGAACACGAGATCGAAGTAACCTAAAAGGACGAATCACCCATGAACATGAAGAATATTTTTCTCGCTAGCTCCGCTGCCGCTCTTCTCGCCGCTTCAACCGTCTCCGGCTTCTCGCAGGAGATGAAGGACCCCAAGGTTGGCGGCGCCGCGATGTACCCCACCAAGACCATCGTTGAGAACGCAGTCAACTCGCCGATCCACAAGACGCTCGTCGCTGCCGTCAAGGCTGCTGGCCTGGTCGACACCCTGAACTCGGCTGGCCCCTTCACCGTGTTCGCCCCGACCGACGCTGCGTTCGCCAAGCTGCCTGCCGGCACCGTGGACACGCTCGTCAAGCCTGAGAACAAGGACACCCTGACCAAGATCCTGACCTACCATGTCGTCCCCGGCAAGATCAGCAGCATGGACCTGGACAAGATGATCAAAGACGGCGGCGGTTCGGCAACTGCGAAGACCGTACAGGGCGAGGATCTGAAGTTCTCCGGTAAGGGCAAGAAGATCACCATCACCGACGCCAAGGGCGGCACGGCGATGATCACGACCGCGAACGTGTTCCAGTCGAACGGCGTTATCCACGTCATCGACACCGTTCTGATGCCCAACTAGTTCCACCGCCTTCGCAAGCTTGAACGGCATCCTTCGGGATGCCGTTTTTTGCGTTTGCTGGAAGCCGTTTGTTTGTCCGGGGGATAATGAAAAGATGCATCATCACTTCAAGACCGAGCAGTGGGTGCCGTTTCCGATTGAGCTTGTGTTTGCCTTTTTTGCTAATCCTGAAAACCTGCCGCGGCTGATGCCGCCGTGGCAGAAGGCCCGAATCGAGGAGGCATCGTTTGCTCCGCCACCGGCGAGGCCGGCGGGTACGACGAGGTATCCGGGGATAGCGGCAGGTGCGGGGACAAAGATGACAATCAGCTTCCGGCCGTTTCCGTTTGCGCCCGTGCGCGTGCCGTGGGATGCGGAGATTGTGGAATTTACGTGGAACGATCATTTTTGCGATGTGCAGCTTGAACGCGGGCCGTTTGCGTTCTGGCGGCACTGCCATCGGCTATCGGAACAGACTCGCGATGGTCAGCCGGGGACGCTGCTGCGGGATGAAGTGGAGTATGAAATGCGGTTTGGGGTGCTGGGGGATTTCGCCGGGAGGATCGGGGCGAACTGGCAGTTTGGGAGTATGTTCCGATTTCGACAGAAGCGCACGGCGGAGCTGCTGCCGATGATGGCTCGGCAGCTTATGAGGTAGGGTCCGGGTGCCCCATGTCTCTATTCTGAGACGTGGGTGGAGCTGAACCGCGGTCAAAACCCAGGTCTCAGAAGCGAGATCTTGGGCACCCGACTCGGTTACGCTACCAGAACTTTGTTGAGCGATTTTATGTGCGGCGCAGCTTTGGCCATGGCGCCTTCCGCGGTGAGACCATACTTGCGGCGGAGGTCGTCCTGCTTGCCGTGCTCGATAAACTGATCCGGCCAGCCGACGCGCACCACCGGTACGTTGAGCGACTGCTCGTTGATGGACTCGAGTACTGCCGAGCCGAAACCGCCGGCAAGGACGTGGTCCTCGAGCGTAATGAGCAGGCGGCACTTGCTGCCGTACTCGTGGATGCAGGCGGCATCGACCGGCTTGGTGAAGCGTGGGTCGATCAGGGCGACGGATAGACCTTCCGCTTCAAGCATCTGGCCCAGGCGCATGCCTTCCGCCAGCATGGCGCCGAGGGCGAAGATGGCTACATCATGCCCGTCCTGCAGGACGTCTGCCTTGCCGATGGGGATGGCAACGGGCTTGGCCTTGACGGTGGAAGCGGGGCCCGTCCCGCGCGGGTAGCGGATGGCGGAGGGACCTTCATGCAGCATCGCCGTGTACATCATGTCGGCAAGCGCGTCCTCGTCCTTGGGCACCATGTGGATGATGTTGGGGATGCCGCGCAGGTAGCTGATGTCGAAGAGGCCGTGGTGGGTTGGGCCGTCATCGCCTGAAAGGCCGCCGCGATCCATGCAGAAGACTACGGGAAGATTCTGCAGGCAGACGTCGTGGACGATCTGGTCAAACGAGCGCTGCAGGAAGGTGGAGTAGATGGCGCAGAAGGGCTTGTAGCCCTTGGTGGCCATACCGGCGGCAAAGATGACAGCGTGCTCTTCTGCGATGCCGACATCGAAGTAGCGCTTTGGATGGTGGGGGCGGAAGAGATCCAGCGCCGTGCCGTTGGGCATGGCCGCGGTGATCGCGACGACCTTGTCGTTCGAATCGGCTAGCCTGGTGAGGGTCTCGGCAAAGATTTCCGAATAGGTTTTCTGGCCGGGGACCTTGGTCTCGCCGGTTTCGGGATCGTAGGAGCCGAGCCCGTGAAACTTCTTCTGCGAGTCAATAGCCGGCTGGAAGCCTCGGCCTTTTTGGGTGATCGCATGCAGGACTACGGGGCGGTTCTGGGTCTTGAGGAACTTGAAAGTCTCGATCAGGAGCTGCAGGTTGTGGCCGTCGATGGGGCCAAAGTAGCTGAGGCCGAACTCCTCAAACAACATGCCGCGGCCGACGATTCCCTTGGCGGCTTCTTCTGCTTTGCGGGCTACGTGCCGAACGGCCTTGCCGCCGAAGCGCTCTACGAGGTCTGCGGCTTTGTCATGCAGGCTGTTGTAGGTAGAAGTCGTGACGATTTTGTGGAAGTATTCCGCGATGGCGCCGACGTTTTTGTCGATTGACCACTCGTTGTCATTCAGGATGATGATCAGGCGTTTGGTCTGCGCGGCGACGTTGTTCAAGGCCTCGAACGAGATGCCGTTGGTAAACGCGGCGTCCCCGGCCAGCGCGACGATGTGCTCCGAGCCGCCCGACATATCGCGGCCCACAGCCATGCCAAGCGCGGCGCTGATGGCGGTGCCTGCGTGCCCGGCGCCGTAGCTGTCATGCTCGCTTTCCGTGCGCAGCATAAAGCCGTTCAGGCCCTCGGGCTGGCGGATGGTATGGAATTGCGACTCGCGCCCGGTGAGCAGCTTGTGGACGTAGGCCTGGTGGCTGACGTCGAAAATGAAGCTGTCGGTGGGGGTATCGAAGACGTAGTGCATGGCGATCGTCAGCTCGACGACGCCGAGATTGGGGCCAATGTGGCCGCCGGTTTTGGCGACACTGAGGATCAGGCGCTCGCGAATTTCCTGCGCAAGCTGCGTCAGCTGCGGGAGGCTGAGCCGCTTGACGTCTGCGGGCGATTTGATGGATTCAAGTATGGTGCTCATGCGGGTTCGTAATCCAAGCCAGGAAAGTGAGGCGAATCTAGCCCAAACCAGAAGTATACGACGGCGAGGCGCTCAGTTTGCACTCGGCTGAAAATCAGGCTATTCCGCCATGCCTTCGGCAACGGCTGCGCTGGGAAGTTCTGAGCCGAAAAGACCCTCCCAGCGGGCGATTACGGCGCTGGCCAGGCAGTTGCCGACGACGTTGGTCATGGTGCGCGCCATGTCCATCAGGGCGTCGATGCCGAGGATCATCGCGATAGGCGCGGTGGGAAGGCCGAAGGTGGAGGCGGTCGCGAGCAGCACCACGAGCGTAGCGCGCGGGACGCCGGCGACGCCCTTGCTGGTCAGCACCAGCGTGAGCATCATGAGCAATTGTTTGCCCCAGCTCAGGTGAATGCCCGCCGCCTGCGCGACGAAGACGCTGGCGAGCGCGAGGTAGAGCGTGCTGCCGTCCAGGTTGAAGCTGTAGCCGGCCGGGATGACGAACGACACAATGCGGCGCGGGACGCCGAGAGCTTCCATGGACTCCATGGCGCGGGGGAGTGCGGCCTCGCTGGTGGCGGTGGCGAAGGCGATCGATGCAGGCTCTGCGACGGCTTTCAGGAAGCGGATTACGGGGACGCCGGCGATCAACGCGACGGGCAGCAGGACGAGGACGGCGAAGGCAGCGAGCGCGGCGTACAAAGTCAGGAGCAGCTTGCCGAGGTTGACGAGGACGCCGAGACCCATGTGGCCCACGGTGAACGCCATCGCGGCGCCGACGCCGAGCGGGGCAAAGTACATGACGACGTTGGTGAACTTGAACATGACCTCGCTCAGGCTTTCCGTGAAGGCCATGATGGGTGCGCGTTTGGCGGCGCCAACCGTGGCGAGCGCGATGCCAAAGAAGACGCCGAAGACGGCGACTTGCAGGATTTGGCCATCGGCAATGGACTTGGCGAGGTTTTCCGGAAAGACGTGCAGCAGGAAGCCATCCCAGGTGGTCGGGGCGACCTTGGCGAGGGTATCCGTGCCGGCGGCGACGGCGGGGAGCACGAGGCCGACGCCGGCTTTCGACAGGTTGATGGCGATGAGGCCGATGACGAGGGCGAGGGTCGTGAGGACCTCAAAATAGATGAGGCTTTTGATGCCCATGCGGCCGACGGATTTAAGGTCGCCGTGGCCGGCAATGCCCGTGATCAGCGTCGCCAGGATGAGCGGCGCGACGATGGTTTTGATAAGGCGCAGGAAGATGTCCGAGAAAACCTGTAGCTGCACGGCGAACGCAGGGGCGTCAAAACCGATTTCCGCGCCGGCAACCATGGAAACGAAGATCCAGGGCGTCAGGGTGCGGCGGCGTACGGCAAATACGGCCAATGAAGTAATGCCCAGCCAGCGCAGAGCCAGCACTGCAACGCCCAACGGACGCAGCGTGCCGAGCGTCATGGGGAGATGCGCGCCGTCCACGCGAGCCAACAGCACGCCCAGGACAAACAAGGCCACGCCCACGCCAATCAGGATGCGTTCAATCTGACTCTTAGACATTCCGCAGAGGATAGCACCCCCGCACTTGATAGACTTCTGACCATGCGCAAAGCCCTGCTCGTCCTGCTGCTAGCTACTGCCGCCGCTGCACAGCAACACCCGCGCAGCTTGCATCCGAGAGATGCCGACATCCACGATGCCGATACCAAGGCCTGGTGGCACACGACCGAGGCGCTCTCCGGTGACGACATGGAAGGGCGCGATACGGGGTCAGCGGCGTACCAGCGCGCGGCGGACTACGTGGCGGCGAGATTCAAGAATGCCGGGTTAAAGCCAGCGGGTGACAACGGGACGTATATCCAGCAGGTGCCGATGCATGAGGTCGCGGTCGATAAGGCCAGTTTCACCATTGTGCGCAACGATGGGACCAAGCTGCCAATTGAGTTCCTGCAACAGATTACGATCGTCCCGGCGGGAAATCTGCCTACCGAAGCCAAGGCCGCGCTCACCTTTCGCGGGTACTGCGGCAAGGAGGCGATGATGGAGGTCGCCGGCAAGATCGTCGTGTGTTTTGGCACGCAGCGCGCCGGGCTGCCGAGTGGTGCCGAGCGTGGCGCCAATGCCCACGCCGGACATGCGCTGGGTGTGCTGACGATCGACGACGCCGGCTTCACCATCGAGCCGCCGCGCTGGCCCGCCGCTTACGCCCGCACGGTCGCACTGGGACCCGTACCGTATGAGCCCCACACCGCTCCAGACGATGGCTACCGCTTCAGCCTGCGCATGACCGACGCGGCCTTCGCCGGGCTGATCCAGGGCACGGGAAATGATGCCGCAGCCATCTTGAAAGCAGGCGCGGCCAAGCAGCCGTTAGCCAGCTTTGACATCCCCGCGCAGCTTGCGATTCAGCTCACCTTCAAGTCGCGACAATATTCGTCGCCGAACATCCTGGCGACCCTGCCGGGAACAGACCTGAAAGACCAGACTCTGGTGCTCAGCGCGCATCTGGATGGGTATGGCTACGGCACCGCGGTCGCCGGGGATAACCTTTACAACGGCGCGCTGGACGATGCGGCTTACGTCGCATTGCTGATCCAGTTTGCGGATGATTTGAAAGGGAAGCCGCTCAAGCGCTCCGTGCTGTTCGCGGCATTCACGGGGGAGGAGAAGGGGCTGCTTGGCTCGACTTATTTCACGCAGCACCCGACCGTGCCTGAGTCTCAGCTTGCGGCAGATATCAACCTGGATCAGTTGCGGCCGCTGTTCCCGCTTACGCTGCTGACGATCATCGGCGGCGATGGCCTGTCCACGATTGCACGACGGGTCGGCGAGCCGATGGGTATCGCTTTCCAGTCCGATCCCGAGCCCGAGCGCGGACTTGTGCGCCGAGCCGACCACGCTCCCTTCATGAAGATCGGCGTGCCGGCGATCGGCTTCATCTTTGGCTACACCGCAGGCACCGACGCTGAACGGCGCTACCGGGAGTGGTACCAGATCCGCTACCACCGGCCACAGGACGACGTGACGCAGCCGATGAACTTCGACGCCGCGGCCAAGTTCAACTCATTCTTTTACTCTCTGGCAACCGCCGTCGCCAACGAATCCCAACGCCCACATATGATGCCAGGCCCACCGCACTTTGTCCTGGTGAATCCCAAGCAATGACCTCGCGCCAGTCCTTTTTCTCGGTCTTCTCTGGAGCAGGTCGGCAGGGGCTGTGCGTCCTGATCCTGGTGATGCTTGCCCTTTCCATGGACGCCCAGCGACTGCCAACGGCGCAGCTCGCAAAGCAATATTTCGGGGCGGACGCAGCCTGGTACCAGGCCAACATTCCGTTCTTCGAAATCGACGACCCTGAGCTGCAGCAGATCTACTACTATCGCTGGGAGCTTTTCCACGCACACCTTCGCGACATCGGCCCGCAACGCTACATGGTGACGGAGTTTCTGCCGGACGTTCCCTGGGCGCGGCACCCTTACACGGATTTGAACGACTCCTCATCTTTTCACCTGCTGGAGGCACGCTGGCTGCGGGATCCGCGCTACGCCACATCGCTGCTGGACCACCTGTACTCCGGCGCCGGCAATACGCGGGCGTTTTCAGAATCCGTCGCCGCAGCCGCTTACGCCGTCACCCAGGTCACCGGCGACCCGGCGCCCGCGGTCCGCCACCTGGACGCCATGCAGTACGTCTACAACGCGTGGGATGATCACTTCGACCGCACCCGCAACCTTTACTGGGTTGAGCCGCTGGCCGACGCCACCGAGTACACGATCTCATCGATCGATGCCTCTGGTGCGGGCTTTACGGACACCCCCAGCAAGGACCAAAATCACAACGGCTTCACCCTGGGCTTTGCGTTTCGTCCGAGCATCAATGCTTACCAGTACGGCAACGCGCGCGCCATTGCAGCACTGGCACGACAGACGGGCCAGCCGCAGATAGCAAAGGACTATGACGCACGCGCCGACCGGCTGCAGCAGGCCGTGCTGAAACAGCTCTGGAACCCGCAACTGCAACACTTTACCGACATCTACCAGCGCACCACGCCGACGGTGGTTGCGGGCACGTTTGTACGCGGCCGCGAGCTCGTCGGCTATGTGCCCTGGCAGTTTGACCTGGCCACGCCGCTGCAGGCAGAGGCCTGGCGCCATGCGCTCAACCCGGCCGAGCTCGCGGGTCCGCACGGCCTGCGCACCGTTGAGCCCACCTACCCGAAATACATGACGCAGTATCGCTATGAAGGCAGCGCGCCGGAGTGCCAGTGGAACGGGCCTTCGTGGCCTTTTCAGACCTCGCAAACGCTCACCGGACTGGCCAATTACCTGCACTCCGACAAGCCTACCGCGGCGACGGCCACGGACTACCTGCGCCTGCTGCGCCAGTACGCGCACCAGCACTACCTGACGCCCGGCCACCCCGATCTTGAGGAGGACTACAACCCCGATACCGGCGCGGTGATCGTGGGTCTTGCGCGCTCGCACCACTACAGCCACAGCACCTTCAACGACCTGATCCTGAGCGGGCTGGTCGGGCTTCGGCCGAATGCCTCCGACCGCCTCGATATTCAACCGCTGATCGACGATTCCGTGGACTATTTCGCGGTCGAAGACCTGCAATATCACGGGCACACGCTGGCCATTTATTACGACCGCGACAACACCCGCTACCACCTGGGTCACGGCCTGACCATCTTCGTTGACGGCAAAAAAGGCACCACGCTTCCGCCACCCGTTACGAGCTCGCTTCCGGAGTTCCCGCTCAATCTGGCCGCCAATCCAGGGCTGCCTGAGCTTGCGCAGGCCAGTGCTTCCTCGTCACTGCCAGGCGCGCCGCCAGAGCAGGCAATCGACGGCCGGCTGTGGTTTTTCCCGCAGATCGCTAACGGCTGGTCGCCTGTACCGGGTGCCGTCAGCAGCACGTTTGAGCTGCTGCTACCGAAAAGTGAGCTTATCAAAACGCTGGAGCTTTCCTTCTTTACCGACGGCAAATCCTGGCTGCTGCCAACTGACTACAAGCTGGAGGCGCAGCTAGCAGGTGGCTGGGTGACGATCCCGGCACAGGCACCGCTCGTCGCTGGCACGCCTGCGCGCATTCCCATCCCGGTCACCGCCACCAACCATCTGCGACTGACGTTTACGAAGCCCACCGGCCCGGCAAATTTCCGCTTGATCGAGCTGAAAGTCTTTGGGCCCTGAGCACGATCAGCCGAGCGATTCGAGACTTCTAACGCGCCGTAAACGTACTATGAACAAATCACCATCCTGGAGTTGACCCGTGCGCCTGCCGCTCTCTCTCGCTGCCTTTTGCGTTCTTGCCGCCGTTCCGCTTGCAGCCCAGCAGACACACCATCTGCTGCAGCGCCCTGCACTGACCAGCAGCGCAATCGTGTTCAACTATGCGGGCGACCTTTGGACCGTGCCGCGGGAAGGCGGACGTGCTCAGCGGCTGACCGTGGGGGTCGGCATTGAGACCTCGCCGGTAGTCTCTGCCGATGGCCAGACGGTTGCCTTTTCCGGCGAGTACGACGGCAACACGGACGTGTTTACGATCCCGCTTACGGGCGGTATTCCGAAGCGCGTCACCTATCACCCCTCGGCGGATGTGCCGGTGGCTTTTACGCCGGAGGGCAAGATCGTTTTCCGCTCTGACCGTGCGGCGCAGTCTCGTTATGCGCAGTTGTTTACGGTGCCCGCAAGCGGTGGCCCCGCGACCCAGATGCCGCTGCCGCTGGCTTATCAGGGGAACCTTTCAGCCGATGGCAAGTTCATTGCGTACTCGCCGCTGGCGCCTGCGTTTGGCTTCAATTACACATCTTATGTTTCATGGGGAAACTACCGCGGCGGCCGCGCTGGCACAGTCAATGTGACCAACCTGGCGACGCTTGAAACCATAACGATTCCGCATGAAAAGGCGAGTGATTTTTCACCCGTCTGGTACGGCAACAAGGTCTACTTTTTGTCGGACCGCAAAGGGCCCGTCAGCATCTTTTCGTTCGACCCTGGCAGCAAGGCAATCACGGAGGTGATGCACAACCCCGGGCCTGACTTCCACTCGCTTGCGGCTGGCCCCGGGGGCCTGGTTTACGACCAGCTCGGCGAGATCTACCTCTTCGATCCCTCGTCGGCCAAGTCGCATATGGTGCCAATCGACGTGACGGCCGACCTGCCCGAAGTTCGCGAGCACATTGAGACTGTGTCGTCAGAAATCAAGTCCGCGAGCATTTCTCCCACCGGCCTGCGCGCCGTGTTTGAAGCGCATGGCGAAATCCTGACCGTGCCCGCCAAGAAGGGTCCAACGCGCAACCTGACCAATACCCCAGGCGTGATGGAGCGCGACCCGATCTGGTCGCCGGATGGCCAATCCATTGCCTACCTGAGCGATGAATCCGGGCTCTACGGGTTGCACGTCGCAAGCCAGACCGGCGATGGTGCCGTGAAGAAGTTCGCGCTCGCAAAGACGCCGCAGTACTATTTTGCGCCCAAGTGGTCGCCCGATTCGAAGATGGTGCTGGTGCGCGATAACGCGTCCAACCTGTGGCTGCTGGACACGGTCATCGGCAAGCTGACACACGTGGGCGACAACAATGATTTTTCAAGCGACAATCGCGACTACACGTTCTCGCCGGACTCCAAGTGGATCGCCTACACGCGCGAGCAGGACAACCACCAGCAGACGGTGTACCTGTACAACATCGCCAGCG
This sequence comes from uncultured Granulicella sp., assembly GCA_965214195.1. Lineage (GTDB taxonomy): Bacteria > Acidobacteriota > Terriglobia > Terriglobales > Acidobacteriaceae > Edaphobacter. The sequence goes on from OZ243943.1 coordinate 2,077,151, forward strand.
GCAGCAGCACGCAGGTGACCGATCAGATGGCTGCCGCAGCCTCGCCCGTGTTCGACCGCAACGGCAAGTACCTGTACTTTACGGCGAGCACAAATGCCGCCGGCAGCGCGTTCGGGCTCGACATGACGTCGGACCTGCTACGCTCCACGCGCAACGTCTACGCGATGGTCCTGGCAGCCGATGCACCCAGCCCGCTGGCGCCTGAAAGCGACGACGAAAAGACCTTGGCCGCGGCCAAGGAGCAGCAGAAAGATAATGGCGGCGAAGAGCCGAAGCCGGCCATGCCTGGCGGGGAAACAGCTTCCGAGAAGCCTGCTGCGGAGCGTCATACCAACCCCGTTCCACCCTCTACCAAGCCGGTCAAGATTGACCTTGAAGGGATTCAGTCGCGCATCGTCGCGCTGCCGCTGCCCGCCGGCAACTATGGCAGCCTGCAGCAAGGCAAGGCAGGCGGATTCTTCTTCCTGGAGCGCAACGGTGAGGGCGGACGCGGCGGCGGAGGAGGCGGTGCCATGCTGCGGCGCTGGTCGCTGGAGTCACGCAAAGCCGAAACCATCACCACGGGTGTCAGCGGCTATGACGTGTCCGCCAACGGCGAGAAGATTCTGATCAGCGGCGGAGGCGGTGGCGATGATGCTCCGGCCGTCGTCGGTCGCGGCGCGGGCCCACGCTACTCCATCATCAACGCGACGGCAGCCCCCATGGGCGCGCCTCCGCGTGATGCCGCCTCCCTCAACCTGGGGGACATGCAGGTCCGTATCGACCCACACGCCGAGTGGGCGCAGATGTACCACGAGGTCTGGCGCATCGAACGCGCGTTCTTTTACGACCCCAACTTCCACGGCGTGAACACAGTCGCTGAAGAGAAGCGCTTCGAGCCGTACGTCGCCTCAGTTTCCAGCCGCACGGACCTGAACTACATCTTTCAGGAGATGCTTTCCGGCTTCTCCGTCGGCCATTTGCGCGGCAACGGTGGAGCAATTCCGGAAGCGAAACGCGTCCCCGGCGGCCTGCTCGGCGCGGACTACACGATCCAGAATGGCCACTACTGTATCGCCAAGCTTTACACGGGCGGCCACTGGAACCCGCAGATGACCGGCCCGCTGACACAGCCGGGGCTCGACGTAAAGGTGGGTGATTGCATCGTCGCCATTGGCGGCCAAACCGTCGGCGCGATGGATGATATCCAGCGTCCGCTCGAGGGTACCGCCGGGCATGCCGTAAGCGTGAAGCTGGCGCGCGGAAGCGTCAATCGCGATATTACCGTCATCCCCATCCGCTCTGAAGCCGCGCTCCGAAATCAGGACTGGATCGACACCAACCAGCAGAAGGTGGACAAGATGTCCGGCGGCAAGCTCGCCTACGTATACCTGCCGGACACGGGCGAAGGCGGCTTCACCAACTTCAATCGCTATTACTACGCGCAGGACAACAAGCAGGGCGCTATCATCGACGAGCGTTTCAATGCCGGTGGACAGGTCGCGGACTACATCATTGAGGCCATGCAGCGTAAGCTACTCAGCTACTGGAGCCCACGCTACGGCGCCATCGATCGCACCCCGACCGCTGCCATCCTGGGCGCCAAAGTCATGATCGCCAATGAGTTTTCCGGCTCCGGCGGCGACGCCATGCCGTATCTGTTCAAGCAGCAGAAACTGGGGCCGCTGGTCGGCAAAAGAACCTGGGGCGGGCTCGTCGGCATTGGCGGGATTCCGGACCTGATGGACGGCGGCACGGTCACCAGCCCCAGCTTTGGGCAGTTCTCACCCAGCGGCGAGTGGGATGTCGAAAACCGCGGCATCGCCCCCGATTACGAGGTCGAACAGGACCCGAAGGCGATTGCCGAAGGCCACGATCCGCAGCTTGAAAAAGCCGTGGCCCTGGCGCTCGACGAGCTCGCCAAGCATCCCGTTCCGACGCCCACTCGCCCACCCTACCCCAACTATCACAAACAGTAGAACGAGCTGGTTGACATTGCATAGCACTCCCGGTAGCCTTCAATCTATGAGCGTTTCGCAGCTTCATCACGGCACCCATCCCCATCATGCGCATAGCGTGTTGGCGGCAGGTTCCGGTGTGGCGAAGTAAGTTAAACGCACCAGGATTTCGAAAGGCCCGCTGACGCGCACGACTCGCGAGCGGGCCTTTTTGTTGCGCGGAATTGCACTTCGGGAGATGACGGATGGATGCAGTAAAGATTGATTTTGAGAAGACCGATGGAATGGTCGCTGGCATTGTTCAGGACGCCCGCAGCGGTGAGTTGTTGATGCTCGGATTCCTGAACGCAGAGAGCTACCAGAAGACGCTGGAAACCGGCTACGTGACGTTCTGGAGCCGCAGCCGCAACAAGCTCTGGATGAAGGGCGAAACCAGCGGCAATCGGCTCAAGATCGTAACTGCCGCCACCGATTGCGACAACGATGCGCTGCTGTTTCGCGTAGAAGTTGAAGGCGATGGACTGGTGTGCCACGAGGGCACGGTGAGCTGCTTTACCAAGCCGATTCAAATAGAGGTGGCCAATGCCTAAGCTCAAACTGGGAATCCCGAAGGGTAGCCTGCAGGACGCAACCATCGCGCTGTTTGAACGTGCGGGATGGCGCATTTTCGCCAGCGGCCGCAGCTACTTTCCGCAGATCGACGACGTTGAAATTGAGTGCATGCTGGTGCGCGCGCAGGAGATGGCACGCTATGTCGAGCATGGCGCGCTGGATGCCGGCCTTACCGGCAATGACTGGGTGCTCGAGAATGAATCGGACGTGCAACGCGTCACGTCCCTGACGTACAGCAAGGTCAGCCGAGGCACCGTGAAGTGGGTGCTCGCGGTGCCGGAAGACTCGCCGTTTGAAAAGCCGGAAGACCTCGCCGGCAAGATTATCGCGACCGAGTTGGTCGAGTTCACGAAGCGTTATTTCGCCTCAAAGAACATTCCTGTCAAGGTGGAATTCAGCTGGGGCGCGACCGAAGTAAAGCCACCCACACTCGCCGATGCGATCGTCGAAGTGACCGAAACAGGCTCGTCGCTCAGGGCCAATCGCCTTCGCATTATCGAGACCCTGATGGAGTCGGAGACGCAGCTCATCGCCAACAAATCCGCATGGGCCGACGATTGGAAGCGCGAGAAGATCTCAAACCTTTCGCTGATGTTGAATGCCGCTATCGCCGCGCAAGGTCGCGTCGGCCTCATGTTGAACGTGGCTGAAAACGATCTCGAGGCCGTGACGAAGCAGCTGCCCGCGCTGAACTCACCTACGGTTTCGAAGCTCAGCGACGGCACCGGTTTTGCCCTCAACACGATCCTGAACGAAAGCGAAGTGCGTGAGGTAATCCCTCGCTTGAAGGCAGCTGGCGCTTCCGGAATCGTGGAGTATCCGCTGAGCAAGGTCGTGCTATGAAGCTGCTGAAGACCTACGGCAAGAGCGCCAAAACAGCGGCGGCGTTGATCGAAACGATCGAGCGTCGCGGCGCCACCAACACCGCCAAGGTCGAGTCCACTGTGACCACGATCCTCGCCGACATACGCCACGGTGGCGACTCGGCTGTCATCGAATACGCAGGGCGCTTCGACGGCTTGAAGCAGGACGACGGCACCATCTTGCCGCTGCTCGTGACGCGCGAGGAGATGGAAATCGCGTGGGAAGAAACGGCGCCGGCCCTGCGCGAGGCCATGGAAATCGCGCAAGCCAACATCCGCGCTTTCGCTGAAGCGCAGAAGCCCTGCGAGTGGATGTCCGCGCCCGGCTTCCCGGCGGAGGGCGTCAAGACCGGCCAGATTGTGCGGCCGCTTGGCTCAGTCGGCTGCTATGTTCCGGGCGGCCGCTACCCGCTGCCCAGCACGCTGTTGATGACCGTAACGCCTGCGCAGGTTGCTGGGGTAGAACGCATCGTGGTCTGCTCGCCAAGGCCCGCGCGAGAAACGCTGGCGGCCGGGTGGCTGGCCGGCGTGACCGAGTTCTACCGCATCGGCGGCGCGCAGGCCGTGGCCGCCATGGCGATCGGCACGGAAACCATTGCACGCGTCGAGAAGATCGTCGGGCCCGGCAATCTATACGTCACCGCCGCCAAGACGATGGTGCAGCATGAGGTTGGCATCGACATGCCCGCCGGCCCCACCGAGATCGGCATCATGGCCGTGACGGGCGATCCCGCAGGCATCGCCGCGGATCTAGTCGCGCAGGCCGAGCACGATCCGGAAGCGCTCGCCATCCTCGTCACACCGTCAGAAGAGCTCGCCAACGCGGTGCTGAAAGAGGTCGATCTGCAGGCAAAGTCGATCGAGCTGGCCAAGGTGTCGCTTGCCGCGCAGGGCGCCATCTTTGTCACGCAAACCGAAGCCGAAGCGCAGGCGCTGACCAATCGCCTCGCTTTCGAGCACCTCACGGTCGACGCCATGAAGGACCTGCTCTGGGTGCAGAATGCAGGCTCCGTTTTTGTCGGGCGCTACTCCCCACAGTCCATGGGCGACTACATCAGCGGCCCTAATCACGTGCTGCCGACAGGCCGCGGAGGCCGCGTTCGCGGCGGACTGAGCGTTATGGATTACGTCAAAGTCATCACCGTTCAGCAGTACTCCAAGAGCGGCCTTGCGAAGCTTGGCCCGCACGCTATTCTGCTCGCTGAAGCCGAGGGTCTGGTTGGTCATGCACAAAGTATCCGGGTCAAGATGGGAGCCACAAAATGAGCGGTCCTTCCTCCGTACCAGCCCCCCGCAACGCAGTACTTGCGATGCCTGAGTATCACCCGCCGCTCGCCGGCCGTGATGCCCTGCGGCTCGACTTCAACGAGAACACGTTCGCCCCGTCGCCACGCGTGCTCGAGCGCATCCAGGCCATCACCGCCGAAGGCCTGACCAAGTACCCGGAACGCGCCGGCGTCGAGGCCATCTGCGCCAAAAAGTTCGGCTTTGCCCCCGACCAGGTCCTGCTTACCAACGGCGTCGATGAAGCTATCCACCTCGTCTGCGTTGCCTTCCTCGACCCCGGCGACGAAGCCTTGATCTGCTCGCCCGGCTTCTTCATGTACGACGTATCCATGGAGATGATGTCGCCCGGCGGCGTGCGTCACGTGCAGGCCGACGCCGACCTGCAGTTCCCCTTCGAGCGCATGATGGCCGCCATCACGCCGCGCACCAAGCTCATCATGATCGCGTCGCCCAACAACCCCACGGGTGCCGTCGTCAGCCGCGATCACCTGCTCGCGCTCGCTGCCGCCGCACCCAACGCCATCATGATGGTCGACGAAGCCTACTACCATTTCTTTGGCGAGACGACCTTCGGCGACGTCGGCGCGTTCCCCAACCTCATCGTCGCGCGCACGTTCTCAAAAGCCTACGGCCTGGCCAATTTGCGCCTCGGCATGGTCGTCGGCGACGCACGTTTGATCGGCTATCTCAAGAAGGTCAGCTCGCCTTACAACGTCAACGGCGTGGCCCTCGATGTCCTTCCAGCAGCACTCGACGACGACGCCTACATCGACTGGTACGTCGAGCAAGTCCGCGCCGGCCGAGAGCGTATGCAGGACGGCCTCACCGCCCTCGGCATCGAGTACTTCCCCAGCGAAGCCAACTTCATCCTGATGAAGATCGGCGAGCAGCATAAGGAGTTCGTCACCGCCATGCGCGCCCACGGCGTGCTGCTGCGCGACCGCTCCACCGACCCCGGCTGCGACGGCTACGTGCGCATCACCATCGGCGTCCATGACCAGGTAGAGCAAGGCCTCGCCGCTCTCAAACTCTCCCTCGCAGACATAGCCTGGACCCCACCGAACCGGGTGCCCCAGGTCTCGCTTCTGAGACCTGGGACTGAAGCGCCACAAGTCTCCGTAGAAGCCAACAAAGGCGTCCTGATCGGAGACCGCAACTATGAATGATCTCGCACCCCGCATCGGCACCATCAACCGCAACACCACTGAGACTCAAATCGCCCTGCGCCTGAACGTCGACGGCCAGGGCACCTACAACGTCACCACCGGCATCCGCTTCTTCGACCACATGATGGAGCTCTTCACGCGCCACGGCGGCTTTGATCTCGACCTGAAAGTCACCGGCGACCTCGACGTGGACCAGCACCACACGGTCGAAGACACCGGCATCGCACTCGGCGAAGCCTTCCTCGAAGCGCTCGGCGACAAGAAAGGCATCCTGCGCGCCGGCTACTTCGTCATGGCGATGGATGAGTGCCTCTCCGTCGCCGCCGTAGACCTCTCCGGCCGCACCGCCTACGCCGTCGAAACCCTGGTCGACGTCCCCGTAGTAGGCGACCTGCAAACCGAACTCGTCACCGACTTCTTCGAAGGCTTCGCCCGCGGCGCCAAATGCAACGTCCACATCAAGGTCCTCTACGGCCGCAGCAATCACCACAAAATCGAAGCCAGCTTCAAAGCCTTCGCAAGAGCCATGCGCGGAGCCTGCAGCCGCGACGAACGCATGCGCGAACTACTACCCAGCACCAAGGGGCTGCTATGAAGGCGAATCACCTACTGCACTTAGGAATATTTGTAAGCAAGATCTGCCTAGCGCTGAGCTTGGTAGCTGTCGTCATAACAGCTCTTGTTTTCTGGTATGTTTTTGCGGCGGGTCCGAAGATCGTTGAATGGGTTGAAGTGAGCCTAAGCCCGCGTCACGCTGTTGGCTACGTGTGTCTTGCGATCCTGGCAAATCTAGTGCTCTCGTTTTTTGCATCAGGCTTGAAGCGCAAAATAGCGCTTGTCCTATCCACCGTGACTCTGTTCCTAAATGCCATGCTGCTCGGTGCGGGTGCATAGATGATCGCAGTCATTGACTACAAAGCCGGCAACCTAACCAGCGTCGTCAAAGCGCTGACGTACCTCGGCGCCCAAACCACCGTCACGCAGGACCCCGACGTCATCGCCAAGGCCAGCAAGATCGTTCTCCCCGGCGTAGGCCACTTCCGCTCCACATCGCTGCTCAACGAGCTAACCATCACCCAAGCGGTCCGCGAAGCCATCCAATCCGGAGCCAACTTCCTCGGCGTCTGCGTAGGCCTGCAGTGGCTGTTTGAAGGCTCCACCGAAGCCCCCGAAACCCCCGGCCTCGCCCACTTCACCGGCCACTGCGAGCGCTTCCCCGCCACGTACGAAGGCGCCGAGCTCAAGTCCCCCCACGTAGGCTGGAACTCGCTCGACACCATCCGCCCCGACTCCCGCCTCCTCCGCGGCATCACCCCCGGCGGCTTCGTTTACTACACGCACTCCTGGCGCGCGCCGCTGGTCCCAGGCACTGCTTCCACAACCAACTACGGCGGCCCCTTCACCGGCGTCGTCGAGCAGGACAACGTCATGGGCGTCCAGTTCCACCCCGAAAAATCCGCCGCCATCGGCCTCGCCGTCCTCAAGAACTTCGTCGAGCTCTAACGCTTCTTTGTTTGTCATTCCCGAAGGGAATCTGCGGTTGCCATTCCCGTCACACTAGGAGTTCTCATGCCGTTCCTCTACGAACTAAAGCTGGCCGCCACAGAACCCGAATACACCTTCGTCCAGCAGCTCATTCCCGCCGGCTCCCTCGTAGGCACCGGCCAGGCCATCGCCACGCTCACCGACGGCACCATGGAGTACCACCTCCCCGCCCCCCGCCAGGGCCTGCTCGTCGCCTGGTTCAGCGAGCACGGCACCGAGGTCCAGGGCGGCGACGTCCTCGCCCGCATCGTCTGCGAAGGCGACCAGACCGAAGTCCCCGACGCCGTCCCCACGAGACTCGGCTAGTGCTCACCAAACGCATCATCGCCTGCCTGGACGTCCGCGACGGACGCGTCGTCAAGGGCATTCAGTTCGTCGACATCATCGACGCCGGCGACCCCGCCGAGCTCGCCCACCGCCACGCCGCCGCCGGCGCGGATGAGATCGTCCTGCTCGACATCACCGCCACCCACGAAGGCCGCGGCACCCTGCTCGACACAGTCCGCCGCACCGCCGCCCAGCTCTTCGTCCCCTTCACCGTCGGCGGCGGCGTACGCTCGGCCGCAGACGCGGAAGCCGTCTTCACCGCCGGTGCCGACAAGGTGTCCATAAATTCCGCCGCCATCGCGCGCCCGGAGCTGATCGGCGAAATCGGCAGCAGCTTTGGCGCCCAGGCGGTCATCGTCGCCATCGACGCGCGCCGCGGCCCGCTCGGAGTTGAGGACGCGGAAGTCTACGTAAGCGGCGGCCGCAAGCCCACCGGCCTGCGCGTCGTGGACTGGGCACGAGAGGCAGAGCAGCGCGGTGCCGGCGAAATCCTGCTCACCAGCATGAACACCGACGGCATGCGCAACGGCTTCGATTGCGAGCTCACCGCCGCCGTCTCCGCCGCCGTCCAGATCCCCGTCATCGCCTCCGGCGGCGCAGGCACGGCGGCACACTTTGCCGACGTCTTCGGCCGCGGCAAAGCCGACGCCGCATTGGCCGCCAGCATCTTCCACTTCGGCGTCACCGATTCACGCGAACTCAAAGGCGAGCTACAACGCGCAGGCGTCAGCGTCCGCCTACCCTGCTAAGCACCAAGGAGAAACATGCTCATCCCTTCGATTGACCTCATGGGCGGCCGCATCGTGCAGCTCGTCCAGGGCGAAAAACTCAAGCTTGCCTTTGACGACTTCGACTATTGGATCGAGCGCTTCAGCAAGTACCCCATAGTGCAGCTCATCGATCTCGACGCCGCCATGCGCCAGGGCGAGAACACGTCGCTGATCGAGATGATTGCCAAACGCCTGCCGTGCCAGGTTGGCGGCGGGCTCAAGACCGCGGAGGACGGACGCCGCCTGCTCGACGCCGGCGCCAAGCGCGTCATCTTTGGCTCGTCTCTCTTCGGCATTGCAGAGCCGGATAAGAAGCGCCGGCATAAGGTCATCAAGCTCGAATTCGCGGAGTCGCTGAAGAAGTCGCTCGGTGAAGACGCTCTCTGCTTCGCCGTCGATACCAAGGGCGGCAAAGTCGCGATCAAGGGCTGGAAAGACTCAGTCGACCTTACTCCGGACGAGGCCGTAACCTGGCTCGAAGACAGCTGCGCCGCGTTCCTCTATACGCACGTCGATACAGAGGGCACGATGCAGGGCTTTCCCTTGGAAGTTGCCGCGATTCTGCGTGCGTGCACGGCAAAACAACTTATCGTCGCGGGCGGAATCAAGGCTGCCACAGAGATCGCTGAACTGGACGCAATGGGCGTGGATGCAGTGGCCGGAATGGCAGTCTACTCAGGCGTGATGGACGCCTGAGCTAGTCCCGCGAGTCACCCTCAGGAATCGCGTAGTACCCCTTCCGAGTCTCCACCGAAAGCTTGTTTCCACAATCCAGATTGATCGTCCGAAACTTGCCGTTGAACTCCTGATCCTTCGGCGTGTAGCTCACCAGGTATTGCGTCCGCAGCTCATCCTGAATCTGGTCGAACGCCGCCTTCAGCTTGTTGCCATTGTTTCCCACATTGATCACGCGACCACCCGTGTCATGCGTTAGCTGCTCCATTTCGCGATCCCCGCCCATCGAAAACTGCCCAAAGCCACCGCGGTCTGCAATAAGAATAACGTAGATGATCGCGTTTGATTTCTGCGCCGCTTCGGTCGCCGTCTTCAGCGTCTCCTGCGACCCCTGCTCGCCGCCATCGGTCAGCATGACAAGCACCTTGCGCCCAGCTTCCGCGCGCAGCTTGTCATGCGCGGCCAGGTACACGGCATCGTAAAGCAACGTGCCCTTTGGCGTTGCGTTTCCGGTCATCGAACCGGTCCCCGCACCCGTGTTGATCTTGGCCTTTTCAAGCGCGCGTCGCAACTCACGCGGCGAGCTCGTATAGTCCGCCAGCAGATCCACGTTGATATCGAACGAGATCAGAAACGCCTCATCCTTGGGCGTCAGCACGTCCTTCAAGAACTCCGCGCCCGCGTCCTGCTCCAGCGACAAAACATTCGTCTGCGACCCAGAAGTATCGAGCAAAATGCCAATCGTCAGCGGCAGCTTTTTTTCCTGCGTGAAATTCTTGATCGTCTGCGGAACATACCCGGCGGAGCTCTTTTCGGAAACCAGGCAGTCTTCCTTTTTCAGGTCCGTGATGAAACCGTGCTTGTCATGCGCGGAAAAGTAGAGATTGACCAGGTTCGTGCCGATCTTCAACGTTTGCAGGTCACTGCGTTCATCTTCCTGCTGGCGAGGCGCGGTGGATTGCGGTGGCGGACCCGTCGGCGAAGGCGCCTCCTGCGCGCGTAAGGCGGGCGCAGCAGCAGCAAATGTAAAAGTGAGAACGGTACAGGTGGCAAGCAACGAGGAACGCATAACGATATAGACGCAGATTTGGCCCCAAAGTAGGCCGGAAAGTCTCGCGGAAACACACCCCGCACAGCAACGACCCGGGGGTCGCGTGCGTCCAACCACTAAGCTGATCATTTGTAACGTGCTGGTAGTCTGAAGTCTGGACTTGCAGGCAAGGGGATTGAAGTGAAAGAGATTCTGATTTCAGGCGCGATGGCGTTGATGTTGTTGGCTCCACAAACCGGGCAGACGCCCCAGCAGCAGAAGGACCCCATTCCGGACGCGCCGCGGCCCCAACTCGGCGGCAAAACGACGCTCGCACCCACCCTGGGCCCCATCGCCCCCGGCTCCGGCACCAGCGCCAGCTCAAACGGTGACGCCTCCGATCTGCCGCCCGCCCCGGGAGCTCCAGCCATATCAACGCCGAAGCCGGATGCAGAGGACAGCAACGAACTGCCTGCCGACACCAGTGGCGCACCAGCATTTAAATTGATTTTGAATTCAAACTTTGTTGAAGTCCCGTTCCTCATCAAGGACAATAAGGGCCGCCTGGTACCCGGGCTCGAGCCCCGCGACGTCCGCATCTATGAAAACGGCGTTCGCCAGCACATCACCAACTTTACCGTCGACCCCTTCCCCCTCTCGGTCGCACTCGTTATCGACAACAGCCTCGATTTCAAAACGATGGGCCGGGTCAACTCCGCCATCGGAGCGCTACAGGCAGCCTTTACGCCCTATGACGAAGTCGCAGTCTTTACTTACGACCACGGCTCTCGGCAATTGACGAAGGCTACCGGCGGCAATAGCCCGCGCCTGACCCAGGCGATTGAAGGCAGCAAGTCCACCGGGCACGAGCCCATGTACTACGCCCCCGGCGAGGCACTCGGCGGTGGTATCAGCCTGAACGGTGGCGCGCAGGATAATCTGACTCCGCTCACCAACAATCGCAGCGTGGGCAGCCGCCAGGGCCCTCCACAGGTCGAGCGTGAAGTACACACCCTGAACGACGGAATCTACGCGGCCGCACAAAGCCTCTCAAAGGCCGCACGCGGACGTCGCCGCATCGTCTATGTCATCTCAGACGGCAAGGAGTATGGCTCGAACGCCAAGGCAAAGGACGTTATCCGCTACTGCCAGGGCAATAACATCGCCATCTACGCCACGCTCGTAGGCGACTCCACCGTTGCCGGCCTCGGCTTTGTTGATACGCTTCACCTGCCGCTCATGATGCGAGACAACATCCTGCCCGTCTACACCAAGGCCACCGGCGGCGAGTTCTACGCAGAGTACCGCCAAAAGGGTATAGAGACCAGCTTTGCGCGCATCACGGAAGAAGTTCGCACGCAGTACACCATCGGCTACTACTCGACTGACCCCATTACCGACCCCAAATTCCGCCCAACAGAGGTCCGCGTTCTGCGTCCCAACCTGACCGTCATCGCCAAGCGCGGGTACTATCCGACAGCCCAGGCCCTGAATCGCACCCAGGCTCCGGTACCTCCTTCCACTTCGTCCTCTACCCCAAACCAATAGGAAACTGCCAATCCCAGTTGTGAGATGGCGGCAGAGGTTGTCGCCATCTCTGGATACAATTTGGAATGCCTATGCACACACCACGCTTCTCTGTACTGGTGCTGACTGCGATCTGCATTGGGTCTGCTCACGCGCAGGGGATTTCGGGCAAGACCTTCAACGGCGATCTCTACACTGTTTTTCAGCCAGTAGAATTGGTGCTGACAAAAGGCGACAAATCAGGCGCTATCCTTTTACGCAGCAAGGATAGTGGTCTCAAGATTCGCATGAGTGGCATCTCTGAAAGCCGGCCTGGCTTCCCCGGAAATGACCCGGAAGCAGAGAACGATCCTAATGCGGGCAATTATGACAAACTGCCACCGTCGCACTCGATCAAGACGGCGAGGACTGTGGTCTGGTCCTGCGTAGAAGGCGCGTCGATCACTTATCTGATCTCGCGTTAGGCCCCCAGCGGAAGCGTGACGATTCAAGCCCAGTACCCGCTCAGTCAGCGCCAACACTGGGATGCCGTGGTCAGCAAAATGGCATCCTCGCTCAAGCGGAAGCAGTAAGCGCGCGCGCATTCCTGGCCCGCTAACGGACCTACCCTGAATTTCTTTGCTAACAACGCGCTGTTCGCCCTGATTGCCGCTGCCTCCTGGGGCGTTGGCGACTTCTCCGGTGGCATGGCGGTCAAGCGCGCCGGCGGCTCGGTCGGCGCGGCCTTCCGGATCCTGCTGCTCAGCCACTCCGCCAGCTTTGTCGTGCTGCTCGCCATCCTCTATTTTCGCGGTGACCCCTATCCCCACGGCCTCCCCCTGTACGCCGGCCTCGCCGCTGGGGTTTTCGGCGGCTTTTCCCTCGCCGCCTTCTACATAGCGCTTTCGCGTGGAGCGATGGGAGCTTCCGCCGCCGTCAGCGGAGTGCTTGCTGCAGCCATCCCGGCACTCGTTTCAAGCTTTACAGAAGGCTCACCCGGCCCGCGCCGATTGCTCGGCTTCCTTGTCGCCGCCGTCGCAATCTGGCTCATTGCCGCCGGCCCCGGCGAGTCTGAATCCAGGTCCACCATGGCTCTCGCGATCGGCGCCGGAGCCGGCTTCGGCCTCTACTTTACAGCACTCAAATATGCGAGCCCCGCCGGAATCTTCTGGCCCATGGCTAATGCCCGCATGGGCAGCCTGACCACCGCCGCCCTGCTGCTGGTCCTCTTTGCCCGCAAAGATGCAGTCACAATCGACCGTCGCGTGATCCTGTGGGCCCTGTCGACCGCACTCTTCGACACCACCGGCAACATTCTATTTGTGGCCGCCACCCGCGCCGGCCGCCTCGATATCGCCGCGGTCCTCGCGTCCCTCTACCCCGCGTCCACCATCCTGCTGGCCGGCTTCCTGCTTAAGGAAAAGCTCACGCCGCGACAGATTACTGGCATGGCAGTCGCGGTCGGAGCCGTGGCCCTGATCTCCCTCTAGTCCGCGCAAAAAATACATTGTCATCCTGAGCGAAGTCGAAGGACCTGCATCTCCCTCCGGAGTCGCTGAACTCTTAAGAGAAACACAGATCCGTCGACTTCATCCGTCGAGAAGCACGACAGACTACGCTCAGATTGCTACTGACCTCTAAAGCTTGATCGTCTTCGGATCCACGGTGGGCTCTGGGTACTTAAGCTTCAAACTGGAAAGCGAATCCACCAACACCTTCGATATCGCCAGATTCCGGTAGGCCTTGTGATCCGCCGGCACCACAAACCAGGGCGCATGTTTCTTGCTCGTATGCTCGAGCGTATCTTCGTAGGCCGACTGATAATCGTCCCAGAACGCGCGCTCGGTCAGGTCGGCAGCGGAAAACTTCCACAGCTTATCCTTGTCATCCAGACGAGCCTGCAGGCGGCGTTTCTGCTCATCCTTGGAAATATGCAGGAAGAACTTCAGCACCACGGTCCCGTTATCGACCAGCATCTGTTCAAAATGATTGATCTCGTCCATATGCTGCCGCGCCTGCTTATGCGAGATCAGCTTATGCACCCGGGGCGCCAACACATCTTCATAATGTGACCGGTTGAAGATCGTGATCATCCCCTTGGCGGGCACGCGAGCGTGGCAGCGCCACAAAAAGTCATGTCTGGCTTCAAGGGGCGTGGGCACCTTGAAGCTCGTCACGTCACAGCCTTGCGGGTTGACCCCGGAAAATATATGCGAGATGGTGCCGTCTTTACCGGCCGTATCCATTCCCTGCAACACGATCAGTACGGACCGCTGCTGCCCCGCGTACAGCACTTCCTGCAGCTTTTCGAGTTGCGACCGGTGGCCCGCAAGCGCCGCCGCCGCAGCTTCCTGTGCAAGCCCGGCAGCCGTATCCGTCGTGATCTTCGCCAGTTTAACTTTGCCATGCGGCGCAACGGCTTCAAGCAGCTTGATCTTGGTGGCTATTTCAGCACCGTATCTTCCGGCTTTACGGGCGTGACGGTGTGCGCGGTTGCACCCGGCTTGGGATCGTCGTTCGCACCCTTTAGCCCATCCTTAAAGCCCTTCAACCCTTCGCCCAGGCCTCTGCCCAGCTCAGGAAGCTTGCTGCCGCCGAACAGCACAATCACAATTACGGCGATGAACAGCAGGTGTGGTCCAGTAAAAAGTTCGCCCATCATAATCTCCAGTGCCGCTGTCAAACTGCGGCGGCTCCATTATCGCACTTCAGACTTCTGTAAGGCCAACGCGCCGCACAGCCTATTGGATGCACGTGAGTCTAACCCACACCCGCCCGAACGTTATATCCTTACAACAGTTCAGTACCCCGATTGGAAGACCCTTCACGATGCGGAAATTCCCCAAGACCCTGGCACTCGCGCTCGCGCTTACCGCCGCAGCCGCCCATGGCCAGACCTCCAGCTCCAGCAGCCGCGCTACCGCGCAACAGCAGCCCGATGTGATCACCACTTCCGGCAAGCTGGCGGAAAAAGCGCCCGTCACGTACGACAACAAATACGAGATCTACGGTGCCATCGGCCTGCAGAACTTCCAGGCCGGCCAGCAGCTGCCCAAGAAAATGGTCTTCGGCAACGTGGAAATCAACGGAACCCGCTGGCTCACGCGCAAATTAGGCGTGGCAGCAGATTTCCGCGGCGGCGCCGGAACCACTCAGGTCTTCCCCAATTCCGACCTCAGCCGGCCGCTTGTAGTCCAGTACACCGGAATGGGCGGCGTGCAGTATCGCGGGCCTAAAAACCAGTTTGGCGCCATCAATTACCACGCCTACGCTGGCGCCATGCATGGGATCTTCGATGAAACCGCCCGCCAGGATCTCTACGTCGGCCTGTACACCAACCGCACCGGCGCAATCGGCGTGGTCGGCGGCTCAGTGGACTTCAATTACACCAAAAACGTCGCGTTCCGCTTCTCCCCGGACATGGTCTTCGAGCACCTGGGTGACGAAACCCGTGAGTTCTTCGCGCTGTCCGGCGGCGTCATCTACCGTTTCGGCAAGCGCTAGAGCCAACTACCAGGACATATACGAAGCAGAAAACGGATAGGAAAGGATCAAGTTGATCCGTTTCTATCCGTTTTTTATCTCTCTTATCCGTGGCAGGCTTCTAGAATCCACCCTTTTCCATAAACTCCTGGCTCACCGGGTTCTCATAAACCGAGTAGTCCCGTGTCACGATGGTCAGCCCGGAAGGTGTCACAAAGTAGCTCTTCTTGTCCTCATTCGGGTCGTAGCCGATCACGGTTCCGTCCGGAATGTGCACGTCGCGGTCGATGATTGCATGACGAATGCGGCAATGGCGCCCAATATTCACGTGTGAAAACACGATCGAAGAGTCCACATCCGAGTACGAGTTCACGCGCACATCGTGCGAAACCACCGAATTACGCACTACGGAACCGGAAACGATCGTACCCGCAGCCACAATCGAGTTGATCGCCATACCCGTACGGCCAATCTCCCCGAAGACAAACTTTGCCGGCGGATACTGGTACGCACGCGTGCGCATGGGCCAGCTCTTGTCATAAAGGTTGAACACCGGGGTCACGCCGGCGACATCCATATTGGCCTCGTAGTAGGCGTCCAGCGTACCGACATCGCGCCAATACAGCGCATTCTGCTTGTTCTCATCGACAAAATTGAACGCATGCATGCGGCTCCGGCCAAGCAGACCTGGCAGAATATTGTGGCCAAAGTCATGCTTTGAGTTCGGATCCTCGGCATCCCGGATCAACTCGGGCAACAGTACGTCCGTGTTGAAGATGTAAATTCCCATCGACGCATCCACCATCGCGGGGTTCGCCGGCGAGCGGAAATTGGTCGATTTCGGCTTCTCTTCAAAGCCCAGCACCTCGCCATTTTGGGCGACGTTGACAACGCCAAACTGCGACACATCTTCCGGCCGGATCGGCAGCGTGGCCAGCGTAACCTCCGCGCCGGAATCCTTATGCTGCTGCAGCATACGCGCGTAGTTCATCTTGTAAATGTGATCGCCGGAAAGGATGATGACGTACTTAGGCTCTTCCGACCCGATCGAATAAATATTCTGGTAAACCGCATCCGCTGTGCCCTGGTACCAGCTCTTCGAAACTCGCTGCATGGGCGGCAGAATTTCGATGAATTCGCCCAACTCATTCGCAACAACCGGCCCCCACCCTTCGCGGATGTGGCGGTTCAGGCTCAACGCCTTGTACTGCGTCAAGATGTACACATGGCGCAGGTCCGAGTTGATGCAATTTGACAGCGTAATGTCAATGATCCGGTACTGCCCCGCAAACGGTACGGCCGGCTTGGCACGGTCACGAGTCAGCGGAAACAGACGCTCGCCAGCTCCACCGGCAAGCAAAACACCCAGGCAATCTCTCATGCAGCACGTCCTCTAAGTCGCTGATCGGTAAGGTCGAATTCCAAGGTTGCGATCCGGCAAACAAGCTTTCGATGCCGAAAATCCCGTCAGGAGTTGGCGTCACCAAGTTACCATGCCTGCGCCAAGGGGAAGCCAAAAACGATAACGCCCGGAGCGGCTCCGGGCGTCATCAATTGGTTGTTATATGGCCTAAACTGCTGATTCGCTATCGGTGCTGGAAGAAAGATCTTCCGGCAAACTGATCCTGAGCGATTTCAGGAAAGAAACGTCGGTGGTCGAAAATGATCCTGCTTCCGGCTCCCCCGCGCCAAGCCGCAAGGGCTGACCCGCTTCCTCTTCTTCATTGTCAACTTCGTTCAGGCCTATCGTCGCTTCAAGCATCAGCAGCACATCAAAACCCTGCTCCCGGATGTTCTTGACGACGCCCGCGATGTGCTCCGACTCAGAGACTGACTCATGAATCGCTTCGCCGAGCTTCTGGATGAGGTTTTTCACCTTTTGGTTCAATGACACCTCCGGCTGCGGTACGACCTGTACCTACAGACTACGCTTACACCCTTTTGGGTGCAATTGTTCAACTTTTGCCGGATTTACGCCACTGTATGGTGATCCGCCCACGCATCCTGCAGTTTATGTGCCAGGTCTTCCACAGGTGCCGCCAGCCTTGGCTGCGCCGCCTTCTGGTTTGCGATGTAGTAAGCAAGCGCTGCGGTCACGCCGGCCAGCATAAATAGAAAGCTTTTCATGGTTCGTTTTCTCCCTCGTTACAATCCTGCGACTTCCAATAGGATGCGACGCGGCCCCGCCGGTTGGCCTGCTCGCCACCGTTTACACTTGAGCTATGGACAAGGTCCGTTTCGGTCGAGCCCTCGGCTTTGGAGCCCGCCAGGCAGGCAAAGCGCTGGCTCAGGCCGCCGATGCCGCGCTCAAGCCCGATCCCACCCGACGCCCTGGTCCAGCTATCGCCTCCGCCACCCAGAATGCTGGTGAAACCGGTCGCCGCGTAGCCCGGAAAGCTGTCGTCTACAAGCGAGAAACGAAGCGCTTCGGCCAGGCTATGTGGGGGCCCGTCGCGCGTGCTTCGGGAGTGCTGTGGCTGGAACTTACCGGCGTTTTCTTCGGTCTGTTCGCCTTTACCGCCGCCGTAGAGCTCTACCGACACTCCCACGATTTTGCCGCCACCGGAGCCCCCCGCCAGCGCATCTGGTTCGCCGTTGGTATGCTCGTCGTTTTTGGATGGTTCAGCGTTTCCAGCTTCCTACGCGCCCGCAAACGCAGCCGCAAAAGCTGAAGCTCTACGCCCCGAGCCCACACTGTGCTCGCAGATACTGCGAAACTCCACCCTTTTCGAGCTGTTGCCCTACCTCCGATGCGGTCAACCTTCGCGAAGCCACCCCTCGGCCATTCACCACGCCCTGGACCTCCGCGACGATTGAAAGCGAGATCGCTTCCGGCCCATCACCCCCCAGATCCATCCCGATCGGCGCATAAACCCGCTCGCAGCACCACTCCACGCTGCACCCCAACATCGCCGCGGCCTCACTGATCAACAGGCTCGACCGGTGCCGAGACCCCAGCAGCCCCACATACCGCGGCTCCGCCGGCAGCACCCGCACCAGCATTTCGCGATCCTGCTCATAGCTGTGCGTCATCACGACCACAGCGTCTGCCGACAGCACTTCCATCTCCGCAGTCCCGGTCACCGCTGCCTCCGGGAAGCGCTCCGCCCGCGCCAACTGCCCACGCCCATCCGCCACCGCGACGTTCCACCCCATGCCCGCGGCCATCCTGACCAGCGGCTTGGCGTCGTCGCCGGCGCCAAGCACGAGCAATCGCTGCGGTGCGCCTAATCGCTCCACAAATCGCCCGTCGTAGACCTTGCCCGGCGTCAGCGCACGTGCGCATTCAATTTTTTCATCACTCAGCGAAGCCGACGCAAACCTCACTTCCCCACCCGTCGCCAGCACCAGCCGGCGCAAACCACGCCCGCCACCCGGCAGGAAACTCACTACTGTGCTTTCCACGCCTGCGAGCGATTGCCGCATCGCGTCCATCAGCGCGACGCCTTCCGGCGTCTCCAGCGGCTCAAACAGCAGGTCGACTGTTCCTCCGCAACCCAGCCCAAACGGAATCTCCGCCGTATCGTCAAACGCCATCGAGTAACGCTCAACCGCCGCGCCTTCGCGGATCTTCCAAGCAGCTTTCTTTACGACATCGGCTTCCAGGCAGCCTCCGGAAATCGTCCCTGCATACCCGGCTTCCCCTGCGATCAACCGGGCTCCGCGCGCACGGTAGGACGACCCCTCCACGCCCACCAGCGTGACCAGCATGTTGCCGTGCCCATGCTGCCAGTAATCCACTACCTGTCGCCGCTCCATCATCGCTCAAAACGCCTCAAACCATCTGATGCATCAGGGCCGCTTCTGCTCCACGCCGACTTCTGCTAAACTAGCTCAGTTGAGCACGCGAGCCCAGGCAGTAGGGCAAGCGCTTCCCGAGCCAACAGCAACACACCAGAACGTCGGAATGTAGCGCAGCCTGGTAGCGCACCTGCTTCGGGAGCAGGGGGTCGAGAGTTCGAATCTCTCCATTCCGACCATTCATCCCCAAGACTAAGCTTTGAGCGCAGCCGGTAGCTTCGTATAGATTCCGCCAAAGCCTCCGTTCGACAAGATCGCCACCACATCCCCGCTGATCAGCTCTGGCGCGATCCCCGCCACGATCGCATCTGCATCCGCAAAAACAGTCGCTGGAGTTCCCCGGACGCGCAGCCCCGCCGCAACCGCCTCTGGCTCCAGGCGATCCTGCACCGGAATGTTCTCGCTCTTGAACACAGCCGCGACAACCACACGATCCGCCAGCCGCAGGCTCTGCACCAGGTCATCCTCAAATACATTGCGCCGCAGCGTGTTTGACCGCGGCTCCAGCACCGCCCACAGCCGGCGCCCGGGGTAAGCCTGCCGCAGCGCGCGCAGCGTCTCGCGGATGGCGGTTGGGTGGTGGGCAAAGTCGTCGATGATCGTGATTCCGCCGATTTCCGCGCGCACTTCCAGCCGGCGTTTGACGCTGCGGAAGGTCGACAGCGCCTTCACAATCGCCTCCACGGGCACGCCCTGTCCGAACGCCAGCGCGGCCGCGGCGGTCGCGTTCATGGCGTTGTGCTCGCCCGCCATGGGTAGCCGCAGCCTGGCAAATTCCTGACCCTGGCGGGACAAAAGCCAATCCACACCACCGCCCGAGTGCACCATTTCAGACGCGCGCCAGAAGGAATCCTCGGCAAATCCGTAGCGTTCTACCGCGCAGAAAGCCTTCGCGATACAGTCAGAAACATTGCCGCTTCCATCGAACGCGACCAGCCTTCCACGTCTCGGAATAAGGTTTACGAAGCGCGAGAACGCGGTCTTGACGGCTTTCAGATCGTCGTAGATGTCGGCGTGGTCAAACTCGACGTGCGTCAGGATCGCAGCGTCTGGAAAGTAGTGCAGGAACTTGGGACCCTTGTCGAAGAAGGCCGTGTCGTACTCGTCGCCTTCGAGCAAAAAGGGCTTGGAAGGTTTGACCTGGAAGCTGGTGCCAAAATTTTCCGCAACGCCACCAATCAGGAATGACGGCTCAAATCCGGCGACCTCATAAATCCACGCCAGCATGGACGTCGTGGTGGTTTTACCGTGTGTGCCAGCGACGACCAGCGACTCACGCCCGACGAGAAATTCATCGTGCAGAATCGCAGCCATGGAGCAGAACGGGATCTTTTCATCCAGCACGTATTCCAGCTCAACGTTGCCACGAGAGATGGCGTTGCCGACGACCACGAGGTCAGGCGCCGGCTGCAGATTGGTCTCGGCGTAAGGCTCCATGACGCCGATCCCCATGGCCGCAAGCTGGTCCGACATCGGCGGATACGCCGCGGTATCAGAGCCCGTCACGTTGTGTCCCTGCGCCTTCAGCATGCCGGCCAACGACGCCATCGCGGTGCCGCACACGCCGATCAAGTGGATGTGTTTCGTGCTGCGAGTGCCCATCGTTCCAGACTAGACCGCAACCGCCGACTCCAGAAAGTGCAGACGCGGATTCCCCTCTGCATCCTCCTCAATCCTGACCTGCACGCCGAAGGGCAAAGTGACGTTGCCGGCATGCACGTGCCCGCTCTTGAGGCCGATGTAAAGCGGCCCTGCAAAGTCAGCCAACGAGTGCAGCAGAGCGCCTTCCAGCAGCGGCTTTTCTTCGTCCTTGACGCACGCACTCATGTCGCCAAAAACGATCGCCTTCACGCCCTGCAGCATGCCGGCAAGGCGCAGATGGACCAGCATTCGATCCCATTGGTACGGCGCGGTGCCAATGTCTTCCAGGAACAAAACTCCGCCACGATTGACCGGCGCGTAGGGCGTCCCCAGGCCCTCGGCATAGATGGAAAGGCAGCCCCCGGTCAACATGCCTTCGGCCTTCCCTGTGCCTTCGCGAAGCAGCTCCAGACCATTTTCTGCGCCAACCGACCAGTCCGCTGAGCCTTCAAGCGCAGCCTTCCAACTTGCCGTGTCGGGTAGGCGATCGGCGGGTTTGGAGTAGTCCGCCGCGACCATCGGGGCCTGAAAGCTGACGCGGCCAAGCTCGCGCTCAAGCCAAACGTGGAGCGAGGTGATATCGCTGTAGCCGAGCAGAGCTTTGGCATTATCGTCGATGAGTTGCTTGTTCAGATGGGGCAGCAATTCCGCCGCACCCCAGCCTCCGCGCGTGCAAAGAATGCCGTCGACTTCCGGGTCTGCATACGCGGCGTGCAGGTCGCTGAGCCGGTCTGCCGCCGTGCCTGCGTAGTAGAGCGGGCCGCGATCAAGCGCGTGCGGAAACAGCTTCGTGCGATAGCCCATCGCAGTCAGAACGGCAATGCCTTCGGCAACCGAATCGTCCTTCGGCGTGCTCGCGGGCGAGATGATGCCGAGCATTGAGCCGGGCTTGAGCGCGCGTGGTTTGCGGCGCAGAAAGCTCATAGCGTTTCTCCCGTGCAGACGATTTCGGCGGTGCCGGTGAGCAGCATGGGCTGATCATTCGCGGGCCAGACCACGCGCTGGGAGCCGCCCTCGGAGATCGCGGTGAGCTCACGGTTCGCATCGCACAGAGCGATGGCCGCGGTTGAAGACGCGCAGGTTCCGGTGCCGGAAGAAGTGGTCGGCCCACAGCCACGCTCAAAGATGCGGAACTCGATTTCTGCCGGGGACTTGATGCGTACGAACTCCACATTGCTGCCATGCGGAAACAGCGGACTGACCGCGATCTTTGCGCCAAGCTGCTGCCACGTCAGGCCGTGCGAGCTGAAGTCTTCCGCATCCGGAAACAGCACAAAATGGGGATTGCCCATGTTCACCATCGCCCCTTCAACGACGCCCACGCCTTCAACTTCAATCGCCCGGCGCATGACGCGCGGGATGCCCATGCCGCTTTCGATCTGGAACACGGAGCCTTCGTGCGAGATCACTTTGCACTCGCGCACGCCACCATGCGTGCCCAGCTTTGCGGACGGCAGCCCCTCACTATAAGCAAGCCAGGCGGCGACGCAGCGTGTACCGTTGCCGGATAGCTCGGCCTCAGAGCCATCGGCGTTGAACAGGCGCAGGAAGAGTGAGCCATCCGGCCGGCGGTCGAGGAACTCGATACCATCCGCACCGATGCCGGTGTTGCGCGCACACAAACGCCTGGCCATGGCAGCGTGGCGTCGGTCGGCGGCGGCCTCTTCAATGATCAGGAAGTCGTTGCCGTCGGCGTGGGCTTTTACAAATTTCATCTGGCGAGAGTTCCTTCAATCGGTGCTTCTGCAAGCGTGAGGAAATGGTGGTCGTTCAAGTTTAGAGCAAGAGCGTTTCAGGGGTGATACCGGCTTGGCCGGGTGCATAATTAGAGTCAGGAGATCGTTATGGCCGCTGCCGCTCTGCCCGCGTTGATCACGATTGAAGAGTATCTCGCCAGCACGTATGAACCTGATCTTGAGTTTGTGGATGGCGTGCTGGAGGAAAAGATCAAGGGTGAGCGGGACCACGGCTTCCTGCAGATGATGATCGGTACCTGGTTCAACAATCATCGGGCTGAGTGGAACATTGATGTGCTTGCAGAATATCGAACTCGGACTTCGAAGAATCGCGTCCGCCTTCCCGATATCTGCGTCGTGTACCAGGGAGCATCCTCGGAGCGGGTGCGCGTAACGGCTCCTCTTTTGTGCATCGAGATCCTTTCGCCGGAAGACCGCCCAGGGCGGGTGATGAAAAGGCTGGATGACTTTGTGCAGATGGGGGCGGAAAACCTGTGGATCCTCGACCCGAGCGACCGGTCCGCGGCGACCTACAGCAAATTTGGGATGAAGCGACTCGAAGGCGATCGTCTCTCCATTCCCGATTCGCCGATCTATCTGGATGTGGCTGCAACCTTTGCAACTCTGGACTAGCTCTGAACGAGCGCGGCACTCAGCAAGATTCTCCCTGGTATTGGCCTTCTAAAACTTTCCCAGACTAGTCTTGCTCAGAGTCCTGGAACGATATGACCTGATCCGTGCTGGCGCTGGCCGTCAGATCCGTCAGCAGCGAAGCGTGCCGGGTGCGGTTAGCCGTGACCTGAAAGGTTACGCGCTCAAAGGTTGGAAACGAATCTCGCTCAACGACATTCATGCGCAGGCCGGCCTTGTCGAGCACCGCAAACACCGCGCGGTACATGCTGGCGGCGTCCGTTCCCCGCACCTCATAGAGCAGAATGTACTGCTTCCAGGGCACCTGGCTTTCCGTCCAGCCGATAAAGCGCAGCGCGAAAAAAACGATGATCGTCGCCAGCACTGCCTCAAGATAGAGCCCCGCGCCGCACGCCATACCAATCGCGGCAACGACGAAGACGGTAGCTGCCGAAGTAAGGCCCAGCACACGTGAGCGTGAGTGCATGATGAGCCCCGCACCCAGGAAGCCGACGCCCTGCACAATGTTGGCCGCCACCTGGCCCTTGTTGGGGCTATCGCCGGCGAGCGCCGCGCTGAGCAGCGTGAAAAATGCCGAGCCAAGACACATGAGCAGGTTGGTCCGCAGGCCCAGCGCCTTGTGCCGCCACTCGCGCTCCATGCCGATGATGCCGCCCAGCACGGACGCGGCGATCAGGCGTGAGGCGGTCCCCGGCGACAGGCTCATCTGCTCCAGGCCGCTAAAGTGGAAGCTGGTCGGGATCAAGCCAATGGTCATGGATGGTACCGCTCGCTCTTGTAAATGCGGACGCAGTTTTGCAGGCCGTTGTTGCCGGAAGAGCAAACGATCGAAAGCTCGGTGAGACCGTCCGGATGCGCTGCGACAGCCTTCGTCAGGTCATCGCCCGTAGAGGAAACGACGTACTGCGCGGTGGCGGCGGGATCTTTCAGACCGGCGTTCCACAGGTAGTAGTCGCCCGGGCCAATGGTCTGCTTCAGCGGGATGCCGGCACGTTGCAGCGCGCCCACCTGGTTGGAGTTTTCAATCAAAATCCGTGCGCCCGGCGTAAAGCTGGCAAGCTGTGCCGCGAGCGGCTCCTCAAGCGCCAGACGACCACGAGAATTGACCTGAGCTTCCTTCAACACCAGCGGCGTGGCACGCACCATCGCGATTAGATTTACGACACAGAGCAGCATGCAGACCGGCATGGCGAGCTGCGTAATGAGCTTCTGTTTTGAAGCCTGCTGCGGAGATGAAGCGCTGAGATATTTCACCGCGTACGCAAGGGCAAACGCGCAGAAAATGGCCAGACACGGCAGCATCTCCATCCCGTAGCGCGAGTTGTAGAACGAGTGCGGATACAGCTGCGGAATAAAGATCGGCACCGACCCATAAGAGATGCTGTAGACGTAAAACGGCAGCGGAATCCACAGCAGAAGCGCGGCTCGATCGACCTTGCTGAACCATGCTTTCCACGCGCCAAACAACGCGCCGGCCGCAATCAACCAGCCAAATTCCCAGGCCGCCGCATCAACCTGCGCGGTGCGCGCGTAGAGCATCAACGACCACGCCGGATTGTGCCAGCCCCAGTACTTGTGCGCGCCCGGCGGTGAGGTCTTGCGATCGATTTCCTTGGCCGAATAAGGCCCCCGCATGAAGTCCAGCCAGTCATGACCGTAGACGTGGTTGTAGTTGAACCACAGGATCGGCCCGAGCACGGTCAGCAGCGTAAAAATCTCAAACATCGTGATGATGCGGCGGGCAAAATGCTTCGCGTTCCAGAGCTGCCATGCGACAACGCACCAGACGACCGCGGCCAGAATCCAGCCATCGTAGCGCGTCATCACAGCCGCAAAGTGCAGCACACCGAGCAGCAGAAGCCGGCTATTGGCAAGCGTCCTGTTCTCATTGCGTACGGCTTCACGGAATTCCAGCAGCAGCAGGATGATCCAGACCAGCAGCGCCAGGAACAGCGGCTCGGTCATGGCCGTCGCCGCCAGGTAAAGTAGGTTGGCGTTCAAGCCAAAAAACGCCGTCGCGATGAGCGCCCATGCGGGGATCAGCAGTCGCCGCGCCAGGCGGTACATGCCCATGCAGCCAATGACGTAGCAAATCAGCGAAGGCCACGCGCCCGCCATACCGTTCTGCCACCACTCCATTTTGCCGATGAACGGCAGCATGAGCAGGTGCGGCAGGGGCAGCCAGACGCTGCCCAGATTGCCGAGCCCAGGGTTGTTCGTATCGATGATGCGCCGCGCGATCCCAAGATGCGCGACCGCGTCCCCATACAGCAGCATGGTGCCGTGCAGCGTGTTGAGCGACAGCGAAATGAAGCCGAACACGATGGCGGCGAGGCCGATCGGCAGGGTTTCCTGCCGGGTGGCCGGGCGGATCACGGAGGGGTCGCCGATGTAGCGCTGGGGGCGGGCTAAGGGTTTTTTGGGGGGCATGGTGGGTAAGGCGGTACCGCCCACGCATCGCAGAATCGCGATGAATGGGGTACCCGGGTTTCGTGATGGAATGCGCTGCAGAGCAGCTATTGCAGCTCGGTCGGAGAGAGGTGCGAGATTTCAAGAAAGAGCTTGAAGCGGGCTTCGATCTCTTCGCGCGTGACGTTCTGCAGCCGCTCTGTGCCGAAGCGCTCCACCGCGAACGAGCCCATGACGCCACCGTAGAAGAGACCGCGACGGAAGACTTCCGGCGTGAGCTTGGGCTGCGAGGCGACGTATCCGTAGAAACCGCCGGCAAAGGAATCGCCTGCGCCGGTGGGGTCGACGACTTCCGCAAGCGGCAACGCCGGGGCGCGGAAGGGGTGCGCTTTACCCGTACCGGCAGCGAACATCTTGTCGCCGAAGAAGGCGGTGGCGCCGTACTCGCCGTGCTTGATGACGAGCGTTTTGGGGCCCTTTGCGATAACGGCTGCGGCCGCTTTGACCAGGTTCGACTCGCCGCCGGAAAGCATTTTGGCTTCGCCATCATTGATAAGCAGCACGTCCAGCGTGGCAATGACTTTGGCAAGCGCGGCGGCGTGGTCGGCGATCCAGTAGTTCATGGTGTCGCCGCAGACGAGCTTCACATTCGGCATAGCCTCGCGCACGCGGAGCTGCAGGACGGGGTCGATATTGGCGAGGAAGAGGTATTCGGAGTCTTCGTACGCGGCTGGAATCTTCGGCTCGAAGGTCGCGAAGACGTTCAGGTCGGTGCCAAGCGTCGTGGCCTCGTTCATGGCGCCGGTATAGGAGCCGGTCCAGTGAAAGCTCAGCCCTTCGGCATGCTCGATGCCCTGGATGTCGATGCCGCGGTTGGTGAACACAGCTTCCTGCTCGGGGCCAAAGTCAGTGCCGACCACGCCAATCACGCGGACGTCCGTAAAGTAGCTGGCGGCAAGCGAGAAGTGGGTGGCAGCGCCGCCGAGCATTTTCTCGCGCTTGCCGTGGGGGGTGGTGACGGTGTCGAATGCGACGGAACCTACTACGAGGATGGACATGATGCTCCTATTGCTTTAGATAAGGATAATTGCTACGGACGCCCCGCTCTATGGCAGGAACGATGAGCGTTTCAAATACCGCCGGGTAGAACCAGATGAACTTCCACTCAGATGCTCTTAGCAAAATGAATGACCAGCCTGTCAGGTGCAGGACAAGAGCAACAGCTTGCACCCGCCAGTGCCGCTTCGTGTACTGACTAAAGGGAGGCTGATTCATCACTCCAAAGATGGTGAAGGTAAAAAAGAGCAGACCTATCCATTTATTGAAGAAGTTCCAGGTGCCCCCGAGGACGAAGAACAGAACAATAAGGCAGACAATCCCCGAGCTAATTAGAACGTAGTCCCGCAAGTCCTTCCATCTTGCACGAGTTCTTGGTGTGGGATGGTGGCCTGCGGTCATAATCTGAGCTCTACAGATACTTGCCGACAAGCAGCTTTAAGCGCTCTTTCGTAGCTTCCGGGATAAACTTTTTGTCCGTCATGATGGAATACTTCATCACTCCGTCGAACGGGCTCTTCCCTTCCGGGAGCAGCGCGGCCGCGGCACGGACGACCTTGCCTGCGTTATCGGCGTTCTGGTGGATGACGGCGACGACCTGCTCGACCGTGACATCGTCGTGGCCTTCGCGCCAGCAGTCGTAATCCGTGACCATGGCGAGCGTGGCGTAACTCATTTCAGCCTCGCGGGCGAGCTTGGCTTCCTGCAGATTCGTCATGCCGATGACGTCCGCGCCCCAGCTGCGGTACAGATTTGATTCCGCGCGTGTGCTGAACTGCGGGCCTTCCATGCAGACGTACGTCCCGCCGGATTTGCCGACGACGCCGACCTGCGCGCAAGCATCAGCAAAGGCCTTGGCAGTGACCTTGCAGACCGGGTCGCCAAAGCCGACGTGGGCTACGATGCCCTCCGTAAAGAAGCTCCCCTGGCGCGCAAAGGTGCGGTCGATGAACTGGTCGGGGATCACAAAATCGGTGGGCTTGTGCTCTTCCTTCAGGCTGCCGACAGCCGACGCGGACAGGATGAACTCAACGCCAAGCTGCTTGAGCCCGTGGATGTTGGCGCGGAAGTTCAGCTCGCTGGGCGAGATGCGGTGGCCACGCCCATGCCGAGGCAGAAAGGCCACCGGACGGCCGTCCAGCTCGCCGACCATGTAACTGTCGGACGGGTCCCCGAACGGCGTCTTGAGCGCGACCTCGCGCAGATTGCTGATACCGGGCATGGCATAAAGCCCGCTGCCGCCGATGATGCCAATGTGAACCTTGTCCAAAATTACCCTCGCCTGAAAAGTATAAGGCTGAACACGGGTAAGGACTTACGGATTCAGCGCGAACTTCAGCATGCCAAAGCCGGCAAGGGCGTGGACGGCGGGGAGTGCGAGCTCATGCGGCACCGGCGTTGACGCCATGCGGGCAGGTCCGGAGAACTGTGCGTCCAGCACGGATTGGCAGATGCGGCGTCCGGTCTCGAGCGGAAATCCTTCAGAAATGAATAGCCCATACTTGTCCAGCGACATGTAAATATCGCCTTCCGGCGTGGTGTAAACACGCTCGTTGATGCTGGCGGCGTCCTTCTTGCGCTCGGTCAATTTGGAGTATTTACGCGCCAGCCCGGCCTCATATATCCGTGCAAAGGCGAGCGCTTTTTCCGGCGTCTTCCACTTGCTGTAGTAAAAAACTCCCAGCGAATCCGGCTTCCCTTTGTTCTGCGCGGCCCGTCGCTGCCCTGCGTAGTAGATCCCGCCATCCCACGCCGGGGCCAGCGCCTTGGCGGCTTCCGGCCCACCGAACAAGCTCGCCATCATTTCGACATCAAGCTCGCCCATCACGCCCAGGTCATACGGCTCGTACTCGGCATCGAGCAGCGGGTGCACGTCCGGCATGCGCAGCACTGGAACCGGCGCGTGCTGCAGATATTTTGCGGGCTGCATGATCTCGTAACTGGAGCTGGGCGGTGCCGCCAGAGCATCCGCAAACGCAGCTTTTTTGCCGCCGGCAATCAGCAGCGCCTGCTCAAACGCCAGGCCATCCGCATACGGGAAAACCAGCGAGCGCTGCAGCAGCAACGGCGCGCGCGACATCACCGGCGAGCTGCTCGAATCAGCCGCCGCATTCTTCATCTTCTCGCCGAGTTCCGGTGAATCCGCCAGCGTTTTGCCCGTACCCTGTAAGCCAAAGTCGACGAATACGACCATCGCCTCGCCTTCCGCCACGGCCTGACGCGCAGTTTCCAGCTCATCGCTTGCGACACGCTCGTTGTCTTCACTCGCCGTCTTAGAGGCGCCGTGAAACCCATTCGTCCCCCACTTCTCGAGCCCCACGCGCTGGTCCTGAATTGCATGCGTCAGCTCATGAGCCAGCACGGGCTTCTGCTCCTCGGGCTCCACCCAGTTCAGCATGTTCACGGTCTTGGTTTTGTCGTCGTAGTAGCCGGCTACCTGTTCAGTAAGCAGCGAGATCAGAAAAGGCCGAAGATCAAAATCGCGGTTCAGCAGACCAAACTTTTTCAGCACAATTTCCGACCGCTGCAGCCGCTTGGCGCTTTCGTCTTCCTCAAACGACTTCCGCAGATAGACCGCCACTTCCTCTCGCGTGACCAGCCGGCGCTTCACATGCGGTACGCCTGGCAGTGCGGTATCGGTCGCGGCAAACGCCATTATGTCGTCGACCGATTTCAGCAGCACCGCGGCCTGCTCCTTGGTGATGATCTTGTCGGGGCTCTTCTTCGCGTCAGGCGTACTCGCACCAACCTGGGCCCCCGCCGCGCCCGCCGCCAAACCTACCGCAAGACACCAACCCAACCCACGTGCGTAGCCCAAGCAGAACCTCCCAGAAGCCTATAATTCAGTGTACGCAGATGGACGTTCCCCAGACTCAACTCGAAGCCGCTTTGACCGCCGCCGTCTTTGCTCCTATCCATAATGTGGGCTGGATCCGAGTCACGGGCGAAGACCGCGTCCGCTGGCTTAATGGCATGGTGACGAACTCGATCACTGCGCTCAAACCAGGCGAGGGCTGCTACAACTTCTTCCTGAATGCCCAAGGCCGAATCCAGGGCGACTGCACTGCCTGGCTGCTGGAAGACGCGATTCTGCTTCAAACAGCCGCCGACCGCATCCCCACCCTCATCGCCTACCTCGACCACTTCATCATCATGGACGACGTCGAGCTGACCCCGGTCGAAGCTCGCTCCGGCCTGCAGCTCACCGGCCCGGAGGCGCAACAGCTCCTCGCCAAGCTTGACCTGACAACCGGGCCCATCAACGGCTTGATCCAGGTCCGCTGGCAGGGCGAAATGCTCGACGTAATCGCCGCCCAAAGCACGATCAGCCCGCGTTACGAGATCTGGTCCGATCCCGCCACGCTCGGCCTGATCAGCGAAACATTACGCCACCTGGGCGCCATCGAAGCAACACCCGAAACCCTGGAGCACCTCCGCCTCCTCGAAGCCACGCCCCTTTACGGCACCGACATCCGCGACAAGGAACTCCCGCAGGAAACCAACCAGACCCGCGCCCTGCACTTCAGCAAAGGCTGCTATCTCGGCCAGGAAATCGTCGAGCGCATCCGCTCCCGCGGGCAGGTAAACCGCCTCTTCCAGCCCCTTATCCTGACCGGCGCAATCCCGGAACCGGGCACCGTCCTCACCGCAAATGACAAGCCCGCAGGCGAAATCACCTCCGCCGCCCAGGTCCACGGCCACGGCATCCTCGCGCTCGGCTACGTCCGGCGCGAGGCGCTCGACACCCACGCCATCCTGACCTACCCCGGCGGCACGGCGACTTCCAGGCCAGCCACCACAAAATAATCCGGGAGCGCCAACTCGGCATCCATATATAGACAGCGCAAACCAAGAGAGCCCGAAACCATGTCCGAAAAGCCGTTGCCCTTCGTCATCACCGACCGCCGCAAGTTCAACTCAGAAGGCGAGCCCCGCCCCGACGCCGACCCCTCCCCCGAGCGCGAGCATCGCGAACCGCTCCCGCCGCCCACGCCAATCTCCGTCGCGCCAGAGCCTGAGCCCGAGCCCGCCGCACCGGAAAATGGCATGCCCCCCTCCCCCACCGCCGAGCAGATGGAGCAGTCGCGCGTTGCGTTTGAAGCCACAGCCGAGCGCCTCGACATTGCCATCCGTTCCGCCAACCCCGGCGCCGAGCACCCGCCCGCACTCACCTTTGAGGCCATCGTCCAATCCGTCTACATGCAGGCCATCATGCAGCTTGGCGGCGGCACGCCAGAAGGCCAGCAGCCGCAGGTAGATCTGCTCGGCGCACGGCAATCGATCGACATGCTCGGCATTCTGGATGCCAAGGGTCAGGGGAACCTGAGCGACGGCGAACAGGCGCTGGTGCACTCGGCAATCTTTGAGCTGCGACTCGCCTACCTCGACATCACCCAGGCCCTTGCCCGCAGCGCGCAACAACGCGCGCAAGGTCCTGGCCCCGGACCGGCCGGTGTCTCAGGCAAAGCCGGCCCCAGCCTGATCCGCTAACCAGCAACAAAGAGTCTGGGTGCCCCACCTCTCGATTCTGAGAGGTGGGTTGAACCACCACTAAACCATGCAAGCCACGTTAGAATTTCTCGGCAGCGGCACCAGCATGGGCGTCCCCACGCTCGGCTGCACCTGTGCCGTCTGCGCGGACGCCCGCCGCCCCGGCAGCCGCAACCGCCGCACGCGCCCCAGCGTACGGCTCACCTTCAACGGCCACACCGTTCTCATCGATACAGGCCCGGACTTCCACGCGCAGGCCATCCGCGCCGGCATCACGCAGGTCGACGCCGTGCTCTACACTCATCACCACGCCGACCACATCCTCGGCATGGACGACCTGCGCCCCCTCTCCTTCCGCCTCCCCGCCGGCATCCCGCTCTACGCCGACGCCCCCACGCAAGCCGTAGTCCGCCGTGTTTTCGAGTACACCTTCCGCACCGAAAATCGCTACGCCACCAGCGCCCGCGTCACGCTGGAAGACCTCCCCCCCTTCCCCGGCACCATCCCACTCTTCGGCGCCGACTTCCAGCCCATCCCCGTCCAACACGGCCGAGAACTCATTACCGGCTACCGCTTCGGCTCCGCCGCCTATCTCACCGACACCTCCGACATACCCGCCACTTCGCTCCCGCACCTGCGGGGCCTCGATATCCTCATCCTCGACGCCCTCCGCCCCCAGCCCCACCCCAGCCACTCCCACCTGGCCAAGTCCATCGCCTTCGCGCAGCAGATCGGCGCCAAACGCACCTACTTCACCCACATGTCGCACGAAATCGACCACGAGCCCACCGAAGCCGCTCTCCCCGAAGGCACACACCTGGCCTACGACGGCCTGGAACTCACCTTCGACATCGCCGAGGAAGCCACCGCATGACTTCATCGATACATTGTCATCCTGAGCGAAGCGGATCGCGCCTTTTGCGAGCCGCGCAGTCGAAGGACCTGCATCTCGATTTCATCGCCTGCGCAATCCTCCTCGCCACGGCCGCGTCAGCGCAAGCACAAACCGTCACCCTCCCCATTCCCGAGCTCCACACCACCGCAACCCTGACCTTTGAACCTGACAACGAGCACAAAGAGACCTACCGCGCCGTCACCGTCGATTGCAATGGCCACCGCGAGCGCTTCCTCCGTAAGCCAGGCAACACCATTTTTCGCATCCCACCGCCTGGCGCGGAATTTAGTGACACGGGCGTACCCTCCAGTGTCCGCGGTCTCACGGTCGCGCCTTCACGGCTGTTCCTCACCTCGCCCGCACCCCGCACCCTGATCTTCTTCATCAGCCAGGCCGGAGCCAGCGATGCGGATGCACTTTACGTTCTGGGCTTCCACCCCGACGGCACCCCCTACCGCGTTCTCGTCAAGGACCACCTCGATCCTTTCAAAGTAGAGGTAGGCCCCGGCACCGACGTCCGCATCTACGGCGCGCCGGCCTTGTCGGAGGTCGTCGCAGGCGAGGGCGGCAACGGCAGCCGCAAGCCTTACGCCACTTCCTACGATCCCCGCGAAGTGTACGTTGTCCACGAAGACGCAGCTGCTGTCCTCTCCCCGGCGCTCACCGCCGAATGGAACAGGCGCAATGATGTCTGGGCACTTGGCAAGAATCAGGATAACTACACCGCCGTCTACAATCTGCCCGGCCACAAAAGCCCGGTCGGCGCCACGCAGCAAC
This sequence comes from uncultured Granulicella sp., assembly GCA_965214195.1. Lineage (GTDB taxonomy): Bacteria > Acidobacteriota > Terriglobia > Terriglobales > Acidobacteriaceae > Edaphobacter. Next base: position 2,109,809 of record OZ243943.1, read on the forward strand.
AGGCCGATGAATTGATCGACGCCGCAAACAAAGCAGGACAGAAGCACCCATGATCACTGCCCACTCCCTCCCCGAACTCGCGCAGCTCGGCCCGACCGTCGCCACCATCGGCAACTTCGACGGCGTCCACCGCGGCCACCAGTGGATCCTTTCAGAAGTGCGCGACCGCGCCCGCGCGCTCGGCCTCAAATCGCTCGCCATCACCTTCGAGCCCCACCCCATCCGTGTCCTCCGGCCGGAAGCCCCGCACCTCCTCATCACCTCGCTTGCCCAAAAACTCGAGCTCCTGGCGCAAACCGGCATCGACGCCACACTCGTACTGCCCTTTACCCCGGAGCTATCGCGCCTTAGCCCGCAGGAATTCGTCGAGCAGGTCCTCTGCACCGGCTGCGGCATCCGCGAAATCCACGAGGGTGCCCCCTTCCGCTTCGGCTACAAAGGCGCAGGCAATATGCAGCTGCTCGCCGAATTAGGCCAGGAAAAAGGCTTTGCCGTGCACCCCCAGCCCCCGTTTCTGCTCCACGGCGAGCCCGTTTCCTCCAGCCGCATCCGCACCCTCATTGGCGCGGGCAGGCTGAACCAGGCGCGACACCTGCTGGGCCGGCGCTTCGCCATCCGCAGCACCCCCGCCAGCGGCCGCGGTTACGGCACCCGCTATACCGTGCCGACCATCAACCTGGCGCCTTACCCGGAGCTGCTCCCCGCGTTCGGCGTCTATGTCACGCACCTCACAGTCGCGGGCGAGACCTTTCAGGCCGTTACCAATGTCGGCAACCGCCCCACTTTTGGTGCGGATTCCTTCACGGTGGAGTCCCACCTGCTCAACTTCCACCCCATCGAGCTGAACGAAGCCACCTCGCTCGAACTCTCCTTCCTACACCGCCTGCGGCCGGAAATTCGCTGGCCCAACCCGGAAGCCCTGCGCGCGCAGATTGGCAAAGACGTCGCACGAGCCAACCGTTACTTTCACCTCACGCAAGCTCTTGGCTGAATTGCAATCCGCTCAAGCTAAACTCGGTACGCCACCCTAAGGAGCAATATGAATCGCCTGACCGTCGCCATCCTGACCGCTGCCCTCGCCCTCCCTGCCGCCGCGCAATACAAAGTTTTAAGCAACACAAAGGTGGGCGGCGAAGGCGGCTGGGACTACGTGACCGCTGACTCCACCGGCCGCCGCCTGTACATCGCGCGCTCCAGCCCCGCGGGCCACGTCACCGTCTTCGACCTGGACACCCTGGCCCCGGCCGGCGATATCCCCAACGCCAGCGGCCACGGCGCCATCGTGGACAGCAAGTACAACCACGGCTTCATCGCCAGCAAGCCTGTCCAGATGTTCGACTCCAAAACCTTGAAGGTCATCAAGACGCTCGACACGCAGGGCAATCCTGACGGCTATCTCGTTGACCCGTCCGACGACCACGTCTACATCCTTTCGCATTCCGCGCCCAACGTGACCGTGATCGACGCGAAGGACGGCAACATCCTCGGCACCATCGACATCGGCGGCGCGCCTGAGCAGGCAGTCACCGACCAGGCCGGCCACCTCTACATCGATATTGAAGACAAGGATGCGATTGCCGTTATCGATACCAAAACGATGAAGATGACCGGCAAGTACGACGTTTCCAGCCACGGCGGCGGCTGCGCCGGCCTCGCAATCGACGCCAGGAACAGCATCCTCTTTGCCTCCTGCCGCGACAAGAGCAACATGATCATCCTGTCGGCCAAGGACGGCAAGATTCTCGCCGACCTGCCCACCGGCAAGGGCTCGGACGGCGCAGTTTTCAACCCCGCCACCATGGAAGCCTTCAGCACGCAGGGTGACGGCACGTTGACGATCGTCAAGGAAAACTCACCCACCAGCTTTGTCGTCGAGCAGACAGTCGCCACGCCGCTCCGCGCTCGCACCCTCACGCTCGACACCAAAACCAATCGCATCATCACCGTTACCGCAGAGTTTGGCCCTGCACCCGCACCCGCGGCAGCAGGCCAGCGCCCCGCCCGCGCGCCGATGCTGCCCGGAACCTTCAGCATCGTCACCATCGGCAAGTAGCCACAAGGCTGTAAGCAATAGAAAACGCAAAGCCCGTCAGCGGACTTTGCGTTTTTCTCTGCGCTCTTCTCCGCGCTCTCTGCGTTCTGCTCTTACAAATCCGGAGGAGGACGAGAAGTCCCGCTAGCCGGCGCAGCGCTCTCCGGCGGACGCACAATCGGTGCCGGCACCTTGGGAACCACCGGCACTGATGGTGAAAGCGGAGGCGCGACAGGCACTCCCGGGTCCTTCGCAGGAGCCGCGGGTGCCGCGTCCGGATCATCCGGGTCCGCATCCGTATCTGCGTTCGCAGCGGGTGCGGAGGGGCCAGCCTTCACGGCAAGAACCTTCTTCGGCGCATTCGCAGTTGGGAAGGCCTCATCGTCCTTGCCCACAACCGCGGCCTTCATGAAGTCGATCCACATGGGCAGCGCCGCTTTCGCACCTTGCTCGCCCTTCCCGAGCGTCTGTCGATCGTCGAAACCGATCCAGGTCCCGCATGTAACGGAGGGTGTGAAGCCCAGGAACCAGGCGTCCGTAAAATCGTTCGTCGTGCCGGTTTTGCCGCCGGTCGGGTGCCCTTTGAGTTCCGCGTTCGCCTGTGCGCCGGTACCAAAATGCGTCACAGCCTGCAGCAAAACCATCATCTGGCGCGCAATATCGACCGAAATCACTTCCTTTACGGCCGGATTGTGCGTGTCCAACGGCACACCATCTGCCTGTGTAACCCGGCGAATGTAGTGCGGCTCAATGCGAATTCCGTCATTCGGAAACACCGAGTAGGAGCTCACCTGCTCCGCCAGCGTGATGTCCGCCGCGCCGATCGCAATCGGCAGAAACGCCGGAATATTGCTTGTCACACCAAAGCGATGCGCCAGCTCGATGACATTCTTGATGCCGACTTTGTCCGCCAGCTTCAACGCTGGAATGTTGCGCGACTGCGCAAAAGCGTTGATCAGCGTCATTGAGCCCTTCCAGTTGGGCTCGTAGTTGTGCGGCGTGTAAGGCCCGTTCGGAGTGTAGAAGCTGGTCGGCGCGTCGACCACCGTGTCTGTCGGCTTCATCCCCGCTTCCATCGCCGCAGTATAAACGTACGGCTTGAAGCTGGACCCGACCTGCCGCTGCGACTGCGTGGCGCGATTGAACTGGCTCAGCGCAAAATCGCGCCCACCCACCATCGCCAGCACCTCGCCGTTCGAGTTATCGATCGCCATCATCGACGCCTGCACGCCGCTATCCTGCTGCAGCGAAGCTTTTTTGACGAACTCATTGGCCTGTCCGGAGGTCTCTTCCACCCGCACATAGACCAGGTCGCCCGTCTTGAGGAACGTATCCGCGCCCTTTTGCTGCGTCCAGGCCCAGTCCTCGGGCCCCATCAGCACGTCCTGCACGCCGAGTTTCACGCGCGCAGTGCGGCCTGTGACCTCCGTCACCATGCCGTGGATGTAGTCCCCAACTCCGACCTTCGTGGTCCAGTCCGGGTGCTTGTAAGTGGCCGGATCCAGCCCGCCGAGCACCACATTCTGCAGCCCGCCCTTCCAGCCGTGGCGCTTTTCATAGCGCGCCGTGCCGTCCAGAACGGCCTTATTCGCTACATCCTGAAGCCCCAGATCGAGCGTCGTGTACACCCGCAGACCCGCGCCATGCACTTCATCGACGCCGTATTCCTTCTCCAACTGCTTGCGCACTTCCTCAATAAAGTAAGGCGCCAGGCTGTTTGGCGCGACTTCCAGCTTCAGCCCCAGCGGCTCAGCCTTGGCGGAGGCGGCCTGTGACGGCGTGATTTTGCCGTCCTTCAACATCTCATCGAGAACCAGATTGCGGCGTTTCAGTGCACGTTCCGGGTTCCGCAGCGGCGAATAGAGCTCCGGCCCCTTTGGCAGTGCGGCCAGCAACGCAGCCTCAGCCAGGTTGATGTCCTTCAGGTGCTTGGAGAAATAGAACTCGCTGCCGGCCTCAAAACCGTAGCGCCCGTGGCCCAGATAAATCTGGTTCACGTACAGCGTCAAAATCTGTTCCTTTGTAAACCGCCGCTCGATCTGAACGGTCAGGAAGATTTCGGTCAGCTTACGGCTATAAGTTTTCTGCGACGACAAAAACAGGTTGCGCGCAAGCTGCATCGTCAGCGTGGATGAGCCCTGGCCACGCGAGCGCGAGTGAATATCCTGGTACGCCGCCCCCGCCGCGCGATACAAATTGATGCCCCAGTTGTGCTCAAAGCCTTTGTCTTCAATGCTGATGATGGCTGCGCGCAAGTCTGACGGGATCTCCGTATACGGGACCACAACCCGGCGCTCAAGCGCGAACGAGCCAATTTCCTTGCCGTGAATATCAAGCAGTTCTGTGGTGGTGTTGGGCCGGTAGCGCGCCAATTCTTCCATCTCCGGAAGGTCAATCGAATAAACCACGACGAGCCCGCAAAGCACTCCCAGGAACGCGGACATACCTAGCAGCAGCCAGAAAGTACGTTTTTTTGCGAGGGACCGAGAAGGGTAATCCGGGCCGCTCAGAGTAAATCTGCGCCACACAAAGAGCGCCCGCTCACGCCAGATATCAGCCCGGGGGCGGACTTCGGCCTGCTTTTCGGCTGCATCCGGCTGCGGAGTAAGGGTGTTCACGGCCTTCCCAAGATAGCATGTGGACGCATCTGGAAACGGTCTAATCTACCGCACCAAACCACAAAGCCGGCCCGGAAAGATTCGGGCCGGCTAGTCGATTACTCCGGGTTACTAAGCGGTCTTGGCTTTCAACAGGTCCAGGCCCTTATTCAGCTGGTCGTCGGCGGAAGGTTTCGCCGTAGCCGGGGTGGGGGCTGTGGTCGTGGTGGGAGCGTCGTCGTCGCCGCCATCGGCAGCAGTGGCGTCAATGTTTGAAGCAACCAGCACGCCCGGGGTCACGCCGTCATCTTCCAGCTTTTTACCCGCCGGCGTCCCGTACTTCGCGATTGTCAGGATCAACGCGGCGCCGTCCTGAAGCTCAAACAGCTTGGTCTGCGTGCCGACACCGAACGTCTTTTCGCCCACGAGTTCCGCGCGCTTGTCGTCCAGCAGCGCCGCCGCAACCAGTTCGCCCGGCCCGGCAGTCCCGCGATTCACCAGCACCACCATCGGCGCGGTGGGGTCAATGGCCTGCTTGGCCTCTGCCGTATACGTCACCTTGGCGACCTTCTGGCCTTCGAGCGTCGCGATCGTACCCGACTTCAGGAAGAAGTTTGCCAGCCGCGTAGCCTCCGCCATGTCACCGCCGGCAACATCCCGCAGGTCCAGCAAAACTTTCTTGTTGCCGGTCTTTTCCGCAGCCTTCAGTTTCGCTTCGATCGCCTGTACATGATCGTGGTCCAGGATCACCGGCTTCAGATACAGAATTGAGGACCCCTCATACAGGCTCTCGTACACGGGCGGCTCAGTCACGATCGTGCGGGTCAGGTCGACCTTGTCCGGAACCGGCTTGCCGCCGCGAACGATCGACACGGTCAGGCTCGAGCCAGGGGTACCAGAAAGCATCATCTGGATCACTGCAAGCGATAGATCGTGCGTATCTTTCCCGTTGATGGCCTCAATAAACTGGCCATCGACCAGCCCGGCCTTGTCCGCGGGCGAGCCCGGAATGACCGAAATGATGTTCGCGTAGCCGCCGCGCTTTGAAACTACAAGCCCAACCTGAGCCTTGCCGGACTTCGACATATCGGCCTTGTAGGCCATGTAATCGGCCGGCGTCAGGTAGCTGCTGTCCGCGTCCAGCGACTCCAGCAAACCACGCAACGCGCCGTTGGTGACGTTATCGATGTTCGGATCGGTCACGTAATCGGACTGAATATGCCGCAAAACCTCGCTATAAACGTTGATCTGTTTATAGGCACCGCCGTCCTGCTGACCGGATGCGGCGGAAACAGAAGTCGTATGCAGGCCGAGTAAAACAATCAGGACAAGCGAGACAGAGGCGACGAGGAGGACAATCTTGGGCAGCTTCGGCATGGGGCGGGTGGTCTCCAGAGGGATTAGACGTAGGACCCTGCGAAAATGATACGCGCTTCTTGGAAAAGGCAAAGCTACGGTTGCTCTTTGGTCGTCATCCCCAGAGGGGATCTGCTTTCGTCTCAGCAGCTGCGAGTGCGAAAAAGCAGAACCCTGCGGGGATGACAAGCAAAAGGGCAACAATCCATAGAGCCGCCGGAAGTACTACTTCTTCAATAACTCCGTCACTGCCCGTTCCAGCTGGGCATCGTGCCCGGTTTCGCTTTCGCCCAGTTCGCGGTCGACCTCCACATCGACCGGCCGCGGATGCATTTCCATGGTCTGCCCACGCAGGTCCTGGATCCGCGTAGAGGGCAGGCGCAGGGTTGAGCCATCAATGAGCGTGGTGCCGCCGGTAAAGATGATCCAGCCGGCGGTCGGCTCGCCCACGACCGGGCCCAGCTTGAGCGCGCGATAGCCTTCCGTAAAGTCCTCCGCGTCTGAAAGCGAGGATTCATTCGTGATCAACGCAGTCGGCAGACCGAGCGCGCGCTGCCCCAGCGCCTGCCGGCTGGGCACGGCAGTCAGGTCGCGCGGGGTCATCTGCAGGTAGTTGCGGCGCGTGAACACGTCCAGCGCGTAACCATTGATATAACCGCCGTTATTGTTGCGGATATCGACGATAACCGCCTGCCGCGACTCATTTTGCGCGTCCAGATCAATATATAGCTGCGCCAACGACGCATCCGACATGTCAGCAATGTGCACATAACCGACCTTGCCGCCGGACACACGATCCACCAGCGCCCGCCGCGATTCCACCCACTGGCGGTAGAGCAGGCCGCCGGCCGCGGCATTTGGAATAGGCCGCAGGACGACGTCGCGCGACTTGCCGGCCGTTTCGACCGCAAGTGTCGTGCGGCGGTTGACCGTGTCCTCCAGCGCCTGGTCCAGGTCACGCGCGCCCAGCGGCTCGCCGTTGATGGCTACCAGCTTGTCGCCCGGCTTGATCGATCCTTCAATCGCTGCCGGCCCAAGCGCGATCACCTCCCGCACGATCAGGCCTTTGCCGGCCTCGTACGGCTCGCGCTCAAAGCGCAGGCCCAGGTTGCCGACCTGTGTGGGCCGCTCACCACCCCCGCGCGGCGCGCCAATTCCAGAATGCGAGGCGTTCAGCTCACCAATCATCAGATTGATGTCGCGCCGCAGTTCATCGGGCGTGCGCGCGCCGGCGGCGTAGGGGGCCCACTCGTCATGCAGCTTGTGCCAGTCATGCCCGTTGAAGTTGGCGTCGAAGAAATTGCGGTTGATGTTCGCCCACGCTTCCTCAAACACCACTCGCTTTTCCTGATCGAAATCCACCTTGACCCGCGCGGAAACCGCCACCGGCTTGGGCGTGCGGCTTTCCAACCCAATCGTCCGGATGCCCTCGTTTTCCAGATAGAAGACCTCTTTCGAGTCCGGCGTAAAGGCATAGCTGCCCTTGCGCCCGGGGGTTGAGGTCAGCTGCCGGGCAACGGCGGGCTCACGCGAAAGCTCATCCAGCGAGTAGGTGTAGAGCTGCACCTGGTTGGCACTTTCCGCCGCAAACAGCAGCGTTTTGCCGTCCGGGCTGATCACCGGTTCCTGCGTATCGAGCCCCAGCGGAAGCAGCGTCAGGCGATTGTGGATGCCTTCAAACACGATGTTGACCGGCTCCGGCTTCTTCTCCGGTTTACCCTCCGGCTTGGCTTCCGGCTTCTTGTCTGCCGCGTTCACGACCTCCGCAGTCTTGTCCGGCGCGGGCGTTTCCCGCGTGGGGGTGCCGGGCGTGGGGGTGGGGTTGCCGGGCTGCTTGCCGGGCCGGAACAGCTCGCGAAACTCGTCTTCGCGGAAGCGCGGCACGTGTGGCAGCAGGTCAATCCGCGCCATCTGCGAGCGCTCCGAACGCTGCGAGGTATCGAACAAAAGGTACTTGCCATCCGGCGACCAGACCAGTTGGCTGACCTGCCCATTGGCCAGGAACGAGATCGGTTTTGCCTCTCCACCGGCCGCCGGGACCACCCACACATTGCGGAAGCTGCGTGCGTCAATGTTGGGGAAAGCAATCCACTTTGAATCCGGTGACCACGTAAGCGCGGCCTCCTGATAGGCCCGCAACGCGCCCGTATAGAGCACGCGATCGCCCGTGCCTGCAGCGGAAATCACATGCAACTGCGTATTGTTTTGCAGGTATGCGACTGACTTGCCGTCCGGCGCCCAGATGGGGTTGCTGCCTTCGCCGGGGGCTGTGGTGAGCGCGCGGCTGGTATCGGTTTTGAAGTCGTAGAGCTCAAGCTGGTGCGAGCCATCCTGCCGCTCCGCAATGTAGACCAGCGACATGGAATCGGGTGACCACTGCGGGTCCGCGACCGAGACGGCAGTGGTCTTCAGATGCAGGCCTTCACCACCGTCCTTGGCGGACGCGGCGAACATCTGCCCGTGCGCGACGACGGCCAGCTTTTTACCATCGGGCGAGAGCGCCATGCTGCGGAAACTGGTCTCGGTAGTGCGCGTGACAGCGGGGGAGGCAGCCGCGCCGCGTAGCTCGATGGGCAGCTTTTCCGCTTTGCCGGACGCGGTGTTGCAGGTCCAGATGCTGAAGTCACGCTCAAAAACGATGGTCTTGCCGGCGCCGCCCATCGTAGGCCAAAGCACGCGGCCTTCCTTGAAATGCGTCAGCGGTTTGGCCGCCGTGGGGGAGGCGATGGGCGCCGACCACAGGTTCTCAGACCCCGTCGCGTCCGACATGAAGTAGAGCGTGCGGCCATCCGGCGACCACATGGGCCAGGCGTGCTTGGCGTCCGCCGGCAGCAGCTTTTTGTAAGCGCCGGCCTGCGCCACAGGCTTCAGCCAGATCTCGGTTTCATCAATGTGCGCGTGGCCGTTGCGCCACCACTGCCCGGCAGAAATCCCCTTGGCGACGAGCGCTATCTGGCTGCCATCGGGTGACGGTGCGGACTCAAACTCGGTCTGGTAGCGCTCGCGCGAGACCTCAAGCGGGGTGCCGCCGGTGGACTTGACACGGAAGATATCGCCCTGCCCGGCGACGTCGTTCACGGACGACGTGAAGTAGACGAATTGCGAGTCGGCCGACCAGGCGTCCAGGCGGTCCGGCACGTCGGAATAGGTGAGCCGCTGCAGGTCGCCCGTCGCGAGCGTAAGGATGTAGATATTGCCGGCGCCGGTGCGCGTGGACACGAATGCCAGGCGCTTGCCATCGGGCGAAAACAGCGGACGCGACTCGGTTGCCGGGTGCGTCACCAGCAGGTGCGCCTCGCCGCCGGCGGCCGGCACGGACCAGATGTCGCCGCCGGAAACAAAGGCGATTTCCTTGCCATCGGGCGACAGCGTGGGGTCAGACAAGGACGGCAGCGCAGTCTGCGCAAAAGCAGACGAAGTCAACAGGACGGCGGCAAGAGCGAGTGAACGCATGGAGCGGTTCCTTTACGTGCGGAGTCCTATGAGTTTACACGCCACACCGTTTGCCCCCGCGGACGGAAGCCCGGTCAAAGTAGCGCCGGCGCGGCATCCAGATTTCGCGTGCAAGCGTAACCTGTGCGGCTAGAATGGGTCCAGTCAATATGCGCGCTCTGGCTTGCCTAGGACGTTCGGTGATCGTCCCCCTGCTCCTGCTTGGAGCGGGCAGAATAGCTCACGGGCAGGCTGCGGCGGAGCGCTCAACGACCATAGTCCCAGCCACCGGGCTCTCGCGCGACCCGGACCTGGCCTCGCTGGGCGCAGGCGCAAACGCCACCGTGACTCTATCCGGCGTGCACGATTCCTCGATCGGCTGGTACAACGTAGTCACGCCGGAGCTTACCTACAGCTTTTCGCCGCGCTTTTCAGCCGACGCCAGCCTCTCCATCTTTCCCTACCGGCTCGTGCAGGATCAGACCTCTTCTGCCCCGCAGCTCAATCCCACGCACGGGCAAATCGGCGACACGCTGCTCGCCGTGCATGGCAGCTTCTTCCCGCGCAGGCTTGAAAACACCACCACGGTCGCCTTCACCCTGCCGACCGGCAACCAGGCCGACGGGCTCGGCATGGGCAAGGCCACGATCGATCTCAGCAACCACTCGGAGCGCTTCTTCGGCCGCAAGGGGCTGCTGCTCGATCTCGGCCTGGGCGACTCCTCCGGCCTGTTCAACCGGCTCGTCGAAAGCCAGGACAGCACCCTCGCCGTCATCGCACACTTCCAGGCCGGCACCACCACGCCGCTGCCGTTCCAGGCCTATCTACAGACCACCGCGTATGAGCAATTGCCGCTGGGCGACCAGAAGATTTACAGCGTCGTCCGCATGCGCAACCGGGCCCCCGTCACCTATGTCAGCGGCCGCCGGGCGAGCGAAGACAACGGCTTCACCTCAGAATTTACGTTGCCCGTGACCAACCACCTGATCTTTTCCACGCTCTACACCCGCAGCCTGCGCCTGCGCCTGGACACGGTCTCCGTCAGCATGACCTACACGTGGAAGGGCCTGGGCCGGCGACACGATTCGATGATCGACAAGGCAATCGCCGAAGCCGAACGCACGCCGCAGTAATCGAGCCAACTCCCAAATATTCTCATCCTGAGAGGAACGCAGCGCAGCGCAGTCGATGAAGCTGACGGACTTCGCTCAGGATGACAAGAATCTGGTTGAACTAAGAAAAGTAAGACAGCCCTACTGAACCTGCTCCAGCTTCTGAATCTGCTCCGGCACCATTTCCTGCCGGATCTGCAGCAGCATCTGCGTCGTCGCTTTTTGCAGCGCACCACGCGCCTGATTCACCGCATCGATCTGCGCAAACACCGCCGCCTGGCTGGGCTGGGGCGACTTATTCAACTCAGCCAGCCGAGCCTGTTCAGCCAGCAGCGTTTTGTACGTAGCCAGAATTGCCGGCTTGTTCGCGTCGAAAACCACATCCATCCTGCGCTGCTGGACCGACGTAATCCCCACGGTCCGAATGGTGCTTTTGTTATCCCACCAGCGCCCCGCCGGCCCAAACTGCAGGCCGTTCCGCATCCCAGGCCGGGGAGCGCTCGACGTACCAGCGGCAGCAGCGGCAGCCGGAGGCCGATCACCCTCTCCACCGCGACCATGCTGCCCGGGCGCAGGCCCCCCTGGACCACGACCCTGCGGCGCCTGCGCACTCGCAGCCAAACCACCAAACATCACCATCGCCAGCGCGAACCGCAAACCTCTCATCGGCTCCCACCCCCCAGGTGGTACTCGTCTAACGGCGACGCATCCCCCTGCGCCAGCGCCACATTCACCTGCTGCAACAGCGCGTCATCATCCGCAATTTGCGCAGAGCTATCCTGCGGCGTAATTTCCATCGCAGCCCGCTCCTGCCAGGCCGGCAAAGCCACAAACACCGCGGCCGCCATCGCGAGCCCCAGCGCTGCCGGCATCAGCCGGAAGCCAACTCCACGCGCAGCGGGCATCTGTATCCGACGGGGCTGCGCCGCACTCCAGGCCAGGGTCGCCGCACTGAAATCCGCCGTCGCCCCGCTGAAATCCGCCATCGCCGCATCGACCCGCGCGCGGCAATCGGCGCAATCCGTCACATGCGCCGGCACCTGGCCATCGACGATCATGTCCGTAATCTGCTCTTCCGTTACGTGCCCGCTCAAGCCTTGCCTCCAAGCCGGGTCCTGATCGTACTGACCGCACGGTGCAGATGCGTCTTGACCGTGTTGATCGGCATACCTGTCATTTCGGCGATCTCCGCCAGTTCCATCTCTTCAGAAAACCGCAGCAAAAAGATTTTACGCTGGTTTACGGATAGCTCCTCGAGCACCGCTGCCACCTGCCGCGTACGTTCCTGCGCCAGCATCCGCGTCTCGGGCGAGCTCGCCCCGCTCGGCAGCAAACTTGCCATCTCCGTCACATCCAGCGCCGTCGCCCGCGCCTTGCGCCAGAACTGAAATTTCTTGGTCCGCAACTGGTCGCGGATCAAATTGTTGGCGATGGAAAACAGCCACGTGCTCACCGCGCAGTCGCCGCGGAACGATTCGCGATTGCGGTACGCCTTCAAAAAACAGTCCTGCGTAATAGTCTCTGCCAGGTCCGCGTCGCCGATGGAAAACGTCACATACCGCAGCACACGCGTACGATACAGGCCCATCAGCGCGTCGATGTCCTCGAGCTCCGACAGCAGTCCGGCCCGGCCGCTGCCCGCAAACGTCATAGATTTCTCAATCGCCAAGTCCATACAAGCTCAAGGACGCGCACCCCGCCCACAAAGGTTACACCGCCAACCAAACTACCAGACATCCGTCGCCGCAAACTGCCTTGCCGCCATGCATAATTTTGTCAGGGTTCCCCATGCCGCTGTTCCGCACCAAAGCTGTTCGCCTGTTGCCGCTGGCCGCCGCGCTGCTTGCCCCGGCGTGCGCGCAAAACACCAACGGCACCCTGCGCGGCCAGGTGCTGGACCCCACCGGTGCACTACTTGCGCGGGCCATCGTCGTCATCGCCAACCAGCAGACCGGCGTCACGGTCTACCGCGGCCAGTCGGATGCCACGGGCTCCTTTGTAGCCCCGCAAATCAGCCCCGGAACCTACCGCGTTACCGTCAACGCGCCCGGGCTGAAGCAGGCTGTGGTGGCCGGCCTCGTCGTCAGCGTGGCGCAGGTGTCGAGCGTCAACGTCACGCTGCAGCTCGGCTCAAGCGCGGAGTCCATCACCGTCCAGTCACTGGGCGAAACGCTCAACACCGCCACGTCAGACGTCTCCACCCTCATCACGCCCGATGAGGTCCAGAACCTGCCGCTACAGGGTCGCGCGACTGAAAATCTGCTCACCTTCATCCCCGGCGTCGCGCACGGCGGCCCCGGCGATCAGCCCAACACCAACCAGCTTGCCATCAACGGCAGCCGCACGCTCAATACAGAGGTGCTGTTGAACGGCGTCTCCACCATCACGCTGGCCAACGGCACGCCACTTACGCTGCCAGCGCCCGATGGAGTCGATTCATTCCGCGTCCTGACCAGCAACGCCCCCGCAGAGTATGGCCGAACGTCCGGCGCCGTCGTCAGCGTCAACACCATTTCCGGCACCAATACGTTCCACGGCAGCGCCTACTTCCTCGTCAGGAATGAAGCCTTCGACGCCAACAAATACTTCAACAAACTCACGCTGGTCAACGGCGCCTACCTCCCCCGCCCACGCGACCGCTTCTTCCAGCTTGGTGCCTCGCTCGGCGGCCCCGTGCGGATTCCGCACCTCTACAATGGTCGCGACCGCACCTTCTTCTTCGTCAACTTCGACCGCACGCTCCAGCCCACCCCCACCACCTTCACCGATACCGTCCCCACCGGCCCCCAGCGCATGGGCGATCTATCCGCCGCGCTCGCCCCGCTTGACGCCAACGGCGTAGCACGCAAACCGCAAACCATCTATCAGCCCACCGGAACAGCCTCTCCCGCCTTCGGCAACAACCAGGTCGGCCCCATCGATGGTGCCGCCGCACGCTTCCTCGCGCTGCTCCCCGGCCCCAACACCCCGGGCACCTACGACCCCGTCAACAATCGCTACACCGGAAACTACGTCACGCAACAGAACCAGACCGGCCACTTCAACAAGATCGTCGTGCGCGTCGATGAGGCCGCCACCGCCAAAGACCGCCTCAGCTTCAACCTCTATCGCTACACCGCCGCCACGCCGCTCGCGGTCAACTACAACAGCGCACTGCTCAACACCACGTACGATTGCAATTGCTCGAACGCCTGGCTGCCGGCAGTGGAATACACCCGCGCCTGGTCGTCGTCGCTGGTCATGGATTTGAACATGGGCTTCCTGCGCAACGTCATCCTGCGCAGGCCGCCGGGCGCGGGCCTGGGCGCGGCGCAGCAGTTGGGCATAGCGTCGTTGCCGCTGGACCAGACACCGGAAATCACGGACCCTGGCTTCTCAAATATTGGGTCCGATACGAACACCAGTCAGAGCAACATCACCAACACCTACACACCCTTCGGCACGATCACCAAAAGCGTTGGCGCGCATACGTTGCGGGCCGGCGTCTCACTGCGCAAGAACCAGTTCAACTCCTTCAACCCGGCCACCAGCCCGGAAGGCTTGATCCAGTTCGATGGCTCCATCACCAACCACGGCGCGCCCGGCAACGCCAACACCGGCATAGCAGACTTCCTGCTCGGCAAGATCAAGACGGCGCAGTATGAGCAGCCACAGCCGGAAACCGGACGACGCAATTTCAACCTCGGCGTCTTTCTACAGGACGACTGGCGCGCCACCCGCCAGCTCACCATCAACGCCGGAATCCGTTATGAATATGAGTCGCCGATAAGTATCGCCAACAACCTCTACACCCGCATTGATGCCGCCACCGGAGCCCTGCTCGTCGCCGGCCAGAATGCTTCCCGGTCGCTGAATGTCGGCACGCCTAAACTCGATGTTTCCCCGCGCATCGGCCTGGCCTACGGGCCGGATAGCCGGACCGTTTTTCGCGCCGCCTACGGTACCTTTTACGGGACCATCACGCAGAATCTCGGCGGCCAGGTAGCCTTTCCCGGGTATGACAATACGGTCAGCTACAACAACCTCGGCACCGCCATTGCGCAGCCTTTTTCACTGGCGCAAGGCCTGCCTCTGGCCCCGCCCGCCAACCTCGCAAACCCTGCGCTCGCGCTCGCTGGCAGCTCTGCCGCCAATCCCTACACGGTCGGCATCTCGTACAACAATCTTCACCACCTATCGATGGTGCAGCAGTACAACTTCGGCTTTGAGCGCAAACTGCCGCTGTCGCTTACGTTTGAGGTCAACTACGTCGGCAACCACGCGTTGCACCTGCCTTACGTGGCCGCTGAAAATCAGGTGCCGCTTGCCGCCGTGTCCACTGTCACGCTCGCAAACACCAGCCAGGCGACGCAGAACTCACTGCCCTTCCCCAACCTGAAATCCTTTACGACGAGCGACAACATCGGCGGCTCGCGCTTCAACTCGCTGCAGGTTTCGCTACGACGGGAGTTTAGTACCAGCCTGGCGCTGTTGAGCAACTACACCTGGGCAAAGTCGCTCGATGACGGCAGCGGGATCTACAACTTCTCCGCCCCCAACGGGACCGCCAACTCGCAGTACCCGGTCGATAGCGCAGCCCGCGTCAAGGACTTCACCACCAGCAGCCTGGACATCCGCAACACCTTCAACCTCGCGCTGATCTACACCACGAGCGGACCCTGGTACACGCGCGGCTTTCACGTTGCGCCGGTCGTCATCGGCCACACGGGCGTGCCGGTCAACATCACCCAGACCGCTGAAATTCCCGGCTCCTCGCAGCGGCCGAACGGCAATCCTCAGCTCGTCCGGCTGGCCCGTGCGTCCGTCGCCGGCTCCGCCATCCAGTACCTGCAAGCCGCCGCCGACCCGGCATTCCCACTGACGCCTTCCGGCCCGGTCTACAACACCGTCGGCGGCGTCCGCACGCAGATCGTTCCGACCGGCTTTGGCAGCGTGTCGCGCAACTCAAACCGCGCCCCGGGCGAGCTCGACTTCGACCTTTCCGTTGCCAAAGACGTCAAGCTTTTTGACCGGCTCCACTTCCAGTTTCGCGTCGACGCCTTCAACCTGATCAACCACACCAACCTCGGCTCCCCCGCCAGCGCCCTGACCGTCACCGCAGACCCAGCCAATCCACTCAAAGCCACCTTCGCCACTTCTGACAGCTTCGGCAAAATCACCACCGCCCAACCCAACCGCACCCTCCAGATTTCCTCCCGACTCTTCTTCTAGCCAGCCCTCAGATAAAGTGGCTGCCCCAAAAACAGTGCAATTTTTCCAGTTTTGGAGTCCAGACTTAACCTCAATCTTTTGAAGACTTTAGGGCAAAAAAGGGGGGGGGAGGGGTACCCAGAAAAAGAACAGCCCGCGCTCGAAAGCGCAGGCTGTTCGCTCCCGTCGGTGCGTCTTACGGAGTAACCAGAAGACCTTCGCCGGTGACCAGAATCTCCTCGCCATTACGCAGGTTCGTGCCGGCAAGCGCGCGCCCACCAGGTCCGACCCAGGTCTTGGTCCAGGTGCGGGAAACCAGGCGAAGCATCAGCAAAACCAGGAATGCAAATGCGGCATACATGATCCAGCCATTGCGATAGCTGCCGTAATGCTGCTTTGAGTAGCTCAGCACGGTTGGGATAATCGACCCGCCCAGCGCGCCGATTTCGCCAATCATGCCGCCCGCAATTGCTGTCGTGGTAGGCCAGCGCAAAGGCACAAGCTGGAACGTAGCTCCATTACCGGCACCAAGAGCGCCGAAGCAAAGCATGAACAGCAGCGTGGTGACGAGCAGCGAAGGTGTCGTCATGAGGCCAAAGAGACCGGCGATTGTGATCAGAAACATGACCGAAAGGGTCGTAATACCGCCCAGTTTGTCAGCAAAGTAGCCGCCAAGAACTCGAGTAGCCGACCCCGTGAACGTGGCGAGCACCGTGTAAAGACCGGCCTGAACCTTGGTCATGTGGAAGGTGGAAACGTAGAACGTGGTAAGGAACGTCGACAAGCCAATAAAGCCGCCAAACGTGATGATGTAGACCAGGTTGAAGTACCAGCCATCGGCCTGGAAAAGGCACTGGAGATGCGAGCCAAGGGACTGATGCTCGACATCCGGCGGCTCTTTCGCGAAGACGATCATGACGACCAACGGAAGCAACATGCAGACTGCAGCGAAGCCGTAAACATGCTGCCAGCCGAAGTGCATCGCGAGCCGTGGAGCAAAGAGTGCGGCAACCGCGGTGCCCGAATTGCCGGCGCCGGCGATCCCCATCGCGAGGCCCTTGTATTCCTGCGGAAACCAGCCGGAACCCAGCGAAAGTGCAATGCCGAAGCTGCCACCGGCAATGCCGAGCAGCACGCCCATACCGATGACGGCAGAGAAAGTATGCACGAAAAAGTAGCCATACATGAGCGCGATGACGATGGCGGACATTTCAATAATTGCGGCGTTTTTGCGACCGATGTATTGCGACAGCACGCCGAGCGGAAAGCGCATGAGCGCGCCGGCGAGGATCGGCACGGAGATCATGGTGCCGGTCTGGATCGGCGTCAGGTGAAAGCCTTCCGAGATGAACGGGGCCATGACGCCGTTGAGAACCCAGATGGCGAACGAGAAGTCAAAGTAAAGGAATGCGGCGAGAAGCGTGGCGGGATGGCCCGACTTCATGAAGATTTTGGCGCTTGCCATGGTGGAGGTCTCCGAGAGGAATTTGGTGAGGCTTGGGCGGATGACGTGCCGGGACAGAGACGACTGCAGATCCCTTCGTGAAAACAAACAAGAAGGCAACCTGCGTGCTGTGACCGGCGGTGATTCGCTACTGGCGGGAGCGGACGTCTTGGTGCGCTCCTGCTTTCAAATTCGGCGACGTGGCCTGTGCTGCGTTTGAAGCGAGTGTTGCAAGTGGGGCGGGTGCTGCAACTGCTTCAGGCTTGTGCGGTATGGGCAGCGGTGGTGCGTTCTACCTGTACTGCGCACTGCTTGAAATTCGGTTCGCGGCTAATGGGATCGAACTCCCCGAGTGTGACCAGGTTGGAGTTCGCCTCTGCGAAATGGAAGGGCATGAAGACTTGTCCGGGCGCGACGATGCCGGTGATGCGCAGCTCAACGCCGGCAACGTGGTTGCGGCGCGAACGGATGGTGACGCGGTCATGCGGCTTGAGCTTCAGGCGCGTGGCGTCAACTGGGTTCATCTCCAGCCACGCGTTGGGAACCATGCCGTTGAGCATGGGGATGTTTCCGGTTTTGGTGCGGGTGTGCCAGTGCTCGACCGTGCGGCCGGTGTTCAGGATGAAGTTGAATTCTGCGTCTGGCTGCTCTGTGAAGGGCAGGCAGGGGACGCAGTGGAGCATTGCGCGGCCGTTGGGACGTGGGAAAATTCCGGACGAGTATAGCCGCTCGCCGCCCCACTGTGCGCCGCCGTTTTGCTCCAGGTATTCCCAGCTATAGGGGCTGTAGTCGCACATACGGCCGGCGGAAATGCGCTGCCATTCGAGATAAGCGTCTGCCGTGGATTGCCAGTTGGGGAAGAGCTCCTGCTTGCAGCCGAGGCGCTTAGCTAAGGCCATGAAGATTTCAAAATCGCCCTTGGCTTCTCCCGGTGGCGCAACTATTTTGTTGGCCTTGGAGATGCGCCGCTCGGAGTTGGTGTAGGTGCCTTCCTTTTCGCCCCAGATGGCTGCGGGCAGGACGAGTTCGGCGAAGTCGCAGGTGCTGGTGGGGAAGAAGCCGTCCTGGACGACGACGAACTCGGCACGGTTCAGGGCCTGCTCCAACAGCGAGTAGTTGGGATAGGAGACGGCGGGGTTGGTCGCGATGAACCACAAGGCTTTGACCTTGCCGGCGCTGGCGGCTTCGATGATGTCGGGGTAGGCGAGGCCGCGTTTTTCGGGGATGCGGGCGACGTCGATCGACCAAAGCGCGGCGAGGTCTTCACGATCTTTTTGCGATTCGAATTTGCGGTAGCCGGGGAGCGAGGAGGCGAAGCCGGACTCGCGTGTGCCCATGGCGTTGCACTGGCCGGTGATGGAGAACGGCGACGCGCCGGTGCGGCCGATGTTGCCGGTGATGAGCGCGAGGTTGTTGATCGCGGCGACGGTGACTGCGCCTTGGGTCGAGTGGTTGACGCCCATGGTCCAGCCGATGAACGCGGCTTTCGCCTGGCCGTAAAGGTGCGCGACCTGCTCAAGCTTTTCGATCGATAGCCCTGTGGTGACGGCGACGCGCTCCGGCGTGAAGTCGGCGACGAAGGCGATGAAGTCGTCGATGCCTTCCGTGTGCGCGGCGATGAAGGCGTGATCGACGAGGTTATCGCGCAGCAGGATGTGGGCGATTCCGTTGAGCAGAGCGATGTCTGACCGGGGCTTCACGGGGAGGTGAATGTCGGCCATCATGGCGGTCTTGGTGACGCGCGGGTCGGCGACGATGAGGGTCTTGTGCAGGTTTTTGTCGACGCGCTGGCACAGGATGGGATGGTTGTCCGCGATGTTCGCGCCGATGAGCAGAATGACGTCGGCGGTTTCGAGATCGGCATATGCGCCTGGAGGCCCGTCCGAGCCGAAGCTGAGCTTGTAGCCGCTGACGGCGGAGGCCATGCAGAGGGTCGTG
Organism: uncultured Granulicella sp.; assembly: GCA_965214195.1. Lineage (GTDB taxonomy): Bacteria > Acidobacteriota > Terriglobia > Terriglobales > Acidobacteriaceae > Edaphobacter. Next base: position 2,128,910 of record OZ243943.1, read on the forward strand.
TTGCCGTCCATGTTGGACGTGCCGAAGCCGAGTTGGACCAGCTTGCCGAGCGTGTAGAACTCCTCGGTCAGGAGCTGGCCGGTGCCGATGACGCCGAAGGCCTGCTTGCCGTGAGCCGTTTGAATGGCGCTGATGCGGGAGATCATGGTGTCGAGCGCTTCCTCCCACGAGACCGGGACCAGCGTGCCGTTTTTGCGCAGCATGGGCGTGGTGGCGCGGCCGGGGGCAGCGAGGATCTGGTGCTCGGACAAGCCTTTGGGGCAGAGCTTGCCGCGATTGACGGGGTGATCCGGGTTGCCGCGTGCAGCGACTGCTTTGCCGTCTTTGGTGCCGATCAACATGCCGCAGCCGACGGAGCAATAGCCGCAGGTGGTTTTGGTCCAGGTGTCGGCGACACGGGACTCTGAGATGTAGCCGAACTTTGGGTCCTGGGCGTAGGCGTACTTCTTCTGGTTGGTGTCGATGCCGAGGGTGCGGGCCAGCCGCTTGAGTAGTTTCATGCGGCCCTCGTCCTGACAAAGGTGAGGGCCATGTTGAGCGGGACTACGGAGACGAAGAACAAGTAACGGCCGATGGCTACGGCGGCGACCGCGGTGATGACGGAGGCAAGTGGGAGCCCCTCGCGCAGGAGGATTGGCGTGGCCAGCGCGGCGGCGTACATGAGCAGATTGGGCCAGGACATTGCGGACGAATGAAGCAGATTGTAGGAGGCGCGGGCTTCAAAGAGCGGCGACTTTTTGAGGCGTTCCTTCTTGATGAAGTGGTTGCCGATCCAGAGCGCGGCGATCATGGCGGCGGGCAGGGTGGGTGTCTTGAACGGCGTGTGGGGGAGGTTGTAGCCGTAGTGTGCGGCATCCGCGGCGAAGTAGTTTGCGAGCTCATTGAGCAGCGCGGGTAGCACCGAGCCGATGAGCGCGGCGGAGAGGACGAAGTCGATGGGCGTGTGCAGCATGTTCCACGACGGGCGCGCCGGAACGAGATAGATGTATGCGCTGGCGAGCGTGCCGCCGAGGCCGAAGATGCCGGCGGTGATCGCGATAGCGGGGACGACTGCCGCCTCGTGGAGGAGGTGCAGGCTGGTGGCCCAGCTCGCGGCCATGCACGCGCCAATGGCCGAGAAGAAGAGGCCGAACATCAGGACTTCGCGTGATAGCCAGGAACGACGCCACATTTTGAGCGCTCGCCAGGCGTAGGCGGGGCGGCCGAGATGGAAGACGCTGACGTTGAGAGCGAAGGCAGTGAGGATGGTGAGGAGCGTGAGGGTGATGGTATCGAGCGCGTGCAAGAGCGTGAGGGCGACGAGCGCGCCGAACGTGGCCTGCACCGTGGTGGTCATGCAGATGAGCGACGGATGTGCGTGCTCCGGGCGGATCTGGCCGGTGTCTACGCGCTCCAGCCATGATTGCGAGTCTTCCGGCAGCGTGATGCGGGTGGTTGAAATGGTGTGTCCGGCGGCGGGCATGCCGGGCGATTCTGCTAAGGCGAAGTCCTGCCGCCAGGCGATCTTGCTGACGATTTCGATCTGGATGGCGTCTTCCGGGCAGGCGTTGACGCAGGCTGGTTCAAGGCCCTCCGTCAGGCGGCCGCGGCACATGTCACACTTGCCGACGACGCCGCGTTCTGGATTGAACTGAGGCACGGAGTAGGGGCAGTTCCAGACGCAGTACTGGCAGCCGATGCAGGCGTCTGCGGAGTGCAGGACGATGCCGGTGACGGGGTCCTTGGTGTAGGCGTCGACGGGGCAGCCCTTGACGCAATCGGCGTCCAGGCAGTGGTTGCAGCCCATGGACAGGTAGGTGCGCTGGGTGTCCGGGTAGGTGCCGCCTTCGAGCTCTCCGATGCGCCGCCACTTGATGTCTGCGGGGTTGCCGTTCTGTTCATTGCAGGCGACTTCACAGGACCGGCAACCGATGCACTTGGTCATGTCGAAGTGGAAGCGGTACTGCTCGTCGGCTTCGAGCGGGCGGGACGGGATCAGCGCTTCCACGAGCTGCGCGGAGGCCCCACCGGCGAGCAGGGTCATCCGCACCAGGTCCTGGCTGTCGGATTCCATTGCTCGGTCGTGGAGGGGCAAGGCCATTTAGTACACATCCCGGTTGTAGCGGCGGTCGTCGTGCATTTGGGCTACGTACTCTTTGGCGGCGTCAGAGGACTTGCCGCCGTGCTGCTCAAGTACGGCGTGGAGCGCGGCGTCGACGTCTTTGGCCATGCGGCTGGCGTCGCCGCAGACGTAGAAGCTGGCACCTTCTTCGAGCCACTTGTAGAGCTCTGCGCCGTGCTCGACCATGCGGTCCTGCACGTAGATCTTGTGGGCCTGGTCGCGAGAGAAGGCTGTGTCGAGACGCGTGAGGGTGCCGGCTTTGCTGAGGTCTTCGAGCTCCTGCTGGTAGAGGAAGTCGGTTTTGGCGGAGCGCTCGCCAAACAAGAGCCAGTTTTTGCCGGGTGCGCCGAGCGCCTTGCGTTCATGCAGGAAGCCGCGGAACGGGGCGATTCCGGTGCCGGGGCCGACCATGATCATAGGGGCGGAGGCATCCGTGGGGATGCGGAATTTCTTGTTCGGGTGGATGTAGATAGGCACCTTGCCGCCTACGCCGATGCGGTCCGCGAGCATGGTCGAGGCGATGCCGCCGCGCTCTCGGTTGTGCGCGCGGTAGCGGACGACGGCCACCGTGGTGTGGACTTCTCGGCCATGTGCGGCGGGGCTGGACGAGATGCTGTAGAGGCGCGGGGCGAGGCGCGGGAGTATGGCGACGAGCTGGGCGGGCGACGTGATGACGCCGGGGTATTCATGCAGCAGGTCGATGAGGCCGCGGTCCCACATGTACTCGTCCAGGTGGACGGCTTGCTCGGGGATCAAGAGGCCTTTGAGGATGGCGGAGCCGGCGAGGTCTGCGAAGGCCTGCACGATTTTGCGGGTGAGGCGTGTGGGGGTGAGGTGCTGGGTGAGGGCCTCTTCTACTGTGGTGGAGCCTAGTTTAGGGATTTCTACTGTGGTGGAGCCGGTGAAGGGGAGGGCTGAGAGGAGGTCGGCGACCAGGATGGGATCGTTGTGTGCGATGACGCCGCAGGCATCGCCGGGCTGGTAGTGGACGGCGGAATCTGCGAGCGCGAAGCTGAGGTGAACGGTGAGCTTGGAGCTGATGTCGGTGGTGAGATCGCGGCGCTCGATGAGCTCTGAGGCGTAGGGATTTTCGCGGGTGTGGAGGTGCTCGGGTTCGGCTTTGGGGGCGGGGAGCTCGGCGATGGGGGCTGCGGCAGCTTCGCTTGCGGAGAGGCGGGCGAGGAGGGCGGACTTCCACTGCTCGAAGGGGGCGTCGGTATCGACGTCGGACTCGACGCGGGCGGTGAGGCGGGTAGCGCCGAGTTCGGCGAGGCGGTCGTCAAGGTCTACGCCGAACTTGCAGAAATGCTCGTAGTTGTGGTCGCCGAGGGCGAAGACGCTGTACTGCAGGCGCTCGAGGCGCGGAGCTTCTGGCGCGAAGAGGCGGGCGTGGAAGCCCTTGAACTCGTCGGGTGGGTCGCCTTCGCCGTAGGTGCTGGCTAGGACGAGGGCGTGCTCCTGCGCGGCGAGGGTGTCTGCGGTGGCCTCTGCGAGGGAGGCGATGGTGACGGTGTGGCCGGCGGTCTTGAGTTCTTTTACAAGCTTCTTGGCGAGGCGTTCCGCGGTGCCGGTTTGTGATGCGAAGAAGACGCCGAGCTTGAGCGCGGGGGCGCTGGCGGCGGCGGGCGCAGCGGAGAACATTCCGGCGAGGAAACCGTTGAGCCAGGCGCGCTGGTCTGGGGTGAAAGGGGCGTTGTCCGGGATGAAAGGGATGCTGCTCATGCGGTCACCTGTTGGGGAGAGCACATGGCGCGGAGGTCTTCTACCGAGTGGCGGCGGGCGAAGGTGAGGAAGGATTCGGCGTCCGCGCGGGTGGTGGTGTAGTGGCCCATGAGGTGGTGCAGGGCGGGGCCGACTTCGGTGTATTTGAGTGCGGGGAAGAGCTCGCGGGCAATGCCCTGCTCGTTGTCTGCGCCTCCGCCGAGGTTGACCTGGTAGCCTTCTTCGCCGGAAACTTTGACGCCCATCAGGCCGATGTCGCCGATGTAGTGCTGGGCGCAGGAATTGTTGCAGCCGGTGACGTGGAGGTTGATGGGTTGGTCGAGGGTGTAGTGGGCGTCGAGCGAACGGGCGAGTTCCACGGCGTGCTTTTTGGTGTCGGCGGCGGCGTATTTGCAGCCCTGATTGCCGGTACAGGCGACCGTGCCGGAGAGGACTCTGCCGGCGTGGAAGTCGAGGCCGGCGCCGAGGACGGCGTCCTTAGCGGCTTCGAGGTTGGCGTCTGCAATGTTGGGGATCAGGAGATTTTGCCAGACGGTGAGGTGAACTGCGCCGGAGCCGAAGCGGTCCGCGATGTCGGCGAGGGCGCGTGCCTGGGAGACTGGGAGGTGGCCTACGGGAATGACGATACCGAGGTAGTTGAGGCCGGGCTGTGATTGCGCATGAGGGCCCAGGTGGGCGGCGCGATCAATGTTGGCGCGGGGTTCGCAGGCTTCGGCCGCGAGGCGGATGACGGGGAAGGCCAGCTTCTTTTCGGTTTCTTCAAGGAACTTCGCTACGCCCCACTTGTCTACGAGGTACTTGAGGCGGGCTTTTTTGCGGTCGGTGCGGTCGCCGTGCTCAGCGAAGACGCGGATCATAGCGGCGGCCACGGCGATGATCTGGTCGGGGCGCAGGAGGAGGCCGCAATCGGTTGCGAACTGGCGGTGGCCGGTGATGCCGCAAAGCAGGACGCGGAAGTAGATGCCGGCGGGGACGGCTTGCCCATCGCCTACGCGCACCGCGGAGAAGCCGATGTCGTTGGTGTCTGCCAGGACGCTGATGGTGCCGCCGTTGTCGAATGCGACGTTGAACTTGCGGGGCAGGCCGAACATGTCGCGGGAGTTGGTGAGGTAGTTCTGGAAGGCGTCTGCGAAGGGCTGGACGTCGGTGAGTTCGGTGGGGTCCAGGCCGCTGATGGGGGAGGCGGTGATGTTGCGGATGTTGTCTGCGCCGGAGCCGCGGGAGGTCATGGCGAGCTCCTGCAGTCCGTTCAAAACATGGACTATATTGCGGGGGGCGAACTCGCGGATCTGGACGTTGGAGCGGGTAGTGAGGTCGAGGCGATTGTGGCCCCACTGCTCTGACATGGTGGCGAGGCCGCGTAGCTTTGCGGTGCTGAGAACGCCGCCGGGTAAGCGCAGACGGAGCATGAACGAGTCCTGTGCGGGGGCGACGTAGAAGAGACCGAAGTACTTGAAGCGGTAGAGATTTTCGGGCTCGGGGGCCTTGTCCGCGGCGGCGTGAGCGAGCAGCTCATCCCAGGCGTCGAGCGGGTTGGACTCATACTTCCAGAGCTCTTCGCGGCAGAGGTCTTCCACTGGGGTGTTGAAGAACTTTGCGGCCTGATTGGCTACGCCGGAGGTGGCGTCATTGGTGATTGCGCCGTTGGGGAGCTGGCCGGCGAAGGGCGCGGGGCTGCGTTGCGCGGCTCCGGCGAAGAAGCCCTGCAGGTATTGCTTTTGCTCGCTGCTGAAGCCGGCGTCGAGTGCCTGGGGCAGCTCGGTGATGGGTGGCGAAACCATGCGGGCGGAATCCCTTTCGTTGAAGTTCAGGAACGGATGCAGGTGCGCCTGGTCGACTGCGAGAGGGGTGTTGGTCTGGGCGCAAGGAGCCGCGATATCCAGGTCAAACACCGAAGGTCTCTTGCGGTGGACTCAGGCTCGTCGCGGAGCTTGAAATTGTGCTTTTGGAGCGACATACGGCGCGTCAGGGGGCCGGATGGAAGGACGGCAATGTGGTCAGGGACATTTGCTGTCTTGAGAGACTTGAGCATAGCGCGAGTCCAGCGTGGGCGCAAGCGCAAAGTCAGAGTGCCGGCAGAGGACGGCGGGGGCTTCAAATGTGCGGGGACTTTTGAAGCGGGCGACGCAAAAGCCAGGAGCGCTCGCCAGAAAGTTGTTGGCGTTGTAATCTTGTGACCATCAGCTTTAGTTCAAACAGGTATTCCGCGTTGGCGGAGTGTTTGTGAAACCACCCGTCGTGCGAATGTTTTGCACGTTGTCTTCCCCTATTTCGAGGACACCATGCCCCACGCAAGTTTCGACGGCTTACGCGTTTTGTCGCTGGAGGCGCGCCGCGCCCGTGAAGTCGAAAAGCTGATCCGCACCTACAACGGCGAGCCGTTTGTGGTGCCTTCGATGCGCGAGGTACCGCTGGAATCAAACGGCGCGTGCCTGCAGTTTGCCGCGGATTTGCTGGCGGGAAAGTTCGATCTGCTGCTCTTTATGACCGGCGTGGGCGTGCGCGCGATGATGGATATCGTCACGCCGCACTACGATCGTGAAGCCATTCTGGGTGCACTGAGGAAGGCGCGGATTGCGGTGCGTGGCGTGAAGCCGCAGGCCGCTTTACGGGAGCTCGGCGTGCCGATTACAGCCACTGCGGGCGAGCCGGCGACCTGGCGCGAGCTGCTGCAAATCATGGACTCGACGTTTGGCGCGGAACTTGCGACGATGCGCGTGGCGGTGCAGGAATATGGTGCGACAAACCCGGAGCTGATCGCTGAACTGTCCGTCCGCACGGAGTCTGTGGTGAAGGTTCCAGTGTACCAATGGGCGCTGCCGCTCGACCTGGGGCCGCTGCGCGAAGCTGTGCTGGCAGTTGTGTACGGCAACGTGGATGTGGTGCTGTTCATGACGGCGGTGCAGGTGATTCACCTGTTCCGTGTGGCCGAGGATATGGGTCTGGCGGATGATCTGCGCCGCGGCCTGGAAGCGGTGGTGGTGATCTCCATTGGGCCTACGACTACTGAAGAATTGCAGCAGTACCGGGTGACTCCGGACTTTGAGCCCTCGCGCCCGAAGATGGGCTTTCTGATCAACGAGGCGGCCCAATATGCGGGCAAGGTGTTGGCAGAAAAGCGCGCGACCGTGCAGGCAAATTCAGCCTTTGCGGCAGAGCCCGCCGAGCAGGACATTGCCCCGCTGACAATGCCGCGGACGCCTACTTCTGCGGATCGTGGAGTGGTGCGGGTTGCGCCCTCCAGCGCGACGATGGCGGGCTTTCGGGATGGGCTGGCGCCGTTCGACATTCTGCATGAGATCAGCAGCCGCATTGCGCTGGCTGACCCGCTGCACCTGGTGCTGGAGCGGATTGTGGCGTTTGTGACGACGATCATTCCATGCGATTCCTGCATGATCTACACGCGCGATGAAGACAAGCTGACGCTGCGTGCTTCAAAAAATCCGCACGCGGATATGCTGGACCGGCTGGGGTTGGCGATTGGCGAAGGGCTTACGGGGTGGGTTGCGCAGCATCGCGAGCCCGTGGCGATCTCCGCGCATGCCAGTGACGACCCGCGCTTCAGCACGTTCGTCAATCTGCCGGAGGACCGCTTTGAGGCGATCCTTTCGACGCCGATTTTGTGCTCGAGCCGCGTGGTTGGGGTGATCAATCTGCAGCATCGCGAGACCTACGTACATACCGATTTGCAGGTGCGGTTACTTTCGACGATCGGCTACCTGGTCGGCGCGGAGGTAGAGCGTGCGCGGCTTGAGACGGAGAACTCCGACCTGGCGAACCGGCTGGAGACTCGCAAGACAGTGGACCGCGCCAAGGGCATGCTGCAGCGGGATCTGGGGCTTACGGAAGAGGAAGCTTACCGGCGGATGCAGAAGGAAAGCCGTCAGCGCAGGAAGAGCATGCGAGAGATTGCGGAGGCGATTTTGCTCTCGAATGATTTGCGGCAGACGGCGGTTGGGCAGGGTTTAGGTTAGGGCAGATTGACTGCTAGATTGCGGAGCTTTGTCAGGAAAATGGCATCTGCGCTTGCGCTCAAACGGAGTTGAATGACCCGCATCTTGATCGAGGAGCAGAGTTGCTGCGAGCAGAAACGCAGGTCCTTCGACTGCGAAGCGCACGATGTGGTCGTGCGCTTCTCCGCTCAGGATGAAATTTTGTGGGTGGGCAGGAAGTTGCAATGCCGTAGTTCTTACAGGATTAGTGCGAGTTCACTTCAGCGATACTGGAGAAATCCTAGTAGCGTTTGTAGGGCAGGAACTTGCCGGACATGGAAATTTTGACGCGATCGCCGGCGGGGTTGGGCTCGCGTTCAATCTGCATGTTGAAGTCGATGGCGCTCATGATGCCATCGCCGAATTGCTCGTTGATGAGTTCTTTCCATGCCATGCCATAGTTCTGCACGAGCTCATAGAAGCGGTAGATGAGGGGGTCCGTGGGCGGCATGACGGAGCCTTCGCCGCGGTTGGGGAAAGCCGTGAGTAGAGCGGCGTCGGACTCTGTCAAGTCCAATAGCGACGCGGCTTTGGCGGCTTCTTCCTTGCTGAGCGGGAACTGTCCGAGGAGCGCAGCGGTGTAGATGATCGGTGAGCTGGTGCCGAGCGTAGTGGCGATGGTGTCCCAGCTCAGGCCGAGCCGGAGCTTATTGGTGATGATCTTTTCTGTGAGCTGTAGGCGAGCGGACATGCAGGCTTCTCCGTAGGGCAGGTTAGGTGGTGTGCGGCGCGGGCAGGAACTTTGGCGAGTATGCGGCAAAGATGGTCAGGAAGCAATTATTCAATTGCATCCTGTGAGCTTCACTGTTACGTTTCATTCACACACCCGTTTTTGGTTTACCCCCGGTTTGAACGGTGGGCTTGCTTGAACCCGAAGAAGATCGCTCCACGCTGAGCCCTTCCGTTCAAGTCCTCCTCGTCCAGCCCCTTGCGACTCGCTCACTTCCTTTGACTTGCGCCGCGTCCGGTGCAATCGATCTTTCGTCGTCTCCCTTTGCTTGCTTACCATTTGTTGTGCCCCGGAGATCGTCATGAAACGGCAATTGCCTCTGCTCGTCCTACTCCCCTTTGTTGCTGCACTGCCGGCGTTTGCCCAGACGACGCCTGCCCTTCCTGCGGCGCCGGTAGCCAAGCCCACGCCACCTCCACCGCCGCCCGTGCTGATTCAAGCTCCCGCCCCGCTGCCGGCGGCAATCGCGACCAAGAAGCCAGTGTTCACGGTTTACCTGCGCGAACGCGGCAATGTAACGAGCTGGTTTGCTGCGGCACCGGCCGGCGAAGAGTACGCGCATGGCGATTCCCTGCTGCGTATCTCGCTGGCGCAGCGGCTGAAGCACCTGGACTACCTGCTGGAGATGAGCAACAGCACGGAGCTTGGGTTGCCGACGGATGCGGTCTCGCCTGTTGCGGCGCAGGGGCAGCTTGGGCTGGGTGGGTCCTACTTTGCGGCGAACGGAAGTCAGAACACTTTGCCTGTGGCGGCCTCTTTCAAGCAGGGCTTTCTGCGGTATCACTTCTCAAAAAAGAACGATGCGAACGTGGCTCGGATTGGGCGTTTTGAGTTTCTTGATGGCGCTGAGACTGCGCCCAAGAACCCCACAATGATGTGGCTGCAGAACAACCGGATCCAGCAGAGGCTGATTGGGAACTTTGGCTTCTCCAACGGGCAGCGCAGCTTCGACGGCATTGACGTGAAGGTTGGAGGCGCGCAGTGGGACGTGACAGTGATGGCCGGACGCGCGACCCAGGGCGTGTTCAACGTGAACGCGAACAAGGAGATGGACGTCGACATTCAGTACGGTGCGTACTCGCGCTATCTGGCCAAGCAGCATGTGCTGGTGCGCGCGTTCGGGATTGGCTACCACGATGGCCGGCCGAACATTACGAAGACGGACAATCGCCCACTGGCTGTGCGTGCGGCGGAGCATAAGAACATCCGTATTGGCACCTATGGTGGCGATATGCTGGCGCTGATCCCGGTCAAGAAAGAGACTTTCGAGTTTCTGGTGTGGGGCGCTGGGCAGAACGGTCAGTGGGGCGCGTTGAGCCATAGTGCCGGAGCGATCGCGATTGAGGGCGGCTTGAAGCTGGATACCGTGATTAGCAAGCCGTGGCTGCGTGGCGGTTATCTGCGCACTACGGGCGATGCGAACAACACGGATACCGTGCACAACACGTTCTTCCAATTGCTGCCGACACCGCGAATCTACGCGCGCTTTCCTTACTTCAACTCGATGAACAGCACGGATACGTTTGTGCAATTCATCGACAAGCCGAGCCCGCGGGCGGAGATCCGTACTGACCTGCACTTTATGAAGCTGACCTCGCCGACAGACCTTTGGTATACGGGTGGCGGCGCGTTTGATACGAAGGTGTTTGGGTATACAGGCCGCTCGGCGAATAACCACCAGAGCTTTACTTCGCTGTTTGATATCAGTGCGGATTTTGCAGTGACCAAGCAGCTTTCGCTGGGTACGTACTATGCACATGCGTTTGGCAAGACTGTGGTAGCTGCAATTTTTCCGCTAAATCGGGATGCTAACTACGGCTTTATTGAGTTGAACTACAAGTTCAGTAAGGCGTTGAAGAAGAAGTAAGTCGAACGGTTAAGTAGAAAAGGCGTCGCGGGCTGGATGACTCAGCCTTGCGACGCCTTTTGTTGATAGATAGATTTATTTCTGTGGCTCAGGCGACTTCGCGCTTTGCCTCGACCAGCGACAGCAGTTGCTCAATGGTGGCGGGCCTGCTGAAGAGATAGCCCTGAGCTTCCCTGCAGCCGGTCTTAAGAACCTTCTCCAATTGGCTGCGGGTTTCAATTCCTTCTGCAACCAACGGGATGTTGAGCTGCGCGGCAAAGGCGACGAGGCCCTGGAAGATGGGCCATTCGCGGCTGGAGGCGCGCAGGATAGAGCGTGCGGTTTTGAGCCGGTTGACCTTGAGCTTGCAGAGGTGCTGAAGGTTGGCCATGCCGCAGCCGAAGTCGTCCAGTGCAACGCTGACGCCCATGTCCTGCAGGCCGCGTAGATTACTGCGCGCGATGCGGGTCTGGCTTAGCAGCATGCGCTCCGTGATCTCAACTTCAAGCGTAGTGGGCGCAAGGCCGGTTGCTGAAAGGATTTCCTGCACCTGCTGCACAAACTTTGGTGCTTCCAACTGCGCCATGGAGGCGTTGACAGATATGCGGAAGCCGGGCCCGAACGCTGCCTGAAACTGGATTGCAGCCTCGCAGGAGGCATGCAGGGTCCAGGCGCCGAGCTCAATGTCCGTGCCGGTGGCCTCTGCCTGGCGAATGATTCGGAGAGGAGCGCGGCCGGGGTCCTCAAACTTATGCCGCAGCAGGGCCTCCACGCCGAAAGTCTGTCCGGAAGGCAAGGAGACGATGGGCTGGAAGGCCATCGTAAATTCGTTGTTGGCGATAGCGTACGAAATGGTGCTGGGGGCCTGGCGGCGGCGCGGCGAAATGGGGACCAGCTGAGCCATCGGGCGGATGGGAACAGAAGGCGCGGGCACGCTGCGTTGCCAGCTGAGGATGGCTTTGAGGCCGAGCTGAAGTGGCGTTGCGGGCTGAAAAGCGAGCACCTGCTGCGCGAGCCGGATGTCGGCGACGGAGTGGCGGACCTCCCCGGTGCGCGCGGCTTCATGCCTGGTAGTGCCGGTGAAGCCGCTCAGGGCGGCAATGGTTTGCGCGACTTCGCCGATGGTGTAGGCGTGGCCGGAACCGATGTTGAAGGAGCGGCCGGATACGGCAGATGCGGGGGCGTCCGATGCGGCGAGATTGGCGGCGACGACGTCATCGATGAAGACGAAGTCGCGGGTGTTGGAGCCATCGCCGAAGATGGTGAGGGCGGCATCGAGGCCGGTCTGGGTCGTCGCCTGGAAGAAGCGTGCGATGGCACCCGAGTAGGGCGAGTGCGCTGACTGGCGCGGACCGAAGACGTTGAAGTAGCGCAGGCAGACTGCCTCCAGCGATGACTCTGCTTCAGCCTGCTGCAGCAGAAGCTCGCAGGCGAGCTTCTGATTGGCGTAAGGGGATAAGGGGCAGAAGCACTGATCTTCCGCTACGGGCTGGCAGGCCGGGTCGCCGTACACGGCCGAGGACGATGCAAAGACGATGCGACGCACGCCGGCCTTGCGAGCCTGCTCGATGAGCTGACGGGTCCCTCCCACGTTGACGTCCCAAGTGCCGAGCGGGTCATCCAGGCTCTGCTGCACGGAGGCGATGGCGGCCTGATGGAAGATGGTGTCGACGCCTTCGCAGAGCAGGGCGAGCAAGGCCTGGTCGCGCAGGTCGCCTACGGTGAACTCGATCTTGTCGCGGAGGGGGGCCAGGTTCTGCACGGTTCCGGTGCTGAGATCGTCAAGACCCCGGACGGTTTCTCCGCGTGCGACGAGGGCTGTCGTGATGGCGGAACCAATAAATCCTGCGGCACCTGTAACTAGGAAAATAGACATGGAAGAAAGCCCCCGGATCGTGCCGATTATTTTGTAGTCATGGTTCGTTCAGGAGCTTGCCTGCGCTCCTTGAAGTGAAGGACAATAAGGCCGAGCAAAGGAGAATCCCGCCCCTTGAGTAATCAGCCGAAACTCGTTTGTCTGGAAGATTTTGAAGCTCCGGCGCGTGCAGTGATGACCGCGCCGGCTTATGAATATGTGGCGAGTGGTGCCGGCAGCGAGCAGACGCTGCGGGCCAACAGAACAGCGTTCGCCGCCATTCCGCTGCTGCCGCACATGATGCGCAATGTGAGCTACATCGATACGCGCGTAGAGCTGTTTGGGCGTGAGCACAAGGCGCCGATCCTGCTGGCACCCGCCGGTTATCACCGGCTCGCACACCCCCGTGGGGAGTTGGAAACGATTGATGGCGCCAACCTGGCCGGATGCACGGTGGTGGCTTCCAGCTTTGCTACAGTGGCGATTGAGGAAGTACAGCAGCGCGCGCACAGGCCGCACTGGTTCCAGCTCTACGTACAGCCGGACCGAGGGCACACGCGCGAGATGCTGGCGCGCGTTGTCGAAGCGGGGTGCGAGGCGATTTGTCTTACGGTGGATCTGACCGTGAACGCCAGCAGAGACCGTGAGACGCGGGTAGGCTTTGAGCTGCCGGCCGGCATGGTGCGGGCCAACCTGCTCAGAATGGGAAAGGGTCTGGCGACGGCGGCGCACTCCCCCGTGGGCAACGGGATTTACAACGCTGTGCGGGCCGCGGACCTGACCTGGAAAGACATTGAATGGATCAGGGAGATTGCGCCGTTGCCGCTGCTGCTGAAGGGCATTCTGCGGGCAGACGACGCGCGGGAAGCGGTGCAGCATGGCTGCGCGGGGATCATCGTATCCAATCATGGCGGGCGCGCGCTGGATGGCGTGCCCGCCACGATAGAAGCGCTGCCGCGGATTGCGGACGCCGTGGGCGATGACCTTACGCTGTTGATGGATGGTGGGATTCGGCGCGGGACGGACGTAGTGAAGGCACTGGCGTATGGAGCGAAGGCGGTGCTGATCGGCCGGCCCTATATGTACGGTCTGGCGCTGAATGGTGCGGACGGCGTGGCGGAAGTGGTGCGGTTGCTGCGGACGGAACTGGAAGTCGCCATGGGCCTGATGGGTTGCAGGTCGCTGGCGGAAATCGACCGGACGCTGGTGCAGTGGTAGCGCCTAGTAGCTGATGGGCGTCTGCTGTACGAGCGACGGCGTGACTGCGTCGTTGTGAGGCCAGGTGATGATCCCGGTGCTGACGATAGAGCCGGCGATAATGAGTCCGGCGCATGGAGAAGCGGCCACGATGTACTTGCGGGCCTCCGTATAGACGACTTCTTCAGCCGGCAGCAGAGCCTCGCGCTTGGGCAGGACGAAGCCCTTGACGGCGATCTCCGTGCCGACTTCCTTGTCGTCGACATCGCCAATGAGTTCAAAGGATTTGCCCTTGGCTTTATCGGCGAGCAGGAAGTGCCCGCGGAGCTTGCTCAACGCGCCGTCCAGGTGCACGATGCGAGCGATGCCTCCGTTGCCGTCTGGTGTGCAGGGCAGCCCGTAGGTGGCGTCGCTACGCTTGATCTGGCTGATCTGCACAAGGTGATCGACCTGGAGGACGTTTGCTTTTTGATTGGTGAGAACGTTACCGTCCACCGTTACAAGATGGTTGAGCAGCTTGGGGTCAACAGGGCCGACGAGCTCTGAGACCGTGTTGCTAAAACGGTCACGCAGCAGGTAGTGGCCGTTCTCTGAATCGAGTACGCCCAGCAGCCGCGCGATGTTGACGTTGGCATCAATCTTGCTTTCGTATGCGCCAAAGTTCAAGGTCTTGCCGGGCATCATGTGGACCAGTTTGGAGCCGTTCACGCCGAGGATGTCCGCGCTGCCCGTGGGGACGGAAACCGTGAGCGAGGTGGCGGATGCTTCCAGGATTGCGACCGTCTTGCCGTCCGTAGGGCGCACAGTGAAGTTGCGCGAGGCAATGCTGAAGTTGGTGCCGAAGTGGGTGCGAAGAATGCCGGAATCGAGGGTTGCGTGGTCGCTGAAGACGGAGGCAGAAGAGTTGGGCATCAACTCAATCTCTGAGCCATCGCGCAGCGTGATGCGGGAGCTGCCGGCACCGGTCTCTACCTGGTCGCCGCTCAGCACGGTGGCCGTACCGGAGGCGGTGGTGTGAGCGACCTGGAAGTTGCCGCCGGTAGAAACCGCGGTCGCTACAACGACCCGGGGAGTAACACCCGCGTGGGCAAACGGTGCAGGAACAGCGAGGACTGTGACGAGCAGCAAGGGATGGATGCGCATAAGAAACCTCCTGGAAGCGGGTTGCGAGTAGGGGAAAAAAAGACGGCAGGAGCTAAAAGCTCCTGCCGTGCCGCAAATTAGAGTTTGGGGGACTTGAATGGTTCAGGCTACGCGATGGATTTTCTGCTCTGTCTCTGCGAGTGCTGCGCGCTTGGGTCCGATGCGTACCCTACGCTTGTTGAGCAGCCGGCTGAGATGCTCGGGCGTGATGTCCAGGAGTTTGGCGATCTCGCCCTGGCGCATGACTGAGGATGGATCTACTGTTTTCCATGCGGAATTTTCCAGCTCGTTTTCAAGGTGCGCGAGCCGTGTAGCAGCGCTGCAGGTCTGCATAATGCCATGCATCTGCTCGACCATCAATTCGCGGCTTTGGCTCGCGATAAAGTGACGCAGCATGCGTTGATTCTGAATGAGGGCCTGCGAGAACTCCGACATGGGGATGCTGGAGACCGAACAGCTGGTAACAGCCGTTACCGTAATGATGCTGGGGATATTCAACAAAGCGACGGGCGCGCCAGCCCACCAGCCTTCCGACCTGAGCCCTAAGAGGGTCTCCTGGCCATCCTCGCTGATGCAAGTCAGTTTGACGATGCCTGACCGAATAACAAAGACAAAAGAGGACCGTTGATTTTGTTCCAGCAAGACGGTCCGGGCGGGTATGGTCTTGGGTTTGGGGAGGGTTGAGAGAAACTCAGTGCCCGAGTGGATTGAAGGCGAGAAGACAGGAACAATTAGCTCCCGAGGAGTAGTGCAGTGCTGCGCGTTCAGTGTCTGCATGCGTATATCTCCGGTGCTCTGCGTAAGCCACTATGGGCAAATGACGGAGCAATTGCGGGGTCGGATTGGGAAGTTCTTGTATTCCACTTACAACTAAAGTGCTATTAACCCTGGAGTAATAAGGCCGGATTTTGCTTTTTTCTTGGAGTGAATCGGCTGAGTGCAGCCGCTAATACCATGGCCAGAAGAGCAACGACGGGGAGCCTGTACAAAGGGAAATCCGTGCCACTGTGAATCATGATTGCGACCACGCCAAATGCCCAGGGTGCCCGTAAAACAGCAGGAAAACAGGCTGCAATTGCGACCGCCCACAAAGCTAAACCTACAAAACCAGACTCGGAAAGTATCTCAAGATAGTCATTGTGAACATGATTTACAAAGTATTCGCTTTGTAACTTGGAGAACTTAGGGTACACCACGGAGAACGATCCTAAACCATAACCTGTAACGGGATGGGTGGCAATCATTGCTTCAGCCGATTGCGTAATTTCTCCGCGCCCTTCAAACATGTGATCGCGGAAGAGTTTCTGGCTCAGCAGCGATGTGCCTTCCAATCCGATTGCGACGATGAGCATGCTGATGAGCGGGACTGCGTGCAGCTTCCAGCTCAGCTTCATGTAACCGCGGCGTGAGCGCGTAAAGATCAGGACGGCTGCAATTTCCAGCAGTACCAGCGTGCTGCCCATTCTGGCACCTGACGCGATGGTGGTGCCGACCATGACAGCAACGAGTCCGCAGCCGCGCCAGAGGTGCTCTCCCTTGCGCAGTGAAGTGGCGAGCACGATGGGAAGCATGAGCTCTGTGAGCTCTGCGTAGAGATTTGAGGAGATAAGCGGCAGCCCGCTGAACGTGACGCGATAGCGCCCGTAGAGGTAGAGCTGGAAGAGCTCCAGGCCGGTTGTCACGATGGCGCAGCCGGCCACCGCGTTGAAGAAGAGCTTGCGTACGGAGGACGAACGGAAGATCGCCACGCCCAGCAGCATGCATGCCGGCAGCACAGCCCAGTGCAGAGTCCCGAGGACCGAGGCGTAGGGGTAAGCGACGCGATGCATGAGCATCAATGCCGAACCCCAGACCGGGATGGCGCTTGCGGCAATCAGAGGGATCGCTGTTCTGAGCGAAATAGCGGCGGACGGCCTAAGCCCAATCACCATTGCAAAAAGGAAGAGCGCCAACTGCCAGCCACCGGTCAACGCTGCATTGTTGAGACACACAACGCCCAGACTTGAGAGCAGCAGCGCGCTGAAAAGCCAGACCTCGGCACGCTCGGCCCGGGCCGACACCGTCGTCGCCCGGGTAGCGACCTGCTGTGCAGGAAGCTGGAAAGGTAAGCTGCTCATATTTCCTCCTATTTGCTCAGGGCAGTGGTTTTACGCGACGCGGCGCTCTTGTTCGGCGGGAAGCGGGACTTGGAAGCGGGAGCGATCAGAGAAGGCGGCCATGACGCGTTGATCGAGTTCGTGATGGCCGGTGAGGGTGCCGGCCTTGGCAAGGAATTTCTGGTTGTTGTAGCGCAGGTCGTTGTAGTCGGCGACCGTGCCATCCACAATTGATTGCTTCAGCTCAGCAATTCCCTCGCGTAGCGAGATGGTGCACTGATAGCCGATCTGGTCGCGGATCTTGGTGAAATCGACGCGGTAGGTGCGGCGATCCGCGTTGCTTACATGCTCCACCTTAGTCTGCGGAAAGGCATGCTTGACCTCTGCCACTACGCCTTCCAGCGTGAAGTTCATGTTGTTGTCGCCCAGATTGAAGATCTGGCCGCTGACCTTTTCGCGAGGCGCCGTGAGCGCTGCAGCAAAGCCGCGGGCGACATCCCAGACGTGGATGAAGGGGCGCCACTGGTGCTGGTTGTAGATGGTGATCACGCCTTCCTGAGCAGCGCGGGCAGACAGCAGATTGACCAGAAGATCAAAGCGCGGACGGTAGCCGTGACCGAATACCGTGGCGAGGCGCAGGATGACGGGGTGGAAGTCCTCAGACGCGGCTTCCAGGAGCGCACGCTCTGACTCGATTTTGGTTTCGCCATAGAGCGAGATGGGCAGCACGGGAGAGTGCTCGTCCATCAACTCATCCGTCGCGCCGTACACGCTGCAGCTTGACGCGAAGACGAAGCGATCGATGTTGTGGCCCTTGGCAATTTCAATCAGCATGCGCGTGGAAGCGTAGTTGATTTCAAGCGCGCCCTGCTTGTCCTGCTCGCAGGCAGGATCACCCACGATAGCTGCCAGGTTGGCGATCGACTTGACGCCCTGGATGGCGCTGACGACGCTTTGGATGTTGCGGCAGTCGCCCTTGATGAGCTCAAAGCGCGGATGCCCGAGCAGTTCCTTGACGGCAAAGTCACCATACACCAGGCTATCCAGCACGCGGACGCGTTCGCCATCTTCCAGCAGCTTGCGGCACAGCATGGAGCCGATGTAGCCGGCGCCACCGATGATCAAAATGGGCGCGTCCTCTGCGCGACGCGTGGTGCCGGCGCAGCGGACGAGCTCAAAGTGCGGACGGATAACATTTTCCAGGTAGCGGCTCAGGACAAAGCTCGCAATTGTGTAGACCACGAAGCAGAGCATCACGCCGCGCGCGACAATCTGCGTGCGGAACAGCAGATAGTTCATCGCAAGCCCGACGAGGAAGCTGACCCCGCAGGCGCGCAGGAGCAAACCGACGCGCTTGCTAAATGGCTGCGACAACTGTTTGCGGCTGTAGATACCCATCGTAAACAGGACACCAAGGAAGAGAGGAGCGATCACGATAGCGAAGATCGTGTAGCAGCGGATCAACTCGGAATCGAGCAAGGCAGGACTGGCCCCGGGATGCACCGCGTGGTAGTAAACCGAGGCCGAAAGGACAGCAAGAAACATGCTCAGGTGCAAGAGCAGCAAATCGATACCAAGGCGGAGCAGCAGAGAAGGATTACGCAGCAGTGCAGGCAATTTCATGTTCTTGATCTCCTCGTAAGTCATGCTTGACCGGGCTAGCGGCGGGTTAGGATTTTGCGCACAGTGCGGGCAATGTGGATCACATCTTCATCCGCGAGCGACTGGTAGATGGGCAGGCTGACGATGCCGTCGGCGATGCATTCCGTGACAAAGAGTGGGCGATCAAAGCGCGTGTGCAGACCAGCGAAGATGTTCTGCTTGTGGAGCGGCGGATCGAAGTAACGCTTGGTGGGAACGCCGCGACGATTGAGTTCCGCGCACAATGCAGTAGCGGACCAACCGCAGATGTTCTCCGTAATGTGGAAGGAGAAATCCTTGTAGGTGCAGACATCGCGATGATGCACGGTTTGCAGGATCAGGCCGTGGATGCCCGACAGCTCCTGCTGGTAGAGATCAGCGATCTGGTTGTGGCGCGCAATCTTCTCATCCAGAATGCCAAGCCCGGCGTAAGCCAGTGCCGCGTTGAATTCCGACATGCGCGCGTTGAGCCCGCACAGGACCGGGTTATACGCGCCGATATCGCCGTAATTACGGGCAGCACGCATGCGGTGGGCGAGCGCGGCGTCGTTGGTCGCAACGATGCCACCTTCACCGGCAACCAGCAGTTTGGTGGGCGACATGGAAAAGACTTCCGCATCGCCGAAGCCGCCGACCGGCTTGCCCAGGCAGGAGCTGCCCATAGCGTGAGCAGCGTCAAACAGCAGCTTTACGCGTGCGTCCTTGGCGACCGCGGCAAGGCCGCGTACATCGCACGGATTGCCGTACATATGCACGCCGATGATGGCCGACGTGAGCGGTGTGATGCGGTGCGTCACGTCTGTCGGATCAATGTTCCAGGTGTCAGCCTGGCAATCTGCAAATACCGGCGTAAGGCCGTTCCACAGGATGGCCTGGCCGGTGGCGAAGAAAGTGAACGAAGGCAGGATGACTTCACCGCGCAGGCCGAGCGCTTTCATCAGCAGTGCGAGCCCGCTGGTGCAGCTTGATACGGCGATGACGTGCTTGACCTGCAGACGCTCTGCAAGCGCGCGCTCCAGGCGCTCTACCAGCATGGCGTTGGTGATCATGCCGGTGCTGTAGACGTCGCGGTAAAGGCCGATCACTTCATCAAGCGGCGGGAGCGTGGGCTGGATGAAACGGAGCGAAGGCGCAGGGGCGGGGACGGGGAACGTAGAAAGGGTTGCCATGTGTGTCTCCTTGAAAGTCTTTGGTGTTGCGGGTGGATGGGTTAGCGCTGTGCGTAGCTTTCCGAGCGGATGTGAAGGTAGGAAGCGTCAAGCTTGCGGGGACGGTGAACGCGCGCCGGAGAGCCGTACGCGACGACATAAGGCGGCAAGTCATCCAGCACGATGGAGCCGGCGCCAACCACCGTCTGCTCGCCGACGCGGATGCCGTGGATGATCGTGACGCCAAGGCAAATGGCGGCACCATCGCCCAGCGTGACGTGGCCGCCGGTAGTGCTGCCGGCGCCCAGCGTGGAGTAGTCACCCATCACGCCGTCGTGCTCAAAGATGCTGTTGGTTGCGATGACTGCGCCTTCGCCTACGCGGGTGTTGAGGCCCACATAGCAGCGCGCCATGACGATTGCGCCGGGCCCGAGTTCAACTGAGCGGCTAAGCGTCGACGAGGGATGTACTGCCGTTGCAAACGTGAGCTCCGGGATGCGGGAGCGCAGATCCATCGCAATGCGGCCACGCGTCGCGTTATCGCCGATGCCCATGATGCAGGTACTTTCACCCAGGCGCTGGGCATAGTGACTGAAAGCTTCTTCACCGCCAAGCACCTCATAGCCCATTACGCGGGTGCCTTCCGGCTTGTAGCTATCAAACAAACCAAGGATCTGGTAGCGGTCTTCGAGCTCGACCATGTCGATGACGACACGTGCGTGATCGGACGCGCCAAAGACGAAAAGTCCGGGCTTCTGCATGCTCTGATCTCCCGTGTTGCTTTAGCTGTGAACCTGGTTGGTATCGCCGAGGAACTCCGGCATGGACGCCTTGCCGTTAGAGGAAATGTCCTGCGGCCAGAAGAGCCGGCGCAAGGTGAGGAGGAGGATCGTGAGGTCAAGCGATGCATCGCGATGCTTGACGTACCAGAGGTCAAGTTCGAAACGTTCTCGCCACGAAACAGTGTTGCGTCCGTTGACCTGCGCGAGGCCAGTGATCCCGGGAAGCGCGTCGTGCCGGTGTCTTTGCTCCTCCGAGTAGCGCGGCAGGTAGCTGAGCAGCAGGGGCCGCGGGCCAATCAGACTCATATCTCCGCGCACTACGTTGATCAGCTGGGGGAGTTCATCCAGGCTTAGCTTGCGGAGCAGCAAGCCAAGCCAGTGTGCACGATCGTCATCCGTACCGATCATGGCCTGGCCCGGTTTCGGCGCCAGCATGGTGCGGAACTTGAAGATGCGAATTGGTCTCCCGTGCAGACCGGCACGCTCTTGTGTGAACAGCACCGGACGCGACAGGAAAACCCAAACAGCAGCCGCTACTACCAGCAGGATGGGTGACGCGATGATGAGCAAAGCCATTGAAACGGAAAGATCGAAGGCTCGCTTTCCGACGCGGTTCCAAAGGCCAACCTTGCCGGGTTCACGTGCCATTTCTGCGTACATCCGCATGGCGGCGGTCAGCACTTTCGCCTGGCCAAACCGCTCCTCCACCAGGCACCGTCCACTGTTGCCGTACTGCTCGCGGACTTCCGAGTGAGTCAGCAGATACTCGAGCGCCCTGGCCAGAGCGACTGCATCGCGTGGCTCAAACAGCAGCCCGCTGGCACGTTCACGCACGGTATCGACCAGCCCCGTCACGCGGGATGCGACCACCGGAAGCTGCATGGCCGCAGCTTCAAGCGCCGCAACTCCAAGCCCTTCACGCAGACTTGGCTGGACGAATATGTTGCTGGCGGCGAGCACGACAGGAACATTTTCTGTAAAGCCTTCCAGCAGAATTACCGCTGGGTCTGATCGCAGATCCTGTAGCAATGCCGGCGGCACCGGGTCCGCAGGATCCAGAGGTCCGGCAATAAGCAGCCGTGCTTCAGGATGGTCTTGCTTCACGCTGTACCATGCATCTGCCGCCGTCTGCAGCCCCTTGTCCGCAGCGAGACGCCCGATATACGTGATCACCACGGCGTCTGCCGCGATGCCATTTGCCTGGCGGAAGGAAGCCGCTTCGGCCGCATAATGCGCCGGCTGGAAGCGATCAAGATCAATGCCCGCCCAGCTGCCATAGCCAAGCACCGCAACCTTGCCCGAGGGTGCGAGATGCTTCTCAACCACGTAGCCCGCCAACGAATGACTCACCGCGAAGCAACGTGTGGAGCAGGCAAATGTAAACCGCTCCATGGTGCGGACGAGCCCTCGCCGCATACCGCGCAGACCGTCTGAGCGCAGCCCATGAATGGTGTGCAGGCGAACCGGCATGCGGCAAACGGCGGCAGCCATCGCCGCCAGCAGGCCTGCCTTGGGTCCATGCCCGTGCACCATCGCAGGCTTGAAGCGGCGGAACAGCGAAACCAGCCGAGCCAGTGCAGTGCAGTCATTCGCGATGCTAATTTCGCGGGGGATCTTTATGAAACGCACCACGCAGGGCAGGTCGGCCAGATCATCCTGGACCTCCGCATCCTGCGCGCAGACCAGTTGCACTTCCAACTCAGTTTTGGCCAGCAGGCGGATCTGCTCCGCCAGAAACAGACGGACAAACCTGGGGTTTGGC
This sequence comes from uncultured Granulicella sp., assembly GCA_965214195.1. Taxonomy (GTDB): domain Bacteria; phylum Acidobacteriota; class Terriglobia; order Terriglobales; family Acidobacteriaceae; genus Edaphobacter. The sequence continues at coordinate 2,150,925 of OZ243943.1, forward strand.
GCGACGATCATCAGGCGTGTTCCGGTAAAGGCATCCATGACAGCTCCTTGTTTCTTCGCGCGTTTTGATGAGATCAGGCAGCCATTTTCGGCCGCCGGCCAGACTCGAAGACCGTACGCAGCTCGTACTGAAAACGCTTCCACTGTGGCTGCAGAAGCTCCGCGGAAAAGCGTGCGGCGCGGGTCAGGTTGTGTGTCGACATCGACTCCAACCGGCGGGACGAGCGACACACTTCTATGATCCGCAAAGCCAGCGCGCAGTAGTCGCCGGGGACGACCATCTCGGCCGGGTCCAGCACCTCATGAATCGCACCCACGTCCGTGGCGATGACCGGAAGCCCGCGTGCCATCGCTTCAATCAGCGCGCGCGGCATAGCCTCGACCCGCGACGGCAGCACAAAAATGTCTGCCTGATCGAACTGCTCGATCAAGGCCGGACCCCAGGGGATGACTCCAGTAAAGTGCACTGCATTCTGGATGTTGAGGTCAAGCGCGAGACGTTCAAGATTGGCACGCTGGCGGCCGCTGCCAACGATTGTGAGCGTCACTTCAATGTGCTGCTCGCGGCATTGCTTCACTGCTCGTAGCAGCACGTCGATGCCCTTGTAAGTCTGCGATAGCGTAGCTACCGTCAGCAGACGACGATGCAGGCTGGGCTTGAATGCCAGCGGCCGGCTCCGCAGCCACGTGCGGCTGATGCGCACATCAGAGCAGACCAGCGCGGGAACGTTCGGCGAGGCCGGATAACGTTTCTGCAGCAAGGCTGCAACGTACGCGACCCCTGAGGCAGATGCGCAAATCTCTCTCTGCGCTTTGGTGAACATCGAGCGGAACAGTGCCCGCCCAGGCATCTTGACGACACCCGGCGCAAGCGCGTCATGCGGGTCACCGACAACCTCTACTGCGTACGGAATCTTGAGTCGCTTCATTTCCTGTGCAGCGCAACGTGCAAGGTTAGATGGCATCCGCACGATGACTGCGTCTGCTTCACTGAGCAGGCCAGCAAGCGTTCTACGCAGCGTCGCGGCCACCAGCAGGAATCCCATGGGGCCGTGATACAGCGGCACAGCAGCAACCGAAACATTAAGCCCCGTTACGCGGCGCCACTGCGCTTTTGCCTCCGCCACTTCTTCCACACGGCAGATCAAACGCACATCGCCGAAGACCTCAACATACGGTTGCCAGAAGCTCTCATCGTAGCTGGTATCGGTCCACACCAGCCCGTCGGGCGTGCGGCGAAACACGTAGTCGATCACATAGGTCAGGGTCATGCTTCCTCCGCGGGTTTTGCGACGATCAAAAGGGAAAAGCCACCGAAGAGAAGTGCCGCGGCGTCCTCGCTCACAGTTGCGAGAAGCAGCCGTGGGAAGCGAGCCAGGCGTCCGCGCAGAGTCATGTTGGGCCGCTCAATTGCTGGCCGCGTATACCGCGCTTCCACGACCTGGAAGCCGGCTTCAGTCACTGCATCAAGTGCGAGCTGCCGCGTGAAGTAGTGCAGGTGTCCAGCGCTGCGACGCACACGCTGCGGCAGACCAGTCAGCAAGGAAAGCAGTGAAAGATCCAGAGGCACATGCAGGATCGCGCATCGGCATCGCTTGCTCAGTGAGCGCAGGAACTGCGGATAATCCTCCACATGCTCCAGCACGTCCAGCGCAAGGGTTAGATCGGCAACGGGCTTGTCCGGCGTCAAGCCATCCTCACTGCTGAAGCGCAGCGTGGCGTTCTCTCGGCTGGCACACATGGCGAAAGCCTGCGGAGCAAACTCGTAACCTGTGAAGGTGCAGCTTTCCGGTAGCATGTTCTGCAACTCAGCCAGGATTGCACCGGCACCACATCCGATTTCGCAGATCGTGGTCGGCGTCAGCGTGTTGCGAGCGATGGCGCCGAGCACGTGGGCAGCCTTCCAGGAGGAGTCCTCCACGTGCCACGTCGGGTGCTTGCTCAGGTACTCACCGGATAGGTACAGGGACGTTGCCATTGCGGTCTCCTTTGCGGAAGCTGGTGGATTGCAGACCCGTGCGCGTTGCTGCGATGACCATCAGGCTGACTCCGCCCACCAGCCGCTGCGAAAGCCATGGCGAAAGATGCGCGAGTGCGTAACGGAATGGAAACGCCATGCGCTGCAGCGCAGTCATGGTGCCGGAAGGCGCGCCGTAGCCGTGGGTGTAGGCGTAGTCGAGAGGCGTAAGTCCGCTTGAGGTCACCATGCTGATCGCGGCCGGCGCGTCCCAGATGCTCAGGTGGCCCGGATGCAGCAAGCGATGATGAAAGCGATCGAAGAAGCAATTTACCCACGAGCGATCCAGCGGAATGTGCAGAGCGATGAAGTCGCAACGCTCAGCCATGGACCGCAGAAAGCCGCTTGGATCGGGCACATGCTCAATCACATCAAACAGCGTAGCCAGAGAGTAGTGGCCGCTCGTCGTGCAGAAGTCTTCTTCACGAAAGCTGACAAAGGGGTGGTTCAGGCTATGCACGTGCGGTGAAATATCAAAGCCGATGGCCTGCTCCAACGGGTAGCCCTGCTCGCGTAGCGCATCGCTGACTTGAATGGTTACGCCACCACCACCGCAGCCTACATCGGCGTAGCTGCGCAGCCAGTTCTTACCTGCCGGCTGCAATTTGTGGAGCAGCTTCAGGAATGCTTCGGTCTTGAAGCTGGCATCCTGATCGGGCAGCGCGTGCGTGGCGTGATACTCGCCGGAGAGGTACTGCGGCAGAATGACTGAACTCTGACTGGTGCTAGGCATGGTGATCCCCTTTCAGGCTTGTTTCAGCGCGGCGCCCGCGTGAAATGACGTAGTGCAGATCTCCGCTTTGCGCGAAGCCGAAGCGCCTGTACGGCTGGCCGGGCCACACCCGGTCTTCCATCGCGACGACTTTGAAGTCGCTCGCGGCAAACAGCGATTGCCACTGGGAGCGAGTCTGGAAGCACACGCCAACGTTGGCCGTTTGCAGTCCAGCCTTCTGCAGCAATTGCTCTAGCGGGCGCGGCACCGGCAAGGTCGACAGCGCGAAGATCGCGCGGGAACCAAAGGTCGGCAAGCCCGTGAACTCGTGGTAGATCTCTCGCACGAGCACAATGCCGCCGGGCTTCAACTGCCGCTGCAGAGAGCCCAGGAAAGCCGTGATCCGCTGCTGTGTCCGTGTGTAACTGCTGCGGTCGATCAAGTGATGCATCACCGTGTCCACCGCGATCACGTCGTAGCGCCCAAGTGTCGCCGGCAGTGCAAGCGCGTCGCCCTGCAGCAGCGTCTTGCGCTCATGCGGCTTGTTGCCTGCCAGCATCCCGCTTGAGATGTCGATGCCGGTTGCGCTAGCAGCGCTGAAGCGCTCGAGGAACAGATCCAGAAAGGCACCGCCACCGCACCCTACGTCGAGCAACGCGATGGGGTCGCTGGTCTCAAATCGGCTGTGCTCCAGGATCATATCCAGGCGCTGTGCTACGGAGCGCCGGTACACCTCCAGGCCATGGTCTACATAGAGATTAGCGGCACGGTCGAAGTGCTGTTGTACACGGGTTTCACTGCTTGGGATCGTTGCGACTGCAGCTTGCATGGCATCACTCTCCGGGCAATACGTTGGGAAGACAGAACCAGCAGGAGGACGGGAACAAGCCCGTACTTGACCAGGTAAAACACGATGTTGTCTGAGTCGTTCAACAGCGTAAGGAAGATCAGATTCACCAGAAACGGCAGCAGCAATAACCGCGCGTCAGAGGTCGCCAAGCTGTTGCGTAAACGCCGCAGCGCGGCTACGCCAAAGCCCAGCAGGCAAAGTGAAAGCGGCACACCGAGCGGACCGAAGTTGATCAGCGCCTCGCCGCCTATGCCGTAAACGCGGGTTGATTTCATTAGACCGCTTGCAAAGACCCCGTTGCCGAATTCGGCATCCGTTGCCCATCGCACAATGGTTGGCGGCCGCTCCGGCCAAAGCGTTTTGGGGATCAGCATCGTCAGCGCGCCAAGGTAGGTGCCGCCCCATGCGTATGCCACGTGGCCTTCCCGGGTCATGCGCCAGAGCAGATTCGCCTGCACATCCGTACGGCTAAAGTCCCCGACCAGCACCGTCGCGCTGTCTTCTGCATCCGTGTTCAGCGACGAAACCTCACCGCTGATTTGGTAGTCCGTAAACAGGTTCGCGCCGTGCTGCTTGTAAGCCGCATACACAGAAACAAACAAGTAGAGCAATGCGAGGGAGGCCAGCGCAGCAACCCGCGGGATGCGTCGCACATAAAGATGAATGACGCCGGCGCCCCAGAACACTGTCCAGATCACATTGCTCCGGCTGCCACGCATACCGCCGATGATCAGGTCAGCCACTGCAAAAATCGTGAACACCACAAGCACCGTCATCAGCCCGGGCTTATTCTTGCGAGCCCAGTACGCGAAGGCCAGGATCAGCAGCATCGGCAGGCTTTCCGATACAGCAAATAGCAGTGCCGAACCCGCAAAGGCGTCACTATCGCCTTTGAGCCAGCCGCTGTAGGCAGCCACGTATCCGGAAAAGCCGCCAAAGCTGACCAGTAGATAAGCTTCTGTCAGGATCGAGGCCAGCGCCAGGATCACCCACACAATCCAGAAGCGTTGACCATCAATCGCCCAGCGCGTAGCGGATACTGGCGGCGCGCCGACGGGTGCCGTCCGCCGGCCAACGATCCATCGGTAGCAAAGCAGTCCGATCAGGTTGAGCACTGCCATCGCACCAAGCCAGCCGCGGTAATCTTCAGGCTGCTCGGGCAGGTAGCGCATCCTGTATTCCCAAGCAATCATCAGCATGGGCGACAAGAAAAAGAAGTGAAAGCCAAGGATCCCCACCATGCCGGCAGGGTCAAAAAGATCCATGCGACCACGAAGCCATTCGACCAGATCGATGCCGATGACCGTGCCACATGCAAAGAGCGGAAGCAGAAACCAGTGCGCCAATCGCGGCGATTGCAGCATCCCGTACAAGCAGCAGCTGGCGGTAAGCAGCGCTGAAGCCAGCACAGAAATACCATCCGCCCTGCGGCTGCTGCCAACACGCACAACTGCGAGCCCGGATTCTTGAGCGGACTGAAACATGGGTGACTCCGTGCGGCGTTGGTTAGAACTTCGAGACAACGGCAGCCGGCGGAAAGCTGATCGCCACTGCATCAGGGCTGGACTGCGTGCGGAACTCTGAGGCCATCATCAGCCGCGAAACCGCAAATTGGACCGCGTAGCCGGCCAGGCATCCCACCGCAGCACCCATCGTGCTCCAGCGTGGGACCATCACGGCGCAGAGCAAAGCAGTCGTCACAGACGAGAGCACCAGGCACCCCAGGTAGGAGGCAAAACGTCGCGCCGCAATCAGCGCATAGCCGTAAACCGAAGCCAGATTAGCCGCTGCTGCCGCACACATCATCACCACCAGCAAAGTCTGGCTGCCGGCGTATTCCGCTCGGTACAGATGCGTCAGCACCGCACGCCCGCCCAGGGCACTCGCCGCAATCAAAGCGACACTCAGCACCAGCGTCAGGTTGCGCACGCGCCTAAGGATCCTGTGCGCGTCCAGCGTTTGACCTAGTGCAAACGACTGCGCCAGGCGCGCAATGCTCGACTCTGCGATGGCAGAAATGATCACGCTGCCAGTCATCGTCAGGTAAGCCGAGGCAGAGAAAACTCCCAGCGCCGCGGCACCCATCAGGTGGTGAATGAAGTAGCGCGGCATGTTCGCACTCAAAGACATGAACATGGTCGATAAGCCCAAAGGCAGCGTGACCCACGCCAGCCGCCAGATGCCGCTCGCTGCCCTGACAACTGGCTGCACCTCGCTACGTGCCGCACGCAACGCGAACGGCAGATCAACTCCCAAAAAGATCAAACCCCAGGCCAGGCAAAGCCCTGCAAGCGCAGCCGTCAGCTTACCCGTGCTTCGCAGCAGATAGCAGAAAGCCACCACCGAGAAGACACCTCGTCCAGCCATGGAAAGCGCAACGACGCGCAGATTGTGCTTGCGTTGCAGCAGCCCGTAGGTCAGGTCACTGCCGGATTCAATCGCCTTCGCCAGTGCAATCCAAAGCACAATCGTGAGCTCGTCATGCTGCAGGTGCAGCCCCTTGGCAAGCACAAATGTGACGGCCATTGCCAGAGCCGTGCAGGTCACGCGAAGCTGCGCGTATTGACGCTCCGTGTAGGCCAGCACGGCGTCCGTCGCGCTTGCTGCACGCAGCCGAAGCTGCAGTAGCAGAAAGATCGGCGCCGTGAGGGCGAAGCCCAGCGACAGCCGGCCCACATCCGCAGCGGATGAAAACTTCACCGTCGCCACCAGCACCAGCCACTGACACCCCGCGTAGATCAAGCTGCCCAGCAGGTTCCAGGCCGCATCGCTCTTGCCACTGCTCTTGATCGAGGTCTGCATGCAGGTGCCTTCAAGTTACGCGGCTTCAGGCCGGCTGGAGTAATCGCGATAGCTGTACGAAGCAGACGTGTCTGTCTGCTTCACCTGGTTCAATGCAACGCCGATCAAGTTGGCACGCACGCGCTTCAAAGTGCGGAGCGTCAGGTTGAGCGACTTACGCGTCGTCTTGTCCGCGCAGACAACCAGCAGAACACCATCGACCGAAGTCGCCATGTGCAGCGGATCAGCAAACGCAAGCAGCGGCGGCCCATCGATCAGGATCAGGTCGTAATCAGCCTGCGCCTCCGCGATGATCCGCGGCAGCTCATGCGAAAGGTCGTCGCAGGAGTGACCGGAAACCGCGCCGGCCGGAAGCACATCCAGCTGCGAATGAAGCCCGGATTCGACCACAAACGCGCGCCAGTAATCCTTGCCGCGCATCGCATCCGCCAGGCCCGGGCACATCGGCACGTGCGCGTAACGATGCGCGCTCGGCCGGCGTAGATCGGCATCAATCAACAGTGTTCTGCGATTATGACTTGCGTTTACCAGTGCCAGGCGAGTAGCCATGGTGGTCTTGCCTTCTTCCGGCTGCGCGCTCGTTACCAGCAGTGACTTCACGCCGCGGTCCCGTGTCGCAAGCTGGAACGACGACCACAACATCCGAACCGCCTCGCTGTACAGCGCCCGCTCCGCGTCCTTCCTCTTTGAGGCCGAAGCCGGAATAGAGAAGATCGGTTTGGGCACAGCAACGATGCTCGGCTTCATGCCACCGGTATCCGCTAGCGCCAGGAAGCTCTCGCTGGTGAGTTCGCAGTGTGGCAGCACGCCGAGCACTTCAGCCTGGAAGCCGTCTTGCAGCTCAGCCGCAGAGCGAATCGTATCGTTTGAAAGCTCGACGATCAGCGCGATCAAGATGCCTAAGACCAGCGTGATCGAGAACGCGAGCCCAACGTTGAGCCAAACGCGCGGAAAGATTGATTTAGCCGCTGGCCGCGCGGGGTCCGTCACGTGCGTCGTGTTGCTTTGGAAGCTACCGTTGATGGTCGCTTCCTTAATCCGGCGCTCCAGGTCGTCGTAAAGTTTGCGGTTGCCCTCGGCCTCGACTTTCAACGTCTGGTACTGATATGAGGATGCATTCAACTTGTCTGAGGAACCCTTCTCGGCAGCCAGCTCCTTCTGCAGAATCTTCTCGCGATTTTCAGCGTCGTTGAAGGCTATTTTGCTGCGCTGCTCAACGTTGCTCCTCGCATCGGCCAACTGGCTCTTCAGCCCTGCGACGATCGCCGCCTGCCGCTCGTACTCAGGATGCTTCACGCCGAAGTGCTCCCGCACCTCTACAAATTTCTGCTGTGCCTGGTCGAGCGACGTCTGCAGCTGCTTCAGATTTTCGCCCTGATCAGACTGCTGTGCGGCCGGCATGGAGCCACTCCACATGCCCATATAGTCGGCCTGCTTCTTGATCCGGTCAGCCTGTGCGGCCGTGTATTCCGTGCTCAATTGCAGCAAGCGTGCCGAAAGGATATTGGTCTTATCCTGCGCGTCTACGACCCCCAGCTTCGTCTCAAATTCATTTACAGCTTTCGAGGAACGCTCCATCGCCGCGCGCACTTCATCCAGTTGCTGCTCCATGAAGTTGGTCTGGCTCTTGCGATCCGCGAGCCGCGTGTTGAACACGTGGCGCATGTAGGAATCCGCAATGCCATTGGCCACGGCAGCCGAAAGCGCCGCATCCGCAGAGCGGTAGCTGATCTGAATCAGGTAGGTGTTCGGTGGGCGAACCACCTTCAAGCTCTTCAGCACGATCGGCGCATTCGGCTCTTCGCTTTCGAGCGGCAGATGGTTGCGCGTCACCACCGGCCGGAGTACAGAGTCGCCCTGGATGATGCGCAACTGCGTCGCAATCAACTGGTCGGAGTCCGTCCACGCCGTGTGCGCCGCATCCGGGCCAAGCAGGTCCGAGCTGTGATCCGGGTTCACTTCAAGCGTCGCGGTCGATTCATAGAGCGGAGTCATGCGCTTTGAGATCACAAGCGCAGCAAGCCCCATCACCAACGCTGCCAGCATGATGCGGACAGCGTGGCGGCGCAGCATCATCAGAATCGGAAACAGCGCAACAGACGCCGGCTCCGACGTGGTGTCGCTACCGCTGTCGAGCATCAACCCGCGCGGGTCTGCATGACCGTCTTCTACAACCAACCACTGTGCGTGTGCGTTACCCATGGTGCTCTCCCCTTGCGTCCGTGCCTGCTCTGAAGTCCGCTTAGCGGAGACCCGCGTAAATGACTGCGCTCGTAGTAGCCGCGCCCAGGGTGGAAAGGTGCTCAAGCACGCTCAACGTCACGCGCCGCGAATGATTATCAGGAATGTAGAGAATGTCGCCTGGCTCCAGATGAACGTCCGGAGCCTTGCGCGACAGGATTTGCTTCAAGTCCACATGCATCTCACTGCGCGGCTGGCCAGCCTCACCCAGCCGATATACATAGGCTTGATCGGTCGCGTTCGGCGTCACACCTTCAGCACGTGCAAGCAGCACTAGCACAGAGCTTTCATCCGCGGTCTTCACGGGGAAAACTCCCGGATGCTTCACATTGCCAAGGATCGATACGCGCCCCGCTTCCGGCACCCGAATCTCTTCCCCGCCATGCAGCACCAGATTTCCATCCTTGCCGCGAGCGCTCATCAAAGACTGCGCGCTCACCCGCTTCACCAGTCCGGTCTGTCCATCGGCACCGGGCAGGCTGATCAGAATGTCGTCCCCGGCAGCGTCGGACAGGCCTTCAGCGCGACTGATCGCATCCAGCAAAGTGATGCGGCTGTAGGCCTGGAAGCTGATCGGGTGCCTGACCGCGCCGCCCACCGTCACCGTGCGGCTTTGATACTCGGCAATCTGCACCGTCACCACCGGGTGCACAATCACCTGCGCCTTCTCGAGCTCTGCACCAATCTTGACTGCGACCTGCTCCGGCAGTAGCCCGGCCACTTTCACCGCATGCTCATTCAGCATCGGCAATTGCACTGTGCCATCCGCCGCCACGCGTACCGTGCCGCTCAGTTCGGGCGAGTCATAAACTCGAATGTTCAGCAGATCGTTCGCACCGATCTCCAACTGTGGAAGATTCAGCGGAGCAACAATCTGCTGTGTCGGCGCCGTGTCCCGGGGGGAAACAAATTGCGCCAGCGACAAAGCGTTCGACAACATAAAAAATACGATCAGGTTGCGCATGATCCAAGCCTCCGTCCAAAAGCCGTATGTGCGACTAAATCTAGATCGCAACCAAATGCGCCCGATCGATCTCAACCGCGACCGACCGATTCATCATCGTTACCGCCAGCACCAGCTTCAGCTCAGACTTCACCAGCGCCAGTGTTCCTTCAACACCGCGCATCGGTCCGGCAATCACTCGTACTGCCTGCCCTTGCACCAGGCTCGGAAGCGGCTCAACCGGCAGCGCCGCGGTAAACGCTCTGCGCAGCGCGTCAATCTCATAGCGGTCAACCTCAGCCGGACGTGCACCGATCCGGACCAGGTCGATAACTCCCAGCACCTTCAGCACGTTCATGCGCTTATCTACATCGAACCGGGCAAATAAGTAACCTGCAAAAACCGGTACTCTTATTACCTTCTTACGATCGCTCCACTGTCTCACTTCACTTACAGTGGGCGAAAACATATCCGCTACAAAAGGTACTAGTCGCTCTTCAGCTATTTCGCGCATCTTCTCGCGGACCCGAAGCGCATACCAAAGGTCAGAAGTCTTGAATTTGCCTGTTTCAACGTGCTCTTCTGTCATCCAAAGCTCGTTTGAACAGGCTCCCGCCATATCAGCCACAGTGCTCATGGCGTCTCCAGTCTTGCGATTAAGTAACTTGGGCCCGGGGAGAAAAGTAACTGTGTTTGCGATTGCTTAGTTACTATGCCCGGCGTCAATATCTCAGTCCTTGATCAAGATCAACTTCTTTCCAGATCTTGATGTCGATCAACTTAACGCCGATAGGCAAGGTGGAATATGATCTGGCTGGCACATCTATTTGCTTTTCGGGGACTTCATGATTCTTAAAATAGTTGCTTTGGCCCTGGCCGCCGCCGTCTCTACTGAAGTCGCTGTCACGACGCATGAAGCCATGGGCGGTGCAAAGGATGCTGCGCTCGCTTCGCTCGGCGAACGAATTATGCCCATGGATGAACGCAACGAACTGCGCAAAGCCCGCCAGAATCCCGAGCAGGCCGCTGCCCACCTCAAGGCCGCGGTCGCGCGTAATCCGTATCACAGCGAGGCATGGGTGGAGCTCAGCGTCGACGCAGAGAATAGTGGGCACCTGGCAGAAGCCAGCTACGATCTCGCCCAGGCCACCAGCCACGACGCAGGCGCCGCACCCCGCTGGGCCACAGCCAATTTCTATTTTCGCCAGGGCGATGAGAAGCAGTTCCTGACTGCCGTCAACAGCTATCGCAGCGTGACGCATAAGGAGGAGCCCGGCCTGTTTCGCATGGTTGCGGAAGGCGCGCCGGACGTCCATACCCTACTCACTGCCATGCCAAATCTGGGCTGCGATGAGCTCGGCACGCTGCTCGACACCGTACGCGAGCGAGAGCTCAGCCCCGATGAAGTCGTTGATCGCCTGAGCTCTTCCTGCCGCGACGACGCCGCCTCCGGCAAAGCGCTCGCCCACTATATGAGCGACCTGCTCCGCACCGATAAAGCCGAGCTCGCCACCCAGGTTCGGCACCGCGTAGGCGAGAACGATCCGCTCGTAAACGCTACTTTCACCACCCCCGTCACCGGCGAGGGGTTCGACTGGCGCGTCAACGTCAACGACAGCATCCAGGTTCGCCAGGAGCGCAAGCAAGGCATAGAGTTCGCCTTTGAAGACCGCATCCCCAGCGGCACCGTCCTGCTCTTCCAGCCCATCTCGCTCGCGCCGGAAAATACTTATCGCCTCTCCACCAAGATCGAATCAGAACCCCACGACGACGACGCTTTCCGCTGGGAACTCGTCGAGCTCTCCACCGGTCGGCATCTCCCCTCCGGACTCGATGAAGACAGCATCAACCGTACATCCAACTGGGTCTTCCAGGTCCCCAAGACCAGCAAAACCCTCGCCATCGCGCTCTTCTACAAGCGCGTGGACGGCGAAGTCCCCTTCCAGGGCACCATCAACGTACAGGGCGTAGGAATCGCGCGCGAGCTTTCTTCAGCAACGCCGACTGCCGGCAAACGTAAGTCTTGAGTTGGTGGCGGTGGACGGACTCGAACCGTCGACCTACGGGTTATGAGTCCGTCGCTCTAACCAGCTGAGCTACACCGCCTGGTGTTGGGGGGTCGCAAGCTAAGGAACGCGTACTGCAAGCTACTTTGCGCTCAACTCAGCCGAACCTCTACCAGTTTACGAGCCGATGCCCAGCAGGTCAACCAACCAGTGCGATACTGCACAGATGGTTCGCACCCTTGCCGTCATCCCCGCGCGTTTAGCTTCCAGCCGACTGCCCCGCAAAGTGCTCCGTGAGCTCGCCGGCAAGCCTATGCTCGGCTGGGTCTATGAGGCTGCCAAAGCCTGCCCAGAGCTCGATGAAGTTCTCATAGCCGTCGACTCCCAGGAAGTCTTCGCCCTGTGTCAACGCCACGGCTGGCCGGCCGTCATGACATCCCCAGACCTGGCCTCAGGCTCCGACCGCGTCCACGCCGTAGCCCAGACGCACCGCGCAGGAATCTATGTCAACCTCCAGGGCGACGAGCCCACCCTCCGCCCAGAGCACGTCACCGCCTTACTCGCCCCATTTCGCAGCAACGAAGTCTTGGTAAGCACCCTGAAAGTCCTCTGCACCCCGGAAAATTTACACAACCCGAATGCAGTAAAAGTGGTCTGCGACCTCGCCGGCCGAGCCCTCTACTTCTCTAGAGCTACCATCCCCTACGACCGCGACCAACAGTCGCCCCCTGTCTACAAGCACTTAGGCCTATACGCCTACCGCGCCGAAACGCTGAGCCACTTCCATGCTCTAGAGCCATCACCACTAGAACTTACAGAAAAACTGGAGCAGCTACGCTTCCTCGAAAATGGCATGCCCATCCATGTCGCCGAAACCCCCTACGACACCATCGGAGTAGACACGGAAGCGGACTTGGCAAGCGCACAGGCTCTGCTCGGTGCGCGCTGACAGGCGAAGCCAAAGGCTAAGTCTTAGGTATGAAAGCCTTCTGCGTTCTCGAGACTCTGCTCGAGAGCTCTCCAACATCCAGTCCGCAGGAAAGAAGCCTTCTGGCCCACCTAGCAGAACCTTGTCATCCTGAGCGAAGAAAGACACGGCTTTTTCGTGGCTTTCGGAGTTGAATGACCCGCATCTCCGTTCGGAGCGACTAAGCTCCTCAACAAGATGCAAGTCTTTCCACTGTTTGGATTGTCTACAAGAAGATGACAGCTAACAGATAGAGCGCCCTAAACCTGATCGAACGTAATCCTCAAACCCTCACCACCTGCCTCGACCTTCACCCCAGCCAAAGACGTAGCAACAAACGCTGCTCCCGCCCCATAAAGCTCCTCCGCCTTATGCGTCCCAAGCACCCCCAGCACACGACTCCCCGCCGCCACCCCTGACCCCACTCCAGAAGGCGCATCCTCAACCACAACGCACTCCGCAGAAGTGAACCCAAGCATCCGGGCACCCTTCTGATAAGGCTCAGGATGCGGCTTGCCGTTCACCACATCATCCCCCGCAATCAGCTCCGCCGGAAACGGTAAATCCGCCGCCTTCATCCGCCCAACCAGCAGTCGCCGCGTGGCAGAGGTAACAATCGTCCAACGCTCCGGCGGCAACGCCTCCAGCAGCTCACGAACCCCCGGCAGCACTTTCAGATCGGCAACATCCGCGATCTCAAGATCCTCAATCACCCGCAAGCCATCCACCAAATCCCCAGGCCCAAAGTCCGGCCGAAATTTCTTCATGATGTCGACCGCGCGGGTCCCATGCGCAATCGTCACCTGGTCCGCGTTCGGCACGTTAAACAGCGCCGCCCACTGCCGCCAGCAACGCCCCGCGCTCGCAATCGAGCTGATCAACACGCCGTCCATATCGAACAGCAAACCCTTGCATTCAAATGTTTCCAAGCTCAAACCTTACCTGCTTCCGCAAACTTTTTCGCCACGCCCAGCACTGCATTCACGCTCGCAACCGAGCAGCTTTCGCAATACACACGCAGTAGCGGTTCTGTACCAGATGCGCGCAGCAGCAGCCAGGTTTCAGCCGCATTGGGCTTATTCACGCAGTCTTCATTCGCCAGGAAAAACTTGATCCCGTCCAGCTTTTCCACGCGCAGAATCTTCATCCCCGCAAACTCGTCGCCCGCCGTCATCGCCCCGGCGCGCGCAATCGCAGACTGCTTCAACGCATCGTCAATGTGCATATCGATGCGTCCATACTGGTGCTCGCCAAACTCTTCCTGCAGCGCCGCGACAAGCTCCCCAAGCGTCTTCTTCTCATCCGCCATCACATTCGCCAGCAGCAACGTATTCAGCAGCCCGTCACGCTCCGGCAGATGGCGCGAAATCCCCACGCCGCCGGATTCCTCGCCACCAATCAGGATGTCTTTCTCGAGCATCAGGTCGCACACATACTTGAACCCGATGCCGTGCTCATGGAGCGTCCGCCCATATTTCGCGCTGATCCGGTCCAGCATCTTCGTCGTGTTGAACGCCCGCGTCACATCCCCGGGCCAACCCTTGCGGTCCAGCAGCCACTTCAGCAGGATCGAGAAAATTTTGTGCGCGTCCACCACATTGCCATGCTCATCGACAGCGCCAATGCGGTCCGCATCGCCGTCCGTCACCATGCCCGCATCGCATTTTTCAGCGACCACCCGCTTCTGCGTCTCGGCAATATGCGGCAAAATCGGCTCCGGGTTGATCCCCGGAAACGCTGGGTTCATCTCCCCACGCATCTCCACATACGGGATCCCCGCACGCCCAAACACCCCGCCAATAATTCCGCTGCCCGCCCCATACATTACGTCGATCAGAAACTTATAGCCGGAAGCCTTGATCGCCGCCAGGTCCACGAATGCCTCAATCGCGGCGATATACGGTGGGCTGAAGTCAACAATCTCAATCTCCGCCGGCGTCTGCACAGCAGGCAGAGGCTTATCCAGGTACCCCTCGATTGCCAAAATAATCGATGGCTTACCCGATCCCCCATAGCTCGCCTTGTACTTCACCCCATTCCACTCCGCCGGGTTGTGGCTGCTGGTAATCATCACGCCACCCGCGGCCCCGCGGCCACGCACCGCGAAGCTCAGCGCCGGCGTAGGCGTGACCCCACCCGCGAGCGCCACCGGAATCCCTGCGCAAGCCAGCACTTCCGCCACAATCCCTGCAAACGTCTGCGACCCAAACCGCGGATCCCATCCAATACAAACGCCCTTAGCCGCATCCTCATGCGCCAGCACGTAGTGCGCAATCGCCCGCGCCGCCACCCGCACGTTCGCATACGTAAAGTCATCCGCGATCACGCCGCGCCAGCCGTCCGTCCCAAACTTTACCGTGCTCAAATCAGTTCCTCCATCCCCATCCGGATATGCAATTCCCGCACAATTTTCGACACATCCTGCGACCGCTCCCGCGTCGTAATCAGCAACGCATCCTCAGTCTCCACCACCACCAAACCCTCTACTCCCAGCAACGCCACCATCTTCCCAGGCGCATAAACATAGTTCCCGGAGCTCTCAATCGTCACCAGATTCGTCGGCCCGTCCAGCACATTTGCGTCCTCATGATCGCCCAGATGCTCATGCAACGAAGCCCACGACCCTAGATCGTTCCATTCAAAATCCGCCGGCAAACAGTAAATCCCGGACCGCGCCTCACCCTTCGCCGACCGACGCTCCAGCACCGCGTAGTCCACCGAAATGTTCTCGCAAAGCGGGTATTCTTCCGCAAACACCCGCTCAAATTCAGCCGTTCCAAATGCGTCCGCTATCTTGTCCAGGTGCGGTGCCATATCCGGCGCATGCTCGCGAATCGCAGCAACAAACGTCCGCGCACTCCAAAGAAAGATCCCACCATTCCAGGAGAAATTCCCCGCAGCAATAAACTTTTCCGCCGTATGTTTATCGGGCTTCTCACGGAATCGCTTCACGCGATGGACGGCTACTCCGACAGAAAAAGCCCCATCCTGCGCCGGCGCCTCCGCACCCATCTCGATATACCCGTAACCCGTCTCAGGCCGCGTAGGCGGAACCCCCAGCACGACGATGTGATCGCCCGCCGCCGCCACCTTGACCCCAGCCGCGATCACCTCAGCAAACCGAGCCACATTGCCCACAACATGGTCTGAAGGAAACACCCCTAGCACTGTGTCGGGCGAAGTCTTCGCCAGCAAAAATGCAGTCAAAGCGCACGCCGGAGCAGTGTTACGTGCCGCCGGCTCGCTCAAAATATGTTCGGCTTTCACGTCCGGCAATTGTGCCGCGATCGTCTTATCCAGCCAGTGATTCGTCACGACCCACACGTCGCTCGCCTGTGCCACCGGCAGCAAGCGCGCCAGCGTCTGCTGAATCATGGTGTCTTCGCCATCAAGCGACAGCACCTGCTTCGCCCGCGCCCTCCGGCTTCGGGGCCAGAACCGCGTACCGCTACCACCCGCAAGAATTACCGGCGCAAATTTCACTTGCTCGTCGCTCTGCATACGCTTCATCTTAGCGGGAATAATCGCAAACTCTCTCCCACAAAAGTAGACCGTAGCCCACCAAAGGTCATCAAGACTGAACGGCCCCGACGTCGGGCAGGCGGCACTTCGTGTGGTGCAGGGCTGTTGCCGAGCAACGCTCGGAGCAATAAAGCCAGGAAGCCCCGGCAACCAGTAAAGAAGTCACGAAGTGCCCGCCCCACGCGCAGTGGGCCCGTCCGGCAGGACAGTCTTACGCCAGCCCACCGAACCAGGCCTTCATCCGTTCGATACCCTTATCGATCACATCGCCGCTCGTAGCGTAGCTCAAGCGAATATGGTCGTTGGTCCCAAAAGCCTCGCCCGGCACACAAACCACATGCGCCTCGCTGAGCAGACGAGCCGCCACATCCGCCGCGCTCGTCACGCCACCTTTGCCAAAAAACGCACTCACATTCGGGTACACATAAAATGCCCCCTGCGGCTTCGTGCACGTAATCCCCGGGATCGTCGCAAAGCCCGCCAGCATCCGGTCGCGCAGCAGAATGTACTCCGCCTTCATTTCCGCCACGCAGTCCTGCGACTGCGTCAACGCCGCCACAGAAGCCTTCTGCACCATGCTCGCCGTGCTGGAAGTGCTCTGCGACTGCAGCTTCGACATTGCCGAAATAATCGCCTTCGGCCCCAGCGCAAAGCCCGCGCGCCAGCCCGTCATCGCATACGTCTTGCTCAGCGACCCCATCACCACCACGTGCTCCTTCGCCTCCAGCACCGACCCACCGCTCACCGGCTCGGAGTCAAAGCAAAGATACGTGTAGCACTCATCCAGCAGCACATAAACGCCACGCTCATGCGCCAGCCGCACGATCGCATAAACGTCTTCCTTGCTCAAAACATTGCCGGAAGGATTTGAGGGCGTGTTCAAAATAATCGCCTTCGTCTTCGGAGTAATCGCGGCCTCAATCATCGCCGCCGTCAGCCGAAAATCCTCGCTCTCCTTCGTCTCCACAAACACGGGTACCCCACCCGCATACTGGATGATGTCCTTGAACGAAACCCAGTAAGGCACCGGCACGATGACCTCATCGCCATGCTCTACCAGCACCTGCACGGCGTTGAACAGCGCCAGCTTTTCGCCGGTCGTAAACACGCACTCGTCCAGCGCATAGTCCGTCCCAAAATCAGCCTTGTGCCGGGCAATCACGGCCTTGCGAACCTCCGGCGTCCCTGCCACCGCCGTATAGCGCGTGTGCCCTTCGTTGATCGCCGCAATCGCCGCGTCCTTAATATGACGAGGCGTCTCAAAATGCGGCTCCCCCGCCCCAAAATCCGCTAGGTCGATCCCCGTAGCCTTTAGCCGCAACGCCTCGGCCGTGATGGCCATCGTCGCAGAAACCTCAATCCGTCCAATGCGTTCGGTCAACATGCTCATACCCTTATCCTCGCAGATGCAGCGGCCAAAATAAACCCGCCCAGCCTATACTGGCTGCACCCCGCTACGCCAAGGCCCCGCCATGTTGACCCGACTGCGCACCGCGCTCCTCCTCTGCCTCCTGAGCTTCTGCGCCCTCGCAGCCAAAGCCGCCACCCTCAACGTCGGCCCCGGCCAGCAATACACCACCATCCAGTCCGCCATCAACGCCGCCACCAACGGCGACACCGTCCTCGTCTCGCCAGGCACTTACTACGAGCAGATCACCTGCGCCAAGGCCATCACAATCATGAGTTCCGCCGGCGCCGCCTCCACCTTTATCGACGGCAGCCAAGGGAGCGGCTTCATCGTCACCATGGGCACTCCGTTAGCCTCTGATAATTCGTTTCGTGCCCCGACCATACTCGACGGGTTCACCATCCAGAATGGTCCTCCCACTTCCGCAACATTCGCCTCCGATGGGGGCGGCATCACCATCTCAGGAAACGCCACTGTCAGGAATAATACTGTCCTTGACAATTACCCTTCCGGGATCACAGTGCGCCTCAGCAACGCCCTCATCCAAAACAATCACATCTTGCAAACCATTCACACAACCACAGCCGGTCACAGCAGCACTGGAATCGTGATCGCGTCCACATCGGTTTTCCCATACGCTTATCTTCATTCCCCGCCTTCTCTGACGATCACCAACAACTTGATCGAGAACAATCTCGGCAACGGAATATTGAATTTCTACGCAGTACAAAACGATCCTTACAGCTATCCTGCTAGCCCTTATTTGTTCAATTACACAAATAATTTGATTCGGACGAACGGCAATGCCGATCAAACCGCTGGCCTCGACATCTTTGCCTTCGGGGGAACGCACGTCATCGCCGGGAACCTGATCACTGGCAACAGTGGAACGGGGCTGGTGATGGAGCTTGCTGCCTCCAGGGGTAGCTTCCCTCCTTACCAGCCCACAGGCGTCGCGACCAACAACACGATCGTTGCAAACAACACTGCGGGTTTGCCGAATCAGGGCACAGAGCTCGGCATCTTCGGTGTTCCGCAGACATTTACCAATAATCTAGTCGTGCATACAGGCAACTCGTCCTCTACCGCAATTTATTGTGGGCAGGGCACTAGTGGTCTCGGTGGCACACCAGTCATCACGCAGCCGGTCCTTGACCACAACGATCTTTATGCGCCAAATTCACCCGCGCTGACTCCTTCCGGCACTGGCTGCGTTGGAACCTGGACCAATAATCGATTTGAAGACCCGCTTTTTGCCAACGTAGCGACCGCTGACTTCCATCTCATGCCAGCCTCGCCAGAAATCGATACAGGCGATAACAACGCCCCGAGCCTACCTGCAACCGACCTTGATGGAAAGCCACGCATTGTGGATGGTACCGGTAAGGGGACGGCGATCGTCGACCTTGGCGCTTATGAGTTTAGTGGGACTTACTACGTCTCGGAATCTCTCACCAGCTCTCAGAATCCCTCGCTTCAGGGTCAGTCCGTTACCTTCACGGCTAAGCTTTCCGCCAGCAGCGGCACACCGACTGGATCGATCCTATTCAGCGATGGTGGCATTCCGCTTGCCATAGCGCCGATTTCGACAAGCGCAATGGCTACCCTCACCACGAATGCCCTCAGTATTGGGCTTCATGCACTTACTGCCGCCTACCAGCCAACCGGCACCTTTACAGCGACCTCAGCCTCCTTGACCCAGCAGGTCACCGAACCCGGCACCACCACCACCCTCACCTGCAACCCCAACCCCATCACCATCAACACCAACGCCCTCTTCTTCGCCTCGGTCATCGGGTCGGACGGCACCACCCCCATGGGCACTGTAGCCTTCACCGATAACGGCGCCCCGCTCGGCCAGCCGCTGCTCGTCAACGGCAACACCTCCCTCAGCTACCTGGGCAGCACTGCCGGCACCCACATCATCGTCGCCACCACCTTTCCCATTGGCGCCTATTCCGGCAGTTCGGCGACGTGCACTGAAACCGTCAGCGCCCGCTCCACCACCCTGTCGCTTGCCACCTCGCTCACCCCGTCGAACTTCGCCCAGCCCGTCACCTTCACCGCCACCGCAACCTACCAGAGCCAGGGCACCAACCCTGCCGGCGCCGGCTCCGTCACCTTTTCCGATGGCGCCACCCCGCTCCAGACCGTCACCGTCGGCGCTAATTTGACTGCCGTGTACACCACCGGTTCCCTCCTCCCCGGCAACCACACCATCACCGCGACCCTGAACCCGCCCGCCAACTACAGCCCCAGCTCGGCCTCCGTCGCGCAGGTCGTCAGCGGCTACCCGACCACCTCCACCTTCGTCAACACTCCCACCCAGCTCAACTACGGCGTACCCCTCGTCCTCACCGCCACCGTGGCCTCTGCCACCCCCGCCAGCACCTCCACCCCCACCGGCACCGTCAACTTCTTCGTCGATGGCGTCCAGATCGGCATCCCCGTACCGCTGAGCGCCGCCGCTCTCGCCTCGCAGAACTTCGGTCCGACCCCACTCTCCGTCGGCAGCCACCAGCTTGCCTGCTTCTACAACGGCAGCACCGTTTACAGCTCGTCAGCCTGCGGCATCCTGCAAGTGACCATAGTCCCGGCCCCCACCACCACCACCCTGGTTGCGACACCCTCGACCGTCTACTTCGGCCAGCCCGTCACCTTCACCGCCGCAGTCGCAGCCGGCGGCATCCCGGTCAAGGGCACGCTCAACCTCGGCGGCACCCGGCGCGGATCCCAGGCGATCGCCAGCTCAAATAACGGCAGCCTTGTCTACACCACGTCCAGCCTTGCCGTCGGCGTCACGGGCTACGCTGCCAACTACCTGGGCGACATCAACACCCTCGCCTCCAACTCCCCCGCCGCCTCCGTCACCGTTCTCGCCAATACCTCCACCACCTCGCTCACCGTCTCCCCCACCCCCGCCTACCAGGGCCAGCCCGTGACCATGACCGCCGTGGTCGCCAACGCCGCCGGCCTCACCCCCACCGGCTCGCTTACTTTCTACGACGGCACCCAACCCCTCGGCACCTCCCCCCTCACCGCCAACCGAGCCACCCTCACCACCACCCAGCTCGCCCCCGGAACCCACACCCTCACCGCCATTTACGCGGGAGACCCCTCCACCCCCACCTCCACCTCCCCCGCGGTCTCGGAAATCATCCTCCCGTCCGACTTCACCTTCACCGCCACCCCCGGCACGCTTTCGCTTGCCACCGGCCACCACATGTCCTTCACCCTCACTGCCGCATCCACAGGAGCCTTTGCCGGCCAGCTCGGCCTCTCGGTCGATCGCCTCCCCGTCCACGCCACCCTCAACATCAAACAGCCGATCCTCACGGTCGCCCAGGGCGGGCAATCCGCAACCTCCGTCTACCTCGATACCGACGACGTCATCGGCTATCTCAGCTCCAACCGCACGCCGTTGAGCAACCTGCCCATCGCCGCTCTGCTCTTGCTGCCCCTGGCCGCATTCATCGGCAAGCGTCGCCGCCGCCTCCCCACCCTGCTCCTCCTCGCGCTAAGCGCCTGGGCGATCACCTCCACCACCGGCTGCAGCGGCAAATACCCCGCGTCCGTGGCCCCCGGAACCTACACCCTGCGCGTCACCGCGACGTCCCCCCAAACCGGCATCGCCCACACCGCTGAAATCCCACTCATCGTCACGCAGTAGAAAGCCTTGGGTCCCCAGCCACCGTGCTTTTGGCGATGAGTAGGTTCACGGCAGTTCTTTCAGCCCCACCAAAAGCCGTCACAATTCCTTCACCCGATAAAACTTTCATCCATCGCCACCCACCCTGCATCCTAGACTGAATCATGCGGATGTTCCTCACCCTGGCCGGTCTCCTCCCCCTCCTGCTCACGCCCACCGCGCCGAGCATCCCGGAGGTCCATGCCGCCCTGCTAACCGGCACCCAGGTCAACTTCCCCGCCGATCTCCAAGGCAAAACCACCATCCTCGTCATTGGCTTTTCGCAGGGTTCCCGCGACCAGGTTGCCTCCTGGGGCAAGCGCCTCGCGCCTGACTACCACGGCGTTCGCGACGTAGCCTACTACGAAGTAGCCGAGATTGAAGCTGCTCCCCGCATCCTGCGCGGCTACATCCTCAAAAAAATAAAAGAAGGCGTTCCTGAGCCAGCCTACCCCCACTTCCTGGCCGTCACCGATCATGAAGTCGACTGGAAAGCCGCCACCCACTTTGAAGCCAAAGACGACGCTTACCTGGTAGTAGTCGACCCCGCCGGCCAGATCACTTACACCACTCACGGCCCCACCTCAGACGCCGCCTACACCACCCTCAAGCAGCGCATAGAAACGCTGCGGTCCCACTAGCGCAGAGATCGAGCTCGCACCCGCGCAGCGAAATACAGCTCAAAGGCGTGGATACCGTCACCGGCACCAGCCTCGAAACGCGAGATATACGCCTAAGTTCCGATGAGCCGGGCTCACTTGTGTAAACTTGGCCATCGCCTTCCTTTTTCGGCCACCCCATCTCTGCGCCAGATTAATCCAGGGAGCTGCCTACCGATGCTCGATGTTCACCCGCCTCACAGTCCGACCCACACCTGGAAAGACTTCTTCATCCACATCGCGACGATCGTTGTAGGCCTCCTCATCGCCGTTGGCCTGGAGCAGTCCGTGGAAGCGCTTCACCGGCATAACGAGCGCAGCCGCGTGACCTCCGGCTTGCAGGCCGACACAGAAAAGACAGTGCGCGATTGCGCCCGCGTTGAGCTGTTCCTGGACAAAATGATCTTCTGGGTACGCGGCCGCGAGCAGGTCCTGTCGGATGCGGAGCGCGACCACCTGCCGCCCGGCGCCATGCAGCCCTTCCCTGCCGGCAGCATTGATCTTCCGGATTTCCCCGTCTATCGCCTGGCTAAAGCCAGCGGCAAGCTGGATCTGTTGTCAGATGAAGACGCGGCCGCTTACGGCGAGCTTGATCTTTTCTACGCAAACCTGCTCAAGGCCTATGACCAGTGGAACGAGGCCACGCAGCTATCGATCGTGGCTCGTGAAATCCCCGCTTACGGCGCCCGGCCTGACGAGAGTTTACTTCAGCATGCAACACCTGACGAGCGCTTCGCCATGTACAAAGCCTATCGCGCGCAGGAACGCGGCATGATAGAGCTGCGCCTATGGTTCCGTCAGCTTCACGATTCCGCGAACGCCGTTGGCCGCGGAGAGCGTGACTTGCAAAAAATCAAGGTCGAAGAGCACGAGCGTCAGGACAAACCGTAAGAATAAAGCGCCAGCCAGCCGCCACTACCAGCCCAGCGTCCCTTTCGCACCCTTGAACGGGCCCTTCAAATCGCTCGTGATCCACCCACCGTAGAAATCCCCATCCTGCGGCACGACGCGTTCATCATCCACCCAGCACTCATCCACCTTGCTGGCATAGAACGCCAGGTGCCCTGCCAGCGCCGCGAATCCATGCGTCGGCTTCTCATAAGACCAGGCCACATCCTGCCTTCCGCCCACAAAACTCCAGTACCCTGCCAGCCCCTTGAACTCACAAAAGCTCTGCCGAGACCCCGACCGCTCCAGCATCCCCTTGGCCAGCGCAGCCGGCGGCAGGTAATACACCGGCGGGTGGCTCGTTTCGAGCACCCGCAACGCTTCCCGCGTATCCGCCAGCACCACCCCACCCTGCACCATCCTGATTCGCCGGTTCGTGCGCTCCAACCGCGGCGGCCGCGGATAATCCCAAACTGATTCCATCTTCAATCTCCTGACAAAGGTACGTCTTCCTATTGCTCATGCCTTTGAGATAGGTCCAGGCTTTAGCCTGGACATCCAAAGGACTACAACGAATCTGGGCTTCAGCCCCCGGGATTCGTTCTCTTCACACTCTCACCAACCCGAAGACGATCTATCATCCTCGTCCGACCAAGACTCCATAAGACGCAAACCCACGCGTCATCCTCTAAACTTTCCCCATGCCCGTTTCCACCGCGCGCATTCCCCAGCTTGATGGCCTGCGCGCGCTTGCAATCGGCAGCGTTATGCTGCACCACCTCTTCCACCTGCCCCTGCTCTGGGGCGGGGTTGATCTCTTCTTCGTCCTCTCCGGCTTCCTCATTACCGGAATCCTGATCAACAGCAAGCAGACCGCTTTCCCCCAGTATCTGCGCCACTTCTACGCACGCCGAGCACGCCGCATCCTTCCCGCATACGTCATCGTCCTGGCCTTGACCGCGGCCCTCTTCGGCGCCGGCTTTCTTCATGACTGGCCTTACTACCTGGGCGCGATGAACTTCCTGAAGCCCCTCCACCTCAAAACTCCGGACACGCTCGTCCTCTGGTCGCTCGCGGTGGAAGAGCAGTTCTACCTGCTCTGGCCGCTCGCCGTCTTCTTCCTCCCGCGCCGCGCGCTCACGTGGCTGGCGGCCGCGTTGGTCGTCGTCGCACCCATCCTGCGCTACACCTGCACGCCCTTCTTCTCGCTCCACTGGGCTATCTATATGCTGCTGCCGTTCCGCATGGACACTCTCGCCACCGGTGCCCTCCTCGCGCTCTTGTGGCCCCGGCTCAAGTCCCTGCCAAAAACCCGGATCCAGCCTCTCAGTTTGCTCCTGATCGCCCTGTCGGTAGTGGCTCTTGCAGCGCTGCAGCACCATGGCGATACCACCACGTCCAACACCGCGCTCGCCAATTTCGGTGTTTTTGAAGCCGTCCTGGTACTCGTCACCGCAGTCCTCGTTCTCGCGCTTCTGGGCTTTGGCCGCGCATTCCTGAGCACCTGGCCCATGGTCTGGCTCGGCCGCATCAGCTATTCCATGTACCTGGTCCACCTCACCATGTACCGCTTGCTTGCCCCGGCCCACCCGCTCCTGGCCGTTCTCGCCACCATTGCCTACGCCGTCTTCCTCTGGTTCGCGGTCGAGTCCCCCATCCTGCGCGGCGGACGCAAACCACCGCCAGCTCTGCTCCCAGCCTGACTAGCCGTCTGACTTACGGCCCCACAAGCAAGCCCCAATCCCGCGTGTCGGGTTAGAATAAAAGAGTTGTGCTGGCTCCGTACGCGAGCCTCCGCAAAACCATTCGACCTACCCAATGAAGGAGCAAGTCTTGGCCAAGCGCGACCGTTTTCTTTTCACCAGTGAGTCAGTTACCGAAGGCCATCCGGACAAGATTGCCGACCAGATTTCAGACAGCATCCTCGATGCATGTCTCGAGCAGGACCCCATGAGCCGCGTTGCCTGCGAGACGCTCACCTGCACCGGCCTCGTCGTCATCGCCGGCGAAATCACCACCAAAGCTTACGTGGACTTCCAGTCCCTCGTCCGCTCGACCGTCGCGGAAATCGGCTACACCCACTCGGAATACGGCTTTGACTCCAACACCTGCGCGGTCATCTCCACCATCAACAAGCAGTCACCCGATATCGCACAGGGCGTGGACACCGGCGGCGCCGGCGACCAGGGCATGATGTTCGGCTACGCCACCAACGAGACCAAAGAGCTTATGCCGCTGCCCATCTCGCTGGCGCACCGCCTGGCAGAAAAGCTCACGGAAGTTCGCAAATCCGGCAAAATGCCCTACCTGCGCCCGGACGGCAAATCGCAGGTCACGGTAGAATACGCCGAAGTCGGCAAGCCCACGCGCATTGACGCAGTCGTCATCAGCTCGCAGCATGACGACAACGTGACCAATGAGCAGCTCCGCGCAGAAATCGAAGAGCATGTCATTCGCGCCGTCATCCCGGCCAACCTGCTCGACGCCAACACCAAGTTCCATATCAACCCCACCGGTCGCTTCGTCATCGGCGGACCCATGGGCGACTCCGGCTTGACCGGCCGCAAGATCATCGTAGACACCTACGGCGGCATGGGCCGTCACGGCGGCGGCGCTTTCTCCGGCAAGGACGCCACCAAGGTTGATCGCTCGGCTGCTTATATGGCGCGCTACGTTGCTAAAAACATCGTCGCGGCCGGCCTCGCAGACCGCTGTGAAGTGCAACTGGCCTACGCCATCGGCGTCGCGGAACCAGTCTCCGTGCTCGTCGATACCTTCGGCACCGGAACCATCGATGAAGACAAGCTCACCGACCTGGTCCGCGCCAACTTCATCCTGACTCCCAAGGGCATCATCGAGACGCTTCAGCTTCGTCGGCCCATCTTCAAGCAGACTTCGGCCTACGGTCACTTTGGCCGCGAGGACAAGGCCTTCACCTGGGAGCAGACCGATAAGGCCGCCGCTCTCAAAGCTGGCGCCCAGCAGTAATCTCTCCTTCCGTAACAAAGGGCAGACCCATCTGGGTCTGCCCTTTCTCTTTTCAGCAGCCATCCAACTCTCATTTTGTTACGTTAGTACCCAAGAGAGTTGAGGTATTATTTTCTGTCGAGCGAGTTTTTACCCCTCAAACGAACGCTATCTCCGGCCCGCTGTTCCCCTCGTTCCCATCCAGAACAGGGTCGATGCTTCAAGGTTGCACCCGGATTGAAAGCAAGACACAAGACCAGAGCTGCCAAAGCGCAGCATCCCCCAAAAGATGTACGGGTCTCTTGATCCAGTTCGTTGCTTCTTTTAGCCAGAAGAATAGTTTGGTGACCTAGGGGACATAACGGTCGATCTCCATCCACGGGAGAACGGCAGCGCTAACTCAACTTCAGTTGTCAGAGGGTCACTGACTTGAAAGATAAGAAGAACATCGATTACGCCGTCGAGCTCGGCGATTTCCCCGGATATCGGGATAACTACCAGGCCCTGCTCCAGAACCTCTACGTCCCTTTCTTCCAGCCGATCGTCGTTCTCCGCACCGGCCAGCTCGCTGGTTTTGAGGTGCTCGCGCGGTGCCAATACCCGTTTCAGCAGATCGTTTCACCGGCAAACTTTATCCAGGAAGCTGAAGAAGAAGGCTGGATGGATGAGCTAACCCGGCAAATCCTGGTAAAAGCCTTTGCCGCGGCGGCCTACATCCCGGAAGAACTCACTCTTTCCATCAATATTTCTCCAGTGCAGTTGCGCAACGTCGCTCTGCCGGATGAGATCTGCGAGCTGGCCGAAGACGCCGGCTTCTCGCTTTCCCGGCTCATCGTCGAAATTACAGAAAGCGCCCTCATCGACAATCTGGAGCGCGCCAGCTCCATCCTTTTGCGGCTCAAAGCGCTCGGATGCAAGCTGGCACTCGACGATTTTGGTACCGGCTATTCCAGTCTCCGGCACCTGCAGAGCCTGCCACTGGACGAGCTCAAAGTAGATCAGAGCTTTGTCAGCTCGATGACCACGCGGCGCGAAAGTCGCAAGATCGTCTCGGCCGTTGTTGGTCTGGGCCAGAGCCTCAGCATGACCACGGTCGCTGAAGGAATCGAATCGCAGGAGCAGGCCGAAATGATGCTTTGGCTCGGTTGCGAACTTGGCCAGGGCTACTTTTACGGCCGCCCGCTGCCGGAAGCAAAACTGGCCGAAACCATTTTGCAGGAGCGCACCGGCATCGCAGGCGGAAGCTCCAGCCCATGGCAAACGATTGCCTCCAGCAACTTCGACGTGTCACCCACGCAGCGCCTGGCGCAACTGCAGGCCGTCTACGATGGCGCGCCGGTCGGCCTCGCCTTCATCGATCCCAGGCTCCGCTACGTCAACCTGAACCCGCGCCTTGCTGAGCTGAATCGCGCGCCACTTGAAGACCATATCGGCACGCACGTCTCCACGATGATTCCGGAACTCTTCCCAAAAGTGGAGGGATACCTGCGCCGCGCACTCGCCGGCGAAGTCATTCAGAATGTTGAGGTTACACTCCCTCACACAGGTGAAACGCGGCTCCTTTCCTACCAGCCCGCGCTCGACGAGGCCGGCGAAGTCATCGGCGTTTCGCTCGCTCTGATCGACATCACTCCCCGCAAGCGAATCGAAGAGGCTCTGCGCCAAAGCGAAGCCCACTACAGGAGCATGGTCGAGCTCAACCCACAAGTGCTTTGGGTCATGGATCCGCAAGGCCGGAACCTCGAGATCAGCCCACGCTGGGACAAAACCACTGGTCTGCGCAAGCCTCGGCAGGATGAGCACAACTGGCTCAAATCCATCCACCATGACGATATTCAGCACACCGTGCGCTCCATTTCCGACTCGCGCCGCCGCCGTGTGCCCATCAACGTGCGCTACCGCGTCTCAGTGGGCCCGGAGAAGTGGCAGTGGAAGCAGTCCATTGGCTCTCCGCGATTCGACGTGCGCGGCAATCTGGTCTGCTACTACGGCAGCATTGAAGATATCGCGGAGCCCGCTGACCTGAGTCCGCCGGCAAAACCTGTGCAGAAAGTCAGCACCATAAAGCTCGCGATCACTTCTGCCAATGACCAGAAGGCAAGGCGTCATCAAGCGCTCGCCGAGCTAGCAATCCTGGATACACCGGCAGAAGACGAGTTCGACGACCTAGTTTTGCTGGCCTCAGAAGTCTGCGCAACGCCGATCAGCCTCGTTTCGCTGCTCGATACCGAGCGGCAATGGTTCAAGGCTTCGGTGGGACTTGGTGCTACGGAAACGCCGATCAGCTCGTCCTTTTGTAACCACGCGGTCGAGCAGGAGGGCGTTTTCGTCGTTGAAGACGCGACCAAAGATCCCCGTTTCGATAATAATCCGCTTGTCACCGGAGATCCGCACATTCGCTTCTACGCCGGAATGCCACTCTACAGCACAGACAACGTCGCCATCGGCACGCTGTGCGTCATCGACACCGTTCCCAGAACCTTCTCACCCCACCAAGCCCGAACGCTGAACATCCTGGCACAGCAAGTGCAGGCTCGCCTGGAACTACGCGGAGTCCGCAAGAAACTGCAAGACGCGCTCGGCAAACCGGCAGCTTAGTGAGACGTTCGCTGCTGCGAGCCTATTCTCAGCAGTGTTCAACTTACGAGGGGGGTACCCCCCCCTTTTTAGCCCTAAAGTCTTCATAGGATTAGGGTTAGGTCCGGACTTCGGCTTGGATCCTCGAGGTGATTTCTGGCGGGTGGGGTGCTGCGGCCTGCGCTTTTGTCAAGTGCGCTCTGTTTGTGAACAAGGTTGAGGTCGATCTCTTGGCCGCCTACATGGCCCGCTACGTGGCCAAAAATATAGTAGCCCCCAGCCCCGGCCACCGCTGCGAAGTCCAGCTAGCCTACGCCATCGGCGTCGCCGAGCCGGTTTCCGTTCTGGTCGACACCTTCGGCACTGGCACCATCGACGAAGACAAGCTCACTGAGCTCGTCCGCGCTAACTTCAACCTGACTCCCAAGGGCATCATTGAAACCCTCCAGCTTCGTCGTCCGATCTTCAAGCAGACCGCTGCTTACGGACACTTTGGCCGCGAAGACAAGGATTTCACCTGGGAGAAGACGGACAAGGCGGCAGCTCTCAAAAACGGCGCGCAGAAATAATTATTCCGCAGCAAAACCTGGGCGAGCCTTCGGGCTCGCCCAGGCTTGTTTTGGATGGGGTCCCCCCTCCCCCTTTTTGATTCTAAGATCTTCATAACATTGAGGTTAGATACAGACGTGATCCAGGATCGAGTCAGGTATCCAACCGTGATTGGGGTATTTTGAGGGCTCGTTCTGTCAAGTTTTTTGCTGTGTAACGATCCCCGAAACCAAGAAGAGCATGGGCCGCGGCGGAAAGCTGGATGTCAATATTGATTCCCTCCAGCTAGCAGACGGGGAAAAAGCCGCACTACGTGCGACTGAAGGCGGCAAAGGCGGCGGGCACACGGGCGTTATGGCGGCAGGAATGGTCGGAACGGCAATCATCTTTTTCCCTGCCGCACCGTTGCTGCTGTTTGTCCACGGCAAGGACATTACGATACCGAAGGGACCGGAAATCACGTCTTTCGTCGCAGGAGACATGCATCTGGAGATGGCCAAGTTCTCGCCCACGGACGCACTTACGGCTCCCGGCACCGCAGCGAGCGCGGCCGCCGGCATGGTTGCCGTGCTGGTCGACTCAACCGTTCCCGGCGCGGATATTGAGGTAGACGGCGCGTTCGTTGGGAACACTCCCTCGACCGTGTCGGTGCCCCCGGGCCAGCATACGTTTGTAGTGAAGAAGAAGACTTACGCTGATTGGACCCGGAGCATGAACGTGGCGGCAAGTGGCGTGCGGCTGAATGCGGAGCTGGAAGCTAAGCCGTAGTCGATGAGAGCAGGCCGCTGCTACGAGCCCCTCGGGCGCAAACAGGAGGATTTCACCTGGGAGCAGACCGACAAAGCAGCCGCGTTGAAGGTCGGCGGCCGGGAACTAGCCGAAGTGAAATGATTGGCTGCAGCGCAAGTTGGACAAGCCTTCGGGCTCGAACAGCTGGTTTTTGGCCACGGCACTCCTTACCCTTCTTTGGGTAAAGTGTCCATGTAATTTGGACTACGGAGAGACTTGCTTGGGGAGGCTGCGTTTTGGGTATGAGGCAGGTTCTTTCGGCGGAGTCTTGGCAAGTTTCTGGCAACCCTCAGTCTTCGCAAAGTTGAACTTGAAGGGTGGCGGTGAAGGTGAGCCTGTAAGGCTCAAACGTATAATCGAAGCTGACTGATCGGGAAAGGACCATCTTGCGAACAATCTGTTTTTTTAACAACAAGGGCGGAGTAGGGAAAACAACTCTTACCTGTAATATTGCTTCGCACTTTGCACGAAGTGGGAAAAAGATACTACTCGTGGACGCCGACCCCCAGTGTAATGCGACTCAATTGATCGTCGGTGATGAAAAGACTTTCTCACTCTACTGGCCAGATGGTATTGATGCGGAGCGGGTCGATACTCTACTCAAGGTAACCCGGCTCATTCGCGCGGGTGACTCTGGGATAGATAGTGACGTGACCTTTATTAAGCCCGCGCAGAATCGATTTGGGGTCACGCTCATGCCAGGGCATCCAAAGCTTTCCGAGATGGAGGATAAGCTTAGTGGCGCTTGGAATTCTGCGGTCGGTGGCGACATAGAGGGGATGCGGAGAACTAATTGGGCTGTCGCCTTCTGCAGAGCCTTTGAAAATGAATATGACTATATCTTTTTTGACTTAGGACCCAGCTTAGGTGCCATCAATCGGAGTGTGCTGCTGGCGGCCGATTTTTTCGTTACTCCCCTAGGATCCGATGTTTTCAGCATCGTGGGTGTCCGCAATATTGCGGAATGGCTGAAGAGTTGGATCGATTTGTATGAGGATGGCGCTCGCATTTGCGAACGACGCAATCACGGTGCAACAAATGAATTTGGTCTGGTCACTACGCCAAGCGTGAAGCAGGGCTATGTGGGGTATACGCTGCAGCAATACATAACTAAATCTAAAAAGGGTGTTCGACGCCCCACTGAAGCTTTTGAAAAAATCTTGAAAGAGGTTCCTCGGCAGATTGAAATTTACTTAGGGCAGTTTACCGCACCCGAGACGGAGGGCTTCGGTGTGAAGCTCGGAGATGTGCCGAATATGTACAGCTTGGTGCCATTGGCGCAGAGTCAAAATTGCCCTATTGGTGATCTAAAGAAGGTGGCTGGAGCCTTGGTCGGAAGTCAGTTCAAGCAATCTCTTGAGTACTCAGAAATCTTGTCCCAATTCGCAATCCGCTTAGCTGCCAATATGGGAGATTCACTTGGGAGCAGTCGATGATTGCTTGGCCGGATTCACTGATAGTTGAATTGGCAGAACAGAGGTGTCTGATCTTCATGGGTGCAGGAGCATCAGCCGGCTGTTTATCCGCCAAGACTCCAGATCATCCGCCCGATTGGAATAAGCTGTTGCTTACACTTTCGACGCAAATGGCCGTTGGCACCGAACGAGCCTATGTCGAAGATCTTATTGCAAAAGAAAGATACTTAGATGCGGCAGAGATCGTCAAAGAGCAGGTGACACCAGGAGACTTTCAAAGGGTTCTTCGGGCAACTTTCTCCTCTCCCGATTATGCGCCGTCTGAGATGCACAAGAGTATCTACGACTTAGACGCGAAGATCGTGATAACCACAAATTATGATCAGATATATGAGAAATATTGCTCCACGTTCAGTGGCAATCCTTACTACAACACGCTCCAGTACTTTGACCAAAACCTGCTTGACGAAATCCGATCTGACGGCCGTCTACTTTTGAAAGCCCACGGTTGTATCAGTTCAACGGATGAGGTGGTTTTAGGGAGGAGTTCATATTTTGAAGCTAAACGGAGCCATCCTGGCTTTTACGCGATTCTGGACACATTGTTTCTCACCCATACTATTCTGTTCCTTGGCGCCAGCATGACTGATCCGGATATTCAGCTAGTTCTAGAGAACGCCACAATTGCCGTGCCAAGTGCAAATAAACATTTCGCAGTAGTTCCGAGCGGGACCCACCCCTCCCTTATCGCAAGCGCCGAGAAAACCTACAATCTTAAGTTTCTGAACTACCCGGTTCACGATTATGCAGATCTGAATGCGTCATTGACTGATCTTGCAACTAGAGTGGAAGATTACAGAAATGCGCCATAGCTATTTACATTTAGAATTGCAAGATCCACCCTAGGTTGCTCCGTTATCAAGTCTGCTGCAGCAGGATGCCTGGGTCCGCGGGGGTTTTGGGGTCTTCGGTGGGGATGGTCGTGGCGGCGGCTACTTTGTCGCCGTCTTCGAGGTCGAGGAGCTTTACTCCGCTGGTGCCTCGGCCGGCGGCGCGGATGGTTTTGGTGTCGATGCGGATGTTTTTGCCGAATTGGCTGATCAGCATCGGTCCAGGAGCAGCTACTTGGGGGTTGCTTCGAGCAACTGCTTCTCGATGTCCTCGATCGTAATGCCGTCGAGCCACTGATGGCGGTCGCGCGTGTAGTCGCCTTTGCCGGAGCGGTGGGTCATCAGGAAGCGGGCGAGTCCGCCTGCTCCGAACTCGCGCTCGATGGCGTCGAGGGTGCGGCGTTCGAATTCATCGTCGGAAATGTCGCTGATCAGGGGTGTGTTTGCAGCAGCCATGGTTGCCTCCGTTGGAGCCATTCTACGGGATTCAAGACATGCGGGCGAGGCAAGTAGAGCCGGGCGGCCTGGCGGATGAAGCGGTCGTCCGTGGTGAGTAGCCCATCTGCGCCGACTTCTTCGCAGGCGGCAAGGTGAAGGGCATCGATAGAGGCAAGGGTCCCACTGAAAAAGCGGGCGCGCGCGATAGTCGTGACGGTTGGTGTGATGATTCGATTGGCTCGGGATAGAACTCTGAGACTGTCAACGCGGCGGATGACATCTGGATTCTGTTCTAGTTCGACCCGGACAACAGAGCTCGCGTTCCACTCTACTTTGCCGAGTAGGACCGCGTCGAGGATTCGTTCTATCGCCTGTGCCTCGTCGCGAACCCGTGGCTGAACGTGGTCATCTGTGAGGCGGTTGATGGCGCAGGTGTCGAGGTAGATGGTGTCGATCATCTGCGCCCTGGTTTATTGCAGCAGAGTGCCGGGGTCGGTGGGGGTTTTGGGGTCTTCGGGGGGGATGGTCATGGCGGCGGCTACTTTGTCGCCGTCTTCCAGGTCTAACAACTTAACGCCTGAGGTGCCTCGGCCGGCGGCGCGGATGGTTTTGGTGTCGATGCGGATGATTTTGCCGAATTGGCTGATGAGCATCATTTCGGTGGTGTCGTCTACGAGGTTGATGGCGGTTACTTTGCCGGTTTTGGTGTTGGCGTTCATGTTCTTTACGCCGGTGCCGCCGCGGGACTGGAGACGGTAGCGGTCTACGTCGGTGCGTTTGCCGTAGCCGTTTTCGCTGACCGTGAGGATGAGGCAGGGGGTCAGGCCCAGCTTTTCGTCCAGTTTGTCTAGTTTGGCCTGGGCGGCGGGATCGATTTCCGGGGTGTCGGAGCCGAGGATTTCCTGGCCGTCGGGGGCGGTGGTGCGGGCGGCTATGTCGGAGAGGGTGGGGGTGGCGGGGGACGAGGATTGTGCCGCTGCATCCCAGGTCTCAGAATTGAGACCTGGGGCACCCAGTTCGGAGGTGGACAGGGAGTCCGGGGATCCCACCCATTCCGGTGAGGCTGGAATGGATGAGGCACCCATAGGTGTTGGCTGTTCAGAGGGTGCCGGGGCTTGGCCGATTACGGCTTCCAGTTGCTGGGTCAGGCCTAGTTCGGCGGCTTTTTGGCGGCGTTGCTGCTCTCTGGCCTGGGGGCTGGGGGTTACGGCGGCGCCGATGACGTAGTCGCCCTTGCGGAGGTTGATGCCGCGATTGCCGGTGGCGGCGCGGCCCATGGTGCGGAGGTCCTGCTCGTTGAAGCGGATGGCCTGGCCATCGTGGGTGGCGAGGAAGATGATCTGCTTGCCGTCGGTGATGCGGGCGGTGATGAGTTCGTCGTCCTTGTCGATGTTGATGGCGATGACGCCGCGGGCCATGACGTTGGAGTAGTCCGAGAGCCGGGTCTTTTTGACGGTGCCGTTGCGGGTGGCGAAGAGGATGTTTTTGCCCTCTTCGGACAGGTTGCGGACGGGGAGGATGGTGACTACTTTTTCGCCGGGCTGGAGATCGACGAGCGAGGCCATGGCCTTGCCCTTGCCGGTGATGCCGGTGTCGGGGATTTCATACACCTTGAGCCAGTAGACGCGGCCGGTGTTGGTGAAGCAGAGGAGGTAGGAGTGGGTGCTATCGATGATGAGTTGCGCGACGAAATCTTCGTCGCGGGTCTTCATGCCGATGCGCCCGGTGCCCCCCCTGCGCTGTTGTCGATAGGTGCTGATGGGCGTGCGCTTGAGGTAGCTGGTGTGGGAGACGGTGACGGCGACCTGCTCGTCCATGATGAGGTCTTCGAGGGTCATGTCGGCGGAGTCGTCCAGGATGGCGGTGCGGCGGGGGTCGCCGTAGCGGGTGAGGATGTCCTGGAGCTCGGTGGTGATGACCTCGCGGAGACGGGCGGGGGAGCCGAGGATTTTTTCGTATTCGGCGATGTTGTCGCGGATCTGGGCTAGTTCCTTGAGGAGCTCGTCTACGGAGAGCTGGGTGAGGCGGTAGAGCTGGAGCTCAAGGATGGCGTCGATCTGGCGGAGCGAGAGGATGAGCGTGGCGCCGGCAGCGGTGGTGGCGGAGACCGGTAGCGTGTTGGGGTCGATGCCGTACTTTGCGGGATCGAGCGTGATGCCGGCGAGCTCGGTGCCGCGGAGCGAGATGGTGCGGTTCGAGAAGTAGGCGAAGAGGTTCTCGCGTGCGTTGGCGCGGCTGGCGGACTGGCGGATGATGCGGATGACGTTGTCGAGGTGGTCAAGCGCGATTTGCAGGCCGAGCAAGATGTGCTCGCGGTCGCGGGCCTTGGCGAGCAGGAAGGCGGTGCGGCGGCGGACGACCTCGGCGCGGTGATCGAGGAAGGCGCGGATGGCTTGGTCGAGCGGGAGCTCCTTGGGCTGGCCGTTGTGGACGGCGAGGAAGATCATGGAGAAGCTGTCCTGCATCTGGGTGTGCTTGTGGAGCTGGTTGAGGACGATCTGGTGCTCGGCGCCGCGCTTGAGGCCGATGTGGATGCGCATGCCGTCGCGGTCGGATTCGTCGCGGAATTCGTCGCGGGCGATGTCGGTGATGACGCCTTCGTTGACGAGCTCGGCGATGCGCTCGATGAGGCGTGACTTGTTGACCTGGTAGGGGATCTCGGAGACGATGATGGCTTCGCGGCCGCCGGAGATTTTTTCAAGGTGGGTCTTGGAGCGGACGATGAAGCGGCCGCGGCCGGTGCGGTAGGCGTTGGGGATCTGCGCGCGGCCGAAAATGACGCCGCCGGTCGGGAAGTCGGGGCCGAGGACGTGCTCGAGGCAGAGGGCGAGGTCGCTGGTGGTGTCTTGTGGCGACTTGTTGAGGAGGGCGAGGCAGGCGCCTAGGACCTCCGTCAAGTTGTGCGGGGGGATGTTGGTGGCCATGCCAACGGCGATACCGGAACCGCCGTTGACGATGAGGTTCGGGATCCGGGCGGGGAGGACGCTGGGCTCCTGCGTGGACTGGTCGTAGTTGTCTACGAAATCGACGGTGTCCATGTCGATATCGCCGAGCATTTCACCGGCGATGCGGGTGAGGCGGGACTCGGTGTAACGCATGGCGGCGGGTGGGTCGCCGTCAACGGAGCCGAAGTTTCCCTGGCCATCGACCATGAGATAACGCAGGCTGAAGGGCTGGGCCAGGCGGACCATGGTGTCATAGATGGCGGAGTCGCCGTGCGGGTGGTAGTTGCCCATGACGTGGCCGACGACCTTGGCGGACTTCGTATATTTTTTGTTGTATTGCAGGCCCATTTCCTGCATGCCGTAGAGGATGCGGCGATGCACGGGCTTGAGGCCGTCACGGACGTCGGGCAGGGCGCGGCCGATGATGACGGACATCGAATAATCGAGGTACGAGCGGCGCATTTCCTCTTCGATATTGATCGAGAGCATGTTGAGCGCGCCGCGGCCCTGGACCGTCGTGTCAGGGGCGGGATTGTTGCCGGAGGCGTCTTGCGGCGAGGGAACTTCAGGGTTTTCAGAGTTGTTGAAGAGGTCGTCTGCCATGGTTTGTCCCTCTATTCTAAATGGTGGACGGGGTGAAACAAAGGCAAAAACCTCACAGGAAACGGGGGCCGCGAGCGCTGCGGAACTTTTTTGATTCGGGTGCGTAGATTGTGAGGATTCGGGGCTATGATTCGTCCATACCCGATTGAGGAGAAGTGCAATGGCTCAGGATTTTGTGGCTGGCAATGGTGCGCCCGTGATTGAGGTACGTGGGCTTTCGCAGGTCGAGCGCGTCGTGGACACGTTTGTGGCGCCTTCGAAGACTTTTATGGACATCCTGCGCAGCGCTAGCTGGTGGCTACCGGCAGTTCTCTTTGTGGTGATGGGGATCTTTGTGGCGCACGCGATCGACAGCAAGGTGGGCTTCGACCGGGTGGCGCAGAACCAGATGACGCAGACGCCGAAGCAGCAGGCGAAAATGAGCGATATGGAGCCGGCGCAGCGGGCACAGATCATGAAGTTTACGACCATGAGCATTAAGGGCGGGGCCTACGCGTTCGGCATCGGGCGCATTGTGGCGTGGCTGATTTACGCCCTGATCCTGTGGGCGGCGTTCAACTTTGGGCTGGGCGCGCAGACCAAGTTCATGCAGGTGATGGCGGTGACGGTGTACGCTTCGCTACCGCTGCTAATTGCCAGTCTGATCACGTTTTTTGTGGTGCAGTTTGGCAACGATCCGGATGCGTTCAATCTGAATTTCCCCATCGGAACCAACCCGGCCTACTACCTTTCAGAAGCGCCCTTGATGGCGCGCACGGCGCTGAAGTTCCTGGACATTTTCCAGTTGTGGGCGCTGGTCTTGCAGGTGATCGGGATGGCAATCATCGCGAAGAAATCGATAACGCAATCGGCGGTAGTTGTTGGCGGAATCTGGGTTCTGGGCTTGCTGTTTGCAGTTGGCAGTGTCGCAATGAGCTAGGGCGAAACAGGCGTGGAAGGCCCGGGCTTCGGTCCGGGCCTATATTTTGTGACCAGCCTTGGCACCGTTGGCGAACAGATGCGGCCAGTTGCGTGATTTAGTATAGGTTTGGCTTGCGATCCTGGCTGGAAGATGGGTGATGTACTCCCGGAGACGGGTCCGCCCGCCTTGCCGGGCCGACCCCTGGGAGTAACGTTTTGTTGAGCGATTCCGTTCGCCGTCGTGGGCTTGTACTGGTTTGGGCCGGGACCCTGCTGACGATCCTGCCCATCGCCCTTCACTGGAGCGCGCCTGTGCCTTCACGCGTGGCGGGCTGGCTGGCCGAGGTGCTGGCGCTGGTCGCGATCTTTGCGCTGTTACGCACCTTCTACCGGATTGAGCTGCGCCGGCTGAGCAAAGCGCAGGCTCTCAATCTGGTCTTGCTGATCCTGATCATGACTGCGGCGGTTGAGTACACGCATCACTATTTTGTCGACCTGGGCTCCATGTTCCCGAACGAGACCAACGGCACCTGGCAGCGCGACCTGCAGGCCCAGGTGACGAGCCTGGATCCTCGGGCACTTCCCCATTCGTATCGTTTTCTGCCGAACGCGCTGGTCTTCTGGCTGCAGATGTGCCGCGTGCCATTCCAGGCGGCGTCTGAAATCTTCCGCACGCTGAGCATGCTGGTGCTGTTCTACACGATGTACCGGTGGGGACGCCTGTTCACTTCCTACCTGGGCGCGCTGCTGGCGATGGTCCTTGTGGCGGTTATTTACCCGGTCAGTTTTGTGGCGTACGCCGGGCAATTGACGGACCCGCTTTCGCACCTGTCGTTCCTGCTGGCGTTTATTTTTCTTGAGACGGAAGAGTTCCCTCTGTTCCTTTCGGCGTTGCTGATTGGCTCGCTGGCAAAGGAGACGGTGCTGGGCTTGCTGGGGTTCTACGTGCTGTTCTGCCGCAAGGATAAGGGCTATGCGTGGAAGACTCCGGCCTTGGTTGTGGCTTGCCTGGGAGCGTACTTTGCGGTGCGCAGCTTTGTGTTGCACGGCGTGATGCAGTACCAGCAGGTGAGTGGCGTGAATGTGCAGTTCATACTGACCAACCTGAGGCAAAGGACCTGGCCCCCGCACCTGATGGTGACTGGGCTGGTGTTTTTGCCTTTCCTGTATCTGGCCTGGAAGCAGACGCCGTTGCTGCTGAAGCGCCTGACTTTTTATTTGCTGCCGCTTCTGGTGCTTTCAAGCATGGTGTTTAGCTGGCTGAACGAGGCCAGGAACTATATGCCGCTGGTATTTGTGCTGGCAGTTGTGGCCGGGCGGTATATTGTGTCGCTGCAGGATGAAAAGGCGGCGGTGGAGTAGAGATTCTGCAACGACTGATTTGCACGATTGCCTGTGAAACTTTAGCGTGAACGGCGGAGATGCAGATCCTTCGACTGCGTCAATCATGATGAGGCTGCGAATGACTCCGCTCAGGATGACAAGGTTTTGTGGGGGGATGGGGTAAGAGCTTCAGCCTGCAGGACATCTGATGGGAGGTTGAAGGAAGCTTCCCGTCCGCATCATGCTCAGTGGGCATGCAGTTAAATTGCAAACCGTAGCTCAGAACGTAGAACGGCCCCGAAGCGATCGCTCCGGGGCCGTCGTTTTTGCGGCTGTGCTTAGAAGAACAGCTTGGCGGTGAACTGCATCTGGCGCGGTCCAAACAGTACGCTGCTGGTGGAAGACGGCGTGCCGAAAGGCGTGCTGGTGAAGGGCGTAATGCTGATGTTGCCGTTTATTGTGCCGCCGTACTGGTAGGCGGTGGTGTTGTAGCCGGTGATCTGGCGACGATTGGCCACGTTGAACATCTCGACAAAGAACTGCATCTTGATGCGCTCCGTGAAGTTGACGTCGCGCGACATGCGGGCGTCTACGTTGCGGATGCCGTTTGAGGGGAAGGCGTTCCGCTTGAACTGGGGCGCACGGCCAGTAGCGGGCGAGGGGCTGTTTCCGACGGCGCCACCAGTCGCGCCGCCTTCAATTCCGCCTGCCGCTACAGCCGACATGCCGGCAGTGAGAGGAAGTCCGTCCTGCTCCGTGGCGATTGCCGAAACCGTCCAGCCATTGGCTGCATAGCTCTCATAGCGGTTGCCGATGTTGAAATGAGGAGACAAGACTGCGCTGCCCACGAAACGTCCGCGCATGTCGAGGTCTGAGCGGGCGTACTCGCCAAGCGAGCCGGGGTTTTTGAGGTTGTAGGGATCGAGGATAGTGTCGGTTCCGTTGAAGGTACCGAACTGTCCGGGAACCTGGCCGCCATCAATGTTGTGTGCCCAGGTGTAGTTGGCGAGCAGTTCCAGCCCGTGGCTGAACGGCTTGCGGATAGTAAACGCACCTGAGTGGTACCAGGTGTTGATCCCGCTTTCGCCGACAAGGATACCGGCGTCGTTCGGGGAAGGCCGCGGGAGCGTATTGGAGTAGAACGGGACGGTGACGGTGCTGTAAGCTCCGCCGACGGTGTTCTGCACGGAGTAGGTGCGCGTCAGCGTGGTGCGCGGCAGATTGGCGTCAATGAAGTACGGAAGGCGCATGCCGCGCGTGCCGACGTAGGAGATTCCGAGGACCATGTGGAAGGGCAGTTGCTGCTCTACGCCAAGGTCAAAGGAGTGCGTGTAGGGGTTGGTAAAGTTGGGGTCCTGCCCGCGGAATGCGAGCTTCTGCTGAGCAGCTCCACCCTGAACGGTCGGAGTGACGGCGCCGGCAAAAGGAGCGACCAGCGGCAGGCCGGGAGGCGTGAAGAGCACGCCGGTGTTGGTGGGCGATCCCGCCAGGTAGGTGTAGCTCGTCAGGCTGGTACCAGTTGGGGTGGTCTGCGTAATGGGTAGCGTGTATTGCTGCTGATAGACGCCGTTTTCAACGCGCGTGGCATAGAAGGTGGAGTTTGAGGTCAACCCGTAGAAGATGCCGTAGCCGCCGCGCACAACGGTCTTGCCATCGCCATAAGGCGACCAGGCAAAGCCGACACGAGGCTGAATCATCTTGTAGTTGATCTTGATGCTCTGCGTGTAGAAGTTACCCAGCGGCGAGGGCGCACCGTTGTAGCTGGTGGTGTAGGGCTGCGGCGGCTGAGGGATCAACTGCGTATCGTAGCGAACACCGGCGTCAAAGGTGAGGTTGCTCTTGGCTTTCCAGCTATCCTGCAGGAAAACGGCGAGATCCTTGTTCCAGAAATCATCCGCGCCCACGTGGGTGATGGGGTCATTCACCTGAACGAAGTTGCTGTAATGCCGTCCACCGTTGACGCCGAAGACGTCCTGAACGTAGTTGGCAAAAGCAGCTGCCGTACCAGTGATTGCGTTAGCTCCTGTGCAGGCGACAATGCCCTGCTGAGCGGGGTTGAGGCACTGATTCGTCAGCGCAGCGTAAGTGTAGAGACCGCCGCCCTGGAAGAGATTCTGCAGATGATCGTGGATGAAGTTGAGGTCCACGCCTGTCTTCAGCGTGTGGTGGCCGAGAGACTTGGACAGGGTATCCTGAGCCTGCCAGCGATGCTCATCCGGGAAGGCTCCGCGGGGCAGCGCGTTGGGCAGACCGTAGGCCTGCAGTCCGGAGATGGTGATCGACGGTCCGGGTGCGTTGGCAGAGGTAACCTCAAGATCGCGCGACCATTGAAAGCGGGCCACGTTGGCGGTGGTCGGGTTCAGCACGTGCTCCCAGTTGACGACCGTGAAACGCTCATGAAAGTCTGCGCGGCCGTTGGTCAGCACGGAGCTGTTGTTGGACGTCGCGGACGTGGTGTAGCCATTGGGCTGGTGGTAGTTCTGGAAGTTGAACTCAGCCGAGATGTGATTGTTCTGATTGGGCTGCCAGTCCAGGCGCGGAAAGTAGATGTCCTGAATCAGATTGCGGTTACCGGGGCCGCTAAGCGAGTTGATGTAGGTCTGCGCGGCGAGGCACTGGGTGGCGGTGACGGGCGCGGGGCAGGCGTAGCCAGCGAGTGTCGCAGGGGTGATGGACGAGGTGTAAAGGATGGGGCCGGCTTTGCGGAAGCCATCGTAGGTGAAGAAGTAGAACAGCTTGTCGTGGATAATGGGGCCGCCGACAGAGCCGCCGAACTGCTGCTGCTGGTGCACGGAAGGCTGAAGCAGGAAGGCATTTGCGCCGGGCTGACGGCCCTGGAATTTGGTCAGCGGATCAAGCGCGTTCAGGGTCGGATAGCGCAGGTAGTAGAACAGGTCGCCGTGGATGGCGTTGGTGCCGGAACGTGTGATGGCGTTGATCTGGCCGCCTGCGGCCTGGCCAAACTCAGCGGAATAACCGGAGCTGGAGGACTGGAACTCCTTGATCGCATCCTGCGAGAACACGTAGGGCGCGCCGATGGCACGGCCACGAGCTTCCGAGAAAAAGGCCTGCTGGTTGTTGCCGCCATCGATCAGGTTGGTGTTGTACAGGCCGGAGATGCCGCGGTAGGAAATCAGGCCGCTGTTGCCGTCCGGAACGACGTTGGTGGTCAGCAGAACGAAGTTGTCATAACGACGGCCGTTGACGGGCAAGTTCGAAATGAGTGTCGAGTCGATGGTCTGCGAGACGTCAATCTTGTCGGTCTCGATAATCGGCGCGTCAGAGGTGACGATGACCTGGTTATCGACCGAGGCGGGGTTCAGGCTGGCGTCGACCGTTACGGTGGAGCCGACGGTGAGCGCAACGTTCTTCTGGTCGAATGTGCTGAAGGTGCCGCCGCCGAGGATGATTTCATACTGGCCCGGCTGCAGGAAGGTGGCGGTGTAGCTGCCGCGGCCGTCCGTGACGAGCGTGCGGGTGGCGCCGGTAGCCGTGTTCTTGACGGTAACCTTTGCGCCGGAAATGACTGCACCGGAGGAATCCTTGACCGTGCCGGTGATGTTACCGAGAGCGGCATCCTGGGCTCGCGCGTTGCCGGACATGGCGATGGCGCCGCATGCGAGTAGAGCGAGAAGTCGCTGGGGATTGAGAAGCATGAAGGGTATTCTCCTTACGTTGATTGCCGTAGAGACGGCAGAGGGGGCCATTCAGGCTCATCGCAGAGGAAGAGTTTGAACGTTCGGAACGAGGTTTGCTCGACCGAAAATAGAGTAGGCGTAGATATAGAGTGCGGGATATGGGCGGTCAAGTCAAGACCTTCGCTCGTGAAGATTTGGCGAACGTTTTGTGAATGGCCTGGCCGGCTGCGAGCTAGTGGAGCTCGCTGGGGATTACCGCAAATTGGATCAGAAGCTCGAATGGAACGATTTTCAGGGTATTTTCATGCGTCGCTTCCAGCACGACCGGGCAGGCGGCGCCGGCCTTCTGGCACTGCAGCCAGCGCGCGGCGCAGACGCACCAGCGGTCGCCGGGCTTGAGGCCGGGGAAGCCGTATTGCGGCATGGGGGTGCTGAGATCGTTGCCGAGCTGCTTGGAGGTGGCGAGGAACGCCGCGTCGACGATGCAGCAGACCGTGTGAACGCCGAGATCGTCGGGGCCGGTTTCGCAGCAGCCGGTGCGATAGAAGCCGGTCATTGGGTCGCAGCCGCAGGTGGTGAGTGGTTGGCCGAGAACGTTGTTGCCGCGGGGCTGGGGGTCAATGGCTGGCATGGAGATAGTTTACGGGATGAAGGCCGTGATCTCACCCATCGCAAGGTGCGCGATGAATTGGGCAGCCAGGATTTGTGGCTGGGCTAGTCGTCGGCTTCCAGTTCCTCCAACTTGCGGACCTGGAAGCCCTTGGTGTTGACCGCGAAGACTGCGGCGGGGACTGGGCGCTGGTCAGCTTGTTGAAGCTCGAAATTGGTGCGCCAGCCCTGCTGCGTTTCAGCGAGCGTGCGCAGCGGAATGCCGAGCGCGGCGGCCCAGCAGACGCGATTGGAGGGCTGGCCGGAGGAGGTGATTTCGAACCACTCGCAGTGCATACCGTTGAGGTCCACTGGGGCAAGCCCCTGGACCTGGTGGATCGCAAACCGGCCGGCTGGGCGCGTCAGTACATGCGCCATGGAGTAGTAGCTGTACAGCATGCCGGCGCGCATCATGCCCTGGCTGGAGACGCTGTGATCGATCTTTTTGGGAATGTCCAGGATGTTCCACGTGTATTGAACGGGCTGCCCAGGCCGCGGCGTAGTGGTTGCATCGGCGTGCAGGTCGATGCTGGCATCCGTGCGCCGGCGCAGGTGGGTCAGTCCCGTGCGCCATTCTTCAAGGCGATGGGTCTTGCCAGCGCCGTCCAGGTAGCCTGCGACGAAGTGCACGGGTGCGGGGCCAGAGTCGTCGCGGAAGGCAGTGTCCCAGTCAAGGGGCGCACCGGTGACCTTGCCGGCACTCGAAAGCTGCGGGGAGAGATGAGGGGCAGTCTGGCCGTAAAGCGACATCGATAGTGCGAAGGGAAGGAGGAGCAGGAGCTGAGTCATCAAAGAGCTAGTCCCGGGGGCAAAGCCCCAGCTTTCGGGGGATGGAGTTTGTTGAGGCTGGAGCGTCGACCTTTCTCAGGAGCAGAAGCTGTCTCCTCAAGGGGATGACAAAAAGCGAAGCTGAGGTCTGGTCGAACATTGTGCTTCGACCAGACCTCACTTGAACTACTGACGGGTGACCTTGACCGAGTCGTAATAGACAAAGGTCTTGCCGGTCGGATCCGTCAGGGTTTTGGTGCGCATCAGCGCGCTGTAGTTGCCGGTCAGCGTGGTGTCGAGCGTTGCGCCGGTCGGGTCAGTCAGGGCCTGGAACTTCACGCCGGAAACCGACGCGGTCGAGATCGTCCCCGTCGTGTACGTGTACGTGCCGGTGTTGCCGACCAGCGCTTCTGAAAGCACGCGGCCATCAGCCTTGGGCAGCGAGAGACCCAGGATCGACGCGATCGTCGGAGCCACGTCCACGTTGCCCGTGGGCAAACCATCGACGTAGCCAACCTTGAAGTCAGGACCGGCCGCAACCAGCGTGTTGTGGACGTCGATCGGCGAGAAGGAACCATGCATGCCGCGGTTGTTTGCTGAGTTGTTGAACGTCGTGCCGATCTTGCCGGAGACCACCTGGTTCTCGTCAAAGTTCATGCTGACGATCACGTCCGGGTTGCGCGCCGAGCCGTTCTGCAGCTTGGCCTGCGATGCATTGAACGTGCCGGGGATGGCGCCGTACTGCGCGTCGACGAAGATGGGGCCGTACTCCTCACGCGACTGCAGGTACGTCACCAGCTTCTGAATCAGCGCCGGGTTATGGCTGGGGACGAAATACATTTCAGACCCACCCGGCGTGACCAGGACGATTGCATCGGACGGCAGTGTCGCGGGCGCGAGGTACGCAGGCATCGTGTAGTTGACGCCAGCCGTGCCGCAGATGGAGCCGGTGGCATCGTTGAGCTGCGGGTAGACTGGGACGCCTGCGGCGGTGATGCCGTTGAGCACGGGCTCGTTGGTGCAGCCGTTGCCGTCGTAGGCGTGGAAGCCGGCGCGGGTCAGCAGATCAGCTCCGCGCACGTAGCCGCTCACCGAGTAGCCAGAGCCCGTGCGCGTCAGGTCGACGGTATTCACGCCGGTCGTCGCGCTGGCAATGATCGGTCGCA
The DNA here is from genome assembly GCA_965214195.1 of uncultured Granulicella sp. Taxonomy (GTDB): domain Bacteria; phylum Acidobacteriota; class Terriglobia; order Terriglobales; family Acidobacteriaceae; genus Edaphobacter. Next base: position 2,195,243 of record OZ243943.1, read on the forward strand.
GGGGGAAGATCGACTGCGGGCCGCTGACCGAGCTGTGTGCGTGGTCGGAGACGACGATGATGTTGGTCGTCGTGTACAGGTTCGCCGTCTTCAATGCGGCGATGACCTGCGCGAGGATGGCGTCCTGAGCCTGCAGCGCGGTGTTGTGGTTCGCGGTGCCGGGGCCGTAGTCATGCTCGGTGGCGTCCGGGTTGCGCAGCCAAAAGACCGAAAGATCCGGCGTGTGGTTCGCGATGATGTTCCTGGTGAACACGTTGGCCAGGTACTGGTTCGCATTCGCCTGACGGCTGCCGCTGGTCGAGGTCGGGTCCGGCGTCGCCTTATCGAGCAGGTTGGTCTTGCCGGTTGAGGCGGTAGGCGTGCCGTTGCCGCTTGCAAGCGTAACCGCGCCGCTGGCGTACATGAACGGCGTGTTCGCCGGAAGCGCCACGCCTGCGGTCTGCAGCTCGGTTACGAGCGACGCCGGCCACACCGTATTCTCATCCACGATCAAGCCGCCGCGCAGAAAATCCTGCAGGTAAGCGGGACCGGATTTGCCAACGGCAGCTGTCTTCAAGCCGGCAGCCTGCGCAGCCTGAAACAGAGTCGGCACGGCGAGCAGTTGCTGGTTGTAGTTGGTCGTGTAGTACTTGTTCAGGTCGTCCAGGATGCCCCAGTCTTCCGTGAATTGTGGCTGCGTAAAGTTCACAGCAACGCCGCCGGAGCTGTTACCGGTCGCAGGCACAATGGGCATGCCATTGGTGCTGTTGGTCGAGGGGCCGGCGTAGGTGTTGTTGCCGTTGAAGCCCGTCGTGCCGATAGTGCCACCGGTTGCAAATGCCGCGCCATTTGCCATCGTGTAGGTGGGGTAGGTGCTGTGGTTATCGTTGAAGTAGGTGCCCTGCTGCTCCATCGCGTAGAGCGTCGGCGTATTGACCGGGTCGATCGAATCCGGGCGCATACCATCCCAGACGAAGACGATGTTTTTGTGCTTCGCAACAACCACCGCAGGGCTCACGGGGAGCGGGTTCAGGACGGACCGGTCGCTCGTGCCGCAACCGGTTGCGGTAATTGCGATGGCGCCCAGAGTGCAAGTCGCCAGGATCTGTTTGAGGCTTGTAGCCATGGTCATCATCTCTCCGAGCGCAGCAGATAGGAGGGTGTGTGGCTGCGCTGTTTATCTACGTTGGCAGGCGTCCGTGAACAGACGTTGAACGTGACTGTGGACAAGAGAGGGATGACCGTGAATATTGTGTGACAGCCGCATCCGTTGCGCACGTCGCTGCGTGCAAGCGCCGATTACTTGATGGCACGCAGGCGTTTATCTAACAGGCGCGGTCTGCAGAATGCCCTGGACTTCTGGCGATAGGGGCTGATCCGCGTTCTTGACCAGCAACGCAATCTGCCACATCTGATCGGTTGAAAGCACCTTGTTGTAAGCCGGCATGCCACTCAGGCGTATGCCGTTTTCAATCTTCCAGTAGCTCTCGCCAACTTCGTCATCGCTCACGCCAACGACTCCGTGGCCATGCTTCTGCCAAAGCTGCGGCGTCTTGGGGAACATGTACTTCGCGTAAGGAACATCATGCCCCGGAATGCCATGGCAACTGGAGCACTGCGCAACGTACAGGTGGGCGCCAGCCTGCAGACCAGCTTCATCCGCGGCGAAGGGAGCCGTCTTCATCTCGCGCTTGATCCGGGCTTGCAGAGGTACCTGCACGATCTGCGCTTCCATCGGGAACGGCGCGTCGGCCGTGGCCACCGGGGGTTGTCCGAAGCGGAAATAAGCAAAAACACCCGCGACGAGCAGCACGAGGGCGAAGACAAAGCCCACGAGGAATGAGCCGAACGAACTGCCGCGTCTCTGACTATCTTGCATGACGTTTTCTCAACCGGGCGACCGGCTACTTTTCGATCTTCCTGTGGGACGCAGGAACAGAACGGTAGGGTTGCAGACGCAACAAAGGCAGCCCTCGACGGACTGCCTTTTTGTTCCAGCCCAGGCTACTTCGCCGCGAGCTGCATCACCTGCTCGTACTCTGCAAACGGGCCTTTGTGATCAGTGATCCTGAAGTTCTTTGGCCCACCTTCAAAATGCCAGATGCGCGTGCCCGCTTCCTCAATCAGATCCTGGTCATGCGTGACAAGGAACACTGTCCCCTCGTACTTCTGAATGGCCTGGTTGAGCGCGTTGATGGCTTCGAGATCAAGGTGGTTCGTAGGTTCATCGAGCACCAGAATATTGGGTTTCTGGAGCATGATCTTGCAGAACAGAAGCCTGGCCGCTTCGCCTCCGGAGAGCGCGTCGGTCTTCTTCAGGCCTTCCTCGCCCTTGAACAACATCTGTCCCAGGATGCCGCGGATGTCTTCCTTGGTCGCCGCCGGATCAAACTGGTGCAGCCAGTCAGACGCCGTCATGCCGAGCTGAATGGAGCCCTTGTGGTCCTGCGCAAAGTAGCCGATCTGCGCCTCGTGACCCCACTTGACGGAGCCGCTATCAATCGAAACATCCGTCTCATCGACGCCCGGACCGTTAGCCAGCAGCGCCTTGAGCAAGGTCGTTTTACCCTGACCGTTGCGCCCCATCAGGATGACCTTGTCGCCTCGATTCACGCTGGCGGAGAAGTTGTCGATGACGTGCTCAACCTTGCCGTCCTTCTGGGTGTAGCTCTTGTTGACTTTTTCGAACTCAAGCACAGTCTTACCCGAAGGACGCAGCATGTCGAAGCGAACGAACGGGCGCGCGATGTTGGAGCGGGCGAGCTCTGACGTCGCCAGCCGCTCGACTTCTTTCTTCCGCGAGTTCACCTGGCTTGAACGCGTACCGGCGGAAAAGCGCGCGATGAAGTCGTTAAGCTGGGAGATCTTCTTTTCGCGCTGCTCATTATCCTTTTCGATCTGCGCACGAACGCTGGTCTTTTGGAAGACCATGTCGTCGTAGCCACCGGTATAGGTGATGATCGTCTCATAGTCGATGTCCGCGATGTGCGTGCAGACCGCGTTCAAAAAGTGGCGATCATGCGAGATGGTGATCACGGTCCCGTTGTAGCGGGTCAGGAAGTCCTGCAGCCAGTGAATGGATTCAAGATCGAGATAGTTGGTGGGCTCGTCCAGCAGCAGCGCCTGGGGCTGACCAAACAGCGCCTGGCACAGCAGCACGCGGACTTTCTGGCCGCCCTGCAGCTCGCTCATCTTGCGGTCGTGGAGCTCGTCCGGGATGTCGAGACCCTGCAGCAAAACTGCCGCGTTGGCTTCTGCTTCATAGCCGTCTTCATCGCCGACGATGCCTTCAAGCTCACCCAGCCGAGAGCCATCTTCGTCCGTCATCTCTTCCTTGTTGTAGATGACTTCGCGCTCTTCCATCGCCGCCCAAAGGGCCTTGTTGCCCATGATGACGGTGTCGATAACACGGTAGGCGTCGAATTCATACTGGTTCTGCTTCAGCACGCCGACCTTGCGCGGGCGCACGACGGTGCCTTTTTGCGGGTCGATTTCGCCCGTCATCACCTTCATAAAGGTGGATTTGCCGGCGCCGTTGGGCCCGGTCAGGCCATAGCGGCGGCCCGTGGTAAAGGTGACGGAAACGTCCTCAAAGAGGAGTTTGTTGCCGTATCTCATAGTGACATTGGAAGTGGAAATCATGACTACTTCTATCTTACAAGGTTCCTTGCATCTGAGGATTCATGAACAGCGCAGAAACAGTAGGCGGAGCCTTTTTAGACTGGCTGAACAGCCTTCCCGCCGGCAAGGATACGAGCCTGCACGTCCTGACCGACTCCGACGCGGATGGCCTGCCGGCAGCGGCTCTGCTGGTCCGCGCGCTGCGTGCCGCCCGCTATGCTCAGGTGACGGCAGAGGTGCGGCAGAAGTTTGAAACGGCGTGGTCGCCCGCGGTCACGGAGCGTCTTCAGGCAAGGGCTCCAGGCGCGCTGATCGTAGCCGATATGGGCGTGCGCGGCGAGGCGGTTTTGCTCGGCGTGCCAGTGCTGCTGCTCGACCACCATCGGCCCACAGGGGTGTCGCCCGATACCGTCATTTCTGCCTATCGCGAAATGGGCGAGGGCGAAGACGCCAAGACAATTGCGAGCACCGGGCTGCTCGCTTACTGGTGCGCGCAGACACTTGTTGGCGCGGGAAAGGCCGGGGAGTGGCTTTGGCTGGCCGGCATTTCGCTGCTTTCCGATCTGGGCGACAAAGCGCCCTTCCCGGAGCTCGCAGAGGCCAAAAAGCGCTTCGGCGGGGGCGCCATGCGGGACGCGACTTCCCTGCTCAACGCACCGCGGCGGACGGCCACGGCAGATGCCGGCGCGGCGCTCGAGTTGCTGCTGCTGGCAGAGTCTCCGAAGGATCTCCTCAACAGCGAGGCGCTCGCACCGCTGCGCGAACAGTTGCTGGCGGCCAAGGCAGAGGTCGCCGAAGCGCTGGCCGCTGCACGCAAGCTGCCGCCACGGTTTTCTACCGCCGTACGCGAGGAGCTCGGCGCGGACCTGGTTGCCGTGCATCTGCGCACGCCGTGCCAGGTGCATCCGCTGGTCGCGCAGCAGTGGCGTGGACGCTTCCGCGAATCCGTCGTCTTTGGCGTCAACAGCGGCTTCCGGCCCGGCTGGGTGCACTTCTCCGGGCGCGCGCCAGGCCGCGTCAACTTGATCAGCTTCCTGGCTCGACACCGGCCGGAAGGGGCAGATAGCGGCTATGGCAATGGCCACGACCAGGCCGCGGGTGGGTCGTTGCGGGTGCCGGTCTGGAACCGCTTTGCGCGGGAAATCGGGCTGGGCGAGGAGTTCCAGGTGATGGAAGAAGTGGAGAACCCCCCTGGCAATGACCAGCAAAAGGGCTTGAGTGAGGCCGAATGACCACAGCAAAGAAGGTCACAGACGACAAAGCCGCACCGAAGAAGAAAGCGGCAAAAAAGGCGGCCAAGAAGAAGGTCTCGGCCAAGGCGCAGGCCGATGCTGAGTTCGAGCGGCGCGTCGCGGACCCGCTCTACCCGGCGCGCGCGCTCGAAGGCTTGGAGCAGGTGTACTACCCCGCGGCGGCGATGCGGCTCGGCTTCGCTGTCAAGGTAATGGGTCAGCCCGGGCTGAAGTCAAACGATACCAGGCGCTGGCAGCAGGGTCCGCACCTACGCTTGTCGCTCGGCTACCTGGCGGAAATCTTTGCATATCTGCGCAAGCACCGCATCGGCATGTACCGCATGTCGAGCGACCTGGCGCCCTACGCCACGCACCCGGATATGCCGCAGTTCCACTCCATGGTGCGTGAGTCCGCCGCGGACCTGGCGCTGCTCGGCCGGCTGGCGCGCGAGGCCGACATCCGGCTCTCGTTCCATCCATCGCAGTTCATCGTGCTGAACAGCGGCAACGAGACCCTTACCGTGAAGAGCATGGCCGATCTGGATAGCCAGGCCGACATGCTGGACCGCATGGAGTGTGGGCCAGAAGCGGTGCTCGTCGTGCACGTGGGCGGCGCGTATGGCGATCGTGAAAGCGGCCGGGCGCGCTGGTGCGAAAGCTGGAAGCGGCTCAGTGAGCCGGTGCGCCGGCGGCTGGTGCTGGAAAACGACGACATTCGCTATTCGTCCGCGGACGTGCTCAAGATCCACGAGGAAACCGGCGTCAAGCTCGTCTTCGACTACCAGCACCACTGGTGCTTTAACCCGGAAGGGCTGCCGCTGGTCGGCACGCTGGAGCGCTTTCTGCGGACCTGGCCGGCGGGCGTTCGGCCCAAGATGCACTTCTCCTGCGCCCGCACGGAAATGCGTGAAATCAAGCGCAAGAACCGCAAAACCGGCAAGCCGGAGATGGTGCTGCAGCCGCCCATCTGGACGGGACACGCGGACTACAACAACCCGTTCGAGACGATCCAGTGGCTGCGTTCAATCGCCCACCTGGAGACGGACGTGATGCTGGAATCGAAGGCGAAGGATTTGTCGCTGATCCGGCTGCGTAACGATATGGCGCGCTACGCTCCGGACCTGGCGGCACGGTATGGGGTAGACCCAATCAGCGCGGTGGAGGATGCAGGCGAGGTGGTCGAAGAGGTGCCGGAGGCGGAATAGCGGAAAGCAGAAGCAGATCCCCCCGAATTGGAACAAACTTATTGCCGCTTTTCAGCCCGTCGAGATCTGCTTTTAGTTCTAAGAACTACCAATCAGCACACCCGCTGCAAACACCAGGCCGCCACCCACGATCACCTGCAAACAGCTCAACGCAAAGCTGGTCCTGAAGTATTTGTAGCGGATCCACGCAATCGCGACGAGCTCAATTCCGACCACCAGATAAGCCCACATCAGCGCTGTATGAACGTTCGCGATCAAAAATGGCAACGTGTGCAGGAAGCCGCCAACGAACGTCATACCGCCCGTGACCAGACCACGCTTGATGGGGCTTCCGCGGCCTGTCAATTCGCCGTCGTCCGACAAGCCCTCCGAAAACGCCATCGAGATACCCGCGCCCACAGCCGAAGCTGCGCCAATCAGGAAGACGGTGTGCGACTTTTCCGTGGCAAACGCTGTGGCAAAGATCGGCGCCAGCGTCGAGACGGAACCATCCATCAAGCCGGCCAGGCCGGGCTGGACGATGCGCAGCAGGAAATCCCGCTCTTCATCGCCTAATTCTGGAGTTTTCTCCAAAGCTGTGGATAAATCCGACATGCGCGTTCAGATGCCGCAGCACCCCGCAAAAAAAGTACGACCGAATGCGTCCGAGCCGCGCGTGCTGTTGTAGACAGCTTTGCAAAGCTGGCAAAAAAAGGAATCCCACCTGCCCAGGACATCGGGAAGGTGGGACTCTTGTGCTTCACTCCAGCAGAATTACTGACCGCGACGCGCCGGTCCGGAGCGGCTTGCGCCACCGGAAGGACGTCCGCCGGGACGGCCTGCGCCGCCACCAGAGCGTCCGCCCGAAAAGCCACCGCCGCCGGGACGACCACTGCCGCCGCCCGCGCCCGTCCGTGCACGGAAGCCGCCGCCGCCCGCACTTCCAGTACCGCCACGGTAGGGGCTGCTGGGGGGAACGGTCGTTCCGCCGTTGACCTGGTTCTGGGCGCTTACATCGCCCGAGCGCCAGGAACGCGTTTCCATATTCATCATGGCGCTGGGGTCGCCGCCGTCGAGCGGCTTGTTGCGCTCTTCTTTTGCGAGACCCTTGTCTGCTTCGCGCCACTCGAATCTGATCTTCAGCTCGCGCTCCATTTTGCGTGCGTCGGAGCGCTCCTGCGGCATCACGAACGTTGTGGCGACGCCCTTTTTGCCTGCGCGCCCTGTGCGGCCAATGCGGTGAACGAAGTCCTCGGAAGCATTCGGCATGTCGTAGTTGACGACGTGCGCAATGTCTTTGACGTCGATGCCGCGGGCGGCAACGTCGGTTGCAACCAGGATGCGGTGACGGCCAGAGCTGAAGCCTTTGAGCGCCGCGGTCCGCTGCGATTGTGAGCGATCGCCGTGAATGACTTCAGACGTGTGGCCCAGCTTTTCAAGCTTCGCCGCGATACGATCCGCACCATGCTTGGTGCGCGAAAACACCAGGAACGTGCCTTCTTCGGTCGTCAGCATTTGATTGAGCAGGCCTAGCTTCTGATCCTGCATGACGGTGTACGTGATGAGCTCAACCTGGTCGGACGGCTTCGAGGTCTGGCCAATTTCGATGCGAACGGGCTTCTGCACGTAGTCGCGAACGATCTCCGAAATGTTCGCGTCGAGCGTCGCCGAGTAGCACATCGTCTGGCGCGTCTTGGGCAGCGCGCCCACGATGCGGCGAATGGCCGGCAGGAAGCCCATGTCGAGCATGCGGTCGACTTCATCGAGCACCAGCATTTCAACCGAGTTCAGGTTGACAGAGCGGCGACGCAGAAAGTCCTCCAAACGGCCGGGCGTCGCGACAACGAGACGGGGTCCGCGCGAAAGCTGATCGAGCTGCGTGTTCTCGCTCAAACCACCGCAAACGAGCACGGAATCAGACTTCGCCTGGGGCGAGATCTTGCCGTATGCCTCGAGCACCTGCATCGCGAGCTCACGCGTCGGCAGCAGGATCAGCGAGCGGATGGGGCCGCGCTTGCCCTTGGACGACGGCACGGAATTGGCTTCCATGCGCTCGATCATCGGGATCAGGAACGAGAGTGTTTTGCCGGTGCCGGTAGAGGCAGTGGCGAGAATGTCGTGGCCTTCGAGCGCGGGCGGAATCGCCTTCGCCTGGACGGGCGTGGGGGTGTCAAAACCGGCAGCAGTCAGGCGGGACTTGAGCGAGTCAGACACGTTGAAGTCGGCAAAATGCACGCCCTTCAGCATCGGCAGGCCGGTCTTGGGGTCGATCTCGGTGGCAGTGGCGGAGATGTTCGCGTGATTGGTGTGGCGATCAGGATTGTGAGCAGAGGGGTTTGCAGCAGAGGTATCGGCGGCGGAAGTCTGGTTTTTGGTGGCTTCAGCGGCGACAGTTTCGTTCATTTCAAGCGTTGCAGAATTCAAGGTTTTTCCTTAGTTGGGGTCGTACAAAGGTGACGGGCGCGCAAAGGCTGCTCCAAAGGCGAGGGGCGGCGGGCCAGGGGTGCGGGTCTGCCGTAGCGGCAAGGGCACCAGTAAAGTTTCAAGTGGTCAGCATTGCTGTCGTTTGACGGAAGCGCTGCTGCTGCACGGCGAGGCAGGTCCGATGACCAGTGCCTTCCAGCCAGAGCAACCAGCGCGTTATCTTTCCGGATACTTTCCGGGACTGCCTCACACGTGCGGGCGACCGGGAGAAAGATCTTGCGATGGAGAGGGTTGTCGCTTCGGTCTCTGGCCAGACCAATACATGGTCTTTCCCCGAAGTGCCCTACGCTTGCGCGTAACTCCATGCTATATCAGATTGAGTTGTGCTGACCAGCAAAATCGCAGCAGCCTAGATTGTCGCCAGTAAACACAGGTGCAGCGGATGCACCACACTTACGCGCAGCACCTTGTATCCGGCAGTTCCAAGCAGTGCCGAAAGATTTTCCTCGTCGAAAACATGATGGTGCAGGCAGCGATTCGCAAAATTATCCCGTGACCGCTGCGCAAACTCCTCCGCGGTGCCCGCAGGCAGGTCGCGAGACAGGTCGTGATCCCGCAGGATCTCGTCAAGATGCGATAGATCGTCCTCGTTCACGCCGTTGCGGTAATCCTGCAGCATGTTTTCGACAGGCGTCACCTTCCGGTACTGATCAAACGTGTCCTTGTAATAGGGCAGGATCAGGATCAGCGCGCCGCCCGGCCGCAGCACGCGCTTCCACTCGTACAGGGCTCGCAGCGGGTTGGCAAAATGCTCCAGATTGTGCGACGAAAGGACAAAGTCATAGCTGGCATCCGCGACCGGCGTCAGTTGCGAGCCTTCACAAAAGTAGCTGCGGCCCGGCGCCTTGTCTTCGGCGAACCTGAAGTTTGACTCATGGCTTCCCCAAACCGTGCTGGCGGAAAAGTCACAATTATCCAGCGAACCCACCTGCGCGTACACCGGAATCACGTTGCCCGCGCTAAAAGACGTGCTGGGCCCGCCAATTTCCAGCCCCGCCTTGCCGCGCACGCGCTCTACATACTGGGACAGACCGGGGACCTGGGGTAGCGGCAGATAACTGCGGAGACGATGAATTCCTCGCCGAAAGACGGATGCCATACGCGAAAGCCTAACATGCGCCCGCGCGCCCCGGCACCCACGACAGCAGCGCGGCCCTTTCAGTAAGATAAGCAGGTGCCCGACGTCCTAAAGAACAGCGATGCGGCACTTCCCGTGGAACTCCTCCTGGATGCGCCGGCGGTTGAGGTGTCGAGCGGCACGGCCGCGACCTTTACCCGCAACTCGCTGATCAGCGTCGCGCGCCTGTTTGTTTCTACCCTGGTGGCGCTGGTCCTGCCCGCGTACCTGACGCACAAGCTTCCGGTCAAAACGTACAGTTCCTGGGTGCTGATCCTGCAGATGAGCGCCTACGTCAGCTACCTGGAATTCGGCATCCAGACCGGAATTTCAAAGTACGTTGCAGAATTCCGCGCACGCCAGGATGAAGCCGGCGCTGCCCAGCGAGCCAGCGCAGGGCTCGCCCTGATGCTGCTAATGAGCGCGCTCGGAATCATCCTGACGCTGATCCTGGCCTGGCGCGTGCCTCACCTGTTCAAGGACATGCCGCCGGCCATGTTCCACGACGTGCGCCTGAGCCTGATCTTTATCGGCATCTCGCTATCCTTGTCGCTGGTCACGTCTATCTGCGCGGCCATCTTTGTCGGCCTGCAGCGCTACGGCACGCCCGTGGCACTGTCATTAGTCAACCGTTTCCTGTACACCGGTGCGGTCATGTGGGCCGTATACCGGCACTCCAGCCTGGCCGTGATGGGCATCACCGTCGCCGCCGTGCACCTGCTCACCGGCGCCATGCAGGTCATCGCCTGGCGACGCATGAAAGACCGCATCGACCTCACGCTGCGGCGCCTTGATCCGGCCATCATCCGCCAGATGCTTGGGTACTGCTCCTCGCTCGCCATCTGGTCGGCCGGCATGCTCTGCGTCAGCGGGCTGGATGTCACAATCGTCGGGCGATATGACTTCGCGCAAACCGCTTTCTACTCCATCGCCGTGCTGCCGACGAACTTCATGATCTCCATCATGGCCGCGGCCCTGGCCCCCCTGCTGCCTACCGCATCCGCGCTCAGCGTACAGCGCACGCCGGCGGAAATGGGCAGCATGCTCAGCAAGACGACGCGTTACTCCTCGCTGCTGCTCATCCTCTGTGGCCTGCCCCTGCTGGTCGGCGGAGAGATGATTCTGCGCCTGTGGGTTGGCCCCGCCTACGCCGCCCACGCCGTCCCGTACCTGCGCATTCTGGTGCTGGCCAACATGCTGCGCAATCTTTGCCTGCCATATTCCAGCATGCTGATAGCCACCAGCAGCCAGAAGGTCGCCATCATCGGCGCCAGTGCGGAAGCCGCCGTAAACCTGCTGAGCAGCATCGCGTTTGCACAGCGTTTTGGCGCGATCGGCGTCGCTTACGGTACGTTGCTGGGCTCGTTTGTCAGCGTGGGCATGCATTTTGCGCTCAGCATGCACTACACCTACCCGATCATGAAAGTCACCCGCCTGCGCCTGCTGCTGAGCGGCATGCTGCGCCCGGCACTGGTCGCCGTGCCTTCCCTGCTTTTGATCAGGCTGTGGTGGCGCACGGACCGGCCACAACTCGGCATCGCCGTCTGGACGTTCTGGGTGGTTGCCACTGCCGCAATCGCATGGTTTGCGTGCCTTGATCAGCAAGAGCGGAATCGCCTGATCATGGTCGCCGGAAGACGATTTTCCCGCCTGCCCGGTACAATCAGCTAACAAGCCTTACGGCTCAGGAGTGAAGACGAGTGAAGCAGGAATTCGAGCTAGCCTTCTGGCGTTCCAGGATGGCCGCCATAGTCAAACCCAGCGTGCCGGTCCTGCCTTACGTGCCGGCCACCCGCCCCGTACCTCCCCGCACGCTTGCTGCCAGCTCCTCCTGGAAAGGGCTGGAAAATATCATCGGCGACATCATCCAGCGCTTCAACATCCCCACGCATAGCTGCCTGGAATTTGGCGTTGAGTACGGTTTTTCGACCGTCGCCCTGTCCTCCTATTTTGACTCCGTCACCGGAGTCGACACCTTCCAGGGCGACCGCCACACCAACAACATCAAGGACATCTACACGGAAACCGCGCAGAATCTGGCGCCCTATCCCAACATCAAGATCGTCCGCAGTGACTACCAGACCTTCACCGCCAACAACAACGACAACTACGACTTCGTCCACGTCGACATCATCCACACCTTTGCCGATACGTACGCCTGCGGCCTGTGGAGCGCGCAGCACAGCAAATGCACCATCTTTCATGACACCGAATCCTTCCCCCAGGTCAAGCAGGCCGTCAGCGAAATCGCCCGCACCACCGGCAAGAAGTTCTACAACTTCACCGAGTTCTACGGCCTCGGCATCCTCGTATAACAGAGCGGTGCCAGGGAGCTTTGCGTCATGAGCGATACCTCGAGTGCGGGACCAGGCGACAAGGTCCAGATCCTGCTCGCCACCTACAACGGGGCCGCATACCTGAACGCGCAGATTGACTCCATCCTGGCCCAGGAAGACGTTTCTGTTCACATCCTGGCGCGCGATGACGGCTCCAAAGACCAGACGCGCTCCATCCTGGAGCACTACGCGGTCGCCTTTCCGGACCGCTTCACGCTGCTCGCAGCCGATGCTCCTTCCGGCGGCGCCAAGTGGAATTTCCAGCGGCTGCTCGCAGCGTCAGACGCCGACTACGCCTGTCTCGCCGATCAGGACGATATCTGGCTGCCCAACAAGGTAAGCCTGTCGCTGGCCGCCATGCGCAGGCTGGAGCAGCAGTACGGCACCCGGGACCCACTGCTCGTCTTCACCGACCTCAAAATCGTCGACGACTCGCTGCAGGAAAAAGCTCCATCCTTTTGGGCGCACCAGAACGTCGATCCCACCGGAATCTTCGCGCTGCGCCGCCTGCTCACCCAGAACGTCCTGACCGGCTGCACCGCGCTCATGAACCGGCGCCTGGTGCAGCTTTCCGTGCGCATGCCGGAGCAAACCCCCATGCACGACTGGTGGATTGCGCTCGTAGCCTGCGCGCTGGGCCATGCCGCCATCGTGCCACAGCAGACGATCCTGTACCGTCAGCACGCCGCCAACGTGCTCGGTGCGATTGACCACGGCAAGCCCAACCTGGTGCCCAAATTCCGCCACCACGCACTGCGCCGCTTTGAATGGGAAATGACCGAGCGCCAGGCCAGCGCCTTTCTGCGCATTTACCGCGAGGAACTTAGCCCCACCAACCGTACGCTGCTGGAAGCCTACGCCCTTTCAGAAACCAGCCCCAACCGCGTCACGCGCGTCGTGACCCACGTCCGCAATCGCTTCTTCCGCAACAACTTCCGCCACAATCTGGCAATCCTCTGGTATCTCTGGGACATGAAAGCCGCCAAGCGCGCGGACCCCGGCCCATGAAGACGCTGATCACCGCCGTGCTCGTCCTCTACAAACTGTCGCCGGAGCAGAGCCCCGCCTTTACATCTCTGCGCGATTGCATCCTCAGCAACCCGGATCTGGCCGCGCAAATTACACTCCTGATCTACGACAACTCCCCTGAGCCCCACGCTCTGTCCCTGTTTCCCGCCCCGGCAGAGTACCTCCACGATCCCGCAAATCCAGGTCTCGCAACTGCCTATAACGTCGCGCTCAACAGGACAGATGCCACGTGGCTGCTACTGCTCGATCAGGACACCACCCTCACCCCGGGATACTTCGCCGAAGCCCTCGCCACACTCCCGGTCGTCGCGCAGGACGTGGCGGCGGTGCTGCCGCAGCTTGTGCAGAATGGCCACGTTCATTCCCCCCAGCTACTCCCGCGCCTGTCCAGCCGAGCCCTGCCCGAAGGCTTCCACGGCGTCCCCGCTCAGCCGATCACCGCATTCAACTCCGGCGCGTTCCTCCGAGTCTCAGCCCTGGCGAAGATCGGAAACTTCCCCACAGATTTTCCACTGGATTTCCTTGACCACGCCACTTTCCACCGGTTAGCCGAACCCAGCGGGAAATTCCACGTTTTGAACGCCGAACTCGCCCATGATCTTTCCACCACCAGCCTGGGAGGTGACGCCTCGCTGGCACGCTACAAAAAAATCCTGCTCGCCGAGCACCGCTTTCACGCCCAGACCGCCGGCTCCCAGGCCTTGTGGCAGCGCCTGCGTCGCCTGAAACAAGCCGCCGGCCACCTGCTCAAAGTCCGCGACAAACGCTTCGCCTGGCAAGATCTGCGCGCGGCCTTCGGCCTCGTCGACCGCTAAAGCAAAAGCAGTCCCTGCGGGATGACAACCAAGGTGGGAGCCTAAGTTATCCCGCCTCTTGGTTGTTATCTTGGTTGTCATCCCAAAGGGATCTGCAGTTAGCTCGCTCCCCCCGCCACCACTCAGATGTGGCAACCAACCATCCCACGCTTTTCCAGATACTTCTGGTGATATTCTTCCGCCTTCCAGAAGTTCTGCCCCGCACAAATCTGCGTCACGATCGGCCGCTTGAACATGCCCGCCGCAGAAAGCTCCACCACTTTCTCCCGCGCCGCACGCTCCTGACCCTCGTTCTCAAAAAAAATTACGCTGCGGTATTGCGAACCCCAGTCCGGCCCCTGCCGGTTGGCCTGCGTCGGATCATGCAGGGAAAAAAACGTATCCAGCAGCGCCTCATAGCTCAGCCGCGAGTTGTCGAACGTAACCCGCACCACCTCGGCATGCCCGGTCTTTTCCGTGCAGACTTCCTTGTAAGTCGGGTGTTCGAGCGTCCCGCCCTCGTACCCCACCGCTGTATCAATGACCCCGTTCAACTCCCCAAAACGCGCTTCTACACCCCAAAAACAGCCTGCCCCGAATGTCGCCTTCTCAATTGCCACAGTGCAACTCCTTGTACTCCCGATTGGATGCTTAGAACCAAAAAAGGTCCTCAACACAATATGAAAAACGGGAGTATTGTTGCCTGCGATCTACACAATAGTCAAGTTCGCCCTCATGCCGGGCAGGCTTCGCTTCAAGCGGTGTTGGGCTTCGCGCGGCCCACGCCCAGCAACGCTCGGAGCAAGCGATTTTGGATCGGCGGCGACCCGCCCAAAAGTCACTTAGTGACCGCCCCCAGCGCAGGGGGCCCGTCCGGCAAGACAGCCCTTAGCTCTTAGCCTTATAGCTCTTACCCGCCCCAGGCCGTTTCGGCTTGGCCGGCGTCTTCAGCTTCGCAAACTCCGGCAGCGAGCGCTTCGCCTCCACCTTCTTGCCCTTCGCCGCTCGGTCGAGCGCCATCACCTCACCCAGCGTCAGCTCGCGAAACCCACCCGGCTCGACGTCCAGCCGCAGCGCGCCATACCCGATGCGCCGAATCTTCTCCACATGGTGGCCAATCTCTTCAAACATCTTGCGCAACTGGCGGTTACGCCCTTCGGTCAGGGTCAGCTCAAACCACGGATTATCGCCGCCGCGGACGAGTTCGAGCTTCGCCGGAGCAGTCAGAATGCGGTCTCGCCGGCCTGCACGAACCTCATCCAGGCGTCCGCGATCGATCATGATTCCCCGCCGAATCTGCTCCAGCCCCTCCACCGGCGGGTTCCCGCTCACCTTCACCAGGTAGGTCTTTTCGACACCCGCCGCAGCCTTCGATAGCGAGTTCGCCAGCGCCCCATCGTTGGTCATCAGCAACAAGCCTTCTGACAGATAATCCAGCCGCCCAACCGGGTACAGCCGAACCTGCTCGCCATGCGGACCGGTCTTCTGCTGCATGAGCTGCATTACAGTCGGCCGCTTCTGTGGATCGTCGAGCGTCGTCACGTAGCCCCGCGGCTTGTTGAGCATGTAGTATTTCTGCCGCTCCGGGCCGGAAAGCAGCTTGCCGTCGACACGGATGTGATCCTTCGCCGAATCATGCCGCGTGCCCAGCTCGGTAATCGTCGCACCATTCACCTGCACACGGCCTTCGAGGATGATCTCCTCAGCCTTTCGCCGGCTCGCCACACCAGCCTGAGCCAAAATCTTCTGCAGTCGTTCGCCCGTGGGCGCGTCGGTCTTCATTCCAGCCTTCACGGCGGTCTTCTTCGCGGTAGTCATACAACAATTATCGCAGCCCCGGCAGAGCGAGGCGCAAAGGGGATAAAAATGGAAAAAGCAGGATAGAAGGGGAGTCTATAACGCTAAGGCTCCCCTTTTATCCCGCTTTTATCCGTCGTTTCTTGGTTACGCCGTGCTTTAGTCGTGGTCCTGCTTGTACGGATCGGGTCCGGCGTCGCGCGTATTCTGCTCGGCGGATTCCGGGACAGGCTTCAGCGGCTGATCGGGTGCGAACTCGTTATCGCCCTCAGGCGTGGCTACTGTCCTGGTATCTGCCATGGTTACTCCCCTTCCTGAATTGCTGCTTCATCGGCCGAGGGATCGTCTCC
Organism: uncultured Granulicella sp.; assembly: GCA_965214195.1. Lineage (GTDB taxonomy): Bacteria > Acidobacteriota > Terriglobia > Terriglobales > Acidobacteriaceae > Edaphobacter. The sequence continues at coordinate 2,211,166 of OZ243943.1, forward strand.
CGGCTTGTCATAGGTCGGCGGCAGGCCGGACATACGCCCGTCGACCGCAGGCATGTCGTCGCTCGAAAGATTGCTGTCGTTCTCGTCCAGCGAGTCCGAATTGCCATCCGCCTGCGGTTCAGACGCGTGCTTCTCTTCTTCCAGGTTCTCGTGAGTAATGCGTTCTTCGCTATCTTCGGGCATCGGAATCTCCTCCTGCTCGGCCAGCTCGCCGGCCATCTTCTCAAACTCTTCGATGCTCGGGAGCTCGGCCACGTCCTTCAGGCCGAAGCGCAAAAGAAAGTCCTTTGTAGTCTTGTAGAGGATCGGCCGGCCGACCACCTGCTTGCGCCCGGCAGTCGTGATCAGCTTGCGCGCCATCAGCGAGCCCAGCACGCCGCCCGAATCCACCCCACGAATCTCCGAAATCTCAGGCGCCGTCACCGGCTGCTTGTAAGCCACCACCGCCAGCGTTTCAAGCGCCTGCAACGTCAGCTTCAGCACCGGCTTCAACGACCGCACGAAACCGCGCACAGCGTCGTGGTACTCCGGCTTGGTCGCCATGCGGTAGCCCCCGGCGACTTCGCTGATCTCAAGCCCGCGGTCCCCGTTCACATATTCAGCCACCAACTGGTCGACAACTTCCTTCAAATACTCCCGCAATTGCCGCTCTTTTTCGCGCGCGGCACGCTTTTCGGCCGGCGTCTCGGCGGAAGCTTCAGGCTGCGGCACCGGCTCGGCGGTGGGGGCGTCCTCGGCCGCGGGGGGCTCCTCGGCAGGGGCATCAGGCTCTGCCGCGCTCTCTCGTCCAGCATCCGGCGAGTCCAGCAGGTGCAGCGTGTGCTGCCGAGCGGCGATCGCCGTCAGCTCCTGCTCGGCTTCCATGCCCAGCAAACCCACGAGCTGCGCCAGCGTTACCGGCTCCTCGCACGCATAAATGACCGCTTCGATCTTTGCTTTCAGACTCATAGGTTCTCGCTGTTGAGTGTACCAACCCGCTCAAGCCCAATCCGGCGGCACCACAAACTCCATGCCCCTGCCGAGCCGCTCCAGCAGCATCTCCACCGCCCTTACCGTCGGCAGCCGAGGAGCGCCGGAGCTATGCTGCCCCCCGTCATGCAGCACAAAATTGGTCCCCACCCCTTGCTGCCGATGACGCGCGATTCCCTCCTCCAGCCGACCCAGGATCACCTCAGCCGGCACCGGGTGCCAATCCCCCAGGATCAGATTCCACATCACCGTCTCCATCCTAAGATCGCGCACAGCCTTTAGAACCGCTGGACGCCGAGCCCCATGCGGTGGCCGGAAGAGTGTCACCGCCTGCCCCAGAACGTCCTCCACGGACTTCTTGCCGTCAGCGATCTCCCGCTGAATGAATGACTTACCATGCCGAGGCAGCCAAGGATGCGTCTGCGTATGCGTCCCCACGACATGCCCCGCGGCCAGTATCTCCCGCGTCAAAGCCGGCTCGCGCTTCACATACTCGCCAATGACGAAAAACGTCGCCCAAGCCCCGCGCCGCGCCAGCACGTCCAGCAACCGGGGCGTCGCGATGGGATTCGGCCCATCATCGAAAGTCATCGCAAGCTGGTTCGGCTGCGGAGGAGCCACGATCACCGGGCCAAAGAGTTGCGATTGCGAGTTCAGCGTCGCATAAGCCGCCGCACCAGCCAGCGCCGCCGCCCCCGCCACCGACACCCCCGCCCAGCCCAACGCGTCCATCCCCCCAGTCTACTAAGCACGAACGCCGGGTGCCCCATTCATCGCGGCATTTTGCGATAAGTGGGACCACGAATCCCCAAACGCGCCACTCAAATCCGCATCCAACAGACCATGAAAGCCTTCCTCGCCCTCGCTCTGACCGCACTCCTGACCACCGGCGCCCTGGCGCAGGGCAAGTCCGGGCTCGATAACCCAACCGTCCCCATCGCCCCGGCAAGCACACCCCAACCTTCCGCCACCACGCTCGACAGCACCGGAATCCCCGGCGCGACGGACAGCACGCCCCTTGGCAGCCCGGTCCCCGCTACACCTCGCGGATACGCCATCAAGGCCGGTGGCACAGTTGCCATGCAGCTCACCAGGACGGTCGATTCCGGCAGCTTCAAAAACGGCGACGCCATCTACGGCACTCTGACTGCGCCCTTGAAAACGACCGCAGGGACCACTCTGCGTGCCGGGACGAACGTTGTCGGAACGGTCGTGAGCGCGGCCAAAGCGGGCACTGTGCAGAGCGGCGGCATCCTCTCACTGCAGCTCACTCGCGTGGGAGCGGTGCCGATCGTGACGGATGTCGTTGATTTCAATGGGCAGGAAGGCCATAAGGACGTAGCCGATTCCGCCCCGCAGAAAGGCTCGGAAGCCGTCGCGCAGGCTGGCGCGACGCTGCAGTTTCACGTACTTCAAAACGGCCCGGTCCCGGGAGTGATCCCAGGCGCAAAGCTTCCCGGCAAGGGCCCCGGAAATCCCGGAACGCCTGCGGCGGGGTCATCCACTGGCCAGCCAAATCTTGGTCCTGGGGTCAACCAAACGCCTATCAATGGCGGCAGCCAGGCGCCAGTCGGGTCGAATCCGCTCCCAAATCCTAAGCAGTAAAGCAAGGTCGGGCTAACCCAATGAGCAGCAAAGACGATGGCTTTGCACTTCTTATACGTCAGCAGCCACTCCATGAGGGTGGTTCAGGCAGGTTTGTATTCCGATCCCGCGTGCCAGCAAAAGGTAGCCGCTCTGGTGGAGCGGGCCGTCAGCCTGCTGGAAGGACCGCTATCTCGATCGATTGGCAAGGGCAGAAATAAGTGACCGCGGCACCTACACTGGTTCTCTACTTCTGCAGGTACGCCAGCACTTCTTCCGCGTGGCCTTCCGGCTTCACCTTGGCCCAGATCTTTTCGATCCGCTGATTGCCCTCGGCATTCGCAGGGGCGATCAAAAAGGTCGTCCGTTCGACACCCTTGACCAGCTTGCCGTACATATTCTTCGGCTTGATCAAGTCGAAGTAGTTGCAGATCTTTTCGTCTGCATCCGCGAGCAGCGGGTACTTGAGCTGAAATTTGTCCGCAAGTTTTTTCTGCTTCGCCACCGTATCGCGGGAGATGCCGATCAGGGTCACTCCGGTGGCCTTCAGGTCGTCGATAGCGTCGCGAAAGGCGCAGGCCTCGGTAGTGCAGCCGGGCGTATCGGCGCGGGGGTAGAAGAAGAGGACTACCGGGGTCTTTGCGTAGTCCGAAAGCGAGACGGGATTGCCGTCCTGATCCTGCGTGTGGAAATTTTCTACGATGTCATTTACGGCTGGCATTTTTGGCTCCTGGAACGAAAATCTACAGCAGATCCCCTTCAGGGATAACAAAGAAAGAGCTAAGCAGGCAGCGCGGCGAGGGTCTTGTCGAGCGTCGCCAAGTCTTCAATACTAAGCCCGACGACGGCACTTTCCTTGCCCAGAATCTGCCGGCTGAGCCCGGTCAGCACCTTGCCCGGACCAAGCTCGATCAGGTGTGTGACACCCTGTTGCGCCAGCAGCTCAACGCATTCGACCCAGCGCACCGGCCCGGTCACCTGGCGCACCAGGCAGTCGCGGATGTCGTCTGACCGCGTCAGCAGCCGTGCGTCCACGTTGCAGACGACCGGAAACGCGGGATCCTCAAACACCACGTGCTCAAGTGTCTTGAATAGCTCGTTCTGCGCCGGCTGCATGAGCTTGCAATGGAATGGCGCCGAAACCTTCAGCAGCACTGTTTTGCGCGCGCCGGCCGCTTTCAGCAGCTCAATCGCGCGATCGACCGCGGCCGCCGACCCTGATATCACCACCTGCCCCGGCGAGTTCAGATTCGCCGGTGAAACGATCGACCGCGCCACCTCAGCGAGAGGCACGTCCGATTCTGACGGCGTCGTCTCGACCGGCGGCGCCGGGGCCAGCTCATCTGAAGCCTCCGCGCATAGGTCGTTCACCTGCGCTTCCGGCAGGCCAAGGATCGCGGCCATCGCTCCCTCGCCTTCGGGCACTGCCGCCTGCATGTACTGCCCGCGCAGACGCACGGTGCGCACGGCATCGGCAAAAGAAAACGTTCCTGCGGCCACATGCGCGGAGTACTCCCCCAGCGAGTGCCCAGCGGCAAACGCCGGCTTGATCTCCGGCCGCAGCTCCGCCAGCACGCGCAGGACCGCGACTGAAACAGTCAGGATGGCAGGTTGAGTGTGCTCAGTTTGCTGCAGCGTTTCCGCTGGCCCGTTGAAGATGATGTCCGAAAGCGCAAATCCGAGCGCCTCATCGGCTTCATCGAATACGGCTTTAGCAGTGGGGTAACGGTCGTACAGCTCACGGCCCATACCGACCGATTGAGAGCCCTGGCCCGGGAAAAGGAAAGCAACATTCATGCAGACAGTTTACGGCAGCGCAGCGACTAAACGCCGACGCCGAATTCCATCTCGTGCTCATCACCCGAGTGCGCATAAAAGTCATACGGTGTGCGCCGGTTGAACTTGTACCGCTGGCGCAGCTCCCGACCCACAAACAGCCCGATTGCCAGCGCGCCCAGCCCGGCCGAAACCCAGCCAACCGTCCGCAACAGCGTCGATTCTTCTTCGGGGGTCAGGTTTTCGACAGCTTCCGCCACAGCCTGCTGCACGTAGGCGACGGCTTCGTCCGGCTTGCTGCCGAACAGCTTTACGGGAATCAAGGACTTCATCAGCGACAACATAATGTGGCGATCATAACTCAGGATTGTGTGTACAGGTCAATGGGGCTTTTGTGGGATCAAGCCCGCGTACCGTATTGCAAAACACGCCCGTGCGTTAGCTGACATCCACCTTGGTAAATCCCAGCCCGTAGAGCAGCGTCGTAATGGTGGCGCGAGCGTTTTTGCGTGCCGCATCCAGGATCCCGTCAGAGAGCGCCGCCGCCTGCAATTGCTGCTGCGCCTTGGCGCGGGTATCCGATTCCAGATCACGGTCCGCGGGCACCAGCAAACCCGTCGTCCGGGCATATACGCGCGTGTGCTCGTTATCGAGCGTGGTCACAAAGACCTCAGACGCCGGCAGCACCACGTGGATCGAGCGCTGATCGCCGGAGTCAATCCGCACGTCTTCAGACTTCAGCTTCGATAAATCGATCCCCGCAATCGACTGCCCGTGCACGACCAGCAGGATGCGATCCGCAGCCAGCGCATCCGGAAATACGGGGCTCGTCTTGGCACCTTCCACCACAGAATCAAGCGAATAGACAACCGTCTCCAGCCTGTTCAGCGTCTGGATCTTGTTGACGACAAAGGGCACAGAAGTATCAAACGTTTCCGGGCGATGCGTGATCATGGCAGCGATCCGGCCGGGGATGCCGGTCGTCGCGTGGCGTATAAACAGCGCCAGGCCCGCCGCGCCAATCACCAGCGCCAGCAGAAAAGCAAAGAAGGAGCCGGAGGAGCCGCGGCCGGAGTCGTACTGGGTGGTCATGCAGACAAAGCCTACCACGGATAAATCTGGCATACTGCTGGCATGAGGCTTTTGGCGGCGCTGCTGATTCTGATGTTTGTCGCCGGCGCGCGCGCGCAAGAAACCCAAAGGGAGCCGCAAGCGCCGCCGGTGCACACGCTGCGGGTCTTTACGAATACGATCCAGATTCCGACCCTGGTGCTCGACGAAGCGGGCCTGCCGGTGCAGGAAAAGACCCACCCCAAATTCGCAGTCACGCTCGATGGTGCCCAGCCGATGCTGGTGACGCGTGCCCGCGTCGAAGGCGAGGACCCCATCTCACTGGCGGTGCTGCTGGACGCCAGCGGCAGCCAGGCGGAGCTGCTGCACGAGCTGAAGTGGTCGCTGCCGCTGCTGGTCGGCCGGGGCCTGCGCGCGCACGATCGTGTTTCAATCTACGCAATGGATTGCGGCCTGGTCAAAACGCTGAACGACGCTCCCGCCGACAAGGAAACGCTGAAGCTGGGGCTCGAAAACGCGCTGAAATCGGCCGATCTACACGGCGGGAAAACCCGCGGAGCGTGCGCGGATAAGCTGCCGTTGCGTGACACGCTAATGGTCATCGCGAAATCTCTGAAAGAGGTGCCAGGGCGCAGGGTCATCCTGGCTGTGACCAACGGAGCAGACACCGGCAGCAAGATTGACTGGGCCGGCGCGGCGAGTGGCATGACTCATTTTGGAACGACCGTGTTTGGCATGGCGTTGTTGAGCAACAACCCAACCCGCGGCCAGCCTGGCGGAACGAACAGTCGCTCCGGCCCATTCGACCCCGCGATGGATACCTTCTGCCAAATCAGCGGCGGCCTGATGCTGACGGCCAACGACGCGAACGTGAGTGCGCGGCTGCTGAACATGACGGAGCTGCTCAGGGCCCGGTACATCGTTGAGTTCAAAAGGTCTGACGAGTTGACCGCCGGCGTTCACCCCATGACGATCAAGGTGCCGGGCAAAAACTATTTCATCCGCTCAGGCGGCGCGTCGATGCCGATTGCGGACCCCAAACTAAAGGAAGATCCCACCGTCCTCCGCCTGCCCAAGGTTGTTCCCGCAGCCGGCCCCGCCAGTAATTAGTCCATGCCAGGCCGGTTGCGCTACCGTCAGAACCCCTGCCTATTTATCTTTGTCTTCCCCAAAGGGAATCCGCCGTCCTAACGTTCCACACCAAGCGGGTGCAGCGTGCCCCATTCATCGCGCTTTTTGCGATGAGTGGGATGCAACCATCATTTTAAATACATCTCAAAGTGAGCCAGGATACGGTTGAAAAGCTCATTCCGCGCCGGATACCCCGCGATGGAATGTGTCTTGCGCGGAAACAACTGCAGGTCATACGGGATGCCGGCTTCAATAAACGGGTCCAGCAATTGCAGCGTATTGGCCATGTGGACGTTGTCGTCGCCCGTGCCCTGCGCGAGCAGGATCCGGCCTTTCAGCTTGGGTGCGTTCAGCACGTTTGAGGCAGTGTCATAGGCCTGCTGATTCTCGGTTGGCAGCCCCAGATAGCGCTCCGTGTAGATGGTGTCGTAGTCGCGGAAATCGCCGTTGGGCGCGACCGCAACGCCGGCCTTGATGCGGTCCGTATGGGTCATCGCATAGAGCGTAAACGTGCCGCCCCACGACCAGCCCCACCAGCCTACGCGCGCCGGGTCGAGCTCCTTGTCGCTGGCGAGCAGCTGGTCCAGCGCCGCCAGCTGATCCGAAAACTGCACCGGCCCGAAGTTGCGATAGTTGGCCTGCTCGAATTCCCGCCCACGCCCGCCCTGCCCCCGGTTTTCAACGTGCAGAATGGCGAACCCATGCTGCGCCATCACCTCGTCAAATAGCTGCGAGTATGACCACTGATTCTTGAGCTCCAGGTAAGGCAGCGGGCCGCCGTACGGGTTCAGAACGATTGGCACCGACTTGTTCTTGGCTCCGGCCGGCTCGGTGAGGATGCCGTAAAGCGGCGTCTTGCCGTCCGCAGCGGTGAAGGTAACGCGACGGGTAGTCACGCCGGCCGCAGGCACCAGCGGGTTCGACTCCCAGAAGGTCTTGCAGGTGGTCGTGGCCGTCGTGCAGAGGCTCGCCACAGGCGGGGTCATATCGCTGCTGGCGATGTCGATGAAGTGCGCGCCATCCGGGGAAATATTGGTCTCGTGCGTGCCGGGAGCGGGCGTGAGTTTGCGCAGGTAACTTACGTCTCCGCCCTGCGGGGAGTAGAGCTGCTGCTCAGCCACTCCGGACTTGGTGGAGTTGTAGTAAAACGTGCCCGCATGGAACTCCGGCGACGATACCTCGTAGTCGCCCTTCGTGAGTTGCAAGAACTCTGTCTCACCGTCGAGTTGGGTAGCGGTGCTGAATTTACCGAGGTAGAGGTGAGTGTGGCCGTCCTTCCAGCTGGTAAAGAAGAACCTGCCCGGCAGAAACGTGACATCGTAATTGTCTTCCAGGTACTTGGCATCGGTTTCTTCGTGGATCAGCTTGACCCGACCCGTAGCTACGTCTGCAAGGTAAAGCTTCAGGTGCTGGTGGTCACGGGTCAGCACCTCAACATAGATCGTCCTCGCGTCAACCCAGCCAAAGCGCGGAATGTAATCGTTGTTTTGGCTGAACGGCAGATCAATAAACTTCGTAGCCCCGCCCGCCGCGCTTACGACGCCCACCCGCACTGCCGGATTTGGGTCCCCGGGCTGCGGAAACCGCTGGTAATCCACCGTCGCATGCACCGGGACGTAGTCCGTGATGGGGTACTGCGGCACCCTCGCCTCATCCATCTGCAGGTAGGCTAGGCGTGCTGAATCCGGCGACCAGAAGTAGTTGCTCCGGACCTCCATCTCCTCCAGATACACCCAGTCCACTTCGCCGTTCAGCAGCGTGTCCGGAGTCGTATTTGTCAGCGCAACTTCCCCTCCGCCCGCTACGGAATGCACGTACAAATTGTGCCCGCGCAGGTACGAGACCGACTTCGCATCTGGCGAAAACTTTGGGTCCGCCCCAGACCCGTTGTGGGTGTCGACGACCAGCGTCCCCTTGCCCGTCGCGATATCAAACAGGTAAATTGGCCCGCCGTTATCGATCACAAGATGCTTCGAGTCATCCGCCCAAAGGTAGCCGGACATGCTGTACCGGTTGCGATGATCCTGGTCTTTCTCATTGATCGGCGGAGCGGGCAGCGCGGCCAACTGGGCAGCTCTCACCAGCACAAAAGCACGGCCCGTCGCAGCCTCGATTGCGACGATGTCCCCCGGCGTCGCATTGGCGACTTTATCGTCCGAGGCCTGAAACGTAAACAGCCGCGAGTCCGGGCTCCACGACCCGCCATGCGGTGGATATCCACTGGGGTTCGAGTTCGCCTGGCGCACCGTCCGCAGGCCCGCGCTGGTTGACTGCGTGGAAGCAAAAGGCGTAGCCAGCAAGGGCAGAAGAAGCAGGTTCCGAAGGCGCATGAGTGCCGCAAGTATAGCGCGCCGGAGCGACTACGTGACTTCCGAAGGCGGCCGCGCGCCGACCCGGAAGCCGCAAAAATGTCGCGCAATCGCCCGAAAATATACTTCTCGCAACCAGCGCAACACGCTCCGCAAGCCTGTGTCTACTCTTCCGTACGCAGTGGCCGCAAGGCCTAAGCAATAGAAAAGAAACACCGGAGACCACCACCATGAAGCTTACCAACGCACTGCTCGCCGCCGCCCTCGTCCTTGCCCCCGCCGCTGTTTTTGCCCAGACCGTCACTCCCCCGGCGCCCACGCTGCCGCCAGCCAAGGCCACCAGCAAGACCATCGCCAACCGCAAGGTCGATCAACAGAATCGCATCGCCGGCGGCGTAAAAAGCGGCCAGTTAACGCCCGGCGAAACCAGCCACCTGGAGCATCAGGAAGCCGGCATCAACAAGGAAGAAAAAGGCATGCGCGCACAGGATAACGGCAAGCTCACCAAGTCCGACAAAAAGACGCTGGACAAGCAGCAGAACGCTGAGTCCCGCCGCATTGATCGCGACAAACACAACGCCCGCGTCGCCCCCAGGCGCTAGCATTCCGCGCACGCAAAAGCCCCGGTCATCGACCGGGGCTTTTGCTGTGTGCAGCTTAGTAGCGGTACAGATCAGCCTTGTAAGGCCCATCCACAGCCACGCCCAGGTAGTTCGCCTGCTTCGACGAAAGCGTCGTCAGCTTGACGCCGATCTTCTCCAGGTGCAGCCGCGCAACTTCCTCGTCCAGCTTCTTCGGCAGGATAAAGATGTCGTTCGCGTACTTGTCCTTGTTCTCCCACAGGTCAAGCTGGGCAAGCGTCTGGTTGGCGAAGCTGGCGCTCATCACGAAGCTCGGGTGACCGGTCGCGCAGCCCAGGTTGACCAGGCGGCCTTCCGCCAGGATGAAGATCGAATTGCCGGTCTCAAACGTGTACTTGTCGACCTGCGGCTTGATGTTCAGGCACGTCGCGCCGGAAGCCATCAACGGCTCCATCTGGATCTCGTTATCGAAGTGGCCGATGTTGCAAACGATTGCCTGATCCTTCATCAGCTTCATGTGCTCGAGCGTGATGATATCGACGTTACCGGTAGCGGTCACGTAGATGTCCGCACGGCCCAGCGTCTCTTCAAGCGTCGTCACTTCGTAGCCTTCAATGGCCGCCTGCAGCGCATTGATCGGATCGATTTCCGTGATCACCACGCGCGCGCCAAGACCACGCAGCGAGGCAGCCGAGCCCTTGCCGACATCGCCAAAGCCGCAAACCACCGCAACCTTGCCGGCGATCATCACGTCCGTCGCGCGCTTGATGCCGTCGACCAGCGATTCACGGCAGCCATAAAGATTGTCAAACTTGGACTTCGTCACAGAGTCGTTCACGTTGATGGCCGGAACCAGCAGAGTGCCCTTTTCCTTCATCTTGTACAGGCGGTGGACGCCGGTCGTCGTCTCTTCTGAGACGCCGCGCCATTCCTTGGCCGTATCCGTCCAGCGGTTCGGGTACTTGGCGTGCACGGCCTTCATCAGGTCCTTGATCACGCCTTCTTCCTGCGAGCTCGAGGGTCCATCAACCCACTTATCGCCGTGCTCCATTTCATAGCCCTTGTGGATCAGCAGGGTCACGTCGCCGCCGTCATCAATCACCAGCTGCGGTCCGAGCAGGCCACCCTTGCCGTCCGGGAAGCTGAGCGCTTCGTTCGTGCACCACCAGAACTCCTCAAGCGTTTCACCCTTCCACGCGAAGACCGGAACGCCGGCGGCGGCAATCGCGGCAGCAGCGTGGTCCTGGGTGGAGAAGATATTGCAGCTGGCCCAGCGTACATCCGCGCCCAGGTCGACCATCGTCTCAATCAAAACGGCAGTCTGAATCGTCATGTGCAGCGAGCCCGTAATGCGAACGCCTTCAAGCGGACGGCCCGCGGCGTACTTGCGCCGAATCGACATCAAACCGGGCATCTCCTGCTCGGCGATTTCGATCTCCTTGCGGCCAAACTCCGCGAGCGAAATATCCGCTACTTTGTATTCTTTCGCCAGGCTCTTCTTCACATCGCCAATCGTCGCTGTCGCCATAAGTAATTCTCTCCAAAAGAGGTAATTTCGCTACGTCCAGAATATCAGGCAGTGCGGGCGTTCGGAGTGCGCGCCGGGGGGAAATAAGCAGCCGCTCAAAATTCCCCGGCCAGGCCTTCGCAGGAGCGTAAAGCCACGTACTATAGGCGTATGCCCGGAATCAGCTACGAATATCGAGCAGCGAACCCAGACGCAAGCCACGCTTACCTGCTGCCAATCGTTAGTAAATTCCTCAAAAACACTCCTGCCGGCGCCGCCGTTCTTGACCTAGGTTGCGGCAACGGAACCTTTCTGGCAAACTTCCGCAACCGCCAGTGGAAACTCTACGGCAGTGACTTTTCGCCGACCGGCATCGAAGTCGCGCGCGAAAATTTCCCCGACATTCAGTGGTTCCTCGCAGACGCCTCCGCCCCCACGGGCGACATCCTCGAAACCGCCGGGCAGGTCGACGTCATCATCTCCACAGAAGTCGTCGAGCACCTCTACGACCCCCGCGGCTTCCTCGCCAATTGCAACGCGCTGCTCAAGCCCGGCGGCACCATCATCCTGAGCACGCCGTACCACGGCTACCTCAAGAACCTCATGCTCGCCATCACCGGCAAAATGGATCAGCACTTCACGGTGTTGTGGGACCACGGCCACGTAAAATTCTGGTCGCGCAAAACCCTCACCCAGGCACTGAATGAACTCGGCTTCAAAGACGTAGAGTTCGCCGGCTCCGGCCGCCTGCCGTACCTGTGGAAGAGCATGGTCCTGAAGGCCACCAAAGCATAGCTCCTCCGATGAGCATCTGCCGTCGCCCTGATTGCCTGTCATCCCCGGGGACCTGCTTCGCCCTTTTGGTTGTCATCCCCGAAGGGGCTCTGCTTTCGCTTCTAAGATCGGTCGAGGCTTCAGCCTCGAAACACCAAAACCCAGCCACCATCCGGGCTTCAGCCCCCGGAACCCGCTCTTCATCAAATCCCACCAGGTGCGATGTTGACCCCAACCCACCCGTCCACCGCCGCTAACCCGCACTGCCCCGATCACCCTACCCTGACCCAAGGCTGCGAGTCCTGCGCCCGCGCCCAGGCAGCCTTCGCCCCCTACAAAATGGTCGGACGCAACGACCCACCCAGGCGACCCTACCTGCAATTCACGAGCACCTTCGTCCCAGGCGAGGCAAGCCTCAGCGAAACCGATGAGATCAAATTCCTGAAGTTTGGATTGCCAATAAAGTTCGTCATCTTCCTCTTCAAATTCCTGATCCCCTAGCCCAAAGCACAGTCCGCAGGCGTAAACTCCTCCCATGATCGAGTCAGGGCTGAGCCCAAAGATCACGCGTACCCAGCCCGATAAAGACCACGGCTACATGTGCTCTTTCATAGCCGAGCTCATCCGCGCAGAGCTTTTGGAACTAGCTTGCGGCGTCCTGTGGTTTGCCCTCAAGCTGGCCTTGCACGCACTCGCAGAATGCCTGCACTAGCCAGGCAGCACCTGCGCAAACATATCCGCATCCACGTTCCCGCCGCACAAAATCACTCCCACCCGCTTCCCTGCCATCCTCTCCTTTTCCTGCAGCAACGCCGCAAACGAAGCAGCACCCGCGCCCTCCGCCGCATTATGCGTCGCGGTAAACAGCGTCCGCATGGCATTCCCAACTTCATCCTCATCAACCGCAATCACCCGTTCACAGCCACCAGCCAGATGCCGCAGCGTATGCTCGCTCGGCGCCCGGCATGCCAGTCCATCAGCCAGCACTGTCGTCACTTCATGCTCAATCCTGTGCCCCGCTTCAAACGATAGCTTGTAAGCCGGCGCCCCACTCGACACCACCCCGACCACCTTCGTCGCCAGCCCCAGCGCATCCCGCGCAGCCATCACGCCGCAGATCCCGGACCCCATCCCAATCGGCACATACACCGTATCGAGCGCCGGCGACCCACGAAAAAACTCCATCGCATACGTCCCCACGCCCGCTACCAGCTCCGGTGCCAAAGACGGCAGCCGATGCAGCCCATTGTCTTCCGCATAAACCTTCGCGTGTTCGCAGGCTTCCTGAAAATCCGCTCCACCTACGATCAACGTCACGCCCAGCGCCTGCATGGCCGCATTCTTTTCCGGGCTGTTGCCCTCCGGCACAAACACCGTCGCGGGGATCCCGCTGATGCGCGCCGCAAAGCCCATCGATTGCCCGTGATTGCCGCGCGTCGCACCCACCACGCCCCGCACCCCGGGCTCCCGCGCCTTCAACGCATCCATATAGACCAGTCCGCCGCGAATCTTGAAAGCGCCCACCGGCGTATGGTTCTCGTGCTTCACCCACACTTCGGTTCCGGCCGCGCGGTCCAGCAAAGGCCAGTTATATTGCGGGGTCGGCGGCATGTGCCGGTAGATCAGCGTCGCCGCAGATTCAAGCGCTGTAAGCGAGGGAAGGGGCCAACTCATCTCTCTATCCTAGCTCGCTTGCGCGGACCTTTTTGGAGCCTTCACCTCGCCACACCCAGCCCACGCGGTTTTCACCACACCAATGGCACAACCCCGCGCCCACGGTTCACGCTCCTATAATCAACTTCAGATCAAGACAGGGGCAGCCGCTGAATGTCGAAGCAACCGCGTCGTGCAGTAATCGTTGGAGCTGGACCAGGCGGCTTGGCCGCATCACTTCTACTAGCAAAGTCAGGCGTACAAGTAACCATCGTTGAGAAGAATCCGCAGCCCGGAGGACGCACCTCCACGCTTCAGCAGGATGGCTTCAACTTCGACATCGGCCCCACCTTCTTCCTCTACCCGCGTGTGCTCAAAGAGATCTTCGCCGCAGCCGGCTACGACCTCGACCGCGAAGTCCCCATGACGCGCCTCGACCCGCAATATCGCCTGGTGTTCGGCGCCGGCGGAGAGCTCCTCGCCACCCCCAATGTCGAGCGCATGACCAAGGCCATCGCTGCCATCTCGCCAGAGGACGCCGGGCGCTTCCACCACTTCATCACGCACAATCGCAACAAGCTGGAAAAGTTCCTGCCCTTCCTGCAGTCACCCTTTGAGTCCTGGAAAGACCTCGCCAAGCCGGAAATGCTCAAGCTGCTCCCGCTGCTGGCCCCCTGGAAATCCCTGGACGACGACCTGCAAATGCACTTCAAAGACGAGCGCATCCGCCTCGGCTTCAGCTTCCAGTCCAAGTACCTCGGCATGAGCCCGTTCCGCTGCCCGTCGCTGTTCTCCATCCTCAGTTTCCTCGAGTACGAGCACGGCGTCTTTCACCCCACCGGCGGCTGCGGCGCAGTCACCAAAGCCATGGCTCGCATCGCGACTGAAATGGGCGTGGAAATCCTGCTGGATGAGCCTGTCGAAAAGGTAGAGATTTCCGGTGGAAAAGCCACGGGCGTCCGCACCAGCAAGCGCCACCTGGAAGCCGACGCCGTCGTCGTCAACGCCGACTTTGCCGGAGCCATGCGCCGCCTGATCCCGGACAATCAACGCAAGAAGTGGACCGACAAAACCCTCGCCAAAAAGAAGTACTCCTGCAGCACCTTCATGATGTATCTCGGCATCAAGGGCCGCTTTGACGACGTCTCGCACCACACCATCTATCTGGCCGAGAACTACAAGCAAAACCTCAAAGACATCGAGCAGAACCACACGCTCTCCGATCAGCCCAGCTTTTACGTTCAGAACGCCTCCGTCACGGACCCCACGCTCGCCCCCGAGGGCCACTCGACCCTCTACGTCCTGCTGCCGGTCACGCATAACACCGGCTCCATCGACTGGGCGAAGGAAACCCCGCGCTACCGCAAAATCGCCTTCGAGCAGATGGCTAAAATCGGCCTGCACAACGTGGAAGAGCGCGTCGTCACCGAAAAAATCCTGACCCCGCAGGGTTGGGCCGCCGACTTTGACCTCTACAAGGGCGCCACGTTCTCCATGGCCCACTCGCTCGACCAGATGCTGCACCTGCGCCCCCACAACCGCTTTGAAGACATCGATCAGATGTACCTCGTAGGCGGCGGAACGCACCCCGGCTCCGGCCTCCCCGTCATCTTCGAGTCAGCCCGCATCACCTCGCGACTGCTCCTTGAAGACCTCAAAATCGATCCCCAGTGGTCTGCCGAGCCCTCTGAGTCCTCCCTCCGCGAGCTCGTAGGAGCCCCCTCCTAACCATGCCCACCACCACCGTAGAGCCAGAAACGGTGGAAGCAGGGGGCGCTGGCCCTCTGACGACTTCGCCCCTGCGGAAAGGCCCTTCAGCCCCGGCCCTTCTCAACCGCCACGTAGCCCCCTGGCCCGAGCTGCCCATCGCCGCCCGCCTCCGCGTCCTGCGCCGCTTTCGCCATCTGCTGGCCGCCAACGCCACCGCGCTGGCCGACACCATTCCAGCCAGCCTCCCCCGCACCCGCGCCGACTCCCTCGCCGCCGAAGTCCTCCCCCTGCTGGCCGCCATCAAATTCCTGGAGCAGGAAGCCAGGCAAATTCTTGCCCCGCGCCGCCTCGGCAAGCGCGGCCTTCCCTTTTGGCTTTCCGGTCTTTCCACCACTATCGAGCGTATCCCCTTCGGCGACATCCTCATCCTCGCCCCCTTCAACTACCCCCTGCTGCTTCCCGGCGTCCAGGCCGTCCAGGCCCTCGCCGCCGGCAACTCGGTTGTCTGGAAACCCGGCCGCGGCGGCAAACCCGTAGCCGGCTTCTTCGCCCAGCTACTGGCCCAGGCCGGCCTTCCTCAAGGCATACTCCGCATCACCGAGGACACCACCGAAGCCGCCCAGCAGGAATTGGCTCGAAAGCCAGCTAAAGTCCTCTTCACCGGCAGCGCCCAGACCGGCCAACAGGTTCTCCACGCCGCCGCAGACACCCTCACCCCCGTCACCGCCGAGCTTTCCGGCTGCGACGCCGTCCTCGTCCTACCCACCGCCGACCCAAAACTCGTCGCCGACGCCCTCCTCTTCGGCCTCCGCCTGAACGGCAGCCAAACCTGCATGGCCCCCCGCCGCCTCATCCTCGTCGCCACCCCACCCACCACCTACAACCTCTACCGCACCAAGGATCTGGGTGCCCCACCTCTCGATTCTGAGAGGTGGGTTGCGTCCGCCGCCACAAGTCTCCACCCCACCCACCAAACTCTCCTCAATCTCCTCCGCCAGTCCCTCCCCGCGCTCCCCGCAATCAGCACCCCTCCGCCCACCGCATTGCTCGAAGCCGCCACTGCAGCCGGAGCCACCGTCCACGGCACCCCCGGCCACCCCTTCCTCATCCTCAACGCCACGCCGGACATGGCCATCACCCGCTCCGACATCTTCTACCCCATCCTCTCCATACTCCGCGCCACCTCGCCCGAGCACGCCGTAGAAATCCACCGCCAATCCCCCCTCTCCCTGACCGCCGCCATCTTCGGCCTGCCCCCCCAAACCGACTGGCTAGCCCGCAACCTCGCCTCCCCCACCATCCTCCTCAACGACCTCATCGTCCCCACCGCTGACCCGCGCATCCCCTTTGGCGGCCGCGGCGAATCCGGCTTCGGCACCACGCGCGGCCGCGAGGGCCTCCTCGAACTCACCTAC
This sequence comes from uncultured Granulicella sp., assembly GCA_965214195.1. Taxonomy (GTDB): domain Bacteria; phylum Acidobacteriota; class Terriglobia; order Terriglobales; family Acidobacteriaceae; genus Edaphobacter. The sequence continues at coordinate 2,227,646 of OZ243943.1, forward strand.
GCCAAAACCACCACCCGCCGCAGCAACAAGAATTACCGCCACTTCCAACCCACCACCCCGGCCCACGAATCCCTCTTCACCGGCCTCATCGAGCTCACCCACGCCGCCACCTGGTCACAACGCTACGCCGGCCTCCGTAAACTCATCGCCGCCGCAAAATCCATGCCGCGATAAGCGCCGTCCATGCGGCAATTTTGTTCGTCATCCCCGCAGGGGATCCGCAGCTCGCACCACCACCACTAAAGCCTCAAGGAGCAGCAATGAACGTAGGAATCGTAGGAAGCGGACTCGCCGGCCTTTCCGCCGCATGCACCCTCGCCGCGCGCGGCCATCAGGTATCCGTCTTCGAAAAGAACCCCTGGCTCGGCGGCAAGGCAGCCCAGCTCAAGGAAAAAGGCTTCCGTTTCGACATGGGTCCCACCATCCTGATCCAGCCCAGCGTCCTCCGCAAGGTCTTTGAGGAAGCCGGCAAGAAGATGGAAGACTACATCCCCATGGTCCGCCTGGACCCGCAGTGGCGCTGCTTCTTTGAAGACGGCCAGCAGATTGACCTGCGCGACAACGCCCGCGAAATGGCCGCGTCGCTTGAAAAAATCTGGCCCAAAATGGGTGCCGGCTACCTCAAATTCCTCGAGCAGTCAGAGCAGCTCCACTCCATCTCCGACCGCTTCTTCTTCTGGCGCTCCATCGGCTCCATGCGCGACACCATGGACGTCAAAGGCGCCTTCGACCTCAAGGTCCTGCGCGACGTCATGCGCATGCGTCTCGGCAAGTCCGTTGCCGAAGTCATCCGCGAAAACATCCCCGACCCCAACACCGCGCAGATGCTCGACCACTTCGTCCAGTACGTCGGCAGCTCGCCTGACTCCTCCCCCGCCATCCTCTGCGCCATCGGCCACATGCAAATGGAAGAAGGCATCTGGTACCCCATGGGCGGCACGCGCTCGGTCCCCGAAGGCCTGGTCAAGCTCGGCACAGAGCTCGGCGTCCAGTTCCACACCGACACCGACATCGCCCAGATCACCACCAACATCCCCAACACCGGCGGCCACGGCAAGGTCACCGGCCTCGTTACCACCCGCGGCCAGCAGTACAAGTTTGACGCCGTCGTCTCGAACTCCGACGCCGTCCGCACCCACACCGAGCTCGTCGGCGGCCCCGTCGGCCGCGAGTTCATGCACAAGCGCTCCTACGAGGCCGCCTGCTCCGGCGTCGTCCTCTACCTCGGCCTCAACAAGCGCTATGACCACCTCGCCCACCACGACTTCGTCTTCTCCCGCGACCCGCACGAGGAATTCCACGCCATCTATGACCTCGGCATCCCGGCCCCGGACCCCACCTGCTACCTCGCCGCAACCTCCCAGTCAGACCCATCGTCCGCGCCAGAAGGCGGCGAGGCCCTCTACGTTCTCGTCCACGCCCCCTACCTGCGCCCCGGCCAGGACTGGAACAAGATGTTCCCCGCCTACCGCCAGGTCATCCTCGACAAACTCAAGCGCACCGCCGGCCTCACCGACATCGAAGACCGCATCGTCTTCGAGCACCACCTCACCCCGCAGGACATCCACGACCGCTACCGCGTCCTCGACGGCGCCATCTACGGCATCAGCTCTCACGGCATGCTGAACGGCGCCTTCAAACCCGCCAACCGCTCAAAGGACCTCCCCGGCCTCTACCTCGCCGGCGGCGCCGCCCACCCCGGCCCCGGCATGCCCATGGTCATGATGTCCGGCTGGATCGCCGCCGACTCCCTGGACCAGGACAGCAAAGCCAAATTCGCCGCCTAATCTTCTACCCACCCCAACTCCGGGTGCCCCAGGTCTCGCTTCTGAGACCTGGGTTTCAAACCGCCACAACGACCAAACCGTAGCCACAACCGGGTGCCCCATCCTCGCGAAGCTAGGGTGGGTCCCACCGTAGCCACAACCGGGTGCCCCATCCTTTCGGCTTTATCGAAAGGGTGGGGTATCGTTTCCCGAAGGAAACGACCGCACTCCCACACACCCGCCCCAAAATTGTCATCCTGAGCGAAGTCGAAGGACCTGCATCTCCTGGGACCCGCCACCAGGCTCCATCAATCCACAAATATTGTCATCCTGAGCGAAGTCCACCAGCCCCTCCGGTGGACGCAGTCGAAACACCTGCATCTCCATCCTGTACCCTCAAACAGAGTGCCCGCCCCCACCATCTCGAGCCCCACCCTCACCTTCTTCCGCCTCATCACGCGCGTCTGGTTCCACCTCCATTTCGACCAGGTCCTCACTCTCAACACCGCCCCGTTCCGCCAGGCCGACCCCACAAAACCCATCCTCATCTACGGCAATCACAGCTCCTGGTGGGACCCCATGATCGCCGTCCTGCTGGCCATGAAACTCGCCCCAAACCGCAACCACTACGCCCCTATGGACGAGGCGTCCCTCGCTCATAACTTCCTCCTCAGCAAAATCGGCATCTTCCCCGTCGACATCGCCACCCCCCGCGGCGCCCGCCAGTTCCTCAAAACCAGCGCTGAAATCGCAAAGCAAAACGGCGTCCTCTGGATCACCCCCCAGGGCCGTTTCGCCGACATCCGCGAGCTCCCCCTCGCCTTCAAACCCGGCCTCGCAGTTCTAGCCCAGCGCTTCCCGGCCTGCACCATCCTCCCCCTCGCCACCGAGTACACCCCCTGGAACTCCCGCCTCCCCGTAGCCTTCGCCCACTTCGGCCCCCCCGTCACCGCCACCCCCACCACAGAAAATTTAGAGCAGGCTCTAACCCAAACCATGCAAGACCTCAAAGCCCAGGTCCTCACCCGAAACCCCGCAAACTTCACCCGCCTCCCCCTCTGGTAGCCGAATTTTATTTGTCATCCCCATAGACCCAGCAAAGTCCCACTGCCCCAGGCTGTCATGTCCCACACCGCCCCTATGCTCCTCGCCCTCCTCATCCTCTCCTTCCTCACCGCCGCGATCCCCTGCGCCCTCTTCTGCTACAACCTCCGCCTCTACACGCCCCCACCTGACCCCGCAGAAAACCTCCCCGCCGTCTCCATCCTGATCCCCGCCCGCAACGAAGCCGAAGGCATCGCCGAAGCCATCCGCACCGCACTCCTCACGGCCAACATCCCCTTCGAATTAGTCCTCATGGACGACGCCTCCACCGACAACACCGCCCAGATCATCCAATCCTTCACCGACCCCCGCGTCCGCTACGAGCAAGCCCCCCCACTCCCCCCCGGCTGGAACGGCAAGCAACACGCCTGCTGGGCCCTGGCCAACGCCGCCCGCAACCCCATCCTCTGCTTCATCGACGCCGACGTCCGCCTCCACCCCGACTGCATCGCCCGCATGGCCACCTTCCTCACCCAAACAAACACTCAGGGACAGGAACAAAACCGGGTCCCCCAGGTCTCGCACCTGAGACCTGGGTCTCAATCTCCGCAATCCAGTTCGGGCTCCCCCCAGCCGGGTGCCCCATCCTTCGAGCCTCATCCGAAGGGTGGGGTATCGTTTCCGCAAGGAAACGACCCCACCCCTCTCCGTCAGCCTCAAACCTCCAACCCACCCCAAACATCGGGTGCCCCATCCTTCGAGCCTCATCCGAAGGGTGGGGTATCGTTTCCGGCAGGAAACGACCGCACTCCTCTCCGTCAGCCTCAAACCTCCAACTCCCCCCAGCCGGGTGCCCCATCCTTCGAGCCTCATCCGAAGGGTGGGGTATCGTTTCCGCAAGGAAACGACCGCACTCCTCTCCGTCAGCCTCAAACCTCCAACTCCCCCCAGCCGGGTGCCCCATCCTTCGGGCCTCATCCGAAGGGTGGGGTATCGTTTCCGGCAGGAAACGACCCAGCCCCAGCCCTAGTCTCCGGCTTCCCCCGCCAGCTCACCGGCTCCCCCCTCGAGTGGCTCCTCATCCCCCTCATCCACTTCGTCCTCCTGGGCTTCCTCCCCCTCTCCCGCATGCGCAAGACCACCAATCCCGCCTTCGCCGCCGGCTGTGGCCAGTTCTTCCTCTGCGACCGCGAAGCCTACTTCAAAACCGGCGGCCATTCCGGCATCAAGCTCACCATGCACGACGGCCTCCGCCTCCCCCGCCTCTTCCGCGAGCACGGCTACCCCACCGACCTCGCCGACCTAACCCCCCTCGCCAGCGTCCGCATGTACACCAACACCCGGGGCACCTGGCAAGGCCTCGCCAAAAACGCCACCGAAGGCATAGCCGTTCCAGGACGCATCGTCCCCATCTCAATAATCCTCATCCTTGGCCAAGTCCTGCCCTTCGTCTTTCTTCTCTTGATTCCCTTCAAAGCCATCGAATGGAGCCAAGTCGATGACGATAATGTTTTTCTTATGGGGTTCGTCGCGCTGATTTTCAGCCTTCCCTTCTTGATCGCCGCCTGGCTCCCCCGCATCCTGGCCGCCCGACGCTTCCGCCAGGACTGGCGCTCCGCCCTCCTCCACCCCGTCGGCATCCTCGTCATGCTAGCCGTCCAGTGGTACTCCCTCGCCCGCAAACTCCGCGGAGGCCAGGTCACCTGGCGCAACCGCTCCTACACCAAAACCAGCGACTAACCACTAGGCAGCAACTCACAACGAGCAACGGGAAACCAGAAAGAACAAGCCTCACCCCCCGGCCCAAATCTCTTCTTCCAAAAATCCCAGCAAATCCGCATGTCAAGCCCCGACCACCAGCCACAACCTTCTAACTCCAGGCGAAACAACCACTTAGCCCTGTAAAATAGTTGGCATAATCACCCCTGGCCACCCGATATACTAGTAACAGAGCTAAAGAAAAGCGAGCCGCCATCCCCCCGGATGACGGCTCGTATCTTTGCACGGAAGTCCAGACCTAACTCTCATGCTTTGAAGACTTTAGGACCTGACCCGGGGGGGGGAGGGGCCACCCCGCCAGCAACCCCTCTACAATCCAAGCCCCCACCCGGTAAGCATTCTCAAGCGCCGGCAGGTAAGCCGAATAAGTCGTCACATTCGTCTCCACCAGGCTCTCCGCCGCCGAGATCTCCGGCCGCTGCTGGTCGAAGTTCGAAGCCGCCCGCACGATCAGCACCCGCGCAAAATCCACCCGCCCAGCCGCCGCCAGAAACGTCAGCGACTGCAGCGTCCCAGTGTCTTCCATCGCAGTCACACAGTAATTCCCAAGCCCTTCGGTCTGATACTCAACCCATCGCCGAGCCCGCTCACTCAGCAACCGTCCATGCCAGAACGTAGCCGACGAAAGCTCATCGCCCCGCACCACATGCGGCGCACGATGCGCCGTCTCGGCCGGCTCAAATTGCAACCGCCGCGCCGCCATATTCTCGCGGTCCACCAGCTCAACATCCTTTGCCAACCCAAACGCCCAGCCCACCAGCGCGGCGTTCAACCGAAACACAATCCCATCGTCCCCATTGAACCGAGCCGCCCGCGGCAACTGGTAGGGGGTAGTCTTGCCAATCGCCACCAGCCCATCCGGCCACTCCGAAGGAATCTCCCGCGGATCAATTTCATGCGCCAGATTCCCATCCACAACCCACTCCGGCAGCACCACGGAGCCCAGCGAAGTTCGCGCCGGGTCCACCCCAGCCACGCCGCTCACCACCCAGAAAGCCTGGGTCAAATCGAATCGAGGATCCATGCCCAACGCCATGATCGAAGCCGCCGCCCGCACCGAACCCATGCCCGTAACAATGCCCAGAACGCAAGCACCATCGCTGTAAAGCGCCTGGTAGCCATGCGCAAACGGGACACGCTCGTTCAGTCCTAGGCCCTCGCACCACTTGCGGATCTCCCCCGGAACCGGGCTCGTTTCGCTCGGCTCAAACGCGGTCACGACGACAATTTTCACAACTTGCGGCATGGCTGCATCTTACCGCCATGGCAGCAAGGCGAAAAGAAACTCCCATGCCGCTCGTCATTCTGGCTCTTTCCGGAGCGGTGCTGCTCAGCCCGGTGCTGGTCCCCTATGCCTTCTGGCAGGTTGGCCGAGAACAGAAACGCCAGGTCGCAACCGCGTTGAATTTTTCCTGTGAAGCTTGCGGGCAGATCCTGGGCCAGGCCTCACTCGACCGCGCCGGCGCCGAGCACCAAGCCATGATCGAGCAGCTTCACCGCGATAACCCCGGCGTGCGCTTCCGCCTCGCGGAACGGACGGTTCATGCGATCTGTGCCAACTGTGAAAAGAGGTACGCCTACGACAAAGCAGCAAACACATTTGTCGCCGAAAAAGTTCGCCGCCAACGCCTTATGCCAACTCTTCTCGCACCCGAAGAAAGTGCCTAAACGCCCTTCTTCAGCGGCTCCCAGATGAACTTGTGGATCTGCAGTGAAAGCCGCGCATCCACACCATCCGCCATCATCCACTCGACCAGCGTACGGGGGTCCAGGGTAGCGTTTTCGGTAGTCCGGAACGGGCTTGGCGACTTTGAAAACGCCGGGCTCAACAGTATCCCGCCGACCTTGGCACGCAGGTCGTGCTCGGCCATAAAGCTTTTCGCAAACTCGTAGTCCTCGCGATGGCTGAGAACAAATTTGATCTCATCGTCAGGCGTCAACGCAGCAAGATTCTCCAGCCGAAAACTGTTCGCAGCCGACCCCGCCCCCGGGCACTTCACATCCACAATCTTGTGCACGGCCTTCGGCACCAGGTCCAGCGGACGCTCACCGCTGGTTTCCATCATCAGCGTGTAACCCTGAGCCAGCAGACGATCCATCAGCGGCAGCAATTCCTTGGCCTGCAGCATCGGCTCACCGCCGGTAAACTCAACCAGCTTGCACGGCGCCAGCGCCTCAATCTGCGCGACCACTTCATCCTGCGTGAACGGCTTGCCGCCGGAAAAGGTGTACTCGGAATCGCACCACGCGCAGCGCAAATTACAGCCCGCAAAGCGCACAAAAATACACGGCAGCCCCGTGAAGGAAGACTCGCCCTGAACCGATTTGTAAAGCTCAATCAGATACAAAAAATGACCTTCTGTCTTGCTTGGGGGCACGGATTTGCCGTGCATTTGTTGCGCTGGATCTACGCGGCTTTAGCCGCTGAGGGGCTCTTCCCGGCTGAAGCTAAACGTAGTACCGCGCAAAGCTGGTATCGGTTTCGTACAGCGTGCAGTCTTTGACACGCACGCGGCCCTGGGTCATTTCATGTAGCTGGGTGGCGGTCTGGTCGTAGAAGTATTTCGCCAGGTTCTCAGCCGAGGGATTGATCTCGTCGAAGGGTTTCAGATCATTGATCATCTGGTGGTCCAGATAGTCGACGACCGGCCGCATCACCTGCTTGAGCAGCTTGAAATCCAGCAGCAGCCCAGCTTCATCGAGCTCCGGACCTGCAAGCGTGACGTAAACCTTATAGTTGTGGCCGTGCGGATTCTCGCACTTGCCGCGATAGTTGCGGAGGTAGTGGCCGGACGAAAAACCGGCTTCCACGGTAACTTCAAACATCGTTGCAGATTCCCTTCTATGCTGGCGGAGCGATGGGGTCGAATCCCTAGTTTACCGCTTGCGGCCCCTGTTTCGCGTCTACGTCAAGACCTATTCGCGCCGGCGGCGGGCCTGGCGCTCAGCTTCCATGCGACGTTCCGTCTGCTCAAACAGGCTGGACAACGTGCCCGCCAGCGCCATCAGCAGCGACAAACAGAAAAATGCAATACCCATCGTGCGCCAGAGCATCATGTCGCCCGGCGACCCAGGCTGCTCCGCCACATTTGTAAACGACACCACAAACGCCGCGATCGCAAAAAAGGCAAGCGTGCCGGCGAGAATGTAAAGGTTGCGTCCCATGACACTTCCAGAATATCGCGGATAGAATATGGGCGTGGAGATCACTTACGACCCGGTCAAGAATGATCGCAACATTCGCGAGCGAGGTTTGAGCTTTGACGAGGCAGCCGGCTTCGAATTTGGGACCGCGCTGGTCGGGCCGGTCTTTCGCAACAGTGAGTGGCGGCTGCAGTCGCTAGGCTACTTGAAGCGTCGTTTGCATCTGCTTTGTTACAAGAGCACACCGGGCGGCATACGAGTCATCAGCCTTAGAAAAGCGAGCGAAAGGGAGGCAGAACAACATGGACTCGAAGTACGTAGATGACTTGATCGACGACGACGAAATCCCCGAGTTGACCTCGGAAGACTTCAAGACAATGGTTCCTTTCGCAAAGCTACCCGAAGAAATGCAGGAGTTCCTGCTCAAGATCAAGGATGCGACTGTCCGCCCCGACCCGTATCCGGACCCGCTCCCTGAGTCTGCGGAAGTCGTCACCCTCAAGTTGTCGTCGCCGGTGTTGGCGCGGTTCCGAGCGACGGGAACGGGCTGGGAAAGCCGCGTCGATGAGGCGCTCCAGCAGTGGATGGAAGAGCACAAGGCAAGCTAGAAAGCTGAGAATTTGAAGGCGAAAAACGAAGAGGCCCTAGAGATCTTGCAAGAAAGTGACGAAGCTCACGACTCTGCAGGCGCGATCCTCGTCATGCCTCCTGATTCCGGTGATTTCATCCGCGGAAACAGAGCCGGTTACGCTCACCTGGCGATTGCTTGTTTGCTGGCGGCTCAGGGGCAAGATCAGTCGTTCGTGAAAGAAAAGTGGGTAGTCGCTGACGAGATGGACTGGGGTCTAAACGGACTGAAGTTCGATTCGGCTGTAGAGCCCGAGCAGATCAAAGTCAAGGTCGGCTTCTGGCGTCAGCTAATCGGGTTTTCGTTAGTTATATTATTGGCCTTTATTTTCGTACTCGGGCTAGTTGAAGTTGTTCACGCGATAGGCAATCTCTTCCGCAGATAATGTCAGGCTCTAAAAAATGCTTCCACATCCTCTATCGACTGCGTGAGCGTGTACGGCGGCAGCGAGTCCAGGAAGATCTTGCCATAGCGCTGGCGCTGAATTCTGGGATCAAGAAGCATCAGGACGCCGCGGTCTTCAAGCGAGCGGATCAGGCGGCCGAAGCCCTGTTTTAGGGTAATGACGGCGTTTGGGATCTGCAGGTCGAAGAACGGTTTGCCTCCGCCGGCTTCGACCGCTGCCATGCGCGCTTTGACGACAGGGTCCGTAGGTACGGCGAAGGGCAGGCGGTCGATGATGACGCAGGAAAGCTGCTCGCCCTGCACGTCGACTCCCTGCCAGAAGCTGGACGTACCGAAGAGGATGGCGTTCGGTGTGTCGCGGAATTGCTGAAGCAGCACGTGGCGCGGGGCGGTGCCATGCAGGAGTAGCGTGTAGGGCAGCTCGGCGGCCATGCGGTCATGCATCAGGCGCATCTGCGCGTAGCTGGTGAATAGGCAGAAAGCGCGACCCTGCGTGATTTCCAGCACGCGGCGCATGCGCTCGCAAGCGTGCTGCAGGAAGTCCGGCTCGCGAGGATCGGGCATGCCCTGCGGCAGGTAGAGCAGGGCCTGGCGAGGGTAATCGAAGTGCGATGGAACGATCAATTCGCGCGTACTGAGCAGGCCGAGACGCGAGGTGATGTGATGGAAGGCGTCGGCCACGGTGAGTGTCGCAGAGGTGAGGACGACAGTTGGGTAGGCCTCGAATAAGGCTTGTGTCAGCAGTGTGGAGACGTCAATCGGCGTGGCTTGAAGCTGGGTGTGGAACGTTTGCTGCGTGGGTCCACGGCTTAGATTTCTTACTCCGGAAACTGCGCGTCGCTCGATCCAGAAGACAGTATTGGGGTCGTCTGATTCAAGCAGGAAGCGTAGGTGGTCGCGGATGTCATTGGTGCGCTTGATCAGCCCCTTGGTTTCGTCGACACCCTTGATTTTGGTGAGCTCTCCTTCCACGCGTTTGAGCGCATTGATGGCGCCCATGTAGATGTCGCCGTCGGACTCGAGAAAGGTTTCGCGCTCGGTGTGATCGAAGGGCATGCGCCCCATCTGGGCACCCTGCGAAGGCAACGCTGCGAAGAACATGCGCGCACGATCCTTGAGGATGGCGCATGCGGATTCAACCGCGCTGGTGCTGGCTTTTTTGGCTCGCAGCAGGAGTTCGGTGTCTCGTGTGAGTTCGTCAAAGCGGGCATGTGAGAGACCGATGCCGAAGTAGTTCGAGGCTATCTCTTCGAGCTCGTGGGCCTCGTCGAAGATGACTGCGGAAGCGTCCGGGAGGATGCCGGCGTCGGGCGCGCCCTGGGCTTCTCGCTTGATATTCAGGTCTGCGAAGAAGAGGTGGTGATTAACGATGATGAGCTCGGAGTCGAGTGCTTTGCGACGCATCTGCGTGACAAAACACTGCTCCCAGTCCGGGCAGGTCTGGCCGAGGCAAGCTTCCGTTCGCGCATCAAGCTTGCCCCACAGCGTGGAGCTTTCCGGCAGGATGTTGAGTTCGGCACGGTCGCCCGTAGGGGTCGTGCGCTCCCACTGCACGATGTGGTGGAACTGCTCAATCTCATCGAGCCCGGACAGCAACGGCGAGTCCCGCAGCGCGTACAGTTTGTGCTTGCAGAGGTAGTTCGCGCGGCCCTTCATGTAGCAGACCCGCAGCGGGCCGGCGCTGTCGTTCAGCACCGATTCCAGGAAAGGAATGTCCTTGAAGTAGAGCTGCTCCTGCAGGTTTTTCGTACCGGTAGAGATGATGACGCGCTGGCCTTTTTCGCGCGCATGCCGGAGCGCAGGGACCAGGTACGCAAGGGTTTTGCCAGTGCCTGTGCCGGCCTCCACTACTAAATGCCGCTGATCATTGAGCGCAGACTCAACGGCTTTGGCCATGTCGTACTGGCCCTTGCGATACTCAAATGCCAGCGACGACTTTGAAAGTATCCCCTGCGGCGAGAAGACGTCGAACAGCGATGGAAGCTGCTTGACGGGCGCCGGGATGGTAGGGGTAGCAGACACGCTTCCGCTATGATATGCGAAGAGACGGCGAAATGTACTTGAACGGTGAGAGCGGTGCGTTCTGCATGGAATATGCCTGGTTCAAGTTGTACAACTCGGTGTTCGAGAAAGTCGACATCGATAATGCTGAGGTGTTTGGGGCATCGGCAAAGCTGGTGCCACGGCCTGTGCTTCTCGGGTGGGCCGCCAATTTCTGCTTGTCAGAGATCTACAATGGTGGATTGCTGCAACTCTTCTGGAACTCAACAGGACTGATTACGCCCGAGGCTGTAGAGGGGTTCAGTGCGATGGGCATGCCGCTGCTAGCAGACATTCTGTCGCGTGCTGCGGCGCTACTCGGCGAACCCTTCCCACGAGAGCGTGAAGCAAGGTGGGACGCACTGCTTGCTAACAGCGGGAAAAGCGCGGAAGAGTTGGAAGAAGTTTTCAGTACGGGAAAGAACCACTACCTTTGCTACTACAAGGCTACGGAAAACTTTGGTTTTGACGAACTCGACCAGGAGATATACCAACTGATGCGCGAAGAAAATGGTGGAGTTGATGAAGCAACGGCTGCTTATCTTGCACCTTGGAACGAATCAGGGAAGTAAGTTGAAGAGGCTCGGAAGAGGAGTGTTCTCCCCTCTCAGGCGGCAAGCTTCATATTGATTGCCTTCACAGGCTTGCGTTTTGCATGAGCCGCTTGCCAGAAGTCATACTTATTCTGCATTTTGAACCAGATATTCGGTTGCCCTTGCTCGAAAGCTTCACTGAGCTTGATGGATAATTCTGCAGTGATTGCCGCTCGTCCATTGATGACACGAGACAGCTGCACTCGGGAAATACCAATATGCTTTGCAAAGGCGGTCACCGTCATCGGGATGCCCTCCAGTGCGTCTTTCAAGACTTCGCCGGGATGGGGGGGGGTGTACATTTCCACGGTTCTCTCCTCACTTAGTGACAGTCCTGGTAGTCGACCAGGATCGCATTCAGACCTTCAAATTTGAAGGTCATGCGCCAATTGCCGTTCACTTTCACCGACCACGTGCCTGCAAGTTCTCCTTTGAGCGGGTGCAGTTGCCAGCCAGGAATATTCATGGCCGACACCATCTCTGCGTCATCCAGCGTGTCTAGTTGAAGCCTAAGCTTCTTCTCATGTGCTGGCTGAATGCCAGCCTTGGACCCGCTTCTAAAAAACTTTTCCAGACCATCGTGCCTGAAGCTCTTGATCACAATTCTCTTGTATCGCCTGGAGATACGAAAGTCAATGCGCGTTCAGAGGAGGTTGACTCCCTATAATCAAGAGTGCGCAACCACGCACGGATCGAGACTTACTATGGCACCTAAAAAAGCACCGAAACGTTTAGGCAAGAAGCACCGGCAGGCGAGCACGCGGCCGCACAAGGGTAAGTCGCCGAAGGCTACGCCGACGACGGGTGCGGTGGACCCTCGCAAGCGTAAGGTGATTGCGACCAAGCAGGCAAAGGCGGCGGCGGAGAAGCGCGTTTCGCGGCGCTCGCCGGAGAACGAAAACAAGCGTGTGATCACCGGCGACGACGACGAGAAGCCGGCGCGGCGGCCGGGTCCGGCAGAGGCTGAAGAAGCCACGCCGCGGCGTGCGCCGGGTCGTGCGTTCCGGACAGATTCAGAGCAGCAGGCGGCGAAGGAGCGTGAGGGGAAGGGCTCCGGCGGTGCGCGGCGGCGCATTACTACAACCAAGCCGGATAGCCCTGAGGCTGCGTGGCGCGAGGCTGAGTTGCTGGCGTTGCAGCAGTCGGTAACGCTGGGGCATCAGATGTCCAAAGCGCTGCCGTTGATTGCGATTTGCGGCCGGCCGAACGTGGGCAAGAGCACGCTGTTTAACCGTCTTACGGGGTCGCGGCGGTCCATCGTTGGCGACGAGCCAGGCATTACGCGCGACCGTATTTATGGTGAAGTGGAGTGGTCTGGGCGCGATGTGCGCATCGTCGATACGGGCGGTGTGGTGCCCGATGATGAGGCGTTGATCCCGAGCGAAATCTTTCGCCAGGCGCAGGTGGCGCTGGAGGAAGCGGACGCGATTGTGATGGTCGTGGACGGGCGTACGGAGTTGGCGAGCCCGGATATGGAACTGGCGCGTCTGCTGATGCGCGGCGGTAAACCGGTGTTTCTGGCGGTCAACAAGATCGACGCGCCGGAGATGCATACGGCTGCTGAAAACTTCCGTCGGCTTGGTTTCAAGAACGTGCTGATGATTTCTGCAGAGCATGGTTCGGGTATCGGCGATCTGCTGGATGATGTGTTTGCCGTGCTGCCGGAGGCTGCGCCTGAACAGGAAGAGGACCCGACGCCGGAGGAAGAAGCCGAGGCGTTTGAGGAAGAATTTGAGCCTCTGGAAGAGGGCGCCGCGACCGAAGAAAAGCCGCGGCGCCGGCAGCGGACGCATGGCGAGTATGAGTCGCGTGAGACCAAGGTGGCGATCATTGGGCGGCCGAATGTGGGCAAGTCCACGCTGCTGAATGCGCTGACCGGGACTGATCGTGCGATCGTTTCAGACATCGCCGGGACGACGCGGGATGCGGTCGATGAGATCGTCGAGCGCAAGGGGCATCTGTTCCGATTTGTCGATACCGCGGGCATCCGGCGCAAGGGCAAGACGAAGATGATGGCGGAAAAGCTGTCCGTGATCATGGCTCGCAAACACCTTGAAGCGGCAGATGTTTCGTTGTTGATCATCGACGCGATGGAAGGTGTGACGAACATCGATGCAAACATTGGTGGCTACGCGCATGAGAGTGGGCGGTCGGTGATTATCGTGATCAACAAGTGGGATTTGATGACCACGCACCGCACCGACGGCAAGCCGCCCGCGGACCAGAAGATCTACGCGCAGCAGGTTCGTGATGCGCTGAAATACCTGGACTACGCGCCGCTGCTGTTCATCTCCGCTGGACCGCTTGAGGGCAACCCGCGTGCGATTGGCGAGGTGTTTGCGAAGGTTGAACTGGTGGCACGTGAGCGGCGTAAGCGTGTGTCAACTGGGCAGATGAACAAGTTCCTGGAGCAGGTAGATTTCCAGCGAGCCAGCGTGCCGATGAACAAGCGCATCCGCATTTATTACATGACGCAGGCGCAGGTAGCGCCACCTACGTTTGTGCTGTTTACGGACCGCGACATCAAGATGCACTTCAGCTTCGAACGCTTTTTGGCGAACCAGATCAGGGAGAGCTTTGGCTTCATCGGCAGCCCGATCTGGTTCAAGATTCGCGCGCGCAACAAGAAGAAGGAAGAGTAAGTCAGGCCAGGGCAGGGTCCATCGGGAGCGGTGGGCCGCTGCCTTCGTCTTCGTCTTTTGAGGGCGGCATGGGTGGCGGCGCGTAGGTGTAGGCGGGCGGCTCCAGGTAGTCGCCGAGCTTGGCATAGCGTCCGCCGAGGAAGTAGATGGCGTAGGCCTCGAGCAGCGTCATCAGGTAGCCGAACAGGAAGATCTGCGACCAGACGGTATAGACGATCAGGAAGCCGTAGCCGACCACGATTCCGGCAGCGATTGCTCCCGCGTGTGTCGCATGCGAGGCCGTTAGCGCGTAGCCAATTCCACCGGCGATAAGGCCGAGAACAGCGCTGACGATCAGACCCGGAATGCCCAGCAGCTGGCTTGCGATGCCGACTCCGAAGGCGCCCAGGATGGAAAGAACAAACTTGGTGATGAGATAGAGAACAACCTGCAGGGGGTCCTGCGCGATGACGCGCGCGCCACGGCTGATGGACGCAAATAAAGAGACCTCGTCAAGGATGTAGAAGGGCAGTGCGAAGTCCTCCAGCAAGGTAGAGACGAGCTTCAGCACGATGAAGATACCGCCCACGAGCAGGTAGAACGGCAGCAAGATTTCTATGAACTGGCCTAGGACAGCCATGATGGCTTGTTGCGCGGCGACGGGGTCCGGTGGGGCGCCGGCAGCCGGGACGGGGAACTGCGGGATCAGGACTTTGAAAGCTTCCACCATGGCGCGTCCTCGTGCGAACAGGAGCGGTGCGGAGAGCAGCGTAATCACCGTGCCGATGACTGCTTTGAGGCCGACCCATGGCCAGCTTCTGGCACCATAGCGTCGCCACATGGGTGCGATAAATCTGGCGCGCGTGACCACCATCTCAAAATGGACGAACTGCATGCGCACGCCGAAAAAGAAGAAGACCAGGAGCAAAAGGGTGAAAAACACGCCGATCACGATGAAAGGCGCGCGCGTCTGCATGGCGAATGGAGGGCGCACAAAGGCCAGCAGCAAAGGGAAAGGCGCGAAGACACTGCCGATAAAAGCAACATAGGCGCAGGCCGAAAGCTTCCAGGAGCGGCCGAGCTTGAACGGCGTGAAGAGTAGCTGGTGCGTGCGGGTAAAGGCCGGGGCGAGAGCATCGAGTGCGTTGAGCGGCTGCATGGGTGCGGGTCCCCTTGTGTGCTTTTTTGCTTGCTGCCAGACTACTCCTGCACGCGCGTTGTGGGGAGCCAATCGCGCCAGGCATCGAGCGCGCGCTCGCACTGGATGCGGTGACGTTCCTTCTTGTCGCGGATCTTTTTGCGCAGTTCTTCTTCAAGCGGTGGCAGCAGGTCAAACGTGATGTTGGCCGGCTGGAAGCGCTTGCCTTCCGCGTGCGTGATGTAGTGCAGCAGCGAGCCGTGGGCCGTTGCTCGCGGGCACGGGGTGGGCGTGCGGCCGGCGGCCAGCTCCGCGGCGAAGATGCCCGCAAGCATGCCGCCGGCGATCGATTCCGTGTAGCCTTCAACGCCCGAAAGCTGGCCGGCGATCAGCAGGTCAGGGCGCGCTTTTAGCTGCAGAGTCTCCGTCAACAGCGAGGGCGCGTGGATGTAGGTGTTGCGGTGGATCTGGCCGTAACGCAGAAAGGTGGCGCGCTCCAGACCGGGGATCATGCGCAGGATTCTGGCCTGCTCGCCGTACTTGAGCGAGTTCTGGAAGCCGACGAGATTGTAAGAATCTGCGCGTAGATTTTCACTGCGCAACTGCACGCAGGCGTAGGGCCAGCGGCCGGTTTTGGGGTCAGTCAGGCCGGCTGGTTTCATGGGGCCGAAGCGGAGTGTGTCGCGGCCGCGACGGGCGGTTTCTTCGATAGGTAGACAGCCTTCGAAGTATGTCAGCTTGCCAGGTTGATCGGCTTCGGGGAGGTGCTCCCAAGCCTTGGCTTCGATCTTTTCTGCGGTCGCTAGAGCGTCGATGAAGTCGTCGTATTCATCTTTGGTGAAGGGGCAGTTGATGTAGTCGGCGGTGCCTTTGTCCCAGCGCGCGGCCATGTAGCACTTGTCCATGTCGATGGTGGAGGCGTCGACGATGGGCGAGATGGAGTCGTAGAAGGCGAGGTGGTCCGAGCCGGTGATGGCCTGGAGCGCGTCGGTCAGGGGCTTTGAGGTGAGCGGGCCGCTGGCGAGGATGGTGATGTCCGCGGCGGACTGATCTAGCGTCGTGACTTCTTCGCGATGGATGGTGATCAGCGGCTCGGCTTCAAGGCGTTCGCGGACGCGGGCGGAGAACAGTTCACGGTCTACCGCGAGCGCGTGGCCGGCGGGGACGGCGGTCGCGTCGGCGTCAGCGAGCAGGAAGGAACCAGCCGCACGCATTTCCTGCTTGAGCAGCCAGGGTGCGGAATTTTCGCTTTCGCTTTTGAGCGAGTTGGAGCAGACGAGCTCGGCAAAATCGGATGTCTGGTGGGCCTCGGTGGAGACGTGCGGCCGCATCTCGAACAGGTCTACGTGGTGGCCTCGGCTGGCTGCCTGCAGGGCTGCTTCCGGGCCTGCAAGGCCGCCGCCGATTACTCGAATCTTCATGAACCAAGGATACTAGGACTCCGACGCGAGCTGTTTGAGCGCGTCATCGGCCACTCGCATGATGCGCCACTCGCTTTGCGTCTTGGCGCCAAGCCGCTCGTAGAAGCCGATGGCGGGTTCATTCCATGCGAGCACGTCCCACTCCAGGCGTGGGCAGCCTTCGTCGATTGCGAGCTGTGCCAGGTGTTGCAGCAGAGCTTTGCCGACTCCGACGCCGCGGTGCGCGGGGGTCACGTAGAGATCTTCCAGGCGGATGCCGTGGTGGCCGCGCCAGGTGCTGTAGCTGGTGAAGTAGAGCGCGAAGCCGGCGGGCTGGCCACCGACTTCAGCTACGACGCAGCGGAAGCGTGGTTGCGGGCCGAAGCCGTCGCGCAGCAGGTCGGCCTCCGTTGCGAGCACGGCGTCAGGCTCGCGTTCGTAGTCGGCGAGTTCGCGGATGAAGCGCAGAATGGTTGGCACATCAGCGGGCGTAGCTGGCCGAAGCGAGATCAATCCTTGTCCTTTTCAGCCTTCGGCTTGTCGGCTTTTTTGTCCTTCTTTTCGAGCGTCTTGAGCCACTTATCGAAGGGGAGGGTAAAGGAAAAGAGCTCGTGCTGCTGGCCTTTGGGGTCCGTGTAGCGCATCTGCTTTACAAGGAACTGTGCGTGCTCAAGTACCGGGTCATCGATGCCACGCGTGTCGTAAAAGACGTAGCCGGCGCGCGTGCTGTGCGGTGGAACGATGGTGTTGATGAAGCCAAAGTCAGCGTCATCATTGATGATTTTCTTGTCGACGGGCTCGTGGTGGATCGTGATTGGGATGATCGGCAAGCGCGTGCCCTGCGCCTGCTTTTGTGAAAACAGCCTGCGGTTCAGATCCTCGTCCGTTGCAGCAGCTTCCTTATCGCCCTCCGCGGGAAGGAATTGCATACGCGTTTCATCGAGTGAGATTGCGTCGTCGCGGTCGTTCCTGATGATGACCCGCACGGCCACAAAACCGTGCGAAACATAGGGCAGACGGAAGAAGGGGCAGGTGTCCAGATCGTCGCAGGGATCAATGGCGACAGACACTTTTTCATCCTCGTGCGTTTCCATCATGGGGTACTGATCAAGCGGTTTGATGGGCGGCGCGGGGCGCGGCTTATCGGACGCAAACGCAGCCACCGGCAGCGCGAGAAGGCAAAGCAAAACGGGTTTTCGCAGCACGGTCATCGCTCCTTGCATAATCGCATTATCATCGTGCTTGGCGCCGCAGGCAAAGCGAAAGGGGCAACGATGATCGTTTACAGCTTGCTCCTGACGCTTGCGCTGGTGGTGTCCGCGCCTTGGTGGCTGTGGCGAATGGCGACGAGCGGGCGTTACCGCGCGGGGCTCTCCGGACGCCTGGGAATAGTGCCCGCTGGTTTGGACGAGACAATCGCTCGCCGGGGTGCAAGCGCCGGTTTGATCTGGCTGCATGCGGTCTCCGTGGGGGAGGTGCTGGCGGCGCAACGGCTGGTGACGGAGTTGCAGACCGCGCTCCCGGGGTACCAGATTGTGGTCAGCACGACGACTGAAACGGGGCAGAATATCGCTCGGGAAAAGCTTGGCGGCGTTCCGGTTTTCTACTATCCGCTGGATTTTGCGTTTGCCGTACGGCGATATCTGAGGGTGCTGAAGCCGACGCTTTTTGTCACGGTTGAAAGCGAGTTCTGGCCGCGGATGATCATCGAATGTGAGCGTGCACGGGTGCCGGTTGCGGTGGTGAATGCGCGGATTTCTGATCGGTCTTTTCCGCGCTACATGCGGCTGAGAAAGCTGTGGCAGCCGCTGCTTGCGAAGGTTAGTATCTTTCTTGCGCAGGGAGAAGAAACGGCTGAACGGCTGCGCGGTCTTGGCGTGTCGCCGGCTCACATCCAGGTTAGTGGGAATCTGAAGCACGATACGCTCTTACCTGCTTCGACTCCGCTGGTTACGCGCTTGCAACCCATGCTTGCGGGACGGCCAGTTGTCCTTGCGGGCAGCACTCTTGCAGGGGAGGAAGAACTTCTGCTCGATGCGTGGTCAGCGTCGCGGGCTCGCTATTCCAATGCGATCCTGCTCCTCGCACCAAGGCACCAGCAGCGCTTTGGGGAGGTCGCAAATCTGATCGGAACGTATCAATATCCAGCCACCCCGCTGCACGCAATCGACTCCAATTTTGAAGATGGCGAAGTGCTTCTGCTTAATACGCTTGGCGATCTTGCGAGCCTGTATCAGTTGGCGACCATTGCTTTTGTCGGCGGCAGCCTGGTGCGGAAGGGGGGCCACAATCCATTAGAGCCGGCTCGCTTTGGAGTGCCGGTTTTGATGGGACCTTCTTACGAGAACTTCCGTGAAATCGTTGAGCCGATGCTTGCGCAGGATGCCATTCGGATCACGGAGGCCGAGTTGCTTGCAATGGCGATGATCTCCTTGCTCGAGGATGATCAGGGGATTGGCCAGAGGGGACGCGACTACTTTGAATCGCAAAGTGGAGCGACTGCCAGAACCGTCCAGCAGCTGTGCGAGTTGATCCGATGACAAGGCCCTGGCTGCTGCCGCTCAACCCGCTTTATCGCGCTGGACTTGCGGTCAAGAATGGCTTGTATGCCAAGCGGCGTCTGGCAGTGCGCAGGCTTGCGAGGCCTGTGATCAGCGTCGGCAGTATCTCTGCCGGGGGCGCGGGAAAGACGCCGGCGGTGCTTGCGCTGGCGGAGATGTTGAAGCGTCATGGCTATGCGGCGGATGTGCTTTCACGGGGGTATGGGCGCAAGTCGAAGGTGGTCGCGCAGGTGGATCCGGCGGGCACTGCTGCGGAGTTTGGGGATGAGCCTTTGGAGCTTGCGCGGACTGGGCTTTCGGTGTTCGTCGGGGCGGAGCGGTACGAGGCTGGGCTGCTGGCGGAGCGGGTAAGTGCCAGCACCGTGCACCTGCTGGACGACGGCTTTCAGCATCGGCGACTGCATCGCACGTTTGACATTGTGCTGGTGACGCTGGCTGATTTGCGTGACCATTTGCTGCCTGCGGGCAACCTGCGAGAGCCGCTCAGGAACGTACGACGCGCGGACGTGATCATCTTGCGGGAGGAGGAGGCGGAAGAGATTTATGCGGTCACGTCCAAGCTGACGCGGGCCTTCCACTGGACGCTGCGGCGCACGTTGAAGGTGCCTAAGGACGCGCCTTTGAAGCCGTTTGCCTTCGCTGGAATCGCCAGGCCTCAGACGTTCTTTGCGGGTCTCGCAAGCACTGGCCAGCGGGCATTTGCGGATCATCACGCATACTCGCTTGCGGATTGCGAGACACTGGTAGCGGCGGCGCGGCAGGTGGGAGCTGATGGTTTTGTGACTACGGCGAAGGATGCCGTCAAGCTGACGCCTGCGCATCACTCCAAGCTTGCGGCGGTGGGGCCGGTTGCGGTGGCGACACTGGAATGCGGCTTCTTGTACGAGAAGGATCAGGTGTTTCGGCAGCTTCGTCGCGTGCTTCCGGAGGTTGCAGCGAAAGCAGATCCCCTTCGGGGATGAAAACCAAATAGGCTGCCGGTTGGGACCGACATGGCTGCAGACGATAAGCTATTGGGGTTGCCACCTTCCGGACCAACTCGCATCTTGCTCGTTCGCGTCGGCGCGATGGGCGATATATTGCATGCTCTTCCGGCGGTCAGTGCGCTGCGGGTTGCGTTGCCGGATGCGTACATCGGCTGGGCGGTGGAGCCGCATTGGCGGGCTTTGCTTTCGCCTGGGCTTGTCGATCAGGTGCATGAAATTCCTACGCGAGACTGGAAGGAAAAGCCGCTCTCTGTGCGGACGCTGAAGCAGATCCTTGGCTTGCGGGCGGAGCTCAAGCTGGCCCGGTATGACCTTGCTGTGGACCTGCAGGGCTCGCTGCGATCCGGCTTTCTTGCGCGGCTTAGCGGTGCTGCAAAAGTGGTTGGCGCGGCGGTTCCTCGCGAGATGCCGGCGCGTACGTTCTACACTCATCGCGTTGCGTTGTACCAGCCGGGCGTGATCGCACAGGCATTTGAGTTGCTGAACGCGGCGACCGGACTGAGGCTTGGACCAGCGCCGGCACTGCTGCCCGAGGGCGATCCCCTGCCCGCTGGCGAAGGACTCAAGCCGGGCTACATCTTGATCTCGCCCTCCGCCGGTTGGGGAGCGAAGCAGTGGCCTCGGCATGCGTATCAGGAGCTGATCCGGCGGTTTGAGGCCGCGGGATACCAGGTCGTGGTCAATGGCGGGCGCAACCCGGATGAACGCCGAGCCGCGCTGACGGAAGACACGCACGCGGTAGTGCAATCGAGCACGGTTGCCGAGCTGATCACGCTCACGCGACAGGCTGCGCTGGTGATCGGCGGCGATACGGGGCCGATGCATCTTGGAGCCGCGCTGGGGGTGCCGACGCTGGCGCTTTTTGGCCCGACGGATCCTGCACGGAACGGCCCGTACTTCCCTTCTGCCCGCGTAAAAGTACTGCGCCACCCCAGCAGTCAGACCAGCCTGAAACGCCTCCCCGGCCCCGACCCGGGCCTGCAAAGGATTACAGTAGAGGAAGTTTACGAGGCTGCTCTTGAGCTCCTCCGCCACCCCTGAAGGACGCCCGATGCCCGACTCCCGTTCCCACCTGATCCAGCGTATCCGCGTGCCGCTCGGCTTCATCGTTGCGTTCGCTTACCTGTTCTTCGGCCATCCGCGGCTTTGGACGATCCTTGCGAGCCTGCTCCTGGTCGCACCCGGCGTTGCCCTGCGTGCGTGGTCCGCGGGCTACATCCGCAAAAACCAGGAACTCACCCAGACCGGCCCCTATGCGATGACGCGCAACCCACTTTATCTGGGCTCGCTGTTGATCACGCTGGGCTTTGGTCTGGCTTCCGGCAGCTTATATATCGCGGCGTTCCTGCTGGTCGCTTTCCTGGCGATTTACCTGCCCACCATCACCGCGGAGGAGCTCTACCTGCGTGCAAATTTTTCGGCGTTCGATGCGTACGCTACCCGCGTCCCACGCCTTCTGCCGAGCTTTTCCGGTGCCTCCAGCGCTGGCCCGCAGAGCTTTTCACGCGAGCAATACCTGCATCACCGCGAGTACAATGCCCTTATAGGCGCGTTGGCGATTTACGCCGCGCTTGGTCTGAAACTCTGGATCGCCTACAACAAAAACGACGTCTGGTAGTGCTGCAACTGAAACGGCCAACCCCGCGCCCTGCGCGTACTTCTGCTGCGCCGGAGCGTCACCATAAGAGTGACCCCGACGCTGCCCCGAACGTCCAAATTCATGAACGCTGGTGATTGCCCTTGTTGAACGTCAAAATGGCTCGATTTTGCCTTGCCGCCGCTGCCTTGTCCTGCCCCGTAATGCTGCATGCTCAGATTCTCGGACTGGGCAAGCCTGCCGTGCCGGTGGTGATTCCAACGCTGCAGGCGCCGGATGCAAGCTACAGCTTTCCCGCCCGGCAGACGCTTACGTTTTCAGTTGACTGGCGCGTCTATACCGCCGGCACCGCGGTGTTTCACCTGGAGCAGAACGGCACCACGGAGAAGGTTTCAGCCACCGCCGATACGGTCGGCAACTTGAACATGATCTTTCCAGTGCTGGACAAGTTCGAGTCCGGGCTGGACACCAAGACCGGCTGCTCGACCGGATTTTCCAAGCAGCTTTCGGAAGGTCGTCGCAAGGTATCGAGCGATCTGACGTTCAACTACGCGGCCGGCAAGCAGAATGAAATCTCGAAAAACCTGGTCAAGGGCACGACCGTCACGCGTCAGGCTAACGTTCCGGCCTGCGTGCAGGATTCGCTTTCGGCCATCTTTTACGTGGCGTCGCGGCCGTTGATCGTCGGCCAGATGGTGCGCTTCCCGCTGGCTGATTCCATGCGTACCGTGACAGTGGCGATGAAGGTGGAAGGCAAGGAAGAAATCAAGACGCCGGCCGGCACCTTCCAGACCGTGCGCGTGCAGCCGACGGCAGAGGAAGGCATTGTGAAGAACCGCGGGACCATCCACATCTGGTACACCGACGATGCGCGCCACATGCCCGTACAGATTCGCGCGCGGCTGTTCTGGGGGACCATCACGTTCCACCTGCAGTCCGTCGAGGCCAAGTAATTGGAGCTGGTGCAGGTAGGCCGGTTCCTGGACCCCGCGGAGGCGCACCTGGCCAAAGGCATGCTGGAAGCCAATGGAATCGAGTGTTTTCTGCAAGGCCAGCATGCCAACGCGCTCTACCCCATGGCGCTGCGCGTGCGTTTGCAGGTGCACCGGCAGGATGAGGCCGAGGCGCAAATGCTGCTGATGGAAACCGAAAGCGAAGAGTAAGTCCCGCCACGAAGGTGGGGGCCCCGGGTCTCGCTTCTGAGACCTGGGTATTCGGGATGCCACGGAAGCCCACCTAGCAGAATCGAGAGATGGGGCGCCCAAACAGCCGGCGCTCCTGACGATATACTTACGGCAGCGCCTATGAACGAAATCCCCAAATCACGCGCCGTTCTATCCCTTTCCGGAGGCATGGATTCCTGTGTTTGCGCCGCACTCGCAGCCCGCACGCATGACGTGTACGCGCTGCATTTTTCCTACGGCCAGCGAACGGAAGCGCGTGAGCTGGCGAGCGCCAAAGCGATCGCAGAAATTGTTGGCGCCAAAGATTTTCTGCATCTGAAGACCGACCTGTTCCGGCGCATTGGTGGCTCGGCGCTGACGGATGCCAGAATCGCCGTACCCGCGGCCGGCGAGGAGATTGGCCACGAAGTTCCGGTCACCTACGTGCCGTTTCGCAACGCGCATTTCCTTGCCGCCGCGGTCAGCTGGGCGGAAGTTCTGGGTGCGGAGAAGGTGATCATCGGCGCGGTTGAGCAGGACTCCTCCGGCTACCCGGATTGCCGGCCGGCCTACTACGCGGCCTTCAACGAGCTGATCCGGCAAGGCACCAAAGAGGGCAGCATCCGGGTCGAAACTCCTTTAATCGCGTTGCGCAAGACGGAGATCGTCAAGCTGGGAGTTGAACTCGGTGCACCGTTGCATGTAACTTGGTCATGCTATTCCGGGGAATCGGAGGCGTGCGGCGTATGCGATAGTTGCGTGCTCAGATTGCGTGCTTTTGCTGAAGCCGGTGCCCTTGACCCTATCCCCTACGCGCATGCGCAGGGCTGAATTATTTGCATCAAACGAATGCAGGCACAGGCAACACGCACCCTGCGAAAGAGAGAAACCTAGTGACGACACGCTTCCCCTTCAAGCTCGCCGGCCCCGCCACCTTCCTCGTGCTCTCGCTTGCCAGCGCCGCCGTGGCCCAGGATACGACCGCCAAGATTCATGGCAAGGTCAACAACGCAGCGGGAACGCCGCTGGCCAAAGGCGAAGTCAAGCTGACGACCGACAAGAGCTCCGACGCCAAAGACCGCCGCTACCCCTACGATTTCCCGCTTGACAGCACCGGCCACTTCAAAGGCGAGAAGATTCCGCCCGGCGACTATCTCGCCGTTGTGTTTGTGAAGGACACTCCGGATGCGCCCGAGAAGAGCATCGACTTCCAGAACATTACGCTGAAGGCCGGCGACGATCGCGTCACCGACTTCGACATGACGCGCGCTGAGTACCTGAAAAACTTGAAGCCGGAAGAGCTAGCGGCGATTGAAGAG
The DNA here is from genome assembly GCA_965214195.1 of uncultured Granulicella sp. Taxonomy (GTDB): domain Bacteria; phylum Acidobacteriota; class Terriglobia; order Terriglobales; family Acidobacteriaceae; genus Edaphobacter. Next base: position 2,251,830 of record OZ243943.1, read on the forward strand.
AATAAGAAGCATAACGCCGGAGTACTGGCAGAAAACGCCAAGATCGGCAACATCAACACGACCCTGCTGCAGGCGCGCGCGGACGAAAAAGTTGGTAAGGCGGATGACGCGGTTGCGGCGCTAAAGCCCCTAACTGATTCCCGCCCCAACGAGAGTGTCATCTGGGCGGCGCTGGCGGAAGCGCAGCTTGCCGGAGCGGATGATGCATCCAAGGCAGCTCGCGCCGCCAAGACCCCCACCACCGACCCGGCGATCATGCAGCGTTATGCGGACTCGGTAACGTCGTACCAGAAGGCGATCGAGCTCGACAAGGCCAGCAAAAAGCCGAGCCCGGAGCTGCAGGCCAGCTGCTACCTGAACATTGGGCAGGGTCTCGCCAAGCAGAGCAAGCTGCCGGAAGCTTCTGCCGCATATGAGTCTGCCGTGAAGTCAAACCCGGCAATTGCGCCGACAGCGTACTTCAATGAGGCGGCCGTGTTCTTCAACGCGCAGAAGATGGACGAGGCCGCAGTGGCTGCCGATAAGGCGATCGCCGCCGATCCCAAGAAGGCGGAGAACTACTACATCAAGGCGCAGGCGCTGATTCCGAAGGCCACGATGGACCCGAAGACGAACAAGTTCATCCTGCCCCCGGGCTGCCTGGATGCGTATCAGGAGTACCTGGAGTTGCAGCCCACCGGCGGCCACTCGCAGGAAGTTCGTGACCTGCTTACGAATCTTGGGCAGTCGCAGAAGAGCTCGTTCCGGGCTGGCAAAAAGTAGCTTATACCGTTTGCTTGAACGGGGCGGGACTTCGGTCTCGCCCCGTTTCTCGTTCTAAGGCGCAGTGCTTGCCCGTATGTAGTCGCCGGATTTGCCGCCGGATTTGCGCAGCAGCACCACTTCACGGATGCGGATGCCCTTGTCGAGCGCCTTGGTCATGTCATAAACGGTGAGCGCCGCGACCGAGGCCGCGACCATCGCTTCCATTTCCACACCGGTTCCGGCGACGGTTGCAGCGGTCGCTTCAATCCGCACGCCCCCTGTGACGATCGTCGCCTGCACGTCCACAAAACTGAGCGCCAGCGGGTGGCACATGGGGATCAACGCGGAGGTCTGCTTGGCAGCCTGAATTCCGGCAAAGCGTGCTACTTCCAGCGGATTTCCCTTGGGGTTGGCGGGCAGCGCGGCCAGCACGGCGTCTGATAGCTCCACGAATGCGCCTGCCGTGGCCTCTCGGCGGGTACCCGATTTGGCCGACACGTCGACCATGTGGGCCTGGCCCTCGGAGTCGTAGTGAGAAAGTTTATCCATCGCTCCAGCCTAACGGAGAAGGATGCGAATCACATTGCCGGGCTGGTGGTCGCGCCCGGGCAGCAGTTCCGCGTAGCAGTTTGCGCGCGCGTTTGCGGCCAGATCGCCGGAACCATGCCACGGAATCAGACGGACTTCAATCCCGTCCAGGTGCGCGGGCAGAAGCCGGGTCAGGTTCGGCTTGCCGGCGACCGCTTCAGCCAGCGTAGCCTGCGCCCAGCGCGGCGTGGGGATGAGCGCACCGCTTAGCGCTTTCAGGAAAGGTGAGACGAAGCAGTGAAACGTCACTTCAGTCGAGATGGGGTTGCCGGGCAGACCAAAAAACGGGCGTGCCGGCAGGCCCTCACGCGCCGGCAGAAGCCCAAAGACGACCGGCTTTCCCGGCTGCATCTGGACGCCGGTGAAGTGGAATTCCGCGCCAAACTCGGCCAGGACCTCCTCGACGAGATCGTAGTCGCCCATGGAAACTCCGCCGGAAAACACCAGAAGGTCGGACTGCCGGCCTTCCCGGATGCGCTCGCGGATGCCCTCCCGCGTGTCCGGCGCGATAGCTAGCCGGTTCGGGATTGCACCAACGCCCGCGACCAAAGCCGCGATGGCATAAGAATTTGAGTTGCGAATCTGCTGCGCGGACGGTGCCACGTCGAGCTCGACCAGTTCATCGCCCGTCGCGATGACCGCGACAGTGGGCTTGGCAAAGACGGTCAAATGCGCCTGCCCGCAAGTTGCCGAGAGTGCGATTTCCGCTGCGCCGATCAACGTTCCACGAGCCAATACCGGCTGCCCGGCGCGAGCTTCCGCAGCCTGCGGGACGATGTTTTCGCCGGCGCTCAGGGACCTGCTCGTCGTCAAGGTGGTGCCGGAAAGAGCGATGTGCTCGACCATCAGGACAGAGTCTGCACCTGCCGGGACAGGCGCGCCGGTCATGATCTGGATCGCCTCGCCGGGCTGCAGCGCGGGGCCGGTCCAGGTCTCACCCGCGCGGACCTGGCCCAAAACCCTGAGCGGCTGCGCAAGGTCAGTGGCGCGCACGGCGTAGCCATCACGGGTGGATCGTGCGAACGGCGGCTGGTCGCGGTCGGCAAGGACGGGTTCGGCAAGGATCCTGTTGACGCAGGCGAGCAGGCCGACCTGCTCCGTGGCGGGTTCAGGGTGAGTCTGTGCGGCGACGATCTGCAGGGCTTGCTCGAACGGTATTTGTGGCATTTTAGCGAATCAGCTCGGTCAGACAGCCTCAGCCAGGGTCAGCGCGTAGAGCTGTTTGGGGTCGTGGAAGGTGTGTGTGGTGCGGAAGCCGGCTGACTCCAGCAGCGTCGCGATTGAGGCTGTGTTGAACTTGTGACTGTTTTCCGTATGGATGCTTTCGCCGGCCGCAAAGGTGAGTTGTTGCGCAGGACCGGTAGAGTTCGCGGGGATCGTCACGGTTTGAGCGGCTGAAGCAACGAGGTGCATCTCAATCCGCGCCCGGGCCTCATTCCAACGGGCTTGATGGGCAAACTTTGCGGGATTGAAGTCCGCGCCCAGCTCCCGGTTCAGGTGCGTGAGGATGTTTTTGTTGAATGCGGCGGTCACTCCCTGCGCGTCGTCATAGGCGGCGAGCAGTGCCTGCACGGACTTTGCCGAGCTGGGGGCCAGGTCGGTGCCGAGCAGCAGTTGATCGCCCGCGCGCATTTGCCGCCGCAGATTGGTCAGGATTCCGCGAGCCTCTGCCGGCGAAAAGTTGCCGATGCTGGAGCCGATATAGAGCGCCAGCACGGAGCGGTCAGGCTCTCGCTGGATCCGGTATGGCTCCGTTATGTAGTTGGCGACCTGCGCGCGGACGGTCAGTTCCGGCAGGTTCGCTTCGAGCGTCGCACGGGCTTCGTCGAGCGCGGTTGGGGAAATATCGATCGGCTGATACAGCACGCCCTGCTGCAAGCGGCTGCATGCGGTGAGCAGCACGCCAGTTTTGGTCGCGGTACCGGCGCCTAGCTCGACGATGGTTTTGGCGGCCGGCCGGTCAAGCAGGATTTCGTCTGCATGCCGGATCAGCAGATCGCGCTCAGTGCGAGTCAGGTAGTACTCGGGCAGCGTGGTGATGTCTTCAAACAGGCGCGAGCCGGTTTCATCGTAAAAGAGCCATGGCGGGAGCGTTTTCTGCGGTGTGGAGAGACCTTCGCGGGCAGCGGCGGCGATGGGGTCGGTGGCGATGGCCTGGGGCAACTTGAACTCCTGAATGGGTCTAAAGATCCTTGGCGAGGCGGAGGCCGCTGAACTGCCAACGCGTCGAAGGGGGAAAGAAATTGCGGTAAGTAGCGCGAATGTGCGAGGCCGGCGTAACACAGGAACCGCCGCGCAAAATCACCTGTGAGGACATGAACTTGCCGTTGTACTCGCCCAGCGCGCCGGGCAGCGGCTTGTAGCCGGGGTAGCCGGTGTAGCCGGAAGAGGTCCATTCCCAGACGTCGCCGAAGCACTGCTGCAGGCCATCACCGCCGCCCGCCGGCACGGGCTGCAGGGCGCCGGACTCCAGCATATTTCCCGGCCGGGCCGCAGCTGCTGCGTGCTCCCATTCAAACTCTGTGGGGAGCCGACAGCCTGCCCAGCGAGCGTAGGCGTCAGCCTCAAACAGGCTCAAATGGCAGACGGGCGTGTCCAGCAGGTCATCCACCGGGGCGTAGCCGTGCAGCGTGAAAACCTCCCAGCCGGCTGCTGAACTGGATGAGCGCGTCCAGTAAAGCGGTGCCTGCCAGCCCTGCGCACGCATCGTTGACCAACCCTCTGAGAGCCAAAGCTCCGGCCGGGTGTAGCCGTTGTCGTTTACAAACGCCAGATACTCGCGCGTCGTGACGAGCCGGTTGGCGATCTGGAATGGCTGCAGAAACACAGTGTGGCGAGGGGTTTCGTTGTCGAAGGCAAAGGCCAGCGGGTCCGTGGGCTCGGGCGTGATGCCGATCTCCGTCAGCCCACCGGCGAAGGGCGTGTACGCAGCCTCCCCTTCTACAGCAGCGCTGCTCGCAGGAGCGCCCGGCAGGTACGCGGGGTGCAGCGGATTGGTGAAAAAGGCGTGCTTGATGTCTGTCGCGATCAGTTCCAGGTGCTGCTGCTCATGCTCGAGCCCCAATGCGACGCGACGCAGAATATCTTCGGCATGTGCAGGTGGAAGGTCGGCCAGCAGACGCTCAACCGCTCCGTCCGTCGCTACCCGGTAGGCAAGAATGTCAGCGAGCGGCGGACGCGAGAAGCTGGACCGCAGATTCTTGGCCGGCATATCGCCCAGCGACGTGTAGTACGAGTTGAACAGCCAATGAAAGTCCGGGTGAAAGGGAGTGTAGCCCTGCGCGTACGGGGTCAGGACGAAGGTCTCAAAGAACCAGCTGGTATGCGCCAGGTGCCACTTCACGGGGGAAGCATCCGGCGAGGACTGGACCATCAAATCTTCTGGAGAAAGCGGCGCGGTGAACGCCAGGGTCGCGGCGCGGACGACGCGGAAGCGCTCCAGGAGCGAGCCGGCGGCGGCGCTGGTGCTGGCGGATTCGGCGATTTGGGTTTGCATGATTTCTGCTGAAGCTCCCTTGAACAGGTAGTCCGATGTTGGTTCGATGCCATTTCCCGGACGGGCGGTGCGGCAGATTTAGTTTGCCATGAACGTTGCTCAACCCGGCCGAACCCTCCGGGAGGACGCCTTCGCAAGATGAACATCGCCCTGCAAGCGTGTATAAGTGGGCTACGCAGGAGGGTAAATTGGCGGATTTAGTGGAAGCTGGAACCCATAGTCAGGCCGACTGGGCAGCGGGCGATTTTGCCGTCATCGGCAGCGGAATTCTGCTTACCGCGGAGCTGCTGGCAGAGGCGATCGACGTTCGGGCCGGCTGGCGCTTGCTGGATGTAGGCGCCGGCAACGGCAATATGAGCCTGGCCGCGGCGCGTCGCGGATGCCGCGTGACCAGCACGGACTTTGTCCCGGCGCTGCTGGAGCGCGGCAAAATACGTGCCGAAGCTGAGGGCTGGCGGATCGACTTCCAGGTGGCCGATGCCGAGCAACTGCCGTTCGAGGATGAATCCTACGATTGCGTGGCTTCGACCTTTGGCGTGATGTTTGCCCCGGACCAGCCACGTGCGGCCGCGGAACTGCTGCGCGTCTGTCGCAAAGGGGGCAAGATTGGCCTGGCCAATTGGACACCGGAAAGCTTCGTCGGCCGCATCTTCACGCTGATTCACCACTATGCGCCGCCGCCGCCTGGTGTACTTCCCCCTACGCTCTGGGGCACCAAAGCGCGCATGGATGAGCTTTTTGCAGACGCGAAAGGCATCGTCATTGAGACGCGTGCAACGAAGTTGCGCAGCCGCTCCGACGTGGACTGGATGGCTGGTTTTCGCAAGTACTTTGGCCCCCTGGAGCGCACCTTTGCAATCCTTGACAAGACGCAGCAGGACTCGCTTGAACAGGATTTGCTGGCAATGGCGCGAGAAGGAAATATTGCCGGGGACGACACCCTGGTGGTGCCGAGCGAGTACCTGGAAATAGTTATCACCCGCTAGCCTATTTGTGGGCCGGGGAGAGTCTTTCGCACGACGAACTCGTCTGTATCGGTAAAGCTGACAGAGGTCTACCGATGAATCTGGTGCGTAACGTTCTTCTTGGATTGACGGTGGTGGCCACCGGCCTGCAAGCCCGCGCGCAGGCGCCTGAGCAGGTGAATCAGCCCCCCATGGCCGGCATGGGCCAGATGGTGCGCGGCACCATTACCGCCGCGACGCCGGAAAAACTGACCGTCAAGACAGAAGCGGGCGAGACCTACCAGGTCGCCCTGACGCCGAACACGCGCATCATGAAGGATCGCCTGAACGTGAAGGCGTCTGAGGTGCATGTTGGCGATGGCGTGGGCGCAATGGGCGAGATCGACAAGCCCAACAAGACCGTGCACGCGATGATGCTCGTCGTGATGGATGCCGAGCAGGTCAAGAAGGCCCGCGAGGCCATGGGCAAGAGCTACATCGCCGGCAAGGTGACCGCGATCGATGAGCTGAAGCTGACGATTCTGCGTGCGGATGGCGTCTCGCAGGTGATCGCGGTTGATGAGGATACGTCGTTCCGCAAGGGCGGACGCGGCATGCAGATGGTGATGGCCGGCCCCGGCGGCGGCGCACCCCGCGTGACCGCTACTCCGGCCACCGGCGGCGATAACCTGACGCTCGCCGATATCAAAATTGGTGACTCGGTTGCAGGCCCCGGAGCGCTCAAAGGCGGCATCTTTGTGCCGACCATGCTCGGAGTCGGTGACCCTTCGCAGGGTGGGGGACGCCGCCGCCGCTCGCAGGATGGGGCTTCCGCCACGGCAACCCCCGCGGAGCCTAAATAATGACGTCGCTCAAGAAGATGCGTCGAGCCGGTTTGCTGCTGGCCTGTGTTGCCGGCGCAAGTGCGGTGAAAGCGCAGGAAGCAGTTCCCGCTCCGCCGCTCGCCGTGCCTGATGCCGCACCCGCCCAGCCTGCACCTGCCCAGACTGCGCCCGTTGTAACCGCGCCGGCCGGGACGATCAAGGGCACCGTCATGGCCGGCAAAGTGCCGTTGCCGGGCGTGGCAATCACCGCTACGAATACCTTGACCGGGAAGAAGTACGCCACCACCACCGACATCGACGGCAACTTTGCCATGACGATCCCGAAGACCGGGCGCTACGTCGTCAAGGCGGAGCTTGCAGCGTTTGCCGCGGCTACCAGCGAAGTGCGCATTACGGCGGAGGCAGCGAACCAGACCGCCGCCTTTGCACTGGAACTGGCCTCGCGCGCAGCCGCTACCCAGGCCGCGGCGGGCTCGCCCAACCTGGCGTCGATCGCCTCCGCGCTCGGTCAGGGCACGCAGGCGCTCAGCGTTACGGGCGATTCCTCGCTCGCCAACGCCAGCGCAGGGGAAGGCAACACCGGCGTCACGCAGCCGACGCTTGGCGGTTTTGGCGGCGCGGACGGAAGCGCAGCCGCGACGGAATCCGTCGCAGTGAGTGGCGCGCAGGGCCAAACCAACGGACTCGCCGGATTCAATGAAGACGAAATCCGCAGCCGCGTGGAAGACGCAGTCAACCAGGCGCGCGCAAATGGGCAGGTGTCCGGCGACCAGGTGAACGCAGTCGTCAGCATGATCGGCGGATTGATCCAGGGCGGCTTTGGCGGCGGGCCCGGTGGTGGTGGTCGAGGCGGTGGCGGCGGTGGACCACGTGGCGGCGGTGGCGGTGGCGGAGGCAATTTCCGCAACTTCAATCCGGCCCAGCCGCATGGAGCGGTCTTCTACACGGCCGGCAACAGCGCGCTGAACTCCGCGCCCTGGTCGCCGACTTTGCTGCCCCAAAAGAATCCGCCTGCTTACTCAAATCGCTATGGCGTCACGCTGGGCGGGTCACCATACATTCCGCACGTGTTCAAGGCAGACACGCGGCAGTTTGTGTTCTTCAACCTGACCGGCCAGAAGAATCTGAACGCCTTTCTGCCGAACCCGGTGCGGGTACCCACGGCGCTTGAACGCAGCGGCGATTTCTCACAGTCCTACCAGCTAGTGAACGGCAATCCGGTCCCGCAAAAGGTTCAGATCTACAACCCGTCAACCGGCGCGCTGATCACGACACCCCTGCCCTTGTGCGGTGCCAACAACCAGCCGCAGCCCTGCATCTCCACGCAGGCCGCGCAGATTTTGAGCTCGCCGGGCTACTATCCGCTGCCAAATATCCCTACCGACCCGACTGATCCCACCGCGTATAACTATCAGACGATCTCAAACGCCGGCTCCAACAACATCGCGATCAACACGCGCTACACGCGCTCGCTGGGCCCGGCCGGAAGCACGCCCTTTGGCCAGCGCGGCGCGGGCGGACAGCGCGGGCAAAATCGCAATCAGAAGCCGGTCCTGCGCCAAAGCATCAACGCGTCCTATAACTACTCGCACTCCGCAAGCGACATCCGCAACATCTTCCTGCCTCTTGGCGGCGCCAGCCTGTCAAACGGCAACTCGCTCAATCTGGGCTACACGGTCAGCTACGGGCGTCTGTCAAGCAACGCCAGCCTGAACTGGAATCGGTCATTCTCGCAGACGCGCAACTACTTCACCAACACGACGACCAATCCTTCCGGCAGCTTCGGCATCTACGTGCCCACCCAGAATGCCGGCTTCGCCAATCCGGCTTTTTATAACGGGCTGCCGTCCATTGGGATCACCAACTTTGCCGGCCTCTCAAACACGACGCCGACGCAAAGCGTCAACCAGACCATCGCCTTTTCGGACTTCGTCAGCTACCGCCATAAGAAGCACAACTACCGCTTCGGGGTTGATATCCGCCGCGTGCATGCAGACTCGATTGGCGGATCCAATCCGCTCGGCTCCTTTTCTTTCACCGGCTACGCGACAGAAAAGCCCAGCGACCAGGCCACCGGTTCCAGCGCGTCCGGCTCCGGCTTTGCGGACTTCCTGCTTGGCCTGCCGACCAGCACCAGCATCCAGGCCGGCCTGAACAAGATCTACCTGCGCGAAAATCAGTACGACCTGTACGCCACCGACGACTTCCGCGTGCTCAACAACGTGACCCTGAACTACGGTCTGCGCTACGAGTATTTCGGCCCTTACTCGGAAAAGAACAACCACCTCGCCAACCTCGATCACCCGGCCGTCTTCTCCAGCGTTGCAGCAGTCACACCGAACCAGATCGGACCCTACCAGGGCCAGTTCAACGCCGCCACCGTCAATCCCGACTATGGGCTGATCGCACCACGGCTCGGCGTTGCCTGGTCGCCGAAGTCGAAGTACACCAGGAACACCGTGCTTCGCGCCGGCTACGGCATCAACTACACCACCGGGCAGTACGCCGGCTTCGCGCGCCAGCTCGCCTACCAGCCGCCCTACGCGCAGGTGCAGACCAACGCCATTCAGATCGCCGGCGCCATGCCCACCGGCTGCACGACGACCACCACCAGCTCAACCGCCAACGTCACGCTCGCCAATGGTTTTGGCCTGACCCCCACCGCCAAAGGCTGCACCAGCGCCGGCACCCTGCGCAACAGCTTTGCGGTGGATAAGAACTACCGCCTGGGCATGGTGCAGGCCTACAACGCGAACGTTCAACGTACGATTGCCAGCCTGGTCGTGCTGAACGTGGGCTATAACGGCTCAAAGGGCATCAACCAGGACGTCGTGGGCGCGCCCACCAGCACGCCGACGGGAAACCTGCTCGCCGGCCAGGCCTCCCCCTTCAAGTACGAGACCTCCGGCGCCAGCCTGCGCTCAAACCAGCTCCTGATCAGCCTGCAGCAACGCCAGCGCAAGGGCATCGCGCTTGGGCTGACATACGCGTATTCGCACACGATTGATAACGCCTCCGCCGTCAACGGCCAGGGCGCGGTGCCGGTGCAGAACCTGCTGCGGCTGGACCTGGAAGAAGGCAATTCGTCCTTCGACCAGCGCCACCTGCTGACCGGTAACTACGTGCTGGAGCTGCCGTTTGGGCCCAATCGCGCGTTCTTCAACAAGGGCGGCGTGCTGTCGCACATCTTCGATAATTTCTCGCTCAGCGGCAATGTCAACGTTGGCAGCGGCTTTTATTTCACGCCGAAGTTTGACAACTCGACCGCGGAAGCCAGCTCTGGCAACACCTACACGCAGCGGCCCAATCGCGACTTTACCCAGCCGATCAAGGGTACGGGCAAGCGTGGCGCATTCTTCAATCCGTTGGCCTTTACCGCCCCTACAGTGGCCGGCAATGTTACGCTTTTCGGCACCGCGTCTCGCAATTCGATTGAAGGTCCCGGCCAGATCAGCACCAACACCTCGCTTTCACGCACCGTTCCGCTTGGCGATACGCGCTCGTTTGAGGCGCGCATCTCCGCCGTAAACGTCTTCAACACGGTGCAGTACAACGGCATCAACGTCACGGTAAACTCCGCCAATTTCGGCCAGGTCACCAGCGCTGCCTCCATGCGCACCTTGTCCCTGCAGGCCCGCTACCGCTTCTAAGCACTTGCTTCTGAGATAGGTTGAGGCTTCAGCCTTGACATTCCGTATCGAACTTAGACCGGGCTTCAGCCCCCGGGACTCGCTCTCTAACTGCCGCCCAGAAAGCCACACTCATGCAACGAGTCACCGCCGCCACCGTCGCACTGGTTTTCGCTCTGAGCCAGCTGGCCCTGAGCCCCCCTGCGTCCGCCCAGCAAGTCAACCAGCAGGCCGGCGGCACCTATACCATCACGAACAACGTCAACATCGTGCTCAACAACGTCACCGTGCGCGACAAGAAAACAGGCGAGCTGGTCAAAGGTCTCAAGGCCTCCGACTTCACCATCATCGAAGACAAAAAGCCGCAGCGTGTTTCCAGCTTTGACTTTCAGAACGTCGACCAGGCCGCCGTGCTGGCGGAAAAGAATACCGTCACCGGCAAAGCCACCATCGCGCAATTGCTGGAGCGCCAGCTCGGCGCCACCACGCAGGAACTCCGCGACCACCGCCTGATCGTCGTCTTCTTCGACCTGAGCTCGATGCAGGATGAGGACATCGACCGCGCCGTGCAGGCCGGGCAGGACTACGTCAACAAGCAGATGCAGCCGGCCGATCTCGTCGCGTTGGTAAGCCTTTCCACCGGCCTGACCATGGACCAGGACTTCACCTCAGACAAGCAGGCACTGCTGCGCGGGCTGGGCAAATATAACGGGCAGGATGCCGCCGGCGCCGGGCTCACTGCTGGCGGCACCACCGGCTCGACCGATGGCACGTCCGATGACACGACCTCCTTCGCCGCCGACGACAGCGAGTACACCTCGCTCAACACCGACCGCCAGCTTTTCGCCATCCGCACCATCGCCAAGTCGCTGGAGCGCGTCGACCAACGCAAGTCCATGCTGTATTTTTCCGGCGGTCTGAGCCGTAACGGCATTGAAAACCAGGCCAGCCTGCGTGCCGCGACCAACGAAGCCGCGAAGGCCAACATGGCCATCTACTCGGTTGACACCCGCGGCCTGCAGGCTATTTCACCACTCGGCGACGCGAGCAAAGGCAGCCTGCGCGGGACTTCTGCCTACAGCGGCAAGGCGACGCAAGCCGCCTTCAACGCCAACTTCGCCTCACAGGAAACGCTGGGCACGCTTTCAGCCGATACCGGCGGCAAAGCGTTCTTTGACTCAAACGACTTCTCAACCGCCTTCCAAACCGTGCAGCATGACACCGAGGCCTACTACATCCTCGGCTTCAAGAGCACCAACCAGGCCCACGACGGCAGCTTCCGCAAGCTCACCATCAAGGTCAACCGGCCGGACGTCACCATCCAGTACCGCCCCGGCTACTACGCGCCCGCTGACTTCCAGCACTCCAAAACCGAAGACCGCGAGCAGCAACTGACTGAGCAGCTCAAAAGCGACCTGCCCATCACCGACGTCAGCGTCTACCTGCAGGCGCTCTACTTCCGCCTGGAAGACAACAAGTTCTACGTGCCGATCTCGATCATCGTCCCCGGCTCGCAGGTCCCGTTCCTCAAAAACGGCGACAAGGACAAGGCCACGCTCGACATCATCGGCTCCGTCAAAAACTTCCAGGGCATCGCCGTCGGCAACGCGCGCGACACCGTAAAGCTCAACCTGGACGCCGCACTTGGTGTGAAGCAGAAAAACATCCAGTACAGCACCGGCTTCGACCTCGCGCCGGGCCGCTACCACGTCAAGTTCGTCGTGCGAGAGAACCAGACCGGCAACATGGGCTCGTTTGAAACGGACCTGGTGGTTCCCGATCTCAAGAAGTCGCCGCTCAAGCTGAGTTCGATTGTGCTCGCCAGCCAGCGCGTGCCCAACGCGAACAAGAACTCGCATAGCCCGCTGGTGCGGGACGGGCTGGAGTGGATCCCCAACATCCCACACGTCTTCCGCCAGGACCAGCACCTCTATTTCCTGTACGAAATCTACGACCCCACCAAGCAGAAACCCGAAGCCGCCCAGGATACCGGCGCGCTCAAGGCCCGGCCGTCCGTTGGCGGCGCACGCGTGCTGACCTCGATTGAATTCCTGCTCGGCGGCACCAAGGTTTACGAGACACCGCTCGTCGAAGCCACCGCGCTCAACACCAGTCGCGGCGCCATCGCCTTCCAGTTTGACGTCCCCCTGACCCCGCTCAAACCCGGAACCTACATCTGCCAGATCAACGTCATCGACGACGCCGGCGGCAGCTTCAGCTTCCCCCGCATGGCGCTCCAGATCACGGGCGCCCCGAACCTGCCCGCCACGCCATCGCCGGCAACCGCTACGGCTCCACCCGCTACCACCGCACCCAGTCCCTAGTTGGGGTTTGCTCGCTGGTACTCGACTTTCGTCGAGTCGGAACCCGGGATACGCAGTGCTTAAGGGGAAGGCTTCAGCCGTGTCCTTAAGCAAATCCGAGCCAACCCAAACTCTCATACCGACCCACGACTCCGCACCTCCCGCAACGTGAATTGACAACGCCCCCACCCGGGACGATCATGTCCGCACAGCCCACACGCGGGCTGGAGGTCGTCTATGATCTTCCGCCACGCCTTCCTGCTGACCACCCTGTGCGCCGCCACCCTGCACGCGCAATCGAACGAGCCTGCCGCCGACCGCGAACTCCGCCACCAGTCCGCCGACTGGATCGCCATCCAGCCGCACCTGCCCAACTCCCAGACCGGCTCGGCCGTCGACCTGCAGACGGCCGCGGACGTCCTGCGCGCGCGCCGCCTGCCGGAAGACGCGCTGGACTACTACCGCTTCGCGCTCAAAAACGGTGGCGCCCCTACCACCCTGATGAACCGCATCGGCATCACCGAGTTGGAGCTGCACCGCCCCTCCGCTGGCCGCGTCGCCTTCAAATACGTCCTCGCCATCGACAAATCGAACGCCGAAGCCTGGAACAATCTGGGCGCGGCCGAGTACATGACCGGCGACACCCGCAGCGCGCTCGCCGACTACCGCAAGGCCGTCAAGCTCGATAAAAATGCCGCCGTCTACCACTCCAACCTGGGCACCGCGCTGTTTGAGCAGAAGGACTTTGAGGGCGCCCGCACGCAGTTCGCGCTCGCCATCAAACTGGACCCTGCGGTCTTCTCGCACTCCGGCTGGTCCGGCGTCCAGGCGCACGTCATGTCGTCGAACGACCGCGGCCGCTTCTGCTTTGAAATGGCCCAGCTCGCCGCTGAATCCCGCAACGACGAAAGCGTCCTGCTCTGGCTGGCCCGCGCCACTGAGGCCGGCTTCGACGTCCACACCGAAGTCAACCAGTCGCATCAACTCGCCGCCTACCGCCACGACGTCCGCGTAGACCTGATCCTGACCAACGCCAAAACCATGCGCGCCGGCCAGCTAGCCGCCGCTCCCGTCCCCGCCCTCCCCGCCGATAAAGTCGTCCGCGACTAACCCCTCCGCATAGCCGCGCGGTCACTACAATAGCGCTATGCTTCTGACGATTTCAACGACCCATCAGCCGGCGACGGATCTGGGTTATCTGCTGCACAAGAATCCCGCTCGCCTGCAGACGGAAGATCTTTCCTTTGGCACCGCCAGCGTCTTTTACCCGGACGCTTCAGACCAGCTCTGCACCGCCGCCCTTTTGATCGAAATCGACCCCGTTGGCCTGGTGCGTGGGCGTGGGCCGGCTGGCGAGGGAGGCCAGCTTGAGCAGTACGTGAACGACCGGCCCTACGCGGCCAATTCCTTCCTCAGCGTCGCCATGGGCAGGGTCTTCAGCACGGCCATGACCGGCCGCAGCAAGGACCGGCCGGAGCTTGCCGACACAGCCATTCCGCTGACGGCGCATCTCCCCGTCATCGCAGCGCGTGGCGGTCAGAATCTGGTCCGGCGCCTGTTTGAGCCACTCGGCTACTCGGTCCAGATGGAAGGCTCGCAGTTGGACGTAACGTTCCCCGAGTGGGGTGCCTCCCCGTACGTCTCCCTGACGATTGCAGCGACCATCCGCCTGCAGGATCTGCTCACGCACCTCTATGTCCTGATCCCGGTCCTCGACAACGAAAAGCACTACTGGGTAGCCAATGACGAGATTGAAAAGCTGCTCAAACGCGGCGAAGGCTGGCTGGGAGCCCACCCGGAAAGAGACCTCATCGTCTCGCGCTACCTGAAACGCCAGCATGGTCTTACCCGCGACGCCTTGAGTCGTTTGCTCGCAGAGGACGTAGCGGACGATGAGCTGACAGAGCTGCCGGCGCCTGAACGCGCTCCATCCCTGCATGACCAGAGACTCGACCAGGTACTCACCGTCCTACGCGGTCTGGGCGCAAAAAGCGTGGTCGATCTCGGCTGCGGTGAAGGCAAGTTGCTGAAGCTTCTGCTCGCGGAGAAGCATTTCGACAGGATCCTGGGCATGGATGTTTCCTGGCGATCGCTTGAAGCAGCAAAGGAGCGCCTGCGCTTTGACGAACTTCCTGACCGCCAGCGCGCCCGCATCGAGCTGATCCAGGGATCGCTCACCTATCGTGATCAACGGCTGAACGGCTTTGACGCGGCCGCGATCGTGGAAGTCATCGAGCACCTGGACGCCGCGCGCCTGGCCACCTTTGAGCGCATCGTCTTCGAGTTCGCAAGACCCACCCACGTCGTGCTGACCACGCCAAACGCCGACTACAACTCCGTCTTTGCAACCCTGCCGGCAGGTGACTTCCGCCACGGCGATCACCGCTTTGAATGGAAGCGCAGCGAGTTTGAATCCTGGGCCAACCGAGTCGCGGAGCAGTTCGGCTACACCACTCGCTTTGCGCCGGTAGGCCCAGTTGACGCTGAACGCGGAGCGCCAACCCAGATGGCCATTTTCACCCAGAAGGAGGTGGCGGCATGAAGATCAGCGTCCCAGAGTTGTCGCTTGTACTGCTCGTTGGCCCGTCCGGAGCCGGCAAGTCCTCCTTCGCGCGCAAGCACTTTCTGCCCACGGAAGTCGTCTCGTCGGACTTCTGCCGTGCGCTCGTTTCCGACAGCGAAAATGACCAGACCGCCACCACAGACGCCTTCGACCTGCTGCACGAGATTGTCCGCAAGCGGCTCGAGCGCGGCCGGCTCACCGTCGTCGACGCCACCAACGTTCAACCCGAAGCACGCAAGTCGCTCATCGCACTGGCCCGTGAGTTCCATCTCTTCGCAGAGGCCATCGTCTTCGACCTATCCGAACGCGTCTGCCAGGATCGCAACGTGCTACGGCCCGACCGGCAATTTGGCCCGCATGTAATCCGTAACCAGTCCCAACAGCTGCGCCGCTCGCTCCGCGGTCTGGAGCGCGAAGGCATCCGCCACGTCTTCAAACTTTCAAGCCCGGAGGAAGTCGACTCCGTCACCATCGAGCGCCACCCGCTCTGGAACAACAAAAAGGCCGAGCATGGCCCGTTCGACATCATCGGCGACATCCACGGGTGCTTCCATGAGCTCATCGAGCTGATGGCGCAGCTCGGCTACGCCGTTTCCGTAACCGATGGCACCTACGCCATCTCCACTCCGGGCGATCGCAAGCTGGTCTTCGTCGGAGATCTGGTCGATCGTGGCCCCGGCACCGTGCAGGTTTTGCGCCTCGTCTCCGCTCTTGTGCAGGCCGGCCAGGCATTCTGCGTTCCGGGCAATCACGATATGAAGCTCGTCAGAGCCTTGCGCGGGCGCGACGTAAAGCTCACGCACGGGCTCGCCGAAACCATGGAGCAACTCAGCGCGGAGCCGGTTGAGTTCAAGGTAGAAGTCGCCAGCTTCCTCGATGGCCTGGTCAGTCACTACGTCTTCGACGATGGCAATCTCGTCATCGCCCACGCCGGCTTGAAGGAGTCCATGCACGGTCGCGGGTCAGGCGCCGTGCGCGAGTTCGCCCTCTTCGGCGAGACCACCGGAGAAACCGACGAGTTCGGCCTTCCCGTCCGCTACAACTGGGCGGCCGACTATCGCGGCAAGGCGCTCGTCGTCTACGGACACACGCCCGTGCCCGTGCCGCTCTTCCTCAACAACACCGTGAACCTTGATACCGGCTGCGTTTTCGGCGGCCAGCTCACCGCGCTGCGCTACCCTGAGCGCGACATCATCTCCGTAAAAGCGCACCAGACTTATTACGAGCCCGCCCGCCCCTTCCTGCCCGAGAAGGTCGAGACCGAACGTCCCCTGCAACACTCTCAGGACGATGTCCTGGACCTGGCCGATGTAGTCGGCAAACGTCTCATCGACACACGCTTGAAGCCCAGGATTACGATCCGCGAAGAGAACGCCATCGCCGCCCTGGAAGTCATGAGCCGCTTTGCAAGCGATCCCAAATGGCTCATCTACCTTCCGCCGACGATGTCGCCCACCGAAACCAGCAAGCAGCAAAACCTGCTCGAACACCCTGATGAAGCGTTCGCTTTCTACCGCAAGGAAGGCATCGCGACTGTCCTCTGCGAGCAGAAACACATGGGCTCGCGCGCCGTCGTCGTTCTCTGCAAGGACGAAGGCGTCTCGCAAAAACGCTTCGGCGTGGTGCAGGCGTCGCTTGGAACGGTCTACACCCGGACCGGGCGAAGGTTCTTCACGGACGATGTTCTGGAGCGGGAATTCCTGGTACGCCTGCAAGCGGCTGTGACGCAATCCGGGCTGTGGGAGGAGCTTGCGACGGACTGGCTTTGCCTTGATTGCGAGCTCATGCCGTGGTCGGCCAAGGCGCAGGAGCTGCTCGTAAAGCAGTATGCGCCGGTCGGTAATGCGGGCGTGCAGGCGCTACGGGCGGAAAGCGCCATCCTCAACAAAGCGATGCAGCGGACAGCCGGCCTCGAGGATCTTGCGCGGCAAACGACCGCGCGCTTGGACGCGGTCGAGCGCTACACCCAAGCCTACCGGCAGTACTGCTGGCCGGTTCATTCGCTCGACGATCTGAAGCTCGCGCCGTTCCACATTCTGGCCAGCGAGGGAGCCGTTCATACCGATAAAACCCATACCTGGCACATGGAAACCATCGCCCGTCTTTGCGCCGCGGACCCCGGGCTCCTGCTCTCGACTCCGTACAAGGTCGTCGACCTGCAGGACCAGGCGGGCACCCAGGCCGCGACCGACTGGTGGACCCAGATGACCGCGCAAGGCCAGGAAGGCATGGTCGTCAAGCCTCTGGACTTCGTTGCGGAGGGCCGGCGCGGCCTGACTCAGCCGGCTATCAAGTGCCGCGGCGCGGAATACCTGCGCATCATCTACGGGCCGGAATATTTGCTGCCGGCCAACCTGGAGCGGCTACGCCAAAGAAACGTCGGAGGCAAGCGGTCCCTCGCAAGCCGCGAATTTGCCCTTGGACTTGAGGCGCTGGAGCGCTTCGTGCGTAAGGAGCCCCTGCGCCGCACGCACGAGTGCGTCTTCGGTATTCTCGCGTTGGAAAGTGAGCCGATCGACCCACGCCTGTAAACGGCGAAAGGGGTTGACCCTTGTCATCGAGCCCTGCGGCGACTTATAGGTCGCAGGGCGCTGATGCTCTTACCGACCGGGTAGCCCACCTTGGGGACTTACTTATAAGGGCAGTGCCGGCAGTCGGAGTTGCAGCAATAGCCGCGGTTCTCGTGATATTTCGCCGTAAAAACCATGTACGGCCCGTCGAAATAATACTCGTCGGGCGAGAGCTCGGCTGGCACTTCTGCCTCTTCTTCCGGCACCCTCATTGGAACAGCCCCGGCAGCGCGGTCGGCGTGGGCACTGGCATCGGCTTCACCAACTGCAAAACTTTCGCACCCATGGACTCTTCCCCGCCCTCTTCAAACGCAGCGCCGTTCCTGAACTTAACCATACGGCCTGGCACGGCGGCGACACGCGCCCCCGGAACAACAATCCCCACCAGGTTCATGGGATCACTTCCCGCAACCGA
This sequence comes from uncultured Granulicella sp., assembly GCA_965214195.1. Classification (GTDB taxonomy): domain Bacteria; phylum Acidobacteriota; class Terriglobia; order Terriglobales; family Acidobacteriaceae; genus Edaphobacter. The sequence goes on from OZ243943.1 coordinate 2,269,927, forward strand.
AACTTCCTGCGCCGCACTCGCATTGCGAGCCTGACGCAGCGATTCCACCGCGTCCGGCAACGCAAACTGCTCGCCGCCAAACCCGGTTACAAACCGGCCTCCGCGAATTTCGCCGCGAGCCTCCAGCCGTCGCAGCACCCCCAGCAGTTCACGCCACTTCGGCGCGTTCGACTCCCGTTCCAGCAAGTCCCGGAACAGCACGCCATACCGGCAAAGCAGCATGCGCGCAGCCGATTCATGCGCCGCATCCAGCTTCCTTGCGTGCACAATCGCCGCCGCCTGACGCTCCGCCGGCGTTGGCTTCGTCACCGGCGCGGGCTCCGCAAACTCACACAGCAAGGACCACCGCCCCGCCGTCGTCCTCGCCGCAGCTCGCTTATTGAGCGAGTTCGGCGCAGCAGCCGCGGCCTTCCGTCGCGGATCCATCATCCCGCGCAATTGATCGAAACCATCCGCAGAAGCCAGCCCAGCCGTCGCCAGCTCCCAAAGCGCATGCTGAATCTGCGGTCGCGTCCACCCCATCGCGCGCTGCAAATCCGCAGCGAAGGAGGCCCCCTTCGCCCGCAAATGCGCCCGCACCGCCAGCGCATCCGCACTCAACGCCTGCACCAGCTTGGCCTCGTCGACCGACTGGCAAGCCAGCGCGTGCGGCAGCCAATCCGCCGATTCGCGCACATAAAACGTGATCGGCGCGGCGTTCGTCGGAATCACTCGCCGAGGCGCAGTCCCTTCCCCCACCGCCCAGGCCGGGTGCGGCGAAACCCGCCCCCAACCCACCGCGCCCGACAAACAAAGCGCATCCAGCCACGCCGGATCGTAGTTCGCCACACGCGCCGGCAGCAGCGTCCGCTCCCACTCCACTGCAGCCGCTTCGAATCCTTCGAGCTGCGACAGCGCCTGCAGCAGCCCATCCTCACCCGCAAGCTGTGTCTGCGGCGCCAAATGCTGCCAGCCGAGCAGCCAACGCATATAAGTCGCCGGCGGCACCGCCTCCACCCGCTTGCGCAGCGTACCCAGCGTCAGGCGATGGATTCGCTGCAAAATACGCCGTTCGCACCATTCCGTCTCAAGCTCGTCCTCGGTCACCGGCTGCTCAAACGCCCCGCGCAGCGCGAGCCCCTGCATCTCCATCGCCAGCAGCGCCTGCGAGATCAGATTCGCGCCAATCCCGAGCATCGTCGCCAGCGCGTTTGAAGTCGTCGGCCCCAGGATCTGCAGCCAACCCTGCACCGCCTTCATCACCCCTTCAGACGAGGGCGCCGGCGCAACTCGCACCGGGTCCTCAGAAGTAGGCAGCGCCACCAAATCCGACCCCACCTGCCCCAGAGAAGACGCCACCTCTCGCCGCTCCGTCGCCACCCAGCAAGGCCTGCCCCCGACATCCACCGTTGCGGCTCGCCCCGCACGCGTCAGCCGCTCATAAAACAGCGGCCAGTCGCGCGCCGCATCTGTATCCAAAAACTGCAGCGGCAACACTACAAGAGACAGCAGCAAATCGTGCAGCTCATGCTCATCCCGCAGGTCCGGCCAAAGCTGCGCCCGCACCGTATCGATCGCCGCCTGATCCAACCGGCCCGCATCCTCCGCGACTGAAGCCGGCAGGCTCCCGCGTAGCGTCGTCGCCCGCGCGCGCCGCTCCTCCGCCCCCGCCTCATCGAGGTACGCATACGGCATCGCGTTCAACAATTCATGCGCAAACACGGAAGGATTCGGCGTATCGACAGCCAGGCACTGGATCGACCCATCATCGATCCCGCGCAGAATCTCGCGCAGCCCTTCCAGGTCCATCGCCTCCTGCAGCACGTCCTTCATCACCTCGCGCACCAGCGGATGATCCGGAATCTGGATATCCCCCACGATCGTTTCAAAACAAGCGGCAGCTTGCGGAAACACATTCGCCATCAGGTCGTCCGACCGCGTCCGCTGTATCTGCGGCGCGATCCGCTTGCCCTTTTGCATCCGCAGCAATTGCAACGACCTGCCCGCCGCCCAGCGCCAACGGTTCTTGAAGATCGGCGACGTAATCGAAGCCTGCTCCAGCAGGTCCTTCGCCGTGTGCTCCGTCAAAAATTTAAAGACATCGGCAAGCGGAAAGCTGTGCTGCTCCGCAAGCGATATGTTGATGCCGTTATCCGTCGCCGCCGCCTGCAGCTCAAAGTTGAATCCTCGGCAAAACCGCTTGCGCAGCGCGAGCCCCCACGCTTTGTTCACTCGCCCGCCAAACGGCGCATGCAGGATCAACTGCATGCCGCCGCCATCATCAAAAAAACGCTCCGCAATGATCGTCGTCTTTGAAGGCACAGCCCCCAGCACCGCGCGCCCCGCCACTATATAGCTGATCAGCTGCAGCGCGCCCGACCGACAAACGCAAGTCTCCGCCACCAGCCAGTCGATGCAAGCTGCCACCTCCGCCTGCGCCGGGTGCAGCCCCCGCGGCGATACCCCCGCCGTCCGCGCTGCAATCTCCTCCCGCAGCTCCCCAACGCCGTCACACAGCACCGCCGTCCGCTGCGGCGCCTCACCCTCCCAGAAAGGTATGCTCGGCGGCGCGCCATGCGCATCTTCCACCAGCACCCGGCCGGCCGACTCCACCCGCGTGATCCGCCAGCTCGTATTGCCCAGCAGCACGATATCCCCAGGCGACGAATCCACCGCAAAATGCTCATCGAGCGTCGCAATCTGAACGCCTTCCGGCTGCAAAATGACTGCAAACAGGCTCGTATCCGGGATTGCCCCACCATTTGCAATCGCCGTCATCCGGGCCCCGCGCCGCGCATGCAGTTCGCCGTGCACGCCATCGCGCAGCAGGTACGCACCATAGCGCCCGCGGCTCGATTCGATGCCTTCATGCAGCAATTGCAGCAGTTCATTGAAATGTTCGCGCGTCAGCTCGCGATACGGATAAGCCCGCCGCACCACCTTAAAAAGCGTGTCCTCCTGCCAGCTTTCAGCCCCACACATCGCCACAATCTGCTGCATCAGCACATCCGCCGGCTCCGGCGGAATCTCGAGCAGGTCCAGCTCTCCAGCCTTCATCTTCCGCACCAGCGCCGCCTGCTCCATCAGGTCATCGCGAGTCGTCGCGAAAAACCGGCCCTTCGGAATCGCACCGCGCCAGTGCCCTGCGCGGCCCACTCGCTGCATCGCCACAGCCACCGCGCGCGTCGTATTGATCTGGCAAACCAGGTCGATATCCCCGATATCGATGCCCAGCTCCAGCGACCCCGTGGCGATCAAAATCTTGATCTCTCCGGCCTTCAGTTTCTGTTCCGCGTCCAGCCGCAGCGCGCGCGAAAGCGACCCATGGTGCGCCGCCACATGCTCAATCCCCAGCCGTTCCGACAGCTCAAACGCAATCTTCTCCACCAGCCGCCGCGTGTTTACGAACACCAGCGTGCTGCGGTGGTGCTCGGTCATCGCGGCCAGCTTGTCGAAGATCTCCGTCCACATTGCCGTCGAGGCAATCGACCCCAGCTCATCGGACGGGATCTCAATCCCGAGATCCAGATGCCGCCGCTGCCCTACCTGGACGATCGTCGCAGGCCGCCGCCCAGGCGCTACGCCAGTCAAAAACTGCGCCACAAGCTCAATCGGATTCTGAGTCGCAGAAAGCCCAATCCTCTGCGGCCCAGACGAGAGCCCAACCAGCATCGCGCCAGGCGCCAGCCGGTTCTCCCCCCGCACCAGAGCCTCCAGCCGCTCCAGCGACAGCGCCAGATGCGCCCCGCGCTTATCATCCGCAATCGCATGAATCTCATCGACGATCACGGTCCGGACGCGCCGCAAATTCTCCCGGCTCTTCCCGGCAGTCAACAATAGATAGAGCGACTCCGGAGTCGTCACCAATATGTGCGGCGGATGCTTCAGCATCGACACCCGCTCCTTCGTCGGCGTATCCCCGGTCCTGACCCCGGTCCGGATCTCCGTTGAAAGGTACCCACGCTCCAACGCAAGCTGCTGAATCTCGCGCAGCGGCTGGTCGAGATTCTTCTGCACGTCGTTAGAAAGCGCCTTTAGCGGCGAGACATACACCACTTCCGTCACGGAATTGAGTTCACCCGCAATGGCCTTGCGCAGCAGCGTATCGATGCAAACCAGAAACGCTGCCAGCGTCTTACCGGACCCGGTCGGCGCTGAAATCAGCGTCGGCTCCCCGGCCAGAATTGCCGGCCAGCCCGCTTCCTGCGGCTCAGTCGGCGTGCCAAACTTGCGCACAAACCACTCCTGAACGATGGGGTGCGCCCACGCAAGGGACCCGATTTCTGGAGTGGTTGACTGCATTGTCGAGATTGTAGCGCGTTCGCCTGATCTTCGCTATCCACAGCCAAAGCAAGCTTCATCTACCGCCTACATATTTCCCGTGCCGATATCCATCGACCGCGCCGTCGGGTCATCCGCATCCAGATACTGCTCAATCACCCGCTCCAACGACCCCTGCGCCGACAAAATAAAGTCGATCGCATCCCGCCCCGCGCCGTAGCCCCCACGGTTCGGCGTCACCCAATGCGCCATTTCGAGCATCTGCGGACGCGCGTTCGCCGTCGCAATCGCCAGCCCGCAAATCCGCATCACGGGCAGGTCGACGATGTCATCGCCCACATACGCCATCTCGTCCATCGTGATCCCGGCTGCCTTTGCAATCGCTTCCGCCGCGCCGCGCTTGTGTGCCTGCCCCTGGTAAACAAACTCCAGCTTCAGGTCACGGGCACGCGTGGCCACTGTCGCCGACTGGCGCTTGGTGATGATCCCCGTCCGGATCCCGCCGAGCCGTGCCAACGAAATCCCGAGCCCATCATGCGCACTGAACGGCTTCGTCTCCACAGCCGTACCGTCCGCCTGCGGGATAAACGTCAGCGTACCGTCAGTCAAAACGCCGTCGACATCAAAAATCAGAACCTTGATTTTGCGTGCGCGCGCCTGCGCATCTTCCAGTGTCTGCATGCCACATTTTAGCCGACGTACCTTCCCTGGTCCCTCTGCAAAAAGAAGTTCCCACAAAGGCATATGATTCTGGTTAGGGGCCCCTTATGCTAGGAATCTTCGTCGCCGTCGGGTTTATGGGTATGGTGCTGTCTCCCAGCGCTGTGGCTCTTTACAGTCGGCTCGGTACTCAGCCCGAAGGTAAAGAGACCATGGCTCCCTCTGAAAAGCCGGCCGATCCCGTCGCACCTCCTGCACGCGTGGTCGATGTCACGATCAACGACCGTTACACCCGGCGCCCCGTGCCGCTCTCCACCTCCGCGCTGTCTACCTCGCCGCGTTCCTCGCTGCCGCTGTCCGCCTCGCCGCTTCCGCCGGTAGCACTTCAACCGGTTCCAAGTCTGCGGGAAATCGCCGAACAGGCCGTTCGACAAGCCACCCAGGCGCGGGCAGAGGCTGCCCAGGCTCACCTGCAGGCGCTCCAGGAAGTTTCTCGCGCTGCCTCCAGGCGAGCGGAAGCCGCGTCCAAACTGGCCGATGCAGCCGAACGTGAACTTGTACTAGCCGCCCAGGCCTCGTTGCAGGCAGAGCAAGCCAAGCAGCGCGCCAAAGCCACGCAGACCAGCAAAGCCGATCAGGACTACCTCCCGCATGATCATCCGTCGCTCGATTTCCCCCGCTCCCGCGTACCGAGCCGCCGCGTAGCGTAGCAGTATTCAAGTCGTGTTAAGGGCATAGCTTCAGCCTTGCAATTGAGCCAGACTTGGCATTGAAGTCTCGCGACTCATCGCCATCAAATCGCCAGGCTAAAGCCCATCCCCTTGCCGAAGAAGCGCCCTCGCTTCCCACTCATCGCTCAAAACTGATGCGCGACAAGGGAGCACCCAGAAGTCGTGTGACGTGCAAAAGCAAAGCGGGCCCGCCCTTTCGGACAGGCCCGCTTCCCTGCTGCTTCCACCTACGGCCGCGTACCAAGCGCATTGTTGGCAATCGCCAGCGACACAGGAGTCACGACCGGAGCCGCCGCCCCCACCATGTGGTAAAGATAGGATCCCGCAGCCGCTTGAAACCAGACGTTTCCAGAGGAATCCAGCGCCAACCCGTTGATCCCGACAGAACTGCCCCCCTGGAAGCCGAACTGGCCCGCCACCGTGCCGCCTTCGGACAGAGGGACGATGGTGGTAGTCGTCCCCGTGGTGGTGGGAGCAAATTCAGAGATACCAGTCGCAGCGTTTGAAGTGAGCCGGTTGGCAACCCACACATGCCCAAGGCCGTCGACGGCGACCCCGACGGGAAGGTCGAGTCCACCCTGGCCGCCCGTGCCTGTCGCCGTTGTCGCGGTACCGCCCGTAAAGGTGGTGATGGTAGGCGCAGTGAGCGATGCGGAGATGTTGGTGTAGTAGATGTTTCCAGTCGCTCCGCTGCTGGGTGTCGCCGCGGACCACATATTGCCTGCCGCATCAATCGCACCGTAGTACGCGCAGACGCTGCTGGTTACGTCGTTCGCCGTGGAAGCGGATGCCGCCACCGTGTCATTCTCACGATAGATCGGAAACGGATTGCAGGTCGTTCCGGAATACAGGCCCCATGCAAAATTGCTTTTATCGACAAAGACATCGTTATATTGCGAGCTTGAGCTGGCCAGCCCCTTGTTCAACTGTTGGTAGCTGCTTGCTGCGGTCAACTCGGAAATACCGAAGCGAGCCACACCGGAGCTGACACCCGGAGCATTGTTGAGGAAAATGTTGTTCGAGCCATCGATCGCGATCACACCCGGCGAGACTCCCGTGATGTATCCGCTGGGCTGACCCGTGGGTGTTACCTGGACAACAAAGCCGGTGTACAAGCTCACACTACCGTTGGTCAACGTACCCTGCGTCGCACTGCCGTAGGACGAGTACCAGGCGTTATTCAGCGTGTCGACTGCCAGCGAGAGTGAACGCGCGTAAGCGATATTGGGACTTGATCCCGCAAAGGCTTCTGCAGTCGTTGTTCCGGCAATGTCGTACTTCACACTGTAGGCGGGGATCGTGACACTCTGCGGAGGCACAATGTTCATCGTTCCGGTGGGGCTGAACTGATTGATCAAGTTGGCAGTCAACGCAGAGCTCGCGCCGCCCGTCCAGACATTGCCGTTGCTATCAAGCGCGACGGCGCCGGCATAGATCGTACCTACCGTCACAGGCGTCGTGGCGACGGTTGTGTTCTTCCACTGAATCGTAATCGTCCAGTCACCCGGGTTTGTGCAGCTGGTGGTCGGCATGAACGGTGGCGAAGGAACGATGTAGTTAGCGCAAAGGTATGCCGGCGAACCATTGGCCGTCGCGTGCTGTGGCATCGTCAGGCCGGCAGGATTGGTCGCCAGGTAGTACGCCACTTCGATCGTGTCACTGGGGGGAGTCGCTGCACCGGGCGTCGTGTCCGTCATCAGCGCGGCACACTGCGAGCCATCCGCGGTAATGCCGTCTGAATTGATGCAGGAGCCGAGGATGTCGCCCAGCGCATTGATGCGGTTGGAGTCGGGAACGATTGTGTTCACGTAAGCGACGCCACCGACTGTGCTGTTGACAGAGCTGGGGCCCGCGGTGCCGAAGCCGGTCGAAACCATTTCGCTGACGCCGGCAAACGCGTTCGTCATGCCGATGATGTTGGTCGAAGGCGAGCCGATCATCCAGGGAGCGGTCGCGGTGGTTGCGAACGTGCCAGGAGTTGCGCCGGGAGCGATCGACATAAACTGCTGCAGCGACCAGACCGCGGCCACCGTGCTGAGCTCATTCACGATCACGAACTGGTTCGGCGTGTTCACGTTGCAGGCCTGCGGGACAGCGGCCATCGCGGCCACGTAGGGATTGCTCAACGTGGGGTCAGAGCTGAAGGAGTTGCCGCCCTGCGCGGTGATATAGAGCAACTGCCCGGTCGTGCAGGTGCCGGCGTTGAAGCCAAAGTTTCCGCCGGTATCGCTGGTGGTGGTGGCGAGCACGGTTGCGCCCTGACCATATCCGGTTCCGGTTCCGGCCGCCCAGAGCGTCATGGTGGAGCCAATAACCGCCTGCTGGCCACCGTGGATCGTGCCGCCAATCTTGACCTGGTGCGTCGCCACAGCGGGCGTGTTGCCGGAAAGAATAGCGGAAGGCATCGCGCAGCCGGCAAGAGCCAGCGCACAGCCAAAAGAGCAGATGGGGGCAAAAAAGCGATTCATAAATGGCCTCGGCGAGCGTACGGTGAGCAGAATTGGTCTTACTTCTGGCGCAGGCGCGTAAGGGCTTTGCGCAGGAAGGACGAACCGTAGACCATGCCGGCCGTGCCGACAAGCATCAGCACGCTCGTAGGCGCTTCGGGGGAGTGAAAGCAGCCATGTTGCGCATAAATCGGGAGTGAAGAGGCAGTGAGAACGCAGGCAGAAAGACGTGCAAAACGAAAGAATTTCAAAGGGGGACTACTCCTGGGTCACGCGCGCTTTGGTCGAACCACTGGCGGCGCGTAATAGCTGTGTATGAGTTCGCGAGAATAGTACACAGGCTTGCCCAAGTTCGGCAATGAAATTATTTCTATTTTTATCTTTGTGTCACTGCTGATCAATCGCCGGGCTAAACAGCCTCTGCACGCAGGGACGAAAGCGGCTGATGCGCGCGCGCCGCGTCCTCTAACGAGCGGTCCAGGCGCAGGTTGAAGCTCTGGTTCAGGTACAGGCAAAGCGTAAACAGGCACAGGTTGACGCCGAAAAGCGCTTCCACCTTTTGCGCGTCGCGATCAGGCCCGGCGGTCCGGCCAGTCTTGTCCAGCGCGGCCATAAAGGGCTCGAGCGAGTTCATGGTGCCGTGCATAGCGGCATGACCGCGCGGGTAGACGCGGTCGACGAGCAGCTTCATGACGGGGATTTCGCCGGCCGCGTCTGCTGCGGTGGCGCGGTCGCGCAGCGATTTATTGCTCCAGGTGGGGTCGGCGGACTCGCGCAGGTTGGCGTTGTTGCGTGCGGGAGGCCCGCTGATCAGCGTGCGCAGCTTGCCGAGCAGGCGTGCGCCGCCGCCGGGCGAGCCATCGCCTAGTGCGGCGACCTGCTGGTAGAAGGCCTGCGGCTGGAAGTGCAGGAAGCCCTGAAACTCTTCGTATCCGGCGCTTTGCAGGTAGGCGGCGTTGACGGTGACCTCGACGATGGACCGGCTGAGGGTCTGAATTTCTTCCACGCAGTTCTCGCCGGCGAGCAGTTGCACGCCGCGCGCGGCTTGTTTCACCCGCAAAATCGACGCGAGCAGCAACGTGTGGCGCATGGACGAGGTCTGGTGCAGACCCGGGTGCGCGAACATGCGGTCGAGCAGCTCGAGGAAGTGTTCAAGCCTTACGGTCTGGGCATCAAGATCTGTTTCGAGTACGCGCTGGCTCATCTGCTCTGGTAGCCCCCGGCCTGCCTCACGAACTGTCGAGGTGGCACGATGGTAACTGACCAGGGGCGAATTGGGAATGGCACTGAAGTTCGGGGGGGTACCCCCTCCCCCCTTTTTGGGCTAAAGTCTTCAAAGCATTGGACTTAGGTCTGGACCTCGTTTGTAAGTTCTTTGTTTGCTTCGCGACTGGCTGTAAAGTATTGATTCGATTGGGCCTGGAGTGGACAGGGGACGGTCGTGAAACCGCATGTATGGCACGTGCTACTCCAGCGCGAGGTTGACCTATGAACGACTGCCACTACAGCATCGTCGCCGTGCTCATCCTCCGTGTAACGCAGGAGAGCGCGAAGATCGTCAGGAGCTTCTGGAATGAGAGCGTACGAGCTCATCCTCGGCGAGCGGCGCGCTCTGCTGCGAGATGCGCCCGCACCAAGTCGCCAGGAACTCCTTCAGCACGCTCCGCCGACGCCAGACGCTTGTCCTAGGAGGGCGTCTAACGCGTCACGTCCGCATCAGTCCAGGACTCCTCTCCGTGAAGCAGGTCGAGGGCGTGATTGATCAGGCTGTTTGGCGTGGTGTGAGGGCCGCGGGCTAGCTCCTGCTGGATGCGATCGGCAATTTGAGAGTCCAGAGTGATCGTCAAGAGGCGGGTTTAAACCGATTCCGGGGCTGTCGGCCAAGCCGCGTTTTACCGGGTGGCGATGGGTGTAGCGGAGCGTTTCATAGAACGAGTCGCCCTCATCGGTGTGGATGTTGGCGTCATAGTAGCGTTTCTGCCAGAAGTGCTTGCGGTCGCCTTTCAGGCGGCGGGAGGTTTCCTGTTTTGACGGACTTGATGAATCGGTCGAGCGGGAGGGCGAAGCTCTCGTTGATGAGAAGGTAGACGTGATTCGGCATGAGGACGTAGGCGTAGATGCGAGCGCCATGGCGGGTTCGGGTCTGTTCGAGGATTTGCTCTACGGTTTGTTTGGCTTGAGGGGAGGCCAGGAAATGGGAGACGGTGGTAGCAGGACCAGGTGCCGAAGTGGAGGTCGCGAGCCAGCTAAATCGCTCAAGATCGTCTGGCATGATTGCCAGACCCACTTATCGGATCAGGCGAAGGCGTTATGATGCGCACCGCCGCTAACGAAAGTTCATTTGTTGGCGGAGTAGCCGCCATTCTTCAGTTTCTAGAGCTCTCCGCCCATTGCTTGCTCAATTCGGATTTTGAGATCAGGACCATACTTACTCTCTAGCCTCGCCAGAAGGCCGTTTTCGATACTGGTACCAAACGAAAGCAGACCTAAGAGGCTTTGCAACTGGAGCTGATCCAGCTTTCCGTTTATAGCAAGGAAAATCTGAGTCCTAAGCGACCGCTTTTCCCCTCTGCCGATAGACAATCCGCCTTGTGGAGTGATGACTATGCCCGTCACTCTTCTTAATTTCTTTCTTGAGGTATGTACTGTTTTTTTTTCATTGATGAAAAAGTTATAGCCGGGCCAATGTCGAAGGTCTATCGCTATCCGTTCTATGAAAGGAACCACAATGCCACGCTCTTTCGCCGAGACATAGATGTCATCTGCATAGCGTGTGTAGAGTAGACCGTCAGCAGTGGCAAGGGCTCCCCACTTCAGATCAAATTCATACATTATGCAATTTGACAAAATTGGCGAGGTCGGCGCACCAATTGCCAATTCTCCTCTGCGCGTGACGATGTCTACAAGAAGATCGACCTCACCATACGTGAGCCCGAGCAATTCCTCTTTGCTCGCTAAGAAGTGCCGCACGCTCTCTTTCTTTAATGATGGAAAGAATGATCGTATGTCGATTCTTGAAATAAAGTTAGAGCGCGCATGCACTTCAGCATGCATCTTGATGTTTCTACCCTTCCTATATGAGTAGCACTGATCATGCACGGGTAATTTAGTGAAGATGTGATCGAGGCACCATCTTTGTAGCAATCTTAGCTCGGGCGAGGGTTGCCAAACCGTTCTCGCTTTTCGGTCTTTTCTTAGTAGCAGCACATGCCTGTATCTTCGATCAGCAGACCGAGCAACCGTATAAATTTTCTGGGCAGGCAAGGCTAAATCACTCGCCATCCTCGCGATGATGTTTACTTGCGGTAGTTCCATAAACGGGGGAACTCCTTAATCCAAAAGAGGCGGAATTTGGAGGATAAGCGATTCTGATCACCCTTCACCTCCAAGTTAAAATCACTTTTGGTAAAAGGAAAATAAACTTCTCGAGCTGGCTCACCAATCTGACTCAACGCGACAAGTGTGTTTAGAGTCATTTTCAAGATATGAGCGTCATTATGCCTTTCTGGGTAAAGTTGGCGAATCAAATACAGCAGGTCGCCAAATTTAGCTAAACCGGTAATCCGAATAATTCCAGCAATTAGCGCCATCTGTTGCTGCAGCTTGAGATCTACAAAGTGACTCGCATCAAGTCTTGTTCTTCGGGGAATCACCTTCATGCGACCCTTGATTCTCTCCCACACTCGTTCAGGAAATTTCGCATCGACTCCGAACTGAGAATCAAACATTACAGAGGGGCTGAATATTGATTCATGATCAATCGCATGGATGGGACCAAGCAGCAAAAATGAATCTTGTATGCAATGTTTCTGATCATTGCCAATAAGAGTCTTCCTCCGGATCGTCTCAGAAGTAGCGAAAATGCCTAACTCTGCATAGGAGCCGGCAGATTCGGGAAATACCACCACACAGTCCGACGCTCCGGCAATTATTTGCTCAAATTCACTAAGGTTAATGAACTTATGTCCGTGAACCTGAGCAAGCTTATAGGTATCTTCAGATAGAAGCAGGCTTACTTGATCGCTTACATTTGCTTTTGCCCAAGTCAAAAAGTCGTTCCGGAGGTTGGTTTTCAGAGGGTCGAAGGCTGCACCGCAGACAAATACTAAATGTCGCGGCTTAAGGACGTAAACTGCATCAGAAAGACCCTTGACTAATTTTGCTACAGCGCTAGCCGCAGCCGGATGAGTCAAGGGTCGATCTTCGGTCCAATCCATACACTTCCTACAATGAGGGCGGATTCAATTTTGCCCTCGGGTTCATCGTGGGCGGGATTGAATCCGCCACGAACCCGTTCAATTCAAGTCAGCCTGGCTATACACCCGGCTTCACACAGGCTCCATCTCGCTCGATCGAGAGTGCGACAAGCTAGGAAGTAAATGCAGCTTACCGAAATACGCTGCAGTCGTCAAGATATTAGCTGCAGCCGCTGGTGTTGCCGCAGGACATGCAGCGGTAGCAGGAGCCGGAGCGGGTCATGATGGCTCCGCAGGTGGCGCAGGAGGGGCTGTCGCCCATGTCGTAGAGGTCCTTCATGGCGTCGGCGGCGTGGTAGATACCGCGGTCGGCGAAGGAGGAGGGGCTGGTGGCGAGGTCCGAGGGGCTGGAGAGGCCGGAGCGGGCCTGGAGGTCCGGGGCGATGCCGGACTGGGGGGCGGTGAGGGGCTCGTGCTGGTCGTTGTGGAGGCCGGGGTGGGTGGCGGTGGAGGAAGTGGAGTGGACGCGGGGGGCGTTTACTTCGCTGTTGAAGTCGGCGGGGGTGGCTTCCGCGGAGGGGGAACCCACCCTTTGCGAAGAGGCCGCAAAGGATGGGGCACCCAAAGTGGATGGGGCACCCGGCATTTGCGACGCGTTTGGGGTGGTGACGGTGACTTGCTGCGGGGGTGTGGTGAGGGTGACGTCGGTCGCCATGAGGCGGTCGGTGGGATTGAGGTGGATGCTCGCGGCGGCCCCGGACACGGTGCCTGCGACCGGAACGCTTGAAGGCGCGGAAAGGCCGGAGAAGAGGTCTAGCTGGGTGCCCTGGAGGAAGCGGAGCTCGATCCAGCGGAACATGTAGTCCATGAGGGACTTGGCGTAGCCGATCTGCTCGTTGCCGGTCCAGCCGGAGGGCTCGAAGCGGGTGTGGGCGAACTTTTCGCACAGCACCTTGAGCGGCACGCCGTGCTGCAGGGCGAGCGAGATCGCGGTCGCAAACGAATCCATCAGGCCGCTGACGGTAGAGCCTTCCTTGGCCATGCGGATGAAGATTTCACCGGGCTGGCCGTTGGGGTAGAGGCCGACGGTGATGTAGCCTTCATGCCCGCCGAGGCCGAACTTGTGGGTGACCGACGCGCGTTCTGCCGGGAGGCGATGGCGGACGGCGCGTGGGGGCTGCTTGGCGTCGTGCGAGTCTGAATTGACGAGGGACTGGGCGAGGTTGGAGGCGAGCTGCTGCTGCAACGCGACGAGCTGCTGCTGGGTGGCGAGGATGTGGGTTTTGGCGGCGTCGAGGATAGCCAGGTTGTCCTGGGCGGGGATGTGGGCGGCGGTGGCGAGCGCGGCGGCGGCTTCCTTGTAGGCGGCGAGGGTTTCCTCGATTTCGATTTGGGCGGCATTGGCACCTGCAAATGCAGGTCCTTCGACTTCGCTCAGGATGACAATATTTTCGTTGTCCCTGGCGGCTTTGGCCTTGGCGTCGGCTTTGTCTTTGGCGTCGTTGGTTACGTTGAGGGGCTGGGCGCCCTTGGAGTTGTCGCGGTAGATGGCTACGGCCTTGAGGCCCTGGCGCCAGGACTCGGTGTAGGCTTCTGCGATGTCTTCTACGGTGCAGTTCTGGGGCAGGTTGACGGTTTTGGAGATGGCGCCCGACAGGAAGGGCTGGGTGGCGGCCATCATCTTGATGTGGCCCATGTAGGAGATGCTGCGGGTTCCCTTGGCGGGCTTGAAGGAGCAGTCAAAGGTGGCGAGGTGCTCGGCCTTGATGCCGGGTGCGCCTTCGATGGTGCCGGTGGCGTCGATGTAGTCGACGATGGCGTTGACCTGGGCTTCTGCGTAGCCGAGCTTGCGGAGCGCGCTGGGGACGGTGTTGTTGACGATTTTGATCATGCCGCCGCCGACGAGCTTTTTGTACTTGACGAGGGCGAGATCGGGCTCGATGCCGGTGGTGTCGCAGTCCATCATGAAGCCGATGGTGCCGGTGGGGGCGAGGACGGTGACCTGCGAATTGCGGTAGCCGTGCTGCTCGCCGTGGGCGAGGGCGCGGTCCCAGGCGTCGGCGCTGGCGGAGATGAGGGCGTCGAGGTTGGGGACGGTGAATGGCTCGGAGCTGGTGCGAGACTTGCCGATCTTGTTGACTTCCGCGCGGTGCATGCGGATGACGTTGAGGAAGGGCTCGCGGTTGCCGTAGAAGCCGGGGCATGCGCCTCCGTTGCCCGGGTTGGCCTGGGCGAAGGGGGTGGCGGGGGCGAGCGGCGGGCAGGTCTCCGAGATGAGCGCCGACTGGTAGTAGGCGTCGCCGCAAAGGATGGCGGTGAGGGTTCCGGCGAAGTCGCGGCCGGCGTCCGAATCATACGGCAGGCCGAAGGCCATGAGGAGCGCGCCGAGGTTGGCGTAGCCGAGGCCGAGGGGGCGGTAATCGTGCGAGTTCTTGGCGATCTTTTCAGTCGGGTAGCCGGCGGAATCGACGATGATCTCCATGGCCGTGGTGACGACGCCGATGGCGTGGCGGTAGGCGGGGATGTCAAACTTGCCGGCTGCGTCGACGAACTTGATGAGGTTGAAGCTGGCGAGGTTGCAGGCGGAGTCGTCGAGGAACATGTACTCGCTGCAGGGGTTGGAGGCGTTGATGCGGGCGGTGTTCTTGCTGGTGTGCCAGGTGTTGATGGTGGTGTCGTACTGCATGCCGGGGTCGCCGCAGGCCCAGGTGTTTTCGGCGATTTTGCGCATGATGTCGCGCGCCGGGGCGGTCTTGACGGGGTGC
Organism: uncultured Granulicella sp.; assembly: GCA_965214195.1. Taxonomy (GTDB): domain Bacteria; phylum Acidobacteriota; class Terriglobia; order Terriglobales; family Acidobacteriaceae; genus Edaphobacter. The sequence continues at coordinate 2,284,986 of OZ243943.1, forward strand.
TGGCCCTTGACGGTGCGGGTGCTGAATTCGCCGTCACGCTCTACGGCCTGCATGAACTCGTCGGTGACGCGGACGGAGTTGTTGGCGTTCTGGAAGAAGATGCTTGAGTAGGCTTCGGAGTCGGGGCCGGAGCCATCATAGCCGGCGGCGACGAGCGCTACGGCCTTGGCTTCTTCCTTGCCCTTGCACTCGATGAAGTCCATGATGTCGGGGTGATCGACGTTGAGGACGACCATTTTGGCGGCGCGGCGAGTCTTGCCGCCAGACTTGATGACGCCGGCGAAGGCATCGAAACCACGCATGAAGGAGAGCGGGCCGGAGGCCGTGCCGCCGCCCGAGAGGGTTTCCATAGAGCCGCGGATGGTCGAGAGGTTGGAGCCGGCACCGCTGCCCCACTTGAACAGCATGCCCTCGGTCTTGGCCAGGGTCAGGATGGAGTCGAGCGAGTCATCGACCGAGTTGATGAAGCAGGCGCTGCACTGGGGCTTGGAGTAGCCGGTGGTCGAGAACGTGATCTTGCGGGCGGTGGCGTCCCAGTGCCAGTTCTGCGCGTCGGAGTTGGGCTCCAGGCGGTCGCAACCGACGTTGAACCAGACGGGCGAGTTGAAGGCGACCTTCTGATTCAGGAGCAGGTGGACGAGCTCGTCGTAGAAGCATTGGGCGTCAAGCTGCGAGGCGAAGTAGCCCATGTCCATGCCCCAGTCGGCGATGGACTCGGCGACGCGGGTGATCAGCGCGCGCACGCCGGTCTCACGCTCAGGCGTGCCGACGAGGCCGTGGAGGTACTTGCTGGCGACGATGTTGGTCGCGGTCATGGACCAGTCGACGGGGCACTCGACGTTCTTCTGCTCGAAGATGAGCTTGCCCTTCCAGTCCTGGATGATGGCGTCGCGATGCTCCCAGGTGATCTGGTCGTAGGGGCTGACGCCGGGGGTGGTGTTGTGGCGCTTGAACGTGAGGCCCGGGGTGTTGCGGGAGGAGGTTAGGGCGTCGGAGGGGGCGAGCTGGGTCTCGTTCATGCTGGGTGATGCTCCTTGAGAGGAATCAAAATTTGGGCGTAGCGGGCCGGGGCTCTGGGTTAGCCCCGAAGCCGTTTGCATCACTTGTGGTACTTGGGGTGATGTGTCGCTAAGGGCAAAGTTAGTGCGCCCTATGGGGTGTGTCAAGTATAAACCAACTACATCTTGTGTTGCTGTTGCAGATACCCCTGTGGCGGGACCTTGCGGGGGGTAGAGCGTGAAAACTTCAATACTTCCCTGTGGAAGTCGCGCAGAGAGCGCGTACAGTGCGGGTTTGAGCTGTGTTGCTGGGATGTGAATTGCGCTAGAGCGAGACTAGGGGTAGACGGACGGCATCGCAAGCGTGAATTTTGCGGGGTTGGTGGATAACTGGCCCGCAATTTGGTCGCGTGGAAGAACCGTCGTCTACCCCGAGGCTGGTTAATTAGAGAAGGCCTGGCGCGCTTCCCGCTTGAAGTAGTGGAAGGTGCCGAGCCAATTGCCGACAAAACTCCATCCCTGCTTTTCGAGCTCGGCGCGGGTGGCGCCAATCAGCAGGCCGGTTTCGCGTTTGTACTCCCACTGGCGGCGCAACTCGGCGTTTTTCGGGCGGCGGAACTGCAGATTGGCGACGCCGAAGCCGGTCATCTCCCAGCCGTCCTGGCCCATTTCTACGAGGACTGACATTTCGTTGAGTGCCGTTGCGGTACGTTTGGTGTGTTCCCAGGTTTCGTTCAGGGCGATCATCTGCTCGTCGAGCTCGGCCAGGAAGATGCTTTCTACAGGCTTGCGGAAGATCCAGGCGACGCGGATGGCAGTGGAGATGCCAATATCAGTCTTCGATTGCTCCATGGCGATCACGGTTTGGCGGGTGACGGAGAGGAGTTCAGCGAACTGGGCCTGGGACCAGCCCTGCGAAGTACGGAGTTCAGCGACACGGTTGTGCATGGGTCTCCCTTGCTATACATGTCAGTTTTACTTGACATGTTATTCAAATGCAACAGGCATGTTGTGAAAGTGAGTCCGCAATTGTGGCTGATGGGCAGGTGGCGCGGCTAGAATAGGCGCGAGGGTGCGATGACATCGAGACTGCAAGAGGAAATCAAGCAGGGTAAGCCGTTTTCTGGAGTCAAGGAAGAGCTTTGGCTGAATTTGTCGCGGACGACCTCAGTGGTGAGCCACACGCTCGAGCAGAAGCTACGGCCAAGTGGGCTTTCGCCGACGCAGTACAACGTGCTGCGGATCCTGCGGGGGGCGGGTGACGCGGGGCTTTGCCAGAGTGAAATTGGCGCTCGGCTGGTGGCACAGGTTCCGGACGTGCCCCGGATTCTGGATCGGATGGAGCGCGCGGGATGGGTGATGAGGGCGCGTGGGACCGCCGACAGGCGCGTAATGATGACGACGGTGACGGCAGCGGGGATGGAGGTGCTGGATGGCCTGGATGGGCCTTTGGCGGAGGTGATGTCGGGGATGTTTGCGGGGATGTCGGCGGAGGATATGGAGCGTTTGAACGAGTTGTTGGTGGTGGCTCGGAGTTGAGGGGGGGGCACGTGGTCCCACTGTTGACGGTGGGGCTGTCATGAATGTGCACCCAGCGATCCCCCTTCGGGGATGACAACCAAGAGGTGGCCTATACGAAGCGCATCTTTGGTTGTCATCCCGGAGGGGATCTGCGTTTTGTTCTACCGCTGCGAAGCTACTGGATCGGCTCGGCGGGGCTCTGCTGGGCGCTGGGTGGGGGGATGTGCATTGCGTAGTTTTCCAGCACTACCTGCTTCTGGTCAAACTCAAAGCGGCCCTTGCCCTGGGGTTTGGCTTCTACAAAGTTGAGCGAGGTACCGGGGCACAGGAGCAGCGCGATGTTAGGGGGAATCTGCTGGCGTGGGCGCAGGGCGAGAGGCTCCGTGATCACGGGATCGAAATCGACCGACAGGGCTGCGAAGGGTGAGGGCTGCAGGCGCTGGCCGGCCTGGACCTGGCGGGGTGGCTGGCCGGGTTGCGCCTGGCAGGTTTGCACGGCGAGCGGGGCGGAAACGATCATATTTTCCGGCAGCGCAAAGGCGTAGCGGCAGGTCGGCATCGCGTTTGGCTCTTCCTGCGAGTAGGTGCAGATGCCGTGGCCGGGAACCGAAAATGGCAGCAACGTGGCGTGCCATTGCTGGGGGTCGCCCACGGTGTAATGCTCTGCGGCGACGGAGAATTGGATGTCCGTGGCGCTTCCCTTCAGGCTGGTGAGAACGTCCGCCGGCAGGGGGAAATTGAGCAGGGCAACGGGGCCTGAGATCTGGCCGCTACCTTGCGCCACCGAGGTGAGATAGGAGCCATCGTACTTGACGCCGCCGGGTTGGTTGAACTTTATGGCAACACCGCTGATCGTGTAGAAGTCCTTCTCAGCGGAGCCGGTGACGGTGGCGGGCAGGCTGACCAGGGCCTGGTTGCGGATGGTGAGCAGGCGGCCCGGCATGGGCGTTTTCGACGCGTCTTCCGCGGGGATGTCCGACAGTCTGGGCGCTTTATCGCCGGCGAAGAGGGGGTAGGCCGCGTTGATCAACGCCTTTGCCGGCGTGATCAGCACCAGCAGGAAGATCACGATGGGGGTGGCGACCAGCAGGGTTCGGCTGATGGTGGTTTTGCGCGTGGCGTACTGGTAGACCAGCGCGACGGCTGGCAGACCGATAAACAGGATCACCAGAATGGGCTTGAGCGCCGGCGGCGGCATGTGCTGGAAGCTGAGGAAGCCGAACAGGACCGTCAGGATCACGACGTAAAGCAGGCCGCCGAGGACCGAGAGCAGCATCCGCGCGAAGGTGGCCGTGACGGCAGCGATCGCTGTGAGCGGAATGACGATGACGATGGTGAGCAGCAGCAGATTATGCAGCAGCGCGGGGATGGCGAGCGAGGGGTACAGGCTGGCGCGCTTGAGCAGGTAGACCTGCATGAGCAGGAACGGCAGGTAGAGGAAGACGCCGATGTAGAGCAGTTTTGCGCCGAGCAGGCTGGCCCAGTGGTAGGGGCGCGAGGTCCAGAACTGGCGGTCGCCGACGAGCGGCTCGTCGTGGATAAGGCGCGAGATGACGATCAGCCACGAGATGGGCATGAGCAGCTTGAGGAAGCCGGCGACGAAGGGCGCGAAGATGGAGTACGGGGAGTCCGTCCAGCGCGAAGGTGCGGCCCAGATGAAGGCAATGAAGAGTACGAGAACGAGAAGGGTTTCCGGCCAGAGATGGGTAAGGTCTTTGCGGAAGATGCGGATGGGCTGCGGGAGGGGCATGGTCTATTTTCCTTGAGCGTTGGAGTGCGGCGAGCGAGCCGCAGGTACCTTCGCTGCGCTACGGAATGACAACAAGAAGGCTTAGGCTAAGGGCGAAAAGCAGAAACCCCTTTTGGGGATGACAAGCAAGGTTCCGACTAGGCCTGGCTGGGGATGGCGGGGGTGCGGCCGGATTTGGCGAGGGCCAGGAAGATGGCTCGCAGGGTCATGGGGATGGCCGTGATGGTGGGCTGGGGACCGGGGAACACCTGCGCAACCTGTGCGGCGACGTCTTCCGTATTGGCGTGGATGTGGACGAAACGCGCAGCCGTCATGGTGGTTTCAAGCAGGAGCCAGGAATCTGGGACGGTGCCGGTTTTGGTCAGGGTGCCGCCTTCTCCGGTAGCGGGAAGCAGCAGGGTGACCTCGCGGAAGCGCGCGTTGAGGGTGTGCATTTCCTCTGCGAAAAGCAGCTTGCCCTGGTGCAGGAAGCCGATGTGGGTGGCGAAGGACTCGACTTCGGCGAGATCGTGCGAGGAGATCAGGATGGTTGGGCGATCGCTGATGTCCGTGGTCATAGCTTCCGAGCCGGCGAGCGAGCGCGGGTGAACGCGGGCCATGAGGGCCTCGATGAGCTCGTCGCGGACGAGGGGGTCGAGCCCGCTGAAGGGCTCGTCCAGCAGGATGAGCTGCGGGTTGAAGGCGAGGATGCTGGCCAGCGCGGCCTTCATGAGCATGCCGCGGGACAAGGCCTTCAGCTTGCGGTCAAGCGGCAGTTCAAGCTGCTGGACCAGCGAGGCGGAGTCCCAGGTGGGGTAAAAACCTTTGAGGTAGTCGAGAAATTGGCCGACGGTCATCCATTCGGGCAGTTCCTGGTTCTCGCTGGCGTAGCCGATGCGCTGGAAGTCGGCGCCGGTGAGGGTGGTGGTGTTGCGGTCCAGGATCGTCGCCGAACCGCTGGACGGGTGGATCATGTTCATCAGCAGCTTGATGAGAGTGGTTTTGCCGGCGCCGTTGTGGCCGACCAGGGCGAAGACAGCTCCGCGCGGCACGCTGAGGGTGAGCGGGAAAAGGGCCTGGGTGTTGCCGTAGCCTTTGGCTAAGTCATGGGTCTGGATGGCGGGGGTAGCGAGAGGCATGGTGATTGGAGGCTACCATACGATGTTGGTCTCGCTTGTCGTAAAGGCCTGATGGAATTGGAGGACTATCTTTTACTGGCTGGCTGACGACCTGGCACCCTGAGCGCAGAGCACGCTTTGGTGCTTTTTTGGAGTCGAAGGACCTGCATCTGCCTTCAAGCGACTCGCATGCTCAGGAGAGATACAGGTCCTTCGATTGCGTTTGGCGTAAAGCTGCCAAACTCCGCTCAGGATGACAAGTTTTGTTGTGGTTCAACAAGGAAATGCTTGAAGCCGGCGAGCCTAGCGCATGACGGTGTTGAGGGAGAACTCGCCGCAGCGATGGGTGGCCTGAGCTTGTTGCAGGGTGGGTGCGGTTTCCGTCGGACGGATAATCTGGCAGCAGGTGGAGCAAATGGACTCGATTTGCGAACCGAGACGCGGGATAAATTCTTTTAGGGCGGGCATGTGCAGCCTCCAGAGGAAATGGGGCTCAACTTGCTGGCCACTCTCTTGTATAGAGTGCGTGGTGCTGCAGTGGGGTTGTCTAAACGCAGAAGCCCCGCACTGGGCTGCGCGGGGCTTCTGCTTTCCGCTTCATCGCGGTCTAGTTATAGGCGTTGACGATAGGAGCGGTAGCAGGAGCCGCCGATCCAATAAGTTCACGCAGGGTGCCGTCGTTGGCGTTGCGGAACCATACGTTGCCGAAGGAATCAATGGCGATGGCAGTGGGAACGACGTCGGTAACGAGCCCGTGGAAGCCGGAGATGTTCGTACCTGCATCGTTCAGGACGTAGATGGGTGACTGGTTGGCACCGGCGGAGGTGACCCAGATGTTGCCGGCCTGGCTTACAGCCAGAGAGCTGCTGTGATTGACCTGGGAAGGGTTGTTGAAGGGGCCGGTAAAAGCGCCATTCTGGAAGCGGGAGACGCCGGTGGTGTTGTTGCTGTTGCTGCTGACCACGGAAACCCAGACGGAGCTGCCAGCGGGGTTGGCCACAATCGAGGCCTGGACGCCCGAGTCTGAGGAGGTGTATGTGTTGCCGAACGTGAGCGTATTTGCGGACACCGTGAAGGTCGACAAGGCGTTTCCGGTGGCGTTGGCAACATAGATTTTGCTGCCGTCGAAGGTGATGGCGACGGGCTGGTTCAGCGCTGCGTTGGTGGCCGATGTGACGTTGAAGGTGGTGCCATTCTGTGTCAGCGCGTAAACGTTATTGGCATTACCAGCGATCGCGTAGCTGCTGCTGCCGTTAGAAAGGGCGGTGACATCTACCGGCGAGTTCAGGCCTGCGTAATAGCTCTGCACGGCGCCGGCCTGGTTGATGGTGCGGATGCTGCCGTTTCCTGCGTTGCTGCCCTGGTCAATGACGCCCATGGCTCCGCTCAAGTCACCGGCCAGCGCGACCGGCAAGTTGAAGGCAGGCGCGAGTGGTGCGGCGGAAACGCCCGTGTAGCCGCCGGCCGGGGAGACCGGGGCGCCGAGGTAGTTCATCTCGCTGACGGTGTTGTTGGTGTTGATGGTCCATATATTGCCGACGGTGTCGACTGCCACGGTGCGCGGGCGGGTCTGCGCGCCGCTAAGACCGCCACCCGTGTAGGTGACTTCAAGCGTCAGGTCGCTGGGCTGGGTGGTGAGCGAGGGCTGAAACGGCGCGGACGGCGAAGTCAACGTGTACAGGTTGCCGATATTGCTTCCCTGGCCGAAGGAATCGAACACAAAGCCCGGGTTCTGCGCCATGTTGAGCAGTGCGGTGAAGGTGTCCGTGGGGATGGTGCCGGCCTTGTTAGGCGCTGCGTTGAAGAGCGTGTAGCAGGGGGTGGCCGCGGTGGCCGGCGGTCCACTGTTCTTGGCCGCGATGGTGCCATCTGTGTTGACGCAGGCGGAGATGATGTTCGCCAGGGTGTTGATGGTGGCAAGCGGGACGGTGCCGTTGCCGCTGGGCGTGGTGCTGTAGGTAAAGCCGGTCACCGGGCTGACGAGGCTGAGGGCGGTCTGCATGTTGGCGCCGTAGCCCGCGCCGCCGCCGAAGCGTCCCAGGCTAATGGCCTTGGGGCCGGTCGAAAAGGGCGCAAAGGCGTAGGCGGCCGCGACGGTGGTGGCCTCGTTGATGGTGACGCGAGGGTAGCTTGCGGAAAGATCTCCGGCAGTAGAGGGGCAAGGGCCCAGCGCGGTGATCAGCGCGATATGTGTGTTGTTGGTGCCGGCAGCGAGGCCTGGATTGCCGCCTACGGCAAGCAGATAGAGCTGGTTGCCCGCTCCGGCACAGCTATACGTGCCACTGAGCGAGAAGCCGCCGCCGCCATCGGTTACGGTACCGGAACCATTCAGGATGGTCGGTTGCGAGCCGGAGCTGGCTTGCATGACGTAGATGGTCGAGCCGGACAGGGGCTGCTGGCCGCCCATTGCGTGGCCTGAAATGGTGGAAAAAGGAACCGGCGTCGACGTGGCCGTGTTCGCGAGCGTGCAGCCGGTGAGGGCCAGGGTGAATGTGGTGCAGACGGCTGCGGCTAGGACGCGGATGCGCATTGTGGTCAAACCTGGAGACTGAATTGAGAACGAAAGCGATGTTAGATGAATGACATTTGTGTCGTCAATGGTCTACATGGTTCGCTGCCTGACACGGATGGTCAGGGGAGGATGGCGACGCGGGAGCCGAGCGCGGCGATGAGGTCGGGGATGTCGTAGTGGAGCAGGACGCCAGGGAGGATGTCTTCCGGGGCGTCAAGCGGGATGGGCGTGGCGAGGAGCTGGGCGTAGGTGGGCGGCAGGTTGTGGAGGAGGATGCGGGTGATTCGGGGCGCGGAGCCGGGGGTTGGGTCGGGGTCCAGCACGGCGGCGTGCAAGAGCACTAGAGCCAGGTGGCCGGAGGCCTCGGCGACGATGCCGGGGGTGTGGGGGGCCTCGACTTTGCTCAGGTAGTCGAGCGCCAGGCGCGTGTCTGCCAGGCGCAGGCCCAGGATGGATTGGCCGGTGAGCTCGGCGGAAAGGCCGGGCAGGTACCAGGGGCCCAGTTGCGAGGCTTTGACGTCGGCGTTGCCGGGGGAGGTGGGCTCCGGGCTGAGCGTCAAGACAATGTGGCCGGAAGCAAGCAGCGCGCGGAGACGGGCGGAGGACTCCTGCTCATGCTCCTGCCCGGGGGTGACCAGCAGCAGGGCGAGCGCATGCGGACCGGCGCTGGCGGGGGTGCTGAGCTCGGCGTTCAGGTAGGTGCGATCGAGACGCGGGATCCGGACCGGCACCGTGCTCTGGGCATCTGCGACTGGGAGGCGCGGAGATGGGTTGCGGAAATCAAGTGCGTGGGATGGGCGCGAGGGAATGCGGTGGGTGTACGTCGCATTGATCTTCGGGTAGACGACTTGTTCAATGGCCTGGCGCAGGTCGGGCAGCGTGGCAGGGTGGCCCATGTGGACGCTTTCGGCGTGCTTGCGGTTAAGGGTGAAGACGGTTTCGGCGTTGACGTCGAACGTACTCACCTGCCCGGTGGAGGTGACCTGGAGCGCGCCGGGTGGGGCCTGCATGGCGGGGCTTTGGTCGTCGTAAATGGGGGTGTTGAGCGCGGGGTGGAGTGCGTCTATATAGAAGCGGAGGATGCGCGGCAGGATGGGTTTGAGGTTGCCGTGACCGCCCGGGCCGTTAATAAACGCGAGTTGCTTGTCTGCGCCGTAGCCGCGGTAAAAGCGGCGGGCTTCGGCTTCGGTTTCGACGGCACCGGCGAACGGGAACATATCGGCTTCAGTCGCGATGATGGCGTACGAACGCGGCGCGGCGGCCTCCACGTACGCGGCAAAATCGAGGCCGGCGGCGATCCAGCCGGGGGTGGATTGCTCGCCGTCCTGCGGGCCGATGGAGGTCAGCAGGGCGTCCCAGGTGGTGAGGTAGCAGGCGGTGCCGATGGCGGCGACGCGGGGGTCGACCGCACCGAGCAGCGCGGTCATGGCACCGCCGCCCGAGCAGCCGAACGCGCCGAGGCGATTAGGGTCGATTTCGGGGCGCGTTTCGAGGTAGTCGATGGCGCGCATGCCGTCCCAGAGGAAGTATTTGGCGATGGATTCGCCGAGCAGCACGGGCTGCAGACTGGCTTCGCCGTGCTCGCCGGTGGGGCCTTTGGTGAGCGTGTGGGCGGGGTCTTTGGGATTGGGATATTGCAGGCGCTCGCCCTGGCCGAGGGGATCATAGGAGAGCACGGCGAAACCGTTGCGGGTGAACGCGGAGGCCAGGGCGAAGTCGCCGGCTTTGCCCGCGGGGGAGTGGCCGGGGGCCATGACGATCGCGGGGAGGAGGCCCGAGACGAGCGTGGCGTCCGGCAGGTAGAGCAGCGCGGTGACGTGGAAGCCGGGTTGCGAGTCAAAGAGGACTTTTTCTATGCGCATGCCGGGGAGGCTCGTCTGGCCGAGCACGACAGGGTTCAACGGAGTGCTGGCTGGCAGGGGGCCGATAAGGCGCAGCATGGTCTGGCGGAGTTCTTCCGGGCGGGCGGCGCGGGCGTGGGATAGCTCGTCGCGGACGAGTTCTGCAGGGACGGGGCTGCCGGTGTAGGGCGGGCGGAAGCCTGGATTCTGAGCCGAGGCCAGGGTCGGGGCGCAGAGCAGAAGCGCGAGGAAGGTGCCGAGCAGGCGGTTGCGGCTGGCTTTTCGCATGGTGAGTAGGTTGTACGGGGTTCCGCGCGGGTGGTCAAGGACGTAAATCGCACTGCGGCAGCGGCGGGTTTCGGCATCGTAGGATGGATAGAGGCGGAGGGTGGATGAGAGCTAAGTGGTTGGGACTGGTGCTGGGATTCGGGCTGACGGGTGGGCTTCAGGCGCAATCGGCGACTGCGGTGACGGCGCTGGACCGGGCAAAATTCAGCACGACCTGGTACGAGATTGCGCGGCTGCCCTGGAAGGGCGAAAAGAAGTGCGTGCGCGATGGCTTGCAGCTCTATGCCTCCGGCGAGAAAGCGGGTCAGCTCCAGCAGGTGACTTCCTGCGTGTACAAAAACGGGTTCGCCAACTTCAATAACCGCAATCTGCGGCAGCAGGATAAGAAGGTTGCGGATGGGCGGCTGCAGACGACTACGCTGTTCTTTTTTCATCGCAGGCAATGGGTGCTCGCGCTGGGCGATCACTACGAGTGGGCACTGATGGGGAGCCCGAACCATAAGCAGCTTTGGGTGCTGGGGCAAAAACCGTTGATGGATGCCGAGGTGCTGGCGGCGATCAAGGCGAAGGCAGCGGGGATGGGCTTCGATGTAAGCAAGCTGATCGTGGTTTCGCAGACGAAGTAGCCGCTTTTTGTATCTGAAAACCCTTGTCATCCTGAGCGAACGGTCGCGGTCGTTTCCGACACGTATTCGAAGGACCTGCATCTCGCTTTGAGGTTCCGTGCGGCTCCGGGCGGAGGTGCAGGTCCTTCGACTGCGTTTGGCGATGAAGCCGCCAAACTCCGCTCAGGATGACAATGTTTGTAGTGAGGTGGGGATTAAGGATGTAGCAGCTAGGCTGATTTGCGCAGACGCAGGCGGAGTTGGGCTGTGGCCTCGCGGTGGCAGGGCAGGCAGAGGGTGCGCAGGTTGTCCAAGTCGCACTGGCCTCCGCCTTCGGCGACCGGAAGGATGTGGTCGGCGTCCCAGAGCGAGCGGCGGCTGGTGATGGTTTTCATGCCGTAGATAGATAGCCCGGCCTGCCGGGCAGCGCCGCGGGAGCGCTTGAGCGCGGAATAGATCGCGACCGTATCCGCCTGGCACGTCTGGCAGATGCCCTTGTCGCGCGCGAAGACCTGGTCGCGCAGGTAGCCGGGGTCCGTGCGCAGACGGTGCTGATGGACGCAGTAATCAGAGCAGAAGGTGCGCCGGCGCTTGGCCAGGATTTCCAGCTCGCACCAGCGGCAGAGGGGCCGGCCGAGCTCGCCTACCGGCAGAATGTGTGGCTTGACGCGGCCGCCAGGGAGTGTGCGGGGCAGGTGCATGGCGTCCAGAATACCGGGTGCGGGACGATCCTGAAAGTGGCTTTGTACATCCCGCTCATTGCACGCAACGCGCAATGAACGCCACACCCCAGGTTTGTGGCTGGCAACAGAAAAGCCCCGACTCTCAGAGAGAGCCGGGGCGTTCCAGCAGGTGCTACTGGATGGTGATGGTAGTGGTGGTTTGCGTGGTTTCCCCGCCTGCGGTGGAAGTCACCACCAGCGAGTAGGCTCCACGAGTGGTCCCCGTGACGACCTTCCCGACGGAACCGCTACCGCAACCGGCCAGCGTGAACAGCGTGACGCTCAGGAAGGCAACCAGAGCGAGTCCACGCCAGCTACGCAGCATGCGGCGGCGAGTGGGCATGATCAGCAGCAGAAGCCCGGCGAGCGAGATACCGCCCAACGTGCCTACGCGGTACGCGCCGATCTGTTGCACGCCACCACCGACAGCGCTTGCCGAGCTACCGATGGTGACTGTGCTGGTTACGCTTCCGGTGCCGCTTACGGAGACGGTGGCCGGAACAGTGCAGGTCGGCCCGATCGGTACGGCAACTACACCGACAGGGGAGATGGAGCAGCTCTGGCTGATGGTTCCGGTGAAGCCGTTGATGGGGGTGTAGTTGAGGGTGGCCGCATTGCCCGTTGCGCTACCGGCCGCAAAGGACAGTGTGCCGGGGGTGGACGTGACGCTGAAGCCGGTGATGACCAGGGTCAGGGTTTGCGAGGTGGAGGGGTTGTAGGTGCTATCGCCGGAGTAGACGCCGTAGAGGGTGAAGGTTCCGGGTGAGTTGTTGTAGAAGCTGGTGCTGACGCTGCCGTTCGCCAAGGTGAGCGAAGTGATTGCGGTAGCGGCGCTGACTACAGGCGAGGTTTGTGCGGCGTACACCGTGACGGAGCCGGTGGGGGTTCCGCCGGAGGTGCTGCCTACGTTGTAGCCCAGGGTGAAGTTTGCGCCGGCAGCGACCGTAGAGGGTGAAAGTGACTCTACCGTCGCGCTTGAGAGTGCCGTGACAACATCCGTAACCGCCGCGCAGGAGGATGCCGAGTAAACGCTATCGCCGGAGTAGGTGCAGGTGAAGGTGTGCGTGCCGCCGGAAAGCGTGCCGACCGGCAGGACCGCCATGCCGCCGCTCAGCGCGACAGGTGAACCCTTTTGGACGCCGCCATCGAAGAAGCTGACGGTACCGGTTGGGATGGCGCTACCCGAGCCCTTGACGGTCGCGGTCAGGGTGGTGGCCTGCTGGGTGGTGGCGGGGTTGGGCGTTACGGCCAGGGTAGAGGTCGACGCGATGGCGGCAGGGTTGGTGACCACCAGCGAGTAGCTTCCGGTCACGGGACCGTTGGCGGTATCGCCTGAGTAGACTGCGGTGATGTTGTAAGTGCCGGCCGGGCTGAAGCTGAGCGGGCCGGAGGTGACGGTGCCTGAAGCCAGGGTCAACGTGCTGCCGATGGCGGTGCCGTTTGAGTAAAGCTGGACGGTGCCGGTCGCGGTGCCCGTGGATGCAGTCACCTTGATGGTGAACTGCACGGTCTGGTTGATGGTGATGGTGGTGGGGTTAGCGGTGACGCTGATGGTGGGCGTCGGGAGCGAGATGGCGGCGAGGAACTTGCCGAAATCAAGCGAGCCGAGACCCGTGGGGAAGTCATAGCCAACCTGCAGCGGGTAGCCGGCCAGACCGCCGGTCTGCGACGTGGGCGAAGGGGTCGAGTTGTTGCAGGTGCTGGGAGTCGCGGTGGTGCAGGAGCTGACGCCGCTGGTGGCGGGGGTTGCGTCATGGAAAGCGGCCGGGGTGCTGGCCGCTACCTTATATAGAGTGGGGTTCAGCAGACCTTGGCGCGTGCCGAGCTTCTGATCGATAAGGGCTGCAAGGCCGGCCATGGACGGAGCCGAAGCCGAAGTGCCGCCGAAGCCGGTGATCGAGTTCGGGCAATTAGTACCTGCGTAAGAAAGGCAGGTGAAGTAGGCGTTGTGACCGGATGCTGAGAAGGAGACATCCGGTACGTCGCGCACGCCATCCACGGGGACGTTGGCACCGGTCTGCCAGGTCGGCTTGGTGATCGTGATGCTTGGGCCACCGGTGCTGGCATCGACGTTGGTAACAGTAGTACCCGCGCTGTTGGTGGAGGTGGGCTCATTCCAGCCGCCTTCCGGGATATAGGAAAGGGCAGAAAGACCGCCATTCCCGTTGCTGGAACCCCAGTAGCTGGAAGGGCTGGCCGTATCTGAAAACTGTGTGCCGCCGACGCAGGTCAGGTAGGCGGAATCGCATGGGACCTGAATGGACGCATACTGTGAGGTCGGGGGAGCACCCTGGCCTTCGCAGCCTGCTACGCCGGTATCGCCGGACGAAGCGAAGACGCTGATGCCCTGCGCGATGGCCTGCGCGAACAAGGAGTTTTCATGCTGGGCGTAGGAGGCGTACCCGGTTTCGCAGGCGCCGTAGCTCATGGTCAAGACCGGATCGTTGAGGGTGTTGATCGCGTAGAGCTGAAGGGTGTCGGTGTCGCTGCTGAGCCAGTTTTTGGAAATGACCTGGTCGATCTGCGCGCCGGGGGCGGTGCCGTACACACGCTCAAAGTCCAGCGTGCCTTCACCCTGGTTACCGTCCGAGGTGTAGCCGGGGTCGGTCAAGCCGGAGGGAACGATGTAGGTAGGCTGGTAGGACGGCAAAGCGGAGATCGATTCCCAGCCGGTCAGGTCGGACGCCGTGAGGCGCGAACCGCCGATGATGGCAACGCGATAGCCGGTTCCGGTGATGCCTGCATTCAGCGTCGGGGTTACGTCGTAGATCAGGTTGAAGTCAGCCGGCGAGAGCCAGTGCGCCCCGTTGGTTAGATTGAGGTCGGGATGAGCTGCCGGGGTGGTGGAGCCGGGTGCACTTATGCCGAGTGCGGAGAGCGGCATGGGCTTCATCACGGTAGAAAACGTGCGATTCTGCACGGTTGCCAGGCCGGAGACGAACTTGACCATCGGTGCGAGCGCAGTGGGGAAAGCGGGCTCCGTAAGCGGCGCCTGCAACTTGTTACCGCCAACCGTAAACGTATGCAGCGAGGTCTGCAGCGCGTTGCTCACAACTGATGCGGGAGCGGTAGCCTGCACGAAAATGCGGCTGGGCGTTACGCTGGCAATGGTGAAACCCTGCCCCCTAAGCCAGGTGGTAAAGGCGTCAAGGTCATGCTGGGTGGGGCCGAATTCGTCGCCGATCTGCTGCGGCGTCAACCACTGGTGGTAGCGGGGCGAGGCCAGGTTCTGCTGATCGAGCAGCAACTGGTCAAATGCAGCCTGAACTTCCGGCGAGCGGGCCAGGTCAAAGGTGAGCAACTGCGGAGCGTCAGTCGCGACGGCACCGGCATCCGCTGCGGGCGTTGCCCATGCAGGAATGTGTCCCGCAACCTGGCTACGCGGGTGCAAATCCGCATTATCCGCAACACGATTCGCCTGCGCGAGCGCGGGCCCGGACAGTGTTTGTGCAAGCGTACGCTGGCCCGAACCAACAATCAGGCCGATGAGAAGGACGGAAAGAACAGGGAGCGTGCGACGGAAGTTGAACATATATGTGAGTGACCCTACTCCTAAGACGGGGGATTCATGCAACAGGTTTCACGTGAATGGAGTCTAAGAACCGCACTTCCTTTGCGGAGGCTATCAACTACCGCGCAGGAGCCTCATCCGCCTTATGATGAGAGAGCAAAGTGAGGTAGGAAATGTCCAGGACGCAATCGACCATGGTGGATCTGGGCACAGTAGCCCCGGCCTTTGAGCTGTTGGATGTAGTGAGCGGGCGCGCTCTGGGTCGCGATGACGTGGCCGCCGGAGCCGGTGGGCTGCTGGTGATGTTTGTGTGTGTGCACTGCCCGTATGTGAAACATATAGAAGAGCAACTGGCGCGGCTGGGAGTCGATTACGAAGGCCGGTTGGCGATCGTCGCCATCAGCTCAAACGACATTGAAGCCTACCCCCAGGATGGCCCGGCGGAGATGAAAGCACAGGCAGAGCGCCTGGGCTGGCGCTTCCCTTACCTTCTGGATGAAACGCAGGAAGTGGCGCGGTCTTATGACGCGGCCTGCACGCCGGATTTTTTCCTGTTCGACGCAGAATTGAAGCTTGCCTACCGGGGCCAGTTGGACGGCAGCCGGCCGCGTCGTGGCGATAGTGGCAATGACGAGCCGGTCACCGGCGTCGACCTGCGCCGCGCGATGGACGATGTGCTAGCCGGACGCCAGCCCGATGCCGACCAGCGCACCAGCCTGGGCTGCAACATCAAGTGGAAGGGTGAGCCGCAAGGCTAGCATGGCTATGGACGAGGTTCTGGAACAATTGAAGGCCGGGATCCGGCGGTTCCGTGTCGGCGTGTACCCCGCGCAGGCCGAGCGATACCAGCGCGCGATGCTTGAGCCGCAAAGGCCGAACGCGCTGATTATCACGTGCGCGGACTCGCGCGTGCAGCCCGATACGCTGACGCAGGCTATGCCGGGGGAAATCTTTATCTCGCGCAATATCGGCAACATGGTCCCCACGCATGGCGAAATGATGGGCGCCATGAGCGCTGTGCTCGAGTACGCGGTTTGCGCGTTGCACGTGCGCCACGTGGTGATCTGCGGGCACACGGATTGTGGCGCGATGAAGGCGTTGCTGGACCCCTCCAGCGTGGAAACGATGCCGACCGTCAAGCAGTGGATGACCAATGCCCAGGGGGCGCTCGATCGTGCGGCGGGCTCTACGCCGGAACAGTTGCTGGCGTCTGTGACAGAGCAAAATGTACTGCTGCAGATGCGTCACCTGCGCACGCATCCTTCGGTCGTCTCCGCGCTCGGCCAGGGGCGTCTGACTATTTCTGGCTGGGTGTACGACATCGGCGCCGGCGAGGTACGAATCTGCGAGCAGGATGGCGGGGACTTTGTGCTGGTGGAACCGGAAACCGGGGAGAGCCGTCGGCAGCGCGTCGTGCAGGCTGCCCTGGCGGCGGCTATCGGCGGACACGAATAAGGCCCCCGTTTCCGGAGGCCTCGAGTCGCAATGGCGGGACCGTTTACTTGCTGGTCGCGTCCGAACCATGCTGCTTGACCATCTTGTTGTAGAGCCCGAGGATCAGGAAGGGTGCAACCCACTGACCGACGAAGAGCGCCTCATGCTGCTTCTTGGCGATCTTGAAAGCGACCGAACCAAGGATGGAAGCGATTGCGGCGCCGAGGAAGACGCTGGATGGAATCTGGGCGGTGACTTTTTCAATGGCGGCGGTTACCTGGTCTTCCTGGGCTTCACCGGCGGCTACGCGATAGTCGGTCATTTGCAAATCTCCTTGGGCGGCATTCACCGCTTACCTGAAGAAGGATGCGGAAAATGAATGTCGCGGCTGAAGACTCGAGCAAAAAACTTCAGAGCCATTAGTGGATGACTTATTTCAAGTCTTGCAAGGAAACAACGAAGCGCCGGTAGCTCGAAAGTCTCGTTGGTGATCGGTCAAAAATCGTCGATCCATGTTCGATCGCGGCAGCAGCTATAAGGATTGCGGGTGGTCCTCATCCTTCATCACTACTTCATCGCTTTGGAGGAAAGCACGCATCTTTTGGCGACGCAGTTTGGCATCAGTGGCGTCAGCAAAGAAGTCGGCTCTGCCGTCTACGCCCACCAGAGAATCAATCATGGCCACAACGTCATCAGGCAGGTTGATGTTTACGCTTGCCATCGGTTCCTCTCCAGGGTGAATTCTGCCACAAAACAAAAGCCCCGCGACTCAGTCGCGGGGCTTGCGGTTTCACCGGTGGTGATTATCCCAGTAATGCGGGTCATGGTCTTCATGTGCCCAGTAGCCTTCGTGCTGATGCCAGCCATCCGGGTAGTGGTCCCAGTGCGGATGCACGTAGTAGGCCCCCTCATACGGCGCGCGATTCCAGTAACCCGGGTGCCAGCGGTAGCGGCCGTTGTACGGCTCGTAAAAGCCATCCACCCACGCATAGCCCGCTCCAGGCGCAGCCGGCCGAACCTCATAACGCAGCGGCGGTGGCGGCGCGCCGATGCGTACACCAAAGCTGACCTGCGCCTGCGCGGCCGGGGCAGAAAGGGCAAACGCCATCAGGCCGGCGGCTGCCGTCATCGCGAAAGTGGTCAAAGAGAATTTTTTGCCGTTCATGATTCACCTCTCGCAAGATAGAACACGCCACCCGAGAAAGAGTTGTTCTAAACCAGGCCCTCAAGCCAGCCCGGAGCCCGTCATCAGCAGCGAGTGCAACGTCACATCCTCCAGAAAATTCAGCTCCAGCCGAATAGAAAGCACCTGGTTGATCGCACGGGTGCGCGGCAGATTATGCCGGCACGTACACAAATCTGCGAGCGTCGCATGCGTCGTCCGCGTAAGTTCCACGCCGCTGGTAATCAGCGCACTATATAGCTCCACAATCGCCCGCAGTTGAATTTCAAGCGTGAACTCCATCGTGGAAGCCGACGTCGTTCTGCGGTCCAGCACCCAGCCGCCGCAGTGCATGAACGCGGTGGTCAATACCGGCAACAGGCCCTGCCGCTCCTGATAGCTATAGCCTTGAAAGTCGAGTGTCTGCATTTGTTCCGGCCGCCCTTCTCTCTCCTCTATCGGTGCGGGTGCGCCCGCCACTATGGGCGGCGCCCAAGCTTTCAAACGCTTGTCACGTGACCAAAGCCGTAGGCGGGGGAGTACCCTTGAAGCCAGGGGCGTAAGCGCACAAATGATCGTCGGACTAGGTACAGATCTTGCAGAGATTTCCCGCGTCGCACGTTCAATCGAACGCTTCGGCGAGCGTTTCCTGACGCGCGTCTACACCCCCGGCGAAATCGCTTATTGCCAATCGAAAAAGAATTTTGCGGAAAGCTTTGCAGCGCGGTTCGCCGCCAAGGAAGCGGGTGCCAAGGCGCTCGGCACGGGCATCAGCCATGGCGTCAGCTGGCCGGAGTTTGAGGTTGTACGCGCGGCTTCCGGCAAGCCCTCGCTGGTCCTGCATGGGCGAGCGGCGGAGCTGGCCGGCCGCCTCGGCGTCACGTCCATCGCACTCTCGCTCACGCACTCGCGCGATACCGCCATGGCCGTCGTCGTTCTGGAATCGGAACGCTAAGTCCTTCCCTCCCAGCCGCCCGAAGCCGGATTGTGAAACTCCACCTGCTGATTGTGCATCCATTCTTGGACGCGAGAAATATTGCCCCACTGAAGCGCATCCGGCCTGCCGCGGCACCGTGTTGTATCCTCGGGACATTCCTTTTCCGCCTGTAGACACCAAGGAGAGCTATGCCCAGCCAGCAGGAAGTACGATGGTCGCAATTGAAGGTTGGGGTCATCGTTCTGGTAGCCGCCATCGTTCTGGTCACGCTGCTCTTCCTTATGACGAGCTCCTCCGGGCTAGGCATCCTGTCGAAAAAGCTCACCATCACCACCTTTTTTGAAAACTCTGCCGGACTGAAAGAAGGCGGCGCCGTTAACCTGCAGGGCGTCACCATCGGCGAGGTCAAAAGCGTTACCGTCACCACGGAGCCTGCGCGCAAACTCACGCCGGTCAAGGTCGTCATGAAGCTTGACAGCAAGTACCAGTCGAGCCTGAAGGAAGACTCAAAAGCCGCGCTCACCACCGTCGGCGTGCTCGGCGATACCGTTGTCGACATCAACAGCCAGGTCGCTGTAGGCCCGCCGCTCAAGGATGGCGACGAGCTCCACACGCTTGAAACACCCAGCATCACCGACGTAGTCAAAGCCAGCCAGGGCACCATCGAGCAGCTCAATGTCATCCTCGCCAAGCTCAACACCGTGGTCGATAACCTGCAGGACGGCAAGGGTTCGCTCGGCCAGTTGATCAGCAATCCGGACCTCTACAACAAGGCCACGCAGACGGTCGATCAACTCAACCTGCTGGAGAAGAACCTGAACGAAGGTCGTGGTTCCGTCGGCAAGCTGATGACGGACGACACCATGTACAACCGGCTCAATTCCGCAGCCGGCAAGCTCGATAGTATTGCGACGAGCCTGGACAGCGGCAAGGGTACCGCCGGCAAATTGCTCAAGGACGACACTCTCTACAACAACCTGAACGCCACGCTCACCAAGACCAACGGCCTTCTGGACCAGGTGCAAAATGGCAAGGGCGCCGCCGGCATGCTGATCAATGACCCCGCCTTCGCCCAGCAACTGCGTGACACACTCGCGAACGTCAACACCATCGTCGCGAACGTGAACGCCGGCAAAGGCACCCTCGGCAAGCTCACCACCGACGACACCGCTTACGCCAACCTGAACAAACTCCTCACCCAGAGCACGCTACTGGTTGACACGCTGCGCCAGGATCCGAAGAAGTACCTGACCATCCACCTGAAGGTGTTCTAGGCTGTTTACGCGTGGGATCCACCGCTTCTAACGTGGAAAGGATCCCTTCCATATTCAGGACCTCTTCGGGAAATATCGCTTTCAGCCTTTCCCAGGCCTGCCGCACCTGCGCGCGTTTGAGCGCCGCTGGCGGGCACGGGATCATCAGCGCGTTGATTCATCTGCCTGAAACTTCTCTGCCCTTCCCTTCGTCTCCCTGCGCATACTGAAATCAAGCAGTGTCCCACCCGGCAGGTGTAATCTTGCTGGCATCGCTGTCTTACCTCTTTTCAATTACCAGGAGCCTCATGCGCCTTCAGAAACATGCTGTCACGCTACTACTTTCGTCCGGAATGCTTGCTGGTGCCGCTGTCGCCCAGACGCCGGTTGAGGCTCCCCTGCTCAACCCGATGCAGTTCGTCATTTCGCCTTCCGACGCCGGCCCGACCTCCGTGCCCAAATCGCCCGTGCTGTTCGACCTGACCTCCATCGACAAGACTGCCGACCCCTGCACCGACTTCTACCAGTACGCCTGTGGCAACTGGAAAAAGCAGAACCCGATCCCGCCCTCTGAAACCCGCTGGGGCAGCTTCAACACGCTGGGCGACAAGAACCAGTACCTGCTCTACCAGGAACTCAAAGCCGCGGCCGACGCCCCCAAAACGCCGCTCCAGACCAAGTACGGCAACTATTTTGCCGCTTGCATGAACGTCGATCTCGCCGACAAGCTCGGCGCCAAGCCAATTGACCCGCAGCTTGCCGCCATCGCCGCGCTGCCGGATACCAAGCACGTTGGCCAGCTCGACGCCATGTTTGAAGAGAAGTACGGCTCCGGCTTCCTGATCAACGTCGGCGTCGGCCAGGACCAGAAGGATTCCAGCCAGCAGATCCTGCAGACCGGCCAGGGCGGCCTCACGCTCCCGGACCGCGACTACTACATTGTCCAGGACGCACGCAGCGCGAAAATCCGCGAGCAGTACCTCGCCCACGTCACCACCATGTTCCAACTGCTGGGCGACACCCCGGAAAAGGCCGCCGCTGAAGCCACCGCCGTGCTCAAAATCGAGACCGCGCTCGCCCAGGGCTCCATGGATCGCGTCGCCATGCGCGACCCCGCCAACCGCTACCACGTCATGACCATCGCGCAGGCGCAGGCGCTTTCGCCTGACTTTGACTGGAACGCGCTGCTCACCGGCGTCGGCGTCGCGGGCAAGGCCAAAACGCTCAACGTGTCTTCCCCCGGCTACGTCAAAACCGTCAACGCCGAGCTCGATACCGAGTCACTCGCCGACGTGAAGTCCTACCTGCGCTGGCAGACCCTGCACCGCGCCGCACCGTACCTCTCGCAGGCGTTTGTGACGGAAAACTTCAACTTCTTTTCCGCCACGCTGAACGGCGCCAAGGAGCAGCAGCCCCGCTGGAAACGCTGCACACGCTTGACAGACGGCGCGCTCGGCGAGGCAGTCGGCCAGGACTGGGTCAAGGAAAACTTCACCGCAGACGCCAAAGCCAACATGGAAAAGCTCGTCCATGCGCTTGAAAAGGCCCTCGGTGAGGACATCGACACGCTCCCCTGGATGTCCGAAACCACCAAGGTCGAAGCACGCAAAAAGCTTGCCGCCTTCCGCGACAAGATCGGCTACCCCGCCACCTGGCGCGACTACTCTACGCTGGCCGTCAAGCGCGACGACCTGGCCGGCAACCTGTCCCGCAACGCCATCTTTGAGCGCCGCCGCAACATCTCCAAGCTCGGCGCGCCCGTGGATGAAACCGAGTGGGGCATGACGCCGCCCACCGTCAACGCCTACTACTCGCCCAGCATGAACGACATCAACTTCCCCGCCGGCATCCTGCAGCCGCCCTTCTTTGACAACTCCAAGGACCCAGCCGTCAATTTCGGCGGCATCGGCGTCGTCATCGGGCATGAAATGACGCATGGCTTTGACGACCAGGGTTCGAAGTACGGACCCACCGGCAATGTCAAGTACAAGGCCGATGGCGTCACCCTCGCCAGCTGGTTCACGGATGAGGACCTTGCCAAATTCAACGAGCGCACCAAGTGCGTCGCCGATGAATACAGCGGATTCTCTGTCGCCGAAGGCCAGAACCTGAACGGCAAGCAGACCCTGGGCGAAAACACCGCAGACAACGGCGGCATCCGCGTCGCCTACCAGGCCCTGCATGAAGTCATGGCGACCAGCGGCCCCGGCAAGGGCTACACGGACGGCAAGCGCGATGGCTACACCGCAGATCAGCGCTTTTTCCTCGCGTTCGGCCAGGTCTGGTGCCAGAATCAGACCGACCAGGCCGCCCGCGTCCTTGCCAAAACCGACCCACACTCCGCCGGCCAGTGGCGCACCAACGGCTCTGTCCAGAACTTCGACGCCTTCGGCAAAGCCTTTGGCTGCAAAGTCGGCCAGCCGATGATGCCCGTCAACTCCTGCCGCGTCTGGTAGGAAGGGTGGCGAAGCAAAAACGTCACAGAACAAGCAGAGCAAAACAGATAAAGGCGGGAAGAGGCCGACACGGCTCTTTCCGCCTTTATCCGCTGTTATCCCCTGCACCTGTCACGTCTTGTCCTTTTTTTTCGCATTGACTGCTACCCCTGCCCTCTCCCACACGTCCAAAAAGCGCTCCCTGCACGGCCTCTCTCTGCGATTTCGCATCTCCGTAAATTGGCATAAAGTCTCTGAGCCTTCTACAATAATCGTTAGGCAACGAGCCCAACTTCAGCATAGCTAGACAGCGCCGCAACACACAGCGCGCGAAGGATTCGATACACATGACGTTCAGCAAGATTGGCCGGGTCCTTTCGGCCCTCGTAGCAACAGCGGCACTTGGACTTGGCATGACGGCATGCGGCGGCGGAACCATTGGCTATATGTGGGTTCTGGGCACCTATTACAACCAGATTTCCGGCTTCAAGATCGACCAGTACACCGGAAACCTGACCGTGATCGACCATTCCCCGTTCAGCTCGAACGGCAGCAACCCGGTTTCGGTCGTCGTCAAGCCCGGCGGACGGTATATCTACGTCGTCAACAGCGGCAAGACCACGCTGAACGCAGCCGGCCAGCCCGCCATTGACCCGACCACGGGTCTCATCAGCCCGCTTTCCAACACCGGCAGCTCCATCGCCCAGTTTGCAGTCGGCGGCGATGGCGTCCTTACCTTTCAGCAGACGTTCCAGTCCCAGGGCGTTCAGCCCACCTGGGCCGCCATGGATACGTCCGGCAACTTCCTCTACGTGCTGGACAAGTACTCGCACTACTATGGCCGCGTTGTAAACGGCACTACGGACCTCAATGGCGACATCACTGTCTTCGCCGTCGCTCCGGACACCGGCAAGCTGACCCTGATCACCAACACGCAGATCCTGACCTCAACCAACCTGCCCACGCTGGTTTTTGAAGTCGGCACCAACCCGACCATGAGCAAGATCGGTTTCGGCAGCTGCCTGTTCACCATCTCGGCCAACACGATCTACCCGTATCAAATCAACTCCAGCAACGGTCAGCTGACGATCGCCTCGACCGGCCCTTACCAGCAGTTCCCGGCCAACGCGAACCTGTCGTCCATCAACACCGGTTCCAATTCTTCTTCGAACTTCATCTTTGTTACGGATTACAACAACAACACGGTCAGCCCGCTGCAATCCGGTGGATCAAGCGCCTGCACCCTGTCGGCCGTCAGCGGCAGCACCACCACGTTGCCCCTGAGCAAGCCGGTCATGTCGCTCACCAGCAACAACGGCACCTACCTGTATGTGCTGAACCAGACCGCTTCGTCGGTCATCAGCACCGGCAACAGCACCATCACCGCCTACCACATCAACGCACAGGGCCAGCTGCAGGACAATCCCGACTCCACCTCCAACCCCTACTCGGTTGGTTCCGGACCGGTCTGCATCGTGGAAGACCCCTCCAACCAGTACCTCTATATCTCTAACGGCGCGGACAGCACCATTACCGGCAAGGTCTTCGACCCCACCCGCGGCTTCCTTTCGCCGCTGACCCGTGGCTCAACCTTCCCGGTTACGATGACCCCCACCTGCCTCGCCGTCAGCGGAAACGTCTAGCTTTCTGGTTGTCCTCCCGCAGGGATCAGCTTCGCGGCTGATCCCTGCGCCCACCTCAACCCTTTGGATTCAAGCAACAAGCATGGTCGTTACGGGCACCAGGCCCGGGAGCAAGGAAGCGGAATGAAGTGGAATAGCATGGGTCGCGGCCTCAAGGCAACGGCAATCTCTCTCGCACTCGGACTCGGAATCACGGCCTGCAGCCGCGACTACACCGTCGCGTATCTTTACGTCACCTCAGCCACCCGGACCAACGCCGGCGTCATCAACGCCTACGCGGTGGATTACCAGTCCGGTGCGCTGGAGCAGCTCGCTGACTCGCCCATCCCGTCCGGCGGTTCGAACCCCGTGACCCTCGTCGCTTCGCCAGACGCAAAGAACATCTACGTCGTCAACCGCGACACCTCCACCGTCGTCCACTTCGACATCGGCACGGACGGAAAGCTCTACGCGCAGTCCACCACCAACGTCGTTTCCGGCGCGGGCGGCGTGACTGGCAGCTTCCCCGTTGCGGCTGCCATTGATCCCTTCGGCCGCTTCCTCTACGTTCTGTTCACCTACCAGAACGGCTTTACGCCTGCACGCCCCGGTCCCGGCGGCATCGCAGTCTTCCCGCTTGACGGCTCCGGCAATCTCGGCACGCCGATCATGCAGGCCGGCCTGCCCTACTACCCGCTCGGCAACAACCCTACCGCCATCGCGATCAACCCAAAGGGCGGCTACCTTTACGTAGTCGATCGTGAGTTCACCGCCGGCGGAACCCCGTTCGGCGTCATGCTCGCCTTCAAGGCAGATCTGGGCACGGCAGCGACTGCCGGCACCGGAACGCTCGCCGCTGTCCCCGGCGGCACCATTACCGCAGGCGGCGTCTCTGGAGGCTTCGCAGTCGGTTCCTCGCCCAGCTCCATCGTGGAAGAGCCCGCCGGTCTGTACGTTTACGTCACGGACTCGAACACGAATCAGCTCTTCGCGTTCCAGACCAACTCGGCTGGTACCCCGCAGGCCCTCACCACCTCGCCTTACCCGACCGGGCTCTACCCCGTCAACGTAACGGTGGATCCGCGCGGGCAGTTCCTCTACGTCGCAAACTTCGGTTCGAGCACGGTGTCTGCCTACACGATCACGGGTGGATCGCCTTCTGCCGTTGCCGGTTCCTCGGCAGTCGCTACCGGCCCCAACTGCGTGACGATTGAGCCCGCGCTCGGCATCTACCTCTACACCTCCAACAACACGGACGGATCGGTTTCGGGCGCACAGCTCGATCCGCACTCCGGCTCGCTCAAGTCGGTCCAGGGCACGCAGTTTTCTGCCGCTCCCCTCCCGACCTGCGCTGTTGCTGTAGCAAACGGTGCCCACGCAACCCAGATCGTCCACTAGCACTTACCGCAGCAAACAGAACGGCCCGGGCATAAGCTCGGGCCGTTCTGTTTGACTAGCAGCTGGAATCAAGAACTCACCCCTCATCGAGTACCCTCCAACTCCAGCGACTTGCGTACCCTCATGACCAAAGTCTCATCCGAGATCCTGATCCTCGCCTACATGCCCGCGCTTGGCTACGCGGTGCACATGACGCCGGTCCACGAGGCGCTGCACCGGGCAGGCTACAAAGTCATAGTCGCCACCGCCGGCTTGAACATAGACCTGCTGCGCCACTCTCCGCACGTAGATCACCTGCTCAAAACTCCGAACCCGATGCACGATCTACCCGGCGCCGTCAGGTCCCTCCGCCGCCAGCTACGTACCCTCAACTTGCATCCTGAAGCCGTCCTGACCGGCCCGCAAGACGCCCGCACCCGCATCAGCCTGCTCGGTGCGCTGGCGAGCGGAGGCTGGCGTGGCGGCTACGCGGTCCATCCCTGGCTCTACCGCAAGCCGCTGATCTACGACCCTGGCCGCAGCCGAGTCGCCAACAATCTACGCCTGGCTGAGTTGCTCGACGCATCCACCGAAAGCTGCGAGCCACGGGTCTTCTTTTCCGCGGCGCAAGCTGCAACGGCCGCCACTCTGCTGCCCGCTGGAAGGCCCATCCTGACAGCGATCCCCGGCAACAGCGGCGGCCTGCCCACAGCCTGGCACGATGATCGCTGGGCTGAGGTCCTGCGCCACATGCACGACCAGGCCGGCTACAAAATCGTTTTCGTCGGCGCCGCTCGCGATCAGCCCGTCGTCGACCGCATCCGCGCGCTGTCCGGCGGGATCGGCACCTCGCTCGCCGGCCTCACAGACCTTGGCACGCTTGCAGCGGTCCTCGCTCAGTCCGACCTCTGCCTTGCCCTGCACACCGGTCCGATGCACATGGCACGCGCCGTTGGCCTGCCCACCGTGGTGCTCGGCATGAACTGGGATCCACCGCTTGAGTGGATGGACCCGCCACAAGCGCACGTCCACCTGCTTCGCGGTCCGCAAGCAGCAAAGCGCCCCGACTACCGCCTCGATGACCTGACCCCGACCATGGCTATCGCCGCGCTGACTACGTTGGCGCAACAGCACCCACCCTCAGCGGAGGCGCGCGAGAAGCGTCTGGTTGGCTCCATCTCAAGGGTCAACCATACGCCGCCATCGTAAGCGAACAAGTCGCACTGACCTGGGGACTCAGGTCGTTTCAGGCGTAAGCAGCTTCAAAAAGAATTTCCGTGCAGGCCGCTCAAAGAACTTCAACACCAGCATCGCGAGCAGCAAAATGAACGCGAACGAGATCCACGGATCGTACTTTTCAACGTGTAACCGCTCCGGCAGCTTGTAAAAGTGGATCAGGAGAAACGTGTTGAAGTGCAGCAGGTAGAGTGCCAGAGTCGTTTCGCCGAGCAGCATGACCGGCTTCCACGCAAAGATGCTCGAGACCGGATTTCTGCCTGAAAGCCCAATCAAAAGCGCAGAAAAAAGGGGCAGCAGCAACGCGCCATGGATGATGACGTACGGAACCCGCTGCACGCCAAAAGCGAAAAAAACCGCCAGCAACGCAAGCGCGGAGAGCGCCACAAGAGCCCGTTTCGCCGGGGTCAGGACCAGCATTGCGTGCAGCCTGGCCAGCAGGATTCCCGCGGAAAACGTGCATAGATACATCATGGGGTCGTACTTGATAAAGCGCAGCCACAGGCCGTAGGTGTAGCGGGTCGCGGGGCCGGGCAGGTGATCTGGATTGGTGAGCAGATACGTCAGATGCGGCATAAGCCCGATGACCCATAACGCCAGGATCGCCGCAATCAGCTTGCCCGGAGTGCGCAGCCGGCGCTCCCGCGCGGCGATCGCGAGCAGCAGAAAAGGGAACACGGCATAGAGAAAAAACTCCGCCGGAACAGTCCACCCGACGGTATTCCAGAAAGTCGCCAGGGAAGGAACCCAGCCCTGCAGCGCAAGCGGAGTCAGCACCAGGCCAAGCAGAAAGTCATGCGGCGTGTGCGCTTTCCACTCCTGAAACAGGAACGGAACGGACAGCAGCAGGACCAGCAAATAAGTAGGCATCACGCGCGAAATGCGCGCCAGGTAGAACTGTCTTTTGATCAGCACCGGGCGATCGGCATAGTTGTAGCCCATCACAAAGCCCGAAATCAGGAAGAAGAAGCCAACAAACACGTACGCGTTATCGATCACCGGCGTTAAAAACGCGGGATGCGGCGGCGTGAAGTGAAAGAACATCACGTTGACGGCAAGCACGGTGCGCAGCCCGGAAAGCGCGGGCAGCGCGGGCTTGCGAACTGATGTGGCTGCGGTCACTCGTTCTTTAGACGCTAGGGAGTGACGAGAGTTCCGAGCGGCTCGCCAGAGGCGACGCGCGTGATGTTGCCCTGCTCACGCATGGAGAAAACCATCATCGGCATGTTGTTGTCGCGGCAGAGCGAGACGGCGGTCGTATCCATGACTTTCAGATTTTTCTGCAGAATTTCGTCGTAGGAAACAGTGGTATAGCGCGTCGCTTTGGGGTCTCGCTTCGGGTCAGCGGAGTAGATTCCGTCAACCGACGTGGCCTTGAGCAGGATGTTGGCCTTGATTTCCATGGCGCGCAGCGCGGCGGCCGTGTCAGTCGAAAAGTAGGGGTTTCCGGTGCCTGCGGCGAAGATGACGATGCGGCCTTTTTCCAGGTGACGCATGGCGCGGCGGCGAATATAAGGCTCGGCGACTTCATGCATTTCGATCGCGGACATCACTCGGCAAAACAGGCCGAGCTTTTCAATGGCGTCCTGCAGCGCGATCGCGTTGATGACGGTGGATAGCATGCCCATGTGGTCAGCGGCGACGCGGTCCATATCAATCGCCTGCTGGGCGACGCCGCGGAAGAAGTTTCCTCCGCCCACGACGATAGCGACTTCGCAGCCGAGCGCTTTGACGTCTGCGATTTCCTGGGCTACTTTGTGGATGAAAATTGCGTCGATGCCGAAGCCTGAGCCTGCGGCGAGGGCTTCTCCGGAGATCTTGAGGAGGACTCTCTTGTACATATTTTTCTAGTATCGCATGGGCTTTTTGGCCCCCCTGCCTGTATAGGCCTAAAGTCTTCAAGGCATTGAACTTAGGTCTGGACCTGGAGATCAATGGTCTTGATTACAAAGGGCCTGGAGTCACCATGGGCCGCACTTATTGCTGGTGCTGCTGGCGCTGCTCGGGCGTGGCGTAGTGTTCCGCGAGTTCCTGCGCGGTGATCTGAATGGAGCTGCTCTGCGCGATCAATGCGACGATCTCTGCGTCTGATTTGCCGAGCGCGTGCAGGGCGTCAATTTCATCCGAGATCATGCCGACAAAGGCCTCAACCGGGAACTCTTCCGGTTGCAGGCCGGCGGCATCGCGCAGGGCGCCGAGGGCTTTCAGGGTTTCGTCGAGGGGGTAGGATTTCGGTCCGGGCATGCGCTCTCCTTAGGTTCGCGCAATAAGATGACGCGGCTGGCCAAGGAGTGGGCCGGCCGGCTAAAGTTCCGACCACTGGCGCAGGAGGTTGTGATACGTGGCGGTCAGCTTCAAGTTGGCGGAGTGGTTGGGTACGTCGGTAGCAAGCTGCTGAATGGCCGTGTCCAGGTCGTACAGGATGGTGCGCTGGGCTTCGTCGCGGATCATGGATTGCAGCCAGAAGAAGCTGCTGACACGGGCGCCGCGGGTAACAGGGCGGACGGCGTGCAGGCTGGTCGCCGGGTAAAGGACGAGCGAGCCGGCGGGGAGCTTGATGGAGTGCAGGCCGTAGGTGTCGTGGATATCTAATTCACCGCCATTGTAGTCCTCGGGCGGCGTGAGGAAGAGGGTGGCGGAGAGATCTGTGCGGATGCGCTGGCCTGTGGAGGCTAGCTGGCGGATGGCGGTATCGACATGCGCGCCGAAGGTCTGGCCGCCCGCGTAGGAGTTGAACATGGGCGGGAAGACCCGGAGCGGCAGAGCGGCGGAGATGAAGAGAGGCGAGCGGGCCAGGGCGGCGAGGACGATGTCGCCTAGTTCGCGGGAGACGGGGGAGTTTTCCGGGATTTGGGCGTTCTGTTTCACTTGCTGGGCCTGGTAGCCAGCGGTTACTTTTCCGTCGACCCAGTCTGCCTCAGAAAGACGCGTGCGCAGGTGGGTTAGCTCGGCGGGGGTTAGAAGGTTGGGGATGGTGAAGAGCATGGCTTCCTTGGTTGGCTGCGTTCTTGCGGTGGGGCTTTGCTGAATACAACAGCAAGTGCAAACGCTGCGGATGACTAAAAGGTGAGGGCAACGGCAAGGTCAACTGCAGATCCCTGCGGGATGACAAACAAAAGGACAAACAAATGACAAACCAAAGAGGCAAACCAAAGTCGAGTGCTTAGAACTTGTAGTTGAGGCCGAGGAGGGCGTTGAGACCTTCGCCGGGGACCAGGTGTGAGGGGTGGGGTTGATCGATATAGAAGCGGTTGAGCAGGTTGTTGACGTTGGCCTGGAACTCTACGTGGTCGCTGATGGTGCGCTTCAACATGGCGTTGAAGACCCAGTAGCCGGCGACCTGCTTCATCGCGGTGGATTGGACCTGGTAGCAGGTGGTGGCGGTGGCGCTGCAGGGGGCGGTGCCGGCGGCGAACGTCTGCGCGGGGCCAAAGGCGGTGGGGACGTAGGGGACGGTGGAGCTGGCGCTGCGGCTGGCGACATAATTGCCGCCAAAGCCGGCCTGGAAACGAAGCGGCAGGCGGTGCGTCAGGAACGCGTTGAACGTCTGCCTGGGCACGTTGGCGAGCTGGTAGCCGACCGACGTGGGGAAGAAGGGCGAGTAGAGGACAGCCGAGGACAAATACGCATAGCCGGCGACGAGATCGAGGCCCTGGGGCAGGCGTCCGACGGCTGAGAACTGGACGCCCTTGACGCGCTGGTTCCCGGCGACGACGATCTGGGTGGAGTCGGTCGGGCTGGTTTCGCGGGCGTTATCTTTTTCGGTGCGGAAAACGGCGGCTTCCATCATCAGTCGCTCGTTCATGAAGCTGTACTTGGCGCCGGCCTCGTAGGTCTCGTTTTGCTCCGGGGCTACGTTCTGCGTGATGCTGGTGAGCGCGAGCGACTCAGCCGAGGGGTTGAAGCTGGTGCCGTAATCAAAGTAGACGCTGCCGTGGTGGTTGGGTTTATAGACCAGCGCGGCTCGGTAGGTGGGCTGGGCGTCGACGCGCGAAAACGCACCGATGGTGGTGGAACAGGTGGTAGCACCAGCGTTTGTGGTGCCGGCCGGGCAGGTTGCGGTGACGGTGCCGCCGGTGGGGGGCGTGGGCTGCCAGGCGTTGTAGCCGGTGTCAAAACGGTCCCAGCGGATGCCGCCCGAGAGGTCAAAGAAGCGGTTCAAGTGCAGCGTATCGACAAAGTAGAGGCCGACGGATTCTGCCTTGGTGTGGACGATCGACGTGATGTAGCCGGTGCCGCCGAAGACCTGGCCGGTGTTTGGGTTCAGCAGCGTGGTGCTGGGGACCGTGTTGAGCGACAGTTTGGAGCCCGGGGCCGCGATGTTGTAGCTGTAGCGGATGGGGTTCGAGATTTCCTGGCCGCCTTCCACGCCGCCCAGGAACTCATGCCGGATGCCGAAGGTCCTGAAGCGCGCGGTGAACTCGGTCTGGTCCCAAAGGTCGCCTTCGACTGACTTGACCTGGATCTGGTTACGGTTGACGAGGATGTTGGCGGGGTTGACGGTCGCGGGGGAATACGGGCAGGCGAGGCCGGTGACGGACGACGTGGGCAGCGCGGTAACGTAGCCCCCGACGGGCACGGAGATGCTCGCGTTGGTGCAGATTTGTGGCTCGGTGATTTGCGCCTGGCGTGGGTAGTTGGCGGCGCGGGCGGTGGTATGGAGGTTCATGCCGTGGCCGAGATCGCGGTCGAGGCGCGCGGTGAGGATGTCGTCCGAAGTTTTGAGGTAGTTGTTATCCGCGAAGCCGAACCAGGCGTGCTGGCTGACGCCGGGGGCGAGCTGGTTGAAGAACCAGGGCAGGCCGTAGTCGGGCGTGTCGTTTTCTGTAAGGTGGAAGTAGCTGAGGGTGAAGCGGGTGCGGGCGTTTTGGCCGAGTGTGAGCGACGGGGCCAGGCCGAAGCGTCGGAGCGCGGCGAAGGGACGGCCGGCGACTCCGGAATCGTTGACCATGGCGTTGACCCGAAAGGCTGCGCCCCCGGCGATTTTGAGCGGCTGGTTGATGTCCGCGGTCAGGCGGCGCTCGAGGTTAGTGCCGAACTGGGCGTTGAGCTCGACGGTTGGATTGGTGGTGGGGATCTTCGATTCCTGGTTGATGACGCCACCGGTAGAGCCGCGGCCGAAATCGATCCCGGCGGGGCCCTCGAGCGCTTCGACCTGCTCGAAGTTGAAGGAATCGCGGTAGTAGGAGCCGAAGTCGCGGATGCCGTCGAGGAAGATGTCATTGCGTGCGGTGAAGCCGCGGATGGTGAGGTTATCGCCCTGGGCGCCGGCCTCGCCCGCTGCGAGCGAGATGCCGGGGACGTTGCGGAGCGTGTCGCGCAGGGTGGTGACGCCTTCATCCTGCAGGACGAATTTGGGGATGGCGACGATGGATTGAGGGGTGTCGATGAGCGGCTGCGAGAACTTGTTCATCGCGACCGAATCAGGCAGGTTGGCGGTGACATCAACCGATTCCGTGTTGCGCAGGGTGACCTCTACCGTTTTCTGGCCAAGGAAGCGGAAGGTCAGCCCGGAGCCGGCGAGGAGCTGGCGGAGCGCCGCGTCGGGCGTGTAGCTGCCGGCGACTGCCGGGGTGGCGAGATCGCCCGCGAGCTGCAGATTGGCGTGGATTCCAGTGGTGGCCTCAAAGGCCTGGAGCGACGCGCGCAGGGTTCCGGCGGGGATATCGAACGCGCGGGCAGGAACTGCGGCTTGCTGGGTCTGCTGCGGGAGCGACTGGGCGGCGACGGGTACGGTGGCGGCGGCAAGGGCAATTGCGACGGCGCTGAGACGGGTCTTGCGTGAGTGCTTCATGGTGCTCCTGGAATGTGGGCGCAGTCTTCCGGCAGCCGATTTGGGCTGTCTTTTGACGGTTCGGGAGGCGGTGTGCGCATCTCGGACTGGCTTGGTCTGAATTCAAGATACATGAATCAGGACTGGAGTGGTCGGAGTTCGTAAACTTTTTCTAACGTTGTTGATTTGGTGCATCGAGGAGAGCGGCGGAGTTCATATCAAAAGCGGGGGGGGAGAGGACGGCGAGAAGCGGGTGAACTGGGAGAGTCCAGGCGCGTCGTAACCCACCGCTCAAGCGCGAGAGGTGGGGCACCCATTTTGTAGCAGCGTCAGGCGGCTTTGAGGAAGTCGGCGCGGAGGCGTTTGCTTGCTCCGTTCTTGAAGGCTACGGTGACCATGTCGTGCTCGCACTCGACGACTTTGCCGGGGCCGAAGCTGATGTGGCGGACCTGGTCCCCGGGCTGGAAGAGGGCTGGCGGGGCGGGGACTTCTTCACGATGGTGGGTGGTCTGGTAGGAGCCGTGGAGGGTTTCTACGACGTGGACTTCCTGCCGGGTTGCAGTGGGGGTAGGCTCCGGGATCGGCGCGGATTGTGGAGGTTTGCGGCCGAGGAGCTCCAGGTGCGGGTGGGGCATGCGGTCCGCGTGCTGATGGGCGCAGTTGTCGCAGCGCAGGCAGGGGTCTCCCTGGTGATCGCCAAAATAGGTGCGGATGATGCCGGTGCGGCAGTGTGGCGTTTCAGCGTAATGCATCATCTGGTCCAGGTGCTGCTGGTCACGGGTGGCACGGTCTACAAGAGTCTGGAGCAACGCGGCGAGTTGCTCCGGCGTGGCGTGCGAGTTGGGGTCCAGCTCGTGGCTGGTGCCAGTTTCGGAGCCGGTGCGGCGGATGAGGCCGGCCTCTCGCAGGAGGTTCAGGATGACTTCTGTTTTGCGCTTGCCGGGCTTTTTAGTGGCGGGTTCGGCTTCTGTCTCTGGGAGTTCGGAGGCGTCGCCGCCGATGATGACCTGGCCGGCAATGTCCTCATACACGGCCTGCAGTTCCGTGGCCTTGGGGTAGCGGCCGGCGAGGAAGAAGCTCTGGATGCGCTTGTCTTCCAGGCGGTAGAGCAGGACGGCGTGGGCGTTTTGGCCGTCTCGTCCGGCGCGGCCGGCTTCCTGGTAGTAGGTTTCCAGCGAGTCCGGGAACTCGAAGTGGTAGACGAAACGAATGTCGGGCTTGTCGATGCCGAGCCCGAAAGCCTTGGTGGCGATCATGACTTTGTGGTCGCCGCGCATGAACTGCTCCTGGACCTCGCGGCGCTCCTTGGCGGTCATCTTGCCGTGGTAATGGCCTACGGAGATGCTGTGTTCGGTGAGGAATTCGAAGAGCTCGTCTGCCGAGCGTACGCTGGCG
This sequence comes from uncultured Granulicella sp., assembly GCA_965214195.1. Taxonomy (GTDB): domain Bacteria; phylum Acidobacteriota; class Terriglobia; order Terriglobales; family Acidobacteriaceae; genus Edaphobacter. Next base: position 2,318,455 of record OZ243943.1, read on the forward strand.
GTGTAGATGATTCCGGTTCCCTGCTCGTGCTCCAGCATGGCGAGGATGCGGGCGAATTTAGCCTCTGAATTGACTGTGGGGTGGACGCTGAAGAAGAGGTTGGTGCGGTCGGTTCCGGTGTTGACGCGGAGCTCGTCGTGCATGTGGAGGGAGTGGATGATTTCGGCCTGGACGTCTTCCGTGGCGGTCGCGGTAAGGGCGAGGACGGGTGGGTTGCCGAGGCGTCGGCGTGCCTCGCCGATGGCCTGGAAGGCAGGGCGGAAGTCATGGCCCCACTGGACGATGGTGTGGGCTTCGTCGACGACGAGCAGCGAGATGCCGCCTGAGGATTCAAGCTGCTGCAGGAAGTCTTCTGTTTGCAGGCGCTCTGGCGTGACGTAAATGAGCTGGGCGATGTGCTCGGCGATCTGGTGCTCGGCAAGCAGGGCTTCCGCGTGGCGGAGCGTGGAGTTGAGGGATTCGCTGGTGATTTCGGCGCGTTCCGCTTTGGCTTGCTGGTCCTGCATGAGCGCGATGAGCGGGCTTACGACGACTACTGGCTTGGGCAGAAAGCAGGCGGGGAGCTGGTAGGTGAGCGATTTGCCGGCGCCGGTGGGCATCAGCGCCAGGCAGTCACGGCCGGCAAAGACTGCGGTCAGGACTTCCTTCTGGCCGGGGCGGAAGCGCTGGATGCCGAAGCGTTGCTGGGCTTCCTGGAGGATTTTGGTCCAGTCTGGCTGGGTACCCTTGGTGGCAGTGCGGCGGGTCTTTTTTGCGGCTGCTGGCATGGCTCGGTTACTCCCAAAGCCGGGTTGGATGCGCGTGGGTGGGGGTGGGGCTTTGCGGAGAACGTGAACGATGCGTGACGGGATCAAAATGGAAAGACGCAGAGAGACACGACGTGACAGGATCAAGCGGATCAGCACGGATAAGAGCGGATTTGATCCGGGGTGATCCGCAGTCATCCGCCTGATCCTGTGACGTTTTGTCTTGCGCTGGAACCGGCGGCGGATGCTTTGCGTATGCTGCTGACAAGGAGTACACGCGATGCAGAGCAGAATTCTTGGGACGACGATGCCGGTGCTCGAAGTGATGCTGCAGCCGGGCGAGACGATCTTGTCAGAGGCCGGCGAGCTTAGCTGGATGACGCAATCGATCCAGATGACGACGCATACGCAGATGGCCGGCGGTGGTGGTTTTCTGGGCATCATCAAGCGCGTGGCGGGCGGTGGAACGCTGTTTATGACCGAGTATTCTGCCGCCGGAATGCCAGGCGAGATCGCATTTGCGACCAAGGTTCCGGGTCATATCCTGCCGATCGAGCTGGGCGACGGGCAGGAGTACATGATCCATCGGCATGGGTTTTTGTGTGCGACGGCGCAGGTGCAGCTTGGCGTTGGGTTTCAGCAATCGCTGGGTGCCGGGATCTTTGGCGGCGATGGATTTCTGCTGCAAAAGGTGACCGGACACGGTACGGCCTGGGTGGAGTTATCGGGTGAGGTGATCGTAAAAGACCTGCGGCCGGGCGAGACGCTGCGCGTGCATCCGGGCCACGTGGGGGCATTTACGGGGAGCGTTTCGTTCAACATCACGCGCGTTCCGGGGATCAAAAACATGATTTTTGGCGGCGATGGACTGTTCCTGGCAGCGCTCACCGGGCCGGGTCGCGTGTGGTTGCAGACGCTGCCGATTGCGCGGCTGGCGCAGCAGATCCAGGAGTACGCGCCGGCCGAGCACCGCGCGGAGCGTACCGGAGCCGGGATTGTTGGCGGCGTAGTTGGATCGATCCTGGAGGGAATTAACCGCGGATAATTTTTTTCATGCAATCGCAAACGCGCGGCACTCATTTGCATCTCACTGCGGGTACCCTCCTACGGGGCTAAATCGGGGGGAAACTTTCAAGGAGATACAAATGGACACCGGACACGGACTGATTGCCTGGATCATCATCGGAATTATTGCGGGCTGGATCACCGGCAAGCTGATGAGCGGCGGAGGCTACGGCGCAATTATGGATATGGTCGTTGGGCTTGTGGGCGCGCTGGTTGGCGGCTTTATTATGTCGCACGTATTTGGCGCGGCCTCAAGCGGCGGCTGGATCTACTCGATCATCGTTGCGGTCATCGGCGCTGTGCTACTGACGTTCCTGCTCAGGCTTGTCACAAAGGGATCGGTCAGCAAGATATAGCTGTCAACAGCAAGCGGCAGGTCACCTTTGGGATGAAGTTGAGACCACCATCAAAGGGCGGCAAACCAAAGTTCATGGCCCGCAAGTGTTCGTTGCCGATTGCATCCAGGCGACGTAAACTTGCGGGCATGACTCGTTTTGTTCGTACGCTCTTTCCGGCTGTGGTTCTGGCGATGTGTGTTGCACCTGCAATGGCGCAGGACTGGGCGAAAGCCATGCTCGAGAAGAGCAATCGGCACCATGAGTATGTTCCTGTGATGAGCGGCTCGCGCACCATTACGACCTACGTGGCGTACCCGGAAGTGAAGGATAAGGCGCCGGTAATTGTGCTGATCCACGAGATTTTTGGCGAGAGCGACTGGTTCAAGCTGCAGGCCGATGAGCTGGCGGCGAAGGGCTACATCGTAGTGGCGCCGGACCTGCTGAGTGGCGTTGGCCCCCGCACGGGCGGCACAGATGCACTGAGCGCGCAGGGTGGCAAGGATGCCGTGACCCATGCCGTGATGACGTTGCCGCCGGACCAGGTGATGAGCGACCTGGACGCTGTCGCGGACTACGGCAAGAAACTGCCGAGCGCGAGTGGCAAGCTGTTTGTGGCGGGGTTCTGCTGGGGCGGCGGCAAGGCGTTTTCCTTCGCGACCCACCGCTCGGACCTGAGCGCTTCCTTTGTGTTCTACGGGACGCCCCCACCGGCAGCCGACATGGCGAAGATCAACGTACCGATCTACGGCTTTTACGGCGAGAACGATGCACGCATCGGCGCTACCATTCCGCAGACCTTGACGGACATGAAGGCGGCCGGCAAGATCTACGAGCCCGTGACGTACAAGGGCGCCGGCCACGGTTTTATGCGCGGCGGGCAGGACCCGGCAGGAACCCCGGCCGATAAGCAGGCGTTCACGGAAGGCTTCGCACGCATGCTGAAGGAGCTGAAGGCGGACACGAAGGGAAAGAAGATGGCGATGGCGTCGGCTCCGCGTGCCCGTGCGGTGAAGGTCAGCGCGGCCAAGCCGGTGGACTGCTCAGAGATGCACGGAACCATGTAGTTCAGTAGCCGCAGCACAAGCAGGGCCTGGCGGATGCCGGGCCCTTTTCTTGCGCCTGGGACTCTGCTCGACATTTTTCTTGACATCGCACCCGGAGAGGGACAGAATCATCCCCTCGGCCCCGGGCCATCCCCACAAAATCCACTTCTGGTGAATCGCGATGAAGAATCTGTATTCCTGCGCGTGCGCGGCCTTGTTGGCGTGTGTGTTTGTTCCCTCTTGCCTGGCTGCCGCCGATTCCCCCTGGACCGGCACCTGGAAGATGAATATGGACAAAAGTAAGCTGACCGGCGACACCTACGTGATCACCCAAATGCCCGGCGGCATGATGCACTACACCAGCGGCAGCGCGATGAGCTATGACTTTGCCTGTGATGGCCAGCCGCACAGCACGCTCGCCGACCGTACGATGACCTGCACCGGATCGCCGGAAGCGGGCTACGACTACAGCTACAAGGCGGGCGAAACGATGTTGGGCATGTCGCACAAAGCCTTCAGCGCCGACGGCAAAATGCTGACGACCAAAGGCACCAGCATGAATGCGGATGGGTCCAAAACCGACTATGAAGAGACCTACAAGCGCGAAACCGCGACCAAAGGTCTGGTAGGCAAATGGATGGACGTGAAGGTGACAACAACTGTCGGCTCCATGATTTACACGGTGGAGGGGGGCAGCATCAAGGTTGAAGATCCGAAGGCGAAGTTAGTGTTTTCCTGCAATCTGGATGGCGCGTTTGCGCCGGTAACGGGCCCGAACATCCCAGAAGGTGCCATGGCGAGCTACAAGGCTGAAGGACCAATGAAGCTGCATTATGTGAACAAGTACAAGGATAAGGTGCTGGAAGAAGGCACGCAGACGTTGAGCGCGGACGGCAAAACGATGACCGAAGAAAGCTGGGAAGCTGGAAAAATAAATGAAAAGGCGACGCTGATCTGGGAAAAACAATAATTGTTGACACCTTTCTGGCGCGGTTCCCGCTTATCCAAGTAGGGAACCTGTTCGGCGCGGGGCTTCAGCCTGAGGATGCAGGCTTCGGTCAGCCAGTTGGTCGCACCCTGGTAAGGGGAGCGGTTAGCTGGACGGCGGCTCAAAGCGGGGGCAGGGACTTCATTGCCCAGAGGACGGCTCGGGGGTCTTCCCCGAGCCTTTTTTTCGCAAGGAACAAGCCCCAATCGCATTTATTTCCGAACTCAAAACTTATCTCTCGCGAGGATCCTATGCCAGGAACTAACACGAAGTCGTCTGCCGCGGCGGCAGACCGTCCGCTGCTTTATTTTGCAGGTATGGGTGCGATCGGCGGCTTGTGCGCTTTCGTGCTTTCACGCATGGCAGGAGCCGGCCCATTTGTGAGCAGCCCTTTCGTGTTCGACCTTTTGACGGAGATTCTGCTGGGCTCCGTCGCTGCCTTGTTTGGCGTTTACATGCTGACAGCGTCTGATTGCGCCAAGAATCAGACCCTGGTCTTTGCACTGGCGTGCGGAGTTTCATGGAGCCCGGTGTTCACGGCAGCGAAGGTGTACGTGAACATCCACACGGATAATGCGACGACGAGTCATGCCAAGGACGCGAGCGTGATCGCCAATCAAATCTCTACCCAGCAGGGGGATACGGCGGAAGATTCAAAGCGACAAGCGGCTCAACAGATTGGCGAGGCAATCCAGAAGATTCCATCCCTTTCCTCAACCGCAGCCAGGCAGCAAGTCGTAAACAGCTCCAAAGAAGTGGTGAATAGTCTGGCCAATTCAAAACCGGACTCTGCCAGTGTGGAGGCGTTGAAGAATATTGGTCTCACTTCTATCAAGACCGACTCCGCACAGGTGAGCCTGCTGACGTTCAACCGGCTTCGTCAGCTTGCGATTGAGCCCTCGGTTTCTGAAGCGACTCGCATTGATGCGCAAAAGGCTGCGCACATCCTGGCGAACAGCGATCCAGCGCTTCCTAAGGTCGTGCTGCCCAACAAGATTGACGGTAAGTTTTGAGATTCCTGCTGGCCTAGGACGGCATCGATGGGGCGATTTGATAAATGCTGATCGAATCTTCTACTTCTGCTGCTGCGGCGCGGCAGGCAAAACCTTGTCGAGTTCAGCCTGCATTTCGCCACAGACCTGAACCAGACCTTCCTGCGAGTGCTGGAAGAGGATCAGGCGCTCGGTGCCCTCGGCTAATTCGGCGGGGGAGTAGGTTGTGCGCGCGGCGAAGAAAGCGCGTGCGCGCTCTTCGTTTGGGCGGCTGCTGCGCTGTACTTCGCTGTACGCACGGATGGCGTAAAACGCCAGGGAATACTTGCTAAGCTCCGCGGGCGAGAAATGGGCCAGCGCGCCAGTGGAAAGCGCGGCTTGCCAGGTATCGGCTGGAAGGAAGTAGCCGGCGTTGCTGACTTGCGCCAGGCGCGCACTGATCTGCTCGGGATGATCGCGCTCCAGTGCGGGCAGGTCCTGCACGAGTTGGTTGAGCATGGCGAAGACCTGCTGATCGCGCTCCAGTTCCAGCCGGGCGGCAGTGCGATCTTTCTCAAGCTCAAGCGTGAAATTTTCGCGGGTTTCGCGGACCAAGGCATGGTCGTGGACGACCTCGCGCAGACCTTCCAGCCCGAGCGCGATCAGGATGCCAATCGTAACGACCGCGATGTGGATAGCAAAGTCTTTGACGTTGTGCAGCGGCTTGTCCGGAGCGTGGATGTCCAAATCGCAGGGTCCTTGGGTGCGGGGGTGCTTTGAGTGTACCCAAAGGTGACGCGAGAAAGTGTGGCAGGCGGTGCGACTGCCGTAGTGCGGTTTGTCGCCAGCAGCCAGCAGCAACAGGCATTTTGCAGGAGGTGAGGCAATCGACGCTCTTTTCACGCCTATCTTTACAGAACCAACCAAAATCGCTTACACGGGAGCTTTTCATGCGCCATGATTTCGCTAGCACTACTCGGTCTGTCTGCCTGTCGCTCCTGGTGAGTGCGGCGCTTGGGATTACGGGATGCGGCTCAACGGCTTTGACTGGCTCGCCGGCGGCTGTGGCAAGTAACGGGGTGGCGCTGCACGGAATTGTGCATGGGGGCCAGCAGGTGTTAAGCAATGCGAGCATCTCGCTCTATGCGGTTTCGCAGAGCGGCTACAAGACCGCGTCAACCCAGCTGCTGCGGACGCCGGTCATCAGCGATGGCGGCGGCGGCTTTGGCCTGAGCGGAGACTATACCTGCCCGGCCGGGGCCTACGTCTACATGACGGCGACAGGCGGTAACCCGGGACTGGCGGCGGGAACGAACAATCCAAAGATAGGCCTGATGGTGGCGCTGGGAGCGTGCAGCAGCTTGTCGCCGACGACCTTTATTTCTATCAACGAGGTGAGCACCGTGGCGGCGGCCTACGCGCTGGCGCCGTTTGCGGCGAGCGAGACGCTGATCGGCACCAGCAGCACCAATGTGGTTGGGCTGGTGAATGCTTTTGGCAGCATCCCGAACCTGGTGAGTCCGAATGGATACTCGCTGCTGACCACGCCGGCGGGTAATGGAACCGCTCCGCAGGCGGCGATGAACACGCTGGCCGATGCGCTGGCGGCCTGCATCAACACTACGGGAACGACGCAGCCCTGCACCAGCCTGATGTCGGCCGCGAACGTTTCCGGCGCGGGCGGGACGCCGGTCGATACGGCACAGGCGGCGATCAACATTGCGCAGAATCCGGGCGTAAACGTGAGTGCAATCTACACGCTGGGCACGGCGAATGGCCCCTACCAACCAACGCTGACCGCCGCACCCAACGACTGGACAATGCAGATCCAATACACGGGCGGGCTGAACCAGGTGCAGGGCGTAAGCGTCGACGCGAAGGGAAATGTGTTTGCTTCGAACTCGCTGGGGGCAAACATTACGGAGTTCTCGCCGAACGGGGTGGTGCTGGGAACGCTGACTGCGCCAACGCTGTTTCGGCCGCAGGAAATGGCGATCGACCTGAACGGCAACCTGTGGGTGGGCAGCCGGCAGAACGTGAACGTGACCCCCAACACGGCGTCCAGCCTGATTGAGTTCAGTCCCAATGGCTCGCTGCTTTCCGGCGTGACCGGCTTCACCGGGGGCGGGCTGTTTACGCCGCGCGGGGCAGCCATCGATACACGCGGCAATGTGTGGCTATCCGGCAATGCGGAGTTGAGCGAGTTCACCAGCGCAGGCAAGCCGGTTTCCGGAACCGGCGGCTACACCAGCCCGAATCTGCTGGCGGTGAATTTTGAAATCAGCTTCGACTCCCAGGGCAACGCCTGGGTGCCAACGACGGATAGCAGCACCGTCTCTGGCTTGATTGAATTTGTGCCAGTGAGTGCGGCGCAGAACGCTAACGGAACCTACGGCGGGACCTTCAATTCCTATGCCGCGACGACGACCAACTACCCGCTGAGCGTGGCGATCGACACGAGTAACGATGTCTGGGTGAGCAATACTTACGGCGGGTCGACGACCTTTGGCTCAGGCCCAGGCAGCGTGACGGAATACAACAATGCCGGGGCGGAGATTTCGCCGTCGCTGGGGTACCAGAATGGCGGAATCTTGCAGCCGCAGACGATCAATATCGACGGACTGGGCAACGTGTACACCGCGCAGGTGCAGGTGGGCGTGATCAGCAAGACCGGCGCGGCGATTGCGCCTTCGACCGGCTACCAGTCAGTCAATCAGAACGACTGCTGCCTGGCTTCGGCGATTGACGCTTCCGGCAACTACTGGACCTCCGGTGCGACACATCTATACCAGTGGATCGGGCTGGCAGCGCCGGTGGTCACGCCGAAGGTGCTGGGTGTCGTGCAGGGGACGCTGGGGGTGCGCCCGTAGAGGCTGATGGCGCAACCAAAGCCCGGCTTCTGGCCGGGCTTTGCTGCGCTTGGAGCTAGTCCTTGTAGGGGTCGAACTCGTTGGCGCCGGCCATGGCTACGCCGAGCGGGGTGAGGGTGTGGACGATCTTGATGGTGTCGCCGTGGGCTGCGAGCACCCGGGGCAGGCGCTTGTAGCAAGCTCTTTTTCAAGATTGTGCTTGAAGTCGCAAGCCGAGTAGTACCTCATAAGCCTGCTCAAGGCTTCCGCCATATTGATGCAGCCATGCAGGCGGCTCGTAGGCTGGGAACTGGAGCCAGCGGGTATCCCTGCCCACTTTGCCACCATGCTGAGGCACTGAGTGCTGAGCCATCACATCTTTTGGAACGACCCATGCATGAACTTCTTCGGGAGACAGTCCCAAGCAGAAGACTTGCGCATAATCTTGATCTCTTAATTGCTGGAAGGTATAGATGCCGCTTCCCCAAAGCGTAGAAAGCTTCACTTCGAAGTTGACACCTTCGATTATTCAATCACAGCCTGAGTGCTTTGGGCGAGTGATGTTAAATCCGTTAGCACTAAGCCAAGAGTCAATTAGCCTCTCTCCTATCGAGCCCTTTCTGCGAGGTGCCAATCCGATAAACCACTGAAAAGGGCTGCCATTCCAGCGTGCCAATTCACCTACATACTCTTGACTGATAATTTGAGCAATTTCGAGGAACTTCGCGGTTTGAAGACCTCGTGCTGGCAACTGAACTAAAGCAGGGCTAACTGACATTTATTCTCCTCTTTCGTAAATCCAATTAGTCGAGGATTAGCGTAAGCGAGCCTGTCAGCAATGACTTCGACAGCCTCCTTGCTGCTGTCGATGAGGATGAACTTTCGCTGGCTCATGGCTGCCGCCATCCCCGTGGTTCCACTGCCGGCAAAGAAATCGAGGATTGTATCGCCCACTTTAGAATGGACGTTGACGATACGACTTAGCAGCTTGAGGGGCTTCTGGGTCGGATAGCCAGTCTTCTCTTTACTATTTGTCGGGACAATGGTCATCCACCAAACGTCCGTAGGAATTTTCCCGCGCTCAGCTTTTTCGGGACCGACTAAGTCTGGGGCCATGTAAGGAATCCGGTCTATTGCATCGTAGTTGAAAGTATATTTCTCAGGGTCTTTCACATACCAAAGAATGTTGTCATGCTTTGCTGGCCATCTATTCTTGGGCTTACCGCCGTAATCATAGGACCAAATCAATTCGTTGATGAATCGATCTCTCCCAAAAATTCTATCCAGCAGTACTTTGACGTAATGAACTTCGCGATAGTCGATATGGAGGAAGAAAGACCCGTCCGGCGTTAGGAGACGATAAGCCTCAAGTAAGCGAGGCTCCAAGAAGGCGATGAAATCATCAAACGAATCTTCGTATTCAGGGGACGCAATTCGTTCTATCTCATATAAAAGCGTCTCCAAAGCCCTTCTGTGTTCCGGTTGCGCTCCGCGTCATTTTCATTCGGTCACGCTTTTGGACTTTCTGAGTATTGAATGGAGGGTCAATGTAGATCAAATTGCACGACCCCGATGGCATTCCTTGCAGTATTTCAAGATTGTCTCCAAGACGTATCTCACCCATTGATCGGGTGGCGTCCGAGGAGGCAGGAGGAGTCTCAATATCAAGCATCATGTTGTGAAGTCTATCCCAAAGAAAGAGCCTGGGCTGTCGCCCAGGCTCGTTGAGTGCTGCGGAGGTTTGTCGGCCTCTTATTCTGCGGGAGGCGCCTCTGCGGCAATCTTGGTCTGGGCTACGGTCCAGTCGTTGGCGCCTACTTTGAAGCGGGCGAAACGGCGGACGGAAATATTTTCGCCTAGCTTGGCGACCTTCTGAGCAATCAACTGCTGGATTGTCATCGAGGCTTCCTTGATAAATGGCTGATCGAGCAGGCAGACTTCCTCGTAGAACTTCGACATCTTGCCTTCGAGGATCTTGGCGAGCACGGCTTCCGGCTTGCCCTTCATCGCGGGCTGCGCGAGGAAGATTTCCTTTTCCTTGTCGAGGTCCGACTGCGCGACTTCTTCACGGCCGACGAAGCGCGGATCGGTGGCGGCGATGTGCATGGCGATGTCGCGGAGGAGTTCCTTGAAGTCGTCCGTGATGGCGACGAAATCGCTCTCGCAATTGAGCTCAAGCAGGACGCCGATCTTGCCGCCGGCGTGGATGTAGGTGCCGACTGCGCCTTCATTCGTGGTGCGCGAAGCCTTCTTGGCGGCCGAGGCCATGCCGCGCTTGCGCAGGACGACGAAGGCGTTTTCCATGTCGCCGTTGGCTTCCTGCAGGGCCTTCAGGCAGTCGCCCATGGGCGCGCCGGACTTTTCGCGGAGTTCCTTGACGAGAGATGCGGGGATTTGCGGCTTGTCAGACATTGGGAATCCTTTTCGGGTGCAGACTACAAGTTATTTGTTACAGACACAGAAAGAGCGTGGGCGGTCTGTGACCGGCTCCACGCTCTCTTGGGATTGAGGGGTGGAGCTTAGGCGACTTCGGCGACCGGGGTCTGCTCTGTCTGCTCGACTTCCGGAGCGTCCTCTGCAACGGCAGCCTTCTTGATGCCGCCGCCGAGTGCTGCTTCGAGGTCGATATCATCCGCGCCAGCGTCTGCTGCATCGAGCTTCGCGTCAGCGGTGGACTCGGTCGACTCCTGAACAGCGGCGCCTTCCTCGTCTTCAAGACCGATGAAGTGGGCTTCGGTCGGCATCTCGCGGACGTCGCTGGCTTCGTTCGAGAACGCACGCTCGGAAACCATCTGGACGCCTTCGGCGGCGGAATCGGCCATCTTCATGGTGAAGAGGCGGATGGCGCGCAGGGCGTCGTCGTTGCCGGGGATCACGTAGTCGACGACGGTGGGGTCGCAGTTGGTATCGACGACGGCGACGACCGGGATGCCGAGCTTGCGGGCTTCGGCGACCGCGATGGCCTCGTTGTTGGAGTCGACGATGAAGAGCGCGTCCGGCAGGCGCTTCATGGTCTTGATACCGGCCAAATTGGTCGTCAGATGCTTGCGCTCGCGCTCGAGCTTGATGACTTCCTTCTTGGTGAGCAGCTCATACCGGCCGTCCGTGGACATATCGTCCAGCTCGGTGAGGCGCTTGACGGACTTCTGCACGGTGACCCAGTTGGTGAGCAAACCACCCAGCCAGCGCGAGTTGATGTAAGGCATGCCGGCGCGGGTCGCTTCTTCAGCGATCGCATCCTGGGCCTGGCGCTTGGTGCCGACGAAAAGGATCAGCTTGCCGGTGGAGGTCAGATCGGTGACGAACTTGGACGCCTCTTTGAACATCTTGAGGGTCTTCTGCAGGTCGATGATGTAAATGCCGTTGCGCTCGCCGAAGATGTATTCCTTCATCTTGGGGTTCCAACGTTTGGTCTGGTGACCGAAGTGGACGCCGGCTTCGAGCAGTTCTTTCATCGTGATGCTTGCCATGGTGGAGCTCCTGTTTATAGACGGCCTAGGTATGGGCGGTCTGGATTTATCGCTCGTAAGCGAGATTAAGTTCCTTGCCCCCGATAGAATGGAGGGTGGTGCGAAAGCGGGTTCTTAGTTCTCTGTTCTCGGTTCTCAAAAACTGAGAACCGAGAACTGACAGCCGAGAACCTAGGGCTCTAGCGCTTGGAGAACTGGAAGCGAGCGCGTGCGCCCTTCTGTCCGTACTTCTTGCGTTCCTTGCCGCGGCTATCGCGGGTGACGAGGCCTTCGGCCTTGAGCGCCTTGCGCAACTCAGGGTTGAATTCCATGAGCGCGCGTGCGATGCCGAGCTTCACTGCATCGGCCTGGCCCATAACGCCGCCGCCGCGAACGGTGGTAATGACGTCGAAGGTCTCGCCGATGTCGGCGATGCCGAGTGAGCGGCGTGCGCTGGCGCGCTGCTGGGCGGTGACGAAGTAGACGTCACACTCTTTTTTGTTGACGGTGAACTTGCCGCTGCCGGGACGAAGGAAGACGCGGGCGATGGACGATTTACGTCGGCCGGTTCCGTAGTATTGGATCAGGTCTGCCATGTTGCTCCTTGGTGCGATTTCAGTGACGGGGATCGAAGATCAGATCCCAGGGGCTAAAGCCCGGATGCCGGTTTGCCCATGAGCGTTGAGGCTGGAGCCTCGACCTATCTCAGAAGCCAGAAGAAGTTGCTGATCAGCCTTCTTCGTGGTGGCGGATGGGCTGGTCAGGCGCCTTGCCGGGGTGGCCGAGGTGCGTGGGCTGGCCGGACTTCGGCATGCCGGGGGTCTTGGCGGCGTTGGACGCGTGGAACTCCATTACGACCGGCTGCTGGGCGAAGTGCGGGTGCTTGTCGCCCTTGTAGACCTTGAGCTTGGTGGCCATCTGGCGGCCGAGCTTGGACTTGGGGAGCATGCCCTTGATGGACTGCTCGACGATGGCTTCAGGACGGCGGGCGAGCAGCTTGATGAAGCTCTCTTCACGCAGACCGCCGGGGAAACCGGTGTAGCGGCGATAAAGCTTCTGGTCGCTCTTCATGCCGGTCAGCACGATCTTTTCCGCATTGATGACGATGATGTGATCGCCCATATCAATGTAGGGGGTGTAGAGCGGGTTGAGCTTGCCCGCGAGCACGCTGGCGGCGACGGTGGAGAGGCGGCCGAGCGTTTTGCCGGTGGCGTCGATGACGTACCACTTGCGCTGAATGTCTTTCCCGGAGGGAATGGTGGTGCCGTGCGAGGTGCCGATGTTAGCCATGGTGCGGTGTACTCCCTGGATCTGCCGGCTTCGGTGAGGGGCGGCTTGGAGCTCGAAGCAAAAAGCGGTTGAGCAGACGTGGGTTCCGTCTGCGGAAAAATGGGCCTGGCGGAGCTATTCTGCCTGGGACAGGAGTGTTGCGGAGGTCTGTCGGCCTTTGCGAACCCTGCCGGCCGGCCCCGGGAACACAGGGGTGCGGAAGCGTGAATACGCGAGTGTCCAGGATAACGAAAGGGCGGAGGCTCGTCAAGGAAAGACTGAGCGCAAAGTTGTGCGGAGGAATAGATTCTAAGGATGAAGGGTTTGGTTCTGTTTCTGGTGCTGGGGACGGCCGGCGCGCAGGCTCCGCCGGTGCAGCAGCCGCTGAGTGCAGATGCGGGGGTCGCGGCGGCTCAGGCCTGGATCGGCCGTGCCTTGCTGCTGCGTGGCACCTATATAGGTGGCGATCTGGAGTTCGACGCCAGCGGCCACGTGAAAGGCGCGCCCAAAGTGACGGATTGGACTCTGGCCGGAATGGATCTGCAGGCAGTTGCGCGGCGAGCGACCGGTGAGCTCGAGCTGGATGGCGTGCGGGTCTACGTCGGGTACAACCAGAGTCAGCACGTGTTTGAGCGGCATTCGCAGAAGGACTTGAAGCTGAAAGTGGTCATCCCGGGGGCTGCGGATCCGGCGAAGATTGAAGCGGAACTGGCGGCGGTGTTTTCGCAGGGGATGGACCCTGCATTTGAGCGCGCGCTGCCGGCCTATTGGAGCCACTATTTTGTGCCGCAACTGCCCTGGCCGGACGATGAGCTGAAGGGCGTAACGATCGTCGGCGCGAACGGCAAGGTGCCCACCGACCTGGTGATGCCGGTGCCAGAAAAGAAGCCTGAGCCGGACTTCACGCCGGAAGCGAAGAAGGCCAATATCAAGGGTACGGTGCAGGCGACGATGGTCGTCGATCCAGCCGGCGTGCCGCGCCGCGTGGTGCTGCGGAACCCGCTGGGATGGGGGCTGGATGAGCAGGTTGCGCAGACTTTGCTGCGTTATCGCTTCAAGCCGGGGACGCTGGCAGGCGCGGCGGTGACGGTGCAGGTGATCGTGAATCAGGAGTTCCAGTAGGCCGGAGCGGAGCCTTTCCGGAGCCCTGCCCAGCGGGGCCCCTATGATAGCCTTACTACAATTCGCGGGTCCGGCTCGCCTGGCGCGACGCGTGGTGCACCGCGGCCAATCGTAGTGAAAACGAGGATTCTTTGGATGACGAATAGTCCTTCGCCGCACGGCCAACGCACGTCCCCTTATGCCCCGCTGCTGCTTGGTTTCAGTGTGCTTTGGTGCGTTCTATGGTTCGTCCACGCGCTGCACTATTTTGAAGATGACGCTTATATCCATCTGGAATTTGCGCGGTCTGTGGCGCGCGGAAACGGCTTCAGCTTCAATGGGCACATCGTTTATGGCGATACCTCGCCGCTTTGGGTGTACCTGCTGATTGGCGTGCACGCGCTGGTTCCGGACTGGGTTAGTGCCGGCAAGGTGCTCTGTGCTTTTGGCGTTGTCTTCGCGCTGACCGGGGCTTATTTCCTGAGTCTCAGGCTGACGGCCAGCCGTATCTTTGCCGCCGCCATGGTCGCTGTTTTTGTGTTGAACCCCTTCTTCGCATACTGGTCCTACTCCGGGATGGAGACGGTCGCAGCAGCCGGGGCCGCGATGTGGGGCGCGTACTTGATCAGCGACGGGCGCTTTTCCGGCGGGTCGTTTCTGGCGGGGTGCCTGGTGGTGGGGGTCGGTCCGATCTTGCGGCCCGAGATGTCTTTCTTTTCGGCGATCCTGGGTTTGCTCTTGCTGTTTCGCTTTTATGCCAACCGCGTCGGCATGGCACACAAGGTGCCGTTGTTTCTGGGAGGCTTACTGCTGGCCGCGGGCCCCACATTGGTCTGGAGCCTGTACGCCCTGCGCGTGTTCGGGATGGTGGTTCCGAACACGAATGCCGCAAAACGTGCGTTCTTGCATGACTCGATCCCTGCGCGGATAGTGCATTTATACGTGGTTGGGTACCCGCTTGTCCCGCTGGCGATCGTTGCCGGGGCGCTGTTTCTGCTATACCGCAAGACGCGCAGCAGCGATCCTGCGCCGGCGCCAGCTCTACAAATCCCACTTGCCGCCTGGGTCTATCTGGTCTGGACGACAATTACGTCCATCTTCTACGTGCTGAACCATACCTATATTCAGACGCGCTACGTTTTTGTGAGCGCCTCTGGTTTTGTACTCATCGCGCTGGCGGTCCTCTACCTGAATTTTCCTAAACTTTGGCGTCCGGCGGCTGGGCTTACTGCCCTGCTGACCTTGTTCCTGAGCGTTACGGCGACCTGGACGCTGGTCCACGTCAAGACCCTTTCCGACACTGAAAACGCCGCTATGTCGTCCTGGATCCGACAGAACATTCCTCCCGACGCGCCGATCGCGATGTTCAATATCGGCGAGGTGGCTTTCCTTTCTGAGCACCCGGTCATCGATACCGGCGGCATTACCCGGCCAGGCGTCATTCCCTTCCTGGGCGACTATGCCGCAACCCAGGACTGGGCGGTCCGCGAGGGTGCGACCTACTTTATGTGCGACCGTCCGCCGCTTCCGCAATCCGTGCTGCTCTGGCAGAAAGAAGTGCCGAGCCCGACGTGGGATGTGAACCCGTGGCACCACCATCCGCCGGAGCAGTACAAGCTTTGGCAGCTGGATGGCACGAAGGCGCGGTAAGACGGTCCCGTTGAAGGCACAGCTTCTTACCGAAAGTGAAGACGGACTTTCTGCTTAGTTCACCAGAGTAGTGTGACTTCCAAGCGACGTGCAGGTCCTTCAACTACGCTCAGGATGACAAGGTGAGTGGGGGCCCGGTGCAGGCGCAGGTCGAAGAAGCCTAGTGGACCAGCTGTGTAGTACTTGGCTGCTGTCCCACCTTGGTCCGCAAGGAGTCAGGGGTCGGCTTCCCAGCACGTTTGACCCTGGGGGTCAGCTCCGGCGGGTCCAGGCGGTAGACGATCAGCAGGTTGCGGTCGGGGTCATCCATGGCCGGGAAGGCGGCGACGCGTTCCAGGTGAAAGAGCGGCGTGAGCGCGTCCATCTTGTCGTCGTCGACCTGATTCCAGGAAATGTACCAGCCGGGGCGATATTTGGCGACGCGGTCCGGGAGCTCGAGCGTGCCGAAATCGTCGTCGATACTATGCAGGCCGGTCATGAGCGAGATTTCCGAGCCGGAAATGGAGAGGATCAACGGATTGTGCGTGGGGTCGTCGCGCTGCTGCTCGTCGATCAGGTCCTTGACCTGTTGAGCCGCGTGGACCAGTGTGTACTCCGGATTCCGGATGTAGCCAAGCATCTGCAACGTGTCCGGGATCGCGATGGCCAGCAGCAGCACTGCGCCGGCAGCGAAGGCAAGCAGCCGCGGCAACGGGCGCTTCAGGTGCGCAAACAGCAGTTGCTCCACTGCGAGCGGCAGCAGCAACGTCATAGGCACGGCGACGACCAGGTAGTACCGCGGCTGCAGATTGTTGTGATAGGCCAGGAAAGCCGCGTAGCCACCGATCCAGAGCAGTAACGAAACAACCAGCGGTGCTTCACGCAGACGAGGCACGTTGAAGGCGACGATGGCGAACGCGACCAGCACGGCCGGGTACAGCACGGGGCCGATCCACATACCGTCGCGGACGGTGTCTATGAGGACCTGAATAAAATTTTCGCGCGTCATGCCAGTGTAGGCATTGGCGCTGAACAGGTAGCGATAATCGAGCAGGAAGTGTGGGCGGACGAACGTGAAAAAGTATGTCAGCCACAAACCCAGACCCAAGGCACCGGCGCCCAGTCCAACGCGCAGAAACGGCCTGAAGTGGTACCCAAGCGAGGCAAAAAGCATCCACGCAATGGCCGGGAAGAGGAAAATGGCAGTTGTTTTGGTGAGGATCAGCAGCGGCAGCAACAGTCCCAAAAGTACGATCGTGGTCCAATTTTGACGTAGGTTCTGGGCCTGAACGGAGACCGAACGTGCGGCCAGCAACGCAGCCAGTGTGAGCAAAACCAGCAGTGGTTCCAGGATGGCCAGTCGCGTAAAAACGAAGCAGAAGGGGCTGGCGGCGAGCAGCAAAACCGCAGCGGCGGCAGCGGCGGGAACTCGCCTGGCTGGGTTGGGTCCACGCGCCAGCAGCAGCCAGGATGCGAACAGAATCGCACCGAAAACGCTGATCGTGAGCGCACGCGCGGCTGGCAGCGAGACACCCGTGAAGTGAAACAGCACCCCTTCCAGCAGGGGCCAGACGGGCAGCGCGGCGGCCGGGTTGAAATCGCCCGGAACGTACCAGCGACCTAGTTGATAGTGGCGGATGGCGGCATCGCCATACCAGCCTTCATCCGTGTATTTTGCCCAGTCCATCCAGGGCGAGTGGTTGGGAAAGTCAGCCAGCAAGTGGCTGAAGTGCAGGCCAAAAAGCCCCGCCGCAAATAGCAGCAGACAGGCAAGCAGCGCACGCTCGAGTGGCTTGGGCAGTGGGCAAACCCCTTCGGTTCCGTTCCTATTTTAGCTAAAGCTTCAGGGCGTTGACGATCCCGTAGGGTTGGACTCCGCGCTGACCGGCCGGCCCAGCGGCTTGGAGCCCAGGCGGAACTCGATCGTTTTGCGCACGATTGTCTTTTCCCCGCCGGTGCCCAGGCGGATCGCGAGCGGCAGCACATAACGAATCACAAACGCCATAAACATGATGCCAATACTGCCTTCAACAATCTGCAGGATCATGGCGTCCAGACCGCCTTCCGCCCCGATGTGGGACGCCAACACAATCAGCAGCAAGGGCCAAGGCGAGTCCTTGGCGCTGCCGACAAACGTATCGTTGGCGAGGAAATAGGCGAAGCAGATCAACGGCATGACCACCAGCAGCCCAAGCCACTTGGCCTGGTGGTAAGCGTCGGCCTGCGGACTGAAGGAGATGCCGGTGGACACGTCATCCGGCCCCAGCACCCCGAGTTCCCGGCCATAAGTGTTGCCGGTGAAGAACTGCGGCTTGCCCGGCCAGATGAAAGTGGGCACGGTGTTGATGATGCCGTGGTACGTGGGATAAAGGCCGAAAACGAAGCCCTGCTCGGTACGGTCGATGAGCGCGTCGTCCATGCCGATGGCGGCGAGGCGGTCCATCAGGCCGTGGGATTCGTTGTAAAAGTGTGGGCCCAGCGAGTAGTCGGTCCCGTTGGTTTCGTCCAGATAAAGCTGGCGGACCTCGCCCAGGCGGAAAATGTAGTCCAGCGCAGTGGCCTGGTTGACCGAGCGCGACTGGTCCCGGTCACGGAAGTTTCGCACGTACTGCGAGTACGGAACCATGTAGTAGACCATCAGGAACGAGAAGATTCCCATGCCGATCAGCAGTCGCGGCTTGAAGTCGTAACGCGCGGCGATGGCGGAAACCATCCACGTGACCGGGCCCAGAAACATGCCTTCCTTGGAGGTGTAAACGACTCCGTAAGCAAAAAGGATGACGCCCTGGACAATGACGATCCAGTTCCAGGCGCGCCTGCCGTTCGAGGCCTGGACCTCATAAATGGTGGCGAGCATGATGGCGAATTGCGGAAAGCGGTTGGTTTCTGCAATCGCGGCGCCCAGCGAGCCACCCTTTTGAATACCGCTGATGGTGAGAATAAAGAAGTTACCAACGATGAGGCAGCCGATGGCGGACTGTCGCATGGTGCTCATGTTGACCAGACCGCTCAACAAACCGCGGCGTGGCGTGAGCCGTTTGCTTACGGCGACCGCCGCCCACATGGCTGCCATGCCGCCGCAGTAAACCAGCATCGTTACCAGCGGCGAGCGCAGGTTGGACTCCCCACGCTGGAATAGAAAGAACGTTTTGAACGTGACGCCGAGCAGGCAGATCAGTACGCCGTTGAAGAAAATAAACGACCCGGACGCGTAATAAACGCCGCCAGACTGGTTGACCGCGCCCGCAAACAGGAACGTGAAGACGACGACAAGCGCGGCAAAGCGGATGTCCGTGCCGGTCGCCATCATGCCGATGAAGAGGACGAAAGCGTAGATCAGGACGCTTTTCCACCGGAATCGTTCTGGAAAGGGGAGGCGCATTGCTTAGGTCAACTCTACCAGTCTGCTGTTGTGCTGTCGCGCATGCGCGCGGCTGGCGAGGGTTAATTGCCATCCGCAGCGAAGGCGGTTTTATGGGTGCGCAGCTCGGTGTCGTACTCGAAAAAGCGCTTGTATTTCAGGAAGCGAACCTCAAACAGGTCGTAGCTCAGCTTGGCGACCAGAAAACTGGTGCCAAACGCCAGCGGCAGTTCCACCATGCCGGCGATCGCCAGCGAGTGCGTCAAGTGGTTGACGAGCACCAGGCCCTGGATCCAGGCGTTGATCCACACGATGTGCCACACGTAAAAGCCGTAACTATATTTACCCAGCACACGCGCCGGGCGGATATGGAAGATCTTGTAGCAGACGGACTGCGGCCGCAGGGTCATGCCGATCAGGCCCATGGAGGCGATGCCGACGGTCGTGAGCGCGATGGTGAGCTGCCACATGGAGTGATTGTCCGGGCGCAGCCAGAAGATCAGCACAGATGGAATGGCGCCGATCCAGAACAGCCAGGTGCATGACCGCTGCACGCGATCTGCGTTGGGTCCGCGCAGCATCAGCGCCAGCGCAGCGCCCAGCACCAAATCATCCATACGGAAGGGCAGCGTGCGATAGGTCCAGCGCTCCGCGATCGACGGCGTGCAGGCGATCGCCATCCAGAAGCGCAGGCCCAGGGACAGCGCGGCAATGCCGAAGCAGGTCCAGATCAGCTTGACGCGGTCGCGCACGGCCCACACCACCATGGGCCAGATCAGGTAAAACTGCTCCTCCACACACAGGCTCCACAGGTGGCCGATGTTGGCATCGCCGCCCAACGGAAAGCGCAAGCTTTTGAAGTTGTAATAGTCGAAATTGTAGTTGCCGACCATGTTTCCCAGGTAGACCAGAAACGACAGATGCTGCCAGTGCCACTGGTATTTCAGGATCGGCGTGAGCAGCAGAATGACCGCAAACAGTAGGTAGACGATGGGGAAAATTCGCACGCTGCGTCGTGCGAAAAAGCGCTTGAAGTAGTGGCTGTCCGAGGTGGTATCGAACAGGATTCCGGTGATCAGGAAGCCGGAAAGGACGAAGAACATATCCACGCCAACCACCAGGTGCTGACGGAATTGATTAAACAGCTGCAGCACTTTGCCGCCGTGCGAACCACCGCCAAAATGCAGCAAAAACACCATCGTCACGGCCAGGGCACGCACGCCATCGAGCGCGGGGAAACGGTCCTTGAAGTCGATGGGCAGAAAGCGGCCGCCGGCGGCGATGGAGGGCATTAGATCCGTTCTCAGGCTGGATTAGAGGTCAAGTTGGTTATACCATTTGCGCCTGCCGTAACCCTGGCTCATGCAGCGCACCAAATCCCTAACCCTTTTGGCCGCGTATTTGCGATAGCGTGGTAGCGGGCGGGTAGCTGGACGACGAGTGCAGCATGATGGCGACTTTTGGCGA
The DNA here is from genome assembly GCA_965214195.1 of uncultured Granulicella sp. Taxonomy (GTDB): domain Bacteria; phylum Acidobacteriota; class Terriglobia; order Terriglobales; family Acidobacteriaceae; genus Edaphobacter. The sequence continues at coordinate 2,338,731 of OZ243943.1, forward strand.
GGAACTTCGGACCGAACGTGAGCGCAGAGAAATCTCGCTGGAGACGCTGTGCGCGCAAACTCGCGTGCAGCAAAAGTACGTTGAAGCGCTCGAAAATGACGATTTCGGCGCTTTGCCGGGTGGGGTTTTTCGCAAAGGAATCGTTCGCGCGTACCTGACCGCCACCGGCCTGGATGAGGCGGACTGGATGCCTCGATTTGAGCAGGGCCTGGAGGCCGACGCACGCTCGCGGGGAGTCGATACTGACCAGAAAAACCAGGAATGGGCTACGTTTGCTGAAAATGTCAGGCGCAACCGTGTAGGGGCAGGACGGCGGAACAGCTTTCGCTGGCTGGGAATTCTGCTGCTGCTATTCGTATTAGCGGCGGCAGCCTGGGCGACTTGGCACTACCTGATTCAACCCAAGCTGCAACTCTATTGACGGCAGGATGACGCGGAAGCCATCCCGCCGGGCTGCCTACTTGATCAGGTGAAAAGTCCGGCTCCAGCGCGTTTTGGTCGGGACATGCACCAGAGTCGTGAAGAAGGAGCCAATGCGGGAGCCGAGCGACGTTTCCTGCTCGCTCATGGTGTCTGCCGTGGTTTCAAACGACCAATAATTGAAGAGCGGACGGCCCAGGATGTTTTCGCGCGGGACGAAACCCCAGAAGCGGCTATCGGCCGAGTGCGTGCGGTTGTCGCCCATGGCGAAGACCTTGCCGGGGGGCACGACCAGGTCGCCGTTGACGATGTGCGAGGGCAGTTCCTGGGTCCAGCTTTCGGTCGTGAGTGAGCCCGGTTCGGTGCCGTTTTTGGGGAACTCGTCGCGCTGGAACTGGTAAGCGTCCTGATCGTCCGGCACGATGACCGGCTGATTGGGCTTGGCCGCGTACGGCTCATCCTGGCGCACGCCGTTCAGATACAGGATTCCGGCTTCCAGGTGGATATGATCGCCGGGGATGCCGATGGCGCGCTTGACCAGGATCAGATCCGGAGTCTCCGGATTCGGCTTATTGAAGACGATGATGTCGCCGCGATGCACGTCGCGATAGTGCACGAACGGGGCCCACTTGGTAGGCGGCGCGAGCGTAATGCGGTCTACAAAAACATGGTCGCCGACCAGCAGCGTTTTTTCCATGGAGCCGGACGGGATCACGAAGTTTTGGAAAATGAAGGTCATCAGGAACAGGCCGCAGGCGAAGACGCCAGCGATGGACGCGACTGATTCCAGCAACGTTTCCTGCCGGGCCTCTGTTTCGGCCTTGGGCTCTGCCGGCGTCACGACCAATGTGGGTTGCTCATTCATGGTAAAAACTCACTCCAGGGTTCAGTGTAAATGCTGCTAATGCACGACGTGGAAGACGCGGTCCCAACGAGCAAAGCTGTGGCTGGGCGCGACGCGATCCCAGCGCGGCGGCCGGCTGGAGGTAGATACGGGCGCGGGCTGCGTCAAGTTCCCGTCAGCATCTTCTGGCTGGCGCAGCGAGAAATAAACCACGATCGGCTTGCCGACGACGGCCTTGCGCGGGATGAAGCCAAGGTAGCGGCTGTCTTCCGAGTTGTTGCGATTATCGCCCAGAACGAAGAAATTATCCGGCGGCACGGTGATCTCTCCACTGCGGCCCAGCGTGCGCAGACGCAGCCACCATGCCGAACTAACACCGTAATCCATGCGCTGGAGGTTGGGGAAGTCGTCGCGAAAACTGTTGGCGGGCCCGGGATGGTAGACCGCGTAGGGCTCAACCAGCGGCTGACCGTTGCGGTAAACGACGCCGTCGCGCAGGTGAATACGGTCACCGGGGATCCCGATAACGCGCTTGACCAGGTGCACGGAGGGGTCATCCACGGGGTCATGGAAGACGATGATATCGCCGCGTGCGATGCCGGCCGGCGGCATGAAAAAGGGGTCCGGGGTTACGTCCTGCTTGTCCAGAATCAGAAAATCGCCGATCAGCAGCGTCGGCTCCATGGACCCGGACGGGATGCGTATGGGCTGGGCAGTGAAGGTGATGATGCCCATCGAAATAATGAGGACGTACAGGAGCGACTGCAGCGCGGGAAGAACGCCGACGTGCGGATGAGGGGGCAGCGGCGCGGCGCGGCGCGGGGTCGAGGAAATCTCCGTGGTGAGCTCGCTGGTGGAATCGCTCATGCGGCGCTTCCCTGCTGCGCCAGCAATTTGCTGACGGCGAGCTGCGCGGCGAGCTGCTGAGCCTGTTTTTTGGTGGTGCCGGCGGCCTCTGAAACGGCGGAATCGCCTTCCAGCCAGACCTCCACGCGGAACAGGCGTTTGTGGTCAGGGCCGGATTCCTCGACCAGCCGATACTCCGGCTTGCGGCGCCCCTGGGCCTGCAGCATTTCCTGCAGGGCGGATTTGTGGTCGCCGACGGTGGAGCTGAACTGCTCGCCCGGGGCCAGGGTCGGGGCTGTTTCCGGCAGTGCGTTGGCCAGAACTTCGCGCTCGACGAAGGCTCGCGCGGCATCCAGGCCGCCGTCCAGATAGATTGCTGCGATAAGGGCTTCAACCACGTTGGCTAGCAGCGCGGGATTGTCTCGCCCGGCGTTGCGCTCCGCCGTGTGGCCCAGGCGGAGCCATTGGCCAAGCGCGAGGCGCGTGCCGACTTCGCCCAGGTGCTTGCGGCTGATGACGGAGGCTCGCAGGCGGGTGAGTTCGCCTTCACGCTGGTTGGGGAAGCGGCGGAACAGGGCTTCCGCGGCGAGGAGGCCGAGGGCAGCGTCGCCGACGAATTCCAGCTGCTCGTTATCCTGCGAGGGGTTGGCGGGGTCGGCGCCGGCGGTGAGAGTCAGGCCGGCGTCGAAAACGAAGGAGCGGTGCGTGAGTGCGAGCGTCAGGAGCTCAGGGCGTGCGAAACGATGACCCAGAAGGGTCTCGAGCTCCGTGCCTAAACTTTTGCCTGCCGACTTTCGCGCCAATTCTGCTCCCTTGTTCGTTGCTCAATTTACTAGATGCGACTTCGATTATGGGAGAAGAGTTAAGCGCACGGCTTCAGCCGCGCGAAAGGTCCCCTCACAACTCCGGCTTCAGCCGCTGAGGAACGCTCCCTTTCGCGGCTGAACGAAATAAAAACGTTCCTCGGGGGCTCAAGCCCAATCACGTTCCACTCTCTTTCGCAGGGCTAAAGCCCTGCGCTTAACAAAAACTCTGCGACTGAGCGGTGCCAAGACTGATCGGCTCTCGTAAAGCACCACGTAACGACACTTACTTCGGGGCCGCTTCTGGCTTGTACGCTTCCTTCTCCGCCTTGCCGCTGGGGTCGAGTTCTTCCTCCTGCTTGTGGACCACGGTTGGCACGCTGAACGGCACCTTCAAGCCCTTCTCCGCCGCGGCCCGCGCATCTGGCGGGACCCCCGCCACGGCGAGCGCCGACTTGTACTCCGCCAGGGCACGCGGGCGCTCCGCTGGCACCTTGATGTCATACAACCGGCCGAGATAGACGTGCGCCCAGGCCGCCGTGTGCGGGTTGCCGGATGAGGTCTTCAGCAGCTCCTCAAACTCAGACTTTGACGCCACCGGGTCACCGTCCATCAGGTCGATGCGAGCCTTGATATAGAGCGCGTCCGAGTGGTTCTGGGCTGGATCGGCAAGGTTCTTTTCCGCAATCGCGAGTGCGCCGTCGGTATTGCCTTCGAGCATCATTTTTTCGGCCGCCATCATGGGGCTCTGCGGACGCGGGGCACGGCGCACAAACTCGCCAGAACCTTCCGGCAGGAACGCGATCTGCTGCACGCGATGCTGCTCCCGACTGACATCCATGCCGTAGATCATCTGGCCCATGCGCTCGCTCAGGCTTTCCGGATCGCGCTCCTGCAGGGCGAGCTGGTTGTAAAAATACTCGGTCAGCACCCACCCCTGGCGCATGTCCAGATCGACCTGCTTGCGTCGCACAATTTCCGCCTGTCGATCGTACGTACTAAGCTCCTCGTCATAGCGAGCCAGTTCCGTACGCGCGCGCGATGCAGTGGGCTTGACCGGCGGCAAGAAACCGGTGTCCATGGTGCGTGCCTCCACGCCCTTGATCAGGCATTCAGTCAGCAGCGCCACCACATCCGTCTTATAGATATAGTCCAGCGGCGCTTCCTGCACCGGCTTCAACAGCGGCGCCAGGCGTGCCATGGAGCTCTGCTTGGCGTACACCAACGGCTCAACTTCATAGTGCAGATACAGGTGGCGAATCTGCTCCATACGCACGTTTCCGGCGGCGCTGGGGGAGGTGACGACCACGTAATCGGACGCATAAATGCGCGCGTTGGGCGAGCTGGGAGCCAGCAGCGGCTCCACCAGGATCAGGAACCGACGCCCGTCATAGCTGCTGACCGGCGTTTTGAGGTACAGGTTTACGTCCAGGATTGTTTTGGTGATGGGGTCGTGAACCTTGTCCGTGATCGCCTCGTATTCGGCGTGGTGCTTGACCCAGAGCAGATGCAGCGAGAGGTTTGTCGAAAATGCGCGCAGCAGCGGCAGTACGTTAATCACCGCCAGCGCGTCCGGCGGCATGTCGTACTCATCCGCGGTGGGCTTGAGCGCGGGCGGCGGGCTAATAAACAGCGACAGCGAAATGTACTGCGCGACCTGCCGGCCCCGGTCCGCGAGCTCATGATCTGCAAAGTAGGCGCAAAGCGCGTCTCGGCTTTGGCGGGCGAGCGCGGTTTCCGCCAGGGTCGCCGTCATCTCATCACGGATTGCCTGGCGGACAGGGCTTGAATTGGTGAGGTCCGTATCGTACCCGCAGGCGTTGAGTCCGGCGGCTAGATCGAATAGCTGCTCGCTGGTATCGAGCGTGATAGCGGAGCCACCTGCCTCCGGCCGGCCGATGCGGGGGCGCGGGTCAGAGGTAGCGTCCTGTCCGGGAGTAGTGGAGGAGGAAGAGCCGCGTTGCTGGGCCGCGGCAGAAAAGCCGAGCGCACAGACCAGAAAGAGAAGCAGAATACGTTGCATCGAAGGAACCCGCCGGGAAGTCATCAGACGTTCGACGCCCTTGGTCTAGGATAAGCGAGCAAGAGGCCGGACGCCAGCCGCGGCTTAGCCCCGGACGACGGTTCCGGCAAAGGTGATCAGGACCTGTCCGCGGATGGGCTCACCGAAAGCACGCGCGGGCTCAAAACGCTGCAACATCAGCTCATTACGGACCTGCGCTTCTACCTGCGCGTTTTGCGGGCCGGAGAGGATTTTGTAGTCGTAGACCTGGCCGGCGGCGTCGACATTGGCCTGGATCACGATGACGGTATCATCCGGCGTGATGACGGGCTGCGAAGTTGCCGCGGAATAGAGGTAGTGCGGGGTGGTAAGCGCGCCCAGCGGCTCATCGTTGGCCAGCACCGCCTGTGGCGCCGCGACCTCTCCCACCAGCAACGTGATGGTTCCGATTAGGACCAGCGCGCTGGCAAGCCCGACCGAATACTGCACCAGAAAAGGGCGGAAAACATTGTCCCAGCGAGCCGTGAACACGTCCAGCCAATGACCCTGGCGGCGAGCGCTTTCATGCGAGATCGCAAGCCGCAGCTTCAGCCCGAGATTCTCCGGCATCTTCACGGGGCCCAGCGTGGCGAGCGTCTGCTGCAAATTCTGCGTTGCCGCGAACTGCGTCGTGCAAGCCGCGCAGTCGTTCAGATGGCTTGAAATCTGGTGCATCTCAACGCCGTTCAAGGTGCCATCCAGATAAGCCGAAAAGCTGTCCTGGGTTTCTAAACAGGTGTTCATCGTGTACCTCCGGTACGTGCGGGGGTGAGTAATTCATGCAGCCCGTCGGCCATCAGTAGATCTTTCAAAGCGGTGCGTCCGCGCTTTAGACGGCTTTTTACGGTTCCCGCCGGAACCTGCAGCACGTCGGCAATTTCGTCGTAGGAGAAGCCTTCCATTTCGCGCAGGACGACGACCGTGCGGAAGGCCTCCGGCAGCTTGCGCAGGCAAGCCTCTACCTTGACCTTGACCTGCGCGTTGGCCGTGTGGTCATAGGGGGAACCGCGGCCATCGGAAAGCGTCGCGCCCAGGCAGAGCTCTTCGTCTTCCGACTCGGAGCCGCTGAGTGGGGTGTCGATCGTGAGTTCCTGGCGCTTATGCCGGCTCCACCAGCGCCGCTGATTGCTGGATTCATGCAACGCGATCCGGTAGAGCCACGTCCGCAGGCTGGATTCGCCATGGAAGCTGCGGATGTTGCGGAAAACCTTGATGAAGACTTCCTGGGTAATATCGGCTGCATCCGCCGGATCCTGCAGGCTGCGCGCGATCAAGGAATAAAGCGGCTGCGAATATTGCGCGATGAGCAGGCCAAAAGCTTCTTCCGAGCCGGCCTTCAACGCGGCCACGAGCGCGGCGTCTTGATTGGCCGCTGCGGTGATCCCGATCGCGCTCGTCAGATTGCCCATGATGCTGCCCGCCTGCATTCGGGTGTCCTTTAGCCTACGTCCGTGCATGGTGCTAGTGCAAACTGCTTTGCTTGATGCGGTTATAAGTAGTGCGTGAGTGGTGCGCCGCCGGCGACCGAGTGCTCGCTCACTCTGCAGACTTAGACACCACAACCGCGCAGGATGTTCCCAGGGTTGACCTGCCGGGCCGCATGCGTCAGAATAAAGGTAGTGGGCCTGTGGCGCAGCTGGGAGCGCGCTTCCATGGCATGGAAGAGGTCATCGGTTCGATCCCGATCAGGTCCACCAAACCCCCCCCTTCAAAATTGGCCAGCTGGTTATGAAGGCGCTTGAGCGTATTGCTCTTCGCTTACAGGCTCAAGCCAATCTACAGCCTTGCCGCCCAGCACTTCCGTGATGGCGATGTGAGTCATGCCTGCGTGTGCGGATGCGCCATGCCAGTGCTTCTCTTCAACCTCAAAGAAGACGACATCGCCCGGACGCACCTGTTCGATTGGGCCCCCTTCGCGCTGAACCCAGCCGAGGCCCTGCGTGATGACAATCGTCTGTCCTGCGGGATGGGTGTGCCAACGGGTGCGGGCCCCGGGCGCAAACGTTACCAGGCCACCGCTTGAGTTGCGGCCGCCCTCGGCTGGGAAGAGTGGGTCGATGCGAACGGCTCCGCTGAACCAGTCTTCGGGTCCAACGGAGGATGGGGTCAGGCCTACTCGTGTAATTTTCATGGTCTTCCTTTCATGAAGCTTGTACTTGTTGGATGAATTTGCGTGACCCTTCTAGCGCATCACGTAGCCGCCATCGACTGAAATGGACTGTCCGGTGATGTAGCTGGCGGCATCGCTGCAGAGGAAGAGTACCGTGCTCGCAATTTCTTCCGGTCGCCCTTCGCGCTGCATGGGGACGAAAAGCTCGCGCATTTTCCGGAGTTCTTCGCCCTGGCCCGCTGCTTCCAGCTGGTCGCTCATGGGCGTGCGGATCAGGCCGGGGCAGACGTCGTTGACGCGGATGCCGCGCGTGGCATACTCCAACGCCGCACTTTTGGTAAAGCCGATGACGCCATGCTTCGCCGCATGGTAGACCCCGCGTTGGTTGCCGCCAATGAGCCCGCCAAGCGAAGAGCAGTTGACGATGGCTCCGCTTCCCTGCTCGCGCATGACTTGCAGCTCAAATTTCATGCAGCTCCAGACACCGCGCAGGTTTACGCCCATGACGCGGTCGTAGTCGTCGCGTGGCGAGTCTGCGGTTTCAGCCAGCACATTCTGGATCCCGGCGTTGTTGTAAGCAGCATCGAGCCGACCGAAAGTCCGGACGGTCTGCTTGACCATGGCTTCGACCTGGACGTCGTCGGAAACGTCGCAAGTCACGGCCAGGGTTTTGTAGCCCTGCTCGGTCAGCTTTTTTGCTTCCGCCTGGACCTGCGATTCGTCGGTATCTGCCAGCACGACCGAGGCCCCCGACTTAGCGAAAGCCTGGGCAGTCGCAAGACCCAAACCAGAAGCAGCGCCAGTGACGAGGGCCACCTTGTTTTCGAATGAAATGAGCATCGACTATCTCCCTTTTGCTTTATCTGTTTGCGTGCGGCTTCTCAACCGCTGTACAGGAGATAAGATGTGGCGCTTGATGACGTATATCGCGCTCAGCAGCAAAGCAAGATGAGTATGATTCATGAATGGAACGACATCATCTTGCAGAGCTTTACGCGTTTGCCGCGGTGGCAGAGGAACGCAGCTTTACCCGTGCAGCCGCGCGGCTCGGCGTGTCGCAATCCGCGCTGAGTCATTCCATGCGGGGACTGGAAAAGAAGCTCGGCGTGCAGTTGCTGGCGCGCACCACACGGAGCGTGTCTGCGACTGCCGTGGGCGCGACGCTGCTGCAGGAGCTGGCGCCTGCGCTCGAACGCATCAGAGTCGCGGTCGCTGTGACAACGCAGCAACGAGGGCGACCGGCAGGACGAATCCGCTTGATTGTGCCGCGTACGGCAACAGAGATGGTACTGATCCCGAAGCTAGCGAAGTTCGCCCGCACGTATCCGGAAATCATTCTGGAAGTGACGCATTCGAACGACCCGGTGGACCTCGTCGCGGGAGAATATGACGCGGGGGTGCAGCTTGGGGAATTTATCCAGCGAGACATGATCGCCGTTCGCGTGACGCGCGAGATGCGGCTTGCGGTGGTCGGCTCACCGAAGTATTTCAAGAAGAACCCGGTGCCTGTGCACCCGCAGGAATTGAAGGAACATGCCTGCATTGGGTTCCGGTTCAGCAAGGGGCTTTACCGGTGGGAGTTTGAGAAGGGCCGACGTTCCCTGACGGTGAGTCCGCAAGGTCCGGTCTCGTTCGACGACCCAGACCTTGTGATCCAGGCCGTGCTGGATGGCGTAGGGATCGGTACATCGATGGAGAACAGCATCGCCAGCCTGATTGCTGACGGACGTCTGGTGCAGGTGCTGAAGGATTGGTGTCCCTCGTTCCCGGGGTACTTCCTCTACTATCCGAGCCGGCGTAATCAGCCCGGCGCTCTCACGGCGTTGATCGATACCTTACGCATTCTGGACTAGCTTGTTTGCAAACAAAACCGCCTCGCACCGATTGTCTTCGGCACGAGGCGGTCAGTTACAGTTTGCGGCTTAGTTCAAGTCGAAGCGGTCTGCGTTCATGACCTTCACCCATGCGGCGATGAAGTGCTCGACGAAGACTTCCTGCGAGTCGCTGGCTGCGTAGAACTCGGCCAGGGCGCGCAGTTGGGAGTTCGAACCGAAGACGAGATCGGCAATGGTGCCGGTCCACTTCAGCTCGCCCGTCTTGCGATCCTTGCCGTCCAGCACGCCCGGCGCGGTCGCAGACTTGGTCCACTTGGTGTCCATGTCGAGCAGGTTGATGAAGAAGTCGTTGGTCAACTTCTCCGGCTGCTTCGTGAACACGCCGTGTGCGGTGTGGTCAAAGTTGGTATTGAGCACGCGCATGCCCCCGACGAGCACGGTCATCTCCGGTGCGGAAAGATCGAGCAGGTTCGCGCGATCGAGCAGCATCTCTGCGACCACATCTTCGTGACCATCGCGGCAGTAATTACGGAAGCCATCAAGCATCGGCTCCAGCACTTCAAACGACTGCACATCGGTCTGATCCTGCGACGCATCCGTACGACCCGGCTTGAAGGGAACCTTCACGCCCGTGCCTGCGGCCTTTTCAATCGCGGCGGAACCACCGAGAACGATCAGGTCTGCCAGCGAGATCTTCTTGCCCGTGGCGTTGAAGTCCGTCTGTACCTTGGCCAGCGTCTCCAGCACCTTGGCGAGCTCGCCCGGCTGGTTGACTTCCCAGTACTTCTGCGGTTCCAGGCGGACGCGCGCACCGTTGGCACCGCCACGCTTGTCGCTGCCGCGAAAGCTGGAGGCCGAGGCCCACGCGGTCGAGACGAGCTGCGGAATGGTGAGGCCGGTGGCAAGGATTTTCGCCTTCAGCTCTTCGACATCCGCGTCCGTAACGAGCGCGTGATCGACAGCCGGAAGCGGATCCTGCCAGATCAGCACTTCAGCCGGAACCAGCGGGCCGAGATACCGCGAAACGGGGCCAAGATCACGATGCGTGAGCTTGAACCAGGCACGCGCAAACTGGTCTGCGAACAGGTCAGGATTCTCGTAGTAGCTGCGCGAAACCTTCTCGTATGCAGGGTCCTTGATCATGGCGAGATCGGTCGTGAACATCATCGGCTTGTGCTTGACGCCGGCGTCCTGCGCGTCCGGTACAAGGCCTGCGCCGACTCCGTCCTTCGGGGTCCACTGGTTCGCACCAGCGGGGCTCTTGGTCAGCTCCCAGTCATGCTCAAACAGGTTCTTGAAGTAGCCGTTATCCCACGTGGTGGGGTTGGCAGTCCACGCGCCTTCGAGTCCGCTGGTAATGGTCTGATTGCCTTTGCCGCTGCCGAACGTGTTGTTCCAGCCAAAGCCCTGCTCTTCGATATCCGCGCCTTCAGGCTCGGTCCCGAGATACTTGCCAGGGTCCGCCGCGCCGTGCGCCTTGCCGAAGGTGTGACCGCCGGCGTTGAGCGCGACGGTTTCCATGTCGTTCATCGCCATGCGCCCGAACGTCTGGCGGATATCGCGCGCGGAAAGCACGGGATCGGGGTTGCTGTTGGGGCCTTCCGGGTTCACGTAAACGAGCCCCATCTGTACGGCGCCGAGCGGCACTTCCAGTTCTCGGTCGCCCGTATAGCGCTGGTCGTCCAGCCACTTGCCTTCCGGTCCCCAGTAGATGTCCTCTTCCGGCTCCCAGACGTCTTCACGGCCGCCAGCGAAGCCGAAGGTCTTCAGCCCCATGGAATCAAGCGCGACATTACCGGTCAGGATGATCAGGTCGGCCCAGGAAATCTTCTGGCCATACTTCTGCTTGATGGGCCAGAGCAGGCGGCGAGCCTTGTCGAGGTTGGCGTTGTCGGGCCAGCTATCAAGCGGGGCAAAGCGCTGAGCGCCCGAGCCGCCGCCGCCGCGTCCATCGGCGATGCGGTACGTGCCGGCCGCGTGCCAGGCCATGCGGATGAAGAACGGGCCGTAGTGACCAAAGTCCGCCGGCCACCATTCCTTGGAGTCCGTCATGAGGTTGTGGAGGTCGCCGATGACGCCCTGCAGGTCCAACGTCTTGAACGCTTCCGCATAGTTGAACGCGGGCTTGACGGCCTTGTAAAAGGGCGAATTCGTGGGCGAATTCTGGTTCAACACCTTCAGGTTGAGCTGGTTGGGCCACCAGTCAGCGTTGGTCTTGGCGCCGGCCATGGTGGTGGTGCGGGCTGCGCCGAGGAACGGGCACTTGGCGGCTGCGGCGGTTGCCACGCCACCCTGCTCCTGCTCCATGTGCGGTGCACCGGTGGGCTCGCCTACGCCGTGGTTGAATTGATGGTCGACTTCTACGCGCTTGCTGTCATCCATGGTGTTGCTCCTTGAGACGGTTTGCAGGGTTGGGAGGCGGTTCGTAACGATGTTTGTCATTCCCGCAGGGAATCTGCAGGTGATGTTTGTTAGACCGTGACGGGCTGGGTAGCGCAGGGGACACACAACCCGCGCAGGATAAGTTCGTAGTCGCGCAGAACGCGGTTGCCGAGCGTGTTCGGATCGGGCGTCGGCACGTCGTACCAGTCCATGTCCTCGACCGTGCCGCAGTGGTCGCAAATGAAGTGGTTGTGGCGCAAGCCCTTCAGATCAAAGCGGGCTGCGCGGCCTTCAAGAGCGACCTCCCGAACCAGGCCGGCCTGCACTAAGTCGCGCAGATTGTTGTAGGTGGTGGCCCTGGACGAGCGTGGATCGAGCCGGTTCACCGCTTCGAAGATTTCGATCGCGGTGGGATGCACTGTCTGCTCGGCGAGCACCGCCATCACCGCGTACCGCTGCGGTGTGCAGCGAAGCCCGGCTTCTTCCAGCGATTGCTTGATGAGTTCTGCGGTCATTGCTTATTTAGATTATGTCTATTTTAGGATTGTGTCTAGCTGTGCGTTGTGCAAAAGGATGGGGCGGCCAGATAAGACGAAAGCAGATCAACTGCGGGGTTGACCACCACGTAGCGACATTCGCCTTATTGGTTGTCATCCCCGCAGGGATCTGCTCTCCGCTCTCGTCTCTGGTTGTCATCCCCGGAGGGATCTGCTTTTTGCTTTTGTACCTGGCCGTTAGAACTCCAGCTTCGCGCTCACCTGACCGGTGCGGCTGCCACCAAAGTCAGATCCACGTGAGTTTGAAATGACACCGAAGCTGGGGCTTGTCGCATCCAGATTTGGGTCGCCGAGGTTGGTGTGGTTCAGCACGTTGGTGAAGGTCCCTTCCAGTCGGAACCTCACGCCTTCCGTCACATGGAACGACTTGCTCAGCCCTGTGCTCAAGCTGACCAGACCGGGGCCTGTGATGTCGCCGATGGACTCCGTGCCGAAGCGCCCGATAGGTGCGACCGCGACGGGGTTGTTGGGATCGTAATTGTTGTTGCCGCCAACGACGCAGGCGCCTCCCTGCAGCGAGGCCTTGCCGGTGACAACCTGGTTCGTTTGCTGGTTGATTCCCTTGCCGCCAGGGCAGACAAAGGCGTCGCGGTTGATCCACTGGTTACGATTCTTGCCCGCCATATTGGCGCTGGCGATACGGTCCGGACGCTGCTGGCGCGAGTAAAGGGTACCGGCGCCTGTGCCGGAAGGGTCCGTGTTGCCGGAGGGGATAAAGGCCGTCAGCGCAGGGCCGCTTTGCAGTGCAAATATGCCCGAGAACTGCCAGCCACCGGCGATCAGGTCGACCGCGCGGGAGCTGTTGCCGCCAAAGCGACGGCCCTTGCCGTAGGGCAGCTCATAAACTGAGCTGGCGATGAGCCGCTGGCGCCGCGTGCCGACGACGTTGCCGTAGTCGAGGTGCCGGTTGGTGTTCGAGGTTGCGTCATAGCCGCCCTGCTCATCGACGAAGCTGGACTGACCGTTAGCCGCGCCGTAGGTGCCCTGGTTGTCGGCCAGGCTTTTGGCAAAAGTGTAGCCTGCGTCGAAGGATACGCCGTGCACAAAGCGGTGATTAAGCTCAACCTGACCGGAGAAGTAGTTGGCCGTAGCGGAGGTGGCGCGATCGTAAATAGCCTGAAAGTTAGGGAACGGAAAAGCACTGCGCGGCTGGTTGGCAGCGGTTGTCGTGGTGCTGGTCGGGAGCTGGTTTAGCTCCGGCTGCCAGACCAGGTGCCACGTCTGCAGGCCGATGTACGAGACGCGCAGACCGAAATTGTGCCCCAGATCCTGATCGATTGAGAGGTTGGTCTGCAGCGAATAGGGATCGTGCCAGTTGGTATCAACCGCGGCGTAAAAGACGCCGGTACCGGGCGTCGCGTTGATGGCGGTGCTGGGCAAATTGGGGAAGCTGTACGCCGGACCTGCGGGGCCGACCGAGTTGAAGTAGTTCTGCAGATTCGATTGCAGCGTTCCGGTAAGTGCGTAAAAGAGCGCGCCAGAAGTGGTGATGTTGAAGTAATTTGCACCACCACGGATGGCCGTCTTCTCCGTGCCGAAGGGCCGGTAGGCAAAGCCGAAGCGAGGCTCCAACCGCTGCCGTGGCGTGGTGCGCAGACCGCTGGGCAGGCCGGCTTCCGTGTTCGAAAGAACAGGGGTGCAGCCTGCACCGTTGACCGTCGCGCCGGTGCCGCCAGTGCCCAGCGCGCAGGCATTGAAGCCGGCGAGTTCTGGCCCATTGAGCAGGCTGGCGTAGCCGCTCGGGTAAATCAGGCGGCCCGTCTTTGCTACGGAGGGGTCAAAATTACCGATGTTGCCGTTGGTGGAGTGGAACGCCGGATGCAACTCATAGCGGGCACCAAAGGTGAGCGTGAGCCGGTCTGTGACCTTCCAGCTATCCTGCAGATAAACCGCGTAGGCCTGGGCGGCGCCGTTGTTATCGGCCTGCACGTTGGCGACCTCCGTAAGGTACGGAACGCCGGCCAGAAAGTCTGCAAATTCATTGCCCGTGTAGGAGCCCGTCTGCTGGAAAAAGAAGTTGCCGTAGTTGTCAGACGAGCTGAAGTCGAGCGGCGTAAACGCGGTCAACGTGCGCACATCCGCACCCAGGCGCACGGTGTGGCTGCCGCGGGAGTAGGTCAGGTTATCGACGTATTGGAACAGGCGCGAACGCTCCGATGCGTTCAGACGAGAGCCACCGCTTGAGATCTGCTGGAAGCCCAGGTGCGGCACTCCGTTGAAAGGTGCGCTGGGCAGACCTTTCAAGCCCGCCGCGTTGGTAAAGGCGGGGCCGTTGAAGCCGTTATCCTGCCCGTCCTGCTCGAGCGTGAAGCCGAAGCGGGCCTCGTTGGCGAGCCGTGCCGTTAGCGCGTACGTAAAAGACGTAGCGAAGATGTGGTACTTGGCAAACGACGTCCCGTTAGGCAGCGCGAGATCCTGCGGCAGCACCTGGTTGATGCTCTTATCCGTGTACCGCGCGAAGAGGGAACCCTTGCTACCGACGACCTGGTCGACGCGGATATCGTACTGGTTGGAGCTGATGTCATTGCGCTTGGTGGAAACGTAGTTGAAGGGGATGTTCGGCTCGTTCAGGACGTCGGCAACGGCCTCGCCAACGCGAAAGTTGGGCAGCGGAAATAACCCCAGCAGCGCGGCGGAACTGGCATTCGGCGTGAGCTTGTTGTTCAGGTAAGGCAAGCCGGTGAAGGGGTTGTTGATGTTGGCACCGCGGGAGGCGGACTCCTGCGAGAAGTCGCCCATACGCATCTGCGCGGTGGGGACCACGTACTGCACGCCGCGCGCGGTGGCGTAGCGCAGGCCTTCATAATCGGCGAAGAAGAAGGTGTGGTCGCGACCGTTATAGAGGTGCGGAATGACCACCGGGCCGGCGAGCGATGCGCCGAAATCGTTAGCCACTTTTTTGGGCTTGCTGGCTTGTGAGAAGCCGTCGGGGATGGCGTCGAAACCGGAGTTCTGGAAGTACTCATACGCGGACCCGTGCACGTGGTTGGTGCCGGATTTCGTGATGGTGGTGATTTCGCCGGGCTGGGCGTATTCGGCGTTGTTGTTTACGCCGTCGACCCGAATTTCAGCGATAGCTTCCGCTGACGGGAACGCATCGCCAAGGATGTTGTTTGAGGTCTGGTTCTGCGCGGAGATGCCGTCGACCGTGGTCTCTGACTGCGAGGGCAGACCGCCCTGAATGCTGAACTTGATCGCCGGATTGGGTGAAGCGGACGGCTGCGGCGGGTAGCCGCCAGAGTCCGGCTGCACGCCGGGAAGGGTCTGGATCACGTTCAGCGGGGAGGTCGATCCGGCGCCGCGATAGTTGGCCGGCAGGTCCTGCACGGCCTCTGTCGAAAGCGCGGCGGAGATGCTGGAGTCGGCGGCGTTGATGGTGCCGGCATCGGATGCATTGACCGTGATGGACTCGTTACCATTGGGGATCTGCAGGACTACGTCAAAGACGAGTTGCTGGCGTGTATCGAGCTTGATGTTGGTATCGGTTTCTGCGCGGAAGCTCTTGGCGTTGATGCGCAGCTCGTAAGTTCCGGGGTCCAGATTGACTGCGGTGTACTGGCCGTTGGCGTCGCTGGTAAAGGTGCGGTCGGTGTTTGATTCCACGCGATGTACGACGACCTTAGCATTTGGGATCAGGGCGCCGGAGGCATCGTGCACCGTGCCGCGGAGGGAGGCGAGCGTGCTTTGTCCATGCGCTGCGGCGGCGAGTCCTGAACCCAGGACGAAGAGTAAATAACGTTGACGCGAAGTAGTCATTGCGGGCTCCTGTTTATGAGGGGGTAGCGGCCGGCTGGGACGTACTTGCGGCGGATTGACGGAAGGTTTCAATAAGGTTGAACGAGGTGCGGCGGCGGTCTCTGCGCAAGCGGACCTGCCACCAAACTAAAAGGGTTATCCCGGTACCGAGCGAGGCGGTGCCGCGGCCGATCCACAGCCCACGCAAAGCCATGCCGTGATGGAACGCAAGCGCGTAGCCGATCGGCATGCCGATACCCCAGTTCCAGACTAGGCTCACAATCATGGGTGTGCGCGTATCGCCCAGCCCCGTGAGGGCTGAAGCCAGCATGACGAACACTGTATCGCCCAAAAGCAGGAACGCGCAGATGGTAAAGATGGGTGCAGCCGCCGCAATGACCTGCGCATTGCTGCTGTAAAGCGCCGCCCAGAAGTGAGAAAATAGTGCAAAAACCAGCCCCGCAACTGCAATAAAGCCGACACCAATCGCAAGACTTACGTTGGCGGCACGCTCCACCTGCTGGCGGTTGTTGCGCCCCGCAGCCTGGCCAACGCGCGTGATCGTCGCATAGCTGAGGCCATTGGGAACCTGGTAGACAAACGCGTTCAGGTTCAGCACAACATCCTGCGCCGCGGCAAGGATGACTCCCAGCCGCGTGCAGAGGATAGACATATAAGTAGACACGCCAAACTCGGCCAGGTTCTCAAGCCCACTGGGCCATCCGATCTGCAGCAGCGCGCGCAGCCGGGGCCAGTCCGGGCGCAGCATGGCTTTGTTTCCAGCCAGCCCAAGCCGTCGCGTCACGACAACCGCACCCACGCCCAGCACCGCCAGCATATAAATACGCACCACCAGCGTGCCCCACGCAGACCCTGCTATGCCAAGCGACGGCACGCCCATGTGGCCGAGCAGAAACACCCAGTCGCCAAACCAGTTGACGACGCCTGCCGTGACCAGCGTGACCGCCACCCAGACGACGTTGTTGATCGATTGCAGATATCGCCGCAGAGCCATGTAGAGCATCAGCGGCAGGGTGGAAAGCACCAGCGGCCGCAGATAGCGTCCGGTCTCGACGACAACCTCCTGCGGCACCCCAAACATGGGCAGCAGGTACAGCGAGCCAAGCGTCAGCCCCATGACCGCCGGTGTCGCGATGGCAACAATCCAGACGGACTGCGCAAGCAGATGCAGGCACTCATCCGACTGCGCGTCCGCAGACTGCCCGTAAGACTGGGCGACGAGCGTTTCCAGCCCGTTCAGCAGGTAAATCGCGCTGAAAACGATGGCGTAATAGATGGTATTGCCCAGCAGCGCGGAAGCCTGAGCCAGCGGCGAGTAGCTCGCAGGCAGCCGGCCGATCATCAGCGCGTCGACAATATAGGTCGACATCCAGCCGAGCTCGCCCAGCGCGAGCGGCGCCCCAAGACGCAGCGTGTACCACAGCTCCTCGGTCCAATTACTGGCCGGGCGCAGGCGTGAGTCCGCAGCATGGCGTGCTTGGTCTATGTTCTTCAGTGCCGGCCCCTGGAGCGATCTGCGTACGGTAAGGTTTTATTCTCATCCGGACGGGCCTGTGAAGCTAAGGAGCCGTTTGAACTGGTGAGCGGACTACGCGCTGATTTTGAACGGGGTGAAAGCGGCTTGGCCTACCAGGTAGCCGAGGCCAGAATTTTGGGTGACCCGGCAATGCCATTCACTACATCGGTGCTTAGCACGACCTCAAAATCGCGGTCCTTGAAACCCGGTCCGACTCGCCGCTGCAGTTCCTGCATGAGCCGCTCATTGCCGACCATCTCTCCTGCCGCCGCGGTACCGCTCATGCCGATGCCGGCGACGATCACTTCCGGCTCGCCCGTCTGGTCGTTGTGCAGGCGCGCGATCACGGCGTAGTCGCGCGTGACGGACGCGTACTGCATTTTCAGGTCGAGATACCACTGCTTATCGTTGGGAGTTTTGCTGTCGTAGATCCAGAAACCCACCTCGTCACTGCCGGCAAAGCGGTACGGCAGCGGCTTGAGCGCGCGCAGGGTCCAATCGTTATCCAGCCCGCCGATGAGCACGGATGGCCCGTGGCGCAGATCGTCCAGCGTGGTCGCGTCCGTGGTGCGCACGCGGTAATCGGCGTGGCGCGTAATCAGCACATTCGTCATTTGCAGCATGGAAAGCATGTCGGAGTAGACGATGTTTTCGCCCAGGGACTCGTGGTCGAGGAAGGTCGTTCCGGGGCCGGGATGGGTGGCAGCGTTGGCGGTGGTCGGACCTTTGCGAGAGGTTGCGCTCGTCGGAAGGCAGAATAGAACCGTCCGCCGCGGCGAAAGAATGGGCGACCAGAACTCATCCAGCGAAGATTGCCGGAACGATTGCAAACCGAAAAATCCGGCGACCAGGAGTACAGCCAGCAGACCGCCCAGCCACGCCAGGCGCGGCTTGCTACGCGATAACGGCCCTTGAGCGGTAGTGCCTGGCGGCTGCGGAGCGGCGACGGGCGGTGTCGTATCTATAAAGATGGGAACTGGTTCAGCTTCGGGCGCGGGCTCTGCGTGCGCGTCAGCGCGGATATCCCGGCGCAGGCGGAATTCCGGCTCATAGCGCCCGGTGATGAGCTCGATGCGGATCTCGGCGTCGTGTTCTTCGTCGTGATAGTACTGCGCGATCCGCTTGCGGACCTCTGCAATCGTGACTCGTACGATGGGATCGGCGGCGGTGTCATAGTCCGTGGGCCGGCCAAAAACGTGGATACCGATAAGCCGTTCTTTCAGGATATCGCCGCGTCCTTCCAGCGCTTCTTCGACCAGAAAACGCAGCAGCGCCGGGTAGCGGCGGCTGTTGCGAAACTGGTGCGACTCCAACAGCCGCTCCAACTGCGCACGGACCTTGCGGCCGTCTTCCGCGCTAATGGCCCCCATGTGCAGATTGTGTTCAGCGGTCGACATCGTTCCAATCCTTCGGCGCCCATCTTAGGCCGCAACAGCCATACCTGACAACCTTGTCTTTACCTGGCGCGATTATGGGGGTAAAACCTGCTTTTCTGCCCATATCCCTCTTTACCTATGTGCGATACCAGATAGCACCTTACTGAATGTCTGCTAGCGCGCCTACGTTTTGCAGGCATCCCAACGTTGCGTCTGCTGAGCGGTGAACTTCGCTTCTTGCCGCCCAGACATGTCTCTACACTCTTCAACCTACTCGCGTAACACTCAGGAACCTACGATGAAACTAAGCAAGAAGATCTTTACCCGCACCGGCCAGTGCGGCATTGCCTCCGGCGCGCCTATGGCTCGCACGGCTCTTATCTTTGCGTTGGGCGTTCCAGCCTTCCTGGTTGGCGCGCACCCTTCAGCGTTTGCCCAGCTCACCACTGCGGACATCCTTGGAACAGTTACGGATGCGACCGGGGCTGTTGTTCCGAACGCAAGCCTTACGCTACGCAATCTGGATACAAACGAAACGCGCAAAGCCGTTGCAGCAAGTGCTGGAGAATTCCAATTTTCACTGCTGCCGGTGGGCAGATACTCCGTGACGGTCGCGATGCCCGGCTTCAAGACCTCCGTGACCAGCAACCTTTCTGTAGAGGCCGGGGACCGTGCGCGCGCAGACATCAAGCTCGAAACCGGCGGCCAAAGCGACACCGTTACTGTAGAAGCGCAGACCCCGCTGCTCCAGGCAGACAGTGCCACGGTGAGCTCAACAGTTACTGCGCAAGCGGTCCAGGATCTTCCGCTGAATGGCCGTAATTTCGTTCAGCTTGTTCAGCTTGTCCCGGGTGCGAACGAAGGCCCTGGTAATGGTCTGACCAGCGGCGGTCGGCCAGATGACCGACGCTCCACCAGCAGCTTTTCAGTCAACGGCCAGGATGACACGCTTAATAATTACGTCATCGATGGTATCGACGATAACGAGCGCGTGATCGGCAGCATCGGCGTGAAGCCCAACGTGGAAGGCATTCAGGAAATCACCGTCCAGACCAACAGCTACGCCGCGGAAGCCGGCCGAACTGCGGGCGGAGTAGTCAACATCGTCACTCGTTCCGGCACCAACACCTTCCACGGCTCGGCATACGAATTCTTCCGTAATGACATTTTTGACGGCCGCAACGTGCTGCAGACCACCGGACGCAAGCCCGAGTTGCGTCAGAATCAATTCGGCGGATCGCTCGGCGGCTTCATCTTCCGCAACCGGACCTTTTTCTTTGCTGATTATGAAGGCTTTCGCCAGGTAAACGGACTTACCTACCAGAGCACAGTGCCCACGCAGGATGAGTACAACAACATCAATAGTCTGAATGGCGGCTCACCGCAGGCCCTGATTGCCGCAGGTGCAGGGACGCAGGGTCTTGCAGTGGACCCGATCGCGCTGAACTACCTGAAGCTTTTTCCTGCTCCCAACACTGGTGGAGCCGGAGCCTTGACCAATAATTTCACCGTCAGCCCCAATCGTACGCAGAAGAGCAACAGCTTTGACGTGCGCGTGGACCACAAAATCAATGACCACAATCAGCTCTTTGCGCGCTATTCAAACAATAAGGTGGACACCAATACTCCGCAGGCGCTGGGCACTCAGGGTGGTCTGCAGATTTCCGGCGGACGATACATCTTTGCCGGTCCTGCGACCGATAAGGCTCAGCAATACGCGCTTGGCTACACGCATCTGTTCGGCCAGAACCTGGTGCTGGACCTGCGCGCCGCTTACACCCGTATCAACAACCTTTCGCTGCCGCTCAATTACGGTACCAATCCCGATACCACGCTTGGCTTCGGGGCCAACATGAACTTCAACGCGCTTTCGTCGTTCCTGACGCCCATCCAGTTCGGACCCTTCTCCGACATTGGTGACGGCGCCTACGTTCCCCTGCAGGACATCGACAACACGTTTCAATATGCAGGCTTCATCAGCTACACGCGGGGACGCCACAACATCAAGGCGGGCGGATCGTTCCTTCGTCGCCAGGCTAGAAACGTACAAAGCGCCTTTGCTGCCGGACAGTACACTTTCGGCCTACAAAGCGACAACGCAGCTACCCAGAAGCAGACGCAGGATAACCAGCTCGCGTCTTCGCTGGTCGGGGCTTTTTCTGCTGACAGCAGAAATTACGATCTGACCCCGCCCGACTACCGCAGCTCGGAGCCAAGTGGCTTTGTGCAGGATAGCTGGAAGGTAAATCAGCGGCTAACGCTGCTGCTGGGCGTCCGCTATGACGTTTTCACGCCGTTTACTGAGGCCCACAACCGCATCTCTAACTTTGACTACATTCAGGCGCTCGGCTTGACCACTGCCACGGTGGGCTCCGCACTGAAGGTGGCGAACGTCGGCGGTGTGGACGGCCACGCGGGAATCAAGACGGACTACTCCAACTTTGCGCCGCGCGTCGGCTTCGCCTTTTCTGCGACGCCAATGACGGTCATCCGCGGCGGCTATGGGCTGAGCTTCTTCCCCGGCAACTATACGTCGAACGCCGACCTGAAGAATGCACCCTTTGTCTCCGTCTTCAGCCCAAACTGCCAGTCCAGCCTCGCCGTGACGATTGAGCGCCGTCAGGGCACAAACCCGAACAGCGTGAACCCGGACTGCGCGAGCGTCGCCGGCGCACCCACCACCTTCGACGCTGGGCTGCCACTGCCTGCGGCTCAATCCATCTCCAGCCCTTCCCTTTCCTTCACGGCGGAAGACTCAAAGTTCCGCTCTGCCTTGATCCAGCAGTTCAACCTGCAGGTTGAGCAGCAGTTCGGCGCCAACGTCTTCACGATCGGGTACGTCGGCAACATCGGCCAGCACCTGCCGGAAACCATCAACGACATCAACGTCCCCAAGCCCTTCGATCCGACTCCCGGCTCGGCAAGGTTCGGAACTGGTGCGCGTCCTCTCGCAACACTGCTTCCGAATCTTTCAAACGTCAGTTTCCTGCAGAGTGAAGGAATTTCCAACTACAACGCGCTGCAGACTTCCTTTCAGCGTCGCTTCACCCACGGACTTGCGTTCGACGCGAACTATACCTGGGCCAAGGCGCTTTCTGATATCACCGGCTTCTCCGCGGAAGGTGGCGGACGCAGCTGGGGAAATGCAGATCCAACCCGCATCAACCAGATCGATTATGGAATTGCGGAAAACGACATTGCCAACCGTTTCGCTCTGTCTCTGAACTATGAGCTGCAGTACGGCAAGAACTTTACCGGCCTGAAGAAGTTTGCACTTCACGGCTACCACTTCAACACCATCTCTGTGTGGCAGAGTGGTAAACCATTCGACATCACGAACGGCGGAGGAAGCCAACCGTTCAACAATCGTGCAACCCCCAAGAACAACGGTGGTCCGGACCGCCCCAACCAGCTCTTCGACGCTCGCCTGAGCAAGAAGGCGATCGCGGTCAACGGCGCAACGGGCCTGTTCTTCAATCCCGCAGCCTTTGCACCACAAGCCCTGGGCACCATTGGAACGGCACGGCGCAACGCTTTGTTTGGACCGCAATATCGCCACATTGATATGTCGGTCTTCAAGGATTTCCCTGTTACCGAGCGGGTGAACGTACAGTTCCGCGCGGAAGCGTTCAACATCTCCAACACGCCCAGCTACGCCATCACTGATGGCAGCGGCAACGTCCAGATCGGCAATCCAAACTTCGGTCAGGCCACTTCCACTGATTCCAACTACAATCCGCGGATCTTCCAATTCGCGCTCAAAGCACAGTTCTAAGGCAGCACTGCGATGCGCTGCCGGACCTCCCAGGGTAAAGGGATGTCCGGCAGTCGCCGTCTGGAGCGCACCCCCCGCTCGGTCCGATCGACAAACAAAAGAACTCGCGAAGCGGGATCAGCGTCTTAGGTTCGAAGACTTTTTTTCGCCTGCCAATTGGGCCAAAATACAAACAAAGAAAGTGGATCTCCATGGCCAATACCTTCTCTCGCCGGACTCTGGCCCGCCTGCTTGGCGGCGCCGGCACCGCGCTCAGCTTCAACCCGCTCGCCTTTGCCGCTACGCCCACACCTCCGCAGACCGGGTCAGCGCAGGCCGGCTCACAGGCCCGCACCTTTCCGCAGGGCTTCCTTTGGGGCTCCGCCACGGCCAGCTACCAGGTGGAAGGCGCGGTCAAAGAAGGCGGCCGCGGCCCCAGCATCTGGGATACCTTTTCGCACACCGCCGGCAAGGTGCATGATGGCGATACCGGCGACGTTGCCGACGACTACTACCATCGCTACAAGCAGGACATCGCGCTCATGAAGTCGCTGGGCTTGAAGGCTTGCCGCTTTTCTGTCGCGTGGACGCGCATCTTCCCCACCGGCTCCGGCGCGCCCAGCGAACAGGGCCTCGACTTCTACAGGCGTATGACGGACGCGCTGCTGGAAGCCGGCATCCAGCCCTTCTGCACGCTGTATCACTGGGATCTGCCGCAGCCGATCGAAGACCGCGGCGGCTGGCAAAATCGCGATACCGCCAAGCTTTTTGCCGACTACGCTGGCTTCACCGCCGGCAAGCTCAGCGGCCGCGTCAAGCACTTCATGACGATGAATGAAATGCGCACGTTTACCGAGCTCGGCTACAGCACGGGCCTGCACGCGCCGGGGCTCAAGGTTGGACGCAAGGAACTCGCGCAGTTGACTCATTACACCGTGCTGGGCCACGGCATGGCCGTACAGGCTATCCGCGCAGCGGTTCCGGCGGGGGTGCAGGTCGGCATCGCCGATAACCCCATCCCCACGTGCCCCGTGATTGAGACCCCGGTCCACATTGAAGCCTCGCGCAAGGCCTTCCGCGAGGTCAACGCCATGTACCTGACCGTCATCAACGAGGGCCGCTACACGGACATGTACCTGAAGGGTCTCGGCGCGGATGCACCGAAATTTACCGCGGAGGAGATGAAGATCATCGGCAGCCCGATGGACTTCATCGGCATCAACGTCTACCAGCCGGAGTGGGTGCGGGCTGACCAGTCCGAGGCCGGCTATGCCATGTTGCCCTACCCCAGGAGCTACCCCACCATGTACAGCCCGTGGCTCAAAGTTGGACCGGAAGCTCTCTACTGGGCGCCCAAGCATACGGTCGATCTCTGGAAGACCAGGAGCATTTTCATTACAGAAAATGGCTGCAGCTCGACCGACGAAATCGCGCCGGACGGCCACGTTTACGATACCGATCGCGTCATGTTTCTGCGCAACTACCTCACGCAGTTGCAGCGCGGCATCTCGGATGGAGTGCCCGTGAAGGGCTACTTCTTATGGAGCCTGCTGGACAACTTCGAATGGGCGGATGGCTACGACAAACGCTTCGGCATCACGTATGTCGACTACAAAACCGAGAAGCGCACGCCTAAACTCAGCGCTGATTTCTACAAGCAGGTCATCGCCGCAAACCGAGTCGTATAAAGAAAGCAGCAGCAGTGACACAGTAGTCCGGGACATGGCGCGTTCAGGGGCAGGAGCCCCATCGCCATGTCCCTTTCTACGTCGCTCACTGCCTTTTCTGCCCTGGTGTTTGCCGCCGGCACAGTCGCCACCGCCCAAAGCCTAACGCCAGCCCACCGCGATGCTGCCTACGGCAAACACGCCATGGCGTTCGAGCCGAACCGCGGCCAGGTCGCTGCGCCCACCAAGTTTCTCGCCCACGGCAGCAACTACTCCGTGCTGTTGACGCCCGCGCAAGCCACGCTGCTGATGCATCATGAGCAAGGCACCGCAGAGCAACGTCGCAAAGCGCTGGCGACTGGCAAGGCCATGCCGGCGTCGCGGGAAGTGATCCGCATGTCGCTCGCGGGGGGCAAAGTGGACGCACCGCTGGCCGGCGAACGCGGCCTGCCAGGCTACGTGAACTACATCTCCGGCGCAGACCGCGGCAAGGATCGCACCGGCATCCCGACCTACGCGGCAACGCGCGTACGCGGCGCTTACGCAGGCATTGACCTGCTCTACTACGGCACGTAAAAGCAGCTGGAATACGACTTTGTCGTCGCGCCCCACGCCGATCCCGCGCAAATCAAACTGCACTTTTGCCGGCGCGCAACCGCTGCTGGCAGCAGACGGCAGCCTGCACCTGCAGGCAGGCACCAAACCCAGCGCAGCCGATATCCGCTTCCTGAAGCCGTTCCTGTATCAGCAGCGCAACGGCCAGCGTGAGCAGGTCGCCGGTAACTTTGCCGTCGCAAAAAACGGTGACGTCACTTTCCAGCTTGGCGCTTATGACTCGCGCGAGCTCGTCATTGACCCCATCCTGTCCTACGCCAGCTACTTCGGTGGCTCGCCAGCAGGCGGCACCAACGGCGAAGACGAGATCAACGGCTCCGCACTCAACGCAGCAAACCAGCTCTATGCTGTCGGCCAGACCCATTCGGTTGACCTGCCCGGAACCACGGGCGAGTTCCAGCCCAACAACATCGGCACAAACATCAACAACAACTATCACGGCGGCTTCGTCACCAAATCTTCCGCCGACGGCTCAAGCGTCCTTTGGACCACCTACCTCAGCGGTAATGGCGACGCCTTCGCAACCGGCGTCGCCGTCGGCGCTAACGATCAGCCCGTCCGTGGGCTATACCAACTTTGCTGGCGGCACAGGCTTGTTCCCGGTCACGACCGGCGCCATCCAGACCCTGATTGCTCCCACGCCCGGCAGCGACTCAAAAGGCAATCCTATCGAGGTCAACGGTGCAGACTACAACGCCTTTGTGTCGCGCTTGTCAGCCGATGGTAAGAGCCTGCTCTACAGCACATTCCTGGGCGGCAACAACAACAGTGTCGACGTCGCCAACGCGGTCGCGCTGGATGCTGCCGGCAACGTGTATGTCGTCGGCAGAACCACACACACGACCTACTCGATCCCACAGGGCAGCTACACCTTTGCCCCGACGCCCGGCTGGGCTGTCACCGGCGACGGCAGCGGCTACGGTGGTGGCACCGGCTATGGCCCATCGGATTTTCCCACCACGTCAAACGCCTACCAGCGCGCCTACGACTACTCCAAATCTGTTGCCACCTGCAATCAGAGCTCCTGCACCGGACCCAACTTCGAGTCATCTTTCCTTTCGGTAATTTCCGCTGCCGGCACCCTCGTCTATAGCACCGTCGTCACGCCTCCCGGCACCGGCGGTTGCGGCAACGGTGATTGCGATACCTACTCGAACGCAGTCGCAGTCGGCCCCAACAACATCGTCTACGTGGGCGGCAGCACCAACTCGCTTGCGCTGCCGGTCACCGCCAACGCCTTCCTTACCGCGTGCACCCCGCGTCGCGCAACCGATTGCTCACGCACCGGCTATTTCTACGCAATCGACATCAGCAAATCAGGCACCTCCTCGCTCGTCTTCAGCACCTATGTCAACGGCACCACCGGCGGTGTGGATTCCAACGGAAATACCCTTTCGCCCACGTCTGAAGTAGATGGCCTCGCCATCGATTCCAAAGGCAACGTCGTCATGACCGGCTTTACCAGCGCCAATAACTTCCCCACCACAAGCGGCACCTTCCAACCCACCTGCCCCAATTCGGCGATGGCAACGGCAATTCCAAGCGCTGCACAACCGCCATGTATCTCACCAAGCTGACCCCCACCGGCGCGACGCTGTGGTCCACTCTTTACGGTCCCACGGTTCCAAACGATGCGGCCTTCAATCCGGCGGCAACGTCCGGCTCGACCCCAACGACAACGTCTTTGCTACCTTCTACGGCGGCAGCAACTCCTTCCCCCTTAAGAACGCGTTCTCCTCCAACGCCGGCAACGACGCGCACATCATCGAGCTCAACTCCACTGCCAGCACCCTGCTCATGAGCACCGCGCTCGGCACCGGCGGCGGCATCGCACTCAACAACTCCCTCAGCCTCGACAGCAACCTCAACGCCTACTTCAGCGGCTCGCAAGCGCCGAACACCTACGGCGGCACCTACTTCCCCGTCACCCCCAACGCCTTCAGCAAAACCCTGCAGGGTAATGCAGACGGCTTCGTCGTCAAGATCATCACGCAGCAGCAACCGACCGCCACCACGCTCAACGTCTCACCCAGCGGCAACATAACCCCAACCCAATCCGTCACCCTCACCGCCGCGGTCGCCAGCACGTCGACCCTCACCGGCATCCCCACCACCCCCACCGGCACCGTCTACTTCCTGAACGGTGCCACCGTCCTGGGCACCGGCACCATCACCGCCGGCAAGGCCAGCTACACCGGCATGCTGCCCGCCGGATCAGACAGCATCACCGCCGTCTTTGCGGGCGATTCCGGCTTCAACGGCTCCACCTCCGCGGCGACAGTCGTCACCGTATCAAGCGCCGTCGCCACCACCACCTCGCTCGTCGTCTCGCCGGCCACCGCTACCTCCGGCCAGGCTGTCACGCTTACCTCTACACCCTCGCCGGCACCGCTGCGGCCACTGGCGGCTCAGTCACCTTCACCGCCGGCAACATGACTCTTGGTACCGCCACAGTCGGCGCCAACGGAGTCGCGACCGCCACCATCACCCCCGCCGTCGGCACCTACACCGTCGTCGCCAACTACACCGGAACCGCATCGCAGCCGAACCCCAACGGCACCGCCAACAGCGTCTCCGCCAGCCAGACCCTCACGGTCGGCAAGGCAGCGGCAACCGTCGCCGTTTCCTCCATTACAGCACTCGCACCCGGAGGCGGATCGGTCACCTTCACTGCCCGCGTCTCAGCGACATCCGGCACCCCCACAGGCACGGTCAACTTCCTGAACGGCACCACCATCCTGGGCAGCGGAACGCTCAACGCGGGCGTCGCTACCCTTACCTCCACCACGCTCCTGTCCGGCACCTACGCAGTTTCCGCAAGCTACCTGGGCGATACCAGCTTCACCGCTGCCACCTCCACCACCTCGGCGGCGGTCGTAATCCGCACCCCCGCCGCCACCACTCTCACGCTTACCTCCTCTGCCTTGACCGCACCCGTCAAGACCACCATCACCCTTACCGCGACGCTCGCCACCCAGGCCACCGGCACGCCATCCGGCTCGGTCACGTTCTACTCCGGCACCACCGTGCTAGGCACAGCGGCACTCACCAACAACGTCGCCACGTTCTCCGGCACGCTACCCGCCGGCACCTCCACCCTTACCGTCATCTACTCGGGCGATACCCTCTTCCTTACCTCCACCTCCAACGCGCTCACGGAAGCCATCACCAACCCCACGCTTTCGATCAGCGCCACCCCGAACCCGCTCATCATTCAGCGCGGCCACTCCGGCATCCTGACCCTTACCCTCACCCCCAGCGGAGGCTTCGCCGGCACCGTCACCTTAGCCTGCGGCAGTCTGCCCCAGTACGTCACCTGCCTCTTCGCCCCCAACTCGCTTGTCTTCACCGCAGCCTCCAGCGCCGCGCAGACGGACATGCTCACCATCTACACCAACACGCAGCTCACCGCGTCGCTCAACAAGCCTGGCACCTTGAACCCAGCCTCACTCGCGATGCTGCTCTGGCTCCCCAGCGGCGCCCTGGCTCTCTTCGGCCTTCGTCGCAAGGGCACACAGCAGCGCTTCAAATCGTTGCTGATGGTCCCACTCGTAGTCGCGGGCCTGGGCATGGCCGGCTCGTTGAGCGGCTGCGCCAGCAACAACTCCTTCAACACCGCGACACCCGGAACGTTCACGGTGCCGCTCACCCTCAACGCGACGGATGGCTCCACGCAAACCATTAACGCAACCGTCACCATCCAGTAGCCCAAAACAAAAGGGCTCCAGTCCGCGAGGCGATCGCCTCAGGACTGGAGCCCTTTTCAGTTTTGTAGCCGACTATTTCGCAGCCGCATCCAGCGCCCGGTTCAGCCCGAGCACGTTCACCCGGGGCTCCCCCAACAATCCAAGCTGACGCGCCGTCGTGTGCTGCGCGACGAGCGCCCTCAACTGGTCCTCCGTCATGCCACGCAGCGGCGCAATGCGCGCCACCTGGAACATCGCAGCTGCTGGCGTGATATCCGGATCGAGCCCGGAAGCAGAAGTAGTGACCAGATCAATCGGCACGCCCGTCTGCTTTTCCGCTGCCACGCTTGCCGCAACACGGTCGGCCAGCGCCTTGCTGGTAGGCCCCAGGTTCGACCCCGAGGACGACCCGGCATCGTACCCCGTGCCAGCACCGGAAGGCCGGCTATGGAAGTACTTCGCCCCGGTGAACGCCTGCCCAATCAGCGCCGATCCAACCAGGTCGCCCTTGTTGTCATACAGCAGCTCACCGTTAGCCTGCTTGGGGAACGCGACCTTGGCAAACGCGGTAAGCACCAGCGGATAGCCAAGTCCAAGAATGATCGCCGTAATCAACGTGTACATCACCGACGTAAATAAATGCTTCTTCATGACACGATCCTTTATGCAAGATGAACGGCAGTGATGAGGAGATCGATCGCCTTGATCCCGATGAACGGCACAATGATTCCGCCGAGCCCGTAGACCAGCAGGTTCTTCTGCAGCAGCGCCGCGGCAGACATCGCCTTGTACGAAACACCGCGCAGCGCCAGCGGAATCAACGCAATGATGATGAGCGCGTTGAAGATCACGGCAGACAGGATAGCCGACTCCGGCGAGTGCAGATGCATGATGTTCAGCGCGTTCAGCACCGGAAACACACCAGCAAACATGGCCGGGATGATCGCGAAATACTTGGCCACGTCGTTCGAAATCGAGAACGTAGTCAACGCGCCACGCGTCATCAAAAGCTGCTTGCCGATGGCGACAATCTCAATCAACTTGGTCGGGTTCGAATCCAGATCAACCATGTTGCCCGCTTCCTTCGCCGCCTGCGTGCCGCTGTTCATCGCCACGCCGACATCTGCCTGCGCCAGTGCCGGCGCGTCGTTCGTGCCGTCGCCCGTCATGGCGACAAGCTTGCCCTGGGCCTGCTCACGCTTGATCAGGTCCATCTTGTCCTTCGGCTTGGCCTCCGCCAGGAAGTCGTCGACGCCAGCTTCACGCGCGATCGCCGCAGCCGTCAGCGGGTTGTCGCCTGTGATCATGACCGTGCGAATACCCATCGCACGCAGCTGATCGAAGCGCTCCTTCATGCCGCCCTTGACGACGTCCTTCAGATGAATCACGCCCAGCGCACGGCCGTTCTCCGCGACCACCAGAGGCGTACCACCAGACCGCGCCACCTTCTCCACATCCTCACGAACCTCAGCCGGCAAGGACGATCCAGCCTCCTGCAAATAGCGAGCCAGCGCATCCACAGCGCCCTTGCGAATCGAGCGTCCTTCCATATCCAGACCCGACATACGAGTCGTCGCAGAGAACGGAATGAACTGCGCATCGAGCGATGCAAGCTCACGCCCGCGCAGACCGTACTGCTCCTTCGCCAGCACCACTACGGAGCGGCCTTCCGGCGTCTCGTCCGGCAGCGAGGAAAGCTGCGCAGCATCGGCCAGTTGAGCCGCCGTCACACCGGGCGCAGGCAGAAACTCAGAAGCCTGACGGTTGCCGATCGTGATCGTTCCGGTCTTGTCCAGCAGCAACGTGTTTACGTCGCCGGCAGCTTCTACTGCGCGCCCGGAAGTTGCCAGCACATTGTGCTGCACCAACCGGTCCATACCCGCAATCCCGATGGCCGAAAGCAGACCACCAATCGTCGTCGGGATCAGGCAGACCAGCAGCGAAATCAGCACGAACACCGTCTGCTTTGCACCGGAATAGATCGCAAACGGCTGCAGCGTAACGACGGCCAGCAGGAAGATAATCGTCAAGCCCGAAAGCAGAATGTTGAGTGCGATTTCATTTGGCGTCTTCTGCCGTTCCGCACCTTCCACGAGCGCAATCATGCGATCGATAAACGTCTCTCCCGGGTTCGAAGTGATCTTGATTTTGATCACGTCTGACAGTACCCGTGTGCCGCCCGTCACAGCCGAGCGGTCGCCGCCGGCCTCACGAATCACCGGTGCGGACTCGCCCGTGATCGCCGATTCATCGACCGACGCAACACCTTCAATAACCTCGCCATCGCCGGGAATCATCTGCCCTGCGATTACCTTGACCACATCGCCCGATCGCAGCTGCGAGCTCGGAATTTCTTCCAGCTTGTCACCACGCATAATGTAAGCGATCGTCTCCGACTTGGCCTTGCGCAGCGCATCTGCCTGCGCCTTGCCGCGGCCTTCCGCCATCGCTTCCGCGAAGTTGGCGAAGAGCACCGTGAACCAAAGCCACAGCGTGATCTGCAGATCAAAGCTGAAGTGCCCTTGGTGACGCAGATGGTCGGTGAACAGCAGCACCGTCGTCAGCACGCTGCCCACCTCCACGATGAACATGACGGGGTTCTTCGCCATAGTCATCGGGTTCAATTTGACCAGCGCATCCACTGCCGCGCGACGCATGATCTGCTGATCAAAAAGCGAGCGCTTGTTCCTGTTATTCGTTGTTGCCGCCATCGTAGTTCTCCGTAGAGCAAACCATTGCTAGAGCTTTGTTAAGCGCAGGGCTTCAGCCCTGCGATCGTGCGTCAGATTCATTGGGCATCAGCCCCTGAGGAATCTATCCTCAGAAGCTTTGCCCAGCCCGCAGCAGCAGGTGCTCAAGCACCGGCCCAAGCGCAAGCACCGGGAAGAATGTCAACGCGCCCACAATCACAATCACGCCCGTAAGCAGAATCGTGAACAGCGGAGTCGTCACCGGGAAGGTACCGGAAGTAGCCGGGATGCTCTTTTTTCCAGCCAGGCTGCCGGCGATCGCGAGCATCGGGATCAACATCAGGAAGCGCCCAATGAACATCGCTATGCCAAGCGTTGAGTTGAACCAGGGCGTGTTGGCATTCAGGCCCGCAAACGCCGATCCGTTGTTGCCCGTCGCAGACGTGTACGCGTACAGGATTTCGCTCAAACCATGCGGCCCATGGTTCGCCAGGCTGGACAAGCCGAGCGTCGGCGAAAGCACCGTCACTGCAGAGAAGCCCAGGATCACCAGAGGGAAAATCAGCAGGTACAGCATAGCCATCTGGATGTCGTACGCTTCGATCTTCTTGCCCAGATACTCCGGCGTTCGACCAACCATCAACCCCGCGATAAACACTGACAGAATCACGAAGATCAGCATGCCGTACATACCCGCGCCAACACCGCCGAAGACAATCTCACCCAGCAGAATATTGACCAGCGGCACCATGCCACCCAGCGGCGTAAACGAGTCATGCATCGAGTTCACCGCGCCGCAGCTCGCATCCGTAGTCACAGTTGCGAACAGCGCAGAGCTGGCCACACCGAAGCGAACCTCCTTGCCTTCCATATTGCCGCCGGCCTGCAGATCGCTGGCCTGCTGGGTCACGCCGGCCATCTGCGGTGCCGGCCTGGACTCAGCCCAGTAGCACGTAGAAACGCCCGCAAACCAAAGTACGGACATAGCCGCAAACACCGCCCATCCATGCTTTTGCGAGGCCACCATCTGCCCCAGCGTGTACGTCAAGCCGGCGGGAATCAGGAAGATCGAAAGCATCTGCAGGAAGTTCGTCAGCGGGGTTGGATTCTCAAACGGATGCGCGCTGTTCGCGTTGAAGAAGCCGCCACCATTGGTGCCCAGCATCTTGATCGCTTCCTGTGAAGCCACGGGCCCCTGCGCGATCGTCTGCGTCGTCACGGTCGCCGGCTTGCCGTCAGTACCGGTCACGGTCTGCGGCTCAACCAGCTTGGCCGTATCGTAGGGACGCAGATTTTGCGGTACACCCTGCGAGAGTAAGGCCACCGCAAACACGGTCGAAATCGGCAGCAGAACCCATAGTGTGCCGCGCGTCATATCGACCCAGAAGTTGCCCAGCGTCTTCATCTCCTTGCGCGCGATGCCGCGAATAAACGCGATCGCCAGCGCAAGCCCAACGGCGGCGGACCAGAAGTTATGCGTCGCCAACCCGACCATCTGGGTCAGGTAGCTCATCGTCGCTTCCGGCGTGTAAGCCTGCCAGTTGGTGTTGGTAGAAAACGAGATCGCCGTGTTCCACGCAAGCCCGGGCTCGACGCCTGCCAGGTGCTGCGGATTCCAGGGCAGGTGCCCCTGGATCCGCTCGATCAGGTACGTCAGCAGCACGGTTGCCGCGGTGAACGTAAGCATGGAAACCAGGTACTCGGTCCAGCGCATTTCCTCGTCGGCCTTGATGCCGGTCGCGCGATAGAGCAGACGCTCTATCGGCCCAAACACCGGGTCCAGCCACGTGCGACGCCGTTCATATACCTGCGTCAGATACAAGCCCATCGGCTTGGTGAGCGCGAGAACGCACACAAAAAACAGTGCGATTTGTAGCCAGCCATTCGTAGTCATCAGAACTTCTCCGGACGCAGCATCGCGTAGACCAGGTAAATCAACAGCGCAAGAGACAAGGCAAGCAGGATCACGTTTTCAATCAACGGAGGGCCTCCCCTTCAAGCGATCGCACGCTGTAACGTAGACCAGCGAAACTGCAAAGCAGACCAGGGTCGCAACGGTAAAAACAACATCAAGCATGGGGTCTCCTTACCACGCGCCTTGTTTCGTTCCCCACCAGTACACAAGCCCGACCGTCGCGGTACCCTGCGCCGTATTCAGCACTCCTTGTGTCTGCGTAAGGAAGTAATGTTGATTGGAAAAGTCACGGCGATACTCCGCACGCAACAGGAAGCCGGGCTCGAACTGATGCTCGAACGTGGCGGTAAATTCCTTCAGCGCCTGCGTCGTGCCGCTGAACAAGCCGCCACGGTCGGACAGATATTCCCCACGCGCCGCGACCGCATAATTACGCGGAAGCTGATACCGCGCGTAGGCCGCACCAGCACTCACATGCGCCGGCGCCGAGTTCGAGTACACCCGGTTGACGACATAGTCCGCCTCACCCACCAGCGTGAGTTTCGGCGTCGCCGTCCACGTCGCGTAGGTGTCGAAGATGTGCTCACGGCCATTCGGCGTAGCCGGTTCCTGCGAGCCATTGGGCACGGCGGCCGCGCTATCCCGCTGCTCCTGGCCCGTGTAATAGTTCAAGTTCCACACGACCGACTTGGCCGGCTTCAAAGTAACAATCACCGCCTGCGACTTGAACCCGTTGAAGTCATCCGTCTGCTGCGCGCCATTCACCAGCCAGTAAGCAACATTCACCTTGGAGTTGAAGTTGTAATTAGCCCGGAACCCCGTGTGATAGAACGGCAGGTAATTGAACAGGTAGCTACGCGAGTAGTTGATCTGATCCTTGGTGTAATTGCCCTCCACCCCAAGCGAGCTGGCCCACTTACCAAAGTCCACCTGCAGCCCCGTTCCGACCGGCGCCAGATAGCTTCCGTAAGCCTGAAAAATATCGCGATATACCTGCGGGTTCAGCTCATTCGCGCTCGACCCCTGCAACGTCTCCGTGGCTTGCCCAAACTGCAGATCGATGCGTCCCCCGAAGCGCTTGCCTGCCTCTGCCACCGGCAGGTGCTCGACCATGATGCTCGCCTGGTTGATGCTGAAGCTGTTGCTCGATAGGTCATAAGCGCGCAACTGATTCTGCCGCCCGATCGGCTTGTTGAAGTTGTACCCGTAGTACCCGTCGACGCCGAAGTTGACCGTCGTCGCTTTGAAGAAGTTTGAGTTGACCTCATCCTGCGTAGGCACTGCCACAGCGGCAACGGGAGCAGCCGCAACTGGCGCAGCCGCCAACGGGGCCGGTGCACTTTCAAGCGCCTTCAACCGCGCAGAAATCTCATCCAACTGCTGCCGCAGCAAACGAATCTGCGCGTCACGATCCTGCGCAGCACCTGTACCCTGATCCTGTGCGTGTGCGACGCTCGCAAAGCAAACGCCCAGCAGCGCAGGGGCAATCCTAAACATGTACTTCATACTTGGCCTCAAGCGCTATTTCACGCCCGAGCCCGGTTCAAAGTCAGTAGAAGGTTTGTTAAGAATCCGTAGAAACGGCGCGCAACCTGTACCCCACCCAAGGTTCGCTTTCGATGTAACTCTCAGCCCCCACAGGATCGATCCGCT
The DNA here is from genome assembly GCA_965214195.1 of uncultured Granulicella sp. Classification (GTDB taxonomy): domain Bacteria; phylum Acidobacteriota; class Terriglobia; order Terriglobales; family Acidobacteriaceae; genus Edaphobacter. The sequence continues at coordinate 2,373,197 of OZ243943.1, forward strand.
TCCTCAACTGTGCCACCAGCACCCGCAGATAATCCGGCTGATCTTCACCCCCCGGCCCCCATACTCCGCGCAGCAAAGTCTTGTGCGTCAGCACGCGCCCGGCGTTGCGCGCCAGCAGCAGCAACAGGTCAAATTCCTTGGGCGACAAGTGCAACTCCACCCCACGCACCGTCACCCGGTGCGCCTCTGTGTCGATAGCGAAATCCCCTTCCACGACCTTCGTCGCAGCCACCGCCACATCCCCCCGCCGCCGCAACTGCGCCCTCACGCGAGCCAGCAATTCCGTCACACTGAACGGCTTCGTCACATAGTCATCCGCCCCGCTATCCAACGCCAGCACCTTGTTCGCATCCTGCTCCCGCACGCTCAGCACGATGATCGGAATCTCTGAAATCCGCCTCACCGCCTTCGTCAGCTCGACGCCATCCATGTTCGGCATCATCAGGTCCGTGATCAGCAGATCCGGCCTCACCTGCTCAAACATTTCCAGTGCCTCCAGCCCATCGCCCGCGACTGAAACCTCAAACCCATGACCCTGCAAAGACGCGCGCAACGCCCGCGTTATCTGCCGCTCATCATCCACGATGAGTATCTTCAACGAGCCTCCTGCGTCACGATGTGCAGGTCCACATGCGGCGCCGCGGCCGCAAACTGCTGTATCGCCAGGAAGTACAAATACTTCTTCAGCCCGGTCAACGCGGACCTGCCAAATATCGCCTGCGTAATCCTGTGCTCGGTCGCAAACGCCGCCGTAGCCAGCGCCACATTCGACCCCTTCAAGTGCACAATCTTCGCTCCCAGATTCATCGCAAACTCAAAGTTCCCCTCAAGCGTCCGCGCCTCTTCCGACCCCCCATCCCGCTCCGTATCCCTATCGACGTGCAGCACATAGAATTCACCGTCCGTAGCATGCGCCAACCTGGCCCCACGGGCGATCAAATCCCGCGCCGCGGCATTCGCGCTGATGCACACCGCCACCTTCTCCGCCACCGCCCAGTGCGCGCCCAGGTGCTTGCGATTCACATACTCATCCAGCGTCTTATCGACAGCCTTCGTCACCCTCTGCAGCGCCATCTCACGCAGCGCGATCAGGTTCCCGCGCCGAAAGAAATTGGCCAGCGCCCGCTCCGCCCTGTCCAGCGGATAGATGTCCCCACGCCTCATCCGCGTAGCCAGCGCTTCCGGCGTCACATCGCTGATCACGATCTCATCCGCCCGGTCCAGCACCCAGTCCGGCACGGTCTCGCGCACCGTAATCCCGGTCAACGATTGCACCCTCGGCGTCATGCTCTCAATGTGCTGAATATTGACCGTCGTACACACGTCGATCTTCGCATCGAGCAACGCAAAAACGTCCTCGTACCGCTTCGCAAAGCGGCTGCCTTCCACGTTCGTATGCGCCAGTTCATCAATCAACGCCACCTGCGGCGCCCGCGCTAAAATCGCGTCGACATCCATCTCCTCAAACAGCGTGCCCTTGTAATCGATCGAGCGCCGCGACACCGTCTCCAACTTCTCCGCAACCGCGGAAGTTCCCACGCGCCCATGCGTCTCGACGATCCCTACCACGACATCCTCGCCACGCTCAGCGCGCCGGATGCCTTCACTCAACATCGAAAAAGTTTTCCCCACTCCGGGCGCATAGCCCAGAAAAACTTTCAGCCGCCCCCGCTCGCGCTCGACTGTCTCGGCGCTTGCCAGCCAATCCTCCGGGCTCTTCCTTCCATCGCTCATAGCAGTATCATCTCTGGGTGAACTCTCAACGCATCATCTCCCTCGCCCGGTGGACCGGTGCCTTCCTCGGCGTCGTCGCCATCACGGCCCTGTACGACCGCTACCTGCACGTCAACGCCACCACCGTCGCACTCTCATATTTGCTCTTCATCCTATTCCTGTCCACTCGCTGGGGTCTCCGCTACGCTATCGTCACCTCCATCGCAGCCACCGCCGCGTGGAACTTTTTCTTTCTCCCCCCGGTTCACACCTTCACCGTTTCCGACCCCCAGAACCTCGTCGCCCTCATCGTCTTTCTCATCACCTCCGTCGTCTCCAGCCGCATGTCGGAGCGCATCCGCGAGGAATCCCGACAGACCCTCGTCCGCCAGGCCGAGCTCGAAGTCCTCTACTCGCTCAGCCGCGCCCTGCTCCAGACAGACGAGCTCGCCATCCTCACCAACACCGTCCCCAACGCCATCGCGGCGGCCTGCCGCGCAGACGCCGTCCTCTTCTTCCTCCTCGACCGCGAGCGCCTCTACCGCGAAGGCACCTGGCCCGCCCAGCTCGGCCCCGTAGAGCTCCGCGCGCTCGCCAACGCCAGCTCCGTAGCCTCCAATCGCGAAACCCAGGAATCCATCATCCCCATCCGCACCGGCGTCCGCCCCCGCGGCGTCCTGCTCATCCGCGGCGTGCTGCTTTCCGTCGCGACGCTCGAAGCCATAGGCGGCCTCATCTCCGTCTCGCTGGATCGCGCCCAGGCCGTCGACGAAGCCACCCGCGCAGAAGGCGCCCGCGAGTCCGAGCGCCTGCGCACCATGATGATGGACTCCATCACCCATGAGTTCCGCTCCCCCCTCACCGCCATCAAGGTTTCCATCAGCACCCTCCGCACCGCCGACGTAGCCCAGCCCGCCGCCACCGAACTCCTCGCCATCATCGAAGAAGAGACCGACCGCCTCGATTCGCTCGTAGCTCAGTCCGTGGAAATGGCTCGGCTCGACACGCTTGAAGTCACCATGGACCTCAAGCCCAACGACCTGAAACCCCTCATCGACCGCTCGCTCGCTACCGCCGCCCAGGCCCTCGCGCGCCACAAGGTAGACGTAGCCCTGCCCCCCAATCTCCCCCTCATCGAAGCCGACCCCGAGTGGCTCACCAAGCTCATCGTCAACCTGCTTGAAAACGCCGCCAAGTATTCCCCCCCCGGCCAACCCATCTTCCTCACCGCAGAGCGCCGCGGCGACTTCCTGGCCTGCAGCATAGCCGACCGCGGCATAGGCATAGACCCCCTCGAGCAAGGCCTCATCTTCGACAAGTTCTACCGCAGCCCCGAACGCACCAACAACATCTCCGGCACCGGCATGGGCCTCGCCATCTGCCGCGCCATCGCCGAAGCCCACGGCGGCACCATGCAAGTCACCAGCCAACCCGGCCAGGGCTCCGTCTTCACCTTCACCGTCCGCATTGCCCACTAAACCCCTCGCAACAAAACTCCGTAGCGTCGCGAAGGAACCTGCGGTCGCACTACCTCCGCCCGTCCACCCACCACCCCCAACCGTGAGAACATAACTCAATGGAGGACCCCCAACAAACACACCCGGACTTCACCCCAGAAGATCTTGAACCACGCCCCTTCAAAGCCCCCCCACGCCACCGCGTCCTGTGGACCCTCGCAATCCTGGCAGTCATCGCCCTGCTGGCCGTCCTCCCCCCCCTGGTCCACGTAAATCGCTATCAGCACCAGATCAACACCAGCATCGCCCAGAGCCTCGGCCGCCCTGTCCACACCGGCGAAGTCACGCTCAACCTCCTGCCCTTCCCCGGCTTCACCATCCAGAACTTCGTCGTCGCAGAAGACCCCGCCTTCGGCTCCGAGCCCGTTATCCGCGCCACTTCCGTCATGGCCCGCCTCCGTTGGCGCTCCCTCTGGCAGCGCCACATCGAGTTTTCCCGCATCACCCTGCAGGACGCCAGCGTCAACCTCGTCCGCCGCGCAGATGGACAGTGGAATGTAGAATCCATCCTCCTCCAGGCCTCCCGCATGCCCGCTGCCCCCACCGCCCAGCGCGGCCCCGGCGACCGCCCCCGCTTCCCCTACATTGAAGCCACCGGAGCCCGCATCAACTTCAAGATGGGCCTGGAAAAACTTCCCGTCTCGCTCACTGAAGCCGACTTCGCCCTGTGGCTCCCGGAAGCCGAGCAGTGGCGCCTGCGCCTGGAAGCCCATCCCGCCCGCACTGACGCCTCCGTCACCGACACCGGTCTCCTCCGCCTCGAAGGCACCCTCGGCCGCGCCACCAGACTGGCCGACGTCCCCGTAGACCTTCACGCCTCCTGGACCTCGGCCCCACTTGGCGCCGCCTCCGTCGTCCTGTCCGGCCGAGACATGGGCTTTCGCGGCGAGCTCACGCTGAACGCCGCCATCAAAGGCACCGCCGGCAATAACGCGTTCCAAAGCCGCCTCCAGCTAGACCGCGTACGCCGCGCCGACTTCGTCCCCACCCAGCTCCTGGATGCCGACATCACCTGCACAGCGCGCGCGCTCGGCAACCTGCACCGGCTGGAAGACCTGCACTGCGCCTGGCCCACCGGCAGCAGCAACTCCGGCCTCGTCGTCACCGGCGAAGTCCCGGACACGCTTGCCCCCGCCAACGCCAATCTGCAGATCAACGTGCTTGCCCTGCCCGCCGCCAGCCTGCTGCAGGCCGCCCGCCTGCTAACCCCCCGCATCTCGCCAGACGTCACGGTGGCCGGCATCGCCAACGCGCACTTCACCTGCTGCCAGCCGGATAACTTGCTCACCGGGGGCAACTTCACTGTCACCCAGGCGCAATTCACCGCGGGTAGCGCGACCCCGTTTCTCACCGGAGACATCAACGGCACCGTCACAGAAGCCGGCGTGCAAGTCGAGCTGATCCCACTGGATTTTGGTGGCCCCAAGCCTGTCCAGTTCCACCTGGCCTTCGACACCACCCACTACAACCTGGGCCTCGAGGGACCAGCCACCCCGGAACGCCTCGCAGCTTTCGCCACCGCGCTTCCCCTCCTGAGCGACGGCCTTCCTGAAGTCACCCCTGCCTCCAGCCCAACCATCGAGCTCAACCGCATCTCCAATGGGAGCTGGGGCGAGCCGCAGAGCTGGGATGCACCAGAGTTCGTCATGGTAACGCCGAACTCCAAAAAGCATCGCTAACCAGCCTTCCGCACCCTCCGGCAAAAGCCGCTGCCCAAAAACAGTGCAACTTTTTCCTGGAACAAGTCCAGACTTAACCCCAATATTTTGAAGACTTTAGCCCAAAAAAGGGGGGGAGGGTCTACTCCAGAGTGATCGCCGCCTGATGCAAAGACGTTCGCAACTCCGGAACGCTCCCGTCATTCACCAGGACCGTCTCGGGACGTCCACGAAAAAAGATTCTCACCGACCCGGAAGCATGCGGCAAAACCCGCAAACGCTCCTTGATTGAGGCCTCCGTCGAGCGCACAATCACCGGAACATCGGCCACAGAATCCCCATCATTTTTCACCTCAACCGCCACCAGATAGCCCTCAGTCTGGCTCTTGCTGGTGAGCTGCGCACGCGCTGAAACATGCTGCAGGGACAAGTCCGGCAAGCCGCGATCGCGATAAACCCAGTCCGCAAAAAACCATCCAAGATCCGTCTTCGCAGACTTCTCAAGTGACTTCTGAAAAGCCTCCGGATCGCGATCAAACGCAGGATTCAGCGCCAGACTGTGCCGAAAAGCCAGCATCGCATCCTTGAACTTTTCGTCTCCCAGCAACTCCCGCAACTGCCAAAGCACACTGGCCGACTTTAGCCGCAAATAAACATCCGGGTAAGCCGAGGTCAGCGGCTCGCCCTGAGCCTCCGGCTTGGCAGAAAAGTCCGGCTCCGCAAACGCCAGCAGCGTGGCGTCATGCTGCAGTTCCGTCAACGCAGCCGCTCGTCCCAGCGTCTGCTCGGTCCACAGCAGGCTCATCAGTTCCGGAATTCCGCGGTCCAGCCAGACACTTTTCGGCGCGATGTAAGCATGGGTCAAACCGCGCACCAGCTCCGGCGCAATCGCCTCTGGTTTCGCGGTCGCCACCAGTTGCGCCGCGAGGAATGCCCCATCCTCAAATGGCGCGCCCGCATGGTCAAGCAGCGTCAGCGGCACTCGTGGCTCGGCGCCAAACCAGCCCGTCATCAGCGGCTGCAGCAGCTCCACTGCAGCCGCGTAAGGCTCAGCCAATTCCGCTACCGGCGAGATCACCGAAAGCATCTGCCCCGCACTCGCAACAGGCCGCTGCGCCGTCAAAAACAGGCTCGGCGAGCGGTCGCCGATTGCCGCCACCGCAAACTCCGCGGTCGCCACGCCGTGCGTCTGATCGGTCGAAGTGGCGTCGTCATCGGCCAGCTTGTCGAGCGGTTTGATCTGCCCGTCAAAGATCACACTGTCCGGCGGATCAGCCACATATTCGACCGTCAGGCGCAGCCGCATCGTCGCCGTAACGTTGCGCCGACGCTCCCGCGCAACTACCTCAAAAAGCCTGTTGCTTTCGCCCAGCGCGGCCAGCGGCGCGGCTACTGGATACCAGAGCACGTTGCCGAATCCCCGCAGCGCAGTTGAGCCGGCGTCTGCGGTCTGCGTAATTTGATCCCACTCTGCCTGTGCGGCCTGGCCTGGCTCTGCGCCCAGCACGTCCAGCCGCGCCGATGAGTGCTCAATCTTACCCGAACAGAACGCCGAGAACTGCATTTCCGCCCCTGCCGCAAGTGGCGCATCGAGCACGATTTCCTGCGCAAACCCCGTATGATCCGTGTCCGTCGCGACAGACGATTGCGTAAAAAGAACCGGCCGCAAACCCTGCGCCGTCATCGCTGCAACCCGCTCCCAGCGAAGGGATCCCGAGATCTGCAGCGGGATCCGCGTCACCGCAGCACCGGAAACATTGCGCACCGTCAGCCGCGCGTTTACGTCCTCACGAGCATCCGCGGGCGTCAGATGCAGGTCCAGATCGCTGGCCACAATCGCGACTGCGCTGCGCTCGGCGTCCGTCACCGCGCTCGCCGGTGCGGCGTTCGGAATGGTCACCGGAACGCTCGGCTCGGTCTGTACCGGCACTGCCTGCGCCGCCGCCGAACCTACGAGTCCGGCCAGCAAAACTACCGCTAATCTTTTCAAGATCCCAAACCCTTCCGGGGTTTGACTGCCTTCGCAGCCGGAGGTTGTGCTGGACCGAGCTTCTGGCGCAGCGCCTCATACATCACCACAGCGCCCGCAACGCTCACATTCAATGACGAAACGCTGCCGATCATCGGGATGCGTAGCAGGTGGTCGCAGGTCTTTTTGACCAGGTCGTGCAGCCCCGCGCCTTCCGCGCCGAGCACCAGGCAGCAGTCCGCGTTCCAGTCGAAATCCGTGTAATTCATGCTGCCGCGCTCGTCCAGCCCGACGACCCAGACGTTCGCTTTCTTCATCTGTTCGAGCGACCGCGTCACGTTGGTCACGCGGGCAATGGCTACATGCTCGCTGGCTCCCGCGCTCGACTTGGCGACCACGCCGGTGATTGGCGCCGCACGTCGCTCGCCCATGACGACTCCGTCAACGCCTGCACCATCGGCTGAGCGCAGCAGCGCGCCGAGATTATGAGGGTCTTCCACGCCGTCAAGCGCAAGGAAAAACTTACGATTGAAGCGCCCCTTGGCTCGCAGCAAATCTTCAATCGTAAGAAATTGCCGCTCCCGCACCGCAGCCACGACGCCCTGGTGCGCGTCCGTTTTGGCAATCTTGGTGAGCTCATCCTTGCTGCTCATGGAGCAGCGCACGCCGGCGGCTTTGCACATCTCCGCAAGGCCTTCGAGCTTGACGCTGCGCTCGCGCGAAATCAACACGTATTCCAGACGCCGCCCGCCGGCACGCAACGCCTCCTCTACTGGATGAAGGCCGTAAAGAACTTCCATCCAGCTATGGTACGACGGCTGAGCTGCCGGACGGGCCCACGCGGCCTATGGCAAGACCTGCGCGTGGGGCGGTCACTTCGTGACTTTTGTTGGTCGATGCGGCTCTGTTGACTTGTTTGCTTCGAGCGTTACTCGATCCGAGGGGCGTTTGGTGGACGGGCTACAATTGCGAGACAGGCTGGAGATTGCGACTTCTGCAACTTTTCGCCGGGGGAGCCGTCTTGAAGAGTGTGAGCATGGCGCATACATTGTCGGGCGTGCTGCTGGACGCGGGCCGCATAGAAGAAGCGCAGCGCGAGAATCTCGCCATTGCGCGCGGCTTGAAGCGCAACGACCCGGAGTTGCTCGACCAACTCATTGAAACCTATCAGCACCGCCTGCTGCGATACCTGCTTTTTCTGACTGGAAAACGCGAAGTCGCCGAAGACCTTTTCCAGGAAACCTGGGTTCGCGTGCTTCTACGTGGCGCTCAATACAACGGCAAAGCTCGCTTCGACACATGGCTTTTCACCATTGCGCGCAACCTGGTGATCGATCTTTCACGCAAGCGCCAGATGGCGTCGCTAGACGAGATGAGCGAGCCCGGCCCAACAGGAGAAGAGCGTCCGTTTGAAGTAGCGATGGATGGACCTTCTCCTTTTCAGCAATTTGCGACCCGCGAAGATCGCGCCGAAGTGGCCGAAGTTTTGTTGAAGCTGGAACCGAACTACCGTGAGGTTCTGGTTCTTCGCTTTCATGACGAAATGTCTTTGGAAGAAATTGCGTCCGTTACGCGTGCGCCTCTTTCAACGGTGAAGTCCCGACTGTACCGAGGTCTGGCCGCTTTGAAGCCGCAGGTTGAGCAGCTTCGCAAAGCCCATGCCGCTGGAGCACTCGCAAGATGAGCACGCCGCTCAAGTCCGATCTCGAATTCGAGCAGTGGGAGCGCCAGGCCGGCGAGTCCGGGACGCGGCGCGCCGTGGCTTCCGCACGCATGGTCAATCGTACCCATCGCGTGGTGCGTGAACGGGCGGCACTGTTGCAGAAGCGCAACTCTGCGGTGCGCAGCTTGTGGATTCCGCTGGCGATCAGCGGTGGTTTGCTGTCGTTATTTTGCTTTGCTATATGGAGCATCTTCGAGCAGAACGATGCGATGTCCAATGGCGTTCCGGATGCAACCGGACAGTTGTTCGTGTTCCTGATGTGGTGCCTTCCAGTTTCGGCCGCTGTGCTTGCCGTCGTCTGGTACCGCAAGAACAATCACACCCGTGACGAGGGTGCCCGATGACCTTTCCCTGGAAAACTGAGACGCAGCAGCGCGAGCGGACGTTGAGCTCGCGAGACACCCCGAACAATGAACTAGGGATGATTCCCTGGTGGTCCGTTGTGCTGGCCGTGCTGGCGTTTGTTGGAATGCAGTACCTGGTTCACCGGGTGATGCCGCATCATCGTGTAGAAATGCTGCCGATGCGGCTGATCATGGGCTACTCGGAAGGCACGCTGGTAGCGAGCTACTTCCTGCTGGTGGGCTACGTGAGCCGGGACGTAAAACGGCGCAACATGCCGGCTGCGCTATGGATGTTGATTGTGGTCCTGATGCCCGGCGGCATTGGTGCGGTGGTTTACTTCCTGCTGCGTCAGCCAATGATGACGCGTTGCCCGCACTGCTCAACCGAGATAGCCAGCAGCTACCACTTCTGCCCGCAATGCCAGTTCCAGATGGCACCTGTATGCGGCCAGTGCTTCCGCGGCGTGGAGATCACAGACGTGTTCTGCAAGCAATGTGGACATGATCTGGAACAGGATCACGCACCCGCTCGGCTGCGCGCGTTCCACGACTGACCCCTTCCCCCACGGACGATCAAATCAGATTCCACTAGACTAATTCCACTAGACTTATTCCACTAGACTAAGGCGATGTCCCTTCGTGTCCTCATCGTCGACGACGAACCGCTTGCCCGGCAGGAGTTGCAGTACCTGCTTGAGAGCAGCGGCGACGTGGAAATTGTGGGGACCGGTGCGAACGGAATCGAGGCCGTGGACCTGATCCAGGTGCATAAGCCGGACGTCGTTTTTCTGGACGTGCAGATGCCGGGGCTCGATGGGTTTGGCGTGCTGAAGAAGCTGCTGGAGAAGAAGACGGCGCTTCCGCAGGTGGTCTTCGCCACCGCGTATGACCGCTATGCAGTGCGTGCGTTTGAGGTGAACGCGGTGGACTATCTGCTGAAGCCGTTTGACGCGGCGCGGGTAGCACGCACGCTGGACAAGGCTCGGGAACGCCTGCCTGCGAGCCAGGGGATGGTGGATACGGCGACTTCCACCAAGCTTGATGCGCTGCTGAAGTTGGTCGAAAGCAACGTTGCTCCGGCCAAGCCGCTGACTGGAAAAGTGGTGGTCCGGGCGCATAACCGGCTGCTGCTGGTGGATCAGAAAGATCTGTACTTCGCCACGATCGAGGACGGTACGATCACGGTGACGACTACGACAGGCGAAGGTGAATCCAACTGCCGCACGTTGGAGGAGTTATGCGATCAGTTGGACCCGGAGACTTTTTGGCGGGCGCACCGCTCGTGCCTGGTGAATATCCAGCATATTCGGGAAGTGGTTCCGTGGTTCAAATCGACCTATCAATTACGCATGGACGATGCCAAGAAGACTGAGATTCCGGTAAGTCGGAACCAGACCAAACGGCTTAGGGAGTTGTTTAATTTGTAAGTTGTTTGAGTGGCTAGTCGACAGTCGTGATCCCACTCATCGCAGAGTGCGCGATGAAGGGGGTACCCAACATTTGCGGTGGAAGCTAGATGCGGCCGGCGCGCTTTTGTGCAAGTACCAGGCCGCGGGGTGTGGGTAGGAAGATGCAGCTTACCAGGCCTTCTGCTTCCAGCGAAAAGGCTGCGTTGCGAACTACTTTGAGGTGCGAGCTGGCGTCATGTAGCAGGATCAAGCCGGTGCCTTGCATCTGCGGGAGGTAGCGCTTTACTTCTGCTGCGCGGATGGGCATGTCAGAGTCCGAAAAGAGCAGGTCGATGGTACCTTTGACGTGCATTTCCAGCGAAGACTCGTTACGAAGTTCGATCAGATCAGCGAGGCCTGACGCTGCGATCTTTTCCTTTGCCTTAGCGAAGACGATGGGGTCGAACTCGCAGGAAATGATCTTGCCGAAGCCGTTGGCGCGCAGGCCTTCAGCCATCCAGAGCGTGCTGACACCCAGGAACGAACCGGTTTCGACGATGAGCGTGGGCTTGATGGTTGTGACCAGTGCGCGCAGGAACTCGAGCACCTCCACCTCTGCCGTCATGGAATCGTACATGCGCCAGCGCTCGGGGTGTGGGCACTCCGGCGTGGCGCGGTGATACTCCGGCAGCAATGCGCCGCCCGCACGCTCCGCCTGGTTCATGACCTTATGTTCCTGCTTCAGCTTTTTACCAAAGAGTCCCATAGTCAGCGCGGCTTTATGGTGTAAGTCAGGTTAGTCGTAAATTGAGAAGTATTCCGCCTGGAGCCGGCCGGCGCATTGTTCTGGTAGTCGTCTACCGCGCCCAGGTTGAAGCCGAGCCCTTTATAAATTGGGAAGCCCAGACCGGCATTGATATGCGCCGAGTAAGCATTGGGTTGGGTGGCCGACATGTTGCTCTGGTACCAGCTAGGGGAAATACTTCCGAACTCATTCAGCACCAGGCCGTAGCGAAGATAGCGTAGGTACTTCTCAGAAAAAGTAGATCCGAACAAGTTTTGATTTTGCGTGGTGGCATCTACGAACGCTACGCCGGGTACGACAGGCACGTTGAAGTAGCGCTGCTTTTCATAGTGCGCGTCACCCTTCAGGTCCAGCTCGCGATGCGAATTCTTTAGAAGTGTTACGCCTAGCCCGCCGCCATAAGCCTGCTGCAGGTCAAGCTGCGAGGAGAAATTATGGTCGAACGTAGCCGATCCAAAGGCAAAGACCCGGGGCGTGAAGTAACGGTCCTGCTCCGCGTCTGCGTGGAAGACGTTGGTTTTGATCGTGGTCGCCTGAGCACCGGGGACGGGCGTTGAGACCGTTCCGTAGCTCTGGTTGTAGTCGACGGTCGTACGCGAGCGAGCGGGCAGCCAGCTCACCAGCGGCACGGCGCGCACCAGGTTCACGCCGCCGTTGAAAGTTGTCGAGTTCTCTGTGGAGCGCACCAACGACACGCCACCCTGCGCGACGCCACCCCAGCCCTCTAGGAAATTTTCCTTATGGTCGACCGCTTTGGTGAAGGCCGCGCCATCGACCAGAAGGTTTGCGTCGGCCACGGGGATCACCTTGGGGCCGGTGGCGGTTGCGACGGTCAGCTGGTCATTTGCGACGGAGACCTTGCCCTCCGGCACGATGGCCTTGGCGGACTTGCGCGTGAGCCGCTCGCCCTTGGTCAGCAGCGCGAACTGCTTGTCGCTGTGCAGCTCCTTCACGTTCTTCCACGGGACCTTGATCTCGCCGGCCATGGCGCTCTTGAAGGTGATGCCATCGGCAGTGGCGGTTTCGAGCTCGCCGGTAAGCTGCTCGCCATTGGCAAAGACCAGCGTATCGGGCGTCTTATCGGCCTTCTTGTCAGCTGCCGGAGCACCCTGCGCGGCCATGCCAGCGGCGGTCAGAACCAAGCCCATTCCAAGCGTCGTCTTCAGAATCATTGTGTGTTCAGCATATCGCCAAACCGGGTGCGAGTGATGAAGAAGAGAGGGTCTACTTTTTGGCGTGCCGGGCGCGTGGCTAGTAAATCGTGACAACTGCGCTGGCCGACCTGGTCGTATCCGCGACGGAGACGACCGTTACGGTTGCGACCCCGCCCACCGGGATCGCCGCCGGCGCCGTGTAAACGCCTGCCTGCGTGACCGTTCCGTAGGTCGTGCTTCCGCCGGAAACGCCGTTGACCTGCCACGTGATCGCCCCGTTGACAGCGCCCACTGCGTACCCCGTAAAGTAGACGGGGCCGTTGCGGATGATGCGCGCGGCGACCGGATCAATCGCGACGGTCACGCTGGGAGCAGTGATTACGATTTGAGCGTCGGTGCCCTGCTGGCCGCCCGTCGTGTCCTGAACCTGGACCTGCACCTGGCCCTGCGGGACCGCGAACGTGGGCACGGAGTAGATGGGCGGCGCGGCCGGCGCGGTGTAGGTAATGCTGTTGCCTGTCTGCCCGGAAAGGGTTCCGACAGAGTTTGTGGCGGCGCAACAGATCGCCCAGTTTGGGGTGAACGCCTTGGGCGCGCTCGCCGTCAAGACGACGGACTGGCCCACGCCCAGGGAACGAGGCTGCGTGACCTGCAAGCCTACCTGCTGAGGGCTGGATGAAGACGAGCCCGCCAACCCACAATTGCTCAACAAGAGCGCCGCGACCACGATGATCGGAACCATCGCCACAGGATGGACTCCAGCAGAAGATTTCATGGCAGAGGCCTCTCGCACTATGCTCTCCCGGCCGCGGGGAGAGACGGCCTTGCCTTGATTGTGGTGGAGAAAATCACATGAGCGCGGAGCAGTTGTGACACTTGCTGAAGTGAACCAAAGCGAAGTGGAGCCGCTTACTTGTGGGGCTCGATCGCGTAGAGATAGAAGTCTTCGCGGGAGACTTCCGCGTTCGCAAATCCTGCGAGGGCCTGAGCGTTCAGACCTTGGGCATGCAGAGAATCGATCTCGGCTGGGGTGAGTGGGTCTTCGCGGATCAACGTCAGTTTGGCTCCGTTTGCGAAGATACTCGCTGCCTTGAGCCGGTCCGAGAGCATTGAGGGCTTGTAGGCCTCGCACTGGTTGGTGAACATGTAGAAAGTGGTGATCTCGCCTGGAGTGGCGCACTCCAGTTGGTAGATCGGGACGCCGAGTTGCTCGGTTACGCCGATGGTTGCAGCGGTGGGGACGCCGGCGATCAGGGTATGGTCCAGATGGTTCGCCTTGAGCCAGGCGGCGGTGGCGGCGGCTTGAGAGAACGGGCGCTGCCAGCTGCCGATTGTCGCGTGGATGCCGGCGAAGGTAGTCAGCGCGAGCAGCGCGTACGCGGGCCAGCGGAGTTTGCCGCCCGACGCGCGCAGCAGCCAAAGCCCGCACACAAACGCTACAAACGTGACGCCGTAATGGCGCATGCTGCCCCGGTAAATCACAAAGCCGGACGTGATCATCAGCACAGAAGTGACGCCAAGCAGCAGCAGGATGCCCTTACGCTGGCGGAACGTGAGCCAGTACGCGCCGAGCACTAGAGCGACCATCGCGCCAAAGGACTTTGGAGCAACATTCATGGTCGTATCCCAGAAGTGTCCAGGCCGAAGAGTCATGGTCGCCAGATACGGCGTGCCGAGGTAATTGACCAGGGACGCGCCGAGCCGGTTGTAGTCCTTCAAATAATGAAAAGTATGGAACGTGGTGATGTGGCTGATGTCGCTGGCGGGCAGCAGCGAGAGCACTGCGGAGAGCGCGAGTGCCACGTAAATGATTGCGCCGGTCCGCAGCTTCCGCAGGGGCGACCCAGACTCATGCAGAGCCCACAGCCGCTCTGCAATCAGCCCGGCAGAAAGGGCCATGCCAGAAATATCGCAGCAGGCCATCAGGCCCAGCAGCGTTGCCTGGCCGGCGAGCGCTTGCGGCCTGCGCGTGCGCAGCCACACATAAATGAGCGCAAGCAGCAATTGCACGCCGTACATGCGCGTAATGACCGTGTACTCAAAGATGACGAAGTAGCTGGTAAAGAGCAGCAGCTTTTCAAACCAGCGAAAGGGCGAAATGAAACCGATCGCCAGGTAGACTGCCGTGCCGACGAAGGCTTGTAGAACCTTGAGCCCAAGCGGGTTTGTCGTGAAGCGGGAGACAAGCCAGAGCAGCACATACCAAAGCCACGGGTGGCCTTCGTAGTGAATGTAGTGGAAGAGCAGCGCGAAGTTAGGGCTCGCGGCGGCGAGCGAGTAGGCGTTTACTTCGTCGCGCCACATCTGGTGATGCACCAGGTTGACGAGGAACAGCACCACGAAGGGCAAGGTCAGTAAAAGGTTTTGAAGGCGAGCTTTCCCTGTCATCTGCGAAATCAAGCTCCTGATTTATTCAACTGTTACGGACTTGGCCAGGTTGCGCGGCTGGTCGACATCGCAGCCGCGGCGGACGGCGATGTGATACGCAAGCAGTTGCAGCGGGACGACTTCCAGGATGGGCAACAGGAGCTCCGGAGCGGAAGGAATGCGGATCACGTGTTCGACCAGTTGAGCGATGTGTTCGTCATCCTCAGTGGCGACAGCGATCACGCGGCCGGAGCGCGCGGTGACTTCCTGGATGTTCGAGAGGGTCTTTTCATACTTGAGCACGGAGCTTGCGTCGCTGGGGTCCTTGGTGGCGATACAGACGACCGGCAACGTCTCATCGATGAGCGCGTTGGGGCCGTGTTTCATTTCGCCCGCGGGGTAGCCTTCCGCATGGATGTAGCTGATTTCCTTGAGCTTCAAGGCGCCTTCCAGCGCGATGGGATAGTGAATGCCGCGGCCGAGGAAGAGGAAGTCTCGCGCGGTGCTGAAGGACTTGGCGAGGGTGCAGCATTGGTCGTCGACGGAGCGCAGGATTTCTTCAATCTTGCCGGGGATCCTGGATAGCTCGGTGACGTAGTGGAGGCTTTCCGCGTCCGTGACCGTGCCGCGCTGCTGCGCCAGGTAGAGCGCGAAAACGAACAGCGCGGTAAGCTGCGCGGTGAAGGCCTTGGTGCTGGCGACGCCGATTTCCGGGCCGGCGTTGGTGGTAATGGTGCCCTCTGCGGCGCGCGTGATGGCCGCGCCGACGACGTTGCAGATGGCGAGCGTCCTGGAGCCTTTGCGGATGAGTTCCTGCTGGGCGGCGATGGTGTCTGCGGTTTCACCGGATTGCGTGATCAGCAGGCCGAGCATGGTTGCATCTGGAATCGGGTCGCGGTAGCGGTACTCGCTGGCGTAGTCGACATCGACAGGCAGGCGGGCGAGCCGCTCAATCATGAACTTGCCGGCCAGGCCGGAGTGCCAGGACGTCCCGCAGGCGGCGATAGTGATGCCGGTCGCGGTGCGGAACTCTTCAGCCGTGATCTTCATGTCCGGCAGGTAGACTTCGCCGGTATCAAGCGAGACGCGGCCCAGGGTAGTATCGCGGACGGCGCGCGGCTGCTCGTTGATTTCCTTGAGCATGAAGTGCTTGTAGCCGGCTTTTTCTGCCTGGATGGGGTCCCAGGAAATTCGCTGCGGCTTGAGCTCGAGGGGGTTGTTGTCGAAGTCGGTGAGGCGTACGCCGGTTTTGGTGAGGATGGCGACTTCGCCGTCCTGGAGGAAGTGAATGTTGCGGGTGTGGTGCAGAATTCCTGGAACGTCCGAAGCCAGAAAGAATTCATCTTCGCCCAGACCGATAACGGCCGGCGGACCCATGCGGGCGGCAACCAGAGTATCCGGCGCGTGGGCGGACAAAACACCAATGGCGAAGGCCCCGGTAAGCCGTTTCACTGCGCGGCGGACGGCTTCATCCAGCGGGATTTTTGGGGTGGAGTTATCAGTCAGTGCGGCTTCACTTTCGTTAGCTTCTACACTGATCGCGGCTAGTTCCAACTCATCCTGGATAAGATGGGCGATGATTTCGGTGTCAGTTTCCGACTCGAATTTATGGCCTTTTTTGATAAGTGCCGCTTTGAGTTGCAGGTAATTCTCAACAATGCCGTTGTGAACTACGACAAGGGTGCCGGTGCCATCGCGGTGGGGGTGGGCGTTTTCTTCTGTGGGGCGGCCGTGGGTAGCCCAGCGCGTGTGGCCTATGCCGTAGGTGCCTTCTATGGGGCTCTGGGCAATGACGGCTTCAAGGTTCTTGAGTTTGCCTGGGGCGCGACGGAGTTCAAGCTTGTCGCTTTTGCCGCCCACTGCGATTCCGGCTGAATCGTAGCCGCGATACTCGAGACGGCGCAGACCTTCAATGATGACTGGGACGACTGACTTGGCGCCGATGTAACCTACGATTCCGCACATGGGTTCTAGTGTATGACAGAGCTATAAGCCGCGCTTACAGCGCTTTGCGAGAGCGGGAACGGTTCACCTGGGGCTTCGCCGCAGGCTGGTGTAAGCCGGGTCAATGGCACTGAGACGGGGGCGGGTCGGCACTCGTGGCTCAACGGGTCGACCATCGTGGCTATTGAGGGGGCTGAGCTGGTTGCGCCTCCAGCTCTTCGGTTTTGAGGACGATGAGGTACTCGTAGATGCTTTGGAGGATGCTGTAGCGGAGACCGGCGCGGCCGTCGAGGAAGCCTCTTTTGGCGATGCAAAGGGCTAGAAACTTGATGATTGGGCGGCCAGGGAGGCGGTAGAAGAGCTCTTTCTGGTGGTAGCGGCGCTTGTGGAAGTCTTTCTCCGACAGGGCGGCGCGGAGGCTGGGAGGCTCTGGCTGGGCGGCTCGGTTGGCTACGATTTGCTGTGCTTCAAAGGTGGCGTACTTGTTGTGGCGGTCAAGCCAATCTGTGACGCCCTTTGAAAAGGGGAAGTGGTCCAGGTAGCCGGTGAGCTGGCCGGTGGGGCCATCGGGGATGGAGATGGGGTTGACGAGGCGCTCGTAGCGCATGTGCCTGGGGAGGAAGAGGCGGAGGTAGAAGGGGGACGTCTGGACGTGTTGGAGCCAGGTGTTGAGGTAGAAGTCACGGCGTTGGACTCGGTAGGCGACGTTTGCGCCGGGAGACTGGATGGTGGCGAGGAGCTCATCGCGGAGCTGCGGGGTGACGATTTCGTCGGCGTCGAGGTAGAAGACCCAGGGGTACTTGAAGGGCAGGTTGGCGAGTGCCCAATTCTGGTGGGCGGCCCAGTTATCGAAAGGGCGGGAGGTCACGCGGGCGCCGGCGGCGGCGGCAATCCGGGGGGTCTGGTCGGTGCTGACGGAGTCGAGGACGTGGATGTCGTCCGAGAAGGCGACCGAGGCCAGGCAGGCGGGGAGATTCTGCTCTTCGTTGCGCGTGAGGATGAGGATGGAGAGCACGGGGATATGGTAACCCGGGCGACGGGAGGGCAGAACGCAAGGACGCAGAGAAGGGCGCGGAGAGCGCTACTGCAGGGCGCCGAGGACCAGGATGGCGTTCAGCCCTCCGAAGGCCAGGGCATTGGTGAGGGCGATGGGGTTGGGGCCGGAGGCACGCGGGGAACCCAGGATCAGGTCGAGCGGGAGGCTGGTGGTTCGCGTGCCGAGCGTGTGGGGCAGCGTGCGGTGGTGGAGGGCGAGAGCGGTGATGAGGGTTTCAATGGCGGAGCTGGCGCCAAGCGAGTGGCCGTAGAAGCCTTTGGTGCCGGAGACCGGGGGGATGTGGTTGCCGAAGACGAGCTGGAGGGCGGCGGTTTCGGTGGTGTCGTTGGCCTGGGTGCCGGTGCCGTGGGCGTTGATGTAGGTGATGTCGGCGGGGGTCAGCTGGGCATCTGCGAGGGCTGCGCGGATGGCCTGGGCGGGGCCTTCCGGGCGCGGCTGGGTGATGTGGTGGGCGTCGGTGGACATGCCGAAGCCGAGGATTTCTGCGTAGATTCTGGCGTTGCGTGCGCGGGCGGAGGCGTAAGTTTCAAGGACCAGGATGGCGGCGCCTTCGGCGAGGGTCATGCCGTCACGGTCGTCGCTGAATGGCCGGCAGGAGGTGGGGGAGACAACGCGCATGGAGTCCCAGGCGCGCAGGAATCCCTGGGTCAGGGGGGACTCATGTGCGCCTGCCAGGGCGGCCTGGACCAGACCGCCACGCACCATCTGGAAGGCAAGGCCGAGCGCGTGAGCACCGGACGCGCAGGCGGTTGAGATCGTCAAGGTCGGGCCCGTGATGCTGTGATCGATGGCGACCTGGGAAGCGCCGTTCGACGCCATGGACCGCGGGACGGTGAGCGGATGCACGCGCGCGTTGCGGGTGTAAATGGCGGCGAGTTCAGGCTCTTCCGCCTGGCGGCCGTTGGTGCTGCAGCCCAGGATGATTGCGGTTTTATCGGGGGTGAACGCGATGCCGGAATCGGCTACGGCCTGGCGGGCGGCGAGGAGGGCGAGTTGGGAACAGCGCTCGGTGGTTTGGAGCTGGCTGCTGCTCAGGCCGGAGGTATCGAGGTCCTCGATGATTCCGGCTTTCGTGAACTTTATGCTGGGATCCTGATTAGGTAGAGGGCGGATTCCAGTCTTTGAGCCGAGGATGGATTGCCATAGGCCTGTGGGGGTGTTTCCAATGGGGGTAAGGCAGCCCAGGCCGGTGATGACTACTCTTTGCATGGAGGCCTCGCTGGAGCTAAAGCCCCTGTTCTAGTGCGTCGGAAGCGTAGGGGCTGAAGCTCTACGCTTCCCCCTTCAAGGCAGCAGGAAGCTTCAACGCCCGTGGAAAGCGAGGTAGAGTGCCCCGAGCGCCAGGATCGCGAAGAAGAGACGGAAGACGATCTCCAGGCTGCGAGGCGGGAGTTTTAGTCTTCGCTTGCGGGCGAAGCTGCGAATGAACGTACCAAAGAATATGGCGATGGCGGCAAAGACGCCCGCAGTGACCGCGGTGAGGGTGATCAGGCCAGGGTCGCGAGTCATGCTTTGGCGGCTACCAGATGTTCGACGCCGGCGATGACGTCTCCTATGGTGCGTAGGGAGTTGAGGGAGTTATCTGGAATGGCTATGTTGTAGAGTTCTTCTACTTCGAAGGACAGGTTGATCTTATCGAGGGAGTCTATTTCCAGCTCGTCGAAGGTGGTGGAGGGAGTCAGGGTGGCGGGGTCCAATTGCTTGGATTTCGCAATGAGGGCGGTGACGGTTTCAGCGATTGATTCTGGCATGTTGGGGCTCCGTGGAGCTTTGGCTTCTATTGACGATCTATGTGTGGGGCCTTCTGCCCAGGGAGCCCGAATCTACCTAAGATTGGATTCGTGGCCTGTTACCACTTGAGCAGGACCAGCTCAAGACAAAAGGCAGGGCCCATGGCGGCGAGGATGCTGTAAGTGCCGGGGGCGCCGGGCTGATTTTCGAGCGTGTCTTTGAGCACGCAGAGGACGGACGCCGCGCTCAGATTGCCGACTTCCGCGAGCGACTTCCAGCTCAGGGCGAGGGCTTCCCTGGGGAGGTCGAGAGCCTTTTCCGCAGCTTCCAGGACCTTGGGGCCGCCGGAGTGGAAGATCCACGTTTGAATGTCGGCGAGGTTCAGGTGCTGGCTGGTGAGGAAGGACTCTACGTCGCCGCGCAGATTTTCAAGGACCACCTTGGGGACGTCAGGCGAGAGCACGATGCGGAACCCGGTGTCGCGGATATCCCAGCCCATGACGTGCTCGGTGTGGCGGTAGAACGTGCTGCGGGTGGCGAGGATTTCAGGGCCCTTGCCGGGGAGTTTTACGTTATCGCCGGCTAGGACGACGGCCGCGCAGCCATCGCCAAAAAGGCCGGTGGAGATCAGGTTGGCGACGGATTGGTCGTCGTCCTGCCAGGTAAGCGAGCAGAGCTCAACGCTCAGGAGCAGGACCATCTGGTCTGGGAAAGCGCGCAAATAGTCGCTGGCGCGCGCGATTCCGGCAGCACCGGCGACGCAGCCGAGACCGAAGATGGGGGTGCGCTTGACGCTGGTCGAGAAGGGGAGCCGGTTGATCAGGCGGGCGTCGATGGTAGGGGATGCGATACCGGTGACGGTGGCGAAGAAGATGGCCGAGATGCCCGCGGCGGTGATGCCAAGGGGCGCAAAGGCCTGCTGGATGGCCTGCTCGCCGAGATCGACGGCAGCGGTGATCCACTCGTCATTATTGGCTTTGAAGCCCTGGAGGGTGGGGTAATGCTCAAGCGGGTGGACGAAGTAGCGGGTGTCTACACCGCAATTGGCGTGCAGGCGGGTGAGCAGGCGGGGTTCTGGGAGCTTGGCGCCCCAGCGCTCGACGAGCATTGCGGAGACCTGGGCCTGGGTGTACTTGTAGGGCGGGAAGGCGGTGCCGACCGAAGCAATTTGCATGGTCTGAGTGTAGATGCAGGAAGTTGATGTGGCGTGACGAGGTGAACACGGCCGCGGGGCTTGTTGTGTTTGCGGAGAATTGATCTAAAACCTTTGCTTGCGTCCGCCTATGAAAGCTGACGGAGTTCGCCCAGGATGACAATTGTTTTTTGCGCCCGGTAGAGTTAGGGGATGGAAATGCGTCGTTGGATTGCGGTAGTGCCGGCGGTTGTACTGGTGGTGTTGCTGGGTTGGCTTTACTGGACGCGCGGGACGATGGAGCAGCTGGCGTTTCTGCGTAAGAACGCAGGTGGTGGGCAAACAGGGCTCGTGGACCAGAGGCCGTACCTGACGGCACAGACGCTGAGCGCGCTTGCCGTGAGTGGCGAGGAGCAGGCGTTTGCGCAGCAGGCGGAGCGGCTTTCCGACCACGAAGTCGACCAGGCGTTTGCGCAGGCGCTGCGCCAGGCGGCGATGCAGCAACGCGTGCTGACCGGGGAGGCAGGGGACAAAGCGAGGCAGGTCGCTGAGCTGAAGGACCTGGTCAAGGACGATCAGGCGCGCGTGGATGCGCTGACCGCCGCGGCCAAGACTGCCGGCGCGGTGGCGGCGGAGGGCGACGATCTGGATGTGATGAAGGCACAACTGGGGCTCGACCAGGATGAGCTGACGGATGCGATGGGAGACCTGGCGCGGGAATCGGGCGACCGCCGGGGGGATATTCAGCAGGAGCTGGAGGCTCGCAATGCCGCGATGAAAAAGGCGGGCGAGAGTGCGAAGAAGGATTCCGCGGTGGTGGCGGCGAAGCGCTATGGGACGCTGGCCGGGCGGCTGAACGCGTGGCTGGATCAGCGTTCGCGCGTGAAGCTGATTGAGCAGGCGCGGGTGCAGGCGCTTGAGGACGCCAAGAGCTTTGCGGCGCAGCACGACAAGCTGGAGAAGGGCTCGGTCGCGATGCAGACGCAGGTTTCGCAGGCGCGGCCCGGGGCGGCAAGCGCGGTGGATGGCAGCACGCGCGTGGCGGTGTTGAAAGCGGCCGCGGCCAAGCGCGTGGTGATGAGCATTCTGGACGACCGGGAAGGGACTTCGCAGCAACTGGCGATCGTGTACGGGCAGTGGGAGACGCAGGTTTGGCTGCAGCACAAACTGGTGACGCACCTGGTCGTGCAATCGCTGGCGTGGGTGGTGTTTATTGTGCTGGCGGCGGTGCTTTGCATGATGAGCGGACGCGCTTTGCTGGGGCGGCTGGAGCATACGGATCAACGCCGTGCACGCACGCTGCGGACGCTGCTGAACGTGGTGGTGGAAGCGCTGGCGGCGATCGCCATCCTGCTGGTGGTGTTTGGCGTTCCGGAGCAGACGCCGACGATCCTGGGGCTCGCCGGCGCGGGGCTTACCGTTGTGTTTCAGGACTACATTCTGGCGTTTGTAGGGTGGTTTGTGCTGATGGGGCGCAACGGAATCAGGGTTTGCGACTGGGTCGAGATTGATGGCGTGGGCGGGGAGGTGGCAGAGATTGGGCTGTTTCGGACGACGCTGCTGGAGACCGGAAACTGGACCAGCCGAGGACATCCGACGGGGCGGCGCGTGGGCTTTACGAACAGCTTTGCGATTCGCGGACGGTACTTCAACTTCAGCACGCACGGGCAGTGGATGTGGGACGAAATTGTGCTGAACATACCCGCCACGGCGGATGCGTATGAGCTGATCAAGCGCATGCAGGCATTGGTCGAACACGTGACAACGAACGATACGGCAGAGGCGGAGCGGGAGTGGCAGTCAGCCACGCGGCAGAACGCGCTCGCACACTTTAGCGCTGCGCCCACGGTGGATTTGCGGCCGACCTCGGCGGCGGGAGTGGATGTGCTGATCCGCTTTGTGACTCGGGCAAATGACCGGTTTGAGATGCGGCGAAAGCTGTATGAGGCGGTGTTGGGGTTGATGGAAGGGACAGAGCGGCCGGAGCTGGAGGCAGAGCAGGCTAAGGCCTGACTGGGACCGCCAGGGATCATGCTGGCCGCTTCTTCTGGCCTTTAGGGGAGCTTGCGGAGGGTAGTGTTGGGGTAATAGTGCGCGAGGATCTGGGCGGCGGTCTGACCTTGGGCGGCGAGATCCGCAGCGCCCAGCTGGCAGAGGCCTACGCCGTGGCCGGTTCCCTGCCCCTGTAGCGTGTCGCCAAGTTTGGTGTGGGTGTTGGAGGGGATGGCGGACCATCCGTGGGTGCGGTTCCAGGCTATGCGGGCGGACTCGTTTTTGGGGGCTAAAGGGAGAGTGCGGGTCCAGAGCTCGGGGTGGCGGAGGCAGTATTGGCAGGTTACGGCGTAGAAGGGGTAGTCGCTTGGGTTGGGGGTTGGGTGCGGGCGGGTGTGGCCTCCGACGTACACTGGTCGCCAAAAAGCATGAGGACATTTGCAAACACCATGGTGCGGCATCTCTCTGTGATAGCATTTCACCACCCTGCAAAAAGATTGCAAACAGTGGAGGAGAATTTAGTTGAGAAACTTCAAAGTAGTTGCACTACTCATAGTCCTGTGTGCATCATTGCCGTTAGCCGCACAACGCATAAGTCAAGAAGAGAGAATAAGGCGACTTGAGGTAAACAGAAGCTACTTTGCCGATTGGGACTATTGGCCAAACCTAAGGGAAAGAGCGCGATCTACAAATGGCGACGTTGTTCTATCCCCGGTCATCAATGAGCAAGAATTTCGATGCACAACCTGCACCAACGAATCCTTCGATGATCTAGGTGTCAAACGGGCGACAAAACAAAGTGACATTGTTGTTACCGGCCGAGTCCTCTCAAATATCTCGTCTCTAAACAGCAAGGAGTCGTTCATAATCACCGACTCCCAATTCGCGATCGACACTGTCTTAAAAGGTAACCCAAAATCCGTTGAAGCAGGTTCCGAGATCACGATCCTGACCCCGGGCGGAGTAGTGCGCAGCGACGGGCATTTACTCAAGGCCTACTTACCAAATATTAGTAATTTGAAGATAGGCGATTCCTATGTCTTTTTTCTCAAATACCTACCTTCTTCTAACTCTTATGTTCCTGTTGGGCTTGAGGGATTCAACATCACGGCAGATCACGTTGTGCCGCTTCATACGACTGTTCAGATGCCAGCAGCCGAATTTGTGAATGACATCCCCAGCTTCATCGCAGCCCTGACCAGTTCGATTCTCCAAGCTGGAACAGGAGGGGCGCGATGATTGCAAATGTATCTAATAATGCAAACCGACCTAAGTTTCTTTTGTTGATTTATTGCCTATTTATGTCGACTTGCTTATACGCCCATGCTCAGTGTGCGAACGAGGCTCCACAAGGGCAGACCGCCGTTCCTCCTGGTAGCGTGAACTATTACCAAGTTGACGCGAGCGCACAAGGAATTGCGGCTGGCGCTAATGGCGGTGATACTCCTCAGACGCAAATTACGAACGCATTCCAGGCCTGGAATACAGCGAATGCCGGACCTGGCGGTGATGGCACACAGTTTCTTCCTGCTGACTCATCTCATCCTGCGACGATCACTGTTACGGCTAATACAAGCTATTCTGGCTCAGCTGCAGCAAACACGACTACTCCAAACGGCGGAACGATCAACTCTTTGAATCCAGCAACTGTTACGCTAAATCTGAATGCTTCATCTTCGGGCACCTCTGCTTACGATCCGAGCCAGCCTGGTTACAACACCGGGTTCGGCCAAGTTATGGTTCATGAGATCGGTCACCTGATGGGATTCGGAGATTATCCGAAAGGCTCGGCCCCGCCACCTGGCCCCAACGCATCAGCAATGAATCCACTCACTGGGACGAATGGTACTGGCCAGTCTCCACCTACCTTAGCGCCAACCAGTTGTGACACTTCAACGGCCGCTACTTACGCTTCTAAAATCACATACACCGCTCCCAACCCGCCGCCTGGCGGGACAGGGCCGAAAGGTGGAGGTGGAGGTGGAGGTGGAGGTGGAGGTGGAGGTGGAGGCAAAACTGGTCCGCCATACTATTATTATCCCCCAGATTGCACAGGCGAATACTACGATCCTGATACAGACACCGTGTACTCCGGCGACTGCTGATGTTCGACGGGTCTTGCTCAAGGTACCAGGCCCCAACACCGCGTTACTTCTTAGCGATGTTGGGGCATTGTCATTTGTTGGTTTTGAGACGCCAGACGAACAGTGAGAAAGGCTTGCAACTCATTGTGGGTGCCATTGGTAGAGGACGGTTTGGTGGAGGTTTTGGTCTTGAGGGTATTGGGTGATGCGCTCGGATTGGAGGGCGGCGAAGGAGTCTGAGAGGCTGCGGAGGTTCTGGGAGAAGTAGGCGGGGGTTCTGGGAGTATCGGAAGGAATGGGTGTGGAGTTAGTGCCGTCGATGAGGGAGGTAAGTCGGGCGTAGGGGGCTCGCTGGGCAGTGTGGTTGAAGCCGGCGATGAGGGTGGCGGACGCAGGCGTTTTGAGTGTGGCGGTGGGGGTCTGGAGGGAGAGGATAAGGGGCTGGTCGTCTGCGAGGAGGACGGTGTGGCCCTGGATGCTGAGGTAGAGGGGCCGCGGGCCGGTGAGGGCGAAAATGCCGTTGGTGGTGGGGTGGAACTCTATGCCCAGGGTTCCGGTGGTGAGGTTGCCACGGAGGGCTTGTTGCAGGGCTGACTGGAGCTTTGTAGCGTCCCACTGGCCCGTTGCGTGGAGGGCGATGGCGTTGTGGGTGGGCACCCAGAGCGGGGCCTGCAGTGTGGGTTGGGTGGCGGAGGAGTAGGTGAGGAGTGCGTCGAAGCCGGCGGTTTTCAAGGCTGTGGCGAGGGCTTCGTTCGAGAAGGTTGCGGAGACGGGCTCGGGGGTGTCGATGCGAATTTCGAGGTCGGTGACGGTGCCGGCGGCGGTGGGGGTCAGGCCGGCTTCGGGGGCCTGCTCGGCCACTTGCTGTACGCGCTGCGGGCGGCCCAGAAGTTTTTCTTCAAGGGCCGCGATGGCTGTTGCGGGATCCTGGGTGGCGGTGGCTCGGAAGACACCTTCTGCGGGGGCGAGGGATGCGAGCGCGGCCAGGTCAGGTATGTTGGTGGGGGGAGCGGGGGAGTCTTTGGGGAGCAGCACGCGCTCTTCGCGGAAGGCGTCCGGGGCTCGGTAGAGGTCGGCGGCGGCGGCGCGGTACTGGGCCATTTCTGTGAGGTTCTGCTGGATCCAGTAGCTGCGGAAATACGGCATGGGGACCAGGCGCTCCAGGTTGAGGACCATGTGGAGGCTGGGGTCTTGCTTGGCCACGTCCTTGGGCCTGAGCGCTGCGTTGGCTTCGGCGTACCAGGGCTCGGCGGTTAGCGCGTTGGTAGCGGGGCCGCCGGCGATGAGGGTGAGAGCGTTGGCGAGGAGGTCTTCTCGAGTGGCGAGCAGGAGGAGGTCGCCCTGACCGCCGGGATCCGGCACGGTGGCGAAGGCTACGGTGCGTGCGGGGAGGTCCTTCGACGTGCGGACGTAGAAAGAGATGCCAGCGGATTGGCGCTGTTGGAAATGGCTGCGTTGCTGCAGCAGGGCGCTTTGGAGCTGCTGCGCGGAGGCCATGCGGGTGATGTAAAGGAACTCCAGATTGCCGACGGAATACCAGGCGAAGATGCTCTGTTTACCGGCGACCTGGGTCAGAAACTGCGGTGATTCCGGGGCTTGCTGGGTCTTGCCGAGGCCGGCGAAAGCGGTGGCGAAGAACTGGTCCTGCGCGTCCGACAGGCGGCCGAAGAGGCGGGAGTTTGAAAAGACTTTGTAGTTATCGCCGGCGAGCCATGCTTTGGCTTGCGGGGAGGTGTTCCAGTCTGTGAGGAGCTGCGCGAAGTCAGGGCTTTCGATGGTGAGCAGAGCGCCCTGGGGGAGCATGGCCGCGAGCGTGGGCGGGGTGGCGCGTGGGCGCGATTGCCAGGCCCAGGCAGTGAGCGCGCTGAGTAAAAGCAGGAGCAGGATGGGGCGCTTCATGGCGTCTCCTTTGCGTGGAGCTGGGCGAGGGTCAGGCGAGGGCGAACGTTGGTGGGGCGTCGCAGGTCTGCGCCAATGACAGGCCGGCGGGTGGCGTTGACGGCCTCGAGCCGGCGCTCGCGGCGTAGTTGGTCAACTCGATTGGCGAGCGCTGGTTCAGGGTGGGGGTTCTGCTGGTCGAGCTGGACGGCGGCAAGCTGCCAGGCCATGGCGGAATCAAGGTCGCGATCGCGGTCAAAGGCGGCGCTAAGCTGAGTGGCCAGAAGGACCTGGCTGCTGAGAGGCAATTTTGTGGCGAGCGTGGGGAGAGTAACGGTGGAGGGGTCGTCCGGGCTGGCGGGAATGGGGTCGCTGTCTTCGGTGTCTGCTGTGTCTTCTGCGATTGCCGTTGTCTGCTCAGCGCTGCCTTGTTGCAGCAGGTCGCGCAGGACAGCGAGCGGGAATGCGGGGTTGACGTCTGCGAGCGAGCTTTGTAGCAGCAGGAAGCGCACGCGGGTGGCGTCGTTCCCGTCCGGCTGGATGGCGATGGCTTCGCGGAGCAGAGCTTTGCTGTCTGCGTCTGGAGCAGCGGCGGCGGCAATCCGGGCGGCGCGGTAGTAGGGCTGGCGCGCAGCTTCCGGCGCGGGATGCGAAGCGGTGAGCAACGTAAGTTCCCCGCTGCCGAGATCCTGCTGAGACCCGGCTGCAGCTAACGCAAGCGCAGCCTCCGCGCGTTGCTGGTAGGGTGCTGAGGAGTCTCGGGCAAGGGCTGCAAAGGCTGCCGGATTGGCGGTGGCTTTGGCGAGGCACAGGCGGTAATCAGCGTTCCACGGAGCAGCGGAGACGAGCGACTTAAGGAAGGGGGCGGCATCTGCTGCGTGCCTGGTGGATTCGAGGAGGGCGGCGGCGGCATCGAGGTTGGCGTTGGGGTCAGGCGTCGTGGAGGGCAGGAAGGCGAGGCGGTTCAGGAGCGCGAGAGCGGCGGGCTGATTGCCGGTCGCGAGGAGGGACTGGGCGAGCGAGAGGAAGTCCGCGGCAGTGAGGGTATTGGTGAGCTGCTTCTGGTCGAAGACGTATTGGCGAATCAGGAGGGCGTTGGCTGGGTCGGAGATGAGGGCGTTAGCGGCTGTCGTGAGAATGTCGAGCGGGGGCGCGGTGTCCGGGGCGGCAGTGTAGGTAGCGAGCAAGGCGAGGAGTTTACCCGTGCGTGCAGCGATGCGAACACGGACAGCCTGCAGCCCGGGCACGGTTTGCTGTGTGGCCGGGATGCTGTCCAGCAGCGCCTGTGCCTGGGCAGTTTGGCCAAGGGCAAGGTAGCTTTCAAGCAGCTGAAGTCGCAGGCCAGCGTAGTCGGTCTGCGCGTCGGCGGCTGAGGCTGAGGGGCTTGCGGTTTGGGCAAGCTGTAGACGGCGGGCGAGGATGGTTTGCCTGGACGGGAGGTCAAGCCAGGCGGCGGCGTGCAGGTCTTCCAGCACCACTTCCGGGTTGGCTGCAGAGGCACTGAGCGCGAGGATGTGGGTGGTTCCCTGCTGTGGCGTCGCGGAGGCCTGATACACGGCTTGCAGCAGCTCATTCGAGCGGTAGTTGCCGTTTCGCTTGAGCTCGGGCTCGAGGATCGCGTCGATTTGCGGCTGCAGGGTGGCGGTAAGTTTGCGCTGACCCAACTGATCAAGCGTGGTTTTGAAGGTGCTGTAGAAATCTTCTGAAAAGCTGTTGCGCGCGACGGTGCGGCGCAGGAGGTCGAGGGCCAGGCGCCACTCGGCAAGCGCGGCTGCGGCGTTGCCGGCGTGCGACTGGAGCACCGCAATTTCATTGTGGAGCTGAGGCTGATTGGGCGCGAGCTCAAAGGCGTGGGCGTACTCGGCGAGCGCGGCGGGAACGTTGCCGGCCTCTGCGTAGGTGCGTGCGAGATCGACGTAGGGCCCTGGCAGCGTGGGTGATTGCTCCAGCAACGCGGGCAGAACGTCTTCCGCCTCAGAAGTGTTTTTTGCTGCTAATTGCGCGATGCCGTAGCGACTGGCAAATGCGAACCACTGGGCGCCGGTAAGCGTGGTGGCAGGGTTTGGAGCAAGGCGCTCAGCGATGGTGGCCCGCGGCTGCAGAACGGTGTTGAAGGCTTCTTGAGCGTCCATGCTCTGGGGTGCGAGGTAAAGGCTTACAACGGCGATGTTGGCGGTCGCCCAGAGCTCCGGCTTGCTGGCGATGTGTTTGGCGCGGGTGTTGACGGCAACCATGGCCTGACCGAGCTGGCCGTGGGCGATGACGTAGTTTGCGGCGGCATCTGCGAGCGGCTCGTTGGCGCTGGAGGTGAGCGCGCTGTAGGCGGCGGCATCGTGGCGCAGCAGGAGATCGAGGAAGTGGTCGCGGACACCGACATCGCCGGCGAGTGCAAAGGCGCGGGCCAGTTTTAGCTCATGCGTAAGAGCCTCTGGTGTGCCGGCGTCGTGCCAGGCTTGCGCGGCTTCATGGCGAGGAGCGACGCGTTGATCCGGGGCTAGCCGTGCGGCGTAGAGCTCCAGAGTTTCAGCCAGGTCGGCAAAGGCCAGGCGGCTCTGCTGAAGGTGCGTGTAGGCTGCGAGGTTTTCTGACTGGGCTGCGGCAGGCAGGGTGAGGAGCTGCTGTTTGCGCCACAGCGCTTCGCGGTCCGTGAGGTGCGCGGCGGTGGCGGCGGCAAGGGCCTGAGGCGCGTCTGTGGTGTGGAGCTTGTCGAGGGTCTGGGCATAAGCCAGCTTTTGCTCAGGTGTGTAGTAGGTGTCGATGGTGTTGCCGAGAGCGGTGATTGCAGCGTTGTAATTGGTCTTGATGGTGGCGTGGCGCTCTTCGGTGTAGGTCTTGCGAAACTCAGCGGCATCCGATTCTTCCAGACCCTGTTTTGCAAGCTCGGCGAGCATGGCGGAGTTGGAGATGGGGGCTGCGTCAGCTGCCTTGCGAAGCGTAGTCAGAGTGCTGAGGGCGTCGGTCGCGTGGCCCTGGCGGGTCAGGATGCGGGCGTACGTGGCGGCGTTGGCGGGGTCTGTCGCGGTGAGTAAGGCCGGGCCGGCGAGCGCGCGGCCAGCGTCTGCAAAGGTGCGAGCCTCTTCGATCAGGTTCCACTCGAGCAACTGGGCGGCCACTGTGAATTGATTTTGTGCGAGAGCCGGGCGGCCATCAATGTAGGCAGTTTTGAGGGCTTTGACGGCGTCTGCATTGCGTTGCTGGCGGACGCGAATTTCGGCCAGGCGAACCTGCCACTGGGGGTCCTTGTAGGTGAGCAGATATAAGCGATCGTAGTCGGCGGCGGTGGGGTCCAGTTGCTGCAGGCGGAGCCCAATCGCGACGCGAGCCTGGTAGAGATCGGCGCGATCTTTACGCACACTGATTGCCTGGCTGTAGGCGGCTAGAGCTGCCGGCAGATCCTCAAAGGTGGTCTCTGTCTGGGCCAGCAGAATAGCAAAGCGAGAGTCCCGCGGGGACTGCTTGACGGTACTCTGCAGGAAGTCGAGCAACTGCGGCTGGCGCTTGTAACGAAGGACGTAGAGCGCGGCCTCCTGCGCGGTCCCGGTATCTTCCGGATAGGCTGACAGAAGCGCGATGTACTGATCGGTTGCGCCTTCGTAATCCTTCAATGCAGTGAGCGCGAGAATCAGACCACGACGCAACAAAGCCGTGTCGGCCTTGCGCTCGTCGGGCGCGAGCGCAGCGGTTTTTACCGAACTCAAGTGCGCCAGGTAAAACGATTTGAGGCCGGCATTATCGTTCGCACGCGCATAGCTTGCGGCGATAAGACCAAGCACCTGCGGATCATACGGCGTTGCGGCCAGCTGCGATTCAGCCAGCGAACGGGCCTGTGCGTAGCTGCCGGAATCATTCGCTTTGGCCGCGGCTTCCAGAGTAAAGCTGCGAGCCAGTGCGGGTGTCGCGGCCTTCGCTGCATCGAGCAGCGTATCAATCGCAGACTTGGGCTGCACGTTGCGATTGTAGTAATCGACTGTTGCGCGCACGACGCCGAGGATGCGTGGATTGGCCTTGTAGGTTGCGGCAATCAGCTTGCCCGCATCATCCAGATCTTTGCGCTGCTCATAGGCTGCGACGAGCTGATACTGGTATTCCAATTTAGCGACGGGATCCGTGCTCAAAGCGATCTGGCGCATGAGTGCAGCCTGATAAACCGCGTTCAGGGCGTAGGTTTTCTTCGCTGCATAAGTCTGCGTGGTATCGCCGTCCGCAAGGTGAACGGCCACTTCATTCAGGTTAGCTTCAGCATCCGGCTGCAGGGCGTGATCGCGTGCGAGCTGCCCGATAGCTTCGGCTTGCTCCACGGTCGTCGCACGAGCCAGCGCGGCGTTGAGCAGAGGCGGCAACTCCGCCGGTCGGTGCTGAGCGAGCAAGACATCCGCACGCAAGATCAGGGCGGCCGTGCCGGCGTTGCTGAGGGCTGCCGCTGTTGCCTCATCGACAAGCTTGGCGGTGGCAGGCCGCGCGGCCAGGACCAGCAGACGCTCGCGCGCCTCGGTCGCGTTGAAAAGGCTCTGCGCGGTAGATTGCAGGTTGCTATCGGCCGCGTCTGAAGGTAGCTTTTCAAGTGCGTCGACCGCGGCATCCACTGAAAGCAGGAAGTAGCGGCGCCCAGGGGGCGTAACGACGACCGCGACGTATTCCCGTATGGCAGCGGCAGAGTCGCGGCGGTTCTCTTCTATCGCACCAGCCTCATACCCGTACAGCGTGGGCTGGTGAAAGCGCTGGCGTGCGAACGTCAGCTGGGCCAGCGCGTCGTCATACTGGAAGTAGTCCCAGAAGATGGTTGCCGCAGTGAGCGAGCCGGCCGGAGCGCCCGGGTGCAGGTCAGGAATGCGGCGCCAATAGGGCTCGGCGTGCTGCAGATCTTCGCCCGCGTTACTGGTGGCTTCGGCATAGAGATCGCCCAGTGTGGCCAGGCGATCCGGTGAATCAGGCAGCGCACGCAGCAGGTTCGTTTCGATCGCGACGGCTTGTTGAAGCGAGGCTGGCGTGGTGTCAAGATAGGCCAGCGAGCGCAGAACGCTGACGGCGCGGTCGTCGAGCTCTGGCTCTGCCGGATAGAGCGTTGAAAGCGAAACCAGCGGTGCAGAGGCCTGCTCAAAGTGCGAGGACCACATCTCAAGCTCGGCTTGCTCGCGCATTGCGGCGGGGTTTGCGTCGGTAGGCGTCAGCGCTGCCAGCTCGCGCTCAAGCTTGCCGGTGCGGCTCAGGTAGGCGAAGAACTGCTGCCGCAGATCGTCAGATTCCCACCAGCTGTTGCGTAGAAGGGCCTCGTACGCTGTGGCGTTTTCAGTGGGCTTGCTCTGGTACGCGGACAGCAGATTTCTTATGAAGACCAAGTCATGCGGGAAGCGCTTGGCGGCGTAAAGGTTCAGCTGCATCGCCAGCGCGGGGCCACCCTGTGCGGGGTCGCTGAAGTCGCGCACGCGAGCAAAGTAGGGGTCCAGATCTGTTCCGGAAAAGATGTCTGTAACCTGACGAGTCAGCGCGGTGAACGCCTGCTTATTCTGCTGACGGAGATAGAACCGTGCCAGCTTGTCATACCAGCCTGGTTCCTGGAACCGCGCGGCAGCCTGCTTGTAGAGCGCTTCCTGCTCACCGGTCAGATTGTTCTGCTGCAGGAAGCTGGCAAGCCGTTCATACAACGCCGGATCCGCGGGATTGTGATCCAGTTGATGGCGCAGCACCAACAACGCCTGAGGCAAGCGATGTGTTGCAGTCAGACGCGCAAGGTACCGATCCAGAAGCTGGCTATACTGCTGGGCTTCAGGCGTGGAGGTGCGGACAGTGGTAAGCGTATCGAGCGCGAAGGCAGAGGACTTCGGCTTAAGCGTCTCGTTCGCAGCGGCTTGCGGATCGTCGACTGAGAGTGGCGCGGGCCCCACGCCGGCAGCGGATAGCGGCATGCCGTTGGCACCTGCGGCCAGCTCATCCAGCAGCTGCTCATAGAGCTTGAATTCAGCGGCAGAATCGTTCTGTCGTGCGTAGGCATCGGCGATCAAACCACCAATTTCCACGCGCGCCGGCGAATTGGGAAAGTCGGAGAGATAACGCTTGCCGGCATCGACTATGGCTTGCGGCTCACCGTACTGCGTGAGCGCCTGTATGAGTTGCGCATGCAGCGTGGCACGCTGGGGTGCGCCGGGAAACTTCGCATCCAGCTGGGCTAGCAACTCGGCTGCCTTGGCTCGATGGAAGTAGCTCTGAGCCTTCTCGTTTTCGGCTTGGTACTCGCTGGCGGGTGAAGTGCCGTTGAGCCAAAGCGAGAGGATGCCATTCCAGTAGCCCGGCCCCTGATCGAGCGTTGCAATATCGCGATAGAGCGACAGATTTCCGGCACCAAAAGCGAGCGGCTGCTCCGGCGCGCTGAGCAAGATATCCGTCAAGGCACCAAGCCCGGCCTGAGCCGCCGGCTGCCCATCCGGCAAGCTGCCACTTGCGCTGGCCAAAGCGTAGTTGTAGCGCGCGGCTTCTGCATAGTTGCCGGTCGCACGCTCGAGCGTCGCAAGCGTGTTTAGATCCTCGGGCGTCCAGGCGCCGCCGCGCTGCTCTCGCGCTATGCGAAACGTATCAAGCGTCTGCTGAGCCTGGGGCAGGCGGCCGCCCTGCTGATCGTAGTAGAAGATGCGCGTCAAAGCATTTAGCGCAGCTGGGCCGTCGGGGTTCGCGGCCAGCGTGGCGCGTGCCGCTGCGACGAATGCGCGCTGCCGATGGGCTTCTTCCAAAAGAGCGAAATAGCTCTTGACTAGGTCGGCCGGCCACAGCGGCTGGTAGGCCTGCTCATACACCGCGAGGGCGCGATCAATGTTGCCGCGACTGTATTCAAGCAGCGCCTGTGCCCGAACGGGAAACGCCGCATCCTTGGGAAAAGCGAGCCTGTAACGCGAGATCAGCGCCTGTGCGGCAGTGTAGTCTTCCGCCTCCAGCGAGGCCTGCATGGCCCGCGCGTAGACCGCCGGCTGGTCCGGGTAGCGGGTCAAAAAGGCGTCGTAAGTCGCGGTTGTTTCCGCCTGCGGCAATCCCTGCCGGGCGATTAGATCGAGCGAGCGATTGAAGGCAAGCCACGACCGCTGCTTGGCCGGATCGGCGTACTTCTCAGACTGCGGATTCTGGGCAGTTGCGACCTCCCAAAGTACGTTAAGTTCCTTCGCCGTCTCCAGCCGACGCCGGTAGAAATTAGCCAGCTCCAGCTTGGCGGCGGTGCTGTCTTTGCTTCGCGCGGCGTATTGCTTCCAATCCTGCTCGGCCGCTGCTACGTCAAGCGCAGCTTCATCCGTGCGGGCGCGCAGGGCATACAACTCGGCCTGCTCGGGGCTGGTGCTGATCTGTCGCGCAAGCTCGCCCTGCGCTTCCTTGGGCGGCCGCGGATAAAGTACGTCCGCCTGCGGCAGGTGCATCGTGCGGTAGAGCGCCGCCTCCACGGAGGACGCGCCAACGATGTGCTGGAGCCAGGCCGGTAAAGTCGCGTGGGCGCTCAACGCTGTGGCAGCCAGCGCGACGCAAGCGAAGGTGCGGAGGTGCCTACGGAATGACATCGATCGGCACCTCCTGCGTCGCCAGATTGTGCGCGACATCTTCTGCTGTAACGGTCAGCGTGTAACGTCCGACAGGAAGCTCAGCCGGGATTACCAGCGTGCCCGTATTGGTAAGCACGCGCGGATTCCAGCGCAGCGTGACCGGGGCCGCACCCTGCAGATGCGCGACCAGAGTGCGCGTGCCGGCAGTCGCGGACGCGCGTAGCTCCAGGCTCTCTCCACGGTGCAGCGAAGTGCGTGCAAGCTGTAGTCTGACCACCGGCGGGGTGCTCGCGATGACGAAAGTCTTGGCCTCGTTGTAGGTATTGCCGGTCTTGTCTCGCAGGATCAGGCGCACCGCATAGGTGCCGTCCGACATGCCCGGAGGAGCAAGGAAACGGGTCTCCCACAGACGATTGGCTGCGTCGCCGGGCGCCTTCAAGTCCTCGCCGGCTAGATGGCGCAATGGCTTGGTCAGGCCAAACGGAAAGAGCGCGATGACCGAGGTGATGGCTGCATCCGTACGCACGCGAAGGACCGGATCACCGGGACGGATCACGCGTGGTCGCAGCAAGGAGCGAGGCACTGCAAGGAAGCTCGTATAAGGCGTGACGAATTTGTAGCGACGCGACAGGCGAATTATTTCGTCGATCAGCGCGGCAGACTCGCCCTCGCGATCGATCTGGGCCAACAACGCGTTCACCCGTGCCTGCGCCCACAGCCTGGGCAACTGCGGATGATCCGCGCGCGGCGTGCCACTTGCATCCGCTTTGGCGGTGAACGTTTGCCCATCACGACTGCCACTTACACTTGCCTGTAACGCTCCGGAAGCTGGCTTGAACTGGCCCACCCACTGCGCCATCGAGCCCGGATACACCGCGTCTTCCAGTGGATAAACAAGGCTTGCGCCGGGCGCTGCAAAGGTGAGTCCGCTGACCGGGGTGTGCGTCAATTTACTAAGGAAAGACCTCAGGTGAAACTCGATTGGCTCGGTGGAAAGCACCTGCTCCAGGAACCCGCCGGAATGGGAAAGATTCCGCAGCAGGGTGACGTTGGCGTCATCGCCGACAGCGAACACGACCGTGTGCGGCGGGTGCGCGGACTGCTTCCATTTTGCAGCATATTGCGCGGCAATCCTGGCAGGCAGAATGGTCGCGCCACGGTCAGAGCCACCATCGGTAAACAGGACCAGACTTGTGTTTTCGTTTGTCGCCTGCGACAGTCCGGCATCGAGCGCGCGCGCCAGGTCCGTGCCGCCTCGCAGATGGCTTCGCCGAACAAACTCGAGAGCCTGCGCGGTGCTTTCAGAGGTCGCCGCAATGGGTTTTGGCTGGAACGGACTGACCGTCTGATTGAACAGCAGCACGTTGAATTGGTCACCCGGATGCAGGCTGCGCAGCGTCCCTTCAAGTGCGGTGTAGCTGCGTTCCAGCTTTTCCCACTGCATGGAAAGTGAGTTGTCGAACAGCAGCACAAGGGTGCGTGGCCGCACATTTTCCGCCTTGGCGGGCGTGGGGTCGGCCAGGAGGAGAGTCGCCTCAAAGAAGGCGGGCTCTGCGATCGGCTTGTCAGGGGCCTGGTCGGCTGCGGTCGGCAAATGAGCCTGTGGATCATAGTGGGTGATCACCGCAAGCTGATCGGCCCCCGCGGCGCTCAGATGCCACGTGGCCTGGAAATCCTCGTTAAAGGCAAAGTCCTTCTGGTCGAAAGTGGCCTCTACCGTATGCGGATTTTCAATCGTCAGCGGAAAGGCCTTTGCGGGGCTTTCTATGCTTTCGATCACCTGTGCCGAATGAACGGCAAAGTGCAGCTTGAAGTGGTGCGCCGTCTGTTGCTCGCCGGCATCCGGCTTGAGCGGAAGCGCAAAGAATTGCGCGAAGTTGGCAGTCGATAGCCGCTGGTGATACTCGAGCTCAAGGCGCTTGGTGCCATAGCCCGGGATGGGCGCGATTTTGGCCGTAAACGCAGCGGTATCCTTGGGATCGACAGTATCGCGCTCCCCCTGCTCGAGCAGACCCGGATCGATCGCCTGCATCCGTGCGCGATCGTAAATCTGCTCCGCGCGGCGACGTTCCAGGATCACTGCGGGGATGCGTACCGGCCCGTCCCACACAGCGAAGTCGGACACAGTCGCACCGCCCGGGAGCGAGAAGCGGTAGCTTCCTTCCTGGATTGCGGCGGTGTGGTTCAGGAATATCTGCACGATCGAAACATGCGCATCGCCATTGTCGATCGTGACGTCAACGGTCATTTCTTCGAGCGACAAAACCGACGCATCCGGAGCCTGCTTGTCCTTCGGGATCAGTGTCCCGGAGTCAGCGTGTGCAAGGTTCGCGACCAGCAGAAGAGCCAGCAGACAGCGCCTCATAGAGCGGCCTCCGCTACGTGCATCAGGCCGTTGTCCGTACCAACGTAAAGCTCTCCGTTATGCTCTGCGAACGCGGTCACGTTCCACGAAGGCAAGCCGGCAGTGACGCTGCTCCAACGCCCCGTCGCACGCGTGTAGATGAGCATGCCGTGGCCGAGCGTCCCCGCGTAAACATGCGTCGCGGTGACAAGCAGAGCGTTGGGATTGATGACCAGATCATGCGGCACGCCGGCGGGCAGGTCGATCGTCGCAAAGGTGCCATCGTCTGCCATGCGCATGACACCGGCGCCGTAGGTACCCACCAGCCACTGCCCCGGGCCATCCTGCGCCAGGGCTGTGATCCAGTTGTGCTTCAGCCCGGAATTGGCCACGGTCAGGTTGCGTCCGACCTGCTCGCGGTCCAACAGGGACAGGCCCCCAAGCGTGCCCGCCAGCACACGATCCGTCGCTGGATCAGCGGCCAGGGCGTACACGTGATTGTTCACGAGCCCCTGAAATGCATACAGGCTTTCCATGCCGCTCGCGTTCACAAACGTGAGCCCTGCAGGCGTTGCAAGGACCGTGCCCGCACGTGTGAACGCTACGTCAGTCACGTGCTCAGAGATCAAGCCGTCACGCCGGGTGAGCGTCTGTCTAGGCGCTCCCTGCGCGTCAAAAAGGACGAGCCCATTGGCGGTTGCGGCGGCAATTGTTTTGCGCCGCGGATCAAGCGCCAGGCGATTCACGCAGAACAAGCTGTCGTCTTCAAAATGCGTCACGCCGCCGTTCGCCAGGATGTCCAAGCCACGATCAAAATAGCCGACGAAGAGTGATCCACGATCGTCGAACGCCAGCGCAGAAACATTGCGGTCCGTCATGCTTCGAGTCTCTTGGGTGATCCCGAGGGCTCGGCCTTGCAGCTTGCCGTCGACCAGAGCGTATGCTCCGATCAAGCTATCGACACGCCCACCCTGCAATGGCCCGCCGAGCTCGATCGAAGCCTCGTGAAGGTGTGCCGCGCCACCCAGCGACACATGTCGTACGCCCTGATCCAGTGTGCCAACAAGAAGCTCGCCGCCGCTGCCTTCTACCTCCAGCGCGTGGGCAAAGACGCCGGGAAGCAGCGTACGCAGCGGCCGAAAGTCGCTGCCGGCCAAAGCAAATTCAGCCACGCCGAGCGGGGTGCCCACATACGCTTTTGACCCTGAAATGATCAGTGATTCAACCTGACTATCCGGAAGCCCCTCAGCCGTACTCGCATGCTCGGTGGTGCCGCCATGCAGGTAGAAGACGCCCTGATTGTGCGTCCCCACCAGCACGGAAGCAGCATTCAGCGCTGCAAGCGACGTCACCTGTACATGGTCCGCGCCGTGGATTTCAAGCGGCTCCAGCGTCGTGCCGCTGTATACAAAAACTCCTGCTTGGCGGGTGCCGAGCAGCAAATTTCCGGAAGGCAGAACCTGCAACGCAGACACATCTGCAGCCTGCGCGGAGGTAGGCAGCATCTGCTGGATGATCTGCCCCCCGGGCGCCACGACCAGCACGCCGGCACCTGCCGTCGCGAGCACTACCTGCGGCTCTGACGCTCCTTTGAGGCGGCCTGTGGTCACAGCCATAATCTGTGCGACGGGAAGTTCGATGCCAGTCCGAAAGCGTGCTCGTACGAGCCCATCTGCGGCCAGGATGCTTAGGCCTTCCGGCCCTGCCAGGTAGAGTTCACCGTTCAGTTCTGCACCGGACGTATAGCTTGTCGCAGCCGGGACTGGTTCAAAGGATGCTGCGTGGCGACCGGGTTCCAGCCGGAAAATTTTAAAAGGTGTGCGTGACTCTGAGACTCTTTGCCGAGCCGCCAGTTTCAGAGCGCGCTGCACCCGGACCCCCACGGCCAGGGCAACAATCGCACAGCACGCGGCAAGAACAATCAGGGTCAGGCGGATCGGACGTCGCTTGAAAACGTTCAAAGCCATTGGGGCGCTTGCCTGCGGTACAGTTCCATTCCACCGGTCCTGGAAGGTAGCACAGATTAGCACAAGTCTTCGGCAAGGAAAATGTCTAAGCGTTCCCGGCCATCATTTTGGCTGCAGCGGAATGGTATTCTAGCCCTGATCGGCAAGGCCGCCGCGTCACACGGAGAGAGCAATCGATGAAGGTTCCCGGAAAACCGCGGCGGCTGGAAATTGACTTTGTCCGCGGCATCGCGATCCTGCTGGTCATGCTGGGCCACTTCCATAAGCCGGTTACGGGCAACCGCTTTTTGGATGCCATCTCAAACGCGCTTGCAGCCGGCGGTGGCCATGGCGTCGATCTTTTCTTCGTCCTTTCTGGATACCTTGTCGGCGGCTTGCTGCTGCGCGAATATCGCGATACAGGAGCACTGAAGCCGGGTCGCTTCCTGGTTCGGCGCATGTTCAAGATCTGGCCGGCTTACTACTTCCTGATCTTTCTGCAGCTGTTTGCGCATCGTCATCCCGCCTCTACCTTCTTCTGGCAGAACTTCTTTCACCTGCAGAATTACCTGGGCAGCAGCATCACGCAGACCTGGTCGCTGGGCGTGGAAGAGCACTTCTACATCTTCCTCGCGTTGCTCCTCGGCTTTGTCGCGCAGAGGCATTGGGACGCCACACGCATCCTGAAGATGCTGCTCGTCATCAGCGCCGTGGCGTTCATCGCACGCACCGTTGCCGGAGGCCTGGGCCATACCTGGGCGGCGCTGCGCCACAGCGAGCTTCGCATGGATAGCCTGCTCTTCGGCGTCATGATTGCGCTGCTCTACCACTTCCTGCCGGACCTCTACCGTCGCCTTACGCTGCGAGCCTGGCCACTGATTTTACTCACCCTGGTCGGCATCTTCTGGGGTCGTGTCAGTGGCGATGCCTGGGTCACCGTGGGCCAGTACAAAGGCGCACTCTACGGGCCTACCTTCGCGCTCTTCTACATCACCAGCGGCGCATTCATGGTGCTTTGCCTGGAGCATTCCGGCTCTTTGCCGAAGCTCTGGATCTATCGCGGAATCTCTGTGATCGGCGTTTATTCCTACGGATTGTATCTATGGCATAGCGCGGTCTTCGGCCTGGGAGACAAGGTAGACGCACACTTCACCCCGGTGCCGGGGTACTTCCTCGCAGTGGCCGTTCAACTCCTGGCCGCCTTCGCGATCGCTTATGTCACCACGCGGCTCATTGAGTGGCCCGCCCTGTACTGGCGCGAGTCAATCCCATGGCTGCGCGATTCGAAGCCGCTTGCCAAGAGCCCCGATCAACAGGGCAGCCACGGCAAAGGCGCCGGCGGCGATCACGAACGCGGCGCGGAAGCCGTGCTTGTCAGCAAATGAGCCGACCAGAAACGGCGCTGCGGCGCTTGCAATCCTGCCCGTGTTGTAAGTAAAACCTTGCGCCGTGGCACGGATGCGACTGCTGTAAACGTCCGCCGTAACCGCAGCAAAACCGCTGAAATATCCCGTCGCAGCAAAGGCCACAAAGGGCGCCAGGCCGAACAACATCCACGGCGCGCGCGCAGCACCAAAGGCCAACATGAGCAGAGCCGCCGCCACCAGATAAGCGGCGTAAGTGCGCACGCGCCCAAAGCGGTCAGAGATGTAGCCAAAGGTGACGTACCCCAGCCACATCCCAAGCTGCATGAAGACGATGATCGCGGTCATCATGCCGCTCGGCACACCGATCCCGCCCCTTGCAGGAGCCAGCGATAGATATGCCGGCACCCACAAATTGAAGCCCCACCAGGCAAAAAGGCAGAAGGCGTTCATCAACGTAAGCCCCAGCGTGAGCACGAGCAGACGCTGCCCAAACAGCGCCTTGAACGTGCCTCCGCGCGACGAGACCTGTGCCTCCCGCCATGCCGGCGGCTCTTCCACGCTGCGCCGGATCCAGAGCGTGAGCAACGCCGGAAGTATCCCCAGAAAGAACACCGCTCGCCAGCCATAATGCGGCAGCACCGCCCACACCACCAGCGCCGCCAGCGCATAGCCAATCGCCCACGCAGACTGCATCAACCCCAGCGCTTTCCCGCGATGCTCAAGCGGAAATGATTCCGAAACCAGCGACGCACCCGAGGCCCATTCGCCGCCCATTCCAAAGCCCAGCAGCACACGAAACACCGTGAGTTGCACCACGCTGTGCGCCAGCCCGCAAGCCGCCGTGAACACTGCGTAGATCAGCACGCTCGCCATCAACGCGCGCGTTCTACCCAGGCGATCCGCAACGACACCGAATACCATGCCACCCAGTGCCGCGGCCACCAACGTGATCGACCCCAGCACCCCAGCCGTCGCCTTCGACATGTGAAACTCTGCGATCAGCGAAGCCAGCACCAGCGCGTAAAGCATCACGTCGAACGAGTCCAGCATCCAGCCCAGTGAGGCCGCCAGCAGCGCCTTGCGCGAAGCCGCCGGAGCCTGCCGCAGCCAGGCCAGCCTCATCGTCCGAATCCGCCGCCACCAGGCGTCTCAATGCGCAGCCGATCCCCCGCATGCAGCTCCAGCCGAGCCTTGGCGGGCAGCTCCTCTACCTCTCCGTTGGCACGCACGATGGTGTTGCGACCGCTCGTGCCGGGCTCCCCACCCTGCGCCCCGTAAGGCTGCGATTTGCGGCGTTCCGTCAGGATCGTCGCGGACACATCACCGAGCATCTCGTACTCGCGCACCAGCCCTTCTCCACCAGAAAATTCGCCAGCGCCACCACTGCCCTTGCGCAGGGCATAGGTGCGGATCCGCAGCGGAAACGCCTGCTCAAATGCTTCCACTGGGGTGTTGCGTGTGTTCGACATATGCGTATGCACGCCTGAGATTCCGGCTTGACCAGGGCGCCCGCCCATGCCGCCGCCGGCAGTTTCGTAGTAGGCAAACGGCATGCCAGTCCGCGGGTTGGTCCCACCCAGCGTCACATTGTTCATGGTCCCCTGGCTAGCCGCCGGGATCACCTGCGGCAGAGCCTTGGCAAGCGCCCCCAGCACCACATCCGTAATCCTCTGCGACGTCTCCACATTGCCCCCGGCTACCGCGCTCGGACGTCGCGCATTGACGACAGAGCCTTCCGGCGCAATCACCGTGACCGCCCTGCGAATCCCCGCGTTGTAGAGCACATCCTCCTCCACAAGGCAGCGAAAACAGTAAAGTGTTGCCGAAAGCGTGATCGCCAGATTCGCGTTCACGCCTCCCGTCGTCTGCGCATCAGTGCCGGTAAAGTCAACCGTCGCAGCATCGCCTGCAATCGTCACTGCACAGCAGATGCGCACGGGAACATCGTTGAAGCCATCGTTATCCAAGGCATCCGCAAACTCATAGCGACCATCCGGGATGTCACTTATCCGGCGCCGCAACATGCGCTCCGCATAGTCCTGCGCGGCCGCGGCGTAGTAGGCGACACGACCATGCCCATAGCGCTTCACGAGCGCGAGCAACCTGGTCTCCGCCACACGATTCGCCGCGATCTGCGCGGTCAGATCACCTTCGCGCTCCTCCGGCGTGCGAACGTTGGCGAGTACGATTGCCATAATCTCCGCATCCACCACGCCTGCTTTTACAATTCGCACCGGAGGCAGAATAAGCCCTTCCTGATACACCTCCCGCGCCAGTGGCATCGACCCCGGACTCATCCCGCCTACGTCGGAATGATGCGCCCGATTGGCAACATAAAATGACGGTTCGACATCCATCGAACTAAGGAACACAGGGGCCACCAAAGTGATATCCGGGAGATGCGTCCCCCCGCGGTACGGGTCGTTGAGCACCACCATATCGCCGGGTTGCATGCGCACGCTATCGATCGCCGCGCGAACAGATAAGGGCATCGCTCCAAGATGCACCGGCAGGTGATCGCCCTGCGCAATCGTCTCCCCCGCTGCGTCATAAACCGCGCAGGAGTAGTCCAGCCGCTCCTTGATGTTCGGCGAGAAGCCCGTCCGGCAGAGCGTCACACCCATTTCTTCCGCAAGCGAAACAAAGAAGTTTTTGAAGATCTCAAATTCGATCGGATCACTCTCAAAATCCTTGACCTCCGCGCCCTCTTCGGCGGCCCAGGTCAGTACCAACGTACCGGGAGCATCGATCCGCCAATGCCAACCCGGTGCAATCACGTTTGTCGAATCCCCCGTGATCACGATCGCAGGCCCAATGCCCTGCATCCCCGGCTTCAATCGATCGCGGTGCCACACCGGCGTCTGCCACTCTTTACCAGCGAACACTGTGTGACGTACAGTCTCTGCCGCAGGTGCTTCAAGCGGCTCTGCCGAACCGCTGTCCGGCGCTAGCGGCGGCTTGTCCGTGCGGCCGGTAGCCTTCAAACGCAGTTGTACGATTTCAGTTGGACGCCCCACATTGGCATAACCATAAAGCTGATGATGACGGCGATGAAATGCAGCCGCAAAGTCCGGCGTCAACGGCACTGCAAGCTCATACGCCTGGCCCCTGTACCTCATGTCAACCGAGGCCTGCAGCAGGATGTCGCTTTCTGCAAACCCCTCCCGCGTCAGTTCCTCATGGGCCTTCAAACGGAGCGGCGCAAGCTGCTCGTTCAGTGAGTGCTCCGTCACCTCAACAGTCGCCTTCAACACGCTCGCCGAGTAGTCCCTGGTCACATCCGCAAGCAACATTCCGAGCGCGCTCAGCACGCCGGAATACTGCGGGATCAGCACCGTGCGCATCTCCAGCGACTCCGCCAGCGCACACGCGTGCAGCCCGCCGGCCCCACCAAAAGCAAGCAGCGCAAAGTCCCGCGGATCATGCCCGCGCTGCACACTGACTACCCGAATCGCGCGCTCCATGTTGGCATTTGCCATGCGCACGATGCCTTCCGTAAGATCACATTCACACAGCTCCAACTTCAGGCTAAGCTCCGCCGCCAAGCCTCGGGCACGTGCCATATCGAGCGACATGCGCCCACCCAGAAAGTACTCCGGGTCCAACCGTCCAAGCAGCAGGTTAGCGTCTGTCACCGTGAGCTCAAGACCCTTGCCATAGCAGGCCGGCCCTGGGTCCGCACCTGCGCTACGCGGCCCCACGCGCAGGCTTCCGCCGGAATCGATATACGCGATCGAACCACCGCCCGCCCCCACGGTGTGGATGTCGAGCATCGGCAGACGCACCGGAAAGTCTCCCACGATCGAGTCGTTCGTAGTCCCCAGC
This sequence comes from uncultured Granulicella sp., assembly GCA_965214195.1. Taxonomy (GTDB): domain Bacteria; phylum Acidobacteriota; class Terriglobia; order Terriglobales; family Acidobacteriaceae; genus Edaphobacter. The sequence continues at coordinate 2,416,649 of OZ243943.1, forward strand.
ACCCCATCAATCAAGCTCACATCGGTCGAGGTCCCGCCCGTGTCGAACGTGATGATCTGGTGAAATCCGGACACAGCCGCTACCGCCTGCGCACCTACAGCGCCGGCAGCCGGGCCGGAAAGAATCGTCTGCACTGCCGCGCGCTTGGCCTCCCCGGCAGAGATCGAACCGCCATTCGACTGCATAATCCGCAACGAGGGCTTCGCCTCTGCCACCAGCCCTTCTTCGAGTCGCCCAAGGTATGTGGCCATCAGCGGCGTCACGTAAGCGTTGACCGCAGTCGTCGACCAGCGCTCAAACTCCCTGTACTCGGGCAGCACCTGGCTTGAAACAGACACAGCAAAGCCGGCAGCAACCAGGGCTTCAGCAAGCATCGCTTCATGCGCGCCGTTGGCGTAGGAATGAAGCAGGCAGACCGCCACCGCATCGGGCTTTACATCGCTTATCAAACCAACCACACGCAATATCTCAACCGCGGCCAACGCTTCCAGAACCTCGCCTGCGGCTCCCACCCTCTCCTGCACTCCAAACACCAGCCCTGCGTCAATCAAAGGTCGAGGAGCTTTGACCTGGAAGTCGTAAAGCGCAGCGCGTGTCTGCCGGCCGATTGCCAGCACATCCTCAAAGCCCGCAGTCGTGATCAGCGCCACCCGGGCGCCTTTGCGCTCAAGCACCGCGTTGGTGGCGACCGTGGATCCATGCGTAATTTCCGCGTCCGCGCCCGCAGCAATCTGGTTTATCCCGGCGAGAAGCGCACGCGAAGGGTCGTCGGGCGTCGATCGCAATTTATGTACCGTGATCCCACGCTCGTCCAGGCGCACGATATCCGTAAACGTCCCGCCAGTATCAATCCCTACGCGAACTTTCATTCCGGGTACCTCTGCCGAATCATCACCGTGCGGTCAAGTCCATCGCTTACTTCAAGAACCTTCAGCCGCAGGTCAGCGTCGAGATCCTTACGCGCCAGCCAGGTGTGCACGATCTTTTGCGCTTCCTCCGTGTGCTGCCCATCCACAAACGCGCCCAGCCAGGCGCCCAGAAAAAAGATCTTGCGGTGCGCCTTGATGTCCGGCAAGGCGTCCAACGCGCGGCTCAGGAATGGCGTCGTGAGCACACCCTGATTCCAGCTGTTGAATGGCCGAAGCGACTGACTCAACCAATCTTCCTGCACAGTCTTATCGTTTAGATATTGATCGAAGTATCGTGCTTTGACTCGCAAATCCGGGACGCCAGCCCCGGCCGCATAGGCATATTTCAGCGATTCGCCTGAGCGGTCACGTGCCCGCTCCTTCGCTGCAAGCTCCTCCGCGTCCGGGTCGGCCATTGCCATCAGATGCCCCGCCAGATTCCACCGATCCTGCAGCTTCAACGGCATGCCTTCGACCACGATGGACCCATCGAGAAGGCCCTTGATCTCCTTGAGCGCGGTAGGTGATTCTGCAATCTGGACAAACGTGCGAAAGTTCACGATGCGCAGCCCCACTGTGGATGCAAGGAGCATGCGATCAAGTACAACCTGCTCCGCCACGGGCAGGACTGCGGCAGAACTCTGCCTGCCCAGGTAAGCATGCAACGACGTCGCCACGCGAGCTCCCTGGATTCGGCTCAGACTCTCATCATGCTCGCCCGGCAGCGTAGCCAACGCAAGCTCTGCAAAGCTGCGCGGCGCACTCCTGGCACCACGAACGTTCTCCCACAGCGCCCCCCAAAGCTGCGTACGCAGCAGCGCATACTCCGGCGTCGCCGGCGGATCAAGGCCGCGTAGCAGCCTGGTCACCGCCGGCTCGCTTACCGGGTCAACCAGGAAGCGCCCGTAGGCCTCATCCCCGTCGTTTGCGAAGACCCATGCGGGACAGGGCTTTCCGGCAAATGTCGTGTCGGTATACTCGGCCGTCGACCAGCTCAGCCGCACCGTAAGATCGGGCGAGCCAAGCTCAGATAGATGAACTTTGTTTGTTATCGGCCACACAAGACCATCGGGGAGCACGTCTTTTTGCCGCAGCGTCAGGCTCTGCAGGTTGCCCTGCGAGCACGTCCAGCTCACGTCCACCTGCGGCATGCCACGATGCAGAATCCACGCGTCCGCCCAGCTTTTCACATCCTGCTTCCCGGTCGCTTCAAATGCCGCGACCAGGTCGCCCCACTGCGCATTCGCATAGGCATGGTGCTTCAGGTACAGTCGCAGACCACTACGGAAATTATCTTCTCCCAGCTTGAAATTGAGTTGCTTCAACACCGCCGGCGCCTTCTGGTAAACGATGGCCCCGTAAGCGCTCTTCGCATCCTTCAGGTTCGGAATCACCTGAAAGATAGGCGTCGTTCCCTGCGTTTCATCGATGCCATACGCCAGCGGCTTGATGTCCTCATAAAAGTGTTTCCAGGGCTCACTTGCCGGCTCAAGCTGCGCCAGCGCTTTGTAAGCCATGTACTGCGCAAAGCCTTCCTTGAGCCACAGGTCATCGAACCACTTCATGGTTACCAGGTCGCCGAACCACTGGTGGCAAGTCTCGTGCAGGACCAGCGTGTTACGCCTGAAGTAGTCCGCCTGCGTAGGCGCAGTGCGAAACAGCACGCCATCCTCGTTCAAAAACGTGGCACCGGCGTGCTCCATGCCGCCAAACGGAAAACCCGGGATCAGCACCAGGTCGTACTTTGGAAACGGAAACGGCTGCGCAAAATAGTCGCTCAGGTAGGCCACTCCGCGCGCTGTCAGTGACTGCACCTGCGGCGCTTCCACCCTGGCCCGCGCGAGCTGCGATTTGCGCACATAGATTGCCGGTTGCCCCAACGCCCCTGGCTCAATCTTCTGGAAGGGCCCTGCGGCGAACGCAAAAAGATAAGTCGAGATCGGCTTCGTTTCTGCGAACTCCGTGATCTGCATGCCCTCGCGTACGACGCTCAGCACCTGTGCGGAATTGCCGATCACAGTCCAGGCCGGCGGTGCGTGCAGCGTAAGCCGGTACTGCGCTTTCAGGTCCGGCTGGTCGAAGCACGGGAAAGCCATGCTCGCATCCATCGGCACGAACAATGTGTACAGGTATTCGCTGCCATCGTCCTTGTCGTCATAGCGAGTGATGGCCTTACCAGCCGCAGCGACATTGCTGCGAAACGTAATCTCAACCGTGTTGTTCTTCGCGATCAGCGCAGCCGCCGGCACGATCAGGTGTCCCGCCTCAGAGCGCAGTGGCGTTTCGTGGTGATTGACCAGCGCCACCAGCACCGTACCATCGCGATAGTCGAGCGCCAGGTCCCCGCGCCCGCTGTCGTCGAAGCTCACGTTCACATGCCCAACTGTGGTCTCGCTATGCTCGCGCAGCTCAAAAAGCACGGAGTAGCGCAGATTTGACACTCGCGCAGAACGTGCAAGCGCCAGCTCACGCGACACCCCCGGCTCCACCGCCCCTGCCGAACCCACCAGGCCCAGCACCGCCAAAATCAAGCCGCGAACAAGCATCATCCGCTCATCCTACAAGCAAAAAACCGACCACGGCTAACTTCGCTTACCGTTACCCGTAGTCGGTCAGCTTACTTTGCGATGGTGAACTCAAACACCGTGCTGGTCCGGTACGTCTGTCCGGGTTTCAGGGTCGTTGAAGCGAAGCTCGGCTGATTCGGCGCATCCGGAAAGTGCTGTGTTTCCAGGCAGAATCCCGCGTACTTGGCGTACGGCTTGCCGTCGCGGCCGGTTTTGGTGCCATCCAGAAAATTGCCGGAGTAAAACTGTACGCCGGGCTCCTCCGTCGACACGATCAGCTTGCGTCCGCTCATCGGCTCAACCACCACGGCCGCCTCATGCATCGTCTTTGCTGCCGAGCTCAGCACCCAGTTGTGGTCATATCCGCCAGCCAGCTTCAGCTGCTCATCGGCCGCGTTAATGCGCGCGCCAATCAGTGTCGGCGTGTTGAAGTCGAACGGCGTCCCGGCCACCGCAGGCAGCGCCCCGGTCGGGATCAAACCGGCATCAATCGCTGTGTATTTAGGCGCATCGATCTTCACCACGTGGCTCAGTACATCGCCACCGCCCGCCAGGTTGAAGTATGCGTGCTGCGTCAGGTTCACGACGGTGGTCTTGTCGGTCGTCGCCGTGTAGTCCATGCGCAGCTTGTCGCCCACCAGCGTATAGCGCACGTGCGCGGTCAGCGTGCCGGGAAAGCCCTGGTCGCCGTCCTTTGAAACCATCGTCAGCTCCACGCCGTTCGGCACCACTTTGCCGGTCCAGTTCTTGCGGTCGAACCCCACGGTCCCGCCATGCAGCGTGTTGCCGTTATTGTTCAGCGTCAGCTGGTACTCATGCCCCGCCAGCGAGAACTTCCCCTTGCCAATACGGTTGCCATAGCGCCCAACAACCGCGCCCATGTACGTCGTCGTGTCCGCGTTGTAGCCATCCTGCGTCGCGTAGCCAAGCACCACGTCCGCAACATTGCCGGCCTTGTCTTTGGCAAGCACGCTGGTCACATGCGCGCCAAAGGTTATGACCTTCACGGTCAACTGCGCGTCCTTGAGCTCATACGCCGTTACGCTTGCGCCCTCGGTCGTTTTACCAAAGTCAGAAGGCGTCACCTTTGTTTGTGCCACCGCTACAGAGCAAACCCCAAGCAAACCAGCCAGCACTATTTTCCGCATCGCGAATTATCTCCCTCGGCAAGCGCTGATCATACTACTTTATTTCTGCCCGTAGGTCGCTGCAGCGCCATGTTTGCGATAGTGATGCCGGTCCAGCAGAGCCTGCGATACCGGGGTCGCAACCGAGTTCAGCAGCGCTGTATTCCACGCCATCTGCGCCACATTCTCCAGCACAATCGCGTTGTGCGCGGCCTCATGCGCGTTGCGCCCCCAGCAGAACGGCGCATGGCCCCGCACCAGCACGCTCGGCACCGCAAGCGGATCCAGCCCGGCAAACCTCCGCGTAATCGCGATGCCCGTATTCAGCACGTACTCACCGTTGATCTCTTCATCCGTAAGCTCTTCCGTGACCGGCACCGGACCGTGGAAATAGTCGGCATGCGTTGTGCCATACGGCGGGATCTCTCGCCCTGCCTGCGCCCAGCTGGTCGCATAGGTGGAGTGCGTATGGACGACCGCGCCAATGCCGCCAAACTCGCGGTAAAGATGCAGGTGCGTGTGCAGGTCAGACGACGGCCGCAGTCCACCCGGGGCCACCTCCCCCGCAAGCGTGCAGACCACCATATCCGCAGGCTGCAGCTTGTCATAATCCACGCCGGAAGGCTTGATGACGACCATCCCGCTTTCCCGTTCGATCCCGCTGGCATTGCCAAACGTAAACAGCACCAGACCTGCGCGCACCAGGTCCAGATTTGCTTCGAGCACTTCTGCCTTCAGTTCCGTCAGCCGCGCACTACCCTTGAAATCGCTCATGCCAGCCATTCTACCGGGGCCTGCCGGGCCGTTGCCGTATACTGCATCTCCATGCCCACCACGCAGCAACCCGATAGCTCCTTGACCGAGCAGGTGGTGCGCCTGCAGGCTCTGCTGGAGGCTTCCCGCAGCGTCCACTCCACCATTCAACTGGAAGAGGTCCTGCGCATTTCCGCGCGCATCGCCGTGCTGGAGCTTGAGCTTGAAGGCGCCCTCTTCACTACGCCGCAGGTCCGATTCGGCACCCTGCCGGAGGCGACCACCGACCTGCCCACCTTTGAGCTTCTCTCCCGCGATGGCAAGCTCCTGACCCACCTTGTAGTGGCTCCGCCAGACTCCCGCGATCTGTCCTACTATGAGCGCGATTTCCTGGAAGGCTTGACCCTCCAAACGGCAGTCGCGGTAGAAAACGCAATTAATCATGAGCGCCATCTGGAGTACGCCCGGCTCGCACGAGACCTGGATGCTGCCCGCGGAATCCAGCGCTCCCTGCTGCCCCAGACCATGCCCGCGCTCAAGGGCTACTCCATCGCCGCGCGCTCAAGGGCCTGCTATGAAGTCGGCGGCGATTATCTTGACGTCGTTACAGAGCCCGATGGCTCGCACCTGATGGTCGTCGCAGACGTCGCCGGCAAGGGGATGGCTTCCGCGTTGGTCTGTGCCACCTTCCGCTCGGCCTTTCGCACGCTCGCACGCCAGTCGCTCACCTTGCGCGAGCTCGCCGGCCGCCTATCGCAGCAGCATTATGAGGAAGGCGAAGAAGCCAGGCGCCGCTACGTGACGGCTATTTTCCTGCGGCTCGATCAAGCCACCGGTGAGCTTGAATTCGTCAACGCCGGCCACAATCCGGGCTTCCTCCTTTCCCCCGCCGGCGAGCCCACGCTGATCAAAGCCAGCGGCACTCCGCTCGGCATGTTGCCGGGCTCGCGCTATGCCGTGGAGCGTGCAAACCTCGCGCCCGGCGGCCGCATCCTGCTCTACACTGACGGCCTTACGGAGGTCTTCCAAGGCGCGAACGATGACGAGTTCGGCGAGGAGCGCCTGCTCCAGACCTTTACCGCCACAAGCCCTGCCCCGGCAGAGCCTACACTGGACACGCTGTGGCAAACGCTCGATACGTTTGCCCAGGGTGCCCATCAGGTGGATGATATGAGTGCCATCACCCTTACCCGCAACTAGGTCCCAGGCAGCAACCAATCAACGTTCAGCACCGGAGTCCCAGATGCCTCCTACGAAAACACAAGACCCTGCGGCGACCGTCGAAGTAAAGATCCCCTCCCGGCTGGGGTATGAGAAGGTAGCCATGTCCACCGCGGCCTCCATGGCGCGGCTCATGGGCTTCACGGAGGACCGCGTCGAGGACCTGAAAACCGCCGTCGCCGAGGCCTGCATCAACGCCATCGAGCACGGCAACCGGCTCCGCGCAGAGGTCCCCGTGGGCGTCATCCTTTCCATCCACCCCAATGAGCTGCAGGTCAAAGTCATGGACGATGGCGAAGGTCTCCAAAGTGCGCCCGCACCCGTCGATATAGACCGCAAAATGTCCGGTGAAGACGACGCCCGCGGCATGGGAATGTTTCTGATTCAGGCGCTCGTGGATGAAGTCGAATGGTTCCCCGCGGCCGGCGGCCAGAGCTATGTCCGGCTGGTTATCCGCCTGAACCCCGACCTTTAGCGATCGCCCCCAACCACCCTTCAGGCGACAATCAAAGTACCAACCGACTTCCAGGAGTTCCAATGCAAGCCGTCACCAAAGCCAGTCAGAAGCAACACACCGCAGCCTCCGGCGCGACCGTCACCGCCATCCACTTTACCGGCGATATCTCCTCCGCCAGCAAGGAGGCCGTGCTGGGGACCTACCAGGCGCTCGACCAGACCTTGCACCCCGTGATGCTGCTGGACTTCAAAGGCGTCGACTACCTCAACTCCTCCGGCATCGCACTCATCATCCAGGTCCTGATGTCGGCCGCCAAGGCCAGCCAGAAGGTCGGCATCTCCGGCCTCACGCCGCACTTCGTCAAGGTCTTCACCATGGTCGGCATCACCAAATACGCCACGCTTTACGCGGACGAGTCAGCTGCCCTGGCAGCCCTCTGAATCACGCCGGACAACCTGCCACTCAGCCCTCGCCATCTGCTCCTTTATGCCTGACGATCCGTACCGCCTGACCCGGTTTCTGGAAGCGCAGTCCGACACCTACGATCACGCCCACCGCGAGCTCACCCGCGGACGCAAGCAATCGCACTGGATGTGGTTCATCTTCCCGCAAATGGCCGGCCTGGGGAGCAGCCCTATGGCCCAGCGCTACGCCATCAGCGGCCTGCCGGAGGCCCAGGCCTACCTTGCGCATCCGGTCCTGGGGCCCCGCCTGCGCGACTGCGTCACCCTGGTAAACGCCGCGCATCCTGCCACCCTGGAACGGATCTTCGGTTACCCGGACGACCTCAAATTCCACTCCTCAATCACGCTGTTTGACCGCGCAGCGCCAGCCGGCCTCTTCGCCCAGGCCCTTGCCTTATGGTTTGCCGGCAAGCAGGACGCAGCCACCCTGAACCGCCTGCAGGAAGGCCCCCGTTGATCACCTTGCAGGAAGTAACCCGCATCCATGCTCCAATCGAGCGCGTCTTCGACCTCTCACTCTCAGTCGAGGTCCACGTGCGCGGCAACACACATTTCGGGGAGGAAACAGTCCCGCTCGCCGGCCGCACCCACGGCCTGCTTAAGCTGGGCGAGCAGGTCACCTGGCGCGCCCGCCACTTCGGCATCCGCCAGTGCCTGACCTCCGCAATCACGCAATATGACCGCCCGCACGCCTTCCAGGACACCATGTCGCGCGGCGCCTTTCGCACCATGCAGCACGATCACTTCTACCGCGAGCTCCCCGGCGGCTGGACAGAAATGCGCGACGTTTTCCGCTTCTCCGCACCACTTCCGCTCCTCGGCATCATTGCGGAGCGCCTGGTGCTGGCCCGCTACATGCGCAACTTGCTGCAGGAGCGCAACGCGGTCATCAAGCAGGCTGCCGAATCCGGTCAATGGCACGACTACCTGTAATAGCGGAGACTTATCACGAACGTCAGTGCAATAGTGAATTAACCTTGCCTAGTGATGCGAAAGTGGTATACCACTTGCATACCATTATGCGTCTAACATCGGCCCTCCTAGCCCTCGCTGCATCGGTCGCAGGCCTTCCTGCTGCGATCTCACAGACCCCCTGCACCACCGGCTTGTGCCTGCAGCAGGTGACGTGCCCTTCCGGCAAAACCACGTCCATCACCGGAACCATCTACGCCCCCAACGGCATGGATCCGCTGCCCAACGTGCTGGTTTACGTCCCCAACGCGGCCGTAGACGCCTTCCCGCCGGGCGTGCAATGCCCCATCGTCGGCCAGCCGCCTTCGGGCTCGCCGATTGCCGGCGTGACCACCAATTTCGACGGCACCTTCACGATCCCTAATATGCCCGTCGGTGCCAATATCCCGCTGGTCATCCAAACCGGACGCTGGCGTCGCCAGGTGGTCATTCCGCTCACTACCGCCTGCACGGACACCATGTTCAACACGCGCATGCCGCGCAACCAGACCGAAGGCGACATCCCCAAAATCGCGGTATCCACCGGCTCGGCTGACTCAGTTGAGTGCGTTCTGCGCAAAGTCGGCATTGACGATAGCGAGTTTACCGACGCCAATGGCACCGGCCGCGTCAACATTTTCGCCGGCTCCGGATCCCCGGGCGCAATCGCCAGCTCCGGCTCGACGCTTACCCAGGCAGACCTGATGAGCACGCCCGCAGCGCTCAACGCCTACGACGTCCTGATGCTGCCCTGCGAAGGCGGCACCTATGCCGGTTCCAAAACTGCCGCGGAGTATACCAATCTGGTCGGCTTCGCGAACGCCGGCGGTCGCATCTACTCCAGCCACTTTTCCTTCCAGTGGATGATCCAGAACCCGCCCTTCAACACCGTAGCCAACTGGACCGGCCAGTCGACCGCCATCGGCGACAACCTTCCCGCAACCGTCGACACCAGTTTCTCAGAAGGCCGCACCCTGGCCCAGTGGCTGCAGGTCGTAGGCGCCTCCACCACGCTCGGGCAGATCCCTGTATCCGCCGTAAAGCGCGATATCACCGGCATCAACGCGCCTACGCAGAGCTATCTGGCGCTCAACTCCAACAACGCCGTCATGCAGTTCGTCTGGGATACCCCGGTCGGCGCCACCGCCAACCAGTGTGGGCGCGTACTCTTCAACGAGTACCACGTAGAAAACCCCACCATCTCCTCCCCCGGCAAAGTTTTCCCCGCAGAGTGTCCCAACACAGCCATGAACGCGCAGGAAAAGCTGCTTGAGTTCAGCCTTTTTGCACTCACAGCGGACGGAAATGCCGCTTCGCTCACCCCCGCGACGCAGGATTTCGGCTCCCAGTCAATCAACTTTGCCACCGCCACCAAGCCCTTCACCTGGACCAACAACTCCACCTTTTCCGCCTCCGTCAATCTGATCAACGCCAACGGCGACTTCGCCGTAGCGAGTAATAATTGCGGCGTCGTGGCCGCGGGCGCAAGCTGCACCATCAACGTCTACTTCAAGCCGACCGCCGTGGGCGCCCGCACCGGAACCCTGACCGTCGGATCCAATGGCTCCACGCTGATTTCCAGCCTGAGCGGCATGGGCATCCCTGACCTCGTCTTCTCGCTCAGCGCACTCAACTTCGGCTCGCTTGACGTCGGCCAGCAGGCCACCCAAACCTTTACCGTCACCAACAGCGCAAGCGGCCCCGTCACCGTTCCCTCGCTCAGCATCACAGGCGATTATTCCGTGACCAATACTTGCGGCACAGCCGTTCCGGCCATGGGCACCTGCACCGTCGCCGTCACCTTCAAGCCGACCACGTACGGCCCACGCACAGGTCTGCTCTCAGTCAACTCAACCGACCCCGCCTACCCGCAGATGCCTTCCACGCTGACCGGAAACGGTCTGGACTTTTCCGTCGCCATGCTGCCCACCAGCGGCACAACGATCGCCGGCTATGGCAGCACCACCAGCTTCACCACCACCCCGCTGGGCGGCTTTGCTTCCAACCTGCAGGTTACCTGCACGACCAACGCGCCCGGCTCCACCTGCTCGCTTAGCTCCGGCGCATACACCACCAGCAACGCCACCACACTCAACGTCGCAATCACCACGACGGCGCAATACGCGGTCGTAGGCTATGGCGGCTTCGGCGCAACGGGCTGGCTGTGGCTGGTCGGTTTCGGCAGCGGAGCGCTGCTCTTCCTGGGCCGCCGCCGGCTCAACACAGGCATGCGCGGCGTACTGGTGCTGCTGATCGTGGCGGCGGGAACGGCTTCCCTGACGGGCTGCTCCGGCAAACTTCCCGCGGTAAACGCCAACGCCACCGTTCCGGGCAACTACACCTACACCATCACGGCAACCGACGGAATTCTGAGCCGCTCAGCGACTTACATGCTGAACGTAACGGTCAAGTAGGTCGTCAGAGTAGTGGATTCGCAAGAATTCCCTACACAAATTCGTCATCCTGAGCGAAGTTTATTGGCCTCATCGATGGACGCGGTCGAAGGACCTGCATCTCTCTACCCGCAGCAAGGGTAAGCAAGGGAAATGCAGGTCCTTAGACTTCGCTGCGCTTAGGATCACAAGTTATAGCGGAACCGGCTGCGCCGTTCAAGTCTCGCTACTCAAGACTGAGTGCGCACCGAAAACCAAGGTGCGAGGACGAGCTATCCGGCGTATTAGAACTCCGCGCCGCCACCCTGTAACGGTTGCAATACGACGCATGGCAAAGGTAAGACCCACCCTTCATCACTCGCGTCTCGCCCGGCGCAAACCAGTCCGCGCACCACTCCCAGCAGTTCCCCGTCATAGAAACCAGCCCATACCCATTCGGCGGAAAGGCGTCGACCGGACACAAACCGGCGTAGCCATCTTCCGCCGTATCGTGCGCCGGGAATTCTCCCTGCCAGATGTTGCAAAAATGCCTTCGAGCGGGCGTAAGCTCGTCCCCCCACGGAAACGCCTTCTGCTCAAGCCCCCCGCGCGCGGCGTATTCCCACTCGGCCTCTGTGGGCAATCTCTGCCCACTCCACGCGCAGAACGCCTGCGCATCCTGCCAGGAAACATGCACTACCGGCTCATTGCCCTGGGCGACCGACCCCGGCCCCTGCGGCGCGCTCCAGTTCGACCCCGGAACCTTGCACCACCACGGCGCAGCGGCCAGCGTATCTTCCACCAACTCCGGTGAGACCTGCTCGTAAAAGCAGAACGACCAGCCGTAACGCTCGGCCTCGGTTTTGTAGTCTGTAGCCCGCACGAAGCGGGCAAAAAGCTCGTTGGTGACCGGCGCTCGATCCAGCGCAAAAGGCTCGACGACTACCCGGCGGACAGGCCCTTCCCTGTCAGCGGTAAAGGCGTCCGGCGCTTCCGACCCCATCAGAAAGGTGCCGCCAGGCAGCCGAATCATGCGCCTAAGCATGGTGGCCGCATCTTCCAGAACCTGCGTAGCAATGATCCCCGGCAGCGCATCCCGCGCAACAACCGGACCGCAGCACGGCTTGTCAGGGGAGCTCACCTGACAAGCATAACGCTGCCGCGGCTTACTGGGTTGGGGCTTCGGCTCTCGCTTCCAGCGACTCCGCCTTTTGCAGCACTTCCAGCCTGACGCGCGCCACACCCTGGCTCAGAATGCCAAGACTGGTCGCCGCAGAGGAAGACAGATCGATGATCCGGCCTGGCGAAAGAATGCCGCGATCCGTAATACGCACAATCACTGAGCGACCGGTAGTCGTATCGACCACGCGAACCATGGTGCCGAACGGCAGTGAATTGTGTGCGGCAGTCATCATCGTTTCGTCAAATATCTCGCCGTCAGCCGAGTGGTGCCCATGCAAAACAGCCCCATACCAGCTCGCAAGCCCGGCCAGCGGGTTCTGTGGCTTGGGCCGGTGCACGTGCAGCACCGCCATGGTGCGTGCAATCGAGGGCGTCAACATGGTTGAAACCAGCGGCGCGGGTGAAATAGTAGCGCTGCTGGCAGCCGAAACGGTAGGGAAAAGTGGGGTGATGGAGATTCCGGCAAGTGCGGCGCCAGTGATCAGCGAGCCAACGCGGGCCGTACGTCCAAGTGGGTTTCGAAACAAACAACCTCCAGGGCTGTGGGACCAATTCGGCACTCGCTGTATGCGGCGAGCGGCCGTTTTCGTTCCCGAGGACTCGCACGCTAACTACGTGCGCCTGCAAGACAGAACGTTTCTGCCATCTCCAAGTTTACCGTTATTCGCACGATTAGGACACCCCAGAGCCTCCGCGCGCAGACTGCGAAGCGCCCCGGCAGGAACCAGCAATGACACCCCCTTAAAAGTGTCTGCGCCCCTTACATTGTGAGCATGGGCGTTGTGCGAAACTCCGCCCCAGCGGTGTACGGCCATGCTTCTCAGCAGCGCTCCCTTCTTCGTTTTCTTCCTTTTGATCTGGCTCCTCTACTGGCTTGCAGCGACCTGGAGCCAGGGCCGGCTGGTCATCCTTTTTGCTGCCAACTTATTTTTCCTCGCCAAGTTCGGGCTGCTGTATTTAGCGCTTCCGCTTGCGGCGACAATCGACTTCTTGCTTGGCCTGGGACTCGCTCGAGAGGGCACGTCCCGAGCTAAACGCCGCGGCCTGCTTGGCGTTTCGCTCCTGGTGAACGTGGGCCTGCTGCTTGCGACAAAGCTCATTCCGCTACGCGTTGGTGACCGCTACTCCTGGTTGCTGACCCTGTCGCTCTCTTTTTACTGCTTCCAATCCCTGACCTACACAATCGATCTCTACCGTCGCGAACAGGACGCGGAAGCGGTGCACAACTGGCTTGCCTACATGTCCGCAGCGTTGTTTTTTCCGGTCGCCATTGCCGGCCCCATCCTACGCCTGCACAGCTTCCTGAAGCAGCTTAAAAAGCCTCCCGTGCTGACTGCCGAACTGGCTGGCCGGGCGTTATTACTGATCGGAATCGGGCTCGTAAAAAAACTTCTTGTGGCCGATTATTTATCTGAAAATCTGGTCACGCGCGTATTCGATACTCCCACCCTGTACAGCGGGCTGGAGGTGCTGGCGGCGGTTTACGGGTATGCGCTGCAGCTGTTTTTCGACTTTTCCGGCTATACGGACATCGCCCTTGGCGTCGGCCTGATGCTTGGCTTGCAGCTCCCTGAAAATTTCCGGCAGCCCTATTTGTCCGCCAATGTAGGTGATTTTTGGCGTCGCTGGCACATGAGTTTCAGCTTCTGGCTGCGCGACTATATTCAAGAGCGGCTGCCTCAGAATAAGCGCAAATTCCCGCTCGCCAGCTACTGCTACACCGCTCTGGTGACGTTCATCCTCGGCGGATTGTGGCACGGGACCGCATGGACATTCCTCGTCTGGGGCCTGCTGCACGGCTTCGCGCTGGCGGCCTACGGGGTATGGCGCAGCAAGCGTGGAAGGCGCAAAGCCTCGCTCCCCGGAACCATCCTGGGCACGCTGCTTACGTTCCATTTTGTTTGTTTTACCTGGATTTTCTTCAACGCTTCCTCGCTCCAGAACGCATGGGACATGCTGGCGCGGTTGGGTTCACTGGGCACGCACGCTGGTTGGAGCCATGACAACCTGACCTGGGCCATAGTGGGCGTTCTGGCGTTTGCGGCCGTCACGCACTGCTTTCCGCTCAAGTGGCTGGACTGGTCCGGCACCACGCTGGGCAAGCTGCCGTTCTGGGTGCAGGGCGCCGCGCTGGCGGGACTGGTGCTGGCGATACAGTCGCTTGCAGGCAAAGGTTCCGCCGGCTTTATCTATGGGAGCTTTTAGCCATGACGAACCAGTTCCCCACCAAGACCGCCCTCACCGTGGTGACATTTGTGGCGTTCGTAGCCGCGTATCGGCGCTTCGCCCAGCATGACAAGGGCATCGACGCCTCCATCTTTTTGAAAGCGGCGACGCTCCACCTGCCGCATCCGCCGCAGCCAAAACCAGCGCCACTGAACCACATCCAGCAGCCGCAAGTTGCCGAGGCTCCAGACGCTCTCGCCCCCATTTCGCCCTATCTAACGGACGATTCCGGCGCTCTCGACAGCTTTTACGCGGCCCTGCACCAGCTCGAGCTCCCCCCCGCACCCGGCCCCGCACGGGTCGTCACCATCCTGCACTACGGCGATTCCCCCACCACGGCCGACCTGATCACCGGCGACGTCCGCGCCCTGCTGCAAGCCCGTTTCGGCGACGCCGGCCACGGGGCCCTGCTTATCGGCAAGCCGTGGGCCTGGTACGGCCATCGTGATACAGACATCAGCGATCACGGCTGGGACATCACGCCGGCCACGCATTCCAATCGCGAAGACGCATACGGCCTGGGCGGCGCGCGTTTCGAGGGCGGCGCGGAGGCCGGAAGCCACATCACGCTCAAAGGCGCGGGGCAGACGGCGGTCGAGGTCAGCTACCTCGCGAGCACGGGCGGCGGTTCCGTGCAGGTGCTGGCGGATGGGGTGGCGGTGGATTCCTTCTCAACCGCGCCGGTCGCCATCAAAGAGGCCCAGCCGATGATGACGGAGCAGGCTGCGGCAGTTGCGAACTCCACCACAGGGACGACACCCAACTCGGGCCCGCCTGTCGTCAGCGTTCAGTCACCCGCCGATAAACAGCCCGGCTGGCATACCGTGGCTTTGCCGGCGACGGCCAAGTCGATCGATCTAAAGCCCTCCGGAGCCGTAACGCTGTTCGACGAATCCTTCACTACCGGCCGGCGCGGAGTCCTATATGACTCGCTTGGCCTGAACGGCGCTTTCACCTCCGTGCTCTCTTCCGCCATGAATCCGGCGATCTGGGGCACTGAGCTGAAGCACACCAACCCCGCGCTGATCGTCATCAATTACGGCACCAATGAAAGCGGTTTCGGCCCCTATGTGGACAAGGCCTACGAGGCCACGCTGCGCACCACCATCACCCGGATCCGCGCCGCGCTGCCGAACGTCGCCATCCTGATCATGAGCCCGATGGACCGCGGCAAGCGCTCCGGGGTCGACGAGATTGAGACCTACGACACCATCCCGCGCATTGTGGCGATTCAACAGCGCGTTGCGGCTGAGCAGAAGTGCGCGTTTTTCGATACCTTTGAAGCTATGGGGGGAGACGGCACGATGTCGCGTTGGTACACGGGGCACCCCCGCCTGGTAGCCGGCGACCTGATTCACCCGACGCCGCAAGGCGCCGCCATGGTCGGTGGATTGTTCGTCAAAGACCTGCTGCTAGGCTACGACCGCTGGATGAAGCGCCAGCCCCAGCCCCCCGTGCAGGCGGCCCCCAAACCATGAAGATTCCCAGAAATTTAGCGTGGCTTTGCCTGCTCGCGGCCTTGTTGCTGCTGACCCGGGCGGGGTTTGGCGCGACGAAAAAGAAGCCCGTCACCCCCCAGAAGTACCCCGTTGCAAGCCGCAAAGCTCCCGCAAGAACAAAGAAAACAACCCGCGAAGCCAAAGCCGACCGCCACCACCAGGCAGCGCGAGAAGCCAAAGCAGACTCCCGCCACAAGCCTGCGCTCGTCAAGCAAACAGTTCTGATCCACGGTCGCCGAGTGACGCGTTACGTCGCTGCAAAGCCAATCGCGGCGCCCGTTCACCGCTATAGCGCACCTGCCCCCGCGGTGGCCGCCGTCCCACAGCAGCCGGATCCCATCTACACTCCACCCGCGCCCCCCACCGCACTGGCGGACGAGCCCGCCCAGGGCTTCCTCTACTCCGCGCAGCTGGCCCCTTTTTTCAAGTCACTCGCCGATCTCCCCACCGCGGCCGCAACCGGCGCGCTGAACACCTTTCCCGGCCAGGCAGCCACGGTTCGCGTGCTGCAATTTGGCGATTCCCACACCGCAGCCGACATGTTTACCGGCGCCGTCCGCACGCAGTTGCAGGGACGCTTTGGCAACGGCGGCCTGGGTTTCCAGTACCCCGGCCACCCTTTCGCCGGGTACCACCTGGCGGGGTCCAGCCGCTCGCAATCCGGCGGATGGCTCACCGAGGGTAACAAATTTACGCAGCTCGGCGACGGCGACCTAGGCCTGGGCGGCGTTTCACTGAGCACGCATCACGCCGGCGAGTACGTGCTGCTTTCCACCACCTGCACCAGCTTTGAGGTCGAATTCCTGCGCCAGGCCGGCGGCGGACGGCTGCGCTTGGTCGATAACGGCACCACCGTAGCCGACATCCCGACGGATACCGCCGCGGACGACGACCCTTCCGGCAACTATATCTATGCCTGCACCCCGGGCGCGCATGAGTTGCAGATTTCGACGCTCGACTCCGCGCCAGTAAAGCTATTGGGCGTGATTACGGAGCAGCCCGGCATCACGTATGAGGAGATCGGGCTGAACGGCGCCGTTGCCACCCTGATGCTGCGCTGGAACCAGGCCCTATTCGCCGATTACCTGCGCGACCGCAGCCCCAACTTGATCGTGCTCGCCTACGGAACCAACGAAGCGGTCTACATTGCGACGCATTCCGAGGAATATTTGCAGCAGTTTGAGCGGCTGATCGGCAACCTGCACCGCATCGTCCCGCAGGCCGCAATCCTGGTGCTGGGACCATACGACCGGGCGACCCGCGTGGGGCGCGGCCGGCGCAGCTCCTGGGCGACGTTTTACGGCACGGAGCGCGTGATTGCGGAACAAAAACTGGCCTGCCGCACGCTGGGATGCGCGTTTTATGACCAGCAGCAACGCATGGGCGGGCCGGGATCGATGATCCGCTGGGCGTCCGAAGGGCTGGGCCAGCCGGACCACACACACCTGACCGGTGCCGGCTACAGGACCATGGCGGACGCCTTTTACCGCGACCTGATGCAGGCCTACAAAATCTATCAGCAGCAGCCAGACGTAAATTCAACGCACTAGAAAGAGCCCCGCCATGACCCCCACCGACGCGCAGCCCCAGATCCTGGAAGTCCTACATGCCGTGGCCGAATTCAAGTCCACGCCCGCGCCTGACGAGAGTCTTTTCGACTCCGGTCTGCTCGATTCCTTCACCCTGAACGACCTGGTGCTGGAGCTCGAAAAGAAGTTTTCGATCACGATTCCGGACGGCGATATTTCCGCGCGGCGCTTCGACACGATCGACAAGATTGCCCAGTATGTGGCCGCGAAAGCGAAATAAATGGCTTGGCTGAAGGGTTTTGGCGCCTGCCTGCCCACGCGGATCGTCACCAACGACGAGCTGGCGCCGCGGCTCGGCGTGGATGCCGAGTGGATCTTGACGCGCACCGGCATCGCGGAGCGTCGCTACGCAGGGCCGGATGACACCGTCGTGACATTGGGCGTGGAGGCGGCGCTGCGCTGTCTCGAGCCACTCGGCATGGGCCCGGATGAGATTGCCATGATCCTGGTGGCGAGCGGCAGCCCGGAGCGTTATTGCCCGGGACCGGCGGCCTCGATCGCCGCCGGGCTGGGGCTTACGGATGTGCCGGCGCTTGACCTTCCAATCGCCAGCGCCGGCTCGCTTGCCGGGCTAGCGCTGGCTTCGCGTTTGGCGGATCAACTGGGCAATGTGCTGGTGATTGGCACGGAAATTATGTCGCGAAGGGTGAACGCCACGCCCGACGGCAAGGAAACGGCAGTGCTTTTTGGCGATGGCGCCGGCGCCGCGCTGATCTCTCCGGACCAGGGTTTTGCGCGCATCGCGGACTCCTGCCTGCACACGGATGGCAACTCGGCAGAGGCGCTGAAGATTGAGGCCGGCCGCATTTTTATGGAAGGCTCGGTTGTTATCCGGCACGCCGTGCGCCGCATGCCGTCCGCGATGCGTGAGCTGCTGGACCGCAACGGGCTCGCAGCCGGCGCGGTCGACCACTTCATGCTGCACCAGGCCAACCTGGTTTTGCTGCAAAAAGTAGCGAAAGAGCTTGGCGTGCCGGAAGCACGCTTCTTCGCCAACATCGCGCGCTACGGCAACACGAGCAGTGCCTCCCTGCTCATCGCCGCAGCAGAGTGGCGCGCGCTGAACCCCGGGGCGCTCAGCGGGCCGGTAATGTTTTCGGCTTTCGGCGCTGGCTTCAACTGGGGCGCTATGCTGGCCTTACCGGCGTAAAAGCGAAGCAAAAGCAGATCCCCTGCGGGGATGACAACCAAGATAGTTCTGGCTGCCCTCTCTGCAGGGGATCTGCTTGTTTGCCTTTAGAAGCGCCCTAGAAGCGAGCGTGCAGACCAAGCTCCAACTGACGCTGCGTGTTGGCGCGAACTGCGTTGATGGTGCCCAGCGGAGAGCCGGCACCGGTGGTGTAGAAGGTACCGCTCGGGTCCGGGATGCCGTCCTTCACGTTGGTATCGGGGTTGGTGAATTGTGGATGGTTCAACAGATTGAAGGCCATCGCGCGAAATTCCAAATTGAAGCGGTCCGTCACGTGGAAGCCCTTGAAGGCGGACATATCCAGGTTGGTGTAGCCCGGCCCGTGGAACTTGTTGCGAGACAGCGTACCGGCGCGACTAAAGGTTCCACCAGCGCTTGGCGGCAGAGCAAAGATGCCGCTGAAGAAGTTGAGGTTATTGGCGTTGCGTGCGCCCCCAAGCTGCGCACGCGGCGCTGTCTGGTAGGAGATGAAGTCGGGCCGGTTGTCCGGAGAGCCGACCACGTCAAAGTCGATTGGAGTGCCGCTTTCAACCGTGAGCAGAGGGTTGATCTGCCAGCCACCGATCACCTCATCGACATAGAACGGCACTGTGCCCAGGTACTTTTTGCCATGACCAAACGGCAGCTTATACAGAGCGCTCGCCGTCAGCACATGCCGCTGATCCTGATCTGAGTTGCCGTAGTTCAGCAGTTGCTGCTCACCGCCGGTCTGCGCCAGAAATAGCCGTTGACCGGACCCAGCGGTACCGTTGTTGAAGGCACCGTTTGAGTTATCGAGCGCATGCCCAAAGGTGTAGGCGACGGTCGCGCTCAGCCCATTCGATACATTGCGATTGAGCGATGTCTGCACTGCCGCATAGTGCGAAGTGCCACCCGCAGCAGACTCAATAATCACTGAAGACCGCAGCGGGAACAGCGTAGCGCCTGCGCCGCCCAGGTAGGGGTTATTGACGTTGAAGTACGTCTGCAGATGCTGGCCGGTCGAGCCAACTACTGCAATTGTAAAAGTAGTTGCGGGGTCAATCTGCTGCTGAACCTGCAGGTTGTACTGCTGGCCCAGGCTGTTCTGATTGTTGACCTGCTGGGCCAGCATCGCGAACCCGACGGGGCCGTTGTTCGAAACCGAATGGAACGTTGCGGTCGCCAGCAGCGCTGTGCTTTGCAGCGTGGTCAGCGTGGGAACGGGTGAATTCAGCGCCAGCGCATTCGACGCATCGCTACCCGGAGGCCCCGGCAGGGGCGTCGTCGCGTTGTTGCTGTTGTTGGATAGTGCGGGCACGCCCGTCACGACGGCGGAGCCTGAAACGTTGGTCGAAACCGTGTTGCCACGGCCCTGTCCGCTCAGCGTAAAGCGCAGTCCCACGCTCTGGTTTGCGTTGGCGAAGATACCGCTCGAGCTGCCCAGATACGCGCCGCCGAAGCCTGCGTTCTGCGTGAGCTGATTGGCTACGCCGCCGCGCTCAACGAAATAGAAGATGCCATAACCGCCGCGAATCACCGTTTTACCGGTCCCAAACAGGTCATAAGCGAACCCTACGCGCGGCGCAAAATTGTTTTTGTCCGTAGGCGTGATCTGCGGCTTGATGCCGCCGTAGCCGGCCACAAACAGGAACTGCGTGCGTGTATCGAAATTCGACTGCTTATTATCTTCTTCGTCCGGGTACGTGTTCACGTCATAACGCAGACCAAAGTCCAGCGTCATTTTCTTTGAGACATGCCAGTCGTCCTGCAGGAAGAAATTGCCTTCATAGTTGTGCGAAATGTAAAGCTCGGGTGCCGGACCGATTTCATAATCGGTGAAGCCGGACAGAAGTTCTGAAACCTCATAACCCGTGTAACGACCCGTGCCGGGCTGGCTGGTGGGTGAGCCGCCAATCGCAAAAAATCCCTTGGCGACGTTGCCATACTTGTAGGAAACTTCCCGTTGCATAAAGGTGAAGCCGGCCTTCATGGTCTGGCGCTTCTTCACGTAACTGACGGTATCTGCGACCTCGTAGGTCTGCTCCGGCAGCAGGTATCCGCCGCCGTCGCCGGTCTGCTCAATTTCCGAGCCCGCACCGCGGATCAACGCGCCGCCGCCAATCCCGTTGGCAGTAGAGCCGCCAATTCCGAGCCGCTGCGAAACGTTCGTGTTCGAGTACACCGGCGTGAACGCGTCTTTCAGATTCAAATAGCCGAAGCGGAACTCGTTATAGAAGCCCTTCTTGATTTCGCGCGTGTAGCCAGCCGCCAGGCCGCGTGGGCGGCTGGTAGTAAAGCCGGCCTGCGCACCGGAAGGCAGGCTGCTGAACGTGCTGCCAATATTCAGCGCGTCCTGCGCGTAGCTGAAGCGCAGAAAACCGGTGCCCTTGGCGGCCCGGAAGTCGAGCCGTGCGTCACCATCGTTATAGTTCTGCACGCGATTACGCAGCGCATAGTAGTTCTGCAAAAGGCCAGGACGATTGGGCAGATCAAACGCGTTTAGATAGTTGAAGCCGGCCTGGTTGATGCGGGCAAACGGAATCGTATTTGCGCCACCCAGCGGTGAGGTGAACTGCTGGCAGGTGGTGGGGTCGTAAATGGCGCCGTTGATTACCGTTCCCACCGCGATGGCGGTGCAGCCGGTGGCGTTTTGAAACTGCGAAGGGTTGGTGGTCAGGCCTGTTCCCAGCAGCTCCCGGAAGTTGCCGACGCGCATTGCTGAGGTCGGGACCGTGTGGTACGTTGCATCCTGCAGCGCCTTCTGGCGGAAAGCCTGGTAGTCCACAAACAGGTACGCGCGATCCTTGAAGATTGGCCCGCCGATGGAGCCGCCAAACGTCTTCTGCTGCAAGTTCGGCTTGGTGGTTCCGGACGGCGCGAAGTACAGCGTGCTGGCCGCAAAGGAGCCCGAACGATAGTAGCCAAAGGCCGAGCCATGCACCGCCTTGGCACCGGACCGCGTGGACACGTTGATCGTGCCACCGCCGCCGCGGCCCAGCTCTGGCGGCGCAATCGACGTGCTGATGCGGAACTCCTGAATCGCTTCCGGCGGCGTGAAGAAGACCGGCGAGTTGGTCATCGGCTCGTTGTTGTCCAGGCCGTCAATCAGGAACGTATTCGATTGCTGGCGCATGCCGTCGACGGACAACGCGCCCCCGCCGCTGGTGCTGTAGCGAAACGTTTCTGCGTCGTAGCCGTTGCGCTCCTGCGTGCCGCTGCGGCCGCTGGCGTCTGACGCGTACGCGCCGCGCGTGACGCCGGGCGAAAGCAACGCGAGCTGCGTAAAGTTGGGGCCGTTCAGCGGCAGCTCGGTGGATTCCTCATAAGTAATCGTGGTGCCCAGCGCAGGGGTCGAGAGATCTGTGGCCTTGACCGCATAAGTGACCTCTACCGTCGCAGCATCCGCGCCCGGCGCGAGCTTGAACGCTGCCGTACGTACCTGCTGAATTTCGAGCTCGAACGCCTGTGTCTGCCCCGTAAAACCGGCCTGCGTGACCGTGATGCGGTAGTGCCCGCGCATCAGCGTGACGAACGTAAACCTGCCGTCTTTCTGGCTTTGCAGCGTGCGCGTGCCGCCGTTATCCAGATTGACCAGCGACAACGTAGCGCCCGGAACTCCGGCGCCGATAGCATCCGTGACCACACCGGTAACGCGGCCCGTATCCGTTTGCGCGTGCGCACCGGGGGCGAGCAGAAGCGTGGCCCCGATCATTGCCGGGGTTGCGTACCGGACGAAGTTGAAGCGGCGTCCGAAAGGTGTGCTCATGGGTGTTGCCTCCAGGGTCTTGGAAAAGTGGCACGCGGGTCCGTTGGCTTGGCAGCGCGAATCACTGAATGTTCGTAGCGAAAAGCATCCTACACACTTTCTGCGAGCGTGGGTATATCGACCTGCAACTCGTTTGCTATCAACGCCACACGGGTCTGTAGTTCCGTCTACGAAATTATTTCCGCTTTTCCGCAATGCACCCGAATCCACCCGCATGCATCCTAAAACGCTATGACGACACAAGCATTAGGTAAAACGAAGCAGCTGGGTAACTCTTACATGGAGCTGACTCCCATCGGGTTCGGCGCATGGGCCATTGGCGGCGGCGACTGGCAGTTCGCCTGGGGCGCGCAGGACGACAACGAGTCGGTCGCGGCCATTCTGCGCGCGCTTGAAGCGGGCGTGAACTGGATCGATACGGCGGCGGTTTACGGGTTGGGCCACTCGGAACAAGTAGTCGGCCGGGCGCTCAAGCAGCACAGCGGGCCAAAGCCGTATGTGTTCACCAAGTGCTCCATGACCTGGGGCTCAGACCCTGCGGACCCGCGCAAGATTGTGCAGACGCTGAAGCGGGTCCGGCAGGAATGTGAAGCGAGCCTGAAGCGCCTGGGCGTCGAGCAGATTGACCTGTACCAGATTCACTGGCCGGTGCCGGATGAAGAAGTCGAAGAAGGCTGGACGACGATGGCCGAGCTGCTGAAAGAGGGCAAGGTCCGCGCCATCGGCGTATCCAACTTCTCCATCGCGCAGATGGAACGCGCGCTGAAAATTGCGCCGATCACGTCCTTGCAGCCGCCTTATTCCATGATCAATCGCACGGTGGAGCCGGAGATCCTGCCCTTCTGCGCGGCGCACGGCATTGGTGTCATCAACTATTCGCCCATGCAGAGCGGCCTGTTGACCGGCGCGATGACCAGGGAACGCGTCGAAGCCATGCCCGCCGATGACTTCCGTCGCAACGCGAAGAACTTCAAGGAGCCGCTGCTTTCTAGAAACCTCGAACTAGCCTCTCAGTTGGGCAAGATCGGCGAGCGGCACGGTGTTCCGGCGGGCGTGGTGGCCATTGCGTGGACGCTCAACAATCCTGCGATCACTGCAGCAATCGTAGGCGGACGCAGCGCCAAGCAGGTAGAAGGTGTGCTGCCGGCAGCAACGTTCCGTCTATCAGAGGGTGAACTCGCAGAGATCGCGAGCCTACTCAAAGCTCGCGAATAACCCCCCCAGTGTCCCAGGTCCGAAGGCCGAGGCCTGGGACGCAAGCGAAATTTCTAGCGAGTAGCCTGCACACCCGCCGGCTGAGTACCGAGCGTCCTCAACGTAGCCAGATCTGCCTGGACCTGCTTTGCCTGCGCCGCGAGCTTTTCAGCCGCCTTCCCCTTGGGCGGCACGCCCGTCGGGGCCACCGGGTTGGCAAAGAAGTGTTCGATATCGCCCGCCAGCATGGGGTCGATCTTGAGCCGGTCCGTCGTAGGTCCTGAAGTTGCGGCAGGCGCGGTCTTCACCAGGTCATTCAGCAGATGAGCGTATGCGCCGTCGGCCAACTCATACTCGCCCACAGCAGACGGTTTACCCGTATCCATGTCAAGCTCGGCGAGCTTCGGGACAGAAGGTGGAGTGATCGGAGTATCGGGCGGCATCGCCACGATGAGCAGAGGCGGCAGGACGGGCTCTTCCAGCAAGACTTTCGCTCGTTCAGCAGCCGCAGCGGCCTTCTGCGCGGTCTTCGCGACATCCGCCGCGGCCGCTTCCTTCATCTCCTTTTGCTTCGGGTCTTTGGCTTTGTCGGCCCGCTTGTCGGCCTGCTCAGCGTCCTTGGCCAGCTTCTCCGCAGCCTCACGAGCGGCATCGGCGGCCTTGGGATCAGGCGGTGGGAGCGGTGCGGGGGCTGCATGAATCTGCGCCAGATAAGTCTTGTACTGGTCCACCGTTGCATTCACGCTTTTCAGGTAAACGTCTTGCTGTTCCGCGTTGGGGATGGTCACTTTCAGCGCCTTCAGCGGCCCTATCTTCGGCACGACGATCAACACGTGCGCCAGCAAGCGGCCAAAAAAGCCGACATGCGTGTATTCCTTGCCAAAGTCCTTGCGATACTCCGTCTGGTTCAGCCGATAGATGAACTTGCTTTTGGCCGTTCCCGGTGCCGCAGATTCTATGTCCTTCTTGTAGGTTACAAAGGCGATCTTGGTCATGTTCGGGATCAGCGCGGAAACCGCTTTGCGATAGGTCGCAATCGCCAGGTCTTCATGCTTGATTACGGAGTCGACCTCGATCCCGTACGTCTGCTCAAACGCCTTGTTCATCAGGTCTTTCGACACCTGAAAGCCAATGAAATCCCGGTAATCCTCCTGCGAGTAAACCCCATGCGCCACCATCACCACGTCAAAGCCGAACTCCGTGCGGACGTGCGCCGTGGGATCCTCCGCGTAAGTCACCTTGTTGCCGTAAAGAGCGCGCAGATCCGGCTTCTCAAGGGCGGTGACCTGGTTCACAAACGGGTGCCCAATCGTGTCGCCGCAGTAGTGCGCCAGCGCGCCCAGTGCAAACGCGTACTCATTGGGAGTCGTCGAATCACGAATCAGCGCGGCAACAAACTCATTGGGCCGCACATAGTGCAGCAGGTCAGAAAAGTAGTGCGAGCCGAACGGGTAGTAGCCAATATCCTGGATCACTGACCCGCCATAAGCGTAGGCATGCGCCTGCCGGATATCGTCATCGGAAATGCCCGGAAAGCGTTCCCGCAACATCGGCACGATGTTGGATTTCCACGCCATATCCACGACTTCTTCATGCGAAAGCACGGAGTACGCGTGGGCTTTGGGAACGGCGGACGACGCCACGCAGACCGCGGCAACCATGAGCAGACAGCGGAAAAAACGTGCAGGACTTTTCATCAGCTCAATCAGAATACAGGAGCGCGTTGGTCGCGCCGCCCTTACTTAGAACCCGTTCGCTGCACGCAAGTTGTAGATCAGCGGCAGATTTCGCCCATACTCCGCTTATACTCGACAGACCGATGAGCCAAAGTCAGCGCCAAAGCCAGTCCCAAAACGTGAGCCAAAGCGTGACCCAGGAGCAGATGCGGCAACAGGCGCAGATGTTCCAGCAGACCAACGCCAAAGACTATCTGCTGGACCACGCTTACGACGAAATGTTCACCGGCCCGCAGGCCCTCCATGATCATTACGAGCCGCTGCTGAACCACTTCGCCGCTCTCCCCCAGGGCGAGCTGCAGCGCCGCAAACAGGCCGCCGACCTCAGCTTCCTGAACCAGGGCATCACCTTCACCGTCTACGGCCGCGACGAAGGCACCGAGCAGATCTTCCCCTACGACCTCGTCCCGCGCATCATCACCAGTGCCGAGTGGGAAAAAGTCGAACGCGGCCTGACCCAGCGCATCACCGCGCTCAACCTCTTCCTGCGCGACATTTATCACGAAGGCCGCATCCTGAACGAGGGCGTCGTGCCACGCGAAGTGGTTTATAGCTGCAAGCATTTCCGGCGCCAGATGATCGGCCTGCAGGTCCCGCGCAACGTCTACGTCGCTGTCTGCGGTACGGACCTGATCCGGCTTGAGAACGGCGAGTTCGCCGTGCTGGAAGACAACCTGCGCGTGCCCTCCGGCGTGAGCTACATGCTCACAAATCGCCGCGTCATGAAGCGCATCTTCCCG
Organism: uncultured Granulicella sp.; assembly: GCA_965214195.1. Classification (GTDB taxonomy): domain Bacteria; phylum Acidobacteriota; class Terriglobia; order Terriglobales; family Acidobacteriaceae; genus Edaphobacter. The sequence continues at coordinate 2,442,551 of OZ243943.1, forward strand.
CAGCTTTTCCGCAGCTATAACGTACGCCCCATCGAGCAGTACACGCAGCTCCTGCTCGGCACGCTGCGCTCGCTCGCACCGGAAGGCCGCCCGGAGCCGAACATCGTTCTGCTCTCCCCCGGCGTCTTCAACTCGGCTTACTTTGAACACGCGTACCTTGCGCGCCAGATGGGCATCGAACTCGTCGAAGGCCGCGACCTGGTCACGCATGACAACGTCATCTACATGCGCACCACCTCCGGCCTGCGCCGCGTGGACGTCATCTACCGCCGCGTGGACGACGACTTCATTGACCCCATGGCCTTCCGCGGCGACTCCATCCTCGGCGTCGCCGGGCTCTTCAACGCCTATCGCGCAGGCAACGTCACGCTGGCCAACGCCTTCGGCACAGGCGTCGCGGACGACAAGGCGCTCTACGCCTACGTCCCCACCATCATCAAGTACTACCTGGGCGAGGACGAGATTCTACCCAACGTCAAAACCTACCTGCTCACCGAGAAAAAATCCCGCGACCACGTGCTCCAGAACCTCGACAAGCTGGTCGTCAAAGCTGTCGGCGAAAGCGGCGGCTACGGCATGCTCATCGGCCCGCAAAGCACCAAGAAGGAACAAGCCGAGTTCGCCGACAAAATCAAGGCCGACCCGCGCAACTACATCGCCCAGCCCACCATCTCGTTCAGCCGGGCCCCCTGCCTCATCGGCGACGCGCTCGAACCCCGCCACGTAGATCTCCGCCCCTACGTCCTCTACGGCGACAAGGTCTCGATCGTCCCCGGCGGCCTAACCCGCGTAGCCCTCAAGCGCGGATCGCTTGTAGTCAACAGCAGCCAGGGCGGCGGTAGCAAAGACACCTGGGTTTTGAGCCAGTGAACACTACACTTTTGTAGTTACAGGAACAAGTATGATCAAGTACGTGTGGAACGCTCGCAAAGCGGCCCGCAATCTACGCGAACACCACGTCTCATTCACTTTGGCAGAGTACGCGCTTCGACAGGGTCTGACTGTACCGATTGAAGAGCAGTTTCGAGAAGGCGAGTGGCGAACCAAGATTGTCGCCATGGTAGATGGCAACACGTTGCTTACGATTTCGGTGGGAACAGGGGATGAGGATGAGAGTAGCGATACCTTCGAAGCAGCCGGAGACGCGGACGAGGAAGAGCTCCGCATCCTCCGCATCATCAACGCAAGAGCGGCCTCGAGCGAAGAAAGCACCCTCTTCTACCAGGCTTGTACATAGCACCGCGAGAGAGCTCTCCACGGCAGATCGAGCCCTTCTCAAGGCTTTGGCTGACAGGCCTGAAGCCGCAATCAACTTCAAAGACATCCCAAATACCACTGTCAACACGTTTCAAAATTTGAGTGGCCTTGGGGATCTCTTCCGACCTATCAAGAAACAGGTCACTCTCAGGCTGGACGGAGACGTTCTCGCGTGGGCAAAGAAGAATGGTTCCGGGTATCAAAGCCGGATCAACGCCGCGTTACGCAAGGTGATGATGGAAGAAATCACGCGGGCGGGCAAGTCTTGAGGGTTGCCGGCTCCGCTTCCTCCCTTCGGTTGTTTTGCCATAAAAAGGAGTCCACTTGCTTTCACGCGTAGCCGATTCCCTCTACTGGATGTCCCGCCAACTCGAGCGCGCCGAGCACACCACGCGCCTGCTCGACGTGAACCTGAACCTCATGCTCGACGAAGGCGCCTCCGCCGCCGAGCATCGCTGGAAGCGCGTCCTCCAGGCCCTCGGCAACCCCAAAGACATTAAGTGGAAGGGCGACCCCTACGAGCTCGTCCGAGCCCTCACCTTCGACACCGGTTCCCCCTCGAGCATCCTCTCGCTGCTCATCTCCGCGCGCGAAAACTCCCGCCACGTCCGCGAGCAAATCTCCACTGAGCAGTGGCACCGGCTGAACTCGCTCTACCTCTCCGTCACCCGCCCGGAGCTGCAAAAGCCGCGCCAGGAAGCCGGAACCATGGCCTTCGAGCCCGACCAGCCCACCGAATTCCTGACCCAGGTCATGGAGGCCGTGCACCAGTTTCAGGGCGTCAGCGACTCCACCATGAGCCACGGTGAAGGCTGGCAATTCATCCAGGTTGGCCGCTACATTGAGCGCGCCAGCGCCACCGCCGCGCTGCTTGAGGCCTACCACCACGACCTTTGGGGCACCAATCCAGAGGGCGCGCTCGACGCCACAGCCGAAGAAGAATCCGCAGAAGACGCCGCCAAAGCCGAAGGCAACGAGTACCTCGACTGGATGGGACTACTCCGCTCCGCCACAGCGTTCGAGGCCTACTGCAAGGTCTACACCGCCGACCTCACGCCCGAACGCATCCTCGAATTCCTCCTGCTCGACGAGGAATTCCCCCACTCCCTGCGCTTCTCGATCGATAGCCTCCAGCACGCGCTCGAGGCGATCCAGCACGAAGGTGGCAAGGGCCGCGCCGAACCCGTCCGCCGCCTCGCCGGCCGCCTGCAAGGCTCGCTCAGCTACTCCGGCGTCGAGGAAATCCTCGAAGGCGACATCATCGCCTACCTCCGAGCCATCCAGATCCAGTGTCGCGAGATCCACAACACCATCTACGAGCTCTACATCGACTACAGCATCCAGGCCGCGCTCGCCAGCTAGCGAAGCTACTAATCTTGCGAAGCTACTAATCTTGCGAAGCTAGCCAGCGAGCTTTTAGCTTAAGGCCGCGAAACATTGTCATCCTGAGCGTAGTGCTTCACGGCTTCATCGTGAAGCACGCAGTCGAAGGACCTGCATTTCCTTATTCTCGTCAAGAAGCCAAAGGAGGCGCTCCCTGACTAACCAAGATGAGGTGAACTAATGACTAAGCCCTATGGACCTCCAACTACCGATCGCACATTCAAGAAAAAATTCTTGTGGGCAGGTATCGGCATATGGGGACCTGTTTTCTGGGTCGGAATGAATGCCTTCACGTTTCTGAAACACCAACAGCCAAAACCGGGGAGCGACCTGATTGCGTGGCTCTTGGTGACATTTGCTGGAAGTGAGTGTCTGGGCATTCTTGTAGGTTTCAGTATGTGGGCTCAGGCTAGGGCGAAATGGCGGCGTTAGTAGATCGTGAGGAATGGAAGTCCAGAGTGTATCCGATCCCATAGTTGCCCCAAGTAATCAGCCTCAAACGCCCAAGCGGAAGTGCATTCAATCTGCACAAGCACAATACAATCAGACAACGGCGAACATACAACCAATCTGAAAGAAGGAGGCCACCAATCTTCTATTCCATCCGCCACCTCACCAAATTCCTCTACGACAAACCCGTCTCCGAATCCATGATGGAAACGCGCATGCACCCGCGTTCCGACGCCCAGCAGCGCTGCCTCACCTTCCATCTCTCCGTCTCCCCCCGGTGCCGCGCCTTCTCCTACCGCGATCACCTCGCCAACAACGTCCACCATTTCGACATCCCCGGCCAACACCGCCAGCTCGTCATCGTCGCCGAGAGCCTCGTAGAGGTCCAGCCCCCCATCGAGATCCCATCCTTCCTCAGCCCCGACGCCTGGACCGATCTTGACCACCTCGTCCACCAGGGCGACTACTGGGAATTCCTCTTCCCTTCCGAGTTCGCCACTGCCACCCCGCTCCTGGACCAGCTCGCCAAGGACCTCGACGTCACCCGCCGAGACGACCCATTGCAGCTCATGCACGAGCTCAACGACCGCATCTATAAGCACTTCGAATATGTGCCACGTTCGACGAAAGTCGACTCCCCCATCGACGTCGCGCTCGAATCCCGACAGGGCGTATGCCAGGACTTCGCCCACATCCTTATTACGCTCGTCCGCACCAAGCTGAACATCCCGTGCCGTTACGTCTCCGGCTACCTCGCCCAGCGCGGCGGCGACCACGACCGCTCCGCCCCCTCCGCCACCCACGCCTGGATTGAAGTCCTGATGCCCCACTTCGGCTGGGTAGGCTTTGACCCCACCAATCGCCTCGTCGCCGGCGAGCGCCACATCCGCACCGCGCTAGGCCGCGACTACGCCGACGTCCCCCCCACCCACGGCATGTTCCGCGGCCGCGCCAAATCAGAGCTCACCGTAGCCGTCCGCGTCACCCCCAGCGAGGGCGTCCCCTCGCTCGACCAGGAACTTCCCGTCCCCGAGGATTGGTCCTTACTGGTAGAAAAAGCCCAGGCCCTCCCCGAAGGCCCCCCACCGCTCACCCGCCTGCAGCAAATGCACATGGCCCAACAGCAGCAGTAGCTGCACAGGACCAGGGCAAAAAGCAGATCCCTACGGGATGAAAACCAAGGCTTCAAGCCTTTTCGGTTTTCATCCCGTAGGGATCTGCTTTAGTCTTGTGTTTGGCCAACCCCCCAAAAAGCAGACCCGCAGTCACAATCTACCGAGCCAGGCCCCTTTGTTTGTCATCCCCGAAGGGGATCTGCAGCTGCCCTCCGTACGGACAGCCACCGCACCCTCAGAGGTTTAGCTTCTTGAAAATGCTCTCCGGAATATTCCGAATCACAAACATGATCGGCTGCCACTGAAACGGCACATAAAGCGTGTCCTTCCGCCCATCGATCGCCTTCACAATCGAAGCCGCCGTCTTGTTCACATCCGCAAACTTCTCCGAGCCCTTCATCCCTGCCGTCATCGCCGTCTTGATTGGCCCCGGCTTGATCGTCAGCACAGTCACGCCTTCACGATCCACTCGGTTTCGCAGGCCACCCAAAAACGCCGTCAGCCCAGCCTTTGACGCGCCATAAAGGTAGTTGCTCTTGCGCCCACGATCGCCGGCAACGGACGAAATCACCGCCAGCGTCCCTGCCTTGCGCTGCACGCAGAAGTTCGCCAGCCACGTTAGCAGCGACACATAGGTCACGAAATTGGTGTGCATGATCTGCGCGGCGACTTCAAAATCCTGTTCACCGGCCTGCTGGTCGCCCAGCACACCGTACGCCAGGTAAGCCACATCCATGCCGGTCAGCGAGTTGATCGCATGCGCCAGCAGCGCCGGATGCGCGTCCGTATCGTCCAGATTCGCGACCGCCGTGTCGACATAGGCCGCCCCGCGCGTCTTCAAATCCTGAGCCACCGCAGCCAGCTTTGCACCATCGCGAGCGACCAGAAACAAGCTCGCCCCCTGCTGCGCCCAGATCCTGCAAGTCGCTTCCGCTATCCCGGAAGTCGCGCCAAGCACCAGAATCTTCTTCGGCACTCCGGCTGCAACCGCGTCCCGGCGGACGGGCAAACGGTCATCGGGCGTGGTGCTAATCTCATTCGAATCAGTCATTTGGCTCATAGTGCGGGTTTATCTCCGGTAACACGCTCCCAGAAACTGGAAGTCAACACTGGGTCGCGGAAGCGGGCAAGCTGCTCCCACTGCGGGTAAAAAGTCTGGAATTGGGCGGAGGTCATCGCGGCGTCTTTCGCCGGATAGAGCCGCCCGCCATAATCAAGAGTCATGTCAGCGAGCCGCTCGACCAGAGGAAACGTAAGCCCGGCCTTGATGGGAAAATCCAGCGCCAGCGTAATCCCCGGCTGCGGAAAACTCATCAGCCCGGGCGAAGGCACATCGCCGAAAGCCTTCAGCACGGCCAGAAAACTCGCCAGCCCGGACTTCGCCACTTCCTTCAAAATCGCAACGCTGCCTTCCTTCGCCGACTCCCACGGAATCGCATATTGAAACTGCAGCAGCCCGGATTTTCCGTACATCCTGTTCCAGTGCAGCGCAATATCCAGCGGGTAGAAGAACGGCTCGTAGTCCTGCAGGGTCTTCACATGCGGCTTCATCTGCTTGTGAAAAAACGCCGTGTTGAACATCGAGACCGTCAGGTGGTTCAGCATAAAACCCGGCGCGTCGAACGGAAACACCAGCTTGGGCTCCGGGCTAGGCTTCAGCTCATCCGGCACGGGAGAATGGTCGCCGAGCATAAACACGCCGCGGATAAAGTTCTTGCCGGTCGAGGCACAATCCACCCAGCTCACCGTGTATTCGATGTGCTTGTACTTCTCCGTCAGCTCCAGAAACTCGTCGATCCCGTGAAACTGGATCCCCTCATAATCAATCTTGCGTGAAACAATCGGCCGCAGCCGCAGCGCTGCCCACGTGATCACGCCCGTCAGCCCCAGCCCGCCGATCGTCGCGCCAAACCAGTCCGGATTCTCGGTCGGCGAGCACAGCCGCCGCGACCCATCCGACCGAACCAGCTCAAACGCCGTCACATGGTTCCCAAACGTCCCCGCCACGTGGTGATTTTTGCCATGAATATCGTTTGCAATCGCGCCACCGAGCGTGACATATTTGGTCCCTGGAGTTACGGGAAGAAAGAACCCTCGCGGCACCGCAAAATCCAGGATCTGCGCCAGCGTCAACCCCGCCTCGGCGACCAGAATTCCCGTCTCCGGGTCGAACGAAATCAGCCGGTTCATCGCGGTCGTCACGACCAGGTTGCCGCCGTTCAGCAGGCAGGAATCCCCATAGCTGCGCCCCATCCCGACCGGCAGTGCACCGTTATGCAGCCCGGAAATGTTCGCGGGAAAGTCGCTCTGCCACTGCATCGGCACCAGGTTGGCACCATATTTCGGATAGCGTCCCCATGATTCAAACGGCGGGTTCGCTTCAGGCTCGGTCTGTACATCAACGCTGCGAGTTTGCGTCTGCGGCATAGTCTTCAGAATACCTGTTTTCGCGCACGAAAAAGAGGCACGGTGTGAAAACCCATGCCTCTTGTACTGATGTTGTGGAACTTAGGCTTAGGCAGCAACCTTCTGCTTTTCCGCATGACCCTGAGCAGCCTTGTCACGGGCGCCCTTGGCAACCGCAACCAGCGCAGAGAAACCAGCAGCGTCATTCGCCGCAATGTCCGCCAGAATCTTGCGATCCAGCGTATTGCCGGCCAGCTTCAACCCATTGATAAACGTCGAGTAGCTCATGCCATTGGCAAGAGCACCCGCGCCAATACGGACGATCCACAGCGAGCGATACTGACGCTTCTTCTGCTTACGACCCGTATAGGCAAACTTCAGTCCGCGCTCAACCGCTTCCTGTGCAGCCTGGTAAAGCTTGGATTTCGTGAGGAAATAGCCGCTTGCGCGCTTTAGAATTTTGCGGCGCCGGTCAGCGCGCTTTGTACTGCGTTTTACACGAGGCATACTACTGTCCTTTTTACGCGATAAAGCACGTGGTTCGATTAAGCGGCTTGCCGGTAGGTGCCCGGGTCGCTCGCTATGCAGGTCTCGTTCTCGATGGAATTCGCCATCAGGCTAATCCAGTGGCCTTGCGCATACGGCCAGCTTGAGCGAAACGGTGGTTCAGAGCCCCACAAACGCGCTAGGCGTAAGGAAGCATGCGGGAAACATTGTAGTGATCCGCATCCGAGATCAGCCCAGACTTGCCGAGCCGGCTCTTGGTCTTATTGTTCTTCGACGTGAGGATATGACGCATCTTCGAGTGACCGCGCTTGAACTTGCCCGTGCCGGTCTTCTTGAAGCGCTTAGCCGCACCCGAATGGGTCTTCAACTTAGGCATAACGATTCCTTGATTACTCTTTCAGAGCAACCTCCCCAGTGTACACGAAACCCGCCAACGCACTATACTTTGCTCAGCGAGGTGGTGACCAATATGCTTGAAGCTTTTCTCGACGGAGTTACAGCCTCAGGAGTCTTCGGCAAGCGTACATGGCCCGGCGCCCCCGCCGAATTGGTGGATTCAAGAAGCTTGGAACAGTTTCGTGCTTCGACATTTCAGGATCATCGCGGGGAACTGAAGCGACTTCTGACGCCGTCCGCCACCTCAAGCTCCCCAAGAGACATGCCTGACCATGATTCTCAGCGCTTTGGTAGAGCTCACAAATAGCATGTCGAAGGAAGAGCAAACCTCACTCGTACTCAATCCGGAGCAGCTTGCTCTCTATCTGGAGATTGACCCAGCTCTTCCGGCGATTATCGTCCAGGCTCGTAATCAGGAGATCCAGAGGCGCTTCATCTATGCAATGGCAAGCCTTGGTGCTGGTGTCATTGTCGTCCTCGCAATCTTTTCTTCCTTCATCTACCCTGTGATGAATGGGCATACCGAGGCAGCTTCAGCGCTGCTGGGTGTGAGTGTCCTAGGCTTGGTCGGGGGGTTTGTACGCAGTCGGCTCTAGTTGCTTCTTGCACTCCGCTAGAATATTGAGAACGGAGGCCGCGCATGCTTGCCCTATCAACAGAACACGAACTCATCGAGCTGGAAGAGCGTTACGGCGCCCATAATTACCACCCGCTGGACGTCGTCATTGAGCGCGCCCAGGGCGCCTGGGTCACCGACACCGACGGCCATCGCTACCTCGATTTCCTGGCAGCCTACTCCGCCGTCAACCAGGGCCACTGCCACCCCGCAATCCTCGCGGCCATGATCGAGCAGGCTCAGAAGGTCACGCTCACCTCGCGCGCCTTCCGCAACGACCAACTCCCGCTGCTCTACCGCGATCTCCACGACCTCACTGGCTTCGAGATGGCGCTGCCCATGAATTCCGGCGTCGAAGCCGTCGAAACCGCCCTCAAAGCCGCCCGCAAATGGGGCGAACAGATCAAAGGCGTGCCCGCCGGCCGCACAGAAATCCTCGTCGCCGAAAACAACTTCCACGGCCGCACCATCACCGTCGTCGGCTTTTCCAGCGAGCATCAATATAGAGAGGGCTTCGGCCCCTTCCCCACCGGCTTCCGCCAGGTCCCCTTCGGCAACGCCGCCGCACTCCGCGAAGCCATCGGCCCCAACACCGTCGCGTTCCTCGTCGAGCCGATTCAAGGCGAAGCCGGCATCGTCGTCCCGCCCGCCGGCTACCTCGCAGAGGTCGCCGCAATCTGCCGCGAGCACAACGTCCTGCTCCTCTGCGACGAAATCCAGGCCGGCCTCGGACGCACCGGCAAGCTCTTCGCCTTTGAGCACGACAACATCCGCCCGGATATCGCCATCCTCGGCAAAGCCTTGTCTGGGGGCTTCTACCCTGTCTCCGCTGTGCTGTCTTCGCGGGAAATCCTCGGCGTTTTCTCCCCCGGCGACCACGGCAGCACCTTCGGCGGCAACCCGCTCGCCTGCGCCGTGGCCCGCGCCGCGCTCAAAGTCATCGTCGACGAAGACCTGCCGCAGCGCTCCGCTGAACTAGGCGACTACGCCCTCGCCCGCCTCCAGGCTCTGCATCTGCCCTGCATACAGGAAGTCCGCGGCAAAGGCCTCTGGATCGGCATCGAGCTCAACGTCCCCGCGCGCCCCATCTGCGAGCGCCTCAAACAGCGCGGCGTACTCTGCAAGGAAACCCACGCCACAGTCATCCGCCTCGCGCCGCCGCTCATGATTTCCCCCGACGACCTCGCCTGGGGCCTCGACCAGATAGAAGCCGTCCTCCGCGAAGTCTAACGACCACTGGATGCGAGGATCGCCATGAGCGCAAGAAAGGTGCCAGTAAGCTTCAGCACGTGGATGGCCCAGGGCCTGATCGTCCTGGTGCCGCTAACGCTGGCAGCGGGTCTCCTGCTGTCCCTGGTTCTGAAGAAAACTATGGCTGAGCTGACCGGCCCGTATTTAGCGTTTAGTTTACCTTTAGCAATCTTTTTCGCTCTGGTGTGGTGGTTGCGACGTCGGGAAGTCCTGGGAATGTCAAGCGATAATCTCGCACGTGCGTGGGGTTGCGGGACGGCTTTGCTCGCTGCTGCTGTCACGATTGCGATAACTTACTCCGGTGCTAAATTGGGTTTGATTGATCCAAGGAACACTCTGGGCGGCTGCGTCACCGCTTTAGTGATCGGAATACCTGTCTCCTACTTCGCGTGCCATCACATGGCGACAAGGACCATCTCCGCCAGGAGAAGATTGAAATAACTTTCTGACGGTGTGGCTTTAAGGCGGCTGTTTATGGGATTCAAGAAATTGGCCGCGCTGGGTCTTACCACCCTCCTCGCCATTGCCGTCGGCCTCTCCACCGGCAATATCTTCACCGATTCCGACACCACCCACTACCTCCGCCTCGCCGCCGGCCTTCCCGACTTCCAGCCCTTCGCCTCCCGCCAGCTCGCGCCACTCATCGTCCGAGCACTGACCCACCTCGGCCTCCCCCTGCACGCTTCGTTCCTGCTCCTCGGAATCCTGTCCCTGGTCGTCTTTGTCGGCACCGTTACCTACCTTCTCGAGCAGACCAATACCCCCATATGGCTACGCTGGTCCATCCTCGGCCTGTACTTCTGGGGTATGCAGTTTGGGGAGCTCGTTCTCCCAGACCTTTTCTATGCCGCGCTTCTCAGCGGATTTCTGCTGCTCCTCCGGTCTCGACGCCACCTCGGGTGGGCCATTGCCATGATGTTCCCGCTGATGCTCGCACGGGAATCGACGATCCTGATGCTTTTGTGCTGGCTCTATGTCGGCTGGAGATCATTGTCGCGTGGCAAACTCGCAGGCTCAATTGCCGCAGTCCTGGCGGGAGCAGTTGTAATCGGATTCTTGTCCGCCTCCAGTGGTGGCAACCATGAAGGACTCTCGCCGATCCTGTATTTGATCGGCAAAATCCCGTGGAACTTCGCCAGGAACTTCCTCGGGATCGAGCCCTGGGCAAACGTCAGCCAGTCCTGCGCGATTCCCGCATGGCATCATGCCGTCGCTCTTGGTCCGCTACACGACATAGGTTACTGCCGTTTCGACCCGCAATACCCCGTACGCCTCATCGCCTACGCATTAGGCACATTCGGTCTGCTCCCCATGCTTTACCTGCGAGTCCGCAAGTTTCAGCCACCCGGCTTGTTGACCAGCTTCTGCCTTCTCTACGGCGGGCTTTCTTTCCTGCTCGCCGGCCTGCTCGGCTACAGCGTGCAGCGACTTTACGGTTACGGCTGGCCTGCATTTCTGGTCGCATTGCCTCTTCTCAACAAAACTGGCGACTTTCGCACTCCACGCTGGGCTGCCGCGTTTGTAGGACTGCATCTGCTCAGCAGTTGGCTGGAGTGGCGGGTCGACAAGTTGACCCTGCTGGCAGGTGAGCTCGTTGTGTGGACACTCGGCTTTTTTGTCCTTCACTACGGCTGGCCGCGCGAACCCGAGCGCACACCCGGACGCATTCAATCCCTCAGAAATCCCCGTAAAATGCTATAATCACTTGATAGACCAGCGACTTCAGGGGCTCTGTAAGTGATTGTAACCACATGGGTTACGGCCGCTCAGTCCGGGAGCGCTCGGAACAGTTTTTGCACGGAGACCTCTTTGGCATCCAGCCCGCTTCCTCCCGATCCGTTGAATCCCGTCACGCCTCCTCCAGTTGAAGGCGGCGGCTACTCCGCCGAAAACATCACCGTGCTCGAGGGCCTCGCCGCCGTGCGTCTGCGCCCTGCGATGTACATCGGATCGACCGGCGAGCAGGGTTTGCACCACCTGGTCTATGAAGTCGTCGACAATTCAGTTGACGAAGCGCTCGGCGGTCATGCGACGCGCATCGACGTGACGATCCACGTCGATAATTCCATCACGGTCGTCGACGACGGCCGCGGAATCCCGGTGGACGACAAGATCATCAACGGCGAGAAGATGCCCGCAGTCCAAGTTGTTCTGACGATGCTGCACGCCGGCGGCAAGTTCGACGCCTCCAACTACAAGGTTTCAGGTGGGCTACATGGAGTTGGAGTAAGCTGCGTCAACGCGCTTTCAGAAGAGTTCGACGTCGAAATCTGGCGCGACGGTTTTGCCTGGGAGCAGGACTACAGCAAAGGCGCGCCGATCAGCCTCCTGCGCAAAATGGGCGCCAGCCAGCGCAAGGGCACAAAGGTCCACTTCCTGCCCGACAAGTCCATTTTCACCGTGCATGAGTTCAACTACGACACGCTCGCCAACCGTCTGCGCCAGCTTGCGTTCCTGAACAAGGGCATCGAAATTCAGCTCACGGACGAGCGCCAGACTGAGACCAAAACCGGCGAAGCCAAGACCCAGACCTTCAAGTACACGGGCGGCATCGCGGAGTTTATCAAGCTGCTCAACAAGGGCAAGGCTGTCCTGCATGAGAAGCCGATTTACATGGAAGCCGAGCGCGACAACGTCGCCATGGAAATTGCGCTGCAGTATAACGATGCGTATTCCGAGACCGTTTTCACCTTCGCGAACAACATCAACACGATCGACGGCGGAACGCATCTGTCCGGCTTTAAAACCGCGCTGACCCGCACGATCAACGCGGCCGGCAAAACGCTGGGCCTGTTCAAGGAAGCTGAAATGCTTTCGGGCGACGACGTGCGCGAAGGCCTGACGGTCGTGATCAGCGTGAAGCTTTCGCAGCCGCAGTTTGAAGGCCAGACCAAGGGCAAGCTGAATTCTGACATCGCCGGAACCGTGCAGGCGTTCGTGAATGAGCGCCTGGGCGCGTTCCTGGACGGCAACCCGCAGGTCGCCAAAAAGATCATCAACAAGGCAATCGACGCCCAGCGCGCACGGGAAGCTGCACGCAAAGCCCGCGATTTGACGCGTCGCAAGGGCGCTTTAGACGGCGGTGGTTTGCCTGGCAAACTGGCCGACTGCAGCGAGAAATCGCCCGAAAAATGCGAGCTTTATCTGGTCGAGGGAGAATCGGCCGGCGGAACTGCCAAGCAGGGTCGCGACCGTAAATTCCAGGCCATTCTGCCATTGAAGGGTAAGATCCTCAACGTCGAAAAGGCTCGCTACGACAAGATGCTGGGCCATGAAGAAATCCGCGCCATGATCACCGCGCTCGGCTGCGGGATCGGCAAGGACGACTTCGATCCGGCCAAGCTGCGCTACGGCAAGCTGATCCTGATGACTGATGCTGACGTCGACGGATCGCACATCCGCACGCTGCTGCTGACCTTCTTTTTCCGCCATATGACGGAGCTGATCCAACGCGGGCACGTGTACATTGCGCAGCCGCCGCTGTTCCGCATCAAGAAGGGCAAGTTCGAGCAGTACATCAAGGACGAGCGCGACTACGTGGACGTGATGATCAAACGCGCGTCTGACGGCATGATGCTGACTTACGGCGAAGGTGGCGCGCAGCTGCACGGCGAGCCGCTGACCAAGTACATGTCGCAACTCAACGACTATTTGAACTACTTTGAGAAGGTCGCGAAGCGTCTGCGGAATGATGCGGTGCTGCTGGATTTTGTGCAGATGTTTGCGCATGAAGGCGCTTCGCCGGCGAAGAAGGAAGATTTCCAGACGCCGGACAAGCTGTTCGCGATGCGCGAAAAGCTGGAAGCGGTGCGGCGGGAATATCAGTTTCGTGGCGTTGGCGAGCCAGTGCTGGATGAAGAGCACCAGACGTATTCGATCAGCTTTACGGACTCGCAGGGTGCTGAGCGGAAGATTGACTGGGCGCTGGCGAATGCTGCTGAATCACGGCTTTTGCTGAGCAAATACGCGCAGATCAAGGACCAGTTGCAGGCTCCGTTTTTGATTTCCTACGCGACCAAGTCAGCCTCTGAAATCTCTCAGGCGGCGCTGGATGAAGCGGATGAGATTGCTCAGGAAGAAGGAGTGAATGAAGTCATTGCGGCTGCTCCCGGGACGGTTGCGGAGGCAAAACCTGCGGCTCGCAAGAGCAAGGCAAGTCAGGATCCGGTGGAGAAGAAGACGCCTCGTGAGGTGTTCGACTACGTGATTGAGCAGGGCCGGAAAGAGTACCAAGTGCAACGTTATAAAGGACTTGGCGAGATGACGGCACCGCAGTTGTGGGAGACGACGATGGACCCTGAGCGTCGGACGCTGATGCAGGTGAAGCTCGAGGACATTGCCGCGACCGAAGAAATATTTACTACCTTGATGGGTGAGAATGTGGAAGCTCGCCGGCAGTTCATTGAGGAGAACGCTTTGGATGTGAAAAACCTGGATATTTAGACTGGGGGGTCCCCCCCCCTTTTTGGGGCTAAAGTCTTCAATTGATTCGTGTTAGGTCTGGACCCCCCAGGATGGGGGTCTGGGCCTTTTTGCTTTGTGGGGGGGGGTCTGTGGGGTGGTTTCTGTCAAGTTTTTTGGGATGTGGAAGAGAGTTGGGTTGCGGTTTGCTTGAGAAGCGGAGATGCTTCGAGCGGAGATGCAGGTCCTTCGACTGCGCAACGCACGAAGAGCCGTGCGTTTCTTCGCTCAGGATGACAATTTTGTTCAGGGGGAGGAGAGGTGGAGTTGCGGCTTGCTCAGGGAGCGGAGATGCTTCGAGCGGAAATGCAGGTCCTTCGACTGCGCAACGCACGAAGAGCCGTGCGTTTCTTCGCTCAGGATGACAATGTTGTTCTGGGGGGAGGAGAGGTGGAGTTGCGGCTTGCTCAGGGAGCGGAGATGCTTCGAGCGGAAATGCAGGTCCTTCGACTGCGCAACGCACGAAGGGCCGTGCGTTCCTTCGCTCAGGATGACAATTTTGTTCAGGGGGAGGAGAGGTGGAGTTGCGGCTTGCTCAGGGAGCGGAGATGCTTCGAGCGGAGATGCAGGTCCTTCGACTGCGCAACGCACGAAGGGCCGTGCGTTCCTTCGCTCAGGATGACAATTTTGTGGTGGGGGAGGAGAGGTGGAGTTTCGGCTTGGTGAGGGGAGCGGAGATGCTTCGAGCGGAAATGCAGGTCCTTCGACTGCGCAACGCACGAAGGGCCGTGCGTTTCTTCGCTCAGGATGACAATTTTGTGGTGGGGGAGGAGAGGTGGAGTTGCGGCTTGCTCAGGGGAGCGGAGATGCTTCGAGCGGAAATGCAGGTCCTTCGACTGCGCAACGCACGAAGGGCCGTGCGTTTCTTCGCTCAGGATGACAAGGTTGTGGTGGGCTGACGATGACAAACAGGGGTTCGGGTGAGGGTGAGGGTGACGAGTTTGTGGCTGGCCGTGCTCTAGAACTCGAAGGTGAGGCCTGCGGCTGGGAGTAGGGGTAAGGTGCTTTGGCGGGACGCGTAGACGTAGGGAGAGGGATTGCTGGAGGTGGTGGTTGCGTATGGGGGTGCGACGGCGAAGGCGTAGTAGCTGAGGTTGGTGTGGGCTGTGAGGTTTTCGAGCTCGCCGTGGATGGTCAGGTTGAAGTGGCGGCGGTTGAAGACCTTGCTGATGCGGGCGTCTGTGCGGGCGAAGGCTGCGGTGTGCAGGGTGTTGCGCTGGGAGCTGAGGAAGAAGTAAACCTCCTGGCTGGAGCCGCCGCCGGGCGCGGGGATGTTGGAAGGGGCGAGATAGCCGGGGATGGGTAAGCCCGAGCCGTAGCGGGAATTGGCGCTGATGGCGATTGTGCGGGTGAGCCGGTAGGCGGCGTAGGCGGAGACAGTGTTGCGCTGGTCGAAGTCTCCCTGGTAGCGGAAGGTGGTACCGGGCTGCGCGTACTGGGTGGCAGCGCGGGTGTAGCTGAGCCAGCCGGAGAGGCCGTTGGCGCTGCGGCGTTGGAGCTGAATTTCAAAGCCGCGGGAGTAGGCATGGAGGCTGTTCTGGAGGACGGGCCCGGGCTCCGGGAAGGTCAGGTCACCGTTGGGGAGGAGGCGGAACTCGGTGCGGGAGGAGTTGATGTCGTTGTGCTCTTCGCGGTCGTAGAGTTCTGCGTGCAGGCGCAGTTTTGGGGACAGGAACTGGTCCAGCGCGATGAGGCTGTGCGCGGCTCGTTCCGGCTTGAGGGTGGGGGTGCCGAAGGCGCCGTAGAGTTGCTGCAAGGTGGGCTGCTGGGCGTACAAGGCAAAGGCGAGCGTGACGGTGGTGGCGGCCGCGAGTTGGAGGGTCGCGTTGAGGTGCGGGAGGAAGACGGCCTGCGTGGTGGGTCCGTAGAGCGCCAGGCGCGTGCCTGCGGTGAGCTTGAGTTTGTTGCCGAGCAAGGATGCGGTATCTTCCGCGTATGCGGCGAACTGGGTGGAGGTGGCGGTGTAGGTATCGAACGGCAAGACAGTGGTGGAGAGGCTGCGGGAGGTATAGTACCACTGCGTGGTGGAGTCTCTGCGCTGGTGCTGGGAGCGAAGCTCGACGCCGGCGGTGAGGTTGTTGGCGTGGCCGAGCTTCTGGGTCAGGTCTGAGCGGCCGCCGTAAAGGTTGGTGGATTGCGAGAGGTCCGTGGCACCGGTGAGATTGGTATCGAACTCAGAATCATGGACCCAGTAGGCCTGAGTGGCGAGTGCCGTGCCGGGCGCAGGAGTCCAGTTCCAATGCAGCGACGCCATGGCATGGCGGCCGCTGCCATGGGTAAAGAAACTGGACTGCTGGCCGGCGATGTAGGCTGGGGCTCGCTGGGCGGAATCTGACCCGTAGTTGAGGACGAGGCGGAAGGCCTGGTGCGGGGTGAGGTCATAGGCGAGGCTGCCGCTGGCGTCGTGGTCATTGAGGGTGAGGCTTTGAGCGCTATCAAGCCGGCGGAGGAGGTAGGCGAGGTAGCTTTGGCGGCCAGAGACGAGCCATGAGCCTTTACGAATGCGGCCCAGCGGGCCTTCTGACGTGGCGACCAGGCCGAGGACATCCGCGGTGAGGCGGGTGACGACGCGGTCGCGGGCTCCATCGCGGGTGGCGATATCGAGAATGGCTCCGGTGCGATCGCCGAATTGTGGGGGGAAGGCGGAGGGGAGCAGGGCGATGGATCCGACGGTGTCGCCGTTGACGACAGAGATGGAGCCTATGCTTCCGGCGTCTTCGAGGCCGTAGACGGGGTGATCGAGCAGGACGCCATCGAGGTAGACGCCAGTGTGGGTGGGGCCGGCGCCGCGAGAGGCGAAGTCGGCGTAGGCGTCGTTGTTGGCGGCGACGCCGGGCAGGTTGGCGACAGCGCGGAGGGGGTCGTTGAGCAGGACGGTGGAGAGGTCCTGGAGCTCGACGCCATCGAGCGTGCTCTGGGTGGGCGCGTTGGGGATGACGGGGTCGAAGGGGTGAGCGGTGACGGTGATCTGCTGGGTATCGCGGAGGGCGTCCTGGCCGAGGCGGAAGGTAAGTGGTTCAGCCGGAGTATCAAGATGAACTTTGAGGAGGCCGTAGCCGATGGTCGAGATGCGGAGATCAAGCGGACCCGGGGGGATGGGGGTAAGGGTGAAGCGGCCCTCTGCATCCGTGATGACGGAGAGTCCGGTGATGGCCACGGTGGCTTTGGCGATAGGCTCGCCTGTCTGGGCGTCGAGGACGCGGCCGTGGAGGGTGGCATTGGATTGCTGGGCGCTTGCCAGTGCGGTGCTTAGAAGAACGGCGGCGAGGACAGCGGGAATAGACATGAAACCCCTGGGGAGATGGGTGGAGAAGAAGGACCGTGGCAACAGGTATGCGTCTGACGAATGGTTTCGGTTGTTGTCGTATGGACCGGGCATTATTTTTGCGATGCTTCGTTAGAGGATAAGGAGGAGGTATTGCGGGCGGGTTTTGGCATCGGCGGTGGGGCGTGCGAATGACGTTGTTTTTTTGGCTTTGCGCTTTGCAGTTCCTGCTGGGCGTACTTTGATGCAAGTTGCGAAGGGGATCAGGTTGGGATGACCTGTCCGAAATCTGGGAGAAGTCGCGAATGGTAAAGATGAGCTTAGTAAATGCAACTGCTTTTTGGACATTGCGGCTAGGGTCGGAAGTGCTGGCGGTTTTGTGGTTTGAGAGCTTTGCAACGCCATGGGTTACGGTGAGGTTGGAGGCTGAGGACGGATTTGAGCGGTTCCGCGGGTACTTTGGCGACGTGGAAGATTGGCCCGAGGAAGATGGGCCGTTCTATGCGATGGTTGCCGAGGTGAAGGCCCGGGGTGGTTTCTGGCTGAGCGCAGCGGGCAGTGGTGAGGAGCGGCGCGACTTCTCGCTGGTGAACGTGGAGCCGCGGGGTGGGGTTGTGCCGGAGTGGGCGGACCTGCGAGTCTGACGGCAAAGAATCTGGCATCCACAAGGCGACGGCTTTGTGTTTGTGCCTTTGTGGGCGGCGCGGTTGGGCGTTGTATTATGCCGACATGCCCAAGTCCTTTTCTATCGCCCTGGCGTCTGCTACGCGCCGTCGTTTCCTTAGTGTGTCAGCCGTTGCGGGGCTGGGATCCACGCTGTTTCCAGGAGCTCTGCTGGCGGTGGCGCAGCAGAATGCGGCGGTTGAGCCAAGCGCGATTACTGCGGCGATGATCGACAATGCAGCCGTGATTGCCGGGGTGACGATTGACGAGGCGCAGAAGGCGATGATGCTGGATGGGCTGAACAACCAGCGGGAGGATGCGGCGGAAATACGGAAGCTGCCGCTGATGAATGCGGTGGCACCGGCGGTGGTGTTCGACCCGGTGCCCGGCGGGATGGTGCTGGAGACGGCGAAGAAGCCACTGAAGATGAGCGCTGCTTCTTCCCTGCCGAAGGTCAATGTTGATAAAGGCAATCTGGAGTCGCTGGCATTCTTATCGTTGCGGGAGCTGGCGGAGTTGGTGCGGACAAAGAAGGTAACTTCTGTTGCGTTGACGAAGATGTACCTTGCCCGGCTGAAGAGGCTGGATGCGAAGCTGCATTGCGTAATCAACCTGACGGAAGCGCGGGCGCTGCAGCAGGCGACGACGGCGGATGTGGAGATTGCGGCTGGGAAATATCGCGGGCCGCTGCACGGGATACCGTGGGGTGCGAAGGATCTGCTGGCGGTCAAGGGGTATCCGACGACATGGGGCGCGGCGGGGTATGAGTCGCAGATGTTTGACTACGATGCCGAGGTAGTGAAGCGGTTGGATGCGGCGGGCGCGGTGCTGATCGCCAAGCTGGCGATGGGGGCGCTGGCGCAGGGGGATCTGTGGGGAGCAAAACCGGGGACGCGTTGCCGGAACCCCTGGAATGTGGCGCAGGGGTCGAGTGGCTCCAGCGCCGGGAGTGCGAGTGCGGCGGCGGCTGGGTGTGTTGGATTTGCGATTGGGACGGAGACGCTGGGGTCGATCTCTTCTCCGAGCACGCGCTGTGGGGCTACTGGGTTGCGGCCCAGCTTTGGGCTGGTGCCTCGGACCGGCGCGATGGCGCTGAGCTGGACGATGGATAAGATTGGGCCGATTTGCCGGTCGGTGGAGGACTGCGCGCTGGTGCTTTCCGCGATCTACGGGCAGGATGGGCAGGACCTGAGCGTGCAGGCGGCGGCGTTCAACTGGGACGCCGGGCTGGACTGGAAGGCGCTGCGGGTGGGGTACATCAAGAGCGCGTTTGATGCGCCGGTGATGCCGGAGTTGAAGGCGCCGACGGCGGGTGGGGATGTGGAGATGGCGGCTTATAAGACGCGGGTGGAGCGAGTGAAAGCTCAGGTGGCTCGCGCGGCTTATGACACCAAATTCGCGGCGGCGACGCTGGATGTTTTGCGCAGCAAAATGGGCGTGACACTGATCCCGGTGGAGATGCCGAAGCTGCCGTTTGGGGCGATGGTGCCACCTCTCGAGGCGGAAGGTGCGGCGGCATTTGATGAGCTGACGCGCAGTGGCAAGGACAAGCTGCTGGCGGGCCAGGAGCCGTTCGACTGGCCGAATAATTTCCGGGTGGCCCGGTTTTATTCTGCCGTGGATTACCTGCAGGCGATGCGCGGGCGGACGCTGGCGATTGCGGCGATGGATGAGCTGTTCAAGGGGGTCGACGTGATCGTTACGCCGTCACAAGGGGCGCAGTTGACGGCTACGAATCTTACCGGGCAGCCGGCGGTGATTCTGCCGAACGGCTTCCGCGGGGCGGATGCGCCGGCGCCGCCCGATACGAAGGATGGAGCGTTGAACAACGCGGGCGGGCCGGGGACTCCGGTGTCGATTACGTTTCTTGGTGGACTGTACAAGGAGGCGCAGGTGGCTGCGTTCGCGCGGGCTTACCAGGAAGCGACAGGGTTCCACAAGGTGCATCCGGAGCTTTAGATAGATTTCCGCGGTGAAGTCTCCTTCCCGGGTATTGAATAGAAGGAGACCTTATGCCGACGGAGAGAAAGTTAACTGAAGTACGGTACGTTTATCGAGGACTGCACTCCGGACACCCGGAGATTGCGAATGGCCGCGAGGGTCGCATCTATCCTGACAAGTTCGACGGGGAAATCACGCCTGCGCAGCATAACGCAGGCGGGGTGTCTGGAGATAGCCCGTACACATCATGGAGTTTCGATCTAGCAGTAGCGGAAAGGGCAGCGACGGATCGCAAAGGGCCGGGTATCGTGCTTCGATTGCCATTTCGCGCGCCTGGTTCAAAGGATGACTGGCGGTGGGTCGACTCACCAAATCTGTAACCAGGCGAGCAGGAAGTCCTGCTCTACGGTATTAGAATCGATGCTGAGGTGATGCCCCGTGGACGAGCGACTCATAATCCTGAAGCGTCTCGAAATCGCAGAAGCCGCCGGAACGCATGAGGTTCGGCAGTGGCTCAGATCAAGGGAAGCGGACCCGCTTTTCGACCGAGCTATTTTTGTAACGGCCTACGAGGCCCACCGTCTGTGGCGGCTACGACTGATCAACAGCAGAAGCGCAGGATGCGACCTACCTGCGCTCGACAGCCTTGTTCAGTCTTTGAGCCGATTACAGGCTAATGTCAAGTTGCGGCAATTCAGCTTTACCGATCAACATCAGATTTGCTCAATCTATTTCGAAAAGATCTCAGGCAAGTATGTCGGCGCTCTTCTAAGTTCGGAGAAACAGGTTGAACTGGCACAAGCTAGTTGAGACATAGGATCAGCCCATGTGGCGCATGGTCATTTGGGGGATGCGGACTTTTGAGGGTTGGCTGCAGGTGTAGAGGAGAGCTTCGGCGACTTCGGCGGGATCCATCATGTGGGTGCTGGATTCCGGGGTACGGCCGCGGCCGATGGCAAACTCTGTGCGGATGCCGCCGGGGCAGAAGACGCCGACCTTGATGCCGTGGGGGCGGAGCTCGGCGTCCAGCGCTTGCGAAAAGCCTACCTGGGCGAATTTGCTGGCGCAGTAGACGGCCTCGCCCGCGTAGCCCTGCAGGCCGGCGATGGAGCTGACGAAGAGGATTTGCCCGGTGCCGGCGGCGATCATGGACGGGGCCGCGTGGCGGCTGAAGAGGAAGCCGCTGCGAACGTTGGCTAGCATGATCTCGTCGTATTCTTCGGCGGAGGTATCGACCAGGTTTTTGTAGTTGCCGATGCCGGCGTTGTTGATGAGGATGTCCAGCTTGCCGAAGGTCTTGAGGGCCAAGGCGACGGCTGCTATGGCGGTGGGTTCGAGGGTGGCGTCGCCGGCGTGGAAGACGGCTTGTGGGCCGATCTGGTGGCAGAGTGCTTCGAGGCGCTCTGTGCGGCGTGCGGTGAGGACGAGGTTGGCGCCGGCGGCCGCAAAGGCCAGGGCGGCGGCGTGGCCGAGGCCTGCGCTGGCTCCGGTGATGAGTACAGTCTGGCCTGCGAGAGGGCTGGGCATAGGCGGAATGGTAGCATTTGCGGATGCTGGTTGAAGCCCACGGATTAACGAAACGGTATGGGGCGACGACGGTGGTGGACGGCGTGTCGCTGAGCATTGCGCGGAGGGAGACGCTGGGGCTGGTGGGGGAATCCGGATCCGGCAAGAGCACCGTGGCGCGTATGATGCTGCGGCTGGTGGAGGCGTCTGCGGGGACAGTCACGTTTGATGGGGAGGACGTGCTCGCAGCCCGGACGAAGGAGCTGCGGGCGTTGCGCCGGCGGATGCAAATGGTGTTTCAGGATCCGTTTGCGGCGCTGAATCCGACCATGCGGATCCGGCAAATCGTTGCCGAGCCGTTTGCGATTCAAGGGGGCTTTGCGCGGGAATTTGTACGGGGGCGGGTGGCGGAGCTGATGCATGAGGTGGGGCTCGACGACGATGTGCTGGGGCGGTATCCGCATGAGTTCAGCGGGGGACAGAGGCAGAGGATCAACATTGCGCGGGCGTTGGCGTTGAAGCCGGAGTTTCTGGCGCTCGATGAGCCGGTGAGCGCGCTGGACGTGAGCGTGGGGGCGCAGGTGATCAACCTGCTGAAGGACCTGCAGCGGACGCATGGGTTGACGTATCTGTTCATCTCGCACAGCATGCCGCTGGTGCGCTACCTTTGCGACCGCGTAGCGGTGATGCAGCGGGGGCGGCTGGTGGAAGTGGGCGATGCGGTGGAGGTATGCGAACGGCCACGCGAGGAGTACACGCAGCGGCTGATTGCCGCCACGCCGAGGATGCCGGGCGAGCTGCTTCCCGGTAGCTAGCTGCTCGGCGGATAATGGGGTATGGCGAATCAGCATGCTTACTCCGGGCCGGCAGGGCCCCAGATCGCGGAACCTTCGCACGCGGAACGGGTGCGAACTTTATTTTCGTTGGGGAGCACGGGCACGCTTGCGACGATCTCGAAGAAGGTGGCGGGGTATCCGTTTGGGTCGCTGATGCCGTATGCACTCGACGACGCCGGCCGTGCGCTGTTTTTGATCAGCAACATGGCGATGCATACGCAGAATTTGAAGGCTGACCCGCGGGCTAGTTTGTTTTTGACGCAGGCGGCAGCGGATGGCGACGTGCTAGGCGCGGCGAGGGCGACGCTGGTGGGGGATGTGTTGCCGGTGCCGTCGGAGGACACGTTGGCGGCCCGAGAGTGGTATCTCGCGCGGCATGAAGGCAGCCGGTACTGGGTGGACTTTTCGGACTTCGGCTTCTTCCGTTTGACGCCCGCGGAGATCTACTACGTGGGTGGTTTTGGGGTGATGGGTTGGGTGCCGGCGGAGGAGTATGCGGCGGCGAGCGTCGACCCTTTGGCGGGCGCGGCGACTGGGATTCTGCAGCATATGAACGCGGACCACGGAGCCGCAATGGTTACGCTGGCTGCTCGCTATGCGGGGCTGGTCGGGACTGAGGCGCAGATGACCGGGGTCGACCGGCTGGGCTTTACTTTGCGGGTCAAAACGGAGGATGGGATGAAGGGTGGGCGGATCAACTTTCCGGCGGAGGTGAGGACCGGGGAGCAGACGCGGGCGGCGCTGGTGGGAATGTTGCGTGAGTCTTAGTGGGCGTTAGCTTTCGGGAATGCGACTTGCCGGTACCGACTAGTCGATTCAAGCTGGTTTCGCTTTTCTGCTTGAAGATGCTAACGGCCTCGTGACAATAAGGTCTAAGCTGCTGATTCCAGAGAGCACCGCGTTTGAATCACCTGACCACAGATCGTAACGTTTGGCCAAATCGGAGCATTCTTGAGAGTTCGCAACCTTAGTGGTCGCCTCTATTGCCTGGCACTCGCCGGGTTGTCTCTGTGGAACATCGGGGCGGCCTTTGGCCAGACTGTCATCCACGTACCTCAGGACCGGCCCACCATTCAGGCCGGCATCGATGCTGCTTCGAATGGTGACACGGTCCTGGTTGCGCCGGGCGTCTACCCTGAAAACATAGATTTCAAAGGCAAAGGCATCTTGGTTACGAGCGGCGCGAGCAGTGCATCTGGAGCAACAGCCACTGTAATCCGTGGGACGGCACTCGCGCCGGTGGTTACGTTCCAAACAGGTGAGCCGTTGACAGCCACAATCAATGGCTTTACGTTGACCCACCGTCAGGCTTCAGGGCAAGTCTCCGGCGGTGATGCCGTGGCGATTCAGAACGCGTCGGCGACTATATCCAATAACATCATGACCGGTATCATCACTTGCGCCATTAATGCGGTGACGTTTGGCTCGTTAAATGTTACCGGAAACTCCATTCGTGATAACGTCTTGGGTTCATCTTCGACTGCGGATTGTGGGGTAAGCCAAGGACACCCCCCCAAGGGTTCTCTTGTTAGCTTGTTAACAGGGGGTGACGTTCGATTCGTCGGAAATACGGTATCAAACAACACCAACACACCTCCGAATTCTCAGGCGTCAGGCATGGATTTCGAGCAGTTGAGCAGCGTTCTATTCCAGAATAATGTGGTCATTGGAAACGATGTTGCGTCGGGTATGCCTGCAATCAACGCTACACCGAACGTGACTGTAATTCAGAATCAGTTCCTTAACAATAGATTAGGAGCGGCACTTGCCACTCTGTCCATGAATGGCTCATCGCAGACTGTGACAAGCAACACATTCGCCGGAAACTATTTCGTAGGCTTCAAGTACGCAGCAACGGCCTTCTCAATCAGTGGGACCAGCGGTTCTGGCGTTATAAAAAACAATATTTTTGAAAGTGATGTTTCTAGCCAAATCTACTCTGCCATCTCCTGCGACATCCGGACCGGAACGAACTATACCTTCAGTAATAACGATGTCTACATACCCGGGGCTCCCGAGACCTACAACTGCTCCTCGTCGCCTGCCCAACAGTACGCCAATCTCGCCGTCGATCCTCAGTTTGTTTCGCGATCTACCGGTGACTACCATACCCAGCCAACCTCTCCTGTCGTTGCATCCGGTGACGTAGGAGCCCCCTTAATCCCGGCAGCCGACTTCGACGGCAAGGCCCGGGTGGTCTGCGGCACGATCGACATGGGCGTATACGAAGTACGGCCTCACCCACCGATCCTTCTCAGCTCTTCGCCGAATCCATCCGTAGGCGGTTCTGCAGTCACCTTTACGGCCAAAGTGCAAGGGAACTGCAATGTTCCGACCGGGGTCCTTACCATTCTGGACGGTCAGACCCAGATCGCAGCAGTCACGCTCGACACAAACGGGAGCGTTGTGTTTACCACTGCTGGCCTCTTCGTTGGCACACATTCGATCATTGCCACTTACCCTGGTGACTTCAACTTTGAAAATAGTACCTCCAATACCGTTCATCAGGTGGTGACTGGATATCCCAGCGCCACGTCTCTTCAGGTCTCGCCAGATCCCGCGAGCGCTTTCCAATCCATCACCTTTACGTCTGCGGTCACCTCACTCTTCGGCAGCCCGACAGGCACAGTGTCCTTCTATGCCGGCAGCAACCTGCTCGCAACCGTTTCCCTGAACGCAGCAGGTATTGCTTCCACTGCGCTCGATACCTTTGGAGTGGGCACATACAACATCACCGCCGTTTACAACGCCAGCGTCAATTTTGCCGGCAGCACCTCCCCGGTGATCGTGGAGAATGTCATCGGAGCCACCACCAACACTACTGCGAGCTCTGTTCCAAACCCATCGAGCTTCGGCCAGGGGGTCACCTTTACGGCTGCGGTCAAGGCTCCACAATCGACAGCCGTACCCTCCGGCACGGTAAATTTCCGGGAAGGTTCGACAATCCTAGGCTCCTCTACTCTCAACGCGACTGGGGTCGCCATTTTTACAACATCGAACCTGACAGTCGGAACTCATTCCATCACGGCTGATTACCAGGGCTCGGCGAGTGACAACCCGAGCACCTCGAACACGCTGCTGCAGGTAGTACAGCCCATCACGACGGCTGTAGCCTTGACTGGTACGCCCAACCCCGCTGCCCTGGGCCAGACGGTCACCCTCACCGCGAATACTTCGCCGATAGGCAATGCCACGGTTCCCGCCGGCAGCATCACCTTTGCCGATCAGTTTGGCAGTCTGGGAACGGTCGCGCTCACGAACGGCCAAGCTATTCTGACCACGAACAATCTCGCCACCGGCACCCACAACATCACCGCAACCTTTACCGCAACCGGCAATTTCGCTGGGGCTGCCTCGTCGCCCTTGGCTGAGCTCATACAATCGTTCGACTTTTCGGTCACGCTCAACCCGGCCTCGCTCTCGCTTGCTACTGGTCGACAGGGTCAGGTGATCGTGCTGTTGCAGGGAGTCGGGAACCTGCCCGGCAATGTCACTCTGCAGGCAAGCCAAATTCCAATGTATGCCACCCTTGGATTTAAGCCGCAGGCGGTGTCTTTCACAGCTGGCGGTTCAGGATCGTCACTGCTTTCACTGGATACGGCGCAGGCACCGCATCACGCGCTCCTGGAACCACCGGTCACCCACGACGATCACTCCATGTTAGCGTTTGCAGGGTTGTTTGCCGTTCCTCTACTCTTCCTGCGTCGGCGAGGGTTCATTCAGGCACTCTGTTCGCTCCTACTGATCGCCACCCTCTTGGCTTCGAGCGGCTGCACCAACATCTACTATCCCCTGAACCGTGTCGCCCCCGGTACCTATTCCATTCCAATCACAGCGACCGACACGACCACCAACATCACCCATACAGCGACTCTGACCCTCACGGTTACCCCGTAGTCCAGCGTGAAAGGATCCCCTGTGCGGCTTGGAACTTGGTTTCCGACTCTGATTATCGTTGCAGTTGGAGCCTCTGCGTGCGTTCGTGGCAGCGCGCAGGCAGTGCCGACGGCTACCCAGCGGCTCCAGCTTTCTGCTTTCGGCGGCATCTCCGGGGTGTATACAGGCTTCAATTCTGGACGTAATCTCGGCATCACTGCCGGAATCGACCTCGGGATTCGCCCGGTCTACTCCCTCTTTCCCTCTCTCGAGGCGCGCGGAACATACCCTCTCGATAAGGGCCAGACAGACAATCAGCGGAACATCCTGTTCGGCCTCAAACTGGCCAGGCATTACAGAAGATTCCACCCTTATGCTGACTTCCTTTTTGGTCGAGGCGAGATCCAGTATCCGAACGGCTACGACACACCCAATCGCGATTTTTTCTATACCCAGAGCACATCGAACGTTTTCTCTCCGGGCGTCGGGTTTGATTTGCAGCTGGCGAATCACTTCTCCTTCAAAGTCGATGCGCAGTTTCAGCGGTACTCATCACCCGTAGCCAACTCTGGCCACGTGCTCGCCAAAGCCGTTACATTTGGCTCGGTTTACAGGTTCTCCTTTGGGGAGCATCGGCGCAGGTAAGCCTATTTTCGGTATAGGTCCTGAGAAACGCCGTTGTGACAAGTTTTAGCTATTTTGACGCAGCAGAAGCTGGTGTCTGAGAAAACAATCCTCTACCGGATGGGTTGGATGAAGTCGGCTGGGGTGCCCTGGGTGGTGTCTACGAAGATGATGTCGTCCGGGCGGCGGCGGGGGATGTCGAAGGCGAGGAAGGTGATGGGCTCTTCGAGCATGTCGGGCAGGGCGTGGATGGTGTTGCGTTTGAAGTGGAGGAGGTCGCCGGGGGCGAACTCTGCGAGGTTGGCGGGGTCGCCGATCCAGAGGGTGCCGCGGCCGGAGAGGACGTAGAGGTACTCGTCCGAGTGGGCGTGGTAGTGGGCGGGCGTGGTGCGATAGACACGAAAGACGCGGGCGCTGGCGGATTCATCGTTGGTGAGGTAGTGGTCGAGCAGGAGCGACTGCGCGGTGGGTGGGAAGGACTTTGCGATTTCCAGAGGCTTGAAGGTGGCGTGGGTTTGGGTCATGGGGTGGCCTCCAGGGTGTAGCGATTAGTGGCCTAGATGTTTGTCGAAGAAGAGGGCGATTTCGGTAAAGGCTTCCCTGGTTTCAGGCGCCTGATCGTTGGCCTGGTACTGGGCGTGGGATTCGGCTTCGAAGACTTGTAGCTGGGCTTCTACGCCGCCTGGCGCAGCTTGCGGTGGACGCGGACGGTGTTGCTGAGCAGCAGGTCTCTGGTACCGGTAGTGAGGATGGCCGGGGGTAAGCCGTGGAGATCGCCATTCACGGGCGAGAGCAGCGGGTCGGCGAGCGAGTGGCCGTGCGCGTAGACCTTGACGGCTGCGTCGCAGAAGCCGTTGGGCGAGACGAGGACGTTATCGACCATGGCGTTGGTGTAGAAGGAGTCGCCGGTTTTGGTGACGTCGGCCATGGGGGTTCCGGGGGCGATGGCGCCAGGCATGGGGAGGCCCAACTGTTTGGCACGGAGCATCATTTCAAGCGTCAGCGCGCCGCCGGCAGAGGTGCCGAAGACGGCGATGTTTTTGGGGTCGGTGGTTTTCAGGACTGACTTGTAGACCGTCATGGCGTCGTCGAGCGCGGCGGGGAAATAGCCTTCTGGGGGCATGCGGTAGTCGACCGAGATGACCTTGAAGTGGCCGAAGCCGGCCATCATGATTGCCTCTGACGTGCCGGCCTCGCCGGGTTGCAGCTCATAGCAGCCGCCGTGCACGTGGATCAGCACCTTGTCCTGATGGTTGGCGGGGATGCTGTCCGGCGTGACCACGTAGGCGCGGACGCCATCGATCATTTTTGGTGCGACGGAAACGTGCAGGCGCTCGCGCATGGCGGGCAGTTTTGCGATAGCTTTCGCGGCCTTCTGGTCGGCGACTTTGCGCCACTCTTCACCGGTGCTCCAAAGCTGGTTCCAGTCCGCGGGCAGCGGCGCGCCGACGAGCTTCTGCATCTCCGGGCTGACATCGGTGGGCACGGGCAGCGTGCGGGCGGGGACCTGCAGCGGGGTGGGCGTTGCCGTTTGCGCATGCGCGAATGTCGCAGCGAGCGAGAGCAGGAAGCAGGCGGAGCGGTTTCTCATCGTGTGCCATGTGATGCGGGATAGGCGTCGCGAGGCCGGACGTACAATCGAGTGAGGATGTTTTCTCTGCTCAGCTCGCATTGGAAGTTTGTGTGGCTGCTGACCGCTTCCCTGCTGGCCGGGGCTATGAACGCGATGGCGGGGGGTGGGTCGTTTCTATCGTTCCCGGCGATGCTGGGCATGGGCGTGCCGCCAATTGAGGCCAATGCGACAAACACGGTTGCGCTTTGGCCGGGGCAGCTGACGAGCGTCTACGCGCTTTGGGGCGATGCACGCAAAGCGCTGCTGCCGGTGGTGTTGGCGAGCGCGCTGGTAGGTGGCTTTGGCGGTGCGTGGTTGCTGCTGCATACGGCACAGCGGACGTTTCTGCACCTGATCCCGTGGCTGCTGCTGACCGGGGCTTTGCTGTTTGGCGTGAGTGGGAAAGTGTCCGCGTGGCTGCGTGGGCGTGCGGGTGATGAAGCCACGATAGAGCCGGCGATCAATCAATTTTGGCTGGCCCTTGGGTTGCTGCCGGTGTGCTTTTACATCGGCTACTTTGGGGCGGGTAGCGGCTTTTTGTTGATGACCGTGTTCGCGCTTTTTGGCATGCAGAACATGCACGAGGTGAACGCGTTAAAAGTGATTGGCGCGACCGCTGCGAACTTCTGCGCGATCGTGACGTTCATCGTGGAGGGCCGTGTTCTTTGGCATTACTGCCTGGCGGCGATGGTGGCAGCGGCGATTGGCGGCTACGTGGGCGCGCGGTATGCGAAGAGAATGAATGGACAGGCGTTGCGGGCGGTCGTCGTGGTAACGGGGGTGGGGATGGCGGGAAATTTTTCTGGAGGAATGGATGATTGGCCCTCAACAAACGTGGGTGGAATGGACGGGATTTGCGGCTGCGTTCTGCACGACGACGGCGTTTGTCCCGCAGCTTTGGCGCGTGATCAAGCTGAAGAGTGCGCGGGACATTTCGCTGGGAACGTTTCTGCTGTTTTCCATGGGCGTGTTTATGTGGCTGATCTACGGGATCTACTCGGGCTCGAAGCCGGTGATGGTGTCGAATGGATGCACGCTGGTGCTGTCGTTGAGCATCCTTTATTTGAAGCTGAAGTATGACCGCAATGCGGTGAAGGAGTTGGATCTTTGAGCCATGAGGGCATAAGGATAGTGAGCGAAGAGCAGGCCCGGCGGGAAAGCGCGGCGCAGGCGAAACTGCCGCTCGAAGCAGTGACGCCGGCGAAGGTACGGGTGCTGAAGTCAGAGGGGACAGGCGTCGAGATTGACTGGAAGGACGGGCACAAAAGCGCGTGGACTTTCGCGTGGCTGCGCTGGGCTTGCCCGTGTGCGCTGTGCAATGAGGAGCGGGAAAAAACGGGGCGCTTAGTGGGTGTCGCCAAGCCGAAGGATGGCGGGCCGTTTGCTTTGTATGAGGCTCCGCCCCGGCCTACGGAGGTGACGCCGATCGGCAAATATGCCGTCAAGTTCAAGTGGAACGACGGGCATGAAAGCGGGATTTATAGCTGGGATTATCTGCGTCGGGTATGCCAATGTGCGCAGTGTGTCGCGGGGCGTGCTGAGCTGTAAGCGCAGGCCTAGTGGCCGCCCATATCTTCCGGCTTGGGCTTCATGGATTTAGGCGGCAGGCGCATGAGAAAGGGCAGCGGAATCAGCACAAAGATGATGCCGGCGAGCAGTGCGAAGGCGTTCTTGTAGGCGAGCATCGCGGACTGGCGCAACATCTGCTGGTAGCCGTAGCCGGTGGCCATGGCGATCGATTGCGAGGCGTTCATGCCGCGATCGCGGAAGACACTTGCAACCCGGCCCATGTACTGCATGTAAGCCACGGAACCCGCGCCAGTGTTGGCTGCGAGCGCTGTTTGGTGGGTCTGGGCGGTGCGTGCAAGGAACGTCGTCAGCAAGGCTGTGCCGACCGAACCGCCGAGGTTGCGCGCGAAGTTTGAGAGGCTGGAAATCTGGTTCGACTTCGAGCGTGGGACCCCTACATAGTTGAGTGTCGAGATGGGGATGAAGATGAAGGGCAGGCCGATGACCTGCAGCATGCGCCACAGCGTTGCGGTGCCGTAAGAGGTATCCAGCGTGAGCCGCGTGAGGTTGTAGATGCCGGCCGCGACGGCGAGGTACCCTAGCGCGACGGTCATGCGTGGGTCAATGCGCCAGCTCAATGATCGCCCGGCGAGCACCATGCCGATCATCATGACGAAGCCCGCGGGTGAGAGCACCAGACCGGCGCGCTCTGCCGTGTAGCCGAGCAGCGATTGCAGGTATTGCGGGATCAGCACGGTTGACCCAAAGAGCACCATGCCAAGCACGAGCTGCAGAAAAATGGCCGTGCCAAAGTTGCGGTTTTTGAGCAGCTTCAGATCGACGATGGGGTCGGGATGTCGCCACTCCCAGATGACAAAAGTGACCAGCAGCACCGCAGCGATTGTGGCGATGATCTGGATCTGACCGGAGCCGAACCAGTCCTTTTCCTGGCCTTTATCAAGGAAGAACTCTAGGCAGCCGACCCCGCCGGCGACGAGCGCCAGACCGGTGAAATCGATAGGCAGCTTGACCTTGCTGCGCTCCTTGAAAGCGGGTGGATCCTCCACCATTTTGTTCGACAAATAGAGCGACAGCAGGCCGATAGGCAGGTTGATGAAGAAGATCCAGTGCCAGTTGAAGTTGTCCGTAATCCAGCCGCCCAACGTGGGGCCGATGGCCGGCGCAATGACCACCGCGGTGCCATAAAGCGCGAAGGCCTGGCCGCGTTTGGCGACTGAAAATGTATCGGCCAGGATGGCTTGCTCTGACGGTGCAAGCCCGCCGCCGCCTATGCCCTGCAGGATGCGTGCGAGGATCAGTAACGGCAGCGTAGGCGCCAGGCCGCAGAGCAGCGAGCAGACCGTAAACATAACCACGCAAGTCATGTAAAAGCGCTTGCGGCCGAAGCGGTTGGCAAGCCAGCCGGAGATGGGCAGCACGATCGCCGAGCTGACCAGGTAGCTGGTCAGAACCCAGGTGGCTTCTTCCTGCGAGGCCCCTAGCGAGCCCGCGATGTGCGGCAGTGCGACGTTGGCGATCGAGGTATCAAGCACCTCCATGAACGTAGCGAGCGTGACCGTAAGGGCGATGGCCCAGGGGTTAAACCGCGGCTTCCATTCAACTTCTTGTACGGCTTCCGTCATATCAGCTTCCTGATATAGTATCAGCTAACTGATATGAAGCTGCTACAGCCCAGAACGCGCCATGAAACGCTGCAGCAGACCAGCAAGCTGATGCGCCGGATGATCAACGGCCTGCGTGCACGCATGGATGACGAGTTGAAGCCGCAGCAATGCACGCTGGCGCAACTCCGCGTGTTGTATGAGATTCAGCAGAACCCCGGTGTTTCCAGCGCAAGCATCGCGCGCGCCTGCGATGTGACGCCACAGAGTGCGCAGGCAATGCTGGTGCGCGCAGTGGAGCGCGGCTGGGCGCGACGTACCAAAAGCCCGGACAATGAGCGCCTGGTGATGGCCGAGCTCACGCGCGCGGGTGAGCGCCTGCTTGAGACTTCCAAGGCAATCAAAAGCCGCATTGAGCTGGAGATCTGGGCCGACGTGCCCCTGGCAGAGCTGCGCCACATGAACGCGGCTGTAGCCAAGGCCCTGGCGAACCTGGAGCGTACGCAGGCCGGTTGAAATCGGTACAATCGGACCCATGAAGTTGCGTCCCGTCGTCCTGGTCCTGGTTCTGCTTTCCGGCTTCTACTACGTCACCACGCGCGGCGCCGCGGCGGGCCGCATGCTGCCGTGGCTGCATGTAAGCGAGACGAACGACCACCTGCACACGGCCAGCCTGACCGGCGATCACGGCACCTTTACGCTGACGGAAGCTTCTGCCGCGCCCGCTTTTGACACGGAAGAGCAGCAGAATATTGCCGTGTACCGCAAGGCGCTGCCGTCCGTCGTCAACATTACGAGCACCGCCGTGGCCTTCAACTTCTTCAACCAGCCGGTGCCGCAGCAGGGCCAGGGCTCGGGTTTCATCCTCGATAAAGAGGGGCACATCCTGACCAACAACCATGTCATTGACAACGCCCAGCGCGTGGAAGTGACGCTGTCTGACAAGCACAAGTACAAGGCCAGCGTGGTCGGCATCGACAAGCACCACGACCTGGCGCTGCTGAAAATTGACGCCCCCAACCTGGTGCCGGCCACTCTTTCGGAATCGACCGGCCTGGTGGTTGGCCAGCGGGTTTATGCTATCGGCAATCCGTTCGGGCTCAGCGGCACGATGACTCGCGGCATCATCTCCGCCATTCGCTCCATCGGCACGCAGCAGGGAGAGCCGATTGAGGACGCCATCCAGACCGACGCCGCCGTCAACCCCGGCAACTCCGGCGGCCCGCTACTGAACTCGCGCGGGGAAGTGATCGGCATCACGACGCTCATTGCATCCAACGGGTCGGATCAATCAGCCGGCATTGGCTTTGCGATTCCGGTCAACACGGCCAAGGCAGTGCTCGACGACTTTGCCCGCTACGGTCGCGTGCGGCGCCCCTCGCTTGATATTGTGACGCTGCAGATTGGGCCGGATATCGCCGAGCAGATCGGGCTGCCGGCCGACTACGGCATCCTGATTGAGACCGTCAACCCGGGTGGCGCGGCGGAAAAAGCCGGCCTGCATGGCGGCACGCGTCGGCTGTACCAGGGCAATACGCCGGTCATGCTGGGAGGCGATCTGATCGTCGGCTTTGACAATCTGCCGATAGAAACCGCGCAGGATCTGGCGGCTTCGCTGAACTCGCACCGCGCCGGCGATACCATTAATCTTACGGTCTTTCGCGGCCAGCGCAAGATGACCTTCAAGGTCACACTGGCGGACGCGAAAGACGCCATCAGCCTGCCCGGACAGTCACTGTAAGTAGCACAGAACCACAAGGAGCCCCATGCCGATTCCCGACTTTACCCGCGCCGAGTACACCAAACCTGAAGTCATTGAAGGCGAAGTGGTAGGCGTGCCGCTGCGCCAGAACGTGGGCGGGCTGCTACCGCTGGCAGTGGTCTACGGAGCCGGGGCCGCGCTGGTTGGCGCGTTTGCCTACGCGCTGGTTGGGCTTACAGGATTCATGGTCAGCATCGTTGCAATCGGCATGGGCTGGCTGATCGCTAAAGCCATGATGGCCGCGACCAAAGGCATCGGCGGGCGGCCGTTCCAGATTGCTGCGGTTATTCTGACTTACTTCTCGGTATCGATCGGCCAGGCTCTGGGGATTTACTGGCGCAGCCGCGCGAATCTGGAAGGCGCTTCGCCCGCTGAACTGATCGGCATCTTCACCAAATTTGTTCTCTTCAATCCGATCCTGCGACTGCAGAACAACACGATCAGCGGCGCTATCGGCCTGCTGATCCTGTTCATCGGCATGCGTACGGCGTGGCAGCTTGCCGCCGGCGGCGACGCCCAATATCGCCGCATGTCCATCTTCGGCACCCGCTAGCTGCTGTTCATTGCACCAATTGCTTCTGCATAATTTGCCTGACCTTTTGCGTCTAAAGTCCTGTGACTGAAACGATCCCTGAAGTAGCCCCGCAACTCGAAGCGCCGCAGCCGGTGTACAACTGTCCGGAATGCAGCCACTACCTCCCACCCGGCACGCTTGCCTGCCCGGACTGCCATGCCCTTGCGTACAGCGCGCATCTGCGCACGCTCGCCACGCAGGCCAGCCAGTCAGAGGCGGAAGGCGCATGGGGCGTCGCACGCGCAACATGGCTTAGCGCGCTTGACTGGATTCCTGAAGGCACCAGCCAGTACGACGCGATCCTTGAGCGCGTGGCCGCGATCGATCAGCGGACGCAGGCGGCGGTCGACAAGAAGGCGCGCTGGACGAAAAAGCTGGGGCCGCTGGCGCCGGTCGTTTTCTTCCTGGCGAAGGCCAAGGGCTACCTGTTCCTGCTGTTCAAGTTCAAATTCCTGTTCAGTTTTGTGGCCTACATGGGAATTTACTGGGCGCTGTTCGGGTGGAAGTTTGGCCTGGGCTTTGCGCTCTCCATCCTGTTCCATGAGATGGGCCACTACGTGGTTGCGCGCAGCAAGGGGCTCAAAGTTGACCTGCCCGTGTTCATCCCTGGCATGGGCGCTTACGTGCGCTGGTACTCGCAGGGCGTGACGATGGATACGCTGGCGACGATTGCGCTGGCGGGCCCATTCTTCGGCCTCATCGCCGCGACTGGCTGCGCGGTGGTGGCCTACTTTACGGGGAACTCGCTGGCCATTGCGCTGGCCTATACCGGCGCGTGGATCAATGCGATCAACCTGATTCCGGTGTTCTACTTCGACGGCCGCCAGGCGACCTACGCGCTTGACCGCACACAGCGCTGGCTGGTCTTTGCAACGTCCCTGATCTTCTTCGGCCTGCTGCAGAACCTGGTCTTCCTCTTCGTCGCGCTGGGCATGGGCTTCCGCGCCTGGCAGAACGACGTGCCGGAAAAGCCGAGCACCAAAACACTGGTGCGGTTCATTCTGCTGCTCTTCGCGCTGGGCGTAATCGTGTACCGCTTTCCGGATCCAAGCCGTCACGCCGGCGGCCTGCTGGGCTACTAGGGCTAGTTCGCGCCGGCGACGAGTGTCTGCTCCGCCTGCGCGCCGATCACGCGGTAGAGTGCAAACTCTCGCGTAGTTGCGCCGCGGCGTTCAAACAGCAACGACGCCCGGTTCGACGCATCCGGATCAACCGCATCGATCAACCGAAGCTGGGGCGTACTGTCCAGATGTCCGGCATCCGTAATGCTGTCCAGCGCAGTTTTCAGCGAGCCATCCGGCTCCCGCTGCGCGACCACCGTGACCTGCACACCGGCCGGGTTGGCAACTGTCAGAACGTAGGTTGCCGCTCCTCCGTAGCTCAGCGTGAAGCCTTTCAGGCTTTCGGTCTTCGCGTCGAAGTCAGGGCCTTGCGACGCTTGCGCGGGCTGCACCATTCCGCGCGCTTTTAGTTGTGCCTTCGTCATGCGGGCCGGGACGGGGCCAATCCTGCTCACAAAGGTTAAATACTTTGCCGTCGCCAGCGCGAGCATCTCCTTGCGGATTTCGCGCTCTTCCTCCGGCGACTCCCACGGTCGAGCGAAACTGTGCTCTGAACGAGCCTTCGCGTCCGAGACCGCGACCATCTGGTGCATGTCCGCCGGCGCCCCATGCAGCGCGGGCAGGTCGTCATCCTCAAGCCGCGTCACCGGCTTGCCACGATGCAAATTCGGGCGGTCCGGATCGTCATTCAAATCGCCCCCCGCAACGACGGAGGCGGTCTCATTCTTCTTCTGCGCTGCCTTGCGTTCCGTAGGCGTGCGCTTCTTTAGCGTCGGCCGGTCCGGATCGTCCTTGGCGGAGTCAGAGTCGGAATCGGCGGCGGGCTTTTTGAGTGTTGGCTCGTCGTCAATGGGCCTGGTGGGCGGCGGCGCTGAAGCGGACACCGTCGTTCCGGCCCCGGCAGCGCTGCTGCGATCCACCGAACCCGCTGCAGTGGTGGCCGCAGCCGAGTCCTTACTGCCATTTCCAACGATGGCAGGAAGAGCGCCGCTCTTCTTCGCGACGACCATCTTCTCAGCCGGCTTTGGCTTGAAAGCCCCGTACGCAAACCAGCCACTGTCAGCGCGAAGCCCCGGCGCATCATCCGGCATCTGGCCGTGCCGCGCGAATGCCAGCTCCAGCGTCCCCTGATCCACGCCGGCTTTCTCGAGCTCGAACACCGTTCCGGTCTCAAGCGCGAACGGAATCGGCCGCGCCAGGTAGACGCCTGCGTCCTCATACGTGCGGTTGATGTACAGCGACACCGGAACCAGCCGGCTGGCGCTTGGCTTGGCCAGATCGCCCGTCCATTCATACACCGCAACCGCGCGCACAACTGCGTCTTGCGACCGCACCACGTGCGTCTGGCCATAGGCCGAAGCGGCTGCGAGCGCCAGCAATCCGGTCGATAAAATCGTCTTCGTCACAGGTTGTTAGACGCACGTTTCAGCCATGATGTTCATACCAGTCAAAAGCAGTCGCAAGCGCTGCCCTGGATGGCGTATCCTTCTCCCAGCCTCGAACTTCATTGGGGAAACAGTTTCGACAGTCAAGCAATCCTGGAGCCTGCCCGTTTGAAGGTCGCCCTCTTCATCACCTGTTATAACGACACCCTGTTCCCCGAAACAGGCAAGGCGGTCGTCCGCGTGCTCGAGCGCCTTGGCCATACGGTCGAGTTTCCCGCCGGCCAGACCTGCTGCGGCCAGATGCACTGGAACACCGGCTACCAGCCGGAAGCGATCCCACTACTCCAGCGCTTTGTAGACCAGTTCGAGCAATGCGAGGCGGTCGTGATCCCCTCCAGCTCCTGCGTCGCGATGATCCGCGATCACTACCCGCTGATGGCTTCGCAAACCGGCGATAAGGTCCTGCAGCAAAAGGTGGCGGACCTGCTCCCGCGCGTGTGGGAGTTCTCTGAATTCCTGACCAACAAGCTGGGGCTGGACGATGTCGGCGCTTACTTCCCGCACCGAGTGACCTACCACGCCAGCTGCCACGGGCTGCGCATGCTCGGCCTGGGCGATGGGCCCGCGCGGCTGCTGCGCAACGTGCGCGGAATCCAGTTAGTGGAGCTGGAAGGGCTGAGCCAGTGCTGCGGTTTCGGGGGGACGTTCGCGATCAAAAACGCGGAGGTTTCGTCCGCGATGCTGGCGGAGAAAACCCGCGCCGTACTGAATACCGGCGCGGAAATGTGTACGGCCTGCGATAACTCCTGCCTGATGCACATCGAAGGTGCGCTGCACCGCCAACGTACAGGCGTGACGACGCTGCACCTGGCGGAAATTCTGGCCGGGGTAGAGATGACCGGGCTCTCAAGCGCCAACGGCGATAAGGAGGCCATCCTTTGAATCCGCCATCTACCTCCCCCCAGGCCGGCGCTCTCTACCAACCTCTCGTCGCCAACCACCACCTTGTCATCCTGAGCGAAGTTCCCCGCGCCTTTGCGGGGAACGCAGTCGAAGGACCTGCATTTCGCTTCGTGCACCATCGGCTCGCAAAGGAAAATGCAGGTCCTTCGACTGCGCTGCGCTCCGCTCAGGATGACAATCCTTTGGGAGGGAGATCCCTGTGAGTCAGACCCAACTCATCACCTTCGACCCCAACCGCGCACCCACCTTCCAGGTCGCCGCGCGCGGCCTGATTGAAGACACCCAACTCCGCAAAAACGTCCGCCACGCGACTGACGTCATCCAGGCCAAGCGCAAAATCGTCGTCGACGAAATGCCCGACTGGCAAGCCCTGCGCGAGTCAGCCCGTCAGATCAAAGCGCACACGCTGGAGCATCTGGACTACTATCTGGAGCAGTTTGAAACCAACTGCATCGCCGCCGGGGGCACGGTCCACTGGGCGCGCGACGCAGCCGAAGCCCGCGCGCTGGTCGTAGATCTCGCCCTCAAAGCCGGCTCGAAAGAAGTCATCAAGATCAAGTCGATGACGACCGAAGAAATCGGTTTGAATCACGCGCTGGAAGCCGCCGGAATCCACGCTTATGAAACCGACCTCGCCGAGCTCATCATTCAGCTCGGACAGGATCTGCCGAGCCACATCGTGGTCCCCGCGCTGCATAAAAACCGCCAGCAGATCCGCGAAATCTTCCGCCGAGAAATGAATCTGCCGGACCTGGGCGAGCGCCCGCAGGACCTGGCTGAAGCCGCACGCACCTTCCTGCGCGAGAAGTTTCTGCGCGTCACAACGGGCGTTTCCGGTGCAAACTTCCTCGTCGCAGAAACCGGAACCGTCGCCGTCGTCGAGTCCGAGGGCAACGGCCGCATGTGCCTGACGCTCCCCGAAACGCTGATCACGATCGCCGGCATCGACAAGGTGATCCCGCTCTACCAGGACCTTGAAGTCTTCATGCAGCTGCTGCCGCGCAGTGCCACGGGCGAGCGCATGAACCCCTACAACTCGCTCTGGACCGGCGTGCACCCGGACGGCGACGGGCCCCGCCACTTCCACGTGATCCTGCTCGACAACCAGCGCTCCAACATCCTGGCCGACCACGAAACCCGCACCACACTCTCCTGCATCCGCTGCGGCGCGTGCCAGAACACCTGCCCGGTCTATCGCCAGACCGGCGGCCACGCGTACGGCTCGGTCTATGCCGGTCCCATCGGCGCGATCCTTACGCCGCAATTGCAGGAGCTCCACCACGCGCAGTCGCTGCCGTATGCCAGCTCGCTTTGCGGCGCCTGCTATGAGGTTTGCCCGGTAAAAATCAACATTCCGGAAATCCTGATCGACCTGCGCCACAAGGTCGTCGAGCAGGACCGGCAGGGGCTCGGCGCGCTGAATCCGGAAAACCTGGCCATGAAGTCAATGGCGATGTTATTCCGCTCCGCCCCGCGCTTCCATGCCGCGCAGCGCCTGGGCCGCATGGATTCGCTGCTGGCCAATAAGCAGGGCTGGCTGACGTGGCTGCCGGGGTATCTCGGCGGCTGGACCCAGGTGCGCGACCTGAAGCAAATGCCCAGGCAAACTTTCCGCGAGTGGTTTGAGCAGCGCGACAAAAACTGAGGACCTCCCCCCGCATGACCGCAAGAGAACAGATCCTCGCCAACATCCGCCGCTCCACCACGCCGCCGGTCCCGTACGCTCCGGACCGCGATTACCGCGCCACGTCCACCCTGACCCCGGACCAACTCACCCACCTGCTGGAAGACCGCCTGCGCGACTACGACGCCGGGGTCTACCGCGCCGCGCCCGCCGAGCTGCCGGCGCTCATCTCCCGAATCCTGACCGAGCGCGGCAAGACCAACATGGCCATCCCCGCCGGCTTCCCTGCCGCCTACCTGCCGCTTACCCAGACTTTTATTGAGGATACCCGCCAGGGCATCGCGCAGATTGACGCCTGCCAGGGCGTGCTCACAACCGCGACAGTCGCCATTGCGCTCACCGGCACGATCATCCTGCAGGATGCCCCAGGCCAGGGTCGCCGCGCCGTGACCCTGCTGCCGGACTACCACCTCTGCCTGGTCAACATCGCTGACATCGTCGAAACGGTGCCGGAAGCGATCGCCCTGCTTGCCCCGACCGCAAAGCTCGCCACCACGTTTTTTTCCGGCCCGTCAGCCACTGCGGACATCGAAATGACGCGCATCAAGGGCGTCCACGGACCACGTTTTGTCGACGTAATCCTGGTCGCAGGCGAGCCGGCAAATGCGCCTTTTGTCCGCCGCAACTTCCCGACGGTCTACTCCTGATCACCGAAGATTCTCGGCGTCCTGATCTCTGCACCCAAAAATTTCTGAGGCGAGCGAAGTACCAGAGCCTAAGGCAGTTCCGCCAGGTCCATCGTCGCGCCAATCGCGTCCTTGCCGCTCACACTCGGCGTCCCAATCCTCTCAAGCGGCCACGCAATGTTGAGCGTCGGGTCATCCCAGCGGACGCAGCGCTCGCCTTGCGGG
This sequence comes from uncultured Granulicella sp., assembly GCA_965214195.1. GTDB lineage: Bacteria > Acidobacteriota > Terriglobia > Terriglobales > Acidobacteriaceae > Edaphobacter. The sequence goes on from OZ243943.1 coordinate 2,482,127, forward strand.
TGGTAGCCATCGGTGGTCTTGTAGAGCACCTCGGCGGTCTCTGAGAGCACCAGAAAACCGTGCCCGAACCCTTCCGGAATCCACAGAAGTTCAAGCTCGCCTGCATCATTCAGCGGCTTCAGGTGGAAGCCGGCCCACTTGCCAAAATCCGGCGAATCGCGCCGCAGATCGACCGCCACATCCCAGATATGGCCGCTGAGCACGCGCACCAGCTTACCCTGCGGCTTGCCGAGCTGGTAATGCAGGCCACGCAGAACGCCGCGCGAGGACAGCGATTGATTATCCTGCACAAACTTGACCGGAAGCCCCAGCTCAGCCCACTTGGTGGCGTTGAAAACCTCTGCGAACCATCCCCGGTCGTCGCCAAAGCGTTTGGGAGAGAGCAATTTCACGTCGCGTAACGGTGTGTCGATAATCTGCATCAGACAATCGTAGCTCAAGATTCTGGTAACTCTGTTTCCCTCGCACGACGCCAGATTTTTACCTTGGACTTGCAGAAACTTGGTAAACTCTACAAAGTAAAGACGTATCGGGCCCGATTTCCAGTTGAACTCCAAACCTTCCGAGCGCGATCAACATTACGTCCGCCAGCCACAAGAGCCGGGAAGACGTAATGAAACCGTACCCGAACGATTGAAACTGTCGTATTTGGAGACACACTTGGACTCGGCCTGCTTTTACCCCGACTTTCCCAAACAAATGATTGAGTCGCTACACACCAGCAGGAGGAACCTTGTGCCTGCACAGTGAATCGAATGGTGGCGACGCGCACCTGTCGCAGGTCGATACCGGCCTGCTGACCGAGTACAGTCACGGCAGCAGCGCGGCCTCAGCAAGCGTGCGCCACGTATCCGCGCAGCAACCGGCGCACCTGTTTCGCTACCGCTATATCAAGCGCATGCTGGATCTGTGCGTGGTTGCACTGGCATTGCCTGTTCTGGTCCCGGCATTGGTAATCGTGGGCGCAGTGGTCAAATTCACTTCCAGTGGGCCGGTTCTATTTCCTCACCGCCGCATTTGCCGGCATGGTGCCTTCTTTTCGATGTGGAAGTTCCGCACGATGTGCGAAAACTCTTCTGAGGTTCTGGAGCATTTTCTGGCGTCTCGGCCAGACGCACGTGAAGAATGGAACCTTACCCACAAGCTGCGCAGCGATCCACGCATTACGTCGGTTGGCTTGTTTCTGCGCCGCTACTCGCTGGATGAATTGCCGCAGGTCTGGAACGTGGTTACCGGCAAAATGAGCCTGGTGGGACCGCGGCCGATCGTCGCTGCGGAAGTAGAAAAGTACGGAAAGTTTTTTGACTACTACACCCGTGTCAAGCCCGGCGTGACCGGCCTCTGGCAGGTTTCTGGGCGCTCAAAACTCAGCTACGACGCGCGCGTAAAGCTCGATTCCGACTACGTTCAGAACTGGTCGCTGCTGCGCGATAGCCGCATCCTGCTGGCGACGATCAAGTCCGTCGTCAACCGCGATGGCGCGTACTAGCAGCCCGGCCGGACACTAAAATATCTCTATGCGGCGTGGCAGTCCTAAAAACCGGATCGTAGATCGTTACGTCGGGATCCCGCTTCTCAATCTGATAAGCATCGCGCATAGCAAACGCCCGCAGCCCGCAGCGTTGCGCACAATCGGCGTGCTTTGCTCCCCCGCGCTGGGCGATACGCTGCTGTTTTCAGCCGTCCTGCGTGATCTGCGAGCGCATTTTCCTGCAGCCCGCATCGTGCATTTCTGCACCAGGCAGAATCTGGCAGCAGCAGAAATTCTTTTCGGCGCGGATGAGCGCATCGTGCTCGACCTGAGCAAGCCAAAGCCAACCATACGAGCATTACGCGCGCAGAAGCTCGATCTGATGATCGATTTCAGCTCCTGGCTGCGACTTACTGCGCTCTATGCGCACCTTTCCGGCGCAAAATTTATCGCCGGATTCAGCACGCCCGGGCAGTATCGCAGCCGCGCTTACGACCTGGCCGTTTTGCACCGGCGAGATCAGCACGAGGTCGAAAACTACCGCGATCTCCTGCGCGCTTTGAACATCCCAATTGGCTGCGATCCTGGCGTCGTCGTGCATCAGCCGGCGGTTGAACCGCTTCCGGGCGAGCCGGATCTGGTCACGCTTCACCTCTGGGCTTCCGGCAAACTGAGCGCCATGCGCGAGTGGCCGGAGGCGAACTGGCTCGCTCTCGCCCAGCAACTTGCACGGCCGAAGACGCTTTTCGTCGTCACTGGCGCGCCTTCTGACCTGCCGCGCATGGAGCCGTTCACGGCCAAACTGCAGCAGGCTGGGCTGCGGGCAGTCGCGTATGTGAGCCCGGATGGCTTCGTTTCGCTGGCACAAATCCTGCGTCGCGCGCGGCTGATGGTGAGCGTAAACACTGGAGTGATGCATCTGGCGGCGGTCCTGGGGACCCCGACGATTGCGATCAACGGCCCCAATGCGGATCATCGCTGGGGTCCGTGGGGCCCTCACGCGGTGGGGCTGCAGGCGCCGGATGGGTCTGGAGGCTATCTGCACCTGGGCTTCGAATTCGACGGCCAGCCAGAAGACGTGATGGAGCGAATCTCCGTCGCGCAGGTACTGGAAGCGGCGGAGAAGCTGACTGTGCAGTGATGCGGCAATAGACCAGCGCTTGTTAAGCGCACGGCTTCAGCCGTGCGTTATGACCCAGCCAGAAAGCCTGCTTTAGCCGCTAAAGAACGCCCTCGATCATCGAGCGAGAGGGTTCCTCAGGGACTAAAGCCCAGGATCTTCCCTTGCGCTCTTCCGCAGGGCTGAAGCCCTGCGCTTAACAAGGCGCTTGGCGAATTTCAGCTACCCTTAGCCTATGCAGTCCATGCGCGACGTACTGAAGCAAAGCCTGGGGCGCTCGCTTGTCGGGCTCCCGGAAATCGACCGGCTGGAAGCCGCCTGGCCCGTAGCCTGTGGCCGGGCGCTGGCCTTGCGAGCCAGGCTTTACGCGTTCGATACCGGGGTAGTCCACGTGGAAGTGGCGGACCCTGTCTGGTTCGATCAGTTGCTCTCCATGCGGCCGGTGCTGGAGCGGGAACTTGCCCGCATCGCCGAGGTGAAGGTGACCGCGATACACTTTCACCATGTCCGTAGTCAGTCCTGAACCCGCAGTCACTTTAGAGCAAGTACGCCGCGTTGCCGAGCTCGCCAACCTGGAGCTCACCCCTGCGGAAGAACCGCGCATGGCGCATGACCTGAACGCAATCCTGGGCCACGTCGCGCAGCTCGCCGAGCTGGACACCACCGGCGTGGAGCCCATGGCGCAGGTTGCCGACGCGCTCGGCGCAATCGACCCCGGCTACGGCGCCGCGCTGCGCCAGGATGCCGTCGTCGCCTCGCTCGAGCGCAAATCCGTCATGCAATCAGCGCCAGAAACTGACGGCCGCTTCTTCAAGGTCCCAAAGGTCATCGAGCGGTAAAGCGCCTGCAGATCCCTTGGGGGATGACAGTCAAAAGAGCCGCTGCAATCCTGTCAGGCACCACAAATGCGAAGCCCGAACAACAGGCGTTCACGCTTTCGCATAAACTTGAAAGACCAACTGTGCTCACGATCGCTGAAGTCCAATCCGAAGTCCGCCGCACCTCCGCTGTCGCCGTTGCCGAGCAGCATTACGCGCGCATCGCCGCGAACGACAAGGCCGGCGATGAGATCAATTCCTTCCTGGCCCTGAGCCGCGAGCGCGCCCTGGCGCAGGCTGCAAAGGTCGATTCCGGCGACGTCACCGGCCCGTTGGCGGGCGTTCCCGTCGGCATCAAGGACGTGCTCGCCATGCGCGGTACGCCGGCAACGGCTGCCTCGAAGATTCTTTCCGGCTGGATTCCCCCCTACGACGCGACCGTCGTCACCAGGCTTGAGGCAGCCGGCGCTGTCATCCTGGGCAAGCTCAACTGCGACGAGTTCGCGATGGGCTCGTCGAATGAAAACTCTGCATACGGCCCGGTCAAAAATCCGCGCGCACTTGATCGCGTCCCGGGCGGCAGCTCCGGCGGGTCGGCAGCCGCCGTCGCCGCAGGCTTTGCCGCGGCCACGCTGGGCACCGATACTGGCGGCTCCATCCGTCAGCCCGCGGCCTTCTGCGGAGTCGTCGGGGTGCTGCCCACGTACGGCCGCGTCAGCCGCTACGGCCTGATCGCATTCGCATCGTCGCTCGATAAGGTTGGCCCCTTCACGGCCAACATCGCAGACGCAGCGACCTTGCTCGGCGTACTCGCCGGACCAGACAAGCTCGACGCAACCAGCTCCCCCGTGCCTGCCGAGGACTACTCCGCGGCGCTCGCCAGGCCGGTCCAGGGGCTCCGGGTTGGCGTGCCAAAAGAGTACCTGGGCGAGGGCCTGGACCCCGAAATCCGTGCCGCCGTGGAGCACGCGCTCGATGCCCTCAGGCAGCAAGGCGCCACCATCGTCGAGATCTCGCTACCCCACACTCAGTACGCCGTGCCCACTTACTACGTCCTCGCCACGGCGGAGGCCAGCGCCAACCTGCAGCGCATGGATGGCGTCCGCTTTGGCCCGCGCGCGCAGGCCGGAACGCTGTCTGAAATGTACAAAAAGTCCCGCGAGCAGGGCTTCGGTCCGGAGGTCAAACGCCGCATCCTGCTGGGCACGTACGTCCTTTCCGCTGGCTATTATGACGCGTACTATCGCAAAGCCCAGCAGGTCCGCGCGCTCGTTACGCGAGACTTCCTGAATGCCTTCCGCGACTGCGACGTGATGGTCAGCCCCGTCAACCCGACCCCGCCGTTCAAGCTGGGTGAAAAGGTCGACGACCCGCTTGAAATGTACCTGGCCGACATTTACTCGGTCGCCGCCTCGCTCGCCGGGATCCCTGCCCTTTCCGTTCCTGGCGGCACCACAGCCGGCGGCCTGCCCATCGGCATCCAGGTCATGGCCCCCCACTTTCATGAGTCCGTCCTGCTGCGCGCCGGGCTCGCCATAGAAAGCGCTCAATCTACCCCAACCTTGTCATCCTGAGCGCGGTGGATCGCGCTGTTTTGCGATCCACGCAGTCCAGGGACCTGCATCTTTTCTTCCACCAGCAACAAGCCCAAAAGGAACCGCAATGCCTCCCGAACTCGTCCCCCCTGCCCAGCCCGCACCCGTAGAAGTCCCCCAGCCCCCAGCGATGATCAACGCGTTCGACCAGAACGGCCAGGCCGTCCAGGTTCCGCGTGAAGAGTGGCGCACCAACGTGCTGCCCGGCATGATTGAGGAAGCCTCTAAAAATCCGGACCAGCTCTACATGCTCATCGTCAACAGCCTGAACGACGGCTTTGTGGAAGAAATGATTGCGCCCGCGCAGCTGCTGCACCAGACTGATACGATCCCCGCACGCGGAGCCTGCATGTGGGCCATCGTGCTGCTGCAGCAGGGCCGGCTGGATGAAGCCGAAGCAGTACTTGAGGACTACCTGAAGCAGCACGGCGAAGAGGGTTCCGTGCTCGTCAACCTGGCCAAGGTGTTCGCCAGCCGCGGCGAGCATGACCGCGCGCACGCCACCCTGTGGCGCGGCCTGGAGCTTGAGCCGAACCAGGAAAACGGCATCAACTGGTACGGCGCCATCGCGCAGGAGCAAGGTGGCGATGAAGCCGCCAAGGCCGCGCTTGAAAAGCTCCGCGTGCTGCCCGGTAGCTGGCGCGCGCAGATGTTCCTGGCCCGCGCAGAGCTGGCGCAGGGCAATCTGGATGCCGCCAAGGCGCTATACGCAGAAGCCATCGGCAACATAGCGCAACCGCTGCCGACCGACCTGCTGATGCAGATGTCCGGCGACCTGGGCTCCACCGGCCACCCCGTCGAGCTGCTCGAGTTGACCACGCCCTACTTCGTTCCGGAAGCGCACGGCATGGTCGTCGGCGCCAACCTGATCAAGGCTAGTGTGGACACCAACAACCTTGAGTTCGCCGCCAAGCTGACCAGCGTTCTGGGCTCGTTCAACCGCCCGGATTTCGCGCAGTCGCTCGCCTACTGGAACCAGCAGATCGCGCAGAAGCTTTCCGGCCTGCCGGATCCGAATGGCGGCGTGCAGATCGGCATGCTGCGCGTCGATGGGCCCATCTGGCTTCCGCCAAATTCGCCCGTGCGCCCGCTCTTCGGCGTAAAGGGCAACGGCCCCAGCGTGACGTTTCTGGGCGGCTCGGCAGAAACGCCGGTCCCCGCGACCAAAGAAGATGGCACAGCCGAGCAGCCGCAGATTTCTGACGTGCTGGGCCGCATGACCCGCGCTCTGCCGCTCTACCTGGCCGAGCAGGTGGAAATGCGCACCGCCGCCACGGGCCGCGCCATGATCCCGTGGGCCGTTCCGCAGGCCGCCGGGCAGCCGGGTGGCTTCATCGTTTCTAGCGCGCGCTGGCCGGACGAAACCGCCCGCCAGGCCGTGCTCGACCCCAACAACCTCAGCGACTATGTCGTAACAGTCCATGTGGACGCCGAAGTGACCCCGTGGGAGGCCTCGCTGGTCTTCATACGTGCGTCCGACGGCACGCGCATTGGCGAGCTGCAGGCGGATTTCACGCCGGAAAGCCCGACCGAAGGGCTCGACAAGCTGGCCGATGAGGTCGTTGAGCTGCTCAGCTCGTTCGGCAGCACGTCCACGCCGGGCATCTACCGCATCCCGGCCGGCGACCAGTTCCCCGGCTACCTGATGCGGCTGGAGCAGCTGCTGGCCGTGCGCTGCGCCGGTATGGATGGCGCCGGAGCACAGTTCCTCACCGGCGAGCTCGAGATTCTGGAAGGCAATCTGGACCAGGCGGAAGCCAATCCGGATAGCATCCCGGTGCGCGTGCTTCTGGTCGAAACCATGGGCTCGATCGCCCGTATTCGCCCGGAAGCCGTGCAGGCCGCGCAGCAGCCCTTCACGGAGTTGCAGCAGCAGCACCCGATCCCCATGCTCGATCAGCTCTTCACGCAGCCGCAGCAGGCCTAGGCCGCTACCCACCGAAGCCCCATCCCGTCGACCTGGTCGAAGGGGTGGGGCTTTTTCCGTTGACTCCCCGCGAGCGCTGCCGTAGCCTGCAAACCATGAGCTCCCGGATGCCTTGTCTCCTCCTATCGCTTGGCCTGCTGGCCGCATCGTCAGCATTCTACGTGGAACAAACCCAGGACTGACCTATCTGTTCGAGCGGTAGACCGCGCACCAGCAAACCCCGGGCGTTGGCATTCGGAAGCCATCAAGGGTGTACCGCACCCCTTCCGGCCCCCGCCCAAACATTGTCATCCTGAGCGAAGCAGGTCGCGCTTTTGCGACCTGCGCAGTCGAAGGACCTGCATCTCCCTTGACAGCCCACTGGGTCCGAAAGCTGATGCAGGTCCTTCGACTACGCTCAGGATGACAATGTTTTGGTATTGGGGATCAGAGCGACGAGCCAATCCTACCCCACTGACTTCACCCAATCCTCAACAGCCCCAAGCGATTCCACCAGCCGGTACTCCCCCCCACACTGCCCTTCCTCTTCCGTCCCGGTCAGCAAAAACGCCTGGCCGACCCCGGCAGCATTCGCAGCCTGAACATCCGTGCAGCGGTCCCCCACCAGCAGCGACGCCCCCAGATCCAGATCGAAACGAGCCTGTGCGCGCAGCATCATCCCGGGCCCGGGCTTGCGGTCCAGGTGCTCCCGCTTGTACTCGCCAATGCCATGCTCCGGGTGGTACGGCGAGTGATACACGGCGTCAATCTCCACGCCTTCCCGCAAAAACTGCTCCAGCATCCAGTCCATCAGGGTCTCAAAGTCGCGCAAACTGTAGAACCCGCGGCCAATCCCGGCCTGGTTGGTCACCACCACAATCCGGTAGCCGAGCACCTTTGCGGTCCTGCAAAGGGCGAAAATGCCGTCCACAAAACGTACATCCGCAGACTTGTGGAGCCAGCCCACATCCTCATTGATGACGCCGTCTCGGTCTAAAAACAGGGCACGTTCGCTCATTGAATCTCCACCAATCTGGCCGGAGCCATGGTGCTGGTGGGCACGGTCACGCGCGCCGGCGGCAGCTCTCCGCGTGCGCGCTGGGCCAGCATTTGCAACACTTCCGCGGTCACCATTTCGGGCGTCAGCTGCCGAATGCAGTCATTCGCAGGGCACGCGGGGAAGCTGTGCGCGTCGTAGCAGGGCCGGCAGGCAAAGCCCTCGCCACCCCACAGCGCGACCGTTCCGGGACGCTGCGGCAGCCGTCCATGAGGGTCGGTCGGGCCAAACAGCGTCACAATCCCGGCCGACGTGATCCCCGCCAGGTGCAGCGGCCCAGTATCGTGCGTGACGACGACATCCGCCGCATCCATCAGCGCGACCGTCTCCGGCAGCCGCAGCTCGCCGATCAGGTCGACAACCGCAAGCGCGGCAAACAGTGGCTGAATCCACTTGTCGCCGGGACCTCCAATCAGCACGACCTCCACGCCCTGCGCGAGCAGCATGGTCGCCAGCAGGACGTAGTTCTCCGCCGGCCAGCGTCTTAGCGCGTCATCCGCGAGCAGATTGCGCGCGCCGGCCGGGGCCAGCAGCACCCGCGGCGCTGCCTGGCGAGCAAGTGGCGACGCAGGTAGAATCGCCGGGCGCACCGGCGCAATTTGCGTGGGCCGCAGACCGTCCGGCGCGCCCAGCAGGATGCGTGCAAACTCATCCGTATGGTGCCGCCCGGGGATCAGCCGGCGCTCACGCTCCGTATGCGATAGCGTCAGCTTGCGCGCGGCACGCACGGGAAGCGTGATCAGGCGGTAGCGGCTGTCGTAGTAGAGCGTTGCGGCCAGGTCATACTGCCGGCCCTTGAGAGCGCGCCAGATGGCCGTCAGTGCCTTGAACTTGGTGATCTTCGAGCCCAGAACAAGCCCGCGCTCATCGGCCACAATCGCGTGGATCCAGGGGTAAAGCTCCAGCAGCGGGAGCACCTCCGGGCTGCAAAGCCAGTCGATCTGGGAGCCGGCAAGGTGTACCTGGTAGGCCGCCGGGATGGCCATCAGGACATCGCCGATGGCTCCGAATTTGATAATAAGGGTGCGGTGCATCAATGACTCAAGGGTAAATGAGCAGGGTCGAAATGCCCTAGGCGGCGGGCGATTTGAAGTAGTCCACAGCCCCCGCGAAGACGGGTGGCAGCTCTTTGAAGCGCAGCTTCGCCGCCCGATTCAGCACGCGCAAAGCAAAAAACAGCACCATGCCGAGCGGCGGTACCGGGCAGTGACGTCGCATAAAGTGCAGCCCGGCGCTGGTAAAAATGCGAGTCTGCCGCGCACCCGGGCCAGTTTGGCTGCCACCCTCCTTGTGCAGGATCGCCGTACCCGCCGCCACGCTCAGCGAGGCCCCCGCCGCACGCGCACGAAAGCAGAAATCGGAGTCCTCAAAATACATGAACGCGCCCTCATACAGCCCGCCCAAACGCTCAAAAAGCGTGCGACGCACCAGCACGCAGGCAAACGTAAGGTAGCTCCCAGGGCCAAACGCCTCCGGCGCCGTAAAATGCCGCGAGTAGCCGGTCCAGCGGCTCACCGTGCCGCCCCCCCAGGCCTGCACCTGCGCGGGCGCATCAAAATAACGCAACTCGGCGCCGGTCAGGTCCGAGGCTGAGGCAAGCAGCAGCGCCAGCGTTTCAGGCGGCGCGACCGTATCGTTGTTCAGGAACCAAAGGTAGTCCGCCGTCGACTGCCGCGCGCCCAGATTGCATGCCTTTGCAAAGCCAAGGTTGCCGCCGGCTTCCAGCACCGTCGCCCCAAGCGCGCGCAGCTGAGCAACGGAATCATTGGAGCTGGCGTTATCGATCACCAGCACGTCAACCGGTACAGTCTGCCGCGCAAGCGCATCCAGGCACGCAGCCGTATCATGCCAGTTGTTCCAGTTGACGAGAATGCAGGTGACGGTAGGCATCGGGGCAATAGACATAGCGCAGCGCGAGCCTAAGCGATCAGCCCCATCACCGCAGCGAGCGAGTCCCGCCAGTCCGGAAAACTGAAGTCGTACGCGCTGGCCAGCTTGCTGCAATCGAGCCGGCTGTTTTCCGGTCGACGCGCCGGGGTCGGGTACTCGCTGGTCGGGATCGGCAGCAACTTGGCCCAGGACTTGCCGGAATGCTTCAGCCCTGCGAGCCGAACGATTTCCGCCGCAAAACCGTACCAGGTGGTTTCCCCCGCGCCGCTCGCGTGGTAAAGGCCTGCGTGAGCCAGGCCGGGGTCCCGCGTCAAGATATGCTGCGTCAAACGCGCTAGCTCAGACGCGGGTGTCGGCGCGCCGTGCTGATCGGCGACGATCTTCATCTCCGGCCGTTCCGCCGCCACGCGCAGCACCGTGAGCAGAAAATTCTTGCCCTGCGGCGCGTAAACCCAGGAAGTCCGCAGCGTGACGTGGCGCGCGCCGGTCGCCGCCAAAGCTTGCTCGCCGGCCAGTTTGGTGCTGCCATAGACGCTGGTGGGACCAGTCGGATCCTGCTCGGTATACGGCCGCTTGCCCAGCCCGTCGAACACGTAATCGGTAGAAAAATGCACCACGCGCGCATCCAGCTTGACGGCCTCTTCGCCCAGTATGCGGGGCGCCTCCGCGTTGATCGCGGCAGCCAGCGCAGGCTCAGACTCGGCCTTATCGACCGCCGTATAAGCAGCCGGATTCAGAATGATCGCCGGCTTGTGCCGCTGCAAGTAGGCCCGGATAGAAGACTCGCTCGCCAGATCGAGCGCGGCCCGCGGCGGGGTCAACGCATGCGGATAAAGCGCGGCCAGCGCAGCGCCGACCTGCCCTGTGGCGCCAGTAATAAGTATGGTCTGTTGCATGGGTTTCGACGCTCGTTCCGGTCTAAAGATGTGGAGCTGACAATTGGCTACTTACAGGCTTGAGGCATCCTCTTCAAGGAGCCGCAGCAGGTACTGCCCGTACGTGCTTTTCTTGATCTTTTCAGCCAGAACCCGCAGCTGTTCCGCATCGATATAGCCCAGGCGAAAAGCAATCTCCTCCGGACAAGCGACCTTCAGACCCTGGCGATGCTCCAGCGTATGGATAAAATTCCCCGCTTCGAGCAGCGAGTCATGCGTGCCCGTGTCCAGCCACGCAATGCCGCGTCCGAGCACTTCCGTGCGCAGCTCTCCGCGCTCCAGGTACCACCGGTTCACGTCCGTAATCTCCAGCTCGCCACGCGGGCTGGGTGCCAGGTTCTCGGCGATCTCAACGACCTTGTTGTCGTAGAAGTAGATCCCCGTAACGGCGTAGCGCGACTTCGGCTTCGTCGGTTTTTCTTCCAGCGAGATCGCCTTCCCCGCCGCGTCGAACTCCACCACGCCGTAGCGCTCCGGGTCGGAAACGCGGTAGGCGAACACGGTCGCGCCTTCCGGACGTGCGGAAGCCTCACGCAGAATCCGGCCAAAATCGTGCCCGTAGAAGATGTTATCGCCCAGCACCAGGCAGCAGCCTTCGCCCGCCAGGAACTCCTTGCCAATCAGGAAAGCCTGCGCCAGCCCGTCCGGCGAGGGCTGAATCTTGTACGTCAACGACAGGCCCCACTTGGCGCCATCGCCCAGCAACTGCTCAAAACGCGGCGTGTCTTCTGGCGTGGAAATGATCAGGATTTCGCGGATCCCGGCCAGCATCAGCGCGGAAAGCGGGTAGTAAATCATCGGCTTGTCGTACACCGGAAGCAGCTGCTTGGACACAGCCTGCGTTACGGGATGGAGCCTGGTGCCGGAACCGCCGGCGAGGATGATGCCCTTCATGCGACTACCTCGCGTTCAGAATAATTCTTGTCGATCCACTGCTTATACGCGCCGCTGGTCACGTTGCTGACCCAGGCCGGGTTGGCCAGGTACCACTCGACCGTTTTGCGCAGGCCGGTTTCAAAGCTTTCCGCCGCATGCCACTTCAGCTCAGACTCCAGCTTGCGCGCGTCGATGGCGTAGCGCCGGTCGTGGCCAGGGCGGTCCGTAACAAAGCGGATCAGCTGCGCGTGTGGCTTGTAGGCTGAATCCGGAACCAGCTCATCCAGCAGATCGCAAAGCGTATTGACGACCTGCAGATTCGTCCGCTGGTTGCCGCCGCCCACGTTGTAGGTTTCGCCCGGCCGTCCGCCGTCCAGCACCGCATGGATCGCCGAGCAGTGATCACGCACAAAAAGCCAGTCACGCACCTGCGCTCCATCGCCATAAACCGGCAGCGGCTTCCCCGTCAGCGCGTGCGTGATCATCAATGGGATCAGCTTTTCCGGGAAGTGCAGCGGGCCGTAATTATTGCTGCAGTTGGTGATCAGCGTGGGCAGCCCGTAGGTGTGGTGCCAGGCGCGAACCAGGTGGTCGCTGGCCGCCTTGGACGCCGCATACGGCGAGTTTGGCGCGTAGGGGGTTTCCTCATGGAAGGCTGGGTCGTCCGGCGCGAGCGTGCCGTAAACTTCGTCGGTCGAAACATGCAGAAAGCGAAATTTAGTCTTGTCTACCAGCGTTTCGTAGTACGCGCGCGCGGCCTGCAGCAGCGTAAACGTGCCATCGATATTCGTTTTCAGGAACGCTTCCGGGCCCGTGATGGAGCGGTCCACGTGCGACTCCGCCGCAAAATGCACGATGGCCTGCGGCTGGTACTTCGCAAACAGCGAGGCCACCAGAGCCGCGTCGTTGATATCGCCATGAACAAACGTGTAGGCCGGATTCTGCTGCACCGAGGTCAGGTTATCCGGGTTGCCGGCGTACGTCAGCTTGTCCAGGTTGACCACGTGGAGCGACGTTGTCTCCAGGGTTTCCAGCACAAAGTTCGAGCCGATAAAGCCGGCGCCACCAGTGACGAGAATGGTCTGCGGTATAAATTCGGGCATTGATTCCTTTTTCGTCAGAGCAGTGATCCCGTGCGATCAGGCACTGGGCTGCGTCTCAGTATGATTCCAAGATAGCTGATGTGGCAATTCCGAGGGCTGCAACTTCTGTACATCGCTCGCGCTCCCGGCATACCCAAGGGCCAGCGCAAAGGCAGTCACGATCCACGGATAGGTTACATTCAGCTGCGCCCCAAAAAGGTGGACCAGCGGCGACATCAGCGCCAGGTTCGTCATCCATGTGGGCGCACGGCGGAAGCGCAGCATGAAATACGGCAGCATCAGGATCAGCACCAGGAAGCTGAGCAGCGGGATGCCCATTTCCGCCACGTACCCCAGAATCCCGATGCCGGGCTGGTCCGCAATGTCCGCGAAAAAGGACGCGCCGCGATACTCCGGGGAGTTGCGCAGAACGCCGTAGTTCCCCCAGCCGATGCCGCTCAGAGGATGTGCGGCAATCATGCGCGGCACAATAAAGCGCGCGGCGTACCGGCCGTAAACGTAGTTCGGATCGCCGTAGCGCTGATGCGAAAGCTTCTCGTAGGAGGACGAATCTGAATCGACAATCTCCACCACTTCATTCAGATTCAGCGATCGCAGGCCGATCACGACCAGCAACGCAAGCGACCCCAGAATGACGAGCCGCTTGGCGATCCCGCTGGTAAAGAGTCCGTTGATCAGCAGCACCACCAGAATGGCGGAAATTGCAGCCTTCGAGTAGGACTTGTAGAACGCGACCGGCAGCATCGCCAGGCCGAAACGCAGTCTCGTCATGGGCTCCCAGCGCAGGCTATAGATCGCCAGGCCGACGAAAATCACGGTCATCAGATACAGACCGTAGGGGCCGCCCTCGTTATAAAACCCGCGAAAACGGTGGTTGGCCAGGTAGCTGCCATACGCGCGGCCGGTCAGCACATCCACGGGGTAGGAAAGGTAGGAGTACAAAGCGCTGGCCACGCCGGTCCAGAAATAAATGCGCATGGTAAAGCGCAGCTTATTTGGTTCACGGCGGAATAGATCTGCGATCCACAGCATGATAAACGTCGACGCAAACAGCTCCACAATGCGCGACAACGTTACCCAGCCGGGCGAGGCCAGCCACGGCAGGTAAAGCGGCGCGTAGAAGGTAAAACGCAACGCGGCGATGCCGAGCGCCATCGCTGCGACCATGAAGATGAGGTAAAGCGCCGCCAGCCAAAGGTAGGGCAGGAACCCTGTCGCCTGCAGGTTGCGGCGGATAAAGGCAATTGAAATCAGGACGATCTGTAACAGGTAAAGAATCTCCAGCCACTGAATCGCCGCCACCTTCAGCAGAATGGTGCTCGCCAGGGTGCCAATCGCAAAAAGCAGAAACTGCTCCCACCGGGAAGGCCAGCGCAGCGGCAGAAACGCACGGCGCTCGAGCGCATCCGCACGGTCATCCAACATGGTTTCGAGCTGCGCGACAGCGTCCATACGCTACACGGGGCCCAGCGTATCCGGCTGGCGCAGAATGCGAATAAAGCGGCGCAGCGGGCTAAAGCCGAACAAAAACAGCAGACCCGTAATCAGGCCGATTGAAAATCCGTAAACCAGGTACTGCTTGCGCGCGGGGCCGGCTTTGCGCTCCGGAACCACGGCCAGGTCGACAATCTGCAGCTGCGACCCGGGATCAATCGCAGACAGCCGTGCGCGTTCATACTGCTGCACCAGCGCCTGGTAGATGCTGTCGCGCAGAGCCACTTCCCGCGTTTTCTGCGCCAGTTCCAGCGTCAGCGCCGGAATTTTGCGCGTGCCGGCGATCCCCACCCCAACCCCGGACGACTCCTGCTGCGCCAGCTCGGCCTGCAGCTGATTCAGCTCATTGCGTGCCGCTTTGACTTCCGGATTATTCTCCGTCGCGCCCGTCAGCAGCCCCGCCAGACGAGCCTTGGCGCCGTCAATCTGCGTTTGCAGACCAACCGTATTGGTCAGCGCGGCCTGCGCCTCACCAGCCGGAAGGTTGATGCCGGTGCGCTCCTGCGTCTGCCGCAAGTCGTTCTCTGCCTCCAGCATCGACTTACGCTCGTCAGTCACCTGCTGCTGCAAAAACTCGCCACGATGGCTGGAGCCCGACTTCAGCATCTCGCCATTCAACCGGTAGAGCGCCGCCAGATACTCATTCGCAATCGCCGCGGCCCGCTTGGGGTCGCCATCCCTGACCGAAACCGTGATCAGGCTGTTCTTGGTTACGCCAAATGTCGACGCGCCCGCCAGCATCCCCTCTGCATCCACGTGCAGGGTCGTGTGGTAAACCTCCATCAGATTCAGGTGCGAGATTACATCTTCCTGCAGCGTACGGCTTTGCAGCAGGCCCAGGTAGATATCGCTGTTATCGGTCGACCCAAACAACGTCGACGCGCCCGCACCCAGCACATCTGTCGTGCGCGGCGGCAGAAAAACCGCGTCCGCAACGTAGAAAGGCTTGGCCCGCAGCGCCATGAACAGCCCGATCAGCAGCCCGGCCAGCGTCGTGCCAAACAGCAGAAAACGCGCGCGGTAGATGCGCCGTGCGGTCGCCAGCAGGTCAATTGGGACTTCATACCGCGGCCGTACCGGAAGCGCCGCGGGGGGCTGATTTGGCGTGGTCAAAAGATGAATCTCCGCTACTTCAGAACGTTGATAGCTGCCGCGCCTAAACCAAACTGGCCGACGATCGAAGAAAGGTCAAGCAGATTGCGCAGCACCGCGCGTCGATCGATCTGCGGCGGAACCACAATGGTATCGCCCGGGAACATGGTCGCCTTGTCGACATTGCCATACTGCCGGCTGAATACGGACCCATCCGCGCGCAGGATAAATTCGCGCTTCTTGTCGGCGTCGCGGTCCGGGCCGCCGGCCTGGCGCAGGTAGTCATGCTCACGCTTTTTGCGCTGGAATACAAACGCGTTGGCGCTGTAAACCTGGCCCTCGACACTCACGGTGGAAGGCACCCGCGGCACCACAAAGCGGTCGCCATCTTCAAGCGGCAGGTCGGGAATCTCGTCGATCGTCCGGCTGTCCGGCTTCAATTCCAGCACGATGCGCCCCAGCGGCACCACCCTGCGCAGACGCGCCACGGTCTCGGCACCCTGCTGCGCCGCGGCCACCGTCGCAGCGGTGTCCTGCGTAGAAATCGCGCGCGATTGCCCGGCCGCCGCGTACAGCGACACCTGCGCCTCAAGCGAATCAGCATACTCATTCAGCCGCTGCTGCTGGATCCGGCGCGTGGAAAGCCGCGTAAATTGTGAGCCGTAAAGGTAAGCATCGGCCGTCAATCCGCCCGCCCGGCGCAGCAGGCCCCGCAGCGTTTCACCCGGCTGCACGGAGTACACGCCGGAAGCTACAAACTCGCCTTCCAGATGCACAATGCGCGTCTGCTGCGCGGTCGGCACACGTAGATCGGCGGTTGAGAAGAACGTAATCACATCGCCGGGCTGCAGTTCCAGGTTCTGTGTCGCGTCGCCCTGCAGGTACAGCTTGCCCGGGTTGAACGCAATCAACGAGGTCGTCAGCAAGTCCGGGCTCAGGCGCTGAATCACGGCGTAGCTCAGGTCCACGTCCGGGGCCGAAAGGATAATATCCGTGCTGGCGCCAAACACATTATTGGTGTTCGTCACAGCGCTTGCGACGCTCCCGCCGCCCTTGCCGGAGGTTGAAGTCGCACCATTCTGGTTTGAAGAATCGACTGCCTGCGTAGCTGCCGAGCCGGCCACGCCCACCGCACCCACCGGGCCGGTCTGCGCGTTGTAGTCCGTAAACGTATTGCCTTGCTGGTTCAGCCGGCGGTAGTAATCACGCGTGATCAGCAGGTCGCGGGTCGGCACGATATCCAGAATGCGCAGGCCTGGCCGCCAGTTGTAGCGCCCCGGGAACGCGACATTTCCGCGCAGGGTCACAGCATCCTTGAACCGGTCCAGAATCGTCCCGACGGTCACGATATCGCCGTTTTCCAGCTTCGGATCCGTCTGCGCCAGGTCCAGATCCAGAATGCTGCGCATGCTGTGCTCAAAAATCCGCTCCACGCGAATCCGTGAACCAAGCGCCACAGAGGTATCGCCACCGGTCAGCTTGATCAACTGCCCAACCGTCGTGCCGGCCTGGATTTCATAGATCGCCGGATTATTCACGCTTCCCGTGATCGCGACCTGCGACCCCACCGTCGGGATATAGATCACATCGCCCGGCTGCAGAGACACGTCCTTCGATTTATCGCCCCGCAGCAGCAGGTCATACAAGTCAAAGTGGACGACGGTCTGGTTCTCTCGCAGCACCTGAATATCGCGCAGGCTACCCTGCGGCAGCGGCCCGCCGGAAGAAAACAGGGCGTTCAGCAGCGTGCTCTGCGAGCTGACGTTGAACGTCCCCGGCCGCCGCGCATTGCCCGTCACAAAGATCGGGATCGTCCGCAATTGCCCCAGGTTCACGTTCACATCGAAATTGCGAAAAACCCGGTCCAGTTGGCTCTTCAAAAACGGCTGCAGCTGCGAGTACCGCACGCCCGCCACATGCACGTCCCCCACGTCCCGCAACGGGATATTCCCGTTCCGGTCCACGGTTTCATCGGCCTGCTGATTAACCGCACCAAAAATCTGAATACGAATCTCATCGCCCGGCCCGATCACGTAATCATTGCTCACCGGAACATCGCTCACAGGAGAAAAAGTATTGGGATCTGAAAACAGGTTCGCGCCAAAAATCGGCAGCGCCACCCCGGTCGATTCCTGCACCAACCGCTGGAACTCAGTCGGAACTTCCTGCGTGCCGCCATTCGCACTGCGTTCGCGCCGGTCTGCCGCATCACGTGTCGCATCTGTCGCGTTCCGGCGAGCAGCCGCGTCAGTCTGCGTGGTCGTCCCCGTTTGCACGGAATTGCCGCTATTCTGGCCGCCCCTTACCTGCGTAGGAATATTTACGGACGGCGAAACAGGCGTTACCGGCACCTGCGCCACGGCAGCAAAACTCACGTTGACCAACAAGGTGGCGAGCGCGGCAAGCCAGCCAAAAGACAGCAGACGAGGGGCACTTGGGGCAGGCACGACGGTCATCACGGGCAACACAATCCTCTTTTGCTGCTCCCTGCTGGGAAGCTCGGCGTGCCATCCCGAAAATACATGGGAGACATCCTTTAGTTTACAGAACTTTCCATCGTTTCGACCACCACAGGCAACGGACATAGCGGAAGCAGCCCTCAGACTCCCAAGAGGTCACGCCCATGAACACTTTCCCGCAAGAAGCCCACGCCAAAGGTGCAGAGCCTTCCGGCTCCCGTGGCGACAATCCATCTACGGCCGGCCCAGGTAAAACGGATTTACACTCCACCACGCCAGAAAACGCAGAAGGCACCCTGAACCCCTCCGCCCCCGGCAACGCCGGCACCACTCCCGGCTCCACCGGAGAAAAGCCCCCAGCCGAATAAACCCCTCGCGTTACAATCGAGGGGTTCCGCGCATCCCCGCGGGGCCCGGGCCTATAGCTCAATTGGTTAGAGCATCGGACTCATAATCCGCTGGTTCCAGGTTCAAGTCCTGGTGGGCCCACCACAAAGTCATCGCGATCCGCACTGTTCATAAAGCCTTCCCCGTTTTATAAAGCCTTCCCCGTAAGTGTTCATAAAGCCTTCCCTGTATAGACAGGCTGCTTCAGCCTCTAACCTGCGACCCCAGCGCCTGGCCTCAGATCGCAGCTTCTAATCCAGATCGCAGCACCTGATTTACGTTTTTGAGCAAGTCTGGGCAAGCCACGTAGACGTCGAGATACAGAACGTCATCATTCCTTTCATTTCCAAAGCGGACCTGATTGAAAACAGGAAAGCCACCGGCCGCTACCGCGACTGGGTCGACGTCGAAGAACTCGGTTACATCAAGTCCAGGGTTGAGGACGAAAAATGATCGCTCCGCAAAACGTCCTCGCCAACCTGCAGACCCTCCGCACCCTCACCGCAACCACCCACGGCGCCCAGCGTGTCGCCTGGACCCCCACCTGGCTCCGTGCGCGCGAGTGGTTCCTCACCCTCGCCAACACCCTGCCCCACGTCCAGACCCACTACGACGCAGCCGGAAACCTGTGGATCACCGTCCCCGGCGCCTCAGACCAGGCGCTCCTCTTCGGCGGCCACCTGGATTCCGTGCCCAACGGCGGCTGGCTCGATGGCGCACTCGGCGTCCTGGGCGGCTTTGAAGTTGTCCGCGCACTCTGCGAGCAGTACGCCGGCAAGCCCCCCGTGACCCTCCGCCTCGTCGACTGGGCAGATGAGGAAGGTGCCCGCTTCGGCCGCTCGCTATTCGGATCTTCAGCATTCGCCGGCACGCACTCCATCGCCGCAGACCGCGTGCGCACAGACCGCGAAGGCGTCACGCTGGAAGCCGCGCTGGCCGAATGCGGCGTCATGATCGACCTCATCGGTCAGGCTGAAATCGAGCGCGAAAACGCCGCCGCCTACCTGGAACTCCACATCGAGCAAGGCCCCGTGCTCGAGCGCATGGGGCTCCCCCTCGCCGTCGTCGCCGGCACCAAAGGCGTCGAGCGCCATCAGATCACCTTCCACGGCCAGGAGGCCCACTCCGGCTCCACCCCCATGGGCGTCCGGCGAGACGCCCTCGCCGCCGCCGCCAGACTCGCGCTTGAAATCCGCCCCATCGCCATGCGCCACCCGGACGCGGTCGCCACCATGGGCTCGGTCGAAACCTACCCTGGCATCGTCACCGCCGTCGTCGGCCGGTGTGAATGCACGCTGGACATGCGCGACCTCGACCCCGCCGTCCTCGCCCGGATGTTCGCAGAAGCCCGCCAGGCCAGCGAGCGCTTCGCCGCTGAAGAAGGCTGCACCGTAGAGTGGTCCCGCATCTGGTCCATCGACCCCATCCCCTTCGACCCCAGACTCATCGCCTTCGCCACGGAGGCCGTCCAACAGGTCAGTGGCCACGCGCCCGTCCTCCCCAGCGGCCCCCTGCACGACGCCGCAGAGGTCTCCCGCGCCGGCATCCCCACCGTCATGCTCTTCGTCCAAAGCCTGAAAGGCCTGAGCCACAACCCCGCTGAAGACACCAGACTCGAGCACATCGAACTAGCCGTCCAGGCTTTCTACCAGCTCGCCACCAGGACCCTGCAAAGCCTCCAACACTAAGCTGAACCAGATTCCCGGCGGATAGCTGAGTAGCGGATAGCTGAGAAATTCAGCTGCGACTTTGCTCAGCAAATTCGCATGTCAAGCACTCAAACACAGAAGAGTCGGCCTAACTCCCTCCCTATGAACAACTTAGCGGCAAAAAATAGTTGGCATAATCACCCCTGCCCACTTGGTACACTTGGAACAGATCAAAAAAAGCCGCAGACAAAGTCTGCGGCTTTTCCGTCGATCATCACAGACCGAAGTCCAGACTTAACCCCCATCGATTGAAGACTTTATCTATCCAGGGTGGGGGGGGAGGGTGGTCTAAAGACCCACCCCTGCAAGCTCCTCACAGATTGCCCACAACCTTTCCTGCGCCTGCTCATCCCGAGCCTGCGGAGCCACAATCGCCACGCCGACATCGCCTCCACGCATTTCCTGGAAGCCCTGTGGTCCATAGTATCCACCCGCCTGCGCGTCCGGAGCAGCCGCCGCAAACAGCGTCGGCAGCGCCCCTTCATGCTCGTCGTTGAGCGTTTTCGCCACCGTCCACTGGATCAGCTTTTCGAGCTTCGCGGAAAAGCCGGTACTTGACCCGACCTTGAACAAATTCGTCTGCGCCACGCCAGGATGCGCCGCAATCGACACCACCTTTGACCCCCGGGCCCGCAGGTGGCGCTCCAACGCAAACGCAATCATCAGATCGCCCAGCTTTGACTGGCAGTAAACCGGCTGACCGCTGTAGCTGCGCTCAGACTGCAGGTCGTCAAAGTTGATCTTGCCGCGCTTGTGGGCAATCGACGCAAGCGTCACCACCCGTGGGCTGTCCCCCCGTTCAAGCGCCGGAAGCAGCCGGCAGGTCAGCGCAAAGTGGCCCAGAACATTGGTGCCAAACTGCAGCTCAAACCCGTCATCGGTTGTCAGGCGTTTGGGCGGAGCGAACACGCCCGCGTTATTGATCAGCCCATGCAGCGGCAGGTTTTTCGCAAGTTCCGCCTCAGCAGCAGCCTTGATCGAAGCCAGCGAAGCGAGATTAAGCGAGATGAGTTCCGGCTTCGCACCAGGCGCAAGTTGCCGCAACCGAGCCAGCGAAGCCTGACCCCGCGCTGCGTCACGACAAGCCATCACTATCGTCGCCCCACGCCGGGCAAGTTCAACCGCAGTCCAGAACCCGATGCCGCTGTTGGCACCGGTAATAAAGTAGCGTCGGCCAACCTGCGGCGGTATCTCGTTCACGGTGAATGCTGTCATGCTGAATCAGATGCTCGTGCTAACGATTGGCGTCTCAAAGCAGGAAACTTTCACGCCTGAAGAGCGTCATCAAAATGTGTTGCCGAATCTTGGCGGGGGTAGAAATGCAGCATTTTGCCTGGAAGTGGGAGCTCGTCGTCATGCTTGGCGTGTTGGTGCTGCAGGGTCACGCGAGCGGACAGCAGGGCCAGGAAGCAGAAGTCAGGCAACTGCAGAGAACGAACGCGGAACAGGCCTACAAACAGGCCCATGCTTTTGATAATGCGCCAGACGCCCCGTCCGTATGGATGCACTTTCCAAAATCAAGCGTTGACCCGAAGGGCAGACCAAGAACGGACCGAACGGACGCACCCTGGATTATTGTTTCCCCGCTGGAGTCGGATAAGACTCACTTGTGGCTCGTGCTGAACAAGGGCGAAGAGAACAGTGTGATCCACTACACGCTCGATGGCTCCGCACCAACGATGAATACACCGCTCTATAGCAAACCTTTCACCGTTCCAAAAGGCACCGTGGTGCAGGCCCTTGCGTTCAGCGGAACGCGCAGACCAAGCGCAGTACGTCGATTACGGGCGAAATCCTGATTTGATGAATGAGGTCAGACCGCCGGCAGCGCTGCCGGCCTGGCACCCTTGGCCAGCGCCGCTTCAATGCCGGAATTTACGTCCGCCGCAGCGAACTCCGCAGCAACACGAATCCCGTTCATCACAGCCTTCTCATTCGACGAACCATGCCCCACAATGCAGACGCCGCGAACGCCCAGCAGTGGCGCGCCGCCGTACTCGCTGTAGTCCAGCCGCTTCTTGAAGTCGTTGAAGGCCGCGCGCGAAAGCAGCGCACCAACCTGCGAGGTAACGGTAGATTTCAGCGCCTCGCGCAGGCTGACGCTGACCAGCTTGGCGACACCTTCCATCGTCTTCAACGCCACATTGCCGACGAAGCCGTCACAAACCACCACATCGGCCGAGCCGTTGAACAAGTCGCGACCTTCCACGTTGCCGATAAAGTGGATTCCGGGCAGCGCGCGCAGCATCGGCAGCGTGTCCCGGGTCAGCGAGTTGCCCTTCGAATCTTCTTCGCCGATTGAAAGCAGACCAACCCGCGGCTCACGCACCTTGAGGACGGAGCGTGCGTACATGCTGCCCATAATGGCAAATTGCAGCAGGTTTTCAGGGTCTGAATCGACGTTGGCGCCGACATCGAGCAGCAGCGTTGGACGCAAAACAGAGGGCACAATCGTAGCCAGCGCCGGACGATCTACCCCAGCCAGCCCGCCCAAAACCATCTTGGCCGTGGCCATCGCGGCACCAGTGTTGCCGGCGGTAAAGAAGCCCTGCGCGCTGCCTTCGCGGACGCGCTTTAGCCCGACCCGCATGCTGGAATCGCGCTTGGAACGCACGGCCTGCGCGGCTTTGTCGTCCATCGTGATCCACTCGGTCGCGTTCACGATGGAGATGGGCGTGCCGCTGTTCGACCGAAAGCGCGCACCACGGGATATGCCCGCGTTCAACGCAGCGTCGAGCGCGGGCCGCAGCGTTTCCTCCGGGCCTACGAGCGTGATGTGGACATCGGTAAGGGTACGGGAAGCCAGAACAGCCCCGCGAATCTCAGATTCGGGGGCTTTATCTGATCCCATGGCATCGACAACAATCTCGACTGGCATCCGCCTCAGTATCGCCTGCATTGCGGGCTAATTCCGTGAAATTCCCGCGCTGTGCTGAGTTAGCTTGCGGCCTGCACGGCAACGACAGCGCGGCCCTTGTACTCGCCACACTTGGGGCAGGCACGGTGAGAAAGCTTGCGCTCGCCACAGTTGGGGCATGCACCGGAATTGACCGGGGTAAGGAAATCGTGGCTGCGGCGCTTGGCGGTGCGCTGTTTGGAGTGGCGCCGTTTCGGATTAGGCATTGCTGTTCCCCTTCAAAATAGCCCGCTCGGTGAACACCCGGCGAGGCGAAACTTGGTATTTACTGCTTGAGGCTTTCGGCTAATCCTGCCAATGCATTCCACCGCGGATCGACCACAGTTTGAGCACAATTGCAGGATGCTTCGTTCAGGTTTTGCCCGCAATGCGCGCAAAGACCCTTGCAATCTTCCTGGCAGAGGGTTCGTCCGGGCAGGGTAAGCAGCACCTGTTCACGCACGACGTCCTCAAGCAGCAGACCGCTTTTGTCATAATACCCTATTTCGGTCTCGTCTTCCGTGATGGCGCGCTCGCCGGCAATGGCGTCAGCGTCTTCCGGGCGAAACAGCAGGTCAAAGTCGCCTTCGAGCGGCGTGTGAACGGGCTCTAAACAGCGCGCGCACAGGATTTCAAAGGCGCCCTTGTAGCCGGCGCGGATACGGATATCTTCCACAATTTCCTGGGGGCCGCGGTTTTCTTCAATCAGGTCCGCACGTCCGGTGACGGGAAGCGGGCCAAGCTGGCGGGTGTCCGGGGCGTAGTCGATCGCGCCTTCTGGGATGGATTGCGTAAAGTGTAGGGGTTCGGTGGCGAGGTCCAGCGGGGTAATCAGCACAAGATCAAGCGTAGGACGGTGTGGGCTGCAGGTCAAGGAAGGGGCGTCTAGTCCCCCCCCCAACTTTGTCATCCTGAGCGTAGTCGAAGGACCTGCATGTCGCCTGGTGTGCGAGGGCGGCCAAGGGAAGATGCAGTCCTTCGACTGCGTCCCTCTCAATGAGGCTGCGAGGGACTTCGCTCAGAATGACAATTCTGGGGTGGGGTTGCAGGGCAATTATTGTGGCTTTGGTCGCGGAGCAGTTTGATGAGGGATAAGAATTTGTGTTTGGACCTGGAGCAGGTGGCGGGTGGAGTCTTGAGTAGAGGAAACAAACGATGGCGACGATGATGGTTTTGCCGGACACGATGAACACGACTCAGCACCACGTGGGCGTGGACGCTAGCTGGAAGAGCAAGCTGCCGGAGGCGCGGACGTGGTTCTTTCTGGGTCTGCTGCTGGCGGCGAGTGGGTTAATTTCGGCGCCCGTCGCGCTGACGCTGGGGATCGTGTTTGGCTTTACGCAGGATCATCCGCTGCGCCGCGAATCGTCGCACCTGGCGAAGCTGCTGCTGATGCTTTCGGTCGTCGGGCTGGGGTTTGGGATGAACCTGCAGATGGTGCTGCATGCGGGTAAGTCGGGCTTTTTATACACGGCGATTTCCATCACTACCGCGATCACGCTGGGCATGCTGCTGGGCAAGGTGCTTTCGGTTCCGGGCAAGTCATCGTTCCTGATTACGGCGGGAACGGCGATTTGTGGCGGCTCGGCGATTGCTGCGATCGCTCCGATTACAGAGGCAAATGAGGAAGAAATCAGCGTATCGATGGGGACGGTGTTTCTGCTCAATTCAGCTGCGCTGCTGATCTTTCCGGCCATTGGCGCGGCGTTGCATTTATCGCAGAATCAGTTTGGACTCTGGGCGGCGCTGGCCATCCATGACACGAGCTCCGTGGTGGGCGCGGCGAGCAAGTATGGCGATCAGGCGCTGGCGGTGGGGACGACCGTCAAGCTGGCGCGGGCGCTCTGGATTGTGCCGCTATCATTGGCGACGGCTGCGTATATGCGGCGGTCTCGGGTGGCATCTGCCGATGGCGCGCAGGCGGCGCCGGTGGCGAAGGTGAAGATTCCATGGTTCATCGTTTTCTTCTGCCTGGCTTCAGTGGCTTCGACATACCTGCCGCAGTTCAAGGGTGTTTTTGGAGACTTGAACAAGCTAGGCAAGATTGGGTTGACGGCTACTTTGTTTCTGATTGGGACCAGCTTGTCGTTGCAGACGCTGCGGAAGGTGGGGGTGCGGCCGCTGGTGCAGGGAGTGGTGCTTTGGGTAGTGGTGGGGACTGCTTCGTTGGCAGCGATTTACTGGAAGGTCATTGGGATTTAGCGAACGGGCGGGTGCAAAGCAAAGCGAAAAGCAGATCCCCTTCGGGGATGACAAACAAACGGCGATGGCAAGCAATTTGCAGATCCCTTACGGTGCGACAACTAAAAAGCTACGGTGGCACCAATGGCCGGCACTTTGGTTGTCATCCCCGGAGGGGATCTGCTTTGGTTTCGCCTGTCAGGGTGCGCAGTCGACGCGGTAAACACCCATGTTGCCGACCATTGTTTGCAGGTGCAGGCAGCTTTGCAGACGGCCGTCGCCGTAGCCGTTGCGGCGCGCGAGATTGGGTGGGCCGTAGCGCTGCATGGCCTCGGGATCCACCATCGTGGGGAAGTCGAGAATGGTTTTCAGGTGGCGGGCGCGGACGTAGTCGAGGGTGGTGTTGCTGACGGCGTATGGGTGGATGCGGTCGTTGACGAGGCCGTCCAGATTGGTGACGCCGCCGCCGGAAACATAGCCAATGATGCCTGCGTTCCAGGACGCGGCAGGGCGTAGCTCGGGGTGCTGGCGGAGGTAGATTGCGGTGCGATAGAAGGGGGAGTCGCGCACCGGATGCCAGGGCATAGAGGCGATGACGCCCCAGCAGCAAAGCGCGAAGCCCAGGCATGCAAACTGGCGCTGCCGGAAGGCGGCGAACGCGGCAGCGGCAAGGATCGCGAGCGGGACCTGGAACTCTGCGATGTACCAGACTTGCAGGTCTGCCGAATTGAAGCGGTAGAGTGCCACGTAGCCGGCGACGACGGCGAGCATGGCGGCGATCGCCCATCTATTGTGCCGACGCAGGGCGGCTGCGATGCCGACGAAGAGCGCCAGGGTGAGCGCGCGAGCGATCCAGAGGCCCCAGGGCCGGAAGCCGTTGGCGGGGGCATTGCTGTCAAAATACTGCAGTAAAAGCGCGAGGATAGGGCGAACGCTGAAGCCCTGCAGGCTGGACCAGAAGAGCTTCTGGCGGGCGCTCGCCTGGATCCAAGCGCCCGAAATCCAGTGGGTGTGAAAGGCCACTATTGCCTGGCCGGCGACTGCTCCGGCGAGGGCCGCGGCGGCCAGGTAGAGCTTGCGGAGGGTCGATCGATCGCGCTGCCAGAGCACAATTGCTGCGATGAACAAGGCTAGCGGCAGAAGGCCGAAATCGCTGCGGGCGAGCACGCCCAGGCAGCCGAGGATTGCTGCCGCGGAGATGGGGCTGT
Organism: uncultured Granulicella sp.; assembly: GCA_965214195.1. Taxonomy (GTDB): domain Bacteria; phylum Acidobacteriota; class Terriglobia; order Terriglobales; family Acidobacteriaceae; genus Edaphobacter. Next base: position 2,508,324 of record OZ243943.1, read on the forward strand.
TGCACGATAAGAGCAAAAGCAGGGCGGCGGAGATCAGCATGACGAACGGTGCTTCCATGAGGAAGCCGCCGCACTGCAGCGAGAGGGCCGAGAGGAAGATGACGCCGACGCCGAGCTCTGCGCCGGGGCCGAATAATCGCTCCGCGGTGCGCACGCAGAGCCATGCAGCGGCGGTCATGCAGGCGATGCCGATGAGCCATGCTACGGCGACGATGGCATGCAGACCGATGGCCGGGTGAAGGCGGTAGATGGCCGCTAAAACGTAGCCCCACAGAAGGTGAAAGCCGCTGGCGGGTTCGACGCCATCGAAGCTCCAGCGGCCGGTGGCGGCGAAGGTGCGGGCGGTCTGGAGGTAGTAGAAAGTGTCGTCCGGCAGGGTGGCGGTCAGGCGTGGGCCGGGGAGCCGCAGGGCGAGCGTCATGCGCAGGAGCTGGACCGCGGCGAAGGTTGCCGGGACCCAGAGCTGCCGCCAGATGCGCGCGCTTGCGTTCATCTGGCGACTATATCAATGGTGCGTTGGAGATCGGGGTACCGGGGGCTAAAGCCCGCGACTCTTTGGTGAGTTTTGGTTGTCGAGGCTAAAGCCTCGACCTGTCTCAGGAACGAGTGCGATGCATTTTGTGTGATGGGTTTCGACAGGCCAAGAGCGGCGTTATACTTGCGCTACCCGATGCGATTGCTACGTTTGCTCCCCCTTCTTTGCTTGTCTGCCACGTTGGCCCACGCTCAATCCACGCCTGATCTGCAGGCGCTGGGGCAGGACCTTTTTGTACGTTCCGGGTCGACCGGCATGGTGCTTGTCGTGGTGAAGGACAAGGACGTTTCGATGAAGGGTTTTGGCGAGACGGCGCCGGGATCAGGGCAGGCGCCGGGGGCGGAGTCAATGTTGCGGCTGTGCTCGCTGACGAAGATTTTTGCTAGTGATTTGCTGGTGAAGTTGATTCAGGAATGTGAGGCGGGGAGCGAGTCGAGGGGACCGAAGGCGGCGAAGTGCGTGAGCCTGCAGACGACGCTTGAATCGCTGCTGCCGCGTGGGGTCAATGAGCCGGCGGCGGATACCGCGCGGCCCATCACGCTGGGTGATCTGGCGACGCATACGGCGGGTCTGCCGCGCGAGTTAGGGCCGACTCCGCGAGGGTCCGGGCACTTCACTTATCCGAGCCAGGCACAGCGTTTTCGCGCGCTGCCAACGCTGCATCTGCATGCGACGCCAGGGGCGGAGGCGGTGTATTCCAACCTGAGCTTTGACCTGCTGGGCGACGCGCTCGGACAGGCTGGTGGCGCCGCGTATCCGCAGTTGCTGCAGGCGCATACGTTGACGCCGCTGGTGATGCAGGAAACGACCTACACGCCCGATGCCGCGCAGTGCGCGCGGCTGCTGCAGGGCGCGCATCCGGAAGGCCAGTGCTCGCCGACGACGAACACTGCCGGCTCGTCCGGGCTTTATAGTACGGCGACCGATATGGCTCGTTGGCTGCAGTACTTGCTGGGGACGAACACGCCGAAGATTCCGGCGCAGAATCCAGCCGCGCAGGCTGCTTATTTGTTTCCTCAAAACCTGGTGCGGGTGCAGGGTCTGGACCATGCCGGGGACCCGAGCGGGATCGGGCTGGGATGGATCCATACGGCGGGGACGAATAATGCGGAGATCGTCGAAAAGACCGGTGGTGGCGCGGGTTTTCTGACTTACATCGCGATGCTGCCGGCGCAGCACCTGGCTATCTTTGTGGCAGCTACGGACGGCGCGGTGGAGACGCATATCAACCTGTTTCGGAATGCGAATAACGTGCTGCTGACACTGGCTGGGCTGCCGCCGATGTACATTCCGCCGCCTCGTCCGCCTACGCCTGCGACGCATCTGGCGACGAAGCCTGTGAGGCGTGCGAAACGTAAGCGGTGAGACGAGTGTCGCCGGGCTGCAGCCCCTCCTTTTTGCGCTTCGATTCGTTGGGCTGAAGCCCCACGCTTCCACCGGAAACGACTTTGGCTTGATGCTCTGGAGGAGCCAGTCTTTGCCTAACGAACTCGGGGCTGAGCGTGGCTGTAAGGTTTGTGCAGTGAGCTTAGGGGGCTTGTATGAATCTCGATCTCGACGGTTTGACTTTGCCCCTGACGCTGCGCCCTGCCGCGCCCATGACTGACCTGGAGCTGGAACGATGTTCAAGTGAGAATAAGCCCTATCGCACTGAGCGGAATCCACAAGGAGAACTGGTCACGATGACTCCAGTCGGCGGGATTGGCGGTACGCACGAAGTCTATGTTTCCCGGTGCTGCGGGGGTGCGCGGTGACTTATATGCGGCTGGTGTCTTTGAAGCAGTTTACGGAGCAGATGGATCAGCTCTACGGGCGAACGCTGAAGGCTGCCTAGTTCATCCAGCGCTTGTCGTTTGGGTTTTTGGCTGAATTCTTGGCTGAATCCTTGGCTGAATCTTTGTCTGGGTCGACGTAGCGGCCGTCGGCATCGAAGTGGACTTCACGGTTCTGGGCCTTCATGTAGACCTCAAACTTGCGTGCGGCGCGCCGGCGCTTGTTGCGGTAGTACTCATTGCGCAGGGTGTAGTAGCGCTCCGTGGCGGCGTAGCTGAGGCCCCGGCGTGGAACAAATTTGACGAACAGATAGCCGCCCAACGCGGCACAAACGAGTGCGAGGGCGTTCATCGCGCCGCTTTCAGAAACCAGCAGCGCGAGCTGGATGATCACGTACAGCGCGACCAGGTAGCGGACCTTGAGGCGCACGAGAAAGAAGAGCAGGAATTCCTGATCGCCATCAACCATGGCGAGCGCAACGAGCAGACCGTAGTTGCCGGCGCGTGCGCCCACGGCGACCATGCTGGCGGGGTCAATGTGAAACGCGTGCGTGAACGCGATGAGCGTGGCGACGACGCCGCCGACGACGATGGACGTAAAGTAGAGCTCATAGAGCCAGCGCTCGCCATGCGTTTCTTCCAGCATGGAGCCGACGAACCAGAGCGTCAGCATTGCAAAAAGCGCGCTGAGCAGGCCCAGGGGGACGAAGGCGTAGGTAAGCAGGCGCCAGAGCTGGCCGTGGAGGATATCGAGCGGCGAAAGCGCGGCCGCGACGAACACAAAGACGCCGGCGGACTTGGCGAACAGCGACAGAAGAGCGACGCCGAAAAAGATGCCGGTGTGCACCAACACCAGCTTGCGGGTGGCCCCGCCGAAGGAGGGGAGCGCAAGCGTTACTGGTCCTGAACGTGCCATCGTGGATCCATCCGTGACTTCATCATAGACCTCAACGCGCCGCTGCAGGCAGTACGGCGGGGCTGCGGTGGCCGGCAGCATCGACGCTACGAACACCGAAGACGACATTGTCCTTGGAGACGGCGAGTTTAAGGCTCACCGCTGAGCCGGCGGATTGCACCGAGGTCCAGGTGGGTGCGCTGGTCTCGCGCCAAAGGACCTCATACGTGGTGCCGGCGGGCGCGCCTATGGCCGGCTTCCAGGCCAGTTCCGTATTGTTATCGAGCGCTTTGGTCAGGATTTTAACTTCCTGCGGCTCCCCCGGGGCGCTGGCGAAGGTGGCCAGTGTTGCGGCGTTCAGGCGGGCAACCTGCGCAACGTAGTCCATATCGACGAACTTGATCAGGTCGGCGAACTCGACACCGTTTTCCGTGCGCGGGGTCTGGTGCTGGTGATCGAAGTTTTCCTGCCACTCCGTAAAGCGCACGGCGGGAAAGCCTTCTGCGTTGAAGCTGGTGTGGTCGCCACCGCGCAGAAAGCGGTCGCGCCGGAAGATCATGACAGGGTGGAAGGCGGGGATGTACTGGACGTATTTGGCCTGGGCGTGGCCGGCGGCGGCGGGCGGCGGGCCCTGGGTGCCGGACTTGAAGTAGCTGGCGCTGACCTCTACGATGGCGCGGGCGAGTTCTCGCGAGGGCGAATCGTTTTCAGAGCCGAGGGTCTGGATGCCGCGAAGCTGATCGGCGGTAGTGGGGCCGGGGACGCCTTCTGAAAAGACGCGGACGGCGTGCTTGTCCTGGCCGGTCTGGCCGGGCGTGGTGTCTCCGCCGACGATGTCGTTATTCAGGACTACTTCCAGGTCCCAGCCCTCTGCGCGGGCCAGTTTGGCGAGGTGCCGGCTGCCGTTGAGCCCCTGCTCTTCGCCAGCGACGGCGACGAAGACGATGGTCGCGGGGAATTTGAGCTTGCTGAGCACGCGGGCGCATTCAAGCGATACGGCTACGCCGCTGGCGTCGTCATTGGCGCCGGGCGCGCCGTCATGGGTGTTGAAGTTGTCGGAATTTCGCGAGTCATAGTGGCCCGTGACCAGCACGCGGCGACCGGCCTGGGCAGGGTCTGAGCCTTTGAGGACGGCGTAGATGTTCTGGATGCGGGTCGGCTTCAGGACGCGTGAGCCGGCAGCGCTGGAGGCGGGCTCAATGAAGTCGTCGCGCTTGACTTCCAGGCATCCGCCACAATCTGCCGAGATTTTGCTGTACTGTGCGAAGACCCAGTCCGCGGCCGCGGTGACGCCGGTGCCGGCGGGCAGGTCAGTATCGATGCTGCTGAGTGTGGAGCGATTCTTGAAGCTGACAAGCTGCTCGATATCAAAGCGCACTTTTTCCGGCGAGATCGCCGCCATGGCTTTCTGGATTGCGGGGTCAGCAGGCGCGGCCGGGATGGGGCTGACCTGCGCGAAGGCCGCGCTTGCGGACACCAGACAAAAGAGCGGCAGGACACGCAAAAATTTGATCAAGAAAGGACCACCTTGGGGAACAGATTCGGTTCGTCGATAATACCTCCTAGAGTGGCGAATCCGGCTCCGCCCCTTGAGCGTCTCAGGTAAGCAAGCAGCGCAACCAGCGTTTTCGACATCTGACAGCGAAATCAGCAGAACCCGGAACGCACCAAAGCACCAGGAGGCTTGACCGATGGCAAAGATTTGTCCCGAATGCGACAACCCGATTGAAGTCGACGAAGACAACGTAGAAGAAGGCGAAACCGTAACGTGTGACGAATGCGGCACGGAGCTGGAAGTAGTTTCCGTAGACCCGCTGGAGCTGGCCCCGGTCGACGCTGAAGGCTACGACGACGAAGAATTGACGCGCTCTGACGAGGAAGAAGACGAGGACGCATAGTCCGGTGTGCGGGCGCTGGTTTGGCGACGATTTAGAGCCCGCACCACATCCTTCCTGCTGGTTTCGTGTCTAATGATTCAGGACACGCATTACTGGAGCCTTGTATGAACGCCCGCAAAATGAACTTCCGCCGCTTGACTGTTGCCATGACGCTCGGCCTGAGCCTCCCCGTTGGATTTGCCACCACGCTTGTTCCGGTTGCGAGTGCGCAAAGCCGCGGCCCGGTGGAACGCATCGCCAAGGGACGCGTGCTGGATAAGTCCGGTGCGCCAATCAAGGGTGCGGTGGTTTACCTGCGCGATGGCCGCTCCACAGCAGTCAAAAGCGCAATCACGACCGATGACGGCAGCTACCGCTTTGTGCAGCTAAGCCAGGGCGTGGACTACGACCTGTGGGCGCAGATTGATGAAAAGAAGAGCAAAACGCGCTCCATCAGCTCGTTCGATAGCAAGAATGAACTGCTGCTGGATCTGACGATCGAGCGCTAAGCCCGCCCAAGGATAGCCGATGAAGTTTCTGCTGCGCCTGATCCTGTTCGTCGTGATCGTAGCGGCGGTTGCTATCGGCTATTTTTATTTCATCCCCTATGGCCCTTCGACGGAGACGTTCGTCGATATTCCGCAGGGAGCGGGATCTTCTGCCATCGCTACAAGGCTGGAGCAGGCCGGCGTCATTCGCAGTCGCTATGCTTTTTTGGCGATGCGCAAGGTGCATGGCGGCACGCTGCACGCGGGCGAGTATCGCTTTGACCACCCGGTTGAAATTGCTGAAGTCTACAAGCGGCTGGTCAAGGGAGATATCTTTACCCGCGGGCTGGTGATCCCGGAAGGCTATAACCTGTACGACATCGCCGGGGCCGTGCAGGCGGCGGGCCTGGGTACCAGCACCGACTTTCTGGCGGCGGCGCGGCGCGATACCAGATTGATCAGCGATCTGAGCCCCGGCGCGCTTTCGCTTGAGGGTTATCTCTTTCCTGACACCTACAAATTCAGCCCGCACGCGACGCCGGACATGATGGTCGCCGCGATGGTGAAGCGTTTTCGCGTGGTTGCGGCGCAACTGAATCTGCAGGCGCTGCCGGACCCCGCGCGTGCGGTTACGATGGCTTCATTGATCGAAAAAGAAGTGCGCAATGCGAGCGAGCGCCCAGTCGTGGCGGGGGTGTTTGAGAATCGGCTGGCCCGCAATATGCCTCTGCAGACGGACCCTTCCGTGATCTACGCGGCGGAACTGGCGGGGCGCTGGCGGGGCACGATCTACCAGAGCGACTTGCAGTCGGATTCGCCCTACAACACCTATAAGCACGTGGGACTGCCTCCTGGGCCCATTGCGAGTCCAGGCCTGGCTGCGCTGAAAGCCGCGCTGCATCCAGCGGCGACGGACTACCTTTACTTTGTTGCAGATGCGCAGGGGAATACACGATTTTCGACCGATCTGGCCGGCCATGCCAGGCAGGTGCAGGACTATCGCAGCGCGCAGGGACGATAGACGCGAAGAGGCGTACCACTTCCGTTCGCATCCGCCCGGGGGTCCACAACGTAAGGAAAGAATGTCAGCTTCCTGACCTGCGCGCAGGGTTGGCATCCAACGGCTTACGAAGAGGATTTGAACATGGGCCTGGTGGATGTAATTGCGCAGCACGGTTATGCGGTGGTCGCCGTTATTTTGTTTTTGGCCGCCGCGGGACTTCCGCTGCCGACTTCCATTGTGCTGCTGATGGCCGGGGCCGCCAGCGCGGGTGGCGATCATGCCAAGCTGCAACTAGGGATCGTGCTGCCGCTGGCGTGGGGCTTCGCCGTGCTGGGGGATACGCTGCTTTATTTTGGCGGCAGGTACACGGGTTGGTGGTTGCTGGCGGGAATGTGCCGGCTTTCGATGAATCCGGAAGGCTGTATTTTTTCCTCGTCGAACTACTTTTATCGCCGGGGCGCGCATACGCTGCTGTTTTCAAAGTGGATCCCCGGGCTGTCCTCGATGGCTGCGCCGCTGGCCGGCAGCTTGAACATGCGCTTTGCTAAATTCATTGGGCTGGATGCGCCCGGTGTTGCGTTTTATGTAACGGCCTGGGTGCTGACGGGCTTTCTGTTTAGCCGCTTCATCAACCTGATTGTGGAGTGGGTTCACCGGCTGGGGCATGCGTTTGCGTTTATAGCGCTGGTGCTGGTGGCGGCTTACGCTGTCTCGCTGATTGTGTTCCATATCAAGGCGCGCAAGTACAACAAGGTAGAGAAGGTTTCCGCAGAGAGCCTGCGGCAGCGCTTGCAGGAGATGGATCCGGGCAAGCTGGTCGTCATTGCGGATGTGCGGAGCCATAACTACTATGACCCGGGGATGCAGCGGATCAAGAACTCGATCCGGGTTGAGCCCACTCGGCTGAAGGAAGAGCTGCTGGCGCTGCGAGAATTTATGGCGCCTGAGTGCGAGATTTATCTTTACTGCTCGTGCATCCGCGACACGACGAGCCGGCGCGTGGCGCATATGCTGCAGGAAGAAAACTGCCATACGCAGGTGATTGAAGGCGGCTTGCGCGCCTGGGTCAAGGCAGGCGGTGAGTTGGAAAGTGTGCCCGCCGCGGATATTCAACGACTGCCTCGGTTTGAGTAAGAGTGTTCTACGTAGATCCAGGCTTACTGACGCGTTTCTGGTGCCACCGGGTACGCTGCGGGGGCTCCTGTGAATGTCAAGGACAGGTGCTCGAAGACGACGCCTGGATCGGCGTATAGAAGCCGCACGCGGTGTGGGCCGGCGGCTAGTGTTGATAGCTGCAGGGTGACCTCCGCTGCGTTGCGCAGGACGCTTTTCTCCCACGGCATGACGTTCGCTTCCTTCCAGTCGCTGCCGGCTGATGCGTCGAGGAGATGCGGGGCCTGGCCATCGATTGCGAGCGCAAAACGCAGGTGGTGCTGGCGGTCGACGGGCGACCCGGGGAGGACCTCCACCGTTACCTGTGCGGGACCGGACGTGGTGGTGGTGAAGGCATATTCGAGCCACGGCGCAGTCGCCAGATTCCAGTCTGCCTGGGGTGCGTTGGCGAGCAAACCCGGCTGCCCGTAAACCACGGAATCGCCACTGATGCCGAGCCCTTCGAGCACTCGCCAATAAGCCTGGCTCCCGTCCGACTTTGCGACAAAATGCGTGGCGTTGATTGAGACTGTTCTATCGGTTTCCGCGAAGCTGCCCACGGCTCTTGCGACGCTTCCCGAGCCAACCTGCCAGCCCGCAGGCAGAGGCGTGGCGGCCTCGGCCGGCTCGGCTGTGTGGGGGTCCTCAAACACGTGGCGGCGGCGCGGATCGGCAGACATCATCCCGTCCCACTTGCCCTCCAGCAGACCGTTGTAGACGCGCGTCAGCGCCTGCACGCGCGCGTACTCAGCGTGGGCGGCGGCGGCATCCGCTGCGCCATCGCGCCTGGCTGCGATGTCGAGATAGCTGCGATCCGCGTAGAGCAGCTTCGCGTTCTGCGCGGCTGCAGCGCTGACGGGGTAGCCGACGAGCTCGAAGAACGCAGCCCGTGCCGGCTCCGCCATACGTCCGCCGAGCGTGGTCGCTTCCTCATCCAATGCCTTCCAGGCCGCCAGCCGCGTCGCGTTCTGATTGCCCCATGCGAGCGGGTTGAACTGTGTGCGATTGATCGCGTCGTTGTAGCCGTTGAAGCCCATATGCTCCGGCTTGCGGACGAAATTGAGCGCGTAATACTTCGACATCAACGCGACTATTTTGACGCTATCTGCGCCGGGGAATTGCTCCGCAAACCAATGCTGAAGGAAGACCGGTTGACTTACAGAAGCCATCGCCGGCTCATCCCATGCGAGCTGCAGGAAGTAGTCGATATCCATTTCCGCGGGCTTCAGGTCGCCAACATTCAGCACCCAGTAACGCCTGGCGTTATGGTCAAACGCCTTGGTCATTTCTTCCTGCATCAGCGCCGGTGGCGTGCTGCAAAGCCACAAATAATCATGCGGCGTGCCCCAGTACGACACGTGGTAATAGACGCCGGATCCACCCGGCCGGCGCTGCTCCTCCAGCGTGGGAAGCTGGCGGATGTAGCCAAAATTATCATCCGTCCAGCCGAGCGTCACGTCCTCCGGCACCTTCATCCCGGCGCGGTACAGGTCCAGCGATTCCTTGTAAAGCCAGATCACCTGCGGAGCCTGCGCGTCGCCATGTGCGGCGAGGATTTTTCTCTGATCGCGCATCACGTCTTCCACCAGGCGCGCCTTGACCTCAGCGCTCCCCCTGGCCTCCAGCCCGGTGTCATGCACGCCGCGCATGCCGACCGTGTAGAAGTTTTCGTACGCATCATTTTCAGCGACACGCTTGTCCCAGTAGGCGTCGATGGCTTTGCTGTTGAGCTGGTAGTTCCACGGCCCGTCCGTCTTCTCGTTCCACTCACCCACGTTGTTGCGCAACAGCGCCTCAGAATGCGAGGAGCCCATCACGATTCCCCACTCATCCGCTAGCTTTGCATCCTGCGGCACCGCGTTGAAGGCGACGGTGCCGGGGTGCATCGCGGGCCAAAGCGAGTTGGCTTTCAGGCGCAGTAGCAGCTCGAAAATACGCTCGTACGTTCTGGGCCCGGGCGAGCCAACCTCTGGGTCCATCTTCCTGGCGGCCCACGGACGCAGGCCCCAGTCCTCGTCGTTCAAAAAGATGCCGCGATAGCGCACGGAAGGCTCCGCCTGCACCAGGCGCGCGGCTCCGATGAAGACCTCCGCGTGGTGCTGCACCGGGACATCCGCCCACCAAGTCCAGGGCGAAACGCCCATCTGCCGCGACAGGCCAAGCAACGCGTACGCGGCGCCGCGACGGTCGCTGCCGGCGATGACCAGCGCGCGGGCCACACCAGGCGCCGGGTGCTCCACCACCTGCATCACCGCCGACTCCCACTTGCCTTTGATCGCCGCGGTATCGAGCTTGCCTGCGCGGCTGAGCACATCAAGCGCCGCAGACTGGCCCACCACGCCAACCAGCACGACGTCCGTCTCGCCGGCCTGCGCCCATGAGTTCACCACGCGCGGCCTGGCGCTTGTGACGTGCTCCAGGTCGCCCGCAAACAGGCCCGCTGCGCGATGCACTGTGTTGGGCGCTGTGTCCTCAACCATCAGCACGGCCGCGTGGCCTTTCGTCGCCAGCGCAAACGACGCGGCTTCCGGCGCGAAGCTTACCGTCTGCGCGCACGCCCCTGAAATCCCCACCAGCAACACCAAAGCCAAGCGCAGCATACGCGATCCCCCAGCAGCCCCCCTAGTCTAAGCCACTTGATCCGCTGCAAATAATTCGTCTGCTCCGTGCGGTCCGCGCTCGTGCTTATCAGCCCCGCGGCGATAAACTTGAAGCAATGGCGCAGCAGGATCAATTTGATGTAGTAGTCGTAGGCGGTGGGCATGCGGGCTGCGAGGCAGCCGCTGCTGCTGCGCGTATGGGTCTGCGCACGGCGTTGTTCACGCTGAACCTGGACCTGATCGCGCAGATGTCCTGCAACCCCGCGATCGGCGGCATTGCGAAGGGGCACCTGGTGCGGGAAGTTGACGCGCTGGGCGGGCTGATGGGTGTGGTCGCAGATCAGTGTGGCATACAGTTTCGGCTGCTAAATACCAGTCGCGGGCCGGCCGTCTGGAGCCCGCGCGCGCAGTGCGACAAGGCGCTATACCGCACGCGGATGCGCGAGGCGCTGGAGGCCATTCCGAACCTGCACCTGAAGCAGGCGGAGGTTGTCGACGTTCTGGTGGAAGATGCGCGCGTGACCGGGCTGCTGCTGCGCGATGGACGGCGCATTCTGGCGCACGCCACCATCGTCACCACCGGCACCTTCCTGAATGGGCTGATTCATTGCGGCGAGCAGCAGTATGCCGCGGGGCGCTCGGGCGAGCCGGCCAGCGCGCTGCTGGGCGAAGCGCTGAAGCGTCTTGGCCTGCGGGAGTTTCGCCACAAGACCGGGACGCCGCCGCGGCTGGATGGCCGCACCATCGACTGGAGCCAGTTTGCGGAGCAGCCGGGCGATGAGACGCCCACGCCGTTCAGCCTGCGCACCAAGGAAATTGCATTGCGGCAGATCGTGTGCCACATCGCTCGCACGACGCCGGAAACGCTGCGCCTGATCCGCGAAAACGCGCATCGCTCACCCATGTATTCTGGCGCGATCCAGTCCGTGGGCCCGCGCTATTGCCCGTCGATTGAGGACAAGATCGTGCGCTTTCCGGATAAGGACTCGCACCAGTTTTTCCTGGAGCCGGAAGGCCTTACGACGCACGAGGTCTACGTCAACGGCATGTCTACGTCGCTCCCGCAGGAGGTGCAGCAGGCGATGATTGCGAGCATCCCCGGGCTTGAAAACGCGGAGATGCTGCGGCCTGGCTATGCGATCGAGTACGACGCGATCGACCCCACGGAGCTTGACCGCTCACTGCAGGTGAAGACCTATCCGGGGCTGTTTCTTGCCGGCCAGATCAACGGCACCAGCGGGTATGAGGAGGCCGCCGGCCAGGGGCTGATGGCTGGGATCAACGCGGCTCTGTCCGTGCGGGGCGAGGCGCCGTTTCACCTGGATCGCACAGAGGCTTACCTCGGCATCCTGGTCGACGACCTGATCAGCCGCGGGTCCGATGAGCCCTACCGCATGTTCACCAGCCGCGCTGAATTCCGGTTGCACCTGCGCATCGACAATGCCGACCGGCGTTTGACCCCGCATGGCCGACGGCTTGGCTTGATCGACGACGAGACGTGGCAGCAGTACGAAGCTCGCCAGGTACAGCACCAGACGATTACCCACTTACTGGAGGTAACCCGGCTGGACGTAAGTCTGCTTGCCACCGACTTACAATCTGCTGACTTACAACCACAGAGTCTAGCTGAATTCATCAAGCGCCCTGAAGTTACTCTTCAGGACTTACTGGCGCATCTGCCGGCTTTGCCTTCGACTTCAACTCCTTTGGGTCACTCAACCCAGCAGGCTGAGCTGCGAGCTATCGAGACGGAGCTGAAATATGCCGGCTATCTAGCCCAGCAGACTCGATCGATCGCGAAGATGAAGCGCGCTGAGTCGCTTCGGATCCCGGCTGCGTTTGAGTATGTTGGAATATCCGGTCTATCGAAAGAAATGCAAAGTACGTTTACCCGCGTCCGCCCGCTGACCCTGGGCCAGGCTAGTCGTCTTCCGGGAGTGACCCCTGCTGCTATCTCGCTGCTGCATGTCAATATTGAAATTTATTCCCGTGGGCAGAAAGACAAAACGTAACAGGATCAGGCGGATAAGTACGGATAAAGGCGGAGAGACATTGTGACAAAGCAACACGAAGCTAAGCGACTGAACTACCTTCGCGCCACGAGCATAGAGGCTGGACCCGTTTTGGCGTTCGGCAATAAAGCGACACCTAAGCGAGTCGATATGCCGAACTCAGCCAAGTATGGCGCGCGGATCGATGTAGTTGATCTGCCCTGATCCGTTTTGATCCGCCTGATCCTGTTACGTAATGTCTTTTGAGGGATGCCCATGAAGTCGATCCTCTTCCTCCTTGCCTTGCTGCTGCTGGCGCAGGACGGCCCCATCGCCACCCTTACTCTGCAGACGCGGGTCGTGTCGATTTCTGCCTTTGTGCGGGACAAGGACGGTCGCCCCGTCGGTGGGCTGAGCGCGGCTGATTTTACGCTGAAGCAGGATGGCGTGGCGCAGGAGATTCGCTACTTTTCGCAAGGCTCCGACCTGCCCCTGACCCTGGCGCTGATGGTCGATACCTCCGGAAGCCAGCGGATGTACATGCCCGATGAAGCGGCGGCCTCCATGGTCTTCTTCCGCTCCATGCTCACGCGGCCGGAGGATCGTGCCTCGCTGACGCGGTTTGCGGGCGACGTGACCGAGCTGCAGCCGCTCACCAGCAAGGTCGACGACCTGCAGCGCGGGCTCGGCTACCTGGACTACGTGAGCCCGGCGCAGGCGCGCAATGCGGGTGGCACGCTGCTGTTTGACGCCATCCTTGCGGCTGCGGCCAGGCTTGCGCCGCAGCAGGGTCGCAAGGCAATGGTGCTGCTGACGGACGGTGGCGATAACGGCAGTCGCGCGACGCTGTCGCAGGCCATAGCCGCGGCGCAGAAGGCCGATATCGTGGTCTACTCGATCTTCTTTTCGTCTGAAAGTGACCCGCACGCCAGTATGAAAGTTCCGCGGTTTGCAGGTGATCGCAACGCGCTCGAGCAGCTTGCGCAGCAGACCGGCGGCCACGTGTTCGATACCGGTCCGCGCTTCCCGCTGCGCCAGACCTTTGAGCTCATTCAGCAGCAGCTGCGCCTGGAATACCTGCTGGGGTATCGCCCGGCAGATAGTCCGGCGGGCACGTTTCACAAGCTGGAATTGCGGCCGAAAGAGGGACGTTTTGCGGTGGAGGCGAGGCGCGGTTTCTACACAAAATAGGGTGCGCTGCCGGGTGGCGGCTATGGCAGAATCATTGCATGATCGACGTCCCCGAACTGCTCACTACGACGCCTCAGCAATACGCCTGCATCCCGCTGACGATCCCGCTCAGTGCGATGCGCGAGGAGATCGGCAGCGGCTGCGCAGAGCTGAGCGCGACTTTGCGGGCGCAGGGCCTGGCGCCGGCTGGACCCTGGTTTACACATCATTTCCGCCGCCCGACGGATACGTTTGATTTTGAGATTTGCTTTCCGGTCGCCACCCCGGTGAGCCCTGCAGGCCGCGTGGAGCCAGGCCTATGGGCAGCGACGCGCGTGGCCAGAACCGTGTACCACGGCAATTATGCTGAGCTGCCGCACGCCTGGGGCGAGATGAGCGCATGGTTGCAAAACCAGGGACTGGCCGGACGCGAGGAGTTCTGGGAGGTCTACCTGACCGGGCCGACGGAAGACCCGGCCCCTGACCACTGGCGCACGCAGTTGAACTGGCCGCTGCGGTAGCGCGTCAGGTTGCGGCGTCGGTGTCGCCAAATTCTTCAAGCACTGTTTCTATTTCCGTGTCAAAGCCTTCAAGCACCGCGGCGAGGAAGGCTTCGGTGTCGAGATTCTCGTCGTTTTCTGCGTGGATGGTGACGATATTGCGCGCCAGATCCGCCAGCATAACGCCCCATGCGGTGGGGTCCTGCCAGATTCCAGGGCGAAGCGTAATCTGCTGTGCCTGCGCGGCGACCCATACGCGCAACAGCTCAAAACTGGCGGGATCCTGCGCGGCGGCGGCAGGGATTTCCAAAGACTTTTCCGGCGACATGGTGCGACTCCTCTAAAGCAAAACGTAACACATTCGCGGCTAGAACAGAGCCGTTTCCTGCTCCCAGGCAAGCACGGTTTCCAGCCCCTGCTCGCGCGTGGTTTGCGGCGTCCACAGCATCACGCGCTGCGCCTTTGCGTTATCGGCGACGAAGAATTTCTGATCGGAAGCTCGCCAGGGAAGGTGCGTGTAATTGAGCTTCAGGCCGAGGCGGTCTTCCAGGAAGTGCAGCAGCTCCAGCAGCGACATCGAATTCTGCAGCCCTCCGCCAATGTTGAAGGCATGCCCGCGCGCGGCCTCGATATGCTCATACGCGGCCGCGTAGCAGCGCACGGCGTCTGACACATGCAGCAGGTCGCGCACCTGTTTGCCATCGCCCGAGACTGTGAAAGGGGGCCTTGCCGGCTGCTGTTTTGCCTCCATCGCCTGCCGGCAGAACCAGCCAACCCAGCCTTGATCGAAGGTGGCGAACTGGCGTCCGCCATAGATCGTACTGTGCCGGAAGACGACCGTTTTCAGGCCGAACTGGCGTGCGTAATCGAGCATGTACTGGTCTGCCGCGCCCTTGCTGCAGCCATAGGGCGTGTGAAATTCAATGGCGGTCTGCTCATCGACGCCCGCCCCGCCGGCGCGCGGTTGCCAGCGCGTGGCGGCCTCCACCAGGTCCAGATGGCTCAGATTGCCGTAAACCTTGTTGGAGCTCGCGTAGATGACGGCGGTCCGCGGTGAATACAGCCGCACGGCCTCCAGCACGTTGATGCTGCCGAGCACGTTGATCTCAAAATCGCGCCGCGGGGACTCAATGGAAGTCGTCATGGCGACCTGCCCGGCGAGATGGAAAATCACGTCCGGCTGCTGCTCTTTGATGACGGCTCGGTGATCAGTGCGTTCATCGCTTCACCCTGGATTGCTTACTCATTCGCTTCCTTATTCAGGCTACGCTCTGCTTCTTTTTGGAACCTGCGGAGCCGCTGCAGGGTTTGGAAATATTTGAAGGCAAAGTCGACCAGGTTGCGTTTGGAGACGCCCGCTTTGCGCCGCTCGAATGTGACGGGAACCTCGCCTACGGTGGCCGGCGGGCGAAGCATGACCGCCTTGATGAGCAGCTCTTCCAGGATGTCAAACGCGTCTGATTCCAGGCGGATCCCCCGGATTACGTCCATGCGGTAGAGCCGGAGGGAGATCGTGACGTCCTTGGCTTTGAGGTTGAACGTGAGCCGGAACGTGACGTTGAGTACCCATGAAAGGAAGATCAGGATGCGTGGATTTTCGGTCTGGCCACCGCGCGCGTAGCGGCTGCCGATCGTGATGTCCCACGTATCGCGCTTGGCCCACATGGAGGCAAAGTAAATGGGATTGTGCGAGCCATCGGCGTCCATGCAGAGCAGGTGCCGGCCGCGCGCGGCAGCAAAGCCGGTGCGGAGGGCGTCGCCGTAGCCATCGCCGTTCCGCCGAAAAAGATGGCGTGCGCCGGCCGCTTCACACACCGCCTGCGTGTCATCGAGCGACTGCTGCGCATCGACGACGAGAATCTCATAAGAGGGCGTGAGCGCGGCCGCGGCGGCGTGGATGCGGGGGATCAGCAAGCGCAGACTTTCCGCTTCCAGGTACGCCGGAATCATGATGGTGAGGTCGAGCTCGTTGACCCCGGCGGCCGGCTGGCTCACCGGAATTGTGCCGGCTGCTGCACGTTGGGGGCTGGAAATCGCGACTGCGCCAGCTGCCACACCGCGTAGGCCAGGTTGGTTCGTGGCCGCCATCCCAGCGACTCCGCCAGGCGAATATCCGCAACCAGGTTCATGGGTTCCAGCGGATGGAAGGGCCGGACGCCGAGCTGCAGGTCCACCTGCAGCCCGAGTTGCCTGCATACGGACCCAACGATATGCTGCAGCGCGATCGACTCGCCCGAGCCCACGTTGAATGTGTCGCGGCCCGGCAAGGTGCCTCCTTCCAGCATCAACACAACCGCCTCAGCGACATCCTGCACGGCGCAGAAATCCCTGATCTGCGTGCCGGCCGAGATAGCAAATGGCTGCCCTTGCTGGGCGGCACGCAGTAGCGAAGGGAAGAGGCGGTCGCCACCATCGTGCAGGCCCGTGAATGAAAACGGCCGGACGACGGTCAAGTGACGCTTTAGTCGCTCCGCCCCGGCGCGCAGCAGGCAGTCCGCGGCGGCCTTGGACGCGCCGTACGGGTGCAATGTATCGATAGGGTCATGCTCGCGGCAGGGCCGATCCTGCGAAGAGTAAACCAGCCCCGTCGAGATATGCAGGAAGTGACAATCTGGCAGCTCGCAGGCGGCATGGAATAGCGCAACAGTCGACGAGACATTCAGGTGAATCTGATCAAACCAGCCAATCTGCGAAGGCCGCACACCGGAAGCCGCGCAGTGAATGATCGCGTTCGGAGCAAATGCCGCGAAGGCTTGTGCGGTGGCGGGAAGGTCTGCGAGGTCAACCTGCTCGCACGTCAGGTTGGGCAGCCCGGTAAAGAGTGCAGCGTCAAGCGTCCGCATCAGCACGTGAACGCGCGTTTCCGGATGCGCCGCACCCAGGTGCTGGACGATGTTGTAGCCCAACATCCCGGTGGCACCGGTTACGAGAACGCGTTGCAGATGCGGTTGCGGCATGTGCCCCAAGTTTACAAGGTTTTGCCGGCTGGCTTACGGAGAGCGGCGGCAAACACAAACGCCGCTCCGGGGGTCTCCCGGGGCGGCGTCTGGTAGTGCAAGGCGTTACGTTAGAACTCGATACGACCCGAAAGCTGAGCGTCGCGAGAAGTGTTGGACTGCGTGCTGACCTGGCCGAAGTTCGTGCTACCCACCACCTGACCGATACCACCAAACTGCGTGTGGTTGGTCACGTTGTAGAGATCGCCTTCCAGCGTCAGGCGGGCGCTCTCGCTAAAGTGCAGCGAGAAGGTCCGGCGCAGGCTGATATCAAGGTTGTAGTTTGCCGGCCCCTGCAGACCGAACGGCGAGGTCCGGGCAATGGTGGAAATGGTGTAATTCTGCGCTGTGCTCAGGCCGCCGTTGGCGGTGCTGGCAAAGGCGTTCTGATCGATGTAAGACGGGTTGGTCGCGCCGGCCACAGTGCTTGCAAGCGTGCCCTGACCCCAGCGTCCGTTCTGGCGAGCCCTGGTGCGGCCTGCCGTAGCGAAAGGCATCGCGGTACCGAAGCCGGCGCCCGTCGTGGACGGAGCCAGGAAGGGTGCCTGCGCTGTGATCGCCAGCGGAGAACCGGAGTAAGCCTGGAAGATGGTCGAGAACTTGAAGCCCCCGAACGCCGCCGCGGCATACTTGCTATCCACCATGTGGCCCTTGCCGAACGGCGCGTCAAACACGCCCGTAATCACAAGATGCTGTGGCTGGTTGGCAATCGAGAGCGAACGGTCCAGCGAGTCAACCTTGTGCGGCTGACCGTCAGAAGCGACCGAAGCCGGGATGTTGTAGCCGCTGCGGAACGTACCCGCATCGTCGAAGTTCTTGCTCCAAACGTAGTTCACCATGAATGAGGTGCCGCGGTTGGGACGCATGGCAAGCGAGAGCTGCAACGCGTTGTAGGTCGAGTTCGCCACGAAGCCGTACGTATCGCCGATGCCGCCGTATTGCGCGAAAGGACGAAGCGCCTGCGACAGGGTCTGGTTCTGATCGAACGTTGCGTAGGGGTAAGGAAGCCCGTTCGCCGTGAAGTAGGCCTGGCCACCGAGCGATTTGACCGTGCTGCCCAGAGCTGACTTCAGGTAAACGTACTTGGGATCGAGCTGGTTGGTCTGCAGACCGCGCGCCGTCATGCTGTCCGGCTGCAGGAAGTGCCCCTTGGAGCCGACATAGTTCGCCGTGAGTGTGATGTCCTTGGTAAACGACTGCTGGATACCGAAGGTGTAGTTGATGAATTGCGGTGCGCGATCGCCGTAGTAGGTGTCCGCGTAGTTGACCGCCTGCGGGGTGCCGGTGTAGCCGGCCACCGTGGTGTAGCCGGTGCCGTAGGCGTTGGTGGTCGGCGTGCCGGGCAGGTTGTACGTCGGGATCGTCAGGCCGTTTGCGTTCTTGGCAGGATCAAGATAGAAAGCGGGCAGACCGGCGCTGGAAGAAGCGAAGTTTGCTGCCGCTGAATAGCCCGTCAGGCCAGTGCCCTGGCGCGAGTTTGCACTGCCACCCGTGGCGCCGCCGTGTGCGTAGATCACGCCGTAGCTGGCGCGAACCACCGTGGTCGGCGTGAAGGAGTACGCCATGCCAAGACGCGGCCCGAAGTTCTTCATGTAGTTATTGACCGGCGTAGTGCAGTTGCAACCGATGGGGCCGTTACCCGCCGTCTGCAGCGCGCCCGGCGTGCCGGTCACCGCGTTGGTCAGGCCGAAGTTGATGAACGAATAACGGTTCTTCGCCTCTGTGTAGGAGGGATAGTAGTCCCAGCGCAGACCCAGGTTGACCGTCAGCTTGCTCGTCACCTTCCAGTCATCCTGAACGTAGGGTGAAATCGGACGGAAGCGACCGCCGGTTTCCACCACCGAGCTGTTGGTGAAGCTTCCACCGGATGCCGCACCGACCAGGTAGCTGGCGTAGGGCAGGCCGGAGGAGGCGACGATCGTCGCCGTTTCCGTGCTGCCGCCAACGCTGGTCGTGAAGCATTGGGTGGTCTTGATGGAGTCCGCATAGCAACCGGTCTGCGCGTTGGTGAACGTGATCTGCAGAGGGCCGTTGCCGGTGGTGAGCGACTGGTAGTTGTACTGCAGCCACGCAAGCTGCGCACCCACCGTGATGGAGTGCTTGCCGATGGCGTAGTTCAGATTATCGACCAGCGTGAAGGCATTGGTCGCCTGCACGTTCCCGCCGGTGTAGCCCCAGTAGTTGGGCGCGCCGGTGCCGGTAAAGCGCACGTTCGGGAAAGAATTCGACGACTGCCCCGTGGGCAGACCGGTGATGCCATTGGCCAGCGCGCCGTATTGCGCACCCTGGTCGATGTTGAAGGTCGGGCCAAAGTAACGCGCAAAGCCGTACTTGAACTGGTTTACCAGGCGCGGGCTGAAGGTGTAGTTGTCCTCAAAGATGAAAACCTTGGTCTTGGGGGCGAATTCCTGCACGTCGATGTAAGGCGCGGGCGACTGGTTGAAAGTCGTGGTCGCGGTCGTCGAGGTCGAAGTCTGACCGGCCGGGGCCGTGGTGCTCTGACGGCCGGCGGCGGCGAGGAACGAGATCTGGTGGTGATCGTTGATGGCGTAGTCAAACTTGCCGGTTGCGGTGAAGTTTGAAAGGCCGGTCTTGTAGCCACCCACGTAGTTATTGGTCAAATTCTGATTCGTGAGCGGCGGCAGGAACGACTGCAGATTCTGCGCGACTTTGCTCTGGCTGGCGCCGGGGATCACGTCGTTCAGGAAGCGGGTGCGCTGGCAAGGCGTGCCGTTGACGTTCACGTTTCCGTTCGGGCAGCTGTTCGGATCGTAAATACCGGCGGAGGCAATTCCGGTAAAGACGCCGCTCGTCTCGTTGGTATTCGGATTGGTCTGCGCAGCGTACTGGGGGCCACGCGAGTAGCGATAGCCACTGTAATTGCCGAACAGAAACATCTTATTGCGCAGAATGGGGCCGCTCAGCACGATGCCGTACTCGTTCTGGTGCTCCGCCGGCTTGGTGACCTGGAGACCAGTTGCGGGGTTGATCTGGCCGGGAGCGAAAAAGCCCCACGTGTCCAGAATGGTGTTGCGGAAATACTCATACAAAGCGCCGTGGAACTTATTGCCACCGGCCTTGATCGTGTAATTCTGCACGCCCTGGCCTTCGTAGATGGCGGAATAGCCGGAAGTCTGCACCTGCAGCTGATCGACGGCGTCAACCGAAATGGCCGACCACACAAAGCGCGGGTCGCCCTGGCCGGCAGCCGAAATGAACGGCATACCGTTGATGTAAATGTCAGAGACAGCACCGCGCGCACCGCCGCCATTGACGACGCCGGAGTTGGTGGTTGCGTTGCCGTTCGTTTCGACGAAGGAAACGCCTGGCAGCAGAGCTACGAAGTCTGTAGCGCGTCGTGCGCCGGCCGCGCCGTTGGCACCCACCTGGATTGGCAGTGCAGCGTACGTTTCCTGTTCCAGCGTGCCGCCCAGCGTGGCATTGTCGCCCTGGATGGCGGGGGGCGCGGCGGAGACCGTAATGTTGTCGCCCTGGCTGCCGACCGTCAGAGTCGGGTTGTAGTTGAACACTTCCAGCGCGTTCACGTGCACGTTCTGCTGCGTGATCTTCTCAAAGCCCGCCATCGTGGTCGTGACGGTGTAGATGCCGGCATCAAGCGGCGAAAGCGTGAAGTCGCCGCCGCCGGTGCTGGTGCGAGTGACGGTGGCACCGTTCGCGTTGTTCGTTGCGGTGACGGTCGCACCCGGGACGATCGCGCCGGTCGGATCCTTGACCACGCCGACGATCGAACCTTTACCGGCAAGCTGCGCGCCGGCCGTGACCGACAGTGCCAATAACATTGCTGCGGGGAAGGCCACGTTCCGGGCAAAGCCCACATTCATCGTCGCAGCCAGCGCGAGCCGGCTTGATAGCTTCTTCGTTTTCATTGCGTTCCTCACTAAATTGACTACACTTGCTCCGGCACCGCGGTACGGTGCTCTCTCTTCTTTATCGTCAAAGGTCGGACCATTGGTAGCGAGAGTAACTTTGCTACTTGGGAAGAACACTTGTCAAGTTACTTTTGGCGGCAGGTTCAACGTGCAACCCGTCATTTGACCACCGCTCAAGGAAATGTCCCCCGCCAGGAACGGCGGAGGACGTTTAGAATCAATCCGCAATAGTGATTACGGTGCCTTCGGCAAGGCTGAAAGCGGCGTTTTGACTGGAGCCGCGAGCCCAATATATTTCGTAACCGTGTTACTCCCCTGGTTCGAAACCCAGATGTTTCCACTGGCATCAATCGAAAGCGCGTACGCCTCAAGCAGGCCGGCGTCGCCACCGTAGCCCGTTTTTGGCGTCAGCGAGGCACCCACCGTGGTAGAACCAACGCCGGCAAGCTCGGTCAGATAGGTCTGCCGGTAGTTGGCCACCCAGACGTTGCCGCTGCCATCGACGGCAATGCCCTGCGGCCGGGTGATGCCGCCGTTCCCCGTGTAGGTCCCGTTCGACACGACTGTCCCAGTATTTGAAATCAGCGAGACGCTATCCCCGTAGAAGTTGGCGACCCAGACGTTGTTGCCCTGGTCGATTGCGAGGCCGGAAGCGCCCATGCAGCAGTTGTAATTGATGAAGGAGCTGCCATCCGGCGCAACCTTGGTCACGGTGTTGCCGCTCTGGTTTGCGATCCAGCCGAAGTGGTTGGCATCGACGGCGACCGCGACCGGGAAGGCGAAGTTGGGTGTCGTGTAACCGGACCCGCCGGAAAGTGGCGAACCCATCTGGTCCAGCAGGGTCACGTGGGAGTTGCCGTAATCGACCACCCACGTGGTGCCGTTGGGATCGATCGCGACCGACAGCGGGTAGTTCAGCCCCCCCTGCTGGTAGCCGGCCATCCCGGTACCATCCCCACCGATCGCAGTGACTTTGCTCACCGTGCCGATGCCGTAGTTGGTGTACGGCTGCTCATTCGGGATCCAGGCGTTGTCGGCCAGATCGATTGCCAGCCCGTAGGAGTTGTTCAAACCACCGCCGACCGCACCGTTCGGGAACACGGGGATACCCTGCGGGGTGAACTTGGAAGCGACGTAAAAGTAGCTCGCAACCCAGACCGACCCGGTAGAATCCACGCCAATCCCGGACGGCGAATTCATGCCCGCGCCCGAGTAGTTGATGAACATCGTGAAGTCCGAAGGCGCAAAGATCAGCGCGGGCGAGTAAGCCGTGCTGAGCAGCGATTGCGTGTAGAGCGCGACCGTATTCGCCGCAGGATGCTGGGCCAGGTTGAACATCGCATCCAGCGTGTTCGTCGGCAAAGTGCCGTTCACGCCCGTTGAAACGAACAGCGAGCTGCACTGCGGGATGACCGTTAGACAGCTGTTGAGCAGGTTGGCCAGTGAGTTGACGCGGGCGGCCGGTGAGCTGGCCGTTGCCGGGAAGTTCGCCGGGACCGTACCGGTCGTCGGGTCGATCAGCTGTGCCGACGTGCCGAATGAGTTCGCCAGGCCAGTGGTGTTGGTCGCAGAGGCACCAACCGAGCCGCCGGTCGTGTAGAACTGCTGCAACGGGTAAACGGCCGCGACTGTGGTCGCCTCGTTTACGACATATTTTGCGCCACTCGCAATGCCGCCGCAAGGACCAACCGCCGTCATCAACTGCGAGGCGCCGTTCGCCACCGTGGCCAAGCCGACCGTGCCGCCGCTGGCGATGAGGTAGACCATTGCGGTAGCGGACGGGCAGGTGTAGCTGGTGAGCGTCGCGGAGCCGGTTGCGTCCGTCGTGACAGCCCGCGGCAGCAAAGCGGTTGCCGCAGAGCGCGCGCCCGTGGTGCCGGCTGCGTAGAACTGCACGCTGGAGCCGGAAATGGGCTGGGTGCCAGCCAGTACCTTCACGGAAAAGGGCAGGCCCGTGTACACGATTGCCGGGAGCGCCGTTCCGCTGATCGCCACAACCTGCGGGCTGTTGGCGGCGTTGCTTGTGATCGTCAGCGAGCTGGTGCGCGCGCCGACTACCGTTGGCGTAAAGATGAGCACAACCTGGCAGCTGGAGCCGACCGCTACCGACGAATTGCAGGTGGTGCTGACCTGGGTGAAGTCGCCAGTGGCCAGCTTGAGGCTTGAAATCGCCAGCGGAGCGTTGCCGCTGTTCGTGATGGTCAGCGTCTGCGCGGTACTGGAATTGCCAATCGCCACGGAGCCGAAGACCACGGCTGCCGAAGACAGGGTTGATCCTGCGCTGCCGCCGGTGCCGTTCAACGCCACGGTTTGCGGGCTGTTAGGCGCGTTGCTGGTCAAAGAAAGGGTTCCGGTGCGGGCGCCAACCGCGGTCGGCGTAAAAGTCAGACCCAGCACGCAGTTTGCGCCAGCGGAAAGGGTGGAAAGGCAGCCGTTATTCGCTACCGTAAAATCCCCGGTCGCCGCGACTGCGGAAATGGTCAGGGTGGCGTTGCCGCTGTTGGTCAAGGTTACGTTCTGCACGGAGCTCGCCGTGCCCGTTCCTACTGTGCCAAAGCTGACTGTGGTTGCAGAAAAGGTCACCGCCGGCGTGGGAGTCGTACCGCCCCCTCCGCTGCTGGGGCTGGTTGTGCCGCCGCAGCCCGCCAGAACCGAAAGCGCCAACACCGAAAACATGCCGGACATGCGGGCGAGGGACGACTGGAGACCAGGACGGCGATTGAACATGGTAAGACCCCTAAGGTTGTGAGTGTTGTGCGATTTTAGCGCCTGCGATACGGCTTCGTCAGCAAATCCAGGTCAATGTTCTTCAAAAACTCACCGAGATCGCCGGAAAGCTGCGTCCGCGCCGCATCCTTGGATAACGTCGTATCGATCGTTTCCACCTTGAGCAGGATCGGGATGGGTCGTTCAGCATTCTGCCTGAGCAGCGCTTCCGGATGCGGGCGGCTGTAGACAAAACCCAGATGCAGAGCGGCGCTGGAGCTCTCACCACAGCTGGATCCATTGCAAAGCGTGCTCGCTTCCAGGCTTTGGACGGCACCATCATTGAACAACGCGGAGTTGAAGGCTACGCTGTCGCCGCCGCTCATCTGGAAGGATCCTGATCCGGTCCAGAGGGGGTCCTCGCCGCGTGCAGAATGGCAAACCAGCACGTCATGCGCGCCCAGAACCGGCGAAATTCCCACCTGCACGTGCGCTCCGCCGCCGGCCGGGGCATACTCGGCCCAGTGGTAAAGCAAGGCTCCGCCGCCTACAGTTGTTTCATTCCACCGGCGCGAAAGCTCATATTTGCCCGCGGTCGCCGGAAAATTGCCGAGAGCGTTTTCTTCCTGGCGCAGCTCAGGCGACGGACCAGGGGCGTTCATTCCCTGCACCACCTGCACGACCCCCAGAAGCACCAGCGCGGACATCGCCATTGCGCGCCCATAAAAGCTGCGCGGCACCCGCTCCACAGGCGGCCCGTGCGAAACCCGCGGCAGCGTAACGATTCCCTGCTCGCCCTGCCTGGCACCCAACTTCTGAATGACTACATAGAGGAGGTAGACTGCGACGAAGAAGAGCACCGCGCCAATCAGGTAGTCGGCATTTTCCGCCCTGTCCTGCAGGCTCGGGAAGTGCAGCGCAACCAGGTAAAAGAGCACCAGCACGCATAACCGTACGAAATTGAACACGTAACCCAGCATGATCGCGCCCAAAACAACCAAAACGTGCGCGCGCCACTTGAAGCGGTAGAGATAACCTGCGATTACGGCGATGAAGCCCATCGTGACCGCGCCGCGAATACCATTGCAGCCCGGCGCGATGAACATGCCGAATTCGGGCGTGAACATGAGACGAAGCTTGTCCGGAGAAAGCGGCTGGCCTAGTGCCATCGCGAACCCGCGAGCCACGTGGGCAGACGCGCGCTGCAGCGGCAGATCGACAAAAACGTTGAAAACATGCGGGACGGGATTGACGAAGAGTAGAAGCAGCACAGGGAAGAGCGCAGCTTTGAGCAGCCTTCTACCCCCAAATAGCAGCACAAATCCCGCGCCGTAAGCGCACGCTACCAGGGAATGGGGGGGAAAGAAGACAGACCACTGCGGCGCCAGCACCAGGGTCATCACGGTTTGCTCGCGCAGTTTTACCAAAGCCGCGGTGACCAGCAGGATGGCAAAACCCCACCAACTGCCATCCAGTTCCCAATCCAAAGAGCGCCAGGCGCGCAGGATCAACAAAAGGCTCGCGAAGGGAACGACCATTCCGATCGATTTGAGCGGATCAGTGACCCAAAGTACGTAAAGTAATTGAGTTGTCGACCAGACACTGGCCAGCCCGAAAACGGACAGAGCCACGATCCCGCCTACGGCAGTGGATGGAGAGACAAGTACCCCCCTCACACGGGAGGGGGGTAAAGTGCCAATCGTGGGAACCGTAGACATCTTGTAAACCTCGGCACGAGCGGAGAAGGAATAGCGGTCCCCGCGCCGATACCGGTCCAACCAGAGATGCTGCTATCAAACTAGCTGAACAGAACTACTTGGCGTTGCGACGGGCCTTGATGCGTGCGCGAGCCGAAGCGAAGAATGCACCCGCCGAGCCAACGAGAGCCAGTACCACGGTCGGGTTCTCTGGGGAGTTCACGCAACCACCCTGGGCGTACACAGGAAGCGCTGAGAGCAGTACTACGGAGCCGATTAGCAGGAGAGTAGATTTCTTCATGTTGGTCCTCAAGGGAAAAAGTATCGTACCGATGCTACGTTGTCAATCGAATGTCTGGATTGCTTGTGGCGTAAAAGCGCAAAACGGGAGTCCGCCGGAGCGCTTTCCGCACCGATAAAACCTGTCCACCACGATTACACGACATGCGGTGGGATGTATGACTAGACCAAAAATATCTATTCGCCTACAGGCCCTTCCCAACCATAGCTGAAAACGCTTACAATCTGGCTCGCCGAACAGGTAAAACCAATTCGGCGCGAACGCCCGTTCCAACTTCGCCCCGCAGTAGCGCTTTGTCCACATAGAAACCGTTCGTCGCGAATCAACAAGTCGAATTTTACCCGCAAGAGCGTTTAGACGATTGACCTTGTCCTCGCATCCGACCGCATACGTTTCAACCCAGTTTCAGGAGATCTCATGACCCCGACCCACGTCGTTCCTCGCCGCACTGGAGCGCGCTTTGCCGCTCTTTCAGGCTCGCTCGCCCTTACCGCTGCCCTTACGGGCTGCGGCGTTGGCGGGAATTTTGCCGCCAACCCCAGCGCTCCGGCTCTCGGCGCAAACGTCATCTCGGGAAGCGTACACGGCGGACAGCAAGGCGTCTCCGGGGCCACGATCCAGCTCTATGCCGCGGGTATCCCCGGCACGGGCAGCGGCTACGGCGTTGGCGCCACGCCGTTGCTGACCTCAGTCGTCAAGACGGATGCCAACGGCGCGTTCGGGATCTCCGGCAAGTACACCTGCCCCACGCCCACGCAGCAGGTCTACATTGTTGCGACCGGCGGAAACCCCGGCTTGACGGGAACCTCAGTCAACAACACCGGCCTGGCGGAAATGGCTGTGCTGGGCCCCTGCCCGGCTGGCGGAACGCTTGCCGCGACGATCCCCTTCATCCAGATCACGGAAGTCACGACCGTCGCCGCTGTGACCGCGCTGCAGCAATTCATGGCAGCCCCTGCTGCTGCGAATCATAATGCGCCCAGCATCGGCGCACCCGTCACCACGTACCCCACCGGTACGGCGATCGGCGCGGTTCAGAGCGCTGTGGTGGGTATGAACAACGCGTTTGTGACGGCGAAGGTTCTGGCCGACCCGACCACCGGCGTCAGCCCGAATGCCAACTACCCCTATGCGACGCCGGAAGCGGCGAAGATCAACACCATTGCCGACATTCTTTCGTACTGCATCAACACCAACGGCACGGACGGCGCGTGCTCTTCCCTTTTCACTTCTGCCACGCCTTCCAGCCAGTACATTGCGGCCGATACGATCCAGGTCGCCTGGTACATGGCGCAGAACCCGATTCGCAACTTGACTGCGCTTTACAACCTGATCCCGGCTTCTGCACCCTATCAGCCCACGCAGGTGGCCCCGGGAACGCTGAACACTGCCGGCACAGGCCAGGCAACCAACGCTTTCAATGACACGACCATCGCGATCAATTACGCGCCGGTCACCGGCACCACGCCGGTGGTAGGCGCAGCTTACGGCGTTGCCATCGACGCGTACGGCAATGCATGGCTCTCGAACGCAGGGGGAGTCGGCGGCGTTGCAGCTTCTGCCGTCGAACTCGGCGTAGATGGCAGCGCTTTGACGACACCCGCAACAACGTACCCGGCGTCGGCGAGCAACGGTTCGACCGGGCAGTTTACGACCGCGCCGACCGCACCCAGCACCCGCACCTTCTCCGCACCGAAGCAGGTTGCCGTCGATCTGAGCAACCGCGCGTGGGTTTCCAATTACGGCGATGCCTATGCAGCCAGCAGCACGCAAACTACCGGCTCGGTTGGCGTCTTTACCGGCTCCACCGCATCCGGCCTGGCTGGCGCAGGCGGCGGCACCGGCTCCACAGGCTACTTCGTTGGCTCCGGCCCCCAGGGCATTGCAGTAGATGGCTTGAACAACGTTTTCGTGCTCAATTCAACCTCGCAGGCCACGACCGTTCTTGATGGATCTTCGGTTGCCAGCCTGATCTCAGCGGTTGGAACAGCAACGGACGGCACCTATACCTACAGCACCTCTGCGAGCACCGCTTCCCCCGCACGTACACCGGGTGGTACCAACACCAGCTACCTGGCCATTGACACCAATCCCAACGTAACCGGCGGCATTATCTGGGCGTCGGATGCCAATGCCTGCAAGGTGATGGGCCAGTACAACGCGGCAACCTACTTCGGTACGCTGTCGCAATTTGCAGGAAACTCGCTTGCAGCGCTCGCAGGTTCAAACGCTGTTTCGGCCTTCTCGAATGCAACGGTAGGCGCTGGTTCCACGACGAACTGCAACTCTACTTCGACCTATGTCGGACAGACCTACACTGCCGCCTCTGCCAACGTCACTGGCCTTGCCATCGACCGCAACAATGGTGTCTGGCTTTCAGACATCAACACCTCGTCGCTCGGCTTTGACGGACTCACCTACATCAGCGCACCCACCGCTGCAACCGGCGTTGTAGGTAATTCCTATTACCTGGTCAATGGCACGATTCCGAACGCAAGCAATGCCGCTACGCTCGGCACGACGCTGCGCAAGGCCGGCGCGGTTGCAGTAGATGGCAACAACAACGCATGGATCGGTAATCAGTCGACGTCCTCAGTCGTTGAAGCCAACTTCAACGGTTCGGCGATCAATCTTCTGACTCCCGGCCAGGGCGGTAACTATGGAACTGGCGCCGCCTACGGCCTCGGCTTCCAACACACCACGTCCACCTCGCTGGGTGTCGCAATTGACGCTTCCGGCAACGTCTGGGTCGCGAACAACACGACCAGCGGCACCTATAACAATCAGGCTGGCACCACGACGAACACCGGCAACTCGGTCACCGTCATTGTCGGCGCGGCGGGTCCTGTGATTACGCCTCTCGCACTTGCGATCAAGGCCAACAAACTCGGCACCAAGCCCTAACCAGTAGCTGTAGGACAGAAAGGCTGCTCCATAACGGAGCGGCCTTTTTGCGTGCCTGAGAAAGCTTCTACTTGCCGGCGAGCCAGGTTTTTAGCTGGGGTTCCTGCGCATCACGAAAGCGTACGCAGGCGTCGATCTCGTCCAGCGACTTGGCCAGTGCACGCTCGGAGGCTTCTACCTTGTGGGTCGCGAAGAAGCTTGCGACTTCGTTGCGCTCCTTGACGCTGCAGAAGGAGCCGATGGCCGAGATCAGGTTGCCGCCGGACGCTGCCGTCAACTGCGCTTTTACGCGGTTCCAGTTCTTCTGCGTCCAGCTCCAAGCGAGCTCGGAGTTGGAGCGCTGGGCGAGCTCACCGGCGATCAGAGCCCACGAATCCTGGTTGCGGACCTTGCCGCTGACGGCGAATTCGAGCGTGCGGATGACGAGAATGGGCTCGCGGAATCGGGTCAGGACCTCAAGCGTTTCAGATTGCAGGCCGGGGTCCTCGGCGTTCTCGTAGACGGTCATGATGCGGTCATAGAGGGCCTGATCGCCGTTCTGCGATGCGAGCTCGACGCTGACGTCGAGGATGTTGGGCTCGGTCACGGACTTGCCGGAAAAGAGGTCTTCGGTGACTTGCCGGGCATGCTTCAGTATGTCCGGGTCTTCCGCCTGCCCGAGCGAGCCGAACAGCTCCGCGCGCTCCTGCTGCTGGTCCAGATTGCCGCCGGCCAGGCCGTTTCCATCGCGACCCATGGCGGCGTAGAGCGGGCCGAACTCGCGGCGCACCAATGCGTTCAGTTTGGCCTTGTCGGCATCGTCTGCGACGCGGGTGCGCAGGTGGCCGATGGTGCCGAGAACGTTGCCGAGGACCAGCGGATTTTTGTCGGCCTTAAGCACCAGCGCCAGGTCAAGGAATTCACCCACGGGAACCTGGCCGGACTGGGTGAGCGCCCACCGATCGCCCAGGTAGCCGATGCGTTCCGGAACGCTGAGCGCGGACTCCGCAACGGCCGTGATCGCCTGCGCCTGCGCTGGGGTGTAGGCGACGCGGTAGTAGCCCTTCTCGCCTGCGTTGGCGTAGAAGAAGGGCGGCGTTGGGATCACTTTGGTGGTGGTCGAAGTCTGCGGAGTGATGAGTCCGCAGGAGGCGGCTTTGGCGGTCTTCTGGCAGACCGGGACGGTCCAAGTGCCTTCAGTCTGCGCGGACCTGGTGGGCGTGGTGTAAAAGCGGCTCTGCTTGACGACGACGTGATCGGCCATTTCGGTGAAGGTAAGCAAAGGCACGCCGGGAGCGTCGACGAAGCTCTTCATGACCTTATCGACGGGGAGCTTGGCATTGGCGGTCTGGGCGTTCCAGAAGTCTTCTGCGGTGGCGTTTTCATACAAATGCGCGGCCAGGTAATTGTGTACGCCTTGCCGGAATACGTCTGGCCCAACCCAGTTTTCTACCATGCCGATGACTGCGCCGGCCTTGCCGTAGCTGATGCCATCGAACATTTCCTGGATCTGCGCGGGGGTCTCGGCGCGGGCGCGGATGGTGCGGGTGGTGTTGAGCGAGTCGAGCGCGAGCGTGTCGTTGAGCTCATCGGCGACGTCCTGCGGGAAGTTCCACTCGGGGTGCCAGTCCTGCGGGGCCTTGCGCTCCATCCAGGTGGCGAAACCCTCGTTCAGCCAAAGATTGTCCCACCACTGCATGGTGACCATGTCGCCGAACCACTGGTGCGCCATCTCATGCGCGACTATGCTGGCGACGTGTTTGCGCGCGCCGGAGCCGCTGTCTTTCTCGTCGACGAGCAGGTCAGTTTCGCGGTAGGTGATGGCGCCAAAGTTCTCCATCGCGCCGGCTTCGAAGTCCGGGATGGCGATCAGGTCGAGCTTCTGCATGGGGTACTTGATGCCGAAATAATTGTTGTAGTAGGTGAGGAAATGCTCGGCTGCCTGGAGCGCAAAGGGAGTGAGTTTGACCTTGTCCGGCGTGGCGCAAACGCGGATGGGCACGCCTTCTGCCTTGCCCGCGGTGCAGGCGAAATCGCCGACCAGGAAGGCTACCAGGTAGGTGGACATGCGCGGCGTGGTGGCGAAGACGAGCTTGTGGCTTGCGTTTGCGGGAGTGTCGGAGACGATGGGAGTGTTCGAGATCGCGGTGTCGCGCTGGTCGACGGTGAGCGAGATGTCGAAGGTGGCCTTGAAAGCGGGCTCGTCAAAGCTGGGGAAGGCACGGCGGGCGTCTGTCGATTCAAACTGCGTGACAGCGTAGCTGCGGGCCTTGGTTTTGGAGATGTAGAAGCCGTGGAGCTTGTCGTTCAGGATACCGGTAAAGGCGATTTGGAGCGACGCGGGGCCGGCGGGGAGCGCGTTAGGGAAGGTGAAGGTGGCCTGCTCTTTGGCGGGATCGTAGGTGATGGTAGCGGTCTGGCCGCCGGCGGTGACGCTCGCGATCTGGAGCTCAAGCGCATTGAGCGTGATGGCTTTGGAAGGCGCGGCGAGAACTACGTCGATGGTTTCTGTGCCGGTGAAGGTGGTGGCTTTGATGTTCGGAGCCAGCGCGAGCGCGTAGTGGAGAGGCTTTACGTTGGTGGGCAGTCGCTGGGCAGATGCGGCGGCGGTGAGCAGGGTGCAGGCGGCGAGAGCTAGGCGAGTAGTCATGTGGTTCCTGTTGGACGCTTGTGGCGGGGGGGAGGGCAACGACAAAGACGAAGAGCGAAAACAGATCCCCTTCGGGGATGACAACCAAGAGACATAAGAGCTAGCTCTTAGCTTCCACTTTCAGGCGGGCAACGCACAGGCGGGCCGGGCTGTAGTGGCGCAGGATGTAGTTTTGCTCCGGAATGGCGGCGGCTTTGAGCAGCGCGATCCAGTCGGCGTCGCGAAAGCTGCGCAGGATGGAGACGGGGCCGTCATGCTTGACGAAGCGATGCCATGCGGTGAACTTTGTGAGCAGCTTGAAGGCGTTGTAGGAAAACTTCTGGCGATGCAGGTCGCTGATGAACCAGCCCAGCTTGGCGTTCGATTCCATCCAGTCGAGCATGTCGACGATTTCCCGGTTTTCCAGGTGGTGCATGACCAGCGAGCTGATAACGATATCGATGCCCTGGGGCGGGTGGAAGTCGTGCGCGTTGCCGGCCAGATAGGTGACCGTTCCCGGGATGGTGGCGGCGCGGGCAATCTGGACGGCGTCCGGATTGAGGTCGATTCCGGTCAGGACTACGGGGAGGTTCTTGTCCTTTGCCCAGCGGTAGATCAGGCGCAGGAAGTCACCGTAGCCGCAGCCTACGTCGACGATGTGCAGGGGCTTTGGCTGTACCGGCATGACGGAGTAGACGTGGTTGAGCCAGTGCATGGTGGGGCGATAACCGCTGGTGAGGGCGGTGACGCGGGAGATATCGCGCAGGCAGGTGCGGAGGTCTGCGAGGGTGCAGGGCTGGTCCATCAGCTCGGGATAGCGGGCGAGCGAGACGCGGGTTGTGAGATCGGGGAGCATGGAAGGGCCGGGAAAGACAGTGAGATGCAGGATAGGGCAGAGGGGCGTGAACAAAGGCGAAAAGCAAATCCCTTTCGGGAATGACAACCAAAAGGGCAACGGCGAACGACTAGCAGCGGATCCCTTTCCGGGATGGCAAACAATGGGCTGATGGAGGATTAGGGGCTACGGGTGGACGTTGGCGCTGCAGCTCAGGTTTACGTCGACCTCATGGGTGTTCTTGTCGGGGATGAGTTCGGCGAGGACGAGGGGGCCTCCGCAGACGAGCAGCGTGGCGGGTTGGTGGTAGGAGCTGGCGGCGATGTTGCCGTCGTACGTGGTGCCGCGTGGGAGCTTCCAGGCCTGGGTCAGGATGGATTGCTGCTGGGAATTCATGGACGCGGCGAAGACCAGGCTACGCATTTTGTAGACGCCGCCGGGCGTGGTGTTGAAGGTGTACGCGACGGTGTGGGCGGCGGCATCCTTTGTGGCCTCCACCGTTGTGTGGGATTCCAGGTAGCCGTGGTTCTGGAACGTCAGATCCAGGCGTGCCTGCGCGCTGAGGACGAGGACGGCGGAGGTGGGCTCGCCTATTTTAAGGGCGACGGACTGGTCGAGCTCGCGCTGGGAGATGTTCGCGGGTGGGTGCGGAAGGTCCAGGCGGGTAACTTTGTAGCGCTCGCCGGGGTGGGCGGTGCCGGTGAGATCGACGAGGATGCGCGTGGCGGCTACGCGTGGGGAGGCGTGGGTGACGGGGTCTACTTTTTCGTCCAGATAGCCGAGATTCAGGTAGGCGGCCGAGAGGTTCGAGCGGAGGGCTTCTTCTGACGTGCTGGTCACGTAGGGGACGTCGGCAAAGCGGGATTCTACGTCGATCAGGGATGGGGCGGAGTCAAGCCTGGCGTCCTGAATAAGCAGCTTGCCAACCATGACGGGCGGTGTCGCGATGGAGTAGTTGAGCCCGCCGCCGGCGCCGCCGATCGACTTGACCTGCGCGGTGATGGACTGATTCTGCTTCAGGATCGCCTCAAGCGTGGTCGCGACGCTTTGCGAGAAGTCGCCATCGATGGGGACCGTGCCGGTGAAGAGGGGCTGCTGCTTTTCAATGGCAGCTATCAGCTCGGGCGCCGTGTACCACGGGAAGTTGGTGAAGGCGACGGAGCGCATGCGGTCGCGGGTCTGGGCAATCACGTCGAACTCGAGCGCGGTGCCCTTGGTGACAAAATGGATGTCGGCGAACAGGCCGCTATCGGCCATGCGGGACATGGCTGCCTGAATGTCCGGCTCTGTATAGGGCTGGCCGGTGTGCAGGCCGGACAGCGCCAATAGCGCCGGCGTGGGAAACGTGTTGACGCCGGTGGTGAAGGTGATGGACGTGGGTGTGATGGTCTGGGCCGCGGCTGCGGTCGTGAGAAAGAAAGCTAGGGCCAGGGGACGCATGGGAGAAGTGTAATGGAAGCGGTGTGAGACGGGGACGGATTGCGGGGTGGGAGTCGTAGATCCCACTCAGCGCAAAATCCGCGATGAATGGGGCACCCGGGGGCTGGGGCTGGTTGACGGTGGCAAACGCAGATCCCCTTCGGGGATGACAACCAGGTAGTGGCGATGACTGCGAGGAGTGGCGAAGTCAGGCTTCGGGGCTTAGGCGCGGTTGCGGCGCTTATTGGTCCAGTAGAGGATGCCGGCAAGGATGAGCGCGCCGAGGATGAGGCCGGCGTCGCGCAGGTGGTGGGTGGGGCGGATGCGGTGGAGGTTGCCGCGGGTCCAGGCCTCGTGCACGGCGATCAGATCCGTGGCCAGCCCGGGGATGGGAATGGTCGCTAATTCCGCGTCCGATTGGCCTACGGGGAGCGAGCCGAAGATGCGCTCGGGTTCCGGCAGGCGTCCGTTGCGGTCCTTGGGGAGGCGGCGGATGAGGGTGTTGATCTCGGCGTCTTGCGGGTTGGTGAAAAAGGTGTTGTCAGCCGTGTTGGGGAACAGCGTGGTCTTGCCGGTCATTTTGAGCTCGACCGCGGCGACGACATCCTGGCAGACGCCCAGGCCGTAGTAGCCGCCGAAGGGCAGGCCCGGGTTCGCCTGGTGGAGGCGCTGCCAGGCCTGCACGATGGCGGCGTTGAGGCGGGTGACCTCAATGGCGTCGGCGCCGGTGTAGGTGTGGGCGTCGCGCTTCATGACCCAGGCCTGGTCGAGCTGGTCCATGGTGCGCCATTCGGCGTGGCCGTCTATGCCGAAGTAGAAGCTGACGTCCGCGTTGACCACGGGGCCGCGAATGTGCCACTCGTACTCGGCGTGCGAGACGGGGACCAGCAAGGGACGGTCGGTGTCGGGCACGCGGATCAGGGCGTTGACGTAGAACGGCACCATGACGTCTTGCCCGTTGAAGTGGAGGTGGCCAAAGTTGGCGAAGTAGCGGGTGTCAGTGACGGTGACGGCGTGGCCGGTTTGCTGGAGGTCCTTAATCAGCGCCTCGGGTGTCGTATAGGTCGGCAGGAACTTGAACACATGAGCGGCGTCGCGCTGCGCGGGGGAGGCGGGGGCCGGGGGCCTTTGGGCGCTGCTGACCTCAAGCGTTTTCACTCCGGGAAAGCCGTTCATGGCGAGGCGATTCAGGAGGTTGGCGATCCGGATGGATTCGGCGTGGTTGGCGGCGAGCGGGCTGGGGCCATCGCCGCGGATGACGCCATCGCCGATGGGGGAGACGAAGTCCGCGGTGACGAAGGGGCGCGCGGGCGCAGGGGTACCGAGGTCCACGGTTTCGCTTTTGTCGAGGGTGTAAGGGCCTACGTCGAGGTAGCGCGTGGAGCCTTGGGCTGCGGGCGCACCGCCGGCGGTGGCGGTGGCGTCCAGCTTTGCGTCGTGGCCGACTTCATGGCCGATGACGCGGACGGTAGGGTTGATCTGGCCCATGCTCCAGCCGGGGAAGTGGTCCAGGCGCTGCCAGTCCTTGCCCAGGATGACTTTGCGTAGCTCGTCTAGAAGCGCGGGAGTGAGCAGGGCGGGGCCTTGCTTGTGGCCCTTGTGACCTTCAAGGGTGTTGAGGAGGGCTTCGGTGAAGCCGGGGCGATCGGAGAGCTGGCGCATCATCTCTGAAAGCTGGATGGTGTTGGGCGGCATGGGTGCCTGGGCACGGGCGGTTTGCAGGAGCACGAGGAGGAAGAATATCTTGCGCATCTTAAAAACAAAGATTACAGGGATAAGACGGATAACGGCAGATAAGAACGGATTTGGTTCGTGGCGGGATATCGAGCCGCAGATTTTCCTTCGGAGTGGCAGAAGAACAAATGCAGATGGAGATCCCCTTCGGGGATGATAACCAAATAGCAGCGTCCGGTTGTATCGGCTTTGATCCGTCTCATCCTGTTGCGTCTTGTTTTACAGTGCGTCGAGACTCTTTAGAACCAGGTCGTTGAGGAGGGCTGGGTTGGCTTGGCCTTTGCTGGCCTTCATGACCTGGCCTACGAAGAAGGCGGCGACGGTGCGCTTGCCGCCCTTGAATTGCTCGACCTGCTTGGGATTGGCGGCGATGGCTTCGGCGATGAGGGCGTCGATGGCGCCGGTGTCGGAGATTTGCTGGGGCTTTTCGCGGTTGAAGACGGTGGTGAAGTCCTCGTTGTTGGCGAAGGCGGTGTCAAGCATGGCTTTGAGCATTTTGCTGGAGATTTCGCCGGCTTCCGTGAGGTCGGCGGCTAGCACTAGACCGTCTTCCGTAATTGGCGACTGGTAGTTTTCGAGGTCGCCGGCGCGGAGGCGCATGGTGATTTCGCTCGTGAGCAGGCTGGCTACGCGGCGGGGGGACTTGGCGCGTTTGGCGGCGGACTCGAACTGGTCGGCGAAGGCGCGCGTGGCGGTGAAGGTGGCGGCGTCCTGGTCGCTGAGCCCGTAGGCGGCGATCATGCGGGCGCGGCGGGCTTCAGGAAGCTCAGGGAGGTTGACCAGAATTTCAGCTTGCCATTCCGGACTGACGACGAGCGCGGGAAGGTCGGGCTCCGGGAAGTAGCGGTAGTCGTGGGCCTGCTCTTTGGAGCGCATGGAGTAGGTACGGCCTTCAGCCGAGTTCCACAGGCGGGACTCCTGCTGGACGCGGCCGCCTTCTTCAAGCACCCCGATCTGGCGCTCGATTTCGTACTCGACGGCGGAGCGGATGTAGCGGAAGGAGTTCACGTTCTTGACTTCGGCTTTGGTGCCGAACTCGGTGGCGCCCTTTTTCATGACGCTGACGTTGGCGTCGCAGCGGAGCGAGCCTTCCTCCATGTTGCAGTCGCTGACGCCGGTGTAGAGGAGGATCTCCTTGAGGCGCGTGAGATAGTCGAAGACTTCCGCCGCGCTGCGGAGGTCGGGCTCGCTGACGATTTCGAGCAAGGGTGTGCCGCAGCGATTGAGGTCGATGTAGGTGCGGGAAACGGAGTCGGCGAAGCCATCGTGGATGCTTTTGCCGGCGTCTTCTTCCATGTGCAGGCGGGTGATGCCAATGCGCTTGGTGCCCTCGCCGGACGGAACGTCGAGCCAGCCGTTTTCGGCGATGGGCTTGTCGAATTGCGAGATCTGGTAGCCCTTGGGATTGTCCGGGTAGAAGTAGTTTTTGCGCGCGAAGATGCTGCGGGGGCGGATCTCGCAGTGGATGGCGCTGGCGGCCAGGACGGCGTACTCGACTGCCTGGCGGTTGAGCACGGGCAGGGCGCCGGGGAGCCCGAGGCAGGTGGGACAGACGTGCGTGTTGGGTTCGCCGCCGTACTTGTTGACGCACCCGCAGAACGCCTTGGTGTGGGTGAGCAGTTGCACGTGGACCTCGAGCCCAATTACGGGCTGGTATTGGGCGAGGACCTCTGGCGAGAGCAGGGGGACAGCGGACATGCCCTATCGTATCAATCCGACCGCGCGAAGGACAGTGAAAGGCCGCAAAGACGTGGGAGTAAGCTGGCCAGGCGGCAGACATAAGTCCGGCTAAAGCGATAAACTCCTGCAAGTATGCAGACGCCCCTATCTCTGTCCGCTTTCCCTTTGTCGATCGTCCATGGCCTGCTGGTCGCCGGGCGGTGTTCATGACCGCTCAAGCAAAAATTGGGCGGGGGCGGAGTCGCGCCTTCGATCTTCTTCGTCTGCTGTTCGCCATAAGCGTTCTGCTCACGCATGCTCCAGAACTCGTCGATGGCACGAACTCCCGGGAGATACTCACGCGGCTCACCCATCAGACAACTTTGGGGGTGCTTGCTGTGGACGGCTTCTTCTTGATCAGCGGCTTTTTGATTGTGCAGAGCTGGCAGCGTAATCCCAACCTGTTGACCTTCTCACAGCATCGGTTGCGCAGAATTGTACCTGGTTACGTTGTTGCTGCTCTGCTCAGCATTCTCGTCGTCGGGCTGCTGGCCCCGGGAGCTGATCATTTTTTCCGCGGTTTGGGTATGAGCACAGTGCGGACGATCCTTTTTCTCGATCAACCTGTTACGCCACCAGTTTTCCCGGGCCTGCCTTTGAGGATGCTCAATGCCTCGCTCTGGACCATTTCCTACGAGATGCGCTGTTACATCCTGGTACCCATCTTTGGTTTGCTGGGGCTTCTTCGACGCCCCTGGATGTTTGCCGTAGCAATGCTCTTCCCGGCAGTTTTATGGCTTGTGCCGGCTGTACGAAACCGTTTGAGATGGCACTCATTTCAACTGGTTTTTGGCCACACAGAAGAAATTGCACGCCTAGTGACGATCTTTATGGTGGGTTCCTGTTTTTTTCTGTTCAGGGAACGAATCCGCTACACACGAACCTTCGCCGCCCTATCTGCCGTAGCGCTGGTAGCCGGTCTCTGTGCCCCGGGATTTGGGGAGTCGGCCTTCGTCCTGTTTGGCGGATACCTGATCTTCTACTTTGGCAGAATGCCGATACACACGCCTGCCTGGTTGCAGCGAGTGCCCGATATCTCCTACGGCATCTACCTTTACGGGTGGCCGGTGGAATCGCTCTGGGCCTGGTATGAACGCGGATCGCCTTGGGTTTTATTTGCTGGATCGCTGGCGATCTGCATTGTGCTGGGCTGCCTGAGTTGGTTTCTGGTGGAGAAGCCCTTGATGGCGAAGTCGAAAGTGCCCCTTGCGGGTGACCCGCAACCTGCAAACGCGATCGCATAAGCTGTCGAAGATCTCGTAGGCGTGCATTGACGTGTCAGCTATGTAATCTTCTTGCCAGCGCCGCAATGGCGCGTTTACCGGCAGAGATTCCGGGAAGCTCCACGGCGCGGTGCGCGATGGTCGCCAAGCCGATCAGCAGGGCTGCCGCGCAAAAGCTCATCAGCCAGTGGTCTCGCGTGGAGTTCAGGTCTGCCGCGCGCAGGGCGGGAATCCGGAAGACCGCTACCAGCGCTAGCCCTTGCAGCAGGTAGATGCCGTAGCTTATATCGCCCAGGCGCAGTGCGCTTTTACTGGTAAGCACGCCAAAGCAGGTGCAGCCGCAGATCACCAGGTAGAGCGCGAACGCGAGCAGCATCTGCTGCACCAGAGGCAAGGCTGAGCAGTTGAAGTACGCGACCACCGCAACCAGCAGGAGCAGTGACGCGAGCCGGTCCGGGAGCTTGAGCAGGCGTCCCAGGTGGAATAGCGAGCCGATCAGCATTCCGAATGGAAACAACTGTACCAACTCCAGCGGTTCGCGCATAAGGACAGGCACCAGATGCAGGGCAAACTGGCACAGCACCAAAGCGGTGAGCACAAAGATCAGGTGCCGGAAACGGCTGCCGCGGGTGAAAAAGGCCAGGAACGGGAGGCTGAAGTAAAAGAGCCACTCCCAGCGCAGGGTCCAGGTGACATCGGCAAGCAGATTGCCGGGGTGGAGGTAGCCGTTGACGTCTGAAACGGTGAGAATGCCAATACTGAGCCAGCGGACAAGATGCTTGGCGAGCCGGAACATCGGCTCGTAACGATGCAGACCAGTATGGAAGGCGACGATGGACAATACGGTCAACGAGGCGACAAGAAAGAGCGGGCCGATGCGAAAAACGCGCCCGATGTAGAGCCGCAGCCAGTCTGGCCGACCCTGCGCGCGCAGCAGCTGCGACCAGAACAGGAAGCCGGTGATCAGGAAAAAAACCGAGACGCCGAACGGGCCCAGTAACGCGAACACCGTGGAAGGCGGCGTGACCCAGGCACCATCGCGCAGGTAGCGGTGGTAGATGGCGGCGTGGTGAAAAAAGACGGATAAGGCGAGGAAGCCGCGCAAACCATCCAGGCTGAGCAGACGCCGGGAGGTCGTGTTTGCAGCCGAACCGGAGGGCGTGCCGGCGACCGCAAATACCGGCAGGGCGGCGAGCGCATAAAGCCCGGCGAACGAGAGCAGAAGCCACCAGACGGAGTAGAAGCCGAACTCTTCTTTCACCACCCTACTGTTTCACAAACGCGGACGCAGCAGGCCATAGGACGTGCCGGCGGTGCGTTGTGATGCGGCGAAACACGGCCCGTGTGGCCCCGGTAAAATTGCAGCATGAGTACTTTGGTTGAAGGTTCTGTGGCCATGATTGAGGAGCGGATTGCCCCGCTGCGCGCGCAGCTGGCGGCGCATCCGCTGTATGCTAGCATCCGCAATGAGGCGCAGTTGCGCGTGTTTATGCAGTCGCACGTGTTTGCCGTGTGGGACTTTATGTCGCTGCTGAAATCGCTGCAGTCACGGCTGACCTGCGTGACGAGCCCTTGGACGCCGACGAAGCTGCCGGCTTCTCGCCGGTTCATCAACGAGATTGTGCTGGGCGAGGAATCCGATGAGTTCCAGGGTCAACCCATCAGCCACTTTGAGCTTTACCTGCAGGCGATGCAGCAGGCCGGGGCGTCGACCGTGGGGATCCACAATCTACTGAGCGATCTGGATAGCACGCCGGTAATGGAGGCGATCGCGAACGCCCAGATTCCGGAAGGTGCCCGTGGATTTTTGCGGAATACTTTTGGTTTGATTGAAGCAGGTAAGCTGCATGCCCTGGCAGCGGCGTTCACGTTTGGTCGTGAGGACCTGATCCCGGATATGTTTCGTGCGCTGGTGGGCGATTTGAATGCGCAGAACGCCGGCTCGCTGGACACGCTGGTCTGGTATTTGGAACGGCATATTGAGGTAGATGGCGAAGACCACGGGCCGCTCTCGCTGAAAATGGTGACAGATATTTGCGGCGCAGATGCGCAGCGCTGGGATGAGGCCGGAGCGGCGGCGGAGCAAGCGCTGCGGGCCCGGATTGCGTTGTGGGATGCGATCGTGGTGGAGATGGACGGCAAGGCTTGACGGGGATAAATAAGGATAAGAGCGGGAATCCGTAGTGCTCCGCTTGATCCTGTTACGTCTTGTCTTGTTCTGCAAGCAGCGCCAGGAGTGCGGCTTCGTCAAGGATCGGCACTCCCAGGGAGGTGGCTTTGTCTAGCTTTGAGCCGGCTTCCTCACCTGCAACCAGGTAGTTGGTTTTCTTTGAGACGGTGCCGGAAACTCGGCCGCCGGCGGCTTCGATTTTTTCCTTGGCGGCGTCTCGGGTGAGCGTGGGGAGCGTGCCGGTGATGACGAAGGTCAGGCCTTCAAGCGTTGTCGTCGTAATGCGTTTTTCGGCCTTCATGGTAAGGCCTTCGTTGAGCAGGTCTTCTACGAGGGCTTTGTTCTGGGGGTTGGCGAAGAAGTCGTAGACGGCCTCAGCGACGGTGGGGCCGATCTCGTTGATGCGCTCGAGATCCTCTGCGGAGGCTGCCATGAGGGGCTGGATAGCGCCAAAATGCGAGGCGAGGATGCCGCCGGTACGCTCGCCGACGTGGCGGATGCCAAGGCCGAGGAGGACGCGGGAGAGCGGCGCTTGCTTGCTGCGTTCGATCTCGTCGAGGAGGGCCTGGGCAGTCTTGTCACCTACACGTTCAAGCGCTGTGAGCTGTGGTTTTTGGAGGCGGTAGAGGTCGGCGAGGGAGCGGATGAGGGGCTCGCGGGCTTCGCCGGGGCTAAAGCCCTCTTGCTCGGCAACCTGGTTCAAGGGACTGGCGCTCCCTGCTTGCGCCGGTACGACTTCAACCGTTGATTCTTCAAGCGAGACGGCTGCTTCTGAAGCGTCGACGGCGGCGGCCTCTTCGTCATCATCGTCGTCAGTTTCGGCCAGGCCTAGAAGCTGCGCGACCATCGATTTGCCCAGGCCTTCGATGTTCATAACGGAGCGCCGGCCAAAGTGGAGGAGCTCGCCTTTGAGGCGCGCGGGGCAGCTTGCGTTGACGCAGCGCCAGTCGACTTCGCCTTCCTCCCGCACGAGCGCGGCCTTGCAAATGGGGCACTCGGTGGGGAAAACGATATCGACTGGATGCTCGGCTGGGGTGACGACGTGGGTGATCTTTGGGATGACGTCGCCGCCGCGCTCGACCGCGACGGTGTCGCCAATGCGAACACCGAGACGGGCAATTTCATCCGCGTTGTGAAGCGTGGCACGGCCTACTGTGGTGCCGCCGATGAACACGGGTTCGAGCGCTGCGACCGGCGTAATTTTGCCCGTGCGACCCACCTGGAACAGGACTCCGTTGAGCCGTGTAGTCGCTGCGCGTGCGGCGAATTTGTAGGCGATCGCCCAGCGTGGGGCCTTGCCGGTGAAGCCGAGGCGGCGTTGCTGCGCGGCGGTATCGACCTTGATGACGATGCCGTCGATTTCGAAGCCGAGGGTGTCGCGCAGGGGCTCGGCCGCAGTGATGAAGGCGATGACGCTGTCGATGTCGTCTACGGTCGCAATGCGGGGATTGATGCGCAGGCCCAGTTTGCCCAGCGCTGCGAGCGCCTGCGACTGCGCGGGGAGCAGAGGCTCGCCGGTGTCGCTTTCGAGCAGGAAGTAGGCGTAGAAATCAAGCCGGCGCTGGGCTGCGACGTTGGGCTCGAGCGTGCGCAGCGTGCCGGCTGCGGCGTTGCGTGGGTTGGCTTTGGCGGGCTGGCCGGCGGCGACCAGCTCGGCGTTCATGCGGGTGAAAGCGGCTTGCGGCATGACGCACTCGCCGCGGACTTCAAAGTCGGGCGGCATCCCGGCGGCCTTGAGTTTTGACGCAGAAAAGGCCAGGGGGATGGACTTGATGGTGCGGACGTTGGTGGTAACGTCCTCGCCGATGGCGCCGTCGCCGCGCGTTAAGCCACGTTCCAGGCGGCCGGCTTTGTAGTGCAGAGCGAGCGAGAGGCCATCCAGCTTGAGCTCGCAGGTATAGCGCACGGTGTCCGTGCTGGGGAGCCCGGCGCGGACGCGGATGTCCCAGGCGCGCAGGTCGTCGTCGTTGTAGGCGTTGTCCAACGAGAGCATAGGGCGCGAGTGCGGGAGCTTCTGGAAGCCATCGGCCGGTTTGCCGCCGACGCGCTGCGTGGGAGAGTCCGGTGTGATGAGCTCGGGGTGCTGCTGCTCGAGCGCTTTGAGGCGGTTCATGAGCGCGTCGTATTCGTGGTCGGCGAGGACCGGCGAGTCGAGGACGTAGTAGAGGTGCTCGTGATGCTCGAGCTCGGTGCGGAGCTTCTCGATCTGGTGCTCGGGGGACATGAGGACAGTATAAAGAGGATGTCCTGCGGACGGCCCACGCGGCCTTCGCAAGACCTGCGCGTGGGGCGGTCACTTCGTGACTTTTGCTGGTTGTCGTGGCCGGGTAATGTAGGGGTCCGAGCGTTGCTCGGCACTGGCCATGCGAAGCCCACTACCGTGCGAAGCACCGCCCGCCTGGCGTCAGGGCGAATTTGCTCTAGAGTTGTTGCATGGAACCTGTAACCCACATCCTGACCGGCGCGGTACTGGCGCGCGCGGGCCTCAATCGCAAGGCCGCTTACATGACCATCGCGATGGCGATTGCGGCTGAGTTTCCGGACATCGACACAGTCTGGGGCGCGCTGGGGCCAGTGACGGGGCTGGAGCATCATCGCGGTATCTCGCATACGTTTGTGGGCCTTCCAGTCGAGGCGGCGGTGCTGACGGCGGGCTTCTGGGTGTGGCACAAGTGGCGCGGCAAGAAAACGAAAGCACCGGTGAGCTGGGGGTGGCTGTACGGCGGGATGATGGTCGCGCTGCTGAGCCATTTGCTGCTGGACTGGACGAATAATTACGGGTTGCGGCCATTCTTTCCGTTCAACCCGCACTGGTATGCGGGGTCGTTCGTGTTCATTTTTGAGCCGGTGCTGTTTCTGTTTCTGGTAGCGGCGCTGGTGGGACCGGCGCTGTCAGGCCTGATCGGCGCGGAGGTTGGAGCTTCCAAAGCAAAATTCCGTGGCAGGCCCTCTGCGATTGCGGCCTTGATCGGGATTGCGGTGCTGTACGCCGTTCGCTATGGCGAGCATGCGAAGGCGCTGCAAATTGCGACAGGTCCTGGAGCTGCGTTGGCGGGTGCGGCGGATGCAGCGAGTGAGTCACAGCGGTCATTCGCCAGTCCGTACCCGGTCAATCCGTTTCGTTGGCATGTAGTGCTGGATGACGGCGACCGTTACCAGTTAATGGGTGTAAATACTCGAACGGCGATGGTGGATCCCGTGACGCCGAGGGACACGGTTTTCAAGCCTGCGGCGAGTTTGCCGGTGCTGGTTGCGAAGCGCAGTTTTCTGGGCGAAATTTATCTGGACTGGTCGCGATACCCGGTATTGACTGAGACGCCGGATAACTCAGATCCAAACCATGCGCTGACTTCTGTGACGTTTTCCGATGCGCGGTTCTACTACAACGTAAGCTTCTTCCATGGGCGTCCGGAGAATGGCTCGACGCCGCCGCTGAGTGGGACGGTGTTGCTGGATATGCAGGCGCCGGAGGGGCAGAGAGTGGTCGAGACAAGGATGGGTTCGCGGGTGCAGAAGTAAGTTCAAACGCGTGCACGGACAAGACGGAAAGAACACGGCTCAAGGCTGCAACAGGCTGCGCTTCCGATCGTTTGTGAACAGGACTCGCTGGAAGCTTGGTTTGTCGTCGAAGGCCATAACGTAGCAGACCTCCATACAGGTTGAGCGTAGGTAGTGCGTGAGCTGAGCCTTGTGCTGCCTGGTAAGGATGACCGTTGCTTTCAGCTCAAGAACGATCAGGTTTTCGACCACTATGTCTACAAAGAAGATGCCTACTTCCGTGCCACGGAACTGGACTGGCACCTCCACTTCTTCTTCGGCGCGGAAGCCGGCTTGCCGCAAGGCCAACAAGAGGGATCGGCGGTAGACCTTTTCCATAAAGCCGCCGCCAAGCTCACGCGCAACTGCAAAAAAGATCTTGATGATCTTGTCAGTGAGTTTTGCATGCAGACCATCAAACGCTTCCGATTAGC
Organism: uncultured Granulicella sp.; assembly: GCA_965214195.1. Taxonomy (GTDB): domain Bacteria; phylum Acidobacteriota; class Terriglobia; order Terriglobales; family Acidobacteriaceae; genus Edaphobacter. Next base: position 2,552,480 of record OZ243943.1, read on the forward strand.
TCATGTTTCTCCGTGTTCTTTCCGTCTTGTCCGCTTTGTCCGTGCACGCGTTTTGCTAGAGTGCGTCGCTGCTGTCGGTGGAGAGTTTTTCTTCTACTGGCAGCTGGCGGCGGGCGAAGATGCGGCGGAGGACGTAGACGGCGAGCGCCACCAGGACCAGGCCCAGGAAGCCAAGCACTAACGCCAAGTGCGTGTGGAAGGCGTGCAGGACGATCGACAGGACAGCCGGCCCGTAGACGATGACGAGGACGGTTTCAATCAGGAAGCGCAGGAATTTGCCGGCTACGATGGCGAGGAAGAAGCGCAGGACGCGCATCTCAAACACGCCGGCGGCCAGCATAAAGAGCTTCATCGGCATGGGCGGGGGGCACATGGCGGGAAGCATGATGGCGAGGAATTCCTGCTTGCCGAAGCGATCGCGAAGCCGCTCATAGCGGGCGCGATCAATGCGCTTGAGCAAAACGAGTTCCCCGCCGGCGCGGCCCAGATAGTACGGGATCAGGCTGCCCAGGGCCGAACCCACGGCAGCGGCAAGGCAGTAGAGGACAACCTTGGCGTGGTCGCTGACGCCGTAGCTGACGATGATGGCGTCGAGAAACGGCATCGGGATGGCAGTGGCGTCGGCGACGGCCATGCCGGCCAGACCCCAGGCGCCGAGCGGCTTGAGCACGACCAGCAGCCAGACCTTGGCCTTGACGAACCACAGCCCAATCTTCTTCCACGGAATGCCGAGCAGCAGAACTCCGAGCGTGCTCAAGCGTTGTGCTCCGTGCGTCCGGCGAGCAGGTCGAGCGCGTGCGGCAGCAGGTGCAGGATGCTTTCCAGCGAGGACGCCGCGCCGGCCGGGCTGCCGGGCAGGTTGATCACGAGCGTCGCGCCGATGCAGCCGCAGACGCCGCGGCTGAGCGGTGCCATGGGGGTGTGGGCAAGGCCCGCAGCGCGCATGCGTTCGCTCAGTCCGTCGACGAAGCGCTCGCACACCATACGCGTGGCTTCCGGGGTGACGTCACGCAGGGCCAGGCCGGTGCCGCCGGTGGTGACGATGAGGTCGGCCGTGGCGGCGAAGTGGCGCAGCGCGTGGGCGATCTCGCCGACTTCATCCGGAAGGATTTTTGCCAGCGGCGCGGGCATGCCGGCCGCGACCAGCAGGCGGACGACGGCCGGGCCGGAAAGGTCTTCGCGCGTGCCGGCGGCGCAACGGTCGCTGACGGTAAGGACGACGGCGCGCATTTGTGGGGCAAACGTGATCATCGCCCTTCAGTCTACCGTCTCCGGCGCGCTGGGCATCCAATACACTGGTAGAGAGAACTTATCGGCTTCTTTGCACGTCTGACTAAAAGACTTGACCCATGCCCACGCTTGAGACTCCCCCCAACCCGGCCCCGCTTTCTCCCCCACCGGACGAGACCCAGCCCCTGAAGGTGCGCGCCGGGCGCTTTGGCGAGCTCGACCACAGCGAACTGGTGCATCTGCTCGACTCGCTTGACGACGACCGCTCGAAGTCGCGTTTTCGTGAATCGATCTATCTATCGCTTTTCTTCTACCTGGCGGTGGCGTGGTTTGTGTTTTACGGGCCAAAGGTGCTATTCCACCAGGGACGCCTGGTGAGCCCGGCCGATGTGTTGAAGCAACGTGACAAAGAATTGACGTACTTGGAAATGCCGAAAGATCTGAAGGTGCCGCCGCCCAAGAACGCCAGGGCAATCAGCGAGCACAATGCCGTGCAGCAGACCGCACACCCTACGATGGACAAGAAGACTCTGGACGAGTTGCAGCGCATGCGCCGCGCCGGCAACGAAGGGCCCAAGGCCCCGCCTACGCCGAAGCCTCTGCCGGATGCACCTCCGCCTGCCGCAGCGCAGCCCCAGCCGGCACCTCCGCAGCCAACGCAGTCTCGCCCACAGCCGCAGCCGGCTGTGGCGACGAACCTGCCTTCCGCACCTGCTCCTACCCCGACGCGGCCTAACTTTTCTACCCCATCCAGCGCCGGCCAGGCTATCAAGGACGCAGCGGACGCAGTGGCTCGCAACCGCGGCGGTGGCGGTGGCGAAGGCGGTGTGGGTGCGACTCCGCGGCATCCCGGACTGCAGTCTGGAGTAGAGGTTTTATCCGACATGCAGGGCGTGGATTTTGCTGCTTATCTGAAACAGCTCAAGCGGCTGATCATCGCGCAGTGGTATCCGCTGATTCCGGAAGAGTGCAGCCCGCCGATCAACAAGGATGGCGAAACGCTGATCCGCTTTACCATTCAGCCGAACGGGGTAGTAAGCGCGATGCACCTGGACGGCAGCACACGGGATGTGGCGATTGATAAGGCAGCCTGGGGTGGCATCACGGGCGTCGGCCAGATGCCTCCGCTGCCTAAGGAATTTCACGGCGAGAACCTGCAACTACGGATCAACTTCGTCATCACGCATGATGGTCTGCACGCGGAGTAGCCTGCATCTTTCTAGGAGCAGGACTTGTAGCCGCCTTCACGTAGGATGAACCGATGGCCACACCAGCCCAATTGAAAGCAGCTTTTGCGCGGGAACGTCGCTCGCAGTTGCGCGGGCTACTGCTATTGGCCGCCGCTGTGCTTGCTTTCATTCTCTACCGCGCGCGTCCGCTGCATCTTTTCCATGCCGGCTGGTGGCGGCCCTAGCGCATGCTCCCGCTGATCGTACTGGCTGGCCCGACTGCCTCCGGCAAAACGGCTCTGGCGCTTGCGCTGGCGCAGCGTTTCCGTGCGGAGATTCTTTCCTGCGACTCAGTCTGCGTGTATCGCCAGATGGAACTCGGCACAGCCAAGCCGACAGCGGCTGAGCGCACTCTGATCCCGCACCATCTGCTGGACCTGTACGATCCGAATGAAGCTTGTACCGCGGGCGACTACGCGCGGCAGGCCCGCACAGTGCTCGGCGAAATGGGCACTACGTTGCCAATCCTGGCCGGCGGCACTGGGCTCTACTTCCGTGCGCTGCTGGATGGGCTCTTCCCTGCCCCGCCCACCCACCCGGAGCTGCGAACGCTTCTTCGAGTGCGGGCCGAGCACCGTGGCGCGGCAAATCTGCATAAAACTCTGGCGCGATTCGACCACCAGGCCGCCGAACGGATCCACCCAAACGACGTCCCCAAAGTCATCCGGGCGCTTGAGGTTTCGCTCGCCGCGCGCGCTCCGATGACCGATCAATGGACTGCCGGCCGAGACGCGCTGGAGGGGTACCGCGTGCTGCGATTATGCCTTGACCCGCCACGTGCGCAGCTTTACCAACGCATCGATGCGCGTGCTAAAGCGATGTTTGACCGCGGCCTGGTCACGGAAACGCGCGCCTTGATCGCACGCTTTGGGCCGGGGTGCCGCCCGTTCACCTCGCTCGGCTATGTGCAGGCGGCCGCGGTGCTGAACGGCACTTTGACTGGAGCGGAAGCCATCTCGCAGGCTCAGCAAGGCCACCGCAACTATGCCAAGCGCCAGCTCACGTGGTTCCGCAAGGAAGCCGAGCTGCACGCGACGAGCTGGCTCCCCGGCTTTGGCGACGACGCCGGCATCTTGTCGCAGGCCGAAACTCTGATTCGAGACCACCTTGCGACGTAGTCAATCCACATGATCAGAGCAGGGGCTCGCTGATCGTCCGCAGGCGCAAAAAGGTCTAGAATTTAGGTATGTCGACCGTTGCCCCAGTCCAGGAAAAATCCGTCGCCGCCCGTCCGCAGCTTGCTCACCTGACCGCCCAACTTGATGAGTTAAGGGCTGCCGGAACGTTCTTCAAGCTGCGCCAGTTGGAGGACACGCAGGCCCCCGTCTGCACCTACGACGGACGCAAGGTGATCAACCTGGCGAGCAACAACTACCTGGGCTTGTGCAACCATCCCAAGCTGGCTGAGGCCGCAACGCGCGCCATCGCCGAGCATGGCGTTGGCTCCGGTGCGGTGCGTACGATCGCCGGCACCATGCGCATCCACATGGAGCTCGAAGAGAAGATTGCGCGGTTCAAAAATGTGGAAGCGTGCGTGGTGTTTCAGTCCGGCTTTACGGCCAATGCGGGGACTGTCGGCAGCATTCTGGGCAAGGATGACTTCATCCTTTCAGATGAGCTGAACCACGCCTCAATCATCGACGGCGCGCGGCTGTCGCGGGCAAAAATCAAGGTCTTTCGCCACAAGGATGTCGCCCACTGCGAAGAGCTGCTGAAAGAAATTCAGAACGAGCCTGGGCTCAAGCTGATCATCACGGACGGCGTCTTCTCGATGGATGGCGACATTGGCCCGGTCGGTGAACTGGCTGCACTGGCAGAAAAGTACGGGGCCATCATGATGGTCGACGACGCGCATGCCAGCGGTGTGCTGGGCCGCAACGGGCGTGGGTCTGTCGATCACTTTGGCGCGCACGGCAAGGTGGATGTACAGGTGGGCACGCTGTCGAAAGCCATCGGCGCACTGGGCGGCTACGTGTGCGGCTCGCGTGATTTGATTGACTTCCTCTACCATCGCGCGCGGCCGTTTCTGTTCAGCACGTCGCATCCGCCTTCGGTTGCGGCTACGTGCATCGCGGCATTCGACATCCTTGAAAATGAGCCAGAGCGCATTCAGCGCCTGTGGGACAACACGGACTACCTGAAGCAGCAGCTTGCATCAGCCGGCTTCGACATCGGCGGTGTCACCACGCCCGCAAGCGAGACCCCCATCATCCCGATTCTGGTCGGCGATGGACGCGCCACGATGAACTTCTCCCGCGAGCTGTTTGAGAACGGCCTGATGGCTACCGGCATTGCGTTCCCGACCGTGCCGCAGGGCAAGGCACGCGTGCGCCTCATCATGACCAGCGAGCATACACGTCAGCAGCTTGATCAGTCGCTCGAAATCCTGACGACCACCGCACGCAAGCAGGGCCTGCTGGCGTAAACCGTACGTCCCTCTCATGACGATGAAGCTGTTATGAATGGGGCACCCGGCGTCTGTTGCTACAGACGCCGGGTGCCCCATTCATTCCCCTGGCCTGGCTCAGGCCTGCTCGCGGATGTACTCGAAGACCGATTCGCTCCAGCCATCGATATGAGTCCAAGAAAACAAACCAGCGCCGTAACCCACGCCATTGCGGGCGCTGGCCACGTTGATCATGTAGCCGGACCGCAGCGGCGCGGCCACACGGTCGTGGCTCTGCTCGTCCGTGATCACGACCACGCGGTCATACTGCTCGGCTTCTGCGACCTGGGCAAGCGCCCGTCCGAGGTTGGTCCCGCCATGCTGCTGGCTGGTCTCCATCGCATCACGCAGAGCAAACCCACGCCGCGGTGCAACCAGCTTTGCGTTCTCTGAGAAGGTGTAAACCGCCACCCGCTCACAGACCTCGCGCAGCAATACTGCGAGCCCGTAGGCTGCATCCGTTCGCAGCATTTCAGACTTTGCTGAAAGCCGCGCGACCATCGACCCGGACACGTCAACCAGTAGCACGGTGCGCCCAGGAAGCCGCGCAACGTCCATCAACGACCGGAACATCGCGCGCTCCAGCCCGTCCTCCCACTGCGGCGCATACCGAGCCGCAGCAAGGAAACGGAAAGGCAACACGCGGTCTGTACGCATCGCGTCCAGCGCACTGAGCACGAGCTCCTCAGCCACGCCGGCATCCTTCAGGTTGCGAAGGTTGCGCAGCAGAGCCAACGCGCCGAGCTTGCGATCAACGAGCAGCCGCTCCCAGCGCTGGCGCTTGTCACCCGCCTCAGCGGACACGGCCGAGAGGGCTACCTCCCACGTGTCCGGCGTGACGAGCTCCCCGGCGATGAGCCGCTTCCACACCGCCGCTTGCTCCGCAGACAATGGCTTGGCATGCGAGAGGAACAGCACGTCGCGCAGACGCACCGCATTGGCCCGGTCATACTTGGCCAGCGCGTACTCGTCAAAACGAACAAACGCCGCGGCGAGACCCTTCTTCACCTGCGCGGAGAGGGGCACCTTGCCCTCCTGCCAGTAGATCGCGACAAACTCGGCGAGCTCATCCGCACGCTGAATTACAGCCGCAAGCGTGGCCGCCACCAGCGCGCGGTGCGTGCTGTAACGAGCCATCTCACGCACCAGCAGCAGCGGTACGTGACGCAGCTTCATGCTGGTCCGAGCCTCGATCGCAAGCGCCGCAACCTTATCCGCCGGCACGCGCGGGACGAGCCCACGGATGCGGTCGGCGATGGTCACGCCGTCCTCATAGAACTCGCGCTCCCAAAGCATGCACGCCATCACAGAGCGCCGCAGAGCTTGCTCATCCGTGATGATGGCCGCAGGCGCGCCCTCATGAGTTACCGGCCGGCCGTAGCCGGGCAGCACCTTCTCGACCATCAGCTTCAACACATTCAGCTGCATCACACACCTCCATCTTTCTGCTGCGGTTAGTCGTCCTCATCCTCGTCGCCATCACCGGTACCGGGCACCAGCTTGGTGACCGCGGCGTTGGCGAAGCCCGTGCCCACCTTGAAGCCACGCGGCTTCGAGGTCTCGATGTGCAGCGCAAACTGCTGCATATCCTTGTAGCTCGGGCGATTCTTGTCGTAGTAAGCCGAGCACTCATAAATCGTGAACGGCACAACGATGTTGGGGTGCACGTTGTCGCATATTGTGACCATCTCCGACTCGCGATAGCCGGTCATGATTTGCGCGTTGGTGCAGGTCCTGCACAGCGACTCCGAACCAATCGGAGTGCCGCCTCTTACGTACGGCTTGCCCATCTCTTTCACCATGGCGAGTGCATCCCACTCGCAAGGAATTGATGACCGGGGAACAGACGAAGACAGACGTGTTGCTTTCGCTGCTCTTCCAGACTGAGCTACGCAGGTTTGCACCTGCGGCAGGATTTGAACCTGCGACACACGACTTAGAAGTATCTGTCTTCTACACCACCGGCCAATTTATTACGCACCGAATCATTAACTTATCCGGGAACAAGCGAAGCGAGTTGTGAGCGGAGCAGTTAGTCTGCGGCACCTTGTAAGTCGGGACTACGCCCCCGTCCCGCAGGTACTTACTCCGGCAGAGATTTCCATCTCTGCATCTCGTTTCAGTGAGGAAGTAACTCGCTTCTACACCACGGATAAATTAGTTTCTCAAGTAAGGATCCGCACAGAGGCGGACCCCGACAGGGGTGCGTTCGTCCGGGAACAAACCTTCATGGCTTCGGGGCGTCGAACCCCAGCCTTACGGCTCTCACCAGGAAGTAGCCCTGAAGTACGCCACGGACGAAACATTGCTGAGGGAATCGGCAAGCACAGGCTTTAGTGCGTCGATTGACAGTCGAAGTACCTGGGCTTTACGCCACTCAGCGGATGAAAAGTAGAGTTGGATGCGATTTGCGCAGGATCGCCGTTATACGGATTGCCAGTTGTACAGACCAAAAGCCCGGCGATCCCCAGTGAGAGCAATGCTCTCTGGCGACCTACGCATCGAATTGTTCGTATGCTGTTTCATCGGGCTTCTCCTACGCAAAGCTACTGTGCCATAACGCTGGAGCAGAAAGCAAGCTTTATTTTGCAACTTAGCTAATTATTTATAAGTCACTAATAAGATAGAGCCACCAGCTTACCTACAGTATTCCAGTTACGAGCAGTACTTACCGTCTGGAGCTTGCTATCAAAGTAGACGTTACTCAGTTTTGTGCGTGCCATTCCTTGCGGCAATTGCAGATAGATTTCCCGCCCACGCACCACAAAGCTGTCGCCCGGCGAGCGCTCAGGATCAAGCCCCTTGACCGCGGCTGCATCCGGCAAGTCGGCCAGGAAATAGACGTGTAAGCTTTCAGGGGGCGAGCCTGCAAAAGGGTTTACCCGATAAGCCGCCAGCAGCTCCTGGGCGGAACGCAGCACGATGCGGCCAGGATACCCGTAGACCCGCGCAACCTCAGCCGTGACCGCAGCCACCACGCGCTCAGCTTCATCGCTGCTGAAGATCACATTGCCGCTCTGAATGTAGGTGGCAACGTCGCTTGCCCCGGCAACCATAAAGATCGCGGCAAGTTCCTTCATTGGCAGCCTCGCCTTGCCCCCTACATTGATCCCGCGCAGCAATGCAACGTGCTTCATCCTCAACCCCCCTGAGCCACTTGGTCATCATTGCAGCCAAGTCGAGATCGTACGGTAAAGCCAAAGGAAAAGCCCGCTCCGGCAAAGTGCCGAAGCGGGCTCCACAACTTTCCAGACTACTCCTGCGCGGCCACAGATACCGTGATCTGCGTGCCCGCGGGAACGTTTACGTCACTCCCCTTCGACATCAGCGTACCGGTCGAGTCAAGCAGCACGCCAGGTAGCCCGGTCACCGCTCCAAGCACGCTTCCAGTCGTCTTGACGACGCCACCCACCGCACCCGTAACGCCGCCCAGCAAGCCGCCGCCACCGCTATTGCCCTGGCTCGCCGGCGTGCCCTGTGCGTCGGAGCTCGCGCTGCCGGAGCCGACACCCTGCACGATGCTCTTGATCTTCTTCACCTGTCCGTCCGGCGTTTTCGCCTGATCGAACAGCATCTTCAACGACGACGTGGCTTTGCTATCTCCGGCGAACGACTTCACCTGCGTCAGGTGGCCCATCAGTTGCGAGCCAGCGGGCAGTGTGCTGCCATCGGCCAGCTTGGCCGGCTGCGCGAGCTTGGCCAGCACCTGCTGTCCAACCTTGGCGTTGCCGGAGTTGACGCCGCCGAGCAACTGCGTCGGAACAGCCATGCCATGGGGCACGCCGGCGGAGGCATGAGCGCTGCCATGCGCGGAAACCTGCGCGGCAAGTGGGAGGGCGAAGATCGTAGATAGGGCTGCAACAGCGATGCGATGTTTGAACATGGGGCCTCTTATTTTCCTGCGAGCACACCTTCGTGCTCACCAAAGGCTTACGCATTGCACCCTGATTTGGATGCGCCCCCTAGTGGTCTACGCACGTAAAGCTGGCGGCGGCGTTCACGTCGCCAGCCTGGTACCTTGCCCATGCCGGGTAAGCGCAGAGCGGCCTGGTGCGGTCAGCTCCGTTATCGCGAACGGTCAGCCCCACCGGGGCTTTGCCACTTTCGACCCATGCGTCCAGCACACCCAGCGCGTCGAAACCGGCGTCGAAAAAACCGTGCCCGTGCCCAAAGCCCGGGATCAGGTAGAAGCGCATGAAGTCGTCCATCGCAGCCTGACCCATCTTGCCCTGGATCATCGTGTAGAACTCAACTGAGGCGCCGGTGGGGATCGTAGTATCGGTCGTCCCATGCACCATCAGGAACTTGCCGCCGTGCCGTGCAAACGGCGTCAGGTCGGCATCACTTGCGTCACTGGCGATAGACTGCGGCAGCAGTTGGTCCGCATAGGTGCCGCCCGTAGTCGTGTCCAGCGTGAGTGCGTTGAAGTTTGGATCACGCGTCAGAAAAAAGCGCGTCACGCCATCGGCGACCTCGTAGTAAAAGCTGCCCAGCGGATACTTGGGCGGATGCAGCGGATGGCTCAGCAGACCCATCGAGCCAGTCAGATCCGCCCCAGCCAGCACGTTATAGCCCGGGATGGTCTGCACACCGTTCTTGAGCGGTACGGCCGTTCGTTGCTCGTATGCGAAGATACCAAACGTCCGCAGCTGGCCCTCGGTCAGGCAATCATGCCCATCCTTGCCGGGCGCGCAGGCCAGCGAGTGCAGATCAAAATGACAGCTCGCAGGATCGGAAATGATGCCGTCCTTCAAGCCATCCGCAGCATCACAAGCCTCCATCACCTTGCTGGCGACGAGCTTGGTTTTCTCCTTCGGCAGCCACCCGCGCGTCAGCTTCGTACCCTTGCGATACTCGGCTTCAGAAGCCCGGATAAATTCAAGATCAAGCTGCACCTGGTTCCACCCAGCGAACGCTCCGAGCACGCCATCGTAGTCCGCCGGCCAGAGCTGTGTAACAAAGTAAGCCTCACGTCCGCCGGTCGAGCCACCAAGAAAAAACATCCGTTTTGGCGCGGTCCCCTGCGCCTGCTTGATCACCGCGACGACCGCGTCATGCGTCTTCTTCAAACCATCATGATTGAAGTTCAGCCGCTGCTCATCGTTCAACGCAAAGCGCGCATGCAGTTCGTTGTAGATGTCCGGCAGCAGAAGGTAATGGTGGTGATGCCCGGAGTCACCGCCGAAGGTCGAATAGCCCCGTTCAAGCGGAGTCGCATCGCTCTTGATGCCCACTTCCGGTCTGGCCAGCCCAGTCACCAGCGCGCCATCAAAGCCGCCGCCGCCATAGTGAACTGCCTTGCCATTCCACTTTTCCGGCACGTTGAGCTCGAATCGAATCGCCTGCGCATGCGGGTCGACCGACGCAATCTCGCCCTTGATCTTGCAGTACGCCACGCCCTTGCTTTGCGCATGCCCTGCGGACTTCACCACAGCTCCGCGCGTCGGCAATGCAATAGCCGAAGCCGGCACCGCGTACCCCTTCAACGCGTCGCAAGTCTGTGCATGCGCCGCACCCACCAAGCCCGTTGCTACCAAGCAAATCTTCCAGCCTGTCATGCGAGCAGCCTACAGTATCCTGCGCACAAAAACTTGTGAGCCGCCAGCATCCGTGGTACATCTAAACAACACACATGCAGCGCAGGCCACATCTCGCCGCCCGCATCCAGACTGGCTCCCAGCCGGTCCGTTGTTGTTGTTAGTTCCACTCCCGTAGCATCCCCGCACCTGATTTAGCCTTTTGCCCGCGCGCCCCCCGGCCGTGCCGCACCCCTTCTTCACAGGAGTGATCCATGTCTACCCCCACCCGTAAATTCTCTCTCTCGCTCGATGTCTGGGCCGTGATTCTGTCACTTGCGCTTGCGCTGCTGGTGCGCACCAACCTGATCAAAACCGTCGCCTGGTAGTCGCACAGCACCCTTAGGAGATTTGAATCATGGCTACATCCACCACCCTTCCCCTGCCGCTCAAACGAGATCGAGACGACGCCAACAAACACGGCCTGCCCGGCCTGATCCCCGGCATCGCTCTGCTCTTTGCCGTCGGTTACGCGGGCAAGTTTATCGAGCAATCCATCGCACGTTACGGCAAGGCGCACCACCTTATCCTGCCCAATGTCGAGTACGTCCTGTGGGCCATCCTGATCGGCGTGCTCATCGCCAATACCATCGGGCTGCCGCGCATTTTCCGCGCTGGCGTAGCCACGTACGAGTTCTGGCTCAAGGCCGGAATCATCCTGCTGGGCGCGCGTTTCATCCTGGGCGACGTCCTGCACCTGAGCGGCCTGTCCTTCGTTTTGATCTTCATCGAACTATTGCTGGCGCTCACATTTATGACGTACCTGGGCCGCGCCTTCAACCTGCCGCCCAAGCTCGTTACGCTGCTGGCCGTGGGTTCAAGCGTCTGCGGCGTTTCCGCCATCATCGCCACGCAGGGCGCGATTGACGCCGACGAAGAGGACTCCTCGGTCGCCATCGCAGCAATCCTGGCACTCGGCGCGATCTCGCTGGTCTTCTTCCCCGTCGTCGGCCACGCGCTGCATATGTCTGACCACGCCTACGGTCTATGGACCGGGCTCGCAGTCGATAACACCGCCGAAGCCACCGCCGCCGGCGCGCTGTACTCAGACGCGGCAGGCAAGTTCGCTGTGCTCGCCAAGACCTGCCGCAACGCCTGCATCGGCTTTGTGGTGCTGGGCTACGCGCTCTATTGGGCGAAAAAAGGCCAAGCCGCGGTGATCGAGAACAAGGGCGCATTCCTCTGGAAGAAGTTCCCCAAATTCGTTCTCGGCTTCCTCTTCATTTCGTTCATCGCGACGCTCGGCACGCTGGACCCGAAGGTATACCCGCACCTCGCCTGGATGATCCCCTACGGCTTCACGCGCGTGCAGATCGCCGCACTCGGCAACCTAAGCCGCTGGGCCTTCCTGCTCACCTTCGCCGGAGTCGGCCTGCGCACCAACTTCAAGGACCTCATGAAGCTGGGCATCAAGCCCTTCCTCGTCGGCGGAATCGGCGAGATCGCCATCGCCGGCATCACTCTCGCATTGGTCCTCGGCGCAGACCACTACTACCACCTGTAAAGCTCGAAACGCGTGCACGGACAAGGCGGGCAAAGCGGACAAAAGCAAAGCCGTTGCTGGTTTCTCTCCGTCTTGTCCGTCTTGTCCGTGCACGCGTTGTTTTACGCAAACGCCAGCACAATCGCGCCAAGCGCGATCAAAGCCCCACCCAGCAGCTTCCTCGCGGACAAAGCCTCTCCCAGCATCGGCGCTGCCAGCAGGATCACAAACACCACGCTCAACTTATCAATCGGCGCCACCTTGGAAGCGGGCGCCATCGACAGCGCCCGAAAATAGCAAAGCCACGATAGCCCCGTCGCCAACCCTGAGGCTCCCAGGTAGATCCAGCTCCGCGTATCGATCCCCGGCAGCCCCGTGTGCGCACGAAACCCCAGCGCAATCCCCCAGGCCATCAGTACGACCACCGTCGTCCGAATCGCCGTAGCCAGGTTCGGGTCCACGCCCGTCACACCCACCTTCGCCAGCAAAGCAGTAGCAGCCGCAAACGCAGCAGATAGCAACGACCACACAATCCAGTTCATAGCGCCAGGCCCTCTGCTACCAGAGTAAGGCGCAGCCACCTACTTCACCGTATCGACGCCCGTATAGTACCCATCGCGCGTCTGCACCCGCACCTTCTTCTGCGCCGGTACTGTCACCACAATGCGGTGGTACCCCTCCGCCGCTGTCTCGGCCGTAGGCGTATAGCCCATGCGATATTGCGCCCGCAGTTCCTCGCCGATCTGCGTGTAAATCGCCGCGACATCCTGTTTGCCCTTCACCTCAAACAGCCGCCCGCCGGTCTCATCCGCCATTCGTTCAAGCACCTTCTTGCCGTCGACGCTGTTCTCCCGGCCCCCGCCACCCGGATACCCGCCTCCGCCACCGCCACCATGCCGCCCGCCACCACCGCCACCCGGAAAGCCACCCCCACCAAAGCCGCCACCACCGCCGCCGCCTGAACCCTTGAAGTAGATCGCATAGATCATCGTGTCCGCACGCTGCGCCGCCTCGATCGCTCTGGCCAGCGACTTTTTCGACCCGCGATCATCCCCATCCGACAAAATAATCAGCGCCTTGCGCCCATGCTGCTTGCTCATGATCTCGTCGCCGCTCAGGTACACCGCGTCGTACAGCACCGTGCCACCGCTCTGGCCCCCACCCCCACCGTGCCGGCGATCCTGCCCACCCGGCTGCGCCTGCGGATCCGGAGCGGTCCCACCCTGCGACCCACCACTTGCGTCCTCTGATATCTCCTTCAACCCCGCCTGCAGCTTCGGCTTGGAATCGGTCACGTCCGCGAGCATCTCCGCCTGGTGCGCAAACTGGATCACAAACGCGCGGTCCGGCCCATCCGGACTAGCCTTGCCCAGCAGGCTTTCGAGAAACGCCCCGCTTGCCGTCCGTTCCTGATCCAGCACCGCACTCTGCGAGCGGCTCGTATCCACCAGCAAGCCCACCGTCAACTGCACATTCTTGTCGCGATCGAAGTACCGGATCACCCCCCGGCGCGCCATCCACCGCGAGCACAAAATCTTCCTTGCCCAGCGTCTCCACCAGCTTTCCCTTGTTGTCCCGCACGACCACCGGCAGATTCACCAGCTTCGCACTGGCAGAAATCGTGGACGCCTGGTCCGCCACAGGCTCCTGACAGCAGGCGGCAGAAATTGCAAAAAGACAAAGGCAAAGAGCAAGGCGCATACCGCGTATAGACGCGATCCACTGGCACCAGCTTCAATCGTGCAGGCCCTACTTGCAGTCGCCGTCAGGAATCTTCAGGACCGGCAATCTGATATGCGGCTAACCTCTCGTTCGCGAGCCGCCACGCTCAATCTTGTTTGTAATCCATTGCGCCAGTTGCTCAAAGACTGCGCGCCCGGTAGTGTCCTGTGTCACTGCTAGTTCGCACATCGTTTGGTAGCTCAGCGTTGCATGTTGGATAACCTCGGGACGCAAAGCGGCAGCGAAATCTAACCAGCGCTTTGCCTTCAAAACCGCGGGAAACGCCAGTCCCGGATGATCTGCATACACAACGACAAAGGCGGCCTGCTTCCCATGAGCTTCCGCGTAGCTGTGGGCAAGCGTCACGTTCCTCATCCACTGGTACCAGGAGTCAGCAAAAGGGCAAGGAACATGGTGCTGTGAAGACTGTATGCGGAGGACTTTCGGTATCTCTTCCCAGTAACGGATGCCCTTACCAGTCAGTGCGCAAGGACTTGTTTGCCCATTCTTAGGATTGGTTTGCACCGCATAATTGCCATTGCATTGTCGGATACCGGCCGCGTCCGGCAGTGGCTGCCTGCAGCAACCACCGTCTCCTTCGGTGAACTTTGACTCGAAGAATATAACAGCGTGCGGACTCTCCGCAATGGCGTCTACTTGTGTCGGAGTCCACTCTTTCAGGCGATTCTTATCATCCCACCATTCAAGCGAAATCTTCCAGTTGCCAGCGGGATTGACGCCCAGCTTCAAGGCCAATGCGCTTAGCACTCTATCTCTTATGTCTTGATCTACCGTTTGCAGCGTGCCGAACAAGTCAATCGCCAGAGCTTGCGATGAATGTGGGAGGTAAGTATCGCAGTTGGTAGTTCGGCCAGAGTGCCAATGAAAGCTTTCGATTGGGTCTACGGCAGCGTGAGATCCAGGAAAGAGATTTGCCAGCAACGCAATACGTTCTTCGGGTGTAAAGACGAAAGCAGCCATAACGCAGCGTACCGCAGGAAGCGGCCTTGAGCAGCCACAATCTCGCGCCCCTACGGCAGCCGAAACTCCGGCAGCCGTTCCACCTCCGGCCGCGCCAGCAGGTACCCCTGCATCAGCGACACCCCACAGTCCCGCAGCGTCCCGTACTCCTCTAGCGTCTCAATCCCTTCCGCCACGATCCTGCTCCCCAGCGCCTCCCCCAGCGCCACCATCGCGCGCACAATAATCCTCGCTGAAGGCCGGCTCTCGATATGCCGCGTCAGTTCCATGTCCAGCTTGATGATGTCTGCCGGGCAATCCGCCAGCAGATTTAGCCCGCTATAGCCGGCGCCAAAATCATCCAGCGCCACCTGGAACCCACGCTTCTGATACTCCTCAAAAATCTTGCGCAGATGATCCCGGTCCAGCACTTCCTCGCCTTCCGTCACCTCAAAAATCAGCCTGTCGGTCGGGAACTCGTACTCCTGCGAGGCCCGCAGTGTCAGCTGGATACACGCCGCCGGGCTATACACCGCGCCCGGCATAAAATTGATTGACAGCCGCGCATCCGTATCCTGCAGCCGCAGCTTCGACGCCAGCGAGATCGCCGTCACCCGGCAGCTTTGGTCGAACGCGTAGCGGTTTTCCTTCGTCACCTGCTGCATTGCCCCCGCGGCGGAGCGTCCCCCTGGCGCCCGCACCAGCGCCTCATACGCGTACACCTCACCCGCATCCACATCTACGATCGGCTGAAACGCCATCGTAAAAGGAAACGGCTGCCCCACTCCGTCCCTGCAGGCCATACAGCCCGGCGTCGCGATCGTCTTCAGCATGCATTCTCCCAGCCGCTGCTCTTGGGCAAACCACGCGGCACCACAATCCTGCTCCTTATTTCGGCCCCGTGTCGTGATCTATGTGACAAGTCGTCTACGACATTTGTGCTACGCCGCCATTCTGTAACCGGGCCCCCACGCCAGCCTGTTAGACTAGAACCAGCGCAAATTTCCACATCTCCATCATCTTCAAGCGCGCCATTCCTCACCAAAGAACAGGACAACACCCAGCCGTGAGCACCGCAACCGCAGAAGCCATCCGTAATATCGCCATCATCGCCCACGTCGACCACGGCAAGACCACGCTCGTCGACGCCATGCTCCGCCAGTCCGGAACCTTCCGCTCCAACGAGGCCGTCACCGAGCGCGTCATGGACTCGAACGATCTTGAAAAAGAGCGCGGCATCACCATTCTGGCCAAGAACACCGCGATCCACTACAAAGACTCCAAAATCAACATCGTCGATACCCCAGGCCACGCCGACTTCGGCGGTGAAGTAGAGCGCGCGCTCAAGATGGTAGACGGCGTCGTTCTGCTCGTAGACGCGTCTGAAGGCCCCCTGCCCCAGACCCGCTACGTGCTCGGCAAGGCGCTGGAAGCCAAGCTGACCCCCATCGTCGTCGTCAACAAGATCGACCGTCCCGACGCCCGCCCGCAGGAAGTCCTGAACGAAGTCTATGACCTCTTCATCGACCTCGACGCCGACGAGTCCGTCCTCGACTTCCCGGTCATCTACACCAACGGCAAAGCCGGCACCGCCACCATGGACCTCGCCGTCCCCGGCACGGACCTGCAGCCGCTGTTTGAGCTGATTTTCAAGACCATCCCGGCCGCCCCCGGCACTGCGGATGGCGATCTTCAGATCCTCGTCACCAACCTGGACTACTCGGACTATCTCGGCCGCCTCGGCATCGCGCGCGTATTCAACGGCACGCTCAAGGTCGGCGAAACCGTCAACCTGTCCAAGCTCGATGGCAAGCTGGAGCCTGTAAAGATCACCAAGCTCTTCACCTTCAATGGCCTCAAGCGTGAAGACACCGTCGAGACCACGGTCGGTGACATCGTCGCGATCGCCGGCATCCCCGGCATCACCATCGGCGAAAGCTTCTGCGCGCTAGAAAACCCCAAGCCGCTCCCCATCATCACCATCGACGAGCCCACGATCGCGATCAACTTCTCGGTCAACAATTCGCCCTTCGCCGGACGTGAAGGCAAGTTCGTCACCAGCCGCAACATCAAGGATCGCCTTGACCGCGAACTGCTGACCAACGTTTCCATCCGCATGGAAACGACCGAAACCGCCGATACCTTCAAGGTCCTCGGCCGTGGCGAACTGCAGCTTTCCGTGCTGATCGAAATGATGCGTCGCGAAGGCTTCGAGCTCATGGTTTCGCGCCCCACCATCGTCACCAAGCGCGTCGATGGCAAGCTGCTGGAGCCGTCTGAAATCCTCACCATTGACGTGCCCGAAAACTTCGTCGGTACCGTCATCGAGCGCCTCGGACCCAGAAAGGGCGAGATGGTCAAGATGGCCAACCATGGCAGCGGCCGCGTTCGCATGGAATTCAAAGTCCCGTCCCGCGGTCTCATCGGCCTGCGCAATGAAATGCTGACCGAAACCCGCGGCACCATCGTCATGAACTCCATCGCCGGTGAGTACATCCCCTACCAGGGCGAAATCCCGCAGCGTCCTTCCGGCGCCCTCATCAGCGACCGCCAGGGCACCACGACCACCTACGCCATGGACGGCGTGCAGGAGCGCGGCGTGCTCTTCATCGGTGACGGTGTCGAAGTCTACGAAGGCATGCTCGTCGGTGAGCACTCGCGCGACAACGACCTCGACGTCAACGCGGTCCGCGAAAAGAAGCTCACCAACATGCGCGCTTCCGGCTCAGACGACGCACTCCGCCTCGTCCCGTTCAAGGTCCTCACCCTCGAGCAGTCTATCGAGTTCATCGCAGACGACGAGCTGGTAGAAGTCACCCCCAAGTCGCTCCGCATGCGCAAAAAGGTCCTGCAAGCTAACCGCCGCCCCAAGGGCACCCGCGGTGGCAGCACTCTTGAGTAATTACACAACTACCCAAACCGGGTGCCCCAGGTCTCGCTTCTGAGACCTGGGTTTTTTCTGCCCCAGATCACTCCCGGCCTTGCCATTCAAGGACCTCGCCGATAATCTCTCCTCATGCTCTTACAGCGAATCGCAGGAATAGCTTTCGTCCTGGGCGTGTGCGCCAGTGCAGCCGCGCAGGGCGTTCTCGCTGACCCAGCGGTTGAAGGCTACATCACCTCCATCACCCCGCAAGGCAACATCTGCGTCACCGGCGTCACCGTGACCCTCACGCCAAAGACCAGGTTCTACATCCTGAGCGGCAAGGACAAAACCGCAGCACCCGGTCTCGGCACCCCCTACCTCGGCGAATCGGTCAGGCTCTTTGGGCACTTCGACAAAAAGACCAAATCCCTCACGGCCGATTACATCCACTATTGGCTCCCGCAGCCAGGCAAGCTCGCCGGCAAAGCCATCATCGACGCCGCCATCTCCGCCGGCGCAAACCCCGATGAGGAGCGCATCGTCCGTGCCGACGGCTACCAGCTCAAAATCAATGCCGCCTCCAAAATGCACTGGAATGAGCCCCTCGCCAGCCTGAAGGACGTCGGGACCAACCAGTGGATTACCTACACCGGAACCCAGGGTCTGGACGGCGTCGTCGTGGTCGACGAGGCCGAAGTCTGGCAGAATCGCGTCGACCCCGATGAAGTCAGCTTGCGCCAGAAGAAAGAGTTCGATCCCGCCGCTGTTTCAGCGGACAGGAAGCAGGGCGCCCTTGCCCGCGAAACGTTTGGGATCGACCCCAAAAAGCTTCCGGCGCATACCGATCCCGACCTGCAGGCGCGCGTGGAACGCGTCGGCCAGAGCCTTATTCCGCCCTACCAGAAGGCGTTGCCCACCACCGATCCGACCAGGATCAACTTTCGTTTCCAGGTCATCGATTCAGACCAGATGAAGACCGGCTGGGGCCTGCCCAGTGGCATCGTGCAAGTGCCCTACGGAGCGCTCACACGGCTCACTTCCGACCAGCAAATCGCAGCTCTCCTCGCGGATCACATTGCCACCGTACTGGAAAAGCAGGCACTGATGAACGCCTCGGCCAACTCTCGTCTTCTTACCGCAAAGTGGGCCAGTGCCGCTGGCAGCATCGCCGCGGATGCCTTGGTGCCGGGGCTCGGCATCGCGACCGGCCTGCTCTCCGGCGGGGCCATTGGCAGCGTGCACAACCACATTGAAACGCTCGCCGAGCAGCAAAGCGGACGCGTCTCCCTATGCCTGCTTGACGACGCTGGTTACAGCGTGACGCAGGCCCCCATCACCTGGTGGCTTCTTGCACCGAAAAAGCCCAAACCCCTGGAAGACACAGAGATGCCGGAGATGGCCATCAACCTTTACGGCGACCTGGGTACCACCTGGCGGGGCCGGGGCAAGTAAGTCACCCGGCAAAAAATGACCCCCGCCGCCCTGAGGGACAGCGGGGGTTATATCACCAGAATGATTACCGGCGAGGACCGAAACCAAACGTCGCCGAGAACATTACGCTGCGGCCCGGCAGAATTGTGACCGAATCCGCACCAGACACCGGCGCGACTGCAAAATTCGCGTTGAA
This sequence comes from uncultured Granulicella sp., assembly GCA_965214195.1. Taxonomy (GTDB): domain Bacteria; phylum Acidobacteriota; class Terriglobia; order Terriglobales; family Acidobacteriaceae; genus Edaphobacter. Next base: position 2,571,619 of record OZ243943.1, read on the forward strand.
CGGGTCGGCGTAAGTCGTCCCATTCGCCGTAATCGTTGCAGCGGTAGCCTTGCTTGCCAGGCTGACGCCAGTGATGTTGTGCTCGTCGAACAGGTTGTTGAAGCTCAGCCGCAGCTTCGTATTGTTGAACCGGTTGTTGCCCCGGATCGTGTAGTTGAAGAACAGGTTCGTCAACGTGAAGGGAGAGATCGTCGCCTCGTTGTGAAAGCCCGAGTCATCCAGGCGCTGCGTCCCTACAGTCTTGTTGAAGATTCCGCCATCCCATGCCTTGTGCTGGTAAGTAAGACCTTCCGTCAGGATGTCGGAAGGTGTGTTGGCAACAAACAGATTATTGGGCGTCTGGGTGGTCAGCGTCGGAGTAGCAGAGGTGCAGCCCTTGGCAGAAGGTGTGCAGTAAGTAGTTGTGCTGCCGATGTACTTCGCATTGTCGTAGCTTGCATTCAGGTACAAGCTGAACCCATGCGTCATCGAGATATTGCTCTCGGCTTCCACACCTTGGGTCACCGAAGGCGACGTCTGATAGTAGATCGGCTCGCCGGTATCAAGCGGCGTGAAGGAAGAATATCCGCTGCCAAAATGAACGTGGAAGTAAGACACATCAAATGTTACTCGCTTTAACTTCAGCACGGTACCCGTCTGATAAGTAGTCGTCTTCTGCTGCTCGGGAAGCGTCGATACTGGAGTTCCTGTAGCGGACTGCGTAAAGTCAAACGTGCTTGTAGGCGGCGTAATGGTACCGGTCGCATACTGCGCGTAAACAGACCAGTTGTTGTGGATGTGATAGTTGCCCGCCACCGAGGGCAGCGCCGAGAAGTAGCTGCCACCATTCGCGATGAAGGCTGCCGGGTTATTCGATCCCAGACCACCGATTTTGCCGCCATTATCCGCGAACTGCTTGGTGCCAATCGTGTAGTAGGAAAGCTTGATACCGGGCGTAATCAGGAGTTTCGATGTGGGATGAAACTCATACTCGGCAAATGGCTGGTAGGAATCCTGCACATAAGTTTCAGAGAAGTTGGGCAGCGCAGAATCAGCCCAGTTTGCCAGCGGGTTGGAAGGTGCCTGGTGGCGATTTGTATTCGACCAGCTATACCACATGCCCGTCCGGAAGATGCCGAAACGCGATACCTGGCTCAACTGTGAAGTCTCGCCGTAAGTGCGGTAGCTGTTGTACTTATCGACACCGCAAGGATTCTTTGGAAGACCGCAATTCGCCGCCGTGATCGGTACTGCGTTTGAATACTTCTCCGAGTTGTCGTAATTGTAGGTGTAAGGCTTGATGTCCAGCAGAAAACCATGGCCAAACTCCTTGTGCAGACCGACGTATTCAAAGTCTGTCGGCACATGGTAGTAGTTGTACTGATAATCAAGGTAGTTCGTAGGATCGGAATTATCCGTCAGATAAAAGTTAATCCCTGATCCCGCAAACGGTGCATTGGCACCCGTACAGGTGTAGCCGGCGCCTGCTCCGTACATCTGGCAGCGCGTTGCATTGAAGTTGGGCGTATTCGCATCCAGCCAGATGACCGAAGAAAACCCGGTCAGCACAGTACGGTCAGAAAGCTTGTACTGAACCTGGATATCACCAGCGTTGCGCGTTTGGAAGTTATACGTCTGGTAGCCGTCCGAGCCCAGGTGATGAACGTCCACATTCAGATTGAACTTGTGCGACGGGCCAAAGTTACCCGAGTCATACTCCGCATCAAAAAGCTTCGTATTGAACGACCCGTAAGAAAAGCCGCCACGAATGTTCTGCACGGGCGAAAACTGGCGCGAAAGCAAATTGATCGAGCCGCCAAACGGCGCGTAGCCAATCGTCGAGGCCGTACCCGGCGACCGGTCAAAGTCAATGCCGCCAAGGAATTGCGTGGGGAAAAATGCCCAGGAGTGATGCGAAACGCTGTTCGTATCCGACCACGGAATTCCGTCGAACTTGATGTCGTAATCGCCGTCCGGAAACCCACGGAAGTTCGTCTTCGATTGCCCGAGCCCGACTCCGTTGCCATTGGTCGTAAACGTTCCCGGTGCCATCTCTACCGCTTCGCCATAGTCCGCTACCGGCGACATGAAGTTCTTGATCATGGCCGACGTAATCTCGGTACGCGCAGAGGTCTCATCCAGCAAAGCGTCCATCGGCGCCAGCGCGGCGGCAACGGAGTGCGTCGCGTCCGCCTCAACTGTCACCTGCTCGTTGATGTTTGACACCCGCAACGTCAGCGGCACATCCACCGTGGCGCCTTCGCTCACGATGACGTTCAGCTTCTGCGTGGCTGCAAAACCCGGCGCTTCCACATCAAGCTCAACGTTCGCTGGAGCGGCAAGATCAAATGAAAAGTGTCCCGTCGCATCCGTCTGGGTTGTCTGCGTGGCCTGGGATTTTCCTGCGTGGAGTTCGACCCGGGCATGCGCTACCTGCGCGCCCAGCGAATCAGTCACGATGCCCGTGACCTTCGACGTGGAAGTTTGAGCAACTGCGGCTGCGCCACAAAGCAGCAGGGCAGGCGACAAGCGTAAAAAGCGTGGGGACATTCGGTCTCTCCGGAAAGCGCAATGTGCGGTTACCTGAAAGTTACCGACGTTCTATGAAAGCAAGGTGACGAGCGTGTGAATAGAAGATGACGGTCCGGCCCTACCCCGAAGCGCCCGCCAGTCAACTGATTTATCCCCGGCCGCTGCCTGTGCCGCCAGCGTATCGTAGCTACGTTTTGCAGCCGCCTTCCCGTCGTCCGGAACCTGCGCGCCTGCGCTGCCAACCAGCAAAGCACTCAAAAACCACGCGCTCATAGTCATAATCTCCTCGCGAAAGTAACGCCCTAACCCACCACCCGCAGCCCATCCACCCAGACACTCGCCCGGCACCAGCTAGTCTCCAGCTCCGGCACATTCAGCGCGCCGTGCCCACGAGAGCAACGCAACTCCGTGCCGTTCCACTCCAGCAAATTATGCGATGGCCGCCCTACCCGCGCTGGCCCTGCAAGCGCTCGCAGACACTGCTTGCAACGGCGTTGCTGATCGTCAAAAGACCACCGAATCCCCACCAGTGCCGCCAGCACAAAGCAAAGCATCTGGCTCAAATCGGCGATGACCGGCACCATCGTCTGCACTGGAAAGCAAAAATCCGTGCTGAGCAAAAACGCAATCAGCATTGCCAGCGCAGTCTTACCGGCAAAGAACGCCGAGCCAGCCAGGCTGTAACTCCGCTGCACGCCTTCCCGTTGCGAGGCGATCGCCACCCCCACAAACAAAACCAGCGGCGCCGCAAACATACTCCGCCTAAACTCCGCCGTAAACTCCACCCCCGGCGTCCACTCTCCACGCAGCGCGAGCCCCACCAAAAACAGCCCCAGTACCATCGCACCCAGCCCCGCCAGGCTCAGCAGCGCCGTCCCTTCGAGCGCACAACGCCAACTCTCCCCCCGCAACCACGCCGCATCGCGCAGCAGCCCAACCCAAAGACTTTGCCCCGGGCGAGCCGCGCGCAGTTGCCACAACTCCGCCTCCCACCCCCGCCGCCACGCCGCCCGCTCAGCCGCCGGCACGACCCACTCCGCCCCCTGCAGCAGCCACTTTTCAGCGCTCGGCCTCATGCATTCTCCTTCGCTAAAATCGCCAGATGCGCCAGCAGCGGGTATCGCTCCGTAGCGCTTGCCGCCGCCGCCCGCCCGGATTCTGTGACCTGATAGTACCTGCGCGCGGGCCGCTGCTTGGCCGTCGCTTCCTCCTCCGGCTCCCAGTCAGACTCCACCAACGCATCGCGTTCCAGCCGCCGCAACGCCGGGTAAACCGTCCCACTCGGCAGCCCTGTCACCTGCATCACGTCCAGGCCAAAGCTGTAGCCGAGACTCAGCGCCTTCAAAATCAGAGCCGCACTATGCGAGAGTCGAGGAGTAATCATCACTATGTAGTATGCTAGCACCCATAACGCAGCAGTAGTCAGCAAACTACATAGGGGGTCCCGCGAAAAATGCTCCAACTCGACCACGTCACCAAGTCCTACCGCAGCATCCCCGCCGTCCAGGACGTCAGCTTCCTGCTCCAGCCCGGCGAGGTCCTCGGCTACCTCGGCCCCAACGGCTCCGGCAAATCCACCACCGTCAAAATGGTCATCGGCATGATCCAGCCCACGCACGGCAAGGTCCTCTTCCAGGGCCGCAACATCCACGACGACCTCGCCGGCTACCGCGCGCACCTGGGCTACGTGCCGGAGGAAGCCCACGTCTACACGCACCTTTCCGGGCTCGAATACCTCCAGCTCGTAGGCCGTCTGCGCGGCATGCCGGAGCGGCTGATCGAGCACAAAGCCCGCACCCTGCTGCAACTTCTGGCGCTCGAAGCCGCCCAATACGCCTCGCTCACCGACTATTCCAAGGGCATGAAGCAGCGCGTCCTGATCGCCGCCGCGCTCCTCCATGATCCGCAGCTCATCGTTTTTGACGAGCCCCTTTCCGGCCTCGACGCAGTTTCCGCCCGCCTCTTCAAGGACCTCCTCATCCTGCTCGCCGCGCAGGGCAAGGCCATCCTCTACATCTCGCACGTGCTGGAAGTCGTCGAGCAGGTCTGCGATCGCGTCATCGTTCTGGCCCGCGGCAAGGTCCTGGCGGACGCCGCCCCCCGCGAGCTCACCCGCCTGCTTGAGCTCCCCACGCTTGAAAGCGTCTTCGCCCAGCTCGTCCAGCAGGGCAACACCGGCCAGCTTGCGGGCGATATCGTCCGCGTCATGCAGGCCCACCATGGCTGAATTCAACACCATTACGCAGCTCCCCCACGGCATCCAGCGCCCACGCCCGCGGCCCGTTCGCCGGCTCGCGGCGTCCACCAGATCGCACAGTCCCCGCACCATCCTGACCCGCCATTTCTTCCGCCGCTTCTTTGATAACGACACCGTCCAAACCGATGGCGACACCGTCACCATCGTCGCGCGCGCCATCGCCTTCACCGCCGTCCCTGGCCTTATGGTCGCGTTTTTCCTGCAAAATCACTACGGCGGCCGCCGCGCCCCCTGGGGAGCGGTCGAGGACCAATACCTCTTCCTGCTTTTCTCCTTCCTCACCCTCGGCGCCATCGCCCTGTTTGAGTGGGACATGCTCTTCCCGGACCGCCTCGACTTCCTCGTCCTCTCTCCCTTGCCTCTCCGTCCACGCGCGCTTTTCCTCGGCAAAATCAGCGCGCTGGCGGCCTTCCTCGGCATCTTCCTGGTGTCCGCCAACGTCTTCGGCGCGCTTCTTCTCCCCGCGATCACCCACGGCCAGTTCTTCCGTCAGCTCGTCGCGCACGTCCTTTCCACCGCCGCCGCCGGCATCTTCGCCGCGCTGTTCTTCCTCGCGCTCGGCGGCATTTTGCTCTGCGTTCTGGGCGGCAATCTCTTCCGAACCATCTCGCCCATCGTTCAGCTCCTCAGCGTCACAGCGCTCGCGCTTGTGCTGGTCCACTACACCAAATCCGGCGACAACCTCCACCTCATCCTCGCCGGGCAATGCGCCCACCCGGCCGACGCCACGCCTGGGCCTGTCGCGCCAGACCCGCCCGATATCCCGGGCGCCAACTTCGTCCAGCATTACAAGCTCATGCAGCCCGCGCCCTCCCCCTGCCCCGCGCCCGATCTCGGCTATCTCGGCTGGCTTCCGCCGGTCTGGTTCCTCGGCCTGTACCAGCATTTGCTCTACGGCACGCAGGCCCCTGCCTTCGCTGCCCCCATGGCAAGGCGTGCGATGGAAGCCCTCGCCCTCGCCTCCCTCATCACTTTCGCCACGTACCCTCTCGCCTGGGCCCGCATGCGCAGGCTTGCGCTGGAAGGGGCTTCCCGCCCCCGCCGCCCCGCCCCCGCCTGGCGCAACAAGCTCATCCACGCGCTCATCAAGCGCCCCGGCGAGCGAGCGCTCTTTCACTTCATCGGGCAAACCCTCGCCCGCAACAATCGCTATCAGGTCTACTTCGCCGTCTACTCCGGAACCGGCCTGGCGATGGCGCTTGCCTGCGCCCTCTACCTGCAGCCCGGCGGCAGCTTCGCCCTTTCCAGCCGGGGCCTCCACGCCGTCCTCCCGCTGCTGCTGTTCTGGATCATCGCCGGCCTGCGCACCGCGTTCGCCTTCCCGCTATCGCTCGCCGCAGGCTGGATCTTCCGCATCACCGGCGTCAGCAAACGAGACTGCGCCGCAGCCGGCCGGCGCTGGACCTTCTTGAGCGCCCTCGCGCTTCTTCTGTTGGTGCTCGCTCTTCTCGCCGCAGCCGGGTTCACCCTCAGCCAGTTGCTGGTCCAGGCAGTCACCGGAACCGCCCTGGCCCTGCTGCTTTCAGACGCCTTCTTCTTTTTTGAGCGAGCCGTTCCCTTCAACCAGGTGCGCCTGCCCGGACGAACCAACCTCCCGCTCGTCCTCACTCTCTACATCGGCGTCTTCCCGCCGTTTATCTTTGCGGTCATTTACACAGAGATGTGGCTGGAGCAGAACCTGTTCCGCCTCGCCGGCCTGGCAGCAGTCGTCACTGGGACGCATCGACTGGCCCGCCTGCGCGACCGCCAACCGGACGAAATCGAAGAAGAAATGGAGGGCTACGAAGACGAATTCCAAATCCTGGGCCTGAGCTGACCCTAGCCCGCCGCACCCATCACCACCACCGCCGGCAGCTCGTACCATTCCACTTCCACCTTGTTCCGGCCCGTCTGCTTGGCGCGATAAAGCGCCTTATCCGCCCGGCCCAGCACCGTAAAGATGGATCCGTCAGAGGCCACCAGATCCGCCACCCCGACACTCACCGTCACGCTCAACTCGCGCTCGCCGTCATGCGCGCGCACTGAAAAAGGAGTCCCCGCCACAGCCACCCGGAAGTTCTCCGCCATCTGTGCCGCATCGCCCATCGTCGCGCCGCGCATCAGCACGGCAAACTCTTCGCCACCCATGCGGCAAAGCCGGTGCGCGCTGGTCAGCCGGTCGATCATCCGCAACACCATCTCATGGATCACGTCGTCGCCGGCCGAGTGACCAAACCGGTCATTCACGCTCTTGAACCGGTCGATGTCAAACGTCAACACCGCCAGCGCCAGCCCGGTCGCCTTGCATTCTTCCACCAGCGCATGCGCTTCCTGCGTAAAGGCGCGCCGGTTCAAGCAGCCCGTCAGCGGGTCTGTCCGGCCCAGGTCCAGCAGCTCTTCATGCGCCAGCGTCAACCGCTTGAACAGCGGGCGATAAAGGAACAAAGCCTCTGCCAGCAGGATCGCCAGCATCAGCACAGTCAGCCACGCAATCAGCTTGCGCAGGCTCTTGATGGAAGCCTCAGAACTATCCTGCAAGGCCGTCACCGCTGCGTTCAAAGCCTGCACCAGCGGCGTTTGCACCGCAACATCCAAAGCCCGCAGATCGCTGTCGTCGATCGTAAGCTGGTCAGGTTTTTTGGCCGCCAGGGCCCGCGCGTGGACCAGGAACGCGCGCATCTGCTCATCCAGCCGGTAGGGCGCGCTGGTATAAACCGCCAGAACCGCCGGCGAAGTGGCAGATTGCATCAACTCCGCATGCATCGCGGACAGCAGATCGATGGCCTCGTTCAAGCCCTTGTCGGTCTCTGCATCGGACCTGAATGTCGTGTGGGCGGCACGCTCAAGCGCCAGCCGCACTACACGCTGCGAAAGCATCCGCTGTCGCCCGCTGATATTCACAACCCGCGCAGTGTCATCCTGCTGACGCACAATGTTGTCAGTAATGAAGTGGAAGGCGAGCGTAAACGCGGCAATCAGCAGCAATGCCAGCACGTAGGTTAAAACACCGCCACGCAGAACGCCTTCATGCTGCAGCGGCTCAGGTGCCGTCGATACAGAACCCCGGCGCACTTTACGCACCTTCAGAACAGTACCGCCGAGCGGTGGACGCGATCGAACGTTCATAGCGCCACCCTCCTTGAAGGTTCTGCTAAAGCAACGTTACTAGACTTCAAGCCTCCCGCGACTGCAACTTCCGCGTAGCACGGCCGCACCACTGTACCGGGCGCGATACCTGCTGAACCTCAAGCTCTCCTGCAAACGGACTGAGTGTCGGTGTTTTGCTTCCGAACAATGACTCGAAGATACGGACCTCGCTCTCAGTGCTTCAGGCTTGGACTTAAGCAGCACCAAAAAATCGGCATCGGTTGATGTTCTGAGTGGCACCAGAAATTCTCATCTGGTTGATGTTATGGAGCTCAAAAGAATTGTCATCCTGAGCGAAGAAAGGCACGGCTCTTCGTGCCTTTCGCAGTCGAAGGACTTGCCTCTCCACTTGAAGCCGCTACACCAGCCAGGCAGAACCCGGATCAAGCACTTCTATTTACAGGAAAAACTAAACTCACTTCTCCTGCTGCATCTGAGTCCAGCCACCAGAACCCACCTGCCCATTCGGGTTGTAGCCCGCACTATCCGTCAAGATATAGTCCGTCCCATCGCCGCTCGCCCACGCATGGCTGTACTGGTTCGACATCTGCACCCGCGCCCCCGTGCCGGGATCCTTGTAGATCGCTTGGTCTCCCATATGCAGCGCAAACTGCTGTGAAGAGTGGTCAAGCGCCGCACTCCGGTTCGCCACCACACTGCTATGCACCTGGTTGGCATAAGACTGCACGCCGGCCCGGATCGCCGCCTGCTGACGAGACGCGTTCGCATTATCCGCCGCCATCTGCGACTGGATCCGCTGCAGGTTCTGCGCCGTCTGCCGCTGAATCTCCAGCACATTGGCCGTCGCCTGCGCACTCTGCGCCGCGTACTCCGGGTTGATTGATACAGAATCCAGCATCGCGTTGAACATCGGCTCCATCGCCTCGTACTTTCCGGGCGGCGCAAACGCTCCTACCTGGATCGGATAGTCGGTCGTTACCACGGTCGCGCCGGTCTGCAGCCGCTCGGTCCTGACCACCTGCAGCACCGTGAAGTAGCCCTTGTTGGGCACACCCTCCTCCGCGCCTTCAATCGGCACGCGCCCGGCCGTCGCCTCTACATGCGCACCCTGTTGTGAAAGATTGCGGTTCGCCTGGTCGAGCACCGCGGCTAACTTGTCGCTCATCCCGGGCGCCGGCTCCATGGGCCCGGTCACGCGCAACTCCTTGCTTAGCGCTGTCACAATGCTCGCAATGACGCTGGCCAATGGCTGCGGCTGCTGGATCATGCAATTCACCTGCCCGCGATATCGCTGGTTGGTCTGCTGGATGGATTGCAGCAGATTCCGATCGCTCGACCAGATCGACGCACGTCCCGGCACAATCGCCACTCCGGAGCCCTTGTCAGCAGAAGTGGCCAGCGCCAGTATGCGCCCGGACGACATATTGCAGTCATAAGGGCCGGTATTGTTGTTCGCCTTGAACGTCCAGTCCTGCGGGATCAGCATCGAAAGCGCATCCACCACATGGCCCGGGTGCCCCTGCAAACCCCACCGCGGCATCGCGTCCAGGGTCGTATCCTGCTTGAACGCCACTCGCTTCATGTGCCAGGTATTCCCTTTGCCGCTCGCCAACGCAGGCCGCGCAGCAGCAGGCGCCGCCGCACCCGGCCGCAACACCTGCAGCTTCTGCTGGTACTCCGCGTCCGTCAGAATTCCGGCGTCGTGCGCCTGCTTCAACGCGGCGGCCTGCTTTGCCGTCTGCGCACCCGTACCCGCACACCCCAGCAAAACAGAACCCAGAAAGAAAACACCAAGCTTGGTCATAGAAGTCCTCCGGCAGAAAAGCGCCTACCCATAAAGCGCTAAACAAACCCGGAATGCTTCACCCAGTACTAAAAGACTTGACAAACATCGCCCTCCAGCACCCCCCCTCTTCGCAGCCGGCTCAAAAATAAGTCCAGACCTAACCCAAGTCGAATGAAGACTTTAGGCCAAAAAAGGGGGGGGGGGAGGGGTCCTACTTCACCGCTCCCTGGACTGCGTCGTCTATTGAAATCCCATTCTTATCAAGCAGGTTCCCAAGCGACCGGTCCAGCTCAATCCGAGCTTTCTGATAGTTCGACCGCGCAGCAATCTCAGTAGATTTAGCCTGCTCCAGATAGGTCTCATTCTGGATCACCAGCAGCGGAGTAGACTGCCCAAATTCGAGCTTGTCGAGCTCTGCCTGCAGCAACTGTTCCTGGTATCCGCGGCTAGTTTTAGCCGCTGTATACGCCGCAAAACTCGTCTCCAGAGCAATCTGCGCGCTCTCAATATCCTGCCGGATCTGGTTCGCCAGCTTCTCCGTCCGAGCCTCCACCTGATGCACCTGAATCGCATCCCGAGCCGCATCTGATTGCGCCACTCGGTTGCGCAGCGGCAGGTTCAACTGCACACCACCCTGCACGATGGTCGACACGCGCAGACCGCCCAGCGCGAAGTTTTGCGGAAGAGTCGGAATCGCAGTCCCCTGCGTTCCAAGCTGCTCGTAAGCCTGCTCTGAGCTGCCGCGTGTTTCAACGTTCACGTACGCATTCAGCTGTGGCAGCGCCTGATTGCGGCTGGCTGCGGCATTGATTTGTCCGGTCTTGATCTGCAACTGCGACTGCGCCAGATCAGGCCTGCGAGCAAGCCCCTGCTCAATCAGATCTGTGATCGGAGTCGCGTCCAGCGCGGGTGGAACGGTGATCTTGTCCGTCGGCACGATTTCCGTGTAACCCGCGTTGAACACTGGCGAATCCGCACGCGTCAGCAGATTGCGCAGGATCACTTCCTGCTGGCGATAGAGGCCCTGCGCCTGCGTCAAATCGAACTCGCTGGAACTGGTGAGTGCCTTGGCGCGGACAAGTTCAATCGGGGCCAGCGTGCCGAAATCTACCTGAGCCTGATCATCTTCCTGCAGCTTGCGCGCAGCGCGCAGAGCCTCCTGCTTGACGCCGACATTCTCGCCGAGGGAAACCAGGTCGTAGTAGATCCGTGAAGCGCCGTAAACGGTCTCCAGCACCTGCTGCTCAAATAGCAGCCTAGACACCTTGCGATTCTCGTTCGCGATGCGAATGTAGCGCGTATTGACCGACCCAAAGCCGCGCAGCAAAGGCTGGGTCAACGTGACAGAAGTGCTCGGCTGCGAGAACGGATCTGCGTTTGAGCTGGACCCGTAGATCACCTGCGAGTCGTTGTTGGCGGTCGCTTCCACCTGCGCGCCGGTCTTGAATCCCTGCAGGTAAGACAGGTTGGCGAAGACGTAATCGAAGGCCTGCGGCTGCGTTGTTGCGGCTCCTGTCGTGCCGCCTGAAGTGCCGCCTGAAGTCCCGCCTGAAGTCCCGCCCGTGGAAGCAAGCGTCACCGTATTCGAGCGCCGCAGGTAGCCTGCAGAGAGGAAAATGTTGGGGTCGAACAACGGCACTGCTGGTCCGGTCGCGTATTGCGCGGTGGCGGTCGAGTTGCCGGCCAGGTTGGTCTGGACCTGCGTCGTCGCGTTCAGCGAGGTCAGATCGGTGACTGTTGGCGTGGTCGGATTGGGGTTGATCGCAGTCGTGTTCAGCAACGGCGAACCTGGACCGCCGACCCCATTTGGCGGCTCCTGGATGGTGTAATCGATGCCGCGCAGACTCCCTCCGCCGGCAGCGCGACGACGATCCGTGTCAGCAAGCACCAGGTTGTAGCGCTCGATTTCGACGTCGAGATTGTTCTCGATAGCAAGCGCGATCGCGTCCTTTTCAGACAGATACAGCTTGCCATCGCGCACCAGCGAGCGCAGCCGGTCGCCGTTGCCGGCGAACAGCGCGGGGACCTTGGCGCGTCGATAGGGACCGAAGAAGTGGCGCGCATCCAGCCCTGCCGGGATGGAGCGAAGAGGCAAGAGCGGCGGCGTTCCGGTCGCTGTCGTCGCCACAGCCGGCGTGTAGCTGGAGATCGCCGGAACGTCCGGAAGCGTAGGCGAAGTGGGGCTTGCGGCGACGCGTGGCGTTACCTGCTGCGGGGCTGGTTGCTGTGCTATCGCGGCGACACCAAGCAGTGTTGTTGCGCCAAGTCCGGCTTGCAAAATTGAGAAGCGGGGCGTACGCAGCCTGGGCATGAGAGGCTTCTTCATTGCTTGCCTCCAGACTTCTGCGACGCCTTCTTATCACCGCCTCCGCCCTTTTGTTGGGGCTTGGCGTTCTGGCCCTGCATGTCCTGATCGGTGATGCCGGGGTCAGCATACTGGGTTGAACCACCTGGTGGCTGCGGCTTCATTGCCGGCGGCGGCTGGTTCTGCTTTTCTGCTTCTTCCTTGTTGGGCTTGGTCTTGACCTTTCTGCCTTCGCGCACTTCATCCGTGAAGGTGCTCGCGATCATATCGCCGGCCTGCAGGCCACCGACGACTTCCACCTCTGCACCGTAGTCACGGCCAATCAGGATCGGCGTGAGCTGGATCTTGCCGTCCTTGATGACGGCAACAGTGGGCTTATCCTTGCGAATCGCAATGGCATCCCCCGAGACGACCAGCGGCCCCTGGCCAGACGGCGCCTCAAACGTGACGACCGCATACATGCCGGGCATCAGGTGTCCGGAGCGGTTATCTATCTGGATTTCAGTCAACAGCGTGCGGGTGTTTTGATCGATCGAACCAGAGTTGCGGCTGACGTCACCTTCGAAGACCTGGTCAGGAAATTCCTGGAAGTGAAGCTGCGTGTGGAAGCCGGGCTTTACTTCTGCTGCGTACCCTTCCGGGACCGAGACGAGGATGCGCAGACGCGTGGCCTGCGCGATGGTGAAGAGCGGGCCACCGTTGCCGCCACCGCCGGTAGAGGGTGTGGCGAGGTTGCTCGCGTTGCCGCTTGAGCCGCTGGTGTTGGTTGCGCCGGACTGCTGCGAGCCGGACGAAACCGACTGCGTCATCATGGTGTTTGGAGCCTGTCCGCCGGCTGATCCGGAGGTGGAAATAAGGTCGCCGTTATCGACGTTGCGCTGCGTAACAACCCCGTCAAACGGCGCCGTGACGCGCTCATACGATTGCAGCGCAATCACGCGGCGCAGGTTGGCCTTGAAGGCCTCCACGTTGCGCTCTGCCGAGGCCACGTTGGCCTGCTGCGCGTTGTAGTCGGCCTGGCGCTGATCGCCTTCCTGCCGGCTGAATACGCCACGGGCTACAAGGGCCTGGTAGCGGTCGTTCGTGATCCTGGTGAGGGCAAGCTGAGTCTTCTGCTGGTCAAGCTGCGCCTGTGCCTGGCGCACCTGCTCGCGTGCCTGATCGACCTGCTGGTCGAGATCGGGTGCGTCGATGATGGCGAGCAACTGGCCCTTGCGGACGTGATCGCCAATGTCGACAAAGCGCGCTTTGAGGTAGCCATTGGCACGCGCGTACACGGACGACTGGATCACCGGAATCGTGGTTCCTGGAACGGTCAGGCCGGCACCGCCTTTGGCGTGCTCGACCTTGGAGACGATGATTTCCGGCTCCTCGTCAGAGCGCTGCGATTCCTTTTTGGAGTCCTTCGATTCACCGTGGCGCGGCAGGAAGCCGATGATCAACGCGATCAGCATGGCGCACACAACGGCGGCGGCAACCCAGTAGAAAATCTTGCGGGATTCCGGCTTTTCAAAAGGCTCTTTGACTGTCTCCGCCAAGGGCTTGTGATGCTTCTTGGCGCTGGTCGTGGTCTCGTCAAAGGACTTGCCGAGCTTGCGATCGTCGATGGAGTCAGGGTCTGCGAAAGCAGAGGCTACGGCGGCGCGATCGGCGTAGTCGGGATCGGCGAAGGACTGGCCCAGGTCGTTGCCGTCGTACTGGGTTTTGTGCGCGAAGGCCTCGCCCAGGTCGCGGTTCTCCGGCGGGACGGGGCTGGCGAATTTCTCGCCGAGATCTTCGCGTCCATCAGAGAGGCGGGGCAGTTCTTCGTTGGGATCGTTGGCCATGTGGAGCAGTTTCCTCGGCGGCTGTTGCCGCGTCTAGTGGTTCGATGCGGCGGGGCTGACTACCCGCCGCGTGTGGTGCAAAGTCGACTGAATCTCGCCGTCGTTTATGCTGGCTGCGGTTGGCCCTGAACTGCCTTGCCCAGCGAGTTGTTGGCTTCAGTTACGGGGCCGTATTCTTCGTCGATCTGCGTTTCGTAATCGACCGGTGCTTCCTTCTTGAGCAAGGAATAGATGACCGGCACGATGAACAAGGTGCCGATGGTTGCGAGCAGCAGACCACCAATCACGGCGCGGCCAAGCGGCGCGTTTTGCTCCCCGCCTTCACCCAGTGCGAGCGACATGGGCAGCATACCGATGATCATGGCTAGCGCAGTCATGAGCACCGGGCGCAGGCGCGTGTGACCGGCGTTGAGTGCAGCTTCCATGCGGTCCTTGCCGGCGATGCGTTCATCATTCGCGAACACAACCATGAGGATGGAGTTGGCAGTGGCGACTCCGATGGTCATGATGGTGCCCATCAGGGACGGCACGTTGAACGTTGTCTGCGTGATGTAGAGCATCCACAAGATTCCGCAGAACGCGCCGGGGATGGCCATCAGAATAATGACCGGATCAAGCCATGACTGGAAGTTGACCGCCATGAGCAGGTAGACGAGACCGAGAGCGAAGATGATGCCGATGCCAAGGCGCAGAAAGGACTTCTGCATGGTATCGACTTCGCCGCGCAATTCAAGCGTGGTGCCGACAGGCAGAGTCTTGGTTTCATCCGCCATGATCTTGCGGATCTCGCTGGCGACGCCGCCGAGATCACGATGATCGACGTCTGCGTAGATATCAAACGTGGGCTGGATATTGTAGTGGTCGATGATGATGGGCGACTCATCGCGCTTGAAGGTGGCGAGATTGCCGAGAAGTTGCGAGACGTTTCCGTTGGGACTGGTGACGGTGGTGCGGGCGAGCGCAGGCAGATCGTCAATGCGGTAGATGGGGGTCTGCGTGACGATCTGGTAGTTGACGCCGTTGAGCGGATTGAGCCACTCATTGGGCGCGGTCTGGCCGGTGCCGGTGAGTGAAACGAGTGTGGACTGCGCGACATCCTGCTGGGTCAAGCCGATTTGGCGGGCCTTGGTGCGGTCCACGTTGACCTGCATGGTGGGGTACGAAACCTGCTGGTGGATGTGGACATCGACCGCGCCGGGGATGTCCTTGATGCGCTTCATGATTTTTTGCGCAAGCTGGTAATTGTTCTTGCCGCGGCCGACGACCTGCACGTCGATCGGCGCGGGCAGGCCGAAGTCAAGGATCTGGTTGGTGATGTTGGCCGGCGTGAAGAAGAACGTCGCAGCCGGGAACTTGGTGCTTAGATCGTCACGCAGCAGGCGCATGTACTTGGTGGTATCGCGCTTGCCGGGCTTGAGTGAAACGAGGATTTCGCCATCGGTGTTGGAGATGGTTGCGTTCGAGCCGAAGGCCAGGTTGATGCCGCCGTTGGGCAGTCCGATGTCGTCGAGGATGAGCTCGGTTTCTTCCGGTGGGATGACCTTGCGGATCTCGCGTTCAATGTCGGCGAAGTACTGCTCGGAGTCTTCCAGCCGCATGCCTTCCGGCGGGTTGACGTGCAGGCGCATCTGGCCGGAATCGACGTAAGGGAAGAAGTCCTGGCCGATGAAGAAGACGAGCGGGATGGACAGAACGACGAAGCCGGCGAAGAGGATGAGTGTGAGCGCGGCGTTGTGCAGGCACCAGTCCAGGGCGTGCTTGTAGTGCTCGCGACCTTTTTCAAAAGCGTGGTCAAACTTTTTGTGCCAGCGCCAGATGAAGTTCTTTTTCTCCTCGCGAGCGGAGGCTTGGTCGTCAGTGTAAAGATCCACTTCCGCGGGCAGCAGGAAGTGCATCATGGTGGGCACGAGCGTACGCGAAAGGAAGTAGCTGGCAAGCATGGCGAAAGCGACCGCCATGGCCAGTGGAGTGAAGAGGAACTTGGCCGCGCCGGTCAGCAGCACGACCGGGAGGAAGACGATGCAGATGGACAGAGTCGAGACCAGCGCGGGCGCGGCAACCTGCTGGGCTGAGTCCAGAATGGCGCGGACCAGCGGCTTCTTTTCCGCCATGTTGCGGTGCGTGTTTTCGATTTCGACGGTGGCGTCATCGACCAGGATTCCGACGGCCAGCGCCAGGCCACCGAGGGTCATGACGTTGATGGTTTCGCTCAGCGCGGTGAGGATGACGAGCGACGTGGCGATGGAAAGCGGGATTGAGGTGCAGACGATAATGGTCGAGCGCCAGGAGCCGAGGAAGAGCAGGATCATCAGGCCCGTGAGCGCCGCGGCGATAGCGGCTTCCCGTGCGACTTCCGAGATGGAATCGCGCACGAAGACGGACTGGTCAAAGAGCGGCTTGATTTTGAGCGCGGGAGGCAGGCCGGCCTTGACCTTGGGCAGCGCCTTTTTGATGCCGTCTACGATATCGAGCGTGCTGGTTTTGCCGTTTTTGAGGACGGTGAGGAGCGCGCCTTTGGAGCCATCGGTGCGCACGATGTTGGTCTGTACGGCATAGCCTTCACGGACGTTGGCGACGTCTTTGATGAAGACGACGGAGCCGTTGGACGCGCGGATGGGCAGGTCATTCAAGGCGCTGACTTCACCCGGTGAGGAGTTCAGCTTGACGACGTATTCACGGTCGCCAAGACGCGCGGTGCCGGCGGGCAGGATGAGGTTCTGCTGGTTGATGGCGACGGAGACGTCTGACGCGGAGAGGTGGTGGGCGTTGAGGAGGTTGGGGTCAGTATCGACCATGATCTGGCGGACTTTGCCTCCGTAAGGAAGCGGTACCGCGGCGCCCTTGACGGTGGCCAGGCGGGGACGCACGAAGGAGATGCCGAGGTCATAGAGGTCGGCTTCGGACAGGCCTTCGCCGGTGAGCGAAAGCTGCACGATGGGCACGGAGGAGGCGTCGTACTTGAGGATCAGCGGCGGGAATGAGCCGGGGGGCAGGACGCGCAGAATGGTCTGGACGACAGAGGTTACCTGCGCGAAGGCGAGCTCGATTTTGACGTCGGGCTGGAAGAAGACCTTGATGACGGCGACGCCCTGGTAGGACTCGGACTCCGAGTGCTCAATGTCATTGACGGTGGTGGTCAGGGCGCGCTCGCATACAGTGACGACGCGACCTTCCATCTCTGCCGGGGTCAGGCCGGAGTAGGTCCAGACGATGGTGACGACGGGGATGTCGATGTAGGGGAAGATGTCTTTCGGCGCTTCAATCGCCGAGCCGATGCCGAGCATGAAGAGCAGCAACGACAGCACCACAAAGGTGTAGGGACGCCGAAGCGCTAGTTTGACAATCCACATGCTGGGCGGTTCTCCTGCGGCTGGCGTTGCTTGTTACAAGTGACTTGCTTGATGCTATAGGACGCGCTGGAGTGGCTTGAGGACTCCTGATCAAGTGTGATGACATGGAAAAGCCCCACCGCGAGCGATGGGGCTTCGGCGTAAGTTGCAGCTATTTGTAGGACTTGGCCGTTTCCAAACGCTTGTTGACCGCTTCCCAGTTGATGGTGTTCCACCAGGCTGCGAGGTAGTCCGGGCGCTTGTTCTGGTACTTCAGGTAGTAGGCATGCTCCCAAACGTCGTTGCCCAGGATGGGGTAGGAACCCTGCGTGATGGGGTTGTCCTGGTTGGCGGTGGTGACGATTTCAAGCTTGCCGCCCTTGTAAATCAGCCAGCCCCAGCCGGAGCCGAACTGCTTCGCGGTGGTCTCGTTGAACAGCTTCTTGAAGTCGTCAAAGGTGCCGAATGCGTCCTTGATCAGGTCGCCGATGGCGCCCAGGGGCTCGCCGCCACCATTGGGCTTCATGATCTCCCAGAACATGGTGTGGTTCACGTGACCGCCGCCGTTGTTGCGGACTGCGGCGCGGGACTTTTCGGGGATCGCGTCCAGATTTTTGATCAACTCTTCAGGCGATTTGCCGGCGAGATCGGGATTCGACTCAAGGACGCCGTTCAGGTTGGTCACGTAGGTCTGGTGGTGCTTGTCATGGTGAAGCTTCATCGTGGCTTCGTCGATGTAGGGCTCGAGCGCGGCGTAGTCGTAGGTCAACGGCGGAACTTCAAATGCCATGGAATTCTCCTCGCTCCGTTGGGGAGCGTACGTTGGTTACGATGCGTGCGAGCCGCTGCGCGATGCAGAAGCAGAATTTTATTGATCGTGCGTACGCATCCAAGGGTGATTCTGAGGTGTAATCGAGGTCTATGAGCGTAGAAGAATTGAAGCCGCAATATCGTTTCTTCACCGACCAGGGCGAGGCCCCGGGCTGTCCCGGGGTAGAACCGCGGTGGACCTCCAGCCAGAAAGATACCGTTTCCACTGCGTATTCGGCCGCCAGCCGCATCTGGTATACGCTTTCGCACGGCACGCTGAATGAGGTCTACTTCCCCACCATCGACCGCCCGCAACTGCGCGATATGGAGCTGCTGTTCACGGACGAAGAAACCTTCTTCCATGAAGATAAGCGCGATCTGGCTTACGATTTTGAGTATCTCGACCCCGATTCCCTGAGCTCACGCGCGACCGCGACCATGCTGGGAGGGCGCTACAAGGTGGTCAAGGAATACATCAGCGACCCGCACCACCCGGTCGTGCTGATGAACGTAAAAATTACCGGCGAAGAAGCGCTGCTGAACAAGCTGAAGTGCTACGCGCTGGTGGCCCCGCACCTGGATGGTGGCGGCGCCGGCAACTCTGCGCGTTCGCTCGATATAGCCGGACAGCGCGTGATCCTGGCCTGGCATAACGACTTCTCGCTCGCAATGGGTGTTTCCTGCGGGTTTTCGCGCTCTTCCTGCGGCTTTGTGGGCACCAGCGATGGCTACCAGGACCTGTTCCAGCACGGCAAAATGGAGTGGCAGTACGGCTCCGCGACCGGCGGCAACATTGCCTGCATGGGCGAAATCGAGATCGCCGGCAACCGTGAGTTCACGCTCGCGATTGGCTTTGGCGAAGGCCATCACGCCGCGATTTCTGCGATGAAGCAGTCCCTCTGCTCCGACTTTGCCGGGCTTTCGAAGCGCTTCATCGAGCAGTGGAAGCGCGCCGCCGCGCCGCAGCAGTTCGCCTCCGCCTCCGGGGATGGCGGACGCCTTTCACGCATCAGCCATTCCATCCTGTTTGCGCATGAAGACAAACGCTTTGCGGGCGCGTTCATCGCCTCCGCCTCCATCCCGTGGGGCGGCAGCAAGGGCGACGCCGATCTGGGCGGCTATCACCTGGTCTGGACGCGCGACATGGTGCAATCGGCCACCGCGCTGCTGGCTTGCGGACGCACCGAGAACGCCCTGCGCGCGCTGATCTACCTGGCCTGCACGCAGCATGCAGATGGTGGTTTTGCGCAGAATTTCTGGGTCGATGGCACGGCGTACTGGAGCGGTATCCAGTTGGACGAGGTCGCCTTCCCGATCATCCTGGCCTGGCGTTTATGGAAGATGAACGGCCTGGCCGGCTTCGACGTTTTTCCGTTTGTGCAGCGCGCCGCCGCGTTCCTGGTCAAGTATGCACCGGTCACGCAGCAGGAGCGCTGGGAAGAAAACGCGGGCTACTCGCCTTCCACGCTGGCCGCGGTCATCAGCGGGTTAGTGTGCGCCGCGGATATTGCACGGGCGTACAGCGCGGCTGAGCTTGGCGACTTTCTGGAAACCTACGCGGACTGGATTGAAGCGCACCTGGACGAGTGGACCACGACCGAGGACGGCGTGCTGCTGCCCGGCGTCGCGCGCCACTACATGCGGATCCGTCCGCCGGCAGTGGGCGAGCCGTTCCACAACTCGCAGATTCAGCCTGGCTTTATCCACCTGGCCAACCGTGGTCCTGGCCAGGAAGCTGACTTTGACGCTCGCGAAATTATTGACCAGGGCTTCCTGGAGCTGGTCCGTTACGGCATCCGCCGGGCCGATGATCCGCTGATCACGGAGTCGTTGAAGGTCGTCGACCACTGCCTGAAATATGACACGCAGCATGGTCCCGCGTGGCGTCGCTACAACCATGACGGTTACGGCCAGAACCACAAGGGCGGACCGTACAGTGGCTGGGGACAAGGGCGCTGCTGGCCGCTGCTCGGTGGCGAACGGGCGCACTACGAGCTCGCCGCAGGGCATGATGTGAAGCCGCTGATTGAGACCTATGAGAAGTTTTCGTCTGTCGGCGGGATGCTTCCGGAGCAGGTTTGGGATCACCCCGACATGCCGGAAGAAGGCATGTATCTGGGTCAATCTGCCGGGTCCGCGCAGCCGCTGGTCTGGGCGCATGCGGAGTACGTGAAGCTGCTGCGCAGTGCTGCCGATGGCAAGATTTTCGACACGATTCCGGTCGTTGAAAAGCGCTACGCGGTCAAGGCTGGCGACCGCACGTTCCGTAGCACCGTCGAGATCTTCCAGCTTTCCCGGCCCGTTGCAGAGATGACGGCCGGCTTCAAGCTGCGGGTAATCGACTTGAATCCGTTCCACGTTGTCTACACGCTGGATGGTTGGAAGACGCAGCAGACGGTCAATTCGCACGTTGTTGGCTACCCTGGGCAGTTTGTGGATATCCCCACGCAGCCGCTGGCCGACGGGGGGAGTGAGCTGCTTTCTTTCACGCTCTACTGGCCTGCGACCGAGGAGGCCGCTGAGCATTGGCTTGGTTCCAACTTTGATATCGCCCTGATTCCGGAGGCCGCCGCGACGATGCCCGCTACGACTAAGCCTATGTCCTAGGGTGGGTTTGAGCTTGCTTACTCATACATTGCCATCCTGAGCGGAGTCTGGCGGCTTCATCGCCGAACGTAGTCGAAGGACCTGCATCTCGTTTGAGCGGCTTAGCTGCTGCAGGCGGAAATGCAGGTCCTTCGACTGCGAAGCGCACGAAAAGCTGTGCGTTTCTTCGCTCAGGATGACAAGATTTAGGGGGGCGCGCAGTAGCAAGTTGACGCGGCGACGTTCTTGGACGTTGCTTTATTGTTGTGCCGGGGCGGCATCTGGCCTGGATTGCGGGGCAACCAGAGCTTCCAGGTCGGCGAGGCTCAGATTGATGCGCAGCGGGAAAACCGCGAGGCGGCGGCAGTGGATCGCGCTTGCGATGTGGGTGTCGGACGTACCCTTGATGGCGCAGGTTTCAGTCACGACTGGGCCTGGCAGAGGGTGTTTCAGAGGGGTGCAGTTGGTGCCACCGGGCTCGCATTTGATGCGTTCCGGCGAGCGGGTGGAGCGGAAAAGTTCGCGGGCCTGGATGCGGATGACCTGCTCGTCCGTGCGGGACCAGGTGCCGGCGCGCAGGATCAGGCCGTCTGAATTTGATAGAGTGACGGACTTTTCGCGGCCATGCTCCAGCAGCGCCGCGGCTACTTCCGCGTACTGCCCGGTGGGGTAGAGGACGAGGATGGTGGCGTAGCTGGTGCGCTCGTCAATACCGGCCGCGGGAACAGCGTGGACCCAGCGGAGGGGTGTGGTGTAGACCCAGTTTGGGTCGATGGGGGTAGGGGGTAGGGTAGTTTGGGCGGCGGCTGAGGTGGCCAGGAGCGTACATCCCACCCATGCGATGAGGCTGCATGGATGGGGCATCCAGAGTTTGGGGCGCGACAAGACGATCCGCAGGTTTCTTCGCTTCGCTACGAAATGAAAGCAAAAATGCGGAAACAGAAGCATTTAGCAGCGGGCCTGCGCGGCTTGCTCGGCGGCTACGGCTGAGCCAATGATGCGCATTTCGGCGTTGTCGCCTACGATTTCCAGCTGCCAGCTTTGCAGCGGGCTCAGCTTGACCATCTGGGCGATGGACGCCTTGAGCATCACCATGTCGACAAAGCGCGCATTGAAGCCGGTGATGAAGAACTTTCCGGGCCCATCCAGGTGGATGCTGCTGGCGCAGGCGGCGGCCAGCGCGCGGTGCCACAGCTTGACGAAGTCCATGCAGCGGGCATAATCCGGGCTGTCCGGCTTGCGGGCTTCTGCGAAAACTTCTTCCGGCTCCATATCCAGGAAGCGCAGGCGCATGGCACGATGGCCCATGATGCCTTCCAGGTGGCCGCGGCCGCCGCAGCCGCAGTAATTTTCTTTTTCGTCGAGCGTCACCGTGGTGTGGCCGCCTTCCCAGATGCCTTCCGCGAAGGGATAACGCCCGTAGCCGACGCCGACACCGAGCGTCCAAACGCGCATGAAGCGATCCAGTTTGCCCTGCGCGGCAGCAAGCCCGGCAGCTACGCCGTCGGCGTCATTGAAGACGGTGACGGGGCAGCTCAGGTCATGCTCGCGCAGTTTCATGGAGAGCAATTCTGCGATGCGTGCGCCCTTGAGCTGCGGGAGGTTAGGGGCATCTTCTACAACGCCGGCGCGAATGACGCCCGGAACGGCGATTCCAACAGCGGAGACGTCCGTGTGCGAGCCCTTGACGGCGATCACCTGCTGGCAAATGGCCTCAATCAGCGCGTCGGTGTGCAGCTCTACAAGGGATGCGTCGTCTTCTTCGCCTTCCGGAAAGGCATGCAGCGGGCCGACCAGCTTGTGGTCTACGACGAGGCCCGCGACGACCCGCTCCGAGATGACGACGCCTATGGTCTTTGCCATGTTGTGTCCCGCCTGTGTCGTTTGAGTTGGCCGGAGGATTCCGGCAGAGAAGGTGAGCATACCCTAGCGGAGGAAGGGTCGTCTATCGGCGGGGTGAGGAGGTTTCAACCGCAAGTTTCTTCACTTCGCTACGAAAGGACAACTAAACGACAAAGGCTAACAGCAGATTCCCCTGGGGGCATGACAAACAAGGCGTCCTGACGCTTAGTCGAATTTGCTGACGCGGTTCAGGCCGTTGAAGGCGGCTACCTTGTAACACTCGGCGAGCGTGGGGTAGTTGAAGACGGTTTCGACGAAGTAATCCAGCTTGCCGCCGAGTGCCATGACGGCCTGACCGATGTGAACGAGCTCGCTGGCGCCTTCACCAATGATGTGGACGCCGAGTAGCGCGTGCGTGACGCGGTGAAAGATGAGCTTGAGGCGGCCGGTGGTATCGCCGCGGATCTGGCCGCGGGCGATTTCACGATAGTACGCGACGCCGACTTCGTACGGGACGTCTTCTTCCGTAAGCTGTTCTTCGGTTTTGCCGAGGAACGAGATTTCGGGAATCGTCCAGATGCCGTAGGGGTAGAAGCTGGGGTTCGACAGGACAGTCTCATCGCCGAATGCGCGGGCGCTGGCGATGCGGCCCTGCTCCATTGAAACCGAGGCGAGCGACGGGAAGCCGATGACGTCGCCGACAGCGTAGATGCCGGGCTGTTTGGTCTGGAAATCCTTGTCGACGGGGATGCGGCCGCGCGAGTCGGAGTCGATGGAGACGTTGGCCAGGTTGAGCTCGTCTACGTTGCCCTGGCGGCCCACGGCGTACAGAAGGGCGTCGCCCTGAACCTTTTTCTTGGATTCCAGGTTGGCGACGACCGTGCCGTCGGGGTTCTCGGTAACGGACTCCACTTCCTCGTTCAGGCGCATGGTTACGCGGGAGTCGCGCAGGTGGTAGCTCAGGGCTTCGACGATTTCCTGGTCGGCGAACTCGAGCAGGCGGGGCCGGCGCTCAATCAGCGTGACGCGGACGCCGAGGGCCGAAAACATGCACGTATACTCCACGCCGATGACGCCGCCGCCGACCACGATCATGGTCTTGGGCAGGTTCGTCATTTCCAGGATCAGGTCGGAATTGATGATGGATTTGCCGTTGATCGGCACCTTGGTGCTGGCAGCCGGCTTGGTCCCGGTGGCGATCAGGACGTTCTTGCTTTCGTACTCTGACGACCCCTTGGAGTTGGTCACCTTGATGATGGTGGTATTGCCGTCGGTCGAAACGAAGCTGGCGACGCCGACCAGCATTTCAATGTTATTGCGCTGCAACTGGGCTTCAGTGACGTCAATTTCGGTCTTGATGACGTGCTGGATGCGGAAGGCCAGGTCGGCCATGCTGATGCGGTCTTTGACCCGGTAATTCATGCCGTAGATGGACTTATAGTTGTAGCCGGAAAGGTGAAGCACGGCCTCCCGCATGGTCTTCGAAGGGATGGTTCCGGTGTTGATGCAGGCTCCGCCGACGACCTCGCGCATTTCTATAAGAGCAACTTTTTTGCCGAGCTTGGCGGCATAGATGGCGGCGCGCTGGCCGGCCGGGCCGGAGCCGATAACGAGGAGATCGTAGACACTACTCATGCGGGGTCGCGCTCTTCCATACACCAGTGATCGGCTATACTGCGGCCATCTTGAGGCTATTCCTTTGCAAGTGCGAATACAAGCGCGTTTGGGCCGCAGGCTTCAATGCGCCATCACGGATGGAAGTGCGGGCACAAGGCCGGATTGGCTGGTCGAGCGATGTGCGAACCTGGGGCTTGCGGGCGTCGACCTGGTGATTGTGCGCGAGCGTGAGCTTACGGCGCCGGCTTTGACACGTTTTGCCGCGGACGTCGTGCGAGCCGCCGGAGCCATGCGGGTGCTGGTGGCAGGTCCGGTAGAGGTGGCGCTCGCGGCGGGGGCGGCGGGGGTGCATCTTTCGTCGCGCGCCGGGGAAGCCACAGTGGCCGACGTGCGTAGTTTGTTTGCAAATGCGCTGATGACCCGGAGCTGCCACACGGTCGAGGACGTCAAGAAAGCCAAAGCAGATGGCGTGGATGGTGTGCTGTACGGGCCGGTTTTTGGGAAATCGGTGGGAGGGGTGGAGGTCGTGCCGGGCCGCGGGGTGGAGGCGCTGGCCGGGGCGGTAGCCATCGCCGGCGAGATGCCTGTATTTGCTCTGGGTGGGATGACCATGGAAAACGCGGAGCAGTGTGGATCGGCAGGGGTAGCCGGGATCAGGTTGTTCTTTGGATGAAGAGACGTTGTTGCATACTTATTATCGATAGAGGTACACTGAGTTTGTGAGAATTTTGAGTGCCAATGCGTCCCCAGTGGATGGTGCGTCCTGGGCGGACCGGCTGGGAGTCTGGGCTTCCGCGGCGTGCCTGGTTCATTGCCTGGTGACGCCGTTTCTGCTGTCGTTTTCCGTGTTATTTGTACGCTTTATGCCTTCGGAATCAAGGACACATCGCTCGCTGGCGGTCGTCGTGGCGCTGATGGGCGTGGTGGCACTGGCGCGTGGATTCATGAAACATCGGCGCTGGTCGGTGCTGTGGTTGATGGCTCTTGGTTTGCTTTGCATTTTTGGCGCGGCGTGGGAAACAGCCTGGCGGCCGATGTACGAGGTCGGCGTGACGATGGCTGGGAGCGTGCTGATGATCACTGCGCACCGGCTGAACCATACGTATTGCCGTGGCTGCGCTTGTGCACATCCGCACTGATTTGCCGTAGGCTTTGGGGATGGAAAACTTCCGGCTGCGAGTGTTTCGGGCTGTGGCGGCGCACCTGAATTTTCGCATTGCAGCGGAGGAATTGCTGCTGACACAGCCGGCGGTGACGCAGCAAATCAAGGCTTTAGAGGCTGAAGTGGGTGCGGCGCTGTTCAACCGGACGGGTGGGCGAGTGTCGCTTACGCCGGCTGGAATGGCGCTGGCGCCGTTTGCGGAAGGGCTTCGGCGGCTGGCGGGGGAGGCTCGCGACGCCGTTGCAGCGGCGGCGGGGACGACCACCGGAGCGCTGGCGGTGGGGGCTTCGCAAACCATTGGGCAGTATCTGCTGCCTCGGCTGATTGCCGGGTTCTTGGAGACGGCGCCGGGGACTACTGTGACGATTTACGGCGGGAACACCCAGCAGGTGCTCGACGAGTTGCGCGGGCGGCGGATCGACCTGGCGTTGATTGAGGGGCCTGCGCTGGGGGCGGATCTGCGGGTAACTCCGTTTATGGAGGACCACCTGGTTTGCGTGGTGCCGCCGGGGCATCCGTGGGCGGATCAGGAGATTTCTGTGGGCGAGTTGCGGTCGGCGACGTTGCTGAATCGGGAGCAGGGGTCGGGGTCTCGGCGGATCCTGGAGGCAGCGCTTGAGGCGGCTGGGGTGAAGGTGCGGGAGCTCAATCTGGGGATGGTGTTCGATTCGACCGAAGGCCTGCTGAGCGCGGTTGAGGCGGGGCTGGGAGTGGCGTTTTGCTCGCGATGGGCGGTGCGGAATCAGTTGGCGCTGGGGTCTTTGCGGGTAGTGCGGGTGCGGGGATTGAAGCTGGGGAGGATGTTTTCTGTGGCGTCGCATGCTGGGCCGGAGGCGGGTGGGGTGGCGGGGGCGTTTGCTCGGTTTGTGGTGGAGAGTGGAGAGAGGCATGTGCCTCGGGTGACTGGGCGGCGGTAAACGCGTGCACGGACAGGAAGGACAGACAACGGCAACCGCAGGTTCCTGCGCTGCGCTACGGAATGACAACAAAGGGCAGCGCTGGGTCGAGTCTGGATTTGCGATCCCACTTATCGCGGTGAAGCTGCGATGAATGGGGCACCCAATTTTGGGGCGAGGTGAGGCTGAAAGCAGAAGCAGATCCCCTTCGGGGATGACAACCAACTTGGGCGATGACACGTTTCGGGGCTTGCCCTTTGAAGTGCCTTTGTCAATCTTGTCCGACTTGTCCGTGCACGCGTTTGACCTTGTTTTAGACGAAGTAGTGGGGGACGAAGGAGCTTAGGTTGTCGGTGATGGGGCCGGCGGACTCGCGGATGCCCATGCCGCCGCACTCCTGGTCGATCATCCATAGGCCGAGAACTGGGTGGCGGTTCTGAAATACTGCTTCAGGCGCTATGGCCTGGCGGATGAAGGGGCCTCCGCCGTAGGGGCCGCCGGTTCGAATGGCTTGCTTGCCGGGTTGGAGGATGCTGATGTTGGCGCCTTCTCGGCTATGGAGCGGCTTGCGGACGTAGGCGCTCAGGTCGCCGCGGTCGCCGTGATCTTCAAAGTAGGCGGGCAGCAGCAGCGGGTGATTGGGGTAGAGCTGCCAGAGGATGGGCAGGATGCCCTTGTTGCTCAGCAGCAGCTTCCAGATGGGCTCGATCCAGGTCATCTGGTGCGTGCCTGGCTTGAGAGTTTCTAGCGCGTGGGGGCCGAATTCCTCGGCGAGCATGGCCTCCCAGGGGTAGAGCTTGAAGAGGGAGAGGATCTGGTTTTCGTCCTGCTCGGTGTCGACGAAGGCGAGGCGATCGGTGTTCCAGCCGATGTCCTGAAGGGCAATGCCGCGGGTTTCGAGGCCGGCCTGGTCGGCGGTGTCGCGGATGTAGGTGATGGTGAGGAGGTCTTCGGCGGTGTCCTTATTCTGGGCTGGATCGGCCGAAGCGAATTCCAGCGCGGCAAAGTAGACGGGTTGTTGCAGGTAGCCGGCGACATCTTTCCACTTGGCGATGAGGCGGTCGTGGATGGAGTTGAACTGGTCTGCCTTGTGGAAGATTCCGGCGCCGGGAAGGTCGCGCTTGCGGTCCTCGAGCCAGGACCACTGGATGACGGCGGCTTCCAGCAGGGACGTGGGGGTGTCGGCGTTGTACTCGAGGAGCTTAGGGGGTTGGCCGGATTCGGCGCCGGCCCAGGAGATGTCGAAGCGTCCATAGAGGGCGGGGGGCTCGGCGTTCCAGGTGGCTTCGATGGCGGGGATGGCTTCCGGCGGGATGGCTAGCTCGGCATAGCGCTTGCGGTCGATGACGGCTTGCGCGGCGGCGAGGCACATTTCCTGGAGTTCTTTGGCGGCGGCTTCTAGGGTGTCTACCTCTGCTGAGGAGAATTGATAGGCGGCGGACTCGTCCCAGTAAGGTTGAGGGGCCATGGCGGCGGGGGAGTGGAAGGTGAGGCCGGCTTGCTCGACGGTTTGCTGCCAGTTTTGGCGGGGGGTTAGGGGGACTCGGATCATTTGCGGCTCCTGGCTGAAAGCAAGTGCGGACACGGATAAGACGGATCAAGCACGGATAAAAGAGGCTGATTTGTAGCTGTAAGGCATTTCCATGGCGGTACCGTCATCTCTTAGCATGAGCCACAGGGCTAGGTCGCCCCTAGTTGCTTCTGCCGGGGGATCCAGGCCGATGCGATTCAAGAAGTGACTCATGACTACTTTCTGTTCTTCAAGGAAGGTAGAGTCGACTGACGACGTAACGTCGGCGGGAAACTCTGAGTGCCAACCGGAAGCATCCTCAAACAGGACAGCTACTATTTCGCCGTCTGTGTTTGAAATCTCCGCTTCCAAACGGCATTGGTCCAAATTGCTGACCAGAGTTGAAGTCCATCTTGCGAGCATCTTCTCCACGAGCGGGTTCCTCCACGTAGCAAGGTTTCTCCTAAATATCCCCGCTACTCGCCGCTGCCGCCGTGGCTTGAGCTGCCGCCGAAGGAGCTGCCGAAGCCGCCTCGGCTGGTGCCGCCCATGGAGGACGTGCTGTGGGGGGAGCTGGAGCTGGTGGTGTAGCTGTGGCCGGAGACGTAGGTGTTGGAGCCTCCGTAGACGACCGTGCCGGGATACCAGCCGCCTCCGCCGCCGTAGTAGTAGTGGTAGGGCATGAAGCCCATGCCGCCGCCTCCGCTGTAGCCGCCCTGGGCGGGGAGGCTGGCGCAGAAACGCTGGTCTACGACGCGGTTCTGGGCGTCGACACAACGCTGCATTTCCGGATGGTTGCAGCCGGCCAGCACGGCGGCGGCGGCGGTGGCGAGGAGGGGGGCTGAGACCTGGAGGGATCGTTTGGGCATGGTAATTTCTCACCCACAGGGTAGCAGAGGTGCACGGAACTTCTGGCAAGGTCTGGGCGTATGCTGGAGAAAATCTGATGGTGCTGGGAGTTTGCGCATGTCGTTCAAGATGGGTGTGGCGGGAGTGTTGATGGGAGCTGCTTTGGCAGGGGCCGGGGCGCAGGGGCCGGCAAGTGTGGATGCGCGGCGTGCCGTGCTGACGAAGCTGCTGGCGGAGGAGTGGGAATACGAGCTAAAGGAAGGGCCGGAGGGCGCAACGGTCTATGGCGACTACCGGTATAACGACCGCGTGAGCGATCTGTCACTGACGCATATCCGCAAGCAGTATGAGGAGGGCAAGCGGTGGCTGGCGCGGTTTGAGGCTATTGACACGACCGGCTTTCCGGAGCAGGAGGTGCTGAACAAGCAGCTTATGGTGCGGAACCTGAAGGAAGGCGAGGAGGGCTACGACCTGAAGCTTTGGGAGATGCCGATCAACCAGATGAGCGGCCTGCATCTGCAGATGGCGCAGTTTGTGGCGGTGGCGCCGTTCAACACCGTCAAGCAGTATGACGACTGGCTCGCTCGTATGAAGCAGGTGCCGCTGCTGCTGGCAGAGACGCAGGCGATCTGCGAGCAGGGTCGCAAGGATGGGCTGATGCCGCCGCGATTCCTGCTCGAGAAAATCCCTGTGCAGGCGCGTGCGATCGGCACGCCGGCCGGGGACAAGAACGTCTTTGCGACTCCGCTGGGGCAGTTCCCTGCTGCGGTGCCGGCGGCGGATCAGAAGCGTCTGCGCGAGGCTTATCTGGCGGTCATCGACCAGCAGGTGCGACCCGCGTACATGAAGTTTGCCGACTACGTGGAGAAGACCTACGCGCCCGCGGGCCGCAAGGATGAGGGTATGTGGGCGCTGCCGAATGGCGATGCGCTGTATCGCTTTTCTATCCGGCAGCAGACGACAACCAACATGGCGCCGGAAGAAATTCATCAGCTTGGGCTGAGTGAGGTGAAGCGGATTGAGGCTGAGCAGCTCGTCATCGTAAAGAAGCTGGGTGGGACGGATCTAGCCAGTTTTCGCGAGAGCCTGAAGACGAATCCGAAAGTATTTCCGACCAGCGGCGAGGACCTGCTAAACCACTATCGCGGATACATTGCGCAGATGAAGCCGAAGCTTCCGCAGCTGTTTACGCTGCTGCCGAAGGCGACCGTCGAAGTCGTGCCGGACGAGCCGTTTCGCGAGAAGGAAGCTGCGGCGGCAGAGTACAACGTGGGGACGCCGGATGGCTCGCGCCCGGGCAAGGTGTACGTGAACACGTATGACTGGGCGCACCGCTCGCTGCTGACGGTGGAATCCACGAGCTACCACGAGGGCGTTCCGGGGCACCACATGCAGCTTTCGATCGCACAGGAATTGCCGAGTCTGCCGCCGTTTCGTCAGCATGCCGGGTACACCGCCTACGTTGAGGGCTGGGCGCTTTATTCCGAGCGGCTGGGTAAGGAAGTTGGGTTCTACCAGGACCCCTATTCTGACTTTGGTCGGTTGAATGATGAGCTGCTCAGGGCTTGCCGGCTGGTGCTCGATACGGGCGTGCATTACAAGCATTGGACGCGGCAGCAGATGGTGGACTTCTTCCATGCGCATAGCGGAGAAGACGAGCCGGATTTGCAGTCGGAGACGGACCGCTATATTGCCTGGCCGGGGCAGGCGCTGGCTTACAAGCTGGGGCAGTTGAAGATTTCTTCCCTGCGTGACAAAGCCAAGGTGCAGCTTGGGGCCAAGTACGATGTGCGCACGTTCCATGATGAGATCCTGGATGGCGGGGCGCTGCCGCTGGATGTGATGGATGCCCGGGTGCAGGGGTGGATTGATAAGCAGAAGTAGGGCAAGTTCGCCCTGATGCCGGGCGGGCACCAATTCGCGGGGTTTATGCTTCGCGTGCCGGCCAACGGCTGGACCTATTCAACCCGAAGCCGCGACGACCGGGCGAAAGTCACGAAGTGACGGCCCCACTCACAGTGGGGCCGTCCACCAGGGCAAGCTCAGTTCCGCTGCTAGCTGCGCTCGTAATGGAAGCGGAGTTCCTGCTCGCTGACGACGGGGATGCCGTTGCGGGTGGCGGGGGAGTAGAGCCAGCCGCGGACGATGGCCAGGACCTGGTTGTCCAGGTCCGGGCCGAGGCCGCTGACGACGGTGAGGTCGGAGATGGTGCCGTGCTCGTCGATGACGGCGTTAAGGATGACGTCGCCGTGAGTGCCGCGGGGTACCTGGAGAGCCGGGTAGGGGAAGACTTTTTGCAGTGCAATGTTGATGTTGCCCTGGCCTAGACCGCTCTGCGCTGAGGCGCCGGTGCCGGCTTCTTTGGGGGCGTCCGTGGCGGGCGCGGGGGGTGGCGGGGCTTTCAGGGTTGGGGTCGTGGGGGTGGGCAGAGGCTTGTCTGGGGCCTGCTTTACAGGCTCCGGCGCGTGGCTGGCGGCGACGCTCCCCGGCGCATAGTAAGAGATTGTGCGGACGCCCAAGGATGTGCCCGGCAAGCGCAGAGGCGCGGGGCGCGGGGCGAAATGGAAGACGCCGGCCAGTAACAGCAGCGCGAGCGTGTGCGCGGCGATGGAGACTACAGTGGCTCGGCTGGTCTGGAGCTTGGGGTTCATGCTGGCGTGTCCCCTTTGTGCTTGAGGATAACGGATAGACGCACGCGCGGCATGACAGTTGTCACCTTCGTTTGCTGACAAGGTCCACTCGGAATGCGGGCAGGCGCGGCGGAAACTCCTTATAGACGCAACAGGAGATGACCGATGACCGCTACGCAAATGATTTCTACCGATACCCTGCAGGCCGTGCCGGTGGCGGCGCTGGACCAGGCGAGCAAGCGCTATGGCAAGCTGACGGCGCTCGATCAGCTTTCGCTCACGCTGCATCCCGGGGAGATTGTCGCCCTGCTGGGACCGAATGGCGCGGGTAAATCGACCGCGATCCGGCTGCTGCTGGGGCTGTCATATCCGAGCTCTGGAACGGCGCGAATCTTTGGCCGCGACCCGAGGCATACGGAGACGCGCACCCGCATCGGCGCCATGCTGCAGGTGGCGAGCGTACCGAAGACGCTGAAAGTTCGGGAGCACATCGACCTGTTCCGGAGCTACTATCCGGCGCCGCTGCCGTATGCGGAGATCATCCGGATTGCGCAGCTCGAGGGGATTGAGGAGCGGCTGTTTGAGGCGCTGTCCGGTGGGCAGAAGCAGCGTCTGCTGTTTGCGCTGGCGATCTGTGGCGACCCGGAAATCGTGTTTCTGGATGAGCCTACGGTGGGCATGGATATCGAGGCTCGGCGAGGGTTGTGGGCGCAGATTCGGTCACTGGCGGCGCGCGGCAAGACCGTTCTGCTTACGACGCATTACCTGGAAGAAGCGGATGCGCTGGCGAGCCGCATTGTGGTCATCAACAAGGGGCGGATTGTGGCGGAAGGCACGCCGGCGGAGATCAAGTCGCGCGGGGCGCTGCGTACGATTCGCTGCAACACTACGCTGACGGCGAGGCAGCTTTGGGAGATTTCGGGAGTGATTTCTGTCGCGCAGGATGGCGATGTGACTACGCTGCAGGCGGGGAATCCGGAGGCTGCGGTGCGCGTGATGCTGGCGCTGGATGAGGGGTTAAGTGGGCTGGAGATTACGACGCCCGGGCTGGAAGAGGCTTTTCTGAATTTGTTGAAGCCGGTGAATTAGAAGCGAGAAGCAGTCCCCCCTCGGGGATGACAACCAAAAATGCAACGGGCTAAGAATTCAAGGAGAACACCATGGCTACTCTTGCGATTGAACTACCCGCGGCTACGAGCCGCCGGTCTACCCTGGCGATCTTCGCGCTGGAAACCAAGTACGAGTTCCTGAAGCTGATGCGGACGCGGACGTTTTCGCTTTCGATGATTGGCTTCCCAGTGATGTTTTACATGCTGTTTGGGCTGGGCAACAAGGGTGTCATCATAGACGGGCAAAACCTTTCAAAGTACATGCTGGCGGGCTATTGCTGCTTTGGTTTGATTGGCGCGTCGCTGTTTGGGATTGGGGTTGGGCTGGCATCCGAGCGGTCCGCCGGGTGGCTGGAGTTGAAGCGTTCCAGCCCCATGCCGCCCATGGCATACCTGCTGGCGAAGTGCATTACGGCGCAGGCTTTTGGGGTCATCATCGTATGCATTTTGAGCGCGCTTGGGGTGTTCTTTGGCGGCGTGCACCTGACTGTGACGGAGTTTGCGCAGATGCTGGCGATGACCCTGGTGGGCACCGTACCGTTCGCCGCAATGGGCTTGCTGCTGGCGCTGACCGTGCCGGCGAGTGCAGCTTCTGGTGTGGTGAATCTGCTGTATCTGCCGCTATCTTTTATGAGCGGGCTCTGGATTCCGATCGCCCATCTGCCGCGCTTTCTGCAGACGATTGCGCCCTATCTGCCTGCATATCATCTATCGCAATTGATGCTGACGATCTTCCACTTCCAGATGGCGACGAGCGTGACCAGCGTGCACTGGCTTGGCCTGGCGGGCTTTACGCTGCTGATGCTGGGCGGCAGCTGGGCGGTGTTTCATCGTGCCGAGCAGGACGCCTAAGGGATACACTGAGCGCATATTCCGATGGCCAACCTGATTCCTTCGCCGACAAAACTCGAGCTGCCTTCCGACCTCTACGGTCGCGCTGATTGCGACCCCGCATATCGCGACCGTAAACATAACGGGGCTACTTACGTGTGGCTGGCGTATTCGGTATTCTTTTTCATTGAGCCGATTGCGCGCCACACGGCAAAGTACTGGCTGCAGCAGATGCCGATCTACGCGGTGTTTCTGGCGTTGTACATCGCTTACGTGCAATTTGAAGCGCAGAAGGTCAGGGTCGCCCTGGTTGCGGGCATCTTCGCTTTGGGCGTGCTTTCAATGCCTTCAAACGTAGGCGGCTCTGCCTTTTTCATCTACGTGGCGGCGCTGCTGCCGTTCTGCATCTCCTCAGCACCGTGGATGCTCGCAGCGATTGGCTTAGAGGTTGCCACGCTTGCACTTATCCACCACTTCTACCCAGCTAATCCGTTCAACTACCTGATTGGCGGCTTCTTTACGCTGGTTGTGGGTGTCTCCAATATTTTCATCGCGCAGCAGAAGCGGGCGACCTTGAAACTTAATCGGGCGCAGGCGGAAAATGTCGGGCTTGCAGCGGTGGCTGAGCGTGAGCGCATTGCGCGGGATCTGCACGATGTGCTGGGACATACTCTGTCCGTCATCGTGCTGAAGGCGGAGCTTGCGGGGCGCTTGATTGAGCGTGATCCGGAGCGAGCGGCGCTCGAGATGGCAGACGTCGAACGTACGGCGCGCATGGCGCTTGCCGAGGTGCGTGAAGCTATCGGCGGGTACCGGTCCAAGGGGTTGAATGCGGAGGTCGAGCAAGCGCGGCTGACGCTGCATTCGGCCGGCGTTGCGCTATCCTGCGAGACGCGGCCGCCCGCGCTGCCGGCACGGGAAGAGACGGTGCTTTCTCTCGCCGTGCGGGAGGCCGTGACGAACATTGTGCGGCATGCACATGCGACCCAATGCACCATGCGCTTTGCTACGAGCGCGGACGGGTTTGCGAGTCTGGAAGTAGCGGACGATGGTGTAATGACCAAGCCGGAGCTGGTGGAAGGCAACGGCTTGAGCGGAATGCGTGAGCGTGTGCAGCAGCTTGGTGGGCGCTTCCGCGTGGAGCGGCAGATGGCTCCGCTGGGTGGGACCACGCTGGTCATCGAATTGCCGCGAGCCCTATGATCCGAGTCGTACTGGCCGAGGATCAGGCGATGGTGCTGGGCGCGCTGGCTGCGCTGCTGGAGCTTGAACCGGACATTACGGTAGCGGCGACGGCTGCGAACGGCCGCGACGCGCTGCGGGCAGCTGAACAACTCAGCCCGGAAGTGGTCGTGACCGATATTGAGATGCCGGGCATGACCGGGCTTGAAGTGGCGGCGGCGTTGAAGATCTCGCGGCCGCAGGTGCGCTGCATCATCCTGACGACATTTGCGCGACCGGGCTATCTGCGGCGAGCGCTGGACGCTGGTGCGCGTGGCTATCTGCTCAAAGACCGCCCGGCAAGTGAACTGGCGGAGGCGGTGCGGCGCGTGCATGCCGGGCTGCGCGTCGTTGATCCGGCGCTGGCGACCGAAGCCTGGTCCGCCGAGCCGGACCCGTTGACCGACCGGGAGCGGCAGATCCTGCAACGCGCCGGCGAAGGTCGCAGCTCAAGCGAGATTGCGCAGGACCTGCGGCTGAGCGAGGGCACGGTGCGGAATTATCTGTCTGAAGCGATTGCCAAGCTGGGCGCTACCAACCGGGTGGACGCGGCACGTATCGCACGCGCCAAAGGCTGGCTTTAGGCGCGACATCCAGAGCACGTGAAGCGGCATCACACGCCTTGACGAGGTGCTTCCATGAACGTGACTCTGCGTACTACCGCCATCCTGATTGCCGCGACCGTATCGCTTGCCGGTTGCAAAAAGACTGCCGATAACACCATGAACTACAAGGCCGCGATCAACAGCTACTACGCGTCTTCCCCGGCTTGCCTGTGGGCCGCGCCGATCAAGTTTCCCGTGCAGTCCGATACCTCCGACACGGCGAAGACGACGGGCTATGATGCGCTCTTCGACCAGGGTCTACTGACGCGGACTACGGCGGAGAAGAAGGAATTCATCGTGATGTCAAAGCAGGTCACAAAC
Source organism: uncultured Granulicella sp. (assembly GCA_965214195.1). Taxonomy (GTDB): domain Bacteria; phylum Acidobacteriota; class Terriglobia; order Terriglobales; family Acidobacteriaceae; genus Edaphobacter. Next base: position 2,606,709 of record OZ243943.1, read on the forward strand.
TATGACTTGTCGGACAAGGGTCGTAGCGCGTGGACTGCGGACCCGCAGCAGCCTGGCTTCGGCAACTTCTGCTACGGCACCCGGACGGTGCAGTCGATTGACGCGGCTACGCCTACCAACGATCAGCCCGGAGCGACGACGACTGTGAACTATCACGTTGGCTTGTCGAGCCCGCCGGCGTGGGCTTCCGCGCCTGAAACGCAGAACGCATTCCCGCAGGTGAAGGAAGATTTGACCGCGCCAGTCGCGGCTACGGCAACGCTGACCAATACGACGAACGGCTGGTCCGTGACGCAGGGGCCGGGGCGTGGGCATCGCGCGGCGAGCTCTGCGGATGGCAAGATTGTGGAGTAGCCCGCTGCGGGTAAACAGGCCACAGAGATGATCTCTGTGGCCTTTTTTGCTATTCATCTTCCGGGCCACCGGCCCCCGCTAATGCCGCCGCATAGGGCTTCATCTGGTACTCATGGGGTGGCGTCGCCTCCATCAGGTAACGAACGAAGTAGTCCCACCTGCGCCGCGTCATGTACTGCGCGGCTTCCGCGTAGCCATGATGAACGTTGGGGATCATCAACAGGTCAAAGTCCTTGTTGGCCTTGATCAGCGCATCGACTACGAGCAGCGTGTTGGCCGGCGGAACGTTATCGTCCATGGTGCCGTGTGCCAGCAGCAGGTGGCCCTTCAGGTCCTTGGCCGTGGCCTGGTTTGCCTGCGATTCATAGTTGCTGGTGCCATCGGGATTCTTAACCAGCAGGCCCGCCCACTTTTCTGCCCAGTCATCTTCATAGTCGCGGTTGTCGTGATTGCCACTTTCTGCAATACCAACCTTGAAGAAGTCAGGGTAGTGGAACATGGCCGCGGCCGTGGCGTTGCCGCCGCCGGAGTGGCCGTAGATGCCGCTGCGCGCGAGATCAATCCATGGATAGCGGTCTGCGAGCTGCTTCATCGCGGTGAGCTGATCGGGAATGGTGTTGTCGCCCAGGTCGGTTGCGTAGAACTCGTGGAATGCCTTGGAGCGGAACGGTGTGCCCATGCCATCGACACAGACGACGATGAAGCCAAGCTCCGCCAGCGACTGCAAATCACCATGCGCGGCAAGGAAGGTGCGGGGCCCGCAAGAGCCGGTCTGCGGCCCCGGATAGACGTGGTTGATGATCGGGTAGTGGCCATCGACGGTGAAGTTTGAGGGCCGGAACAGCAGGCCGTATATGTCCGTGCGGCCATCGCGCGCCTTGACCTGAATCTGCACGGGCGGACGCCAGCCGGCGGCCTTCAGCCTGGTGACGTCCTCACGCGCGACATCGGCTTTGATCTCTCCCAAAGCGTTGCGGATCACTGTGATCTGAGGCTGCGTCGGGGTGGAGTAGGTGTCGACAAAATAGCTATTGTCTGCGCGCGGGGTGATGGTATGGTTTGCGCGTTCCGGCGTCAGGAGCTGGAGACCGCTGCCGTCAAACCCTACGCGATAGTACTTGGGATAGTAGGGATCGTCGCCATCTTCCTTGCCTACACCAAGGAAGTAAAGGACGCGTGCTTTCTGATCCACGCCGAGGACCTGGGTCACGTTCCACTCGCCGCGCGTGATCTGATTCTTCAGCTTGCCGGTTGCGATGTCATACAGGTAGAGGTGGCCCCAGTTGTCTTTTTCCGAGAACCAAAGCAGCTCGTTTGACGCCGAAAGATACTTCCAGTTGACCTTGTTATTGCCGCTCTCGTAGAACTTGACGGCGGTCTCACCCATCACGTCGCGCACGTCGCCGTTGGACGGGTTGGCGAGCCGCATCCACTCCTGCTTGTGGTCACGCGAGGTGGATACAAAGGCCAGCGTTTTCGAGTCCGCGGCCCACTGCACATCGTCCCATCCGCCCTTGCCGCTGCAGCTGATGTCATCGCAAAGAGTGGACCGGTGCTGGTCGGGCGGCATCTTCAGGCGAACCACCTTGGGATGGTCCACGTCAATGATGACGCGCTCGATCATCGTAATATCCTTGTCGCCGACGAGCGGATACTTCAGGGTCGTCAGCGTGGGATGACCGTTGGTGACGTTCGTCAGGTACAGCTCGCCGGTTTTGCGCTGATCCTGCTGGAAGGTTGCGATGCGCTTGGAGTCCGGGGACCAGACCAGGATGGCTTTATCGGAGTGCTGCCAGCCTGCGTTGTCAGTTGCATATCCGAAGTCCTTTATGCCGTCAGTGGTGAGTTGCGTCTCTTTTCCGCTGGCGAGATCGCGCACCCACAGGTTCCAGTCACGGATGTAGGCGGCCTTCATGCCGTCCGGAGAGAGCACGCTCGGCGCCTTGTTTGCTGCAGGCGCTTCCCCGGGTTTGCACGCACCGGAGTCACCCAGCGTGCAGCTCATCTGGCGCCCCTGCGCGGTAAAACTGACAGTTTGATCGCCGTTAGAAAAAGTGAAGGCGCTGAACGGAGAGCGGCCTTCCGTGACCTTCATCCCAGCTGCCGTCATCTCAGCATTCAGCTTGGCCTGGTCGAACGCCTTGGTCTTGGTGCCCTTGGCCGGATCGACCACGAACCACTGCGCGCCGGTTGCGCCGGAATCACGATAAATCATGCGTCCATCCGCCAGCCACAACGGATTTTTGACTGCATGCAGCACCAGCGGATTCACGTTGTAAGGCATAAACGATTCAGCCCGGGCATAGTCCGCATCCGTAAAGATCTTGCCGGCCTGCGCCCCGGCAACGCCTACCCAGCATCCCGCAATCGCGATTAACAGAGCTTTCATCATCCCGATAGTCTAAACCCGCGTTAGACAAACGCTTTTGGCGCGCGTGCATCAAAATGCGGCATGAGAGGCTCGTTGTCCATCCTGCGCATGCTCTTGCTGCTGGCGGCTGCGGCTTGCCTTTCACCCGCGCGCGCGGAGCTGACAGTACTGGTCGGCGAGCCGTTCGGCGCATTTGGCACCATGATGCCGAATGGACATATTGCCGTGTATCTGAACCGCGTTTGCGCGGATGGCCCCTTGCATGTGCGCATGTGTCGGGCTGGTGAGCCGGCCGGTGTGGCGGTGGCTCGGCTGGATGCGATCGGTGCGGTGGACTGGGTGGCCTCGCCCATTATGCCGTTTCTTTATGCGACGGACGACCCACACGCCGTTCTGGCCACGACCGATGAAGCCAGCGTGCTCGCGCTGCGAGAGCAATACCGCGCCGGGCATCTGGAGGCTCTGCTCCCCGCCGGTGCCGAGCGCACCAAGGCGAATGCGGATTGGTGGGAGATCGCCGGTGCGGCCTACAGCCGGCGGCTTTGGGGCTACCGCATTGCTACCAGCCGCGCGCAGGATGAGGCCCTGGTCGCGATGCTGAATGAACGCGCCAACCACCACGTCTATTCCGTGGTGCACCGCAACTGTGCAGACTTTGCCGCGGAAGTTGTGAACTTCTACTACCCTGGCAGCGTGCATCGGAACCATGTCGCGGACATGGGAATCATGAGCCCCAAGCAGGTGGCACACTGTGTGTACCAATACGGGGAAGCACATCCGGAAGCCGGTCTGCAGGTGATTGAAGTGCCACAGGTTGCAGGCAGCTTGCGTCGGTCACGCCCCGCGCGTGGAGGGGCTGAAGGCTTCCTGAAGACCAAGCGCTACCTGCTGACGCTATGCCTGGTACAGCCGGAAGTGGTGGTCGGTTTGCTGGCTGCTTACCTGGAAGGCGGCCGCTGGGACATGGGTCGGGCCGCGCAGGTGATGTCGCCTGAAAGCGTGGCTGCCGCAGAGTACGAAGGAACTACGCTAGCGCAAGCTGGCCGATAAGAATCGCGTTGAGGGCGATGATGACCGCGACGATTACCCATCCGGCTACCCGTGTCCTGAGGGCGCTTGCGAAGGTTTGCATGACGCTGCTGCGGCTGGTAAGAATAAGCAGCGGGATAAGCGCAAACGGCAAGGCAAAGCTCAGAACGACCTGAGAGAGTACAAGGATCTTGAGCGGGTCAAGTCCGGTGGCGATGACGATGATTGCCGGCACGATTGTGATCAGGCGTCGCAGGAAGATGGGGAATTTGATCTCCAGAAAGCCTTCGATGATGACCTGGCCCGCCATCACGCCAACGGTCGAGCTTGACAGGCCGGAGCACAACAGGGCAACCGCGAAAACGACCGCGGCGGAGCGGCCGAAAAGTGGCCCGAGCGTGTGGTACGCGTCCTGAATGGTGGGCTGCAAATTGCTGCCGTGAACGAAAGCGACAGCCGCCATCAAGATCATTGCAGAGTTGATCAACCACGCGCCGTTCATGGCGACAAAGACGTCAATCAGTTCATAGTGCAGGAAGCGGCGCAGGATCTTCTGCCGAGGGCGCTGTGCCGTCTTTGCAGGAAGATCCTGGCCGGTGAGCTCCTTCAAACGCGGCTGTACCAGCGCGGAATGAAGGTAGATCACGTGCGGCATCACGGTTGCACCCAGCATGCCGACAGCCGCGTAAATGGAGTCATGGAAGTTCTGCGCGCTGCTGCGATCGAGCGACGGAATAATCGTCGCGAGCATCGCCTTGTGCCAGTCCGGGCGGACCAGAAAAACCTCAAACCCGTAACAAAGGCCAATCGCCGCAACCAGCCCGATGATTCCACGCTCCAGCCAAAGATGCCCTGCGAGATCAAGCGCGAGGATCGCGAATACCAGTACAGTCGAGACCAGCGCGGCGAGCAGCAACGTCCCTTTCGGCGACCAGCCATGCGCATAGAACCACGGCCCAAACAGCAGGTCCAGCCCGATAGCGGCGCCCAGAAATTCTGCCAGGTCTGTGGCGATGGCGGCCACTTCCGCCGCACCCCAAAGGGTCAACGTGGTGGCGCGTGAAAAATGTTTGCGGCAGTTCTGCGGCAATGTAAGCCCGGTCACGATGCCCAGCTTTGCGGACAGGTACTGGATCAGGATCGCCATGGCGTTGGACCACAGCAGCACCCAAAGCAAGCGGTAGCCAAACTGCGTGCCGCCCAGGATGTTCGTCGCAAAGTTGCCGGGATCAATGTAGGCGACGGACGCGACAAAGGCCGGACCGAAATACGTCCACATCTGGTTGCGCTTGAAGCGGGGCAGGCGCGGCTTTGGTGTTGAAGTTTCCGAGACGGTCAAAGACAAAATCCTGCTCCTTTCTGCGCGTGACATGTGACAATTTAGGCTGACCTACTTATTAGGTATACCTAAATTAAGGCCAATGAGTCAAACTGGTATCAGCAACCGGAAAGGTGCCCCAACTTGGCAGTGCGCAGGCGGCCGAACGACAACACGGAGTCAGTCGACAACTATCTGAAGGCGATCTTCTCGCTGGACGGGGCGAGTGCGGCTGCGGCGAAGCGCGTGCCCAGCAAACTACTTGCGGAGCGCCTTGGCGTGGCGCCGGCTTCCGTGACCAACATGCTGCAGAAGTTGGCGGGCGCGCAGCAGCCACTGGTCATTTATGAGCGACACCGCGGCGTGCAGCTTTCTACTCTGGGACGTCGGCGGGCACTTGAAATTGTGCGGCATCACCGGCTACTGGAGACGTTTTTGTATGAGGTTTTGGACTACCCGCTCGAAGAAGTTCATGACGAAGCCGAGCGTCTGGAGCACTTTATTTCCGAGCGCTTCGAGGAGCGCATCGCCGCGAAACTTGGGCACCCTTCGTCCGATCCGCACGGCCACTCAATCCCCACGATGGATGGTGAGATGATTGCGCGCAGCTCAGTTGCGCTGAACGAAATCGCGCGCGACGGGATGTTCATTGTGGACAGTGTTTCCGACCGCGATGCCGGCCGGCTGAAGCTGATTGAGGCTTGCGGCCTGACGCCCGGCGTGAAGGTCAAGATCAAAGCCGATGCAAAGCAGGGCTACTCCGTGCGGGTTCGTGGATCGGCAAAAGAGTTCAATGTATCGCGGGAAGTTGCGGCGGATGTACGCATCAGGACGGGCGATTAGTGAAAATTCTGGTGATTGGCGGCGGTGGTCGCGAGCATGCGTTGGTTTGGGCGCTGCGTAGAAGTCGACGGGTGGCGGAAATCGTATGCGCGCCGGGTAATGGCGGGATCGCAGCGTTGGCTCGGTGCGTGGCGCTGGATGTCGGATTGGTTGAAGCGACCGTGGACTTAGTTGAGCGTGAGCAGCCCGGGCTTGTAGTGGTGGGGCCGGAGGTGCCGCTAGCTGTTGGAGTGGTGGATGCGTTGCAGCAGCGTGGCGTGCGGGTGTTCGGACCCACGCAGGCAGCGGCAATGCTCGAAACGAGCAAGGGTTTTGCGAAAGACTTCATGGGCCGGCACGGCATCGCGACGGCGAAGTATGCGGTGTGCCGGACGCTCACAGAGGTGGACCTGGCCCTGGCTGCTTTTGCCGAGAGAGTGGTCGTAAAGGCGGACGGGCTCGCCGCCGGCAAGGGCGTAGTGCTCTGCGAAACGCATGGTGATGCACGCGCCGCCGCCGCTGAAATGTTCGATGGCCACCTGCTCGGGGCTGCGGTCGATTCGCTGGTGCTGGAAGAGATGCTCGATGGCCCGGAGATCTCGTTCTTCGCGCTGTGTGATGGCACGCATGCCGTGGCGCTGGCTGTGGCGCAGGATCACAAGCGCATCGGTGAAGGCGATACCGGACCAAACACGGGCGGCATGGGCGCTTACTCGACTGACGACCTTGTCACCCCTGCCCAGGCCGCGCACATGCTGAGCGTGGCGCAGAAGGTGGTCGACGGCATGCGGGCCGAGGGCTCGCCCTTCACCGGCGTACTCTTCACCGGCTTCATGATGACCACGGACGGCCCCAAAGTTCTGGAGTTCAACACGCGCTTTGGTGACCCCGAAACCGAAGCTGTCATGATGCGGCTTGATTGCGATCTGCTGGACTTGATTGAGGCCTGTGTTGACGGGAGACTGGCGGACGCGCAGGTCAAGCTGAAGCCTGGAGCCAGCGTTTGCGTGGTCGCCGCGAGCGCCGGCTATCCCGGCAAGTATGAAACCGGCAAGGCAATCACAGGCGAAGACCACGTCGCTCAGGATGTCGTGGTTTTCCACTCTGGGACAGCACTCAACGATGAAGGCCACATGGTCACGGCTGGCGGCCGCGTACTGGCAGTCACCGCGCTCGGCGACACGCTCAAAGAAGCACAAGCGAAAGTCTATGCAGGGCTCAATAAGCTAGCATTCCCGGGATGTACTATCGGCGCGATATCGGCTGGCGAGCGTTCAACTAGAATTCGGTATGCGCAAGCGTCTGCTCTGTTCGCGCTGGATAATGCGCCGTGCTGATGATGGGCGGCGTGCCGTGCTATGTCGCGACGCGTAAGTACGTCTACAAGATTGATTCGGCTGGCGGAATTGCTTACCTGACGACGACTGTGGTCTTCAAGAAACAGGCGCAGTAGCTCACACAGCGCTGCGGAGATCCCTGAGCGCAAGCAGCAGCAGCATGCCGCCAAACAGCCCGAAGGAGCAGTCGCCCAGCCGCCAATAAAAGGGAATTTGACGCATAGGTCCAGCGATCAACGCGAGTGGAAATATCGCCGCGCAGGCGATGACCCCGAACTCGAGCACCCATCGATTACGGATGGGATCGCGGTACGGACCGATGAACAGGATTGCAAAGAGGATGTGCGCGAAGGCAAGCCAATCCGTTCCATAGGCAAGAAACGGAGCTCGTAGAGCCTGGTCTGCGAGTGCCGCATGCACGCGGCTCACCCACGCGTACATGGCCGTATTCACGCTGAAGTGACCGACTATGCCCTGCAGCCAGGCAGTCTCGCCAACCAGCGGGAAAGCGGTCACGCCACTGACGAAGAGCCCCAAGATAAAAAGCGCGAGCAGTACGCGGATGCGGCGAAGCGGAAGAGCAGTCATGCGTCCCATCGTATGCCGGAACGCTTTGCGATGCAAAGTGAGGGGCTAACTCACTCGCGCGATGAGGCATTTCAGGTAGCTCGTTTCCGGCAGGGTCAGGATTGCCGGATGATCCGGGGCTGCACCGCGGGTTTCAAGCAACTGCACGCGGCGGCCGGCGTCGCTTGCGGCGGCAGCCAGCATGTCCGTAAACTCCGGCAGCGCCACGTGGTGCGAGCACGAGCACGTCACCAGCGTTCCGCCCGGCGAAAGCATCTTCAACGCGCGCAGATTAAGTTCCTTGTAGCCGCGCATCGCACCTTCCATTGCGCGCTTGCTCTTTGCGAAAGCGGGCGGGTCAAGCACGATGGTGTCGTACTTGCGGCCGGTGGATTCGTACTCGCGCATCAGGTCGAAGGCATCGGCTGCGACCCAGTCGACCTTGCCGGGCAAGTCCGGGTTCAGCTCAAGGTTGGCGTCCGCCACTTCAAGCGCGGACATGCTTGCGTCGACACCCGTGACGCGCTCGCAAACCTGCGCCAGATGCAGCGCAAAGCCCCCCTGATAGGTGCACAGATCGAGCGCCTTGCCGCGCGCAAAGCTCGCAGCGGCCGCGTAGTTCAAGCGCTGGTCCAGGAACGCTCCGGTCTTTTGGCCGGACATGGCGTCGTATGCAAAGCGCAGCCCGTTGATGGTGAAAGTCGTCTTCAGCAGGGCGTCTTCGCGGTCCGCGTAAAGCGGCTCCCCGGAGGTGATTTCAAGTTCTTCCGCGACGCGAATACGAGGGTCTGGGCGCTCCAGAATTGTCGCTGGCCGCAGCCGCTCGCGCAGCACTTCTGTCACGACCTCACGCACATCGTGCTGCGCCGTGGTCTGAGTCAAAAGCTGCAGCAAAATCAGGTCGTTGTAGCGGTCGGCAACGATGCCGGGAAGCTCATCCGCTTCTGAAAACAGCAGGCGATGCGCGTTGTTAACCATGGTGGCCGGCGCCAGCTCTTCGCGCAGATCAAGGGCTTTGCCAAGCCGCTCCCGCACCAGGCTGAGGTAGTCCGCGCGCCCCAGGCCGGCCTGCGCGGAAACCTTGCGCAACGTAATCTGCGACGCCGCGCTAAAGCCCGCGCTGCCCAGCGGAACGCCGCGTGAATCCAGCACGGAGACGATAGCCCCCGGCGTGCAGTCCGGTGTTACGTTCTCAACATCAGAGCGATAAACCCACACCGAACCCGCGCGAAGACTATCCGCGGCGCGGCGGGTAACGGTAACCGCGGGGCCCTGCGGGTGCGGGGCGCCTATGCGAAGGGGAGCGATTTGCTGCGAAACGGCCATCCCCTATGGTCGCACGTACACTGGATAGATGGTGCGGTTTGACGTAGTGGTGCTGGGCGCAGGCGCTGCCGGCATGATGTGTGCGGCGGAGGCAGGCCGGCGTGGGCGACGCGTTTTGCTGATTGACCATGCTGATCGTGTGGGCAAAAAGATTCTGATCTCCGGCGGTGGTCGTTCCAACTTCACGAACCTGGGCTGCCGTGCGGAAAACTTCGTCAGCGAGAACCCGCACTTTGCGAAGTCGGCGCTATCCCAGTTCACGCCGCCAGACATGGTCGCTCTGGTAGAGAAATACGGCATCCCGTACCACGAGAAAACGCTGGGCCAGTTGTTCTGCGATCGCACTTCCCGCGACCTGGTAGAGGCGCTGGAACGCGAGTGCGCAGAGGCGCGCGTGACCACGTGGCTGGATACGACCGTACACAGCGTAGCTCCCGGGTTTACGTTACAAAGCTCCGCGGGCGAGGTTCGCGCGGAGTCTGTCGTCGTCGCCACAGGCGGCCTTTCGATACCCAAGATGGGCGCTACGGGCTTTGGATACGACTTGGCGCGACAGTTCGATCTGCGCATTGTTGAGCCTCGCCCCGGGCTTGTCCCCTTCACCTTCGCTCCGGAAGAACGCGAGCAATGGTGCGATCTTTCCGGTGTATCTGCAGAGGCCGTCGCCACCGTGACCACGAAGAAGGCTCCAGCTTTCCGCGAGAAAATCCTGGTCACCCACAAGGGTCTGAGCGGCCCAGCCATCCTGCAGATTTCATCGTACTGGGACGCAGGCGGGAGCCTCTCGCTTGATCTTGCACCGGGCCTGCAAGTGTTTGGCGATCTACTTCCGACGGGCGCCAGGCGCGATCCGAGCGCAGCTTTTGCGGCAGTCAAAACAGTCCTGCCTACGCGCTGGGCGGAGCGTTGGCTTCATACGCAGCTTGCGGACGGTGTAGGGCGCGACCTGACCAACGTGCAGATCGCCACGCTCGAGCGCGAAATGCATGCCTGGACCATGGTCCCCGCCGGCACGGAAGGCTACGCGAAGGCGGAGGTCACGGTGGGTGGCGTCGACACGGCAGAGTTGAATGCACGCACACTTGAAGCCAAGCGGGCACCGGGGCTTTACTTCATTGGCGAGGTCGTCGACGTGACCGGCTGGCTGGGCGGCTATAACTTCCAGTGGGCCTGGGCGAGCGGCTTTGCAGCCGGGCAAGTCGTCTAGCTACTGCACGACGAGCGTCAGGTTGACTGACCGCACCAGCCCGGCGCTCGACCCAGCTACGAGGATCGTGTAGGTGCCACTCGGGGTAGGGGTCGCGACGATTCCGCCGCCGCCAGTTGCCGGCTGCGTGCGCGGCGCACCGCAGCCTGCGGCCAGGAGCAACAGTAGCAACAGCCCACGGCGAGACCTGCGACGGCCCAGCAGCAAGACCGGCAATAATCCCGCAAGCCAGATCCCGCGCGAATAATCCCAGGGCAAATCGAGTGGCGTGGCGGAGGCCATCGCAAGCCCGGTAGCAACGGTAACGGTGATGCTGCTGGTGCCGCCCAGCGCCCCCGTCGCCGGGTTGACGGTGCAAAGCGCGTGCGCTGGAACGCCGGAGCAAGTGAATGGCACGGCCCCGGCAACACTGCTCGCAGAACTGAGCAGCAAGCCGTAATTGGCGGTCTGCCCGCTGGCGATGGTCATGCTGGATGACCCGTTCACTGCAAGTGAGAAGTCCACGCCTGTACCGCTCAGGGCCAGCATCTGCGGCGAGTTGGCAGCGTTATCCGTTAGCGTCAAAGTGCCTGCTCGCGGGCCAATGGATGTCGGTGCGAACACGATTTGCAGAGTACATACCGCGCCCGGAGCCAGCGTACCCGGACAGCTATTGCCACCCGGTGCTATCGCAAAATCACCGCTTATCCCAATGCCAGCAATCACGAGCGGCAGGCCACCGTTGTTGGTCAACGTCACAGCCTGCGCCGGCGCGCTGAGCCCCAGCCCTGTGGGTCCAAAGGTCAGCCCGCCTAGCGGTGTAAGCGACACGCCCGGCGGTGCCACGCCCTGACCAGTCAACGCGACCGTCTGCGCGCGGAATTGGTCGCTCACGGTCAACGTACCGGCCTGCTGGCCCAGCGCACGCGGCACGAAAGCCACTGCAAACGTGCAGCTGGAATGGGCCGCAAGCGAGACCCCGCAAGCGCTGATCAGGGTGTAGTCGCCGGCAGAAATCTGTGCCGCAATGGAGAGCAACGCAACGTCTCCAGCATTGGTCAGTGTAACGCTCTGCGTGGCGCTTGCCGTGGTGATTTGCTGCGCCGCAAAGCTCAATGCAAGCGGTGACAACGCGTCCGTTGCGGGCGCGGTGCCGGAGCCGCTCAACGCCGCAACCTGCGTGCCGGCAGAGTCCACCAGGGTGAACGTACCGCTGCGAACTCTGCTCGCTGTGGGAGTGAACGCGATCGAAACCGTACAGATCGTCTGTGCTGCCAGGCTGCTGCCGCAGGTGTTGGCGGCAAGCGTGAAATCACCAGTAACATTCGGCGTTTGCAGCGTCGCGGAGGTGCTCCCGGTATTGGCAATCGTAATGCTCTGCACGGTCGACGTACTGCCCACCGTGGTCGCGGGAAAGCTAAGCGTGGCGGGCGTCAAAACGATTGTCGCGGGCGCGGTTCCGCTACCCATCAGCGAGGCGGTCGCCTGCCCGCCCGCCACATTGCCGTACACCGTGAGCACCCCGGCACGCGCGCCCGTGGCCACTGGCGCAAACACCACCTGCACGCTGCAGGTCCCACCCACCGCGATCGGTCCTGCACGGCAAGTATCACTTTCGCTGAAGTCACCGGAGGCCACGACCAAGCTCACCGTCAACGCCGCGCTTCCGGAGTTGGTGACGGTCACAGTGATCGCACCGCTCGCGGTCCCGACCGCCTGCGCCGCAAAGCTCAACGTAGCCGGAGTCAACGTCATCGCCGGCGCGGCAGGCGCGATTGCAGTCACGAGCGGCACCTGCCAGATGCCGCGCCCGTACGTCGCGGCGCGCAGCTCACCGGTGCGCCCATCGCCCGTCGGCATGCCCTGCGCGGCAAGCAGCTGGATGACCGGCGCGTTCGGCAACCCGACCCCGTAGGGTGTCCAGCAATCAGCCGTCGCGCAAACGGTGATCGCGGTCGTCACGTACACGCCGGCGTCGGTCGCCAGATACACAGTATTGGCGTCGTTCGGGTCCACCGCAACCGAGTTCGCGGGCGCGTCCGGAAGGTTTGCAGACACGTTCTGCCAGTGCCCACCAAAGTCAGTCGAGCGACAAATCCGGGGCACGATCCCACCGTTCGTCCCGAAGCCCATCACCGTCGCGTAAACCGTCGCGCCGCTCGCATCGTGCGAGTCCGCGGTCACAGATGAAACGTCGAAGGCGCCCGGATTGAATAGCCCAGCGAAGATCGTGTCGTTAGTGACCGGGGCCTTTGAGGCATCGGTCCATGCGCTCGCGTTGTTTGCCAGGTTCGCAGCAGTCGTCACAAAGACATGCCCGCCCAGCGATCCCCCGCCATCAAGCGCGCCCGCCATCCCCGCATACAGCACCTGTGACCCAGAGTTCTGCGTGCTGCTCCCCGCACTCGCAGGCCCGCCCGCACCTAGCGAGCGCACCACCGGCGCACTCGCCGCACAAATCGTGGTGCCAGGCGTGTCATAGGGTGCTGAAATCGCATTCGAAGCAGACCATAAGCCGCCGCCCAGCGCAGACCCACGCCACGTCCTGCAGGTCCCCACCAGCATCTCCGCCGGCGCCGCCGGGTCGAGCAGCCAGGGCGCATGCGTCGCTGCCGGATCACTTGCGACCTGCGCCGGCCCGATCGTCGCCGCAAAGTCCGCCGCCCCACACCCGGACCCCTTGGCACACCGCGCGATGTTGACCCCGGCGCCACGCGAAAGATACCAGTTCGCGGGCGTCGCCGGGTCGATCCCAACCGTGCCTCCCTCGCCCGTGCTCAGCTGCGACCAGGCCGCCACGGCGTTTGCAGTCCCCGCCGTCCCCAGCCCACCGAGCCCCGCCAGCAGCGTCCCCGGCAGCGCCGGATCCTGCGCAAAAGATACCACTTCCGCAAGCGATCCGAGCCCGCCATTCAAGTTCTGAAAATGCCCCGCATCGCTGAGCGAGCAGGCCGCCCCCGTCTCCGCCACCGCATCCGTTGACCGGTACAGCCCACCGTCATTGCCCACAAAAAGCAGTGAGCCCAACCCCGCCAAAGCATGCTGCGCCGGCGCCACTCCCGCGCGATTCAGGCAGCCATTCTGCGCGTTCGTCGTGTTCCGCAGCGTACATCCACTGGCCAGCGTGCAGCGATACAGATCCACCGTGCCGGCATACAAAGCCGTGTCCGCGCCCAGCGGCACCGCGGCCAGCGTCAGGTCGTAGTCCCCCTGCGCGATCACGCCGCCCGTAGCTTCCAAAGCCGCACTATTCAGCTTGTTTGCAAACAAAACTGTCGCCGAAGCACACGCATTTCCCACAGCGAGACACGCATCCTGATACAGCCCCGTGTCATGATTCGCCGCATCCACCGTCAGCGCGAACAGGTCCCCCGTACCCGGCTGCACCGCCAGCGCTCCACGGAAAATGGGGCACGCAGCACTCGCCGAAACCGCCGGGCAAGCTGCCGGCGTAAGCCCCACACCCGGCTGATTAAGCAGTCGCGTCCACGTCGCGCCATCCGCGCTTTCATAGTAGCCATGGAACTGCACGGCCGCGTAAAAGCGCTGACGCAGCGGGTTCCACACGACCGCCGTTGCAGAAGCTCCGCCTGCAGAGCCGCCCGCCTGCTCTATCTGCGCCCCATCCATTACAGTGGCGGTCTGCCACGTCTGCCCGGCATCCCGGCTGTAGTAAAGGCCGGGTGCAGCCGTCGGCGATGGCGCCGCGACCAGCGTCCCCTCCGCAGTCTGCGCTACAGCAGCGACCACAAGCGAAGGACTCGCAGAAGAGAACGCAAGCCCCGCGAAGCCAAGCCCAATGAATGACCTCGACTTCAACCCCGGATCAGTCGTTCTCTGCACCAGCGTCCACGTCAGACCGGCATCAGCGGAGCGCAGCATCCCCGCGCCATAGTAGGAATCGGTCGCGTCATTTGGATCGCCGGTGCCGGCCAGCAGCACACCGTTCGCCATCGCCAGCGCGCCGATGGAAAGCGACGGCACCACAGCCTGCGCGGAGTTGGCCGCGTATACGGGAAGCGTGTCGGTCAACGGCGTAAACGTCGGCGAGGCCCCCGCTGCGTTGGTCGATACCCAAACCCCGCCGCCCGTCGTCCCCACGTACAAAGTGTTGCCGGTAGCATCGGCGGGGTCGAGCACGAGCGACGTCACGCGTCCCGTCACATTCCCAAAGGACTGGCTCGCCATCTGCCCCGGACCAACCGCGGTCCACGGCGGGCTCAGGTTGGTCGCGCGAGGTTTGGCCGCCATTTTCGCCGCCTGCCGCCGGGCCTTATCGAGCCCCTCTGCCCCACCCTGGCGACCATGCAGATGCTGGCTAGCCCGCCACGCTGGCGTCTCCTGCGCGTGCGCACAGAGCGTCAGCAGAGACACATACAACACAGCAAGCAAGCCAGCAGGACGAACTCTCATCATCGAATCCAAAGCTCTAAGTGGTACTGGATTTTGTTCGCGCAGCTTTTGAAACAAGCCTACCTCAGGCCGGAGCCCCACGGATAGTATCGGCCGCGCGTGCGCGTTCATCAATGCTGCCCGCGAAGTATTCTGTGTTCATGAACCCTGAGTCAATGGCCGCCGCGCAGTCTGCCCTCATCCACGACTGGGGTGCCTTCTGGACCGTCGTCTGCCTAGGGCTCGTGCAGATTGCGGTCACCTGGTACAACACTCGGCTGTCGATCGACGCGCTCCCGGCGCACATCCCGGACACGCGCCGGCGTCGCCATGGCAAGGTCTTTCTGCTGCTCGTGGTCAGCTTCATCGGGCTCACGCTGGTGCTCGCCAAGCTGAATGGCGTGCACGAATATCAGGCCGACCTGCTAGCCCAGCATGAGCGCACCCGCCAGGAAGCACTTGAAGCCGAGCTCCAGCGCACCCTCACGGCCGTCATTGATTCCCAGTCAGACCTGATGGCCATCCGCAGCGCCGTCATGGCTCACCCCGCCGGCGCAGAACGCGACGCGATGCTCTCCACCCTGAACCGTGTCACAAACACCCTGGGCACGCAGGCCAACACCATGCGCCGCGACTTACCCCCGCAGCCCTGAAGACAGACCCAGCTACAGGTTTTGGGTGCCCCATTCATCGCGCCTTTACGATGAGTGGGATCACTAACTCACGCTTAGAATCCAAGCGATGCCAGCATTTCAGCACCGAACAACCTTCACCCCACCCAGCCCCCGAGTAGCATTCCGCGTATCCACCACCAGCCGCGAGCCCTGCACAATCGCCCCATAGTCATACCCACTATGGTCTGTCGCAATCACCACGCAGTCGAACTCTCCCACCCGGTCGAGCGGCGTCGACTGCATCTGCAAATCGTACTTGCGCCCCGTGCCCACACGCGCAAAGTAGGGATCGTTATAAGCCACCTCAGCGCCCGCTTCGCGCAGTAAAGAAATCAAAGTCAGAGAAGGCGACTCCCGCAAATCATCTACATCGCGCTTGTAAGCGACGCCCAGCACCAGCACCTTGCGACTCGCCAGCTCCCCGCCCAAAGCCTTGCGAACAGTAGCCACCACGTAAGCCGGCATCGCCTCATTCGTAGCGCCGGCGAGCTCAATGAACCGCGTCTCAAATCCAAACTGCTTTGCCTTCCAAGTCAGGTAAAACGGGTCGACCGGGATGCAATGCCCGCCCACGCCCGGCCCCGGCTGGAATGCCTGGAACCCAAATGGCTTGGTCGCCGCGGCCGCAAGCACCTCCCAGATATCGATCCCCATCTGCAGGCAAAGCTGCTTCGACTCATTGACCAGCGCGATGTTCACCGAGCGATAAATATTCTCCAGCAGCTTGGTCATCTCCGCTGCGGCCGGTGTGCTCATGGCCACGGTTTTGTGAAACACCGCCCCGTACAAAGCACACGCAGCAGCAGTCGCGGAAGCATCACATCCGCCCACAACTTTCGGGATCTCTCGCCGAGCCGTGATCATGTTGCCGGGGTCTTCGCGCTCGGGCGAGAACGCCACCAGTACGCCATCCAGCACTTCGCCCGTGCGCAGAACGCGCAGCCCCGCACGCTCAATCGTCGCGACGATAATCTCTTCCGTAGTCCCCGGATAGGTCGTGCTCTCAAGCACCACCAACTGCCCCGCACGCAGATGCGGAGTAAGCGCTTCAATCGTCGCGACGACCGCACGCATGTCCGGCGTGTGGTCCGGGTACAGCGGAGTCGGCACACAAATCAGCACCGCGTCGAGCTCTGCCACCGCACCAAAATCAGCAGTCGCCATAAAGCCCACAGCCTGCGCCGCGGCAATGTGGTGCGGCTCGATACGGTGGATATAGCTCCGGCCGGCATTCAGCGTACGCACCTTCTCCGCATCGATATCGAAGCCCGTCACGCGGAAGCCGTCCTCGCTGAACAGCAGTGCCAGCGGCAGCCCCACGTAGCCCATCCCCACGATCCCTACACGCGCCGTCCGGTCCGTCACGCGCGCGATCCACTGCTCCAACGTCGTCAACTCATCTGCTCCCGATACCACTCCGCCGTGCGCCGCAGACCCTCTTCAAAGCCCACGGAAGGCGCATACCCCAGCGCTTCACGAGCAGCCGTGATATCTGCCAGCGAGTCGCGCACATCGCCCGCGCGCTCCGGCCCGTACTCCGGCGCGTGCTCATACCCCAGCATCCCGGCGAGCAGCCCGTAAGCCTCATTCAACGTATGCCGTTCCCCGCACGCGACATTGAACACGCGCCCCGCGCACTTGTCCGCAGGCGCATGCGCAGCCAGCAGATTCGCCTGCACAGCGTTGTCGATGTACGTAAAATCCCGCCCCTGATCGCCATCGCCCAGGATCACCGGCTGCTCGCCACGCAGCATCTGCAGGCAAAATTTCGCCATCACGCCGCTATAAGGCGAGTCAGGAACCTGCCGAGGCCCGAAGATATTGAAGTACCGCAGGCATACCGTTTCCAGCCCGTACACTCGCCAGTAGCTCTGCATATAAAGCTCGCCGGCCAGCTTCTGCACCGGGTAAGGCGCGATCGGTTCGGGCGTCATCGTCTCCACGCGCGGAAAGCCCGGCTGGTTGCCATAAGCGCTCGAAGAAGCCGCATAAACGACACGCTTCACGCCCGCCGCCCGAGCACCTTCAAGCACGTTGAAGGTCCCATTCACATTGCTTTCGTGGCTCGTCCGCGGGTCCTTCACACTCCGCGGCACGCTCGGCAACGCCCCCTGGTGCAGGATCACATCGACGCCAACACAGGCCGCAGCTACCGCGTCCGCATCGCGCAGATCGATCTCCAGCAAGTCCAGGCGATCATCCAGCCCACGCAGATTCTCCATCAGACCGGTAGAAAAATTATCCAGTCCCCGAATCTGCGCACCCACCCCAACCAGCGCATGCGCCAGGTGCGACCCAATGAATCCCGCCACGCCGGTAATAAGGTAATTAGCCAAGCTGTATTAGCTTATCAAGCAACCCTAAAAGCCAAGCACCGGATGCGGCTCATAAGGCTCTTCCAGCCGCTTAACTTCATCCTCTGTCAGCTTGATCTCCATAGCCGCAACCGCATCCGCCAGTTGATAAGCCTTGCTGGCTCCGATGATTGGCGCTGAAACCCCCGGCTTTGTCAGCATCCAGGCGAGCGCCACCTGCGCGTTCTTTACCCCGCGAGCCTCCGCAATCTCCGTCAGCCTGTCCACCACCGTAAAGTCAGACTCGCGATAGTACAGCTTGTGCGCAAAGTCATCCGTACGCCCGCGCACCGTCTCCGCCTTCTGCTTATCCTCGTTCGCCTTGCGGTTCCCAGCCAGGAACCCACGAGCCAGCGGACTCCACGGGATCAACCCCACGCCTTCCGCCGCACACAGCGGATTCATCTCGCGCTCTTCCTCGCGATACACCAGGTTGTAGTGGTTCTGCATCGTCACAAACCGCGCAAACCCCCGCCGATGTTGCGTTTCGAGCATCTTCAAGAACTGCCAGGCAAACATGCTGGACGCCCCGATATACAGCGCCTTACCCGCCCGCACGACATCATTCAGCGCCTCTACCGTCTCCTCAATCGGAGTCGCCGGGTCGAAGCGGTGAATCTGGTAAAGGTCAACATAGTCCGTGCCCAGCCGCTTCAGGCTCGCGTCGATGGAGGCCATGATGTGCTTGCGCGAAAGGCCCTTGTCATTGCGCCCGTTGCTCATCGGGTTGAAAACCTTGGTCGCGATCACCACTTCCTCGCGACGCGTCGCAAACTCCTTCACCGCGCGCCCGGTCACCTCTTCACTCGACCCCAAAGAGTACATATCGGCCGTATCGAAGAAGTTGATTCCCGCCTCGAACGCCTGTTTGATCAGCGGCGCGGACTCGTCCCATTCCAGCACCCACTCGCGCCAGCTCTTGGCGCCATAGGTCATCATGCCCAGCGCAATCCGTGAAACCGTCACACCCGTTGAGCCCAGCCGCGTATATTCCATGCCCCCTAAGATGTCGCGCGACGGCGAAACGTTCCATTCGCGCATCCAACTCTGGAGTGAAGCCGCAACACACCGCGGCAATACGGGAGAACCCATGCTGAACTTGAAGACAACATTGCTCGCGACCTCCCTGCTTCTGGCAGGCAGCGCCGCCCACGCACAGTACGATCGCCACGATAACGGCCACTACAACGCCTACCAACAAGGCCTCCGTCAGGGCGGGCACGGCGACTACAACCAGGGCCGCTACAACCACTACCAGGGCGGCAACCAGTACAACAACGGCTACCGTGGCGACTACAACCAGCACCAGGGCGGCATCGGTCCCGGCAAGGGCGCGCTCATTGGCGGCGGCGGCGGCGCATTGCTCGGCGGGCTGCTGGGCGGCGGACTCAAAGGCGCACTTATCGGTGGTGCTGCAGGCGCCGGCATCGGCGCCATCGCAGGCAAGGCTCACCAGAACAGCGTTCGCCGCAACGATGGCTACTACAACCGCTAACCCCGAATCGCCTACGCAAGAAAGGATCACCCATGATTTTCCGCGCCATCGCCACCGCAGCCGTGCTTAGCACGGCGCTCGCTTCCGCCCAGACGCAGCAGCAGGCCCCCACCAACATCCAGCCCGCGTCCGACCGGGGCCTGGCCACCAACGCCAGCTACACCAGGGAGCAGTTGCTGACATCCACCGTGCACCAGGCGTGGGAGCTTTCCGGCAAGAATGAAGCCACGTTCTTTGACATGGTCGAGCAGCTCGCGCAGATTTCCGCCAACAACCGCGGCCTGACCTTGCCCGACTCCGCCGCCGCCGGCCGCCGCATGGGCGAGTACATCAAGCGCACCGCCAAGATGGACACCGACCAACTGCTTTATGCCGTTGTCGACAAGGCCGTCATCATGGCGACCCACGCTCCTGCCCACCCGGCAGGCAGCTCAAAAGCAACTCCCAAGACTGTGCAGTAGTCGTTGCTCGCATGACCGACCCTACCCTCGCAACCGAGGGTGGGGTTTTCATTTGCCACTGCAACTGTGCGTTAGCAGGTGCTGAAGCTAAAACGCAAAGTAGGTCGAAAATTCAACGTCCCGGTTTGAAGCGCCGTTGCCGTTCGCAATCCCCAGGAACTTCCCAAACTGCGGCGAGCTAAGCACTCCCACCGGCGCCGTGTAGTTCACATGGTTGAACGCATTCTCCGCGCTTACTCCCAGATGCAACGTGTAACGACGGTTAACCTCGGGCTTCTCCCCTGGCTTCAACTTCACCTCCGGAGCGCCCGGTGGTGCCTTCAACACCGGCCCAAACTTGAATTCTTTGCCTAACTCAATATTCAGCGAGACATACCCCGGTGCATGCCCGTAATTGATCGGAATAATAGTTTGCCCCGCGATAGGCGCCGCATCCAGATACCCATAAGCAGTAGCAATCACGCTCGGACGCGATAGGTCCGTCGCGAAAGACGGGCGGTCATTGAACTGGGTATCCCCATTCAGATCCTGACCAGCCGTAATGTTGAATGGGGCTGAGCTCGTAGCCCGCAGGTAAGAGAAAGTGTTGAAGCCGAAGGGCAGCTCAAGATTCCCACCCATGCTCAGCGAATGACGGATGTCATTATTTGCTCGCCCATAATCCTGCCTGAGGTTGTACTGGTTCGACGGGAAACCCCCGTTCGTATCGGAACGAACATACTGGAAGTTATAGTTGCCAAAAAGGTACAGCTTATCCTTGAAGTGCAGATTACTACTCACAGTCAGCCGATGGTTTCTATCCACTCCACCCGACTCATACTCATAAATATTCTGCGTTCCACCCAGTGGTCTCACTCCAGGCTGCGCCTGCGACACGTAAGTCCCCGGCAAGGGTGCATTGATATTCCGTGTAAGCTGATCGTGCACACCACGCGACTCCAGGTAAGTCGCCGTGACCGAGCCGGCCTTGCCTAGCTGCCGCTGCAGGCTAGCCGTTGCACTGATGATATAGGGCGCATGGTAAACCGGGCTGACCTGGTAAATACTCGAGCTCGTCTGCGTACCCAGGGCTGCCAATGAAGCCGCGGACTGTGCCGCAGCGGGCGTGAAAAACTTGGGCGATGCGATCACATACTGCTGCTGGCTGATGCCATTCTGCCTGGCAGCCTGTAGCACATACCCGCTGGTAAAGCGGCGATAAAACATCCCCACGCCGCCGCGAAGCACAAAGCCCGGAGCCTTGTCCTTTGGCTGGTCGAAGCTGTAGCTCACGCCCAGGCGCGGAGCAAAGTCGGCATGATCGCCAATATCGTCCTGGCTCTCGAATCGAAGTCCAGGGCTGAGCGTAAGGTTCTTGCGCATCTTCCAGTCGTCCTGGAAATAGATCGCAGCATCCATCACCTTGACCGCGACACTCGGATTGCCGACTGTCTGGCTATACTGGCTCGCCCCACCACCTGGTTTATTGGCCAGCGTAAGCTGATAAGTCGGCAAATCAGTAAAGAGGTATTGGCCGTTATAGTTAGCACTCGACCTGTTCGCATCGCGCGTGGCTCTAAGACGAACACCGAAATTTAGATAGTGTGCTTTCAGCGAAGCAGAAACATAATTCTGCAGCTCATAACGATCCTGATTATCATGGTAATTCCCGCCGTTATTCCCGCCCCCGTTGAACGAGCCCTGTACCAATACTGCCGGCGTCGTCAGGTCTGGCGTCTGATGAGTACGGCTGCGCACATACTGGAAGCGAGTATCGTTCACTACCTTGGTAGATAGTATCTGCGAGTTACTCACCTGCAAAGTCTGCGCGGTGGTATTGCTGTTATACCCCTGCTCCGGCAGCGTCAGCTGCCCGATACCACCATTCGTATTGCCACTGCGATTGACCGAGTACTGCACCATCAACGTACTCTTCGCGCCGGCAGCTAAATCCACGCGCGCGGAACCATTCAAGTACGTGGAAGGCGTCGGCACCGCAGCCGAAAAGCCAACGGGATTCAAGTTCGTGTCCAGCACCTGCGCGTTCACCGCAGTATTGGACTGATTGTTATAGATGTTGGCGTTGATCTGAAAGCCCGCCTTCTTACTGATCGGCCCGTTCAGACCACCGTAGAAGCCGTCCGAGTAGTAAGAAGACTGCGTCTGAATAAAGGGGTTCGTCGCATTCAGCCCGGCCGTATTGCCATAGCCACTGAAGTTGCCATGAAACTTCTCCGATCCAGGCTTGGTAAAAACCTCGATCCTGCCATTCACCGGGTTCGTATCGTTCTGGGCCGAGTAAGGATTCTGATTGATCCTGATCTCGCGAATCGTGTCCCGCGGCGGCAGCGTCCCTCCGGAAAAGCCATTCAGATAGATCTCAGGCGAGTTTCCCCCAGCCAGCCCCTGCAACTCCAGCAGCAATTGATCATCCTTCAGCGGCAACTGCTGGATGTCCTTCCCACGCAACGTAATCTGGTCGCCATTCTGGTTAGGGTCCGTGTCCATGGCGTTCTCATCCGTCACGTCCACCTGCTGCATCTGCTCCTCAATCCGTAGCCGCACGTCCACTGTTGCGGCCTGGTCGGCAGTCAGCACAAAGGGCGCACTGGTTGATTGCGCGAAGCCTTCCGACCTCACCATCAGCACATAGTTCCCCGGCTTGCCGTGCAGGCTGAACTGCCCCGTGCGACCCGCCACGGCGACATCCGCCGGCTCCCCGTTCCCCGGCGCGACCGGCTGCAAAGTCACCGTGGCACCAGCAACCGTAGCGCCGGATGGGTCCGTGATGGACCCCGTCACCGTACCCACACCTTGACCCAGTGCCGCTGCACTCCACGCCAGCACCGCCATGGCTGCAAGTCTCGTCCGTTGCCCAAAGCAAATCGATAACGCCATAAATTCAGGTCTCTTCCCCAAAGCTTTTTTTGCGATTACAAGACAGACGACGCCCAGCTCCTAAAGTTTGAACAATTCTTGGCGTGTGTCACCTCATGTAAACGGACGGCAACTGCAGACCAGGGTTTACACCCGTCGCTGGCTCTATACTCTGTGCATGGACAGGCTTTGGACCCCGTGGCGCTTTGACTACATCGTGGGCACGGACCCGCGCGCGCGCAAGGGCGTACCGCACGAGCTAGCCGCCTGGCCGGGCGACGATACCGACTGCGTTTTCTGCAATCTGATCCGCGCGGTGGAGTGGGGCATCGAGAACTTGCCCGCCGATGTAGCCCTGAAAGCCGCACACGTCCTCGAACGGTTGGACCACTGCTACGTCTGCCTGAACGCCTTTCCGTACGCCAGCGGTCATTTGCTGATCATCCCCTACCGCCACACGGACTCGCTGGCCAAGCTTTTGGCACCGGAAGCAGAAGAGCTGGCCCGCGTGATGCAGCGCTGCGAAACCGCTTTACGCGAGGTTTATCAGCCTGGAGGCGTCAATATGGGCATGAATCTGGGCCAGGCAGCCGGCGCCGGAGTCGCCAACCACCTGCACATGCACGTGCTGCCCCGCTGGCTGGGCGATACAAACTTCATGACCGTCACCGCCGAAACCCGCGTGCTGCCCGAGACTCTGGACCGCACCTGGGAGCGCGTCCGCCAGGCAATGGTCAGACCGCAAATCTAGGCACCCCGAAGGCACTTGCGCGAGTCAAATAAACTGGCGTACTGTGAGGCGTGATTACTCGCGGTTACCCTTGACGGAGGTACGTGATGCGCATTCTCGACGATGCAAAACCGGCTTCGGAACGGCCGGCTTCCCCGGAAACAAGTAAATTGAGCGTTTTTCGCATGCCGCATCTGGCCTCTGATGCAGATCGCTTGAGCGGAATTCAACGATCAGTCGCCCGCCGCAAATTAGGACTTACCGTGCCAGGAAGCGTTGCATCGCGTGAAAGCTCAATTCGCCGCACAGCCTGAAGCGCTATTCAGCAGGCGGAGGCGGACCGCCATGACGTCCGTTCCGCCCACCCACTGGTACCCTTGTAGCCTCAAAATTGGTGATCTTCCACACGCCCGCGGGGTTCCGCTGGTAGATCCGCGTGTAGACAAACGACCCCTTCAGCTCAATACCGTCGTTGGTCCCCTGCAGGTCAGAGTGCGAGGTCACAATCGCCACCGGACCCACGACCTTCACCTTGACCTCAGTCAGATCAAGCTTGGTCACGACCAGCGTCTTATTCCGCAGCCGGTCCAGCTGTGAGCTCTTGGTATTGACCTGCCCGGTCCAGGAAATCCCCACGTAGTCATCTGCCAGCAGCTTGTCCAGCGCAGGCACATCACCGGCGAGCGTTGCCGCCCGCCATTGCTGCTCCAGATCCGCAATCTGCTCGCGCGCGTCCTTTTTGCCCTGATGTTTTGCCGGCCCACCGGGCAACGGCGCTGCGTGCACAGCGCACGGGGCAACCGCCAGGAAAGAGAAGCATAAAGCAACGAATTGCAAGCGAATGCGCGACATGGACTTACCCGGGATACTAAGCGGATACGCGCTGCGAGTCAAAGAACTTCTGCAGCGCACGCTTGCTTATGCCACCGCCGTCAAATTCTCCATGGAGCGCTCACGCATGTGCTGGTACAGGCCACCGATGGCGAATTCCTTGAAATGCGACGTGTTCCGGTGCGCTTCAAGCGCGGCCTCGTCCACGTATTGCTCATAGATCAGCACCGTATTGGCGTCGCCTTCAATAAAGTGCGGGATGTAGGAAACGCACCCCGGCTCCAGGCGAGAGGCGTGCGTCAAGGACGTCAGGATCTTGCGGATCTCGTCGTGATCTTCCGGGGCAAAGCGCATGCGGACGGTAAAGGAGAGCATCGTGGCCTTTTAGTGCTAGTCGTTGCGAAACCTGTGGATGAGCCGGCGGTCCCGCTTACTGGGCCGGTTAGCCGGGGCGATGTTGAACGCGCGGTCCAACGGGCTTTGCGCCTTGCGAGCCGCAGCCGCCTGCTCGCGTAATTCTTTGCTCTGTGCGGTTTCACGGAAGTAGGTCTGCGCCTGCGCTGCGGGGCCCCGCACCTCAGAAAGCACCAGCACTTCCACTTCGAAGATGCCGGCCTCAGACGTAATCTGCAGCATATCGTTCAGGCGCACTTCCCGCGCGCTTTTGGCCGGATGCCCATTTGAGTGCACCCGGTTCATATCGCAGGCCTTGCTGGCCAGCGCACGCGTCTTGAAGAAGCGCGCCGCCCAAAGCCATTTATCCATGCGCGTTCCGGTCATGACTCAAGCCTAACGCGAGCAGCTCGGAGGCGTCTTCACGCCATCCACAACCACCCATCCGTTATCCGCCGTCGCATGCGTGGAGCAGTGCACGTCATGCACGCCGGCGACCCATTTCCCGCCCGTAGTATACCCCTGCCCAAAAGCAAAAACGCTTTGCCCCGAACGCGCAGTCACCACGCCGTCGAGCGAGTCGTTGATCGCAATCTGCACAAACTTTATGCCTACGCCGGGCAGGTCAGCCTGCACGGTAATCAGGTGATGACTGCCGTGCTGCCCGCCGCTGTTCACCGTCGTGCCGGTTGCTAGTCCACACACCATTACATTTTCCGTGTAGCCGCGCGGGTGCTGCTGCACCATCGTCGCCAGCTTCTGGTTTACGGCGGGCGTGCAGGTGGTGGGTACCGCCACATCCACCGCGCGGCTCCGATCGCGTGGCGCCGCCGCTACCGTGCCAATCGCGGCCAGACAAACTCCGGACAACAGAAAGGCTCGTGTAATTCTCATGCCGGTTTACCCCTCGCAGACAGCTCTTTGTACCACAGGCGGAAGCCTTGCGGATAGCCTTTGGCCTACCAAACCAGCGACTGCTATGTGGGTAAGTCGACGGTAACTTTGGTCAGCGCGACAGCTCGTGCAGGAACCTCGTTTGGTACACGATATCCACTCATTTCTGCCCAAAACACCCCATAAACCCTTGCTTGCCAGCACCGCGCAAGGGATACTCCGATAAGAGTTACCCCCTAAGCCTGAGACCTTGACCCAAGTGACTCGCTATTCCCGACAAGACGTCCTGCGAATCCTGCATCTGCGCACCCGGCAACTATCCGCCTGGGAGCGTGAAGGACTCATTCCTTGCGTCATAGAAGGCGAGCACTACTCCTTTGAGCATCTTTCCCGGCTACGTGCACTGCGTGAAATGCGGTCCAAGCGCATGACCGCCCGCAGCATTCGCGCGCAGGTGGATGCGATGCAGAAGGTCGCTGGCATGCGCAATGCATTGGTCGAAAGCAGCGCCGTGAGCCACGGCGGGCGCCTGGCCTTCCGTCATCGCGGCGCGTTGATGGAGCCCGTCAGCCGGCAGCTCAGCTTCGATTTCGGCCTCGGCCTGTTAAGCCCGGCGCGCACGCAAAATCGCACCCTCCGGCTTGTTGACGAACGTTTCCAAGCCGAGCAGCTCAACACCGCGGAAGAAGCCGCGCAGGTGCAGGAAATGTTCATCCGCGCCGTGCAACTGGAAGAAAACCCAACCACCCTTGATCAGGCCGTGGAGCTCTACCAGGACATCCTGACGCTGCGCCAGGATCACGCCCCGGCCTGCATCAACCTGGGCACGCTTTACTACAACCAGCGTGAGTTCAGCCTGGCCGAAACCATGTACCGCCGCGCCACGGAAGCCGACCCGGACTACGCGCTAGCCTTCTTCGATCTGGGCAACGTGCTGGACGAGCGGCAGCGCCTGTCCGAAGCCATCCTGGCCTACCAGCGCGCGATTGAAATAGTCCCCGGCTACGCGGACGCGCACTACAACCTTGCGCTCGCCTTTGAGCGCCAGAACGAGCGCCGCCGCGCCCTGCGCCACTGGATGGCCTACGTCCGCCTGGACCCCGTAGGCCCTTGGGCCGCCCACGCCAAGGGCCAGGCCCGCAAGATTCTCGGCATGGAAAAGCTGCGAATTGTCAGTCGCAGCGGCCGCAAAGTCGCCTCCTAAGAACTCTGGCAGACATTGCAGCCCGGCTCGGCCAGGCCTAAAACCATGTCAGCCGAGGTCTTCCGATGCGGATGAGCGGCAAAACGTAGACACTGACCGCCAGGCGACTGCCGATCTGCGAGCTGGGCGTTACGTTTCGCAAGAGCAGTTTGCGGCAAGC
Organism: uncultured Granulicella sp.; assembly: GCA_965214195.1. GTDB lineage: Bacteria > Acidobacteriota > Terriglobia > Terriglobales > Acidobacteriaceae > Edaphobacter. The sequence goes on from OZ243943.1 coordinate 2,633,463, forward strand.
GTAATCGTATCTAAAGGCAACATAGTCCGAGATGCCCCTTACGCTCCCACCAACCAGTTACACTGTGGTCAGGCCTTTCGGGATGACGACCCAGACAACTCCGACCACTCACCTCTCCCCCGGCGCTCCGCAGCCTGCTGAGCGTGCGCCCTTGCCGTTTCTCGGCCTGGCCTGCGCGGTCGGCGTTTCATCCATCTACTTCAATCAGCCTCTGCTCGGCGCGATGGCGCGCACCTTCCATACGTCCGAGGCGCACGTCGGCTTCGTCGCCGTCGCCACCCAAGTTGGCTACGCGCTGGGGCTTCTTTTCTTCGTTCCATTGGGCGACGTGCTTGAACGCCGCGCGCTCATGATGCGCATGTACGCCGCCGTTTCGGTCGCGCTGGTACTGGTCGCCGTCGCGCCCCGGCTCATATGGCTCATTGCCGGCAGCGTCCTTGTCGGCCTTTTTGCTTCCGTGACGCACATCGTCCTGCCCATCGCGCCGGATTTGGTGTCGGATGAAAATCGCGGCCGCGCCATCGGCATCGTCATGACCGGCCTGCTCCTGGGCGTCCTGCTCGCGAGAACCTTCTCCGGATGGGTCAGCAAAATCCATGGCTGGGAGTGGGTTTTCGTCGCTGCAGCCGTCATCAACGCCGCGTTTGTGCCTTTGCTCTGGCGCAAGATGCCGCTGCTCCCCCCGCGCCACGAGCTCAGCTACGCAGACGCCATGAAGTCCCTCTGGACCCTCGTCCGCACCCAGCCCCTGCTGCGCGAGGCCTCCATCGTCGGCGGCCTGGTCTTCGCCTCCTTCAGCTGCTTTTGGACCACGCTCGCCTTCATGCTGGAGGCCAACTACAAGCTCGGTCCCGGGATTGCCGGAACCTTCGGCGTCGTCGGCGCGGCCGGCGCCCTGGTCGCCTCCGTCGCCGGCCGCTGGGCAGATCGCCACGGCCCCCGCTGGGTCCTCACGATGGGCATCTCCACCCTTGCCTTTTCCTACCTGCTGCTCTGGGCCGCAATCGACATGCACGCCACCCTGCTCATCCACATGATCGGCCTCGTCATCGGCGTGGTCGTGCTGGATATCGGTGCGCAGATGACCCAGATCGCCAACCAGACCCGCATCTTCGGCCTTGTGCCCTCTGCGCGCAGCCGCATCAACACGGTCTATATGGTGGTGTACTTCAGCGGCGCGGCCCTGGGTTCCTGGCTTTCGAGCCTCGTCTGGACGCACTTCAAGTGGAACGGCGTCTCGATCATGGCGCTAGGCTTCATCTCGCTCGCCGGCCTGCGCCACGTCACCGGCATAAAAGACGCGCAGCACCAGCCCGCGCACGCCAACTCAGAAGCCATGGTCAAAACCTAGACCAGCCGTCCGGCGCACCCTCCCGCAGCGACGACCATCCACCCCTTCCGCCCACAAATACCAACTATGTTGCCAGATCCAGTGCTAGTCTCAGAGCATCCTCTGGAGAAATCTGTCATGAAGCTGTTGGGTCCTGTTCGGTACTTTTCGCTTACCTGCGCCCTAGGCGCGTCTTTCGCTTTCGCCGGCTGCGGGCTCGGACCTGTTGCGTCAGACTCTGCGACTCCCGGAGTCAAGCTGACGGGCAACGTTCACGGCGGACAACAGGCAGTCTCCGGCGCAAAAATTTATCTCTACTCCGTATCGACTCTGGGTTACGGCTATTTTTCAAACTCTCTGCTCAATGGCACCGGCTATGTCACCACAGATGCCAACGGCGGCTTCAATATCAGCCAGGACTACACCTGCCCAGCCGGCTCCTACGTTTATCTGCTCGCAAAAGGCGGCAACCCGGGCCTCTACGCCGGGGCTAATAATAGCTCCTTTGCGGAGATGGCTGCGCTCGGCCCATGCGTCAATCTAAGCTCCAGCACCTTCATCAATATCAATGAAGTGACGACGATTGCCACGGCTTACGCGCTCTCCGGCTTTCTCACTTCCGACACGGCTGCAAGTACACCTACCAGTAATTTGACCGGGATGAAGAACGCCTTTGCGTCCTACGGTCAGATGATCGATCCGTCAAGCGGGCAGGCGCTAGCCGTCCCCGTCGCCACGACGGGAACTGTCCCTCAGGCCGAGATCAACACACTTGCCGACGTCCTCGCCGCCTGCGTCAACACGGACGGCACGACTGGTACCTGCGGCAATCTTTCGCTACTGACCGGCAACAGCAATGACACTGCCAACGCCGCGATCTACATCGCTCAGCACCCATCGACCAACGTCGCGCAGCTTTACTCGCTCGTGCAGGCCAATCCGCCGTACCAGCCCACGTTGGCCGCAGCCCCCAACGACTGGAGTATCGCTATCACAATCGATGGCGGCGCCTTCAATGGTGCGTCCACCCTCGCAATCGATGCCGCCGGCAACGCCTGGGTCGGCAACACCAACCTGCCCGGAATCGTAGAGATTGGCCCGGATGGAACGCTCCTCAGCGGGGTGGGCGGATACCTTGCCGCCGGTTTTACCGGTCCCTACTACATCACAATCGATCCCAGCGGCAATGTCTGGGCGGACGTTTTTCCCAACGGCGGTGCAAACCGCAATACCCTGGTCAAGTTCTCGTCAGCGGGAACCCTTCTCAACCCCGGCGGCTATACCAACGCCTGCGGCAACGGTAGGAGCATGGAGTCCATAACTTCCGATTTGACGGGAAACATCTGGAATACGCGCGGTCCAGCCCTTTGTGAGATCGACACCAACAATAATCTGCTCTCGCCCACCGGCGGCTGGCCCGGTACTTCTGCCAGCGTTGCCTCTAGCAATCGTGGCTTGACCGTCGATTCCGGCGGCAGCATCTGGCAATCCGGCACCGGCAACACGACAGTCACAAATGGTGTTTATAGCTACACGCCCATCCTCGCAAAGTTTGCTTCAAACGGTACCGCCATCTCGCCCACCGCAGGCTACTCTGCTTCGGGATACTACTTTGGCTACCGTATGGCGATCGACGCCAGCAACAATGCCTGGGTGCCGAATATCCAGACCCGGAACAGCTCCGGCGGGGTCGCAAGCGGTTCGTTCTTCAGTTTCAATTCGACCGGTACCGCCACCTCGCCCACCGGCGGGTATCCCGCAACTGCCTCGCCCAACGGTTATTCCTCCTTTGCGTACGCTTCGTTTGTGGATGGCAGCAATCGCATTTGGAACGGTTCGACCCTAGTCGACAACAACAACGGAACTCATGGCGGTCAGCTCTTCGCCTTGACCAGTGCCGGCGCGTCCGCTGTCGGAAACCTGAACCTCCCGCAGGTCGTCTACGGCGGCGGGTTTGATTCCTCCGGAAACCTCTGGATCGCCAGCTTCAGCTATGTCATGAAGGTCATCGGCGTTGGTACCCCGACGATTACCCCCTTGTCGCAGGCAGCTCTGCAGAACAAGATCGGCCAGCGACCCTAGTACCCTGTAGCCCGGGAATCTAATGCGGGGAGGATTTCCTCTCCGCATCGCTTTTGGTGCACCCTATTTTCTCGCAGTACCACACCAGTCTCTTAGGGAGAGACCAAGCATGCGACGCCACGTGAACTTCAAAGCCTGCTTTCTCGCCTGTGCGGTCCTGCTGATGCTGTGCCCTATCCAGGCCCATGCTGATACCGACCCGAAAAAGATACCGGCAGTCGCTGCTGCGCTGCAGAGCGCGCAAAACGTCTTCCTGCTTGCGGATCCCTCCGTCTACGCAGATCCTGACGGCAACGGGCAGATGCTCTACAAGCTCTTTGCCGAAGGCCTCGAACAAACCGGGCGCTACCGTTTCGTTTCGACTTTGCCCCAGGCCGACCTGATCCTGCGCTTTGAGCATGAGGGCGTTCTGATCTGCACGGTGTCGCTTTTCGATCCGCGCACGCTGCAATACCTGGGCATGTTTCAGAGCTCCAAGGGCTTTTTGCCGATCGTAAGGAACATGCGCAAAACAGATGCGGCCCTGCTTGCCCAGGCAAAGGTGCTCTACGGCAAATCCCACCTGCAGGGCGCCCCTTCAGCAGCCACGGTCCCCACCGCGCCACCCGCGGTCGTCCCTGCTTCCGAGATCAACACGCGGCTGCGAAGGGCCAAAAGCGTCATCCTCTTTGACGCCGGATCCAGAGCGGAAGGCACTCCTCTAAGGCCGGGTGAAATGACCTCCCTCGCGCGCGTCGCCCTCAAGGAGTGCGGTCAATACCAGATCACCGACAGCCCAGACACAGCCGACCTCATGCTCGGATTCGTTCTATTCAATTACGGCGGCTGCACAGAAGTGGAAACAACCAAGACTCGTGGCTTTCCCAGGCAGTCAGTTTGCTCCGCAGTCGTAAACGACTTTCGCCTGCAAATGTTTGTGCAGGATGCCAAAACCCTGCAGCCCATCACCTTCTTCGAGCTCGTGATTGATGAGAAAAAGGGCGTCGGCCTGGTGGATGACCCCGCCTACTACAAGGACTTCATGGCCAAACTCGCCGCAGCGGCCGCTCTCCCGCAGAAATGAGAGCCATAGCCCGCTTGCCTACGAATATCCCGTAGCGCACAATCAAGCCATGCAGACCAAAACCGCCATCGCCACCACCGCCGCACCTGCCGCCATCGGCCCCTACTCGCAGGCCGTGCGCGTGGGCGACATGCTCTTCACTTCCGGCCAGATTCCCGTCGACCCAGCCACCGGCGTTTTCGTCCCCGGCGGCATCACCGAGCAGACCACCCAGGTGCTCGAAAACATCAAAGCCATCCTCGCCCACGCCGGAAGCGACCTGATCCACGTCGTCAAATCAACGGTCTTTCTGACCGACATGAAAGACTTCAACGCCATGAACGAGGTCTACGCCAAGTACCTCGCCCCGGCCGGCGCCGTGCCGCCCGCACGCTCCACCGTGCAAGTCGTCGCCCTCCCACGCGGCGCAATGGTCGAAATTGAAGTCATCGCCAAAGAGCCCTCGGACGTGTAAAGCTCCCACCTTGGCCGTTGCTTCTGAGAGAGAGGTCGAGGCTTTAGCCTCGACAATTAACCACACACGCGGCTTCGGGCTTCACCCCCGGGACTAGCTTTCCCCGGGGTTCCCCCATCCCGTTGCGCCAGAAGTCCTCCCTTACTGCGCAACACATCCGGCCGTCCCACCCGCCAGCGGACAGATCTTGATCGGCTGCATCACCGCAAAGCGCTTCAACCAGTGATCATTATCGATCTTCAAAGGTGCGTTCTGAGCCGGCATACGCTCCGCCCACTGGATCGTATAGATATCGCTTTCGCCCGCAATCGCAATGATCATGGCCTGCTCCGCGTGCTCGGACCCAGCCTTGCCATTCATGTCCAGCAGCGTCCCGCAGCCCACAATAATGATCGCGCTCGCCTTGCCGGTAATCTTCGGTGTCGCCATCTCGAGCACGCTGAACGTCGTGGGGCAAGCCGTCTTGTAGTGCTCCGCCAGCACCTTCGCCACGGCTTCCGGAGTCGCCCGCGGATTTTTTGCCATGTCTTTCGCGCCCGTCAGCGACACCATCTGCGTCCACTTCTCAACCGTTTCGCCCCGCAGCGGCATCTCCCGCAGGTACCCCGTCGCGCTCACCTGGTCACGAGCCATCACCTGAAAAGTCGGCGGCAGCGCAAATAGCACCTGCTCATGGAACACGGGCGTCACCATCTGCACTGGCTTGTCCGTCGGCAGCGGTTCTTTCTGGCCCAAAGCGGCTACGCAGCCAGATCCTAAAAGTACAGATGACACGATCAATCCAAAGCCGAGGTTTCGCATCTAAATTAGGAAGCTAAGACAGGAGCAAATGATGTCCACGGCAATCCCGAAAGTTCAGAAAACAAAAGAAGAGTGGCGTGCAGAGCTTACCCCAGAGCAGTACCACGTCATGTTTGAAGGCGGCACCGAGCGTGCATTCACCGGCGCCCTGGTCAACAATCATGACGACGGCATTTACCACTGCGGTGCCTGCAATGCTCCGCTCTTCACCTCTGACACCAAATTTGAATCCGGCTCCGGCTGGCCCAGCTTCTGGGCGCCCGTAAGCCCCACCGCCGTCACCACGCACGAGGACCGCAGCTACGGCATGCGCCGCGTAGAAGCCAACTGCGCCAACTGCGGAGCCCACCTGGGCCACATCTTCCCGGACGGCCCCAAGCCCACCGGCGATCGCTTCTGCATCAACAGCGCCAGCTTGCAGTTCGCCAGGAAGTAGGGCCTCAGCACGGAAACTGCCCACAGGAAGAGCGCACACAGCAAAGGCCACGGCAAGAACCGTCCGTGGCCTGTCCTATACCTTTGCCTCCCCGTGGCCTTCTCTGTGCCGATGCCTTTCCTGTGGCCCCTCCCATGCTGAAGCTTTGTTCTGCATCAAACCACCATGCCCGACTTCCTCAAGTTCGCCCCATCCGTAGAAACCCCCGCCCCTGACGAGCACGTCATCTTCGACGAGCTCTCCCGCACCATGCAGCACATCGCCCGCACCATGGCCAGCCGCACCCGCCATGCCGCGCGCCCCGTCCACGCCAAATCGCACGGCATCCTGGTCGGCACGTTTGAAGTCCTGCCCAACCTCTCCCCCGAGCTTGCCCAGGGCCTCTTTGCCACCCCGGCCACCTACCCCGTCGTCTTCCGCTTCAGCACCAACCCGGGCGACATCCTCGCCGACAGCATTTCCAGCCCACGCGGCCTCGCCATAAAAGTTCTCAACGTCCCCGGCGAGCAGCTCCCCACCAACCCCGGCGCCACCACGCAAGACTTCGTCTGCATCAACCAGAACGCCTTTGCAGCGCCGGATCCCGCCGGCTTCCTTAAAGGCCTCAAGCAGTTAGACGATACCCTCACCCTCCCCGAACCCGTCAAGCACGCCGTCTCGGTCGCTGCCCGCGCCACTAACGCTGTGATCGGCCTGGTCGGCCTGCACTCCGGCCAGCTGGAAGGCCTCGGCGCCCCCGCCACGCACCCGCTCGGCGAGAGCTTCTCGACCGTCGCTCCCTTGCGCTACGGCCAGTATGTCGCCAAGATTGGCTTCGCACCCGCGTCCGAAAACCTCGCCAAACTCAAGGGCGAATCCATCTCCATCGAAGGCGACTACAACGCGCTCGAGGAGTTGATCAAGAAGTTCTTCCGCCAGGAAACCGGCGTCTGGGAGGTAAAAGTGCAACTAGCCCTCGCTGAAGACGCCGCTGTCGAAGAAAAAGACAGGGCCTTCCCCATTGAAGTCGCCGACAAGGTCTGGCCAGAAGACAAGTCGCCCTGGCAGGTCGTCGCCCGCATCACCATGCCACCGCAGGACACCTACTCCGACGCCCGCCAACTCCACGTCGACGAGATGATGTCCTTCAACCCCTGGCACGGCCTCGTCGCCCACCAACCCCTCGGCGGCATCATGCGTTCCCGCAAAAAAGCTTACGAGGAGGCCTCAAAATACCGAGCCATCCGCAATGGCCGCACCATCGCAGAGCCAAAGGACATCTCAGAAATTCCTGCGTAACAGCCCGGCTCCCACCCGACCCCACGAAACCTGGCAGCTCCGCTCTCTTCTAAACCCACAAAATAAACCCACAAAAACATTGTCATCCTGAGCGAAGTCGAAGGACCTGCATTTCTGTTCACGCCCCAATCAGGTCTTGGGAAACGAACAGAAATGCAGGTCCTTCGACTCCACCCGTCAAAAGCCGACGGGCTACGCTCAGGATGACAAGTTTTGGGCGGGACTAACCGAGAATTGAAAACCAAAGACAGAAACAGCAGGACAAGGGCCGACCAAGCCACAAAGCTTGATCCGCCCTCATCCCGCCGTTGTCCCTGCTTATCCTGGTTACGCCTTGCTCTGCTTCAGCCTAGACCTTGACGATGCGGCCGGTCTTGATGCAGCTCGTGCAAACGCTCATGCGCTTGGAGCCGCCTTCTACCTTGGCCTTCACCGGCTGCAGGTTTACATTCCAGCGGCGGCGGGTCTTGTTGTTCGCGTGCGAGACGTTGTTACCGAACTGCGGGCCTTTGCCGCAGAGATCACATTTAGCTGCCATCGAAGTGGTGCTCCTGTTTCTAATAAATCAAGTCTGCCGCAGATTCCCAAAACTCAAGCCCAAAAGGCCGGGAAGTGGTAGGCACGAGGAGATTCGAACTCCTGACCTCTACCGTGTCAAGGTAGCGCTCTAACCAACTGAGCTACGCGCCTGCGTGCGTCTATTCAGACTACCCCAGAACCACCCCAACCGCAACCCACCGGGCGCTACTTGATCGCCATCCTGCCCCGTTTACGGCAGCTTCCGCAGCTTCTCAAACCCCACATACCCAACCACCGCACAGAAGAACCCAATCCCGAAGTTTTTGTACGTCACCACATCTTTCAATCCGAACAGGAAAGTCTTATGCGGATCTGCCGTCCGCACATACTCCCCCATCAGCAAATTTGCATAAAACAGGAACAGAATGAACGAGATCTCAATCGCCGCCAGCCCCACCTGTCGCTTCCATCGGCCTTTGCGGTCCATGTCTTCATCTTACTGGTCCGCGCACGTTTGTTAGCATGGTCAACAACCCGTTTGCCTTTCCTTGCTCAATTTCGCGCCGCGCCCAATCTGCTTACGATGGCCCGCCTGTTCATCATCCCTTTCCTGATGATCAACATCCTGGACGGCCGCTGGACGCTCGCATTCGCGCTCCTCATGCTCGCCGGCCTGTCCGACTCGCTCGACGGCGTGCTCGCCCGCTGGCTCCACCAGAAAACCACTCTCGGCCTCTACCTCGACCCCATCGCCGATAAACTCCTGCTCTCCACCCTCTACCTGGTCCTCACCCACGTCCATCAGATCAAGCCCTACGTCACCATCCTCGTTTTCAGCCGAGACCTCGGCATCATCCTCCTCGCCAGCCTGCTGTTCTTCACCAATACGCTACGCAACTTCCCGCCATCGCTCCTCGGCAAGCTGAACACCTTCATCCAGATCTGCGCGGTCGTCGGCGTCCTCGGCTCGCACGTTTTCCCCATCCCGCACCTCATGGACGCGGCCCAGTGGCTGCTGCGCATCATCGCTTTCCTGGCGCCTATTTCCGCCGCGGAGTACGCCTGGATCGTCATTCGCCGCATGTCCTCGCAACCCGCGGCACCCGCCGCAGCCTAGCTTTTCGCAGACTCGACTCCGGCATATACTTACGCCAGCGAGAGGCGTGGCGTATGACCTTCGAAGACCGCCTCGATAGATTGACCGAGCGGCACGAAGCACTTACCCAGGGCCTCGAGTTCATCACCATCCAGACCGAAAAGAACAGCAAGGATAGCTCGATGCTGAGGCTAAGCATCCTTGATCTCGTGGGCGTGGGGCGCAGCCACGACAAGCGCATCGCCGGCCTTGAGGCGGCTTGATCGCAGGTCAGGCATTTTGAGCCGGTCCTGTCGCAAATAGGAAGCCTCAACCAGCTAAGGTGCCTGCTGGAGATGGCCCGCAGCGGCTTGTGTTCTCTGATCCAAAAAGCACTCGACTTCGGCACGCCCGATATCCGCCACGTGCAGCGCATGTGTGAGTCCATCTATCCACTCAAGAGCGCCGACCTGCACAAGCTCGGTGCCCCACGCGAAGTCTGGCAGGCCATCGCCGCCGCGCACGCGCTCCAGCCGCCGCCAAAGCCTGCTATCCGGTCCAAAGCCCCCATTGCGTCGCACCCCGCGCAGCCGTAGAATCAGGTTGGATACCGATTATCCACCAAAATGCTCAGGCTAACTAAAAAAGCGGATTACGGCCTTATGGCCCTCAAGTACCTGGCTGAGCAGGCTGAGAGCACTTCCGGGTCTGCACAATCCGCCAAAGATATTGCCGAGGCGTACCACATTCCGCCGCAGCTCCTGGCCAAAATCCTCCAGACGCTCACCAAGGGCGGCCTCCTGATCTCCACTGCCGGCACCAACGGAGGCTACTCGTTAGCCCGTCCGGCCAGCGAAATCAGCGCCTTTGAAGTCATCCGCACAATCGACGGCCCCCTTTTCATCACAAGTTGCATCACCATCCACGGAACCTGCGACCTGGACAGCCATTGCACCATCAAAGAACCGTTGCGCAAAGTAAATGACTCCATCAAAGATCTGCTCAGCGCCATTCGCATCGCCGACCTGATCGACCCCGCCGAAGCCGGCCAGCACCAGGCAGCCCTGGCCGGCGGCCTGGTTTCAATCGCACTTTAGCTCCACTTGTTTGTCATCCCCCGCAGGGGATCTGCTTCTTGCACTTGAGATAGGTCGAGGCTTCAGCCTCAACAATCAACACCCGGAACGACGCGGGCTTTAGCCCCCGGGACACGAACTTCGCACCACCCGACTTTAGGAGCACCAAAAATGACCGACGCAACCGCAATCTCCATGGAAGCCACCAGCGACATGACCCACAACGGCCTCGTCATCGCCAACTCGGACGAGCCCCTCCCCGAAGGCGTCACCCTGCCCATCTACATGGACAACCACGCCACCACCCCCATGGATCAGCGCGTGCTGGACGCCATGATGCCTTACTTCGGCAAAATCTTCGGCAACGCCGCCAGCCGCAACCACCAGTTCGGCTGGGAAGCCGAGCAGGCCGTCGACAAGGCCCGCGAGCAGGTCGCCAAGCTCATCGGCTGCACCGCCAAGGAGATCATCTTCACCTCCGGCGCCACCGAGTCGAACAACCTCGCCATCAAGGGCATCGCCGAGATGTACCGCGAAAAGGGCAACCACATCATTACCCAGGTCACCGAGCACAAAGCCGTCCTCGACACCTGCAAAAAGCTCGAGCGCCAAGGCTACGACATCACCTACCTCCCCGTCGAAACCGACGGCCTCGTCTCGGTAGAGAAGCTCACCGCCGCCATCACCGACAAGACCATCCTCGTCAGCATCATGTACGCCAACAACGAGATCGGCGTCATCCAGCCCATGCAGGAAATCGGCAAGCTTTGCCATGAGCGCGGCATCATCTTCCACACGGACGCCGTCCAGGCTGTCGGCAAGATCCCCGTCAACGTCGTCACCGACCAGATCGACGTGCTTTCCATGACCGCGCACAAAATCTACGGCCCCAAGGGTGTCGGTGCGCTGTACGTCCGTCGCCGCAACCCGCGCGTCCAGATCACCGAGCAGATCAACGGCGGAGGCCACGAGCGCGGCATGCGTTCCGGCACCCTCAACGTCCCCGGCATCGTAGGCCTGGGCGCAGCGTGCGAGATCGCCGGCAATGAGATGGTCGCCGAGACCGCCCGCCTTACCGAACTCCGCGACTACCTCAAGCAGAAGTTCGACAACGCCCTTGACTACACCCACATCAACGGCAACATGGATCACCACCTGCCCGGCAACCTCAACATGAGCTTCGTCCACGTAGAAGGCGAGTCGCTCCTGATGGGCATCAACGACATCGCCGTCAGCTCCGGCTCGGCCTGCACCTCTGCCACGCTCGAACCCTCCTACGTCCTCAAGGCCCTCGGCCTGGGCGACGACGTGGCCCACAGCTCCATCCGCTTCGGCCTCGGCCGCTTCAACAACAAGGCCGAAGTCGACTACGTCTCCGACAAGGTCATCACGGTAGTCAAGCACCTCCGCGAAATGTCCCCCCTGTACGAGATGGTCAAAGAGGGCATCGACCTGAGCAAGATCGAGTGGGCCGCCCACTAGGTGCTCATCACTAACGAATAAAGAAGGCGAGACTCCGGTCTCGCCTTTGCCTATTGTTTTCTCGCATTTGCCTTTTGGTTGTCATTCCGTAGCGCAGCAGAGGAACCTGCGGTTAGAACCGCCCCCACCTCCGGGTGCCCCATGCATCGCGCCTTTGCGATGAATGCAATCACGAAGTTCGATCAGCCGCCTTTGCCTCTGAGTCAGGTCGAGGCTTTAGCCTCGACATTCAGCCAAACCACCGATCGGGCTTCAGCCCCCAGACATGCTTTCTTACCCTCCGCCCTTGACCTCCTCCCCACTGAATGAAACCATCACCACCATGACCCAGAACGAAGCCAAAACCGCCGTAGCCGCCCGAGCCGTAGATCTAGTCCAATCCGGCATGCGCGTAGGCCTCGGCACCGGCTCCACCGCTACCCTCTTCATCCGGGCCCTCGCCGCCAAAAAGTTGGATATCCGCTGCGTAGCCTCCTCCGACGCCTCCTTCAACCTCGCGCAGGAGCTCGGCATCAACATGACTCACCTGGACGAACTCCCGGAACTGGACCTATATATCGACGGCGCCGACGAAATCACCGCCCACGGACTGGCCCTGATCAAGGGCGGAGGCGGCGCGCTCCTCCGCGAAAAAATCGTAGCCTCAGCCGCCCAGCGCTTCATCGTAGTCGTCGACAGCACCAAAGTAGTCCCACAACTGGGCCACTTCCCGCTCCCGGTAGAAGTCATCCAAATGGCCCTGCCGCTGGTCGAACCCAAGCTAAAAGCCCTGGGCCTGAACCCAACCCAACGCCAGCGCGGCACTGCCCCCTACCTCACCGACGAGGGCAACTACATTCTCGACTGCGCCTGCGGCTCCATCACCGACCCCACCAAAATCGCCGCCGAAATCCGAGCCATCATCGGCGTAGTCGAGCACGGCCTCTTCCTCAACATGGCCTCCATGGCCCTCGTAGCCGGCGATCAGGGCGTTACCGAACTCCACGCCTAGCACCCAGGCGGCTGCATCACCTTCTCCCGCTCCCCACAACCTTGTCCTCCCGCTCCCCACAACCTTGTCCTCCCACTCCCACAACCTTGTCATCCCGCTCCCTACAACCTTGTCCTCCCGCTCCCCACAACCTTGTCCTCCCGCTCCCACAACCTTGTCATCCTGAGCGGAGAAACGCACAGCTCTTTCGTGCGTTTCGCAGTCGAAGGACCTGCATTTCCGCTTAAAGCGACTCCGCTCCAGGCGACATGCAGGTGCTTCGACTACGTCCGGCGATAAACCCGCCAGACTCCGCTCAGGATGACAAAGTTTGCCGGGATCGAACAGGAAAATTCGGATGCCCATCTCTTGCTTCTCAGCGGCGGGTCGGACCCACGAAAAGTACGTGGCCAACCGATGAAGCTCTGTTAAGCGCAGGGCTTCAGCCCTGCGATAAGAGCCCAACAAACCGGGCTTCAGCCCCTGAGGAACGCTCTCGGTTCCAGCAACTAAGCGACGGAACCCATTCCTCAGCGGCTGAAGCCGTGCGCTTGACTCAGCCTCATCGACCACACCACCCACTCCAGTGCATCGCCACGCGCTCCGCTCGCGTCCAATGCCCCATGAGCGTTCAAACCTCGCAAAAAGTATGGTTCATCACCGGCGCCTCCGCTGGCCTCGGCAAGCTCCTCGCCGAAACCCTCGCCGCAGCCGGCCACCAGGTAGCCGCCACCGCCCGCAAGCCCGAGCAGATCGCAGCTCACGACAACATCCTGGCCCTCGAGCTCGACGTCACCAAGCCGGAAACTATAACCACCGCCGTAGACCAGGCCCTGGCCAGGTTCGGCCGCATCGATGTTCTAGTCAACAACGCCGGCTACGGCCTCGTCGGCGCAATCGAAGAACCGACCGACGAAGAAATCCACCGCGAGTTCGACACAAACGTCTTCGGCCTCCTCCGCGTCACCCGCGCGATCCTGCCGCACATGCGCGCCCAGAAATCCGGCCACATCCTCAACCTGTCCTCGATCGGCGGCCTCATCGCCAGCCCCGGAATCGGCTACTACAACGCCACAAAATTCGCGGTAGAAGGCCTGTCCGAAGCCCTGAAGGGCGAGTGTGAACCCCTCGGCATCAAGGTCATCGTCGTCGAGCCTGGCCCTTTCCGCACCGAATTCCTCGGCCGCTCCGGTGATATCTCGCAAAACATCATCCCCGACTACATCCCCACCGCAGGCAAAACCCGCCAGTATTTCACCGACAATGACGGCAAGCAAGCCGGCGACCCGGCCAAGGCCATCGCCGCCATGATCGCCGCCGTCGAAGCCGAAACCGCCCCCAAGCACCTCCTCCTCGGCAAATCCGCCCATGACCGCATGACCGCCCGCGTCGAGCAGTGGCGCAAGGACCTGGAAGCCGGACGCGAAACCGCCCTCAACGCCGACTTCCCCACCCCATAGCCTTTTTGTCATTTCGTAGCAAAGCGGAGAAACCTGCGGTCCGGCCCGGCAATGCCCATGAACTCTTCACAAATCCAGGGCCAAAGGCCCGACTGATACCAGCCTGGGGCGCAAGCCCCAGGGACATCAGCCCAAAGCAGCAAAGCGCTGCAAGCGCGGCTTATAGATGCCGGATGAGCTACTCCCTTCCGCCTCAACCACCCCAAATTACGTTATAAAGGACACTATGGCCATTCCTGAAGTAAAAGCCAGCACCACCGCGCAAAAGCCCGAACGCCAGCCCGACCCCTGCGTCGTCGTCATCTTCGGCGCGTCCGGCGACCTCACCAAACGCAAGCTCCTCCCCGCCCTCTACCACCTCGAGCAGGCCGGGCTCCTCCCCAAAGACATCAGCGTCGTCGGCGTCGCTCGCCGCTCGCTCGAAACCTCCTTCGCGCCCGACATGAAGGAAGGCATCCTCGCCGGCGGTGGCGTCAAGGAAGACGAGCCCGCGCTCGCACCTTTCGTCAGCAAAATCAGCTACTTCGCCATGAACTTCGACGATGACGCAGGCTACGCCGGCCTCAAAACGCTGCTCGCCAAGATCGACGAAACCCACGGCACCAAGGGCAACCGCCTCTTCTACCTGGCCACCGCGCCAGAGTACTTCGCGGACATTATCAACTCGCTCGGCAAGCACGAAATGAACAAGCCCGCCGCCGATTCGCACGCCTGGGTCCGCACCATCATCGAAAAGCCCTTCGGCCACGATCTCGCGAGCGCCCGCGCCCTCAACGACGACGTCAACAAGGTCTTCGCCGAAGACCAGATCTTCCGCATTGACCACTATCTCGGCAAGGAAACCGTCCAGAACATCCTGGTCTTCCGCTTCGCCAACGGCATCTTTGAAAACGTCTGGAACCGCAACTACATTGACCATGTAGAGATCACCGCAGCCGAGTCCATCGGCATCGAAGGCCGCGGACCGTTCTACGAAACCGCCGGCGCCCTGCGCGACGTCGTCCAGAACCATGTCATGGAGTTGCTCAGCTTCGTCGCCATGGAGCCGCCCATCAGCTTTGAGGCCGATCAGGTCCGTGCCGAAAAGGTCAAAGTCTGGAAGTCGATCCGCCCCATCCATCCGGCAGACACCGTCCGCGGCCAATACGGCCCCAGCACGGTCGATGGCAAGCAGATCCTCGGCTACCGCCAGGAAGATCGCGTCCACCCCCGCTCGCAGACTGAAACCTACGCCGCACTTCGCCTGGAAATTGAAAACTGGCGCTGGGCCGGCGTGCCGTTCTACATCCGCGCAGGCAAGCGTCTCGCCAAGCGTGTGACTGAAGTCACGATCATGTTCAAACAGCCGCCGCTCAGCATCTTCCAGGATGAGCAGGGTAAGGGCGCGGAAGGTATCCGCAACAACTTCATCTCCATGCGCATCCAGCCGGATGAGGGCATTACGCTCCGTTTTGGTGCCAAGCTGCCCGGCGCCACCATGCAGATCAGCCCGGTCAGCATGAATTTCAGCTACGCGGAAACGTTCGGGGCCAGCTCCGCCAACGGCTACGAGCGCCTGCTGCTCGACGCCATGCTCGGCGACGCCACCCTCTTCGCCCACCGTGATGGAGTCGAAGCCACCTGGGCGCTGATCACCCCCATCCTTGAGGACTGGGCCAAGAACCCCGTCAAGGACCTTCCCAACTACGCCGCCGGAACCTGGGGCCCACCCACCTCAGACGCCATGCTCAAAGCCGACGGACGCAAATGGAGAAAGCTCTAAGCTAAACTTGGCTTGTCATCCCTCCCAAGGGATCTGTAGCTCGCTTCACTGGCAACAGGAAGTATCGTTGAGATATCACTTTATGCACGTTCGTGGTCACTTTGCGCGCAACAATCGCCCGTCCGGACTCCCCACCGGACGGGCGCGATCTTATTCCCGGAGAAGCCCTTGCCCCGTATTGTCGATGTAAACGTTCAGGTATTTCCCGATGCAGCCGCAACCACGGTGTCCGGAGCAGAGCTTTTTACCCACGCCGCAGAGCAGGCAGTCGCCGCACGCGGAAGAGCGCGCATCGCCATCTCCGGAGGGTCCACCCCCAAGGCAGTCTTCGCCCTGCTGGCTGACCCGCAACAGCCCTACCTGGCCCGCATCCCGTGGGACAAGCTCCAGCTTTTCTGGGTAGATGAGCGCTGCGTAGGCCCCACCGACCCCGAATCCAACTACGGCATGACCAAAAAGGCCATGCTGGACGCGGTCCCTCTTCCCGCCTCCCAGGTCCACCGCATGGAAGGCGAGCTCGACCCGGAAGACGGCGCAGCCCGCTACGAAGCGGAGATCCGCAACGGCTTCAAGCTCGAAGGCGCAGAAACACCCACATTCGACCTCATCATCCTCGGCCTCGGCCCGGACGGGCATACGGCCTCCCTCTTCCCGCACACGGAAGGCCTGAACAACATGACGAACATCGTCATTGCCAACCACGTCCCACAAAAAGACACCTGGCGCCTGACCCTGACCTGGCCGGTCATAACCCAGGGCCGCGAGGTCGCTTTCCTGATCGAAGGCGATGAAAAAGCCGACATGATCAAGACCGTCTGGGCCGGCACCTACGACCCCGAATCCTGGCCCGCCCAATTGATCCGCCCCGCCAGCGGCAAGCTGACGCTGTTGCTCGATCAGGCCGCCGCCGCCAAAATCGCCCCCCACGGGTCCACCGTCCTGCACCTGCATTAGACTTTGGTTGTCATCCCGTAGGGATCTGCTGTTGCCTTTGCCCCCTGCCTCTTTGTTGGTCATCCCCGAAGGGGATCTGCAGTCGCATCCTTGCTTCAAGAGCTCAGGAGCCCCATGATTCTCGCCGGCGATGTAGGTGGCACCAAAGTCCACTTAGCCCTGTATAACTTCGCCGACGGCAAGCTCGCTCCCATCCGCGACCAGAAGTTCCCCGCCCATGAGTTCGCCTCGCTGGACGACATCGTCAAGCGCTTCCTCGGCCCGGAAGGCGACCGCCCCGCAGAAGACCTGAGCAGCATCGCCGCCGCCTGCTTTGGCTGCCCCGGCCCCGTGCGCGACGGACGCCTGAAGCTCACCAACCTACCCTGGGTGCTGGACGCGCGCCTCCTCCAGACCTCGCTCGGCATCGAGCACATCTTCCTGATCAACGATCTTGAAGCCAACGGGTACGGCGTCCCTGAGCTGTCAAAAGACTCGATTTTCGCGCTCCACGTGGGCGATGCGGCGTCCGTAGGGCACCGCGGCCTGGTCTCCGCCGGCACCGGACTGGGCGAGTGCCTGCTCATCTGGGATGGCAAACAGCACCGCCCGCTGCCGTCAGAAGGCGGCCATGCTGACTTCGCCGCACGCGGCACCCGGGAAGTCGCGCTGCTGGAATACCTGCTGCGCACGCTCAACGGACGAGTGTCGTTTGAGCGCGTCGTCAGCGGCCTGGGCATCAAGAACATCTACGGCTTCCTGCGCGACGACCAGAAGATGGAAGAGCCCCAGTGGCTTAAAGAGCGCCTCGCCGCGGAGGATCCCAACGCCGTCATCGGCGGCTGCGCAGAAGATGGCTCCAGCGAAATCTGCTATGAAACCATGCAAATGTTCGCCTCCGCCTACGGCGCCGAATGTGGCAACGTAGCCTTGAAAGTCCTGGCAATGGGCGGCATTTACCTGGGCGGCGGCATCTCCCCCAAGATACTCAAAACGCTACAAAATGGAGCCTTCACCGACGCCTTCCTCGACAAAGGCCGCATGCGCCCGATCCTCGAAGCCATCCCCGTCCGCGTCATCCTGGACGACACCTGCGCCCTGCTAGGCGCAGCCGCCTACGCCGAATCCCGCGCCGGCGAGCTCAGCGGTAAAAGCGAACGCGCCGCCTCTGTGAAGCTAGCTTAGCTCGTCCCCACCGCTACTCATCTTCAAGGTACTCAGGAAGATGCAGGGCTAGGTCGCACACGCTCAAGCAGATTCAGGCCCGCCCGGACAGCTTCGCTGGCGTTGCCAAAGCGGCCTGCAGCAACAGCTTGCTCGATGAAGTTATCGAAATGGTCGGTCAGGTTGATATTCCGCGTTGGCATGGATCGACTCCTATCTAAACGGTAAATTGACTGGAACAGTTGCCAATCCTCAGCTGTCGACCTCTCCGCAACTCCGCCACAGAGATTTCCCTATCTCCGACATCTTGCTTAAGAGTACGGCTGAAGCCGTGGCCATTCACGGAGGCAACACCTCGTCATCTTTACCCTCTCCTATTGCAGAGAGGTGACTTATGGCTGCTGCCAAAAAGTACGGACCGCTTGCTTCGGAACTGGTCGAGCGTGAGATGGACAAATTGAAGCATGGCACGCTGAAGAGCAGCAGCGGCCAGAAGGTCACAAACCCCAGGCAGGCCATCGCGATCGGGCTCTCTGAAGCGCGCAGGGCGGGCGGCAAGTTACCACCGGACCCCACGAAGACTCCTGCAGCAAAGAAAGCCGCGGCCAAAAAGCGTGCTGCCAAGGAGCATCTCGCCCAGAAGTCCGCAGCGAAGAAGTCGCCAGCGAAGAAGACTACCGCTGCCAGCTCCTCGGCCAGGAAGTCCCCTGCAAAGAAGAGTCCGGCAAAGAAGACCGTGGCGAAGAAGACAGAAGCGTCGAAGGCGCAGGCAAAGAAAGCAATCGTAAAAAAGGGCGGTAGCTAACGATTGCCTCCGCTCCGCATCGAATAAGCAGGTGATCCCATGCAGCGTCTTTTTCTTTGTTTAGCTCTTTCTGCCGCTTTCCTGAGCCCTGCCCTGGCCCAGACTTCTACGTCCCAAACCCCAGCGCAGACGACCCAGACCCCGGCGCAGATTGCCGCCGCCAAGCGAGCCGCGCGTCGCAGGGCATCGGTCGCAGCCGCGGCGAGCGCTCGTCCGGCCGTCGTCGCGTTGCCGATGGAGACCGCGCCCGCCCAGACTGCCACGCAGCAGACGGCCGCGCACGCTGCCGGCCAGAAGGCCGCAGACGAGCAGTTGCTCCAGCAACAGCAGGCGCAGTCCGCCAACGCGCAGCGGCTGAATGATCAGCAGGTGGCTATCGCGCAGAAGCAGCAGGAGGCCCGCCAGAAGGAAATCCGCATTCAGGATGCGCCCGGCCCAGCCCAGACCGGCGTCGTACCGGCGGCTGGCGTTCCGGTTGCTCCTGTGAACTCCGACACGCGTATTCAGGACGCTCCCGGCCCCGCTCAAACCCTGCCCACGCTGCCTTCGGTCGCACCCAGCCAGCTACCTGCCCCGCAGTCAACGCCTGCTACCACCCCGCCGCAGCTCTAGGGCAAGCCCCCTCAAACGCCGCTCGTCGAAACCGGCGAGCGGCTTTTGCATGGCATCAATTCGCCCCGTACCCGCGAACCTGGCAGCGCGCATCCCACCGCCTGACAGCAAGGCCGTACCGGTACGCCGGCCTACGATTCAGCGCAACCCAACCTATATCGGGAGCAAGGAAAGTAATGCCAACGACACGTTTAGCAACCACGATCACCGCGCTTAAAGAGGGCGCAAAGTCTTTCACCGTCGATAAAGCAACGAAGAACATTGAAGGCTGGGAAGAGTATCTCGGCAAGCATGACCATGAGGGCGTTAAGGCAGTCGTAACGGACCTGGGCAAGCTCAAGAAGCTGCTTGCGGCTGGCGAACTGGACGGCGAAGCCATCAAGAAGCTCTGCGTCAAGCTGGGCAAAGACACCGTCAAGGTTGGCGGCGAAGGCGAGAACGCCAACGCGAAGCACATCATTGAGCTCGGCGAATTGCTCCAAAAGGGCGAATAATTCCCTGCTTCAGAAGCAAGAAAGCCCGCCTTTGTGGCGGGCTTTCGCTTTGTCTCTACGCAAAATGAATCCTGGTAGCCCATTCATAGCGTCGTTTGCGATGAGTGGGATCTTGAATCCAAACAGGCCCCACGTCTGGCATCTTGCAGCCCACTCATCGTCAGGAGCGAGATGAATGGGCACCCATCAGTCGTTACGCGGTTGGATCTGCGGCGGCGACTGGAGCATCAACAGCCGGAGGCGCGGGCGCAGCAGCGGCCGGAGCAGGCGCAGCCTTCTTCACTGCCGGCGGCTGCTGGATTTCAGCCTTCTTGGTCGGAGCCAGGATCGCGTGTAGCGTGGTGCCTTCCATGCGCGGCATGAATTCGACCGTACCCGCGTCACCAATATCCAGGATCAGGCGATTGATGATCTTGTAGCCCAGGTCACGATGAGCCATCTGCCGGCCCTTAAATCGCAGGCTGGCCTTCACCTTATCGCCATCGCCCAGAAAGCGCACGGCCATGTTCTTTTTCGTCACGTAATCATGCTCGTCCACCGTGACCGAGAACTTGACTTCCTTGATGACGATGACCTTCTGTTTCTTGCGCGCCGCGCGGTCGGACTTGTCCTTCTCATACAGATACTTGCCGTAGTCCTGGATTTTGCAGACGGGCGGCACGGCGTTGGGCGAAATCTCGACCAGGTCGAGCGACTTTTCACGCGCCATTTTCAGTGCTTCAAACGGGGCCATCACGCCGAGCTGTTCGCCATTCTCGTCGATGACACGGACTTCGCGTGCACGAATCTTCTCGTTCGTGCGGATAAAGGATTTGATGGAACGCTTATCAATCGGTGGAATAATCGGCCTCCACAGCGTGCCCGCGGGCTGCGCCATGCATGGGGTTAGAAGTTGTGTGCGGGGCGCGGGGCCGGTCAGCTTGCAGGCAAGTCACACGTCGCAACGTAGAGTATAGCACTGCGCTGGAACGGCGAGACAAGACGTAACAGGATCAAGCGGATCGAGACGGACAAGTGCGGATCGAGGAATGGGTTAGTCCGCACTTATTCGCATTTATCCGCCTGATCCGGTTCCGTTCTGTCTTGTCTGTTTGCGGTTTTTGGCAGAGGATGAGAGCCTGAGAATCGATAGATACACGAGGGATAGTGATGAAACGCAAGATTCTGCTGGTCGATGATGAAGTGGCCGTGCTGTTGACGTTGAAAGTAGTGCTTGAAATCAGCGGGTTTGACGTGGTCACCGCCGCAAGCGCGCGCGAAGCCAAGCTGAAGATCAAGACCGGCAAGTACGACATGGTCATCACCGACATGCGCATGGAAGCGGAGGAGTCCGGCCGGGAAGTGATCGTCGCCGCACGCACCGCGCCGTACCACCCGGCGGTGGCGCTGCTGACCGCCTTTCCAGTCGCGGACGACGACTGGCAGGACATGGGCGCGGACAAAATGCTCGTCAAGCCGATGCAGACGCGCATGCTGATTCAGTCGATTGAGAAGCTGCTGGACTCGCATGAAGCGAAGTTGAAAAAGTTGGAAGCAGCAGGTCCAAAGGCTGGCCTGGCGGCGGGTTTTGCTGCCGGCATCGCGGCTGGATCGGCGAAGGCCCGGCCGGCAAAAAAGGTAGCGGCAAAGAAAGTCGTGGCCGCGAAGAAAGTCGTCGCCAAGAAGGTTGTTGCAAAAAAGAAAGCATAGGCCGGCTCAAGCGAAAAACAGATCTCTGTGGGGATGACAACCAAGAGTCGAAGCCGTACTTTGGTTGTCATCCCCGCAGGGATCTGCTTCCGTTTGCGCTTCCCAGGCCCTAGCGCGGCGCGTGGAGTTTGATGTAGTTCCGCAGGTTCTGGTTGATGTCAAGCGCCTTGTTCACGCCGGAATCGAGCATTCCCAGCCAGTCGCTCGCCGGCTCTTTCAGCTCCGCGGTGCTTAGCAGATAGCTGGTCTGCACAATAATTTCAAGCGCGTTTGAAAGGTCATGGGCGAGCTTGCGAATCTCAATCGCGAGCTCTTCCGGAATCACGTCCAACGGCACATTCGGCGGCGGCAAAACTTCATTCGACATTGAAAGCAGCATAAACCTTTTACCGGCGCGAAGTCGAAGCAAGACACGTCAATTGACACCCCTTGCCAACTTTGCGAGAATCAATCCAGCGCATCGTTGATCACACGGTCGCTTTGCCTGTTGTACAGCAGTGCCGTAGTGGCGGAATTGGCAGACGCGCGTGGTTCAGGTCCACGTACTCGCAAGGGTGTGGGGGTTCGAGTCCCTTCTTCGGCACCAAAGATTGAGCATCACCTTGACCCCTCAAGCTCTACTCCAAGCGAGTGTGCCTGAGGGGTTTTTAGCTTCCGCATGAAGCAACCGGGCACCTCAAAAGCGACTCAGAAACTCTATGCCCACGTACCTTGACCAGATTATGGCGGCCACGCTGATCCGCGTTCAGGACCGCAAAGCGCAAGCCAACATGCAGACACTTGAGCGCAACGCCGCTGCCCACACGCCGCGTGGTTTCGCCGCCGGCCTTCGCACCGCCGCTACCAAGGGTCCGGCCATGATTGCCGAATGCAAAAAGGCCTCGCCTTCCGTCGGCGTGCTGCGAGAGGATTATCGTCCGGCGGTTATCGCACGCAGCTTTGAAAGTGTGGGTGCCGCGGCGATCTCGGTTCTGACTGATGAAGAGTTCTTCAAAGGCTCGCTCGACGATCTGACCCTGGTCTCCGACTCCGTCAAGATTCCTGTGCTGCGCAAGGACTTCATCCTGGACTCGTTCCAGATCCTGGAGGCGCGCGCGGCAGGGGCGGATGCCATTCTGTTGATCGTCGCCGCCCATACGGACGATGACCTGAAGACGTTTGCCACGGCCGCCCGTAACCTGAACCTCGACATCCTTTGCGAGGTTCATGATCGCGAAGAGCTCGATCGCGCGGTGAACCTGGGCTTTGAAGTCATCGGCGTCAACAGCCGCGACCTGAAAACCCTGACGGTCAACCCGCAGGCCCAGCTTGACCTGGTGCGCTGGCTGCCGGCCAACGTGCTGCGCATCGCGGAAAGCGGCATCAGAAGCCCGGCGGCGGTCGAATCGCTGCTCGCTGCGGGCTACGACGGCTTTCTGGTTGGCGAGGCGCTGATGCGTCAGCCCGACCCCGCCGCCGCGCTCGCTCTGCTGATGGGCGTCGACTACGCCTCCGAGCTCTGATCCACAATATGTAGCCTGTGTGGCCCATCCATCGCGCCTTTTGCGCTGAGTGGGATCCACGTAAACTAGGCCCATGTGGGTCAAGATTTGCGCCAACACGACGCTCCAGGACGCCTTACAAGCCGCAGAAGCCGGTGCCGATGCCGTAGGCTTCGTCTTCGCGCCCAGCAAGCGCCAGGTCAACGCCGGGCAGGTCCGTGACATCACCGCGGGGCTGCCAGCAGACGTGGAGCGTGTAGGCGTCTTCGGATACCTGCCTGCCGCCGAAATCGCTGATGCAGCGAGGCATGCGGGGCTGTCCGCCGTGCAGTTGCACGGCCTGTTCAACGCCGACTACAGCCTGCGCCTGGCCACTCTCCTGGGCCCTGAAATCGCCATCATCCAGACCGTTCACTGGGCCCTTGACGAGGCCGACGCCGCAGCAAACGTCAGCGCAACGCTTCAAAGCCTGCACAACGCAGCACCCGGGCGCCGTGCGCTGCTCGACGCCAAAGTAGCAGGCTCTTCCGGTGGGCTGGGAGTCGCCTTCAACTGGGCCGAAGCTGGCAAAGTCCTGGCCGCACATGGCGGGAGTAAGGTGATCCTCGCGGGAGGCTTGCGTCCGGAAACAGTCGCCGAGGCTATCGCCAAAGTGCAGCCCTGGGGGGTCGACGTGGCGAGCGGTGTAGAGCGTGAGCCCGGCCTGAAGGACCCGCAAAAAGTCAGCGAATTCATAAAAAACGCCCGGGGAGCGTAAGCTCGACCCGGGCGTTTATTTGCGATCTGTGACTTACGAGTGGTGCGCCGACTCGCCACGATCGTGGATCTGGGCCGAGCGCGAGTGAAACAAATTAGGCCGCATGTGCGCGCTGGCGGTGCGGTTGGGGTGGGCTGCGGCGATGGTCGGGCTAAGTGCAAAGGCCAGGGCCGTCAGAGTGATGAAGGCTACTTTTACAATCTTCATGATTTCCTCCGGGTCTGTTGATAAGACGACATGGGAATTCATTCGGATTCAGAAAGTAGCTTTCAAGCCAACTTACAGAGGTCCCGGCGGATCCTAGCGTGGATCCTAGCGTGGATCAGCGTTCTCACGCGCCTTGACGCCCTTATTGACGCGTACGTGGTTGGCAATCGCACCGCCGCCGGCACCAACGCCTGCGCCGATCAACGCTCCCTTACCGCCGCCCAGCAGACCGCCAACAACGGCGCCGCCGGCCGCCGAGCCGACAACAATTTTCGCGCCCGTGTGGTGCCGGTGATCGTGCCGGCGCTGCGAGGCCTTGGCCCGCGCGTGGCGTGACGAGTACTGCGCGGTAGCAGAAAGAGGTACAGCCAACGTGGCAACCAGTGCGAGCGAACCGGCAAACTTTTGTAGCAGCATCATGAATAAACTCCTGGCTTACTGCAAAGTAAGACGCAAAAACGAGTCGTTAGGCAGTCCGCCGTATTTACAATTCGTCCTTCGGAGGCTTCGCACCCTTCTTGGACTTGCTCGTATTTTCTTCAAAACACTTGTCCGAAACCTGCACCGGATTCGACATTTCCTTCGCCGCCGCGCGCGTAAACGACCGCAGCAGACGCGGCACATCCACGCGTCCGTTGCGCAGCTCCGCCTTGATGGCTGCGTGCATGGCGCTGAGCAGCGGGTCGCGCAACTCATTGAACAGCTTGTCAATATAGATGGACGGCATTACTGGCGAACCACGACGACACCGCCTTTGACCACGGTCGCCAGGTGCTCCAGCACCTCAATATGGTCCAGCGGATTGGCCCCCACCGCGACCAGGTCTGCGTAGTGCCCGACCGTCAGTTGCCCCACATCCTGCGTGCGCCCGATCAGGTCCGCGGCAGCAATCGTGGCCGACTGAATCGCCTCCGCCGGCGTCATTCCGTACTGGACCATGTAGTGAAACTGCTTGGCGTTATCGCCGTGCGGGTACACCCCTTCGTCCGTGCCGAACGCCATTTTCACCCCGGCGGCATGCGCCTTGCGGAAATTATCCCGCTGCTTCTGCCCAATCGGCCGCTCCTTGTCGAGCATCTCCTGCGGCATGCCGAGCTGCGGGCCCATCTGCAGAATGTAGTCGTCGTCGTAGATATCCATAACGAAATAAGTGCCGTGCTGCTTGGCCAGCGCAATGCCCTCATCGTCCACCAGCGACGCGTGCTCGATCGAGTCCACGCCCGCCATGATCGCCCACTTGATGCTCTGCGTGCCATGCGCATGCGCGGCGATTTTACGCCCACCCATGTGCGCCGTCTGCGCCGCCACCGTCAACTCCTCAAGCGTGTACTGCGGCGCTCCGGGCTGATCGCCCTTGCTCAACACGCCGCCGGACGCTGAAATCTTGATCACATCCACGCCGTATTTGATCTGCGCCCGGATGGTCTTGCGCAATTCCTCAGCCCCATCCGCGATCGCAAAATCACGGTCCGCCGGGTACATCATCGGCCTGACCAGTGGCGAATAATTATTGAGATCCCCATGTCCCCCGGTGATCGAAAGGATGGGCCCCGAGGCCACCATGCGCGGCCCTGGGATATACCCGGCGTCAATATTCTTGCGCAGGTCGACAGCAAGAAACGGCAGCGAGCCCACATCCCGCACGCTCGTAAATCCGGCCTCCAGCGTCTTCTTCGCGTTCACGACGCCGGCAATCGCAGAGTCGAACGGCGTATCGATAAACGCGTCAATCTCCTCATACTTATCCGCGCGCGAGCCCAGGTGCGTATGGCAATCAATCAAGCCCGGCAGCACATACATCTTGCCCAGCTCCAGCACCGCCGCACCCGCCGGCGCCTTGTACCCCGCACCCTCAACACGCACGATCCGCCCCGCCTGCACGGCCAGCGTCTGATCGTCACGAAAGGCTCCGGAGGCCGCGTCAAACAGGTGCCCGGCGTGGATGTAGGTCACGGGCGCAGGGGCCTTCGCGGGCTGTTGCGCGGCGGCTGTCGTCAGGAGCAAAGCAGTAATCAGGAATAAGCGCATAGCGTTCGTCTATCTTACGTCGTCCGCCCGTGACGTTGTGATCCCCCGCAACAATGTCATGGATTGCGCAAAGCGTCTTGCATCCCCAAAAACTTTGTCATCCTGAGCGTAGTCGAAGGACCTGCATTCCCTCTCGACGATCGTCGCAGCTAAAGGAGAGATGCAGCTCCATCGATGAAGCTGATGGACTCCGCTCAGGACGACAATGCTCGTGGGCTGATGGCTCCACTCAGGACGACAGGGTTTTGCAGGTCCAGGAAAGCAGGCGAGAACTCCATGCCGTGCATCCAACCCCACAGGAGGGCACCACATGGAATACAGACAGCTAGGCCGCTCCGGCCTCATGGTCCCCGAGCTCTGCTTTGGCGCCGGCACGCTCGGCACCCGCGGCGAGTTCTTTGAAGCCTGGGCCACCACCACCGCCATGGAGGCCGACCGCCTCATCGGCATCTGCATGGACGCCGGGCTCAACTTCTTCGACACCGCCGACATCTACTCAAACGGCGGCAGCGAGGAAGCTCTCGGCAAGGCGCTCAAGCACCACAAGCGAGAGGACGTGCTGATCTCCACCAAATCGACCTTCCGCTTTGGCCCCGGAATCAACAACGTCGGCAGCAGCCGCTACCACTTGGTCAAGTCGATTGAGGACTCGCTCAAGCGCCTCGACACGGACTACGTGGACGTCTACCACCTGCACGCGTTTGACGCGATGTCCCCCGTGGAAGAGACCTTGCAGGCCTTGAACCACATGGTCCTGGCGGGCAAAGTCCGCTATATCGCGTGCTCGAATTTTTCGGGCTGGCACCTGATGAAATCGCTTTCCGTCAGCGAGCGTTACGGATGGGCACGCTACGTCGGCCAGCAGGTTTACTACTCGCTCGTCGGGCGTGATTACGAGTGGGAACTGATGCCGCTCGCGCTCGATCAGGGCGTCGGCGCGCTAGTCTGGTCGCCGCTTGGTTGGGGCCGTTTGACCGGCAAGATTCGCCGCGAAACTGGCATCCCCAAGGACAGTCGGCTGAACAATAAGTCGGTCGTCGATGCCGGACCGCAGCCGCCCGAGGAGTACCTCTACACCGTCGTTGACGCGCTCGACGCCATGGCCAAAGAGACCGGCAAAACCATCCCGCAGATCGCGCTCAACTGGCTTCTGCGCAGGCCCACCGTGTCGACGCTGATTATTGGCGCACGTAATGAAGAGCAACTCCGCGCAAACCTTGGCGCAGTCGGCTGGTCGCTTACACCGGAGCAGGTCGCCAGGCTTGACGCCGCAAGCGTCCTGCCCAAGGCCTATCCGTACTGGCATCAGGCGCAGTTCGGCGAGCGCAACCCCAGCCCTGTCTAGGAGTTGCGTACAACGATTCCGTTGCGATGCCTCTCTCAACAAGAGAACGTTGAAAGAGGCATCTTGAGCGAGAGCCCGGCTTCGGCCGGGCTTCGCTGCGCAACCCGGATTCGACCGTCCGGTTGCGCAGAACTTCTTGCCCAAACCTACGTTCAATCAAGCGAACGTAGTAACAGAAAGGGACCTCATGAACATCACCAAACGTATCGCCGGAAGCATCCTTGCCCTCGGCATTTTCGCCGCCACTGGCGCCGCATTCGCCGCCCCTGCACCGGCACCCGTGCCCTACTACGGCGCCTTCCAGCCCGGCTGGGACACGCCCCCGGGTGAGTACAACGAGTTCCGCCGCAAGGGCTTCATGGACGGCATCCAGGGCGCGCACCGCGACGCGGAAAATCACCGTCCCTTCACGCCGGAAAATCGCGACGAGTACCGTCACCCTGGCGTCCCGCGCAACGTTTACCATGACTACCGCGAGGCCTTCCGCGAAGGCTACCATCGCGCCGTCCGCAACATGACTCACGGCGGCCCTGGCCCTCGCTAAGGTGCCCGAAGCTACAGCCAGCAAGGCCCGCGATCAAACAATCGCGGGCCTTCTGTTTGGTCTCTTCACCAGATACAAGATGACCAAAGCCGATAAACCTAAGCCGACAACCTAAGCCAGGTGCGATCGCGTTGATCCGTTGTCACGGTCAGCCGAGTCTAAGGGCAGTGAAAGCTTCAATTCCAGCCGAATCGCTTGCGGTAAATCGCTCGCCCCTTTGGCGCGCAATTGATAGTCCACTGCCAGCCCAGATCTGCGATTTCACGGTGCAATCAGCAGCTTGATGCGGTCGCCTTCCGCGAAGGGTATGTCTTCTGCAATCGAGAAAGCCAGTGGCACAAGGAGCTCGTCATATTCCAACTGCGCGACGACGCGGTCGAACTCACAATCGCGACCGCTGAAAGCCCACCTGCGCTTGCACGTAAGCACGGTTCCGATTACAAGCTTTCCAAAGTAGACGAAGCCCATTTGGCGAATTCAGGGCCAGGGCCGCTACCAGCAGCATGAACAGAACCACCAGGCCGATCGCCCAAAGAGCAACAAAGCCCGCCGATTTTAGTGCGCCGGCGCGTCCGCGGACGCCTTGATCTTGCCGATCAACAACACCAGCGGAATCATGACCGCGCAGAACACTCCAAGGATGTCGACGATATCCAGGTACGCCAGCATCGCGGCCTGGCGGTGCAGCATGCCGTAGATCTGCCCCATCGCAGCGTGCGTGCCGACAGACGCGTTGGACGAAAGACCAAATCCCGCGCCACTGCCCGGCGAGCCACCATGGAACGCCGGTGCCAGGTTCTGAATCGCACGATCGAAGCCCTGGCTCCCCGGCGTCAGGTTCCGCACCATGGTCGCTTCATGCTTCTGTGAGCCGCGGCTGAGCATCGTTGCAATGAACGCCGTACCGCACGATCCGCCGATGTTTCTGGCCAGATTGGTCAGCCCGGAAACATCATTATTTTCACTTCGTGCGACGCCCGTATAACTGATCGTATTGATGGGGATGAACAGGAACGCCAGCCCGGAAGCCTGGTAAATACGCACCCACATGATGTACTTGAAGCTCGAGTCAAGCGACAACGTATGCATCAGCGCCATTGATACGGCAAGCGTAAAGAACCCGTAGCAAATCATGAAGCGCGGGTCCACCTTGCCGATCATGATGCCGACAATCGGCATGCAAAGCATGATCATCACGCCGCCGGGCGAGATCACAAATCCAGCAAGCTCCGCCGTATAACCCAGCAGCGTTTGCACGAATTGCGGGATCAACACGGTCGTTCCATAGAGCGAGAAGCCGAGCACGAACATCAGCACAAATGGGATGGCAAAAGTTTTGCGCTTGAACAGGCTGAGGTTCAGAATCGGCCGGCTGCCAATCTTCAACTGGTAGAGCTCCCAGAAGATCAGCGTGACCAGTGAAGCGACGCACATGCAGGCAAAGAAGACAATGATGTGGGACGCGAACCAGTCATCCTCCTGGCCCTTGTCCAGCAAAAACTCCAGAGATCCAAAGCCCGTCGCCAGCAAACCAAAGCCGAGAAAGTCCAGTTTCAGCCCGTACTTCTTTGATTCGGCAACTTCCCGCGTGACGTGTGGTGGATCTTCAACAAGCCGATTCGTCAGAAACAGCGATAGACACGCGATGGGAACGTTGATGAAGAAGATCCATCGCCAGTCATAGTTATCTGTAATCCAGCCGCCCAGCGAAGGACCAATCGCCGGTGCCACCACGACCGCAAGTCCATAGAGCGCGAACGCCTGACCTCGCTGTTTTGGCGTAAACGTGTCGGCCAGAATGGCCTGCTCAGAAGGCGCGAGTCCACCACCGCCCGCACCTTGCAGAATGCGGCAGAAGATCAAAATCGGCAGTGACGGCGCCAGTCCGCAAAGCATGGACGAGACACCGAACATGACCACGCAGAACATGTAAAACTTTTTGCGGCCAACAAATGTCGTCAGGTAAGCAGAGGCCGGTAGGATCACGGCGTTCGCCACCAGGTAGCTGGTCAGCACCCACGTCGCTTCATCCTGGCTCGCACCCAGCGAGCCGGCGATATGCGGCAGCGCGACGTTTGCAATGGAGCTGTCGAGCACCTCCATAAACGTTGCCAACGTAACGGTCAGGGCGATGGCCCAGATATTCGCCTTCGGCTTCCAGGCGGCATCGGCTTTTTTCAGCGCCTCTACCTGCTCGGGCGAGCCGTGAACGTGTACATCCTGAATGCTTGCGGTAGCGGCTGCCATGTGTCCTAGTTGGATTGCACGCAGCCGCCGAGGGATGCACTTTGTCAGCGCCCTTTCTGCTGAACGTTTGTGCCACTCGCGATAGTGTCACAGGCCGCCGGTAGTTGCCGCCGCCTCCCTCCTACCTTGGGTTCAGGAGGATTCTCCCATGCTCAAACGTCACCTGCTCACCCTGGCTTGCGGTGCTGCTATGCTTTCCACGCCTGCGTTCTCGCAGGACTTCCTCACGCCGGAGAACCCTGACCCGGCGGCGATCCCGGCCTGGCCAGTCACTGTACCGAATGACCAGATTATCGTCGTCAAACTGGCGCAGCCCGGCGTCCGCCACACCTGCAAGGTCAAGTCGCTCACGCCGGCCGCGCTTACCTGCTCGCGTTCCTTCGGCCGAGACCCGGTCGTCTACAAGCCGGAAGAAGTCGAGGCCCTGATCAACCCGCGCGACCACTCGCATCCGTGGTTGGTTGCCGGCGGATTCCTGAGCGCCGGCGGCGGCTTGATCTTTGCTGCGACACTCGTCAACCCCATCGGCGCAGTATTTCTAGGCATTGGTGCCGCCTATGTTATCGCGACTGCGCCCCTCGCATTCATGATGGGCGATGAGCCGGACACTCCGGATCACCTGCTCTATCTGGCGCCGGACCACAAGCTTTCCGTCGCGCTGCGCAAGTGAATTGGCCCGCACGCGCTCAACCTTGTAGCATGGCTCTACATGCATCCGGATATTGAGAAGCTGATGGCGCTGCAACTGCTCGACCTTGAGGCCAAGCGGCTGCGCGATGAGATGATTGCGCTGCCCAAGCTGGTCGCGCAGCTGGATGCCAAGGCCAAGGCCACGGTCGGCCAGCGCGCTGTGGTGATTGACCTGATCGGCAAGGAAGACGCGCTGCGGCGGCGGCAGGAGTCAGACGTCAAGGACAAGCAGGCCAAGATCGCACGCGCCCGCAAGCAAATGGACATGGCCACAACGACCGTGCAGGTCACCGCGTACGAGCATGAAATCGCCTTCGCGCAAGCCGAGATCAGCAAGCTCGAAGACGCGGAGCTTGAGTCCATGGAGCGTGGCGAAGAGCTCGACGCGCAGCGCAAGCTGGCTGATGCAGCAGTTGCGGAAGCCCAGCGAAAGCACGCTGCAGAGACAGTCAGCGCTGCGGCGATCGTCGCGGCGGACAAGCTTGCGCTGGCTGAGTTGATGGTCCGCACAGGTGCTCAGCGCGCCACGATCACGGAGGATTCGCTCAGCATTTACGACCGCATCGCACGCTCGAA
Source organism: uncultured Granulicella sp. (assembly GCA_965214195.1). Lineage (GTDB taxonomy): Bacteria > Acidobacteriota > Terriglobia > Terriglobales > Acidobacteriaceae > Edaphobacter. Next base: position 2,664,823 of record OZ243943.1, read on the forward strand.
GGGCACAGCAGTTGCTGAGGCGAAGGGTCAGAAATGCTCGGCGTGCCAGATGATGGTGCGACCGCAAAAGTGGAACGACCTGCGCGAACCCGACAACCGGGAATTTATGACCTGCGAATCCTGCGGCCGGCTGCTGTTCTACAACCGCGCAACCGACGCGCCGATTCGCAAGGCGGCGGAACCGGAAATGAGCATCGCAGCGCGCATTATCAGGGGGCTCTAGTGGCGCGTAAACGCATTTGTGTGGACATGGATGAGGTCATTGCGGACGCAGTTGCCGAGCATCTGGCGCGCTATAACCGCGACTTTTCAGACAGCCTGACGGTCGACGATCTGCACGGCAAGTGGATCTGGGATGTGGTTCAGCAGGATCGGCACAATGCTCTTGAAGCCTACCTGCGGTCCGACGACTTTTTTGCGGTGCTCGATGTAATGCCGGATTCGCAGCGGGTTTTAGAGGCTCTGCAGGCGGATTATGACGTTTTCATCGCGACCGCTGCGATGGAAGTGCCCACTTCTTTCACGGCCAAATACAAATGGTTGGGCCAGCATTTTCCGTTCATTGCGCCTTCGCACATTGTGTTTTGCGGGGATAAATCCATTTTGCACGCGGACTTTTTGATTGACGACAACCCGCGCCAGCTCGGACGCTTTCTGGGCGAGGGCATTTTGTACAGCTCGCCGCATAATGTGAATGTGACCGGATACCGGCGAGTCAAAAACTGGCTGGAAGTCGAGACGATGTTTCTTGGGTAGGGGTACCCCCCCTCCACCCTTTAGCCCTAAAGTCTTCAAACAACAGGACTTAGGTCTGGACCTGCCGGCTAAGTTCTTTGTTTGCCTCGCGAGTGGCTGCAAAGTCTTGATTCTGTTGGGCCTGGTGTTGCCACGAGACGGGGCAGAATTGTTTAGACGCGACTGGGGAGTAGTGCGGCGACTGCGACTTCTTCGATGGGCTCGAGAGGCATGGGTTCCGCGTTTTCGCGCCTGGTGCGGCGCGCGAGAAAGAACTTCTGGCAGCGTGGGCCGCAGAGTTCAAGCGTGGGAACCCAGAGGAATGCAGCGGACAGGATGGCGATGGTGATCAGCACGGCGAGAATGTCGTCGGTCATTTAAGTTCTCCAATCGGGCGAGCTAGGTTTCGCGGACGTGTTCGCAGAAAGCCAACACGGCAAACGGGCCGGACCAAGGGGAGTAATGATTGCGCGCGAATCTTAGATGTCCGCGTGGTTTGCGTTCCGGGATCAGTGTAGATCAGGAGCTTGGCGGGAATGCTGTTTTATGGGGCAATTCGGGCTATCGACAACACGTGTGGTGGCATTGCCCTCAGGGGCTGAAGCCCGCGTCTTTTTTTGGTGTTGGTGTCTAGGCTAAAGCCTCGCCCTTTCTCAGGAACAACAGCCGACGTTCTGCCTCGACCTATCTCAAGAGCAAAAGCCGTGATCCACGATTCGCAGAAACGGGAGGTTCAGGGTGGATTCCTCGACCTCCCGTTTCTTGCTCAGGCTGCGTTTAGAAGTTGAAGCGGAGTGCGAGCTGTGCCTGGCGGGGGTCGCCTACGCCGACGCGAAGGAAGCCGCTGAAGTCAAACAGGGCGGGTGAGCTGAGCGGGTTGAGGTTGTTGGTGTTGTTGAATAGGTTGAAGACTTCTACGCGGGGCTCCAGGCTGTAGCGCTCCGTGAGGTGGATGGGCCGGGAAACGCCAAAATCTGTGACGAAGAAGGCGTTATTTTTGCGCAGATGATTGCGTCCGCAGTCCACCGTGCCGACAAAGCGCGTGGCGGAATTGTTGATGCTGCAGACGGGGCCGGAGGGACCGGAAGCCGGATTAGGATTGTCGGTTTCGGCTTCCGCGGAGTGGGCCTGGATGCGGACGTTGGATTTGAAGCCGTAGGGTAGATCGCCGAGGCCGAAGGCGTTGAACTTGTGACGCTGATCGCGGTCAGAGTAGGAGTACTCGCTTTTGAGGTTGTAGAAGTTGGCGTAGCGGAAGGTGAACGGATCACGCTCGTTGGAGTCGTCGTCGCGGTCAACCGAGAGGGTGTACTGGGCCTCAAACTGGAAGTGGTGCGAGTAGCGTTTGCGGATGCCGACGCTGAGCCCGCGGTACAAGGACTTGGCGTTTGAGACGGTGTCGGTGATATCGCCCAGGTTGAGGAAGGGCTTGGTTCCGCTGTAGGAAACCGTGTCCGAGTTGTTGGCGGGGACCACTGTTGGGCCAATGTTTGGGTTCAGGAAGCGCGTCAGGTAGACGCCTTTTGAGATGTTGAAGTCTGCAAAGGCGACGTAGTCCGTGAGGATCTGCTGCTCATAACCGAAGTCATACGAGTAGATGCGGGGGTTGTGGTAGTTCTTGTCGAACACCGTGATGCCGGGCTGAAAGGGGAAGCCGGTGGCGCTGAGCGTGGGCGAAAGCGGCTGGTTATAGGTGGGGTTGCCGTAGCCGCTGAACTCGCTGATGGTCTGCTGCTGCGCGCCGTTGGTGGTGATGGCGCCCACCTGCGTGAGGCCGTTTTGCCGCGCGTTGAAGATGCCGGCGTTGGCGCGGAAGACCGAGTGGCCGTTGCCCAGGATGTCATACACCATGCCGAAGCGCGGCTGGAAAAGCTTCTTCTGATCGGGCAGATAGCCGGTCGAGGGGAAGCGCGGGTCAGATAGATTGACTCCGTAAGCGGTTTGCGAGGGGGCGATGGCTGGCTGCGGGAAGATCTGGGCTTCCCAACGGAGGCCGTAATTGAGGGTGAGCCGCCTGGTGGCCTGCCAGGTGTCCTGCAGGTAGACGGCCGGCTCCTTGTTGCTGATGCTGGAAAAGCCGGCCTGCTGGACAGTGACGCCGGGGCGCACGGCGGTGTCCTGCAGGTAGAGCGCGAGCGGGCTGCCGCCGGTGCAGGTGGTGGAGTAAATGACGCCGCCGCACGACTGGATGTTAGGCCCGTAGGCCAGGCCCTGGCTGGCCGGCGTGGCGTAATGCAGGAAGCCGACTGTGCTGCCGAAGAAGTAGCGGCCGAGCGCGAAGCCATCAAAGACCTGCGTGTTGTGGCTGTAGAGGAACTCTACGCCGGCCTTGAGCGAGTGCTTGCCGACGACGACCGAGAAGTTGTCCTTGGCGTCGATGTGGTAAAAAGTCTCGCTGGCGCCGGGTCCGAGGAAGAATGGCTGGCCGAAGCGGAAGGTGGTCGGGCCGAAGCCGATGCCGGTATCCGGAACGGCGTTGGAGTTGATAGCGGAGCGTGGGCGCGACTCATAGCCGTAGGTGAGGTGAGCCTCGTTAAGGAGCTTGTCGCTGAGGGTTGAGATCAGGTTGAAGTTCAGCGTGGAAACCTTTGCAGGGCCTTCCGTGCCGTTGGCACTGGTGCCGTAGGTGGCGACGTCAAAGGTCTGGTTGGGGTTCTTGGAGTAATCGAAATTGTAGGACGTGTACAGCAGATTGCGCTTGTTGAGGTTGTAGTCAATGCGGCCAAAAGCGGCGTAGTTGTGGATGACGTGGTCGACGGGCTGGCCATCATCTTCCTTGTAATTGGCCTTGTAAAAGTTGACGAGCACCAGGCGCTGGCAGTCCGCGTTGGAGTCGATCTGGCTATCCGTGATGCTTGCGTTGAAGACCGGATTGGCAATGGCGCAGGGCGTTGCACCGTTGAGCGCGGTGGCGTTGTAGGTGCTGAGGTTGGCGCGCAACAGGTTCTCGTGGATGCCTTCCACGGCCGTAAAGTAGAAGAGCTTGTCCTTGATGATGTGGCCGCCAATGCTGCCCCCGAATTGCTCGCGATCGAAGTTGGTGAGGGCCTGGCCGTCTGACGTGTTGGCCGAAAGCGCCTGCAGGCGCTGGTAGTAAAACAGGCTGCCGTGCGTGTTGTTGGTTCCGGACTTGGTGATGACGTTGACGACACCGCCGCCGGTGCGGCCAAACTCCGCGTTGGCTCCGCTGGCGACGACCTGGAACTCCTTTACGGCTTCAAGCGTGATATCGACGGCGGCGCGCTGGCCACCGGACTGCTCGCCGAAGAAGCCGTTGTTGTAGTCGCCGCCGTCAAGCGAGATGTTGTTGAAGATGCCGCGCTGGCCGTTGATGTTGATTTCGTCGCCATCCGGGCCTTGCGAGATGCTGACGCCGGGGGTGAGGGTGAGGAGGTCCTCAAACTTGCGGTTGAGCACGGGCGTGGTGGCGACGGTGAGTTCACCGAGCGTGCTGACGGAAGAGGCGTCCTGCACGTCAATGAGCGGTGCGGATCTGACGATGATTTCTGTGTCTGCGCTGGCGACCTGCAGCTTGAGGTTCAGCGATGTCGTCAAGCCGACAGTGAGCGTGAGATTTTGCTGCACCGTCGTGGCGAAGCCGGGCTTTGATATGCGCACGACATAGAGTCCGGGCTTAAGCGAGGGGAACTCAAAATGTCCGGAATTGTTGGTGACGGCAGAGGAGACGGTTTTGGTTTCAGTTTCATTAGCCTGCACGGCAGCGCCGACGATGACCGCGCCGGCAGTGTCTGTGACCTCGCCCTGGATGCGACCGTTGATGGCCTGTACCTGCGCGTGAATTGCGATGGGGGAAAGAAGCGGCACAGCCGCAGCGGCAAAGAACGCAAGAGAACGAGAACGCATAAAGACGGTTCCTCCGGTCAAACACGGGGTTAGAGAAAGCCTGCTGCCAAGGTAAAAAGTTACTGGGGTGTGAAAACGGTAACACAGGACGATGACCCGCTATGTGAATTTGGTGTGGGCTAACGGCAGAAGGGCCGCTCAATGATGAGCGGCCCTTCTGGCTTGCCTGGTTTTGGCGAGGACTAGTTGTTGTCGTTGTCTTCGCGTTCGGCGCGCTTCCAGTTTAGGAGGTCGCCGAGGGTGGTGCTGCTGGAGGAGCCGCCGCTGGACTGGCCGGGGGTGCCGGGTTTGTTGCCCTTGCCCTTGTTGCCGCCGCCGCCCGAGCCCTGGTTGGAGCCGGCGCCGGTGCCTGAGTAGTCGCGGTTGCCGGTGGTGGATTTGTATTCCTCGACTTCTGCGCGGCTGGCTTCTTCGCCGACGGCACGGATGCTGAGGCCTACCTTCTTCTCTTCCTGGTTCATCTTGACGATCTTGAACTCGTGCTCGCCGCCGACTTCCAGCTCAACCTGCTTGCCGGTCTCGTCGACAGCTTCCGACACGTGGCAGAGACCTTCGACACCTTCCGCGATTTCGACGAAGGCGCCGAACTGCGCGGTGCGGAGGACCTTGCCCTTGATGACGTCGCCGATGCGGTGCTGGGCGAAGAAGGTATCCCACACATCAGGCTGGAGCTGCTTGACGCCGAGGGAGAGACGACGATTCTCGGGCTCTACGCCCAACACGATCGCACGTACTTTCTCTCCTTTTTTCAATACCTCTGACGGGTGCTTGATGCGCTTGGTCCAGGAGAGGTTCGAGACGTGGACGAGACCGTCGATGCCGTCTTCGATTTCGATGAAGGCGCCGAAATCGGTGAGGTTGCGGACGCGGCCTTCGATGATGGCACCGGTGGGGTACTTGTCTTCTAGCGCTTCCCAGGGGTTGTCCTGAAGCTGCTTCATGCCGAGCGAGATGCGGCGGTCATTCGGGTTGACGGAGAGGATGATGGTGTCCACTTCGTCGCCCGGCTTGACCATCTTGCTGGGGTGCTTCATGCGCTTGGACCAGGTCATTTCAGACACGTGCACGAGGCCTTCGATGCCCTGCTCGAGCTCTACGAATGCGCCGTAATCGGTGACGGAAAGTACGCGGCCGCGGACCTGTGCGCCGATGGGGTAACGCTCCGTCGCGTCGAGCCACGGGTCAGGCGTGAGCTGCTTGAAGCCGAGCGAAACGCGCTGCTTGTCCTTGTCGAACTTGAGGACCTTGACCTGGATCTCGTCGCCTACGTTGACGAGGTCGCGGGGGTGGGTAAGGCGGCCCCAGCTCATGTCGGTGATGTGGAGGAGGCCGTCGAGGCCGCCGAGATCGACGAATGCGCCGTAATCGGTGAGGTTTTTGACGGTGCCGGTCAGGATCGTGCCCTCTTCAAGGGTGCTGAGGGTGACGGCCTTCTTGGCGTTCTGGTCTTCCTCGAGCAGCTCCTTGCGGGAGATGACGACGTTGCCGCGCTTTTTGTTCAGCTTGATGACGCGGACTTCGATTTCGGTGCCGACGTAGCCGTCGAGATTGCGGACGGGGCGGACTTCAATCTGCGAGCCCGGGAGGAATGCCTTGATGCCGATATCGACCGTGAGGCCGCCCTTGACGCGCGAGACGACCATACCCTTGACCGGGGTCTTGGTGTTGGCAGCTTCTTCCAGCTTGTCCCAGACCTTGTGGCGCAGCGCCTTCTCGTGCGAGACGATGTAGCCGCCGCCGTGGGTCTCTTCGCGCTCTACGACAACTTCGATCGTGTCACCGACGGCGAACTTGTGCGTGCCGTCCGAGTTGGCGATCTGGTCGAGGGCGAGGAGGCCTTCGCTCTTGAGGCCGATGTCGATGATCGCGTGCTTGTCCGTGAACTTGACGAGGGTGCCGGTGACGACGACTTCTTCCTGGGTCAGATTCTGGGCCTGCGCGGTTTCGACGGCCTGCTCGCGGTCAAAGTTGGCGAGGGCTGCGGCGAAGTCGGAGTCATCGTAGGTCTCTTCTTCGCCGGCTGCGGTCTCTTCGGTCGTTTCCGTGGAGGCGGAAAGGGAAGGTGCGAGCTCTGGCGAGGACGGGTTCTCTGACGGGGTCTGGGCGACTTCGTGGGTGGGGGTGGATTCGGCGGCGGGGGAGGTGTGCTCTTCCGCGGTTTCGGGCGCGAGGGTTTCGATTTCGGTGTTCAGGGGTTTGCTCTCGGTTGTGTCAGGATTATGGTCGATTGCCATGATTGATGCGGACTCCGGGATCCAGGGCTACTTCCGATTTGCTCGGTGTCCTCACAGAGGCGGGGCTTCCTGCGAACAGGCGTCGCGCTCTCGGGTTTTGTGTGGACAAGCGGGCTCTATCAGATGAGTTCTTCAGGCTTCCCCTTGCGGGTACGTTCCTGTCTGCGCGTAATGGACCCCAAAACGCAGTGACTCAATGAAAAGCATACGCTGGGGGTGACGGCTCGTCAATGCGTGGGCTCAGCGTGACGGTGATGGCATTGAATGTTTGCAGGAAATTATTTTCCGCTGGCCTGCAGTAAAAAAACACGGGGCGCTTGAAACAGGGTAGGCTCGGGTGTTAACAACAATCCATTCTTACGTGATCTATCGCGGCGGGCAAAGTACTGTCTGCCACGCACCCGAATCGATTTTTACCCGGCCAGGAGATTTGACTCATGCGTAAGTTTGCCCAGGATTCCTTCCTCGCACGTTTGACCGCTTTTGCATTTGCGGCGGCAACGCTCCTGACCACCGGCTGCGGTATGGGCTCAACCAGCACGACGTTTGTGCCGAGCACAACGGCAGCCGCCACCTGGAGCGGCAAGATGATGGGCGGGAATCAGCCGATCGGCGGGGCGACCGTTACACTTTGGGCCGCGGGTACGGGCGGCTATGGGTCCGCAAGCACGCAGTACGCGCAGACAACGACTTCTACCGACGGCCAGGCCTCGTTTTCCTTCAACAAGGCTGCGACTCCGACCGGGCCGACCGCTCCGACGACCAATAGCTACGGCTGCCCTTCCGGAAGCGATCCGCAGATGTACCTGATCGGCGCCGGTGGCAACACGTTGAACACGGGCAGCAACAACAACACGGCCGCGGTCTTTATCCTGACGCTGGGCAAATGCAGTGCAATCAACGATCCGGCACTGATCGTGAATGAGATTACGACGGTGGCGACGATTGCCGCGGTCCAGCAATACTTCAACCCCGCGACCGAAAGCCTTGGCTACCCCGCATCCGTGCAGGCTGCGCAGGGCTACGCAAATGCGCTGCTGGCGATTCCCACGCTCGCCAATGTGGCGTACGGGACGGCCAATACCGCAACGCAGATTGCCGCGACCCCGGCCGGCGCGACCGCTGCGGTGACCGTGACGGCGCTGCCGGAAACCGCCAAGCTGGTCACGATTGCAAATATCCTGGCTGCGTGCGTGAACAATGCGGCCAACACGGCGGCAAACTGCACCACGCTGTTCGCCAATGCGCTGCCCCCGCCAAACGTTGCCGTCACCAGCCAGCCCACGATCACGATGCCGACAGCGACCGACACGCTGCAGGCGGCCTACTATATGCAGGTCAACCCCGCGAGCATGAAGACGGCCGGCACCGCGAACGCGACCGGGATGAAGGCGCTGTTTGGCCTGATCGCGGCGGCGGGCGCAGCCTACCCTGGTTCTTTGACTGGGTCGCCTACGGACTGGACGCTGGGTATCCGCTACTCCAGCACCAGCGCTTGCGGCTACGGCACGTTTCTGCTGGCTTCCTACGTTCTGGAAGCGGATGCGAACGGCAACATCTGGGTTGCGGCGGGCGGTACCAGCACCACCAGCAGCAACCTGATCGAGCTGCTGCCGAACGGTACGCCCGCGACCTGCGCGCTGGGGAACCTGGTGGCCGGGACGAAGGGGCTGACCATCGATACGGGCGGCAACGTATGGATTGCGGGCAACACGGCCGGCGCGCCCTACTATAAGTACAATATCGCTGCCGGCACCAGCACCCCCTACCCGACCAGCACGGCAACGGTGCCCTACGCCGTCGCGGCAGATGGTACGGGCAACATCTTCTACACGGATGCGGCCAACACGGCGGTGAATGAATTTGTGGGTGGCGCGGCGTCCATGGCTGCGGTCTCCCCGGTCAATATTGCGACGGTTAGCACCACGCCTTTTTTCCTTGCGGTCGATACGACCGGTACGCTGATCGTGCCAAACTCGGCTGTCAGCACGACCGTTTTTCTGTACGACATTTACCCGAGCACTGGGTTGGGCAATACCAACAACTATCTGACGACCAGCGTGGGGAGCACCAGCAACGTGGTCAATCCGTACGCGGTGGCGGTTGGGCTGGGCGGCAAGTTCTATCTCGGCAACAGCACTTCCGGCTCGAGCACTGTTTCGCAGACGGCCTACTCCCTGACCCAGACCAATGGCACCGCAACGTTTTCCGCCAACACTGCGCAATATGCTGCCGATCTGGGCGGCGTCCGCGGGCCCAACGCAATCGATGGCGCCGGCAACGTGTGGTACGCCAACTCAGTAGCACCGACGGGCAATTATGCCGCCGGCGCAACGGGAGCTTACAGCATCTCTGAATTGAGCGCAGCGCTTGTTTCCATGGGGGCGGACGGCCAGACCGGCGGCTTCCAGAAGGCGTCCGCGATCATCAACACGGCACCGCGCGGTCTTACGATTGACCCTTCCGGCAACGTCTGGGGTGGCAGCAACTCGGCCACAGGTAATGGCGTGTTTGAGATTGTGGGCGCGGCGGTTCCGGTGGTGACGCCGATCTCGGCCTCGTTAGCGAAATCGATTGCGGCCGGTTCCCCCGATGGGGTTTCCAAGCCGTAAGCAACGTATGTTGAGCAGGATCTGGCCGGGCGAGCTTGTGAATGTCGCCCGGCCATTTTGTTTGTATTTACGCCTTGCTATCGCTCTGGGGCGGTTATAGTCTGGACGCGCTGAGCGCTGACGGAGCACACCGGAGCCTTCCCTGGATGAGACGGATGATGAAACCAACGTGGTTGAAGCGTGTCCTGCCGATGTGTTTTGGCGTAGCGCTGGTGGGTTCTTCCCTGCACGCCGGGGCGCAGGTGGCGCCGGCAGCGCAGACGCAGGAGCAGACCGACAGGCAGGAACGACGATTCCAGAAGGAAGTCGAGGGCCTGCTGGTTGCCGAGAACTTCGACGATCTGGACCGGATGGCCGATGGGTTTCGTCGCGAAAAGACGCGGATGCCCGGTGGTGGCTGGCGGCTGCGGGAGTTCTACGGGCTGCTGGATGGACCGCAATTGACGGATAAAGACACGATCGACCACCTGGCGCACCTGGCCGCGTGGATGGCAAAGCGGCCGGAATCGATCACGGCGCGCGTAGCCATGGCGACGAGCATGACGCGCTGGGCGTGGGTGGCGCGCGGCAATGGTTACGCCAATACCGTAAGCCCGGAGGGCATGCGGCTGTTTACGGGGCGCGCGCAGGTGGCGCAGAGGATTTTGCAGGAATCGCAGGACCTGAAACAGAAATGCCCGCAGTGGTATTCCGAGATGATGACCGTTGGCCTGGCGCTGAATTGGAGCGACGGGCAGGTGAAAGAGAATTTCGAGCGCGGGATCCAGTTTGAGCCGGAATACTTCTACCTTTATAAGGAGTACGCAAATTATCTGCTGCCCAAGTGGGATGGGCAGCCAGGGGATGCGGCTCGTTTTGCAAAGAAGGCGGCGGACAAGCTGGGCGGGAGTGAAGGGGATCTGCTGTACTTTCAGCTGGCGGAGAACCTGATCAAGCGAGGGTCGCGGAACGAGAACTCGCCGAACGGGAACGTGAAAGACGTTGACTGGCCACGGATTCAGCGGGGCTACCAGGCGATTGTGAGCAGGTACGGTACGACCGGCAAGGTAGTGAATCAGCTGGCGTTTTTCGCTTACATTTACCGTGACCGGCCGGTGGCGCAGGCGCAGTTCGCGGTCGTTGGCGATGGCTGGAACAAGGGTATCTGGAAAGATCGCAGCTTCTTTGACCGGGCTCGCGACTGGGCTGGTGGGCGTGCCGGGACGACCGATTAGGACGATACGGCGGCGAATTGCCTTGCGGATTTTACAATGGCGCGCGTAGGCTGGAGGTCTGCTGCTGGAGGTTCCTTGTGCGTAAGCTGATGGCGTTGGCGCTGGTACTTTGTGCGGGCTGTGCGGCTGGGGCGGGCTTTGCGGCTGGGGGGCAGGTCGTCACGGCGGCTGCGGTGAAGGAAGAAATGCCGGCGGCGCGGATCAAGCATTTGCTGGTTGAGGGCAAGTTCGCCGAGTTGGACATGTACGCCGACAAGATTCGCCGAGAGAAGACGCGTGGGCCGGGCGGCGCCTGGAAGCTGACGGACTTTTATGGCGCGCTGGATTCGCCGCGGGTGAACGATCAGGACACGATCGACCATCTGGCGCATGTCGAGGCATGGATCAAGGCGCGGCCGGACTCCATCACGCCGCGGATTGTGATGGCTCGGAGCCTGACGCGGTGGGCTTGGGTGGCGCGTGGCAACGGCATGGGGGATTCGGTTTCGCCGCAGAATGCGCAGTTGTTTGCCGAGCGCGCGGGCAGGGCTTTGCAAGTGCTGAAGGGCTCAGAAGATATGAAGCCGAAGGACCCGCAATGGTTCAGCGAGATGATGATGGTAGGGACTGCGCTGGGTTGGACGCCTGCTGAAATGCGCGATGTGTATGAGCGTGGCGCGCAGTTGGAGCCGGGTTATTACCATCTGAATGCAAAGTATGCGAACTACCTGCGACCACAGTGGTACGGGGAGGCGGGGGATCCGGCAAAGTTTGCCAGGAAGGCCTGCGACCGGGTGGGCGGCGGCGAAGGCGATGTGCTGTATTTTCAGCTGGCTACGTATCTGATCGGGCCCGGGTATAAAACATCGTTCCTGAAGGATTGGGATTGGAACCGGCTGCAGCAGGGGTATCGCGCGATTGAAGCGAGTTACGGCCTGACGCCGAAAGATCTGAATGAACTCGGGTTTCTAGCGTACAAGTTCCACGACCAGACCGCCGCTCAGAAGCAGTTTGCGTTGATCAAGGATGACTATTCTGAAGGCGTGTGGAGGAACCGGAAGTACTTCGATAAGGCTCGCGATTGGGCTGGTGGGCGCGCCGGGGATAGCGAAGGCGCGGTAACGAAGACGGCGAGCGGGACATTCGAATAGCCAGCGGAGTATTGCACACTTTTTGTACGATTAGCCAAGAATGGCTTCAAGCACCGATCGCAGCCTAAATTGATCTTGCGGTTGCAGCGTGCCCAGAACCCTGAGGATCAGGCCTTGTTCGATCGTTGCGATCAGAGGTTTGATCGCGGATGGCTTGAGCAGGTTCGCCGCGCGCCAATCTGCCAACGTGGCTTCTCCGAAGCCGGTCACTTTCCCAATTTGGCCAGTGATCGCGATGAGGACGACGTCTGGCATGATGCTGTTGCAGGCCAACGCACTCTCGACACTAGCTTGAAACTTCTGCAATAACTTTCGTGACGGCGCTTTTGCCCCAGTTAGATTCGAATCTTTGCCGCTACCCTTTGCGCAGGGCTTCCATGCGTTGGATGTAGAGCTTTGAGTCGAACTTTTTGCCGCTGCTGGCGCCGGACATGTAGCGTCGTTTGCCGAAGACGGGGCGCTTGCCCCAGGCGCGGTCAAACTTGCCTAGAATGGCCCAGCTGATGCCGGCGTAACCGTTGGGGTCGCGCCCGTCCATTTCGTACTTGTCGTTCAGGTAGACTGCGGCCTTCATGGCCTGCTCGGCGTCGGGGGTCCACTCCAGGATTTTCTTGGCCCAGTACATGCGCATGAAGCCGTGCATCCAGCCGTGCTCGACCATTTGGATCTGGGCGGCGTTCCAGAGCTCGTCGTGGGTCTTGGCCTCTTCCAATTGATTGGTTGAGTAGATGTACTCGCGTCGATCTTTGGCGCTTTCTGCGATGGTTTTGCGCGCCCAGTCCTCGGCGTTTTCTACGTTATCGTAGTTGGCGGTGTGCCAGACCATGTTGATGGCGAGCTCTCGCCAGGCAATCAGCTCGTTGAAATAGCTCTCTTTGGCGGGCTTCAGCTTTGGGTCAGCTTCCGCCGCCGCGGCGACGGCAAGCGCAATGGTCTGGGGGCCGACGTGGCCAAAATGCAGGTAGGGCGACATGGACGACGTGCCGTCAAGCTGCGGCTTGTTGCGCTCGACGTCGTAGTCGGCGAGCATCTTGTCGCAAAAAAGCTTCAGGCGCTTGAGCCCAAGGTGGGTCCCGCCGTGCAGAGTGGGCGAGCCGGGTACGCTGCGATCGAGGTCCTTCCAATCGCGGGTCATATCCTCTTCCAGCGAGTCGGCGAGGAAGCCTTTGGGCATGTGCCAGGCGTGTTTGGCGTGGGGATTTTCGTAAGGAACCAGGTACTCCGGCAGCAGTTTATAGAGGCGCGGACGGATGGTATAAGCGCCGTATTGGGCTTTGTCGATCAGTTTTGAAGGCACGACAACGTCGGTATCGACGGTCCAGAACGGGATTTTGAGCACCTTGGTCAGGTGGGCGCGCCAGCTTTCCGGCTCGCGCATGGGGTTCTCGTCGCCGATGCAGATCGCAGCGTCCGCGTCTTGAAGCAGTTGCTCATGCGATTCATGCGGGGCGCGGCGCATCACAAAAGCGATGTTGCGGGCCTTCAGGTCGTGCTCAATATCGCGCAGACCTTCCTGCAGGAAGATGTAATGGCGCAGGTTGGCATTGGGGAAGTTCGAGATTCCGGCGAAGTAGACCAGCAACGGGAGCCCCAGCTCGTTGGCTATGTCTACCGCCAGATTGACCGCGTGGTTATCCACTCCGCGTTGCGCGCGCTGCATCCAGTAGACGACGCACTTGCCTTCAGCAGCCGGCTCACCGCCGCGACGAACCTTGACGCGAGCGTTATCGGCGAAGCGGCGCAGGCGCTCGGGGACATCGGCGACAGGCTGCGGGGGCTCAGCGGGGGCGGCCTTCTTGCCACGGGGCCTGGCCTTGGCGAGCGCGGGGGCGGCGGCCTGCTTTTCGGCTGGGCTCTGTCCCCCGCTGACTTCGGCTTTGTCGAAATCGGTGTCCTGATGCTGGTCTGACTTGGGTGCCACGTTTGCTCCTTTTGCGCGGTCACGGATGGCGCGAGACCAATTTTGCGAGGATCTGAAGCGCGTCTTTTGCCTGCCCAGGTGTCGAGGCTAAAGCCTGGAGCGGCCTACAAGCAACGATTCTCTGCGCCGCCCGGTGGCAGTTTTCGATCCCATTACAATCGAAAGGTCATGTCGATACGAGTTTGTACTGCCGAGGACGCTTCCACGCTGTCGTTGATTGGGTCTGCTACGCTGCTCGAGGCGTTCGCCGGGCTGATTCCGGGGCAGTCTGTGCTGGCGCATTGCCGGATGAACCACACGGTGGCCGCCTGGGAGAAGTACCTGGCCGCGCCGGCGAACAAGACCTGGCTCGCCGAGATCGATCCGGGTGCGGCGCCGATTGGGTATTCGCTGCTGACCGAGCCGGACTTTCCGGAGGGAGTCGCGGAGGAAGGCGACCTGGAGCTGCGGCGGATTTACCTGTTCAGCCGGTTTCATGGCGGTGGCTTGGGGCCCGCTCTGATGAACGTGGCGCTCGGAGAAGCGCGAGCGCGTGGCGCAAAGCGGGTGCTGCTGGGGGTGCATCCGGATAATGCGCGGGCACTGGCGTTTTACAGGCGGAACGGTTTTGTGGTCATCGGGACCAGGCCGTTCCACCTGGGGCCGGAAACTTTCCATGATCCGGTACTGGCTTTGGAGCTTTGACAGCCAAGAACTGAACGCCAAGAGAGACAGCGTTTGATTTAGGGCTTTTCGGTCTCGCCTGGGGTGCAGGGATCGTCAGGGGTGCGGCGTTCGACCAGCTCGATCGGAACGGGATCTGCGCCGAGGAGCCAGCAGATGCGGCGTCCGGCAAAGGCCGCGGCGGGGGTGGGGTCTGCAATGAGTTTCATGCCGGTTTGCTCAAGGTAGGCAATCGTCTGGTCGAGTTCGGCGCAGGAATAGCAGAGGTGATTGAGCCCGCCGCCGCGTCGAACCGCGTTAGCGAGCTTACTGGCCGGGCCATCCGGCGCGACCAGTTCCAGGTACGCCTGATCGCCGGGAAGTTGCAGGAACTGTACGAGCGCGGTCTGTTGCGGGTCGTGAATGATTTCGGTGGAGGCGATGTAGCCAAAGCGGGAAAGGTACGTTTCTGCGGCAGGTTCGATCCTGGCTACGGCGTGGCCGATGTGGTGGAGGGTCAGATGCGGTGGCATGTCTGACCTTATTTTAGAAGGATTTACGAAGAGCGACCGGCGGTCAGGCGCCTGCGATTTTGATGTGCTGGTTTCGTGGAGTGTAGTCGGCCAGGTCCAAAATGTAGGTAGCGGTGCCGTCTGGTGTCGTCGAGACGTGTGTGAAGCCGAGGCTGGCGTAATGCTGAGCGACCATGGCATTTTTCCGGCTCGGGATAAAGATGCCTTGGAGGGCGGTGATCCCGAGGGCGCGGGCGTGGCTGACGAGCTCGTCCAGCATGGCAGATTCCATCTCCCTCTTCAGGACGCGGCAGCTCATCAGCCATAACTCGATCGTCAACAGGTCAGACTCGCGGCGGCAAAGTATGACGGAGACGAGACCGTTGTCGCCAAAACGGTCGGAAAGACGGCCGTACAGGGTGACAGTAGAGGCTTCGGCTGCGAGCACTTCAAGCTCGGCGCGGGTGTAGCGGCGGGTCGTCAGATTGAATTGGTTGGTTTTGTTAGTGAGCTGGGCGATGCGGTCGAGGTAGATGGGGCTGAAAGCGGCGATTTCTGCGCGCATCTCCAACGAGGCAAGGTACTGGCCGTAGTCTGCGAACCGCGCCTGGACTGCCTGGCGCGCGGCGTTTTGCTGATAGAGTTCAGCGCGAGCGCGATCCTCTGGGGATAGCGCGACTTGCTCGAAGTAGCGGTGCGACTCGATAAGGCGAGGATAGTCGGCGACGTCCGTGGTGAGCTCAGGGACCGCGACCTGGGGGAGCTGGGCGCGGACAATATCGCGCTCGGCCGGGTTGTCGTCCACGAAGACGAACGATTCGACGCCAAGGGAAAGCTCCTGGGCGATGGACTCCAAGTTGTCCGGTTTGGGATTCCAATTGGCGCGAAAGGCGGCGAAATGCTCCAGCTTTAGGATGGAATCGGGATGGGCGAAGCCGGACCTGGCAGTGACCTCATCATTTTTACTGCATACCGCGAGCAGAATGCCATGCTGGCGAAGTCTTAGACAATAGAGTTGGAAGGCCGAGTAAGCCTCAGCGAGAGGGGTCTCGCGACCGATCTGAATACGGTCCGGTCCATCGTCGCCGATGACTCCGCCCCACAGCGTGTTGTCGAGATCGAGAACGAGAACTTTGCGTGAAACCCCATAAAGCCCTCGAACAAGGGCTGCCAAGGATTGGGCAAGCGCGTAGGAGCCCTCCGGTGTGGTGACGATCTTCGCGCTGAAATAACGAACGGGGTCAAACCAGCGTTCCAGACCGACACGCGCGGAGAGCGAGTGCACATCGTTGAGGAGTACGCGAGGATGACGTTCGGCAGCTTCAACCAGCGCAGCATTGGCGCGCAATGTAGCGGCTGTGCTCCCGTGGACGAGATCAAGGTTTCCTAACGGCGCCCGCGCCGGGAGCTCAAAGGTGTTCTGCAGGATCGTGCAAGAAAGGCTCTGGCTTAGCGCTGACCACAGAGCCTCCAGGCGGGGAGCGGCTTCAAGATCATAAACAGAGGTGTGCAGGTAGACCACATCCGGCTTGAAGGCGATGAGCGCGGCCGGATCGTGAAGGGGTTCCGTTTCAAAGCGACCGTAGTCAGATTGATAGAGCGTGGGCAGAAAACCGGAAGCCAGGAGCTGTAATTCCAGTAGATCGGCGACCTCCTGTGTGGTACTGGCGCCAAGAATGGCTACCCGAATTGGAAGAAGGGAACTTTGCAAGCTGAGCTGACGCCGCAGAGACTTACGCTTCATCAGAATTTGTTGAAGCGGTAGTTGGGACAGATCAGGAAGGCTAGACATGCAGGTAGGACCGCCGGGCCAGAGTTTGCCAGCTCCATGTTGAAGATTAGAAGCCAAGTCGCCAAGGAAAGCCCGGGCTTATGACCCGGGCTGAATCTTTCCTAGTTAGAAGCGTTGATGCGGCCATCGAAACACGTGCAGTGAACTACCAGAGGCCCCAGGCCCGGCTGATGTAGTCGGTCAGGGTCATGGTGATCAGGACGAGAAAGGTAAAGAAGCCGGCCGCTACCGTCATCTTGACCAAGCGTGACTGATACTTCACGTGCATGAAGAAGAGGATTACGATGACTGCCTTGAAGGACGCGATGCCGAGCGCAACGACTGGATTGAGCACGCCGAGTTCCACATACGCCGCGCCGACCGTGATCGCGGTACCGACGAGCAAGGTGCCGAACACCATGGTGTATTGCAGCGGCGTAACAAGATGATGCTCGACGTGCTCTGGGTTATTAACGTTCAAGGCGTCGTTTTCCTGGGACACGTTCTACTCCTTTGGTCGTGCATGAAGGGCTGCGTTGTGCAGGTCCACTTCGGTGTGACGGCATAAATCGCGCTGGATTAGTGGAGCGGATGGCGATTGATCAAGTAGAGCAAGGGAAATAGAAAGAGCCAGACAATATCGACAAAGTGCCAGTAGAGTCCAAAATTCTCGATTGGTGCGACGTAGCCCGTGGTGAACTCGTTTCGATTTGCTCGCGCTATCAGCCAGAACAAAACGCCGATGCCGATGATCATATGCACGGCGTGCATCCCGGTCATGGCGAAATAGAGGAAGAAGAAAATTTCCGTCTTCTGCGCCATGTCAGGCGGCAAGGCCTTCTCAGTAGCTACGCCCTGTGCGTTGACTGGCGGATTGACGAATTCCTTGATGTTGAACGAAGCGCCGGGAATGTGATGCTTCTCCCACTTCTCGTGATACTCGACTGACTTGACGCCTAAAAACGCGAGGCCGAAGACGGTTGTGAGCCACAGGAATATGACCAACAGCTTCTTGTTGCGAACTTCTGAAGCCCACACACCCAGAGCCATGAAGAAGCCCGACGAAATCAGTATGACAGTGTTGACAGCACCGAGCGGAACGGAGAGCTGATTCGAAGCAGCTACGAAAGCGTCGTAATACCAGTTGCGGTAAAGCAGGTAGGCGAAAAACATCCCGCCGAAGAACATGATTTCGGTGAGCAGGAAGAGCCACATGCCGAAGCTGCCGGCTTCACGCTGCTGCTCTTCCGTCTCGAAATGATGACGGTGCTGCGGCAGGGTTACGTGGTGTGCATGCTCCGCATACCCGTGTGGCGGGGTGACTTCCTGCTCCTGGATTTCAGCAAGTGTATTAGCCAACGGTCGTTACCTCATTTGCAGTTTTGTTGGCAAGCCATTCGTAATCGTACGCTTCATGGTCCATGACGGGAATCTCAGTGAAATTTTCCGTCAGCGGGGGCGACTGAATCTGCCACTCGAGTCCAGTTGCCTGCCACGGATTGTTGCCCGCGATGGCGCCGTACTTGAGGGACCAGGTGAGGTAGAGCACGGGGAGCAGGAAGCCTACACCGAGGACGCTGGCGCCGGCGGTCGAAAATACGTTCAGGACCTGGAACTCTGCCGGGTACGCGTGGTAACGGCGCGGCATGCCGAGATAGCCAAGGATGAACTGCGGCATGAAGGTGAGGTTGAAGCCGATGAAGCTGGTGACTGCGGAGAGCTTCGAGATCGACTCCGGGTACATGCGGCCAGTCATCTTGGGCCACCAGAAGTGGATGCCAGCAAGGAACGCCATCAACATGCCGCCGACCATGACGTAATGGAAGTGGGCGACGATGAAGTAGGTTTCGGTGAGGTGGATGTCCATACCGAGCGAACCCAGGAAAACGCCCGTCAGCCCGCCGATCGTGAAGAGACCGATGAAAGCAAACGCGTAGAGCATTGGGGTCTCGAAGGTGATCGAGCCTTTCTGCAAGGTGAACGCCCAGTTGAAAATCTTGATGGCCGAAGGAACGGCGACGAGCATCGTCAGGAGTGAGAAGACGAGGGCGGAGTAGTTGGAGACGCCCATGATGAACATGTGGTGCGCCCAGACGAAGAAGCCGAAAACCGCGATGGCGACCGACGAGAACGCGACGGCAGTGTAGCCGAACACGCGCTTACGGGAGAAGGTGCTGATGACTTCCGAGATTACGCCCATGCCAGGGAGAATCATGATGTAGACGGCAGGGTGCGAATAGAACCAGAAGAGATGCTGGAAGAGGAGAGGATCGCCGCCCTTGGAGGGGTCGAAGATGCCGATGTTAAGTAGACGCTCAAGCGCGACCAGGACGAGCGCGATGGCGAGGACCGGGGTTCCGAGCACCATGAGGATAGACGCTGCGTAGTTGGACCAGACGAAGAGCGGCATGCGGAACCACGTCATGCCGGGAGCGCGCATGCGGTGGATCGTGACGATGAAGTTGAGACCCGTGAAGATGGAGGCAAAGCCGGCAATGAAGATTGCGGTGGCCGCGGTCAGCACGTGGGTGTTCAGGTAATGAGTGGAGAGAGGCGTCGTGAAAGTCCAGCCGGTATCGACGCCGCCGAGCACGAGTGCGGCGAGGGTGAGCGTGCCGCCGATCATGTAGAGATACCAGCTCAGCAGGTTGATCTTGGGGAAGGCGAGGTCCTTGGCGCCGATCATGATCGGGATCAGGAAGTTACCGAGGGTCGCCGGAACGGACGGCACCAGGAACAGAAAAATCATGATGATGCCGTGCATGGTGAAGAACTTGTTGTAGGTGTCCGACGCAACAAGGTCTGGCTGAGGCGTGAGCAACTCGAGGCGGATGAGACCCGCGAAGACGCCGCCGAGCACGAAGAAGAACGTGATCGAGATCAGATAGAGGATCGCGATGCGTTTGTGGTCTCCGGTCAGCAGCCACGAGAGAAGGCCGTCCTCGTTGTTGAGGTAGCTGCGCTTGGGCATCCGAGCGGTGGTCTGGTCGGGAATATTGACGATTGAATTCGGTAGAGTTGCCATGTTACTTCACCATCCCGGGAGTGGCCGGCTGCTGTAGCTGGGTTTGGGTCGTCGGGGTCGTTTCGACTGGATCCGTGGTTTGCTGGATGCGGTAGTTGGTGTTTAGCGTTTTGATGTATTCGACGAGGTCGATGAGGCCGTCCTCGGAAATCTGTCCCTGATAGGTCGGCATGATCGGCGCATAGCCAGCCGTGACATGCTGCGACGGGTTCAGGATGGAGTCGCGGAGATAAGCATCGTTGACGAGAACGGAGCTTCCGGACGCGAGCTGGAGGTGCGAGTTATAAACACCGGCAAGATTCGGGCCGCGGGCAGCCGCGTTGCCGGAGTGGCAAGCGTTGCAGCCCATAGAGGCGAAAAGACGCTCGCCATTTTGCGCCAGGCTCATCCCGGAAGTGCTGGTTTCGGTCCACTTTTGGTAATCCTCCGGGGTGAGTGCGGTGACTTCACCGATCATGCCGGAGTGCTTGGTTCCGCAATACTGCGTGCAAAAGATATGGTAAACACCGGGCTCGGTCGCCTGGAACCAAACGGTTGAATAGCGACCAGGAATTACTTCACGCTTGACGCGGAAGTCAGGGATTGAGAAGGAGTGAAACACGTCCTGAGAAATCATGGTGAGCTGTACAGGACGGCCAACCGGAACGTGCAGTGCGTTGATCTCGTGCTGACCGCCGGGATGCTCGGCTTTCCACATCCACTGCTTGCCAACGACGTAGATGTTCATCGAGTTGGCGGGCGGGTTATAGATACGGAAATAGAGGAGCGCTCCCCATACAAACGTGACGAGGAAGATGGCGAGCGGAATGATGGTCCAAGTCGCTTCAAGCAGGGTGGAGCCTTCCACCTGCGTCGCAACCGGATTCCGCGCCTTGCGGTAACGGATGGAGAAGCCAATCATCAACGCGCCAACGAGGACGAGACCGACGATCGTCATGCCGATCAGGAAGAAATAAAGGGCATCAGCCCACGGAGCCATGGTCGACGCTTCCCGGGGGAAGAGCGCGGAGGCGGTCAGCCACTTCGTCAAAAATTGCCACAGAACCGGACTAATATGCATCGTTACCCTTTGAACTTATTAGTGTTGCCCAAATCGTTATTGCCAAGCAAATCGTGGTCGCGCCCGAGCTTGAGATCTTTGCGAAACATGAGGAACATGAAGCCGCCGAGGCTTGCAACGGTCAGCATTCCGCCTACCTGAACCACGCGCGCGATGATGAGCGAATGCTTGTGCGCGTTGGGATCATAGTGGTAGCAGTAGGTGAGAATGTTGGCGACGGGCGAACCAATCTTGTTGCCGGAAGCCTCAATCAGACCGAGAAGAACGTCTTTCGGCGAGTACTCGACACCGAGATAGTACTGGGCGATCTTGCCGTCGGTTGTGACTACTTCGATCGAGCTGGCATGGGCGAACTGGGTCAGCTCGCCATCGGGCCCGGGGACACGGACGTAGCCGAAGCCAGTTGCGTCAGTGACTGCATCGATTGACGGCTTTTGACCTGTAAGGAAGTGCCACCCTGCGGCGGTTTCTGGCTTTCCGTAGCGCTTCAGGTAGAAAGCTTTCTTCCTGGCGGCCAGGGCGGGGGTGTCAGTCGGATCAATCGACACGATCACGACGTCAAAGTCCTTGCCGGGAACCAGGTGTACCATTTCGAGAGCGCTGGTCAGGCCGTCAAGCTCTTCCGAACACAGCATGGGGCAGTTGAAGTAGACCAGAGTGAGGATGGCAGGGCGCTTACCGAAATAATCTCCAAGGTGAACGGTCTTGCCTTCGTCGTCCACAAAAGTGGCGCCAAGTGGTAGTTGCTGGTTTAGACGCTGGGTGACGCCGACCTTCTGGAGGACGTTGGGGAGCTCGTCGCCGCGATTATCACCCTGTGACTTGTCGCCGTAGGACGTCACCTGCGCAGAAGCAGCTTGCGACACAAAACCGCCGAGGAGCAGGCAGCCGAGGGCTGCGAGACCAAGACTACGGCGGATTGTGTCAGTAAACTTCATATTGGTTCCTATCTCTATTTTACGGCTGATGGACTACTTGAGCGGCGCTATCTGCGCATGCTCAGCCTTGCCTGCGTTGCTGTATTCCATTTTCTGATGCCGTGCTTCGATGGCGTCAAGCTCATAGCCGGTCCGGGCGAAACCACTGGTGAGCGGCAGAGTGGGGAGGTGCTTTTCGTCGCCCGCCATCAAAGTCGACTGGGATGAAGCCGCTACGGGAAGGCCCTTCGCGGCGATGACTTCCATCGCACGGTCGATCGGGATTCTGATCCCCGGCTGGCCGGGGACTGAACTGTAATGGTCGAGGAGAAGATCTTCCCGAGCGTGCAGGTCAGCCGTGTCGTGGTTGCCATCGTCCGTCTGCAGCTGCGGGGCCAGGAAGGCACCGGTGACTGCGCCGAGTTCCTTCTGCTGGATGACGGCGTTCGACTCGAGGTTATCGCGCTTGTGGTTCGGGTTGTTTTTGGCGCCGGCGAACATACCTTCTGACTGATGCCAACGATCCTTAGGTCCATCCTGCTTGCCGAGCTCGTTATTGATGAGGCGGCCCATGGCGAAGCAGAAGAAGAAGAAGATGACGACAAAGCCGAAGAGGCCTCCGAGGAATACGAGGACTCCGCCAACGTTGACGTCGGTAGTCTCATAACCGAGATCCTTGCTGCCGGGGCCGGAATTCGGGTGGTCGACGAAGTCGCCGGCCGGTGGTGCGTGGTCGCCTGCGTTGCGGGGCGGAAGATTAGTGGGCATGTTCGGGCTCCAGCATTTCCTCGAGGTGAGGGTCGTTGATGTTGATGAGCGGACGCTGCATTAGCTGCGTGGTGTACCACGCGGTCCAGAGCGCGACTACCGCGACGGGGACCGTTATGTAAGCAAGGATGCCGTAGTTGCTGGCCTGATTCAGGCTCGCGTTCGCGAACAGGTGCAGGTTCGAGGCGGAATCCTTGAAGTTGGGCTCGATGATCCAGAAAAGATCAATCGCACGCGCCAGCATCATGAAGCTGACGATTGCGGTGAGCCGGCGCTTGTCGCGCTTCAGATTACGCGAAAGGAGCAGGGTAAAAGGGATCAACCAGTGGCACACAAAATCAAGCGAGCAGATGACCCACCAGCCGCCACGGATGCGTGCGAGGTACCACGGGATCTCGTCGGGGACGTTGCCGGACCAGATGATGAGGAACTCGGCGAAGGTGAGGTAGATGTTGAGCATGACGAAGGCGAAGATGAACTTGCCGAGGTCGTGCTGCTCGGTGGTGCGAAGCAGGGTCTTGATCGGCTCAGCTTTCGAAAGCTTGAGCACGGTAAAAATGGAAAGAGCAAGTACGGCGTAGCCCTGGCCCACGAGGAACTTGAGGCCCCAAATGGAGGAATACCAGGTGACATCGAGTGACATTACCCACAGCAGAGCTGCAGAGGTGAGGCAGACCACGTAGATGAAGATCCCGGGACCGGAAAGATTCTCAAACTTCATACGCCAACGGTCATAGCTTGCAAGCGTGCCGCGGGCGGGGTCAGCGTCGCGCTGCAGCGACCACTTGTTGAGAAGCGTCATGAGCAGGATCAGCAGGCTGAAGATGACGACCGTCTGAACGATGCAGCCGAGCGGGCTGAACATGGTGTGCTTGAGGATAGCGGTGAGGGCCTGCTCCTTGGTGATCAAGCCATCGGCGGCAGCGGCTAGTTCTTCCTTGGCGGTGGGGTACAGCGCCCACTGATATAGGTGGCGAGCGAGAAGGCCGATCGGGATGAACATTGCGGCGACAACCCAAAGGGTGCGGCTCATGGCCTCAAGCGGACGGCGAATGAGCATGCCCCACTTACCGCCGGAGACGTACTGCAGCATCAACAGGACGAGACCGCCGCCGGCAAAGCTGAAGCACAACATATAACCGAGCAGGTAGGCGCGCAGCATGTGGGTCTTGCCGCCAAAGACGAACAGGAACGGAATCGACAGCAGAGTGGCTACGGCAGCGACAATAAGTGCGCGAGTGCGCCAGACGGTCAGAATTTCCGGCGAGTTGAGCACGCTGGGGAGCGTACGCGGGCCGTGTTGGCCCTCTCCGGGAAGATCGACCTCGTGGGGATAGTGGCCGGCGTCGTGTTGGTTGTGGCTAGAGCTCATGCGTGTCAGGCCTTCGTGGTCTGGAATCGGAAGATCAAGGTTGAACTACTCAGTGTTGCCGAGGTTGATGGGTGGCGTGTTCGGGTAGCCGGTGCTGTTCTGGCCGGCGCTGCGGCCATTGGTCGGGTCACCAACGAAGGGATGAACGGCCGGATGCGGCAGTGCTGCAGCACCTGGAGCGTTTGCTTTACCCGTCGGGAGAACATAGTTCTCTCCGGTTGGCGTACCAGAGACTGCCGTGGGCGGGAGACCCCAATGTGCAGCGAAATTGGGATCGTCGAAACCAGCCTGCTTGGTGTAATCAGCCAGCGGTTCCACGTGCTCCCCATTGGCGACGTCAGCCTGCGTCGCATTCTGCGAAAGCTGCAAGGCCTTGATGTAGGCGACAACAGCCCAGCGGTCAGACGGAGTGAGCTGTGCTGAATAGTCAGGCATCGAGCCGTAGCCGTTGGTGATGACCGTGAAGAAGTGGCCAAGAGGCGCTGCCTGCAAGCGGGCGGTGTGGAAATTGCCAGCCTTGGCGTACCCACGCTGCACGATCATGCCGACGCCGTTGCCGACTCGCGAGTGGCAAGGGGTGCAATAGACGTTGTAGCGCTCCTGGCCGCGGGCCAGGACGTCCATGGTGACGGGGAACGGAAGCGCGTTCCCTTCCTGACCGTTTTGCATCCCGGTATAGAAGTAGGTATCGGAGTGAAGTTGATCGCGGGCGACGGTTTCCTCGACCTGCGGACGGGCGGAGCGACCGTCGGCATAAAAGCTGGTGCCGCGTTGCGGGTAGAACTTTGGCTGATTGTGCATGTCCTGGCGGCAGCCGGCGAGGGTCGCGGCAACGGCGAGGAGCGATGCGACTTTGAGAAGGGTACGCATTAGTGATCTACCTCCACCACGGAAACCGCGGGGAACCGCTCCAAAAACTCGCGGGTTTCTTTGATCGAGAACTTCGGGTCATGCGCTTCGAGGCACAGGAAGAACTTGTCGGTGGTAGCGCCGCCGCGGAAATTGGGGGCGTTGAAAACCGGGTGATAGAGCTGAGGAAGGCCGTTGAGGGCGATCATGCCGAACGCGGCGGAAAGGCCGGCAAACAGAATGGTCCACTCGTAGGCTGGAATGATGAACGCTGGCCACGACCAGAGCGGACGCCCAGCAATGTTCAGCGGGTAGCCCCAAACGTTGATCCAGGTCTGCATCAGGAAGGCTGTGGTCACGCCCATCAAACCGCCGAGCAGGCAGACGAGCGGGACGCGCGTTTCGTGAAAGTGCAGCGCGGTAGCAGCCTCTTCGACAGGATACGGAGTGTAGCACTCCATCCGGCGATAGCCTGCCTTGTGTGCGGCCTCGGTTGCTTCAACGAGGTCGGTTGGCGTGTTGAACTCGGCCAGATAGCCGTAGATACCTTCGCGGGGCGGCATTAGCTGGCCTCCGTGCTGATTACTTCTGCGTCGACGTGTTTGCGGCCGACCTTGGTCTGGGGGAGCATCATGCGGATTTCAGACATCGGAATCATGGGCAGGAAGCGGACAAAGAGGAAGAAGAGCAGCGTGAACAGACCCATCGTGCCGACGTAGATCATGTAGTCCCACTTCGTCGCGCGGTAAGTACCCCAGGAGCTGGGCAAGTAATCGCGATAGAGCGAGGTGACGACGATGACGAAACGCTCAAACCACATCCCGGTATTGATGATGAGCGAGAGGATGAAGAGGAACGTGACGTTGACGCGGAGCTTACGTGACCACAGGGTGGTGAGCGGGATCGCGATGTTCGTGAGGATCAGCATCCAGTATGCCCAGCCCATGGGACCGAACATGCGGTTCCACATCATAAAGAATTCCCAGTGCGACGCCGAGAACCAACTCATGAAGACTTCCATGGCGTAGCCGTAGGCGACAATCGAGCCGGTCGCAAGCATGACCTTCGACATGTTGTCGAGGTGACGCAGCGTAACCAGGTCCTCCATGTGGTAGAACTTGCGGATCGGGATGGCGAGGGTCAGGACCATCGCGAAGCCGGAGTATACGGCACCCGAAACGAAGTAGGGCGGGAAGATCGTCGTGTGCCAGCCGGCGAGCGATGCGACCGCAAAGTCGAATGAGATGACAGTGTGGACCGAAAGGACCAACGGGGTGGAAAGGCCGGCGAGCAGGAGTGAGGCCGACTCGTAACGGATCCAGTGGCGGGTGCTGCCGCGCCATCCGAGCGACAGCATGCCGTACATGTACTTGGCAAGTGGCATCGTTGCGCGGTCACGCAGGGTGCCAAAGTCCGGGATCATGCCGATGTACCAGAATACGATCGAGATGGTCGCGTAGGTGGAGACGGCGAATACGTCCCAGGCGAGCGGTGACCGGAACTGGGGCCACACGTTCATCGTGTTGGGGTACGGGAAGAGCCAGTACGCGAGCCACGGGCGGCCGACGTGGATGAGCGGGAACGTACCTGCGCAGACGACGGCGAAGATGGTCATCGCTTCCGCGAAGCGGTTGATGGAGTTGCGCCATGTCTGCTTGAACAGCAGCAGAATGGCCGAGATTAGCGTGCCGGCGTGGCCGATACCGATCCACCAGACGAAATTGATGATCGCAAAACCCCACGCGCCCGGGATAGTGACACCCCAGATGCCGACGCCCTTGAGGAACAGCCAGGTAATGCCGACGACCACACCCGTTGCAATGCCCGCGCCCACGATAAGGCCGAAGAACCAGCCGAGCGGCGTGTTCGACGTGAGCACGATGCCGGCGATCTTCTGCGTGACCGATTTGAAATTGTGACCCGGGGCGATAACCGCATACTCGCCCGTTATCGGGTCGATCATGGGGTCTACTGCCGGATCGTGAAGAGGTCCTTTGGTCGCCATTTATGCCTGCTCCGCAAGGGTTGGATTCGGGTTGATGACGCCGGCCGTGTACGTCGTGCGGGGACGGAAGTTCAGGTCCGCGAGCACGGGGTAATCGCGTTCGGTCTTCTTGGCCTTGTACACGTTCGAGTTCACGTCATTGATGTTGCCGAACGTGATAGCCGAGGTGGGGCAGGCCTGCTGGCAAGCCGTGACGATGTCGCCATCGCGGATGGGCCGGTTTTCCTTGTCGGCTTCGATCTTCGCTGCCTCGATGCGCTGGATGCAGTAGCTGCACTTTTCCATGACGCCGCGCGAACGGACGCTGACGTCCGGATTGCGCATGAACTTGAGGCTTTCGGTGTCGTAATCCGAGTAAAGCAGGAAGTTGAAGCGACGTACCTTGTACGGGCAATTGTTTGAGCAATAACGGGTCCCAACGCAACGGTTATAAACCATCGTGTTGATGCCTTCGGGCGTGTGGACCGTAGCACCGACTGGGCAGACCTGCTCGCAGCCAGCGTTTTCGCAGTGCTGGCACATCATCGGCTGAAAGTGCGCACGCGGTGCGTGCAGATCGCCTTCGAAGTAGGTATCGATACGCAGCCACTGCATATTGCGGCCGACCTTGACCTGCTCTCGGCCGACGACCGAAATATTGTTTTCCGCGTAGCAGCTGACGATGCAGGCGTTGCAGCCAACGCAGGAGTTGAGGTCGATCGACATGCCCCACTTGTTCTGCTTCGCGCCCGTGGTGTGGTCGTCCTTGTCGTAGGACCACGCGTAGGCAAACATGCTCTCTTCTTTTTTGGGCGTTTCGCCGATGACGCCGTAGCCGACCTTGTCCACGAGCGAGCCGTTTTCCGTGCCTTCGTGCGCGTAATCGGGCTGCTTTTTGGCCTGCTCGAGCGTGGTGTAGCGAATGATGCCGCGCTCCATGGCCTCGTGGCCGGGAAGCGAAACTTCGGATTTGGTGGAGTCGACCGGCTTCTGCAGGTCGTGCTGCGCGTAAGCGCCGCGGTGCTCGATCGAGTGGACCTTGGTAACGCAGAGGTCGTAGGTGCCCTTGCCCTTGGTGATCTTGAGGCCAGTGGCCATCAAGGGCGAATCCGAAGTGCGCAGGGTGTAGGCGTTGAAGCCGACACCCGCGCCGACGCGACCGGCATCTGCTGAGCGGCCAAAGCCGAGGTAGACCGTGACGCAATCTTCCGGGTGGCCGGGGACTGCGAGGCAGGGAGCGATGACCTTGCGACCGTTCAGTTCAAGCTCAACGGCGTCGTTTTCTGCGATGCCGAGCTTGTACATCGTGTCGAGCGACATCAGCGCGGCGTTGTCCCAGGACAGGTTTGTGACCTGCTTGGGCAGTTCCTGGAGCCAGCCGGTGTTGGCGTAGCGACCGTCAAAGATGGAGGGGTCAGCCTTGAACTGGACTTCGAGCCCGCCGTTTTGCGTGGCGCCCGGAACTGCGGCGGTGTAAGTTGCGGTGACAGGCATCGCGGACTTGGTCGGGAAGGCGGTGCCTTCGACCCAGCCGTCGTGCAGCGCTTTGCGCCATCCTGCTTCAAAATCGCCTTTGATATAGGTGCGGGCATTGGCGGAGACGGCGTCGTAAGCGGAAGCCTGAGGATTTTCCAGCAGGCCCTGGAAGACGTCGTGTGCGCTGACACCGTTGTAGAGCGGGTCGATCATCGGCTGGATGATTGTGATCTGGCCGTCATAAGCGCGGGCGTCGGACCAGGACTCAAGGTAATGGGCCTGGTTGATGTGCCACTGGGTGCGCGTGCCGGTTTCATCCATGTGCATGCCGAGTGAGGCAGTCATGGGGACCTTTGCGAGAGCATCAGCAAATTCGAGATCGGCGGGTGCGGAGTAAACCGGATTAACGCCGAGCATGACCAGCCACTGCACCTTGCCGGCATTCATATCGCCCACGAGGTTCTTGAGGTCGGCGAGCTGGAGCGTGGGCATGGGGACGACGGCGTCCGTGTAGACGACGGCTTTCGAGCCGAGCTGCGCGTTGAGCGCGACGGCTGCGGCGTGGACTGCAGGAGCAGCCTGCTCACCCGGGATCACGACGCACTTGCCGCCAGAGGCCTTGAGGTCAGCCTGCAGGGCATGGAAGAACTCCGCTGCTGCAGGGCTCGACGGAGCCGAGCCACTGGCGAGAGCCTGCGCGAAACCAGCAATTTCGCTGGGCTTGAGCGCGAGGCGATGCTCGGCCTTGAAGCCGGTGACGGTCGGCATGGACTCGACGACGTACAGCCGGTTCATGACCTTGTTCGGCTCTTCGGCGTTGTAGCGATGGCGCTCTGCATAGGCAGCTGCCATGGGCAGGAAGCCGGGGTGCTGAATACCGCCAAGGAAGTCGGCGTCGAGTGACAAAATGACGTCCGCTTCTTCCAGCTTGTACTGCGCGTCCGTGTTCAGGCCCATCACGGCGCGGTGCGAATCGCGATTGATTGGATCCCACTGGATGAGCTTTGCGGCGGGATAAGCCTTCTGGACAGCCTGCCATTGTGCTGCCAGGGTTGGGGAGGTGATGGTTTCTGAGAAGAAATAGACACCCTGGCCGCCCTGCGTGCTCTTGATGCCGGCCATGAGTGCGGTCTGGAACTTGCCGAAATCGCTGACTTCGCCCTTGTTGTGAACAACAGTGGCACGGTCCGGGTCATAGAGACCAAGCAGCGTGCCCTGCGAAGTGGCGTCAGACTTGCCCTTCGACATCGGGTGCTCGGGATTGCCCTCGATCTTGATCGGGCGGAAAGCGTCCGACTTGACGAGGATCGGGATGGCGCCCGTCGGGAACGGGTGTGCGGTGGCGAAGTACTTCGCCTGGCCAAGAATGAGATCTTCCGGCTGCTTGATATAAGGATAGATCGGCTCATCTGGCTGCTTGGTGCAACCGGCGAGACCGGCGAGCGCGAGCGACGCGCCCATGACTTTGAGGAAACCGCGGCGGCTGACAGCGTCGACCCACTCGCCCTGCATGGCCTGGCGCGGGAACTCTTCGGCCATCATCTCGTTGAACTCTGGTGTGGCGGCGAGTTCGTCGAGATTCTTCCAGAAACGGCGCCCGGTTTGCCCGTCCAGCTTCTGGCGGACAGCATCGAGCGACATCTTCTGTATCGGCGCAGGACCGATCGTGGTTACAACCTGCGCGTCGTTCTGGTCAGCATTCTGCATTTTTTGGTTATCACTCTGCTGGTTACTCATCGGTGGCACACCTCGCAGCTCGAAAGCTCGTTCGGGGTGCGGATGTGGTACTGGCTGGTGAGGTACTTGCCTAGCGAATCCTGGCTGGTGAACTTCTGGTAGGTCAACTCGCTGGCGGGGACGATGGCTTGCACGGCCTCGGGCGCGTTGGTGGTCGAGTTGCCGTCATAGCGCAAGCCGCCGGGAACTTCGAGCTGTGCCTCGTTGACAGACTGGCCCGCGGGCGGTGCGGTGGTGCAAGTCAAGCCCTGCGCGGTCGGGGTGCGCATGTCGCCGGAGCCGTTTACGTTCTTCTTCGGCTGCTCGGCACACCAGACTGGCTTGTCGGACGTGGGCCCACGCCATGCCATGTTGTAGATCTCGCTGGTGGGACGGAGGTTGACGGCCGGGTTGCGATGGCAGTTCAGGCACCATTCCATCTGTAGCGAGTTCTGCATGTACATGAGCGGCATCTGGTCTACGCGGCCATGGCAGCTGGCGCAGCCGATACCCTTGTTCACGTGAATTTCGTGATTGAAGTAGACGTAATCCGGCAGGTCATGCACGCGAATCCAGTTGATGGAGTGACCGGTAGCCCAGGAATCGCGCACGGGCTGGAGCAGCTCAGCATTGGTCCAGATCTGCGCGTGGCAGTTGATGCAGGTCTTGGTCGGGGGAATGCCGGCGTAAGCAGCTTTTTCCACCTGTTGGTGGCAGTACTGGCACTGCAGGCCCAGGCCTTCTACGTGATGCTTATGCGAAAACGGCACCGGCTGGTCCGGACGCTGGCCCTGCCGCGTCACCCAAGGCGACCGCTGCAGCGAATTGAGGCCAACGCCGAGCGCGATGACGATAAGGCCGGTGAGCACGAGGCTCGCACGGGCCAAAGCGTTCGAACTGCGGTCAAATACTTGCGCCATGGAGTGCTTTCCTGCTTCCTTTGCGACTTGAAACCTTTGCTGACCACTGACAATGTGGCGGACTTGTCTCCGTCGTTCGTGGAAAACGTGTCCTAAGACTTCTAAATATAGCAGTCGGAAACGGGTCTACAAGGGGTGCAGCGGGCCGTCCGGGTAAATTTTGACTTGCGAATTCGATTATCGGTTTGGGAGTTCGGCGGATGCACAAGATGTGCGGGGTTTGGTGATCACGACCGCTAGACGGGGCGGATACAGGTGGTAATTGCGGCCAGATTGGTCCGACTTAGGTGCGCGAAGATCGCACGAAACGGCGGGCGGTCGGGAGCATAATGTTGGGGAGAGGTGTTCCGGCGATGGCTTCTGCTCCTGCGTTGATCTCGGTGGAAGAGTACCTGCATACGAGCTACAAGCCGGACTGCGACTACGTGGACGGGGAGTTGGAGGAGCGAAACGCGGGTGAGCTGACACATAACAAGATCCAACGTGCGCTGATGCGTTGGTTCCTGACCCATATGGACGAATGGAAGGTCGATCCTTTTCAGGAGCAACGGCTAAACGTTTCCTTGTCTCGCTACAGAGTCTGCGACACGGTTTTATTGCAGCCTGGCTCAGAAGAAGAGGTGACAGTTACGCCGCCACTTCTTTGCATCGAGGTCATGTCGCCCGAGGATCGGATCAACCGGGCAAAAAATGTTCTGGCCGACTATGCGGCAATGGGCGTTCAACAGTCCTGGCTCATCGACCCGCTGCGGCGGGAGGCTTTTGTGTACGACGCGCAGGGTCTGCGCTCTGTCGACGAGGACCGGTTGGAGTTGCCGGGGACGCCGGTTTACCTGATGCTGTCCGACCTGTTTCGGGCGCTCGACAAGCAATGACAGAAGGATCCAGGCCACCAAAGTATGACCGGGCGCAGGCGGTTGCGGAGCTTTCCGCGCGCGACCCCAAGCTGGGCCGGCTGATCGAGCGCGCCGGGCCTTTTACGCTGAAGCTCGCCGGGGCGCAGTCGCCTTTTGAGGCTTTGCTGCGGTCTATCATTTATCAGCAGTTGCACGGCAAGGCAGCCGCGGCGATCCATGCCAAGTTGATCGCCGGCTTCAACGAGGCGGGGCTCCCGGCGGAGCTCGGGGTTCACCCCACGCCGCAACACATTCTGGATGCGCCCAACGAGCAACTACGGGCGGCGGGCTTATCGCACAACAAGATGCTGGCCGTGCGCGACCTGGCGGCAAAGACGATTGACGGGACTGTGCCGACGCTGCGGCAGATCCAGCGCATGTCGGACGAGGCAATTATCGAGCACCTGACGCAGGTGCGCGGTATCGGCGTGTGGACCGTGCAGATGATGCTGATGTTTCGGCTGGGTCGCCCGGACGTTCTGCCTACGAACGATTACGGGGTACGCAAGGGTTTTGCGCTGACGTTCGGCAAGCTGAAGCCGGAAGACAAGGTGACGCCGGCAGACCTGCCCAGGTCTGACGTGATGGAAAAGCGCGCGAAAAAGTGGCATCCGTGGTGCTCTGTTGCGAGCTGGTACCTGTGGCGCGCGTGCGACCTGGCGGCAAGCGACGCAGCCGCGAAGAAGCTCTAGCCCTTTTTCTTCCTGGCAGGCGGCGGCGTGCAGACGGGTGGCGGGTCTGCGAGGTGCTTCTGCATCTGCTGCAACTGCGCCTGCTGGGCGGCCGCCGTCGTTTCGAGAGAGGCGTCGAAGGCCCGGCGAGCCTGATCCAACGCCGTTCTGGCCTGGTCCAACGCGGCGAGCTGATCAGCCGGGGCCCCGGTGCGGGCGCGCTCTTCCACACGCAGCAGCACGTCATACAGGGCAGTGATGTTGCGGGAAAGCGGAAGCAGTGCCGTGAAGTTGGTGGGCGCGTTGTCGGCGTTGTTCATCAGTGGCGGCACGGTCGTTTCCAGAGCGCGGTGCAGCGATCCGAGGTTGGCCAGAACTTCGTCGCGAGCGGCTTGCGGCAGCTTCCAGCGGGCGGGCTGCACGGTTTCAAGCGCAGGCTCAACGGCGTTCAGACCGGGGCGCAAAAGGGTAGACGGCTGCGCGACCACCTGAGCCTTCAGCTGCGAGCAAGCAGCAAGGGCGATGAGAAGAGCGAGGCGAGTGCCAGTAATTGCCATGCAAGTAAGACGCCATTTTCAGCTTTGGCGGCGCTTCGGCTCTGAAGCGGCCATCCAGGGCGCTGGCGACCCTGTGAATATCGAGTAGACTACGGTCACACTGTAGTCACAAATCAACCTGTTTCCGCCTGTTCGAGGACCTTCTGTCATGCTCAAGCGCTCT
The DNA here is from genome assembly GCA_965214195.1 of uncultured Granulicella sp. GTDB lineage: Bacteria > Acidobacteriota > Terriglobia > Terriglobales > Acidobacteriaceae > Edaphobacter. Next base: position 2,697,832 of record OZ243943.1, read on the forward strand.
GTTGCCGCCGTCGCACTTCTTTCCGCCACGCTTGCCTGCCCAGCCTTTACCCAGGGTGCCGCGCCCGCGACCAAACTGAAGCTGCCGGAGCTGAAGTACGAGACCTACACGCTGCCGAACGGGCTGAAGGTGATCACGCATGAGGACCACCGGCTGCCGCTGGTCGCAGTCGACCTTTGGTACCACGTGGGGCCGCTGAACGAGAAAGCCGGACGCACCGGATTCGCGCACCTGTTTGAGCACATGATGTTTGAGGGCTCCGAGCACGCGGGCGAGAAGGCCCACATCAAGATCGTCGACGGCGCGGGTGCGACCAGTGTGAACGGCACTACCAGCTTTGACCGCACGAACTACTTTGAGACCATGCCGGCGAACCAGCTGGAGCTGGCACTGTGGCTGGAAAGCGACCGCATGGGCTTCCTGATGGAGGGCCTGGACCGGGTCAAGCTGGCGAACCAGCGGGACGTCGTGCGCAATGAGCGCCGGCAGGGTGAGGGGCGGCCATACGACCTGGCGAACGAGAAGATGTACCAGCTGTTGTTCCCTAAATCGCACCCCTATTATGGCGACGTGATTGGGTCTCACGCGGACATTGAAGCTGCGCGGATTGCAGATATTCGTGACTTTCACCAGCAGTTCTACACGCCGAACAATGCGTCGCTGGCAATTGCCGGCGACTTCAACCCGAAGCAGTTGAAGGAAATGCTGACGAAGTACTTTGGACCGATCCCGAAGGGTCCCGACACGGTCCCCGTAACGAGCGCGAACACGCCCACGCCGGCCATCACCAGCCAGCGCCGCGCCGTGGTGACGGACACCGTGAAGCTGCCGCAGGTGACCTTTGCGTGGCTGACTCCGGGAGCGTTTCAGCCTGGCGCGAACGAGCAGCAAGTGGCCATGTTCGCTTTTGCAGGCGGAAAGGCGAGCCGGCTGGACCAGGCGATGGTGCTGAAGACCTCCGTGGCACAGAGCGTGCGCTGTTCGGTCGATGCGGAAAAGCTGACCGGCATCACGGAGTGCAGCATAACCGCCAAGCCGGGGCAGAAGCTCGAGGACCTGGAGGCGACCTTCTGGGCAGAGCTGCAGAAGTTCCAAGCGGAAGGTCCGACCGCGGATGAGGTGGAAGCGGCAAAGGCTCTGAGCCTTACGCGCAAGATCAACGGGCTGCAGGGTCTGGGCGGGTTTGGTGGAGTCGCCGACACGCTGAACGAGTACAACCAGTACACAGGCGACCCGGGCTACCTGCCCAAGGATATTGCGGCTGAAGAGGCTGTGACGCCGGCGGGTGCCAGGGCGGCAGCGCAGTTGCTGACGAAGGAATCCGCGGTGGTGGTTTACTGCGTGCCGGGCAAAAAGGTTCTGGACGATGTGGCGCGCAGCCCGGATACGACGGACGCGGAAGTAAAGATTGTGAACCCCTACACGCCGGCCTTTGAGGCCAGCCAGGAGTGGCGCAAGACGCAGCCGGTCCCGGGCCCGGAGCTCACGTTCCACCTTCGCGTGCCGAAGACGTTTGCGCTCAAGAATGGGATGAAGGTTTACTTCGTCGAAAACAAGGCGCTGCCGGTACTGAGCGTGCAGTATGTAGCGCGGGCAGGCGCGGAAAACAACCCGGCGGGCAAGGGTGGCTTGTCCGGCTTGACCGGCAGCCTGTTGACTGAGGCGACGACGACCCGCGATGTGACCAGACTGGCGCAGGATGCGGAGCGCATCGGCATCACGCTGGGGGGCGGGGGCCGCGGTGGGCCGGCGCTTGAGGAGTCTTCCGTCGGCTTTACGGCGACGACCAACAACGCAGACGCCGCACTGGACCTGCTGGCCGATGTGGTTGAGCACCCGGCGTTTCATGATGACGACTTCAACCGCGTGAAGCGGCAGCGGGTGGTGGCGATTTCTCAGCAGGGCGACTCCGTACAGGCGATCGCCGGGCTTGTAGGGCCGATGCTGCTGTACGGCAATCAGCCCTACGGGATGGCGCCCGGCGGCACGGCGGACTCCGTCAAGGCAATCTCGCAGGCAGATGTGACGAGCTTCTACGCGGCGCATTATGGCCCGGCGGATTCAGCGCTGGCCATGGCCGGGGACATCTCCGAGGCGGAAGCAAAACGCCTGGCGGAGAAGTACTTTGGCTCGTGGTCGAGCTCGGCTAGCTCCGGCGTAACGATCCCGCCGGCACCCCCCGCGCCGACGCGTCATATCGTGATCATCGACAAGCCGGGCGCGCCGCAGACTGCGCTGTTTGCCTACGGGCTTGGCCTGCCAAACACGACGCCTGACCTGCAGGCCCTGCAGGTGATGAACTACACGCTGGGCGGCAGCTTTGGGTCGCGCATCAACATGAATCTGCGGGAACAGCATGGCTATACGTACGGTGTGAACTCGCAGTATGCGACGTACCGGCAGGGTGGCAGCTTCATCGCCGGCGGGCTGGTGCGGACCAACATCACGGGCGAAGCCGCGAAGGAGCTGATGTACGAAATCCAGCGCTTCCCTTCTACCCCGCCGACGCCGGCCGAGCTGAAAGCCGCGAAGGATGCGCGCATCCAGTCGCTGCCGGGGCAGTTTGAATCGAACGCGGCGACCGCGGCTGCGATGGCTTCGATCTACGTCAATAACCGTCCGCTGGACTACTACTCCACGCTGCCGGACAAGTACAAGGCGGTGACGGCGGCGGATGTAACGCGCGTCGCGAAGGAGGACGTGCACCCGGATAACGTGATCATTCTTGCAGTAGGGGACCGTGCCGTGATCGAGCCTGGACTGAAGGCGGATGGGCTGGGGCCGATTGAAGTTCGGACGGTGACGGGAGAGCTGGTGAAGTAGTCTGATTTCACGTTCAAGCCCCGGCGAGCTTTACTCTTCGGGGCTTCTTCTTGTTAACCCTGATTACAAAGAGGACTTATGCGTCTTTTGTCGCACTTACGACTTGTTATGGTTTGCTCGCTCGCGGCGGCTTCTCTCGCTGCGCAGACGCCGGTCAAAGGATCCAGGCCTGTTTCGAGCTCAGAGACAGACACGGTCGAACGCGTCGGCAAAAACGGAGTATCTGCGCCTGTTGTGGTCTCCGCACCGAACCCAGAATTCTCAGAAGAGGCACGCAAGGACAAGCGCTCCGGCAGCGTGCTGATCGGTCTTCAGATAGGCAAGGACGGAAAGGTAAGCCACGTGCACGTCATTCGCGGCGTTGGCTACGGTCTTGACGAGAAGGCGGTAGATGCCGTGCAGAAGTATCAGTTCAAACCGGCGATGAAGGATGGCTATCCGGTGAGGGTCGAAATAAACATCGAGGTGAACTTTCAGGTTCGCGATCGGCAGCCGGATTAGACACTCTTCGCGGTGTTACATGCCTGCGGCGATGTCGTCTAGTTCTGCATGGATTTCTGCGAGCGGGATGCGGACGAGGGTGTTGGGGATGGTGAACGCATCGCTTTGCAACGGGTGGATGCCGTCGGTGTCGACCGTCCAGAAGCGGCGTTCGATGGGGTCGACCAGCCAGATGTTTTCGACGCCCATCGCAAGGTAGTCGTCGAAGCGAGACTGCATCCTGCTCAACGTGTCTTCTGGCGACAGGATTTCGATGCAGAGCAGTGGCGGCTCGGTCAGGATGTTTTCGACTTTGCTCGGGATGCGGATGACGCACACGTCCGGAATGCGGAAGCGGGTGGCGCGAACCTGAACGCGGAGTTCTGGGATTGCACGCAGGCCCCACTTTTTCCGGTTATTCGAAAAAAAATTCGAAAAAAGTCCCTGCAAAGCGCCGTGTGGTTTCTCTCCCAGGTTTCGCTCCTGCACTTCGCCATCGATGTAATCGCGATCAGGGCGATAGACCGTCGCCAGGTACTCGGATACCGCAATCGTCGCGAGAGTCGCCATGGGGTTAGTATGCTCGTACGTTTCTTCTGGCGCAAGGAAGTTGCTTACTTCTTAAGCGGCTTGTCCTTGTCAAAAAGGCTGGCGTCCTGCGGCTGGTTGAAGCGGATTTTTTTGTAGAAGGTCTGGTCGACGATGTCGCCGTTTTTGTAGCGCGTGACGTTCATGGGGGTGCCGACGCCGTCAATCAGGCGCCAGTCACCGTAGACTTCTTCGTCGAGGTCGTGGTCCTTGAATTGGTCGTTGCGGACTTCAAAGCCGCGCTGCAGGGGGAAGTGGCTGTCCTGCTCGAGCTCAAGCGTGACGGTTTCGTTGTTCGTCGCGAGGATCGAAATCTTGTCGATGGGGCGCCGGTCGCGGGTGCCGATGCCCTCAAACAGGATGATCACGCCGGGCTGCTTGACCCATACGCGCATGATTTCCTCAAGCGAGTAGCGCCGAACGAGGAGGTACTCCTTGACCTGTTTTTCCGGCAGCGGGGTGCGGCCCTTGAAGGTGAACTCGTATCCCTGGTCGAGCAGCCAGAGATGGGCTACCTGGCGCACGGTTCCGGGCTCAATGATGCCGCGGTAGCTGACGTATTCCACGCGTGCGAGTTGGGGCTGGGTGGGCGAAAACTGCTTCCATTCCACAAATCGCTGGACCCCGCCGGAGGGCTGGCCCTGAAAAAAGGGCGCGGACTGGCCTTCCAGATACTCGGTCTTTTTGTTCAGCCACGCGTCGCCGCCGAGCGCCTTGAGCATCTCTGCCAGCAGACGCTGGCCGTGCTGCTCCTGCGATTCGCCATCGCGCCTGGTGGGGGCGGCGGACGTCATTTCATTGGCCGTCTGCTGCGCGCTGGCGGCGAGCGGGAGGAGGAATGCGGCGGCGAGGAGAAGGTGCTTCATGGGGACGGTACTCCGTGGTACGGATGCTGAAGCTGGTTGCAGATCCCGTTCGGGATGACAACCAAAGAGACGTATGGAATGGCAGTTTGGGTTCTAGCCGACCAGGACGGCGCCGCCGTTGACGTTGAAGATTTCGCCAGAAATAAAGCCGGCGAGCGGCGTGCAAAGGAAGACGATAGGGCCGGCAATCTCATCCACGTGCCCGACGCGGCCGAGCGGGATCAACGCGGTTGCCTTTCTGGACGTTTCCGGGTCGCTGAGAGCAGCCAGCGACATCTCCGTCCCGACCCAGCCGGGCGCCACGCAATTGACCAGGATGCCCTGCGGCGCGAGCTCCGACGAAAGCGATTTGGTCAACGAAATGAGCGCGCCCTTGCTGGCGGCGTAGTCGGCGTGGAAGGCCTCTCCCCGTTGTGCGGCGGTGCTGGCGACGAGCACGATACAGCCTTTGGTGGTGCCAGGGAGCGTGAGCATATGGGCGGCGGCGGCCTGGACAAGTCCGAAGACGCTATCCAGATTGATGCCAAGCGTGCGCGTCCACTGGGCGTCCGGCATGGTGGCGATGGGCTGGTCATGCGGCGGCCAGATGCCGTGATTCGCGATCAGGCAATCCACACGGCCGTACGCCGCGACCGCTGCAGCGAAGAGCGTTCGGCCATCCTCCGGCGTCATCAGCGGCTGCTGCACGGCGCGGCAAAACTCCGGGCCGCCAAGCTCCGCGGTTAGCGCATCGGCAAGCTCGATCGCGCGCTCATAGCTGAACACCACCCGCGCACCAGCCTGGCGAAACATCCGCACAGTGGCCGCGCCAATGCCGCGCGAGCCGCCCGTAACCAGCACTACCTTGCCTGCAAGCGATAACGCAACTCCACTCATCGCTCCATGCTAATTGCGCCGCGCGGGCACAGTATAGTGGAGCCCTATGGAGCATGCTGTCCGCATCCCTGAAGCGCGCCCGTGGCCGGCCTGGCAGCGCGCCGCTTTCCGCGGGGCTTTCGTTTTCTGGGCGTTGGTGTTGCTGGATGGCGAGCTGCCCGGTGACCTGCTGTGGTGGCTCGGCGGCCTGGGCCGGTGGCTGCTGCACCTGTACTTTGTGGCGGTGGAATGGCCGACGACGAAGCTGGTCGCGTGGCTCGCGCTGCACGTCTTCCATTTGACCGGCGAGGCTGCCACGCAGCACCCCACCGGGTCCGGCGACACAGCGCTCGCATGGACCGGCATGGCCGCGACCTTGATCGAGACGGCAGTGATCGCCACGATCTGGATGCTGCTTGCGAAGCTGCGGAAGCGCCGCTCGGACTACCGCGTGCTGGCCGGCTGGCTCTTTCTGGGCGTGCGTTACATGCTGGCGGCCGTGCTGCTGGACTACGGCTTCAACAAGGTGTTTCCGCTGCAGTTTTCGGCACCGGGCGACTACATTCTGCACGAGCCGTTCGGCCAGGCCTCCCCCATGGCGCTGCTGTGGACATTCATGGGCGCTTCCCCCGCGTATCAAATCTTTGGCGGGCTGGCGGAGGTGGTCCCCGGAATCCTGCTGCTCTTCCGCCGCACCGCCACGCTGGGCGCGATGCTGGCATGCGCGGTATTGCTGAATGTGGTGCTGCTCAATTTTTGCTACGACGTGCCCGTCAAGCTGTATTCCAGCCTGGATCTGCTAGCCGCAATCTTTCTGCTGCTGCCTCAGGCCAGGACTCTTTGGCGGGTCTTCATCCTGCATCGCGCGACGGAGCTGAAAGCGGCCGGCGTCTCAACCGGGTGGCGTTCACGTCCGCGGCTGGCGGCGTGGTGCCTGCAAGCGCTCGTGATCGGGCACATGCTTTGGATTCCGGCAACGCGCTCCTACCATTCGTGGCGTGACCTGCATCCCGCTTCTTCGGCGAAGGCACCCGAGCCCGCAAGACCGAATTCGTACGCCAGCCTGGATGGCTCCTGGATTGTCGATGGCAGCTCTGGCTGGCCTGCCGGAAAGACGTGGAAGACAGTCACAGTGGGGCGCCTGCGCTATCAGAGCGTCGACTATATGGAGACCACGCGCGAAGGTGGCGAGACGGCCAACTACGCGGAAAGTATCGACGACAACCACGGAATCCACTTCCTCGATCTGCCGGCGGAATTGCATTGGGCGCTGACCGCGCAGGGTGCCACGCTTGAAGGTAAATGGCAGGGCCAGGCGGCCAGGCTGACGATGCATCGTGCGCCGGAATCGTACCCGCTGCGCTCGCGCGGATCCACTGGGTGCAGGAATATCCCTACAACCGCTAGTGTGTCGCGTATGCTTTGGGTGACCGACGCTTTACCGATTTGAGGAGAACGCCATGAAGATCGCGATTTTGATTTGCCGGGTTTTGCTGGGGCTCATGTTTTTCGTTTTTGGCTTGAACGGGATCCTGCATTTTATGCCGATGCCCCCCATGCCGCCGAGCGATGCGACTACGTTTTCGACCATCCTGATGGCGAGCGGCTGGATGAAGTTTGTGTCGCTGCTGATGGTTATTTCCGGGCTTCTGCTGCTGGTTGGGCGCTTTGTGCCGCTCGCGCTGGTAATGCTGGGGCCGATCCTGGTAAATATTCTGCTGTTCCATATCTGCCTGGAAGGCGGCAAAGGGATCGCGCCCGGAGCAGTGGCGACGCTGCTGGAACTGGCGTTAATTTTCTTTTACCGGCTCAGCTTTCGCGGGCTGTTTGATGCTGCGCCTGAAATTGGCTAGTGGATTTCGGGGTGGGCAAAAGCAGATCCTATAGGGTCTGCTTTTTCTTGCTTTCTTTCGCGGCGAGAGCTTTGCGGGTTTCGGCGATGGCTTGCTTTAGCTGAGCTTTGGGGAGTGCCAGCAGGCGCTGGGTTTTGGGTGGAAGTTTCGCGAGCGTGCGGGCGTGGGCGGCGGTGAGCTCGGCTTCCCAGTCCGTGTGGCGCAAGGCGTCCCAGCGTTCGGCGGCGACCCAGTGAGCGCGTGCGAGGTAAGGGGCGGGCGCGAAGGACTCCTGCTCGACGAGCTCTGCGAAGCGCTCCGGGCCGGCAGGAAAGGAGATGCGGTAGCGCTCGGTGGGCTCGATGTTGAGGTGCGCGAACATCCTGCCGCCAATGGCTTTATCTCCCAACCAGTAGATCAGGCCGCCGAACTGCTCGGCCTCTGCGACGTGCGGGAGCGAGAAGAGGAAGGCGCGAGCCTGATCCAGATTCATGCGGCTAGTTTAGAACGACTGTCGCGCGTTCCGCTGCGTAATTTCACCCCTGCGCCAGCAACAATCTGTCATCCGGCGCGGAGAGGCGCACGGTTTTTGTGCGTCTCGCAGTCGGAGGACCTGCATTTTTTCAAGCGACGCTAACTTCAAGCGGACATGCAGGTCCTTCGTCTACGTTTGGCAATACCCCCGCCAAACTCCGCTAAGGATGACAATGTTTGTAGCGGTTGGCGGAGAGCTAGTGTGTTCTTGAAGGCAGAGCGTAGGACTATTTCTTACCTTTAGTGGCGGCAGCGGCTTTTTGGTCGCCCTTTTTCTCCGACTTGGTCTGCGACTTCTTGGGCTTGCAGCTACCCTTTTCGCCGGCTTCCTTGCCGGGTACGGGCTCAAAGCCGGGCCAGCAATGCTGCGCGGACGATGACTTCTTGGCGGCTTTTTTCGCGGCCTTCTTGGCTGGTGCTTTCTTGGCAGCGGACTTTTTGGCGGGAGCCTTCTTCGCGGTCGTCATGCAACCTTAGAGGGGCGTTCCGCGCTTGCGGTGCCTTGCCGATCGCAAAAATATTTCAGCGAAGCTTCAAACGGATAGGGCCCTTTGCAGTGGAGCCATCGACGACCTTGCCGCCTTGCTGAATGACGATCTTTCCGGCCGCCACCAGGCGACGGGCGGCGGCGCGCGCGGGCTCCATCAGGCCTTCCCAGTCGCGCCGCTCATCCTTGCCGCCGACGAGCTTTGCGGCTTCTGACGGGCAGATGGTTTTGTCTCGGCCGCGCTCTGCGAGCAGCTCCAGAATGGCTGCCTCAAGCGCTGCGTCAGACGCACCCGGCTTGTGCCCGCGGCAGGCGTCTGAACAGTACTTTACGACGTCCCAGTCCTTCTCCCACTTCTTGCGCCACTCAAACGTGCGGCCGCAGGTTTGGCAGATCTTGGACTTCTTCGGGGTTTCGGATTGGGGCTTACGGACTTTATCGGGCATGGCGTGTGGTGATTCAGGAGCAACTGCAGATCCACTTCGGGGATGACAAACAAATGGGTTACCAAAAACAACGCTGGCGCGTTCTTTATACTTGGATGCAGCTATGGACTCCTTCAAATCTCACGTCTTTCTGCCGATCGACGAGCAACTTGCGCTGCTGACCAAGGGCGCGGCCGAAATCATCCCGCTGGACGATCTGCGCACGCGCCTGGAAGATTCGCGCAAGACGGGCGTTCCGCTGCGGATCAAGGCCGGGTTCGACCCCACCGCGCCGGACCTACACCTGGGCCACACCGTGCTGCTGCGCAAGCTGCGACACTTCCAGCAACTGGGCCACAAAGTCATCTTCCTCATCGGCGATTCCACCGCGTTGATCGGCGACCCGACCGGCAAGTCCGCTACTCGCAAGCAGCTCTCGCAGGCAGAAATCAATGCCAACGCAGAGACTTACAAGCAGCAGGTATTCAAGATCCTGGACCAGACCAAGACTGAAGTCCGCTACAACTCCGAGTGGCTGAGCGCGATGGGGTTCGCGGACATGATCCGCCTGGCTGCGAAGGCGACCGTATCGCAGATGCTCGAGCGTGAGGACTTTCATGCGCGCTTTGACAAGGAAGAGCCGATCTCGCTGCATGAGCTGCTTTACCCGCTGGCGCAGGGTTACGATTCCGTCGCGCTGAAATGCGACGTGGAGCTGGGCGGAACGGACCAGAAGTTCAATCTGCTGATGGGTCGCAAGCTGCAACGCGATGCCGGCCAGCCGCCGCAGATCGTGCTGATGACGCCGATCATCGAGGGCCTGGATGGCGTGCAGAAGATGTCAAAATCGCTGAACAATGCGGTCGGCGTGCTGGATTCGCCGTTTGACATGTTCACCAAGCTGATGACGATTCCGGACAACATGATTGGCCGTTACTACACGCTGCTGACGGACGCGCTGCCGGTCGAAATAGCCGGGGTTGAAGCGGGGATCGCCGCCGGATCGCTACACCCGATGCAGGCCAAGCGTGACCTGGCCCGGACCCTGACGGCGGACTTCCATACGCCAGAGCTGGCTGCGGAGGCAGAGCAGAACTGGTCGAAACAATTTCAGCAGGGCGGCGTGTCTGACGACGTGGAAGAGATTGCGATCGCGCACGCGGACGTCGCCGGGACAGAGGGTTTTGCGGTCCGGGTGCCGAAACTGCTGGTGCAGTTGGGGCTCGCAGCCTCCAACGGCGAAGGCATGCGCAAGGTGGCGGAAGGCGCGGTCAAGATCGATGGGAGCGCAGTGGAAGGGCCCGTCTTTATGCTGGCCGGACTTCCCGCAACCCTGACTGTAAGACTAGGCAAAAAAGCCAAGCGTGCCTTGCTGACCTAGAGCTTGCTAACCATCAGGTTGCGGGAGCATCCAACGTGGGCATGAAGTGGCTTGGCGCATGCGTGGTGGTGTTTTCAATAGCTGCGGCCTCGCGTGCGCAGGACGGCATCCACGGCGACGCGCACAACTTTATCGTGGATGCGGTACAGACCGAACTGGCGGCAGACAAGAACGACCACACCGCCTACAGCTATCTGGACCACGACGTAACGCCTGACCACGACACCCTTTATTACGTGATTGAAACGCCACAGGGAGACCTGCGTCGCAAGCTGGAAGATCATGGGCGCAAGCTGACTGCAGAGGAGCGTCGAGCCGAAGACATGCAGGCGCAGAAGCTGATCCATGACGCCGGAGAGCAGGCCAGACGCCGCAGGGATGAAGCACATGACGACAACCAGGCTGAGAAAATGCTGAACCTGCTGCCGCTCGCTTTTGAGTGGACGATCGTCGCGACGACGCCTGAAAAAGTGACGCTTACGTTCACCCCGAGGCCCGGCTATCAACCGGATGACATGGAGGCAAAAGTGTTCGCGGTGATGGCCGGCCAGGTGGTGGTCGCGCGTGGGTCCAACCGGCTGATCAGCATGCAGGGCAAGCTGACGTCAGATGTGAAGATCGCTTACGGGCTGTTTGGCAAGCTGCAGCAGGGCGGGACGTTTCACGTGGAGCGTCGTGAGATTGTGCCGGGGCACTGGCAGATTGTCGATACGAACGTGCACATCAGCGGGCACGTATTTTTCAAGACTATCGGGTCGCAGGAAGACGAGAAGCGGACCGACTTTAAGGTTTCCACTGCGCGAACGCTGGCGGAGGCTTATACGTTGGCGGCTGGGCGTTGACTCGTTTGCTGTGGAACACAGATAAAGATCCTGGGACGATGGAGGCTGTCCGGCCTGACGAGGTGCTGCCTTGAAGGGTAACGGCTTCAGCCATGCCGTAGCCTGATAGCAAGATGTGCGGCCTAGCCGCTGACGGGCAATTGTGAATTAGCAGCACGGTTGAATATTGACCGAGTGGCTAAAGCCGCGTGTATCTTCTCGCCAGATGGCACCGCTGAAGCCGTGCCCTCAAGCAAAACGGAAGACGACGGCTCGGGTGGCTATGCAACGCCTGGAATGTGGGCGCCGCCGCAACTGGTGCTAATTCAAGCGGATCAGATAGGGCTCGGCGTCCGGCAAGTGGATCGCATCAGCAATTTTTTCCGCGGCCGCGTGGTTGGGCACTGCTGGATTAATCCGGACCCAATGCCCTGTCGGCCCTGCAAACTCAATCACCCTGGCGGTCTTGTAGCGACTCATCAGATCATTTTTCAGCTGAATTGCATCCGCCTGGTCGATAAAAGTCCCCACCTGCACGCACCAGCGGCCTTCCACTTCCGGGCCGGCTTTGGCGTAGGCCTCTACCCGCACCTTGGCGACTCCCATGCGGTACAGCCCGATGGCTTGCGCGGCGGCTTTCGACACGTCCAACGTACGCCCCGGCACAAAGGGCCCGCGATCCGTAATCTTCGCGACAACAGACTGATTCGTGGTCAGGTTCGTGACCCGAACCATGGTCCCCATGGGCAGCTCACGATGCGCGGCGGTCAGGGCGTTCTCATCGAACACAGTCCCATCCGCGCCTTTGCGGTTATGGTAAGGCGGCCCGTACCAACTGGCGAGGCCGACTTCAGTCATGAACGGCCTGCCATGGAGCTCGTCGGGGGGCGGGGTGGCAGGCGCGGCAATCGGAGGCCGGGCGGTGGTTGCCCGGGGTGCGGACGCTACTCGTGGCTGATATATAGTAGGCGCGGAATATGCCGGGGGCAGCGCGGCCTGCTCATGGTGGCAGCCGGCAAGCGTGGCAGCAAGCAGGCTGACGCCGGCGAGGCTCAGGGAGCGTCGGCTGGTCATGGCTTTTTGTGCAGGTCGTCCATGCGCTCGGCCAGCTTGTGCAGCTCTGCGGCGGCGGCTTTGAGCGCCTGTGAACTGTTGCGCCGGACGTCCGGCATCACTTCATCGTTGATGTACGTGACGAGCCGTTTAACGTCTTCTTCTGCCGTTTTTACGCCTTCGCGCAGGCGCTCTTCCCACACTTGCTTGTTGGCTTCAAAGGACATGGATGGCACACTCCGGGCTCCAGTATCGCCAAAGTCGGGCCGTTCCCCGGCTATATTCGGCTACGAGTGCACAGGTGGTAAATGGACCCGGCGGCGCGGGATCCGGTCTCAGGACAACTTGAGGCTGGCCGCGGGCGTCAGAAAAGTATTGGATTGATTGCATTTCGCCCGGCTGTCCCGCAGAGACAGCCATCCCAAGCGGGCATCCCACCCTGCACAGGCAATGTTGCGAGCTTCGCCCGTACGAAGCCGACCACGCCGGAAATTCTCGAGGATTCACTTGAACCATTCAATTTTGCACCGGCTTCCTGCCTTCCGCACCCTTTCGCTGGCCACCTGCTCAGCCGCTCTGTTCTGCTCGGCCGGCATGGCCCAGGCGCCGGTCCTGTTGGCGACGGCTGTTGAGCCCACGCCGATTTCGTCTTCTTCCTCCTCGCTGCCAGACGCGCCGGACGCCATTCTGGTGCCCAAAACGGGCGGCTGGAACGCCCAAGCGGGCGTGCTTTCGACCGAGCCCGTTGCCGGCCCGTACGCCATGGTGATCCAGCCAGGGCAACAGGCACCCAAAATCAGCAAGCGGACGGAGGTCCTTTCCGGCATCCGTGACTCCTTTACACCGGCCGCGATCATCGGCTGGGCGGCGTCCGAAGGGTACTCCTATGTGACCAACGGCTCGCCCAACTACGACCAGACCGGCAAGGGTTTTGCCCAGGGCCTGGGTGCGGCGGCTGCGCGTGCGACGTCTGAAAACATCTTTACGGAAGCGATTCTGGCACCGATCCTGCATGAAGATCCGCGCTACTACCGCATGGGCAAGGGCCATAACTTTGTGAAGCGCCTAGGCTATGCCGGCACGCGCGGCCTGATCACGCGCACGGACGGCGGACGCCAGACGTTGAACATCGCCAACATTGGCGGCAACCTTGCTGGTTCCGCGCTGACGCCGGTTTACTACCCGCCGCTCAACCAGAGCGGGACGGAAGTGCTGAAGACGTTTGGCGGCTCGGTTGGCGGCTCTGCACTGGGCTTTGTGGTCGAAGAATTCCTCCCGGATCTCTTCCATCATCATCAGTAGAGGCCTTGAGCGGGAGCCAGCTAGCCTTTAGGCCGCTCCCGTTCAACCCCACTTCTGCCCCGTTCGCTGCACGTATCCTACTGTTCAACACACATAGCTTCCTGTCCTTTCATGGAGTCGGCTACGATTTGCACAGGCAGGAGTACGCGCTGCCCGTACTGCCCCAGTACGCAACTCCGTCCGCGCATCCGCGAGACACCTGACCAGGAGACATACCGCATGGCGAAGTCCGCTCCCTCCAAATTTTTTGAGAAGTCGTTTGTCGTGGCCGCGAAGGCCGGTTGGGCCGTGTTCAGCCGCTTGAACAGCATCAGCCCGAATGCCAGCTTTACGCCGAAATGGTCTGACAAGCCGCTGCTCAAGAGCTACCAGAAGGAGAAGCCGCCGCTTGGCTGGCCGCGTACGACGGACTCACTTTGCCCCAAGTGCGTTCCTGCCATTCGTCAGCAGATCATCGACGGCAAGCTGCCGCACGAGATTCTGCTGAATGAGAAGGTTGGCGAGATCAAGGCGCAAATCATTGAGCGCGACGGCCAGATCCTGATGGTCAAGGACTGCCCCATCCACGGTCACTTTGAAGACGTGATGTCGATTGACACCGCCTTCTTCAAGCACTTGGAAGAAGTCTTCCCGGGCCGCGATATCCGCGCTCACAATGACGAAAAGCTTCATAATCACGGTTCCTCGACCGTTACCCACGGCCGTGGTTCGGTGCTGACGATCGACCTGACCAACCGCTGCAACATGATGTGCGACCCCTGCTTCATGGACGCGAACCAGGTCGGTTTCGTGCATGAACTGACGTGGGACGAGATCAAGACCATGCTGGACAACGCGGTCACGATCAAGCCCAAACGCCAGATGTCGGTACAGTTTTCAGGCGGCGAGCCCACGCTCAGCCCCTACTTCCTGGATGCCGTCGCTTACGCCCGCAAGGTGGGTTACACGTCCGTCCAGGCTGCGACTAACGGTATTGAGTTCGCAAAGTCGAAGGAATTCTGCAAGGCCGCCGCAGAAGCCGGTTTGCGCTACGCGTACCTGCAGTTTGACGGTATCGGCAATGCATCCAACTCGCACCGCAAGGTAGGCAATGCGTTCGACGTGAAGCTGCAGGCGATCCACAATCTGCATGAAGCCGGCGTCGATATCGTTCCCGTCACCTGCATCATCAATGGAATCAACAACGAGCAGGTTGGCAACATCATCAAGTTTGCGCTGGATAACCCGAAGAAGATCAACTTCCTCTCGTTCCAGCCGGTCAGCTTTACCGGCCGCGATGAAAACATCTCGGACGAACGTCGCATGGCGCAGCGCTACACGCTTTCACACATGGCGCACGACGTGAAGAACATGACCGGAATCGGCGAGCCGACGCGCGACTGGTTCCCGATCTCGTTTATTTCCACCTTTGCCGACTGGGCCGACCTGGTGCACGGACCGAACCACGACTGGGGCCAGCTTTCCTGCGGTTGTCACCCGAACTGCGGTATCGGCATGGCGATCATGATCGACAAGGAAACGAAGGAAGCCGTTCCGGTGACCGCGTTCCTGAATGCAGAGCGCCTGGCCAAGGACGTAGCGCGCATCAACGACGCCGCCCGCGGAAAGTGGATGTCGATTTTCGGCATCACGCTCGCGTTGCTGCGTAATTACGAGCCCAACAACGCGCCCACCCACTTCAAGATCAAGGATCTGCTGGCCAAGTTCGACAAGAGCTTCGGTGCCACGGGCCGCGATTACGGCAAGATCACCGCCGACCGTACGATCGAGGACATCCAGAAGCGTCGCGCAGACCGTTGGAACTTCCTGTTTATTGCCGGTATGTGGTTCCAGGATCTGTTCAACTACGACTTCCGCCGCACGGAACAGTGCATCATCCCGTACGCGACGCAGGAAGGCGAGATCAGCTTCTGCGCCTATAACACCGGTGTCGGCTGGCGCAACATCATCGAGAAGATGCACATGACCTCCACGCTAACCAAGTGGTATGAGGAGCATGGGCGTCACGAGATCTTCGCCGGTGGCAAGAAGGTCGGGCTTGAGAAGAACGATAAGTACGACTTGGTCTTGGTGGACGAGCATGTAAATGCAGCGGCCAACGATACGTTCGATAAGAGCGGTATCGCCAAGAACTCGCGTGAAGAAAAGATCCGTGCACGCGACGCCAAGATGAAGCAGGACGCGGAAAACAGCAAGATGGCCGCCCTTTACCGCAAGGAAGTGCTCGGCGAAAAGGCTCCCGAGGGCGGCTTTGTGGCAATTGGTGCGATCGGCGGACTGGGCGGCATCAAGGCTGCTGCTCCGGTTGCCTCGAACGTTGAAGTTGTCACCTCGATCGAAGAGACCGTAGCCGGCGACTAGTTATCTGTTTGTTGTAAACAAAGAGGCCGCCCTGAATCAGGGCGGCCTCTTTGTTTATGCTGACGCCATGGCTCTCCGTCCAATTTATCCCTTGTTGCTTGCCTTGGATTGGCATCACCCGGAATTTGTGACTACCATAGTCAGCTTCGCTTAGGCGGGTAAATGGGATACGGTTGCGCTGCCGCAATCATTGAGACTCGAGCCTAAGACGCTGCGTTGCTATGACTTACGCCGTGAGCTTCTTTGGAGTTACGGGTGAGGACGATTGTATTGCGTTGAGCTGAGGCACGGCTCAGGATGCAGTCATGAACCTGCCTCGGTGGTTGCTCGCTTTCTTTGTTCTCTTCTTTTATGGCCCATTCAGCAGCCTGGCTCAACAGCCGAAGGCGGTCCCTGACGCGCACGCCCTTGCGCCGGCGACCCCTGCCAAGGCGCGACCGGTGCAACCGGAATTCCTCGCTTATTACGCCTCTGTGTTTGCCGGGCCGGTAGTTTCTGTTGCAGATGCTGCCCACGCGGGCAGGTTTGTGGGGGTGAGCTTTGGTGGTTTTGTGGCGCACCGAACGATGCGCGCCTTCACCTTCCCGGGGTTCGATCTGGAGCTGGGAGGGATACAGGCTGTGCAGCCGGGCGCCAAAAGCGAGGGTCTGTTCTCAGTCAATCTGCAGCCCACCTGGACCAACAAGGCGCATACGGTTGCCCCGTACATGACGGGCGGTTACTCGCGGCTGTTTCGGTCCGGCAACGCGATCAACTATGGTGCTGGGTTGAATTTGATTGCTCCCAGTCTGGCCGCTAAAGGTTACTTTTTCCGCGTGGAAGCGCGCGATTACTACACCTTTACGGATCAGCGGCAGCACCTTGTCAGCTTGCGCGTGGCTTTCTGCTTCAACTTTCCCGATGTCTAGACCGGAGAACCTTATGGAGCGCTTCGCTTTGCCGCTTTTGATTGCAGCTTGCAGTGTTGCCGGTGCCCAGTCGGGCGCGCCTTTCGGACAGGCGAGGGCTTCAGTGCAAACGGACTTCCTCGATCCGGACGCTTACTTTGTGGCGCTTACCGCCGGGGCCGGGGCATCGACGGAGGGCTCGGGGTATGTTCCGACCGGGCAGTTTGCGGCTTCAGCCGGACTGAGTACGCTGCTCCAAAACTATGGCTACAGGGGTTCGCATGAGTTTGTTGAGCTGGGGGTGCTGGGTCCGTTGCCAAACCGTTCCGCACCTGCGGCGTTTGTAGGCTTCAATTTCGGCTTCAACAAGGTGTACTCGCTGCGCCCGCGCAATGCATTCTTTACAACATTCGGCATTGACTACGTCTTCAGCGAGGCAGGCGCGGTGAATGCCGGCATCGGCTTTGACCACTTTTATAGAGAGCACCGTGCAATTCGTTATGAGATCCGGGATTACGTGGTGTTCAGCGAGCATCCGCAGAACACCCTTGCGCTGCGGGTTGGGTGGGTACTTTCTGTGCACAATCCGTAGAGAAGGCGCGCGGTGGTGCTGTAGAACTTTTATCGTGCGGCTTGCGTACTAACAGACAAGCTCGTCAAAGGTTTTGGCGTGACCAGCTAGAATGTTTTTGAAGACACGTGAGTTTGTTGGCACAGCAGGCCCGGCGATGACGTTGCAGCAACTCGATGAGGTACTGGCGGGGTGGAACGATCGGCTTGCGGCCATCGCGGATAACCTGCTGGAGTTGCAGGCGGAGCCCGCGTACCAGGCGCTAACGGGCACCGGTACCAGCGCGGGCGTGAAGATTATTGGCGTTACGGCCACGCGCGTGCGCTCGGCGCTGGGAGCCATCCCGACCATCTATATCCACTTTGGGCTGCTGCGGTCGGCGATCGATCGTGCGATGGCCATACGGCGCACGTTGCCGGCGATGTTTGGCGCGGATCAGAAGATCGCCGAGCTGCAGCAGATCCTTTATGGGCGGTCCATCCTGCTGCCCGCGACGGACATTCCGCTGGCCCAGCGGACGCTGCTGAGCGGCAGTCAGCAGACGGAATCGACCACGGCGGACGAGCTGCTGCAGCGCATGATGAACGCGTATCTGCAGGCCAAGGATGCTGTGCTGGCGGTGAGTCGCGCGTGGAGTGAACTGGCGGCGGAGCTGGACCGGACCGAAGCCCGGATGCGGCGGCTGGGCGCGGATGCCGATGCGGACCGCATGCTGACGGAGACACGGGGCCGGATTCAGGCTGATCCGCTGGGAGCTTTGGAGTATCTTAGCTCGCATGTTGCCCCGATGATTGCCGCAGCGGAGCAAAAGATTGCGGCCATGCAAAAGGTTGAGCAGAGTCTGCGGCAGGCGCATGCGCAGTGGTCGGCGTTGCTGCAGGGGCATGCCGATAGCCTGGCGGCGGCGGCTGATTGTGCGGCGAGATTTTCCGCTTTGACCGGGGTAACTTCGCCTGTGCCGGAAGATCGGCTGGAGGCGCTGCGCATGTGGCTGGACCGGCTGGAGAATCGCCGGGCCGATGGTGCGCCGGCTGCTTTGGCTGTGGGGCTTAAGAACTGGTGTGCGACGGCGGAGGCTTATGCCCGGCAGGATGAAGGCGTTTGTGTGGGATACCGGGCGGCGCGGGAATCCAGGCGGGAGCTGCGCGGGCGGCTGGATGCGTTGAAGGCGAAGGCGCGCGGTTACGGGGTGGCGGAGTTGGTGGCGCTGGCCAGCGTGGCGCAGCAGGCGGAGTCTCTGCTGGATACGCAGCCGACGCATTTGCCACGTGCGGCCGCAGCAGTGGCAGGGTATGAGCAGGAGCTGAGCGGGATGGCGCGGCAGCGTACCGGAGAGCAGCGAACAGGAGATAGGCGATGAGCGTAGCGGCACAGCAGGAAGCTTGCAAACGGCCCGGCTGCACAGGCCACATTGAAGATGGTTACTGCGATGTCTGCGGACATGCGGCAGTGAAGGGTGCGGCGGCGGCTTCAGCCACTGCGATGAGCTCGGCAGTGACTCGTAATAGCGGCACGATTGGGTCCGGGCCGGTAACGACGGGGACTGGCTCCTCGCCCATGAGCCGGTCGGTAACGGGCTCCCGGCGGAGCACGCGTGGAAGCTCGCGCACGACACGCAAGCAGCTTGGCGCGGGGCTGATCACGCTGCCGGATCTGCCATCGATCGAGCCCGAAAAAGCCATCATGCTGGACCCCGTGGTGCCGGAGCGCAAGCGCTTCTGTGCCAAGTGTGACGCGCCACTGAAGCGCGAGGCAGGCTTCTGCGGTAAGTGCGGGACGCGGTATAGCTTTGTGCCGTCGTTGAAGGCGGGCGATGTCGTGGCGGGGCAGTATGACGTGAAGGGCGCGATTGCGTTCGGCGGTCTCGGCTGGATTTACCTGGCGTTCGACAAGCTGCTTTCGCGGTACGTCGTGCTGAAGGGTCTGCTGAATACACAGGATGAATCCGCTGCCGCAGCGGCTGTGGCGGAGCGGCAATTTTTGGCGGCGGTCAAGTATCCGAACATCGTGGGAATCTATAACTTCGTCACGCATGGCAACGAAGGCTTCATCGTGATGGAGTATGTGGGCGGCAAAACGCTGAAGCAGATCCGCCAGGAGCGCGGGCCGCTGCCGGTCGCTGAAGCCATTGCGTACATCCACCGGATCCTGCCGAGCATGGGCTATCTGCACCGGCTGGGGCTGGTGTATTGCGACTTCAAGCCGGACAACATGATGCTCGAAAAGGATGACGTAAAGCTGATCGACCTGGGCGGTGTGCGCCGGATCGACGACGCCAAGGGCGACATTTACGGGACCATTGGGTACAGCGCGCCGGAGGCCGGCGAAGGCCCCACGGCGGCGTCCGATTTGTACACCGTTGGGCGCACGCTGGCCGTGCTGCTGACGGACATCAAGGGCTTTACCAAGGACCATCGCTACACGCTGCCGACCCCTGCCGAGGAGCCGAAGTTTGCCGCGCAGGAGAGCCTCTACCGTGTGCTGTTGAAGGCGACGGCGCCCGCTGCGGACGACCGTTTTGCCGATGCCGACGAGATGGCCGAGCAACTGCTTGGCGTGCTGCGGGAAGTCGTCGCAACCGAGACGGGGACGCCACGGCCGGGCAACAGCCTGTTCTTTGGGCCGGACCCGTTGTCGCTTGCGCCGGGCGATGAAATGGCCGCGGTCGAGCCGGATCGTGCCCAGCTTCCGTTGCCTTCACTTGACCTGGAAGACCCGGCCGCGCAGGCCGTGGTGGGGGCCAATGCGTTGCATGATCGGGCCAGCCGCACGGCCGCGCTGCGTATGGCGGTGAAGCAGTTTGGCAAGTCGCGCGAGGCTCGTCTGCGGCTGGCTGCGTCGCTGGCGGATACGGGTAATGCCAACGATTTGTCTGAGGCGAATTCGCTGCTCGACGTGCTGATGAAGGAAGACGCGTGGGACTGGCGGGTATTGTGGTTTGAGGCGCATCTGGCGCTGGCGCGCGGCAATCCGGCGGAGGCGCGGAAGCTGTTCGACCAAGTGTATTTCGACCTGCCGGGAGAGATTGCGCCCAAGCTGGCGTTGGGGTTATCCGCTGAGCTGGCGGGCGATGACCGGGTCGCGCAGAAGATGTATGACCTGGTGGCGCGGACGGATCCGTCCTTTGCGGGTGCGGTGTTTGGGCTGGCGCGCTGCCTGGCTCGGCAGCATGACCGGCGTGCTGCTTCCGCTGCGTTGAGCAGGATTCCGACGTCCTCTGCGCTGTACGAGCGGTCACGCATTCAGGCCGCGCAACTGCTGGTTGCGCGTGGCGACAATAATGGCGGTGGCCCGGCTGCGGAGGACTTTGCGGCGGCTAGTGCGCTGGCTGAAAGCCTGTCGCTTGGCGATGTGAACAAGTACACGCTGCAGACGCGGATCTTGACCGCGGCGGTTGAAGAGATTCGCGCGCGGAAGCTTTCGCCAGCTTCCGGGATGACGGTGCTGGGGCAGCCGATTGTTGAGGCAAAACTACGTGCTGGACTGGAGACGGCACTGCGTGCGCAAGCAAGATTTTTGACTGGCGAGGAGCGAGTACGGCTGGTTGATGAGGCGAATGCGGCGCGGCCTCGTACGCTTACTTGAGGCCCTTGGAGTGGCTAAGACATGGCCTTTTTGTTGTCATTTCGTAGTGAAATGAAGGAACCTGCGATTGCTGGCCGCACCGAAACGCAAGGCGCCGCAGATCTCCAACGGGGTTGACAACCAGTGAAGCAAAGAAGCAAAACCTAAACAGAGGAACACCTGATGCATTGCCCTGCCTGCGCCGCCGAAGTTCCTGAAGACGACGCCTTCTGCGAAGAATGTGGTGCGAATCTGCATGCGCCTGCAGCCCCGGCGGCGGGCTCGTGCCAATGCGGCGCGGGACCTGATGAAGTTGATTCCGACGGCTTCTGCCTGCGTTGTGGACGACGCGTGCGACGGCCGGCGTCCGACCACATTGAGCAGGTGGTTTCTGCTGCCTGCGCGGCGGTGAGCGACCGCGGCATCAAGCATGATCGCAATGAAGACCGTTGCCAGATCGCCTCTGCTGGCGGGGGTTTTGCGATGGTGGTCTGCGACGGTGTTTCCGCGACGAACAAGAGCGAGCGCGCATCTGCAGCGGTTTCCGAGGCCATCTTGAAGTCGCTGCTGGTCCACCTGGAACGTCCCGCAACGGAGCCCGATGCGGCCATGAAGCGTGCGCTTGGCGCGGGCGCTGCGACACTTTCAAACCCCTACCAGGCTGAGCCCGATCCACCTTCGACGACCGTCGTCGCTGCACTGGTGGCGGAAGGGATTGCGACCATCGGCTGGGCCGGCGATAGTCGTGCGTACTGGATTGACGCCGCCGGCTGCAGGCAATTGACGCAGGATCATTCCTGGCTGAACGACGCATTGACGACCGGCTTGATGTCTGCCGAAGCCGCCGAACATGACCCCAGAGCGCACGCGATTACGCGCTGGTTCGGCGCGGACAATACGGACGCAGCACCTGCAGAATTGCTGCGCTTTCCGATCCCCGGCGCGGGGACTCTGCTGCTTTGCACGGATGGAATTTGGAATTATGCGGAGTCGATCGAGGAGTTTACGGCGGCTGTTCGCGACGCGCAGGCCGCAGGTCCGGAGGCGCTTGTGCAGGCCAATCATCTGATTCAGTTTGCGATTCACGAAGGTGGTCGCGACAACATCTCGGTGGCGATTTTGCAGTTTGCGGATACGTCGGAGAGGGCGTCCCTGAGCGGCTAAAGCCGGATGCTGTAGCAGCTCTATGGCAAGGCTTTTAGCTTCCACTGTTCTTCCACTATCGGACTTACACTAACCACGAACAACGCACCAGGAGACCCCGCATGGCAGCCGACTTCCGCGCCGAAACATTTCAGAACGAGTTCCTCCCCGCAGGTTCCGGCGAGGTCCACGCCATCATGACCGTGACCGCCGGTGAAGGCACCGCCGGGGCCGGCTCCGGTAACTCAACCGGCCGGCTTTTCGGCATTCTGTGCGACGTTTCCGGATCGATGGAAGGCGGCAAGATCGTCGCCGCCAAGACTGCGCTGTCACGCCTTGTCGAGCTGCTGCCACAGGATGCCAGCTTCTTCATCGTTGCCGGCTCGGATAGCGGCGCGTTGATCTGCCCGGTCACGCGCGCGGACTACGCCGGCAAGCAGATTGCGATGGCGGCGATCAGCCACATGCGCGCGTTTGGCGGGACCATGATCTCCCGCTGGCTGCGCACCGCGCTTGAGCAGTTCAACTCCATGCCGCGTGCCATGCGGCAGGCCGTGCTACTGACCGACGGGCAGAACGACCCCAACGACCAGACCACGCTGGCTGATGCGCTGGCTCGCTGCGAAGGCATGTTCCAATGCGATTGCCGCGGTGTCGGCACGGATTGGAACGTGGAGCAACTGCGCCAGATCGCCGGCAAGCTGCTGGGCACGACCGACATTATCCCCTCGCCGGCTGACATTGAAGAAGACTTCCGCGGCATCCTGGCCAAGGCGATGGACAAGACCGTGGCCGATGTTTTTCTGCGGCTGTGGACCCCGCAGGGCGCGCGCATCAAGTTCTGCAAGGAAGTCTCACCGGCGATTGTTGACCTGACCGGCCGTTCGCGCGAGATCAAGCCGCAGCTACGCGAATACCCAACCGGCGCCTGGGGCAAGGGCGAATCGCGCGACTTCCACTTCTGCATTGAGGTTGCGCCCGGGCAGGTGGGCGAGGAGGTGCTGGCGGGGCGTGCGTCGCTTGTCTACTCGTCCGGCGGCGTGGAGAACAAGGTTGCGGAAGCGCGCATACTTGCTGTGTGGACTGACGATGAAGGCAAGTCAACGCGCATTGACCACGTCGTCGCGCACTATACCGGGCAGGCGGAGTTGGCCACGAGCATCCAGCTTGGGCTGGAGGCGCGCGCGCATGGCGACACCGAACGGGCCACCGTGCTGCTGGGCAAGGCAGTCCAGATCGCCAACGAGAGCGGCAACGAAGCTACTGCCAAGCTGCTGCGGCGCGTGGTCGATGTAGAGGATGCCGAGCGCGGGACGGTGCGGTTGAAGCAGTCGGTCGCGGCGGAAGATTCCATGGCGCTTGAGACGCGCTCAACCAAGACGGCACGCATTGTGAAGTCGGCGTAAGGAACTTCGTAGTTGCGTGTTGCGTTTCAGGCTGTAGTGCACGCGACTGATGATGCGGAGCTTCAGGAGGTAATGCAGGTCCTTCGACTTCGCTCAGGATGACAATTTTTTTGACGGTTTCAGAACCAGGCTTAACTACAAGCAACGATTACCAAGGAAGCCATGCCAACCTACCTTTGCCCCAAGGGCCACCAATCGACCGAGTCCGACTACTGCTCCGAGTGTGGCGCGAAGATGACCGGCGCGCCCGCCGCCCCGGTACAGTCCGCGCCGCCAGCCTCTGTCGGCGGGCCGGAGCACTGCCCGGATTGCGGCACCGCGCGCGACCAGCTCGACATCCCTTTCTGCGAGATTTGCGGCTTCAACTTTGTGACCGGCGCGCACGGCGATCTGAGCGCCATCCCGCCGCCGCCCCCTCCCCCTGAAGCTGCTTCACTTGCGGCTCCTGTCCAAACTGCTCCCGTGCAGGCGGCTCCCGTTCCGGCCGCGCTCTGGACCGCGACCCTCGCCATTGACCCCGCGTTGCAGGAGCCCGGCAGCCCCGTTCCGCCGGAAGGTCTGGGGCCGTTCCCCTTCCCGCTCGCCGCGCCGGTCAGCCTGATCGGCCGCCGCAGCGAGCCGCGTGCCATCTTCCCGGAAGTCCCCGTCCAGCACGACGACGCGGTCAGCCACCGGCACGCGCTGCTGCAGCTCGCCCCGGACGGCACGCTCACCGTGCGCGACATCGGGTCATCGAACGGCACCAAGCTGAACGGCGTACCCATGAAGCCCATGACCGACTACCCGCTGAACGATGGCGACGTGCTCGCCTTTGGCCACTGGTCCACGCTGACCCTGGCGCGTGGAACTTCCGCAACCGACCAAGCGTAATCTGTCTACGGAGCATCTACGAGCATGGCCACCCTTACCCCGTTACAGTCCCCCGTCGCTGCACCGCGCCCCGTCCGCCGTCCGTGGAATACGCTGGACCGGCTGACGCATAGCCGCACCGGTCTGCTGGTGCTGACGGCAATTCTGCTGGCGACGACGATCACCGCAAGGCAGGTCCACTCGGACACGCTGACGCTGGTCGGTAAGGACACCGTGCCCAGCATTATTCAGGCGCAGAAGATCAAAACCGCCCTGGCCGATATGGACTCCGACGCGGCCGACGAGCTGTTGAACCCGGGTGGAACCCGCACTGCAGCGCTCTTTGACGCTCGCCGGATCGATGCCTCGAACGCGCTTGTCGAGGCTGCCAAGAACGTCACGTATGAGGCTGAGAAGGAGCCAATCGACACGATTGAGGTCGTGATGGGCACCTATGAGCGGCTGGTCCAGCAGGCGCGCGACTACCAGGAAGAAGCGCAGCTCGCGAGCAGCAAGCCGGACGTCGACAGCCGGATCGATCTTGAGAAACGCTACTACCGGGCAGCCGCCATCATCATGGATGGCACGTTGCTGCCGGCCGCGGACGCGCTCGATAAAGCCAATAACGACGTGCTGACGCAGGAGTTTGAGTCGCGGTCTACGCGCTCGCTGCTGATGCGTTTGCTGATGCTGGTCGTTGGTGTCGGCACGCTGATTGCGCTGGTGATGGCGCAGCTTTATCTGAGCCGGCGCACCCAGCGCACCTTGAATCCGGCGCTACTCGGCGCGACGTTTGTGGCGCTGATCCTTACGCTCTACGCGTTCAGCGCCATGTCGCGCGAGCAGTCTGATCTGCAGGCGGCCAAGTCGGACGCCTTCGCTTCCATCCACGCGCTGCTGCAGGCGCGGGCCGTCGCTTACTCGGCCAACTCGGATGAAAGCCGGTTTCTGCTTGACCCAGCCCACGCCGAGGAATACAAGCGAGCGTTCGACCAGAAGTCCGCCTTGCTGATCCACACGGCTGCGCGGACGAGCTCCAGCCAGTTGATGGCACAGCTGAACTCCGGCGGAAAAGTAGCCGGCTTTACCGGCTACCTGGCGGATGAAATGAACAACATCACCTTTGCGGGTGAGCGTGACGCGGCGGTCGACAATGTGTTCCAGTTTCAGAACTATCTCTTTGTCGATGGCGAACTCAGGACGCTAGAAAATCAGAGCCTCGCGCTTGAAGCCGGCGGCCAACATGACCAGGCGGTCGCAAAGCATGCGGAGGCTGTGGCCAAGGATGTTGGCAATCAGCGGGAAGATCAATCCGACTACGCGTTCAATCAGTTCGATGAATCGCTCGGGCACACGCTGGCGATCAACCAGACCGAATACGATCGCGCAATCGGCAGCGCGACGGACGCGATCGCCAAGCTGGACTGGGTCGCCGGCATCTCCGCGCTGCTGATGGCGGTGCTGATTTTCTTCGGCTTCGCACCGCGCATCCGCGAGTATCAATGACAGGAGCACACCCTGAAAGGGATGACAACAAAGCTCAGGACTGCAAGTTCGTTTGTCATCGAAGTAGGCGATCTGCTTCTCGCCTTCCTGAATCTGCACTAAACTAGCCTCACCTCAGAGGGAATCAAAATGGCAAGTCGTCTAGGCAATCTGGTTCGTGGCTTCTTCAGCATCTTCGTCTCCGGTCTTGAGCGTAAAAATCCGGAAGCGCTTCTTGAGGTCGAGCAGGAGAATTTGCGGCGGCAGGTGGGCAAGTTCAACATTGGGCTGGCCTCGCACGCCGGGCTGGTGGAGCGGCTGATTGGGCAGGTGCGCAAGCTAGAAACGGACGAGGCCGACCTGCGCGCCAAGACCGCCGCAAACGTAAAGCTCGGCAACCGAGCGGCCGCCGGCCAGTACGCGCTGCGCCTGCAGACGGTGGAGCGGGAGCTCGCGGAAAACCGCAAGCAGGTCGATCAATCGGAAGTCACGTACAAGGAACTGATCCGCGCGCGTGATGTGTCCATCGGCATCGCACGCCAGAAGATTGAGAACCTGAAGAGCGGCATCAGCGACCTGAAAATGAAGCGCGCCATGGCTGAAATAACCGAGATGGCGAGCGGTATGGTCACGCAGCTCGGCGGCTCCGGCGATACGCTCAACCGTCTGGAAGGCATGGTCGAGGAAGAGCGGTACAAGGCGGCCGGGCGTGTGCGCGTCGCGGTCGATTCGCTCGACATGCAGGACGTGCACATCCGCGAGGCCGAGCAGCATGCGCTGGCGGAAGACGCGCTGGCGCAGTTCGAAGCCAAGCACCCCCCGGCCGCGATCTCAAGCGGCAAAACGGAAGTGTCGTTCGCCCAGACCGTTCGCTCGACAGAGCTTGACCGCCGCCGGTAAGCGCCCCAAAGCAGATCCCCTTGCAGGGATGACAACCAGGAATGCAGGTACTGTCCTTTTGGTTGTCATCCCCGCAGGGGATCTGTTTCTTGCTTTGAGTAGTAGCCCCAGAGGACCCCGCGATGCGCGCAGCCTGGTACGAAAAAGCCGGAGCACCCCGCGACGTCCTCGTCGTAGGCGAGATGCCCGCCCCGCACCCCGCTGCGGGTGAAGTCCGCATCCGTGTGGCCGCCTCCGGAATCAACCCGGGCGACACCAAAAAGCGAGCCGACACCTTCGCCCTGGGGCTGGCATTCCCACGCATCATCCCGCACTCGGATGGCGCCGGCACGGTGGACGAGCTGGGCGCGGGCGTCCCTGCGGACTGGCTTGGCAAGCGCGTGTGGTGCTTTGGCGCGCAGTCCTACCGTCCGTTCGGCACGGCGGCTGAATACACCTGCGTCCCGGTTGGAAAGCTGGCCGCGCTGCCTGACAACGTTTCATTCGAGCAGGGCGCCTGCCTTGGCATCCCGGGCATCACGGCTCACCGCGCGGTGCACGTGGGTGGTCCGGTTGAAGGCAAAACCGTGCTGGTCCAGGGTGCTGCCGGCGCTGTGGGGCTATGCGCCGTGCAGCTCGCAAGACAGGCCGGAGCACGCGTCATCGGCACGGTGCGCTCGGCTTCTGACGTGCAGATCGCACGAGAAGCCGGCGCGCATGAAGTCCTGCTCACCGGCCCCGACCTGGTCGCGCAAGTCAAAAAGCTGGCTGCGGAGGGCGTCGACCACATCGTGGAAGTCGCCTTTGCGGCTAACATCGAGCAGGACCAGGCCATGCTGCGCCAGGGCGGCTCGCTGGCCACGTACGCCAGCAACGCCGACCACCCGGCAATTCCGTTCTGGCCGCTCATCTTCAACAACATCACGCTCCACTTTCTGGGCAGCGACGACTTCCCCCCGGCCGCCAAACAGGCCGCCGCCGCCGACATTAACGCAGCCCTGACCGCCGGCTGGCCCGGCTTCGCCATCGCCACAACGCTTCCACTGGCTGAAATCGCCCACGCCCATGAGCTCGCCGAGCACCCCACCGGTCCCGGCCGCGTCGTCCTCACGATCTAGCCTTCGCCCTCTTTTTTGCGTCCTTCCCGAAGGGAAATTGCGGTTTGCCTGACCACCCATCTTCGTCGCACCGCCGCGCCGTGGCCCTTGCCCTGACCGCCTACACCTGCTGGGTTCTGGTCGATACGGCGCTGAAGATTGCCGGCGCCTCCACCCTTCCGCTGGCCGAGCTCGTCGCCATTCTGGGGGCCTGCAGCGCCGGCTTTATGGCAGCCTGGTCCACCCGCGGCGGCGGTGTGCGCGCGCTGTGGCCGCACCGGCCCGGGCCGCAATTGCTGCGGGCGCTGCTCGATCTTGGCAACAACGTGTGCGTCGTGATCGCGCTGCGACATCTGCCGTTGTCCCTGTTTTACGTGCTCGTTTTCTGCTCGCCGATGGTCACCACCCTGCTCGCAGCCGCATTCCTGAAAGAGCGCCTGGCCGCGCGCCAGGTCGTCGCAATCCTGGTCGGCTTTGCCGGCGTGGTGCTCGCGGTCCTGCCGCTGGGCGCCGGGCGCGCGGGCGAGTGGCGCGGATATCTCGCCTGCATGGTCTGCGTACTCTGCTTCTCCACCAGCATCGTCTGGTCGCGCCGGCTCACCCAGACCGAATCGCGTGAAAGCCTGACCTTCTTCTCGGGCATCGTCCTGATGGTCGCCGGCCTGCTGGGCATGGCGTTTGGTGCGAGCCCCGTCACGTTGCGGCTGGTGCTGCTGCTCGCCGCGGCCGCGCTCTTCGGCGTCATCGGCAGCCTGTGCTTTTTTACGGCGCTGCGCTCGAGCTCGGCTTCGAGCGTATCACAATACCACTACAGCCAGCTCGTCGTCGGCGCGCTGCTGACCTACGTGATCTGGCACGATCGCCCCACGCCCGGCATGCTCGCCGGGGCCGCCCTGATTGTCGGAGCCGGCTTGTATACGGCTCGAAAGGGCGAGCCTATGGCCGCGCAAGCTTAAAGCTTTGGACCGCGCTACGGCTTCCCAGCTTCGTCCAGCTCCAGCCGCAAATAATCCCAGACCACGCCCGTCGAGAGATCCCCCGCCGGCACCGTAAACGTCATCACGTTCTCCCCCGCGTGCAGCAGCGCGCCATCAAACCTCAGCGTGCGCTCCTGCCACAGGCCCTTGTCCGTGTTGTACCGGATTGCGTCCGTGTTGATCAGCCTGGCGTTTACGGGCGACGCCCCATCCCCCACCGCGCCAATCGCCTGCCCGTTCAACGTCACCGGCAGCCCGCCGCGCATCCCGTTCACCCCGGCCAGCGCAACCCGCAGCGCGGCGACCCCCTTACCCGCCGCCGGCATGGAAAACTTGAGCGTCCAGACGGTCTCGCGCCCCTTGCCGTACACGCGCCATGGCCCCTGCTGATCGCTTTGCGGATACTGCTCCAGCGATTCCGCCTTCACCCAGCCATAGCGCTGGTTCGCCGGATCCTTTGCCTCCGGGTTAAGCCATGCGAGCGATTCCGCATGCGGCACCTCCTCAAAAAACCAGTCCTTGTGGACGTCGCTCTTGCCGATCGTGAACGTCACGTCATGCGGAAAAAGCAGCGCATAGCGCAGGTTCCAACCCCATAGCCAAACGTTCGCGGGATCGCCCTTGTAAAACTCATCCGCCGCCTTGTCCGCATAGCCGAGCTCCCAAACCTGGTGCCCGTACCGCACCGGAGTCCACACCAGCTTGCCCAGATCCAGCGTCTTGCCCGGCTCCACCGTAATGTCCGCCTTCGCATAGTCGCCCAGCACGCCATCCGCCGAGGCATGCAGCGTGTACTTTCCGGGGCGAACCTTGGTCAGCGTGAATCGCCCATCTTCTGTGCCATCGTTGAAGAACTGGTAGCCGCGCGCGTCGTGGATCCAACTGCCTGCATCGGCTGAAGGCGGATAGGTCACGCCTCGGTAGGTCTGCGGCTGGATCGTTGCCGGGTCGGCATCCGGGCGGGTCAGCCCGACCGTGAGATGCGGCAGCTTGGTGGTCGCCGCCTGGGGATCCTGCAGGATAATCTGCCCGGTGACGGTAGCCCGCTGCGCCGCCGGCGTGTAGTCGACACCCTTGACCCACGCAAACGGCCACGCGGTATTCTGCACCCGAGCCTGGGCCAGAGCGTCGCCCCAAAGCGCGTTGGCGTTCGCAGTCCAGCTCGCCGGCACGGTCGGGTTGCCGGCGGTCGCGGCCAGCGTTTTCAGCTCCTGCTCCTTGACCGGAATGGGCGATTTAAGCTCATTGAAGTAGACAAAGATCGGCCCCACCACGCGCGACCACTCCTCCCCCGCCGGAATATTGACGCGCGTTCCGTCATAGTGGCCGCTGTGCCAGTAGTCCAGGATGATCGGTTCCGGGTCGCCATTGTCGCCAAAATGCGCGTCCAGATCGATCCGCGTCGGCCCACCGCTCAGATACTCGGTAGTCGGGTTGATGAACCACGCGCCCACATGCGTCTTCGTGCTGGACCACCCGTAAGCCGGCGTCCGGAACTGCTGCCCGGAGTAGGTATATTTGTGCTCGACGGAGTTCCGGTAGACCCCCTTCGACATGATCCTCTGCTCCTTCGCATGCACCACCACGCCGGTGCCCCAGTCCGTCGGCGCGGCTTCCAGCATGTTGCGATCCTTGTCGACCGTGATCCAGTCGAATCCCTGATCCAGCCGCAGGATATAGCGGTCCTCCGCCCCCGCGCCCATCGCCGGGTAGCTCGCCGGGTGGGACAGGATCGAGTACACATAAATGCCACTTTCGCCGCGCCCCAGCGAGTAGCGGATTTCAATATCGAGCATCGTGCCGCCACCCGGCGCGCCGCGCGTCATCATATAAGTCCCGTTCGTCAGCCCCTTGATCGAGACCTCCGCGCGCTCGCCACCATTGCTTGCCGGATCGATCGAAACCGTGTTCGTCAGCACTGGCGCGCCCGCCGGGTTGTGCTCCCAGGTGCCTCCGCTGGCCTTCAGCATTGGCTGCCCGCGGAACTCGAGCCGCGGCATCGCACCGGTATTCTTGCTAATCGTCGCCTTCACGATCCCGTTGTCGAGCGTCCAGGTCGAGCCGTTGTCAGTCACGGTAACGCCCGGCACCGCCGCCCGCGCCTCCGCGGTAAACATCCCGGCAACCAGGCCGATAAACACGATCAGACCGCTCAGACGCTGAATCATGGCACACTCCACAAGCTGAAGGACGCACGACCTCCCGCACAGGACGCGGCCAACCACTTGCAAACCAGAAGCAATTTCCACGACTAGGAGCATTACAGCCCCATGAATTTCGCGCCGGCTCGCCCGCCTACGGCCCGGCACACCAATTACTTTAATACTTGAGGGCATCACCTGCCGTGACCCCCACAGGGTTTCTCTACATCCCGGATGCGCTCGCCATGCTGGTCCTGATGGCGATCCTTTTCACGCTCCGTCGCCAAAGCGGCCGGAAAGACGTGGGTTGGTGGCTGCTCGGCCTCAGCTTCATCCTGGCGGAAGCTCTTTCGTCCGATGCCTACCGAGCCAACCTCCATGTGCTGCACACGCCCTCGCACGTTACCGCGCTGGGATCGTTCGTGTTCGCTGGACTGACGTTTGGTTGGGTCGCCAGGCGTGACTCTCTGCCGCACCGGACCTGTGGCAGCTTCTGCCTCGTCGTCACGATGCCGCTGCTCGCGTTGACGATCCTGTACGGCGCCAACATCCACGATGTGCGGCCATTTGTGGTTACGCTGGCGGTCGCCGCGCTGGCCCAGACGGTGTGGATGGCCGCGTTCCTGCGCCGCCTGAAGCTGGTCCTGATCATGTCTGCGCTGGAAACCGCCGGCTGGGGGCCGATCCTGTGGCTTGTGCTGCAACATAACTTCCGCGGCGCCGTTTACTGGGGCGTCGGGTACCTGTATCTGCTTGTAGCCGCAGCGCTTTGGAGCATGGTTTCGCGCAGCAGCATTGGCGGCGGGGTCGTGGTGGGGGGCTTCGTGGTCTGGGCTGGATGCCTGATCGCGCACCCGCTGGTCGCCACGTTGCCGGTCGCCAACAGCTTCGTTGACCAGGTTTGGACGCTGCAGAAGTTTTTCGTCACCATCGGCCTGCTGCTGGTGCTGCTGGATGAAGAACGGAAACACAATCGCGAGCTCGCGCTGTACGACGTGCTGACCGGGCTGCCCAACCGACGGCTTTTCGACGACCGCTTTAGCCAGGCGATCGCCCGCACCAACCGCTCACACACGCCGTTCGCGTTGTTCGTGCTGGACCTGAACAACTTCAAATCCATCAACGACCAGCTCGGCCACGCGCAGGGTGACATCGTGTTGCGCGACGCCGCCAACGCGCTTGCCGGCGTCGTACGCACGTCCGACACGCTGGCCAGGTTTGGCGGCGACGAGTTCGTCATCCTCGTCAACGAGGTCACCGAACCCGGGCTGTGCCCAAAGATCGCCGGCCAGCTCCGGGCCGCGCTGAACGGCATCGCCCTTTCCGGCTCCGTCGGCTACGCCCTGTACCCCACGGACGCCGCCGACCGCGAGTCCCTGCAGGAACTGGCTGACGCGCGCATGTACGAGCAGAAAGAATCGGGCCTGCTGCTGACCGCCTGAGAGTCGATTCTGCAGGGAAAGTAGCCATAGCGGTCCCATCGTGACCCGCAAAAACTTGTCATCCTGAGCGAACTCCGTCGCCCTCATCGGAGGACGCAGTCCAAGGACCTGCATTTCTGCCCGGAGCCCCCGCCGCCGACCAGCTAAACTAAGCTCATCCCGTGAGCCCGGTCATCGACAACCCGAAGTCCCCTAACAAATCCGGTTTTTTCTCGGCCAGGCGCGAGCATTCCGCCTTCTCCGCCACGCTGCTGCTGATGCTTTCGTCCGTGCTCGCCGGGCTGCTCGGGCTGGTCCGGACCAAGTACATTGCGCACGTTTTTGGCGCCGGCCACACCACCGACGCGTACAACGCCGCCTTCAACCTGCCGGACATGATCCAGTACTTCCTGGTCGGTGGCGTCGCGTCCATCACGCTCGTCAACATCCTTACGCGCTACCGTCAGCAGGGCGATGAAGAAGGCGCCGACCGCGCACTTTCGATCGTTTTGATTGCCATGACGGCGGTTCTGGGCGCCGCTATTCTGCTGGCGGAGGTGTTCGCGCCGCTCTACACGCACGTCTTTTTCGGTAATCTGGACCCCGAAACGTCCCGTCTGTGCACGCATCTGACGCGCATTCTACTGCCCGCGCAGCTGTTTTTCTTTGCCGGCGGCGTGCTGGGATCGCGCCTTCTGGTGCGGAAAATCTTCCTGTACCAGGCCGTTACGCCGATCGTTTACACGCTGGGGATTATCGGTGGGGGCATCCTGCTGCACGCGCGGATCGGCATTGATTCGCTCGCGATTGGCGTGCTGGCCGGCGCTTTTCTGGGTCCGCTGCTGCTCAACGCCATTGGAGCCCTGCGCGGCGGACTCAAGTTCCACCCCATCTTCAATCTGACGCATCCGGCGTTCAAAGAATGGCTCAAACTGTCGCTGCCGCTGATGATCGGCGTGTCGCTCGCAATGGCCGATAAGTGGATTCTGAGCCACTACGCGGCAGCCGATAAGGGCGCTATCACGCTGCTTTTCAACGCAAAAGCGCTGTTCAATGCGCCGCTGAGCGTCATTGGCATGGCTGCGGGAGCGGCTTCTCTGCCTTTTTTCACGTCGCTCTACACGCAGGATCGCATGTGGGATTTCAACACTGCGGTCAATACGGCGGTATCTCGGCTGATCGCCGTCTCGCTGCTGGTGACGGCCTGGATGGTTGCACTGGCGTGGCCGCTGAACAATTTCCTGCTGCGCGGCGGCCGCTTCACCCTGACCGATGCCCGCCTTACCGCGAACTACTTCGCGCTTTTTGCGCTCTCATTGGCGCTCTGGTCTGCACAGGGCATCTACGCCCGGGCTTTCTATGCCGCACGAAATACGCTTACGCCGGCGATCTCCGGGACCGTCGTCACTTGTCTGTCGATCCCGGTCTACGCCCTGCTGTTTCACGGCTATGGTGTGATCGGCCTGGCAATTGCGTCCGATATCGGCATCCTGGCCCATACCGCTGCGCTGGCCGTGCTGCTGCATCGCAAGCGCCTGGTGTCGCTGGCGACGCTGGACTACCCGGAGCTTGCCCGCGCGCTGGGAGCGGCGGCGGTTTCGTTTGCCGCTACTTTCCTGCTGGTTACGGACGCTCCACTACCCAGCGGCCACGCCGGGGACTTTCTTGCAGTTGCCCTGGGCACCCTGACCTGGGCGTTGATCGCCGCGCTGACTCTGCACCTGACGGGAAGCAAACTACCGAAGCAGCTTTATACGCAGCTTCGGGGTCGTTTGGGAGCATAGGCGAAAAGCAGATCCCCGCGGCGCAGTTGCCATTAGAGCCCCTTCGCATCCTCGTACTCCTCAAACCACTTTTGCTGAATCGCCTCAAGCGCTGGCTCGGTCGACTTCAACGGGTCGCCAATAAAGCCGGGAAGCTCCACGATGTACTTGTGCAGGTCCGTAAAGCGCACGCTGTAGGGCTCGATTTCCGGGTACTTTTCCTGCAACTGGATCGCAATTTCTTCAGAATCTTTCCACTCAATTTCACGCGGCATGGTTCTCTCCTGTGTCCGTTGGATGCAACCGGCGAGCTTTCGGACCTGAACCAGCGTCGAGTAAAAGGTTGCGCCGCCGCCCAGATCGGTCAGCCGCTCGCTGGTGAGCGCGTTCACGTTGGCGCCGCCGGCGGAAAGCTT
Source organism: uncultured Granulicella sp. (assembly GCA_965214195.1). Classification (GTDB taxonomy): domain Bacteria; phylum Acidobacteriota; class Terriglobia; order Terriglobales; family Acidobacteriaceae; genus Edaphobacter. The sequence goes on from OZ243943.1 coordinate 2,732,239, forward strand.
GTTCCAATCCAGCCTCGCCGCGACGACGCCTTTGCCGATCTTGCCGCTCATCTGCGCCCGCAGCGAGATCGACCCGCGGCCGTTGAAGACTTCCAGACGATCGCCCGCCAGCAGGCCGCGAGCGTCTGCGTCCTCCGCATGCATTTCCAGCACACCGTCCGTGGCCAGCTCCATGCGCTGGTGCACGGGCGTGTTGGCAAATGTGGAATTCATATAGTTATCCGCCTTGCGCCCCAGAAATTCCAGCGGGTAGCTGGCCGAATGGCCACGTGATTCCGCCGGCGCCGCGTAGACCGGAACCGGCAGAAGCTCGCCCTTGCCGCTGGGCGTGCGGAACCAGGTGGCGTCTGAAAACGGCAGCGTCGCGGGCAGTGCGAGCGGCACGCGATGCTCCTGCTCCAGCCGCTCGCGGGTGACGCCGGCGAACCACGGGTGCGCCGTGGTGAGCGCCTGGTCGATGAGCTCGTCCTCGCGGTCGTCGAAGCAGCCTTCCGGGAAGCCCATGCGCCTGCCGAGGTCGCCAAACAGCCGCACGTTATTGCGCGCCTCGCCCAATGGCGCGATCGCCCGCTCACTAACCTGCGCGAACAGGTGCCCATATGCGCCCTGCAAATCTTTCGTTTCGAGGAACGTGGGCGCAGGCAGCAGGTAATCCGCGTAGTCGGCCGTATCGGTCGGGAACTGCTCGTGAACGACGGTAAACAAATCCGCACGCCGCAGCCCTTTGAGCACGGCGTTCTGGTTTGGCGCGACTGCCGCGGGATTGCAGTTATAGACAAACAACGCCTTCACCGGCGGGTCTGATACTTCAGTCAGAGCCCCGCCAAGCTGGCTCATATTGATGGTGCGTGCCGGCCGGCCGAGCGGGCTGGCCCGCATGAGCTCCGGCATCTGCAACGCCGGCGCGTTAAACGGGAACGATCCCGAAACCGAAAGCAGCAGGCCGCCTCCGCGCTGCTTCCATGAGCCCGTAATCAGCGGCAGCATGCACACCGCGCGCGCCGCCGTGCCGCCGTTTTCCGCGCGCTGCACACCGTAATTGACGCGGATCACGGCCGGCCTGGCGTGCGAGCAGGCGGCGTATTCGCGGGCCAGGCGGACGATCGTGTCAGCCGGAATTCCGGTCACGGCTGCAACGCGTTCAGGCGCATGCTCAGCCAGCAGCGCGTGCGTGCGAAGCTCGTCCGCGCCCTGCGTGCAATCGCGCAGGTAGACCTTATCCTCCAGCGCTTCAGAGAAAATTACGTGCATCAGGCCCAGCGCCAGGAGCGCGTCCGTGCCGGGATTGATCACCAGGTGCTCGTCCGCCAGCGCCGCCGTGCGGGTTTTATAGGGGTCGATCACGACCAGCCGCGCCCCGCTCCGCCGAGCCTGCTCAATAAACGGCCAAAGGTGAATATTGTTGCCGTGGATGTTGGCCCCCCACGCAATCACCAGGCCCGCGTGCGCGAAGTCCTGCGGGACCGTGCCGAGCTTGACGCCGTACACCTGCAGCAACGCGGCGCCGCCCGCCGAGGCACAGATCGTGCGATCAAGCTGCGAGGCACCCAGCCGATGGAAAAATCGCCGGTCCATGGAGCCATAGCCGAGCTGCGCCGTGGTCCCCGCGTAGCTGTAAGGCAGGATCGATTCCGGGCCAAAGTCGTCAGAAACCTGCTGCAATTTTTTGGCGATTTCACCCAGCGCCTGGTCCCAGGAAACGCGTTCAAACGCCTCCAGCTCCGCACCCCTGGCGAGCGGGCCTTTGGGGACTCCGGCGCGTCGGCGCATGGGGTAAAGCACGCGCGCGGGGGAGTACACGTGGTCCAGCATTTTGGCCACTTTGGCGCACAAAAACCCGCGCGTGACTGGGTGATCCGGGTCGCCCTGCACACGGGTTGCACGACCGGTCGCGTCATCTACCGTGACAAGAACCCCACAGGAATCCGGGCAATCCAGCGAGCAAGCCGCGTGAACGATGTGAGACATGGGAATATTGTACGGATACACAGGCGCGAACAAGCGACGGGCTTTGGTCTACAAGTTTGAGTCATTGCGCTGAGGGGCAACAACGATGAGCAAGCTACCCACACCGGGGCGGATGGAGGCGTTCTCTGACGGCGTCATCGCCGTGATCATTACGATCATGGTGCTGGAGTTCAAGGTGCCCAAACAGGGCGGCCTTGCCGGCGCTTTGACCATGCTGCCGACGCTGGGCGTGTATGCGCTTTCGTTTACGTTCACCGGCATCTACTGGCTGAACCATCACCACATGGTGGACCGTTTACGGCGTGTCGATAACCTGATTTTGTGGATGAATTTGCTCTTTTTGTTCTGCATTTCGCTGATTCCGTTCTTTACGGATTACGTGGTGCAGCACCAGTTTGACTCGTTTTCTGTCGCGCTGTACTCGGCCTCCATGATGGTGGACGGGATGGCGTTTACGCTGCTGAGCAAGGCAATTCTGCGGCATCTGCGCGCCAGCCTTGCCGTGTATGAGCCCGGGGAAGCGGAGCTGGCGGCCGCCGGGCAGCAGGTGGAAAACAACAAAGGCTACCTGAGCGTCGCGATGTACCTGACGGCAATTCCACTGGCGCAGTGGCACCCCTGGCTGGCGCTGGGGCTGACCGCCTCCGTTACCGCGATATGGATTGTTCCGGGGTTTATGGTGAAGCCTGTGAAGGCCGATGTGCAAGGCCTGCACCCGAGGTGAAACCACCACGGCGCGGCCAACGTTAGCAACAGTGAGGCAAATCGATGAAGAAGACGATGCGGGGCATGATGCTTGGGTTGGTGGTGGGATTGGGCGGAGCGGCCTGGGCGCAGACGCCGGTACCGGTTGAGCCGCCGGCGCCGGACCAGTTGCGCACGCTTTCACGCAATGAGCTGGACGTGGTGAAAGTGCTAACGGCGCAGGAAAAGGCCTGGAATCGCGGGGATATCGACGCCTATGCGACGGGGTACAAGGACTCTCCCGATCTGCTTTTTGTGGGCCGCCAGATCAGCCGTGGGTACGGCTCGCTGGTACTGGACTACAAGAAAAATTATCCCAACAAGGAGGCGATGGGGACGCTGACCTTCACGGAGCTGGAGCCGCATGTGCTCGACGAAAAGTTTGCGATCGTGCTGGGGCACTACCACCTGGAGCGCAATAAAAAAGGCGGGGGCCCGGCGGATGGGATCTTCTCGCTGGTGTTTGAGAAGACGGAGAAGGGCTGGAAAATTATTGTGGATCATACGAGCTGATCGTCTCAATTTGGCCTGAGACTTATCCCGCTTTGCGCGCGAAGTATTTCTTGTGTCGCTCCCCCAGCCCCTGTAGCCTGCAGATTGTAGCCAAGAAAGGCCGTCCCCGATGAAGCTTTGCCTGCTCCCGCTGGTCCTTACGCTATCTACCGCCGCATTTGCCCAGAACCCTGCGACGCCTGCCCCCGTTGGCCCCGCGGCCGAGGCGATGGTGCGCTACCAGAGCCAGAAAACCAACGTCGTGAAGGCCGCTGAGAAGATGCCCGAAGCCGACTACCAGTACCGCCCCACGCCGGAAGTGCGGACGTTCGCTCGCGTTGTGAATCACGTTACGGAAGCGCAGTTCCAATCCTGCAGCGCACAGGCTGGGGTCAAGTTCGACAAGGCTTCGGTCCCGTCTGATACCGCAACCAAGGCAGTCATCGTCGCCGGCCTGAAGGCTTCGTTTGATCTCTGTGACAAGGCCTACGGCATGCTGACGGATGCGAACATCGCCGAGCAGATCACCGCCGGCCCCGCCAAGCGCTCGCGGATTACGCTGGCCTGGGGGAATATTTCGCATGACAACGAGCAGTACGCGGAGCTGTCCACGTACCTGCGTCTGAAGAATCTGGTTCCTCCGACGGCCGAGAAATAGACTGACTTTTCGGAGTAAAGGAAGAAAAAAGCAGAGCCCTTGCGGTATCTGCTTTTTCTAACAGCTGGTATACCGGATCAGATTGAAGGTCTTTACCCCAACGTCGGCATGGTTGTGTCGACGCCGGCGCGGATGCCCGTGGGCCAGCGGCTGGTGACCGTCTTGATGCGCGTGTAGAAGCGCACGCCTTCCGGGCCGTGGACCGCGTGATCTCCGAATAGCGAGCGCTTCCAGCCGCCGAAGGAGTGGAACGCCATGGGCACCGGGATCGGCACGTTGACCCCGACCATGCCGGCCTGCACGCGATGCGTAAAGTCGCGTGCTGTGTCACCATCGCGCGTGAAGATGCTGGTGCCGTTACCGAACTCATGCTCGTTTACCAGCGCGAGTGCTGTCTCAAAACTGGCCGCGCGTACGACCCCCAGCACCGGCCCAAAAATCTCTTCGCGATAGATCCGCATGGCCGGCTTTACGTGGTCGAACAGGCACGCGCCCAGGAAGAACCCTTCGCCGGCTGGCAGCGCTGCCTTGCGCCCATCGACGCGCAGCTCCGCGCCTTCTTCCACCCCGAGCGCGAGGTAGCTCGAGACCTTATCCAGATGCGTTCTCGTGACCAGCGGACCCAGGTCGATGGGCGTCGCGGAGGAATCCTGCGAGCCGTCGCCGACCCGCAGTTTGGCGATACGTTCCTCCAGCTTCGCGTTCAGCGCGTCCGCTGTGGAATTCCCTACGGCGACGGCGATCGAGATGGCCATGCAGCGCTCGCCGGCAGACCCGTAAGCCGCACCAACCAGAGCATCCGCGGCCTGGTCCAGGTCGGCATCCGGCATGACGATCATGTGGTTTTTGGCCCCGCCCAGCGCCTGCACCCGCTTGCCCGTCGCGGTGCCCTGGCGGTAGACGTATTCCGCAATCGGCGTCGACCCGACGAAGCTGACGGCCTGGATGGTTGGGTGCTGCAAGATGGCGTCTACCGCGGTTTTATCGCCATGAACGACGTTGAACACGCCATCCGGCACTCCGGCTTCCTTCAGCATTTCGGCCAGCAGCAAGGACGCGCTGGGGTCGCGCTCTGATGGCTTGAGCACGAACGTATTTCCGCACGCGATCGCAACCGGGAACATCCACATCGGCACCATGGCGGGGAAGTTGAACGGCGTTACCCCGGCTACGACGCCGAGCGCCTGGCGCATGGACCAGCTATCGATCCCGGCGCCTACCTGCTCTGTGTATTCGCCCTTTAAAAGCTGTGGAATGCCTGTGGCAAACTCCACTACTTCCAGCCCGCGCGTGCACTCTCCGCGAGCGTCTGAGTTGACCTTGCCGTGCTCTGAAGTCAGCAGCGCGGCGACTTCATCCAGGCGCCGCTCAAAGATTTCGCGAAAGCGAAACAGCACCCGCGCACGTCGCAACGGGGGCTGCGCAGACCACGCCGGAAACGCCGCAGCCGCAGCCTTCACGGCCGCATCGACTTCAACATCCGTAGCCAGCGGCACGCGTGACTGAACGCGTCCGGAGGCCGGGTGGTACACGTCGCCAAAGCGGCCAGACGCGCCGGCAACCGCGGCCCCATTGATCCAGTGATGCAGTTCTTTGACAGCAGGGGGCGAAACGAGAGTGGCCAAGGAAGTCTCCGCTAAAGCTAGTAAAGGATTTCGTGCCCGGCAGGCCACGTCATGGTGCCGTCTTTTTTCAGGACCCACATGAACAATTTGTTATCGCCATTGACCCGCACGGCGACGATGGTGCCGGAAGAATTGCCTTCACCATCCGTTCGCGACAGATCCACCTTGTGCGAGGTGATCGGCGTCTTGATGGGGCTCTCCGTCGTCCAGTCTTCCGTGAAACGCTGCAGCGAGTAATCCTTGGTGAACTTGTCCGGATGCTGCTGCCAGTCCGAGTCATTGTTGTAGATCCCGTAGGCCTTGTTGTAATCCTTGGCCTCCAGCGCGTTGAAGAAAGTATTCACGCGGTGCTCTACCGGAAGGTTCATAAAGAACCAGCCATGGCCGGAAATGTAGCCTGCCAGCGTCAGGATAATGACCGCAAACACCAGCACCACCGCGCCGATCAGCACGTTCCGCTTTCGCTTTTCGCGGCCTTCATCAAACGCCGGCGCATTCATCAGGTCCATGCTGTTGTCTCCTTACAAAGTTCGTCCACTCATTAGACACCGTCGCCGCCGAAAGTGGGCCCGCCCAGCTCAAACGCGCCGCGCACCAGCTCACATTCCGCCGCGCCACCCAGCAAATATACCGAGACGACATCAAACCGGACGAGCGTGTTGTAGCGCTTTTCCGCCGGCATCGTGCGCCGGTATGCGCCCGCCATCTTGCGCAGCATCTGCTTCTTTGCATAATCAACGGAGGACGCAGCCGGCGTCATATCTCGCCGCGTGCGGGCCTTGACTTCAATGAAGCAGAGCGTGTCTCCATGCCATGCGACGAGGTCGAGATCGCCGTTGAATTCCTTGGTCCGCCAGCGTCGCTCGACCACGACATAGCCCTGCCGGCGCAGGAAGAAGAGCGCTTCCAGCTCGCCCAGCTCACCGGTCACCAGGTGCGCCGGCCGCGGCTTGCCCCGCGCGATGCGTCGCGAGACAGACCCAAGCCCCAGGATCGCCCAACGCTGCAGCCCGAGCCGCAGGCCTTCCATTCGGGATGCCCCCACGTGCGCCATGACTGCACTATAAACGCTTGGCCGCCCGTGCCACCCCCGCTTGCGCGACCCGCATTGAAGCTGTCATGCTCGTGCCATGCGCTTCGCCCTCCGAACCCTCCTGGTCCTGCCCCTCACCTTGATCGCCCTGACCGCGCACGCGCAGGAAAAGGGCGAGTGGCGCGCCTCCAGCAAGACCGCCAAAGCCATCACGGGCGATGTCGGGTTCTCCGCAGAAAAATTCGGCATTAACTTCACCTCCTACACGATCGCGAACATACGCCCCGTGCAGCCGGCCGAACTGAAGGCAGTCTTTGATCTCGACGCGGCCCCGGCCGGCAGCGGCAATCTTTACCGGCTCAGCATCCCGGGCGCGACCAAGTTCATGCACAAGAACACGCTCTGCGGCGGCGAGGAAACGCAATACATGATCGCGTTTGTCCAGGGCAAAACGCTGCAGCTCGCCTTCTTCAGCGGCGAAAAGATCCCCGACCTGACCCCGGAAGCAGTCGCCACCGGAACCAACCTCTGCGGCACTTACAGCTACGTCCGCTAGCTATTCCGTTACGGTCAAATGCAGGGGCGCTGTTTGCGATAAGGGCGGCGTATTGGATAAGCCAGTAAAGTAAAGCGTGTAATCACCGGGCTCGACGGAAGCTGGCAACTTGCCGCTGCAGCCTGTCGCACCGAAAGTCAACACAAGGAATGCGGCAGCCAGAAACAACCAGCCACCCGCGCTTCTAATCCGCTTACGCCGCGCAGCCATTCCGAATCCGGCAAACATTGGCAGCAGCAATATAGCTGCCCAGGTCTCATGGATGCGCCGTGAAAGTGGCGCGGCGCCGGCACTCGCATAGCCAAACACATCGCTCGTATCCAGGTACACGCTCGCGACCTGCGCATTGCCCCCGGCCGTAAGCACGACCGCCTGTGGCGTGATGCGGCAGGTCGCGTGTGCCGGCAGCACTCCGCAGTCCAACAGGACCGCTCCACTGAATGCCCCGACCGGCGTAACCTTCAAGTTGAACGTGGTGTGATGTTGTGTCTGCAAGGTGATCTGCGGCGGCATCACTTCCAAAGTGAAGGAGCTGTTCAGTACCACCTCTGCAATCAGATTGGATTGCGATCCTATAAAGGGAGTAGTGCCAAGGTAGCTCGCCTGCAGCGGATGGGTTCCCACCGCAAACGTTGAAGTCGAAAGTGTGGCAATACTCGCGGCGTTCAGCGGCGCATCGCCCAGAACGACGCTGCCGTCGAAGAAGCGAACCGTCCCGGTAAGCGCAGGTGCCGAAGCTGAAGATCTGACGGTCGCGCTCAAGCTGACAGCCTGGCCCGGGTAGGCCGGATTCGGACCCGCCGTCAGGGTCGTGGAGGTCTGAATGCCGGTTATGTTGACTTGTACGCCTACGGATACGCTTGCGGCGAGACTTGTTGTGCCCACAAATTGTGCGCTCAGCGTGTGCGTGCCCAGCGCCAGCGTCGTCGTTGCAAAATGCGCGCTACCACTTGTATCGATCGCGGCCGCGCCGAGCAGGGTGCTCCCATCGAAGAACTTCACGGTACCACTCAAAGGCCCAACCGGGGCCGATACCGTAGCCGTCAGCGCGATCGTCGCACCCAACGGCCCACTCACTGGCGAGGCCTGCAGAACCGTTGACGTCAATTGCGCGTCCACGACAACCGTAAGCGTGTTTGAAAGGCCTGGAGTGTATGCGGCATCTCCACCGTAGGCTGCCTGCAGGGTATGGATCCCGGGGGACAGCGTGGAGGTCGTCAAACCAGCGCTGCCGGCCGTGATTTGAGTCTGCCCAAGCGTGCTGGCTCCGTCCTTGAACGACACCATTCCCGTCGGGCCCGCCCCCGATCCAGTCAGCATAGCCTGCAATACCACGGGCTGCCCGAACGCGACATGCGCCGGCCCGCTCAAAAGAATGGAAGCAGTCGCCAGGCTGACAACATGAGTGATTGAAGCGGTGGCTGCCTTGAAGTTCCTGTCGCCGGGGAAGCTTGCCGTGATTGCATGGCTTCCAGCAGAAAGCGTTGCTGGAAAAGTGAGCACAGCTTTCTGCGACGTCAGCACAGCTGTTCCCGCCGCAACGCCGTCCGCAGAGAAAGAAATTGTCCCAACGGGCGAAGCTGAGTTTGCTGCCGGTGTAAACGTAGCAGTACAGGTGAACGCCTGGCCCACGGGAGAAGGCTCCGGCGAGCAGATCAACCCGGAGTAAAGCAAGTCGGGTGAAGAGGCCTGCGCCGTGTTCAGCAGTACCGTGAAACCGTTACCGGGTTCCACAACGGCGCTATAGCCGCCATTGGGCACGAGCAAATCCGGGTTCCCGTCATGATTCACGTCGGCTACACGGATCTTTTGCGGATAGGGATTTGCTGCGTAGGAAGTCGGAGTCGTCTCAAATTGTCGATGTCCCAGGCCATGCAAAATCCGTACCAGCGCGTGGCCGCCCAGGATCATGTCCGGGATGCCGTCATGATTCATGTCGGCTACCGTGACGTAGCGAACATCCTGCGCGGTCGGCAAGGAAACGGCTGGTTCAAACGTGCCGTCACCCCGCCCGTAGAAGATCTGGATCACGTTCATATCCGCGATCGGCACGATCAGATCGACGTTACCGTCACCATCCAGATCAGCCGCCTCCATATCATTCTGCCCTGATTGAATGGCATAGTAGCCGGTCGCGGTATAGCCGATCGGGATGATCTGCCCGGCGGTAAAGTTCCCCTTGCCATCGCCAAGATAGGTGTAGATGCTGCCAAAAGAAGCTGTTGCCAGATCCATGTGGCCGTCGCGGTTGAAGTCTGCAGCCACCAGCGGGCCGGCGCAAACCGGTGTGCCGCCGTTGATCGTGTTGGTGTAGGGCAAGGTGATCTGCTTGGTGTTCCATTGCCCTGCGCCTGCAGACAAGCCGACAGCAAGCGTGCAGGCCGTGCCGCCTCCGCTCGAGGCCGTAGTGGTCACACCGTCCGGACTTCCGTCCTCATTGAAATCTGCGACCACGGTAAAACCCTCCGGCCTGTTCCCGGAAGGTGGCGAAGCGATCCGCGTGGAGGTCGGAAAACCACCCTTACCGTCGCCATGAAGCGCGTAGCCGGCGTTAAACAGGTCGGGAATTCCATCGCCATTGAAATCCGCAACGGACGATTGCCCGGCGTAAACCGGATAAGCATAGGGGATCGAACCACGTTGGCTGAACGTCCCCGTCCCATCCCCCAGGTAGGCTTGGAGGACGCCGTAATAGCTACCGCCACCCTGTGTGATGGCTACATCCACCAGGCCATCGTTGTTGAAGTCCGCCGCCTGGATATCGAGTACATTGCCGCCTGTAACGGTCGTTTGGGCGCCATGGAACGTACCGTCTGCACGCCCCTTTGAGAACACCAGCGCGCCGCTTGCGCCCGTGACCACATCGCCAATGCCGTCGCCATCAAAGTCCGCGTAGACGGGGGCCAGAAAGCCCCGGTCGCCCACCGCCGGAGAGACCCCGTAGGTAAAGGCGAACTGACCTGCCGCTGTCTGCAGTTGCGTGACAGGACCACCGCTGTAAGAAGTCACCAGGTCGAGTCGCCCGTCCCCATTCACATCCGTGAAACCCAGATACGCATAGCCCGGCGCGGTAGCCGCACTTCCTACTGTGCGGGGTGGCGCAAAGGTACCGTCGCCTTTCCCAAATGCTGCATAGATGGAACTGTTGTAGCCGTAAACAATGTCCTGGTGGCCATCGCCATCGATGTCCGCGGTGCCGAAGCCGAGCGGCGGATTGGTTAGAACCTGCGCGATCGTGGTCACAGGACCAAAGACGCCGCCACCCAGATTGAGCGCGTAGTAGACCCCGAAACTGCCGTTGATCGCGACGTCGCCCTTGCCATCCTCATTGAAGTCGGCCAGGTAAACATCCTGCAGATCCCCATAAGACAACGGTGGAGCAATGACCAACGGGATGAAGTTGCCCATGCCGTCCCCACGCATCAGCACCAGGCCCGCGCTTCCGGCAAAAATAAAGTCCATCTTACCGTCAGCGTTGAAGTCCGCCACTGCGATATGGTGATTGTCATAATCAGCCGTTTTGAAAGGAAACGGTGAATAGATAGGTGCACCAAATGTGCCGTCGCCGCGATTGAGCAATGCCGTAAAGGCTGGAATAGCGCCTGACGGATTCGCGCCCACGTAACTGACGATCAGGTCCGGAAAGCCATCGTTGTTAAGATCGGCAACCGTGATCCGTCCACCCACGTTCAAAGGCAGCGGAATCTGCTGCACCTCGTGAAACGTGCCGTCGCCGTTGCCAAACATCACATGCAGCGAGCCACCGGTGATTGCATCCTGGTACACCACGTCAGCCTTGCCGTCACGATTGAAATCGCCGGTCGCCATCAGGGTCGGAGTTCCAAGGACGGTCTGCACGGCGGCACCGCGAAACGTCTGAGCCGATGTCCCAAAGACCAGGGCAAACAAGAGCGGCAGAGCAGAAAAAAGGCTAAACCGACGCTGACTCGTCACACCGCACCCCAGGGCAATTGCTTTAAAGCGGCAACCAGCATCTTCCAGCCGCATCTACAGCGAAGATACAGCGTTGCCGCGACCATGCGACATTTTTCTGGTTCAACACTGCAGCAGCCAGGCCCGTCCGCACCCTGCGATATACTTAACCGTGCCCACCCCGCACCCCAAAACTGAAATTCAAAAGAGGTCGCACCCATGTCTGCAAAGTACATCTTTGTAACCGGCGGAGTCGTGTCCTCGCTCGGAAAAGGTCTCGCCGCAGCCTCCATCGGCTGCCTGCTGGAGGCCCGAGGCATCAAGGTCAACCTGATGAAGTTCGACCCGTACCTCAACGTCGACCCGGGTACCATGAGCCCGTTTCAGCACGGCGAGGTCTTCGTCACCGACGATGGCGCCGAAACCGATCTCGACCTGGGCCACTACGAGCGCTTCACCCACGCCAAGCTCACGCGCGATAACAACCTGACCACCGGTCGCATCTACGAGCAGATCATCACCAAGGAACGGCGCGGCGACTATCTCGGCAAGACCGTGCAGGTCATCCCGCACGTCACCAACGAGATCAAGAACGCGATGCGCAAGGTCGCCTCGGACTGCGAGGTCGCCATCGTTGAAATCGGCGGCACGGTCGGCGATATCGAGTCGCTCCCGTTCCTCGAAGCCATCCGCCAGATGCGCCAGGAATTAGGCCGGGAAAACACCTGCTTCTGCCACATGACGCTGGTTCCCTGGATCGCCGCCGCGCAGGAACTGAAGACCAAGCCCACGCAGCACAGCGTGAAGGAAATGCTGTCGATCGGCATCCAGCCGGACGTGCTGCTCTGCCGCGCCGACCGCAACGTGCCGCGTGAAATGGCCAGCAAAATCGCAGCGTTCTGCAACGTGGAAGAAAAAGCCGTCATCATCGCGCGCGACGTGCCGAGCATTTATGAAGTGCCGTTGAACCTCGCCGAGCAGGGCGTCGACACGCTCATCCTCAAATACCTCCACATGGAGGCCAAGCCACAGGACCTCTCCAAATGGAAGGAGATCGTGCGCCGCGCCTACAATCCTTCGGATACCGTTTCGATCGGCATCGTGGGCAAGTATGTGGAGTATGAGGACAGCTACAAGTCGCTGAAAGAATCGCTCGTTCATGGCGCGTTGGCGCACAACCTGAAGCTGCAGGTCACATGGATTGAAGCCGAAGGCCTGCAGGTTGCGGACTATGCGACCCAGCTCGAAGGCTTCGACGGCATCCTGGTACCCGGCGGCTTCGGCAAGCGCGGCATCGAGGGCATGCTCAACGCCATTCGCTACGCGCGCGAGCAGAAAATTCCTTACTTCGGCATCTGCCTGGGCATGCAGACAGCCTGCATTGAGTACGCGCGCAATGTCTGCGGGCTGGCCGACGCGAACTCCGGCGAGTTCGACCCGGGCACCCCGCACCGCATCATCTACAAGCTCCGCGAGTTGACCGGCGTGGAAGAGATGGGCGGAACGATGCGCTTAGGCGCGTGGGACTGCGTGCTGGCCCCCGGCTCGCTCGCCGCGCAAGCCTATGGCGCGACGGAAATCAGCGAGCGCCACCGCCATCGCTATGAATTCAACCGCGAGTACGAAGCCATCCTGACCGGCGCCGGCCTCCGCCTGACCGGCACCACGCCCGACAGCACTTACGTCGAGATCATCGAGATCCCCGACCACCCGTGGTTCCTGGGCTGCCAGTTCCACCCGGAATTCAAATCGAAGCCGCTGGAGCCGCACCCGCTTTTCAAGGCGTTCATCGGAGCCAGCTACAGCAATCGCACGGATGAAAAAAAAACGCTCATTCATGAAGAGCCGACGCCCCACCACGCAGTCCCCGCCGCCAAAGCCTGACCAACCGCGCAACAAAGAAGAGCCAGCCGATGAGGGCTGGCTCTTCTCGCAAAACAAAGGCGTCTAGACGTTGATCGCCATGCCTTCCACGCTTGAGAATCCATCCAGCAGGCTTTCTGCCAGAGTCGGATGCGCGTGGATCGTAAACATCATTTCCTCGACCGTCGCCTCAAGCTCAATGGCCGTGACACACTCTGCGATCAGCTCCGTAGCCTGTGGGCCGATGATGTGCACGCCCAGAATCTCACCGTACTTCGCATCTGAAACGATCTTCACGAAGCCGTCGTGCGAGTCCACAATCGTTGCCTTGGAGTTGCCGACGAAGGGGAACTTGCCGATCTTGACCTGGTGCCCGGCCTCTTTTGCCTGCGCCTCCGTCATCCCGACCGACCCGATCTGCGGATCGCAATACGTGCAGCCCGGGATGCGCTTGCGATTGACCGGCCGCGCGTATTTACCGGCGATTTTAGCGGCAACCACGAGCCCCGACATCGCGCCCACGTGCGCCAACTGCGGCAGCCCACCGACTATATCGCCGATCGCGTAAACGCCCGGCTCGGTTGTTTCCATCCACTCGTTCGTCATGATGAAGCCGCGATCCGGCGTCACCTTGATCGTGTCCAACCCACAGTCGTACGTGCGCGGCGCGCGGCCGACAGCCACCAGCACCTTCTCGGCAGTCTTGGTCTGCGCCTTGCCGGTCGAATCCGTGAACGATACCACCGCGCCGCCGTCCTTCTTCTCGATCTTCTCGACCTTCGCCCCGACGAACACCTCAAAGCCGCGCTTCTTGTACAACCGCAGCAGCTCCTTCGAGACCTCTTCGTCCTCCGCATTCACGATCCGCGGCAGCGCCTCGATGATCGTAACCTCAGCTCCAAAACTCTTCATCACGGAAGCAAATTCAACACCCACCGCGCCTGACCCGATGACCACCATCGACTTCGGCATCGCCGGCAGCGTGAGCACTTCCATGTTGGTCATGATGGTGTCGTCCGACTTGTAGCCCGGCAGCATGCGCGCGTCGGAACCGGTCGCGATGACGACCTTCTTCGCCTTCACCTCGCTGACCTTTTGCTGGTCGTAGCCTTCGGCCTGCGCATCCTTCGGCTTGCCCTTGTCTTCATCCGTCACTGAGATGGTGAACACACCCGCAACTGCCGGCCCGGTCAGACGGCCGTGGCCACGGAAGACCGTAATCTTGTTCTTCTTCATCAGGAAATCAAGACCCTTGGTGTGCTTGATGGTGATGTCGTTCTTGCGCTTGATCAGGTTCTCCCAGTTCAAGCGCGGGGCCTCGACGCCATCGATGCCGTAGCTGGCCGCATGCTTCAGGTGGTCCCAGATTTCGGCAGAAAACAGCATCGCCTTGGTCGGAATGCAGCCCCAGTGCAGGCACGTGCCGCCCAGCTTATCGGTCTTCTCAATCAGCGCGACCTTCAAGCCGTACTGCGCCGCGCGAATCGCGCACGTATACCCGGCGGGCCCGCCGCCAACCAGCACCACATCAAACACCTGATCTGCCAAAGCAATCTCCAAATGGGGGCCGTGCGTCCAGCGCCAACCCAACTCACTAATTTTACGCCCCTCCGCTCAGTCGGGGCGCACTTGCGCTGCGGTAAACGCACGAGCATACTAGCGCCATGGCCACTGTTGCGTTCATACCGGTGAGCGATTATCTCGCTACGAGCTACCGACCCGACTGTGACTACGTCGATGGCGATGTTCAGGAGAGAAAATTGGGCGAAACATCGCACAGTGCCATTCAAGTGTTTCTGGGATCTTTTTTTTCGGCGAATAAACGTACTTGGGGCTTACGCGCTTTGACAGAATGTCGCGTGCAGGTGTCAGCCACACGCTTTCGCGTCCCAGATGTTTGCGTTATCAGCCTTCCCAGCAAGTTCGAAAACATCCTGACCGAACCGCCGCTTTTGTGCATCGAGATCTTATCGCCTGAAGACACCATGTCGAGAACGCAGGCGCGCTTCGACGACTATCTGGCCATGGGCATAGAAAATATATGGCTGATCGATCCAATCGAACGCCGCTTTTGGACTGTCGACGCAGACGGTATCCGCCCACTCAAGGCTGACGCCTTCACGATCGCAGAAAGCCTGGTCCGCATTCCCATCGCTGAGATCGAGGCCGAACTTGATGACCTCAAGGCCGGCCGCTAATCCCTTGTGAGTACGCAAAAAGGGGCAAAGCGGATATCCGCTTCGCCCCTTTCTTATCCCGCTTACTGGTTGTAGTTCGAGTGATCTTCCGCTTCTTCAATCCCATAGCGCCGCAGCAGGTTGGGCAGGTTCTGCGAGAACGCCGCACGCGGCATTACCGTATCGCAGCCCGCCTCCACTGCCTTCGCCTTCAGGTCTCCCTGCAGATGCGACAGGAACCCAATGATCGAAGTTGACTTCTTCAGCTTCGTCTTCAGCTTTGGAATCAGCGTCAGCGGCTTGGCGTTGGCATTATTCAGGTCGAACACGATCAGGCCCGGACGATCCTCATCCTCACCCGCCGTTAGCGCGGCAATCTGTTCTCTTTCGTTCTTGACAAACGCAACCTTCACACCGAGTTTGCGCGCGGTCTCCTGAATCTTGGCCGTAAAGAACAGGTCCTCGATAAAGAAGTAGATGTGCGTCGGCGCATCGGCCGCAATCGGCACCGCGCGTCCCTGCGAGTAATCGATCGGCTGCGAATCGCCCGTGTGACGTCCACGGCTAGGCCCCATTTCGATCGTCGACGACGAGTCAAACACATTGCCATTGACCGGACGGTAGCTGTGATCCATGGGCCCCACAAAGCCAGTGCGCCCGCGCGATTGCTGCTTGCCACCACCACCGCCGCCCGCGCCAAAACCACCCTTGCGCTTGAATCCGCCGCCATTCCCTGGCTGGTGCGTATCCGGCCCGCGGAAGCCACCGCCGCCGCCGCCCTGGTAGCCGCTGTTCTGGAAGCCGCCCTGCGCGCTTGCCTGCGGCTGCTGGAAGCCGCTGCTCGGCTGCGCGCTGCCGGCTTGACTCGTGCCGGGACCACGCTCGCGATCGCGAAACTTCTTTTTCCAGCGCTTGGTCCCGCCCGGAGCAGCGTTCGCGCCACCCTGCGCGCCCGCACCCGCTGGCTGGCCGATCTGGTTGCCGTTCTGGCCCGCAACATTCTGCTGCTGCTGACGCTCAAAACGGCGTTGCGGCGGGGCTGCCGGTGCGTCGCCGGACGCCTGCACAGAGGCCATTACCTCGCCAGAACCTTCTTCCGAGCCCTGTGCCGCGGTCTCGCCTTCGCCACTTTCGCTGCCCTTGCCTTTGCGCTTACGCCGGCGCCGGCGGCTGCTTTTGCTCTGGCCCTGGCCGTGCGGGACGCGCTGCCCATCTTCATCGAGCTCGTATCCGCCCGAATTACCGCCGCCCTCTGCTGTCGCAACCGACCCCTGCTGCACCGGTGCCTCAGTAAATCCCTGTTCTGCCAAACCCTGTTCTGCACTCATGCTTCAGTTTCCTCAACCACATTGCAAATCCTGCTCCGCCCGCAAGCAAAGCCCACACGCTGTACGCGCCGGGCGGTTCGAGCTTCGGGAGTAGGTCGAAACAAGTTCAATTTCTGCTGATTTCCAACTTCGTGATGTTTGGTTTGTCACCCGGATCGAAGGGAACCTTGGCGCATCCTGGCACCGCGTTCGCCACGATCAGTGCATTCTGGCGTTCAAACCCCGGAAGGACCGGACCGGCGCTCTGGAAGGCAAGTCGCCACTCGGACTTCGCTTCCGTAAAAATAGTAAGACTAAAAGGTGTAAAGCAGCACAGCCCGTTCGCTACTGCCAGCCAGGTTCCTGCCCACACGGCAGCTTCCAGCATCCTCGGCAGGCCGCCAGGTCGCTTGACTCAAGCTCGCCAGACAGGTCACACCGTTTCCTTGCATAGCGTATAGCAAACTGGTGCAAGACCGCAAATGGAATTCTTTGTCCGTCACCAAAACCTTCCCACGGTGCGCTTTGGTGGCGGACAAAATGACCATCGCTGGCCTCCTGAAGCCGAAATCCCGCCCAACCACACGCTTCGAGCGACTTCATTACAGCGCTCGAGCCGGATGGGCGGGGTTCCGTAGACTTTGCCGGCCGGCCGCACCTACTCTGGATGCGGGCTCTTGCGGGGCAAAGGTGGATCCAATACAACAAGCTCCTACACTGATCCTGCAATCAGCATGCCAAAAGGATTTGCCCGGATTCCCCGCCAATCTGCCAGGAAGCCTACGAACGATCTCTACTTTTTCAATATTTGCGACCGGAAAATCTCCTGAAAACAGTAGACACCTGCTTTGGTAAGCACTGCCCCGCTTGCCCCCTCCGTCCGCCCCGCCTATAATCTAGGTCAGTTCAGGAGTCCGCCTCGCGTTTGCAGGCGCCTGCGGCCGGCCTAACGATTGTTCCGGAGCAGAGTCCAACAGTATCCAGAATCAATCCACCGCCTTCTGCAGTTCCCATCATCTCCAAGGAGCAAGACAATCTTCATGAACCGCAACTTTACTCTTCTCTCCGCGCTTAGCGCGTCCCTCCTCCTGGCACCGTTTGCTCTTTCCCAGGCAGCACCTGCTACCGCTCCGCTGCCTGCCCCCCCGGCGCAGCCCAAGGCGATCGACGCAAAGATTGCACTGATCAACTTCGAGCAGGTCGTGCTCGCTTCAAACGAAGGCCAGACCGTCACCGCGACCACCCAGAAGAAGTACGACCCCAAGCGCGTGCAGATCGAGACCCAGGCAGCCGAAGTCGAGTCCATGAAGAAGGAGCTTTCCGCCCTTCCCGCAACGACGCCTGATGACGTGCGCGCCAGCAAGATCCGCGCCGCCGACACCAAGGAAAAGCAGCTCAACCGCGACGCAGAAGATGCCTCCACCGCCTATAACGCGGAGTGGCAGGAAGCGCTCGCCAAGGTTGCGCAGAAGATTGCCGGCACCATGAAGTCCTATGCGCAGGTAAACGGCTTCACGCTGCTGCTCGATGTTTCCAGCCAGCAGTCGGCCGTCCTCTGGGCTGATACCTCCACCGACATCTCGCAGGCCGTGGTCGATGCCTACAACAAGAGCTCCGGCATCGCCGCTCCGCCACCGTCCGCTCCCCGCCAGGCCCCGAAGACCGGCGCAGCCCGCCCGGCGCCGCGCCCCGCAGGTAAGTAAGCGAAGCGCGTCTAAGATCAACAGCAGCAAGTAAAAGGGAGAGCCACACGGCTCTCCCTTTTCGCGCTTTAGTTCGCCTTGCCCTTTTGTTTGTCATCCCGAATGGGATCTGCTTCTTCCTGGTCTTTCCTTTGGCCGGTCGACGCCACCGCTACTCTTCCCCAACCTTCAGCACAGCCAGGAACGCCTCCTGCGGAATGTCCACCTTGCCAATCCGCTTCATGCGCTTCTTGCCTTCCTTCTGCTTATCGAGCAGCTTGCGCTTACGGCTGATATCGCCGCCATAGCACTTCGCAATGACGTTCTTGCGGATAGCCGTAACGGTCTCCCGCGCAATCACCTTCGCGCCAATCGCCGCTTGAATCGCAACTTCAAACATCTGACGCGGGATGAGCTCACGCATCTTGCTGACGAGCGCACGCCCACGCGTCTGCGCAAAGTCTTTGTGAATGATGATTGAAAGCGCGTCCACCGCATCGCCGCCGATCAGGATATCCATCTTCACCATCGGCGAAATCCAGCTACCTGCCAGCACGTAGTCAAGCGATGCATACCCACGCGAAACCGTCTTGAGCCGGTCATAAAAGTCGAGCACAATCTCATTCAGTGGCAGCTCGTACGTGATCATCACGCGCGTGTCGGAGACGTACTCCAGGTTCTTCTGTCGCCCGCGCTTCTCTTCCACGAGCTTCAAAATACCGCCAACGAATTCCTCATTCGTCAGGATCTTCGCAACGATCACCGGCTCCTCGATCATCTCGATCTCGCTCGGATCCGGCCAGCGCGAAGGGTTATCGACTTCGCGCTCGGAGCCATCGGTCAGGGTGATCTTATAGCGCACACCCGGCGCCGTCGTGATCAGGTCGAGATCGTACTCACGCTCCAGCCGCTCCTGAATAATCTCCAGATGCAGCAAGCCAAGAAACCCGCAGCGAAAACCAAAGCCCAGCGCAACCGACGACTCCGGCTCGAACGAGAACGAAGCATCGTTCAGCCGCAGCTTTTCAAGCGCGTCCCGCAGCATCGCGTGCTCATGCGAGTCGACCGTGTAGAGCCCCGCGAACACCATGCTCTTGATGTCTTCAAAACCCGGCAGCGCCTCCGCACAGGGCCGCTCGACTTCAGTAATCGTGTCACCCACCTTGGTGTCGGCAACGTTCTTGATCGTCGCGACGAAGAACCCAACCTCACCCGCGCTCAGCTCATCGAGCGCCTGCGGCTTCGGCGTCATCACACCCAGCGAGTCCACCTCAAACTGACGTCCGTTCGACATCACCTTGATCTTCATGTTCTTCTTCAGCCGCCCGTTGATGATGCGCGCCAGCACGATCACGCCCTTGTAGGGGTCGAACCAGCTATCGAAAATCAACGCCTGCAGCGGAGCCTCAGGGTCACCCTTGGGCGGTGGCAGCAGCGTCACCACGGCTTCAAGAATCGCCGCAACATTGAGCCCCGTCTTCGCACTCACGGCGACGGCATCATCCGCCGGCAGCCCGACTGACTTCTCAATCATCTCCTTGGTCCGCTCGATATCGGCCGAAGGCAGGTCAATCTTGTTGATGATCGGAATAATCTCAAGCCCGCCTGCAATCGCCAGGTAAGCATTCGCCAGCGTCTGCGCCTCCACACCCTGGCTCGCGTCCACCACCAGCAGCGCGCCCTCACAGCTTGCGAGCGAACGCGACACCTCATAGCTGAAGTCCACGTGCCCCGGCGTATCAATCAGGTTGAGCTGGTACGTGTGCCCGTCGTTCGCCTCGTACATCATGCGCACGGTGTGGGCCTTGATGGTGATGCCGCGCTCGCGTTCCAGGTCCATCGCATCCAGCACCTGCGCCTGCATCTCGCGCTGCGTCAGCGAGCCCGTAAGCTCCAGCAGCCGATCGCTCAGCGTGCTCTTGCCATGGTCGATATGCGCGATGATCGCGAAATTGCGTATGTACTTTGGATCCATTGGAAGGGTGAAGCCTCAACGCTTATTTTACATCTGTGAAATTTGGGGTGTAACCATCACAGGTCACTCGCACAGAAGGAGTGCTTGAGCATGTATCCCAGCGTGAGGGCGCGATTCGAAGTTCGACGTTTTTATCCGAGTTCCAGCGAACACCCACCTCATCCCAGTCTCCGCTCCCGGCTATAGTTTCCTCTCGCAATCCACCGAGGCTATAGAGATCGACGTAAAGCCCACCCCCACCCAGTGGGCCGGCATTCCACTTGCGGATGACGATAGCGCGCCTTCGATCGGGCGAATAGATTGGGCTCGTAGTCTCCACATCGGTTGTCGTTTCAACGCAGCCTTCGATGAACAGTAGCAGCCCAGACGCGACGACAAGGACGGAGGCAATGATCTGGGAAGGAATACGAAGCAGCTTCCGCTTACCTCTCACCACTCGGAAACAGCCAACCCCGGCTACGAACATCATCAGCAGGGCAAGTGCTATCTGAATCGGGCGGTGATCGACAGTAAACATACTTTGTATTGTAAAGTGAGTTGGCTTGCATCGCTTCCGATCCGTTTCGAAACAACCCAGAACGACGCTCCCGCGCTTTACAATCAGATGTGCGCCCTTTCTCGATCCACACGACCCTCGCCGCGCTCCTGCTGCTCGCCACCGCCACCGCGCGTCCCCAGCAGCAAGTGACCCCCGCAGCCCAGGCCGCGCTCAACAATCTCAAGGCCCAGCAGATCATCCGCCAGGCGGAATCCAGCTACAACTCAGGCGTCAACAACTATCGCGCCGGACGCCTCGACGCCGCGCGTTTAGACTTCGACTTCGCCGTAGACGCCATGCTCGCGTCCGGCCTCGACCTCAAGACCGAGAGCGATCTCTCGAACGAATTCACCCGCATCACGGACGCAATCAACACGCTCGAAATGTCCGCACTCAAATCCGGCAACGGCTTCTCACCCCGCGAGGAAGAAGCCCCACTCGACACCGTCGCCGACGAAACCTTTGCGCCCAACCCGGAGCTCGTCGCCAAGCTGCGCGGCGAACTCAACACCACCTCCGACCTCCCGCTCATCATCAACGATGAAGTCGCCGGCTACATCGGTGCCTTCTCGCACTCGGAGTCCTTCCGCAAACACATGGCCGCATCGCTGCGACGCGCCGGCAGATTCCGCGGCCTCATCCAGCAGACGTTGAAGGAAGAGGGCGTCCCACAGGACCTCATCTACCTCGCCGTCGCAGAGTCCGGCTTCCAGCCGCAGGTCGTCAACCGCAAGGCCGGCGCGTCCGGCATGTGGCAGTTTATTAGCAGCACCGGCAACACATACGGCCTCATCCACAACGGCTATTTTGACTACCGTTTCGACCCTGAAAAATCCACGCGCGCCTACGCCCAGTACATCAAAAAACTCTACGGCATGTTTGGCGATTGGAACCTCGCCATGGCCGCGTACGACTGGGGCCCAGGCGCTGTGCAGAAGGCGCTGGTACGCACCGGCACCAGCAATTACTGGGACCTCTACCAGGCGGGCGCAATGCCCGGCGAGACCCGCGCGTACGTGCCCAAGATCCTCGCCGCCGTGCTCATGGCGAAGAACCCGGAAGTCTACGGCCTCGATAAACTCACGCCGTCACCCGCCGTCATCTACGACACCATCTCGACCAACTACAGCATCGACGTGCGCCTCATCGCCGACGTCTGCAACACCTCGCCGCAGGACATCGTCGCGCTCAATCCCGCGCTGCTGCGCCTCGTCACGCCGCGTGACATTCCGTACGACCTCCACATCCCACCTGGCACCAAGACCCTTTACGCGGAGCGCCTGAAGGACATCCCGGAAGACCGTCGCGCGACATGGCGCTTCCACGTCGTGCGCGCCGGTGAGACGCTCGACACCATTGCCACCGCGCTGCACGCACACATCGCAGACATCGCAGAAACCAACGGCATCACGCCGTCCGATCCCATGTCCACCGGCGACGAGCTCGTCGTGCCCGTGCAGTCCGCAGCCTCTGCCTCTGCAGCCGCGCCGCAGCGTTACACCACGCGCTATGGAGACACGCTCGTCACCATCGCAGACCGCTTCAACATCTCTGCAGCCGACTTGCGCGAGTGGAATTCGTTGACGACTTCGGCACTCCGTCCCGGCCGCACGTTGTACGTCGCAGAGCCCATCCGTCTTGCGTCTTCTGGCCATAGCCGTAGCAGGGGCGGAAGCCGGGTCATCTATCGTCATGGCCGTAAAGTCCGCGTCAGCACTGGCGTTTCACGTTCGTCGCGTGGTCGTGGCGGCAGGGTGAGCAGGTCTTCGCGCTCTTCTTCAAGAGGCTCCTCGCGTGGGTCTTCACGGTCTTCATCGCATGCCAAAGCGTCTTCATCGCGGAAGCCCGGCAAACGTTCTCGACATAAATAGAACCAAGCTGGCGACATTTCCGAAAAGAACACTTGCCTTCATCTCCACACTGTTCTAGCGTGTTGCTAGAATTCGTGCGCATGTTGCTCGCTCACCGGGCATACATGTACACCAGTGGGACCCGGAGCCAAGAGCCATGAAGCACAACGAAGAGATGGAAGACGTCCTCAAACTGCACGCATCTGCAGCGCAAGATGACAGCTCGTCAAGCACGTTCGACAGCGCCAAGGATGAGGATGAAGACGACGAAGAAGAGGAGATCGTCACGACCTCCAGGGACGATGATGAGCTCACCAGCTCAAGCGTCATCGCAGCCGATATCGACCTCATCGGAGAAGACAACGACAAGGAAGATCTAAGCGCCGAAGAGGATGACGAGGACGACGACGAAGAAGTCGAGGAAGAGGACGAGGAAGACGAGGACGAAGACGACACCGTCGCGACCCGTCATAACACGCACTCTGAAGATGCCGCTCTGCGCGCTAAGCCCAGCAATCCGGTAGACGGTTACGACCCACCGTCATCGATGTCCAAGCTGCCGGAAGCCAACCCGGCGGAGACCCCGCTGAGCGCCGTACTCTCGTCCATGGCCGGCAAGCCCACCGCAAAGAAAGCCCCCGTCAAAACAGCGCCGGCGAAGAAGGCCGCAGCACCGGCCAGGAAAGCTCCAGTGAAGACCGTTCCAGCAAAAACTGTTCCAGCAAAGAAAGCACCAGCCAAGAAGTCCGTCGCCAAAAAGGCGACACCGCCCGCGAAGAAGTCTGCACCTCCTGCAAAGAAGGCGCCAGCCAAGAAGGTAGTCGCCAAAAAGGCTTTGCCTCCTGCGAAGAAGGCACCCGCCAAGAAGGCTGTGCCGGCGAAGAAAGCCCCCGCCAAGAAGTCCGTTCCCGCGAAAAAGGCACCCGCGAAGAAGACGGCTTCCCCCACAAAATCTGCCGCAAAGAAGTCCACCTCTCTGCGCGGCGGTAAGGCTGTCTCTAACAAGACAGCTGCAAGCAACAGCACCAAAAAACCAACACCGAGAGGTACGACCGTGGCAACCAAGAAAGCAGCAACCCCCGCAAAGAAGGCAGCTCCTGCAAAGAAGGCCGCTCCCGCAAAGAAGGCAGCCGTTCCCGCAAAGAAGGCCGTCCCTGCGAAGAAGGCCGTAGCCAAGAAGGCCGTTCCTGCGAAGAAGGCAGTAGCCAAGAAGGTTGTTGCCAAGAAAGCCGTCGCCAAGAAGGCTGTCGCCAAGAAAACCGCGTAACTCTAACCGCAAGGCAACGTAAGGCAAGCAAAAAGGCCCGGTCCCTTCAAAAGAGGTCCGGGCCTTTCTGCGTCCAGGCCCTTCTCCATCGGCAGAGTGTTGCTGTCCTGGCACTATTTGGTTGTCATCCCCGAAGGGGATCCGCTTCTGCCTTCGCCTTCAATCACCCCAAAGCAAAACGGCCGATAGCCGAAGCCATCGACCGCTCTTACCGAACCTGAAATTTACTTCTTCATCTCGGCAATCGTCGCCAGCACTTCATCACTGTGACCCTGCACATCCTTCACCGACCAGAACTTCAACACCTTGCCCTCAGGCGAGATCAGGAACGTGTCACGCTTGGCGAGCGTACCCATCGGCGTTTCCATCGTCGGAACGCCGTACTCAGCCACAACCTTGCCCTTGGGGTCTGCGAGCAGCTTCAACGTCAGGCTGTCCTTCGTGCAGAACGCCTTGTGGCTCTCCACCGTGTCGAATGATACGCCGAGCACAACCGCGTTCAGCGCCTTGTACTTCGCCGTATCGCGCTCAAAGTTATGCGCTTCAAGCGAGCAGCCGCTGGTCTGATCCTTCGGGTAGAAGTACAGCACAACAAACTTGCCCTTGTAGTCCTTTAGGCTCACGGCAGAGTCCGTCTGCGAGGGCAGCGTGAACGCCGGTGCCGCAGTACCAACAGCGATCGGTTCCGCCGCGTAGAAAGCATGCGCCTTCGCGCCGATCACACTTGCAGCAACCACCACGGTCGCCGCCAAAGTCCAAAGTACCTTGCGCATTCGCATCCTCATTTCGCCTGCCTGCTGACTTAACGCTCAGCCCCTAAATATGGACTTGATCATACGCCTAACACCTTTGTGGAGTACCTGAATGGAACACAACTTCACCTCCGCAGCATTTCGGGTGCTCCATATTTCGCACCTGAGACATGGGTTTCGATCAGGCTCTACCGCCCGATCAGCGCGATCCCGGCAGCATCCGCGGCGACCACCATCGCCGCCAGGTCGAACAGCAAAGTCCGCCCAGCCTCCACACAAAGGCACGTTGCGCCGGCCACGCGCATCGCCTCAATCGTAGCCACTCCGGCGACTGGAACATCGAAGCGCATGTCCTGGTTCGGCTTGGCCACCTTGACCACCGTAAGCGCACGCGAGAGCGTCGACTCGCCCTCAAGCGACCGGAACAACTCACCCGCCCGTGCGATTGTGGCATCGGTCCCTTCCATCGCCTCAACGGCAACGCAAGCCTGCGCCGCGATCACCACCGTCTGCCCCAGATCAAAGCCCGCTATGCCCTTGGCGACGCGCAGCCCATAGTCCACATCCGCAAATTCACCGTCGCTCGGTGCACGCGCAGACATTACCCCAGCGCGCGCCAGCAGCGGCTCCAGGTAAGCCGTGGACGAGATCAACTCGATGCCCTCATCGCTCAGCACCTTGGCCACTGCACCCAGCAGCATGTCGGTATTGCGAGTGCGCAAATTCAGCAGCAGCTTGGCCAGGCGCCAGTCCGGCCGGATCGCAGAAAAGATCTGCTTGTGACGCACCTGGCCAGCCATCACGGCGCGCGTCACGCCGGCCGCCTGGAAGGTTTCGATCAACTTTGAAAGCTCACCCAGCGACATCCAGTGCACGGTGACCGCATCATCATTCGCCGCCCGCAGGTTCATCTCCGGGTCCGTCTCTTCACTGATTGCCGCGACCACAACCTCAAGCCCATGCGCCCGCGCCGCATCGAGCAGCAGAAACGGAAACCGCCCATTGCCGGCTATCAGTCCCAGCTTCAACGAATCACTCCACGCTCACTCGCGCCCACGAAGTCGATCAGGTAGCGCACATGCTCGCCCGCAGCTTCATTCGCACGCAGCTCAGCCAGCGCCTGCGACACATTCTTCTTGCTCCCGGTCAGCACACGGTAAGCCGCCCGCAGCTCTTTCATTTGCTCCGGCGTGAAACCGCGCCGTTCCAGACCCACCTTGTTCAGGCCATACGCATGGTTGTCGCGAGCGATCGAGGTGAGCGAGTAAGGCAGCACGTCCTGCGTGATCGTCGTGCCTCCGCCGATGTAGGCGTACTTGCCGATCCGGCAGTATTGGTGCACCGGGCAAAGCGCGCCCACGACTGCGTAATCCTCAACAATGACATGGCCCGCAAGCGTCGCAGAGTTGGCCAGAATGCAGCCATTCCCAATTGAAGAATCGTGCCCGATATGCGTGTAAGCCATGATCAGACAGTTGCTGCCAACAGTCGTATTGCCACCGCCACCAACGGTCCCGCGAGAGATCGTAACGTACTCCCGAATCGTGTTGTCGTCACCCAGCGTGACCCGCGTGGGTTCACCCGCGTACTTCAAATCCTGCGGGGCTATGCCGATACAGGCAAACGAAAACACGCGGTTGCCGCGGCCCAGCGTTGTATGCCCGGCCAGCACGACATGCGACACCAGCTCGCAGTCTTCTCCCAGCACGACGTTCGCGCCGATGGTGCAAAAGGGCCCCACGCTGCAGCTTTCCGGCACCACAGCGCCCGGCTCGACGATGGCTGTTGCGTGGATCATGCTGGTCCCAGAAGGGCGATTTCCTCGCCGCTGCCCGGAGCTCCAGCCGCAGGCGTTTCAACCGGCGCCACTTTGCGCACGCGATCGGTCAGCGCGCAGGTCACGGTGGCGTCGCAAACTACCTTGCCATCGACAGTAATCACGCCAGCCATTTTGACGACGCGGGTGCGCCAGTTCAGCACCGTGACTTCAATCCGGAGCTGATCGCCGGGTGTTACGGGCCGGCGGAAGCGCGCATTTTCAATACCCGTAAACACCATCAGCTTCGACTCGCGATCCGGGATCTCGGTCAGCAGCAACGCGCCGCCGGTCTGGGCGATTGCCTCAATCATCAGCACGCCGGGCATGATTGGATAATCCGGGAAGTGGCCGGTGAAGTGGGGCTCATTGATGGTGACGTTTTTGATTGCCACGATGCGCTGCTTCGGCTCAATTTCAAGCACGCGATCGATCAGCAGAAATGGGTAGCGATGTGGCAGGATCGCCATGATTTCGGTGATGTCGAGTGTGGTTTTTGGTGCGGCTGCGGTGGCGTCGCTCATGGCTTTTTGAGTATAAAGCAGGCTGACTCCTCCCTCCCCCTTCCAAGCCCTAAAGTCTTCAAAAGATTGGGCTTAAGTCTGGACTTGCTCCAGGTCAAAACTGCACTACAAATGGGGCACCCACTTTATCCTGGGGGCCAGTGCAGGGAGCGCCCGCCGAGCAGATGCAGGTGCAAATGGTGCACAGTCTGGCCGCCATCGGAGCCTGTATTGATGACGATGCGATGGCCTTCCGGCAGGTGTTTTTCAGCAAGCGTGGCCGCCGTACGCAGCAGGTGGCCAAGCGTGGCCTGATCTGTCTGCTGCGCGTTGGCGGTGTGGGCTTTGGGGACCAGGAGCCAGTGCGTGGGGGCCTGCGGGTTGATGTCCGGGAAGGCGATCGAGAGGTCATCCTCATGCACGGCTTGCACGGGGATCTGATGGGCGGCGATTTTGCAGAACAGGCAGTCTGACATGGGAACCTCGTGGATAATTCAGAAGAGCATTTTGCTGTCGCAAAGACTATCGATTGGAAGCAGACCATGCGCTCTATGACTCTGACTAGTTCAGCGGCAATTACCTAAGTGCAAATCAATCTGTCCAACGAAAGTTTGCCTGCGTCTCCACTTATTGCGTAGCGCAAACCAGCTTCCGCCCAGATCTCTATCGACTGTTTGCTGAGATTCAATCGTGATGTGAATTGAAGGGATCGAGCGCAAAGGGTACCCTGCGCCCCTCAATATAGTACGAATTGCCGGGTCGAAGCTTGTATCGCCTACCAGAGTGTCACGGTCTGAATCCGTCAATGTCCTGATCCAGATTGACAGATAGCCCGGGTCGATATCTATCGCGCCGAACCAGGTAACTTTGACCTTTACATGCTTTTGCCGCGCAAGGGTCTTTACTCTTTGAAGTGCCAGTCTAATCACAAACCATGTTTTCCATGAATGCTTTGCACGTGCAACCATGGCAGTTGCGACGAGCAAACCAACGAAGATCAGCAAGGCAAATATGTTCTTCAGGATTGGCACCTTCTCCGCTATCTACTTTAAGCACGCGGCCGAAAACTGGATCCCCGTAGCGAAGGTAGTTAGACATAGCCTGGAACTCGTCGACCGCTTACCAGTGTTCGTACCTGGTTTATCGCGGCAGGTATTTGGGGGCGTCGCCCTGGGCGTAGGGGTTGTAGTGTTTGGCGAAGGCGGCGCGCAGCCAGATGGGCGGGTGGGAGCCTCGCCAGAACTCGTTGAGCGGGTTGGGGTCCGGGACGTTGTAGGAGTTTTCTCCCAGGAGCTGGAAGGCAGCCTGGCCGGTGGCCTGCGGGTCTGCGACGATGCCCTGCACGGCTTCCATGCCGAAGACGTCTGCGTTGTGCTCAATGGCGCGGCTGAAGCCGTTGTCGATGGGCTCGCTGAGTAGACCCAGCACGTTCAGCACCAGCAGAAAGACCACCAGCGCGGCCCAGTTATGCTGGCCGGGCACGCGCCACTGCTCGCCGTACCGGGCGATGAGCGCGTTGACGATACGGTAGGCCAGGTACATGCCGATCAGCACGATCGGGATGGAAAACAGCAGGCCAAGCACGACATGACCCAACACATAGTGGCCCAGTTCATGGCCGAAGATCAGCAGCACCTCGTCAACGGTGCCTTTCTGGATTGAGGTATCCCACACCACCACGCGCTTGGAAGCGCCGAAGCCGGTGACATAGGCATTCAACTGGGTCGTCTTGTTGGAGGCCTTCATCAGGAACATGCGCTCGGGGGGGATGTCTCCGCCGCCGCGCTTGACGACGCGCTCCAGTTGCTGCACCAGCGCGGGGTTCGCTTGCGCCAGGGGCTCAAACTTGTTGAACAGCGGGTCAATGACATACGGCATCATCAGCACGCCGATGACCGAAAACAGTATGATGGCGGCCGAGAACAGAATCCACCATCTGCGTGGAAATCTGCCGATCAAACCAAACGCCAGCATGATGATCAGGTAGGCGAGGCCGCCCGTGAGCGCGAGGCTCTTGAGGAAGTCACCCACCCAGCTACCCCAGCCCTGCACGCTGAGCCCGGCTGCGAGCGCGACGTGCTGCCGGTAGAGATCGAACGGCAGTTGCAGCAGCACCAGCAGAATGCCGAGCAGCAGCATGAAGACCGCGCCCTGGGCCCACCTGTTCTTGCTCAGGTTGACGGCGACGTTGCGCATGCGCGAGGCGATGCGGAGCTTGAGGATCAGCCAGAGCGTAAGCAGGCCCCAGACGGTATCGAGGATCCAGACGGTGTGATAAACGGTAGCCAGGTGCTCTGCTTTGGCGAGCTTTGCGGGTGGCAGGGTGTAGGCGGTGTGGTCCTGCTCCGCGGCGGCCAGGGCGCGCGCCTCTGTCGGCGTGGCGGCCTGCGCGTGGGGCGCGGCGAAGGGGAGCATGGCGCTGAGAAGAAGGAACAGAAGGCGGAAGTGGCGCATGGTCAGGCAGGGCTCCTGGGGCTTTTCGAAAGTGTACGTTGTTTGCGGGGCCGGGGTTCCGCCTGCGCGGCTGGCGCGTTGTGCGGTAAGTTGTACTCATCCCCCCGTACCTGGGCAGGCCTGCTCACACCCATTCCACTTGAGGTTTGTTCCCTTGAAGCTTGCCGCTCTCGCTTGCCTGCCGTTATTCCTGCTCCCACTGACTGCCCAGAAGCCATTCGCGCCCAAGCCCACGCATGGCCACCCTTACAACGTGACCTGCACCACGCTGGCCAATGGCGATAGCCTTTGCTACGGCTCCATGCGCATGGTGCACACGGCCGATCTGAGCTATCGCGGCACCGTGTTTTTTGCGCCGGCCATGACGGTTGTAAACACGTTGCCGGATCAGACGACGAACGGCCAGCCCAACGTGCAGGTCACGATTGAAACCGTTACGGACGGAAACTACATGGTGCCCGCGGGGATCCTGGTCCAGCGCATTGCAGACCCCGCCGGCGACTATCTGCAGATCAACGTGACGGCCGTGAACCCCGGCGGCCAGCCGCGCAACGCGGAGTACGAGTGCCACCTGACGATCATCGGCAAGGTTGCCACGCACAAACGCTAGCCAGTCTGCGCGTAGCGTAGCAACCGCAGGGGCCCGGCGATGGGTCCCGGTGGTTGGGTGCTGCGTCTAATGTGTAGACTCGCCGTAGAGTTTTGGCGCGAGCATAAGGGGTTAGCTTGGATAAGCGTTGGTGGTTGGGCCTGGCAGGTTGCGTAGCGATGACGGGGTTGGCGAGAGCGGAAGGCGGGGTGGACGCGAAGGCGACCGCCAAACCCGATTCCGCGCTGATGTCTGCGATGGAAACAGAGCTGGCGCGGGCGATGAAGTCGCTGGGCAGCGGGTCTGGGCCTGGGTCTGGGTCTGGGTCTGGGGGAAGTGCTGCGGGAACAGACAAGGCGAGCAAGCCGGCACCCAAGCCTTACTTCATCAGCTATGCGGTCGCGGATGCGGATTCCGTGCAGATGTCCGCGCAGTATGGTGCGATGACGACCAACACGGAAAACCGCCGCAGGTCTGCTGACGTGCAGGTACGGCTGGGTGCGCCGGAGCAGGATAATACGCACGGCACGCATCGCAACAGCGCGTTGACGACGATGCAGCTGCCGCTGAATGACGACCCCGTGGCGCTTGGCCGCAGCCTTTGGTTCGCGACGAACCGCGGTTACGGGCGTGCGCTCGACAGCTTTCTGCAGGTAAAAACCGAGCAGCAGGTGCGCGCCAAGGAGGAGGACTCCTCCGCCGACTTTACGAAGGAAACGCCGGTGGAGGCGATGGTTCCGATGGACGCACGCTTTGCGCCCAGTGCACCGCTGATGAAGGATAAAGCTGCGTGGGAGGCACGTTTGCGTGAGCTTTCCGGGCTGTTCAAGCAGTTTCCGGACATCTTCTATAACGATGTGAGCCTGCAGGCTGCGAACGAGGAAGACTACTTTGTGTCCAGCGACGGCACGCGCGTGAGCACGCCGAGCCACGTGGCGCGCATTGTGATTGTGGGCCGCACACGTGCCGCGGACGGCATGGACCTGTACCGCGTGGAGACCTTTGAGAGCGACGAGCTGGGCCGGCTGCCGGAGCAGGCTGAGCTGATTGCGAAGACGCTGGCAATGGCGAAGAACCTGCAGGCGCTGCGCGTCGCACCGATTACGGAGCCCTACAACGGGCCGGTGATTTTGAGCGGACGGGCGAGCGCGGTGTTCTTCCATGAGGTTCTGGGGCATCGGCTGGAAGGGCAGCGGCAGAAGGGCGACCAGGAAGGGCAGACGTTTACCAAGCTGCTGGGCAAGCCGATCCTGCCGACGTTTATGTCCGTCGTAGATGACCCGACGATTGCGAACTACCATGGTGTCGCGCTGAGCGGGCACTACGTGTACGACGACGAGGGCCAGAAGGCGCGGCCGGTAGACCTGATCAAGGATGGCGTGCTGGAAACATTTCTGATGTCTCGGCTGCCGATTGCCAGCTTTGCGACGAGCAACGGCCACGGCCGCGCGGAGTCCGGGCACATGCCGACGGGGCGCCAGGGGAACCTGATCGTCACCTCCACCAAGACTGTCCCGGAACCCGAATTGCGCGAGATGCTGAAGGCGGAAGCGGCCAGGCAGCACAAGGCATATGGGCTCTACTTTGAGGATATTTCGAGCGGCTTTGCGGTGACGACTCGTTCTGCTCCGCAGGCTTTCAGCGTGGTGCCGCTGGTGGTGTATCGCGTGTTTGTGGATGGACGCCCGGATGAGTTGGTACGAGGCGTTTCGATCGTCGGCACACCGCAGCAGGCGCTGGCCAATATTCTGGCGACGGGCAACAAGCAGGACGTGTTCAACGGAATTTGCGGCGCGGAATCAGGACAGATTCCGGTCAGCGCGGTGGCTCCGGCCATGCTGTTGAGCTCGATTGAAACGCAG
The DNA here is from genome assembly GCA_965214195.1 of uncultured Granulicella sp. GTDB lineage: Bacteria > Acidobacteriota > Terriglobia > Terriglobales > Acidobacteriaceae > Edaphobacter. The sequence continues at coordinate 2,763,883 of OZ243943.1, forward strand.
CGTCAGCAGCAGGGGACGGCGCGTCCGCCGATTGTGCCGCCGCCCACCGTGACGGCGATGGCGGTGACCAAGTGAGGGCGCTGGCGCTGTTTGCCGTGCTGTCCCTTGCGGGTGCCGCCGTGGCCCAGCAGGACCCTTTGCTGAACGCCATGCAGCAGGAGCTGGCGCGTGAAAAAGAGCTGCTGGTGCTGCCCGGAATGCAGCGGCCGTACTACATGGAATACCGTATCGACGACTTTGTGACGTGGGATGCGGCGGCCAATTACGGCGCCCTGACGCGTGAGGAGCGGAACCATCAGCGGGTGGTGCGGGTAGTGGTCAGGATCGGGGACTACACGTCGGATTCCAGCTCCAGTCGCGGTGAAGGCAGCGTGCAGCTTGCGCCGGAGGACAACGATCCGGAAGCGCTGAAGTACGCGCTTTGGACCGCCACGGACGAGGCCTACAAGGCCGGGCTTCGTGCGTACGCCAACAAGCAGGCGCAGCTGAAGCGGTACGAAAAGCAGCCCACGGAGAAGGACTTTGCGCCGCTTTCCGGCACGCCGGTAAGCGCCATTGAGGCGCTGGTGCCGATGCAGATCGACGAGGCGGAATGGAAGCGTCGGATCGTGGATGCAAGTGGCGTTTTCTTGACGGATCCTGCGCTGAAAGGCGCGGCGGCGCACATCCAATACTCCTCCGCCAGCGCGCGTGGGTATGCCGTGAATCGATACCTGGTCAACACGGAAGGCGCGGTCGTTCGGCATGGTTATGCGGGGTATGGGGCGAACATCAGCGTGGGCAGCCAGGCCGACGACGGCATGCGGCTGGACCGGTCCAATGGCACGACGGGCGCGCGCAGTGTGGACCTGGAATCTGCAGCGGCGTTCCGCAAGCGGGCGGTGGAGGACGTGGCAAGCCTGGAGGCTTTGCGGTTGGCGCCGGTGGCGGATGCGGAAGATTTCCATGGGCCGGTGCTGTTTTCTGGCGATGCCTCAACCGACGTGCTGAACCGGCTGTTTGTGCCGAACGTAGAGGCCGACCGGCCGGATATGGGCACGACAGCCAGGACCGTCGGCGCGTATCAATCAAGCTACAAGGCGCAGGTGCTGCCGGCGTTGTTGAACGTCGTGGATGACCCGCGGATGGGCACGTTTGACGGCCATGACCTGGTGGGCGCGTACAAGGTGGACGATGAGGGTGTGCCGGCGCAGTCGGTTGAGGTGGTGCGACAGGGCAAGCTGGTGAGCTACCTGACCAGCCGCACGCCGATCCGGGATTTTACTGCGTCCAACGGGCATGGACGCGCCGCGCCCGGGCAAAGCGCCAGGGCAGTAGCGGGGGTGATCGTGTTCAAGGCAACCGTGCCGCTGACGCCCGGGGAGATGCACGCCAAGCTCATCGCCATGGCCAAGGAACAGGGCCGCGACGTGTATGAAGCAGAGACGCTGGGTGGCGATTTGCAGCCGCGGATCCTGTACCGCATTCATCCGGATGGCAGCCGCCAGCTGGTGCGTGGCGCGGCATTTGATGAGCTGGATAATCGCAGTCTGCGCAGCGATATTGTTGCGGCGGGGAGCGATTTATACGTGCAGAACACGCTGGGGGCGATCCCGGAAACTACGATTGCGCCGAGCCTGCTGTTTGGGGATATCGGCGTAAAACGCGCTACGGAAGAGCAGCAAAAGCTGCCGTATTACGCACCACCGCAATAAGCAAATGCCTACGGGATCTTCTCCGTAGGCATTCGTTTTTGCTCGCCGCAGGTTACGCGGTGATGGCGTCCTGCCAGGGGTCGATGACGATCTTGGTGACTTCATCCTGCTTGTCGCGCCAGGTTTTGTACATCTTGGGGGCCTGCTCGATGCCGATGCGGTGCGAGATCATGAACGAGGGATCGATGCGGCCTTCCTCAATGGTCTTGAGCAGGGGCACCATGTACTTGTGCATGTCAGTCTGGCCCATGGCCATCTTGACACCTTTGCCAAAGGCCGCGCCGAAGTTGACTTTATCGAGCACGCCGCCGTAGACGCCGGGGATCGAAAGCGAGCCACCCTTGCGTACGGACTGGATCGCCTGGCGAAGCACAAAGGGCCGGTCGGTTTCAAGCATGACGCTCTGCTTGACCTTGTCGTACAGGCCGATGGCGGTGCCGGAGTGGGCTTCCATGCCGACAGCGTCGATGCAGGAGTCCGGACCCATGCCGCCGGTCAAGTCGCGCAGCGCTTCGACTACCAGCACGTCATCTTCGCTGTAGTCGATGGTGGTTGCGCCGCAATACTCACGAGCCAGTTTCAGGCGCTCAGGGAAGCGGTCGATCGCGATGACCTTGCCCGCGCCCAGCATGTACGCGCTGGCGATGGCGAAGAGGCCGACCGGGCCGCAGCCCCAGACCGCGACTGTGTCGCCGGGCTCAATGTGGGCGTTCAGCGCGCCCTGGTAGCCGGTGGGGTAGATGTCTGAAAGGAACAGCACTTTCTCATCCGGCAGATCGCTTTCGATGACCAGTGGGCCGACATCCGCAAACGGCACGCGCACATACTGCGATTGCCCGCCCGCGTAGCCGCCATACATATGCGAGTAGCCATAAAGCGCGGAGCCGGAATAGCCGTACATGGCCTCTGCAATGTGGGCGTTGGGGTTGGTGTTATCGCACAGCGACCACAGATTTTTGTGGCAGAACGCGCAGGATCCGCAGGCAATCGTAAAGGGGACCACGACACGATCGCCGCGCTTCAGTTTCTTAACCGCGGGGCCCACTTCCTCGACGATTCCCATGAACTCATGGCCCATGATGTCGCCCGATTCCATGGTCGGGATGTAGCCATCGAACAGGTGCAGGTCTGAGCCGCAGATGGCCGTGCGCGTGACCTTGATGACGCAGTCATGAGGGTTGACGATCTGCGGGTCCGGTACAGTGTGGACCTCGGCATTGGACTTGCCCATCCAGCAGACAGCTTTCATTGGTAGCTCCGTTCTTGCGAAATTTGTTGGTCGGTTCAGGGAAGCGAGGGCTTACTCGCTGGTACCGGGCGGCGTGGGGTTGGTCTCGCCGTACATCCAGCTCTTGATGCCGCCGGACAGGCCGCGCGGCCCGTGCGGATTGTTCTTTACGGTGGCAAGCTCGCCGGTTTCCGCAAGACTCTTGAAGTGGCGCAGATCCTCAATCACGGTCTGCTCCGGGCTGCGTTCCGCCACGGCTGCCGCGGCGTTGGCCAGCACACCGATCTTGAAATGCTGGATCAGCGTGACGACCGTTCCGCGGCCATCGCGACGTGCGGCAAAGGTCACCTCGCCGTTTTGCTCGACGTCGCCGCCGGTGGAGGTCCAGGCGATTTTGCTTCCCGGAATGTCGGTGGTGATTTCGCTGTCGAACTCGACGCGCTTGCCGTCTGCGTCTTCCGGATTGCCCATAACCCAGTGGCTCCTGGCGGGGCCGGTTGGCGTTACGGAGACGACATGCTCCTGCCACAGCGGGAACTTTTCTAAGTCGCGCCACAGCGTGTACAGCGCCTGCGGCTCCACCAGGATGGTCTGCCGCGCGTGCGCATGCGACCATCCATCCTTGTGCCCCTTGGGCAGTGCAACGTAGTGATCGCCCGTCTGCTTTGCGTCTGGCAGCGGGGTAAACGTGGTGCGGGCCGTCCTGACCGGCTCCGGAATTTCAGCCATGGCAAACTCTCCTGTGCGTACCCTGTGCTTCGCTCTCACGTGGGAACGACAGGTACATGGATGTCGTGCAGCGGCCTTGTGTCGCCTGCGTTTTGGCGCAGACGCAAACACCCGCCAGGGCAGGCGGGTGTTTGTGTTGCAGCGTACCTTGCGGACTACATATTGGTCAGGCCGCCGCGCATATCTTCATTGAAGCTGGGCTTGATAAATTGCAACGCCGCGGCGACTTCTGCCTCGTATGCTGCTTTTTTCGCCATCAAGGCCGGCGTGGGCGCTGCGTAGGCGGGGTCCGCTGAAAGCTCCAGCAGGCCATCCTTGGCGAGCGCGTCGGTTGAAATCTTCAGGTCGGCCACGGTGCAGTTCAGGTACTGCGCATCGCGAGGGTCCAGAACCCAGACCGGTGCGCCCGCACCCAGCGCGCCCGAAAGCCAGTAGACCTTGGCCGCCAGAAATACACGACGCTGCGGCTCAGTGGTGTCATTGAAGACGAAGCGGTTCTGCCGCGCAGAAAAGTACCGCGTGGTGACGGGTACGGGCTGGCGATTGCCGGATTTGACCAACTCCAACTGCCCCTGGTCGAACGTTTTGCGTACCGCATTCAGGATGAACGATTCCGCAAACGGCTGCTCGGGCGCGCGCACGACCTCACGAAAGGTGACGGTCATGGCGGCTGAGATCTTGGCGTGCAGGATGCTGGGCTCGCCGGTTTCTTCATTCACCGTCGCCAGGTTGACCTGCCCGTGCACCAGCGAGGTGTCCGCGCCGGCGGTAGATTCATGAAACGGCCACGCGAACTGGTCAAAGCTGAGCGGCAGCCCGGTCAGGGTCAGCATCGTGTTCGGCTTCGGGCTGTGCAGGCGACGCTCACTTTCCGCCAGAAAAGCGGAGAGCTGCTGCTGGAATTCTGCGTTGCCGGCGTCAAAGCTTTGCGACAGCTCAAGCTGCGTGGTTTTGCTGCTATCGGCGGTCAGGCCCAGGGTAAAACGCGTGGTGGGCGTGCCGTCAAAGCTGGTTGCCGGCTCGCTTGCAAGGACCTGCAGCCCGGCGGACGCGGCGGCGGAAGCAACCTGGGTCGGCAGCGCGGCGTTCGGTGCGGTGGGTGTCATCATCATCTTGGTTTAGATTCCTTCTTGCGTTGGTGTGCGTCTTTCCATTCTACTTTGCCTGCGATTAGCCGCGCATGGCGCTCGCTCCTGCATCCAAAGGTGAAGATATGGCAAGAACTATCCCCAACCTGCTTGTCGGTTTTAGAAACGCTGCTGCGTTCGCCCTGTTACTCGCCCCGTGGCGGGCTTATGCGCAGGATGCAAATACACTGATGAACACCCTGGTGCAGCATGAAACGGACGCCAGCAGAACGCGCGGACACTACACGTACCTGTCCGATGAGCGCTCCGATCGCACCGGCGGGCATGAGTGGAAGGAACGCGTCGTGGAAAGCCAGTGGGGCAAGGTGCGCTTTTTGCTGGAAGAAGACGGCAAGCCGCTGAACTCCGCGCGCGAAGGCGCAGAACGTGGACGGCTGGCGCAGATCGTGGCCGATCCGGAAGCCTTCAAGAAGGCAGAAAGCGCGCGCGTCGACGACGAGCAACACGCCAAGCAGATGCTTTCGCTGCTGCCCAAGGCGTTTCTGTTCGATGGTCCGCACCCGCAAGGCGACCTGCTGATCGTCAACTTCAAGCCGAACCCTTCCTACCAGCCGCAGGGCATGGAAGAAAAAGTGCTTCACGGTATGAGTGGAACGGTGTCAATCGACACTAAAGCGATCCGGCTGCGCGGTATCGACGGGCATATGCCGAACGACGTAAGCCTGGGCTTTGGCATGCTGGCGACGATCAAGGCCGGCAGCAATTTTTCCACGCAACGGATCCCGGAACAGGGTACGGACTGGAAGACGCTTTCCGTCCACACGGACATCAACGGCAAGGCCTTGTTTCTGAAGACGATTGCCCGCTCCGGCGATTCAAAACGCGCGGATTACAAGAAGATTCCGGATAATCTTTCCATCCAGGACGCCGTCGCAATGGCCGAGCAGTAGCCCGGAGTACACTTTGCTCATGCAGCTTACCGTTCAACTCCCGCGCCTTCCCATCCGGCTGCGGTTTGAGCAGCCTCTTACAGACGAGAAGCTGGAGCTGTTCTGCGCGGAAAACAGCTTGCTGCGCATTGAACGTGAAGAAAATGGGGAGCTGACGCTGATGTCGCCGAACACGTCCGATGGCAGCGCCATGGAAATGGCACTCGCCACCGAATTTGCAATTTGGGCCAGGCAGGATGGCCGCGGTAAGGTGTTCGGTCCTACGGGCGCTTCACCCTGCCCGACAGCTCTATGCGTGCGCCCGATCTTTCCTGGCTTTCGCTTGGTCGCTGGAACGCACTGACGCCGGCTCAGCGCAACTCCTTTGCGCCTGTGTCGCCGGAGTTCATCGTAGAGGTTCGCCCCAGGTCAGACCAGTTGAAGTCGCTGCAAGCAAAGATGCAAATGTGGATCGCCAATGGTGTTCAAGTGGCGTGGCTTGTCGACCCAAAGCGCAAAGTGATCGAGATGTACCGGCCCGGCGACACTCCCGAAATCCACGATAACCCCGCCTCCGTCCTCGGTACTGGCCCTGTTGCCGGCTTTGAGCTGATCCTGAGCCGCATCTGGGACTAGTCTTGCGGGCAAAGCCCTAGAATCAACGCATGGCTTTTGAAGTTCTAAACACCACCGCCGCCGGTGGACGACGCGCGCGCCTCACCCTGCCCCACGGCCCCGTCGATACGCCCGTGTTCATGCCGGTCGGCACGGCGGCGACGGTCAAGGCGGTCCCGCAGGAAACGCTCGAAACGCTGGGCAGCGCACGCACCGGCGCGCAGATCATCCTGGCCAACACCTACCACCTGTACCTGCGGCCCGGGCACGAGCTGATCCGGCGCATGGGCGGCGTGCATAAGTTCATGTCCTGGGACCGGCCCATGCTGACCGATTCCGGCGGCTTCCAGGTCTTCTCACTCGCCAAGCTGCGCAAGATCACCCCCGATGGCGTAGAGTTCCGCTCGCACCTGGATGGCGGCAAACATTTCTTCTCGCCGGAGCACTCCATCGCCGTGCAGATTGCGCTGGGCGCAGACGTCGCCATGGTGTTTGACGAGTGCGTGGAACACCCCGCCACGTGGGCTCGCACCAGCGAATCCATGGGGCTGACCCACGCTTGGGCCGCGCGCTCGCAGGACTACTTCAAGGCCCACGCGCACGAGGTCCCCTGGTACGCCGAACGCGGCGGCGCCACGCAAAGCCTGTTCGGCATCGTGCAGGGCGGCATGTACGCGGACCTGCGCAAAGAGTCTGCGAAAACGTTGGTGGCGATGGACTTTCCCGGCTACGCCATCGGCGGGCTGGCCGTGGGCGAGCCGCGCGAAGTGACCCGCGACATCATCGCCCAGACGCTGGAGTGGCTGCCCAAAGACAAGCCGCGGTACGTGATGGGCGTGGGCTACCCGGATGAAATTGAGGAGTACGCACGCATGGGTGTCGACATGATGGACTGCGTGCTGCCCACGCGCGCCGGCCGCCACGGCCTGGTTTTTGCGCGGGTCGATGGCCAGGCGGTGCGGCTGAACATCAAGAAAAAGGAATTCGCGGAAGACCAGGGGCCGATCGACCCGACCTGCGCTTGCCCGGTTTGCGCGCGCTATACCCGCGCCTATTTGCGGCACCTGTATGCCAGCGGCGAGGCGCTATCGAACACGCTGCTGTCTGTCCACAACCTCAACTTCTACCTGGACACGATGACACGCGTGCGCGGCGACTTATCACCGGCTTAGGCCTGTACCCAAGCTCTTTCTCCCCAAGCAAAAATCTTGTATGGGTGAGGCCTAAGAAGGGAAAGCAGAACCGAGCCGATCGCCCTTCTCCGCGCTCTTCTCCGCGCCCGCGCGTTCTGCCCTACGGCATGACCGTGACCTGCACCGGGTTCGACCGCACCGTCGTATAGACCGGACGATTCAGAATCGTAGCCTTGCCCGCCGGCAGCGCCTTCCAAACCACCGTCAGCGAGTACGTCCCCGGCGCCAGCGACATATTGCTCGCGTTGCGCTGCGTCAGGTCGACCGCCTTCAGCTTGCCTTTCACGAACGGAATCTCATCCGGATAGGGCACGGTGGCGAAGCAATGGGGCGTCGTGATCTCGTTCGTCTGGCTATCCTGCGTGTTTAAATCGACAGCCACCACAGAAAAGCCACTGCACATGCCGGACGCGATCGGCTGCCGAGCCCCCATATCCTCCATCACAATATGCAGCGGAAGCGGCGCGCCCAGCGGAAACCTGTTGCTGTCCAGCCCAGCAATCTTCAAGCCCAGGCCGAGCCCATCGGCCTGGCTGGCGTGGACCAATTGCTCATCCGTCATGCCGTCGAACTGCGTCGGCCGCGGCGTGGTCGCAACCGGGGCTGGCGCTGCGGGGGCCGGTGGCGGCGGCGCGGACTTGCAACCGGCGAGACTCGCGGCAGCAATCGCAACAAAAGTAAGGGTAAGCATTCCATTCATTTCCTTAGAGCCTACCAGCCCGGCCCGCAGGCGTTGCTCACGTGCGTCCGGCGAAATCTGCGCCTGGCTGCAACGGAACTGTGAAAGACTGGTCCGGCGCAGCATACGACTCGCCAGGAGCCAGCACCCAAATGGAAACGGAACGCGACCGGCTTGACCGGCTCTACGCCGAACTTGGCGACGAACATCTGAAAGACCTGGCCGACGCGCCGGAAGACCTGACCGACGAAGCCCGCATGGCGCTGAATCATGAAATGCAGCGTCGCGGCCTGACCGCGGAGCCCACGCGCGACCCCGCCGCCGAGCCCGAGCACACGCCCGAACGCGAGTCCGGCTTCGGCGCCGGCATCCCCGGAATCTTTCCGTCTGGCGCGGCCGTCGTTGAGCAGGCACTGGAGCCCGGGGGCGAAACTCGCCTGGGCTGGGTGGGCCTGATCAGCTTTTATGACGGGCTGGAGCTCAGCAAGGCGTGCGAGGTGCTCGAGGATTCCGACACTGACTTCGCCATTGAAGAGAAGACCGGTGACGCGCTGGTCGGCGCACCCAACGCTTTTGAAATCTGGGTACGCGCCGGCGATGTCGATCTTGCGCAGCGCGTCCTGCGCGAGAAGCTGGGGCTGTTTCCGGAAGCCGAGTTTGAAGCCGCAACCGGTACTGAAGGCGAATCGCTGATGACCGTAGGTACGTTTGAATCCGCCGAAGAAGCCAACGAGGTCTACCACCTGCTGCGCGACAATGGCCTGACCCCCACGCTGACCGAACCTAACGCCGAGGACGAAGAATCCTGGTGGACGATTGAGCTTCCGGCCGGCGAGCATGAGCGCGCGCTCGCGCTGGTAGCAGCGGCGATGGAGCTGTAAGGCCTTTGTTGTCATCCCCGCAGGGATGGCAACCAAAGTAAAAGTGTCACGCCGCATCGGCGGAACTCTACGGCTTCATCGCCACAAACGCTTTCACCGCGTCCCCCGAAACGTTTCCACCGGCCGCCGCGCCCACCGCATCCACCAGCGCCCGGCACTCTCGCACGCCGGTCGCCAGCAGCTCGCGGAAGCCTTTGTTGCGAGACAGGCCCCAGACCATGCCGGCCAGCGCGACATCCGGCATTGCGTTCAGCACCTTTTTGATCCCCGGATACAGCTCGTCCCCCATGGCCTGCACGATGGCGAAGCCGCCATGCATCCCGCGCGCAGTCACCATGGCCTCCGCCCAGGTCGCCCCGCCCCCGCGCTGCACGGCCTTGTAGGCGATGCTCTCCATCCCGCAGCAAAGCGGCACGTGGCAACGCAGCCAGAGCTGCATTTTCGGCTCGTAAGCGGAGGCAATCCCCGCCTGATTGAACAGATCCCGCCAGCGCTCGTCGCCATGCAGCGTCTTCTGCCCGACGCTGATCTTTGCGTCCAGCCGCCCGTCGCCATCCACGCGAGCCTGCACAAACGGCATCCCAAAGCTGCACCGGCGCTCGCCAAGTGCGGCCGCTATGCGCTGCGGAGCGTATTGATTCATCATCAGGTGCACTGCTTTGGCAGCGCTTGCCTGCAACTCCGGCAACACCGCATCCACCTGCTGGGCCAGCAGCGTTACGAGCACCAGGTCATACGCGACCCCCGGCTCAAGCGCATCAGCCACGCTGGTCGACTGCCGCTCGCCGCTCGTGAGCACGATCCCGCCATCCCGCTGCAACTGCGCCAGCCGTGCCGACCTCGGCCGCGCCACCACCGTGACCGCATGCCCGGCCCGCGCCAGGTGGTACGCAAACGTGCTCCCAATGCCGCCCACGCCAATCACGGCGATCGACAAACCAGCCAAAGAGCCGGCAGTTTCAGTAGCCACAAATCACCTTGAGTTACGGATATAAGATCGGCACAACGCGCCCAGGATTCAGCGTTTGCCGTGAATTCGCGCAGGCAGGAAGCCCTTCCCGTGGCCTCTTCTAGGCGCTTTTGTCTGTGGCCCTTCCCGTTTTGAGTCGTTGCTTTCCCTGATTGACCTTAGAACTCAAAACGCAAAAGAAACGAAATCTGACGCTCCCGCGACAGGCTTGAACCAGTAGCAGTAGGGGTCCCGAACGGCTGCGTATTCAGGCCCTCAGTAGCGATCGTGGCGGCATCCTGAAAGACCAGCGGCGTAACGCCGGCGACCGTTGTACCCACCAGGAAAGCGCGCTGCGTGACGGCTTCCACCTGGCGCTGGTTGAGCAGATTGGTCGCCTCGACCCGCGCCTCCAGACGACGATTGTGCGCCAGCGGAACAGCACGCGTAAGCGTAGCCGTGACATGGGGCCGCGCGGGTAGACGCAGGGTATTGCGGCCGACCGTCGGCAGATAAAGCGCGCCGCCAGAGCCATTCAGGCTCTCATGCCCGCCCGGCAGACGCGGTCCGCCGAACAGATCCAGCGAATAGGGGCGGCCCGCTCGATCAGCAAAAAGAACAGTCGTATCCCAATTGGAAAGCAAATGGTGAAAGCTGGCCACCGGGTGCGGCGACCACGCCACCGCCGCATTGACCGCCCACGGGTAATTGAGCGACGAAAGGCCTTTATCGTAGCCATTGGAGTAGGGGTCCAGCTGCGCGTCCGTGCGTGGAGTCGCGGACAAGCTGGGCGCGTAGTCTATCGCCTTGGACCACGTGTACGCGGCGCGGAGCCGGACGGAGGCGACCGGGCGCGACTCTGCCTGCAGCTCGAGCGCGTGGTAGGTGCCGTTGGCGCTCGATCGAATGGCAGTGACGGGGCCAAAGCTGGGTGAAATACGCGCAGTGTAGAGGGGCAGGCTGAAGGTCTCGCCGGTGCGGACGCCCGGTGCGCCGGTGCCGCCTTGCAGCGTATAGGTGGCGGTGCGGGTGGCCGGAGCGAGATTCAGATCGGTCGAAGTGGGGAGCTGCCGGTCTAGATTGAGCACGTAGCCGACCGTAACTGCGGTGGCGCGCGGCAGGTTGCGCTCCAGGGTAAGCGAGGCCTGCTGAATGGCAGGAAGACGGAAATTGCGGGCGAAGACGACTGCCGAGGTCGTCGGAGCGAGCGTGCCGCCCGGCTGCGCGGGGAACGAGCAAGGGTAGCCAAAGGGCTGGCCCGGCACCTGCGGGCAGGCGCCAAGGGTCGTGGGCAGGATGCGGATGCGGGTCGTGGAGGCAGCCTGCGCGGTGTCTGCCAGCGCGGCTTGGATGGTGGCGCCGGGAAGACGTCCGTAGAAAATTCCATAGCCGGCCCGGACAGTGCCTCGGCCCGGACCCAGGGGCTCCCAGGCGGCAGAGGCGCGTGGGCCGAAGTTGTTGCGGTCTTCCGGGAAGATGCTGGTGGCGCCGCGCGCGGCAAAAAGCGCATCAAGCGACGGGTTGGGGAATTGCGGCAGCGGGAGCAGCGTGTAGTCGTAGCGCAGGCCGGCTTGCAGAGTCAGGCCGGGGCGTGGGTTCCAGATTTCGTCGGCAAATCCGGCCCAGATCTGTGTCGCAAAAGCGACAGTCTGCAGGCCGAACGATTGGCTGAAGCTGTTGAAACAAAAAAGGTGGACAGGCGCGGTGATGGCCGGGCAGGCTCCGTTCGGGAGCACGTTGGCGTTGAAGGTGAAGTCGGTCAGGAAGTCGACCAGCCCGCCGAGATTGACGGCGGTGCGGCTGGAATCGTAGCGGAAGGTGCCGGCAGAATTGGCGAGTGTGGCGGTGGTGTCGTGCAGAAAAGACGCGGTGGCGCCAGCCACAAAGAGATGGTGGGCGCGCCTGTAGGTCAGGCTTTCGGCGAGCGCAAACTGGCGCTCGTCCGGGTAGGCCGGCTTGGCGACCGAGGCGGGAGTGCCGAACAGGAAGCCGTTTGGGCCGATGACGACCTCCGGCGAGGTGCCCGGAACTGCACCGGCAGGCTCCTGCGGGAGGGGTCCCTGGGCATTTCCAAATTGCAGGTCGCGGGTGAATTGTGCGGTAAATTCATTGACCAGCGTGGGGCGCAGGCGGGCGGTAAAGCGGACCAGCACCTGGTCCAGGGATCCGTTACTGCTGCCCAGGCTCGCGCGTCCGCGGGCTACGACGGGGGCGTCCGTAAGCCCGGCCGGTGAGCTCCAGCGGACTTCGTTGTACTGCGCGCTGAGCTGCAGGCGCGGGCGCGGGGCCCAGTCCAGGCGGCCAAAGTTGAGCGTTTGATCGGCTCGCCGGGGGGCCAGCCCGGTGAGCGACGACAGGTAGTTCAGCGCCGTATTCAGCGGCCCATTCAGCACACCGCGGTTGAGCAGAAGGTCTCGCTGCGAAAGCGTGAGACGGAAGAAGTTGGGGTCGGCGGGGGAGGAAATGGCGGGAAAGTTGCGGCGCTGGGCGTCGAATGCGTAGAAAAAGACGAGTTTGCGCGCACGCGGAACGGGCCCGCCCAGGGTCGCGCCGAAGGTCTGGCGCAGGTCGTCCGGTTTCACTGGTTGCGAGCTGACGACGCCATCTGCATAGCTGGTCGCTACGGCGAGCGGATTGGCGGCGTTGAGCGAGCTTGACCGGACGCCGTAGCTGAGCGAGCCGTGAAAAATGGTGTCGCCAGAACGGCTTACGGAGTCGATTCCGGTAGTCAAATGCGCCTGCCGCGCGTCATAAACTGGCGATCCCTGCCTGAACTCGCGCACGGCTGCCACGCTAAAGCCGTAGGCGACCCCGGCGCGGCGACCCCGCCCTAGCCCCGAAGCCGGGCCAGTCTGCAGCTCGGCGGAATCGGAGTCGCCGTCTGGATCCGGGGACGGGTTGCTGCCGGTGCCAGGCGCCACACCGAGAAAATTCTGGGTCAGGTCCAGGCCATCGCGCGTGTTGGCCGACTGCGTTCCCGGCAAGCCCTGCAGGCTCAGGAGTGCGTCACCGCTTTCATCCGGGTTGAGCCCCGGCGGGGTAAGCGGCAGGTCCGGGGCTGGCAGGGGCTTGGCTTGCTGCGCGCCGGCGGCAGTGGCAGCACTGAGCGCGAGGGCGAAAAGCAGTCGAGAAGGAGCCGCGTAGAACTCTGGGCGGCGGGAAAAGTGCATCGAAATCCCCGGGTGAATTGGCTTTGGTGTCTGCTGCCATTATGCGGCAAAACAGAGCAAGGCGACTGCCGGGGCAGTCGCCTTGCCGTTAGCGGTGCGGCTGGCTTAGAACTGGATACGAGCTCCGAGCTGCACCTGACGCGGGGTGTAGATGAAGTTGCTGTTGGCGTTACCGGCAAAGGTCTGCGGATTGAAGACGCCGAAGGGGGCGTTTGCCGTGAGCGCGTTGGGGGTGTTGGCGCTGCCGGCGGTGAAGCCATAGGCGGTGGTGCTGGAAACGCCGGTCACGTTCAGGTGGTTGAAGATGTTGAAGGACTCGGCCAGGATTTCTGCGTCGACCTTATCGGCGATGCGGAAGCGTTTGGAGAGGCGGAGATCCATCAGCAGATCGCGCTTGTAGCGGAAGATGTTGCGATCCAGGCCCGGGACGCGGGCTGCGCCGCCCGTTCCGTTGATGCCGCCAGAAGTGCTCGCCGCACCGTTGGTTCCGCTGGCCAGTACGCCACTGTTGAGGTAGACGCCGGTAAAGTTTCCGGTCACGCCAGCCGAGTACGGCGCGCCGCTCTGGCCGGAGAAGCTGGGCGAAATCTCATAATTATTGAGCACGTAACCCAGCAGGCCGTGGTGGTTGGAAGGCGTGTTGTAGACCGCATAGGCGACAACGCGGTTGGGGATGTTCTGGTTCGAATTACCATAGTCCGCCCGGAGGTTGGCTGGGTCAAGAAGCAGGTTGGTGGAGCTGAAGGTGGTGTTGTTCTCACCATAGTCCAGAGCGTGCGACCAGGTGTAGTTGGCGCTGAAGCTCAGGTTACGCGTGGTCTGGTGGGTGAGCTGGAAGACGATCGCTTCGTAGTTTGAATTGACGCCGGAGAAGACGTCAGTCGTGGCGCCGAAGTTGCTGTTGGGACGGCCGTTGCCCGTCGTCGTCAGCTTGCGGTAGTAGGGGATGGTGATCTTGGTGCCGGCAGCCAGAGGACCACCCGCGGCAGCCGTATAGCTGACGCTATCGTTCGCCTTGGGCAGGTTGGTATCGACAAAGTCCGGAAGGCGGCGGCCGAATGCAGCGAGCCAGGTGACCGCAAGCGTCGTTTTGTAGCCGAGATCCTGCTCAACCGTAAGGTCAGCCTGGTGGATTTCCGGCATCTTGAAGTTCTTGTCGAAGTAGACAACCGACGTGGTGCCGACCGGGGTGAACGTAGTGGGGTTGATGATGCGCGGGAAGGTTGGGCCGGTCACGGTGTTGCCGGAAGTATCCTTACCCAGGACCGAGAGGCTGTTGGTCGCGGTAGAAGAAAGCTGGCCAAGGCTGCTGCCGGTAGACGCGAGCGCGTTGTAGATGGTGGAGTTTTCCAGGCGCGCGAAGAACTCACCGTAGCCGCCGCGAAGGATCGTTTTGCCGGTGCCGTAAATGTCGAGCGCAAAGCCGACGCGGGGACCGACGTTGGTGCGGTTATCCGGCAGGTCGGCGGTAGAACCGTTGACGAAGGGGAAGCTGGCTTCGTTGGCGAACGGAATCTGCGCGGCGGGATTCTGCTGGTACTCGTAGCGCAGACCAAGGGTGACGGAAAGCCGGGGGCTTACCTTCCACTCATCCTGCGCGTAGCCGGCGTAATCTGCGGTCTGGAACTCAAAACCAAGCGGACCGAAGCCCTGGGAGTAGCCGGTGTAGCACTCAACTGGGGTTTCCGTGTAGACCTTGGTGGCGGCGTTCTGGATCGGCGTGTAGCAGGAATTGTTCTTGTTCAAGTCAGCGATGTACTCAAAGTACGGCGCGTAGTTGGTGCCGCCGTAGGAATAGCCACCATACTGCGAGGTCAGATTGGAGCTCAGATCGTTGGTGTGCAGGTAGTCGATACCAAATTTGAAGTTGTGGTTCCCGCGGACAAAGTTGAGGGTATCCGTGATCTGGTAGCGGCGCTCATCCGGATATGCCAGACGGTTCAGGAAGGTCGCGGTGCCGAACTGGAACGCATTGGTGATGTTGACGTTTGGCGGGATCTGGTACGGGTTCGCGTAGCCGGCGGGGTTATCGAGGATGTTGTTCTCGTAGGCGGTCGGCGTCTGGTTGTTCTCGTACTCAAAGTCGCGACCATACTGGTAGCGGATTTCGTTTGAGACGTGCGCGGTCAGGATCGTATCGAGCTTGCTGATGATGAACGTGCTCTTGACGAAGTCGTTGCCGAAGCTCTGCACGCCATAGTTGAGCGCCGAGGTACCAGTCTGGATGCCAGCCGGCGAAGTCCAGCGAAGACGATTCAACTCCACCGTTGCGTGGTTGCGGCCGTTGATCTGCCAGTCGATCTTGGGGAAGAAGATGTCCTGATCGCCCGTACGCGGGGTGAGCCCGGTGATGGAGGACAGACCCGCAATGCCGTTGGTGTAGGTCGCCAGGGCGGCGGTGTACTGCGCCTGCGTTACGGAGGCGACAGCCGTTGTGGTGACTGCGCCGGTGGCCGGGTTGATGATCGGGACGATACCGTTCTGGGCGGCTGCAAGCGCGCAGACAGCACCGTCTACAGTGCCGGTCGTAGTGGCGAGGCAGGTGCTACCCGTGCCCGTAGGGGTTACCGGGGGCGGGTTGTAGAACAGCGACGGGCTGGAAGGAGCGCTGACGCCGGGGAAATTGCGCAGGAACTTGTCAAACGCAAAGAAGAAGAAGAGCTTGTCCTTGATGATGGGTCCGCCGATGCCGACGCCGGTCTGCTTGCGCCAATCCTTGGGCTTGAAGACCTGCGAAGCGAACGTGACGGGAGCGGTGCCGGTCTGGACGGCGTGCGTGGTGAAGGGGTTGGAGGCGCCGAAGCCGGCGTCACGATCGTAGAAATAGGCCTCGCCGTGGAAGGCGTTGGTGCCGCTGCGGGTAACCGCGTTGACGACGCCACCGGCCGAGCGGCCATACTCAACCGAGTAGTTGGAGGTGTTGACCTGAAACTCCTGGATCGACGCCTTCGCGGTCGAATAGCCGACACGCGTACGGCCACGCTCTTCTGAGAAGAAGGCCTGGTTATCGTCTGCACCGTCAAAGGTGATGTTGTTCAGCAAGGTGCTCTGACCGCGGAAGCTAAGCAGGCCGAAACCGCCGCCTTCTACAACGCCCGGCGTCAGCAGCGCGTAGGCGCTCCAGCGATAGTTGTTGACCGGAAGGTCCTCAAGGATCTTGAGGTCGATCGTGTTCGAAAACTCATTATTGGTGGTGTTGATGGGTGCCGGGGCGCTGGAAACTTCAACCGTTTCCGTTGCGGCGCCTGTGGTCAGGTGCGGCATCAGGCTGGTCAGCGAGCCGACGGTGACGCCAACATTAGGGCTTTGTAGCCTTCAAAGCCGGTGGCCATCACGCTGACCGTGTACTCGCCGGACTGCAGGTGGATGACGCGGAAGTAGCCGGATCCATCGGACATCACGGTCTGCTCTGCGTTGGTGCCGTTGTTGTGGATGATGATCTTGGCATTGGGAACTACGGCGCCGGTGGCATC
This sequence comes from uncultured Granulicella sp., assembly GCA_965214195.1. Classification (GTDB taxonomy): domain Bacteria; phylum Acidobacteriota; class Terriglobia; order Terriglobales; family Acidobacteriaceae; genus Edaphobacter. The sequence continues at coordinate 2,780,511 of OZ243943.1, forward strand.
TTCGACCGTACCGCCGATAGCTCCGTCGACTGCGGACTGGCCGAAAGCGCCGACCGTGCCGGTAAGGCAGACTGCGGCCAGAGCGAGGGACTTGAGGTTCTTGATCGTCATCTTTGGTTCTCCTGAAAGTTGGGCCCGGGTACCAGGCGCGGGACGGGCATGTCCCCGAGCTAACGTGCCTTGCTTGATTTCGTGTGAGGCGATGTTCGCATTGGCTTGTTACGCAACGGTGATGGGAGCATTACAGGATGATGAAAACGGCCTGGACCGGCCGGCTCTGGGCAGGCGGGAGGAAGCGGACGCACGACTCATTTAGACTAAGTACAGCGCAATGTTTATCGATGAAGCAAGAATTCGTATCAAGGCCGGCGACGGCGGCAACGGCTGTATGGCGTTCCGGCGCGAGAAGTTCGTGCCCAAGGGCGGTCCCTCCGGTGGGGACGGAGGCCACGGCGGCGATATCGTCATGGAGTCCTCGCTCAGCCACAACACGCTGGTCCACTTCCGGTTCAACCCGGAGCACAAATCGCAACGCGGCGGGCACGGTCTGGGATCGAACTGCTCGGGCTATTCAGGCGAACACACGGTGCTCAAAGTCCCCGTCGGCACAGTGCTTTACGACGACGAGACGGGCGAGCAGATCCACGATTTTGCGCGGGTAGGCGAGTCGCTCGTCATTGCCAAAGGCGGACGGGGCGGACGAGGCAATCAGCATTTCGCCACCAGCACCCACCAGGCGCCGCGTGAGCATGAGCTTGGCCGCTCCGGTGAGGCACGGAACTACCGCCTGGAGCTGCGTCTGCTGGCCGACGCCGGGCTGGTCGGCTACCCAAACGTTGGCAAATCGACGCTGATTTCGCGCCTTTCCGCAGCTCGTCCCAAGGTCGCCGATTACGCTTTCACGACTCTGGAGCCGAATCTGGGCGTCGTTTCTGTGGGCGACTTCCCGCACGAAAAGTCATTTACGGTGGCCGATTTGCCTGGACTGATTGAGGGCGCGCACCTTGGGGCGGGGCTCGGAATTCAATTCCTGAAGCACATTGAACGGACCAGTGTGGTTGTGCACCTGGTGGACGTTTCAGATGGCTCCGGAAGGCTTGATCCGGTGGAGGATTACAAGGTCATTACGGAAGAGCTGAAGAGCTTTGACCCGGCGCTGGCGCTGAAGCCGACCGTGCTGGTTGCCTCCAAGGCCGACGTCGCCAATCCCGACAAGATCAAGAAGCTGCGGGCGATGGCGAAGCGCCGCAAGCTGGCGCTGTATGAGATTTCTGCGGTTACCGGTGAAGGCATCGAGCCACTGAAATATGCCGTCGCGGAGCTGGTTTCGACCCATCGGCCGATCGACCTGGAGCCCCTGCCGCCCGCACCTAAAAAGCGCAAGGCGAATTACCCGCCGCCGGCAAATTCCGCCAAGGGCCGGGCTTAGTCGACGCAAATGAGTAGCCCGCGCATCGCCCTGTTCGGGGGCAGCTTCGACCCGCCGCACCGGGGCCACCTGGCCATTGCGACTGCCGCAGCGGACCGGTTTGAGCTCGACGAAGTGCTCTTCGCCCCGGCCGGGCGTCAGCCGTTGAAGAGTGAAGGCGCGGTCGCCAGCTTTGAGGACCGCCTGGCCATGCTGACGCTGGCCTGCGCCGCGGATGGTCGTTTTACGCCCTCGACACTTGACGCTCCGCATCAGGACGGTACGGCTAACTTCACCATCGACACCCTGCATGCCGCCGCGCAGGCTCACCCCGGGGCTGAGCTCTTCCACCTGGCCGGGGCCGACAGCTTTCACACCCTGGCGCAGTGGCGCGAGCCGCAGCAATTGCTTGCCGCCGCCCGGTGGATCGTCGTAAGCCGGCCCGGCTACGAGCTGACGGACCCGGAAGGAATCGGGCTCACCCCGGAGCAGCGAGCACGCGTACACCCGCTCGATACTGTGCACGAAGAGGCGGCGGCTACTGGATTGCGCGAGCGACTGGCCCAGGGAGACCCCTGCACCGATCTATTGCCGGTCGCTGTCTCCGCGTACATCCGTGCAAACGGGCTGTACAGGCTCGGCAGCCGATAGATTCTTCAGGCGAATGGGCCGAGCGCAGAGGCTTCTCGACGCGCGAGCCAGCACACATTGACGCACACTTTGCCGTCCTAACCCGGTACCATAAGAACAAGGAGTTCCATGCCCTCGACCGAAGCGTACCAACAGCTGCTAGCCGCAGCCGCAGCCTGCGAAGACAAGAAGGCCGAAGACATTCGCATCCTCGCGCTCGACCCCACCGAGAGCGGCCTGACCGACTACTTTCTGATCTGCAACGGCACCAACGACCGCCAGAACGTCGCCATTACGGACGAGATCGAAATCCGCCTTAAGCGTGAGTTTGGCGTCTACCCCAACTCAGTAGAAGGCCGGCGCCAGGGTGAGTGGATCCTGATGGATTACGTCGACTTCATCGTCCACGTGTTTTCTGCCGAAAAGCGCGCATTTTACGGGCTTGAGCGCCTGCGCAAGTCGGCCACAACGATCAGCGTCGCCGACCTGAACAGCGAACTGAAGGCTCAGATCGCTAGCACCCGCAAAAAAGCTGCAAAGCTCGCAGCGATCCCAGCAGCAGACGAGGATGCAGCGGAGCAAGTCAAGCCCGCAGCAAAAGCCAAACTTGCCGCAAAAGCCGTGAAAGCGACACCGGCGACAAAGGCGGCAAAGAAGGCTACCGCCAAGAAGCCGGCAAAGCCGGTCGCTAAGAAGTAGATACCGGAGCAATGTGATTGAGAGCAAGAAACCCAGGGTGATTGCCCTGGGTTCTTTTTTTGGTTGGCTACTCGGCTGGTCTGGCGCGCCCGCTGGCCACGACGGCGGCCATCGAGGAAAGGGTAAGGCAGGGTGCAGGCCGGAAAGAAGGCACTTGCCGAACGCGACGATGATTTCTCGTCAAGAAACCCGATGAGGCGGATAGGTGAACTACGGCTTTGTTCAAGACGTAAGTCAGGGCCGGCCACAAACTGGCCGGCCCACAACTCCGTCTTAGACTCTAGAACAGCAGACGTGCGCCGATCTGAACCGTACGGTTAGAACCACCGTTGCCGTTGAAGTTCCCGAACGTCGGTGCGGCGCCAGCGGAGTCTTCCAGTTCGCCATCAAAGGCACCATAGTAGGCACGATTCAGGGCGTTGAAGAAGGTCGCCTGTAGCTGCATGTTGATACGCTCAGTGAGCTTGTTGTTCTTGAAGACACTAGCGTCAAGATTGTTGTAGCTGCCACCACGTACCGTGTTGCGGCCAATCCCAGGGTACGGAGTACCACGGCGAATAGCCTCAGCCTGGTTGTTGATGAGCCAATGCACGCTGTTGGGGTCAATGTTGGGCGAGGCCAGACCAGCAGCAGAGCCGTACGTCTTGTAAATTCCACTTCCAGTGTTGACACCGACAGAGCCGAAAGGTGCTTTGGGGTTGCTGAGGATCGGACGGCAGCTGTCTACGGTGCCACCAAAGTTTGCGTTGAAGGTGGTATCGCAGAAGCTGTTGTTGGTGGAGAGTTGGAACAACGTCTGGGGCTGGCCGCTGTTGAACAGGTAGATCGTGTTGAGCTGGAAGCCGCCCAGCACTTTACCGATGAACGAGTGGTTCTGCTTGAAGTGCGGATCCACGTAGGTCATGCCCAGCGAGGTAACGTTCGGCTCAGAGTTTGCGCTCACGCCGCGCTCCCCGACGTTCGTATCCAGCGGATTCTGCGAGAAGGGCGTTACGCCACCAGCTTCAGTACCCGTATTTCCGAAAATCTCCGAAGAGTTGTCGATCGTCCGAGCATAGGTATAGCCGAGAGTCGCAGTCAATCCCCGGTACGCCTTGGTCGTCAAGCTGGTCTGCAGGCCGTTATAAACCTCAAACGCGGTGTTAACACGGTTACGAACAAGGCCCTGACCACAGTGTGCACGGCCGACGTCAATGTTGGGATTTACCCCGTTCGTGGGGAGAGTAGTAGCCGCGCAAGGGGTAGAACCAGCGAGACCGGGGTAGTTGGGGAATGCCGCAACAGCTTGCGCGATGTAAGGATTGCCATTGGTGCTTTGGAAATCGCCGGATGTATGAGCGCCGACATACCGCACTTCGACGACAGCGATACGGCCGATCTCCTGCTGAATGCCAATCTGGTACGTCTGGGTAATGGGCTGGCGGAAGTCAGGCGCGACAAACGTCTGGTTGTAGTTGCCGGGGTTGGGACCAACTGCGCCTGCAGCGGGAAGGAGGTACTGGTTGTCCAGTGCGTGAACCGACGTGTAAGTTGCGCCACCCTGCGGGATGCAGAGTTTAGTGGTGTTGTTGCAACCCGCGATCGTGCCGGAAAGAACAACTGGAGCCGAGCCGTAGGAATTGAGGAAGATGTTATAGAACGCGGGCGCAATGTTGATAGCGTATCCGCCGCGTACAACGAGAGACTTCAGGCCGGCAGGATTGTAAGCGAAGCCGAAGCGGGGCTCAAAATGCTTGTAATCAGGCTTTGTGGAAGGAAAGGTCGTTACCGAGAGCGGCAGCGCCGTGTTCCACAGCGGAGTGGGGCCAGTCTGATTGGCGACGCTCAGCTTGTTCAACAGGTTGATGCTCTGGGAGAAGTACTCCCAACGGACGCCCATATTGAGAGTCAAAGCCGGGGTAACCTTCCAGTCATCCTGGAAGTAGGCAGCCCAGTCAGGCTCTGTGAAGTGGACGTTGGCGTTGCCGACAGCCAGACCAAAGCTCGTAAGCGTATCCGTCAACAAGCCGTTGGAACCGGTGAAGTTGTAAGAACCACTGATGTTCGGCAGGAATACGTTGGGCGAGTTCTGATACTCAAATGAGCCGCCCATCGTCATGCTGTGCTTGCCAATGGTCAGGTTGAAGTTGTCCTGGATCTGGGTGTCCTTGACGATGCGACCCTGGGGATAAGACGAGCTCAAACCGAATGATGAGATTGGGTTGATGCCGCCGTTTGCGGCGCGGGTCGCTGCCGTCGAAGTGATCGATAGCTGAGCAGGGCAGCCGGCGAGATTGGAAACTGTGCAGCTTGGGAAGCCGCCACCGTCAAACGTAACGCGAGTCTGCTGGAAGCTATAGCGGATCGTGTTGACGGCGCGAGCACCAAAGGTGTGGGCCCAATCTGCTCCGACCGAGTGTGCGGCATCATTGACCGTGACAAACTGGCCGGCGGCCGCGGAAACTGCGCTGTTGAAGGTCGGTGCTGCCTGATAGAAGTAGCGCAGGAAGAAACGGTCATGGCCGGTGGCCTGATAGTCCATGCGGCCGAGGATCTCTTCGTCCGTATTGTAGGCAGACTGGTAAGAACGCTGGTAAAGCGAGACGGGGACCTGTGCGGTCGTGGTGCCGTCAGAGATCGGTACTGTCTGGGTAGTACCAGGAATCGGAACCAGGGTGCCGACGACGGAATTATACGGACCGAACTTGAGCAGGGACTGGATTCCGGGATTAGTCGGGAAGGCAGACGCAAGGACCGCCAGACCCGCCTGCGTGGGGGTATAGCCGGTCACTGAACCAACCGTAGCCGAGTTAGCAATGGCCGTGCCGGTGTTCAGTTTCGCAAATTCAGCGCTGCCGAACGCGAAGAGCTTATCCTTTAGGATCGGACCGCCCAGGGTTCCGCCGTAATGGTTGTTGTTGGAGCGGGGAACCTTGGGCACGGTGCAAGTGATTCCACGCTGCGCCGGGTCGCCCGCCTGCGCCGGGGTGCAAAAGCCAAACTGCGGACCCTTCTGCCCTTGCGTGAGGGAGGTGAGCCAGGAGCCGTCGTAATATTCAAACGCCGTTCCGTGAATGGCATTGGTTCCCGACTTGGTGATGTAGTTCACGACCGAACCAGCATCGCGGCCATACTGCGCGCTGAAGTTGTTCGTGATGACCTGGATTTCCTGGATAGCGTCAGGGTTCGAGAAGAAAACCTGCGGTCCGGTGACCGAGTTATCGTTGTTCGACTGACCGTCGATTTCGAAGTTGTTTGAGCGGCTGCGCTGTCCGTTTGAGGAGAAGCGTGCACCGTTGCTGTTGCCGTACGAGTTTCCACGGGAGGACACGACGCCCGGGATGAGCAGCGCGAGTTCGTCAAAACCGCCGCCGGTCGGGAGATTCTGGATCTCTGCAGAATCGAAGGTCGTGGTGACCTGGGCCTGTGTGGTCTCAAGCAGGTTCTGGGCGGTGGAAACCTCAAGAGTTTCAACGGTCGATCCGGTAGCGAGGCGCTCAATGCCAAGACCTGTGGACTTACCCGTTTCAATTGAGACCGACTTCAGATCCAGGTCGCCAAATCCCGGGCTCGAGATGGTCACCTTGTAGATGCCCACCGGAAGGTTGCTGAAGTTGAACTCGCCGGAGCCGGAGGACTTCACAGTAAAGGACACGCCGGTCGCGGGATCGACTGCTTTGATGGTTGCCCCGGGGACGACGGCACCCGTTGGATCAAGGACGGTACCCGTAAGGCTACCGGTGATGATGCCCTGGGCATGGAGCATCGGGGATCCGAGGGCAAAGGAGAGCGATACGGCGGCTAGGGCGAGATTTTTCTTCAAACTCATGCGGAAGCACTCCTGAGGGGCTAGTGAACTTTTGCGGTTGGTTCGATTCCAGTTCAGAATCGGGCCGGTGGTGCTCTTCGACACGCGCATCCGGGTGATTGCCGGTGCTAAACGCTGGCCAAATTTTGCTTGTACTGCAACTAGAGCACGTAGCTGGCCAAACCATAAAAGGCCGAATGTCCGCCAATACAAGAGCTGTGGACGCAGACTTCGGAGCGACTATGAAAAACAGAAGAATATTTCAGCGCTATATTGCAATTATGGAAATGCAGCCGTGACGCTCACACTCGCCTCAGTTGCCAACAGAAAAAGTGGCAGCCAGACTGACCCCGCCAGCCTGCTCAGCGCCGAATACCTGCAGCGCATCGCGCGTTACCTGCCCGCTGAGGACACAGTCTTCCCCACGGAAGCCGCGCTGCTTACCCACGCCGCCCGGACCGCAACGCGCCCCGCGGCCACGCTCATCCTGTTCGATTCCCGCGGCGAACTCGCCACCAGCGAGCAGTTCGCACAGCATCTCGCCAACCTGCGCGACACCGGTGCCCAGCGACTGATCTACGCCATCGGCCCGGCCGACGGCTGGTCCGCCGCCGCGCTCGCCCGCGCCAGCCGCAGCTTTTCCTTTGGCCGCATCACCATGCCGCACCTGCTCGCACGCGCCGTTGCGGCCGAGCAGATCTATCGCGCGTTCACCATCCTGGCCGGGCACCCGTACCATTCCGGCCACTGAAAGATACGAGCCCCTCTATATAATGAGCAGCATGAGCTGGTTTAAGCGCCCGGACGCCAAATCGCCCGGCAGCAACATCATTCTGGACGACACCAAGTCCGTCCGCACCGAAGGCCTGTGGACCAAGTGCGGGTCCTGCGGCACACCGATCTTCAAAGCCGATCTCGACGCAAACCTGCAAGTCTGCCCCAGGTGCGGGCGTCATTTCCGCTTTAGCGCGCAGGACCGCATTGCCAATCTGCTGGAGCCCGGCTACCAGCTCGTCGATCTTGAACTACGTTCCACCGACCCGCTCAACTTTACGGACCTGAAGCCCTACAAACGCCGGCTCGCCGAGGCCCAGAAGAAAACCGGACTCAACGACGCCATCGTCAACGCGCTCGGCGAGCTCAGCCCCGGCCAGCCCGTCGTGCTTTCCGTGATGGAGTACGCGTTCATCGGCGGCAGCATGGGCGCCGTCGTTGGCGAGACGATCGCCCGCGCCATCGACCGTGCCTACGCCACGCGCACCCCGCTTGTCATCGTGTCGGCCAGCGGCGGCGCGCGCATGATGGAAGGCATCGCGAGCCTGATGCAGCTCGCCAAGATCAGCACCGCGCTGGCCCGCCTGGCGTCCGCCGGCATCCCCTACGTCTCGCTCCTGACAGACCCGACAACCGGCGGCGTAACCGCCAGCTTCGCCATGCTCGGCGACCTGAACGTGGCAGAGCCCGGCGCGCTGATCGGCTTTGCCGGCCCCCGCGTCATCGAGCAGACGATCCGCCAGAAGCTTCCGGAAGGCTTCCAGCGCTCGGAATTTTTGCTGGAGCACGGCTTCCTCGATGCCATCGTCGAACGCAAGGACCTGAAGCAGTACCTTTCCCAAGCTGTCGCCTGGATGCAAAAGCCCAAGACCTAGCGGTGCTCCAGCTGCATGGTGGCCATTCCGAGAATGCCCTTGTTCTTTTCCATTTGCACCATGGCTTTCAGGTTCGCGTCACATGCTGCCTTGGTAGGCCGCTGTCCGGCGGGAAGCTGGTTGCAGTCACGTCCGATGCGGAACGCCTTGTAGTAAGCCGGGTCAATCAGCAGCGTGCTGACGTCGTGCATATGCTCTGAGAAGTCACGCTTGCTCGCCAAAATCCCTGGCAACACCTTTGCCGGGTCCACCGGGTGCGAGCTCTTCCAGACGGGTTTGAAGCCCCGTTCCACCACGGGAGTTCAGGCGTCGTACCGGACCATCGCCCGTTGCAACTCAGCCGGATGGTCAAAAGTGACTTGATTCAGGGTCGCTCCCAGCTCCGACTGAAGCGCATGAACCCCCTCGCTTTCGTCACCCTCACTGTCCGGCGGATATAAAGCCATCTCCAGCCGGCGCCGCAGTTGACCTGCATAAAAGTCGAAGGCGGCGTCTTCAATCTGGCCTGCCTTCAAGTCCGTTGCGGCCTTCAGCAACAAGTCATACGCCCGCATGGTACGAGCATCTCCCTGCCCCTGCGCGCCCGTGCCCGCCAGCAACATCAGACCCACTGTCACCCGCCCAAGCATCCGCATCCCTCACTAGACTGGCGAACACCCGCCCCGGTTGTCTCCAGGCTCAAAGCTTCGAGGCCTGTTAGCCTGACAAAGCGTCTGGAACGCAGCCCGTTTACCATCCCGTAATCGGGATCGGCGACGCTTCCCCATGCGCACGATCCTGCTCCTCCTGGCCGCCCTGATGCCCGCCGCCCAACCCGATACCCCCGCCGAAAACCCCTATACGCGCTTGATGCGCCAGGCCGCCGCCCACGCCGCGGAGCACCACGCGCTCACCCCGGCTCTGTCCCCCAACGACGCCGGCATCCTGTCTTCGGATCCAGCTGAGTCAATCCCTGTAGCCGCGCTCCAGGCCGCTGGCATCCGCGTCATCCCCTGGACCACCAATGACCCGGAAAAGATGCGCGCCATTATCCGCACGGGCGTCGACGGGCTGATCAGCGATTACCCCGACCGCCTGCAAAAGGTATTGGCGGAAGAGCGCGCCGCCAACCCCGGCAAGTACGCGCAGTTCGACGTCCAGGGCCACCGCGGCGGACGCGGACTACGCCCGGAAAACACTCTCCCCAGCTTTGAAAACGGCATGGACCTAGGCATCACCTCGATCGAAACCGACACCGGCGTCACCGCCGACGGTGTCTCGCTCATCTGGCACGACCAGTTCCTGAACCCGCAATCCTGCCGCCGCGCCGATGGCAAAGCCTACACCCTCGCCGACCGCGTCTACATCCAGGACCTTACGCTAAAACAGGCCCAGACCTCCTTCATCTGCGACAAAATCCACACCGGCACGACATTCGCCGCCACCCAGCGCAACGACCTCGCCCTTTCCCCCGTCGCCGTCGCCTTCGCCAAAAGCCACGGCCTCCTCAGCCCCTACGTCCCCACCCACGCCGAGCAGCTCTTCCAATTCGCCGCCTTCTATGCCGACTACTACCTTCACGGCCCCGGCCGCCATCACCCCCAGGCCGCCGCCCGCGCCCACACCGGCGCCACCGTCCACTTCAACCTCGAAACCAAGATTATCCCCCAGAACCTCCCCAAATCCCTCACCGACGAGCTCGCCCCCGGCATTCCCCCCGAGTTCCTCGTCAACCACACCGTCACCCCCCAGGCCTTCGTCGACGCCCTCTGCGGCGCCATCACCCGCAACAAAATGCAATCCCGCGCCGACATCCAAAGCTTCGACTTCCGCACCCTCCAGCTCGTCGAAGCCCAATACCCCACCATCCTCACCTTCTACCTGACCGAACCCAACCCCAAACTCCTCACCACCGAATACCTCCCCAAAACCCTCCGCCAGTAAGCCGTCTCCTACCGTCCGCACCTGTACCGTCCCTGGTTGTCCCTCCCAAAGGGAATCGGCGGTCGCCCCTTGTTTGTCATCCCCGAAAGGAATCTGCAGTTTGCTCAACGGCCAGCATCGTCGAAGAATCGAAACAACCACCGGGTGCCCCATCCTTTCGCGGCCGCATCGCGATAGGGTGGGGTATCGTTTGCACCAGCAGACGACCCCAACTCCTAACCTCTGCATTACGCTCCTTACTCGCTCGCCCGTAGAGACTTCCTCCCGCACCGTCTAAAATCATCACACCCATGCCGAGCCTTTCCTGGAACGAAATCCGCCAGCGCGCCATCACCTTCTCCCGCGACTGGGCCACCGCCACCCGCGAGCAGGCCGACAAGCAATCCTTTTGGAATGACTTCTTTCTCGTCTTTGGCATCCCCCGCCGGACCGTAGCATCTTTTGAAGAGCCCGTTCAACGCTTGAAGGGATCCTACGGCTTCATTGATCTACTCTGGAAAGGCAAGCTCCTTGTCGAGCATAAGACTGCCGGTGAAAGTCTGGAAGCCGCTGAAGCCCAGGCGTTTGATTACATTCAGAGTCTGCAATCCTCCGGTCGCGGCGATGAAATTCCCCGCTACATCCTGCTCTCGGACTTCCAGCGTTTCGCGCTCTACGACCTTGAACCCGAAGATCAGCTTGATCTACCGCTCTTTCGCGGTCAGCGTTTCCATCGCTCTGAGTTCCCCCTGGCGGACTTCCACCGCCACATCCGCGACTTCGCCTTCATCCCCGGCTATAAAGTCCATACCTTCAAGCCCCAGGACCCCCTCAACCTCAAGGCCGTCACCATCATGGCCAGCCTGCACGATACCCTCAAGGCCGGCGGCTACACCGGCCACGACCTTGAGCGCTTCCTCGTCCGCATCCTCTTCTGCATGTTCGCAGAAGACACCGGCATCTTTGAGGCGGAGTCGTTCAAGCTTTATATAGAAAACCGCACCCACCCCGACGGCAACGATCTGGGTGCCCGCATTGGCGAGCTCTTCCGAACGCTCGACACTCCTGAAGACCGCCGCCAGCGCAATCTCGACGAGACCCTCAAGGCCTTCCCCTACATAAACGGCGCGCTCTTCTCAGAGCGACTGGAGTTTGCCGCCTTCAACGGCCCGATGCGCAAGGCGCTTCTGGAAGCCGCGAACTTTGACTGGTCCCGGATCTCACCCGCTATCTTTGGTGCTCTCTTTCAAGAGGTCATGAAGCCAAAGGAACGTCGCTCCATCGGTGCCCACTACACCAGCGAGCGCGACATCCTTAAAGTCATCCAACCCCTCTTCCTCGACAACCTCAAAGCCGACTTCGAATCAATCCGAGCCGACCGATCAAACCGCCGCCGCGCCCGCCTGGATGACTTCTTGTCTCGGCTCTCCACTTAACTTTTTTTGACCCAGCCTGCGGCTGCGGCAATTTTCTCGTTCTTGCATATCGCGAGCTGCGCGCGCTCGAACTCGATGCTCTGCGAGAGCAACAAGGCAAACAGCAATCGTTCACCTTAGATGAAGTGAACCGCCTATCTCGGGTTGACGTCCACCAATTTTATGGAATTGAGATAGAGGAATGGCCTGCGCGAATCGCTGAGGTCGCATTATGGTTGATGGACCATCAATCGAATCTCCGCATTTTGGAAGCTTTTGGTCAACACTACACCCGGCTACCCTTACGCAACTCGCCTCATATCCGAGTCGGTAACGCGTTAAGCTTTGGATGGAATGAGGTGCTTCCTTCCGATCGATGTTCCTACATCTTTGGAAATCCTCCTTTCGTAGGAAAAAAGGAGCAATCGAAAGAGCAAAAAGGGGAAGTATTGAAAGTTTTTGCAGGCGTGAAAGGCGTGGGCTTACTGGACTACGTCTCATGCTGGTACGGATTGGCATTGGACTACATGAAGAGTGCACCCAGAATTGAGGCTGCTTTCGTCTCGACAAGTTCAATCGTTCAAGGGGAACAGGTCGGCAGCTTATTTCCACACTTGCTTCAGATTGGCATGAAAATTAATTTTGCTCATCGTACGTTTGAATGGATGAGTGAGGCCAGGTAAGGCGCACGTACATTGCATCATTATTGGCTTTGCTCTTTTTGACAGATCTCAAAAGCAAATCTCTGATTATGTCGCGGCGAAAGGTTTGCCGCAACTTGTTCAAGCGACACACATCAATCCCTACTTAGTCGATGGACCTGACATCGTACTCTCGAATAGATCAACCGCCTTGAACGCTCGTCTTCCTGTGTCATATGGTAGCTTTGCGCTGGATGATGGCTTCTACACCTTGTCTCCGCTGGATAGGCGAAGTATTTTGAAAGAAGACGCAGGCGCATCGAGGTTCATGCGGCCCTTCATTGGTGGTCAAGAGCTTCTGCATAATCAGCAACGGTGGTGCCTCTGGCTAGAAGAAGCTACTCCAGCAGAAATCCAAGCTAGCCCGCCTGTAGCAGGAAGGGTGAGAGAAGTAAAACAATGGAGACTCAAGAGCGACCGAGCAACCACTAAGTTACTCGCAAGTACCCCGACGCTATTTGCGGAAGTTCGGCAGCCAAAGACAAGCTATCTTGCTTTTCCAACCCTTTCGTCAGAGAAGAGGGAATACATCCCAATCGCTTTTCTGCCTATGCGGGTAATCGCTTCCAATCAACTCTATGTGGTAGCTGATGCTACGCTTGGCGACATGGGATTACTGTCTTCTGCCATGCACATGGCATGGATAAGAGCAGTTTGTGGAAGGCTCGAGTCTAGGTATAGGTATTCAGCTGCCTTGGTGTACAACAACTATCCTTGGCCTCAAAATTTAAGCCAAGTACAACGTTCGAGAGTAGAGCTGCTAACTCAAGCAGTGATTGACGCCCGCGCACTCTACCCCGACTCCACCCTAGCCCAGCTCTACGACCCGCTCCTCATGCCCCCCGAACTCGTCAAAGCCCATCAGCGTCTTGACCGAGCCGTAGAACGCTGCTACCGCCCCGAGCCCTTCAACACCGACCGCGAGCGCGTCGAGTTCCTCTTCGCCCTCTACGAGCAGCTCTCCGCCCCCTTGCTCCCGCCCGCCGCTAAGTCGCGCCCACGTCGTAAGCTCGCCGCTTCGTAGGCCGTCGAACCGGGCACCTCGTTGGAGGGTCTTGCCCAGGCACAATCATCGACCAGGACCAGGTCTCCACCGACTCCCGCTCCGGCACCGTCAACGACCCCAATCGCCCGGACGACGGGCGCTACATCCTCCGCCTCATCGGTCAGGTCATCACCGTCTCGCTTGAAACTCAGCAAATCATCGCGAATCTGCCTACACTCAACTTCCCTAAGAGCTAGCAACTTATCCTTATAAGGAGAAACAACGTGATCGACTTTGAATCTCACTGAGTGACCTACAGGAAGCCGCGAACCTGATGACGGGCGCCCGCAGTTCAAAGAAGGGCGACACGTTGGACCTGACATGCGCGGACGGCGCTGTGAGTTTTGTCACCCTGGGACGAGAATCCAGTGCCGACGCTGTCGTCGCTGCCGCCGGGCAAGCGCGAATCCCACTCGCGATTATCGGCAGAATTGCTGAATTGGCCGAGTCATTCCACAAGACACCAGTTCGTATCCGCTTAGAGCCTGGAAAGATTCGCGTTCAATCTGCGTCGATCACTGAGCCGGGTATCAGGATTGGCAAGATAAAAGAACGTTCTATCGACATCCCCGACGATGCCCCCATCCTCGACCTGCTCTCGGTCCATATGCTTTTCTCCGCTCAGCAAATCAAGGAGAGCGACCTGAGCACCCGCATCATGGCCGCAGAGAAGCAACGAAGCGCGGACCTTGGACGCGCCACGGAAGCTTTGGCGAAATACGGAGTAACTGGCGCTTCTCTCGAGAATGCTCTGAACGAAGCAATCGCACGCCATCGCGACACGCTCCGGCCCATCCTCAAGCCAGAGATCGCTGGCGTATAAGCGTCCTGCACTTGACAAATACACCCCCCAAACACCCCCTGTAACAAGCAAGGTCCGAACCTCGATGGTGCGAAGTCTGGACCTAACTGCATTGCCTTGAAGACTTTAGGTCTAAACCGGGGGGGGAGGGGAGTGGTTGCTAGTAGAGAATCTTCAACCCGAACTGGATGACACGCGGCTGGAAGGTGCTGGTGATGACGCCGCCGGAAGTTGGGGCGGCGCCGGCGGAACCGGCGATCGTGGACGGCAGGTAGAGGTTGGTGTGGTTGAGCAGGTTGTAGAACTCGGTGCGGAACTCTACTTTCAGGCCCTCGATGGGTGTGGTGAATTTCTTGTTGAGGGCCAGGTCGGTTTCATAGAAGGCTGGGTTGCGCAGATAGTTGCGCGGGGCGTTGCCGAAGGGGCTGCTGGCGACTCCGCCGGTTGTCGTCGCCGGCAAGCTGAAGGCGGCGAGATTGACGTACTGGATGTAGCCGCTGCCCGCAATCTGCGAGATAGCCTTGGGGTTCTGGCCCGGGACGGTATTAGGCCGGTACAGGTTGGCGCCGCGAAAGGAGTTCGAAATGGTGGGCGAAACCTGGTTGCCGGCCGCAGGATTGTAGGTCAGATTGAACGGCGTTCCGGACTGCATGGTGTTGATGACCGAAAGCTGGAAGCCGCCGAGCAGCGTTTCCGCAAGGCCGTTGGCGTTGGCCAGGTAGCGGCGACCGCGGCCGAAGGGCAGCTCGTAGACCAGCGAGGTGATGTTGTCGATGGGCAGGTTGTAGTCGGACTGGCCGTAGTCGCCTTTTATGTTGTTGATGTCCTGCACGGAGGGCGTGTTGCCCTCAAGCGAGGCGCTGGTGAAATCCAGCGCGTGGGCCCAGGTAAAGGAGTTCAGCAGGGTGAGCCCGCCGGTGAAGCGCTGCTCGTAGCGGACCTGCAGCGAGTTGTAGTTGCTGCCAAATTCATTCAGTGCGGTGGTGATGTCAGAGAATTTGGGGAACGGGCGGCTGGCCTGCGTGAAGCCGACGTTCGGGTTGAGCTGGTTGACGTTGACGAAGCCCTGCAGCTTGATGCCGATGTTGCCGACGTAGGCGATATCGAGCAGCGTGTTGCGGCCGAGCTCGCGCTGTCCGCTGACGAAGAAGCTCTGCACGTAGCTGTCTTTGGTGTTGCGCGGGACGTAGGTGACGTTGTCCGTGAGCGGGTTGAAGGTGGTGGTGAGCCCGGTGGGAAAGCCCTGGTCGGCGGTGACGTAGCAGCCGCCCGCAACTGCGCCGATGTTGGCGACTGTCGGCTGGCCGACGCAGTGGTTGGTCGTCGTGGGCTTGAGGTTGTTCTGGTTGACGGCGACGAACAGCGCCTGTGGGGCGTTGATGGCGAGGATATCGCCTGAGCCTGCGCGCGTGTAGTGCACGAAGCTGATGCCGTAGCCTCCGCGAAACGCCGTCCTGGGATCAAGCGAGTAAGCAAAGCCGACACGTGGCGCGAAGTCATGGAAGTCTGGATTTACCTGCGTTTTACCCAGGATTCCCTGCGCGTTCTGCAGCACGTTGACAACGCCGCCCGCGCCCTGCACGGCCTGCTTGTTGATTGTATCGATCTGCTGGGTGCCGGGATTGAAGTTGGAGATGTAGTCGTTCGCATCCGAGTACGGCGAGCCGTATTCCCAGCGTAGGCCCAGGTTGACGGTCAGGTTCGGCAGCGCCTTCCAATCGTCCTGCGCATAGGCGTTGTTGAAGGTCTGGCGCAGGTGCGCGGTGAAAACGTTGGCGGCGGAGTAGGCGCTGGTGGTGCCGAAGAGGAAGTCGGCAAAGTAGGTATCGGCGAGCGAGGCGGTGGTGAGGCCGGGCGCTATGGCAGGTCCGCCCGCGACCGGCGCGACGCAGGTTCCCAGGCCGGGGACAGCGGTGCCGGCGGGGCAGGCGCTGTAGCCGCCGCCGTAGGTGAAGCTGCCGAAGAGCGGGTTGTTATCCGAAACCGCCATCCAGACATGCTCATACTCGTACCCAAACTTCATGGAGTGGTGGCCCTTGACGAGCGTGAAGTTGAGCTTGGGATCCAGCAGCGCGGGGTTCTGGAACTGCGGATTGGTGGACTGGCGGCCGAAGCCGGTGAAGCCGCCGGTGATGCTCGTCGTGGGCAGCCCGCCTGAGACTGCGGGGTCAGTCGGCAGGCCGGGGATGGCGAAGCTGGTGCTGCCGATCGACGTCGAGAACTTTCCGGCCTTGGTGCGGGACAGGCCCACGCGTGCATCAAGCACCTTATTGGACCCAAACAAGCGCGTGTAGCCCGCCACGACCTGCTGATCCAGCACGCGGATTTTGCCGTTGGTCTGGCCGTCGAGAGGCAGCGGCAAAGCGGGGGCGTTGAGCGCATTTTCCTTGCGGTCGCTGATGCGCAGGAACCAGCTGGTGGCGGCGTTCTGCTGGAAGTCGAAACGGAGATCGCCCTTGTCGGCGTTGTCGCGGAAGGGGACCTGCACCGCGTAGTCAAACTGGCCGAGACCGGTAGCCGCGGCACCTGCAACCGGCAGGCCGGGTACAGACTTGAACGCGGTAATGATCTGCTGCGAAAGCGGATTGATATCCGCCTGGGGGATCTGCGTTCCGGCCGGATAAATTTTGCCTGTGAGCGGGTTCCGGACGGTAGCGACGAGGATTCCGTTGAGCTCGTTCTGCGTGGGAAGGGTCAGCGCGGCGAGCGGCTTCAGGACCTGGCGGAAGCCTTCGTAATCGAGGAAAAAAAAGAGGCGATTGTGGCCGATGAAGCCGGCGTTGATGGGTCCGCCAAAGTTGACGCCGTACTGGTTGCGCTGGAACGTGGGCTTCTTGAACGGGACGATGATGCCGGAGGTGCCGGTCGACGTCGGCTTGAAGAAGCCGGTGGCGTTGAGTGCGGTGTTGCGGATGAACTCATAGAGTGTGGCGTGGTAGCGGTTGGTGCCGGACTGGGAGGCGACGTTGATGGTCGCACCGGAGCTGCGGCCGTACTCTGCGGACTCATTATTGGTGACGACCTGGAACTGCGCGACGGAGTCCGGCGGCACCGCGATGATCTGGTTGTCGAAACCCTGGTTCGATTCGCCGTACGCGTTGTTGTCCAGCCCGTCCAGCAGGAAGTTGTTGAACATGCTGCGCTCGCCATTGATGTTGTAGGAGCCGGCGCGCGTGAGCGAGTTGATGGAACTGGTGGTCGCCGCGGTGGGTGCCTGGCGCGAGCCGGTGACGAGCCCGAGCAGGTCCGAGTAATTACGCGTCACGAGCGGCAGCGCTTCCGACTGGTAGTTGGTGATGGTCTGGCCGCGCTCTGAGGTTTCGGTTTCAACCTGCAGGGCGATGCCCGAGACCTCAACCGTGGTCGCGGTGCCGCCGGCCTTGAGCTTCAGATCGATACGCTGGCGGCCGCCTACGGTGACGTTCAGATTGTCTGCGATGGAGTTTGAAAAGGATGCCGCGCCCGCGGTCAATTTGTAGGTGCCCACACGCACGTTGGGGAACTCATAGTCGCCGGTGGCGTTGGTGGCGAGCGTCGCGGTCAGGCCGGTGGCCAGATTGACGAGCGTGATCTGCGCGCCGGCAATGGGGGCGCCGGTGGTATCGCGGATGGTGCCCAGCAGCGAGCCATTGTCATACTGGGCGATCGCAGCCAACGGGGCGACGAGCAGGCACGAAGCAGCCAGGACAGTAGGGCGAAAGAGATTGCGCATGGGTGAGACGTTAGGCGCGTTGTGTTGCGGGTCGGTAACGGGGCGGTGAAGGTTGCGTGAACGGCCTTACGCGGATCCCGGTCATCGCGTGAAGCAAAGGCGCGATCACAGGGCACCCTGACTTTAGTCGGGGTAAAACACGAGCTGGGATGCACGGGATGTTGCGCAACAAGTGCAGGCGGGACGGGTTCAGAAACAGGAACAATCCCCCATAAGTTCTTTGGCTGCTCCAGATTGGCACGGAGCAATATCGTAAACTTGAAAACGGAAAACACTAAGGCCAGCATGCTCGATCTCGACTTTTCTTCTGCGAATGACATCCTGATGACGCGCCGTGCGCTGCGCCGCGAGCTGGTAGCGCGCACCGGCCTGCAGC
This sequence comes from uncultured Granulicella sp., assembly GCA_965214195.1. Lineage (GTDB taxonomy): Bacteria > Acidobacteriota > Terriglobia > Terriglobales > Acidobacteriaceae > Edaphobacter. The sequence continues at coordinate 2,798,637 of OZ243943.1, forward strand.
CCCTGCGGCTGGCCGTGCTGGGCGGCACCACGACCGACCAGGTAGTGCAAATCCTGGAGCTGTTTCTGCTGAACGCGGGCTTTGAGCCTACGTTCTACCAGAGCGAGTACGGGCGCTTTTATGAGGACGCCGTCTACGATCACGCGCACCTGGCCGCGTTCAAGCCGGACCTGATCTACATCCACACATCCTGCATGAACGTGAGCCGCAAGCCGCCGGTCAGCACCACAGAGGCAGAGCTGCCGGGGCACGTGGAAGCGGAGATGCAGCGCTTCCGCCAGATCTGGGACTCGCTCGAAGCGAACGTCGGCTGTCAGGTAATCCAGAACAATTTTGAGCTGCCGCCGTATGCTCTGCTGGGCAATATGGACGTCGTCGCGGCAGGTGGGTTTACGCGCTACCTGGCGCTGCTGAACGTGGCGTTTGCGGAAGAAGCAGCCAAGCGCCCCAAGCTGATGCTGCAGGACCTGCACCGCATTTCTGCGGAGGTGGGGCTGCGTCAGTGGTTCGACTGGGACCGTTACTACAGCTACAAAATACTGCTGACGCCGGAAGCCAATCTGGAGCTGGTACGGTCCCTCGCCTCGATGGTGAAAGCGATTTACGGCAAGACCAAAAAGGTGTTGGTGCTCGACCTGGACAACACGGTGTGGGGCGGCGTGATTGGCGATGACGGCGCGGACAAGATCCTGATCGGCCGTGAGACCCCGCAGGCCGAGGCCTACACCGCCTTCCAGGAGTACGCGCTGGCTCTGCGTGAACGCGGCATTCTGCTGGCGGTCTGCAGCAAAAATACGGATGAGATTGCACGCACCGGCTTTGCGCATCCGGATTCAGTCCTGAAGCTGACTGACTTTTCCTGCTTCAAAGCCAACTGGAACCCGAAGCATGAGAACATGCACGAGATCGCCGCGGAGCTGAACCTGGGTGTGGACTCGTTTGTGTTTGCGGACGACAACCCGGCCGAGCGCGCCATTGTTTCCGGGCAGATTCCGGCCATGGCTGTGCCCGAAATCGGCAACCAGGTCACGCAGTATGCTGCGATCCTGCAGCGCGGGCGCTACTTTGAGCCGGCCGGCTTTAGCAAGGAAGACCTGAACCGCGGCGCGCTGTATGCCGATAACGCGCAACGAAGCGCGCAGCAGGCCAGGTATGCGGACTACGGGGAGTATCTGGACTCGCTTGAAATGACGGCTGAAATTGATGCGTTCAAGCCTGTGTATCTGGAACGCATCGCGCAGTTGACGAACAAAACCAACCAGTTCAACGTGACTACTCGGCGCTACACGCTGGCTGAAATGGATGCGATTGCCGGCTCCGCGGACTACATTCCGCTGTACGGCAAGCTGACGGATAAGTTTGGCGATAACGGGCTGATTTCGATCGTCGTGGGCCACAAGGTGCGGGACACGCTGGAGCTTGACCTGTGGCTGATGAGCTGTCGCGTGCTGAAGCGCGAGATGGAATTTGCGATGTTGGATGAGGTGATTGCGCGCGCGCAGTCCATGGGCGTCAAGCGCCTGCACGGCACGTATCTGCCGACGGCGAAGAACGGAATGGTCGCTGACTTGTATGAAAAGCTGGGCTTTGCGCTGCAGCAAACCAGCCTTGAGGGCGCGACAACCTGGACGCTGGAGCTGACGGGCTACACTAAAAAGAATCAGCACATAAAAATTATGGAGTACGTGAATGCCTAAGTCCGCGGATGAGATTCTTGATGAGCTGCAGCCAATTTTTGAAGAAGCGCTGAACCAGCCCGGGCTGATCGTGACGCCGCAATCGAACGCGATGAACACAAAGAACTGGGACTCGATCGCGCACATTGAGCTGATCGAAATGGTGGAGATGCACTTCAAGATTCGCTTCGCGCTGGGTGAATTGCAGGATCTGAAGGAAGTCAACGACTTGATCAAGCTGATCCAGGCGAAGGCCAAATAACGCCGGAATGTTTTGAAAGTATTGTCATCCTGAGCGAAGTCGAAGGACCTGCATTTCTGCACGGGATGTCAAAGCCTATTTGGGAAACGCAGGAGCTTCGACTCCCTGAGGATGCCAAGGTTGGTTCGTAGCCGCAAGCATCCCACCCCGCCCGGATTGTTATACTCGACCCAACCGCCAAGGAGCAGCCCTCACCCCCGATGCTGTTCAATTCCTACGCCTTCCTCTTCGTCTTTCTGCCGGTAGCCTTACTGGGTTATCAGGTGGCGGGCCGGATCCATCGGAAGGCTGTAGTGGCTTGGCTGGGGCTCATGTCGTGCGCGTTTTATGCCTACTGGCATCCGGCATTTTTGCTGGTGCTGGTGTCGTCGATTGCGATCAACTACACAGCCGCCGCGCTGATCTCAAGGCAGCTGCGCAACAGCATCTCCACCCTGGCTCTGCTGTGGATTGCGATCGCCGCTAACCTTGCGACGCTCGGCTACTTCAAGTATTTCTTCCCCCTGCTCAACTTCGCAAGCTCAATCACGACGGCGCACCACCACTGGGCAAACGTCGCGCTGCCGCTGGGGATTTCGTTCTTCACCTTCACGCAGATTGCGTTCCTGGTGGACCTGCAGCAAGGCGTCGCGAAGCAGCAGGACATCGTGAGCTATGTGCTGTTCGTCACGTTTTTTCCGCACCTGATTGCCGGGCCCATCCTGCACCACAAAGAGATGATGCCGCAGTTCCAGCAGGAGCGCCGCTACCAGTTGCGCGTGGACGATCTGGCCGTTGGCTTCTCCTGGTTCATCCTGGGGCTCAGCAAAAAAGTATTGGTGGCCGATACCTTTGCCAAGTCCGCCGACTTGGTCTTTGCGGTGCATGGGCCGCTGGTTTCAGGCATCGCGGCGCGCGGTCTGCTTTGCTATACGCTGCAGCTTTACTTTGATTTTTCCGGCTATTCCGATATGGCGCTCGGCCTGGCGCGCATGTTCTCCATCAATTTTCCGCTCAATTTCAACTCGCCCTACAAGGCGAGCTCCATGATCGATTTCTGGCAGCGCTGGCACATGACGCTGAGCCAGTACATCAACGCGTACCTGTTCACGCCGCTGCAATTGCAGCTTCGCGCGCGGCGGCGGGCGGCGGGCAAGCCAGTCAATCGAGCGGCGCTCAGCACCCCGCAGGGCTTCGTTGCATTGATCGCGACGCCGACCCTGATTTCCATGTTCATCGCCGGAATCTGGCATGGCGCGGGCCTGCAATTCCTGGTCTACGGCCTGCTGCATGGCGCGCTGATCACGATCAACCATGGCTGGAATTTGTTCAAGCAAAGCCGCCCGGAACAGGTGCGAGGCCCGCTCTACACGCGCCTGCGCCACGCCGCCTCCGTGCTGCTGACGTTCACCTGCGTGGCCGTTACGTTCGCCTTTTTCCGCGCGGATAGCACCGGCGACGCGGTCACTCTGCTGCGCTCGATCGTGCACGGCTACCCCCATGCCGCGCTGGCAACGGTCACCACGAACCCGCACGGAAACACGCTGCTGGTCTATCTTGCGCTGGGCTTTGCCGTGGTGTGGTTCTTTCCTAATACGCAGCAGATGCTGAAGCGTTTTGAGCCCTCACTGCACCCGGAGTTGATCCAGCCAGAAGGCCGCGTACGCATCCACTGGGTTCCGAACGTGGCGTGGGCGCTGGGCCTGGGGTACCTTTTCTTTTTTGCGCTGGTGCGCCTGCAGGCACCCTCAACCTTCCTGTACTTTCAGTTCTAAGCGATGCCCGAAGCCCAATCCACGCCCGCCCCACGCTATCGCCGCTATCTCTTGTGGCTCGCGGTCATGACCGTGGTGCTGTATCCGCTGCCGTACCTGCTGATCCACTTGCCGCACTTTGGGCAGTGGACCACGTCGCCATTTGGGCGCGATCTTGAGTACACGATGACGACCGGGCACATCGACGCCGACGTGCTGATTTACGGCGATTCCACCGCGCTCTACGGTCTGAATCCGCGACGCATGAGCTCCGAGCTGGGCGTAAAAGTCTTCAACCTGCCAAACGTGTTGCCGTCTCTGCGCGCGACGTACGACCTGGGGCTCAAGCAGTATCTGGCGCACAACAAGCGGCCGCGCCTGATCGTGCTGTACCTGGCGCCGTGGGACCTGGACTACGCCAACTTCAAAGCGGAAGACACCGCCTACGACGGCGAAGAAATGTTGCTGCGCCACGGCAACGCGCAGGAGTTGTGGGGCTTTGCCCGCAAGCATCCGGACCTGTACCTGCAGTTTCCGTTCACGTTCTACCGCGTGCAGGTCAACGATCGCACGTTCCACCGCGACTACAGCCTGCCGGAGGTGGCAACGACCCTTGGCCAACGCGCTGTTCCCGCGTTTGCGCCGCTTCCCGCCGATTGCGCTCTGCCGCCGGCTCGCGCTGCCGGGCACCTGCCCATGCAGACCGCGCTCGACCTTTACCGCGAGTACAACCAGCCCGGAATGCCTGCGATGGTTTACGTCGCGCCCATTCCGCACTGCGTGAACGCGGCAATCGTCGCTGAGGACAACTACGCGCCGCTACACGCCGCGGCTCCGCGCCTGATGCCGCCAGGAGATTTTGTGCAGGACACCTACTACGCGCATCCAGTGCCGGGCAAGGTGGACCAGCTTACCGATCAGCTATTGGAAGCGATCCGGCCACGACTCGCCGAGCAATCTAAGCCGTAACGATTCCCATGGCAAGGATCGACAAACCGATCGTCGCTACGTCTTCCGCAAGCGCCACGTACAGGTCCTTGAAGCCGCGTGTGGCGACCAGGTAGTGCCGCAAGTGGTAGCCCAGGAACGATCCCGCGATCGCTGAAAACGCACCCAGCAGCGCGCCTTCAATCCACGGGCCGGTCAGCGCGGTAGCAGCCAGCGCGCCGCACAAACCGCCAAAGCAGAAGCGCCCCACCAGCGGAAACCAGCCGGTGCGGTTAGGCGTTTTGGGCAGCTTGTCCCCGATCAATTCACCAATAGCCAGCACCGTAAACACGTAGTGGCTCACCGGTCGCGAGGCCCAGAAGGCCCACGTGCTATCGGCGCCCAGATGGCCCGCCCACGCGAACCAGCAGACCACGCAAATCGGCGTCATGGTACGGTTGCCGGTCATCAGGCCGAGCAGCGGAATGCCGATAAGCCAGGCCAGGATCGGTGTCATAGAAAGTCCTCGGGTGCGGTGGTGCGGTGAGTGAACGACAGAAGCAAACACCTAAGCGGAGCCCATCCATCGGTGCTTCCGCGATGAGTGGGAGCCGCGACCGATCTTACTGACGCAGGTAGTCGTACAGCGGGAACTGCTCCGCCAACTCACCCACTTCGCCGCGGATGCGCGCCAGCGTCTGCGAGTCATTGCGGCCTTCAAGCGCCTGCACGATCCACGCCGCGATCGTCAGCATCTCCGGCTCCTTCATCCCGCGCGTCGTCAGTGCCGGCGACCCGATACGGATGCCCGAAGGCTTCATCGGCGGATTGGTGTCATACGGGATTGCATTCTTGTTGACCGTGATGCCGGCCTCGCCCAGTGCGTGCTCTGCTTCAGACCCCAGAATGCCGCGGCCAAACACATCAATCAGGCAGACATGCGTATCCGTTCCGCCAGAAATCACGCGGAAGCCATGGCCCTGAATCGCGCCGGCGAGCACCTTCGCATTCGCCACAACCTGAGCCGCATAAGTAGCGAACTCAGGCTCCAGCGCCTCCTTGAATGCAACTGCCTTGGCCGCGACCACATGCATCAGCGGCCCGCCCTGCTGCCCGGGAAACACGCTGCGATCAATGCTGGCGGCAAATTCCTGCTGGCAAAGGATCAGCCCGGAACGTGGTCCACGCAGCGTTTTATGCGTCGTTGTGGTGACGATGTGCGCATGCGGCACCGGCGAAGGGTGCGCGCCGCCGGCGACGAGCCCGGAAAAATGCGCCATATCCACCAGGAAAAACGCTCCTACTTTATCCGCGATCTGGCGCATCCGCACAAAGTCAAACTGCCGCGGATACGCGCTGCCTCCGCCGATCAGCAGCCGTGGCTGCTCGCGCACCGCCTGCGCTTCAAGCTCGTCGTAGTCGATGGTTTCCGTATCCTGTCGAACCTTGTAGCCGCTGCAGTTGTATAGTTTGCCGCTGAAATTCAGCTTGTGCCCATGCGTCAAATGGCCGCCGTGCGCCAGGTCGAGCCCCAGAATCTTGTCCCCGGGCGCCAGCAGCGTCATAAACGCGGCGGCGTTGGCCTGCGAGCCGGAGTGCGGCTGCACGTTCGCGTGATCAGCACCAAACAGGCGCCGCGCCCGGTCACGCGCCAACGTCTCTACAACGTCGGCAAACTCACACCCGCCGTAATAGCGCTTGCCCGGATAGCCTTCCGCATATTTATTGGTGAACACCGTGCCGGCGGCTTCCAGCACCGCACGCGATACAAAATTCTCCGATGCAATCATTTCCAGCCCTTCATGCTGGCGGGCGATCTCGTTTTCCACCTGCGTGAAGATTTCAGGGTCGGATACAGATAGGGGACTGGTCAGGTTGATCGGCATACTTAGATTTTATGCCAGCCGGCCCCATGCGGGTTGTCAACCAGACTTTGGTTGTAGCGAAGCAACCATGGTAATGCTGCTTTGGTTAATCCCAGCGCGCTTCCGTGGGATTCAAACCCCGGCCGGGGTGAGCGATCTTAGAGAAGTCGAGAGGCACCAGAGGCCACTCCCCCAGGAGCTACACCATGCACACCATCCTTATCGCTACCGCCTTCATGGTCATGATCCTTTCGCCCTGCGTCGTCGCCATGTTCAACACGCCCAGCGCCGAGTGATTTAGCAACCAACGCAACGCTATCGTTCGAGGCCGCAAAGATGCCTCCGCATTACGGGATCCGCCCCATGCATACCATTTTGATCATCTCCGCATTTATCGCCATGGTTCTTTCACCCTGTGTCGTCGCAACGTATAGCGGGCCGCCGCCAGAATAAGCGCGAGCCCGGGCTTCAGGGGAAAGAAGCGAGGTCGACGAAACGTCCCTCCCCCCTCCAGCGCTCGCGTCGAGCTAAACGCATACTCCGCACACAAACCCCAGAAACTCCCGCATGCGCACTCCACATGCGTCTCCACATCAACTCGATTGCAGCCACCCCCACAAAATAGTCATCCTGAGCGAAGTCTGCCGGCCCCATCGGCAGACGCAGTCGAAGGACCTGCATCTCCCCCAGAGCGACACAGAACTCCAGGCAGAAATACAGGTCCTTCGACTACGCTGCGCTACGCTCAGGATGACAAATTTTAGTAAGTCCGGTCAGGCTGCAGACGTTGTTGATCAAGCAATCCACTTCTACCAAGCCCCAACATGACCTTTGCTGTGGCCCCCACAAAATTGTCATCCTGAGCGAAGTCTGCCGGCCCCATCGGCAGACGCAGTCGAAGGACCTGCATCTCCCCCAGAGCGACGCAGAACTCCAGGCAGAAATACAGGTCCTTCGACTACGCTGCGCTCAGGATGACAAATTTTAGTAAATCCGGTCAGGCTGCAGACGTTGTCGATCGAGCAATCCACATCTACCAAGCCCCAACATGACCTTTGCAGCCACCCCCAAAACTTGTCATCCTGAGCGAAGTCTGCCGGCCCCATCGGCAGACGCAGTCGAAGGACCTGCATCTCCCCCATAGCGACGCAGAACTCCAGGCAGAAACACAGGTCCTTCGACTACGCTCAGGATGACAAACTTTAGTAGGTTCGGTCAGGCTGCAGACGTTGTCGATCGAGCAATCCACATCTGCCAAGCCCCCAACATGACCTTTGCTGTGGCCCCCAAAAATTGTCATCCTGAGCGAAGTCTGCCGGCCCCATCGGCAGACGCAGTCGAAGGACCTGCATCTCTCCCATAGCGACACAGAACTCCAGGCAGAAATACAGGTCCTTCGACTACGCTGCGCTCCGCTCAGGATGACAAATTTTAGTAGGTTCGGTCAGGCTGCAGACGTTGTCGCTCGAGCGATCCACTTCTACCAAGCCCCAACATGACCTTTGCTGTGGCCCCCAAAAAATTGTCATCCTGAGCGAAGTCTGCCGGCCCCATCGGCAGACGCAGTCGAAGGACCTGCAGCTCCCCCAGAGCGACACAGAACTCCAGGCAGAAATACAGGTCCTTCGACTACGCTGCGCTCCGCTCAGGATGACAAATTTTAGTAGGTTCGGTCAGGCTGCAGACGTTGTCGCTCGAGCGATCCACTTCTACCAAGCCCCAACATGACCTTTGCTGTGGCCCCCAAAAATTGTCATCCTGAGCGAAGTCTGCCGGCCCCATCGGCAGACGCAGTCGAAGGACCTGCATCTCCCCCATAGCGACGCAGAACTCCAGGCAGAAATACAGGCCTTCGACTACGCTGCGCTACGCTCAGGATGAAACATTTTAGTAGGTCCGGTCAGGCTGCAGACGTTGTCGATCGAGCGATCCACATCTACCAAGCCCCAACATGACCTTTGCTGTGGCCCCCAAAAAATTGTCATCCTGAGCGAAGTCTGCCGGCCCCATCGGCAGACGCAGTCGAAGGACCTGCATCTCCCCCAGAGCGACTCAGAACTCCAAGCAGAAATTCAGGTCCTTCGACTACGCTCAGGATGACAATTTTGAAAAGGTTTGCGCCAGCGGAGACCTACTCCCGCCCCAGCGCCTTGAACGCATCGTAGATAAACTTTCCCAGATACCACGCATCGATGTACTTATAAGGCGTCTCGCCCGTCGTGTAGTGCCCGCACGGCAGCACCCGCGACACATAATCCACCTTGTACAGCTCAAAATTCTTGAGCACATCGAGCGAAAACTCCTCCAAAAACGTCAGATCATACTTTGCATGCACCACGAGCACTCGCTTGGGGCTCGCCGCGAACTTGTCCATGTAAGCCATCGGGCTCACCCCGCGAAACACCTGCCTGACCGTCTCCTGCGTGAGCCCCGCCGCGGCAAACGCCTCACGGATGTGCCGCGTGCTTTGCCCCGTCCAAACCACATCGCCAAACCACGTGCTCGCATGATTGAACGCGCAGACCTTCAGCCGAGCGTCATGTGCCGCCGCAATAAACGCATAAGCGCTCCCCAGCGACGTCCCCAGCACCCCAAACTGCTGGTATCCCTGCCGCTCCAGCCAGTCCAGGCAGCTGCGAATATCGACCACCGCCTGCCGGCAGGCCGCCATCGTGCGCCCTACATTCGCGCTCACCGCATAGTCTGAGCGCTCGAGCTCCGGCGGCCGGCGTATATCGTGATACGGCTTTGACAGCCGCAAACAACTGATCCCAAAGCGATTGAAGATCTCGCACAGCGCGTTATGGCTGAACGCGTCCGCATTCCACTGCGGCATCACGACCATCGCCTGGCGCGGCAGCCCTTTGGCCTTGCGCGCGGCTTCCTGCTCCGCGCTCGCCGGGTACCAGCGCGCGTTTACCTGGTCGTTTTCCGGATATTGCGAGGCCACCGGCGACGTAAACCGCAGGAACTCCGCCGTATCCAGATCGCCACTGGCGGCCTGGTCCTTGTACCACTTGTCCTGCTCCAGCGTTTCCGGCCGCACATTGGTTGGAAACAACTGCGGGTGCCGCTGCTCAATACGAAAGTCCAACGGAGTCGTATAGCCGAAAAACTCGTCCGAATTGGCGGCGATTGCATTGTTTATCTGGACCATGCGCTCAAAATCAGACCCTGCCGCAGCCGATCCTGGCAGCCAGTCAAAGCCCCATTCCAGCGGCCGCACAATCCGGTTCGTGTCCCGGGTGGTAAGCGCGGTCTCCCAGCGGAACATCCATTTTGCATACCAGCCCATCCGCAAAGTGTATCAAGCACCGTCCAAGGTGCAAATGCCAGAGGCGAATAGAAAGCGAACACAATAGAGTGTGCAACATGCACGAAAAACCTGTCTAATCCGTGCCATTTTATAGCCTAAATGTTTCTTTCTAAAGCACTTAGCGGTTCCAAGACTCAGTTGAAAAAATACGCTTGACACGCCCTTTGGCCGGGGTTATAACCATGAAACTTTCCGGATGCGGCACAGCATCGGCCAGGCGATGGGATCAGGGTGAGGAGACGTTCCCCTAAAGGCCTGGCTTTACAGATATGTGCCGCTCGAGAGCCGGGTACGTGTCGCCTCCCAGCGCGCGTTCCCCGTCCCATCGACAACACACGGTGGTGCGTGCAGTCCCCTGCTCCCCGAGGCCCAGCAAGAGCCACGGACGTTAGGAACCGCAGGCACCAAACACAGCAGCCTGAGCGAGCCCATCCGACCCTCGAAAAACACTGAGGCTCGCCGGGGGAGAAGTGTGCCTTTTGGAGAAACGAACAATGAACCACTCATGCATGGAACTCAAAGTATGCGAGGGCTGCGGAGCACTCTGGCTCCGCGCCGGTTGCCCGGGCACCGGTCAAAGCCCTCAACAAAACGTCTACTGCAAACGCTGCGTGTGCACGCTGGCGGAATTCCCCGCACCGCGCGGACCCAGGAAAGCCAGTCGCACACGGGTCCGCATCCGGTCGCGCAAATCATTGTCCCTGGCCATTGCTGGAGGTGCACGATGAGCGCTCTTCATCTTGTACTGCCTCGTCTCCAGGCCATGGCTACCGGTACGCGTGGGCTCCACGTTGCCGGCGCAATTGCACGCGCGGTCAAAACGATCACGGAGCTGGAAGGCGCACCGGCACCCGCGCAGGTGTTCGTGCCCGGCCAGCGCAAAGGCCCGCACTCGCTCCGGCTGGTGCAGGCCCGCGCGGAGGCCCATGCGATCCCCGCGCCGCGTGCCTTGCCCGTACGTCCACAGCCGCAACTGGCCTTCTACCGCAAGTACACGGAAGCCATGCTGCGGCGCTACCTGACCATGTCGATGGAGGCCGGCCGCGTACCCTCGCTGCTGGGCCGCGACCTGTTCCGCGGCAACGTTTCGCACTGCACCGTCACCGGCTTTGACGACGTGATCATCTTCGTCGAAGACGTAAACAAGTGCCTGTCGAAGCTGGACCCGGTGCAGCGCTTCCTGGTGCGCAAGATCGCCATGGAGGGCTACACGCAGGGTGAAACCGCCGCCCTGCGCGGGCTTTCGCTGCGCTCCGTAATCCGGCACTACATTGAAGCGATCGACAAGCTAACCCGCCTGTTCCTGGAGCGCAACCTGCTCACAGCAATGGGCGACCCAGACCTGGAAGGCTAACCAACGCAGTCGCCCGAGCGATCGCGTGCACTCACTCAGCGGAGGACCGTTTCTGGTCCTCCGCCTTTTCTTGTGGCGGTGACGATCATTGCCACGAATGCCCCCCACAAATTGTCATCCTGCACCCCCCCACAAATTGTCATCCTGCACCCCGCCACAAAATTGGCGTCCCGCGCACCCCCACAACATTGTCATCCCGCTCACCCCCACAACATTGTCATCCCGCTCACCCCCACAACATTGTCATCCTGAGCACCCCCACAACATTGTCATCCTGAGCACCCCCACAACATTGTCATCCCGCTCACCCCCACAACATTGTCATCCTGAGCGAAGTCGAAGGACCTGCATTTCCCTCCACTCACCTCCGCCATCAAAGTAAGTCAACCCAGTCGACACTAAGTCAGCCACTAACACTCAGAAAGTCCAGACCAACGCTCACAAACCAGGCTCTCAGAAAATCCTGTCAAGGGGTCCTGACCTCTCAACATCCCGCAACCCAAACAAACGCAACCACTTACACCCCAAAAATAGTTGGCATAGTTAGGGGTGGCCACCTGCTATCCTAGATAAGTAAGTAAGAAATGACACGGGAGCGCAAGCCTACAGGCTGCGCTCCCGTTTTGCGTTTCCGCCACTTACAAAAGGAGGACCAGAGATGGGAGCAGCAAATCGTAAGCAAGTTCCGGGGCCCGCGGCAGAAATGCCGGGGGCCGAGTCCTTTGGACCCGTGCTGCTGGAAAATACAAACCAGGAACCCACCCCAAAGAAGGTCGGCATGCGCCAGGCCACCGCACAGGCCAGGCGAGAAGTCGCACTGGCTCTGCCGGGCGTCGTACGCGCGCTGGCCAGGGAGGCACTGACCGGTAGCGTAACCCACCTGAAGCTGTTTTTAGAGCTGAGCGGCGCACTCAAAGGCGGCCTGGCGGCACCTGAAAAGGTAGTCCGCGAGCGCACCCTGGAGGAAATCCTTGTGGAGCAGTGGGAGCTCGATAAAGCCAACGCTGCACTGCAGCTCGCGGAGCGTAACCGCGCCCGCGCAGAGGAGGTCCTCAGTGGCGTTTGAAGACGGCCGCCTCGCCCATACCCCACGTCGTCGCGCAACGACGGCGCTCCACCTGAACGCCATGGCGGTCGAGTTCCCCGACGTCCACGGCCACCCCAACCGGCTGCCGTTTGAAGGCTGCCTCACGCTCGTCGACGTGCCCAGCGACCGTGCGCCCTCAGGCGCGCGCGGCCATCGCGTGGTCCTTACACGCGCCGCAGCCGAGCAGGCATTACCCAGCCTGCTCGGCATGGCAGTCGACTTCAAAGCCGGCTGGGATGGCCACGACGCGCGGCAGAAGTGCGGCATCATCACCGCCGCGCACATGGAGGAGCGACGACTGATGGTCGCCGGCTACCTGTACGCACGCGACTATCCGGAGATGGAAACCGCCATCAACGCCAGCGCCGGCAAAGGCGAAATGGGCATGAGCTATGAGCTAGCCGACGCCCACGTAGCAGACATGCGCGCCACGATCTGGACGCTGACCCGCGCCACGTTCACCGGCGCCGCCATCCTGCTGCGCGACAAAGCCGCCTACCGCGCCACCAGCTTCCGCGTACACCGGCAACAACGCAAACGCGCCGCAGCTTAGCAGTTCCACTCGCCATAACCCTTCTTGGTTGACGCCCCCGTTGGGGTTTCCTCTGCACTTAAATTCCAACACTTCGATCCACATCAAACAAAGGAGTAAACATGTCATTTACCAGCGTCCTCCAGACCATCGGAAAAGACTTTGCCAAAGGTCTTAAGTTCGCATTCCAGTACGCGATCCCGGTAGAAAAACTGGTCGCCATGCTCTTCCCGCAGACCGCCCCGGTCGCCAATGAGCTCGCCTCTGCGACCGCCTTGATTCAGAGCGCCGTACTGCTCGTCGAGCAGAAATTTGCAGCGTCCGGCGTGCAGAGCGGCACCGGCGCGCAGAAGCTTGCGGAAGTTCTGCTGCTCGCCGGCGATACCGTCACCGCGCTACTCACCAAGGCCGGCATCCCCGCCACCGCCGACTACATCGCGAAGCTTGTCTCCGCCGTCGTCGCCATTCTGAACGCGCAGCAAATGCCCGCAACCGCCAGGTAAAGGAGCCCGTATGGAAATAAAAATGGAAGCAGCAGCCTCTACCGAAACCTCCGTGATCGACCGCATCGAGCAAGCCGCAGCAGCGCTCGAGCAGGCAGCAGAACGTCTGGCAGCCGTACAGCTGCAGGCTGCAGCCACGCGCGAGTCTGACCTCGCCACGCGCCTGGCCGCAGCAGAAAGCACCATCGCAAGCCTGCGCGCCAGCCGCAAGACCACCACTGCCGGCACCATGTTCGCGAAGGAAGGCGTAGCGCTTGAAGCCGGCGCCCTGGACGTAGCGCTGAGCACCCTGAGCCTCGAGCAGCGCATCGCCGTCAAAGCCCAGCTCCTGCGCAGCGGCCTGCTCGGCTAATACTCGCCCGCCACAAAATCTCGGTGCCCCATTCATCGCGCCCTTTGCGATGAGTGGGATGAACCATGTCAATTGCTCATCACCACAATTCAGGAGACCCACCCTCATGAACGCTAAATTTACTGAAATTCACGCCGCCGCAGACTACATCGGCCCCGGCGCGATTGAAGTGCCCATGTACCAGTCGGAGATCACCGATCTCGTCCGTCGCCGCGGCTTGTTTGGTCAGCGCATCAAGCAGGTCCCGGCCACCGGCCATCCGTCGCGCTTCTTTGAGGAGACCTCCATCCCCTCGCCCGCCGCGTCGTCCGGCTTTGTGGACCCGCGCAACATCGTCGCGCCGCTGGTCTCCCCGACACGCATTGAACGCAGCGTGCCGCTCAAGGCGCTCGTCGCGCAGATCAACTACAACTTGTTCGATATCGAGCTCGGCAAGCAGCAATCGCAGTTCGCGTACCTGCAGGCCAAGGACCTTACCGATACCGTCGACGGCGTGTTGCGCACGCACGATATCGCGCTCTGGAACGGCACCGATACCAGCCTGAGCTCACCCACGACGGCCCAGTATTTTGGTGCCGCCGCGCAGATCGCAGCGGGCGGCAATTCGCTCACCATCGGAGCCTCGCAGTCCATCGTCGACGGCCTGAAGACCGCTGTCGCACAGATGCTTTCAAGCACCAGCTACGGCGTGCGTCCAACCGCAATTTACGCCAATCCCATCCTGCTTGACCTGATCGACCGAGAGATGAAGTCCGAGTTCAACGTCGTGCTGAACACGCGTGAAGTCGGCTCCGGCTTCACCGTCAAAACGCTGTCCACGCAGGCGGGCGAGCTGCCCCTGATCCCCGAGTGGACGCTCCCTTACACGGGCACGCCGGGCTCCGGGTCCGCCGTGTTGCCGGCCTACATCGTGACCGAAGACATGATCGAATACCACTGGCTGTCTGACCCCAATCCGCGCATCTTCCAGCTCGGCGTCCCCGGTTCGCTGGCCTCGCAGTACGTGGTGGTCAAGTTCGGCGGAGTCGTCGTCAAGGGCGCCAACTACGCGCACTACCAGGTGCTCGTAGACCGCTAGACCCGCGCTTAGACAGGGTGGCTTGAACGCTGACTAGAGCCACAGAAATCACCTGGCCACTCCTCGTGATCCCAACAGAATTGTCATCCTGAGCGAAGCCCATCGGCCACATCGATGGGCGCAGTCGAAGGACCTGCACCTCCGTCTGGCGCGCCCGCTGCGCACCAAAGGACGAGGCACGCCCTGCGACTGCGCTCACGATGACGACCGTTGGGACTCAGCGCGTACCCGCACTTTAGGAGGTGCCATGAACTACCTGCAACCCGCAGACTACGAGGCCCACGGACTAGCCGCCGACACTGCCGACGAGCTCGTCACCATGGCCTCCGCACTCATCGAAGGCCACTGCCGCCGGCCCTCGCTTTTCACAACCCAATACGTGGAGCGCGTACGCCTGGCTGGCAACCAGACCGCACGCCTGAGCTACGGGCCGCTGGGCGCGCTTACCGGCGTTCGTGTACGCTACGGACGCCACGCGCAGGAAGGCTTCGGCGCAGAAATCGCGCAGGCCTTCGGGCTGCCCGGCACCTGGTCCACCCTCGACCCGGCCACGCTGGACGTCTACCCCGGCGCACGTGAAATTGCATTCGCTTCAAACGTGCTCGGGCTGACCTATAACGAAGCCGAGATCACCTACACGGCCGGCTTCACCACCGCGCCGGAGCAGATCAAAACCGCATGCGCGCAGGTGATTCGCAACGCGCAAACCACGCCCGGACTCAATGTAAAATCCAGCCGGCTGGACACCATGCAGATGCAGTACTTCGGGCCCACGCTGATCGATGACGGCGTCCGCGCGTTGCTCAAACAGTACATCGCGGAGAAGCTATGACGGGCGCCGGCGTACGTCTGGCGGACACGTTGCTACGCTCGGTCGGTGGCCGCACGGTGCTGCTGCGGCTGCCTGCAGCGGCTGTCCCCAATGACCCCGGCGAGCAGCTCGGGCTGGCCGTGCCGCAGTTTCAGGACACTCCACTTGCACCCGTGGCCTTCCGCCGAGTGCGCGCCGCGGCCAGGCCGGATGGCGTCCGCTCGGAGCTGCTGGTCTCGGCCTCGGCGGTACATTCGCTGGTTGGCTCGCTCGATTACGACTCCGCTGCCGTGCTGTTCAGCGTGGCTGCCGGCGTGCTGGTGGATGGCGCGTTGTATGAGATCACCTCCGCGATTGCCGCCGAAGCGTTCGGTGAGGTCTACCTCTATCGCCTGGGCCTGCGCGGCGCTGCCACCGGGATCCTGTAGCCACAACCATCCTGAACGAAAGGAGTATGCATGAGTCATCAAAGCATCAAAGACACCTTCTACAGCATGGTGCGCGATCGCATCGCTGCACTGAACCCAGGCCGCACAATTGTCTTGCGCGGCAGCAGCCGGCCTGCTGTCGTAGTCGCAGAAAATGAGCTGCCAAGTGCTTCACCAATCGCCGGCACGTTCACACTGAGCTGGTCCGCGCTTGCCGTCGATCCACTCGGGCTGATCAAGCTGATCTGCGAGATCCACTACGCCACCGCCGGCACAACGGGCGCGGGCGGCATGGATCGTGGGCGGGCCCTGGCCGCAATGGACGCTGAACTTGCCACAACTCTCAACGCCTCACCACAGAACGCAGCGCTGATTTCATTTGCGGAGGTCACCGGCGGAGGCGCATCCACACAGTCGACGCCGGGCGGCAATCTGTTCTGGGCCAGCCCTGTCTTCAACGCACTTGTCGCCCGTAGCGAGCGGCTGGAACGCAGCGCGACCGTGGAGGTCTTCGGCTATGAATAGCCCTGCGATCCGCCGCGTCAGAGCGTACTTTGCGCCCGTCGCCCGAGCCACCGGCACCCCCACCCTGTGGGATCCGGCCGGGCTCGCAACCTTCAACGTAGACGCACCGCCCGCGCCGTGGCTTGACCTGGGCTGGTGCACCAACTTTACCCGGCACTCCGCCACAAAACGACGCCGCTACTTACCGGTGCGCCCGCAATCGCAAGCTCGCAGGTACGGGCAGAGATCGACGCGCAGGTCTCGCTCGAGTTTGAATCCTGGGGCAAGCTACAGCTTGCGTTGAGCTGCGGCGTGCAGCAGATGAACGTGCTGCAGCCTGCTTCTGCGGTTCCTGTTGCGGTTGGCTCATCAGCTTCTTTACTCAACATTGGCGCGGGTTCAAGCGGCTTGATCGCGGGAGACCTGGTCGTCGTGGACGTCGACTTTGCCGGAACCACCGGGTTTGTCGGCAGCGGGGTCAGCGGGGGCTATGTACGCTCAGCCGCAGACATCGGCGACGACCCAGACTATGTTCGGCGCATCTCGTTGAACGTGGCCCGTGTAACGCTGAGCGTTGCAGGCACCTTGACCCTCGCTGCGCCTCTGCTGGCCGGCACGCCCGCACCCGGCATGCAGGTCGCCAGGGTGCAGGCCTTTTGCGATCACGAAGGCGGCAGCTTCTTCCAGGAGTGGTCCGCACTGTTCATTGCTGAAGGCCAGCAAGGCGAACGCATCGCATACCACTACCCACGTCTGCAGGCGATGGCTCCGGCGGCAGAATCAGCGAGCAGCCTGGCTGCCGATCTGAGCAGGCTGCGGCTTCCCGGGCACTTTCGAGCGCTGCCCGTGCGTGACCCCATCGATGGCGAATCGATCGTCTGCTATCGCGCTTTTATCCCGGCACCCGGGAACTAACGCTCGGCCTTTTTGCCGGGCCATAGTCCTGTAGTTGAACCTCTCCTCACAACACTTCGAAGGATATCGAATGATTATACGAAAGCAAACTTTGCTGGCGTCTTGCTACCTTGCGTGGACGCTTTTAATCGCCGGCACCAATACCACCGGCGCGCACGCCCAGACCCCGCCGGCCACCACGGCGGTGACCGATACCATCTACCGCGCGGATGGCACCGGCGCTAACGGAACGGTGCTGATCAGCTGGCCTGCGTTCACGCTGGCCTCTGGTGCGAGCATTCCTGCCGGCACCCAATCCATCGCGCTGGGCGCGGGCGGCGCGCTTGCGGTTGACCTGGTGCCAAACGCAGGCTCAAGCCCCATGGGCAGCTACTACACGGTCGTCTACCACCTGGATGACGGCAGCATTACGCGCGAGTACTGGGTGGTTCCCGCCGCCCCCGCGACCGTGCATCTTGCCGGCATTCGCAGCACCGTGTTGCCGGCCAGCGTCGCGCTGCAAACGGTGTCGAAGTCCTATGTGGACACCGCCATTATTGCGGCTACGTCGGGCCATCCGCTTGATACGACGACGCCCTATGTGCTGAAAGCCGGTGACACGATGACCGGCGCTCTGGTGCTGCCGGGCGACCCCGCGGCGCCGCTTGAAGCCAGCGATAAGAACTATGTCGACACGCAGGTGGCGGGACTGCAGGCAGGGCTGGGCCAGAAGGTTTCAACCAATCCGCAGGCTACGCAGCAGGTAGCTCAACCGGCCGGAACGGACCTGGAAACCAACAACCTGAACGGCCAGCTCTACGCCAGCCAGTACGCCACCGGGCCCGGCAATGTGAACGCCAGCAACAACGGAATCGCCAATGCTGCTGCGAGCCCGGACTGCGCGAACGGCTGCGCAATCGTGGCGGAACATAGCTACGCCAGCCCCGAGCAGCCGGCCCCCACCACGTGGAATAACGGCACGGTGGTAGAGGACCAGCGCAACGGCCAGAAGATTGCCACGTTCCTGAATCCGCAGAACCCCGTGGGCGGCAACAACGCGCAGACGATCGACCTGACCGCAACCGAAACCACGGCTGCGGCCTACGCGCGCACGGGTGGCGAGCAGATTTCCTACACCGGCCTGCAGATCAACACCAACGGCCTTACGGGCGGCAACAATGAGTTTCCGCGCGTGGTGCAGGGCACCTTCCCGTACGGCAAATCCACCTACAGTGCAATGGAGATGTACAGCCTGTACAACACCCCCGGGCAGCATGTGCAGAGCGGGCAAACGCAGCATTGCTACGGCATCGGTGACTGCTTGCTGGGCGCGCACATTATGACCTCTGCCGGCGGCTTCCGGGACGATGCCGACGAGGGCACGCACCCGTTTGACATTCAGATTTCTGAAGATGTGCAGGTCTTCCAAGGCAGCTGCGCCAGCGGCTGCACCACTGGTGCGACCACGTTGACGGTAGGCAACATCAACTACCCAAAGACTCAGGGCGAAGGCCGGTACCTGATCGACACGAACCCTGCCAAAGTCATCACCAGCGGCACGTTGATTGGTGGCCTGCGCACTGGACGTCAGCCACAGGCGACCTTTGCCGGCACCAGCTTTGCGGTCAGCACGTTCCTTGAGACCGCGCAGGCAATTCCTTCGCAGGCGAACGACATTCGGCCCGGCACGGTGAACGTCGCGCTGGTGACCACGGGTGTGCCCCCGGGCTTTGCGACCAACACGGCGGCGCTCCCCACACCCACCGGCGTGGCGTGTATTGCGGACGCGACGAATAGTTTGATGCGCTTCGAAACGACACCTTACACCGTGGTTGATAGCAGCCACCTGCAGCTCACCCTGCAGCATCCGCATCAGCCCGGCGCGACGGTTTCTGTCGGCGGCCTGTGCGGCTACGGCCTGGAGCAGACGGTGGACACGCTGAACGGCATCCGCCAGGTGTTCCCGGTGATCGGCTCTACTTCTGCGACGACTCTGCTGTACGCGGGTGGCAACTCCGCCATCGTAGGCCAGCAGGGATTCACCAGTGCCTACGCCAACTTCAGCCTGGTCGTGGCCTCGATCGCGCGCGCCGGCAACGTGGTCACGGTAACGGTTGCGGGCAACTTTCCGCGAGATCCAAACGGGCTAGGGTTTACCGTGCAGGGTGTCGCGGACTCAAGCTATAACGGCAGCTACGTCGTTACCACGACGGGCCCAAACACGCTGCAGTACACCGATAACGGGCCGGATTCTTCAAGCTCCGGCGGCTCGCTTTCCTTCCTGACCGGCGGCTATGCGCTGTATCCGATGGCGGAAGTTATCGGCGTCTACAACGCTATGACCAAGGCTGTTGACGGCCAGTTGACCCTGACGGCCAACACGGTGCCGTGGGCCATGGGCGATCCGGTGGAAGAGCCGCACTACTTCCAGGAGCTGGTGCAGCCGGACGTGCAATACATCTACCAGACCACGCCGCGCCCTACGGCAACTGTTGCCGCAGGCATTACGTATTCGACCAACAACGGCCCCGGGCTGGTGGGCTGGCAGATCAACAATGCTGTTCCGGCGAGCAGCTATTTTGGCAACGGCGGCACGCATGTAGTTCCGGATATCGGCGTGCAGGTAACGGGCGCGTGGACGCATGCGATGACGGTTGAAGCGGGCGAAAGCTCCGTGATCCACGTGAATTGCAACTCGCACGGCTGCAACAAATGGAACTCCGGCTATAGCCTTTTCCTGATGGATACGGGCGTGGGCCAGGATGCAGTCAGCTTTGCGCCGCAGAGCAGCACGCTGAACTTTGCGCTGCGAGGCACGGGGTATCAATTCACTCCGCAGGCCTTTACCGCCGGCACTATCAACGTGACGACGCTGAATGCGGGCTCCGTTCACGGGCTCTTTACCGGCACCATTCAGCCTGCGAGTCTGCCGGTGTTTGCGGCTTCCGGCGCGCAGCATTCAGTAGGTGCGGTTCCTGATCCCGGTGCGACGGCGGGGACTTCTCGCTTCCTGCGGGAGGATGGTGCCTGGGCCGCCGCCACGCCAACGATGCCGCAGCACAGCAGCCTGCTGGCCGCTTACCTGATGAACGAGGGCGCAGGCACGACGCTGACCGATTCAAGCGGCCAGGGCAACAACGCAACCATCGCCGGCCCCACGTGGGAAGGCGCGCAGGACCTTAACTTTATCAACGGCTACAACAGCACTTACCCGGCTGGGTTGATGGTAGCGCTGCCCGGCGCGATCAACGCGGCGCAGACGTTTTCTTACCTGGCCTACTTCCCAATTGAGGGCAGCCAGGCAGCTCCGCTGGCGCCTGGTTATGGCACTCGTCAGGGATTTTCAGCGATCATGGGCGGGACGACGCAGCAGCATCTGAACCTGCTCGCTTCGCTTTCTGAGCGGACGTCTTCCTACAAATTCCACGCGTTCAATACGGACAACACGCAGGCGGGTGAGTTTATGCCGGCGGGCTGGCATGTGTTCACGCTGGTGTGCGGCCGGGCAGGTGTGCCGGCGCATGAATATTACGATGGCGCAGAGGTCGGCAGCTACGTGGCGCAGGGCCAGAACACTTGCCCGGTGCAGCCGGCGGGTAACTATGTTCTGGGGGGCTCGCCCGCTTACAGCAGCCAGTCTTTCACCGGCAAGTTTGCCGGCATGTGGGCCTGGAGCACGGCGCTTTCCGCCAGTGATGTCGCGCTCGCGAGCACCAATGCGCTGGCGTTGCTGGATCAGAAAGGCATCGTGCATAACTACCGTGCGAAGACGAGCGCGGTGCCGCAGATCCTGGTCATTGGCGATTCACGCAGCAGCGGTTACACGTTGCCGGCGGGCGCGGACTGGCCGGATCAAATGTCGCTTACGGATAGCTCCTACGTGCGCACCAACCTGGCCGTACCCAGCCAGCAGACGGGCGATATGTGCAACCAGTTTGACTTGGCGTATGCGTCCCATGTGGGCCGTGCGAGCGCGCCGGTGATCACCACGATCTGGGCCGGCATGAGCGACCTGCAGGTAGGCCAGACCAACTACACGCAGATGGCGAGCTACCTGAAGTGCATGGTGCGAAAAGCGAAGGTGCTGGGCCGTGTAGTGCTCGCGACTGAGATCAGCGGCGCGGGCCAAAGCACGGACGCCACACGCGATGCGTTGAACGCGATTCTGCGCGCGCAGGCGTATAGCTGGGGCGTCGATAACCTGGCCGAGCTGGCTACCGAGCCGCACCTGGGCGCGGATGGCGCAGCCAACAATACCGCCTGCTTCCCGGACAATCTGCACCCCAGCACGGCGTGCGAGCCGTACATCACGAGCATCATGCAGAACGCTGTGAATGAGCTGCTGGGATCGAGCGAAACGCAGCGCCATCAGAGTGCGGCCACTACTTATCAGGAACTTGCGGGCGACCGCTTTCTGGACCTGGTAGGGACCTCTGCGCAGAGCGTTGCGCTGCCGGATTGCACCGGCTACTCGCTGCCCCGGCAGGTGCTGAACCTGGGCGGGAACGCGGCGACAGTGGGTACGGTGAACGGGCAGACGCTGCTTGGCGCGGCGGGGCTTTTGCCCAATGCGCGCGCGGTATTTCTGCCGGTGCCGAACGCACCTGGCACGGCCGGCTGCAAGTGGGAGCGGACGTAGTAATGACAGCGGAGGGCTTCCTTCCACCAACAATCTTGTCATCCTGGGCGTAGTCGAAGGACCTGCATTTCTCCTGTGACCACAGGGTCGCTACCGGCAGAGATGTAGGTCCTTCAACTGCGCCCGCCGGTAAAGCTCGGCGGGCTGCGCTCAGGATGACAAGTAGCTGGGGGGAGGGCGAAGAACGCCAAAGGAGATAACGATGCAGAGTTTACTTGCGTTCGGGGAACGCATGGATCGTGAACGTGGGTTTGCTGCCAGCTTATCCGGCAACATGCTTTGGGTTCGCCATCGCGATGGTCTTTTGCGGCTGCTGCAGCCCAACCCGGCGCAGCAGCTTTTTGAAGATATACGGGGCAGGCACAACATCATCCTGAAAGCGCGGCAGATGGGCGTGACCACCTGGGTTGCGGGACGCTTTTTTCTGCGCACCATCACCCATCGCGGCACGTTGAGCGTGCAGGTGGCGCACACGCGACCGGCGGCGGAGGCAATCTTTGCGGTCGTCGAACGCATGTGGGCGAACCTGCCGGCGGCAATGCGCGAAGGGCCGTTGCGGCGCTCACGTGCGAATGCAGGGCAGATGGTTTTTCCGGAGCTGGATAGTGAGTTTCGCGTCGTAAGTGCGGGGGAGGAAAGCGCCGGGCGTGGGCTGACGGTGCAGAATCTGCATTGCAGTGAAGTCGCTCGGTGGCCCGGCGATGCGGCTGCAACGCTGGCCGGCTTGCGTGCCTCGCTTGCACCTGAGGGCGAGCTGGTGCTTGAGAGTACACCTGCCGGCGCTTACGGTGCCTTCTATGACGAGTGGATGCAGGCCCCCGAAACCGGTGTCGTGCAGCACTTTTACCCGTGGTGGCTGGAGCCTGCGTACGTCGCTTCGACCGCTATCGAACTAACAGAAGAAGAGTTGCAGCTACAGCGCGTGCACGGCTTGAGCGCCGGACAGATTGGCTATCGTCGCAGTCTGGCGCGGCGCTTTCGCGGGCTGCGCGTGCAGGAGTACGCGGAGGATGCGGTCAGTTGCTTCAAGGCTTCCGGCGACTGCTGCTTTGAGACTGAAGCGATTGAGGCGCGCGCGCTTGAGGTATCGGAGCCGATCACTCTGCGTCGCAATGGCGCATTGCAGATCTGGCTTCCACCGCTTGCCGGCCGCGAGTATCTGATCGCAGTGGATACAGCGGGCGGCGGCAGTGATGGCGACTACGCGGCGATCCAGGTGCTTGAGCTTGCGAGCGGGCTGCAGTGTGCCGAGCTGCGTGAGAAGGTGGGTGTGCTGGAGCTGGCACGCATCGCCGCCGCGCTGGCACGTGAATACAACGGCGGCATGATCGCGGTGGAGCGCAACAATCATGGGTCCGGCGTGCTGGCGCATCTGGAAGCGAGCGAGCATTACCGGCGCTTGTACGAGCAGGACGGCGCGCCCGGCTGGCTGACGAATGCGAGCACCAAGCCGCGCATGGTCAGTCGCATGGGCGTGCTGCTGGAGCAGCAGGCGAAGCTGTTTCAGAGCCGCCGGCTGCTGGAGGAGTGTCGTACTTTTGTGAATCACGGCAACGGCCGCACCGGCGCCGCGCAGGGTGCGCACGATGACTGCGTGATGGCGATGGCGGTGGCGCAGTCCGTGCGGGCGGAGAGACTGGGAAGGGGCTAACGGCTGTCCTGCCGGACGGGCCCACTGCGCGTGGGGCGGTCACTTCGTGACTTTTGTTCTGGTCGTCGCTACCTCCGGCAGATAGCTTCGAGCGTTGCTCGGCACGGGCGATGCGAAGCCCAATACGGTGCGAAGCACTGCCCGCCCGGCATCAGGGCGAACTTGTCTTGTATCTTTGCATCATGGCCGTGCTGGCAGTACAGGGAATCCGGAGGATGCGTGGCGGGGCACAGAGTCAGCTCATGCTCGGTGCCGACGGCAAGCTCTGGGTAGTGAAGTTTCAGAACAACCCGCAGCATATAAGGGTGCTCGCCAATGAGCTGATTGCAACGCGCCTGGCGGAGGCTGCAGGCCTGACAGTGCCCGCGACCGAGGTGGTTGAGGTCACGGAATGGCTGGTGGCGAACACGCTCGATATGAACGTGTCGTTAGGCAGGGGGCGCGTGGAGAAATGTTCTGCGGGGCTGCAGTTTGGATCGGCGTTCATCGGCGGGCTGATGCCCGGGCAGGTGATGGACTACCTGCCGGAGCAGCAGCTGGATGAGGTCCGGAACCTGCATGAATTTGCCGGCATGCTGTGTGTCGATAAGTGGACGGGCAACTGCAACGGGCGGCAGGCCGTGTTTGAACGCAAGGCGCGCGAGCGCAAGTACAAGGCCACGTTTATCGATCAGGGTTTCTGCTTCAACGCGGGCGACTGGACGTTTCCCGACTCTCCCCTGCGCGGCGTGTATGCACGCAACAGTGTGTACACGGGCGTAACGGGGTGGCGGTCGTTTGAGCCCTGGCTGAGCCGCATTGAATCCATGGAGCCGGGCAAGCTTTGGGCGATTGCCGAGACGGTGCCGCCGGACTGGTATGGCGGCGATCCCACGGAGCTGGAGCGCCTGGGCGAAAAGCTGCTGGCGCGCCGGGGCCGTGTGCGAGAGTTGATCACGGCGTTTCGTGAATCGAATCGCGAGCCTTTCCCGAATTGGGTCGAGGGTACCTCGGTTGTGGTGCCGCGGCAGTTTGCCGATGTGCCTGCTGCGTCTAAATTTGTAATGTAAGGAGCCTGCCGTGACGCAACGTGTGCCGTGTGAGTTCTCGCTGATCCGCTACGTCCCGGACGTGGTGAAGGGTGAGTTCGTCAACATTGGCGTGCTGCTGCGGGAGGCCGGGGCGGACAAGCTTGAAACGCGCATCAAGTTCACGCGGGACTGGTCGCGCGTGCGCTGCATGGATGCGGATGCGGACACCGGCTTGCTTGAGGCGCTCGAAGGCGAAATTGGTCAGCGGCTGCGGACCAGGACCAGTGCGCGCGACCCGAAGTCTGTGATGGAAGTGCTCGAGGACTCGCTTTCGAACTCCGTCCAGATGACCGAGCCGCGGGCCACGCTCGCCGAGAACATGACCGCCGGCATGGAGGAGTTGATGCGGCTGTACGTGGAGCCGCTGCGGGTAGTGCGGCTGCGCAAGCAAAGTAGCCGAGCGCAGATTCAAACCAGCATGCGCAATGAATTTGAACGTGCCGGCGCCTGGGCGCTGCTGCGGAAGCGTATCGCCGCCGCGATGTATACGCGTCCGGGTGATCCGCTGCGCATCGACTGCGGCTACAAGGCTGACCTGGGCGGCGCAACAGAGGGCGGCGCAATGCAGGGCGGGGCAATGCAGGGCGGCGCAATGCAGGGCGGGATCGTCCGGATGTTTCACGCGGTGTCGCTTGATGGCGATGTGGAAGCTGCCAAGGGCCTGGCGTTCAGCGCGCCGCGGCTGCGTGAAGGCGTGGACCGGGTAGAGGGTGCGAAGCTGGAGTTGACCGCTGTCGTCGAGCCGTTGGCAAAGGTTTCTGAAGGCGACGACGAGGCCGGTGAGTGCTATCGCTTTGGCGTGGAAGCAATGGAGCGCGAGTTGATTCGCGTGGTCACGATCAACGACCTGGCACGAGCGGCGGAGACCGCGCGGCGCGAGCTCGGGCTGTAAGTCAGATCAAACGGTACCTAACCAGGACAAGACGTAACAGGAGTGAGCGGATCGAGACGGATAAGGGCGGAGTTCATCCGTTCTTATCCGTCTTTTCCGTTTTATCCCACTCATCTTTGTTTTTTCACTTTTGCACGGAGGTGCACCTATGGGAATCAAGCAACGAGTTCAAGGCGCATGGGATGTTCTGCGCGGGACAGATCTGGAAGCGCAGGCGCGCGATCAGCAAGGGCGTTTTCTGCACGTGGAAGGTGCTCGCAAGACGGCGCCACTGCCTTCTATCCTGACGCCGTATCGCGGGATCAACGCAGTCAATACGCTGCCCAAACCGACGGCGGCCAACCTGCGCCGCTTTGCCGAAACACCGGTCGCACGGCGTGCGATCAACGTGGTCAAGGACCGCATCGCGTGCATGGACTGGCAGGTGCGCGTGCGTCGCGGGTACGACCCGGCGGCGATTGAGAACGTGGAAGAGAAGCTGCGCGCGCTGCGCCAGGGGCTTGAAGATCCCAACCCCGGCGACAGCTTTCGCACGCTGCTGGAGCAGGTTCTGGAAGACGTGCTGGTGGGCGGCTGCGGCGCAATCGAGATGAAGCCGACGCACGATGGAGCTCGGCCATTCGAGCTTTGGGCCGTCGATGGAACGGCCATCCAGGTGGATGCGCAGTGGCCGGGCGACCCCGAAACTCCGCGCTACGGCTTCCACACGGGGCGCATTGGCACGGACGCGGTGACGCCCTTGCTCGACTCTGAGCTAATCTACATCCGGCTCAATCCGCGCACGCATACAGCCTTCGGGCTGGGACGTCTGGAGGTCGCGTTTGAGACCATTTCGCAGCTGCTGAGCGCCGGCCGCTACGCTGGCCGCCTGGCCTCCAACACAGTTGCGCAGTACGCGCTGTGGCTGGATGAGGCCACGCCCGAGCAGCACGATCGCCTGATCCGCTGGTGGCAGGACGAGATCGAGGGCACCGGCCGCGTACCCGTGCTGAGCTGTGAAAAGAAGCCGGAGGTCCTGCGCTTTGCCGGCGGCACCGATGCCGACCTGCGCCTGCAGTGGCAGGACTTTCTGGTGCGCATGATCGGCAACGCGTTTGAGCTGCCGCCCATGCTGCTGGGCCTGGCCGGCGACGTGAACCGCGCCACCGCCGGCGAGATGGCCGACGACGCCTTCCAGGGCGCGGTCGTCCCCGTGGCGCGCCTGGTGGCCGAGCATATTTCGCGAGACCTGTTCGGCAAATGCATTGGCTGGCGCGAGTTTGAGTTCGCGTTCAACGACCTGGAAACGCGCAACCAGCAGGAGGAGGTCAACATGCAGGTACAGCTGCTGAACGCCGGCGTGCTGAGCGTGGCGGAGGTGCGGGCGCAGCGCGGGCTGCCGCCTCTCGCCAACAGTGAGGTGCCCCTATGCGCCTGACGATCGACAACCTGGACGGCCTGGGAGCGGTTGATTACTCGGCCGCGATCGACCGCGCGGAGCCCCTTGAAATTGCCCGCACGTTGAACGCGCCATCGATTGCAAGCGGCCTGCTGACGCTGGCCGGCACCGCGCTCAAAACACCTGTGCGACGCGCACGGATCGTGCTTGCAAGCGACAGCGGCACCCTGCTTTTTACCGGCTACCTGACGACGGAGCCCATGCCAATCTATGCCGGCTGTGCGACCGAAGGCGCCGTTTACCGCCTGGCGTTTCGCGCAGTGAGCGATGAGTGGCTGCTGGATAAAAGTGCCGGCGGCGCGGGGGCCAGCGTCTACGGGCAGCCTGCGGGCACGGCTTTGCTGGGCCTGGTTGCGACGCTTGCCCCCGGCGTTTTTACCACCACGGGGATATTGCAGGGGCAGAAGCTCGGCGTGCTGGCGCCGGCCGTGGGCGCGGCGTTTTCCGCGCAGGCCGGTGCCGCTGCCGGCGCGGCCTACAGCGCGTATCGCGTGCTGAACGGCGGTCTTACGCTGACGCAGGCGGGCAGTACAACGCATACGTTTTCTGAGGGCGATGGCTCGCTCACGCTGGCCGCCCTTCGTACCGCCAGCGTGCGTGAGCTGGCCAACGACGTGACCTTAACCGGCGCGGAAGAGCCCGCCGCCTACTGGCAGGAATTCTTCCTGGGCGATGGCGCGACGGCTACGTTCCCCCTGACCGGGCAACCGGCCGCCGTGCGCAACGGCCACGCCGTGCTGATCGCGGACGACTTCAGCAGCGGTGCGCTGAACCACCGGACGTGGACCGCGTCCGACCCCGGCTCGCACCTGGCCTTTGGTGCGGCGGGCTTTTTGATAGACGGTGGCAACGGTTTTGACGGGCAGACCACCCTGTTCGCCAATGCCGATGTGGAGCTGGGCGGCACGCTGGTGTTTGAGCTTGCAGGCGTGCTGCTGAACACCGCTTCCGCGGGCGTGCTGGCCACATCACGCAGGCGAACCTGTTTGCCGGCTTCAACGTGCGCCAGTCAGGCGGCAACACGATCGTTACGCCGATGGTCAACGGCACGGAAGCGGGGAGCTCGTTCACGATCGTACAAGGCCAGGCGTATACGCTGCGTCTGCGCCTGCATTGTGCGGAGTTGCTGCGGCAGGGCCAGGCTTTTTATGCGATGGTCGACACAGCCGGCGTAAGCCAGTTGCAGCGATTTGGCGGTGGCGTGATGGATGCGCCCGTGCAGATCACGTTTGAGATTCGTGACCTCGCGCAGGCCTCGAACGCGGTTGCGACGGTGTTATACGACGGCAGCCTTTCAACCTCGTATGCGACGGCTACGTTCTGCGCGGTGAACAGCATCGAGCTCTTCGGCTCGGTGGCCGCGGTGCACGTCACGCGCACCGGAACCGCTTTCGTCCAGTCGACGGACGCGACGACGGGCGCGGTCAGCACCAGGCTTGTGGGCCCGCATCTGGATGGTTCTGAATGTAGTGTGAGCGCGGGCTTAGCGACGTTTTTCGCAGGTACGATCCCTGCCGCCGGCACGTTGTTGAAGGTCGCCTACCGGGGTGGCTCACGTGCCGTGGCGCGGCTGGCGGATGCGGCTTCCTTGGCCGCGGAAGCCGCCGGTGGAGGCCCCGGCACGGCTCGCTGGCTGGGCAAGGTCGTTAGCCCGCCGGCACGCTCGAGCGAAGACTGCGAGAACGCCGCGCAGGCCATTCTGGCGTTTGCGACTGACCGCGCCGCCGCGTTGACCGGCAGCTACACCGCCATCAACCCGCGCTCGGGTGACATCTGGCCGGGGGACGCGCTGGTGTTCCAGCAGCCCGGCGAGACCACCAGTGTGCTGGTCCGCAAGGTGCAGGTGCTGGAGCACGGCACCGCGCCGGAGGTCCTGACCTACCGCATCGCGTTTGCGAATGAGTGGGCTGAAGGGCTCGGAATTGCCCTGTCTGAGCAGTTCGCGACTGATGCGGTCATCCCCGGCGTGCCGCTGGAATTGCAGCCCGGGCAGACCCCGGCGAGTTCCGGCCACGTGCTACCGAATCTGAACCAGGTTACGGTCATCGGGTTTTCGGGTGCGGACAAGAGTGCCGCCATCACGCTCGACGCCGGCACGGACCCGCCGCCGGGTGGAGGCTTTGAGGTGCGCCGGCATGACGGAGGCTTCGGCAGCGGCACCGCCGGGTCAGCCGCGGGCGATCTGGTGTTGCGCAGCCCGGTGCGGGGGATATCGATTCCGCGGGTGGCGTTTGAGGAACACTTTTTTATGCGCATGTATGACGCGGCCGGGCACTACTCGCGCCAGTCCGCTGCGATCGTTACGCATGTGCCGATTGAGACGGCTTGAGGCTTGGTCCTGCCGGACGGGCCCACTGCGCGTGGGGCGGTCAATTCGTGACTTTTGTTGGTCCACGTGGACTAGAGAAGGCAGGGGTTCGAGCGTTGCTCGACATGAAGTGACGGAGCCCAATACTCCGCGAAGCGGCGCCGGCCCGGCGTTAGGGCGAACTTGAAAAAGGAGAAAATCATGAACGACTTTGAAAAGCAGGTCATCACCGACCTGAGCGTGCTCAAAACTCAGATGGACCAGTTGATGGGCATCGGCCAGCCCGGACGTTTGCTGCACCTGGAAGAACGCGTCAGCTGCAATGAAAAACACGTGCAGCGAATGAAAGGACTCGCAGCCGCCTTTGGGACCGCACTCACGATCGTGCATTTCGCGATCAGCTACCTGGGCGGCAAGCACAACTGAAGACAAGACACGGCGTTTCGGCGATAGGTATGGATGACGGCGGACAGGGCTTTCTGCTGGCGAGCCTTGGCAAGAAGCAAAGCAGATCCCCTGCGGGGATGACAACCAGAAAGGGGCCCAACCAGAGCCATTCTCTGCCCCGCTTCGTTCTGCTCTTATCCCGTTTTTATCCATTCTTATCCCCGTTACGCCTTGCTCCTGGCCGCTGTCTTATACTTCACAAATGGATTCCCCCACCCCGCTCGTCGGCGTTGTTATGGGCAGCCGCAGCGATTATTCCGTGATGCAGCATGCGGTTGCGATTCTGCGCGAGTTTGGCGTGCCCTTTGAGGCTCGTGTGGTCAGCGCGCATCGTACGCCGGAGCTGATGATTTCATACGCGCAGTCGGCTGTGAGCCGCGGGCTGCGCTGCATTATTGCTGGAGCCGGCGGGGCGGCGCATTTGCCCGGGATGATCGCAGCGCTGACCGTGGTGCCGGTGCTGGGTGTGCCGGTTGCGGCGACGGCGCTGCAGGGGTTCGACGCGTTGCTGAGCATTGTGCAGATGCCGAAGGGTGTGCCCGTGGGGACGCTGGCGATAGGGGTTTCCGGCGCAGCCAACGCGGCGTTGCTGGCAGTGGCGATGCTCGCCACGACTGATCCCGCGCTGCAGGCAAAGTTGATTGCCAGACGTGAAGCCACGCGCGATGCCGTGCTGGCGGAAACGCTCGAGGTGGGCGAATGAGCAACGTACCCGGCGCGCCCGATGTGATCCTTCCCGGCGCGACCATCGGCATCTTTGGCGGTGGGCAGTTGGGCCGCATGATGGCGATGGCCGCGCGCGGCATGGGCTACCGGATCCTGGTGCTGGACCCGGACCCGGGCTGTCCGGCGCGGTTCATCGTGGATGGCTGCATTGAGGCCGCGTGGGACGATTCACGCGGCGCGGCGATGCTGGCGCGTGGCTGCGATGTGGTCACGCTGGAGATCGAGCAGATTGGCCCGGCGTCCATGGCTTCTGCCGCGACGTTCTGCCCCGTGCGCCCCGGCGGCGCAATGCTGGCCGTAATCCAGGACCGCATTGAGCAGAAGAACTGGCTGCGCAAACATGGCTTCCCCATTGGCGATTTCCGCGCGGTGACCTCGCTCGATGAGCTGCGCACGGCGATCCATGAGCTGGGCGGCAAGTGTTTTTGCAAGTCATCCACCGGCGGCTATGACGGCCGCGGCCAGGGCAAAACCGGCTTCAACGGGCCGCCTGCAGAGGCTGACGTGCTGGGCGCGTGGGAGGCCCTGGGCCAGGGTCCGGGTGTCGTTGAGCAGGCGATTGAGTTGGATCGTGAGATCTCCGTGATGGTCGCGCGCAGCCCTCGCGGCGAGGTGAAGGTGTACCCCGCGGCCTGGAATCACCACGAAAATCAGATCCTGGAATGGTCCGTGATTCCGGCGCCGATCGAGCCCGAGCTTGAGCAGGATGCGCGTGAAATAGCCGCCGAGATTGCCGATACGTTTGCGCTTGAAGGCTTGCTGGCGGTGGAATTTTTTATCTCCAAGCAAGGCGAGCTGTACATCAACGAGATGGCACCGCGCCCGCACAACAGTTATCACGAAAGCGAACGCGCCTGCGTGACCAGCCAGTTTGAGCAGGCCGTGCGCGCGGTGTGCAACCTGCCGCTGGGCGATGTGGACGTGGTGCAGCCGGCCGCCATCGCCAATCTGCTGGGCGACCTGTGGCTGGATGAGCAGGGCAAGCAGCGCGAAGTGAGCTTTGATAAAGCGCTGGCGGTGCGTGGGGTTCGGCTGCATCTTTATGAAAAGCTGAAGCCGCGCAAGGGCCGCAAGATGGGGCATCTGAGTGCAGTGGGGGCGACGGCGGCGGAGGCAGTGGAGCGGGTGCTGCGTGCCCGGGCTTTGCTGTAGATTGAGCTGCACGCTTTTTCGGTTGGACCCACTAAGACCTTGTCATCCTGAGCGGAGTTTGGCGGCTTTATGCCGAACGTAGTCGAAGGACCTATATGTCGCTTGAGCAGCTAAGCTACTCCAAGCGGAAATGCAGGTCCTTCGACTACGCGACGCACAAAGTGCCGTGCGTCTCTTCGCTCAGGATGACAATTTTTAGGTTAGGTGGGAATAAGTAAGTAGGCGCGGGCGGAGTCATTTCGCTTAGTGCACGCGAACAGCGAGCGATTCACTTCACGGGATGCCCTTACGCAGGGGTGTCCCGTTTTTTTTGCGCGTCCAGCAATGCGACCGCTGCAATAGCGACGGCGTAAGCCAGGAGTGCCCCTGAGGTGAACACGCGACCCAGCAAAAGCTTACCGGCCAGCGTTATACGGAAAGCGTCTAACGCGGGGCGGTGAGAAAGTTTGAAGGCCTCCACCAGGAACGCGAGTGCTGTAGCGAGCACCGCGACGACAAGCACGCGCAGGCGGGGGAAGGCCGCGGCAAGCAGCCAGTAGAGCATCGCGGCATAGAGCGCGGAGCCGCCGTACTTGTAGGCGAAGGCCGGCAGATGCAGGGGGGCCAGGCGCCAGACCAGGCCGGCGACGATAGCGGCTACGGCCCAAGTCATCGCGCGCCGGCGCCGGAGGATCATGCGGGCCTGGGCGGAGGGGGAGCAGAGGGAAGCGGCGGTGGCGCGGTGTTGGTCGTGCGCGGCAGGCAGGCGATGGTGACGACGGTGATGTCGTCGTCCTGGCCAAACTGCTGCGCGGTGGCGGCAATTTCCCGCGCGGGGCGCAGGGTGAGCGGGGCCAGGCGGTCAAAGCCGTAGAGTTCGCCACGGTGGCTGCGCGCTTCCGGCACACCATCGGACATGAGCACCAGGACCTGGCCGGGGAGCAGACGACCTTCCAGCAGCGGGTAGGTTTCCTCCGGCTCCAGCGCGACGAGCCCGAGCGGAAGCGCCGGCGGCGTGACCAGCTCCACGCCGGCCACATAGGGTGAAATGTGGCCCGCGTTGGCAATGGTGTAGCGGCCATCCGGCGACAGGCGCACACAGCATGCGGTGGTAAAGCCGGCGTCGCCCGTGGAGCCTTCTGCGGCGAGCGCCTGGTTGAGACCGTGCAGCATGGCGGCGGGCTCGCGAGAGGGCTCGCGGCGCAGCACGCCGAGGATCATGGAGACGCGCATGGCGGCGCGCATGCCCTTGCCGGAAACGTCGCCCACGATGACGGTAAGCGAGGGTTCTTCACCCGCGACGGCGCAGGGTGCGACGAGGAAAAAGTCGCCGCCGACATCTCCCGCGGGCAGGTAGACGGACTCCACCTGGAAGCCGGGCGTGAGCTGGTTGGCTTGTGAGAGGAGGAGCTGCTGCATGGTGCGCGCGGCTTCAATTTCATTGGCGATTGCGGCGCGCTCTCGCACAATACGCAGCGTGCGTACCAGCACCACGCCCAGGAATGCGCCGACGATGGCGAGATCGCCCATAGGGCCGGGGAGCAGGGTCGCGGTAAAGGCCCTGGCCAGCACGTTGAAAGGCTGGTAGAAGAAGACCACTTTGCCCAGCAGCAGCCACAGCCCGTAGTAACTGACGTAGATGCCGAGCACGCTGGCCAGCACGTAGGCGTCCTGCTGCTTGCGACGGACGCCGAGGTACACCATCGTGACGATCAGAATGCGATAGCCAATGTGCGCCGCGTTGAGCAGCGAAGCCGACGTGGTGAAGGAGATAAGATCGACCGTAGCAAACGCAACGGACAGTTGTGCGAGGACGTAAAAGCCTGCGAAGAAGTAGAGCAGGCGGACCCGTTTCCAGAGCGACAGGATGCGCAGAAACTCGAGCAGCGCAAGCTCGGACGCGAGGCGAAAGACCGTGGTCAGGCCCATCCAGAGCCAGTGCGTGTTGGGGTAGTAGTGGAAGGAAGCCCAGTCCGCCACCAGCGTGCCGGCCAGGTGCGCGCCGGCGTAGATTGCCAGCACGGGGTACACGCGCGCACCCTTGATCAACAGGGACAAGCCGGCGGCCAGCGCCAGCAGCACCGCCCACAACGTGAGCGCGCTGATGTTTTCCGAGAGCCGTTGGCGAAGTAGGTTTGCTGATCGCGATAGAGCAGGTTGGCCGGGCCCAGGTAGACGGCGGAGCGCTTGGAGAGGCCATCCTGAAACGTGTAGGTGGCGCGGTCCACGCGGCCCACAAAGGCATGGATCGCGATGACGGTATCCGGCGCGAGTGCGGAGTCCGGGATGGCGTAAGTGGCGGAACGGGCGAGCAGGTAATCGCCGCGCCCGGACATGATGCCGTGGCCGCCGATTTCCTTGCCGTTGACGTAGGCCCGGTAGCTGCCGCCGAAATCGGCGATGGTGAGTGCGAGGTCATGGGTGCCGGGCACGAGCTTGACGTGGACGCGGTACCAGATCTCATTCAGCTTGCTGAGCAGGTGTTTGTACTGGGGGCCGCGGGGATCGACGGGCTTCCAGCTGGTGTCGTTGAAGGTGGGCGACGCGAAGTCCGGGCCGTTGCCGGGCAGGAAGAGCCAGGGCGTGGTCAGGTCGAGACGATCGCCAAAGGGTGGGGCCTGGACGTTGCGGGGGTCGCCGGGGATGTGCTCGTCGGTGAAGGAGATTTCTTTGTCGTCGTCGTCTTTTTCGTCGTCGCCGTTATCGTTGTGGACTGTGGCCGTGCCGGGTTTAAGGCTGACCTGCTGCGCGCGTGCCGGGACGACCAGCGCCAGCAGGAACAGGCAGAGCACAGCGAGAGTGGCAAGGCGTACGCGCATGGACAGGTACCAACAGCATACGGGGTGCGCGCGGAGTTGTTCCTTTTGTTTTGTGGGTTGCGAAAGGAAGTATCTGGGCCGTTTGACGGACGGCATGGATTCAACAAGCGAGAGGCTGCCTTCAGTCCACAAGCTGGTTGTGTTTTGGGCACGGCTTCAGCGGTGCCCTTAAGCACTGCCCAGTGGCGAGCCTGCCTCAGCCAGCGACCTTGGGGCTGAAAGCGCGGACCAGCAGCGAGATGCCGAACGCCACGATCACATACTGGATCAGCGGTGCGGCGTTGTAGCCCCAGCCGGCGAAGCAGAACGCAAACGCGGCGAGCCACATATACGTTTCGCCCAGAACGGCCTGGCCCCAGCGTGCGGCGCGGCCACCGGCGGCGACACGCGCACGCAGCGCCGGCAGCACACGCGGGACGAGCTTGCAGTAAGCCTCATACGGCAGGCCGACGGTGCGGGTCAGGAAGGCTTCTTCTCCCAGGATCAGCCGCACCTGCATGATCCCGATCAGCACGATGGCGAAGATGGCGCCGGTGCGCGGCATCAGAATCGCGAGCGCGAGTGTATGCAGAAACGTGCCCAGATACAGAGGATTGCGCATGCGGCGGTAGGGCCCGTCCGTCGTGACGCCGGACACGGGCGCGCCGGCAAACGGTGTGGGCGAGTTGACGGCGTGCATGCCGCCATCCTGCACGACGGCCGCACCCAGGTACGCGCCGCCCCAGGTGCGCAGCATGGCGGCTGCCAGTGCCAGCGCGATCGCCAGGCACAGCAGCACGACGCTTGCCTGCAGGTACGGCAGCCAGCCCGCGCGGCTGATGTTGGCCGCCAGGATGCCCCACGTGTTGCCGCTGGCGCCGGCTGGGTCCAGATGAAGCGCGTAGTTCCACGGCGCCCAGAACCCCAGGCCGTACACCACCGCGTGCAACCAGTAACGCAGACGAAACTCGAGCGCCGAAGCCTTGAACATACCCATAAGTTTATAAGCTGCGAATCTTTCGCCGGCGTACCGGTTTGGATTTGGTGTGCGCCATGAAATTTGAGGGTGGCCCAAGCTTGCTTCTGACGGGGCCTGCGTTCGACAATCGCAACATCCATGCAAGCAGCTTTGAACATCGCCGCGATCGCGCTCGGCTCAAACATTGGTGAGCGCGAGAAGAACCTTGAGGAAGCGATCGTCCGCATGGGCTCGCTTGGGGAAGTGACTGCGGTTTCGAGCTTTCATGACACCGCGCCGGAACTCTACCTGCAGCAGCCACGCTTTTTGAATGCGGCTGCTTTGCTACGTACCGCGCTGGCCCCGCTGGACATGCTGGACGGCCTGCTCAGGATCGAGCTCGCGATGGGTCGCACGCGTGACGGCGTACCCGCAAAGGGTCCTCGGCTGATCGATCTGGATCTGCTGCTCTACGGCTCGGAAACGATGTCCAATCCCAGGCTAGTCCTTCCGCATCCTGCGCTGCATGAGCGGCGATTTGTGCTCGCGCCGCTAGCTGAGATCGCGCCGCAGATGCTGCATCCGCGCACCGGGCAAACGATTGCGCAGATGCTCGCCGCGCCGGATCACCAGGTGTAGTGGACCTGGTAGCTGACGGTGGCTTCACCGCCGGCGGGGACCTCTACGGGGAACTCGATGGTGTGGCTATCGACCCCGCGGTACGGTACCGAGGGCTCGCGGATGGTCCAGTTCTGGCCGCGGTAAAAGTGCTCCACGACGATGACCGTTACGGGCTGCTTTTTGGCGTTGGTGAGCTTGATGGCGAAGTTCTCGTCCGTGAAGCGGTTGCCGGTTTGCTGCTGCGTGTAGAACCTGGTCTGTGTGCGCTTGCCCTTCAGGTCGAACGCGTTGCCGGTCACGATCGATACGGTGTCATCGACCGGCGTGTGCTTGATCATGCTCTCGCCGATGAACTCCATCTGCCCGCCCGCGTCGCGGCGGTAGAGCCGCATGCGACCGGCCGGCAGGGGCTGGCCAAGATGGTTTGCTTCCGCATTCTTGAACTCCTGCCGGATGGCGACAATGGTGTTCTCGCCCTGGCCGAAGCCGGAGTCCTGGTTGAAGTAGTTGGGGTTGAAGTTGATGTTGGTGGCGGAGCCATCGAACTGGTAAA
This sequence comes from uncultured Granulicella sp., assembly GCA_965214195.1. Lineage (GTDB taxonomy): Bacteria > Acidobacteriota > Terriglobia > Terriglobales > Acidobacteriaceae > Edaphobacter. The sequence goes on from OZ243943.1 coordinate 2,835,191, forward strand.
GGCGCTTGATCTGCACGTCTTTGGCGGAAAGGAACTCGACCTGTTTGGTCTCGCCATCGAGCAGCGAGACGGTGCGGTTCAGGTCATAGAGATGAAAGTCGTCGAAGGCTTTCTGAGTGACGCTGGAGCCGCTGACGGCGACGGACGCGGTGCTCAACATGGCATAGCGGTCCAGCCGGTCGAACTGTTGCAGGTCACGAATCTTGGCCACGTCGCCGGCCATAAGCTTGATGCGCGCCTGCGGAAAGTCCGTGCCGCTGGTATTCTGCATGGTGGCCCAGCCGATAATTTCCGCGCGGTCTCCGGTTGTTGTGTCTGTGCTTTCCGGCGCGATGACGTTGTAGGTGGCCTGCCACGTAAAACCGCGCGTAATGTAGGCGAGCTCTGCTGCGAAGTGTGCGGGCCGGGCGGATTCGATCTTCCACTTGAGCGTGGGCTTGAGCATCAAGCCGTCCGTAGAGGCGGGGAAGCGTGGCGTACCGGGGAGCTGGAAGACGAGCTTGCCGTCGACCTCGACCAGAGGCTGCTCGCCGCGGTCGCTGCCGGCGCGGATGATTTTGCCCTGCACGGTGGGCGTGCTGCCATCGCTCATGCGGCCCTGGCCGAAGTCGATAGTTTGGCCTTCAAACTTTTTGAGCAGCGACTGCTGCGTGATGACGGAGGCGTCGTAGTTCTGCTCCGCGACTTTGAAGACGAAGCGGGCGGTGGGGTCGCGCAGGATGACGGAGTCAGGCTCGAGCGCGCGCGTGACCCGTGTGGTGAGGACGTCGTTGGGGCCGGCGTGCAGGTCAAGATCGATGGTGGTGCGGGCTACGGCGTATTCGCCGTTGTAGATGGTGAGCTGCGTGGGAGTGGTTTGCGCCAGGGCGGGTATGGCGGCAAGGATCAGCAAAGCAGGAAGGATGGCGACGCGCATAGGAAGCCCTCACGGTTGGTGGATAGCGGTTGGACGAGGCGACGGGGGAAAAAGCAAGGCAGAACGAGAAGATCGCAAAGGCTAAGCGCAAAAGATCGCCGAGGAGAGAACTTTGCGCTTTACCTCTGCGCCCTTTGCGTTCTGCTCTAAGCTGTAGCTGCTTCCGTTTTGCGGGTGGCGTAGAAGCCGAGCGGAATCGCGAGCAACAGCAAGAGCGCGGCGACGAAGAAGGGGAGCCCCGGAGTCGTGAAGAATGCGTGCGGCACGATGGCCCACGCGAAGACACCCGTGAACAGGCCCGGCCCGATGATGCCCGCGGTCCCGCGCAGGCTGTTGATGGCGCCCTGCAACTGGCCCTGCTCGCTTTTGCTGGTGCCGGCGCTCATCTGCGCCTGCGCGTTGGGCCAGGCGAGCGACATCAAATTCATCAGCGGGATGCCGAGCAACAACAGGAGCCCGGACTTCGATAGCCCCGTCGCGATGTAGCCCAGGATGCCCCCCACCAGGCCGAACGTGATGCACCAGCGCGGACCCAGTTTTGCCGTCGCGCGTTTCACTAAAAACAAGCCATAGAGGATTTGAAATATGCCGATCACACCAAGCGAAAGCCCGGTCGAGCGCGGCGACCAGTGGTAGCGGTAATCGGTATAGATGACGTACACGTTCATCAAGGATTGCTGCGCGATATAGCCCAGCAGCAGTAAGCCCGAAAGTGCAATGATCGCCTTCGAGCCAATCAGCATTTTGGCCGAGCCGACCGGGTTCGCCCGCTTCCAACTGAAGGCGCTGCGATGCTCCGGCGTAAGCGATTCCGGCAGCACAAACAGCCCGTACATGCCGTTCACAAAAGACAGGCAGGCGGCCACGATGAAGGGAAGGCGCGGGTTGTGATCGCCCAGCAAGCCGCCCAGCGCGGGGCCCAGCACGAAGCCCAGACCGAACGCCGCGTTCAACATGCCGAAGGAGGCGGCGCGCTTTTCTGGTGGCGTGACATCTGCCATGTAGGCCATGGCGGTGGGTACGCTGGAAGCCGTGACGCCGCTGATGATGCGGCCGACGAAGAGCCACGGCAGCGCGGGGGCCCAGGCCATCAGCAGGTAATCTGCGAAGAGGCCGAAGTTGGAGAGCAACACGACAGGCCGGCGGCCGAAGCGGTCTGACAGTGAGCCGAGAATGGGCGAGCAGAAGAACTGCATGACGGCGAAAACGCTGCCGAAGATGCCGAGCATCTTGGCGCCTTGGGAGGCGTCGCCGTGCAGGAAGGATTCAATCAGGCGTGGCAGCACGGGCGCGATCATGCCGAGCGCGAGCATGTCCAGCATGATGGTCATAAAGATGAACGTGATGGCCGGCGAGCGCGCGGGACCGGATGCGGATTGGGGCACGGCCATTTCCGTGCCGATGAGCTCCGGCTGGGTGAGCTGTGGGTCGGGCGCGTCGTTTGGGTTTTCGCTCATGGCTACAGACTAGAGCAGGGTGAGGCGTTCTGGTTCTACCGATTTGCGTCGGAACGACACTTCGGTTTCTGAACTGACTTTGTCATCCTGAGCGGAGTGGGGCAGGTTCATCGCCACACGTAGTCGAAGGACCTGCATTTCCGCTTAGAGCGCAGTCGCTGCTGAGGATGACAATTCCTGTGAAAGGGAGAGGCTGGCTGACTCAAAGCCAGGGTCTGTGTTCGAGCGCGACAAGGACCCCGTTTGCGGGACGCAGGCTTGCCGCCGGCTTGAGCTTGATAGGTGGCGTCCCTGCCGGCACCGTGACCTTCCAATCGCGGAAAATAGCCGCCAGCACCAACGTTCCTTCCATCCATGCGAGACCTTCCGCGATGCACTGGCGCGAACCGCCGGCGAATGGGAAATAGGCGTAGCGGGGGCGGGCCGATTTGCTCTGGCCCAGAAAACGCTCCGGGTCAAAGCGCTCTGGATCAGTCCAGAAACGCGGGTCGCGATGCACGGCAAACTGCGGTGCAAGCAGCGTTGCACCGACTGGGATCTTGTAGCCGGCGATCTCATAAGCCTGCGCGCAGGTGCGTCCGGTGACCCATACCGGCGGGTAGAGGCGCATGGTTTCAGCGAAGACCGCGTAGGCGTAGGGGAGCCTGGGGAAGTCATCCGCGGTGGGCTCGCGATCGCCAAGAACGTCGCGTGCTTCCTGAGCTAAACGCTCCTGCACGACGGCGTCCCGGCCGAGCAGATCGAGAGAGAAGCTAAGGGCGTTGGCAGTGGTTTCATGCCCGGCCAGGATGATGGTCACGCACTCATCGTGAAGCTGCTTGTCGGTCATGCGGGCGCCCTCATCCACTGCGCCGAGCAGCATGCTGAGCAGGTCGCCGCGGTCCTGGCCTTCGGCGCGTCGCTCGGCGATCATGCCGTAGATCATCTCGTCCAGGAAAGCCTTGCTGCGGCGCAGGCGGTTCATGGCGGGCAGGGGCAAGCGCTCAATCTGCTGCGAGAAGGGCAGGAACGAAAGCGGCACAAAGTTCATGAAGGAATCGACCGCTTCAGCGACGGCTGCGACGTCCTTGAGTTCGTCGAGATCGAAGAGGCATTTGCCGACGATGCGCAGAGCCAGCTCCATCATCCGGGGGTGGAGATCTACGCTTGCGGCCGGCTTCCACTGCGCGGTCATGCCCAGCGCCTTTGCCCCGATGACGCTGCCATAGGACGCGATGCGCTCCCGCAAAAACGCCGGCTGTGCAAGCCTGCGCTGCCGCATGTGCAGAGGCTCCTCGCTCGTAAGCAGGCCGTGACCCAGCACGTCGCGCGCCTTCTGCATGACGATGTTGCGGTCATGATGCACGGCGTCTTTCAGGAAGTAATCGGCGATCAGATCCGGGTGATTGATCTGGTAAATCTGCTTGCCGAGGAAGCGGTAATAGACCAGGTCACCATGCTGCTGCGCCGCGTTGACGACGAACTGCGCGCCTGTCGCGAACAGCGGCTGACCCTGCACAAACCTGGGAAACACGGACGGGCCGGCGGGGATGCCGGGGCGGCGGCCGGGGCGGACATCGAGAGGAACTGCCATGTGTCGATGCTACCGCGCAGTGCGATAAGGGGTTTGATCCCATGCGATACTAGGCGGGCCAACTCATAGGCGGAGCACGCGCTTGAAGGGCCACCACGGGGTTCCAAGTTTCGCCCTAACAAGCGAAACGCCTCAGGGCGGCAACCCTGAGGCGATCCTATGAGGAGGTGATGCCATGCGAACAGTGAAGTTCGAATGGGGGAAGCTGAAAGTTGAGCTGCCGGTAGAGTTGTTGCTCTATCTGGCGTTCAAAGCTTTCCTTACGATTCACAGCAAGTAACGCATCTCTAAACCCCCTGGGTGACCCTCCGTCATCCAGGGCTAGACTCCTGCATAACGGCCTCCGTGGCCAACCAAGTTCCTTTATTATCAACCTGCTTAGTTGCAATTTCAAGAAAATTCATGGCTTTCACCCCCCATCCCGCGCTGCACCCGGTGTTTGAAGCGCTGGGCTACTTCGTGGGCTATCGCGTGTACGTCTCCCTGCGTGCGCGGTCCGCGGACTTTCTGACCGACGAACGGCGCTGGCTGCTGCTGGCCGCGACGGCGCTGGGCGCGCTAATCGGGTCTCGGGTGCTGGGCTTGCTGGAGCAGGCGCCGCGGCTTGGCTGGCACTGGTCTGCGCTGTTTGCGCCGACGGGCGGCAAGACGATCGTTGGCGGATTGCTGGGGGGCTGGCTTGCGGTGGAGGCTGCCAAGCTGGCACTCAAAGTCCGCGCACGTACCGGTGATTTGTATGCCGTGCCGCTGTGCCTGGGCATTGCGATTGGGCGCATTGGCTGCTTTGCTGCGGGGCTGGCGGACGATACCTACGGGACGCCTACGACGCTACCGTGGTCGGTGAATTTTGGCGACGGCATCCCGCGCCATCCGACACAGCTTTATGAGCTCGTGTTCCTGCTTCTGCTGGCCGCGGGGCTGACCTGGTACGGCCGGCGCGCGCACCCGCAGGGGCAGCTCTTCCGCATCTTCATGGGCGCGTACCTGGCGTGGCGGCTGCTGATCGACTTCATCAAGCCGCAGCCGCATGTGCATGGGTTGAACATGATCCAGTGGGCTTGCGTTGCGGGGATTGCGGCGGTAATTGCAGGTGCTCTTACTTCCGATAGAAACCAACAGACAGTATGAGCGAAGAGTCCTGGCCTGTTGTCACAATGCAAGCTAAAGCCATAACCATCCGTACTACCCTGCAGCATGGATGAATTTCCTGAGACTGACTGACTCTGCGAAGGGCAAGTTAGAAGCCGAACGTCATATTGGCAACGGCGGTCCACATAATAAGAACCGGGTAGAGTAGCAACAGAAATAGCCACTTCTTATGGCCCAGCATAGCCGCAGTAATCAGTAGGATGACGCTGACCAGCAGCAAAGACAGCCAGGCAACGTCATAGCCGGATCGACGTGAATTTGCCAGAAAAACGCACGACGCAGCCAGGGTGAGCATTGAGGCTATCGCGCACATCCATTCCTTTGATTCTCTATCCATGTGTAACCCCGTTCCCGTTAGCTGACGCAGCTTGTACGATGCGAGGATACGAAACTGTGTCGACTTAGATCTGAGCATTACCGCAGAAGTAATCAGCGCATCAGATATTTCTTACAGAGTATCTGGGTTCCGCTTGCGATGAATCAGGAATCCCTCATCCTTTCGGCTTCCCTGAGTTAGGCTGTCTACAAATGGTAAAGATCGGGACCGCCGGATTGTTCTTCGCTGCTGCGTTGACCTTTCTGGTCACGATGCTTCTAGTCGAATATGTAGCTCCTCCTGGGGCGCGGGGCGGCGGGTTGCAGATCGTCAATTACCTGGTGCTTGTGCTGCTCGTAGTGTCCTTCGGTCTGCTGCTGGTTGCGTGCTCCAGGGTCGGCAGGCGCGATCAGATTGGCCCGGCGACGCTTGCGGAGCTACGTAGCCTGGCGTGGACGGCGCGCTACTTCATTCTGTCTCTTGTGGCTTTGGGGCTATGCTTTGGACTCTGCGGCCTGGGGTCAAAGTTTGACGCGCCTCAAACGTTCTCCTTTCTGCATGATTCCGAGGCTTGGCTAGGCATCGCAAGCTTGTTTGCGAGCGGCCTGTTCTTGCTGAAAGCGTTTGCGAGCCTGATCTCGGTGATTGTTTATCGCTGGAGAAATCGTTCCGTAGCCGGGTAGTCCAAGCGATGGGGTGCGTGCAATGAAAGTTCGTAACTGTAGCTTGACGTCATAGATACTGGCGGGTTCGCTCACTGGGCTGCTTATCTCGATGGGCTTGTGCGGGCTTGGCACTGACTTCGAGGGGGGCGGCACGCCCTTGCAGGATGTTGCTGGAACGATCGGCAGCTGGCTATTTCTACTTTCATGTTGTGGACTTGTGATCGGTGGCCTTTGTGGGGTCATCATCGCTGCTCTCCGCGGCTACAATTAGCGCGGGAGTTCGCTTATGTCATCTGCATGGTCTGTGATTGGGAAATGCGCCGCTGGCTTTGGAGTCGTGCTGCTGCTGTCGCTTGGGCTGTGCGGGGTTTCGATCGTGTATCGACCAGCGAACAACCTGGCCGTCATCGCTATTGTTGGCTCAGTGATTGGCGGGGCGGGGCTTGGACTTACGGGGCTCGCGGCCATTATTGTCGCGATCATGAGCGCGTTTGCCGGGCCCACGCCTCCGCCTCCTCCACCGCGGTGATCAAAGTGTCACAAAGGCCACACACCCGGGTGAACGGCACGGTTAGGCTACGGAGATTGAATGGCTGGGAAAGCAGATCTGGGCAAACTTGTGGCCATCTTCTCAGTCATGGCTCTGGTGTCATTTGGGCTCTGCGGCTACGGGAATCGCGGCTCGGGTGATGTTATACCTCCGCTTGCAGGATTCCTTGGAATGCTGGGCTTTTGGGGAAGCGGTCTTGGATTATTGGTGACTGGTTTGGTAGCACTTGTCCGGAGGAAGTAACGATGTCCGCAGCCGTCAGGCCCTACCTGTTTTACGACACGGCCGTCTCCATCTGCAGCACGTGCTACAAGCGCGTGGACGCGAAGATCGTGTTTGAAGATACCAACGTCTACATGCTCAAACGCTGCATGCAGCATGGCTTTGAGCGCGTGTTGATTGCGGACGATATCGACTACTATCGCCGCTGCCGGGAGGTCTTCATCAAGCCGCCGGAGATGCCCGCGCAGTACAACACGCCGATCAAATATGGCTGCCCGTATGACTGCGGTCTGTGCCCGGATCACGAGCAGCACTCGTGCCTTTCCCTGCTGGAAGTGACCGATACCTGCAACCTTTCCTGCCCGGTCTGCTATGCAGAATCCGGCCCGCACCGTGTGGATGCACACCGGCCGCTGGAGCAGATTGAGCGCATGCTCGACGCGATTGTGACCAACGAGCTCACGCCTGACATCGTGCAGATCTCCGGTGGTGAGCCGACCATCCATCCGCAGTTTTTTGAGATTCTGGACGCCGCCAAGCGTCGCCCGATCCAGCACCTGATGGTCAACACCAATGGTCTACGCATCGCGCAGGATGAGGAGTTCACCAAGCAGCTTGCAACCTACATGCCGCGCTTTGAGCTGTACCTGCAGTTCGATTCGCTGCGGCGCGATCCGCTGATGCAACTCCGTGGCGCCGACCTGCGACGCGTGCGCGAGCAGGCGCTTGAACGGCTGAATCGCTACAACATATCAACCACGCTGGTGATCACGGTAGAACGCGGCGTGAACGATGATGAACTCGGCGCGCTGACTGACTTTGCGCTGCAGCAACCGTGCGTGCGCGGCATTACGTTCCAGCCCGTGCAGGCTGCGGGCCGGCTGGATGGGTATAGCCGCGCGGAGCATCGGCTGACGTTGACGGAGGTGCGCCGCCGCATCCTGGACCAGACGCGCGCGATCCGGCCAGACCTGTTCAAGGATGAGGATCTGATCCCGGTGCCGTGCCATCCGGACTCGCTGGCGATGGCGTACGCGCTGAAGCTGCCGCTGGATGACGGGGCCCGCGGCATCACGACCAAGGTCGTGCCGCTGACCTCGATGATCCCGCCGGAGGTGCTGATTGATGGCGGCCGCAACACGATCATCTATGAGCAGGACCCCGCGATCCGCTCGCACATCTTCAAGCTGTTCAGCACCAATCACAGCCCGCAGGGACAGGCCGATACTCTGCGAGAGCTACTGTGCTGCATGCCCAAAATCGCCGCGCCGCAGAACCTTGGGTACAACAATTTATTTCGGATTCTGATCGTGCAGTTCATTGATGCGCAATCGTTTGATTTGCGCTCGATCAAGAAGACGTGCGTGCATATCGCGCATCCGGATGGCAAGCGTTTGATCCCGTTCGATACATACAACATGTTCTATCGGGACGGGTTGGAAGAGAGCCGGCTCGCGCCTTTGCGAGAGCAGATCATGGCGGCGGTGTAGCGGTCCTTTGAGTTCAGCGAAGATGTTGGGTGGCCCATTGGTCGCGCCGTTGTTCATGCGATGAGTGGGCCACACGATGCCCGGCCGACCGCCCGCAATGCAGAGTCGTACATCCCACCCAGGATTTGTGGCTAGTCAGCGGGTCCCGACCCAGCGCCAGCCGCTGCAGGCCTCTGTGCCGGTCTCTCCGTAGGCTTTCTTGCCGGTCTCATCCGCCATGTAGAGCAGGTCCACGGCAGCGTCCTCGGGCGACATCTGCACCGGCATCTCCCACAGCAATTCAAAGCCCGGATGCGCCTTGAGCACGTCGCTGAATTCTGCGTTGACGTATAGCAGGTCGAGCTCGCCGGGACGCTGCGCGAAGACGTCGGCGATGTGCTGCAGCAGCTTCTCCAGCACCTTGCCCGTGAACGGATTGAAAAGGTAGATCACGCAGCGATGAGTGGGGAACTCGAACGTGGTGGCATCGCCGCATACAATCCTGATTGGCGACTTTGCGCGCTGCCATTTGGCCACGTTGGCGCGTGCGATTTCGGCGAGCCCCGGGTTCAGTTCCACGCCGACGCACTCACTGAAACCCAGCTCTGATGCGAGCAGCACGACGCGACCTTTGCCGCAGCCAAAGTCGATAAAGGTGGTGCCCTGCGGCTGGCCTCCCCAGCGCTCAACGACGGAAATAAACAGCGAAGGCGCGGTGCCATAGTAGGTCACGCTATAGATGTCGTGCGGGTGCCCGGTGGCGAGCTCCGTGCCGTGAATCAGCCCGGCGGTATCCATGCCCGTGGCCTCGTCAAAGGGGTGCGAGCCGGCGCGGCTGACTGCGGTTTCCGGCGGCTTGAAGTCGCCCGTGCGCACGCGGCGCCAGACGTTCGCCAGCATATTGCGAAGGCCGCGCTGCGCGACCGAACGCCTTGCCCGGTTCCAAGCTTCCATGGGGTCAACCCTCCTTCCCAGCTTACTTTGCGCTTCCGCGTGGGTGCGGGTAAACTTCACCGCATGACCACATTCTGGCAGCAGCTTGACGAGCGTTTGGCCCCCTATGATCTTTTGCAGCATCCCTTTTACCAGGCGTGGACGGCGGGCGAGCTGACCCGGGACGATCTCGCCACCTATTCTGCTGAGTATTTTCACCATGTTTCCGCGTTCCCGACCTATCTTTCCGCGCTGCATGCGCAGCTCCCGGATAGCGAACTGCGGCGTGAAGTGCTGCGCAATCTGGCGGATGAGGAAGGGATCGACGCCGCTAACGCGCGCCCGCATTCTGCGCTGTGGATGGACTTTGCCACCGGCATGGGCAACACGCGCGAGCAGGTGATGGCGCATGAGCTTCAGCCTGAAATGAAGACGCTGGTTGCGACCTTCCGTGGCCTGATGCTGGAGCCGCCCGCGGCTGCACTCGCCGCTTTGTACGCGTATGAATCGCGCGTGCCGGCGATTTCTGCGACCAAGGCTCACGGTCTTGAGAAGCACTACGCCGCGGACGCCGCGACGACGAAGTACTTCACGCTGCATCGCACCGCGGACGTGCACCACGCGCAGGTCTGGCGCGACCTGATCGACTCCGAGCTGGCGGCCAGCCCGGAGTCCGCACCGGTCGCGCTGGCGGCTGCAGAGACCGCCGCAAAGGCACTGTGGGAGGCCCTTTCCGGCGTCGACCGTTTGCGCATGAACTAGCTTCAGCTGTCTCAAATCTGTTGTTCAGCAAGCCTGCCCATCACGCCCGTGGTGGGTAGGCTTTTTGACGCAGCACGCGTGGCGATAGACTGTCTTGATGCAACTTTCTGAGCTACCCACTGAAGCGCGTAACGCTGCGTCCGAGCATCTCGACAAACTTTCTACGCTGGATATGCTGACTGTCTTCAATGACGAAGACGCAAAAGTAGCGCTTGCCGTGCGAGCCGCGTTGCCGCAGATTGCAGCGGCGGTTGATGCGATTGCGGTGCGCTTTGCGCAGGGTGGGCGACTCTTCTATCTCGGTGCTGGAACCAGCGGGCGGCTGGGTGTGCTGGATGCGAGCGAGTGTCCGCCGACGTTTTCTGTGCCGCCGACTTTGTTCGTCGGGCTGATTGCCGGGGGCGACTCCGCACTGCGGAAGTCTTCTGAAAAGTCTGAGGATTCTGAGGCAGCGGGTGCGGAGGATCTTGCGCAGCACGCGCCAACGCCACATGACTCCGTCATTGGCATTGCGGCGAGCGGCCGCACGCCGTACGTGCTGGGGGCCATGCGTTACGCGCGGGAGCTTGGCGCGTTGACCGTTGCGTTGACGTGCGCGGGGCGGCCGAATCTCGCTTCCGGGGCCTCGGTTTCGGATGGTCCCTCCGAGCCGGAGCAAGTCCCTCCCACTTCTCAAATTCGAGAGACGGGGCACCCGGAATCTGGCTCTCCCATGGCGCAACTTGCGGACATCCCAATCGAGCTCGCGACGGGGGCGGAGGTCCTGACGGGAAGCACGCGGTTGAAGGCCGGCACCGCAACCAAGCTGGCGCTGAATATGATCTCGACTGCGGTGATGGTGCGGGGTGGCGCGGTGCTCGGCAACCTGATGGTGAATGTGCAGCCGACGAATGCCAAGCTGGTCGATCGCGCACACCGGATCATCGTAGCGGCGACTGGTTGCGATCACGCTACCGCTGCGAAGTTGCTGACGGAGGCGGGGTCAGTGAAGGTGGCGATCCTGATGCAGCAGCGGCATCTGCCTTATGCGGCGGCTGTCGCGCGGTTGAAGCGGCTGAATGGAAATCTGCGGCAGGCTTTGGACGCGACCCTATAGCGTTTGCTTCTGGGTGTCCCACTCATCGCAAAGTGCGCGATGAATGGGACACCAGAGTCCTAAACGCCTGCTACCAACGGGCCCGCACCTTGCGCCAGCGACGCCACAGAAACCACGCCGGCGCCAGCAGCAGCGCGGCGATGAGCACGAACGCCAGCCCGTACTCCAACACAAAGCCAATCAGCCCGACGACCGCTGCCGTGGCATTGCGACCGCCGGCCTGTGCGGCATCCGCCAGGCGTGACCACGCGCTGGCTGAAGCCGGCGGAGCGGGGTCATGCTCGGCGAGTTCGAGGTCAAGGGTGGCATAGCTGACACGGTGCTCGAGCCCCTGCTGCTCGGCTTCCATGCCTTCAATCTCGCCACGCACGCGAGAGATTACCTCCTCAACAGAAACGTGCGGAACGTCGCGGGCGGCCGGTACTTTTCGCCCGACTGCAACACGGCCAGAAAGCATTCCTGCGTGAGCTCTTCTTTAGGCTCGGTGCTACTTTTCCCTTAGCTTTTCAGCTCCAATCGCATGGGCCCTTCCAAAGCATCAATCTCCTTCAGGCTTTGCCCGGCAATGCCCTGCAGATCACCGTACATTCCGGAAGTCGCCTCCAGCACGGCCAGTAGTTCAGCGTCGCGTTTGGCCCATTGCTTGGTCATCCACTTCCGTTCCTTGTCCAGATCGGTCCTGAGTTCAGTAAACTTTTCCGCGATACATTCAATGCGGTGTTTGAACCGCGGGCCGATCATGTAGGCGTAGATAAGCTGCGCCTTGGACTCCTGTCCGTCAGCCGACCGGCGCGCGCCCGCAAGCTCAATCACGCTGACACGCAACGCGTTCGCCACGGGCAGAATGCAGCTCAGGCTTGAGACCCATATGCCGTCAAGCTGGTCAAAATGGACTACATCCTTGGGCATCGTCTGTGAAACGATCACGGCAAGATCGGCATGTGCTGCTCGCTGATCGCCTTTCAACTTGTTGAGCCACTGATCCGACCACGCCTTCGTCCGCTTGGATTCCCAAAGGATTTTGCCGCAGAGTTGGCCACCCTGATCCCGAACGTGCTGTAGAACGTCTCCGCCAAACTCGCCCTTGGCGACCGGCTCGATGAGGTCGAATGGAAACGCTGACCGCAGTTGATGCTCCAGCGCCACCTCCAGCGTTTCCCCCTGGGACTGCTGCGAGCTTTGCTCCGCCTTGCGCTTCAGGCTATCGATCTGGGTAAGCAGGTCGGAGATCTTGTTGTCACGATCCTGCACCTTCAGGTCAAGCTCGCCTTGTACTTCAGTACGCGCTTTTGTGCGCTCTTCAGCCCGCGCCGCAGCAATGCCACGTTGCAGGTTTACCTCGAGCTCCCGCTCCTTGTCTTCCAGCGCCTGCTGTCGTTTGAGCAAGCCAGATTCGGCTGCCTGGGCCAGGGTGAGCTTGCGTGTAAGCGTCTCGATACGCTCGGTCTGCTGACCGGCCGCGTCTCGCTCTGCTTTACGCTCGTCTTCCACCTGCTGACGCGCGCGAGCCAACTCCTGCGCGACGATCTTTTGCCGCTCAACAGAAAGCTGCTTTTGGACGCCTTCCTGTACGGCTGCAGCCACGTTCTGCTGCTGCTTGCGCGCGGCAGCATCAAGCTCCGCAGCCTTCTTTTCGTTGGCTTCCTGCTGCAGAGCAAGCGCATTTTCCTGGGCAGCAAAGTTTTTTGCCTGCTCGGCCAGGCGCTGCTCATACTGCGCCCGCGTAGCTGCCACAAGGGGTGCGGCGAGCGATTCCGTCAGCAGGATGGACTCGCCACACTTGGGACAAAGGAGCGCAGGTTCGGTTTTCGCAAAGGTCGGAGTCATCGGTCAAAGGCCTCTGACCTAGTCTATTGGCAAGTCCTCAACGGCCTGTGGAAGAGCTACTTGCCGCCCTTGTAGACTTTGCCGGACTTCATCACGAACGCCACATTCTCAAGCACCGTCACGTCCTTCAACGGATCGCTGGGGACTCCGATCACGTCCGCCCACTTACCTGGCTCGAGCGCGCCCGTGCGATCGCTCCAGCCCATCAGGTCGGCCGCGTTGATGGTCCCGGACTGCAGCGCCGCCAGCGGAGTCATGCCGTACGCATGCACGTACACGCCCAGCTCACGCGCGTTCAGCCCGTGCGGGTAGACGGCCGCGTCCGTGCCGAGCGCGACCTTCACGCCGGCCGCGATCGCCCGCTTATGGTTCGCGCGTGCAACGGAGGAGACGTCGATCATCTTCTGCTTGTAGAAGGCGGGCAGGTCGCCGTGGTCTTTGTAGTAGTCGTAAAGGTAGCTGGTGGGGACCAGGTAGGTGCCGCGCGCTTTCATGGCCTTGATGCTGGCGTCGTCAATATAGCTACCGTGCTCGATCGAGTCGACGCCGGCCTCGGTCGCCCACAGGATGGCTTGCGCGCCGTGTGCGTGCGCCGCAACCTTGCGGCCCAGGCGATGCGCGTCGGCGCAGATGGCGATCATTTCTTCGCGTGTGTACTGGCTGGCCTGCGGGTCGTCGCCCTTGCTGAGCACGCCGCCGGACGCGCCAATCTTGATCAAATCCGCGCCATACTTGATGTTTTCGCGCACCATGTGCTGCACCGCGGCGACACCATCCGCCACGCCCTGGCCCTGCACGTGGTACTCCCAGGGCAGCAGATTTTCATCCATATGGCCGCCCGTTATGCCCAGCGCCGGCCCCGATACCTGCATGTGCGGCCCCGGAACATTGCCCAGGTTGATCTGGTCGCGCAGCGCGACATCCGTAAAGCTGTTCGCGCCAACATTACGCACTGTCGTAAAGCCGGCCTCGAGCGTCGTCTTCGCGTTGAAGACGCCGATGATCGCCTCTTTCGCCGGCGTCATCGAGAGCTCGTAGTAGGGATCGAAATTGGTCTCCATCGTCAGGTGCGTGTGCACGTCGATGAGTCCCGGGAGCAGCGTCATCCCGGTCAGATCGACAACCGTATCGCCAGCACCGGCGGGCGTGGCACTGCTGGCGGCAATCGCCTGGATCTTGTCGCCGACGACGATGATCGTCTGCCCGGGCGTCTCCACGCCGGTACGCACGTCCAGCACCTTGCCCGCGCGCAGCAAGATACGAGCAGCAGGCGCCGTACCCTGCGCGGAAGCTACGCCACAAACCAACACCAACAAACAAGCGATCAAAGAACGCACGGGCAGACTCCAGAAGAGGGATGTGATGAGCGTACACCCAAGTTCGAAAGCTGTAGCACGGAGAAAGCCACAGCAAAGGCAAAGGCACAGCAAAGGCCAAGGAAGTACGCTTTTCCTGTGGCTTTTTGCCGTGCCTTGCGAGTTTCCCGTCCCCGTCCCAGTGCTGAAGCTTTGCTTATTCTCCGCCAGCCCCAAGCGCCGCAAGCAACGCGTCAAAATCCCCAAGATTGGCGTACTCAATCACGACGCGGCCCTTGCCGTTCGTATCCTCGATCCGCACACGGAGGCCAAGCTTTTGCTGCAGCGTGACTTCCGCCTCACGTACGTTAGGATCGATCTTCGGCTCAGGAGTTTCTTCCTTGGCGACTTTGGTTTCTGGATGCAGGTATCCCTGGACGAACTTTTCTGTCGCCCGCACGCTCCAGTTCAGTGCCTTTACTTTCTGCGCCGCGCTGGTGACTTCGCGCATGGTTGGCAGCATCATCAGCACTTTTGCATGGCCCAGGGTAAGCTCACCGGACTCTACCCAGGACTGGACGTCTTCCGGTAACTTCAACAAACGAATGAAGTTAGCAACCATCGTGCGGCTTACGCCAGTGCGCAACGACATCTGCTCCTGCGTCATCTTGAACTCGCTCGACAGGCGCTCAAAGGCCTTGGCCTGCTCCATCGGGTTCAGATCGGCGCGCTGCAGGTTCTCGACAATGGTCAATTCCATCGTCTGCTCGTCGCTCGCCGGGCGCACCATCGCGGGGATCGTTTTGCGCTCAGCCTTGTAGCTGGCGAGCAGCCGGCGCTCCCCCATGATCAGCTGGTAGCGGCCATCCGGGAGCGGGCGCACCACGATTGGTTGGACCACTCCACTTGCGCGCACGCTGGCCGCCAGCTCCTCCAGCTTATCTGGGTCGAACGTGGTGCGGGTCTGGAAGGGGTTCCGGTCAATCTTGTCGAGCTCGATTTCGAGCGGCTTGCCGGCAGGCTCTTCTGCAACCGCCTGGACGACGGGGACCACCGTTTTCGACGGGAGTAACGACTCGAGGCCGCGGCCCAGCGCTCGCCGTTTTGGATCAACAACCTTGTTCATCTTGAGTCCTTCCGATATCTCAACTGCTGTTTACCTGACCGTACGAGCGGCGTTGCGGGCGATGATCTCGAGAGATAGTTCTCGATAAGCCTCGGCACCACGCGATTTGGCGTCATAGAGAGCGACGGGCAACCCGTGGCTCGGCGCTTCCGCCAGACGAATATTGCGAGGAATGGTGGTTTTCAGCAGCTTTTCGCCGAAAAAGTCGCGCAAAGTCTGGGTAACCTGCTGCGCGAGGTTGGTTCGGTCGTCGTACATGGTCAGCAGGACGCCTTCGAGTTCCAGCCCCGGATTGAACGCCATCGACACCTTGTCGAGGGTGCTGATCAGCTCGGAAATGCCTTCGAGTGCGAAATATTCCGCCTGCAGCGGCACCAGCAGGCCATCCGCAGCGGTAAGCGCATTCAAAGTCAGCAGGTCGAGCGCGGGAGGGCAATCGAGCAGCACGTAATCGAAGTCGGTAATGATGGTTGCGATGGCTTCGCGCAGGCGGTACTCGCGCCGCTCCATATTGACGAGCTCGATGGTCGCGCCGATCAGCTCGCGGCTTCCTGCGACAAGGGTCAGACCGTCAATCGCGGTCGGGAGCATGGCTTCGGTGATCGTCGTTGGACCGAGCAGGACGTCGTAGACGGAGAGGCGGGGCTCTTCCTCATCTTTTTGGCGCCGGAATCCGAGTCCGCCCGTAGTGTTGGCCTGCGGATCGCTATCGATCAGCAGCACTCGTTTGCCTTCGAGAGCGAGCGACGCGGACAGGTTGATGGCAGTCGTCGTTTTGCCGACGCCGCCTTTCTGGTTCACAACAGCGATCACGCGACCGCCGGGCCTGGATGTTGGGGAAGAATTTTGCATTGCGAGCTATCCGCTAGGGTAACGGCTTCAGCGGGAAGAGGCAATGTTTGTTGCAGACCGCGGGGTCATTAGCGGGTGGTTGCGCGAGCGGTCGCAACCGGAGCGTTCGGCCGGCGCGGTGGTTTACGTCCTTTTTTGCCGCGATACTCGTCGAGGTAGCGGTTCAGCTCGTCCAGGCTGCGGATGGTTTGGGGAATTTCGAGCCCACGCGCGCGGATTCCAGCTTGCTGGAGCGACTCGACCATGGCGCGGATTTCGCCCTGAGAAGCTTCCCGGTCGAGGAGGTCACCGGCAGTGGCGACCGCTAAACAGCCACAGCCTCGGCACACGTCGCGGCGATCGGCGTCCGTTTTGGTGTTGTGGCGTCCATTGCATAGACAGGTGAGCGCGCCTAGCGGGGCGAATTGCATGATGGATTCTGTGTCGTTGATGCCGAGCGGACGCATCGACATGACTTTGCGCAGAAAGAGCCGGGCCTGCGCTGGCAAGCTGGTAGAGGTGCTGCTGGCGGGGGCAAGCATATAGGCAGAGCCTTTCAGGCTTCTAGAAGAGAGCGGTGCAAAACGCGGGATGTGCGTGGAGTGGTACAGGGGAGCCTTTACTGCCTCAGATTAGAGGGCTACATTGAGGGAGTCGATAACACCTTCTGGTGATGCGAGATCGCTTGTGAGTGAATTGTTCCACGTGGAACAATTTGGGTCGGGAGAGATCGAAGGCTCTATTGTTCCACGTGGAACAATTCAAGCAATGATCAGCAGCCGACCATCGGCTAACCCAGGGATTTGCAGCGAGTTCACGTTATACTCATGTTCAGCTTGACTCGTCAGGTGAAGAATCCTTCCGTCTACAGCCAATCTTGAGCGTGCCTCGACCAGCGCGGCCGCGGGATTGTCCACCGCCCTCATCGTGACCACGTCAAACCTGGTGCTCGCGGGGAGCAGTTCGCTCCTTTGACCCCAAATTACTGTTGCCAAGCCCAGACTTCTCACTACTTCACGCAGAAAGCTGGCCTTCTTGTTTTGGGATTCAGCGAGTGTCACCTGCAGCCCGGGGTGAGCCAACTGGATCGGCAAACCAGGGAATCCAGCTCCAGAACCCAGGTCCAGCAGGGTTTTGGCCGCCGGTAGGTGTAGGGCGGCGAAGAGCGACTCACCAAAATGACGCCGCACCATCTCTTCCGGCGAGCGAATCGCCGTTAGATTCGTCCGATCGTTCCATTTCACGAGCAGATCGAGGTAGACCGAGAGCTGGCTCAACAGCAGCGGAGATGGGTCGGGGTAGTAGTCCGTGAGTAGAGTTGCGATGCGTGCTTCTGAAAGCGTCGCCACTAGCGGGTCGCAGCCGGGCGCGCGGCCCACTTGGCCGCCTCAGCGACGAGCCGTGCAAAGAGGTTGCGGCTGGTTGCGCTGATCTCTGTCGTGCGTTCCGGGTGCCACTGCACGCCAAGCACGAAATGCTCGTCGGGATTTGCGCCCTCCACTGCCTCAACCACCTTGTCCTGCGGGCACCGGGCAGAAACGCGCAGGCCCTCGCCGGCAATGCCGATCGCCTGGTGGTGCGAAGAATTGACCGGAAGATGCAGGAAACCGTCTCGTTCCGGGGCTTCTGCGCCGTCAGTGCCGCTGGCCAGCAGTGATGCGGTGGCGATCAAAACCTCATGCGCTACAGCCACGCCACGGGCGCTAGGATGATTGACCGGGATCGTGGCGAGATCCTGCAGGAGCGTCCCACCCCGGTGAACGTTCAGAATCTGGCATCCAAAACACACTCCCAGGACCGGTTTATGCACTAAAAACACGTGTTCCAGCAGCAACATATCGGTGGCCTCACGCTGCGGATCAGCGGGGCTGGTGTGCTCTTCCGTCTTCTGACCGTAACGTTCGGGAGCGACGTCGGCTGGACTGCCGGGTAGCAGGATGGCCTGGCAGGACTCGGCCAGTGCGGTCAGATCACGAGCGGACAGGTTAAGCGGAACCTCAACGGGCTCGGCGCCCTGGGCCCGGACAGCTTCCGCGTAAGACGGCCAGCAGCGCTGGTTGTAGGCCAGGTTGGCAGTCGTCGGGAGGGGAATAGCGATGCGCATAAGTCAGTTTAGGCCAGGATGGTGCCGCGTGGGGGCGGCTAGGCGCTCGTATGCTCTGCGTAAAGAGCGGCTATGGCCGCAAATAGCCGGGCCGTCAAGGCTTCCGAGTCGCCGGTGGTGAGGCCGGTCGTGGGGATGGGGTCGCCGACTACCAACTTTAGCGGACGTGGAGTCAGGTGGTAAACGTGGATGGGCAGCAGCTCATAGGTGCCGATCAATGCCAGCGGGACGAGCGGAACCTGAGCCTTGATCGCCATGAAAGCCGCGCCGGATTGGAAAGGCGTCATGGCGCCCTGGGCCGCGCGCCCGCCTTCCGGGAAGATGAAGAGCGGCGTGCCGGCGACGATCGTTTTGACTCCGCGCAGGAGCCCGGCGACAGCGGAACGGCCTGATTTGGCGTCAATCGGGACCTGGCCAGAGCGATTCAGGTACCAACCAATGAACGGCACCTTCCACAGCGACTGCTTGGCGAGAATGCGGAACTGGAATGGGAGCTTGGCAAATAAAACTGGGGTGTCGTAGTAACTAAGATGGTTCGAGGCGTAAACAGCGGTACCGATCCCCTTTAGTTTGTTCGAGTTGACCAGTGCGACCGGGGACAGCGAAAGCCAGAGCAGGACGTTTGCCCAGGCTCGAGCGATGGCGTGCTGCTGGCTTCCGGACTTGTCCCACAGGCCCACGACGAGCGATACGCAGCCGAAGCCGATCGTCGCGAGGGCGATCAGGGGGAGGAGGAGGAGGTAGGTGAGCCAGCGGAGCGCGGGTTTCGGCTGATCGTGCATGCGGTTGGGTTAGTTTACGTTATGGGGTGGCGGAGAAGAAGCTTGCATCCCACACATCGCAGACTCCGCGATGCATGGGGCACCCAGAGGTGGTGGGTGCGGGGATGAAGGCGAAAACCAGATCCCCTTCGGGATGACAACCAAGGGGCTAGGCCAAGGCTAGCTGGCGGATTTCGCCTACCAGGTAGACGGAGCCCGTAGCCAGGATGAGGCCGCCGGGAGGCGTGATCTGGCGGGCCTGGGCGTAGGCGCCGGCCAGGTGCGGAGCGGCGTGGGCGGGAATTTGGAGTGCCCGCGCGGCGGCTACCAGGTCGTCGACATGCGCGGACCGGGGGCTGGCGATAGGGGCCAGGATGATGTGGTCGTGGCGGCGGAGGGGGTCGCCGTCCGGGCTGGAATCGAACAGAGGGAAGAGGATGCGGGAAATTTCTTCGAGGCTTTTATCGCGGAGACAGCTGAAGATCAGGGTGCGAGGCTGCTCGGGGGGGAGGGCAGCCAGCGCCGAGCGCAGGGTCCAGGCGCCGGCTGGGTTGTGGGCTACGTCAAGGAGTAACGTTTGGTGCTCGAGTGCGATGGTTTCGAGACGGCCGGGCCACTTGGTGTCTCGTATGCCTTGCTCGATGGCCTCGTTGGGGAGGGTGTAGCCGTGGTGCTCGCGAAGTTCAAGCGCGGCGGTGATGGCCAGGGCGATATTGCGTTGCTGGTGGTGGCCGGGGAGGGGGGAGTCGACCTGCAGCGAGCCGTGGTCGAGCGTGAGGGTGTAGTGGTTAGGGGGGATTGAGCGGTCGTTTGCTTCCGCAGTCGAAATCCCCCCGTTTTGGTGAGGCTGAAAGGATAGGGCACCCGGCTCTGGGGTGATGCCATCTTCTGGCATGTGTGGGACGGCGGCTGGTGAGTCTGGGCTGAAGGCAGACAGGGGGGTATGGTCTGAGCGGGTAGGTGGCGGAATGTAGTCGGCTGCATTGACGGCCCGCATGTTGAGCGCGGTGGCGGCGAGACCGATGGCGTGGTTGGCCTCCGGGAGCTGCGGGAGGGTGACCAGAATGCCGCTTTGACGCAGGATTCCGCATTTCTCGGCTGTAATCTCGGCGATTGTGTTGCCGAGGTAGTCCTGGTGGTCGAGCGAGATGTCGGTGATGATGCTGATCAGGGGATCGACGATGTTGGTCGCGTCGAGACGGCCGCCGAGGCCTACTTCCAGGATGAGGATTTCGGCGGGGGTCGCCGGGGTGACCTGGTCGCTGGCATAGGCGAGATGCAGGTCCTTCGACTCCGCTGCAGGATGGCAATTGCGTGGAAAGGGTCCAGGGCCGGCGTAGTAGAGGAAGGCGAGCGCGGTAAGCCGCTCAAAGAAGCTGGGCAGGATGGGGAGTGCGCCGGTGGCAGTCAGGTGCGTGCAGGCCTCGTCGACCTTGGTGTAAAGACGGGCGAAGTCGGCGTCTGAAATCTGGGTGAGGGCGAGGGGGCCGTCGGTGTGGGCGGACTGGTTGCCGTACTCGCTGGGCAGAACGGGGTGGGCGAGCTGGATACGCTCATTGGGGCGGGAGAGATGGGGGCTGGTGTAGAGGCCTGTGCGATAACCGGCTACTGAGAGGATGCTCGCAAGCGTGGCTGCGGTGGAGCCCTTGCCGTTGGTTCCGGCGATCAGGATTGCGGGGACGCGGGTCTGGGGGTCGCCCAGGTAGGCGCAGAGGGTGCGCATGTGGGCCAGGTCAAATTTGCGGACGGGCCCGGCGCCGGGGGTGGGGGCCAGCTCGGGCGCCAGGGAATAAAGGTGGTCGACAGACTGGGCGTAAGTCACACAACCAGTTTAGTCAGTTTCGCGCACTGAAGTGCCGGCTTGTTTTGGCCGATGGAGAAAGCAGGAGGGATCTTGCTATGGTTCATGATCTGGTTATGATGACGATGTTCTGGGCGTTGATTATGGCGCCATGCCTGATGGCGCAGAGGACCGGGCTGCATCGGGACGAGCCGTATGAGAGCCGGCAACGCGGGTAACGCAAAAGCCCCGAACCTCCATGAGGGCCGGGGCTTTTGGGTGACTGCAACAAGACTTAGGCCTTGGCTGCGGCCTGCACGGCCGGGGTGAATTCTGCGAGGAAGTCTTCCTGGGTGCGCTTGCCCATCGAAACTTCGCCCGTGCCTCCGGCGAGAACGATGTTGACGTCCGTGATGCCGATGAAACCGAGGATCGCCTTCAGGTAGCCGGATTCCATGTTGTAGCTTTCCATGTGCGAACCGGGGGCGAAAACGCTGCCAGACGCAATGACGATCGTGACCTTCTTGCCGTGGACGAGGCCCTGGTAGGAGGGGCTGAACGTCTCGTTGACGCGCGAGATGTGGTCGACCCATGCCTTCAGGATGGCGGGCGTGCTGAAGTTGTACATCGGGGTGCCGATGATGATGTGATCGGTGGCCTTGAGCTCGGCGATGAGCTCGTCCGAGATGGCGAGGGCTTTGATCATTTCAGGCGAACGCTGCTCGCCGGGGGTGTAGGCGCCGGCAATCCAGGGCAGGTCGACGAAGGGGATATCTGTCTTGTAGAGGTCGCGAACGGTCACTTCGCCGCCTGCGTGGGCCTGCTTCCAGGCGTCGACGAAGGCATGCGTAAGGGCGATGGAGACGGAATAGTCGCCGCGGGGGCTGGCAGTGATGGCAAGAAGCTTGGGCATGACGATCCTTGAAGAAGCAGATGTTGGAACTTGCTTCAAGGATAGATGTCTGGGCGGGGTGGGCGATGCGAATGTTTTGTGAGAACAAAACTGAGCGCGATCCCTTCTTGATTAGCCTGGAGAACCTGGCAGCAACACTTTGTCATCCTGAGCGGAGTTTGAGGGGTACTTATCCTCAAACGCAGTCGAAGGACCTGCCTTTCCCTTCACCGTTGTGGTGATTCGGGATAAATGCAGGTCCTTCGACGTGCAAACCGCACGATAGCGCTGTGCGCTTTCCGCTCAGGATGACAATGTTTAACGGGGCCAGACCAAAAGCAATAAGGGGCGATCAGGGCCGGGGTCGCGGAACTAAAGCGCCCAGGACTGCACGCCGCCGAGCAGTGCCGCACCGGAAAAGGCTGCCGGACCGGACCAGGCGGGGACGTTGAAGCCGGTGCGTGGATGGGCGTCCGGGCCGGGGGTGCTGGTGTGCTGGGCTTCCAGGGCGTCAAGAACGCGGAGGCGGGACTGCGCGCGCTCGGCCTGGGAGGTGCGCTCGAAATAGAGGTGGAAGGACTGCTGGCAGACGGGGCAGTGGATATCGGCGGAGGTAGGGGAAGTTTTGCAGAGAACTTGCATAGTGGTCTGTGCCTTTCTGGGGTCTGGTGTGTCACTGCTGGGCTAGCGACTTAGCCAGATTAGAGCACGGAATGCGGCGGGAAAATGGCGCTTGCGGGTTACAGACGACAACGGTTGGGGGACTCCGGAGCGGTATGCTTAGAGGATGGAAATGAGCTTGGATACGATTAAGGTTCAACTGCCCGATGGCACGGTGAAGGATGTGGCGCGGGGGACGACGCCGTTTGAAATTGCTGAAGGTATTTCGCCGCGTTTGGCGGCTGCAGTGGTGGTGGCTCGCGTGAAGCCGATGGCGGGGCTGGATATCAATACGTCCGAAGGTGGCACGGATGATGCGCCGGCTGATTCGGCGGAGGCCATGTATGACGCGTCGCAGGATATGGGCGAGCGCGTTATCGATCTGTCGACACCGCTGACGCAGGATGTCGAGTTGTGGCTGCTCAAAGAGTCGGACGAAGCATCGCTCAAAGTGGTGCGGCACTCCGCGGCGCACGTGATGGCGACTGCGATTCTGGAGCTGTTTCCGGAGACCAAGCTGGGACATGGGCCGGCGACCGATGCGGGCTTCTTTTACGACGTTTATCGCGCCGCGCCCTTTACGGATGCGGACCTTGCGGCGATTGAAGCGCGCATGGCGGAGGTGATCGCGCGCAACGAAAAGTTTGTGAAGGAGACGGAGCCTCGGGAGCAGGGGCTGGCCGATTATGAGGCGGCCGGTGAGTTCATGAAGGTTCACTTCATCGAAAAGTTCACGCAGCCCGGCGATGAGATTTCGCTTTACAAAAATGGCAACTTTACGGACTTCTGCCGTGGGCCGCATGTGCCTTCGACGGGGCGTGTGAAGGCGTTCAAGGTGATGTCCGTTGCGGGCGCCTACTGGCTGGGCGATGAGAAGAACCAGCAGCTCCAGCGCATCTATGGCACCGCCTTCTTCAACGACAAGGACCTGAAGGCGCACTTCGCGCGGCTGGAAGAAATCAAGGCTCGTGACCACCGCGTGCTGGGCAAGCAGCTCGACTATTTCTCCATCCAGGAAGTGGCCGGCGCGGGGCTGATCTTCTGGCATCCCAAGGGCGGGCTGATCCGCAAGACGATGGAAGACTGGATGCGCGATGAGTGCATTCGGCGCGGGTATGAGATGGTCTACACGCCGCACATCATGCGGCGCGAGCTATGGAAGATCAGCGGGCACGAGGGCTTCTACAGCGAGAATATGTACCCGCCGATGGAGCTCGACGACGCGGAATACCGGCTGAAACCGATGAATTGCCCGGGCCACATTCTGATTTACAAGAACACGCCCAAAAGCTATCGCGACCTTCCCGTGCGGTATGCCGAGCTGGGCAACGTGTACCGGTATGAGCGCTCCGGCACCATGCACGGTCTGCTGCGCGTGCGTGGCTTTACGCAGGACGACGCACACATTTTCTGCACGCCCGGGCAGATCGAAGATGAGGTTGTGGCGTGCATCGAGTTCGCCCAGAGCGTGCTGAACACGTTTGGCTTTGCGGAGTTCAAGGTCGAGCTTTCGACGTGGGATGAGAACAAGCCGGAGGACTACACGGGCTCGCCCGAGAACTGGAAGACGGCGATCGCGTCGCTCAAAACCGCGCTTGATCGCAAGTCGATTCCGTTCCGCACCATCCCTGGGGAGGCCGCGTTCTATGGGCCCAAGATCGATATCAAACTGGTCGATGTGCTGGGGCGTATGTGGCAGCTATCGACGGTGCAATTCGACTTCAACCTCCCGGCACGCTTCGAGCTCAGCTACAAGGGTGAAGACGGCGAGCTGCACCAGCCCGTCATGGTGCATCGCGCGCTGTTCGGGTCAGTGGAGCGCTTCTTTGGCGTGCTGATTGAGCACTACGCCGGCGCGTTTCCGTTCTGGCTGGCGCCGGTGCAGGTCGGCCTGGTGCCGATCTCGTCTGACAAACACCTGGACTACGCGCGCGATGTTGCTGCTCGCCTCCGCGCCGCTGGAGTCCGCGTTGAGGTCGACGAGCGCAACGAGAAGATGAACGCCAAGATCCGCGAGTTCGGGCTGCAGAAGGTACCGTTCATCCTGATCCTCGGCGACAAGGAATCGAACACAGACTCCGTCAGCGTCCGCGTCAGAGCGAAGGGCGATGAGGGCAGCGTGACGGTGGATGAGTTCATCGCAAGGTGCAAGGGATTGCTGGAGACAAAGGCCGTGGAGCTGTAAGTGCCGCTCATCAGCATGTTTACGGAATGGTAATTCAGATGTCTGGGCGAGAACAGCCGCCCCCTCATTTCCACGTGCGCTACGCGGGATTGAGCGCTACCTTTGACATTGCAACAGGTATGCCGCTAGAAGGAAGCCTGCCAGAAACTGCCGAAGGGCCAAAATCGCGGAACATAGTTCCGCAAGTCTGCATCTGACGATTAGCGGCAACAGGAGAAATGCGATGCAGGTACTTGGAACGTTTGGGACGCGGGATCAGGCGGATGCGATCAAGGACGCGTTTGAGAAGGAAGGGTTTGCGGCGCACGACTTGATCGTGATGGTGAATCGTGAGCAGGAGCAGCCACCGGAGGATGCGATCCTTGAAGTTGGCGATGAAGGCGCGCACGGCCTGGCCGGGGTAGAAGAGAAGATTGGCAAGGCTGTCCTTGGGTTCATGCACAAGGAAAATGCCGTTGATGGTGACATGACCGAGGGTACCGGAACAGGCGGCGCTCTACTCGCCGTGACGGTGCCGGATCAGGCCGGGGTAGAGCGCGCGAAAGCTCTGATGCAGCGGCATTTTGTGAGCGATATTGAGATTGTCGGCGAGCCGGAGTCCAGCCCTGCCACCCAAGATGCGACGATGGGCCACTCTGACATCAAGCCGGATATTTCAACGCATGATCCGATTGAAGTCGGTGGGATTGCGCAGCCGAAGAAAGCTGATGACACTGAGAATGTAGAGGTTAAATCTTCTCAGGGTGATGAGTAGGTTCTACATCCCATTCATCGCGATGAACTGCGATGAATGGGGCACCCAAAGTTTGTGGCTCGGCAAATGTAGCCGCAATTCCCTTTGTGAATGACAAAGATAAAAAGATAAAAGCGAAGGCCCCCATCGAATCGGAGGGGGCCTTTGCTTGTCCAAGGTGTTGCTTGTTCTCACGCTGAAGGCGTCCAAGACGCCGCGAAGCGGTCAGATGCGCATGGGCATCAGGATGTAGCGGTACTTTACGTCTTCGTTGCCGTCCTCTGGGCGCATCTGGCCGGCGGATTGCGCGTCCTTGAATTCGAGACGGACTTCACCGGTGTTGCCGATGGCCTTGAGAAAATCGATCAGGTATTGGGAGTTGAAGCCCACTACGAGCGGGTCGTAGTTGTAGGGGGTTTCGATCGAGTCTTCGGATTCGCCGGCGTCGGTGGATTGGCTGCTGAGCTTGAGTTCGTTCTGCTCCAGACGAATCTTGATGGCGCCGGAGCGCTCGTCGGCGAACTGCGCCACGCGCTGGATGGCGGCCATCAGGTCTTCTGACCGGACAATGACGAACTTGTTGTTATCGCGCGGCAGGACGGCTTCGTAGTTGGGGAACTGGCCGGTGAGTTTTCGGCTGGTCAGGACGCGTCCGCCCACCTTGAAGAAGAGCGTGGAGTCGTCGTCGGCAAACTCCATGGTAGGGGTCTTGTCGTCGGCCGAGCCGAGCAGGGACGATAGCTCCGCGAGCGCCTTGCGGGGGATCAAGGTCTTCTTTTCGCCGGTGATTCCTTCGTGCACCTCGGCCAGCTTTTCCACGTGGGCCAGGCGGTGTCCGTCAGTTGCGACCATCGCCATGGATTCGGCTTTCAAGACCAGCAGCGCGCCGTTGAGCGTGTAGCGGGACTCTTCGTTCGAGATGGCGAAGATGGTTTTCGACACCATGTTCTTCAGGCTGGGGACGCTGATTTTGGTGCCACCGGCTGCAGGGAACTCGGCCACCTGGGGGAAGTTGGCGCGCGCCATGCCGACCATTTTGGTGTTCGAGCGGCCGGCGCGGATCTGGACCCAGTGGTTGTCCATGAGCTTGATCGAGATGTCACCTTCGGGCAGCAGGCGGATGTAGTCGTACAGCTTGCGCGCGGGGATGGTGCAGGCCCCGGGCTTTTTGACCTTGGCGGCGCAGCTGGTTTTCAGCGACTGGTCGAGATCGGTCGCGGTGATCGTGAGGCGGCCGGTGTCACCCTCGTTGGTGGCTTCGAAGAGGAAGTTGGACAGGATCGGGATCGTCGTCTTGCGCTCCACGACGGACTGCGCGGCGGTGAGTTCACGCAGCAGTTCGGCGCGCGACACGGTGATCTCGAGGTTGCCGGTCGGGACCACGGCGGGGGATGTCGGCATCTCGGTGATTTCGGTGTCGGTAGGCAAGGGGGTTCTCCGCGGGGATGTGGGGTGGCTGGTATTTCTGCAGACCTCCTGATTCTAGGGCTCGCGAGCGGCTTTGGCGACGAAATCCGCTGTGGGAAACTAGCTTGGCTGTGTGGAGCGAAAGACCAGGCTCCAAGGCTTGCTTCCGGGTACGGTTTCTAAGAACAAGAATGAAAGAGAAGAAGAAAACAGTCGTAGAAACTAGGGGCTGGTGAAATGTGGAAACGCAGCCTAAGTGATAGCGACGATGGGGCTTAGCTTCGTGGCTTGAATCAGAAAATTGCGTCCGCCGAATGGGACGCTTCGGAAAGCGGGGTGCCTCCCGTTGGATCGGTCCCGAGTCTTGCAGGATTCCCACAACGGGGCTCCGGCCTCCACGCAGAAGGCTGGTCCGTTGCTTGGATGGAGCGGCTAAAGTGTTTTGGCGCCGTGACTTAGGGCCGGCTGGTTTTCCGAGGGTTGCTACGGATCGCAAGGAAAAGAGGTCAGTCGCCATTGCAGGTGGGCCGGAAGCTGTACCTTGGGGACACGCGGCTCGGCCTGCGATTGAGGTTCTCTGGATGCGCTTGTTTGCTTTGTTCTTGATACTTGGCCTGCCAGCTACCCTGCCTGCTCAGGCCGTTCCCGCGCCTGTAGCGGCCACGGCGGCTGGCCCGCTGAACCAGAATTTTGGTGGTAGCTGGGCCGGACAGCTTGAGTACAAGGACTATGGAAACGGCGAGCGCGTGTTTCTGCCGACCTGGGTGGAGACGATCGCGGACCCTGCCGGCAACGCGGTCACCTTCCGCTACACGTATGACGATGGGCCAACGAAGGTTGTCCGGGAAGTCGTCACGCTGACCTTTGACGGAGCCAACGCGACCATTGCGAGCGAAGGTAAGCCGCCCGATCGTTACAGCGTCAGTGGCCTGGAGGCGTTTCGCAAGGTCAATCGTGGCACGCTGGTGCTCACGGGGACTGGGACGGACAACAGCAAGCCGGCGGACATTCGCATCACGCTGACGCTGCGGCGAAACCTGTACACGTGGGTCAAGGAGACTCGCGCGGCCGGTACGCAGGCGCCGTTTGTGTTCCGCGATGGCTACACGTTTACCAGGATTGCGACGCCTAAGGGCTAGGCCCTGGCACGGAGCACCGATTCGGCTTCCCGAGCGAGATGCAGGTCCTTCGACTGCGTTTCGCGGAAGAACGCGCCAAACTCCGCTCATGATGACAATGTTTTGCAGGGTCACCTGGAGGGCAAGTACACGGCTACGGCTAGCGGACGCGTTTGAGTAATTCCAGGTGCGGGAAGCGCTGTACGACGACCCAGTTGGCGGCCAGTTCCTGCATTGTGAGCGCGCCGACCCGGTAGGGCTCGCGGCGCTGGGGGTAGCGGAAGCCGCCGCGTGCGAGCACTTTCAGGCGGCTATCGTTGGGCGAGCCTTCCGATTGCACAAAGTAGTACGGGACCAGGGCGTAGTCAAAGGTGCGCAGCCGGGCGATCTTTGCGCGCTCGCCGGTGGCGTCCCACAGGTCGGCCAGGCCGGCCTCATAGTCGAGCGGGAGCAGGCCGGCCTGGCGCAGGGCCAGCTCGTCGCTTAGCGGCAGAGCCAGCAGAGCGGGCGCGGCGATGGGGCTGCCATGCGTCTCGGCTGCAAGGGCCGCGGCGTCGATCTCGCCTGGATCATGCACGCCCTGGGCGAGCTCCTTCAGGGCCGGCACGTAGATGTTGAAGTTGGTCGCCTGGGTCTCCACCCCCAGCACGATCAGCGCGATGAGCCAAAGCCGCGCCGGCGTGCGGCCGAGTCGCTCCAGGCCGACGGCCGACAACATCAGCAGGCCCAGGGCGTTGAAGAAGATGTGCAGCGGATCCGCTCGGCCAAGCGCGCCCGGCAGCAGGCCGAGCGAAAGGACGAAGACGCCGGCAAGAAGTGGAGCGTGGGGCGAGCGTCGACCGAGCGCCAGGCCAACCGTGACCGGGGCCAGCCAGACCAGCGCGATGAGAAGGATGAAGATGTAGGGGCGCGGCTCGATGACCAGGTTCAGTGCGCCGGCTGAGGCGTTGCTGAGCCGGTCGATGAAGCCTTTGCCGTACATCGCGAAGAAGATGCCGTAGCCGGCTACGGGGGCCAGCCAGCTTGCGAGCGGGGCAAAGCTGCGCGTGCGCCAGGCTGTAAGTGCGGCCCAGGCGCCGATCCCGGCGGCCAGCCCAACGCCGAGCTCGGGGGACACCAGCACCGTAAGCAGGTGGCCCGCGGCGAGCGCTGCTGCCTGCTTCCAGATCTGTCGCCGGCTGGTGCCGAAGATCAGCACGGTCAGCGGCAGCAGGAACTTGCCGAGCGAATAATTGGGCCCCATCAGCGGGTGCATCTGCTCAAAACAGCAAAGCGCGAACAGCACCAGGCGGGCAGCGCGGCCGAGCGGCAGGCGGTTCAGGCAATAGCCGGCCAGGGCGACCCCTGCCACGTTCAGGACCGTGAGCCAGGTCCAGTAGCCGGCGTCCAGCGAGAGGTGCAGAGCCCTGTGCAGCCAGACCGGCGGCAGCAGCAGCAGGGGTCCGTAGGGCCACTCGAGATCGCGATACAGGTGCGGAGAGTACTGGGCGACGTCGCGGATGCGCTCAAGGAAATAGCTGGATTCGCCATAGCGGACCTGCGCGTGGGCAATCGCCGCACCGAGCCCGGCGGTCCACAGCAGGACCAGCGCGGCGCCGATCCATTGCGCGCGCGGGAACAGACGGGCACCGTTTTCCGGGTCATCCGCGGGGGTGCCGCGCAGCCAGGCGTAGGCTGCGGTCAAAACCGACAGCAGCGCCAGGGTCACGGTCGCAAGCTTGTTGTTGGCGCCCGCCGCATAGGCCGCCGAGTAAACCTGGCGGGCCGGCCCGCTGACCAGAAACGGCAGCACCAGCGCGCAGAAAACCGCAGCCACGCCGACCACGGCCGCAAAGCCTTTCCCCGGCACGGCCGGCTGCGCGATGTGCTTCGTGTGGCCCAAGTTCCCCCAGTATAGACGGCTTGGCGCGCAAGCATGGCCGTGGAGGGGTTAGCTTTCGCCTGCGAATCTTGGTACATTCGAGGCTGTCTGAATCGTTTGACCCACACCCAGAGGAACGCATGAATAGCCGCGAACGCAAGATGCTTGAGTTGTTGAAGACGGGCCGGGACCACTTTGGCTATGTTGCCGTAAAGGCCGAATTTGAGGCTGAAGGTACGCGTGTCGATGAGCTGCTGCGACTGGTAGAAATCTGCCGCAAAGCCGACCTGAAGTTTGGGCTCAAGATCGGCGGATGCGAGGCCATGCGCGACCTGATCGAGTCCAAGCAGATCGGCGTGGACTACATTATTGCGCCCATGATCGAGAGCCCCTATGCGCTTTCAAAGTTCGCGGAATCGGTCGCCAAGGTGTACCCGGAAGACGAGCGCGAAGGCATCGACTTCCTGTTCAACCTGGAGACGATCACGGCGTTTGAGAAGGTCGACGAGCTGGTGGCCGCGACCGCAAAAGCGCCGGAGCTTGCCGGAGTTGTGTTTGGGCGCGTGGACTTTTCGCTTTCCGCCTCACTGGGCCGCGATGCGATCAACGGGGAAAAAGTTACCGACTACGTGCTGCAGACGGCCGCCAGGTGCAAGGCCGCGGGCTGCGATCTGGTCGTCGGCGGCGGTGTTTCATCGGACTCCATTCCGGTGCTGCGCCAGATGGTCGACGTGCACCTGACGCGCTTTGAAACGCGTAAAGTCATCTTCGACGCGCAGGCTGCCAAGGCCGAGCATATCGAGCAGGGCCTACTGAACGCGGTCCACTTTGAGCTGCTCTGGCTGCTGAACAAGCGCGACTACTATGGCGCAATCCAGAAGGAAGATGCCAAGCGCATCGACATGCTGGAGAGCCGCTGGGCTGTGCTGAACAAGTAAATTTCTGTGTCGTGCAAAAGAGCGGATCCCTTGAAGGGTCCGCTCTTTTTTATGGCAGCAGCATGAAGCTTGAAGGGTGCTGGCGGTCAATCCTGGCGTTGAGTCTGCGGCCGATCCAGCTTGCCGGCGTTTCCAGGGGGCTGACGGTTTTGTTCTGCGTTGCTGTAAACGAATCCCGGCCTTCCGGCGTGATGGTCAGGTGCAGCTTGATGACCGGATTGTTGTTTATTGTGATGCCGGTTTCAGGGATGGAATCGACCACGGCGATGCCCGGAATGCCGGTGCGCAGGATCTGCTGCCGCAGGTGGCGTCGCCAGAAGATGTAGGCGGTCAGCGCCAGCACAAGCCACAGAAACCAGTAATCTCGCAGCGCGTTGACCACAGACCAGCCGGCTGAGCTGAGCGCGTTGGGCTGCACGGGCGCGGGGATGCCCTGCAGGCCGGGGCCGCCTGTAATGGTGCCGCCGGCGGCCATGAACGCCGCTTCGGCAAGGTGGGTGCGGATGGAGTCGTCGTTTTCTGCCTTTCTCCCGGGCGAGTAGATGTCCACGCGGCCTAGCTCGCCCTTGTGCAACGCGGCCGCCATAAAGCCGGGTTCGGCGACGGTGAGCGCGGTGTCGGTAGGGTCGCTGGTGTTGAAGGGCAGCGGTGCGGGCTTGCTCTTGTCGTAGGCGAGCGCCTCCAGATCGTTAATCCAGCGCTCGGATTTGAGCACGACTTTCTCGTCACCTTCCCCGTTGATCGGGTGGAAGATGTAGGTGCAATCGCTGTTGCCGCCCTGTGATTTATGCGCGCTGCTGACCAGCTTTGCGGGGCCTAGCGCAACCAGCGTCTGCACGGAAGCTGCCGGCACACGCAAGCAAACATCCACCAGAGGCCACGGGGCTACCTGCGCGCCTGCAAGCTCCAGGACTGCCGCCTGCAGACGAGCCTGGCCCGCCGGGGTCCTGTCGGTATCTGGCTTGTCCAGCCCGATGCTGACGACTAGATTGCCGTGTCGCGCGACAAACCCGGTCAGGTCATAAAAGGGATTGGAGGATGGGCCGCGCTGCCAGGAGGTCAGCGTGTCCACCTGGTCGGTACCGTAGGGGCTGGTCGTGAAGTTCGAAGAATTGGTGACCGTGCCCAGCTTGCCGATCATCGCAATGGCGTTGGCGTCGGTGTCCATGTGGTACGCGTCCAGCACCAGATCCCCATTGGTGACGCCGTAGACACAGCGCAGCGCACCGTTCGCAACCGGCACCAACCTTCTGGAAAAGCCACCAGTGGGTACTCCGGTCAGCACGCGGACCTGCACCTCCGTTAACGCATTGCACAAGCCCTGGCCGTGGGCGCTTATCAATGTCGCGCCTGAAAGCAAAAGAAGGACGACCCGCCCGGCGAATCTGCTCATGCAGCCTAGCTTATCGCGGATCATCCTTTGGTACGACGGGTAGTTTTGCGGCGCCGTTTGCGTTCACGTCGTAGACCTTGCAGCCCAGCGTTTGCTGCTTGAAGGTCACGCCGCCGGTGATAAACAGCCCCGCGCGGCCGTTGCCAGTGCCTTCAGCGAGCACCAGAATCCATACGCCTTCATTGCCCTGCGGGGCCACGAGCATGTGCGTCCGAAAGCCCTTGTGGATGTTGAGCAGCAGCCCGCCGCCTACCTTCACATCGCGCACGCCGTGGGTGTTTACGTCCTGGATGTTGCCCGTCGCCTCGTCGATGGAGATGGTGCCTTCCATCGCGCGCACCAGCTTTTGCTCCACGTTATCGGCCTTGGCGGTGGGGTCGCTGACGACGTCGAAGACGATTGTAGGGCGCCCGCTGACTTCCAGGCGCCGCTCATTGGTTAGCTTTGCCAGCTTCACAATGTCGCCCGCGTTCACGACGATTCCCTGCTCCTTCGGCTTTTTGTGCGCGCTGGCTGCGTCGATTTCCGCTTTTACGCGTGCGTCTTCCTTGGCCTTGTCGCCGGGCTTCAGCGCCTGGCCATCCTTGCTGACGTCCTGCGAAACCGCAAAGCCGTTCACGTAGAACAGCTCACGCTCGCGCACGTTGCGCTTCTTGACATTGCCCTTGCCGTCGAGCTCGTCGTTCTCAATCCGCTCCGTGCAGATGTAGCGCTCGCGGTCCTTTTCCGCCTTGCGAAAGGTGGCGACGGCGCGGGCCTGCAGGTCTTTCACGTTAGGCAGCGGCTTTGTGTCCTGCGCGCCTGCAAGCCCAGTCAATAGCAGCATACCCACCAACAATTTCATGCCGGCTCCCTCAAGACAAAACGTAACAGGATCAAACGGATAAAGGCGGATCAGTGCGGATGTAGGCAGTCCGCCTCTATCCTTGCTGATCCGCCTGATCCTGTTACGTCGTGTCTTTCGGTTTAGTTCAACGTCTCCATCAGCTTGTTTACGGTGCGGTTCAGGTCCTTATCCTGGCGGCGCTGCTCGTCGATCTTGCCGATCGAATGCATCACCGTGGTGTGGTGCTTGCCGCCAAATTGCCGCCCAATTTCAGGCAGCGACGCTTCCGTCATCTGCTTGGCCAGGTACATGGCAATCTGTCGCGGGACTACGATCTGGCGCGAGTTATTCTTCTGCTTCAGCTCCGGGACGCGCATGCCGAAGTGCTCGGCGACTGCGCGCTGGATGGCCTCGATGGTGATCTTGCGAACCTGCGTGTCGATGAATTGCTTGAGGCTTTGCTGCGCTACGGCGAGCGAAATCTCGACGCCATGCATGGAGCACCACGCGATCACGCGGTTAAGCGCGCCTTCAAGCTCACGCACGTTGGTGCGCACGTTGCTGGCGATAAACAAGGCGACATCGGTCGGCAGCACGGTGTGCTCGAGCTCTGCCTTGCGCATCAGGATGGCGATTTTCGTCTCAAGATCCGGTGGTTGAATATCCGCGATCAGGCCCCATTCAAAGCGGCTGCGCAGGCGGTCTTCAATGTCGCCGAGCTCCTTCGGGGGCCGGTCGCTCGCGAGCACAATCTGCTTGGTATCGCCGTGCAGCGCGTTGAAGGTGTGGAAGAACTCTTCCTGCGTTTTTTCCTTCGCGGCCAGGAACTGAATGTCGTCTACGAGCAGGACGTCGACCGAGCGGTACTTGTCGCGGAAGCCGGTCATTTTGTTGTAGCGGACCGAGTCAACGTAGTCGTTGACAAACTTTTCACCGCTTACGTAGCTGATCGCGGCATGCGGTACGCGGCGCTTCACTTCATGCCCGATGGCATGCATCAGGTGGGTCTTGCCCATGCCCACGCCGCCGTAGATGAACAGCGGGTTGTAGGCCTTGGCGGGCTTTTCTGCGACTGCGAGCGCGGCCGTCATGGCAAAGTGATTTCCGGGGCCGGCGACAAAATTATCGAACTGGTACCGCGGATTCAGTTGCGAGGCGTTCGACCAGTCAAAGCTCGATTGCTCCCTGCCCGTTCCTGCCGGCGACATGCTGCGACCCGCGCCCGTATTGCCGGCGCCGCCCATGCCGTTGCGCGGCGCGTTGGCTGCGTGGCTGGGCAGCGGGGCAAATCCGCCATCTTCCCTTACCCGCGGCGCGTTGGGATCCTGCGCGGGCGTTTCAAACAGGACCTCTTCAATTTCGAGTCCCAGCCGCTCGATCGCTTCTTCAATGAGCTGTCCGTACTTGTCGCCAATGTGTTCAAAGTCTGCCGTGGGGATGCGCACATACAGCGTCTTTTCCACCACCCTGGAAAAGCGCGTGGGCTTGAGCCACGTTTCAAATGACTGGCGATTGATCTTCTTCTCGAGCGCGCCGAGAATTTTTACCCACTGATTCAACACGGCTGCGGCCGTTGGGACGAATGACATGCCTGAACTTCCTTCTCTTGACTGTAGGTGCTGCGCTACGGGTATGCAAACGTACATCACGCGCAAAAAGTAGCGTGAAAAATAGAAAGTAAAGCACCTCCAGCACCTCGTTGACTGAGGCGTCGCAAAAGCGGTGCGAATTGTCTGGAAGCTCCTGTTCAGCCGTACTTCGACGGATTGAATAGGAGAGTAAAACCTGGCGCCGGTCAAGCTCCAAACGCAGAATTCTGCCTGGGCTGGACTAGCGGAACGGGTTTGATAGTAGCACGCTGAGAGGGCTGTTTTTCAAGGGCATTTTGTGCTTAATTATGTTTGCACCGTTAGTGGTGAAACCGCACGCACGCGCTCCAGCAAATCATTCACGGACGCAATCCGGTTGCCACTCCGTACGCGTACATTGGCCTCTCCGCTTCGATGCGCGAAGTGACCGCGCGACTCGCTTACCTCCGTAATCACGTGCGGCAAACCAAGGTTCTTACCCGGCTCGCAGGAGTTGGTGAAGGCGTACCGGACTCGGGGTCTGGAGAAGAGCTCGTAAAGGCTGCCCAGCATTTTGTTCCCCCTTTTCCTCGACTTCGCGTATACTCAAACCTGTCGCAGCAAGGCGCGCGCAACATGCGCCCCGGTCTTCCTTCCTAAGCCATCAGTGTGGCTCCCGGATGAACGAAACCCAAGCGCGATACACCTTAGGATCAGGTTCAGGAGTCAAGTCTCATGCCGAAGCGTACATTTCAGCCCAACCGTCGTCACCGCGCCAAAACCCACGGCTTCCTTTCCCGCATGAAGACCAAGGCCGGAGCCGCTGTGCTCAGCCGCCGTCGCGCCAAGGGCCGTCACAAGATCGCCGTCTCGGCAGGCTTCCGCGACTAGTGCGCGCCGCTCAACTTTGAACCGAAACCCACGCCCAACAGCGTGGGTTTTCTTCTTTCTGGCCTATAGTCGCGCCACGGAGGCATAGGCTTCAGCCACACGACCAAACTGAACAAGCTATTCCCGAAGTTGCCAAACATGACCCCTATCTCGCTGATCCAGGCCGCCGCCGCGCTAGCTGACCTCTGGTCCCCGCGCATCCTCGCGCAGGTCAACGACCAGTACCTCAAAGTCGCGCGCGTCCTGGGCGACTTCCCCTGGCATACGCACGACGCTGAAGACGAGCTGTTCCTCGTCCTCTCGGGCGCGCTCACCATTGGTCGCGCAGAAGCTGACGGCGGCCCAATCACCTTGCAGCCGGGGGAGGTCTTCGTCGTCCCGCGCGGCCTGCGCCACAACACCAGCGCGCAAGTGGAAACGCTTATTGCGCTGATTGAAACCACCACAACACGCCACACCGGCAATGAGCAAACGCCACTTACGCGCACGCTCGCTGAGCAGCTGGGCTAAATTTCGTGGCTCGCGTTGCTACCCTGATCGTCAATCCGGCAGCAGGTCGCGCGGGGCTTCTGAGGTCGCAGCTCCCGCAGATCTTGAGCCTGCTTGCGAAGCACGGGTATCAGGCCGCCATCCACTCCACGACAGCGGAGCCGCACTCCGGCCGAGACCTTGCACGGCAAAGCCTGGCTTCAGCGCTGATGGTGGCCTGCGGCGGTGACGGTACCGTGCACGACGTACTGCAGGGTGTCGCGCATACGGGCATCGCGCTGGGCGTACTACCGTTGGGCACGGCGAATGCGCTCGCTCGCAATCTACGGTTGCCGCTCGATCCCCTGGCGGCGCTGGCCTGCCTGCTGACCTCCACGCCGCGTACGATCCCGCTGGGTGAAATTACAACTGCACGTGGACGGCGTATGTTCTCTGTCGTCGCCGGCTGCGGCCCAGACGGCGCGCTTGCTCACAGTATGCCGGCCGGGCTGAAGCGGAGGCTCGGCCGCGGCGCTTACTATGCGCACGCCGCACGCCTTTTCGCGACGCGGCGCTGGCCGATGTTCCACGTGGAGTACCGCCTGCCGAACGATGAAAATTGGACCGCCACGGAGGCCTTCGCCATCACCTGCTCCCGCGTGCCGAGTCTGGGCGGGCTGTTTTCCGGGCTGACGCAGCGCGCGCACCTCACCGATCCGTGGCTGCATGTGCAACTGCTCCGGGCACCTGCGCCCTTGTCGCTGGCGGCCTGGTTTGGGCTGCGCTATCGCAGCCCCTGGCTCGCCACCCTCAACGTGACCGAGTTGCGCTGCACGCCGCTGACAGCTACTCCGGTCCATGCACAAGTGGATGCCGAGCCGTTCGGTGAGCTGCCACTGCACCTGCGCGTGGTGCCCTCTGCCCTGAACCTGTTGATGCCAGCCTAACCGCTAATCAATCCATACCGGGTGCCCTGCCATCGCTTGCTGAAAGAGCCACCAGATGACGGCCAGATAGCCTGCGGAAAGTACGACGGTTCCGATGATTTGCAGGCGGGGCGACAGCGGTGTTTTCGTCATCGCCCAGCCGAGCAGCGGCATGACCTGCAGCGCGTGGATGGCAAAGAAATGGGCGACCCGCAGATCCCCATGCGCGACGCTCCAGTTGACCAGCGTCAGGCCCGCGCCGCCATCCTGCTCGCCCACTGTGTGGCTCTGGCGCGCGACCATCAACACGCCTTCGAACCCGCCAGCAATCATGACGCCGAGCCCCAGTCGCGCGCCCCACGCCACCGCCGCCGGCCAGCGCGTGCGCGTCGAGCAATAGAGCACCAGAAGCCAGCCCAGCAGCACCGTATTCAGCGCGATGAAGAGGCCCATGACCGAAAACGCCAGCGCATCGCCCACCGTCGCGTAGTTCATGTGCGAGCGCACGCCACGAAAGCTTTGCGTGGAGATGATGGCGTCTTCAACGATCATCGCGATCGCCACGCCCCAGCCCATCGCCGCGCCTGAGCGTGGAAAGCGTCCCAGCGCGGACAGCAGCGCGCCCGTGGTGAGCAGGTAGATCAGCACGGAAACATCAAACTTGAGCGGCTTGATCCAGGCGTTTATCCCCAGGATGACGCGGTGATCGACCGCCAGGCCCACCAGCGCCACAGCCAGCAGCAGCAGGTGGAAGATGATGGCGATGCGCAGCCCCAGGTTCTGCCGCCAGGCGTCTTTGAGCAGGCGCATCAACGTGCGCCTACTTCCCTGCGCATTACCAGCCGGATCAGCAGGTATACGCCGAGCCCCAGCGGGCCGAACAGGAATGTCAGCACCAGGCACGGTGCCACATCCAGCGTGAAATGCCGTGGGCCGCGGCGTCGCGAGCCTCCCACGCGCCGGTAAACAGATCAAAGGCAAGGTAGTGGAGCCAGCCGGCCAGCAGCGCGTAGGGCGACTGAAACAGCAACGCCACCTGCGCCAGCGTGCGAAACCCGGCTCCCTGCGGCGTGTGCCCATGCGCGAGCAGCGCAACGTACGCCACGGCCAAAACCAGTGGCGCGGCAAACGTGGCGTAGCGCTGCGACCAGCGCCAGCCCGGCGCAAACATCAGGAGCAGCCAGCCCGGAAGCACCAGCGTTCCGGCGGCGGAAAACAGCGTCTCGAGACCCATAGCGGCACTATATATGGTGTTGGCATGACGGAGGTTGGTAACATCAGGATAAGCCCTGATGCCTGCTCCCACGCCCAACGCGCTGCTTCGCCTACGCAAACATGCGGATTATCAGCGCGTGTATACGTCGTCGCGCAAGCAGTTCACGAAGCAGATGTCCTACTTCTACTCGCTGCGGCCGGTGGAAAGAAGGAGCGATACGCCTGGTCCGCGGGTGGGGCTGACGGTGGGCAAGGTGCTGGGCAAGGCGGTCGATCGCAATCGCATCAAGCGTCGTTTGCGCGAGGTGGTGCGCAAGCATGCGGCGACCCTGGGGGCGTACCCGGTGGACGTGATTCTGCACCCTCGCCGGACCGTGCTGACGCAGGCCGCGGTAGAGCTCGACCATGAAGTGGCGCAGATTTTCCGCACGATTCACAAGCTGCTGCTGCGTACCCCTCTGCCGCTTCCGGCGCAGGCTGGGCCGGCAAGCCCGCAGGCGTAGACTACTCGCAGCGGAGACTACTGAGGGTCATGGCGAACCATCGCGCTGCGTCGCTGCTTCTGCTTTGCTGCTGTTTTGCGCCGGTGTGCCGGGGCCAGTCCGGGTCCACGGCGACGGCTGACGCGCTGGCCGACCTGCAGCGCGGCGGTTACGGCCAGACCACGCCCGCGCAGCTCGAGCAAGCCAAAGCCGGGCAAATCATACCAGTGCTCAAGGATCTTTTCCGCTCTACCCGCGGCGCCGGCAACGAGTGGCAGGCCGATGTTCCCGGTCGCATCGCAAGCGAGCTGGTGCTGCTGGGCGATCACGACGCGATCTACTGGGACTACCTGGTCAGCCAGGCCAGGCCGGCGCTTGAAAGCGATCAGCCCGACTACTCTGCCGATACAGCAAAATCTGTCGCCAGCGCGGAGTACCTTGCGTTGGAAAAGCTGCACCCGCCGGGGCCCGAGGGCGCGCCGCAGCTTGACTGGTATGCCGTCCAGAATCTGGGCAGCAGCGGCGATGCCCGCGCGATCCCGTTACTCCGCCTCGGACTAAAGTCGCCCAACAGCACCATCCGGGATGCGTCTGCAACAGGTCTAGGCCGCTTGCATGACAAGGATTCGATTCCGCTGATTGTGGCGCGCGCACGTGAACTATCGCCTGGGCGAGCCGCCAGTCTCGCGGCGACTCTGCGCGAGTTCAACGACCCCGCCGCAACCGCTGCCGCCGCGCCTTTTCTGCCCAAGGAGCCGACAAAAGCGGAGTTGGGACAGAAGGCATTCGCCAGTTTCCAGGCGGGCGACGATGACCTGAGCACCGTCGAACAGCTTTGGGCACACCACGTGACTGCGGCCATTCCGTCACTCAAAGCCAAGTTCGAAACGGAGACGGACCCGGGCAAGAAGGACACCATTGCCAGCGTGCTGGTGCGCTTTGGTAGCCAGGACCAGGTTTACTGGGACTACCTGACTCAGATGGCCCGGCCGGCAATTGAAAGCGACGCGCCGGATATGCTCAACCCCAGGCCCGAAGAGCGGAACACTACGATGGCGCCGGCATTCCTTGCCTGGGCCGCGAAGCATCACATCGACGCAATGAATGGCGACGACCCTTTCTATCGTCAGCCGGCCTACGTCCTGGAACTTGCGATGGCTGGCGATCCACGCGGCATTCCGCTGCTGCGCCAGGCATTGCATTCTGACATTTTTCTCGTGCAGAATGCGGGTGCACAGGGTCTCGCGCAGCTTCAGGACAAGGATTCTATCCCGCTGATTCTTGACGCAATTCGAAGGAAACCGTACATCGGCGCGGCAATGTCCATGTTCGCGCTGGTCTACTTTGACGACGACCGCGCACAGGCGGCGGTGCGCAGAGCGCTACCAGATGAGCCAGCCGGCCTGTACAAGGAACTGATCCCGAAGCGCGGGACCAGACCCTTCGATTCCGCCGACGACGGCTCGGCACGGGCCGAAAAGCCTTGAGCACGCGCCTGCTGGATGCCATCTTCACCGTCTACAAGCGCGTCTTTTCGCCGGTCCTGCACTCGGTCGGGGTGTCGAACTGCATCTACCTGCCGACGTGCTCGGAGTACGCGCGGATCGCGATCGAGCGCCACGGTTGGGTGCGTGGGTCGGGATTGGCTGCCAGGCGTATCGCCCGCTGCAACCCCCTGAGCAAGGGCGGGCTGGACCCCGTACCGTAACTGAGTGGCAGTCGCCCCTGGCGTTCATTCCGCCTGCAGGGCTCCAGGCCATGATGCAACGGCATAGCACCATGCCGCACGCGCATAGGCCCGCACCATTTACCATTGGGAACAGGCTTATCCACAGCTGCGTATCAGCACTGTAGAACGACGTACCAGAAAGCACAGGAAACCCAAGTGGCAGAGTTCAAGAATCCTAATCAGTCCGGCGGCTCCTCGCAGGATACCAAGCCGTTGCTGATCCTGATGGTCGTCATGCTGCTGGCGCTGACGGGCTTCAATTATTACCGCTCAAAGCAGAACCCGCAGACGGCCTCGCCCCAGGCGCCCGCCCAAACCTCAAATCAAGCCACAAACCAGCAGAACCCCGCG
This sequence comes from uncultured Granulicella sp., assembly GCA_965214195.1. Taxonomy (GTDB): domain Bacteria; phylum Acidobacteriota; class Terriglobia; order Terriglobales; family Acidobacteriaceae; genus Edaphobacter. The sequence goes on from OZ243943.1 coordinate 2,875,666, forward strand.
CCGCTCCCAACGGTGGCTGCCACAGTCGATGGGCAGACGATCCAGGTTCCCGTTACGCCGGCCGTCGTTGCCGCGTCTGAGTCGACGACCGTTGTTGAGAATGAGCTCTACCGCATCACATTCTCAAACCGTGGCGCGCAGGCGACCAGCTGGATCCTTAAAAAGTACAAGGATTCCTACGGTAAGCCGCTGGACCTGATCCACACACAGGCCGCGCAGCAGATCGGCTATCCGCTTTCGCTCTGGACGTATGACGCCAGCCTGACCGCCAACCTGGCCAACGCGCTCTACCAGCCCAGCGCTACCGGCACGCTCAACGCGCCCGCTGACCTGACCTTCAAGTACGTGCAGGGCGAGTACGCAGTCACCAAGACGTTCTCCTTTGGCACCGATTACGTGCTGCATGCGGACACGCAAGTCCTGCGCAATGGTGCGCCCATCCGCGCGCTGCTGACCTGGCCCGGCGGCTTTGGCGATCAGGAAGACGCGCTCGCGTACAACAGCGCGCAGATCGATTTCAGCCAGAACACCAAGGAAAAGCATGACGGCGCCAAGGACGTCCACGAGGGCGCCACGCTGACCGGCAACTTTGACTGGGCCGGCACCTCGGACCTCTACTTTGCGTCCATTTTTCTGCCGGATGCGCCCGATAACGCCAGCTTCGTCACGCTGCATCATGAAATCATCGTGCCTAAGGCCGAGCGCCATAACGGTCTGGGCCAGGGCACACCCGTAGCGCCCCACAAGGACCCGGCCAAGGATGAAGTCAAAGCGCCAATCCTGGGCGCGGCCATGGGCGATCTTTCCGGCCACACGCAGGTTCGGCTCTTTGCAGGGCCCAAAGCCGTGCAGGTCCTGAAGACCGTGCACCCCACCGGCCAGCCCAGCGCGACGCTTGAGCCGCTGCTCGATTTTGGCTTCTTCGCCATCGTTGGCAAGCCGCTGTTCTATACGCTGCGCTGGATCAACGAGCACGTAAACAAGAGCTGGGGCTGGGATATCGTGTTGATCACGCTGCTGATCAACATCATCATCCTGCCGCTGCGCATCAAGACCATGCAGTCCGGCCTGAAGATGCAGCGCATCCAGCCGCAGATGGACGCCATCAAGGCCAAGTACAAGAACCTGAAGATGACCGACCCCAAGCGCAATGACATGAACGCAGAGGTCATGCAGTTGCAGAAGGATAACGGCGTCAACATGTTCGGCGGCTGCCTGCCAACCCTGATCCAGATGCCTCTGCTGCTGGCGTTCTTCGGCATGCTGCCCAAGGTGGTCGAGCTGCGCCAGGCGCACTGGTACTGGCTGCCGGATCTTTCCGCCGCGGACCCGTACCATATCCTTCCGATCCTGATGGTCGTCAGCCAGTTTCTGGTGCAGTTCTACACGCCCAGCCCGGGTGTCGATCCGCAGCAGCAGAAGATGATGGCATTCATGATGCCCGCGGTTTCCGGCTACATGACGTGGCGTTACGCGTCCGGTCTGGCGCTTTACTGGTCGGTTGGCAACCTGATTTCGATCGCCACGCAGGCGATCATGAACCGCACCAGCATCGGCCAGGAAATGCGTGAAATTGCTGCCAAGCGCGCGCGCCGCAAGGCTGGAGAAGGCGTGGGCCCACGGGGCAACGGACCGCGCACTATCCAGGGCAAACCCGCTCGACGCTAGTACCTTTGAACGTCAGAAAGCGCCGGAAATGATCCCGGCGCTTTTTCTGCGTTTCAACAGAGGTGTCATCAAAGTAACTTCCCAGCGCCTGCAATCCAACCTAATCTTCAAAGCGTAGCCAGCGCACGCGTCTCTTCCCCGCGTCAGGAGACGCTTCACCATGACCACCGCTCAAACGTCGCTCGTTGACGATTTGCTCCAGACGATTTTGCGCGCAAGCCATCTCGAGCTCAGCTACACCATTACGCCTGCACCGCTGCTGGCCGTTGTTTTTACGGGGCCGGATGTACAGCATCTGATCGCGCGTAACGCTGAATTGCTGCTCTCGCTGGAACACCTGGCCACCCAGGCCCTGCGCCTGGAGCCGCACCAGCACGACCAGGTTTCGTTCGACGCCGGAAACTTCAAAGCCAATCGTCAACGTGTGCTCGAGCGCTCTGCCCAGGCTGCGGTGGAGCAGGTGCATCGCACCGGCAAGGCATTCCGCTTCCCGGCCATGAACTCGCGCGAGCGCCGCCTGCTGCACCTGGCCCTGACTCCCAGCGGCCTGACCACGCAGTCTGAAGGCGAAGGCCCCCAGCGCCACCTGGTCCTGCACCCGGCGCAGCACGCAGCAAAACCCTAGCCATGCCACCTTTACTGATCGTCGGCCTGGGCATTTTCGCGCTCGCCGCGGCTACTGGGTCATCCTTCAATACCGCCTGGAAGATCCGGCCAACCTGCCTTCGCTGGTGCTGGATTTCAACGATGACAGCGGGTCAGAAGCCCTGCTGAAGCTGCTGCTGATCCTCGGCTTCCCTTGCGGCCTATTCACGTTCATCCTCACGCTTTGCTCGCCCCGCATTGAAACCGCGACGGGCAACAGCCTCGTCGCGGTAGCTCCCGGGGTCTACACGCTCCTTTATGGTGCTGCGGCGATCATCGCGCTCATGAATAAGCTCTTCTGGCGCAGACTTAGTTCGTCAAAATTACCTTTCCGATCCCGCCTTTTTCGGCCGCTTCCTGACCTTCTGCGGCATCTTCCAGCGCGATGATGCGGTCAATCGGGATGACAAGCTCGCCACGGTGCACGTGCTCCGCCATCTTGATCATCGTCGCCGGATCGGGCTGGCAACGCACAGGGACGATCCTGATCGTAGGGTTCAGCGCCGCATTGGCCGGCGGTGCACCAACGACCGTGGCAAACACTCCACCCGGCTTTACCTTCGCGATCAGCAATTCGGCCGTCTTGCCGCCAACCGCGTCTGCAACCGCGTCAACATAGCCCACCTCAGCCATATCATCTTCATCATCCAGCGCGACGACCGCGTCCGCACCCAGGCTTGCGGCTTCCTTCAACTGCTTGTGGCGAACGCCGGCGATTACCTTTGCCCCGGCATCCTTTGCGGCCCGGATCGCGGAGCGCCCCACGCCGCCCAGCGCGCCGGCAATCAAGACCGTTTCGCCTGCTTGTATTCCCGTGCCGACGCGGATCAACTGCTCGCCCGTCAGCGTGACGAGCGGAAGCGCGGCGGAATTGACCAGGTCCATCCCCTCCGGCAGCTTGGCCAGCTCGCTCGCTTTTACGACACAGAGTTCCGCGTAAGTCGCATTTGCCAGCGCAAAAACGCGGTCGCCGGGTTCGAAATCCGTGACACCATCACCCACGGCGCGCACGATGCCGGCAAGATCTCTGCCCAGCACGGCCGGCAGGTCCAGCGGCATATAGGCCTGCAGGGATCCCGTGCGCAACTTCCAATCCACCGGGTTGATGCTGGCGGCAGAAACCCGCACCAGCACCTCGCCTTCACCCGCGACTGGATCCTCACGGTCCTCATACTTCAGATGACCCGGCCCACCAAACTCATGCAGAACGATTGCCTTCATCACGCTCACCTCTTCCGCGTAGGATGCGGGGGCGGCGCAAGTGGTTCCTAGCGCACGTACTGCTCCCACTCGTCGCTTTCGGCAACGCGCTTGAGCAGTTGGAAGCGCCGCATCAGCAGGTTCAGCACGTGCGGCACCACAATCGCCTTGCCAATGGCCTTGCCCAGCGGCCCCAGGGGCAGCGCAAAGCGGACGATATCGATCATCAAAGTCTGACCGTCAACTTCGTCGAAACGGTGGTCGTGCGAGAAGCTGGAAAACATGCCGCGAGCCATGGAATCCTGAAAGAAGTTTGGCCGCTCAAAGCCCGTGATCAGCGTTTCATGCGTGCTGGGCAAGCCAAACTTCCAGCCCTTCCAAAGCACGCGGTCGCCACCCTCAATCAACCCCTGGGTCTTGTACCCGGAGCGCACGCGCGGGTGCATGCCAATCGTCTGCTCAACGAGCCCGATGTTGGTCGCCAGCAGGAAGCAGCGTTCAAGCGGCGCCTGGACGTGGATACTCTCTTTCACGCGAAACATGGCAGCTCCCTTGCTTCTATAGATAGTCGGGTATCAGCTTTATTCTACGTCGGGCTTTTCCGCCGCCAGCGATGCATACCAATCCGCGTAGCCGGTATTTTTGGCCATGTGCCGGTTTACGTCTGGCGCGGGGTCGGTCCACCATACCGGGCCACGCTCGCCTAGTCCGTGTTTGGTTGTATCGATGCGCTGCCTTGCGGCCTCCCGTGCGGCTGCGTCGCCGGCCTTCATGGCGGTCTGCTTGGCGCGCCGAGCCTGCATCAACTCATGCACCAGCGCGGCTCGCAGCGCGGGGTCGAGTGCGGGGTTGGTGCATCGCCAAAGCCGGCCGCGGACTACAAAATAGCGCCCGTCCGGCGTCACAGGGTAGGGCATGCTGGTTCAGATGCAGGCGAGCAGCAAACGCCGATACACTGGGTCAAGGGAGATTCCACGCGTGACGATCAAGACCGCCAGCCTCGCATTCCTGCTTGCCTGTTCCGCCATCGCCGCACGCGCGCAGGCGATGCCCGCATCCGTGACGGGCTCGTGGAAGATCGTAAAAATTCTGCCGACGAAGAATCCGCAGTGCTGGGATGCGGAGCGCGCCAAAAGCTTGCTCGGCACCACGCTGCGTTATACGCCCGGCAAGCTGACCTGGCATGGCGGCGACTACGCCATTGCAGAGGCGCTGACGCGCACGCTGAGCCTGCGCAAATTTCAGGATGAGTACAAAATCGATCTCGCCGAACTGGGCGTGCGCGCGCCATCCGTGCAGGAAATTGACCTGCAGCATGAGGATGCCGACATCACCGGCGCCACGACCGAGGTCCCCGGCGACACGATCCTGCTGGCTGGGTCGGGACGCATCGTCATCAGCGCCTGCGGGGTGTTTTACTCCGCTGTTCGGGCTGGCCGATGACCTTTCCACGCGGCTTCTGCTGTCTTGCCGCGCTGGTTCTACTCTCCGGCTGCCATCGCAATTTCTTTGCTGCCAAGGGCACTTTCGCCAGCATAGGCCCGGCCTTTGGTGAGTGGAACAGGACTCCCATGGGCTGCAGCCGGGACCCTAAGGACGCGCTGCCTGACGCCCAGACCCGCACGCTCGCGACGTTTGTCTGGGAAAATCCTGCCGATCACGATTCCCGCTACAACGGTAATAACGACCCGCCGGCGCCGGATCAGCCCATGCAGTTGAACGTGCTGCGCGCGGATGGCGGCGGGTATGACCTTCGGCTGAAGACGCTGTTCACCGGTGGCTGGCTGATCACGGCGAAAGACTGCAGCAAGTTGCAGATTGAAACGCATGAGCAGGGCCCGGCGTTTGTGGGTGGACGCTCGTCGCTGGCTGGGTCGGTTGTTGCGGAATGTAGCGTGAAGCAGAGTCGTGTGTGGGCGGACTTTACGTTTGAGCGGTGTGAGTATTGACGTGGCGGTCTTTACAGCTCCCCCTTCGCCAACTCACAAAATTATCATCCTGAGCGCAGACCCGCACGGCTTCATCGTGCGGGTCGTAGTCGAAGGACCTGCATTCCTTTAGCGTGCCGCTGCTCCAATAGGACATGCAGGTCCTTCGACTGCGTTTGACGGAAGAGCCGTCAAACTCCGCTCAGGATGACAAGGTTTGGGGGGGGGCCGAAAGAGAGCGATCTGTTCCGGGTTAGAAGGACATGGCTGACTTCTCCGGAGGCGCCGGTCTTTACAGCAATCCCCCACCCACAAATTCGTCATCCTGAGCGCAGACTTGCACGGCTTCATCGTGCGGGTCGTAGTCGAAGGACCTGCATTTCTTTAAGCGTGTCGCTGGTCCAATAGGACATGCAGGTCCTTCGACTGCGTTTGACGGAAGAGCCCGTCAAACTCCGCTCAGGATGACAAGGTTTGGGGGGGGGGCAGAAAGGCAGCGATCTGTTCCGGGTTAGAAGGACATGGCTGACTTCTCCGGAGGCGCCGGTCTTTACAGCAGTCCCCTACCCACAAAATTGTCATCCTGAGCGCAGACTTGCACGGCCTCATCGTGCGGGTCGTAGTCGAAGGACCTGCATTTCTTTGAGCGTGCCGCTGGTGCAAGAGGACATGCAGGTCCTTCGACTGCGTTTGACGGAAGAGCCCGTCAAACTCCGCTCAGGATGACAAGGTTTGGGGGGGCAGAAAGAGAGCGATCTGTTCCGGATTAGAAGGACATGGCTGGCTTCAGGGGACGCCGGTCTTTACAGCAATTCTCCACCCACTAATTTGTCATCCTGAGCGCAGACTTGCACGGCCTCATCGTGCGGGTCGTAGTCGAAGGACCTGCATTTTTTTGAGCGTGCCGCTGGTGCAAGAGGACATGCAGGTCCTTCGACTGCGTTTGACGGAAGAGCCGTCAAACTCCGCTCAGGATGACAGGGTTTGGGGGGGCCGGGTAAGGACGGTGGATTTGAACGGGTTTTAAGGACAGGGCAGCGGTCGGAGCAGCCGGTCTAGCGGACTCTCTGGGAATGGTCTGTTACTCTAGCGGCTCATCACTACTTATCTGCCACAAGGAGCTTTCGCCCATGCCCGTGTTTCGCCGCGCTGTCTCTCTCGGTCTGCTTGCCGCCCTTGGCTCCCCGCTGCTCTACGCCCAGAACAAGGCGGAAAAGAAGGCCGAAAAGAACCTGCCGCAATACTATGGGCCGCAGCCGGCGACAGAAGCCATCGACCTGACGATGTACGCACGGATCCGCGAGGAAGGCCTGCGCCACTCGCACGTGATGGAGTTGGGCGCGGCGTTGTCGGATGGCATTGGACCGCGGTTGACGGGCTCGCCCAACATGGCGAAGGCGAATGCCTGGACGCGCGATACGCTGACGAAGTTCGGCCTGGTGAACGCGCACCTGGAAGACTGGGGCGAGTTCGGCATGGGCTGGCAGCAGATCAATACGTGGGCCCGCATGGTCTCGCCAGACCCGGAACCGCTCTGGATGCAGGCTGCCCCGTGGTCGCCGGCGACGCCGGGTGCGGTAAAGGGTGAACTCGTTTACTTCGACACGACGACCGCCACGCTGGAAAGCCTGGACAAGATGAAAGGCACGCTGGGCGGCAAGATTATCCTGCTCGGCGCCATGCGCGCGACGCCTGATATCACCGAGCCCCTGTTCAGCCGCTACACCGACGCAGAGCTGGCGGAGATGGAAAAATATCCCACGGGCGATGGACGCCGCGGTGGACCGCAGCAGAACATCCAGCAGCTCCTGGCGGAGCGCGCGCGGCTGACGAAGCTGCGTGCCGCGGCAATGAAAATGTTCTCGACGGAAGGCGTGCTGGCCATCATTACGCCTTCCCGCGATGGCGGCAATGGCGGCGGCACGGGCGTCATTTTTGACGATAACGGTGCCAACCTGGCGCAGGCCGCGCAAAAGCCGGAAAACAAGGTCACCATCCCCAACGCGGTCATGATGATCGAGCACTACAACCGCCTGGCGCGCATGAGCCTGGCGCACGTGCCGGTCACGCTTGAGGTCAACATCGATACCAGGTTCACGGGCGACCATGAGCATGGCTTTGATACGGTCGCCGAGATCCCCGGCACCGACCCCAGGCTGAAGAACGAAGTGGTCATGGTCGGCGGGCATCTGGACTCCTGGATTTCGGGCACGGGCGCGACCGATAACGGCGCGGGCTCGATCGTCGCGATGGAAGCCATGCGCATCCTGAAGGCGTTGAACATTGAGCCGCGACGCACGTTGCGGATCGCATTGTGGTCGGGGGAAGAGCAGGGCCTTTACGGCTCGCAGGGCTACGTGAAGGCGCATTTTGGAACGTTTGCGGAGGTCCCGTCGGACCCCAGCGTGCCGGCCTTTCTGCGTCCGCGCGGCGCTTTGACAACGACCAAAGAGTGGGAAACGCTGGACGCCTACTACAACCTGGACAACGGTACGGGCAAGGTTCGCGGCGTCTATACGCAGGAAAACTGGGCGATTGCGCCGATCTTCAAGCAGTGGATCGCGCCGCTGGGGGACCTGGGCGTTTCAACTATCAGCTATCGCAACACGGGCGGCACGGACCACCTGAGCTACGACGCGGTGGGCCTGCCGGGCTTCCAGTTCATCCAGGACCCGATGGATTATGAGACGCGCGTGCACCACTCGGACATGGACACCTATGACCGTTTGCACGCGGCGGACCTGGCGCAGGCGGCGGTGGTGGAGGCGATCTTCCTCTACAACACGTCGCAGCGTGATGAAATGATGCCGCGCAAGCCGTTCCCGCACCCGGAAAACGACATCAAGCGCAGCGCACCTATCAAGGGCATCTATCCCGGCGCAGTGGAATAGACTTTCGGGATGAGGCAAAGGGCAGGGGTTGCAATGCTGGTGGCTGGAGCGGTGGGGCTGGCGTTTGCAGCCCCACCGGTGCCAGAAAAGCTGCCGGGCGAGAAGGTTTACCAGACCGCCGGCTGCACCGAGTGTCACGGCGGCGCGGGCAAGGGTACGGAAAAGGGGCCGTCGCTGGTGGGCGTCGGCAGCAATTTTGGCCGGGCCAAGATTGTGCGGCAAATCCGCGAGGGTGGCGGGGAGATGCCTGAATTTGGCAGCGTGTTGAAGCCGGAAGAGATTGAACAGTTGGGGGATTGGCTGGCGACCTGGAAGGAGGTTCCGGCCGCGAAGTAAAGTTGTCGATCAGCGAGTATCGCCCTCAATGTCAATGAACAAATTGTCCTTCTTCGACTGCGTTTGGCGAAAGACCGCGCCAAACTTCGCTCAGGATGACAATTCTGAGGCTGATTGAGCAGAGAGTAGCGTCGATGTGGGCTAAGCAGTCATCGCCTTCATCTCGCGCACGATCGGCAACAACACATCGGCCGCGCTCAGATCGCGCTCCGGGATTACGCCGGCGGTCTGGTCAGTCGGGAGCCGGGGCAGGCGGCTGATGACGATGCGCAGGTTCGGCGTGTGCTCATTCATGTCGCGACACATCTGCTCGCCGGCGGACTTGATCATGGCGTATTCGGTCAGGCCGGCGGGGCGCTCCTCCACGTAAACGGTCGATGGATAATTCGCCACCAGCGGGCCCTGCTGGGCCAGATACGCAGCCAGATCATGGAAGCCGACCAGGTAAAAAGCGACGGCGTCCGTCAGGACCGGGGCAGAAACGAGCGCGGCTTTGGGGCGGAAGATGGTGTTGGTCGCGAAGTAGAACAGATGCGTGTAGGCCTGCGACCCAAGCTGCGCGGCGGGGGCCTGGCGGATGTCGTACTGAATCGCGTCGGCTTCAGCACCATCGGCTTTGATCTCGGCGAGCACCTTTTCTGCGTCCGCCTTGCCCAGCGCGTAGGTCAGGGTGGGGTGCCCGCCGCCGAGCGCGATCAGCTTGGCGGTCAGCTCGCCCAGCCCGCGTGAGCCGCCGACAACCAGCGCGCGCATGCCGGCAAATTCACCCGGAGTGACCGCATCGGCGAGCTCCGCCAGCCCGGCTTGCGCGACCGGCGGCGTGCGTACAAAGGCGTCGAGCGTGCCGCTGATCCCACGCCCCGTGACGCCGATGCGCGCCTTGCGGAAGCGCTCGTCGTGGTATGTGACCTCATACGCCAGTGCGGTACGCGCGTCATCAGGCACAGGCGTCAAGGTCAGGTCGAGCTTTGAAAACATGGAGTGCAGCCCCGGCGCCTCCATCCCGATGATGTAGGAGCAGGCGGCGATCTCGGCGATCGTCGAGCCGAAAAGCCTGGTGAGGTGCGGAAACAGGGCCTCAACCGAGCTGCCGGGCGCAACATATGCGTGGCCTTTGCGTTTGTCCATCTCGGCGAAGGAAAGGTCGAGCGCGGCCTTGAGCGGCTCGGCGGGAGATGGCGCAACACTGGCTCCAGGCGCGGCGGGCGTGCCGAAAATCAGGTCGGCGGAAAGCACGGGCAGGCCCTGCACCTCAACCTGCAGAGACTTGTCCGTAGCGGTGAGAACGGCCTCATCGTCGATATAGACCCACTTCAAAAACCGCACCTTCAGCCGCGTCAAGGTCTGATCCAGCCGGCCCCCCGCAGCCAGCGACTCCAGCGCCCAAAGCAGCGTGTGTACTCCATGCACGACAGGGAAACCGGCCTGCGTACGCCGCGCGGCGATAGGGTCCATGTGCATCGGATTGCGATCGCCCGAAACTGCCGCGAACGCTTCCTGCAGCTCCGGGGACACGGCGCGGGCAGCGATATTTTCTACGGAACTCATGGGGGCAGTTTAGCGTATGGAACTATGCAGGCCGCAGGACCAGTCCGGGATTTGCGCTGTACCGGCCGGGGACTATGCTTGTAGTTGTACGGGGCCTTTTGTTGATGGCCGAGGCGTTTTGTGCCGTTCGCGATTCGAGTTCTGCTCTCGCTGCTGGCCCTTGTGCTGCTTTATGCAGGCATGGTGGCCGCGTTTCACCTTCTCAACCTGCCCAGTAATCTGGCTGTGCTCGAAGGCATCGGCCTGCTGCTTTTATTAGCAGCGGGTGGTTTCGTCGTGCTCCGCAATCTTTTGAGGTAATACTATGTCCGTTTTCAGCAATTACACGTCTTCCGGCCCGAGCATGGGCAGCGGCAATTACAACGCGCCCAATCCGGCGGCTGTGCGCGGTTTTGTGCGCTGGATGATTGGCGCCGGCGTCGTGCTGTTTTTGATCATTATGTTTTTCAACTATATTGCCGCCGTGAAGAGGATCGGCGCGGGCTACGTGGGGGTGGAGGTCGTGCTCAGCGGCTCGCAACGCGGGGCAAGTGAAATCCCGATCCGTACTGGCTGGGTGTTTTACAGCCCGCTGCGCTCGCAGGTGATTGAGTTCCCCACGTTCGTCCAGACCGTCAAGTGGACCGCGAACCTGAACGAAGGGCGCGCCATGGACGAGAGCATGAGCTTCAACTCAAAGGAAGGCATGGAAATTTATGCCGACGTTTCATTGAGCTACGCGATCGAGCCGAACCGCGTTCCGGACTTCTATGTCAAGTACCGCGTCAGTGAGCTGGACACGTTTACCCACGGCATTCTGCGCGATATCGTACGTAATTCGCTCAACGAGGTAGCTTCCACCTACAACGTGGAGCAGATTTATGGCGAGCAGAAGGCCGAGTTCCTGGCCAAGGTGGAGGCGCTGATTCAGAAGAAGATGGACCCGGTCGGCGTTGGGATTCAGCAGTTTGGCTTCATCGGCGCACCGCGTGTACCGGCCGTGATTGCCTCAGCGATTACGAACAAGGCGCAGGCGATCCAGGCGGCGGAGCAGGCAAATAACGAGCTCGCCAAGACGCAGGCGGAAGCAGCCAAAACCGTTGCCGCAGCGGAAGGTGAGGCCAAGGCTGCCGTCACGCGTGCGCAGGGTGAGGCGGAAGCCAACCGGATTCGGCAGACGTCGCTGACGCCGCAGTTGCTCGAGCTGCGCAAGATCGAGAACTCAAAGGCGCTCATTGATCGCTGGAACGGGCAGCTGCCGACGGTGGAATCCGGCAACGGATCCATGCTCCTCCAACTCCCTAAAACCCAGTAGGGTCCGGGTGCCCCACCTCTCGATTCTGAGAGGTGGGTTTTGCGCCACGGAACTCCGCGGCAGTCCAAAAACCCAGGTCTCAAAATCGAGACCTGGGGCACCCGGTTTGTGCTGATGCAAAAGTTTGCAGGCGGCCCGTAAGCCGAATTTTGTTTTAGACGATCATTCCTCTAGGCGTCCCGTTACCGTGACGCTCCAGCAACCTACCCGCAGGTTTCGGCACTGCACTCTTCGCCTGGGCGCGCCGGGCCGACGCGCGCCGGTCGCTCCGAAGAAGGCGACCGGACTCCCTGCCTATTTGGTCTTGCTCCGTGTGGGGTTTACCATGCGGCCCGTGTTACCACTGGCCCGGTGCGCTCTTACCGCACCTTTTCACCCTTACCCTGGCCTTTCGGCTGGGGCGGTATATTCTCTGTTGCACTGGCCGTCGACTCGCCTTGAAGCGAGCCTCCCGGACGTTATCCGGCACACTGCCCTGCGGAGTTCGGACTTTCCTCCCCCGGCGAACACGCCTGCGCGTGAGGCCGGCAGCGATCATCCAGCCGCCTGCAGGTACAAGTCTACCGCATCGGGTGGACGAGGTTGGCCGTGGTTTGTTCTTCCGCCAAAGCGGAACAAACTCTTGCGTTCCTGCGTAGGCTATCGCACGCGTAAGATTACGGAATACCAAGGAGCGGAAGCGGACGATGGATTTCAAGGAAGCGCTCAAGCTCGCGTTGCAATCGCTGTGGGCCAACAAGCTGCGCACGGTGCTGACGCTGCTCGGCGTGGTAATTGGCGTTGCGAGCGTGATTGCGGTGGTTACGCTGGTCAACGGCGCCAACGCGTTCGTGATCAACAAGTTTTCCAGCTACGGCTCAGATGTCTTCACCGTCACGCGTTTTCCTTCCGTCATCACCAGCTCAGACGAGTACCGCAAGTACCAGAAGCGCAAACCAATCCTGTTCGACGACCTGAAGTACGTGCAGGATAATTGCAAAAAGTGCGACGGCATCGGCGGCCAGCAGTCGCGTTCCGGCAAGGTTGTGCGCGGCAATCAGTCCATTACAGATACCGGCCTGCGCGGCTACACGTGGCGCATGCCGCAGCTGCAGAACCTGGATATTACCGAGGGCCGCGGGCTCACGGAGGTCGATGACGAGCACGGCTCGCACGTGGCGATCATCGGAACGGATATTCAGGAGCAGCTGTTTCCCGGGGTCAATCCACTGGGCCTGGAACTGCGCGCGGATGGCGTGCCGTACACCGTCGTCGGGGTGATTGAAAAGCAGGGCAGTACGTTTGGGCAGAGCCAGGATAATTTCATCGGCGTGCCGTTGAGCACGTTTCAGAAGACCTATGGGACCCAGTCGGACATCATCATTTACGTAAAGGCAGCTACTTCCGGCGCGGCGCTTGAAGCTGCGGCGGATGAGGTGCGCGTGCTGATGCGCGCCCGCCGGCATGACCAGCCAGGGGACCCGAACGACTTCGAGCTTGATACGAATGACACGCTGGTGGGCATTGCGTCCTCGCTGACGAAGTCTTTTGGCGCGGTTGCCGGCGCGATTGCGCTGATCTCGCTTGTGGTCGGCGGCATTGTGATCATGAACATCATGCTGGTCAGCGTGACGGAGCGAACGCGCGAGATCGGCATTCGCAAAGCGCTGGGTGCGCGCAGGCAGGACATCCTGATGCAGTTCCTGATTGAGTCGGCGTTGATGTCTCTGGTCGGCGGCGCAATCGGGGTAATTGTCGGGATTGGCGTGGCGGAAATTGTGACGGTATTTGCGGGATTCCCGTCGTCGGTTGCGGTTTGGAGTGTGCTGGCCGGGCTGGTGATGTCGACTGCGACGGGGCTGTTTTTTGGAGTTTACCCGGCGCGCAAAGCTGCAGATCTGGACCCGATCGTGGCGCTGCGGGCTGACTAAGAACAGACCCACCACGGATAAGAAGGATAAAAAACGGATGAGAACTGATAACGAAGTGATGAGACTAAGGCTGCTTTATCCGTCTTGATCCGTACTTATCCCTTTTATCCGTGGTGAGTTCTAGGAGTAGCACATGGCTGGATCGACCAAAGAAACCGTAACGATGGCGTTCGACACCCTGCGCGAGAACAAGCTGCGCAGCGGGCTTACGATTCTCGGCATCGTCATTGGCGTGATGACCGTGATCGTGATTTCGTCTGTGGTGAACGGGCTGAACTCCACGGTGGGAAATTTTGTGGAGTCGCTGGGCTCGAACGTGTTGTTCGTGTTTCGCTTTCCGGCGATCGGGCAGCGGCCAACGACGGAAATGCTTTCTCGCAAGCAGCTGACCTATGACGACGCGATGGCGATGCGCGGGCTGCCGCACGTCGTGGCTGTGTCGCCGCAACTGCGCCACCAGGATCGCAGCAACGGCCCGGGTGGCGGGTCCACCGCGATTGCTGGCGGCGGACGCAAGATGCAGAACACCATCCTGGGTGGCTACACGCCGGCGCAGGAAGAAATCGGCAACCTGGTTCTGCGCGATGGGCGTTTCTTCAATGAAGGCGATCAGGAGCGTGCCGGCAGCGTCGTTGTGCTGGGATATGACACCGCGGATCAGCTCTTTGGCGCGGACGCGGCGCTGGGCAAGGAGGTCACCGCGGGCGGGCTGACGCTGACGGTCGTCGGCGTGGTGGAGAAGAAGAAGACACCCTTTGGCGGCGGAAAGAACCCGGAAGATAACTTCGCCTACCTGCCCATTACGACCTTCCACAAGCTGCACCCGGAAGACCTGGACTACTGGATCACGCTCAAGTATGACGACGTTAAGAACGTCCCGATCGTGACGGATGAAGTGACTGAGCTGCTGCGCCGGCGCCGCAAGGTTCCGAACGAAAAGCCGGATAACTTTGCGGTTTTCGGCACGGACTCGTTGACGCGGTTGTGGAACCAGATTTCCGGCGGGCTCTTTTTGCTGCTGTTTGCTCTGTCGTCCGTGGCGCTGATGGTGGGTGGCGTGGGCGTGATGAATATCATGCTGGTCAGCGTCACGGAGCGCACGCGAGAGATTGGGATTCGCAAGGCAATTGGCGCGACCAAACGAACGATTCTGGCGCAATTTACGCTGGAAGCGGTCACGCTTTGCGCGGTCGGCGGCGTGATTGGGGTGCTGGTGGGAAGTGCGATCGGCACTGGATTGAGCTACCTGCTGCCGTCTTCGGTCTCGGTTTTCTGGGTCGCGCTCGGCTTCGGCTCGGCCTGTTTGATCGGCCTGGTTTTTGGAATTTACCCGGCGTACAAAGCGGCGAACTTGAACCCGATCGAAGCCTTGCGCTACGAGTAGCCGGCGGTGCGACAAGTCGATGAGGGGAACGCATTCGTGAGTTGACTTCGAAGAAACGCTGCTTCCATGCCACGATTTTGTCGCTCGCGGCTTTGGGAGGCATCCTGTTCCATATCTTTCCTATTGCCTCTCCTGCCCCTGGCGCGGCATTCGGTAGACTAATTTCATGGGGACCCTGGTCGAAGCGATCGTGGCTGCACTCACTCTCGCCGGCATGGTTTACATGATGCTTGCGCTGTGGGGCGCACGTAGCTATGTGCGAACTGTCGTGCAAACAGCGCCTGCTGACGCGGGCGTGGCAGGCGTTTCGCTGCTGAAGCCGCTCAAAGGCGTCGATCCAAGGATGTACGTGGGCCTCGCCAGTCATTGCCAGCAGGTCTACAGCGGCCCAGTCGAGCTGGTGTTCGGTGTGCACCGCATGGACGACCCAGCGGTTGCAGAAGTCGAGCGCCTGCGTGCTGAATTCCCTGCCATGGCCATCAAGCTGGTCGAGTGCCCCGAGCGCCTCGGGACCAGCGGCAAGGTTTCAAACCTCGTCCAGATGCTCCCGCACGCCAGTTACGAGCACATCATCATCAACGACAGCGATATCTTCGTCCCGCCCGGCTATGTGCATGGCGTGATGCGCTTCTTTACCGACTCGAAAGTCGGCATGGTGACCGCGCCCTACCTGGGCCGCACCGGCGCCGGCGGCCGCGAAAAAACGGTGTGGGCAAAGCTTGAAGCGCTCGGCATTTCGACCGATTTCATGCCCGGAGTACTGACCGCACGTCTGCTGGAAGGCGGCATCCGCTTCGGCCTCGGGTCCACGCTCGCAATGACGAAAACGGCGCTCGCCCAGGCCGGCGGACTGGCCCCGCTGGTGGAATACCTGGCGGATGACTACGAGCTCGGCAAGCGTATTGCCGCGGCAGGGTACCGAGTCGCACTCTGTGGCGAGCGCGTAGAAACCACCGTGCCGGCCTATGGTCTACGCGACTTCTGGAATCACCAGATGCGTTGGGCGCGGTCCACGCGAGACTCCCGGAAGGCCGGCTACCTGGGGCTCGGCATCACGTATTGCGTGCCGTGGGCGCTGCTTACGGTGCTTGCGAGCGGCGGCGCTTTGTGGTCATTTTCGCTGCTGAGCCTGGCCTTGCTGGCGCGCGTAGCCGTCGCGCTTACGGTGGGGGTGGGCGTGCTGCGCGATGAGCAGGTGCTGCGCGATCTGTGGCTGCTACCACTTCGCGATGCCTTCGGCCTGCTGTTCTGGCTGTGGAGCTTTGCCGGCGATACAGTGGTCTGGCGCGACGAAACCTTCCGCTTACGCGACGGGCGCATCGCCCGAATCACTGACGGCAACGCGGTATCCTGAACCCATGCAATGGTATGAATATGGCCTGCTGGGACTGATTGTGGTGGGTGCGGGCGGCGTGCTGCTGATTCAGCCCAGGACGTGGATGCGCTGGGTCTATTGCGCGGCTGTTCTGGTGGTCCTGTACAAACATTTCACGGTTGAAGGCCTGCACTGGCAGGTGTTTCCGCTCTATTTCGCGCTGGGTCTGCTGGTGGTGGTGCAGTTTGCGATGCTGCATGAAGAGCACGGTGCGCCGGTCGTGAAAGCCTCCGCATGGTTTGCCCTGGCGTGCTGCGTGGCCAGCCTTTGGTTCAGCTGGGTGCTGCCCATGTTCGATCTGCCGAAGCCCACGGGGCAGTACGCGGTCGGCGTCTACAGCGGGTCCATGCACGATTTGACGCGCGGCCCGAACGGCATCGAGCACCACACGCGTGAGCTTTTCCGCGAGGTCATCGTGCAGTTCTGGTACCCGGCGGAGGCGCACACAGGGCTTGGCCTGGAGCACTACGCACAGGGCAATGAGCTTAGCGCCAGGTCGGGATACAAGTCCGTACTGCGAACGAACTCGTTGCTGGAAGCCAAACCGGTGACGAACCAGGCGTTCCCGG
This sequence comes from uncultured Granulicella sp., assembly GCA_965214195.1. Taxonomy (GTDB): domain Bacteria; phylum Acidobacteriota; class Terriglobia; order Terriglobales; family Acidobacteriaceae; genus Edaphobacter. The sequence continues at coordinate 2,892,414 of OZ243943.1, forward strand.
TTCTGATCTTCAACCCGCGTTGGGGCGGCTCGCGCGTGCAAAATACGTTCCTGGCGGAAGACCTGGCGAGCCATGGTTATATCGTGGTTGCGCTTGATCATCCGTATAACGGCGCACTGGTTGATACGGACCACGGGCTGGTCGCGGCTGACAAGCTTGATGCAATATCTGCCGAAAAAACTCCGACAGCGGAAGCGCTTGAAGCGGCATGGGCGCAGGAGCTGGCGATCTGGGTGCAGGACAGCCGTTTTGTGCTGAACCAGTTGGCCCGCATGGGGGCTGAAGGCTCTGCGACGGGCTTTCCCTGGGGCACGCCGCGCATGGATTTGACCCGCGTTGGCGCGTTTGGCCACTCGTTCGGCGGGGCGACTTCGATTGCGTTGCTGGGTGCCGATCCCAGAATCAAAAGCGCCATAAATCTGGATGGCTGGACACTGAATGGCATGGCCGGCAGGACAACGCAGCCGGTGCTGTTCGTCTACGAACAGTCCGGCAAGGTGCGGCGCCCGGCGGTCGATGTCGACACGCAGGTGGACCTGGCGGACAACACGGCGGTGGAGGATTCGCTGGCGAAGTATGGTGGCTTGCGAGCCTACGTTGAAGGCACGCAGCACCTGGATTTTACGGACCAGACGCTGGTCTCGCCCGTGCAGCGATTGACGCACACCGGGCCCATCCAGGGTGCGCGCGCACGCCAGATTACGCGTGGGCTGGTGCTGGGATTCTTCGATCAAACGCTCAAAGGGCAGGGAACGATCCCGGCTTATCCGGAGGTCGAAATGCAGCGGTTCGCGCCGGCAAAGTGACGCTGTCTGCCTATTGCTTACGCAGCAGACAGTCCACGTCGTCCAGCTTGTCATGCAGTTCGGCGAGCCGCCGCGTCAGTGCCTGAATCTCGCTTTCGGCGCGCACATTGACGTCGAAATCAAGCTCAGAGCGCAGCCGGTCCTTCTTGTCCTGGCGGTTCTGGCTCATCATGATCACCGGCGCCTGGATGGCGGCGAGCATGGATAGAAACAGATTCAGCAGGATGAACGGGTAGACGTCCCAGGCGTACTTGGGGGCGACCTGGGTCAGAACCACATTGATGGTGATGTAAGTGACCAGCACGACGGCAAAGGTAATGATGAAGGTCCACGAGCCGCCAAAACTGGCCACTTTATCCGCGACCTTTTCGCCGCGCGTCTCTTCCTCTTCAATGACTACATTCGGGTTACGCGCCGCGCGCAGCCGGATCAGCGCCTGCGACGCATGGAACTGGCGCGCCAGTACGGTCATCATATCCATGCCGGCGAGCGGCTTGGTTTTGAGCAGAATTGTGATGTCGTTGCGGTCCACTTCCAGGCAGACGGAGTCCTCGGTCGCCATCGCGGAGGTCTGGTGCGGGCTGGCGTCAAGCATGGACGCGAAGCCAAAAAACTCACCATGCTGCGGCTCATGCACGACGACCTGCTGCTGGTCCTCGTCAACCGTGGTGACCTGCACGGCGCCGGACATCAGGATGTAGGCGCGGTCGCCGGCGTCGCCCAATTTATAGATCCGCTGGCGCGCGGCAAACGGCTTGAGCTCTACCTGCTGGGCAAGCACGGAAAGCTCATCGTCATCGAGAAGAGCGAAAAGCGGGACGTGGCGAAGTTCGTGCGCAGGAGCTGGCATGGTCGGGTTGATTGTAGCTGGTGGATACGGCTAATGGGTGAAATGAATCTCCATGCCGAGCGAACCGGGAATGACTGCTGCTACGCAATACAGGAGGGCCAGCCCCAGGATGGCGAAGAGCATCACCAGCCAGAGGTCGTCATGCGTAGACGCAATGCTAAAGCTCCCACGGTTTGAATAGTTTAGCCCCAGTGTGTGTGAAGTCTTTCGTATTCCGAGTGACAAGGGTCAGATCATGCATAAGAGCAGTTGCGGCGATAAGGCCGTCTGCAATCAGTAAAGTAATCCCGCTTCGGCTACAGCGCGCCGTAAGACGTCCATCAAGCTCGGCGATCGGCTGAGTTATCGGCAATACTCGACCGGCATATACAGGCATTCCTGTTCGAGCTCTATTCTGGATTATCGATCTCTACGGTCATGACGACCTCGCTTTCAAAAGTGTTGAATTTGCAGTTGGACGTGTCGATCGCAGCCCTTTCAGCGGTCGGGTTGATTGCTCAGGATCTGGTGCCCGCCGCTGCTCGCGATCACGTACACAGGGCTCAGCGGCAGCGGTGGGCGGTCATGGTCCTGCGGGTCTTGCCAGAGGAAGATGCGCTGTGGGCCGGACCATTTCTGCGTGATGCTTTCTCGCGTTTCAAAGATACGCGGCGCGTCCGGAAAAAAGCTGCCGTACCAAAGGTTTGAGCTGCGCCCTTCAACGATGTGTATGTCACTGCGGCGCAGGTAAAAGCCGAGCGTGCTCCCCGCTTCGTACTCGCCGTGGATGGCGATCAGGTCACCCGGCCGCAATCGCGGGCGAATAGCCTCAGCGAGTTGCGCGGAGGTCAGCGTCGGTGAAAACGTCCGCAGGCCAAGATGCGCGGCAAACAGAAAGAGGAAAGCGGCGGCTGCAAGAATGAGCACAGCAGCATGCGGCCGAGCCCGCCGACGAAGGATGAAGTGGAGAAGCGGACCGAAGAAAAGCGCAATGGTGGTAAGCGCAAGCGGCAGCCGGAAGAATCCCAGTGCCTGCGCATTCAGATCCAGAAAATGCCCAAACGAAAGCGCGTAGTCCCCCGGGTTCTGCTGAAGGAGCGAGGCGAGATCGGTCGTCGGCGCAGGTGCCTTCGTCTTCACAAGAAAGAACGTAGTAGCGGCCGCCAGCACCGTGCCAATAACGAGCAGTCCTGTCGCGATCCATCGTGCGGCAACTCCGCTGCGGATCGCGCGCGTTGCAGCGCTGGGCCCGGAAGGACTACTCTCATGGACAAAAACGATGGGCGGACCGCTCGGCAACTTGAGTTCGCTGGCGTTGTTGAAGATGCTGGCGTCGGCCAGAAAGCGAGCAATCAACAAAATTATTGGCGGCAGGCTCGGCAGCACGTAGTACTCCTGCCGCGTGGAAAGCGAAAAGAAAGCAAGCGGCAGCGCGGCCCAAACCAGCAGCAGCAGGTTGGTCTTTTCTACGGCGTTCAGGGTTCGGCTACGAAGCCGCTGCCAGCCAGGCCACGCCTGCCTAAGCGCGGTTGGCAGATACGCGCTCCACGGCATCAGCCACACAAAGATCAGCCCGAGAAACAACCATAGCGGCGCCGTGTCGTAGTCATGCGGTACGCGCAGGTTCAGGTAGCGGTACACCTGCTCGTTGACGAAGTAGAACCATGCCCAGCCGTGTACGTTGCCGTCGGTCGGCAGCGGCACTTGCCAGTGGCCGTTCACTCGGGCGAGGTCGCCGGGGTTGCCGTGGCCTGGGTTCGCCAGCGCGATGAGGATGTGCCACGGCGTCGCAATGGCGAAGAAGAGCAGCGTCCCCGCGAGCGGCTTTAGTTGCAGCACACGAGTCCATGCGCCGCGCCAACCCCGCGTCAGCAGCAGGTAGACCGCAACGATCCCGAGCGGGAATACGATGCCGATCAAGCCTTTTGTGAGAACGTTCAGCGCCAGGACTGACGCAAAGACGAGCGCAGGCCGCAGCGTGGAAGTGTCGTCTAGCTCCGTCGTCCAGAAGGCATAGAGCGCGGCCGTCAGCAGCAGGCAGACCAGCGCGTCCGGGATGTTGATGCGCGTGAAAATGAAGATGCCAAAGCTCGAAAGCGTAATCAGCCCGGCGTACAGCCCGGCCCGCGCAGACCCAAAGGCTCGCCTCGCAAAGCTTTCAAGCAGCAGCACCAGCCCACCCGTTGTGAGCGCTAGCGGTAACCTGGAAGCCGCAGTCGTCGCGCCGAACAGCTTCATCGCCAGCGCCATGAGCCAGTAAAAAAGTGGAGCTTTTTCCAGGTACCGGATCCCGTTCGCGTACAGCGTCACATAGTCGTGGCGCGTCAGCATCTCGCGCGCGACCTCCGCGTGAACCGAATCGGCGTCATCCAGCAGCGGCGGCGCAAACAGCGTGAACGAGCAATAAAACACCAGCCACAGCGCCACCAGCAGCAGCCTGTTACGACGTATCTGTGCACCCTCACTCATCGCCTCCAAGGTTACATCCCGCCGAAGAATTGGGTGCCCCACCTCTCGCTTTTGAGAGGTGGGTTCATCGCAGCCACCAAAATCCAGGTCTCAGAAGCGAGACCCGGGGCACCCGCTTCCGTGGCGACTAGAATAGTGATGTGGCAGTTACGAACAACCCGGGCCCCGCAGCAGAGCTCATCTTCGGCGAGTGGTACCCCGCGGCGCGCGTCCACACCCTGCGCAAGGCCAAAATGACCACCGCGCTGCTGCTCGGCGTGCCGCTGGTCCTTGGCCGTAAGAATGATGGCACCCTCTTCGCCATGCGCGACCTCTGCCCGCATCGCGGCATCCCGCTAAGCGCCGGCTGGTGCGATGGCGAAACCGTACAGTGCAAATACCACGGCTGGCGCTTCGAGCCGACCACCGGCCAGTGCCGCGAGATCCCGTCGCTCACCGGCTTCGACATCCTGCAGCCAGACAAAATTTACGCCACCGCCTACCCCTGCCAGGAGCGCGACGGCACCGCCTGGGTCTACCTTCCCGAGCCCGGAGCAAGCCGCAAAAATCCGGAGCTGCCGCCGGTCCCCGAGGTTCCCAAATTTTCCACGCAGTTCAAGCACGCGCACCTGAGCGCGGACCTGCCCTGCAATGTCGATCACGGCATCATCGGCCTGATGGATCCCGCGCACGGACCCTTCGTGCACCAGGCGTGGTGGTGGCGGTCGCGTGCCAGCATCCACCAGAAAACCAAGCATTTTGAGCCGATCCCGAACGGCTTCCGCATGTCCGCCCACGCGCCCAGCGGCAACTCCGCGCCCTACAAACTCCTCGGCGTCTATGGCGAGCCCATCACCACCCAGATCGACTTCGTCCTCCCCAACCGCCGCTATGAAACCATCCGCTGCGGCGACAAGTGGTTCGCGTCCCTGACCACCGTCACGCCGGTGACGCCCTCCACCTGCCGCATCGATGTCTACGCCGCATGGAACGTCTTCTACCGCGTCCCACTGGTCACGACGATCGCAAAATTTTTCGGCGCACGCTTCGTCCGCCAGGACCAGCAAACCATGATCGAGCAAGCCGAAGGCCTCCGCTACCACCCCGCCCTCATGCTCATCGACGACGCCGACAAGCCCGCCAAGTGGTACTTCGCCCTAAAGCAAAACCGCCTCACCGGCACCGGCCACCACCCACTCAGCGGCCCGGTAGAGCTCCACTGGCGCAGCTGAAAGCGATCAAACCTCAGGGGCAAGTCTGCTCTGACTCATTCATCTTTCACACATGACGACAAGGGCGTTTCTCAGGAGTTATCTCAGCGAACACATCGCTTCCGCATGTGGTCGCGGAGGGAGCGGTCGTCTCCAATGAGGGATCGCTTCGTCCAGCTTGCCCTTGACTTCAATAGAACAGCGGCATGAATTGCCCGATGACAAAACTCGCAAAAAGGGTCATCGCTAGATCGCCGTCCCACCTCGAACCGCCCCGGGTGGCAATTTTGCCGACGGCTACCGCTGGGAGTAAGCAGAGCGTCGTCACGGCCAAGGCGCAGAAGAGCACGCTGAAGGGAAAGAAGTTCCTTACCGTAAAGATAAGGGGAATGCAGCCGAGGGCCAGAATTCCGGTCACCATAGGCAGACTCCACCGAGGCACCCGCAGCTTGGCGGCAACAACCAGCGCCAGCCATACGACAGCAAGCACCAGGAGGTGCGCAGGGATGCGCCGCAAGTGCGTGGTGACGCCCCACCAAGACCACCCCGTCAGGCAGAGCGCGAGCAGCAGAACACCAGGAACGAGGAAAGCGCGAAGCCGACCCAGGCGGGGGTGCAGTTCAGGCAGGCACACCATCAATCCAAACGCACCCACTATGCCCAGCACAAGTCCGGCCAACCGCCACCGCCACGCGGTGGGAGCTGATGGTACAGGTTTACCGACTGCAGCACACGCGGCCTTGACAGCAGCATTTACGAGCACTGGATCGTAGGGTTCAAGGAGGTGGTCGCTCCAGGGAGAGATCACCACTTGCGCAGCCGTTCCGGTGCGTAACCTGGATGGGCGGACCAACTCATCGAACAAACCACCTAACAGGAGCAGCGGCAGCCCATGCTGTCCCAACTTGGCCGGATCGCCAAAGGCGACAAACAACTTCGGATGAATTACTGCTTTGCGTACGGTCCAAGCGCCGATCTCTGCACCCATGGAATGTCCCATAAACACGTCGATCGTTCCCAACGCCCGCTCGGCGTCCCGGAGGTCAAACTCCACATTGGTGAGGGAGACGGGAAGCGGCGAGGCTCCGAACCCCGCCTGGTCTACGGAATAGCAATCGAAACCTGCGGCGGCGAGGGCTTCGCCGAGTCGAAACAACATTTCCTTCGACGCGGCGTTTCCATGCGCAAGAAGCACAATCGGATGCGGCCCGCTGGTTTGGGGAAAGATGTGAATCGCGGGAGTGCTCTTACCGAGCACGACTCGCTCCACGCGAATGCCCGGCTCAATCCTCTGGGAAAGGGCGATGCCGACTTGCAGGCAGAGCGCAGCAAGTGCAGTGACAATCCATTTCCGTTGCATTTCCGGACCTGCTTTCACGCCTTCATAGCGATACCGCAGAAACTTCGCCTACAGTCGCCCCGACACAACGCTAAATGATATTGGTCCCGCTATGTCGCACAGGCGGAAGTTTACTGCGCAGACGCCGTTTCCGAGCTGGCTGACCGCTGACTGGCGTGAGCGGCGTTTATCAGGACCAACCCTGCTTTGCTCCAAAAGGCATCACCTTTCCTGATCGAATTTCTCTCTTCCAAGCGCCCCACGCTGCGGGCTCAAGTCGGCTTAGCCATGCATCTTATCAGTATTAGCCATGCATCCTAGCAATAGAGGAATCATTCATGAGCAAGGAAGCAAACATCGCGGCACAGAAGAAGATGGGCGAGATCATCAACAGCTACCAGTTTGACAAGCTGAACGAAGTCATGGCCCCCAGCGTCAAGGACCACGACCCCGCGGACGACCAAGGCCCCGGCCCCGAAGGCTTCGCCCATTGGTTCACACAGTTTCATTCCGCCTTCCCCGATTTCAAGATCGCCGTCGAGCACCTCGTCGCTGACGAGGACAACGTGGCCTTTGCCTACACCATCACGGGCACGCAGGGCGGCCCTTTCAACGGCATCCCCGCAAGCGGTAAGAAAATTAAGGTTCGCGGGATGCAAATTTCCAAGTTCAACTCGGATGCGAAGATCGTCGAGCGTTGGGGAGCTTCGCACGAGGTTGGCATTCTGCAGCAGATCGGTGGCATGAAGCCGGTCGCACACCTCGATGAGCCGCCCGTAATCTCTGCTCCAACGCTGTAAGGTAAGAACCAGTACCTAAAGAGGCCTCCGTGCGTTACTGCACGGAGGCCCTTCTGCTTCTAAGTTCTTTGATGTGTCGTTCCAACTACGAGAACGGCGTTTATGAGTAGTCATGCACGGAACGATTGGTGTGAAACCGGGTATTGGCTTGCCGCGCCTCACACCTGCACGCTACTCCGAGGCGCGATCGAATTCCATAGCCCCCACGAAGTTACCGCCGGGATCTTCAAAGAATAAGAGATGCCCTACCTGAGGGATAGTGGAGCGCTCAAGAACAATCTTTGCGCCGCGCTCCCTTAGTCGCGCCTCTGTCTGGTCCAGCGAGGCGACCGCGACGGTGCATTCGAATCCATGAGTCTGAACGTTCGGAATAAGTGCTCGCCGCTTCTGTAGTGCGCCAATCAGGGTAACGGGTTCCGATCCGGTATCGATCTGATAGAACCCGGGCGGGCCCCAAGGGTTGAACTTCCAGCCGAAGACCGCCTCGTAGAATCCGCGAGTGGCTTCGACGTCGTCAGTGTTGATTGCAAAGTGGGCTAGGTGATTCATGTCTGCATCATAGGCTGAGGCATACTTGTCGGGAAGACGGTATTCTGCAAAATAATGTCGATAATACGCCAACCCGAATTTGGTCTAAGAACCTTCGCTGTCACAACGCGGATGGCGTCGATGCTACCGCCACAGTCTGCGGAGTGGGCACAGCTTATCTACGCAACTCAAGGCTCGCTTACTGTCGAGTGTCCCGTCGGACAGCAGCTCTGGTACGTTCCTGCACGTCGTGCGCTTTGGGTTCCAGCCGGAGAAGCCTGCATCTTGCGGATGCGCGGTGTGGTGCGTCTCCGCATGATCTATCAGCATGAATCGCTGTCGAAGCAAGCGCAAGCGACCCAAGCGATCAACGTATCGCCGTTGTTACACGAGGCGATCCTTGAGGCTGTGCGGCGGAGCGTCTTATCGGCAGCAGAGCCATTGTCCCGGCTGATCATAGAACTGCTTTCGGCGGCCTCGTCAGTGCCGTTGATGCTGCCCATGCCGCACGATGCCCGGGCTCTACGAGTGGCTAAGCGATTACTACGCATTCCTGGGAAGCATCAGACACTACCCGCTCTGGCCAAGAGTTCAGGAGCGAGCGTCCGAACTCTGGAAAGACTTTTCACCGTCGAAACTGGGATGGCATTTGCAGCGTGGAGACAGCGTCTGCGCATGTTGGAAGGTATGCGGCTGCTAATGAATGGGCAGTCGGTCGCAGACGCAGCAGACGCAACTGGTTATGAGAGCGTGAGCGCGTTCGTAGTTGCGTTCAAGACGACCGTCGGGGAGACCCCGGGTCGATGGCTCCGCCATTGAAAGAATTTGCTTAGTCTTGAGAAGTCGCATTATCGTCGGAGGCGGATATTGACGACCATCTAGCAAGAACTTGGTGCTCCGGCCGAGATTCCCTGAACAGCGCGAGCCTGGTGTCTGCCCCCTCGACATGCTTACCCCTTGACGCCCACGATATACTGGGCTTAAGGGGCAAAGGTTTTTCGGAACCCTCAGGCTCTCCCCCGGAGACGCGTGAGGTTGAACCCGAAGTCCAGACCTAACCCTTTCCCTTTGAAGACTTTAGTACCAACCAGGGGGAGGGGGGGGGGACCCCGTAAAACCACCAGCAAAGGAGCCGAGCAGTGCGAGTCGTCGTTGCCGAAAAGCCGTCTGTAGCCAGGGAAATCGCCAAAGCGCTCGGCTGCACGCATCGCGAGCAGGGCTTCTTTCGTGGCCCCCGCGATCTTGTCACGTACGCTGTGGGGCACCTGGTCAAATTCACTGAGCCGGACGCCATGAACGTCGCCTGGGGCAAGCCCTGGCGACGCGAAGCGCTGCCCATGATCCCTGGCACCTGGAAGTACCTGGCTGAGCCGCGAACAGAAGACCAGTACAACGTGGTCGCGCGGCTGATGAACGACAAGCGCGTGACGGAAATCGTCAATGCGACCGATGCCGGACGCGAAGGCGAAGCCATCTTCCGGCGCATCTACCAGCTCGCCGGCTGCACGCGCCCGGTCATGCGATTCTGGACCTCTTCGCTCACGGAAGAAGCCATTGAAGCTGCCTTTACGCGCCTCAAACCATCCGGAGAGTACGACAATCTGGGCGCTGCCGCGCAGGCCCGCGCGCAGCTTGACTGGCTGATCGGCATGAACCACACGCGGGCGTCCACGCTGCACAACGGAGTGCTGTGCAGCATAGGCCGCGTACAAACTCCGACGCTTGCCATGATCGTCCGCCGCCACCATGAGATCGCCAACTGGGTCCGAACTTTTTACTTTGAAGTCCACGCTGATCTGGTCCTGGCGACAGGCGAAAACTTCATCGCACGCGCACTCAACAAGCAGTTCAAACATGACTTCACCGACAGGGAAAAAGCGGAAGCCATACTGGCCGCGATCCCCGAAGGTACCCCTGCGGAGGTCACGCTTGTCGAGCGCAAGCCAAGAAAGACTCCACCCCCGCAATTGCACAATCTGGGCGAGTTGCAGAAGGAAGCCAACCGCCGTTTCGGCCTGCCCGCGGACCGCACGCTGGAGCTCGCGCAGTCTCTTTACGAGGCCAAGGTCATCACCTATCCACGCAGCTCGTCGCGCTACTTGTCAGGGGATATGGTCGGCGATCTGCCGCGCGTGCTCAAGTCCATCCACCTGCACGGCAAGGACGCCGCCATCGCCGAGGCCAACAAGCGCGCGGGCAAAGTGAAGCTCTCGAAGCGCTTCATCGACGGCACCAAACTCAGCGATCACCACGCCATCATCCCTACCGCCAAAGGCGCGCCTGGCACGCTCTCGCAGGACGAACGCAAGATCTACACCATCCTCGCCGAGCGCTTCGTCGCCATGTTCCTGCCCGATAAGGAGACCGAAGAAACCCGCATCGATCTGCTGATCAACACGCATCCGTTCCGCGCCAAGGGCACCCGCCTGGTAGCCCCCGGCTGGACCATGCTCACCGGTAATCAGGATTTTGTCGCCGCCGATCAGGATCGTGAGGATGCGCAGTCGTTGCCCGCCGTAAAACTGGGCGAGCAGCTTACCGTGCTTGATGCGGAAGTCGTCAGCAAGGAGCGCAAACCGCCCGCGCCCTACACCGATGCAACGCTGCTCGGCGCCATGGAAACGGCCGGCAAAGAAATTGAAGACGACGCTCTGCGCGAGGCCATGCGCGGCCGCGGCCTGGGCACGGAAGCCACGCGCGCCAGCATCATCAACCAGCTCATAGAGCGCGAGTATGTGGTCCGCAACGGCAAAGCCTTCGCCCCCACGTTGAAGGGAATCGCGCTCATCGCGCAGGTGCTCCCGCATCTCGCCAGCGCGGACCTGACGGGAGATTTGGAAGCCAAACTATCGCTCGTGGAGGAAGGCAAGCTAGACCCCGCTGAGCTGCTCGCCGAGGTCGCTCAGCAGCTGCAAAAGGACATCCCCGCCGTCTTCCGCGCGAAGTCCATGGAAGCCCCCAAAGCCCCCGCGCTCAAGCAGGCTGAAGCCGGCAAAGACGCGCTCATCTGCCCCAAGTGCAAAGCCGGCCTGATGACTCGCCGAGAGGGCCAGAACTTCTACGGCTGCAGCCGCTACAAGGAAGGCTGCACCCTCACGATCAACACCGTCGTCGCCGGCAAAACCCTCACCGACCCGCAGATCAAAGAGCTCATCCGCAAGGGCCGCACCAAGCCGATCAGGGGCTTCAAAAGCAAAGCCGGCAAGCTCTTTGACGCCTCGCTCGTCATCCGCGATGGCAAGACTGAATTCGAGTTCGAGCGCTAGCAAAGCCCGCCCTCCACCCCTTCAGCCCACCCAAAAATTGTCATCCTGAGCGAAGTGCGCCAGGCCTTATCGGCGCACGCAGCCGAAGGACCTGCATCTCCGCCCGCTATGGCACGATCCTATCCATGGCTGATCTCCTCCTTAAGGGCACGGCTTCAACCCTGCCCTCAAGCAAACCTGCCGATCACGCTGCCAACGTCCTTCAAAATGGCCACACCTCTGCTATCCTGTGGCGAAGGAAATACGAAATGCTCCCCGCCATCCTGGCCCTTCTCATCCTGATCCTGATCGCCCTTGTCCTCTTGCTGCTGCGCAAGCCGCAGGCCCCCGCAGCCGTACAGGACCCCCGCCAGCTCCAGCTCCCCGACCAGATCACCCATCTCCACGCCCGGCACGAGTCGCTCGACACCAACCTCCGCACCGGCCTGGCCGAGATCCGCCGCGATGCCGCCAACGAAGCCCTCGCCACGCGCGATACCCACAGCAAATCCACCGGTGACCTGCGCGCCGAGCTAGCCACCACCCTGAACCATTTCCGCGCCGACAATCAGGAAGCCGCCGCCGGCTTGCGCAAGGAAGTGCTCGCCACGCTCAGCACGCTGGGCGAAACGCTCAAGCAGGAGCTCGCCACCTTTCGCGCCGACAACCGCGATGCCGCCGGCAAGCTGCATACTGACGTCCACACCCAGCACGAAGCCATACAGCAGAAGCTGGGCCACGCCGCCCAGGAAGCCCGCCAGCACAACACAGAAGCGCGCGAGGCTCTGCACACTCGCCTGATTTCCCTGGCCGATACCAACAATGCCCACCAGGAGAAACTCCGCGCCACCGTTGGCGATTCGCTCGCGAAGCTCAACACGGACAACACCGCCAAGCTGGAAGAAATGCGCGCCACTGTCGACGAAAAGCTCCACGCCACGCTGCATACGCGGCTAACAGAATCCTTCGGCCAGGTCACCGACCAGCTCAACAAAGTCCACACCGGGCTCGGCGAGATGTCGAAATTGAGCGAGGGTGTGGACGACCTTTCGCGTATCTTTACCAACGTCAAAAGCCGCGGCGGCTTTGCGGAAGTCCAGCTCGGCATGCTGCTGGAGCAGATGCTCGCGCCGTCCCAATTCGTACGCAACGCGCGCGTCAAACCGAACACCCTCGAGGTCGTCGAGTTCGCCGTCCGCTTCCCCGGCCACTCCGGCGAAACGCTGCTGCCGATCGACGCCAAGTTCCCGCGCGAGGATTGGGAGCGGCTGGAAAACGCCTACGCGGCCAACGATCCCGAGCTGCTCGCCGCTGCCGGCAAGGCGTTTGAAGCCGCCATCCGCACGGAAGGCAAACGCATCTGTGAGAAGTACATCAATCCGCCGCAAACCACGCCGCACGCCATCATGTTTCTACCGACTGAAGGCCTGTACGCAGAAGTCATGCGCCGCGACGCGCTGCAGGCCGAGATACAGTCCAAGTGCCAGGTCACCATCGCCGGGCCGAGCACCTTGTCCGCCATTCTGACCAGCTTCCAGATGGGCTTCCACATGCTCGCCCTGCAGGAAAAAGGCGACGAAGTGTGGAAGGTGCTTGAAAAAACCAAGACCGAGTTCAAGAACTTCGAAGGCCTGATGGGCAGCATGGAAAAGCAGGTCGGCACCGTCCAGAACACGTTGCAGAAGCTAGGTGTCCGCACCCGCGCCATCAATCGCGAGCTACGCGCCGTTTCTGACACCGCCGCAAACTCGCCTCTGGAATTCGAAGACTACGCCAATCAAACCCTCCAGATAGCAGCAACGGAAGAAGGATAACGCTACGGGATTCGAGATTATCCCGTGGCTCCTGATAGGTGGCCCTCTTGCACTTGTAGTGGTTGCGTGGGGGATCTTTTTTTACAGGATCCGCCCCGAAAGGGCTTGGCCAGCCCAGGGGGTAGCCTTGTCGATCGTAAGCGCGAATGCACTTTATGCTGCAGTCACTTTTCTCTACTACACGCTGAAGCCCTCTCCCAACCTTCCGCCTTGGAAAGACCCGGAAAGTTGGATCTCGCACTCTTGTTCTTAAGTGCACCTATTGGCATCATTGCGAGTATCGTGGCAGCAGTCAGGGTAGGGCCAAAGTGGCTGATCTTTCTTCTGATAACTGCTTCTGCGATTCTCATGCTTGTCGGATTAATGGAAGGAGCTTCGGTGTGACTTGCCAGGAGACAAGTAAACTTGTCTATCACTTCCCCAGCCCCAACTTGCGCGCCGCCGCATCGAGCTCCCCTTGCGTCTTGAAAAACACCTTCTCCGGATTACTCCCCGGAAAATAAGTCACCACAATCTCCCGCCGATCCACACTATCCTCCACCCCATCCTTGATCTTGTACCCCAGCGCATTCACCAGCGCCAGCGACCCCTCCTCGCCCGACTCATTCCCTGAGTCCGCCACGATCCCGTAAGCAGTTTTGCCCGTCCGGCAGGAATAAGCCGTCACAAAATCCCCCAGCTTCACCCCATGCTCGCGAGCCACGCGCCCCTGCACCACATAGTTGATTTTCGACGCATCCACATACCGCCGCGGGTCCTCCTCTCGCTTGATCGACTTGTCATAAAAATCCGTCTGCGAAACGTAGTACCCCGGGAACGGGTCGCGCTTACCCTGCACCGTCGGCGGCCCCCCGTCGTACTCCGTCATGTACCCGACGACCTCCTTCGGGTCCCGCACCCCGTCATGCGGCGCGTGCGCGTGCTCGGCCGTATCGAGCGCTTTTTTGCCCCTGGGCCCATACGCATTCGGCGCGCCGTCGACATCGACATTCAGCTTGATTTGCACCTCAATCGCCGTCCGCTCGCCCGCCTTGTACACCCGCGGAGCCTTCAAGCCGGGGCACGGCTTCACCCCGGGAACCTGCCTTGGTACCGCCTGCGCGCCTGCCACACCAACTGGAATCGCCAAAACAAACCACAAAAACGCTTTCATACCCCCTTAGACGCCCGGCCCCTGATGCCAGACTCCCCACAATCAACGTCAATTTTCATTTACACTCGGCAAGGCGCGTTATTCATGGAGCCACCCTCCGGGGCCCGGCATCCAGCCAACCATTCCAGTCGTAACTATAGGAGAAACACCATGGCAGCAGTAGACGAAAAGGTCAAACAAATCATTGTCGAGCAGCTCCAAGTGGACGACGCAGAAGTCACCCCGAACGCTTCCTTCCAGGAAGATCTCGGCGCCGATTCGCTCGATGTCGTAGAGCTCGTCATGCAGTTTGAGGAAGCCTTTGACATCCAGATTCCCGACGAAGACGCCGAGAAGATCAAGACCGTCAACGACGCCGTCCAGTACATCGAAAAGAACCAGAAAGGCAAGTAACAACTGATGGAAATGACTCTCCAGCCGGCGCCCAAACGGGTCGTCGTCACGGGCATCGGCCTCGTCTGCGGCGTGGGCAAGACCGTGCCCGAGGTCTGGGCCGGTCTGCTCGCCGGAAGGTCCGGCATGGCGGAAATCAAGGCCTTCGACCTCACCGGCCATCCCGTGCGCTTTGCGGCGGAGGTCAAGGACTTTGACCCGCTCGTATTTGTCGACAAGAAGGAATCGCGCAAGATGGGGCGGTTCATTCACTTCGCGCTGGCAGCCGCGGCGGAAGCCATGGCGCACTCCAGGCTCGTTATCGACGAGACCAACCAGGACCGCTTCGGCGTTCACATCGGCTCGGGCATCGGCGGATTCGACGTGATCGAGCGCGAGCATTCCGCGATGCTTGCCGGCGGGCCGCGCAAGATTTCGCCGTTCTTCATCCCCGGCTCCATCGTCAATCTCGCCGCCGGCCACGTGTCTATCAAGTACAACGCGCGCGGCCCGAATGAAGCCACCGCCACCGCCTGCACCTCATCCGCGCACTCCATCGGCGACGCCTTCCGCATCATCCAGCGCGGCGATGCCGACGCCATGATCGCCGGCGGAACCGAAGCCGCCATCACCCCCATGGGGGTCGGCGGATTTGCCGCGATGAAAGCCCTGAGCACACGTAATGAGGACCCCCAGCGCGCCTGCCGGCCCTGGGACAAGGATCGTGACGGCTTCGTCGTAGGCGAAGGCGCCGGAATCCTGATCCTTGAGGCGCTGGAGTTCGCACAGGCACGCGGCGCAAAGATCCTGGGAGAAGTGATCGGCTATGGCATGTCCGCCGACGCCTTCCACATGACCGGCATGGCCCCCGAAGGCGAAGGCTGCTTCCGCGCCATGACCGCCGCTTTGAAGGTCGCGGGCATCTCGCCGGACAAGATCGACTACGTCAACGCGCACGCCACCAGTACCCCGCTCGGCGACGCGCTTGAGTCGAAAGCGATTGAAAATGTCTTCGGTCAGCGCGCACTCGATCACGAGCTGCTCGTTAGCTCCACCAAGTCCATGACCGGCCACCTCCTGGGCGGCGCGGGCGGGTTGGAAGCCGGCATCACGTTGATGGCGATGCTCGAGCAGACCGCTCCCCCGACCATGAACCTGACCAACGTAGACCCAAGCTGCCGCCTGAACTACGTCCCCAATGAGCCCAAAAAGGCGCGCATCGATTACGCCCTTTCAAACTCCTTCGGCTTCGGTGGGACCAACGGCTCGCTCGTCTTCAAACGCTGGACCGAATAGCCGCGGCTTCACTTCAAAACCCTTCCAACCGCGAAGCAAAGAATTTAGGGCTCTAGCCCCTGGGTACGTCCTCTCCTCCGGGGGACGGACCCTTTTCTGCAGAAGAAAACCTCACACGGCCAACAACCGCAGGCGTATGATCACGTCCAAAGAGCAACCCGGAGAACCAGATGACGCTCAAGCCCCTAGCCCTGCTCCTGCCCCTCGCACTCCCCGCCTGTGCCCAGCAAGCCGCACCAGGTGTCGTCCCGCCCATGACGTTCCCCACGCCGGCGCTTAAGCTGGCGCCTTCGCCGGCGATCGCCGTTCAAGACCTCCGAGCGCAGGCGTGCCCCATCGGCATCTCCGTCCGCGCCGGCAGTACCCCGGAAACGCTCCTCGTAGACTCCGCGCGAACAGGCAAGAGCGGCATCCACGTCCGCCTCGCCGCCCTGGAACCCCGCACCATGAGCCGTCTCGCCGTTTCGGTCCTCTATCGCCGCTTCCCAGGCAATCTCAGGCTCGCCGGCACGCCTTCCGGCGTTTCCGCGCAGGAAACTTTCGAGCTCAAAGCAGCCGATGCGACGGTGCTTGAACGCAATCTACAGATCGCCGGCAACATCGAGATCGACCGCGTCCGGGTCCTGAGCATCACCTACACCGATGGCACCACCTGGAAAGCCGCAAACCTCAACACCTGCAGCATCAAGCCCAAGCCCTACACCTTGCTCAAAGTAGCGTCGCGATAAACCACACGCCCGGCCACCACGGTAGCCTTTACCCGCCCCAGCATCGGCTTGCCGTCGAATGGCGTATTGCGCGATTTGCTCTTAGCCAGGTCGCCGCGGAACACCCACTCCTCCACCGGGTCGAGTACCGTCAAATCCCCCCAGGCCCCAACCGCCAGGCTTCCCGCTGCGGTGAGTCCACCCACCCGCGCCGGCCCGGCCGACATCAACCCCAGCACCTGCGGAACCGTCATCCCGGCTCCGCAAAGCACCTTCAGCGACAGGCCCAGCGCCGTTTCCACCCCGGTAATGCCGTTCGGCGCGCGCTCAAAATCAACTTCCTTCTCATGCAGCGCGTGTGGCGCGTGGTCGGTCGCGATGCAGTCGATCGTGCCGTCCTTCAAGCCCGCGATCACTGCCTGCCGGTCCTGCTCGGAACGCAGCGGCGGGTTCATCTTCATATTCGTGTCAAAGTCCGCGACATCCTCATCGGTCAGCGCGAAGTGGTGCGGTGCTGCCTCGCAAGTCACGTGCAGCCCCTGCGCCTTCGCCTCGCGGATCACCGTCAGCGCCAGCTCGGTTGAAATATGCTGCACATGCAAATGGGCTCGCAGCTTTTCTTCCCGCTCAATTGAGCGCAGCAACTCCAGGTCCCGCCGCACGATCATCGCTTCAGCCTCGGCTGGGTACCCACGCAGCCCCAGCCGGAACGCCACCGGCCCGGCGTTGATGATCGCGCCGTTTGATAGCCGCGGATCCTCCGCATGCTGCGAAACCGGAACCCCAAGTTTGGCTGCCGCTACCAGCGCTGCCCGCATGACTGCGTCATCGAGGATCGGCTTCCCGTCGTCCGTAAACCCCATCGCCCCAGCCGCTTTGAGCGCCTCAAAGTCCGTCAGGGTCACGCCCAACGAGCCGATCGTCGCCGCCGGCATCGCAAAAAGCCGAGTCACCGCCCCGCGCTCCGGCGCCATCATCCACCGCAGCCGCTCCACGGAATCGTTCACCGGAAGCGTGTTCGGCATGGCGACGACGATCGTAAAGCCACCCGCCGCAGCCGCCGCGGTCCCGCTCGCGATGGTCTCTTTGTAAGTCTGCCCCGGCTCCCGCAGGTGTACGTGCAGGTCGATCAGCCCCGGCGCGACCACCCGCCCAGTCGCATCCAGGCGCTTGTCCGCCTCGGTCATCACGCCGGGCGCTTCAACGGCCGCGATCAATCCGTCCCGCACCAGCACATCACGCAGTTCGTTCAGCCCGTTCGCCGGGTCGATCACCGTCCCGCCATGTATGAGCAGACTATCCATCAAAGCCCCGTCCCTATCTTGGTCTTCATCCCCGCAGGGGATCTGCTTTTGCTTTTCGCCAGTCCTAAATTTCGACCCCAAGCGCCCGCACCAGAAGCGCCGCCCTGACCGCCAGCCCGTGGCCTACCTGATCTTCAATCGCGGACTGGGCCCCATCCGCCACTTCGCCCTGGATCTCGAGCCCCCGAATCATCGGCCCCGGATGCATCACCAGCACCCCGGACGGCAGCCGCCCCGCGTGCAACTGGTACCCCTCTATATAGGTAGCCAGGTCCAGCTCCATCCCGGCCAGTCGCTCACGCTGGATCCGCAGCATCATTACCACCTGCGATCGCGCCAACGCAGCGTCAAAATCCCGGACAATCTCACAGCCCAGCACAGCAGCCTCTTCCGGCAGCAGTTCCACCGGCCCGCACAGCAGCACCTTCGCCCCCAGCTTCGGCAGCAGCATCGCGTTCGACCGCGCGACCCGGCTATGGCGAATATCGCCGCAGATTGTCACCGTGACGCCGGCGAGCAGCTCAGAATCGACCGGCCTTCCGCGTAGCCCGAGCCGGAAAATCATCGTTCGCAAATCCAGCAGCGCCTGCGACGGATGCTGATGCATCCCGTCCCCGGCGTTCAGCACCGGCAGCCCGGATGTCCGCTCCAGCAAGTACGGCGCACCGCCCGCCGGGTGCCGCAGCACGATCGCCTCCGCGCCCAGCGCCCGCAGCGTCAGCCCCGTATCCTTCAGGCTTTCGCCTTTTTCGATCGAGGAGCTTTTGTCCGAAACCAGCGTAGTGGTAGCCCCCAGCGACTTCGCCGCCAGCTCAAAGCTCGTCCGAGTCCGGGTGGACGACTCATAAAACAGCAGCGCGACCGTCCGCCCGCGCAGCACCCGCGCTCGCTCCTCAAACTCCATCGCGGCCAGCCGGTCGGTCAGCGCCAGGATCCGCGCTACGTCCGGAATCACCAGCCCCTCCACCGTAATCAGCGACCCTGCAGCCCCTACCCACCTCTCATAAGCGAGAGGTGGGGCACCCAAATCGTTCAACTCCGAAACCGGGTGCCCCGAGTCTCGATTCTGAGACCTGGGTAGACCTGACTCGAAATCAGACGCATTGCCCACCTAGCTGTCGAGCTCCACCAGCAAAACCTGCTCGTCATCGTCGATTTCCTTCAGCTTCACCTCGATAATCTCGCGTGAAGAAGTAGGAATCGTCCGCCCCGTGAACGTGCTTTTGATCGGCAGCTCACGATGCCCGCGGTCGATCAGTACCAGCAACTGCACGCTTTTCGGCCGTCCGTGATCAAACAACGCATCCAGCGCCGCGCGAATCGTCCGCCCGGTATAGAGCACGTCGTCCATCAGGATGATGTCGCGCCCATTGACGTCAAAGCCGATATCGCCCTTGTTGACCGTCGGCCGCGGCCCATCGGTGGTCAGATCGTCGCGGTAGAAGCTGATATCCAGCACGCCCGTATCGACCTTGATCTTCTCAATCCCGTTGATCAGCACGGCCAGCCGCTCCGCCAGCGGAACCCCACGGCGCTTGATCCCGACCAGCCCGAGATTTTCGGCACCGTCGTTTTTCTCCACAATCTCATGCGCCAGCCGCACCAGCGTCCGCTCAATCTCTGAAGCCGACATCAGCCGGCCCTTTACCCGCAACATCGGTCCCTGCTCTTTGGAAACAGACTCACTCATCGTCTGACCATTTTACTGCGTTCGCCCGATTGCTTGTCATCGCGCCCAAGAATGCCGGGTGCGAAGCCCTAACCGCGCCCAACGACCAGGCGCCGCCGCCGTTCTACCGCGCCGCTAAACATGCCGCCAAGCCCGGCGAACAGCAGAATAAAGCCACTCTGCATCGCCGCCACCCCCAGCACGGATCCCGCCCGCACCTCCGGCGAGGCCAGCATACGGCCATAAAGATCCATAAACGCCGGATCATCCTTGCGCGCCGGCATCATGCTGAGCGCCATTGCCTGCCCGGCTTGCGCGTCTTTGGCGCTCTGCGCGTCATAGGCGGCCATGCTGTGCGTCGCAAAACGCGCCACAACCCCTACCGCGCTCAAGCCCGCACCCTTCATCCCGACCAGCAGCAGCCCCGTCACCAAGCCGATCCGCCAGCCCGCCAGCCCATTCATCAAGGCCCCTGGCCGTCGCCGCAGGTAGACCCCCAGCACAATCGAGCCGCTCGCCAGCACCCAGAGCGGGCTAATGTAATCGGCAAACGAGCTCTTCAGGCCCAGTACGGAAAGCAGCCCGCCCACGGCCGCGACCCACGCCGCGGTCGGCAGCACTGTGCGCCACTCGATACCCTGCGTTACCGGCGCCGTCGGCTCCGCAATCCCGGGATCGGCGACCACTTCCACCGCGACGCGCATATGGTCCGGCAGCCGGATCTGCGGCGCGCTGCAGTGCGGGCAAAACAGCGGTGCTTCCGCCCCCCGCGCAACGACCGGAAGCTCCTGCTGGCAGCGATGGCAAACCTGGTACATCATCAAATTCTACTGCCAACGCCAAACCTCAGCAGAAACTACACGAATCCTGTCCTGACTTTATATTGATACTCAGTATTGACTCGGAGGCAGACGTGCTGGACGTTCACCCGCCGGACCACGCGATTCACGGCAAGCGTGACTTTTTCATCCACCTGCTGACCATCACGGTCGGGCTATTGATCGCGCTTGGACTGGAAGCCGGCGTAGAGGCCCTGCACCATCGCGGGGAGCGCCGAGAGGCGGAAGCCGCGCTGCGGGAGGAGATCACCCACAATCGCGATACGTTGACCAGGATGCAGAAGGAAACGGACCGCGAACGTAATGACCTGATCAACGTACTGGGCTACCTGAAAGATCTTCGGGAAGGCAAGCCAGGCGATGCCAACGTCCTGAACTTCACCTTCAATGTGGACCCGCTTGACAGCGCTGCCTGGCAAACAGCCTCGACGACGGGCGCCCTTAGCTATATAGACGGCGCCAAATTGCAGCGGTACAGTGAAGCTTACCAGTCACAGCACGTGCTTGAAGCTGCAATTGCAGCCGCTTTCAGTCATGAGGACGTGCTGGAAACATACGGAGCCAGAGGCAAAGATCCCCGGGAAATGAAGCCGAAGGACATTGAAAGCGCCATTCACGACGCTCGGCAGGTACTGGCCGACGTGCTCACGATGTCCGACTACGCGCGCGGCGCACTCGCCTCCTATGACAAAGCGTTGCGCGAGTAACGCCACTCTATTCTTTTGAGTCTTCGTCCCCCAGGGTTCCCGGCAAATCCAGCATGACCAGCCCGATCTTTGTGCCGCCCGAGTGGGCCTGCACGCTCGCGATGTGCTGGTGCTGCGGGGAGCCGGCCCTCAGTTCGTCCTCGGCGTTGCTATCGCCGGTATTGATCTGGATGGTTTTGGTCTTTTTGCCCTCGGAATCGCACGTCAAACCGTCCTGCGTACGCGTGGGCTGGCCCACCGAGCTGTGGCCATGGCACAGAATCACCGTGCCGTACTTCGCCATATCCTGCCGGTAGAACGCCAGCACCTTGTCAGGCGCATCGGACGACTGATAGCTCAGCGCTTTGACCCCAAAGTGAAAGCTGCCGAAGCTCATGTTCACATCGGCCGCGCCGTCCTCGTGATCGCCATTGCCTTTTGTGTTCAACACGGCACCCGGATAGGGCGTCAGACCGACCCCCGCAAGCGCTGACTTCTGGTCCGTCTTTACGCTCATCCCGCCAAACGGTGTCTCAAACTTGACCTTATCGTTCTTGTCGCCATTGCTTTTGTGCTCAAAACGACATCCCGTCGTCGCCAGCAGCGCGCCTGCTATCAGTAGTCCGCTCAGCTTCATATCCGCACCTCGTTTCACCAACATACGCGGCAAAGGGCTGCGACGTTCCAAAAAGTTGCGCGGAACCTTCCCACCCATCCTGGGTTCACCCTTGCAGCGTGTACGGAATCTTTCCGGCGCGACTGGCAATTCGGCGTAGTATGCCGGAGGGAGCACCCGTGATGAACCTCAATCGTACGAGCAACATAGCCACCCTCGCCCTCGCCGCCTGCATGGCCGTCCCGGCAGTTCCCGCGCAGCAAATGGCCCTGCCGAACCAGCCCAACTACGATCCCGCCGACTCCCAAACGCAGGACCCGCCCAGCCGCGTCGCCCGCATTGCCGTAGCGCAGGGCAACGTGTCGCTTGAGCCGGCCGGCGTGGACACCTTCTCGCAGGCCGAGCTGAACTACCCGCTTACCGCCGGCGACCGCCTGTACGCCGACAACAGCTCCATGTCCGAGCTGCAGACCGATGGGCTTGCCGTACGGCTAGGCAACGGCGCCGATCTTACGCTCTCGTCGCTCACAGATCAGGTGGCCCAGTTCGGCCTCGCCCAGGGCAGCATCCGCCTGCGCACGCGCGATCTTTCAGACCCGGAAGGGACGCAGGCCGTGGTTGAAGTCGATACGCCGAACGGTACCATCGTCCAGCGTGTGGGCGATATCCGCGTCGATTCCTACCCGCAGGACGATACGACCGTCGTCACCGTGAGCTCCGGCCAGGTAGAAATCACCGGCCCAAACCTTGAAACGACGCTGAATCCCGGCCAGTCCTTGCGCCTCGCCGGAACGAACCCGGTGTACACCCAGCCGCTGCGCCTGCTGCCGGCCGACCAGCTGGACAATTTCGATGCCAGCCGCGAGCGCGAGCGGGAGCAGTCGATCGCGGTTTCTGCCCAATATGCGGATCCCGCCACCGTAGGTCTCTCCGACCTGGCCGAGTACGGCGACTGGAGCCCCAACTCCGAATACGGCAACGTCTGGTACCCGCGTGAGGTACCCGCCGGCTGGACCCCGTACTCAAACGGCCACTGGGCCTGGGTCGCACCGTGGGGCTGGACCTGGATTGAGGCAGAACCGTGGGGCTTTGCACCCTTCCACTACGGCCGTTGGGCAGCGTTCAATGGCCGCTGGGGCTGGGTCCCGGGCCCGCCGCCTTCCGTATTTGCCGGCCAGCGCGAGCCCCGGCCCGTCTACTCGCCCGCCCTTGTCGCCTTCGTCGGCGGCCCGCGCTTCTCTATATCTGTAGGGTTCGGCGGCCAGTCCGGCGCCGGCGTCACGGCCTGGTTCCCGCTCGGCCCACGGGAGGCCTACCAGCCCTGGTACCACGCGTCGCCCGCCTACGTGAACCGCGTCAACGTTACCAATATCTACAGCCGCAATGTGACGGAGATTCACAACACCTACATCAACAAGACGACGAATGTGTACAACACCAATGTCAGCAATGGCACATACGCTAACCGCCAGAACGCGACCATCGCCGTCGCGCAGCGGGATTTTGCGTCCGGCCATGGTGTCGCGCAGTCGCAGCACCTGCGGATGGACCAGACGACGCAGCGCCAGCTTGCCCAGGCGCCCATTTTGCCTCATCCGCTGGTGACGCCGCAGTCCGGCGCCGCTGCCCCGCAGGCCCCGGCACGCGCGGTCCCGCCCAACCAGGCGCGGCCGATCGTCGAAACCCGGCAAGGCTTTGAGCGCGCAGGCGACACCTCTGGCGGCGGCCGGAATAACCGCCCCGGCAGCCCGACCGCGCCCCAACAGCAGCAACCCGTGTACCAGGGTCGTCCCGTGCAGGTCCCAAATCAGCCCCTACCCAGCCAAGGTCAAAGCCAGAGGCCGCCCGTGGTCCATGGCCAGCCCGTTCAGGTGACGAACCAGCCGGTTCCCACGCAGGCCCCGGTTGAAAGACCCCCGATGGTCCACAATCAGCCGGTCCAGATGCAACCGGCACAAATCCAGCGGCAGCCAAACCAACCCGTCGCCCCGGCTGTGCCGGTCGCGGCCAGCGGCCAGCCCCCGGTCCGTGGCAATTTTCCGCAGCAGCGCGATCACACCCCGGTCCAGCCGAGCCAGCCACCCATCGTCCAGACCCCGGCGCCTCCCGCTGCACAGCCCCCGCGCAGCTACGGTGGCGGCAACTATGGGCAGCGCCAGCAGCCTACGCCAACTCAATCTGCCCCGACCCCCGGCCAGGCAAACCCCGCGCCGAGCCGCGTCACCCCGCAGCCGCCGCGCCAGGCCCCCGCACAACCGGTCGCAGCACAGCCCAGCCCCGCACAGCCGAACCCTGCGCAGCCGGTTCAGCAGAATTCTCCCCGCCCCGCTCCGAGCCGCTTGTCGCCCAATCCCCCGGCGCAGGCCTCGCCCATGCTGGCCGGCCCGATCCAGCGTGCGCCGGATGCCCCACGCCCGCTGATCAACCGGACGGAACCGCAGCCGGTGCAGCCGTCTTTTCCAGCGCAGCAGAAGGCGATCCAGGCCACTGATCCTGGTCGCCCGCTGGGCCCGCAGCAGGTGCAGAACATCCGCCAGGGCCGTCCCGCCGGTCCCCCCGCCCAACCCGAACCAGTCGCCCACCCACCCGCCGCCGCCAACCCAAACCCGCGCCGCGACCGAACACCGCCGCCGCCGCCTGCCCGTTAACCATCTCAGGGGCGGCTCGATGAAGTCAGCAGTGGCGAATGGCGCTTTGTAGCGTCACACTTGTCATGCAATAGCGGCCTAGGTACGATTACCTGGAGGGACCTTATGGGCAATCATCGCGTCAATGCCGATATTTCTGAGGAGTCGCTTGCGGCCTTGACCGACGTCATGGCGACCGGAGACTTTGAATCGCAAGGTGAGCTTATGGACGAGGCGATTCTCAGCTTCGCAGAAGGCTGTAGGCAAAATGA
Organism: uncultured Granulicella sp.; assembly: GCA_965214195.1. Taxonomy (GTDB): domain Bacteria; phylum Acidobacteriota; class Terriglobia; order Terriglobales; family Acidobacteriaceae; genus Edaphobacter. The sequence goes on from OZ243943.1 coordinate 2,916,975, forward strand.
TGGTACCCAGGAAGTTCCGGAGTGGTTTCGCGAAGATATCATCGCGACTTCAAAGGAAATGGACGCTCATCCCGAACGCTGCTTCACTTCTGAGCAATTAAGCGCTTTTCTGGAAGAGAGTCGACAGACGCTTGCGAAAGCAAGTTGATGCTGTACACGCTCCAATACTCCCTACGAGCCGCACGACAGCTGCAAAGTCTTGAAAGTTACATCACTAGCCACAGTCATCCAGATCGAGCACGACGCTATATAGAGCAGATAGAAGCCAAGTGCCGTCGAATTTGCCTCGCGCCGCTGCAAGGAACTCATAGGGACGATCTCAAGCTCGGAGTAAGGTGCACCGGCTACAGAAGCCGAGTCAGCATCTATTTTGAAGTCAAAGGGAACGTGGTCCGCATTCTTTCAATCGACTATGCAGGTAAGCTGATGCCAAAGGATCTGCGTAACCTCTAAGCGATTGCTCACCTCTTAACTCCCCGCATCCCTCATCAATTCAAGTGTTTCACCCTTCCCCAAGTCCCCTATACTCATCGCAGGCATGGCCCAGCATGAGCCAATCCGCAAGCGTCCCGGACCTCCCGTGCCTCCCCGCGAGATCCCCGACAAGCTCTACTTTCGCATTGGCGAAGTCGCAAAACTGTGCGAAGTGCCCGCCTATGTTTTGCGCTTCTGGGAGTCGGAATTTCCGCAACTGAAGCCCAACAAGGGTGGCACCGGGCAGCGGCTCTACCGGCGTAAAGACGTGGAGATGGCGCTCCGCGTAAAAACCCTGTTGTATGACGAGGGCTACACCATTGCCGGCGCCCGCCAGGCGTTCAAAACCGAGCTTCGCGCCGGCAAGCCGGACCTCCAGCAGAGCGCCGCCACCCCGTCGTCCGGCGAAACGGTCGCTACCAGCCATCTGGAAACGCTGCGTACAGACCTGCGAGAGCTGCTCGCGCTGCTGTCGAAACCGGCCGCAGCGAAGTCTGCCGTGCAGCCTATCCGAGCCCTGAAGCCTGTCGCGGTACCCCGCGCTCCCGTGCAATTTCCCGGCCCCAAGCGCGTAGAACCGCGTCGTCCCAGCCTTTTTGACGCGTTTGACGACGACGGCGACCAGCCCGCCTAGCTTCCGGCCCCCTGCTAAAAGCCCTTCCGTACGCCCCATTTCCGAAAGCGGATTTCCGTCCCGCCTGCCCCAATAGAGGTATTACTGGTCAGCGAAGGGGGGATATCGTTACCACTCGCGCTGCGGGACACTCTCTTTAGCTTCTGTGGAGAGCCTTGTCATGCATCAGTTTCTGGTCGTCAGCATGTTTCTAACGGTCGTGATTGCCCCTTGTTTGATGGCCATCAATTCCGGCCAGGACGAGCTCGGCCTGTACGACGACGAAGAAGAATCCTGCTGACCCGCAACACGATTCAAGTCCCCCAAAAGATCAGCGCGTGCCGCCCCAGAGGGATACCGCCCCAGCCCTGGCCGGCGCAAACTTCAGTCAGCAGTCAAATCCAACCTCAGGAGATTCCCCCATGCATGACACTTTCCTCGCTATCGCCTTCCTCGCCATGGTTCTTCTGCCCTGCCTCGTGTCCCTGCGTGAAGGCGATCCTACCGGCGAATAGCTCTACTCGCGGCCGTCAACGCCCGCAATTGCCGTGACGATCCTGTCCATCACGCTTCGGTCCGCACTGCCCGGTAAATGTGTGTCCACCAGCACGGAAAATACCAGCGTTTCCCCCGCCGTGGTCGTCACATAGCCGCTCAACGCGCGCGATTGTCCCAGGGTTCCCGTTTTCGCAAAAATCTTCCCTTGCAGGCCCGGAAAGCGCGAACTCAGCGTTCCGTCCACACCACCTTGCGGCAGCGTGCTTTTCCACTGGGCGAACCACAGCTGCGTCGTGGCGTAGCTCAGAAACTTCGTGAACGCACGCGGCGTGACGAGGTCGTGATCGCTCAGGCCGGAGCCGTCATACAGCAGGAAGTCACCCTCTGCGACGCCCGCGTGCAGCAGGTAAGCTCGCACCATCCGCGCACCAGCCACGTTTGATCCCTGCCCACAAAATACGTGTCGGCCAAGCTGGTGCAGAAGGATTTCTGCGTGCAGGTTCTGGCTGATCTTGTTGGTCAGGTTCACATCCGGCAGCAGACCAGCCGACTGATGCTTTGCCAGCACCGGCGGCGTGGTGGCCGTTACGCATGACCCGCCGCCTGCTGCCCCTCCTATTTCCATGGCCTCTCGCTGGTCTGGATTGCGCAGGTCTGCCAGGAAATCCGTGCCACTCTGAATTGCTTTGTGGTGCGCCAGCGTAGTCCCCGCCACAGCGATATTGTGCGCCGCAAGCACCCCGCGCAGAGCCATGGCCGCGTAAGCCGCGGGGTCATCGATCGCAATCTGTTCGGTGTCGACCGGAGCATCCGCGGCGATGGAACCATGCACCCGCACCACGCGCGAGCCGGGCAGGCGCTCCACGGCGACGCCCGCCGCGGCTTTTGCAGCAATCGTTCGAACCTCATTCAGCAGCGTGTAGTACTCCACCCCGTGCTGGTCGAGCGTCACCTGCGCTGCCCCGTTGGTGGTTCCCGGCGTGATCGTCAGCTTGAGCTGGTTATCTGCGATAGTCAGCGCGGAAACGGGGGCGCCGTACCCCCAGACGAAATCATCGCCATTCCAGGAAGGCGGATAGGGCTCATGCGGAAACAGTGAGTCATCCCCGACCACATCGCCGGTCACGCTTTTGACCCCCCTGGCTACCAGTTGCGCGGCCAGATCGTCGAGGTCGTGAAACGCAAAGGCAGCCGGCACCTTGGACCTTTGCGCCGCGGGCAGGTAGGGCAGATCGTTGCTATCCAGATTGGCGTCGCCCCCGCCTATCAGCGTAAGGTCCCCCTGGACGATGCCGGTTGCGGGATCCAGCTTGCCGGTGACGGTTGTTGAAAACTTCGTGTTCGCTCCCAGCAGGGCGATGGCGGTGGCAGTCGTAAATATCTTGTTGTTGGAAGCCGGCCGGAAGAGCTGGCCCTCATTCACACCACACACGCCCGTCCCATCCAGGCGAATCACGGAACGCCCCAGTGTGCCGCGGCCACTGCGGGCTCCTCTGTCATCGCACGCACGCGATCGCAGAGACCCTGCGCCTGCGCACTGCCAACCGCCAAAGCAATCACCAGAGCTGCACGAGCCGTCATCCACGCAGTGTAGTGTATGGCTGAAGCCCTCTATCAGGCGATGTAACAAAAGCGGGCTGGGTAGGGATGCACCTGCTTCCAGGTTGATGAGTTCTCACAGGCCGACTAATTTCATTGCTACCTGGACTTCCGGGTTTTTGTGGAAGGTCGACCAGAAGAAGCCAGTGCGGAGGTTTTCTGCCATCAAGGCGCCTATGCCCAGATCGATGCCAAGTACGTCAGGGTTGTACCATTCCTGGGCGGGGTGGAAGGCGTCGAGAAAACCGTATTTACCCCAGCTCTTCGCGCCGAAATCGGACTTAAGCGATTGCAGCACGTAGAGGCAATCCGCGGGCAGGAACGGCAGCGAGCCTGCCGCGGCGCACGGGACGACGGAGCCATCCAGACGGCCCATGATCGGCGGGCCTCCCCAGGCCTGATAACCGCTCGCACTGTCTGACGCGGTGATGCCCCAGTAACGGTCGGAGTAGGGTTTGCCCAGGTGCAGGCAGAAGGCTTTGTGCGCGCGCGTTGCGAGTATGGAGTTGTCGAAGTAGTTTGCGTAGGCATCGCGGCGTTTGCGGAAGTCGAACCAGGCGTGGCTGTACTGATGGACAAAGAGCGGGTCGTCGCCGGAGATGTAGGTCATGCCGTCGTAGGTGATGGTGGGGCGGGACCAGGAAGTCCACACGGCCGCGGGGACGGGGTGCGTCGGGGAGCCGAGCGCGAGGAGCGGGATCATCATCATCTCGCAATAGTGGTTCCAGGTGGCAGGGATGAAGCCGCTTTCGGATTTCCAGCCCATGGAGAATAGATTGGGCTCGCCGGCTTTGGCGCTGAGCATCCAGGGCCAGTCGACGCGGTTGTAGATCAGGGTGGCGAGCCGCTTGATCTCCGCTTCGCCGTCAAAGTAGGCGCGCGCGGTGAGGACACCGCAGAGCAGCAGCGCGGTATCGATGGACGAAACCTCACTCCAGCCGAGCGGCTTGCCGGTGGTGGCGTCGTTGAAGTGGTAGAAGAAGCCATGCTGGTGGGCGAGTTCATTGGCGTCAAAGCGCAGTGTGCGCAGAACCTGATCGCGGATCTGGGTGGGGTCCGCGTAGCCTCGGCGATGCGCGAGGCAGAGGACGGAAAGGCCGAAGCCGGTTGCGGCGATGCTGGCGTTGTGCCGCGCGTCGAGCGAGACAGCATCGGCCCTGGCGCGGTCCAGCACCTGGCCGGTGCGGGGGTCGGCCTGCTCGATGAAGTAACGGCAGGCGCGGCGCTCAAGGTCGTCGAGCAAGAGATCGTCCTGCGCCGACATCTGAGCTCTTAGCGGCAAGCTGATGCTGGCGGTAGCGGCCGCCAGCATCCCCAGCGATTGACGGCGCGTGACGATCATTTCTGGACTACCAACACAGCCAGACCGCGCGCAGGAACCGTAACCTGCAGGCGACCGCCCTGTAATTGAACGTCCTCTGCCGGTGCCATGGCGCCCGCTGCTTTCAAGTCGGCGACCTGCTTCTGCGTCAGGCTGCCGCCCGGCCGGCCCATCGCGTCAAACGCGCGGATGACGTTACCGTGCTGCTCGTCTACGCGGTAGAGCTGGAGCTTTGCGTTTGCGGGTAGATGACGGAAGTTGAGGCCGAACTTGCGTGACGGCAGCGGGGTGCCACTGGGCGCGGTGTAGGTCGGCCCGGTGCCGGCAGGCGGGGCGTAATTCCACAAGGCGACTGCGACGTTATCGTCTGCTGTCAACGTCGCAAGAGCGGAGGTGGACGCCAGTTTCAGCCGCCGATTACCCAGCTTGTGCAAAGCGGCAAAAGCGTTGAGCGACGGCTTGGGAATGTTGTCCGCGGCGACCAGGCCGAAGCCTCCGTAGAAGGGCGTGGTGGTTACGCCCTGCTCTTCGAAGACGTCGGAGAAAGCCCAATAATCCATGGAGTCTGTGAGGCCATCGCACAGCCTGATTGTGTTTGCCAGCCACGGACCAATGTAGGTGGAGTCAGTCACGTTGGGCTCGTTGGCGTAGCTTGCGTTGTACTCAGAAAAGATGAGCGGAATGCGCGGATAGACAGAAGCGAGGATCTGCTTGTGCACCTTTTCGACCGAACGGAAGACCATGGTGTCGCGTGGAATGTCTTCGTTCGTGCCGAAGACATCCTTGGCAAGATCGTTCGCATAGACGTGCGTGGAGACAAAGTCTACCGGCACGTTTTGCGCTTTGACGTGGGCCAGAAAGGGCTCGACCCAGGCGGCCTGCGCGGTGGACGGGCCGCCGACCTGCAGGCGTGGCGAGACACCCTTGATCGCGCGTGCGGTGTGGTCGTAGAGCTCAAAGTAGCTAGCCTGTTTTGGGTTGCCGCCCCAGAAATCCAGGTTTGGCTCATTCCAGACTTCAAACTTCCACGTGCCTACTTCAGCCACGCCGTAACGCTCTACCAGGTGCGCGGCGAGAGCGCGGATCATATCGTCCCAGAGCTTGTAATCCCTGGGCGCAGACACGTAGGGCTTGTACCAGAACGGCTGCGTGATAGTCGGGTCGGCGGCCATCTTTTTGGGCATAAAGCTGAGCTCGACGAAGGGCTTGACGTGCGCGGCGAGCAGGCCGTCATAGATCTGGTCGATGTAGGAAAAGTTATAGGTGCCGGCGTCGTGCGCGGCCTCCGCGGCCAGCCCCGGATTCTGCACTTTGCGGTCAGGGTCATACAGGCCTACTTCATCCATCAGGATGCCGTGAAAGCGGATGGACTCAAAGTCTGTGGCGGCTTTGACGGTCCGCAGGTCGTCGCGATAACTCTGACGCAGCGAAAGGATGGCGCGGCCGGAGCCGAAAGTCTTTTCCCAGAAGTGCGGGAAGGGCGTGGTGCTTGCCGTGGCATCAATGTCTATCCGCTCAGTCGGTGCCTGCTGCGCGGGTGTGGCTGCGCAGAGCAGTGAGAGGACAAGTGCCAGAAGAGGGGTGCGACGCATAAATAACTCCAGCTCCCTACGGGTACGAGTCTATTGAATTTCAAAAGATACCAGACAGGCGGCCCTGGTGAAAACAAGGGGATGCGCGTCCTCTGCGCATCCCCAGGTTGAAGCTGCCACAATCTAAAAGTTGAAGCGAGCCTGCAGGTTGATGACGCGAGCGCCAAGACCGCTGTTTGTCTGGCCAAAGGTGCTATCGAGGATATTAGTATCGATTCCCTGCCCGTTGAGGTTCGTAAGATTGAGGACGTTGAAGAGGTCCGCCCGAATTTCCAGTCCGGAGCCTTCGCCGATGAAGCGAATGCTGGGAAGACCAAACTTCTTCGACACGGTCATATCCAGGTCCTGGTAGCCAGGTCCATTGAAGGTGTTGCGAGCTACCCCAGGAAGAGTAGGCAGGGTATAAGTTCCGTTACCCACAACTCCGGTATTCGGATTAACGAAATAGGCCGAATTGGTAGCGGTTGGAGCGGTGGGAAAATTAAGGTTCGGCTTACCGTTCTCGAACGCTGCGTTGCTGGTGTTGTGGCCAGCATTGCCCAGATAGCGAGCGGGACGCAGGCTGCCGGCCGGACCACCCGCGTAAAACGCGCTGCCGCCCGATACTGGATACTGTGCGGTGAACGGGAAGCCGGTGTGGATGTTGTAGATGCCGCTGAAAGAGAAACCATTCGCGGCAACGTTCGCAAGAAAGTTGCTGCCGTGATAGAACTTCGGCTGCCACAAGCTGAACAACTTGAACGCCTTGCCGTAGTTGAAGTCTGAACGACCGTAGGCAAGATCAGGACGGTACGGATACGGATCGACATAGTATGGTCCGGAACCGGTATCCATTGTCTTCGCATACTGGAATTCCGCGTCGAACATCAGGCCGTGAGTCATCTGTTTCTTGAAGCCCACCAGCAGTTGGTTGTTGTTGGAGTTACCGTTATTTCCGTAGTAATTCATATTGCTGACGAGCGGGTTCTGTGCCTGTCCGTTAGCCAGCGCAAGGATGTACGGGAACGTCTGGATGATGAGGTGGCGGGTGGTGCTGCCCTGGTACCCGACCGTCATAACAAGTGCATGGCCAAGGTCATACTGGGTATCCAGTGAGTAGTGTTGCGTGTAGATTGTCGGCTGGGTGTTCTGAAATGCAGTTAGAAAGACCCCGCCGGCAGTCGGAAGATTGTTGGCATTGAAACCGCCAATGGCGTTCGGGTTCGCCGGGTAGCCAAAGAGCGAGTTCGGGCTCGTCGCAACCGTATACTGAATCCGAGGGTCGATGCTCGCGGAACGTACCCCGGTGGTCTGATTGGTGTTGATGGAGCTGTTGGTATAACTCGCATTCAATACATACGGGGGATTACCGCCCGCATTACCGGTAATCGCAATCTCGCTCTGGTTGTAGTTCAAACCGTAGCCGCCGCGGATAACAGCCTTACCTTTCAGCGCAGAAGGCGCAAAGGCAAAGCCGAACTGCGGGCCAAAGTTGAGCTTTTGTGCCTGGGTGAGGTTGCCGCCCTTGCGGATGGAGATACCCGTATATGTGGCAGCACCCGTGCCCAGCTGAACCACGCCGAGGTTATTCGCCTTGGCGGACAGCGGGCCAAAATACGAGTAACGCATACCGGCATTCAGGGTCAGGGTCGGGGTCGCCTTCCAGTCATCCTGAATAAAGAAGCCGTACAGATCTTCACGATTATCCTGCCGGTTGGTGGTCGGGATTCCGGTCGTGGGATCGAAGCTTCCAGTTTCGGAGTGGGGAGCATCATTCAGGAAATCCCACACGTTGTAGAAGTTGTAGCTAGGACGCGCCGAGTAAGTTGGATTATTCAAGTAATAAAGCCGAGTGACTTCACCACCGAACTTAATGCTGTGATTGCCCGCCACCTTGGTGGCGACATCCTTGTAGGTGTAGGTGTGCTGGTTGAAGTTGGAAGGTCCAGGTGCGCCGAACGCAGCCAGAGTGATGTTGCCGATGTTATCTACCTGCGCGTTCGGCAGGCCGAACGGCTCCTGCGGATTGCTCGTGACCTCGTTCCAGCGCCAGCCGGCATCGTTCGCACGCGCCTCGTTGAGGAAGGTCGGGGAGAAGACATGGTTGTAGATGACGGTGTAAGCGTCGTTGGTCTGGCTATGGTTGAAGAGGTTATAAGCACGATTGCTACCCTGGTAGTTCGTGCGCGAGAGTGGCACCCAGTAAATCGCGAAAGCAAGATGATCCTTCTTCGTAACGTCAGCATCCAGACGTCCGTTGTATTGGTCAGCGGTCTGCTTTGTCGGATTCACCGTGTTGAAGAGTGCGATGGTCGGTGTATTCGTCAGCCCGCTTCCAACACCCGGTGTCTTGTTGGAGAACCAGGTAAGATCCTGTGAACCCTTGGTCCCAGTCAGCGGTGACCCGAGGTTGAGGCCCTGGCCCGCGATGAAGCGGCAACTTGTACCTTCAATAAGTCCAATGGAAGCACAGGACTGATCGATCTGAGCGCTTGCCTGAACGGGAGCCCCGGCAAAGTTGTTGTAAGTGTTGGAAATGTAACCAGTGGGAGAAAGAGCCCGGAACGCCGCCGTTTCATACCAGCCAGTCCCGTTAACCTGCGAGTTATCACGCTGAGTTTAGTAGTTGAAGAAAGCAAAGAGACGATTCTTGATAATCGGTCCGCCGATGCTTCCACCATACTGATTGGTCTTGGTGGTGTCACGCTGCAAGCCGCGCTGGGCAGCCGTCAGGTTGGTCGCGGTGATGGGATTGAACGTGCTGGAACCGTTGTAACGCTGGTATGCGTTCAACCCAGGGCGGTTGGCGCGGAAGAAGAGGCTGCCGTGAAACTGGTTGGTGCCCGTTTTGGACGAAACTTGAACCTGTGCGCCGCTGAACCGGCCATTTTCTGCGTCGTACCCGTTCGAGAGTACCTTGACGTTTCCGACCGAATCCTCCGACGGAGTAATGATGGAGGTACCACCCCACACGGCAGAAACCGTGCTGATGCCGTCAATCGACACACTATTAGTCTCGTACTGTCCACCGTTGGCGTTCGCCTGGGGACCATTTTCAGTGGAGAAAACTCCACCGGAGTGGCTGCTGCCACCAGGGCCCTGTGAGCCGGGCAGGTTCTGTGTTCCACCCGTGGATTGTGCGCCATCGCCGAACACGCCGGGCGCAAGCTGAATCAACTGGAACACGTCGCGCCCGGCAGAAGGCAGATGCTGAATCTGGTTCGCGTCGATGTTGCCCGAAATGTTGGCGGTGCCCGTTTCAATGGCCTGAACGGAGTCGGCGGAGACGTTCACCGTGGTGCTTGCGGCGTCGATGGCCAGGGTCAAGTTGATGCCGTTGACCTGATCCGGGTTCAGGATCACATCGCTGACTACCTTCTTTTGAAAGCCGGCAAGCGTAGCACTGAGGGTGTAATGATCCGGTGCAAGACCGTTGAAGTTGTAGACGCCGCTGCCATTTGAGGTAGCAGTGATCACCTTACCGGTATCGTTATCGGTCAGCGCGATGCTTGCGCCAGGAATCACGGCGCCGGTGCTGTCCGTTACGGTGCCCTGGATGGAGGCGCGGAACTGCGCGTGGGCGGCGCCGGTGCTGACCGCGGCGGCCGCGAGAAGAGCGGAGTAACGCGCAAACTGTAGTGATCTGCTGCGCTTGAGAATTGAACTGGTGCGTGAGTGCTGCATGAAGCCTCCTTTTACGCAAACGTTTGCCTAAACCGGACGTGCGCCGGGTGCCACGGCGAACGTCCTACACAACCTGGCCACGCAAACGTTTGAGCCGAAACAGACTATGCTCCTGCGCCAAGTCGCCTGTCAAGGGTGCAAAGTGAAAATGTGCAACACTCAAGGGGTGAAAGCGACCCGCCGCGTTGTGAGCAAAAGCAGTGAATCGGTCCGCCCGGAACGTGTGAAGGCGGCTGGGCAGGTTTCGCTCGCCACGCTGGCAGAACATCTTGGATTGTCCCAGGCAGCTATTTCGCGCGTACTCAACCAGGTACCCGCCGCGAGCGCGATCCCAAAGGTCACGCAGGATCGGATTTTCATCGCGGCGCAGCAGTTCAACTACCGGCCAAATGTTCTCGCACGGTCGCTCAGGCGCGGCCACTCGATGACGATTGGCGTGCTGGTGCCGGAGCTTTCAGAGGGTTACGCGACGCTTGTTCTATCCGGGCTCGAACAGGGTCTGATGCGGGCGGGGTATGCCTTCTTTTTGTGCAGCCACCACCACAAGCAGGACGTGGTGGCGCGCTCACAGATCATGCTGGCGGAGCGTGCCGTGGACGGCATCGTCGCGATCGATACGACCCTGGTCCACCACGATATTCTGCCGACCGTGACAGTCTCCTGCCCGGAAATTGGAGGGCGCGCCACCAACATTGTGCTTGACCACGCATGCGGGGCGGCACTGGCGATGGAGCATCTGTATGCGCTGGGGCACAGGCGCATCGCGGTCATCAAGGGGCAGACCTTCAGCTCGGATACGGAGCCGCGGTGGCTCGCGATACGATCGGCGGCCAAGCGGCTTGGTGTTTCGCTGCCTCCACAGGCTGTTGTAGCACTGGAAGGCGACGCGCCCACGCATGACCCCGGCTACCTGGCCACGCGACGCCTGCTGGAGGGCGGGGCTGAGTTCACCGCGTTGTTCGCGTTCAACGATGTATCCGCAATCGGTGCGGTGCGCGCGCTACGAGAAGCGGGCCGGCGGGTGCCGGAGGACGTATCCGTCGTCGGCGTGGACGATGTGCAATCGGCGGCCTTCCAGAACCCTTCGCTGACCACGGTGCGCCAGCCGCTAATCGCCATGGGCTTGCTGGCAGCGGAGGAAATCGTTCGCGTGATCAATCAGGGAGGGACGCCGCAGCCGGGATCGCGCGAGCTGGTGCTGACCCCGGAGCTGATCGTGCGGGAGTCGACTGGAGCCGCCGCTGCGATGAGTGCTTCACGGCAGAAGACAGATTAGAAAGAGTAGCCGATGCGCCTTCGTATGTATGCCTCTCCTTCTTCGCGCACTGGTACTGCAAGAACTCCTGGCCTTCCGCGAAGGTTTGCGATCCTCAGTTCTGCGATTCGAAGCCGGGAAAAAGATTGACCCCATCTTCCTGCAGGCGTTGAACCAGAAATTACGGGACCATCCACAACGCTCTCGCTTGGTCATCGTCCGGCACGCTGTGGAGTTGCGGAAAGAGGTAGAGGCTTCGAGCGCAGGTGATCTTTGGGGTGTCTTTGCTGATTCAGCTGCTCATCTCTTCTCGGACATCCCTAAGGACCGAGTACGCAGGTGTGAGGGATGCGTGGTCAACTTCTACGACACCAGCAAGAAGGGGTCCAGACGCTGGTGCAGCATGCATATGTGCGGCAACCGCGAGAAGGTAGCAACTTACCGGCAGAAACAACGTGCCAGCCTGAGCTGAAGGTGGCTCTGCTCATCTGGAAGTGTTAGCGGTATCGATAACACTTCCGAAAAAGCCGCGCTCATGGTTCAATTGGCAAGTTATGCGAGGTCTAGGTCGAGCCTCGCGGAAAGTCGGCGAGATGTTCCAGAGTATTGCTGCCCGTACTGTCCTGAGCTTGGCTATGGTCTGCTTTGCAAGTTCACCGGTGGCCTCGCCGGTGCATGCGGCGGCCCCAAAGGAAGCGGCAGCTACGCTGAAGGATGCGTTTGGCTCGACTCCCCTGATTGGCGTGGCGCTGAAGCCCGCAGAGTTCCTGGGCGACGACTCGGCTTCACAAGCCATCATCACTCGTCAATTTGATTCGATCAGCCCGGAGAATGTGCTGAAGTGGCAGAGCGTGCATCCGCGGGTAGATGGCTACAACTTTTCTGCAGCCGATGCTTACGTAAAATTCGGCGAGAAGCACCACATGTTCGTGGTCGGCCATACGTTGATCTGGCACAGCCAGACGCCCGCCTGGCTGTTCCGCGATGAAAAGGGCAATACGGTCGACCGTGAGACGCTGCTGGCGCGGATGCGCGACCACATTCACACCGTTGTGGGGCGCTACAAGGGCAAAATCCAGAGCTGGGATGTGGTGAACGAGGTGCTGAATGATGACGGCACTTTGCGTCAATCGCCCTGGCTCAAAATCATTGGCGAGGACTATATCGCGAAGGCGTTTCAGTTTGCGCATGAGGCAGATCCTGATGCCGAGCTTGTCTACAACGACTACTCGCTGGAGCATGCGGCCAAGCGCCAGGGCGCGGTGGCGCTGGTAAAGAAGCTCAAGGATGCAGGCGTGCCGATCACGGGCGTTGGCCTGCAGGGACATGTGTCGCTCGCGTGGCCGACGGCAGGAGAGGAAGCTGCAACCATCGACGCGTTTGGTCAGCTGGGCATGAAGGTGGCCATCAGCGAACTGGATGTGGACGTGCTGCCCAGGGCGACGGAGGACGATGGAGCAGACGTGGGCAAGATGGTCGAGCAGAATGCGACGCTGAATCCCTACGCAGCGGGGCTTCCGCCGAAGCTGCAGGAACAATTGGCGACCCGGTATGCGGACCTGTTTCGCGTGTATCTGGAGCGCAGGAGTACTGTCAATCGCATCACGCTTTGGGGCGTCACCGATAAGGACTCCTGGCTAAATAATTGGCCGGTCCGCGGGCGCACCAGTTACCCGCTTCTGTTTGACGCGCAGTGCCAAGCCAAGCCGGCGTTTTACAGCATCCTTCGTGTGGCCCAGGATGCGCGGAAGTAGTCATCCTAATTCTTCTCTGGGGTCTGCTGCCAGAATCTCGACGGGCAAGACAGCACCCTCTTCAACGGCGGACCGCATCGCGCTCAAGCCCGGCAGCCGCCTGGTCCTCCGCGGATGCCCGGTCTAAGCACGAAATTGAACCCGCAAGCCGGAGTCGTTGGGTTGGCAAGTTCAAGCGTGTTTACGTCGCGTCGAATTTCGGCCTGTCTTAGCTGTCGCTGGTGATGGCGGTATTGGTGTCGATCGAAACCAGCGGCTCCTGGTCAGCCTCGACCAGCGCATCCGCGATGGCAAGGTGCTTGTCCAACGTCGCGATGCCGTGGTCGATTTCTTCCCTGGTCACGATCAGCGGCGGCGCGATGACGAAGTGCGACACCCATGCCTGGATGATCACGCCATCAGCCATGCACTTGCCGGCAATCTGATCGACGAGCAGCGGTGTGCCGGAGACCTTGTCGGTGTAATTATTCATGGGCTCGCGCGTGGTGCGGTTTTTGACCAGCTCTACCGCCCAGAACAGGCCCTTGCCGCGCACATCACCCACGCTGGGGTGCTTTGCCTTCAGCTCCTGCAGCTTGGCTTCCACATACGGAGCGAGCTCAGCGGCGCGTTCGACCAGGTTCAGCCGCTTCATCTCGTTGATGACCGCGACGGCCGGCGCCAGCGTCATGGGGTGCGCCTCATACGTGTGGCCGTGGGCGAAATAGTGGTCCTGGAAGTAGTCGCCGATCTTCTGCGTCGTCGCGCACAGGCCGAGCGGAACGTACGCGCTGGTGATGCCTTTGGCGGTGACGAGGATGTCGGGCTCGACGCCCCAGTGCTCCATGGCGAACCACTTGCCGGACCGACCCCAGCCGCTCATCACCTCGTCTGCGATCAGCAGAACGCCGGTTTCGTCGCAGATTTTGCGCAGCCTGGGCATGTACTCGGCGGGCGGAACCACAACGCCGTTGGTGCCGACGATCGGCTCGACGATGACCGCGGCCACGTCCGATTCATTGCGGATCATGTGCTCCAGGTAATCCGCGCAGGCGATCCCGCAGGTGGGGTACGTGTGCTTGATGGGGCAGCGATAGCAATTGCACTCTGGCGCAAAGATGGTCCCCTGCTGCTTGCCGCCGACGGGCTCCATGGCCCAGCGGCGCGGGTCGCCCGTTGCGGCGATCGAGCCGGAGGTCGACCCGTGGTAGCTGCGGTAGCGCGCAATGATTTTCGACTTGCCGGTGTACATGCGCGCGATTTTGAACGCGGCTTCGTTGGCGTCTGTACCGCTGGTGGTGAAGAAGAAGCGGTTGATGTTTTTTGGCAGCACGGTCAGCAGCAGCTCGCTGAGCTCGGCGCGGCACTCGGTCGCGTAGCCGGGCATCGCGTAGGCCAGGCTTTCTGCCTGCGCGGCGATGGAAGCGATCACGGCCGGGTTTTTGTGCCCCAGGTTAGAGCACATCAGCTGCGAGCTGAAGTCAAGATAGTGCTTGCCTGCGCCGTCAATGATCGTCGAGTCCTTCGCGTCGGCGATGTGCACGGGGTTCCATGAATGCTGAAAACGCCACGTTCCGAAGTTGGTGCGCCTGGTGATTTCGACGATCTGCTGGCTGGTCAGGTTGGACATGCGTTCAAAGCCTCTCAATTGCCGGGGGGCATGCGCGATTCTAACGCAGTCCGGGCACCGGCGCTGGTTGCACGGAGTTTGGCGCATCAGTAAGATTGAAGCTGGTTCTTGCGCGTAGAAGTCACCCCAGGGGATCATCCAATCCATGCTTAACGGACGTAAAATCACCGTCGTACTTCCCGCTTACAACGCACGCAAAACCCTGGAACGTACGGTGGCGGAGATTCCCCGCGAGATCGTCGACGACGTGATCCTGACGGACGACCACAGCCCGGACAATACGGCGGATCTGGCCTATGACATGGGTCTTTATACGATTCGGCATGACCGGAACCGCGGCTACGGCGGTAATCAGAAGACCTGCTACCGCGCGGCGCTGGATCGTGGCGCGGATATCGTGGTCATGCTGCACCCGGATTACCAGTACTCGCCCAAACTGATTGTGGCCATGGCAGGGATGATCGCGTATGACCAGTTCGACGCTTCGCTGGGCTCCCGCATTCTGGGCAATGGCGCGATGAAGGGCGGCATGCCCGTCTATAAATATGTCGCGAACCGCTTTTTGACGCTTGCGGAAAATCTGCTGACCAGCCAGAAATTGTCGGAATATCACACGGGCTACCGCGCCTGGAGCCGCCAGTTGCTGGAGCGGCTGCCGCTGCTTGCCTGCTCGGATGACTTCATTTTCGATAACCAGATGCTGATCCAGTGCAAGCAGATGGGCTTCCGCATCGGCGAGGTTTCCTGCCCGGCGCTTTATTTTGACGACGCCTCCTCCATCAACTTCAAGCGCAGCTCCATTTACGGACTCGGCGTGTTGAATACGGCGCTGCAGTATCGCCTGAAGCAGTGGGGAATGGCCAAGCCGGCAATCCTGGAAGACGCCACCGAAAGCCGCCTGTACGGCGCGGCCATCCCGGTCGCGTACCAGAAGGCCTAAAGACCGCTGGCACCGCAAAGGGGCTCAGCCCTGATTTTTGCCTGCCAGGGCAGGGTCTCGAACTCAAGCACGGCGTGGCCTGGAACTGTCAGGTGCAGCCGCGGCAACGACCGCATGTACTGCAGCGGATAACGCACGTCTTCCAGGTTGTGAGAAGCCAGGCCGGGCGTCGAGTACTTCAGCACCTCATGCATCTGGTCCAGACGGTCCCACTGGCGCTTTACCGGCTTTTCCTTCACGTAGCCGATGTACTCCATCGTCACCGTCACCGCTTCCAGACGAGGAGCGAACTGGTCGTCGCGTGACGGCTTCCAGGGCGGAAAATACTGCAGCGCGGGCGCTCCACCTTCATCTGCTAACAGCTCGAAACGCAGCTTGCCACCGGCATCTTTGGTGCACTGCGCGGTCAGCCGGGGCGGGGTAGCGGGCTGCACCAGGCCCAGCGATTTACCTTCCACGCTGAGCAGCGCATAGTGAATCCCGGAGGAAGGCTCTACGCCGACCAGGGGATTAGCCTCCACTGTTTTTGGTGGAGCATCCTGTACGGTACCGGCAACGGCCAGCAGGGCGACCAGCAAAATGTTGCGCATGCCACAGAGCTTACGCTAACCGCCGGCGCCGGGAATCCCCTAAACAGGCGACGCCGAACAATGAAAATGGGCGCGAGTGGCTCTAAAGCCGACCCGCGCCCCATCATCGGCCATTAGCCCTTGGCTGTGATTGCGTGAACGTGGTCGATCATTGCGACCATATCCGTGGTGCGGCCCAGCGTGGAATTGCCCTGCTCGCGTACCTTGAAGGTGGTCTGGCCGCCTTCAGTCGAAGCGGTGTTCTTGCCGGCGACGACCTTGACCTGGAAGGTCGGCACGATGCCGGTCAGCGTGGAGGGGACCGTCACCGAGCGAGGACCGAAGGTGGGGACAGCATCAGAAGCCGAAACATAGACGAGCGCCTTGACCTTGGTGGGCTCAGCCTGCGCCAGAGCGGAGATCGCGTCGCTGGCCGAGGCCGTTCCGACGACGACGAGCTTATCGTTGTAGCCGGCGCGGTTGAGCAGGTCGATGGTGTTCTGAGCAGCGGTAGCGGCGGCTTCGTTGCGCTCCATAGCGACCGAAACAACACGGTAGCCTTCATCGGAAAGGCCGATGGCGAGTTCCTGCCAGTTCTTCTCATCCTGCACGTTCTGGATGTTGCGATGCATAACTACGATGGTCGGCAGGGTGGCTGCCTGGGCGGTCACGGTCATCAGTGAGGGAATTGCCACTACGGCGGAAAGTGCCAGCAAGGTCAAGCGCGTCGTCTTCATGATCGTCTCCTGAAAGTCCAAGGTCCTTTTCTTCAGCGACGCCTGGCCGGGCGGCAGCTTCGGATCGGGTGCCCGCAACAGCGGGACTGGTTGGTGTCCGGTAAGGACTGAAAACAAGCAGCGTATACGCATAACAAGAATAGCGCGCAATCAATACGATTGTCAAAGTTATTTTGAAATAGCAATAAAGAAGGGCGGATCCGCAGCCACGCACATCGCTTTCTGTGAAGGCCGCACCAAGTGGACGTTTGCGGCGAAGCTCGCAAAGGGGAACTCCGCAGGTACTCCCCGGTCAAACCAGGCAGGTCCATGGTGCATAATCAGTCCTTCCCCTTCTGCTGAAAGGAGCCCGCTTGAGCCACACGCCCGAACCGTTTCGCTCGCCGACGCGGCCCGCCACAGCCGCCCTGTTTGCGGATCTGCATCCCTCGCTTGACCGCCAGGCGGCGATCCCGGAAGCCAACCGCTGCCTGTTCTGCTTCGACGCGCCCTGCATGACCGCGTGCCCAACCCATATCGACGTGCCGCGCTTTATAAAAAAAATCGCGAACGACAACCTGCACGGGTCTGCGATGGCGGTTCTTGAGGCCAATGTGCTTGGGGCCAGTTGCTCCCGCGCGTGCCCGGTAGAGGTGCTTTGCGAAGGCGCCTGCGTGCTGAACCACCAGGACCGGCCGCCCATCCGCATCGGCCTGCTGCAGCGTTATGCGATGGATGCGTTCCACGCCACGGGGACCAACCTGCCGTTTCAGCCCGCGCCGCCGACCGGGCGCAAGGTGACGCTTATCGGCGCGGGGCCGGCCTCGCTGGCGTGTGCCGCGGAGCTTCGCCGCGCCGGCCATGCCGCCACCATTTACGACGCGCGCGCCCTGCCCGGCGGGCTCAATACCTACGGGATCGCCGAGTACAAACTGCCGCTCGCTGAGAGCCTGCGAGAAATTGATATGATCGCGCGGCTGGGGGTGGAGTTTGAGTTTGGCGTGACGGTGGATGCGGCCAGGCTTGCGTCGCTTGAGGCTTCATCAGATGCTGTCTTTCTGGGCGTCGGGCTCGGGGCGATTCATCGTCTGGGAGTCTCCGGGGAGGAGCTGCCGGGCGTGACCAACGCGCTCGATCTGATCGCCGGATACAAGGACGGAAGCGTGACGACCGTACCGACGCGCGTGGCTGTGATTGGCGCCGGCAACACCGCGATTGATGCTGCGATTGCCGCCGTAAGGCTCGGCGCGGAAGAGGTCTATATGCTCTACCGCCGAGGCCCGGAGCAAATGTCCGCCTTCAGCTTTGAATACGATCACGCCAAGCAGGAAGGCGTTCGCTTCCACTGGAACCGGTACGTGACCTCAATCGAAGGCGCGGGCAAGGTGGAGGGCATCCGCGTCGGCGCGCTCCAGGCCCTGGATGATGGCTCGCTGGTGCCGGTCGCAGGGGAAGAGTTTTCAGTCGCCGTCGGGTTGGTCGTGCTCGCCATCGGACAGGCCACCCACACCGGGTTTCTCGCGGCCGCGGGACTACAGTTAGATCGCGGTCGAATAGTCATTGAGCGGGCTACCGGGCAGACCTCAAACGCAAAATACTTTGCCGGCGGAGACTGCACCAATGGCGGACGTGAGGTCGTCGATGCGGTTGCGGATGGCAAGCGTGCGGGGTTAGGGTTAGTCGCATACCTTGCTACCAAGCTCTGATTGTTTGTCATCCCCGCAGGGGATCTGCAGTTGATTTTTCGCTTAGAAGGATGCGTGAATATGATCTTCATCAGTGCGCGCTTGGCCCCATTGCTCATCGCAGCGTGCTTTGTCGCGATCGGCATCTTCGTGCCCACTTTCATGTTTGCCGGCGCATTGCGATTTATGCGCGGGCACCTATACGAGGTTCAAATCGGCCGCGTCATCGCCTTCACTCTTGCCGCGATCATATTGCTGTCGGCCTTCTATCATCAATCCTGACCATGAGAATCCATGCCAACCCTTAAAACCACCTTCGCCGGCATCGAGTGTCTAAACCCCTTCTGGCTGGCTTCCGCGCCGCCCACCAACGCGGGCGAGCAGATCATGCGCGCGTTCGACGCGGGCTGGGGCGGCGCCGTGTGGAAGACCATCGGCGAGCCCATCACCAACGTCAGTTCGCGCTACTCGGCGCTCGATTACCAGGGCGTGAAGATGATGGGCTTCAACAATATTGAGCTCATCAGCGACCGCCCTATCGAAACCAATCTGCGCGAAATTGCTGAGGTGAAAAGGCGTTACCCCAAGCACGTCGTGATCGCGTCGCTGATGGTGGAATCCACGCAAGCCGCATGGCATGACATCGTGCAACGCGCGGAAGACGCCGGGTCCGATGGGCTCGAACTCAACTTTGGCTGCCCCCACGGTATGAGCGAGCGCGGCATGGGCTCGGCTGTCGGGCAGGTGCCGGAGTATGCCGAGCGCATCACCGCTTGGGTCAAGGAAAAAGCGCGTACGCCGGTCATCGTCAAGCTCACTCCAAACATCTCTGACATCCGCATGCCGGCGCGTGCGGCCAGGCGTGCCGGGGCGGATGCGCTGTCCGCGATCAACACGATCAACTCCATTACGAGTATCGATCTGGACACCTTTGAGCCGCGCCCCATGGTGGATGGCAAGAGCTCGCACGGCGGGTATTGCGGGCCTGCGGTGAAGCCGATCGCGCTCAACATGGTGCAGCAGGTGCAGGGCGATCCGCTGGCGATGTTGCCCATGAGCGGCATCGGCGGAGTGACCACCTGGCGTGACGCGGCGGAGTTTATCCTGCTCGGCTGCGGCAACGTGCAGGTGTGCACGGCGGTCATGCATTACGGCTACCGCATCGTGGAAGATATGGCTGACGGCCTGCTCAAGTGGATGGCCGAGAAGGGCTTCGAAACCATTGACGACTTCCGCGGCCTGAGCCTGCCGAATGTGCGAGAGTGGAAGAATCTGAACCTGAACTACCGCACCGTGGCGCGCATCGATGCGTCCAAATGCATCGGCTGCCAGCTCTGTTACACGGCCTGCTGGGATGGTGCGCACCAGTGCATTCACCTGGACCGCGCGCAAGGCGGAGACCAGCTTATCCACACCGGCGAAGACCCGCGCTACAGCCACCACGAGCCCAACCCGCACGGCAAGCCGACACCCGCGCAGGTCTTGGCGGCCTCGCAGCGGAGCATCACCATGACGCCGATCCCTAAGCTCGACAGCGTCAGCCTGCACTCCAACACCACGCCGCTCACACGCATCCCACGCGTCGATGTCGATGAGTGCGTCGGTTGCAATCTGTGCTCGCTGGTCTGCCCGGTTGAGGATTGCATCACCATGGACCGCGTCGAAACCGGCCTGCCGTTTGAAAGCTGGGAGCAACGCAGCGCGCCACAGGGAGTCTAGATCCATACAGGAGGTAGATCGATGGACCCGGCAAGTGAGTTCGTCGTGACCGCCGGCAGGGTGGGCGACGCAAGCGCGCGGATGCCATCGAGCGATGCAATGTGGAAGGGGGCTTTGCGCCCGGGGGCCGGGTGTCATCAAGTTGGATGGTCCCGTATCGGCGCGCTGCGTTATGCTCGGAGACAAAGCTGGGGGCGACGAAATGGGCATCCTGATTCAGCACGGCACGGTAGTCAACGCGGACGGCAGCAGGCAGGAGGACGTGCTGCTCGAAGGGGAACAGATCGCCGCTGTGGGCGCGTCGCTCGACCCGGCGGGCCATACGCTGATCGATGCCACGGGCCTGCTGGTGATGCCCGGCGGCATCGACGTACACACGCATCTGGACATGCCGTTTGGCGGCACCACCTCAGCCGACGATTACTTCACCGGCACGCGTGCGGCGGCGGTCGGCGGCACCACCACCGTGATCGACTTCGCGCTGCAAAGCCGCGGCCACACGCTGGCGCAGGCACTCACGATCTGGGACGCAAAGGCTGCCGGCAAGGCCTGCGTGGACTACTCGCTGCACATGGCGATTACAGACCTGGGCCCGGCCGGTGAAACGCTTGCGGAGATGGAGCAGATGGTCGCGCGCGGCATCACCAGCTTCAAGCTCTTCATGGCCTACCCCAACGTCCTCATGATCGACGACGGCCTGATGTTTCGCGTCATGCAGAAGGCCGCATCGCTGGGCGCGTTGATTTGCATCCATGCGGAAAACGGTGCGGCGATTGATGTCGTCGTCGCCCAGGCGCTGGCCGCCGGGCATACGGAGCCGCACTGGCATGCGTTGACTCGCTCCGCACAGGCTGAGGCGGAGGCTACGCATCGCGCGATCGCCCTTGCAGAGATGGCCGGCGCAACGGTGTACATCGTGCATCTTTCAAATTCGGATTCGCTGCGAGAGCTGAAGGCCGCGCAGGCACGTGGCCTGAAGGCGCTTGCCGAGACCTGCACACAGTACCTGGTGCTCTCGCTTGAAGAGCAGATGCCCGGCAGAAGCTTCGACGAAGCCAGGTACGTCTTTACACCGCCGCTGCGTTTGAAGGCCAACCACGCGCCGCTGTGGGAGGCCCTGGCGGATGGTTCTCTGTCCGTAGTGAGCACCGATCATTGCCCCTTCACGACCGACCAGAAAGCCCTCGGCCGCGACGACTTCACAAAGATTCCTAACGGTGGCCCCGGCATTGAAAATCGCCTGCAGCTACTGTGGCACTACGGCGTCAATGCCGGCTTGCTGACGCCGGAGCGCTTCGTAGCCCTGACCAGCGCGGAGCCCGCACGTATCTTCGGCATGCCCGCCAAGGGCCGCGTAGCCGCCGGCTTTGACGCAGACATCCTCCTCTGGGATACTGCCGCGCACTACACCATCTCCGCATCAACCCAGTCGATGAACACCGACTACAGCATGTTCGAAGGCTGGCAAGTCAAGGGCAATGCCGCCAAGGTCTGGTCGCGTGGTGTACTCGTAGTGGACCAGGGAACATTCGTCGGCCAAGCCGGCCATGGACGGTTCGTCAAGCGTCAACCCAACGCCGCCGAACTCTTCGACCCCTCAACATCATTGTCATCCTGAGCGAAGTCCGTCGGCTTCATCGACGGACGCAGTCGAAGGACCTGCATCTCTGCCTGCAGCTGAATCAACTCACAAGGGAATGCAGGTCCTTCGACTGCGCTGCGCTCCGCTCAGGATGACAAATTTGTGCTGCGACGGCTAGCTCTCTGCGATACTCGCAGCACACCCTTGAAACAGGAGCGCAGCTTGACCCCAGCTACGGAACTCTCCGCCGCACGCCAGCCCGACCCGCGCCTCTACAACGCCGATCTGGCTCCCACGCTGCCCGCGCAGCGCACCTGGGGCACCTACAACTACATTGCGCTATGGTTCTCCATGTCGATGGAGGTCACCACCTACATGCTCGCCGCAAGCCTGATTGCCGGCGGCATGAACTGGTGGCAGGCCGTGCTGACGATCCTGCTCGGCAACCTCATCGTGCTCATCCCGATGCTCCTCAACGCGCACGCCGGCGCCAAGTACGGCATCCCGTTCCCCGTCTTCGTCCGCGCCAGCTTCGGGACCAGAGGCGCCAACATTCCAGCCACTTTACGCGCGATCGTAGCCTGCGGCTGGTTCGGAATTCAGTCCTGGATTGGCGGCCAATCCATTGCCGCGATGATCGGCGTGCTGGCTCCTTCAACCGCCGGCTCGCAGCCCGTGCTGTGGCTTTGCTTCCTCGGCTTCTGGGCGCTCAACATGTACGTCGTGTGGCGCGGGGTGGAGTCCATTCGCTTCCTGCAGGGCTTCTCCGCGCCCTTCCTGCTGGTCATGTCACTGGTCCTGCTCGGCTTTATGATGTCCAAGGCCGGCGGCCTGGGCCCGATGCTCCACGCGCCCAGCCACTTCGCCTCGCAGGGCGCGTTCCTGCGCTTCTTTTCGCTCTCGCTCACGGGCATGGTCGGGTACTGGGCGACCCTCTCGCTCAACATCCCGGACTTCACCCGCTACGCCAAATCGCAGGACTCGCAGATCATCGGCCAGGCCTTCGGGCTCCCCGTCGCGATGACCCTTTACAGCTTCATCGGCATCGCCTGCACGTCCGCCAGCAGCGTCGTGTTCGGCGAGCCCATCTGGTCCCCCATCACGCTGCTCGGGCGCTTTCACCAGCCCGTCATCGCGTTCTTCGCGCTCATCTCTATCCTGATCGCAACGCTCAACGTCAACATCGGCGCCAACGTCGTCAGCCCCTCAAACGACTTCTCAAACCTGGCCCCGCAGTACATCAGCTTCCGCACCGGCGGCCTGATGACGGGCGTCATCGGCCTGCTCATGATGCCGTGGAAACTCATGGCGAGCCACACCAATTTCATCGGCTGGCTCGTCGCCTACAGCGGCATCCTGGGCCCCGTCGCCGGCATCATGGTGGCCGACTATTTCCTCCTCCGCCACAAGCATCTCGACATTACCGATCTCTACCGTTCCACCGGCCTCTACACCTTCCGCAGCGGCTTCAACCCGAAGGCTCTCATCGCGCTCGTCGTGGGCGTCTTCTTCGCCCTCATCGGACTCGCCGTCGCACCCCTGCACTTCCTCTATGACTACGCCTGGTTTGTCGGCTTCTTCCTCGCCGGCGCCGTCTACCTTCTGCTGATGCGCTCAAATTCTGCGAAGGCCTAGGCCCCCTTTGTTTGTCATCTCCAAAGGGGATCTGCAGTGGTTTTAACAATGCAAAGCACAATGGCAGATCCCTGCGGGATGACAAACAAAAAGCGGGAGCAAACGAAGGAATGACCCACGACCCCATCGGCCAGAGCGCCCTCCGCAAAGCCACCTGGCGTCTGATCCCGCTCATCGCGCTGGGCTACGGCGCGGCGTATGTTGATCGCGTCAACGTCAGCTTCGCGTCCATTTCGATGAACAAGGACCTGCACTTCTCAGCGTCCATGTACGGCCTCGGCGCGGGCCTGTTCTTCGTCAGCTACGCCCTGTGCGAGATCCCCTCAAACCTCCTGCTCGTCCGCTTCGGCGCACGGCGCTGGCTTTCGCGCATCATGTTTACGTGGGCCATCGTCGCGATGGGCATGCTGTTTGTCCGCACGCCCCACCAGTTCTACGCCATGCGCATCCTGCTCGGCATGGCGGAAGCCGGCTTCTTCCCCGGCGTCTGCTACTACCTCACCGAGTGGTTCCCACCTGAGGAACGCGCACGCGCCATCAGCCGTTTCTACATCGCGCTGCCGCTCAGTTCGACCGTCATGGGCTCACTCGCCGGCTGGTTGCTGGGGCTCAATGGACGCATGGGCCTGCGCGGCTGGCAGTGGCTCTTCCTGGTCGAGGGGCTGCCGCCCTTGCTGCTCAGCGCGGCGTTCTACTGGCTACTCCCGGACGCCCCCAAAGATGCCCGCTGGCTCACACAGCCGGAGCGCGCGTGGCTGGAAGCCCGCGCCGGCGCAGGCCGCGTGCAGCAAGGCCATGGCTGGCGAGACTTCCTCCACACCATGGCGAGCGGGCGCATGTGGGTCATCGCCATGTTCTTCCTCTGCATCCTCACGGTGCTCTACGGCTGGGCGTTTTCCGCGCCGGTCATCCTGCAGGGCCTCACCGGCTGGAGCGTCGGACGCGTGGGCTGGCTGCTCGCCGGCATGGGCTTGCTGGGCGCCGCCGCCATGCTGCTCAACGCCCGCAGCTCAGATCGCTCGGGCGAGCGCACCTGGCACATCGTGCTCCCGATGCTGATCATGGCCGGCGGCTACGTCGTCGGTGCAAGCACGCGCAACCCGTGGTGGGCTGTCCCTGCCTTCGCCTTGACGATCGCTGCCTACAACGCCGCGCAGGGCCCCGTGCTCGCGCTGCCGGCGGCGTTCCTGTCCGGCCGCGCCTCGGCCATCGGCTACGCGGCGATCACTGGCATCGGCGTCGCCGGCGGCTTCATCGGGCCGTACTGGATGGGCAAGGCGAAGGACTTCACCGGCGACTACCAGCGCGGATTACTCACGCTTGCCGTCCCGTCGCTGATCGCCGGCGCACTCGTCTGGTGGCTCAGCAAATGGAAGCCCGTCGCCACTCTATAAGCAAAGCGTTAGCACAGAAAAAGCCACAGGAAAGACGCCCTTCCCGTGGCCTTTTCTGTGCGTCTTCTGCTTCTACCGTGTGCCTTTTCTGTGTAAATCTTTTGCCCTAAAGCCAAGCCACCGCAAGCCACTAAGCCTCACCCATAGGTTCCCCGGCCACCACCGCCCGCATATGCTCCAGCATGTCTTCCGGCAACGCCGCAAACAGGCTCACCACGGTCGGATCGAACTGCGTCCCGGAGCAGCTCCACAAAATCCGGATCGCCACTTCATGCGACATCCCCTTGCGATAGCAACGGTTTGTCGTCATCGCGTCATAAGCATCGGCCACGTGGATAATCCTCGCCTCCACCGTGATCGCTTCGCCGCGCAAACCCTTCGGGTACCCCGTACCGTCCCAGTTTTCATGGTGCTGCTCTACCGCATCCAGATAGTCGTTGAAGCCCTGCACGCTTTCCAGTATGTCGCGCCCCACCCTGGGGTGCCGCTGCACGATTGTCATCTCGTCGTCAGTCAGCGGGCCTTCCTTTTGCAGGATCGCATCGGTCACGGCAATCTTGCCGATGTCATGCAGCACTGCCCCAACGCGGAGCCGTTCCATCTGCTGCGCGGGCAATCCCATCGCGCGACCCACCGCGCAGGCGCTATCACTTACCCGCCGGCTATGCCCCGCGGTAGAAGGATCACGCGCATCCAACGCCAGCGCCAGAGATCCAACAGACTGCACATAAGCCTGCCGCCGCCGCTCCTGCACGGCGCGCACGGCGGCTGCGGCGTGCTGGTATCCCTCGGCTAATTCCTGCAGTTCCTGCAGAGTGGAATGTGTTTCACTCCATGATCGCAATTCGCCGGTCTTATCCGCGCTATGAAAAGCCGTAAGCATCGCCGCGATGAATCGTTCCAGCGACCGCGCCGCCAACAGCGCACAAACCGCCGCGTAGACTGACGCCACCAACCCCAGGACCAGCAGCACCGCCGACAGCGTTCGCATGTGCACCAGCAGCGCGCCGGAAGCTGCAACCAGCAACAGCAGCGGTGGCGCGCACAGCAGCACGACTCGGTTGCGGAGGGGCAAGGTCATCGTTTGCCCTCGCACAAACACGTCTCCCGGTCGGTCAGTCTCTCACGCACGCGCAGCATCATCAGGGCCCAGTCAGTCATAGTATTAGAGGCAGACTACCAGCGCCTTGTTACGACTCTTGTACGCCTTTCGGGTCAGGGGGTTACGCCCGAGGTTCGAGTCTACTCCAGGAGTTATGTTCATGGCCTCGCCTTATTACGTCGCCGCGCTTGCATTCTTGACCCTGCCCTGCACCGCGCGGGCCATCACGCTGCGTGTTTCCGCGCCGGCGCTGGAGCGCACGCTGAAGAACCAGGTCTTCACCACGTCCCCGCCAAAAGCGGACTTGCCCAACCGAACCTATCTGCGCGGCAACGGCCAGTCCGGCTGCGCCATCTTCGTCGATTCCCCACAGGTCACCTTTGCGGAAGACCGCGTCGTCATCAAGGTTCACAGCCACGCCAACTTCGGCGCCAGCATCAAGGGCCGCTGCATCGGCGTCTGGATCAACACGGAGTCGGTCGTATCCTTCATTCCGGAAGCAGAGGGCGAAACCATCGGCTTCCGCGACGCCCACATCGACAAACTAACCGAAAGCCGCGAGCTCAATACGCTGCTTGAGCCCTTCCTCGCCCGCCGTCTGCCGCAGGAGCTCAAAATCAACGCCGCAGACCTGATGCGTACCATGCTGGTCCACGCACCCGGCCAGACCGGCTACACGCTCACGTTGAGCACGCTCAAGCTGCACTCCATGCAGGTTCAGGAGCAGGCCCTCGTCATCGATCTTGATGCTGATATTCAGGTCGATTAGCGTGAAATTTGATGAAGGTCAACGTCTAACGCGATAGACCGGGGTTCTAGCCAAAAGCCTGGACACATCCTCACCGCGCATTAGCATCGTAGGCATCCATGGGCCTTCGCAGTTGCTTATCTGATCTTCCAGGGGATCCGCACTCATGAAACACCGGCGTCAGCCAATCTGCACTCTTTTTTGCGGGCTCCTGCTTCCTTTCGCCTGTCACGGCCAAAGCTTGTTGCCCAACGCGCCGGATGCCACGTCCGCACAGCCTGCTCAGCAGTCCACGCCAGTACCCGGCACAGGCACCATAGCAGGCGTCATCGTCGATCAAAGCGGCGCCGCGGTTTCCGGCGCCACCGTCACACTCCTCCGCATTGATGGCACCCGCACCCGCGTCGCCCAGGATAGCCCCCACGGCGAGTATGGCTTTGAAGGTCTGCGCCCCGGCGACTTTGAGCTCAGCGTCAAAGCGAATGGCTTCAAGACCTACACCTCCGCCATCTTCACCATCACGGAGGGCCAGAATTATCTGCCGCCCAAAATCGAGCTCAGCATCGGCGTCAACTCTGTTGTCGAGGTCTATTCAAACGAAGCAGAAATTGAGCTCAAGCAGGAAGAGCAGCAGAAGGTCCTGGGCATCGGGCCGAACTACTACGTGGTTTACTCCCAGAACCCCGTAGCGCTTAGCGGACGGCAAAAATACCGCCTCGCGTTTGCCGATACCTTCGCCCCCATCGGCTTCTTTGGCGCCGCAGTTGCCGCCGGCATTGAGCAGGCCTCCGCCACGCTGCCCGGCTACGGCGATGACGCCGCCAGCTACTTCAAACGCTACGCCCAGGTCTACGGCGATGGCCTCACCAGCGACCTCCTCTCGCACGCCGTCTTTCCGACTCTCTTCCACCAGGATCCACGCTACTTCTATTTGGGCACCGGAACCCGCAAACATCGCGCCCTGCATGCACTGGAGTTCGCCGTCGTCGCCCATAACGATAGCGGCAAGTTGATGCCCAACTACTCCTACGTGCTCGGTGCCTTGGGCTCAGGCGCTCTGTCGAACCTCTATTACCCGCACGCGGACCGCGGCGTCGGCCGCGTCTTCATCAACGGCGGCCTCGTCATCTGCGGCCAGGCCATAGCCAACCTGGTGCAGGAATTCATCGCCCCCTACTTCACCACGCACAGCCCCAAGTTCGGCAAGCCTAAGTTCTAGCCACGTCTTCGCCTCTGAGATAGCCCGCTCCTAGAATAGGTCGAGGCTTTAGCCTCGACCTCCGCCAAACCACGGAACCCGGGCTTTAGCCCCCGGGACCCGACCTCTTACAATCGCGCCACCCTTCCCACCTACACCTCCAATCGCGCATAATCAAGCCGTCATGGAAACCTTGATATACCAAACCGGCTTCGGCAACGGCTTTGAAACGGAAGCCCTCCCGGGCGCGCTGCCCATCGGCCGCAACTCCCCGCAGCGCTGCGCCTACGGCCTCTACGCCGAGCAACTCTCCGGCTCCCCCTTCACCGCACCCCGCGCCGCCAATGAGCGCTCCTGGCTCTATCGCATCCGCCCCACCGTCCAGCACTGGGGCCGCATGGCCAAGATCGACCCCGGCTACTGGCGCACCGCCCCCTGCGCCGAAACCGAGCTCGCCCCCGCACCCATGCGCTGGGACCCGCTCGATCTCCCGCTGGAACCCACAACCTTCCTCAACGGAATCCGCACCATCACCACCGCCGGCGACGCCTCCGCCATGTCCGGCATGGCCGCCCACGTGTACTGTTGCACCGCTTCCATGGACCGGCAATACCTCATGAACGCCGATGGCGAGTTCCTCTTCGTCCCGCAACAGGGCCGCCTGCGGCTGCGCACAGAGTTCGGCGTCCTCGAGCTCGAACCCGGCGAGATCGCCGTCATCCCGCGCGGCGTCACGTTCTCGGTCGAGCTCATGGATGACTCAGCCCGCGGCTACCTGTGCGAGAACTACGGCGGCACCTTCACCTTGCCGGAGCGCGGCCTCATCGGCGCCAACTGCCTCGCCAACCCGCGCGACTTCCTTACCCCCGTCGCCGCGTACGAGGACCTCGAAGTCCCCACTACCCTGACCGTAAAGTGGGGCGGCGCGCTCTGGCAAACGCCACTTGACCACTCCCCACTCGACGTCGTCGCCTGGCACGGCAACTACGCCCCTTACAAGTACGATCTGCGCCGCTTCTCCCCCGTCGGCCCCATCCTGTTTGACCACGCCGACCCCAGCATCTACACTGTCCTCACCTCGCCCAGCGAAACTCCCGGCACCGCCAACGTCGACTTCGTCTGCTTCCCTGACCGCTGGCTAGTCGCGGAAGACACCTTCCGCCCACCCTGGTATCACCGCAACGTCATGAGCGAGTTCATGGGCCTAATCTACGGCCAGTACGACGCCAAGCCCCGCGGCTTCATCCCCGGCGGCTTTTCCTTGCACAACATGATGCTCCCCCACGGTCCGGACGCTGACGCCTTCGAGCGCGCCTCCACCGTCGAACTCGCCCCCCACAAACTAACCGGTACCATGGCCTTCATGTTTGAAACCCGCGCCCCCCAACGCGTCACCCAATACGCCGCAGCATCCCCCGCCTTCCAACCCGACTACGCCGACTACGGCAAGCACCTCAAAAAACGCTTCAACCCCAACATCCGCTGATGTCGCCGCCAGCCACTCAGCCCCAGCCCGGATCAGCCTCACTCCGCGGAACAACATTGTCAGCCTGAGCGAAGGCACTCGCAGCTCGACCGCGAGTGCCGCAGTCGAAAGACCTGCATTTCCGCTCGACAGGCCACAGCAGTCCATCCACCTTGTACGTGTACGTACTGCCCACCCATGCCCCCGGACGAAACCCACAACCCGCGCCTCCGCTCCTGGCTCGCCGAAGCTAACGGCCACCCCGACTTCCCCATCCAGAACCTCCCCCTCGGCATCTTCTCCCCGCCTAACGGTGACCCCCGCCCAGGCATAGCCATCGGCGATCAAATCCTGGACCTCGCCGCCGCCGGCCTGACCGCCCCGCTCACAACCCTCAACACCCTCCTCCCTCAAGGCCAGGTGCTTCGCCAGGCCGTCTCCACACTCCTGCGCGAAGGACAAAAAACCCGCCCCGAACTCCTACACCCAGCCACCGGCTGCACCCTCCACCTCCCCTGCCAGATCCCTAACTACACTGACTTTTACGCCGGAATACACCACGCCACCAACGTCGGCAAGCTTTTCCGCCCGGATTCGCCTCTGCTCCCCAACTACAAACACATCCCCATCGGTTACCACGGCCGAGCGTCGTCCATCCGACCTTCCGGCATCCCTGTCCGGCGGCCCTCCGGACAGACAAAACAAGGTACTTACGAAGCCACAAAAGCGCTCGATTTTGAGCTTGAACTAGGCATCTGGGTAAGTAAAGAAAACGTTCTCGGCACCCCAATTCCCATCGCCGAGGCCCAAAACCACATCGCCGGCTACTGCCTGCTCAACGACTGGTCTGCCCGAGACCTCCAATCCTGGGAGTACCAGCCCCTGGGCCCCTTCCTGGCTAAGTCCTTCCACACCACCATTTCTCCCTGGATCATCACGCCACAGGCCCTCGCCCCTTTCCGTCAGCCCCAGCAACCCCGCCCAGAAGGCGACCCCGCCCCCTTGCCGTACCTCCAAAACGAAGACGACCAGCAAAACGGTGCTCTGAACCTGCACCTTGAAGCCCTGATCCTCACCAAAACGATGCGTGCCGCCGGCCTCCCCCCGCAGCGCCTGACTCGCACCGCAGCCGAGCACCTCTACTGGACCCCCGCCCAGCTCGTCACGCACCACGCCTCAAACGGCTGCAACCTGCAACCCGGCGACCTCCTCGGCACCGGAACCATCTCCGGCCCGCCCCCAGGGAACTCCGGCTCGCTGCTCGAACTTACCAGCCGAGGCGCCTCTCCGATCACCCTTGATCATGGCGAGCAACGCAACTACCTGGAAGACGGCGACGAGATCGTCCTGCGCGCCCACGCCCACCGTGAAGGCTTCGCCTCGATAGGCTTCGGCGACTGCCGCGCCATCATCCTCGCATCCCACTCATGACGATCAAACCGTCATGAGGGGCCACCCAACATCCATGCCAGCACAAAAACTGGGTTGACCGATCTAAGCCGTACCCTTGCCGTCCTGTCCGTGCACGCGTCTACAAATTACCCCGAGCTGCCTGCTCCCGCTCGATCGCCTCAAACAACGCCTTGAAGTTCCCCTTGCCAAAGCTCCGCGAACCCTTGCGCTGGATGATCTCGTAAAACACCGTCGGGCGATCCTCCACCGGGCGCGTAAAGATCTGCAGCATGTACCCCTCGTTGTCGCGATCGACCAGGATTCCCAGTTTTTCCAGCTCCGCAATCGGCTCATCAATCTTGCCGATGCGATCCTGCAGCTCGGCATAGTAGCTGTGCGGCACGGTCAAAAAGCTCACGCCCTGCGCCTGCATCTGGGTTACGGTTGCCAGAATGTCGTCGGTCGCAAGCGCCATATGCTGCACGCCGGGCCCGCCGTAAAAGTCCAGATACTCCTCAATCTGCGACTTTCGCCGGCCCTCCGCCGGCTCGTTGATCGGGAATTTTACGTAGCCATTCCCGTTCGCCATTACCTTCGACATCAACGCGCTGTACTCGGTTGAAATATCCGAGTCATCGAAGTGCTGATAGAGCTGGAACCCCATCACCTTCGCGTAGAAATCGACCCACTCGTTCATCGAATTCCAACCCACATTCCCGACGATGTGATCGATATGCTTCAGCCCCACCGGCCGTGCGATGGTGTCCCCAGGCATTGCCTGGTAGCCCGGCAGAAACGCGCCGTGGTAGTCCTTGCGTTCCACGAAAGTGTGCAAAGTATCGCCATAAGCTGCGATCGAGGCGATGACCACCTTGCCGTCCGCATCCTCAGTTTCGATCGGCTCCTGCACGGACACGGCCCCACGGCTGGTCGTCGCCAGCCACGCAGCGCGAGCGTCATCGACCCAGAGCGCAATGGCCCGCACACCATCGCCATGCTTATGCACATGCTCGGCGATGGGCGTGTCAGAGCGCAGCGCCGTCGTGAGCACAAAGCGCACTTTCCCTTGCTGCAGCACGTAGCTGGCACGGTCCCGCCGGCCCGTTTCCGGCCCGGAATACGCGACCAGCGCCATGCCAAACGCGGCGCGATAAAAGTACGCTGCCTGGCGCGCATTGCCGACAAAAAACTCTACGTGGTCTGTCCCCTTCAGCGGCAGAAAGTCCTCTGCGACCGGGGTCGTCTGATCCTGAATTGCGGTAGCGGTAGACATGCTTGAGCTCCTGGTTCGACGACTGATCGTACTCCGTCCCTACTGTTAGACGCTACTTGCTTCAGCAAGAGCGAAAAGGAAGGCAGGGGGCTTCCGCTCATCGTCCGCCATGCAAGAGCCACGAGTTAAGCGCAGGGCTTTAGCGCTGCGAATATGCCCAACCACGGATCTGGGCTTTAGCCCAAATCGTTCCGCGGTCTAAGTCGCACGGCTGAAGCCCTTCGCTTATGCAAGACGCATAAGCAATGCGCCTGATCAGCAACGAAGCGCATTATCCTTGCGAATCATCAGCATCGATGCGCTGAACCATCCCACAGTCGCAGCCAAGCTTTCATTTGTAAGCAGCCCTTACGGAGTCGCAGTCGCCGGCGGCATTATCGCGCCCGCCTTTACCCACTGGGCTACCAGCGCGATATCCGCGTCAGAAACCTTCGGCTTCTTCGGAGGCATATCCATGGGGTCATCCTTGGGGCCTTCATGCCGCATCAGCCTTACGATCAACGACTTATCCGGATCCCCGGGGACCAGCACCGTGCCGTCATGCCCGCCCTTCAGCATGCCTTCTCGCGTATCCATATTCAACCCGCCGCGATGCGCGCCATTCAAATGGCACTGCGCACAGTTCGCCTGGAAGACCGGTTTGACTTTGGTTGTATAGAAATCAGGCGAAGCCGCAGGATCCTGCGCCGCCTGCGCGGTTTTGCCGTAGCCGCCTAAACCGAATGACATCAACGCGATAGCGGCCAAACCAAACCCTGTCATGAACCCACGCATCGAGCCTCCTATTAGCGAACCAGTAACCGGAATCAACGTCAGCACTTACCACTCTAAACCCGGGTCTTTACAGTAAGTCTTGCTCTGGTGATTGGCCGCGACCGGGTTTCCCAGTCAATGCGCGCTACTCCCTTCAAAATCATTGTTGCTACTGCGCTGAGCGTGCTCGCTCCGGCTGCGTACGGGTCTGCCCACACGCATACGGGGCACGCCGGTAAGGCTACCGCCGCTCACGCCGCCGCCCCGGCGCGACCATCTAAAAAGGTGGCTGCCCATGAGCGCGTCTCCAACCACACGCCCACCAAAGCGGAAAAGAAGCTTGCCGCCGCCGCTGCAGCAAAAGCTGAAAAGCCCTCGCGCCACGGACGTCACGAGGCCCCCGCCAAGGCGGAGAAGGTCAGCGCGCACAGCAAAGGCCGCCACCAGAAGGAAGAAGAGCCCGAGCCGCGCGTGCGAACGAAGCTGGTGCATGGTCGCCGCGTCGTTGTAAAAGAGGCTCCCGCGCCGAAGTTGATCGCCAAAGCGCAGAAGGCCCCGCGCCTGATGCCGGCGCCTGAGCCGACGCCCGCGCCCGTGCAGGAAGCCGCGCCCGCGCAGGAAACAATCCACGTCACACACGATCGCAAGCAGCATTACTCGCCGCAGCCGGTTGCGTCTGAAGGTGGCCAGGACGATGACGCTCCGCGCAAGGCCACGGCGGCTGACTTTCTTTCCGTCGATGCGGCTCCCGCCGCGCCCCCCGCAACCTTTAGCCAGGCCATGGTGCAGCCGCTGGTCGCCGCGGTTAGATTGCCTGCGCTCAAGACCCCAACAAAGCCCGCAACGATCATCCGCAGCTCCCCCACGGCCGGTGTCGTGGTGGGCTCGCGGGTTGAGCTCAAGCCGGCCCCGATGCCGATCATCCTGATCGCGCCGGAGCCGCTGGTGGCGCTGTATGACAAGCGCGGGCGCCTGATCGTGCCGCCCGCCATGAAGGGCTCGCACGAGGTGCTGGTGCACCAGAACGTCATGGCCGATTCCGACGGGCTGGAACGCATTCAGGACGACGAAGACCTGAGCCGCATGCGCGCTGGCAAGCTGCTGGTCGCGCTGCCGGATAACGACGGCATCCAGACCGATGAGCGCCTTCCCGATAACCGCCGGTACTGCCGGCCCTGGACTGCCGCTTTCCTGACCGCGATGGCCCGCGCCCACTACGCGCGCTTTCACTCGCCCCTGCAGGTTAATTCTGCGGTGCGCACGGTGGAGTTCCAGCAGCGCCTGATCCGCACCAACGGCAACGCCGCTCCGGCGGAGGGTTCTACCGCCTCACCCCATCTGACCGGGCAGGCAGTCGATATCGCCAAGCACGGCCTGAGCATGACGGAAATCGCCTGGCTGCGCGGGTATCTGCTGCCGCTGGTGCAGGCCGGCAAGGTGGATGTTGAAGAAGAATTTCAGCAGGCCTGCTTCCACATCAGCGTGTACAAAAAGTACATTCCGCAGCCCGCACCGCGTCGCACAATCGCAAGCGATAAGCAGGAGCACGGCACGACGCTCGCCATCGCAATGCCGTAGCGCGGTCGCCCAAGGCCGCATCCTAGCTGGGTATGAACCGACGTCAGTTTGGCATCTCGGTAGCAGCGCTGGGGTTTGCAGGTCAGGCTCGCGGCGCAGGAACGCAGAATGTTGAGCGTCTTCAACTTTCACGCAATGGCTGGATGCCGAACAACGCGCATCTTCCGGTTCTGATCTATCGGCGTGCTCTTGGCGGCGCGGCGCTCGCGGACCACATGGAGGCGGCGTTCAAGCGAAATCTGTGGCCGGCTCAGTGGCGCAACGGCGTCTATCCCTACCATCATTACCACTCCACCGCGCATGAGGTGCTGGGCATCGCCGGCGGCGGCGCGGACCTGCTGCTGGGTGGGGAAGGCGGCCACCAGGCAACGGTGCAGGCGGGCGACGTGCTCATACTGCCGGCCGGAACTGGACATTGCCTGGTCAAGGCAGAGCCGGACTTTCTGGTCATCGGTGCCTACCCGGTGGGGCAAACGTGGGATATCTGCCGCGCCGCAGCCGATGATGCGGCGCTCGAACGGATGAAGAAGCTGCCCTTCCCGCAGAGCGATCCCCTGGCTGGGCAGGAAGGTGAACTTGTGCGCGCATGGCGGCGCCCGGCATAGTTCCGCGCGGTCCCGTAGACTTCTGCCATGCGTAACGTGTTCCTGCTCCTCGCTTTGCTTACGACATCTGCCTTCGCGCAAACGGCTGCTGCCCCCGATTGGGCCGCGGGGCTGGACCAGGAAGCCAAGACACTGGGCAAGCCGGACTGGCGCGGCGTGCTCGCGTATGACGCGCTGCTGCACCGCGCCGACACTCATCCGGCTGAGCCGCCGTTTCAGTTTCCGTGGGAAGATACCGGGCGCGGCTACGGCTATGGGCCGGGCACCGGGCACTGGGATCTGGTGCATGAAATCATCGACGTTTCGCCCGCCGCGCCGCAGCATGCGCGTGAGCAATTGCTGAACGACGTCCGCCTGCAGCTACCCTCCGGCTTCCTGCCCGGGCTCTACTGGATGCGCACGCCCAAGGCCGCAGACGACCCCGTCATCTACGATAACGCCAACAGCAAGTACAGCCCCACGCAGGGCAATCCGCCGGTGTGGGTCGTCGCCGCAGATGATTTTCTGGAGCAGGAGCAGGCCCGCACAGGCACCTACGACACCAAGCTGGCCGATGAATTTTTGCGCACCGCTATCAAGCAGCTGCAGTGGTTTGAGCGGGAGCGGCGCGC
Source organism: uncultured Granulicella sp. (assembly GCA_965214195.1). GTDB lineage: Bacteria > Acidobacteriota > Terriglobia > Terriglobales > Acidobacteriaceae > Edaphobacter. Next base: position 2,952,318 of record OZ243943.1, read on the forward strand.
CGTGCCGGATGGGTTCCTGTACCTCGATATCGTGACGCACAAGTGGGAATCAGGCGTGGATGAAGGCGTGCGCTTTGACGGACTCGGCCCGGATGGCGCGAAGCCCACCTCGACCGCATGCATCGACGCGACCTCGCACGTCTACCAGGAGTACGTTTACGCTGCCAAATGGGCGAAAAAGCTGGGCAAGGATGCAGCCCCGTTCGAGGCTCGCGCGGCACACCTGCGGGAGTTCATCCAGACCAGGCTGTGGAGCGAGCGCGATGGCTACTTCTATGACTCGTGGGTGCTGGACCGCGCTCCGGACGGCGATCGCGCGACATGGCACGGGACTGCCACGCCCGGGCGCTCGCACCCGATTGAGGGCTTCTGGCCGATGGTTGTAGGTGCCGCAACTCCGGCGCAGGCAAAGCGGGTGCTTGCGGAATGGATCATGAATCCGAAGCGGTTCAACACCAGGCATCCGGTGGCGAGCGTCGCGGCGGATGACCCCAAATTTTCCAACCGCATGTGGCGCGGCCCGGTGTGGAACTCGATGACGTACTGGGCGGCGCGCGGTGCGTTGCGGTACGGCCAACCGGCAGATGCACGCCAGCTTCTGGGTGCGGCGCTTGACGATACAGCCGCGCAATTTGCACGTTCAGGCACCATCTGGGAGTTCTATTCGCCCTCTGGCGCGCACCCCGAAGACCTGATCCGCAAGCCCCAGACGAAGCGGAATATGCCCTTTACGGACTACATGGGGCACAATCCGCTGCTGGCGATGGCGCGGCTCTGGGTGGCAGCGGGAGGCAAGTAGCACCATCTTTCAGGGATCCTGGAGGAGCTGCTCGACCACAGCGAGTTGCGCTACACGCAGTTGAAGAAGCTGGTGCCCGGGATCAGCCAGAAGATGCTGACCCAGACCCTGCGCGGGATGGAGCGCGACGGGCTGCTGACCAGAAAGATTTACCCGGTCGTGCCGCCAAAGGTCGAATACCGGCTGACCGAACTTGGCTACGAACTAAGCGGCGCGTTTTGCGGTGTGTGGGTCTGGGCCGCAAAGTATCTGGATCGCGTGGAGCAGGCGCGCTCCAACTTCGACGCGGCTCCGCGTTAGTTTAGCTGCTGGCTGCACCAAAGCCGGGGCAGTGGCGAACAAGCGGCGAATATAATGGAGCTGTGGCCGCGCCTGAACAACCCGATCGCTTTCGCTTTCTGCATATCGACCTGAACAGCTTCTTTGCGTCGGTCGAGCAGCAACTGCACCCGGAGTACCGGGGCAAGCCGCTCGGGGTTTGTGGCACGATGGCCGACACCGGGGCGCTGATCGCAGCGAGTTACGAGGCCAAGGCGCTCGGGATCAAGACGCTGACCAAGGTGGGCGAGGCGAAGCGGCTGTGCCCGGAGATCATTCTGGTCAACGGTTCGCACACAGTTTACTCACAGTATTCCCACAACATCTGCAAGGCGGTGGAGCGCTGCTGTCCCGTCGCGCATACACCTTCGATCGACGAGATGGTGTGCGAGCTGATCGGGCGCGAGCAGGAGCTTCCTAACGCGCGCAAGATTGCGCTTGAGATCAAGCAGGCTATCAAGGACGATGTCGGCGAGACGCTGCGGTGCTCGATTGGCATGGCGCCAAATCGTTACCTGGCGAAGATCGCAAGCGACATGCAGAAGCCTGACGGGCTGATTGGTCTGCTGCCCAGCCAGTTGCCGCGTGCGATCGCGCACCTGGAGCTGCGCGACCTTCCGGGGGTGGGGGCGCGTACGGAAATTCGGCTGAACAACAAGGGCATTACGACTATGGAGCAGTTGCTGGCGCTCGACCGGCCGGGGATGCATGCGTTGTGGGATAGCGTTTGGGGCGACCGGCTGTATCACTGGCTGCGCGGCGCCGATACGGGGGATGACGGTGCGCCGGTATCGTCGTCCGAGATCCAGAAATCGCTCGGGCATAGCCATGTGATGGGACCGGAGTTCCGCTCGGACGAGGGGGCGTGGTCGGTGGCGCACAAACTGCTGCACAAGGCGAGCATGCGGCTCAGGATGGAGAAGTTCTATACGTCGTCGCTGTCGGTATCGGTCAAGTATGCGCTCACGCGAGAGCAGGCGGCACGGACCACCTCCAAGCAGCATACGAGCGGGATCAAGCACGTGAGCTGGGGGATGGAGGCGCGGTTTCCGGACGTGCAGGACACGCTCTCGTTGCTGGATATCCTGCGCAAGTGTTGGGCGAAGCGGCCGCAGGGTGCGCAGTATGAGAAGCCGTTCTTTGTGGGGATCACGCTGCGTGAGCTGATCCCGGAATCGGAGCACCAGTCGACGCTATTTGGCGATCCGGATAATCGTGCCGGGCTTTCCGCCACCATGGACAAGCTGAACCTGAAGTACGGCCACACCACGCTGCACTTTGCAGGCATGCTGCCGGCGCGCGATACAGCGCCCACGCGCATCGCGTTTACGCAGATTCCGGTGCAATATGGAGTGGAGTATATGTGATTTTAGGAGCTGCTCTCAGGTCACGGTCATTGACTCGACGAAGGTGATCGGTATTGATCTACAGAAGAAAGAGCCTATCTGCATCCCGACGATACTTTCGCAAATGCGACTTTGCATTACTCATCGTCTTGCCGAGTGTATTCGCAATTTGCATCAATTCGGTCCCCTCGGACTTGGCAGCGCTGGTTTTCCTGAAGAACTTTAAACCTGCGACAAAAGGGAAAGTTAACTTCGCCGTTTACCATCATTGCCTATGCGACTTTTGGTTTCAGACGTAATGACTACATTGCGTCGTGTTCCACTCTTCACCGACTTATCCGACCTTCAGCTTGGAGCAATTGCGGCGCGTGCGACGCGCAAACGCTACGAGCGCTACTCCACCGTCTTCTCGGAAGGAGACGCGTGCCGGGAGTTGTTAATCGTGGAAGAAGGTAGCGTCAAGCTGGTAAAAAGCGCCGCCAATGGGCGACAACAATTGATTGGTATTGAGCGAACCGGTAACACGCTAGCTGAAATACCTATATTTGATGGAGGGCTCCACACCGTAACGGCCCTGGTAATGGAGCCGAGCGTCCTGGTGCGCTTGGATGCTGACCACTTTCGCAGCGTGTGCCTGCAGCAGCCGGAAGTTGCCGCAAACTTTATCAAGGTGCTCGGCCACCGTTTGCGTCGCTTGGAAAACCTAGTGGAAGAGTTGTCGTTTTCGACGGTGCGTGGACGTCTGATCACGTACCTTTTGCGTCTTGCAGCAGAACAGGGGAGAAGCAGCGGCTCCTTTGTAGACTTTGAGCTCAACGAAAACAACGAAGAGCTTGCCGCTCGCATTGGAACTGTGCGCGAATTGATTTCGCGCAATCTGGGGCGTCTGCATAATGATGGCCTCATCGAAATGCGACGCCGGTTTGTGAGGATTCCCAATATTCGGAGGCTGGAAGACGAGGTACGTAATTCAGCCTGATGCTCGCTTCTTCATACTCAGTCGCGTGACCTAAGTCATTGTGAAGCTGAGCCTTGAACTTTAATCTCAGGAGAAGTAAGAGGAGGAATCATGGCCTACGTAATTGCTGAACCATGCATTGGAGTAAAAGACACAGCCTGCGTCGATGCTTGCCCAGTCGACTGCATTCATCCGCAAATAAACGAAGCAAGCTTCGTTGAAGCAAGGCAGCTCTACATTAATCCAGAGAACTGTATTTGCTGTGGCGCCTGTCTTCCAGTGTGCCCGGTGAGCGCGATCTATCTTGAAGAAGACTTACCGTTGCACTGGAAAGAATATGCCCAGACAAATGCAGATAACGCTGCTAATGTCCGTTGATGTGGCCATCAGCAACGACCTGAACTATAGCCTGAGGGCCACGCACACATCGACGAAACTCTAACGGAGAGCGCTGATAGGTCCTGTTAAACGCATTTCTCGTCGGCGAAGAGATGGGCATCGCTTCAGAATCGGCCTGGTCTGCGGACGCTTCGTAGCTGGTTGATCAGTCGCAAGAGGGGCCCAGATGCGAGCACTGACTTTATCGGTCAAAAGAGAACGGCTGTCCCGGGTTGGGGACAGCCGTTCAGGGTTGCAGCGATTCAGCCTTGTTGTTGCTGACGTTCCGTTGCGGGACGAACTAGAACCACCAGCCGGAGATGCTGGTGGCGCTGCTGACGTTGATCAGGTTCAAGCCGAGCGACGGAGTGAAGATACCGTCGCCGGCGTAGACTACGCCGACCAGGTGGAGGCCCACCGGCAGCGACGTGGTGTTGAAGGTTGCGGAACCGCTCTTCAGGATGGCTGAGCCAATGACCTTGCCGTCTGAGTAGAAGTACACCGTTTCGCCGTTGGTGGCGTTTGCGCCAGAAACGTTAGGCGAGACGTTGACCGTGAGCGACACCTGCTTGCCGTACGTCGAGCTCAAGCCGCTGGTGTAGAGCACGGACTGCGTGACGACCGTGAGCGCGCTGAGTGAGGTAGTGGCCGAGGTGCTGCCCGCGAAATTGAGGTCGCCGGTGTATTTGGCAATGGCGAGGTGCAGGCCGTTGCCGGGGACGTTGACGCCGGTAAGGATAGCGCTTGAACCCTGCGAGACCTTGGTGAGGACGGCGGTTGCGGCGTTGGCGGTGTCAGCTACGGCAACGTCCTGGACGCCATCGTTGTTGAAGTCGCCGAGCGCGATCTGGTAGGGGCCGGTGCCTGCGGGAACCACGGAGGAGGGCGTGAACGTGCCGTCGCCGTTGCCGAGGAAGTAGGCAAGCGTGTTGCCGGTGTTGGAGCTGGCTACGAGGTCCATCTTGCCGTCCTGATTGAAGTCGGCGGAGAGGATCGCGGTAAGGCCGGCGGGGGTGGGTAGCGTGGTCTTCGTGGTGAAGGTACCGTCGCCCTTGCCGGAGAGGATGGTGATGGTGTTGTCGCCGGTGTTGGCTACGGCCAGGTCGATGGTGCCGTCGCCGGTGAAGTCACCCGCGGTCAGGTATGTGGGCAGCGAGCCGACCGTGTAGTAGACCGGGTTGGCGAAGGTGCCATCGCCGTTGCCGAGATAGACGGCGATCTGCGAGCTGTTCAGGATGCCGACTGCGAAGTCCTGATTACCGTCGCCGTTGAAGTCGCCGGAGATCAGGTCGGTGGGGTTCTTTTGCGAGACGTAGTTGGTGTAGCCGTTGGTGAAGGTGCCATCGCCCTTGCCGGCGAGGAAGCTGACCGTGCCGGAGTAAGCGTTGGCGACGATCATGTCCGCGATGCCGTCCTTGTTGAAGTCGCAGATGGTGATGCCGACGGTGCCGAACTGCGCGGTGGCATCGGGCGCCTGGGTAAAGGTGCCGTCGCCGTGGCCGAGGAAGATGTGGATGACGGAGTTGTTCAGGTCGACTGCGGCGATATCGAGGTTGCCGTCCTGGTTGAAGTCAGCGACCTTGATCTGGCGGATGCCCTGGTAGAAGTTGCCGACGGTGGGGCCCTGCGTGAAGGTGCCGTCGCCATTGCCGTAGAGCAGTTGGATGGTGGTGGAGTCGGCACCGACGACTGCCATGTCGAGCTTGCCGTCCTTGTTGAAGTCGCCGGTTGCGACTGACGTGTAGCCGGAGGTGACACCCGTGGCGATAGAGCTGGCGTTGAACGTCAAGCCAGCGGCTGCGCTGACGAGCGGCGCGGTGCCGAGGTTGTAGTTGCCGGAGGTCGTATCCAGAAACGATACGGAGCCGGTAGGCAGCGCGCCCTGGTAGCCAGCGGTCGTGACCTTGGCGGTCAAGGTGTAGTTGCCTACGGTTCCGGTCTGCGTGATGGTGGTGGTGCTGGTGCCGGCCGGTGGTGCAACGTTGACCGGTGCGGGGGCGGAGGTGACTGTGTTGAACTTCCACTGCGGCAGAAAGACAGCGACGAAGTTATGCACGCCAGGGCCCGGCGTGAACTTGAAAGTAGCGGTGCCGGCTGCGGTCAACGCTGCGTTGCCGAGCTTGTTTTCATGCATGCAGTGGGACGACACCGCGAGATCGCAGAAGCGGACGATGCCGGTGCGCAGATTGACGCCGTTGACCGGAACGGTCGCGGTAAGGGTGATGGGGGTACCGGCGGCAACGCTGGCAGCGTTCGACGAGAGATTGATGGCAGGGGTTACAGCGGGGGCCTGGGCAATTGCACCAACGGCATACAGCAGAGACAGTGAGGTGGTCGCGAAGAAGGTGCTGACACGGTTTAGAACCGGATTACGTTCCGGTGCCGAGTTACGCAGATTAGGGGAGGGCTGGGAGAGAAAGTGCTTCAAGGTAAAGCTCCGTAGATCGTGATCACGGTCGCCGGGCGGAGACGTCTTCTGTCTGCCTGCCTACGTCGACAAGAGCTAAGTTAGGCCCTTGCCGGCTGTAGTGAAATACCACTAGCTAGCTATTACGATTTCGGGGACTCGTTACGCCGGTAGTGGTTACTAAACGGTTGCAGGCCTGTGGCCTAAAGGTTGTAGCATCCGATCAATCGTGGGATGCGTTTGCGGCGGTTACAAAGCTGCGCCCACGCTGCTCCGGGCCGAACCAGAACAGCGCCACCAGCGTGACGATGACGGTTGACTCAAACAGCGTCAGCGTCCAGGCGTAGCCCAGGTGGACCTCTACCTTGGACTGCATCCACGGCAGCGGCGAGCTGCACAGCACGCCGAGCTGATAGACGAAGCCCGTGAACAGGCCACGTATCGCATTGGGTGCAAGCTCATTCAAGTGCGCCGGAATCACTCCGAACGCGCCCTGCACGCCCGCCTGCATTGCGAATGCGCCAAAGGTGATCGCAAGCAGGGAGTGGCCGAAGGCCCAGGCGGGGATCGCCAATAAACACAGTGCCAGCGCAAGCAGCAGCCCGTAGCGCCGGCCAATGTGCTCTGACAACTCGCCGACCGTGAGCGCGCCCAGGATTGCGCCTATGTTGTAGAGCACCGGGATCCCGTACGTGGCCTTCATGCCCAGCACCGTGGCGTGTGAGACGAACGGGAGCGACTTCAGGAAGTCAGGGTAAAGATCCTGCGTGCCGTGTGACAGCGACGTCATCATCGTCATCACAGCTAGTAGATAGAAGAAGGGCTTCGCATTCGCGAGCAGCGTCTGGAACATGCCGGTGTGTGCGCTCAGGCGATTCGCGCGCCACGCGTCAGACTCCGGCGCTTTGATGGTGATGAGCACAATGGCCAGCGCGACCACGCTGCCGACATAGAACAGCGACGTCCAGCCATAGCGCGGCGCAATGACCTGGATCGCGATGGACGCCAGCAGGTAGCCGGTGGGGTAGCCGCCCTGCATCATGCCGCTCAGGAAGCCGCGCCGGCGGCGTGGTGCGGACTCCATCGCGTAGGAAGCACCAATGCCCCAGTAGCCGCCCATGCCGATACCGTATAGCGCGCGAAAGACCAGAAACCACGCGTAGCTCGGGGCCAGTCCGGAGCCCACCGTCATAAGCGAAAAGTAGATCACGCAAATCATCAACGGACCCTTGCGTCCGTAGCGGTCTGCGAGCCAGCCAAACAGCAGAGCGCCGACGGGACGCATCGCCAACGTGAGCGTGAGTGACAGCACAATGGCAGCTTTGGCAACGTTGAACTTGGTCGAAAGCTCACCGAACAGAAAGACCACGACGAAGAAGTCAAAGGCATCCAGCACCCATCCCAGGATCCCTCCGGCGACGGCGAATTGCCACCCGCGCGCGCCGCCTTCGCCACCTGTTTCTGCAAGCTGCATGCGCACTCCTTCTGGGCTTTGAGTCTATCTCGCCAAGCGGAAATTTTACTCGACGAAATACGCTGTCCGCCATAGACTCAGCCCATGCGAAAACTGTTTGGCCTCCTTCTCGTGCTCCTCGCTACCACCATGCTCCGGGCTCAGAACTACACGCAGGGTTACACGCAGATCGTCGTCTTTGGTGACTCGCTTAGCGATACCGGCAACTTTGCGCGGACCGTGCAAAATGGTTACGGGGTGCGCGCTCCTGGACCGCTGTTCGGCTATACGGATGGACGCTTTACGGATGGCACGGATACCTCCCCCGCGGCGCGACTTTACGCCGGCGTGTGGCTGGAGCAGATGGCCGCCACGCTGACGCCGCCGGTGACGGTAAAGGACTCAATGGATGGCGGAACCAATTACGCTTTTGGCGACGCCACGAATGCGAACTCGTCGCAAACAGTCGCGGTAGCCGCTGGGGTCAATATCACGGTTCCGAACGTTGGCGTACAGATCTCAAGTTACCTGGCGACCAAGCCGGCCATCACCGCGAAAACGCTGTTTGTCGTATGGGGTGGGGGCAATGATTTGACGCAGGCTGCCTCGCCGGGTGCGGCCGCTCCCATTGCGGCGCAACAGGCCATCGCCAATGTGCAGGCGCTGGTTGCCGCGGGTGCTACCCAGATCATCGTGCCTAATCAGCCGCCGGTTGGTGCCATTCCTGCGGAGAACATGACGCCGAACGCGGCTACCTATACAGCTGCTGCCGTGACGTACAACATCGCGCTGGCGGCGGGTTTGGCGCAGATTGTGACTGCGAATCCCAACGTAACCATTTACCCGATGGATATCTTCTCTTTGTTCAACGCCATTCTGCCTTCGCCCGCAGTAACCGGATTTGCCAACGTAACGACCACTTCGCAGGGCGTCACCACCATCAACCCGGATACCTACCTCTTCTGGGATACGTTGCACCCAACGACCTATGGGCACTCGTTGATCGCGCGTTACGCCCGCAACTTGCTCACGCAGACTCTGATTTCTGGCACCACGCTTTCGCTTTCGGCAAGCACAGCCACCGCCGGCCAAAGCGTTACGCTGACCGCACAGGCCGCCGTGCAGAAGGTTACGGGCTCCACCGCTGTGCCCAGCGGTCTGCTTACGTTCTATAACGGTTCCACGCCGCTGGTCACCGTACTTGCGGATGCCTCCGGTTCGGCAACAACGACGATTTCAGCCGCGCTTGCCGCAAGCCCCTACACGCTGACCGCACGCTATTCGGGCGACGCTACCTACACCGGCTCGCTTTCAAACAGTGTCACGCTGACCGTCGCAGCGCCGGGGTACACCTTGTCGGCCTCGCCTTCCACCGTCACGGTCACGCACGGTGCCACCGCGTCCAGCGTGCTGACCCTTACGCCCACCGGAAACCTTTCCGGAACCTACACGCCGGCCTGCGGTGCGCTGCCGGCCTACGTGACCTGCAGCTTCTCAAACGCGACCCTGACCGCGGCCAACAATACTGCTGTCTCAACGACTGTTTCCTTTGGTACCGCCGTCACGGCCGCAAACAGCGTTCCTGCTCAGCCGGGCAGCATGCCGTCCATGCCACTCTTCACCGCCTTCGCTTTGCTGGGTAGCTTGGGACTTGCGGCAAAGGGCCGCAAGCGCTTGCATCCGGCGCTCCTCGGCCTGCTGGCACTGCTTACGCTTACGGCAATGGGCACGCTGAACGGTTGCTCCGGCTCCGGTACAAGCAACACCACCAGCGGCCCAACCACCCACACCGCCGCGCCCGGAACTTACACCATTCCGATCACCTTTACTCCGGCCGTCAGCGGGAGCAACAACACGTTGAACGTTACGCTGATTGTGCAGTAGTCGCCGAAAGCTGATAGCAGATCCCCGTTGGGGGATGACAAACAATATGCAATCTCCTGCCATTTGTTGTCATCCCCCGGGAATCGTCTTTCGCCTTCACCGCCCCGGCTACGAGTGCTGGTCCCTTGGTCGTCATCCCCGAAGGGGATCAGCTTTTCGCCTTCACTTACCGATACAAAACTCAGAGAAGATCCTCCCCAGGATCTCCTCAGAATTTGTAGCCCCGGTCAGCGCGTCCAGCTCTCCCAAAGCCCCGTAAAGATCCAGCAGAACCATCTCATGGGGCGTCCCCACACGCACCGCCTGCGCAGCCGTCTCCAGCGCTGCGACGCAAGCAGAGAGCGCCTCAAACTGCCGCAGGTTGGTGATCATCTCGCCGCCGCCCGCCGTCCCCAGCCGAGCCATGATCGCTTCCCGCAGCTCAGCGATTCCCTGACCGGTCTTCGCCGAAGTCCTCAATGCGCTGCTCGCTGTGTCGGGCTCTTCGAGATCACACTTGCTGCGAACCTCCAGCGCACCCTCTACCTTCAGCGCGGGCTCTCCACTAGAGACCACAATCACCAGATCTGCATCCGCCATCGCCTCCCGCGTCCGCGCGATGCCGAGCGCCTCAGCCTCGCTCGCCGGCGCGTCCCGCAGGCCGGCTGTATCAATCAGCGTAACCGGTACCCCGCCGATCGCCATGCGCTCGCTCAGCGTGTCGCGCGTGGTCCCCGCTTCCGCAGTCACGATGGCGCGCTCGCGCTCCAACAGCGCGTTGAACAGGGATGACTTGCCTGCGTTGGGCGCACCCACCAGCGCCAGCGTGAAGCCATCCCGCAGCACGCGGCCGTGCGCAAAAGTCGCCGCAAGCTTTTGCAGTGGTTTTCCAAGCTCATCAAGCGTCGCGAGCACCGCCGCAGCCGGCATCAACTCCAGGTCATCCTCGGCGAAATCAATCCCTGCTTCAAGCCCGGCGATCAACCCAATCAGCCGCGTCTTTTCCGGCGCAATCCAACGCGCTAGTGACCCATTCAATTGCGCCGCCGCCACCCGCGCCTGCTCCATCGTGTCCGCGTCGATGAGGTCCCGCACAGCCTCCGCCTGTGCCAGGTCCAGCCGCCCGTTCAGGAACGCTCGCCGCGTAAACTCGCCCGCATCCGCCAGCCTCGCACCACGCGCCACACAAGCTCGCAGCACAGCTTCCAGCAGCACCGGCGCGCCGTGGCACGCTAACTCGATGACGTCCTCGCCAGTGTAAGAATGCGGCGCAGCAAAATACGTCACGACACACTGATCCAGCACCGTGCCTGCAGCGTTGAGCACTTGCCCGACGCGCACGCGCCCGGGCTGCAACTCGCCTTTAAGCGACAGCAATGGCGCACTGAGCTCTCGCACGCCGGCACCGGATAGCCGTACCACTCCAATGCCGCCACGCCCGGGAGGGGTGGAGATGGCTGCGATGATGTCCTGCTCAAGCTGCATTGCTCACCCCAACATTGTCATCCTGAGCGTAGCGCAGCGGAGTCGAAGGACCTGCATCTCTGCTGACGCCGAACTGCTGCCAGCCGAAATGCGGGTCTTCGACTGCGTCGTCGATAAGGCCGGCGGACTTCGCTCAGAATGACAAGGTGTTTTTCCACGCCCAGCCTCAACAAGAAAGTTGTTGGTCGAACCCGGGCTTACAGCCTTGGCGGTGCCGGCGCGGGCTCTTTCCCAAACGGCACGACCGGCGCCGCACCGCCACGCAACCCTGCCAGGATTTGCGTCTGAAAGTCATGCGCGGCACCCGGATTATTGGGCAGGAAGATCGTGTTGGTCCCGCCCCGTGTTCCGATGTCGCGCAGCGTATCAAAGTACTGCGTGAGCAGCACCAGCGCCATCACATCCTCGCTGGTCGCACCCGGAACACCCTGCTGGAAGTGCTCGATGGAAGCCGAAAGCCCATCGATAATTGCCTGCCGCTCGGCCGCGATACCCTTGCCCTGCAGTGCCTTCGATTCGGCTTCCGCTTCCGCCTGCTTGACCTTCAAAATCTTTTCCGCCTCTCCGCGAGCCTGCGCGGCCACCTGCGAGCGCTGCGCTGCGTTGATATCGTTCATCGCGGCCTTCACCTTTTCATCCGGGATGATGTCCGTCACCAGCGCGGTCAAAATGTTGAAGCCGAAGTCCCGCATAATGCTGTCGAGCTCCGTCTTCACGGCGACCGAAATCCCTGACTGCTGCTCAAACGTTTCATCCAGCGTCAACTTCGGCACGTGGCCCAGGATTGAGTTGAAGACGAACGATTCAATCTGCTTCTGTGGGGCGGATAGCTTGTAAAACGCATCCGGAATCTTGTCGTCCAGCACCTGGTACTGCACACTCACCGGGATCTGCACAAAGACGTTGTCGCGCGTCTTGGTTTCCACTGAAAACTGCGCCTGCTTGACCTGCAGGTCGACGATATAAGCCTTTTCCGCAAACGGGATCAGGATCTGCAAGCCCGGGCGCACCACGCGATTGAATTTGCCAAAGCGCTCCACGATGCCGGCAGTCGCGGTCCTGACCGTGAACAGAGTTTTCAGGATCGTGACCAAAACAACGATTGCAAGAATGACGAGGATGAAGACCAACGCGCCGCCCAGTTCCATCGAGAAACCTCTTCTGCACCTAAGAATACGCCTGTTCTGCGCGGTACGATTGAGCCATGCAGCCCCACTTCAATCCCGCCTCGTTGAAGTTCCTGAAGGACCTCAAGAAGCACAACGATCGTGACTGGTTTCAGCCGCGCAAACCCACCTACGACGCCCAGGTGCGCGCCCCGCAGATCGCCATCATTGAGGCCATCACGGCAGCACTGCCGGAAGAGTTTAAGCGCGATCCGGCAAAGGTCGCCATGCGCCCTTACCGAGACATCCGCTTCAGCAAAAACAAGGATCCCTACAAGCTGAACGCCGCCGCCTGGTGGGCGCGCAAAGGCATGGAAAAGACGTCCGGTGCCGGCTTCTATTTTGACTTCAGCGCGGAAGGTGTCATGGTTGCGGCCGGCTGTTATATGCCGGAGCGCGAGCAGTTGCTCGCTCTGCGGCGCATGCTGATGGACCGTCATGAAGAAGTCGCCAAGCTGATGAAGGTCAAGGGCATGACGCCCTTTGACGGCATGCCGCTGACCCGTGCGCCCAAGGGTTTCCCGCACGATGCCCCACCACTGGTTCTACAGCGGCAGTGGGGTGTTTCGGCGCGTTTGCCGGTAGAGCTCGCCATGGAACCGCAGCTTGTGAAGGAAGTGGTCACGCGTTTCAAAGCTGCGTTGCCGCTCGTAAATCAGCTGAATGAATGTTTGCTTGGCATCACTTCCGTCGCAATGGCGAAGCCCACGGCGCTCTACTCAACTTCCGACAGAAGTAGCTGAAATCTGAGGAAAACGTGCTGTTTTTAGTACTTTTGCGGCACAACCCCCAAAAAACCTGTGGAAAGCATGCAAAAACCGTTGACAAAGCGCCGCTAAGGGAAGAAGGTGGATTGCGGTACAGTGTGAAAACCCGCGTCAACAAAGGCGATTTCGTACGCGCACTAAGAGTTTAGCTGTAAATTCAAACAGGAACGAAGGAGCAACACAAATGGCAAAGGGAATGACCAAGACCGCGCTCGTCAAACTGATGGCGGAGAAGATGGAACTCACCAACAAGCAGACGGCTGCTTTTCTGGAACTGCTCGCCGATACCGCTGTGAAGGAAACCAAAAAGAACGGCGAGTTCACCATTCCTGGCGTCGGCAAGCTGGTCAAAGCGGAGCGCAAGGCGCGCCTCGGCCGCAACCCGCAGACCGGTGAGACGATCAAGATCAAGGCCAAGACCGTGGTCAAGTTCCGCGTCGCCAAAACCGCGAAGGACACCATCGCGCCCGTCAAGAAGTAGTCTTTTGCCGTATCAGAAAATCCCCGATGCTTAGCATCGGGGCCTTCTGTTTGTAGTCCGACAACTGTCTCGTGCAGCACTTCACTGCCGCAGCTCCACCAGCGTCGCGCCCTGGCCGCCTTCATTGTGCGCCGGCTCCGTCACGGTGGTCACATGCGGATGATTTTTCAGGAACTCACGGATCGTCCTCCGCAGTACCCCCAGCCCGGTCCCGTGCACGATGCGCACGCGTGGCAACCCGGCCAGAAACGCACGGTCGATATACCGCTGCACCTCTTCTTCCGCCTCCACCGCGCTACGGCCGATCACGTTCAACTCCATCGGCAGTGAGTCACTCGTCTCAACCGTCTGCACCGTGATCCCACCGCGCCGCCGCGCCGCCTGCAGGGGCGTCACAACCGCAATCACTTCCACATCCACAATGTCAGAGCGCAGCGCGCGCATCTTCATCTGGCCGACCGATACCTCAAGCGTCTTGTCGTCGATCAACCGGTCCACCCGCGCCTGCCGCCCCAGCGACTTCAGCGTCACCAGGTCGCCGGGCTTGATCGGCTTCGGCGCCTTCGGGTCCGGCCGCCGCTGCAGAATGCCTTCCCCCTTGTCCGCGCCGTTGCTGTGCGCCAGCACGGTAGAGTTGAACTGCTCGCTGAACTCACGACGCACACGCGACATGCGCAACGCAGAATCCCGCGCAATCTTCTGCGCGACGGTCTTGTCATCGATCGCTTTCACGACTTCCTTCAACTGCGAATCAAAATCTTCAAGCAGCCCACTCAGCTTGATTTCGAGCTCCCGTGTCTTCTGCTTCTGCTCCGCGCGCCCTTCTTTTTCCAGCCGTTCGCGCTCCCACGCAACCTCTTCCGTCCGCCGCTTCAATGACACGCGCTCAGCCGTTGCAGCCGAAAGCTGATCATGCAGCGAGTCCAGAAACGCCCCAATATCCGCCTGCTGCGTGGTCATCTGCGCACGCGCGGCAGCAATGATTCCCGCCGACATCCCCAGCCGCTCCGCAATGTTGAGCCCGGCGGAGGCTCCCGGCACCCCGAGCCGCAGCTCGTACGTCGGGGCCAGCGTGTCCTGGTTGAACCCGACCGCCGCATTCAGCACGCCGGGGCGTGAAGCCGCGTAAACCTTCAGTGATGTAAGGTGCGTCGTGATGATGGTCCACGCGCCCAGTGATAGAAAATGCTGGGCCACCGCCACGGCCAGCGCGGCGCCTTCTTCGGGGTCGGTCGCGGAGCCTAGCTCGTCCAGCAACACCAAAGCCTGCGGCGAAGCACTGCGCGAAATGTGATCCACATTCACCACGTGCGCGGAGAAGCTCGACAGGTTCCGCTCGATCGATTGCGCATCGCCGATATCCGCATAGAGCGCCGTAAACAGCGGGAACTCGGCCTCATCCGCGGGCACCGGAAGCCCAGCCTGAGCCATCAGCGCGAGCAGTCCGGTGGTCTTGAGCGACACAGTTTTGCCGCCCGTATTTGGCCCGGAAATGATCAGCTGCCGAGCCTCTGGAGTGAGCGCCAGCGTAAGTGGCACGGGCCGCCGAGCGTTGTTGCCGCCTCCATCCCGGGTCTCAGAAGCGAGACCCGGGGCACCCAAACCGTTGTCATCAGACACGGAATCCGGGTGCCCCACCTCTCGAGTTTGAGAGGTGGGTTCTGCCGCGGCTGTCCGGGCCTCCGCGCGCATGCGCAATTCCAGCAGCGGATGCCGCGCAGCCTTCACGCTTAGCGCCTCGCCAAACGTCGGCGTCGTGCAGTCCAGATCAAGCGCGAATCGCGCCCGCGCGTGGTGGCTTTCTACCTCCGCCAGAATGCCCGCACCCAGCGTCAGGGTGGAAGCCTCAGCAGCCAGCGCACCCGTCAGCACTACCAGGATGCGGTGGATCTCACTCTGCTCCTCATCAAGCAGACGCACCAGTTCATTGTTCTCTTCAATCGTCTCCAGCGGCTCTACAAACACGGTCTGCCCGGTGGAGGACGACCCATGGATCACCCCTGGCACCTTGCGCTTGAACTCCGCCTTGATCGGGATCACAAAGCGCTCGCCACGTACCGTGATCAGGTCCTCGGTGGACGCGCCATCTTCGCGCAGGCTCCGCGCGGCGCGGCGGAGAGAGGCCTCAATCGCGCGGTGCTGTGACTCCATCGCACGACGTATCCGTCGCAGTTCCGGGCTGGCATCATCAGCCAGCGACCCATCCGGCTCAATCTTGCCGCGCAGCGTCCGCAGCAACGGCGCCAGATCGCGCGGCAGCAGAGGCTCCGATAACGCAAACAGCGCCGACCCCAGCCGCACCGGAGTCGAGTTCGCACGATCCGGCGCAAACAGATTCCGCCACGCCGCCACGCGCTCAACCACCTCCAGCAGTGCCACAATTTCCAGCGCCTCAAGCGCGGACCCGGTGATGCGAGCCTTGTCCAGCAGCGGCTGCGGATCAAACAGGCCGTTGAAATCGAACGACCCACCACGCCCCAGGAAGGCACGCAGATCGGCCGTGCGGGCCTGTTGCGCCAGGATCCAGGGCAGGTCGGCGCTGGGCTCAAGCGCCAGCGTGTAGGCGCGGCCCAGCGGAGATACGGAGCGTCGCGCAATGTGCTCGCGCAGGCGCGGCCATTCCAGCGCAAGGGCGGAAGATTCAAGCAGGGGAAGCGGGATTGCAGGTAGCAGAGACGTCACTCTTCCATGTTATTCCTGCGCAACGGAACCGCAGCTCCGCCGCTTGCGTATCACGCAACAGGCAGGTGGAGGGTCCGTATATGCGGTGTGCGAGCTGTGGTTGCGATCAGGCGTCAGGTGCGCAGTTTTGTGTGCGGTGTGGAACGCGGACGGCCTACGCCGAGCCGGCAACCTGGGCGCCCGTCATGGGAAACGCGGCCTTTATGCCCACCCCGGCCATGCCCTTCTATCAACGGGAAGTCCGCGTCGCCCAGCATGTCTATCCGCTTGGCCTGGCGTGGTGCGCCTTCGGCGTGCTGGGGCTGTTTATGCGCAGCATCGGCTTCGGCCTGTGGACCCACCACAACCACGTCATCGGATTTTCCACGTTCTTCTTCTCGGCGCTCGCGCTGCTGGCCGGCATGGGCCTGCTCACGCGCAAGTCCTGGGCGCGCAAGCTGGCCATCTTCCTCGGCGTACTCTGCCTGCTCAAGTTCCCGGTCGGAACCGCACTGGGCGTCTACACGCTGTGGGTGATGGCGTCATCGCGCGCGCGGGATCAGTGGCGTCAGATGCAGGCCGGCCCAAACCTCTGGTAATCCAATTCCCCCACTTGGCCGTCTAGGTTTGTAGACTGGCTAGATGGAAACCTTTGCACGCTCGCGGCGGATGCGTCGGACGGAAGCACTGCGATCGCTCACGCGTGAAACGCATCTGCGCGCCTCCGCTCTGATCTACCCGCTGTTCCTCGTTCCGGGTGCCGGCGTACGCAAGCCCATCAGCTCCATGCCAGGGTGCTTCAATCTATCCATCGATGAAGCCTTGAAGGAAGCCGCCGAGTGCGCTGACCTGGGCCTGGGTGGCCTGCTGCTGTTCGGCCTGCCGGCAGAAAAAGATGAAACCGGAACCGGCGCGTGGGATGAGCAGGGCATCGTCCAGCAGGGGATCCGCGCCATCAAGGCTGACCCCTGGCTTAGCTCGCTCGTGATCATCGCAGACGTCTGCCTGTGCGAGTACACCTCGCACGGCCACTGCGGAATAGTAGCCCGCGATGGTGACCACTACGAAGTCGAGAATGACTCCAGTATTGCGCTCCTCGCACGCGCCGCCGTCTCGCTTGCCCACGCCGGCGCGGATATCGTCGCACCCAGTGACATGATGGACGGCCGCGTCGGCGCCATTCGCACCGCGCTCGATCAGGCCGGCCTGCAGCAGATCCCCATCCTCAGCTACGCGGCAAAATTCGCTTCCGCCTTCTACGGACCCTTCCGGGAAGCTGCTGATTCCACCCCGCAGTTCGGCGACCGGCGCAGCTACCAGATGGATGGAGCCAACGCCCGCGAGGCCATGCGCGAAATCGAGCAGGACCTGGGCGAAGGCGCCGATATGATCCTCATGAAGCCCGCCATGCCCTACCTGGACGTCATCCACGCCGCACGCCAGCGTTATGATATCCCCTTGGGGGCCTACCAGGTTTCAGGCGAGTTCAGCATGCTGCACGCCGCCTTTGAACGCGGCTGGCTGGAACGCGATCGCGCCATCCTGGAATCTTTGCTCTCCATCCGCAGGGCAGGCGCCGATTTTATCGTTACTTACTTTGCGAAAGATGCCGCAAGACTTTTGCGGTAAGGCTAGGAATCCATGGGCACACAGAGAAAGATCGCCTGGGAAGATCAAGAAGGCGAGCACCTCGAAACCGACGCTTACTACCACGCACAGTGGCGCGCCTACGCGTGGCGCAGCGGCAGCGCCTTCTTCTTCCTGTACACCTGGATTCCCGTGTCGATCGGCCTGTTTCTACTTTCGCGGCTCGCCATACACCAACCCATCGCGTGCCTTTGCATGATGCTGCTCTGGCTAGCGATCGCTGTCGGGCTGGTCTACTGGGCGGGCGAATTTCGCTGCCCACGCTGCCGTCGCCGCTACGCCGCGCTGGGTCACCGCAAGGGTGACATGAATCTCACGCGAGGCATCTTCGATAAAATCTGCTCCAACTGCAAGCTCAGCAAATTCGAACGCGTTCGCTAAGCTTCCTTGTTTCCAAGCGCCTGTTCGACAGCTTCGATGTCCTCCACATAACCATGCGCCGGCAGCGTGTCGAGCACCGCACGCAGTTCCTTGGTCATCTTGGTCGTGATCTTGCCGGTCGTTTTCAGCTCATGCAGCAGGGTGCACAGCGTTGGTTCCTGCAGCTCAATGCAGCGCATGGTGTGCAGCAGGGAGTTCAAACGATCGTAAAGTGGCGGACGGGCTAGGCTCTTAACGGCGGCAGGCATATCCGGTTGGATGCTCGCCGCCGCCTCTGGAAAAAGCCTAAATCGCCGCGACCCCTTCTTCAATGACCAGCTCGTCGACCGCAATGTTCATCGCCTCACCCAGCTTGCGGAACAGCGTGTCCCACTCGTCATCCTGCTGGGCTTCGATCGGGCGCAGCAGGTCATTCCAGATGTTCTGCGCCTGCCACAAAATCACTTCAAAGGGCATAAAGCGGATCAGGTTTGCGACCGCCAGCGCCTCATTCAGCGCCTGCTCGATCAGCTGCGCGGCCTCGGCGGTAATCGTCACCGTGTCCAGCAACAGCTCCAGCTTCACCATGGCGCGCTTCATGCGGTTGGTCGCCGCAAAAGCCAGCACGGCATGGTCCAGGTTGACGTGGTCCGCCGTCGCGCGCACCAGCAGGTCGCCTACGGCTTCAGCGTCAAAGGGCTCAGACTCGATCGCACGACGCAGGCTCGCGTTGATTGCAAAGGACGCAGCCAGCGCCAGGGCCGGCGGCGGGTTCATGCCGGACTCGGTCAGAAAGTGCAGCAGAGAGGCGTGATCCTCATAGATCTTGCGCAGCGAGTCTTCCATTTCGCCCACTGTCTGGTTCAAAATGTCGCGCAAAATGCGGTGCTGCTCGTCCGCAAAAAGGCTGGTCAATGAGTAAGCAATGGGCACCCGTGCCGTGGTCGGTGTCCGCGGCGGCGCGGCAACCGTGTGGGCGATCCCCGGCTCAACCGCTCCCGGAACAAGCTCCCCCTGGCCCGGTTGCGGGTCGGTCGGATTTAGATGCACGTGGGCTGCAACCCGGTCAGTCTCGCGCCGGCGATCCTGCGCACTGCCCGCCGCGGGAATAAAGAAGCGGTCGATCAGCCGGATTACTTCCGGCAAATTGGCCTTGCGAATTGCCGCGCGAACATCGCGAGAAAAAGCCTCAAAGCCCAGCTCATCCGCGGACGTATAGCGCCGCACCGCAGCCGAAAGATTCTGGTCCCCCAGATGCAGCACCGCATAGCAGATTTCTTCCGATTCTTCAGTAATCCGCGAGCGCAAACGCGCCCGGCCCAGCGCTACCTTGCCCCGGCCGGAGCTGAAAGTCTCGTGCGCATCGCGATGCACGTCAAAGCAGAACAGCTCGCCTTCCTCAGGATAATTGCGGAAAACGGAGGAAATCGCATAGTGCGCGCCTACCTGCTCCAGCCCAATGCGCATGCCGTTCACGTAGCGCGTGTAAATGTCCGAACCATCTGTCAGGTCAGCGACATTAGGTTTGGCTTCTGCAAGGATCTTAAGGAACTTCGGCTCGAGTGCAGCGCCGGCCTCGCCAAAAAGCTCACACGCCAGCTGCAAAACGCGCCCGGCGTAAGCGATAATCTGCACCGTCTCGATGCCTGAAATCTCGTCGAAAAACCACCCGCAGGAGGTGTACATCAATTGCGCCTGGCGCCCCAACTCCATCAACTCCAGTACGTTCGTGCGCTCCCACTGGGTCATCTCAGCGACCGGTTTGGTCGAATGTTGCGCCAGAAACTGCTCAATTGCGTGCGTAGCATCCCCATTTTCGCGCGCTAAAACGACTGAAATGTACGAATCGCGCGCAGCCCAAAGGTCCTTCAGGATAGGCGCAGCCATGGTTTCCGCCAGTTTGCTGGTCTCATCGCGCAAATAGTCCAGCGATTCCCGCAGCGGCTTGCGCCACTTCTGATTCCAGCCCGGCTTGCCGCCGTTGCAACCGCAATCAGACCGCCAACGCTCCACGCCATGCGCGCAGGACCAGGAAGTATCCTCGGCGACTTCCGCTTCCCAGGTCGGCGGGAACTTGTCCAGAAACTCGCCGTAATTGGTCAGTGTGGCCAGCCCCTGCTCTTCAATCCAGTGCATGGCGAAGGAAAGCGCCATTTCCCCATGTTTATGGTGGTGCCCGTAGGATTCACCGTCCGTCGCCACATGCGATAGCTGTGCCGGGTGGTCCCCGGGCGAGCTCGGCCGAAACCCGCTCAGCAGCCGCGTCGCAAACTTCTCACCGGAATCCAGCAGTCCCTCAAAGGCAATGGCTCGCGAATTTGGCCCGTTATAGAAGAAAACAGCGATCTCGCGGCCCTCATCCAGCTTGACCAGGTACGGCTGCGTCGGGTCAACAGTGGCATCCGGCGTGCCGATCCAGTCCGGTTTTGCGCCATCCGCCCCAAGTCGCGCGACGCGCCCACACTGGTTCGGCGCCAGGATCGTGTACTTGATCCCCTCAATCGCCATCAGGTCCAGCACATGGCGATTGACGGCCGTTTCCGCCAGCCACATGCCTTCCGGCTTGCGGCCAAAGCGCGATTCAAAATCCGCGATTCCCCAACGAATCTGCGTGCGCGCATCCGGCGTGCTCGCCAGTGGCATGATGATGTGGTTGTAGACCTGCGCCAGCGCGGACCCATGCCCGCTGTAGCGTTCCTGCGACAGGCGATCAGCGTCCAGAATCATCTGGTAGGCGCGCGGCGCTTTTTCATGCAGCCAGCTCAGCAGCGTCGGACCAAAGTTGAAGCTCATCCGCGCGTAGTTGTTAAGAATCCGCACGATCTCGTCCTGCTTGTTCTGGATCCGCGAGGCCCCATTTGGCGCGTAACACTCGGCCGTAATGCGGTCGTTCCAGTCATGGTACGGAGCGGCGGATTCCTGCAGCTCGACCGTTTCCAGCCAGGGATTCTCCCGCGGCGGCTGGTAAAAGTGCCCGTGCACGCAGATATATCGATTCGCAGGAGCGGACTTCGGGGCTACGGGAGGCGTTGCCGGCTTCGAGGGTTTGGCAGTATTCTTTCGCATTGGCTCTCTATGTGATGCTAACGAAAATCTGCTGAAAGGCAATTCTGGAAGAATCCGTAAGTTATAGCGTTGTTATAAAAAAACAATGAACATCAAGGTGCGCAAGATCGGAAACGAATACGGCGTCATTCTTCCTAAGCAGATGCTCGAGTCGCTTGCACTACAGGAGGGCTCTGTTCTGGATGTTGAAACTACCGGGAACGTCATCCAGATGACGCCTGCGGACGAACAATTTACAAGACAGGTTGAGGCGTTCCTGAAGAGCGAACCCTTCCACCGCAACACCTGCCGCGAGCTCGCAAAATGAGCTTCGAGCACGTCCGCGCCGACGTCCTTAAGAATGTCCAACGCAGACTGATTCAAAACTATGGTGGTCTTCAAGGAATCCGTGATGAAGGCGGTCAGAGTCAGCAATGGCTCGGCCGCAAAACCTTGCCGAATGTGGCGAGATCACTTCTCCAGGAGCACTCGACGCGGCGGTAGCTTGGGCAATCGTCAAAAACCGTCCCTTCGTAGACGGAAACAAACGCGCGGCGCTCGCGGCGTTGCAGATCTTTTTGAGGCTGAACGGCTTCGAGCTCAACTGCACTGAGGTGGAGGAGACCGCGATGATTCTCGGTATAGCCAGCGGTCAGGTCGGAGAGCAGCAGTGGTCGGTTTGGGTTGAGAAGTCCATGAAACCGGTCGATCAGATAGAAATGCCCTAGCCATGATGGCTACGGAGTTTAGTTTGAAGCCGCTGCTTAGAACGTTACCTTCTCAACCAACTGCAACTGCCGGCTGAAGCCGGAGTCCACAACGCAAATCCGAGCTTGAGCATGATTAACCGATCCCTTGAGGAAGGAATAGGCCACGCCTCGTAGCCGATCCGCCGAATACTTTGAGCCTCCGCGAGAAAGTTCGTGAATGCTGTAATTCCGTAGACGACCTTCTAAAAACAGTATTTCACGCTGATTAGACACACAGTTATTCGACGCAACGGCTGCATTCGAGCACTTCTGCGCCCACAGGATTTTGGCACCTAAATTGCAGCAGGTCTGCCAATATAGCGCGGATGCTTTAGCCGCTCACAGGGAGACTCAATTTGACGATGAAGCGAATGTACAGCGGTGCCATGGTGCTTGCCCTGGCAAGTTCCACATATTGCGTCGCTCAGGTGGAGAACGGGCAAATCAACGGAACTGTCACCGACCCAACTGGAGCTGCAATTGCCAGCGCCACTGTGTCCGTCCGCAGCGTTGAGCAGGGAACTGTTCGGTCGGCAACCTCCAGCCGCGCCGGGACCTTTACTATTTCGGAACTTCCCGCTGGTAACTACGTTATTACGGTCACTGCTGCCTCCTTCGGCAAGTTTCAGGAAACTGCCGTCATCACCGTTGGTCAGTACTTAGCGGTGGACGCCAAGCTGGGTCTGAACGCGTCAGAAACGATTGAAGTGAGTGCCGAGTCAAACATCGCCTCGCTCAACACCACCACCAACGAGGTTTCCCAGGTCATCACGCCTGAGCAGATCATCAATCTTCCCTCGCTCACCCGCAACCCGTACGACTTCGTCGCGATCTCCGGCAACGTCACTTCTGATCCGGGCGGTTCTACCCAGCAGGGCGTAGGCGCTGCCTTGAACGGAGGACGCGCTTCCGGAACGGAGGTCCTCCTCGACGGTGTAGAGAACCTGAATCTTTACTCGCAGACCATCGGACAGCAAATCCCGCTCGACGCCGTCCAGGAATACCGCATCATTACCTCCGGCTTCGACGCCCGTTACGGTCGCGCGAGCGGGGGCATTGTCAATCTGACCACCCGTGCTGGCACCAACAAGTTCCATGGCTCGGCTTTCGAATTCAACCGAATTTCTGCGCTTGCGGCAAACACGCACGCCGAAGACGCCGCGAACTTCATTCTTCGACAGCAGGGGCTTCCCAACAATCCCGCCGACCACTTCGTGCGGAATCAATTCGGTTACGCTCTCGGCGGCCCTGTTTTCCGGGACAAGCTCTTCTTTTTCTCGTCCACCGAGTTCACCCGCATCCGCTCCTCGGCATCGCAGACCAACGAGGTGCCCACCGCTTCGTTCCTTGCGACAACTTCCGCGCAGACTCAAGCGTTCTTCAAGCAGTACGGCACTCTGCGCCCCGGCGCGATCCTTGGTGCGACCAGCCCCGTGACCGCAGGCGGCTTCTCATTCCCGAACGCGGTACAGCAGGTAACCTACGTGTTGCCTGCCACGACCACCGCCGGTACCCCGCAGAACACGTACAACAATCTTGACCGCGTAGACTACAACCTCTCCAACAAGACGAACATGCTGCTTCGTTACGTCATCTATAGCCAGAACGCATTTGCTGGCTCCAACGCCTACAGCCCCTACGCGGGCTATGACACCGGATCTACTTCCTACGATCAGGCTTACCTTTTCTCTGCCACTCATGTCTTCACCTCTAATCTGCTTGACACCTTCAAATTTTCCTTCAACCGCGACAATGAGCAGCAACCGCTGGGAACCAACCCTGCCGGGCCCACGCTCTACGCGCTTTCGGGATCAGTTCCCGTCATCAACGGGAATCAACTCGCCCTGCCCGGCTACCTTCCCTTCTCGCCCGGTAATGCGATTCCATTCGGCGGTCCGCAAAACTTCTACCAGATAACAAACGACATCCAGTACATCAAGGGGCGTCACACGTTGAACTTCGGAGGAGATTTCGACCAGCTACGGGATAATCGCACCTTCGGCGCGTATGAGAATTCAGTCAACGTCCTCAGTTCCAAAAATGCAGGCGATGCCTTCAACAACCTTGTCGTTGGCCATCTCTACAGCTTCTCGGCAGCCATCTATCCACAGGGCGAGCTGCCCTGCGCCGCCTCACTGACTACCGGCGCGGCTGTCGTTACTCCTGCCTGCACGCTGAATCTTCCTCTCACTCTCCCGAACTTTGAGCGTAACAACACTTTCAACGATGGGGATGTCTACGCGCAGGATTCCATTAAGGTCTCAAGCCGGCTCACCACCACGTTCGGTTTGCGCTGGGAGTATTTCGGCGTCCAGCACAACCACGACCCGAACCAGGAATCGAACTTCTTTCTCGGCGCTGGCGCCTCGTTCCAAAGCCAGTTCCGCGCCGGTACCTTGCTCACGACGCCAAACAGCCCCGTCGGCGGATTGTATGCCAAGCAGTTCCATAACTTTGCTCCGCGCGTTGGCTTTGCCTATGACATTTTTGGTAACGGCAGAGACACCCTGCGCGGAGGATACGGCATTTCCTACGAGCGCAACTATGGCAACGTAACCTACAACGTGATTCAGAATCCGCCAAACTACGCAGTCGTCGCACTTACCGCACAGGACGCCGGCGGTACGGACGTAGCGACTCTGCCTATCACCAACGCGAATTTCGGGCCACTCGCCGGCACCACTGGTAGCAAGGCTTTTCCTGCCACCAGCCTCCGTCCCGTCGCCCAAAACATCCCCACAGCGTACCAGCAGAACTACAACCTAGCGGTCGCGCACGCGGTAAGTGCTGGAGCCCTCGTCGAGATAACGTATTCAGGCGCGCGCGGGATTCACCTCTATTCCCTTTCAAACGTTAACCGGTCCTACTTCGGTGGCAATTATCTTGGCGATGCACGCGTTGCAAATCGTCTCCAGCCACAGTTCACCGCTGCTAATCTTCGCCAGGCTAATGGCGACAGCTATTACAACGCGCTCAACATTCGCACTGAATATGACCAACTCAAAAAGGTCGGTCTGCACTTCACGGCGAACTACACCTTCTCGCATTCGCTGGATGACAACAGCTCCACCTTCGATTCCGGTAACGGCAGCGCCAGCGCAACCGGGTTCCTCGGGTATCTTGATCCCTTCAATCCGCGTTCGTCCTACGGAAACTCGGACTACGATGTACGTCACCGCCTCGCGTTGTCGGCCATCTACACACCTGTATTCCTTGAGCATCATGGAACGTTGCTGAAGGAAACCATCGGCGGCTTCAGCTTCTCCCCGATCATCGTCGCGCGGAGTGGCTCCCCCTTCAGCGTCTTTGACAACAGCAACACGGACGGTCAGGCAACACCAAACATCGTTCCGGTCCAAGGTCAGCAGTACCACGGTAAAAGCGTCCTCAACGGTGGCATCAACACCTATAACTACGTGCAGATTCCGCTTGCTGCAAAGAACCTTGGCGTCAATCCCATCAACGGCAAGTCTGATCTTCCCTGCACGCCCGGCGTAAATGGTTGCACCTTCAACAAGGGCATGGACCGTGATCAGTTCTATGGCCCCCATAACTACTCTTTCAATCTCGCTGCCTTCAAAACCTTCCCCATTTTCGAGCGCTACCGTATCGAGTTCCGCGGAGAGTTCTACAACGTCTTCAACCATGACAACCAGTACGTCCTGTCTGGCTCGCAGGCAGACTACTCGCTCATCAATCCAGCTGGAGCCACTTCCGCTGGCTTCGTCCAAACGGCAAAGGGTACTGGAGGGACGGGTTCCCTTGGTGCGTCCTCCTCAGCCGATGAGCGGCGCAATGTCCAACTCGCAGTTCGCTTGGAGTTCTAACTAGCACGAAAAAATGAGCCGATCCCCATGGGACCGGCTCATTTCTTGCGCGAATGGTTCAGTCGAATCATTGGTTTTTATCGAGAGTAGGTGCATCAAAACGTACCTTATCCGATGTCCTCGTTCCAGTCCTGCAGGTAGTTTTTGAAGTCGGTCATGAACTTGCCGGCGTCTGCGCCGTCGACGATGCGGTGGTCGAAGCCGAGCGTGAAGCGCTGCACGGAGCGGATTGCGATGGTGTCCTGGCCGTCTTTATCGGTCAGCACCAGCGCTTCCTTGTTCAGCCCGCCGACGCCGAGAATGGCGGCCTGCGGCTGGTTGATGATCGGCGTTCCGAACTGCTCGCCGAAGATGCCGGCGTTGGTAACGGTGAACGTGCCACCGGAAACTTCATCCGGGGCCAGTTTTTTGTTACGCGCACGGTCCGCCAGGTCGACGATTGAGCGCGCCACGCCCAGGAAATTACGCTCTTCGCACTGCTTGATGACCGGGACGATCAGGCCCCACTCTAGCGCCACCGCGATGCCGATGTTGATGTTTTTATTGTAGAAAATCGCGTCGCCCTGGATGGCGGCGTTGACGACCGGGTGCTTGCGCAGCGCCGCGACGGCCGCACGCACGATGTACGGCATGTAGGTCAGCTTTACGCCATTACGCTGCTCGTACTTGCCCTTTTCCTTCTCGCGCATGCGCACGATCTTGCTCATATCCACCTTGAAAACGGTGTGGACATGCGGGCTGGTGTGCTTGGATTCGACCATGCGCTTGGCGATGATGGAACGCATTTTCGACATCGGGACCAGCTCGCCGAACTGCTGTACGCCGGCCGCAGCCTTGGCCGGAGCGGTCGTCGCCGCAGCGGACTGCACAGCGGAAACAGAGGCGGAAATGGCTGTCTGGGTGCCGGCGTGGGTGGCGGCCTTGAGCGCATCCTGTGCGGGGCTGGTCTGGGTCACCGCAGCCGCAGCGGCGATGCCCGGGGTCGTCGGCTGCGCGGTAGACTTCTGTGCGCCGCCGCCTTCAATGTGGCCCATGATGTCCTGCTTGGTCACGCGGCCGGCTGAGCCAGTGCCCGAAACCTGCGACAGGTCGACATTGTTGTCGCCCGCGATTTTGCGGACGAGCGGCGAGGAGCGTGGCATCTCGCCCTGCGAGGCAGAGGGTGCCGGAGCGGACGCAGCCGGAGCAGCAGCGGCGGCCGGAGCAGCAGACTTCGCCGGAGCAGCGGCAGCAGCACCGCCGCCGATGACAGCGACGATCGAACCAACGTTGACGGTTGTGCCTTCCTTGACGCGGATCTCGCTGAGCGTGCCGGCGACGGGGGAGGGGATTTCCGCGTCGACCTTATCTGTAGAAATCTCAAACAGCGGCTCGTCGCGCGCGACCGTGTCGCCAACGTTCTTGAGCCACTTGGTGATGGTGCCTTCGGTGATCGATTCGCCCATCTGCGGCATCGGCACTTCAGTCCCAGCCTGGGCAGGCGCGGCTTCCAGCTCAGGCGGGGGGATGGCGGCCTCCTGCGCGGCGGTCGCTTCGGCGGCGGGCTCGGCGGAGTCAGCCTTTAGATCTTTTTGCGGAGCAGCAGGTGCGGCGCTGCCGGCCTCGTTGATCGTGCAAACCACCGTGTTGATGGTGACGGTGGTGCCTTCCTGGATCTTGATTTCGCCCATCACGCCTGCGGCCGGCGAAGGAATTTCCGCGTCCACCTTATCGGTAGAAATCTCAAACAGCGGCTCATCGCGCTCAACCGTCTCGCCCGGCTGCTTCAGCCACTTCGTCAAGGTACCTTCGGTGATCGATTCGCCCATCTGGGGCATGACTACTTCGGTCGGCATATCAGTCCAGTCCTTCGTCGTTCAGAAATCGTCGTTCGGGGAATCGCCCTGCGAAATGTGCAAAGCTGCGCCGCTCGATTATAAGTCTCCAAAGCGGCGACTGGCGCAAGTTGGGCGATTATGGAACGGACAGGCCCTCTATGCGCGCCCTGCGGCTAGTCTCGTGCGCTTGACTGCAAGATCGCTTCGAGCGACTCCGCCCAGATCATCTGCCGCCCAAAGATGCGGCCCACGTGCTTCGAGGTCGCGTTCCGTGCGTCTTCCATGGTCGGCGCGGGCTCGCGCGGGCTTTCAAGCTCAAGCGAAGTTACCTGCCGGTCAGCGATTCCGCACGGCACAATCCAGCCGAAATCGCGCAGGTCCGTTGTCACATTCAGCGCGAATCCGTGCGAGGTCACGCCACCAGAAACGTGCACTCCAATGGCGACAAGTTTCTTTTCCGTGGCCGCGTTATCGCCATCGGTCCACACGCCGGTCCGGCCGCAGACACGCTTGGTAGTCACGCCAAAGTCGCCACAAACGCGCATCAAGGCTTCTTCCAGTAGACGCACAAAATCAACCGGCCCCAGGTGCGGCCCTTTCTTTCCCGGCAGGTCGCCGCGCAGGTCAAAAACAGGCCATCCGATGAGTTGCCCGGGCCCGTGGTAGGTCACATCGCCACCACGTTTTACCTCATGCAGCTCCACTCCTTTGGCGGCGAGGTCTTCATCGCTGGCCAGCACGTTCGCTCGCCGGGCATTGCGACCCAGCGTCAGCACCGGCGGGTGTTCCATCAGCAGCAGGGTATCGCCGCACTGGCCCGCCTTGCGCGCATCCACCACGCGCTGCTGCAGCTCCAGCGCCTGCGCGTAGGGGGTCCGGCCAAGCGAAAGTACATGAA
Source organism: uncultured Granulicella sp. (assembly GCA_965214195.1). GTDB lineage: Bacteria > Acidobacteriota > Terriglobia > Terriglobales > Acidobacteriaceae > Edaphobacter. The sequence continues at coordinate 2,980,743 of OZ243943.1, forward strand.
TATAGTTCACACAACCAGCCTATCTCGACTGACGTGCGCGGGTAAAAGCGCGGCGAGCTAAAGCTCCTTCAAGCCCCGCACAAACGCCTTCCAAACGTCGCGCCGAGGCGTCAGCAGCCGGTTACGCCCGTCGCGCTCCATCTCAATCAATTCCGCCTCGTGCAACTCCTTCAAGTGGTGCGAGCAGGTCGCGTCACTGATCGTGAGCTCGCCCTTCGCGCAGCCACACGTCAGCGCTTTTTCACTCGCGTAGACACGCATCAGTATGTCGTATCGGTTCGGGTCTGCAAGCGCATGCAGGATGCGTTGGGTCTGATCGGGAGTGAGCGTGATTTTCGACATGGCCCTCCCCAGATGGTACAGGCAGGAACCCTGTTAAGGCTCCTGCCCCTGTCCAATTTAGATGGAAGCGCCGCCCGAAACAAAGATCGTTTCGCCGGTGATCCAGCGCGCGTCGTCCGATGCAAGGAACACCGTCGGTAAGGCGATATCGTCCGGCTGACCGATGCGCCCGAGCGGAGTGGACTTTACCAGCTCTTCTTCAAACGGCGACCCGATGAACCCGGCCGTCTCCGTACCTTCCGTCTGCACCAGCCCGGGGTTGATCGCGTTTACGCGGATCTTCTTCGGCCCCAGTTCCTTGGCCAGCACGCGCGTGATCGTGTCGACAGCGCCCTTGGTCGCGCTGTAAATGGAGCTCGCCGGAGGAGCAAGCGTGCTCACAACGGAGCTGATGTTGATTACGCTGCCACCCGTTTCCGGGAACAGCGGGACAGCAGCTTTGGTCGTCAGCAGAAGGCCAAGAACGTTGGTGTCGAACTGGCGGTGGTAGTCCTCAGCCGTGACGCTTTCGATTGGGCTGAAGCCGTAAACGCCGGCGTTGTTGACCAGGATGTCCAGGTGCCCGTAGGCCTTCTTGGTCTCGGCCAGCAGAGCTGTGATTTCAGCTTCTACGCGCACGCTGCCGCCAACGGCGATCGCCTTGCCACCGGCCGCGACGATTGCCGCGACAACCTTATCCGCGCCCTCTTTGCTGCTCGCATAGTTCACTACAACAGAAGCGCCCGCAGCCGCGAGATGCTTTGCAATCGCCGCGCCGATACCCTTCGATGCTCCCGTAACCAGTGCTACCTTGCCTGCAAGATTCGCCATGACTGCTCCTTCTTTCGAACGCGAAGTTTGATACTTCGACCGTCATCGAATAGATGTCACAAGGGGCCGGGCGGTTCATCAAATTTCATCCTGAAGAAGAAAAAAGCCCGCCCGCATTGTCGCCGGCGGGCCTCATTTGAACCAGCTAAGCCTTACCAGCCAGCTGCCGCAGCACGTAAAGCAAGATGCCCCCATGCTGGTAGTACAGGATTTCCTGCGGCGTATCAATCCGTACCGTCACAGGGAATTCCATGGTGGTGCCGGTCATGTTTTCAGCTTTCACTGTTATGTTTTTGCCCGCCGCAAACTTCGTGTCGAGCATGTCCTTCAAGCCATCGATGTGGAAAATCTCCTCCCCGGTCAGCCCCAGCGATTCGGCCGATTCGCCCGGCTCAAACTGCAGCGGCAGAATTCCCATCCCAACCAGGTTTGAGCGATGGATGCGCTCATACGATTCCGCGATGACAAAGCGAATCCCCAGCAAACGCGGGCCTTTGGCAGCCCAGTCGCGAGACGACCCCGACCCATACTCTTTACCCGCGAGGATCGCCAGCGGCGTACCGCGACGCGCATACTCGACCGACGCGTCATAGATCGACATTGGCGTCAACTCCGGCAGCAGGCGCGTCACGCCACCCTCGGTTCCGGGAGCCATTTTGTTCTTGAGCCGCACGTTGGCGAACGTGCCACGCACCATGACTTCATGGTTGCCGCGACGCGAGCCATAGCTGTTGAAGTCCGCGTACTCCACGCCATGCTCGACGAGGTACTTGCCAGCCGGCCCGTTCAGCTTGATGGAGCCCGCGGGCGAGATGTGATCCGTGGTTACTGAATCACCCAGCACTGCCAGGCAGCGTGCCGCGCGGATATCTTCCACCGGCGCGGGGACCGCCGGCATGTCGTCAAAATAAGGCGCCTTGCGGATGTAGGTGGAGTCCGTCTCCCACCCGTAGGTATCGCCCTTGGGTACGGCGAGATTCTGCCAGTTCTGGTCGCCATCGCTCACCGTGCTGTACTGCTTGATGAACATTTCGGCGCCGATCGAACTATGCACGGCGTCAGAAACTTCCTGCTGGGTTGGCCACAGGTCTTTCAGGAACACGGGCTGCCGGGCGTGGTCATAACCAATCGGCTCGGTAGCAAAATCATGATTGATGCTGCCTACAAGCGCATACGCCACCACCAGCGGCGGCGACATCAGATAATTGGCGCGAACCTCCGGCGAGATGCGTCCCTCAAAATTACGGTTGCCGCTCAGCACAGAAACGGCCACCAGATTGTGCTCCTCAATCGCCTTGGAAACGTCGACCGGCAGCGGCCCGGAGTTGCCGATGCACGTCGTGCAGCCATAGCCAACGACCTGAAAGCGCAGCGCATCCAGGTACTGCATCAGCCCCGCCTTCACGTAGTAATCCGTCACCACGCGAGAGCCCGGCGCAAGTGAAGTCTTGACCCATGGCGGCGTCCGCAGCCCCTTCTCAACGGCCTTCTTCGCCAGCAGGCCGGCGGCCATCATCACGTAGGGATTGCTGGTGTTGGTGCAGCTTGTAATGGCCGCAATCACGATCGACCCGTGGTCCAGGTACTTGTCCGGATCGACGCCATAGCGCTCCTGCACGGTGTTGGCAGAAGCCTTCATCACAACCGAGTTCGGGCCCGGCGTAAGCGTTGCCACGGCCACCAGATCCTGCGGCACGGGCGGCGCGGGCATGGCCGTATCGCTGGTCACATCGCCCGTAAGTGAGGCGTGCCCACCCTCACCTTCCCAGCGCACCATCTGTCGCAGCGCGGCCTTGTTTGCAGTGGTCCCCATCAGGTTCGGCAGGTGCTGTTGGAAGCTGGCCGCGGCACCGGAAAGCAGCACACGATCCTGCGGGCGCTTGGGTCCTGCAACGCTCGGCTCAACGGTCGCCAGGTCAAGCTCGATCGTCGCCGAGTACGTCGCTTCAGGGGCGTCCGCCGTGTGGAACATGCCCTGCGCGCGCATGTAGGCCTCTACCAGCTCAATTGCGGCTTCATCGCGGCCGGTCAGCCGCAGGTAGTTCAGGGTCTCCTTATCGACCGGGAAGATGCCGCAGGTAGCTCCGTATTCGGGCGCCATATTGGCAATCGTCGCACGGTCGGCAAGCGGCAATTCGGCGATACCCGGACCATAGAACTCAACAAATTTGCCCACTACACCAAGCTTGCGCAGAGCCTCTACGACCGTCAGCACCAGGTCAGTCGCCGTGGTCCCCTCACGCAGGCGCCCGGTCAGCTTGTACCCCACCACCTGCGGGACCAGCATGGAAACCGGCTGGCCCAGCATCGCCGCCTCTGCCTCAATCCCGCCGACGCCCCAGCCCAGCACGCCCAACCCGTTGACCATCGTCGTGTGCGAGTCCGTCCCGACCAGCGTGTCCGGATACGCGGTGATGGAACCGTCGGTGTTGGGCGCGGTCGTAAACACCACGCGCGCCAGGTACTCCAGGTTCACCTGGTGGCAAATCCCCATCCCCGGCGGAACCGCGGAAAAGTTTTTGAAGGCCGTCTGCCCCCACTTCAAAAAGGCGTAGCGCTCGCGGTTGCGCTGGAACTCCAACGCCGCGTTCAGGTCATAGGCGTTGGCCGTTCCAAACTCATCCACCTGCACGCTGTGGTCAATGACGAGCTCCGCCGGCTGCAGCGGATTGATCTTTTCAGGGTCGCCCCCAAGCGCGCGCATGGCATCACGCATGGCGGCCAGATCGACGATCGCCGGTACGCCGGTAAAGTCCTGCATCAGCACGCGCGCGGGCATGTAGGCGATCTCTTTGGAAGGCTCCGCTTTTGCGTCCCACTGCGCCAGAAACTTGATGTCCTCTGCCGTGACGGTGCGGCCATCCTCATGGCGCAGCAGATTTTCCAGCAGGATTCGCAGCGAAAACGGCAGCCGCGACAGGTCATAATCCTCCAGGGCGGCGAGCGAGAAGTAGTGGACAGTCTTGCTGCCGGAAGTCAGCGTGGCTTGTGCGCCAAAAGTATTGGGATGGATAGCGGTCGTCATAAAGCTCCTCAGGCGCAGTCAGCGCGGAGTTATGCTGCATAAGTTTTAGAGAGGAAGAGTAGCAGAGAGCAGCTGTCTAACGACCACGATCGTGGCGTCCTAAACGGAAGCGCTTGACGCGGGCCATGCCGGAGTTGCGAGCGAGCACTCGACGGAACATAGCCCGATTTTATGCCCACGCCATGCCCCTTGGAAAGTGGCTGCGTTCCTCCTGCGAGACAATCCGCATCAGACTGGGTTAGTAACTCTTAGAGGAACGACCGATGCGCACGAATCGACTTACCCTGAGCCTCGCTTTGACCTTAGGCCTTGCCGGCTGCAAAAGCACTCCGCCGGCGCAGCCCGCACCCATCGTGGACATGAACAACGGCGCCGATCCAGCCCTGGCGAATCTTGCGCCGGTCGATCCTAACGCGCCCAACGCGACCCCAGTCTACAGCCAGCCGACGCAGACCAATTACCCCGTCGCAAAGCAGCCCGCCGGCCGTGTGCTGGGCTATCGCTCAGAGCCTAATCAGACCGCGCCGGCAAGCGAGCAGTATTACGATCCGCAGCAAACCAATGACCAGGCCTATGACCAGTACGACGCCCAGTACGACGCCCAGGCCAACGCCGGGCAGGACGCCCTGCAGGACTCGCTCTACGCGGATCAGGCCCCGCCACCGCTGCCCGTTTACGATCAGCCCGTGCTCACGCAGGTCAACGATCAGTGGACCCCGGGCTACTGGAACTACGCCTCGCAAGGCTACTATTTTGTTCCTGGTGCGTGGGTCGCGCCACCCTATACCGGAGCTCTGTGGACGCCCGGCTACTGGGGTTATGAAGGCCGTCGCTACCGCTTTCACCGCGGCTTCTGGGGCCGGCACATCGGCTTCTATGGCGGCGTGAATTATGGGTTCGGGTACGTTGGCCGCGGGTATGAAGGCGGCTACTGGAACAACAACAACTTCTACTACAACCAGCGCGTCAACCGGATCAACATCGTAGACGTCCGCAACGTCTATAGCCGCAACGTCACGGTCGTCAGTAACGAGCACTACAGCTACAACGGCCCCGGTGGTTATCAGGCGCGGCCCGTTGCTGCGGAGCTCGCCGTCTATCGTGAGCAGCGTCTGCCGCCTCAGCAGGCCCAGCTCCAGATCCGCCAGCAGGCCGCGACCAACAGGCAGCAGTTTTTCGCAGAAAACCACGGACGTCCCGCAGTCTTCGCCGCTCCGCAACGCTTCAACGCAGACGCTCAGCAGGCGCGGCCCATTCAGCCCGTGCAGCGTGGAGGGTTCGGTCAACCGGGAGTCGGCAACCAGCAGCAGCAGCTCCGGGCGCAGCAGGTGCAGCAGCAACAGCAGCAGGTGCAGCAGCGTAACCTGCAACAGCAGCAACAGCGCACTAACCAGGCAGAGCAGCGGAACGCTCAGCAGCAGCAACACGTCCAGCAACAGCAGCAACAAAACGCACAGCGCCAGCAGCAGGAGCAGCAGCGCACTCAGCAACTGCAACAGCGCAATACGCAGCAACAGCAACGTGCCTCACAATTGCAGCAACGTGACGCTCAGGCTCAAACTGCTCAGCAGCAGCAACGCATTCAGGCCCAGCAGCAGCATAATCAGGCTGCTCAGCAGCAGAACGTGCAACGCCAGCAGGTTCAGGTACAGCAGCAGCGCACGCAGCAGAATGCGCAGGCTCAGCAGCAGCGCGCTCAGCAGGAGCAGCAACGTAGCCAGCAGCTCCAACAGCGCACCCAGCAGGAGCAGCAACGGACCCAGCAAATCCAGCAACGCACCCAGCAGGATCAGCAGCGCACCCAGCCGGTACAACAACGTGTCCAACCCACGCCGCAGCAGCAGCCCCGCACTCAGCAGGTTCAACAGCGGCCACAGCCGGCGCCACAACCGGCACCACAGCGTGAGGCCCCACGTCCTCAACCCGCTGCACCTGCACCAGCACCCCGTCCTCAGCCCGCCGCCGCGCCACCCGCGCCCCGACCTCAACCCGCACCTCAACCCCGCGCAGAACCTGCTCGAGGCCCTGAACGTCCTCGCTAGTCTTGTTGCAATGGGCTAGGCGAGAATTTGCAAATGCAACGTGCGCCTGGAGGGCGGGACTTCGGTCCCGCCCTTTCGCATTTACGCCAGCTAGAGTTCGCGCGCTAAACGGGACGACGCCAGGAGTCCATCCTTCATCTAGGGGACGAGCTCGCTCTAGAACAGCTTGCCCAGCGTGAACACAAACTTCCTTTCGCCATTCGTTCCCACCGCCGGGCCCAGCGTGATGATTCCCAGCGGGGTCTCCGCGACGAAACCCAGGAACGCATCTCCGCGCGAGATAGTCCGCGCATTCGGGCTGTACATCTGCCCGCCTTCCAGGCCTAGCCCCAGGTAGAAGCTTTGCCCAAGCGGCTGCGGCAACTGCGCCAAACGCCGCAGCAGCGCGGGCTCTGCCAGCCAGTAATCCGTCCCGCGATACTGGTCGATTGCGCTCGCAAACAGGCGCACCGGCCCGCCCAGCGTGAAGCGGAAGGGCTGCGCCACATCGTGGTTAAAGTAGCTGCCAAACTCACCGTTCAAGATCACTATGTTCCGGCCCCGGTCGACCCGCGGCTGGTGCGTAATCTTGTCGATCAAGTCAGTTGCCGGGTCGAACGCACGGAACCGCCGCACGTACGATACCTGCCCGTTCACCAGCCCCGTATTCGGGCTCGCGACCGTGTTGTAAAGGTACCCACCTTCTATGTTTACGCGCACCCCAAACTGCGGCACCAGCGCACGGTCCTGCGTGTCGAACTTGTACAGCACGCGCGCCCGCTGCGAGGTCCCATATACATCTGCCAAACCGTCAACGCCGATCGTCCGGTCCCAGCCCACATGCGCAAAGTCGATGCCCACGCGCACTTCCTGCGTCCGTTGGTTAGTCCAACCCGCATCCGCACCGACTGAAACGGTCTGCAGTTCACGATCCGCAATGTGATCCTGGTTGGCGTAAATCGCAAACGGCTGCCGCACAATGCCCCCGCGTGGAGCCACAAAGTACGTATGCTGCGCGGTTGCAAACAGCTGCAGCGGCCGGAAGTATTCGCTCGTCAGCGCGGTCGTGGAGCCTATAGAAAAATGCGTCCGCAGCTCTGCCCCATACCCGCCCAGGTCCTGGTTGAGCAGAATGCCCTCAAGCGTTGCGCGCGTGATTCCACCGGCCTGCGCCTGCACATTGGCGCCCAGCAACAGGTTCGGCGGCCCGGTTTTCTTGTCCTGCACCGTGACCAGAATCACCGGCCGCGCAGAAATATTCGCCAGCGATTGCGCCGTCACGTCCTGCGTCTTCGCCAAGCCGGTCGCCGTGGGTGCATCCGCCAGCTGCGTCTTGCCGACTCCCGGCTGATTGCTCGTCTCCCCCGTCCCTGGCTTCGCAATCGCGGCCCCGGGCGTCTTCTTGTCGGTGCCTTCCTGCTTCGTCGGCGACGCATCTTCCGGCGCAACTTCGTCCAGCCGCGTCGCTACCTTTACATCCACAACACCCTTGCCGACAGCCTTCAGCCCAGCCTGCTGCGCCTCAAACTGCTGCTCGGTCTCATACCCAACCGTGTAGTCCGCCTCGTAGCGCCCGTCGGACCGCACCTGGTCGAGCATCGCTTCAATCTTCGCTGTATCCACGGGCTTGTTGACCAGCGGCGCAAATATCCGCTGCACGGCCTGCGTGGCAGAGTCATTCGGCGCCGTCACGCGTACGCGCAGCACCGGGCCGGCAGGTCCACGGCGCAAGCTCGCACGATGCACCAGGTAAGCCGCCCAATCCGCATCGCTCAGCGAGTACTGCCGCAGCGCCGCCGCGTTCTTTTCCGCAGCCGCATATCCGCGCTTGGAAAGATCCTCCGTCTTCAAATAATCCGTCGCGCCAAACCCCGTCAGGTCCGGCATCACGACGACCGCGGCACCTTTGCGCTGCTCGCGTTCCGCACCTTCAATCGCAACCGAAAAACTGCGCCCCAGCACCCCCAGCAGCGAGTTCAAATCACCCTTGCCGACCGGCGAAAGCGGCAACGAAACCGCCAGCACTACATCCGCCTGCATGTCATGCACGGTGCTCGTCGGCAGGTTATCCAGCACGCCGCCGTCCACATACTCATGCCCGTTCAGCTCAAATGGCTGGAAAATTCCGGGCAGCGAAACCGAAGCGCGCACGGCATCCGGAATCGACCCACGCGCAAACGTTACTGGCCGGGCTTCATTCAGATCGGTAGAAATACAACGCAGCGGAATGGGCAGCGTGTTGAAGTCAGTCTGATCGTCATAGCGCAAAAAGTGGCGATCCAGAAATGCATTCAGCCCCTGGTCCGCGAGCACCGCGTTGCGAAACGAAACACCATGCTTGAGTCCGATGTTGATGCCATTCGGCAGCTCACGAGAATCTTCCCGCCTCCGGAAGGAGCGCGACTGATAGCTGTTGGAAAAAGTAAAAACCTGCGCGAAGACCTTGTCGTCCATCACGTGCTTCAGCTCAGCCGGCGTCAGCCCTGTGCTGTAAAGCGCAGAAACCATGCAGCCCATGCTGGTGCCGGCGACCACGTCCACCGGAATGTGGTTTTCCTCAAACCACTGCAGCACGCCGATTTCCGACAACGCCAGCGCCCCACCACCACCCAGCGCCAGACCAATCCGGGGCCGCGCAAACGCCTTCGCCGGCGGTACGGAAGGGTCAATCGCCGTCAGCGCTGTCTCCTTGCCGGAGGCCGATTCCTTCTTCACGGTCGCAGACGCCGCGGAGGACTTGCTGTCTCCCTGCGTGCTGCCGTCCGCAGCGGGAGCCTTTCCCGTGGACGAGCCATTGGCTCCGCCGGTCTGTTTCGAAATCGGGGTAGGCGTGGAAGGTGTCTGTGCAGAAGCGATGCAGAAGGAAACAGCGAGAAAAGCCCAGGCCGCAAAAGCGGTTGGTTTAGCGATGAACATAACTACAAGGTTACTAGAAACAGTCCTAGATAAGCCATCGCCGCCACTGCCTGCAGGAACGGAAGTACCCCCAGGCTCAGGGGTAGGAGCGCGCTGCAATTACATAACGAGCGCCAGCTTCTCCAACTCTTCTTGCAGCCGCGGCAACGTGCAGCTCACCACCTCGATCGTTCCACCCACATCACGGGCCTGCGCGGTCGAAACCCCATACCCGTGCTGAATCAGAAATCCCGCCAGCAACTCGCCCACCTGAAACGAGTCCAGCCCAGACTGCTTTAACTCATCGTGCAGCGTCTTCAGCTCATGCGGTGCAAACTTTTCAAACCCGGTCATGGGCAGTAGGATGCAGCCCCGGCAGTCCCTCTGCAACTTTGTTTTACATCTTTCGTGTGACAAAACTGACTGGGCCGCTTCATAGGCCGGATGCGCTTAACGGGCACACCAGAGGGATACAAGTTTCGCCCAGCTTTCTACGGAAAGCAAAAGCGAAACGCCTCGGGGTGACAGCCCCGAGGCGATACTAGGAAGGAGGTAACGGCCCATGCGACTGGTAAAAGTCAATTGGGAGAAAGTTCGAACTAGAGTTGCCGGCGGACCTTTTGGTCCTCCTGCTACTCCGGGCTTTCCTGCTACTTATGCATAGCGGCTAACGCTGTACTAACCTCGGGTGGGCGTCCGACCCGCTCGAGTTCTGCGGCCGGCCCCATACAGAAGTCAATCGTTTCCGCCGGGCATCGTCGCGCGCGAAGCAATCAACACCGGCAGACTATCCACGATCGGATACCGCCGCCCACACCCCACGCAGTCGATCCAGTCATCCCCCAGCTTCAGGTCGCCATAACAAACCGGGCAGGCAAGCAATCGCAAATGTTCAGCAAGCAAAGCACGAGCAGGCATGACCCAAGTCTACCCCGCACCACCAAGTCCCGCTAAAATCGAACCATGACCACCCCGCAAGTCCTTGACGGCGTCGCAATCGCCGCCGAGATCAAACAGGAAGTCGCCGCTGAAGTCGCCACGCTCGCCGCTCAGGGCATCAAGCCTGGCCTGGCTGTCATCCTCGTCGGCAACGTGGCGGCAAGCGAGATTTACGTTCGGAGCAAGGTCAAAACCTGTGGCGAGCTGGGCATTCACTCAGAAATGCTCACCCCGCCCGAGACCATCACCACTGAAGATCTCCTCGCCGAAGTAGCAAAACTCAACAACCGCGAGGACATCGACGGCATCCTGATCCAGCTCCCGCTCCCCGCGCACGTTGACACCAAGCGCCTGCTTGAAGCGGTCACCCCGGCCAAGGACGTCGACGGTTTCCACCCCGTAAACGTCGGCCGCCTGCAATCCGGCCAGCCCGGCCTGCAGCCCTGCACGCCCGCCGGCGTGATGGAAATGCTGCGCCGCCGCGGGCTTTCCGTCGCAGGCAAAAACGCCGTCGTGCTTGGCCGCAGCGACATCGTCGGCAAGCCCATGGCGATGCTGCTGTTGAACGCCTCGGCCACCGTCACCATCTGCCACAGCAAAACGCGTGATCTTGCCACGTTCACCAAAGCAGCAGACATCCTTGTCGCCGCTATCGGCCGCCCTGGTTTCGTGACGGAAGACATGGTCAAGCCCGGCGCAATCCTCATCGATGTAGGCATCAACCGCATCACGGAAGCCGCGCAGCTCGCACAATTCTTTCCCGGTAATGAGGCTCGTGCAGCGCTCTTCGCCAAGCGCGGCTCGGTCGTCGTCGGCGATATCCACCCTGCGGCCTTCGCTCTCAGCGGCGCCTATACACCGGTCCCGGGCGGCGTTGGCGCGCTCACCATCGCCATGCTGATGTCGAATACTGTCCGCGCGGCCCGCCTGCGCAGAGGCCTTTAGCGATGCGCGTAGGCCTTACCGGCGGACTCGGTTCCGGCAAGTCGACCGTCGCCACCATGCTCGGCCAGCTTGGCGCCCACGTCCTGTCGTCAGACGACCTGGCCCGCCAGCTCATGCAGCCCGGGCAGGCAGTATTCGCCGCCATCGCCGCCAGGTTCGGGCCATCCGTGCTCACTCCGCAGGGCACGCTTGACCGCGCCGCGCTCGCCCGCATCGCCTTCCAGCCGACGGCAAAGAATCCGCAAGGCCAGATCGACGAGCTCAACGCCATCGTGCACCCCGCCACGATCGCCCTTCAAAGTCAGCTGGCAGAGGACATCCTGAAGCAGGACCCCAGGGCCATCGTAGTAGTGGAATCTGCCCTGATCTTCGAATCAAAATACGGCGGCAACTGGCGTAAGCGTTTCGACCAGATCGTTCTGGTCTGCGCGCCGGAAAAGCTCAAAATAGCGCGTTTCATCAGCCGCAGCGCCACCGGCGACCAGGCCGCGCTGGAAGCGGAAGCCAAACGCCGCCTCGCCCAGATGATCCCCGATGGCGACAAAGTCACCCAGGTCCACTACGTTATCCGCAATGACGGCTCGCTCGACCACCTGCAACACGAAACCGCCCGCCTGTGGCACTGGCTGAACTCCTGACCCGCAAAGAGTAATCTGATTTCCGGAGCCTCCCATGGACTTTCCTTCGGAGTCGATGACCGCGATCTTCATGCATGCCTTCGCGGCATCGCGCATGGTCTGGCTGCCGATGATTCCGCCCTTGCTCTGGCTCGCATGGTGGGCGCGCAAGAGGGTCGGCGGCTGGCTCCTGATGCTGGAGCTCGTGCTGATTGCCGTCGCCGTACTACGCTTCATTCCGCCCGAACTCCGCAAGCAAATGGCCGATGCCGCCGACTGGAACAATCGCCTCGTCGCACTTCCCGCTGCCGGCACCTACGACGGGCTCAAATTCGCCGCCGGGACCAGAGTTCGCTGGAGCCGTGAGATGCCCGGACACCTGCTCACAGTTGACTTCGACAAACCCCAACAAGTCGCGCCCGGCATTCTGGCGATGGGAGCTGGGCAGCATCACTACGAAAATCTCTGGCGCGTAAACATGGCATCGGATAGCGTGCTTTCAGGATGGCACTGCAAAGCTGGCCCAATCGGACTCTATGACGATGGCACACTCCGCTTCTGCACGCTCGCCGTGCCGGAGACAAGGATTGCCGGCACTTTTCCCGCCGGGGCAGTCGTTGAGCGATCCGACCCAGACGACGGTAGCGTGAGCATCGGCTCCGGCGACAAACCATTCTTCCTGACTACTGGTAACTTGCGAGTCGCTGGGGATTTCGCTCTGGTCCTTTATCCCTCCGGCGAGATTTACGAAATCAACGGACCGCAAACTATTCGCGGCATCCACTTGAGGAATGACGCCATCCGCGCCCAGTATGGAGGCGCATTCGCTGCAGCACCCAACTGGTTGCGCCCGCCTGGGCCCCTGACAGGTTGGAAAGGCGAGCTCGACCAAGATGTCGTTTGCGATAACGCTACTTTCCATCCCGTTGACGAGGTGACCCTGCCCCTCGAAGGCGACCTCGTTCGCGGCAACCGCCTGGTTACCGAAGGGAACGTATCGAAGTTCATTGCTTGGCAGGGCCATTGCAGGCTAGACGGGCGTTAGTCTGGACAGATGAGTTTGGCAATCACCTTGGCAGACGTGCAGGCCGCCCGCGAGCGCGTGCGCGGGCACATCTATGAATCCCCTTGTGCTCGCTCGGAAATGCTGTCCCGCATGACCGGCCAGCAGGTTTACCTGAAGCTTGAAAACCTGCAGATGACGGGCTCTTTCAAAGAGCGCGGCGCGTTGAATCGACTCACGTTACTCAGTGAGGAAGAGGCCGCAAGAGGCGTCGTGGCTGCCTCCGCCGGCAACCACGCGCAGGGTGTCGCATACCATGCCACACGACGCGGTGTCCGCTCGATCATCGTCATGCCGCTCGCGACGCCGCTGGTCAAAGTAACCGCCACCCGCGGATTCGGCGCGGAAGTGATCCTCCATGGAGCCAATTACGACGAGGCCTGTGCCGAAGCCACGCGCCTGTGCCAGGCCGAAAACATGGTCTTCCTGCACCCGTTTGACGACGCCGCCGTGATGGCCGGGCAAGGCACCATCGGACTCGAGATGATGGAGCAGATCCCGGGCCTCCAGGCGCTTATCGTGCCCATCGGCGGCGGCGGCCTGATCGGCGGAATCGCCTGCGCGGTCAAGGAAACCAACCCCAGGGTGCGCATCATCGGCGTGCAGACTTCGCGCCTGCCTTCCATGCTGCAGGCGGTGGAAGCCGGCGGTCCGGTAACGGTGGAGGCCGGCACCACGATCGCCGATGGCATTGCCGTCCGGCGCGCGGGTGAGGTCACTTTTCCCGTCGTCGCCAGGTATGTGGATGAGATCGTCACCGTCGACGAGGACGAAATCGCCTCCGCCATTCTGCTTCTGCTGGAACGCGAAAAAACACTTGCCGAAGGCGCCGGCGCGGCAGCCCTGGCGGCGCTATTGCAGGGCAAAACCTCGCTCAGCCAACGGCAGAATGTGACCACCGGCGTGCTGGTCTGCGGCGGCAATATCGATGTCACACTGCTGGCCCGCATTATTGAGCGCGGCCTGGTGCAGGATGGCCGCATGATCCTGCTGCGCATCTATCTGCTGGACAAACCCGGCGCGCTTGCGGAGCTTACGACACTGCTCGCCAGCCATCGCGCAAATATTGTCAACACGCTCTACAACCGGGCGTATTATGGGGTCAATCTGGGCGATACCGCGATCGATATCACGCTGGAAACGCGTGGCCGGGAGCAGGTCGCAGAGCTGCTGGCGGCGCTGACGGCCGGGGGCTATCGCCACAGCCGCATTCAATAGGCAGCATCCGTTTCTGGAGGGATGGAATGATCGGTCTGGTTTTGTGGTTCGCGTTGGGCATGCAGGCGCAGTCCCCCGTGGCGACTCCCGCCGCAACAACGACTGAGGCGCCAAAGGAAGACCCCGCCGTCACTGCACTCGCGCTCGCGATCTACAAGCAGATGCGCGCCGGCAAAGTCGATCAAACGCTCTTCAGCGACACAGCCGGCAAGGCCATGACGCCGGAAGCGCTCGCCGCCAACAAGCCAATCTTCGACCAGCTGGGCGACCCCTCAAAACTCGTGCTGGAAAAGAAGGAGACCGTGGAAAAGGGAACCAAGTGGGAGTACCTGGCGACCTTCGCGGCGGCGCAATTCCACGTCGATATCTATATAGATAATGCCGGCAAAGTGGCGGCGTATCTTCTGAAGCCCTAGGTAGATGCGGGGAGCCCTGTGCTTTACTTACGTAAATCTTACGTATATCTTACGTAAAAGAGGCATGCGATGAGCATAGCAACCAGTAGCATCTCGGCACAGGCACCCACTGCAGGCGCACCGGACAAGTCGTCTGCGAACGGCAATCGGCGCGTGAACGTAGTGTTTACGGACGAACAGTACAAGACCCTGCAGCAGCTTGCGGCCAGCCAGAGGATCAGCTTGTCGGAAGCTCTACGGCAGGCTATCGGCATCAGCAATTTCTTTGTCGGGGCCAATTTTGACAAAGGTACCCAGATCTTGCTCAAAAAAGGCGACTCGGTTCAGGAATTGAAACTGGTTCGCTAAGAGGCCGATGACGCTGATGGAGACTGCTGAAGAGACGATTGATCTAACAACTCCTGAAGTCGTTGCGAACAGCCGAAGCGCGGCGGGGATCTCTGCTTCAGCATCCACAGCTCCCGCGGTTCCGGCGCTGTTTCCAACCAGGGCGGATCCTTCCGTCGAGGCAACCTCATATTCGCCGGCTAACGAACAGACCTGGTTCGCATGATCGTTACGATTTCTGTGCTCGGTATGTTCGGATACCTGATCGTTTTCGCTTCGATCGCGAGCCTTTCCTGGAAGGAACATTGGAACCAGACGAAGGAAATGCTGCAGATGATTCTTCCCGCCGTGACTGGGCTGATCGGTTCAGTGACGGGCTTCTACTTTGGCACGCAGGTAAATGGCGACAAATCCGACAAATCTACCGACCCGCTAACAGGCAAGTAGCCTATTCTTCTGCCGGGTCGGGACCTCGGGTGGAGCCTGCCGGTGGGGAAAGCTTTACGGCGCGACCGGTGCGGGCGGATTCGTAGATGGCGTCCGTAATGCGCTGATCCTGCAGGCCTTCTTCGCCCGGCGTGTGGGGCTGCAGGTTCTGCTGCACGCACTGCGAGAAGTGGTCCATTTCCAGCGCGAACTGGTCTTTTTCCTCGAGCGCCGGCTCGTGCGCCATCTCCATCTTCTCGTCCTTGTTGTAGAGCGAGAACTTCATCTTGATGCCGTGATAAGCAAAAGCCGGGCTCAACTCGGCCCAGGCGTCGGTACCTTCAAGCCGCAAAAACTGCGATTTATGCGCGTTATAAGCCGAGTTGAACGCTGCCGTAAAGCCGCTCGGGAACTTGGCGATGACCTGGCAGCTCGACTCCACCTCGGCAAAGCGAGGATCGTCCCTGGGCTGCTGTGTGGTGGCAAAGACCTCCGTCGGCTCTTCGCCGGACAGGAACCGCGCCGCGTTCAGGCAGTACACGCCCACATCCGGCATACAGCCCCCGCCGGCGAGCGCCCGTTTCAAACGCCACTGCGTCGGGTCGCCCTGGTTTTGCGTGTTTGTGGCGACATACTGCTTCAGCTTGCCGAACTTACCGGCGCGGATCATCTTGATCATCGCGCGGTCATACGGTTCGTACTGGCTGCGGTAGGCGATCATCAGCTTGACACCCGCGGCGTTGCAGGCTGCGATCATCTGCTGACATTCCTTCACGCTGGTGGCCATCGGTTTTTCGCACAGAATGTGCTTGCCGGCCTTTGCGCCGCGAATGGTGAACTCGGCATGCTGCGCGTTGGGCAGCACTATATAGATGACCTTGACTTCCGGGTTCTGCGCGAGCTGGTCGTAAGTGCTGTAGTCATACACGGAGCTGGGCTTGATCCCGTATTGCGCGGCGATTTTCAGCGCCTTGGCACGGTCGCCGGAAACCAGTGCGACCGGCTTGGAGTACTTTGACTTACCCATTGCCGGCAGAATCTGATCCAGCGAAAGCCGCCCCAGCCCCACAATCGCGTAGCCGGTACGGCCGTCCTGCGGCTCAAATGGGCCGGGAGTCTTTTCCGGCTGCTCGGTCTGCGGATTGTTGATTTGCGAGAGCTGAACGTCATCGCGACCCTCCAGCTTCTGCGCCCCAAGCGGGGCAAGGCCGGTGGCGGCAAGAGTGGCAGCGGAACTGAAGAGAAAGCCGCGGCGAGACTGGGAATTGCTCATGCGCGGTGGGATGCGGAAGGGTCGGCAGGAAGATGCCTTTTGCGCATCGTGAAGCCAGGACGCACTTACTGCTGGACGGCCTGGTCATGGCGCAGAAAGCCCTTGTTGCTCAGCTCCGCGTAATCGTCATTATCTGGCAGGTAAGTCAATTCGTAGCGATCGCCTACCCTGGGCAGGTCGCCGGTATCGCAGTATGCGCGCACTTTGGCCTCTTTGCCCCGGCCCTTGGCATCCTCCCACTCGAACGTCAACAGGTAGTAATTGTCGCTATCGCCGCCGTCAGAAATGCGGGTGAGCGGGGCGTTCACGGTAAGACCGTTTTTTGCCAGATCCTTGTTCACCGACCGCACAGCGTAGAAACAAAACGCGACGACGATAGCACCCAATATATAGATAAAAATCATGAACACTTCTCCCCGCCTGGCAAAGATGCGGACAACGCAAATCTACTTCGTCCCAAATTGAACTAAGTGCTTGTCGATTAGAAGAACCGAATAAATTTGCCAAACAATAAGAACGCTACTTGCTCTATCAATTAGTCTTGACGCATTCGGAGATCAGTCATGCGCTTGCTATCTGTCGTGCGCCTTGCAGTCGGCATTTCGTTGTTAAGCGGTATGGTGTTTGCGCAGGCTCCGGTTCCCGCCGCGTTGCAACTGGCGACCGCGCAGGTGCAGGCTGCGGTAGACGCCGGCCAGGCTGCAAGCACGCAGACGCACCAGGCGCTCGCAACCCGGCAGCAAATGCTGCTAGGTGTGATCCGCCAGAATCCTGAAGCCGCGCGCGCTTTTGCTCTCCCGCTCGCCACGCGGCAGGCGCTGCTCCAGGCGGACCCCACTACGGCGCCGCTGCTCGAATACGAAATCAACAAAACCGGTGAGCTGACTGAATCGGTTGCCGATAGCTGGACCGATGGCACCAGCCAGACGCGCTGGGCGCTGCACACGGCTACGGCCGATCTCGACTTATCCCTGCCGGCCGCGCTGCTTGCGACCGTTCCCGTCAACCACCATCTGGTCACTGTCCGCGGGCTGGGCCTGGCAGATGTAGTCGCCGCCGACCGCGTCGTGGAAGCCAGCCCGGAAGAAGCGGCCGGCTGCACACCGGCCAGGTCGACCTCTGCAACGGACCCAAAATCAACCGCTCCCGCAACCTGCTCGCCGCTCGGCCAGCAGCGCATTGCCGTGCTGATCGTCAAGTTCCCGGCAGCGACCCCTGCGTTCCCCACCGGGCTCGACCAGGCGGCGTACTGGAATCAGGTCCTGTTTGGCGCCAATCCTTCCGTCAACACCTACTGGAATGAAGTTTCGCAGGGCCAGACCAGCGCCACGGGCGATGTCTACGGCCCCTTCCAGCTTTCCACCCAGTATGACTGCACCACGACCAGCGCAATGCAGACCGCGGCAATCGCGGCGGCGGCCGGTACGGTCGATTTTTCGCAGTACAACCGCATCATCATCGTGTATCCGGTCACCAGCTGCACGTTTGGCGGGCTCGGCAACATCGGCTGCCAAAGCGCGTCGGCGACGATTGCCCACCAGTACAGCGTCGTCTGGCTGCCGATTTCCCCCAATTACCGCGCTGACTTTACCTATCCGCAGATGTGGGGCGGCACCAGCCATGAGCTCGGACATAACCTGGGGCTCAACCACGGCAACACGCTGGACTTCAATGCCATTTCGCTCGGTCCGCTGGACTTCAGTACGACCAATCCGGGGACCGTCGTGGGCAGCGGCTCGGGGTCCGGCAGCGGCAGCAACCTGGCCGCGGTCAACACGGAATATGGCGATAACTTCGACGTCATGGGCTACCCGTGGACCTACGGCGGGCCATATAACGCGGTGCATCGCACAAAAATCCTGGGGTGGATTCCGCAGACCGATGAGCGCGACATCACCGCCAACGGCACTTTCACCCTCGTGCCGGCGGAAAACGCCAGCGGCCTGCGCGCGCTGCACGTGCTGCGCGATCCTTCCTCTACCTCCTGGCTCTGGGTGGAATTTCACCAGTCCATTGGCTACTACGAAAGCGCCAATTTCAGCGGGCACACCAGCAGCGGTGATACCGAAACGACTGGCGCGCAGATCCACTATGACACGCCCTTCACCAACGGCTCCAATCCGTACACCTACCTGCTGGACATGACGCCCGTCGCAAGCCAGACCACGGGCAACAACAATTTCTACGATGGCACGCTGGCCCCGGGCAAAAGCTGGTCAGACCCCTACTCGCTGCTCACTTTGACGGTCGGCACGCAGACCAGCGCAGGGCTCAACGTCACCGTCAGCTACGACACCCCGTGCGCGACCCTGGCGCTGAATTCGTCTGCGATTACTGCAGCCGGCGGCGCGGGCACGCTTACCATTACGGCGCCCAGCAGCTGCAACTGGACCGTGACCTCAAACGCCACGTGGATCACGTTCCCCGGCGCGACGACCGGCTCCGGCAGCGCGGTCATCGCGTTCACCGCTGCTGCTAATTCCTCCAGCCTGCAGCGCAACACGTTCTTGACCGCGCAGCGCCAGTCGCTCGGACTGGTCCAGCCCGGAACCAACATCACGCTGACGTCCATCGCGCCCAATCAGGGCAGCTCCATCGCCGGCACGTCGTCTCCGTTCACGCTGGCGTTTTCTGACGCCGCCGGCCTGAACGACGTCAGCCAGCTCAACTTCGATTACACCGGTCTGGGCACGCCGGACTGCCAGGTGTCGGTCGTCTGGAACAACTCCAATCCGTATCTCTATCTGTACAGCAATGGCGCGTTCGGCAGCGGTTTGCAGGTGGGCGCGGCCGGATCGTTGACCAGCCCTTCCTGCAACATTTCCGGGCCGGCCAGCAGCTTTACCGTCACCGGCAACAGTGCCACGCTGACCCTGGGCCTGACCTTCACGACCGCCTTCCTGGGTGAGCACAACATCACCGTCAACGCCTACGGCAAGGTCGCAAACACAGCAGTCGTGCCGCTGGGCGTGTGGACCGTTACGGCGCTGCAGTCGCTGGTCAGCACCACGACCAGGCTCACGGCCAGCCCGGCGACGACCTCCAGCTTCGGCCAATCGGTCGTCTTTACCGCAGCGGTTTCCTCGGGCAGCGGGACGGTGTCGTTCCTGGACGGGAGCACGTCAATCGGCTCCGCGCCGGTGACCAACGGCACCGCCACCCTGACCACGACCGCGCTCGCGGTGGGCAGCCACTCCATCACCGCGGCTTACGCGGGCGACTCCAGCGACGCCGCTTCCACCTCCAGCGCGCTCGCCTACACGGTCACGCAAAAGACCTCCGCCGCCACCACGACCACGCTCACCGCGCTTCCCGCCACCGCTCCGTACGGGACCGGCATCAACCTGAACGCGGTCGTTTCGCCCGCGGCTGCCACCGGCTACGTCGCGTTTGTGGATACCAGCAACGCCAACGCGCCTGTCGCGCAGAACGTAACCCTGAGCAACGGCCTGGCCGCCACCACAACCAATCCCCTCAGCCTGGGAACACATCAACTGGCGGCAAACTACTCCGGCGACGGCAACTACACCGCGTCAAACTCGGCCCTGGTGACCGTGACCGTCACGCAGGCCATCTCGTCGACCAGGCTCACCGCCACGCCACAGCCCGTCAGCTTCGGCTCGTCGCTCACCCTTGCGGCGACGGTTACCTCACCCGGCGGCACCGGCAGCGTGACCTGGATGGAAGGCGCGACCACGCTGGGCAAGGTAACGCTGGTGCAGGTCGGCAACACGGGCACGGCATCGCTGACCATGAGCACGCTCAGCGCCGGCACGCATAACGTCACGGCTATTTATTCAGGAGACACCAATGTCGCCGGCAGCACGTCAGCAGTGGTTGCCGTGGTGGTCTCGCAGGCTGCCTCGGCCATCGTGCTGACGCCATCAGCGACGACCGTAAGCGTCGGAGCCGGCCTCACCCTCAGCGCCGCGGTCACACCCAACGCGGCGACCGGAACCGTCACGTTCTACAGCTCAGGCGTGGCCATCGGCACAGGCTCGTTGGCCAACGGAGTGGCCACCTTTGCAGCCACTACCGCCGTGGCAGGCACCTTTACTTACACCGCGGCGTACGGCGGAGATACAAACGACGCGCCGGCAACCTCCGCCGGCGTCGCTGTCACGGTGACCTCGGTTCCCACCACCACAACAACGCTGGCCGGCACGCTGAGCTCGATCGTGCCCAGCGCGACTGCCATGTTGGCCGCGCACGTAATCCCATCGTCAGGCAATTCGCCAACGGGCAACGTGACCCTGTTTGATGGCGGCGCGGCGATCCAGACCGTAGGGCTGAGCTCGGGAACGGCGAACTTCCCGCTCTCCGCGCTGAGCCTCGGCACGCATTCCTTCACCGCGGTGTATGCTGGCTCGCCGAACGCCTTTGTGGGTTCGACCTCCAACGTCTTCCCGCTGCTCGTCGCCAAACTTGCCAACAGCTTTGCCGTGGTGGGTAGCGCCAGCACGACGTTCGCAGGTGGCTCAGTCACCTTGACCGCCACGCCCACAGCACCGGCAGGCGCGCAGCCCGGCGCCCAGACCGGCGGTACCGTCACCTTCACTGACGGCTCAACCACGCTGGGCACGGTGGTCATCGCCAACGGAGCCACGGCCAGCTACACCGTCTCCAACCTGGCAGCGGGGACGCATCAGTTTGGCGCGCTTTATAGCGGGTCTATCGATTTGAACGGGTCCACGGGCTCGCCCTTTGGAGTCGGCGTGCAGGACTTTGCGCTCGCCGTTCCGGTCAACTCGGCGACGATCACTTCCGGCAGCAGCCAGGCCTATCCGCTCACGCTGACCCCTGGCTCGGCGGGCTTCACGAGCGCAATCGCGCTGGTCTGCTCGGGCGCTCCGGCCGGGGCTACCTGCAGCATCAACCCGGGCTCGGTCACGCCGGGCACCGGCCCCGCGACCGCGACCCTGGATGTCACGACCACCGCCCATCCGGCCCCCGCAGCGGGCTGGTTGCTGATCGCGCTGGCACCTGGCCTGCTCGCGCTGCGGCGATGCAATCGTCGCAGGTTGGATGGGCTGCTGGCGATCTGCGTGGCGTTCGCGATGTTGGCCGCCGCGACCGGCTGCTCGCCCGGAACGTTTATGGACACGGGCAGCGGATCCGGCAATGGCGGGACCCCGGCCGGCACCTACATGCTCACGATCACCGGAACGGCAACGGGCGCAACAAACCTGACCCACGCGACGACCGTATCGTTGACGGTCAAGTAGGACCGAACCTGCAGGGCGCGGGGCGCAACCCCGTGTCGTCCGGCGTAAGCTTTCGCGTACTATTCCGGTGGAGAACTTGTTTCCATGTCGACGACCGCGAAACCTTCACGCCGTAATTTCCTCGCCACCGCCGCCGGCACTGCGCTTGCCGCGACTCTGCCTGCCGACGCCGCCCCTGCACCCGCCCCCAAGCCCAAGGGCCCGCTCAACGTCCTTTTCTTCATGTCGGACGACATGCGGCCGGAGCTGGCCTGCTACGGCTCGCGCTTCAACGCGCACTCGCCATACATCGATAAGCTGGCTTCGGCCGGCGTCCGCTTTGACCGGAACTATTGCCAGTTTCCCCTGTGCAATCCCTCGCGATCTTCGCTGTTTACGGGGCAAAAGCCGACCGTGACCGGCGTGCTGGGCAACGCGGCCAGCGTGCGCCAACTGCATCCGGACTGGACTACCCTGCCGCAGCTCTTCCGCCAAAACGGCTACACCACCCTGCGTGCCGGCAAGCTGTTTCACGCCGGGCTGGACGACCCCAAGGCCTGGACGGACTTCGACGGCGACGTCGAATCCATGCATCCCACCGCCAAAGCCGTGAAGATGGACATCCCGCGCGCACGCATCCCGCACCCGGATGGCGTGCTGCCAAACCTTCCGCAGGACGACGCTCGCTCCGCCCACTCCGACCAGATCCTGGTGCTGCAGACTGAAAACGGCGAAGGCGCCGGGGACTACCTGGTCGCCGATCGTGCGATCTCCATGATCGATTCCTGCGTCAAGGCCGGCAAGCCATTCTTCGTCGGCTGCGGCTTTTCCAAGCCGCACTCGCCGCCAGAGGCCCCCCAGCGCTTCTACGACATGTACGACCCCGCCAAGCTTACCTTGCCGCCCGATTTTGCCGCCTGGCCCTACGTGCCCACGGGCTTCCCGGCCGCCGCCATCCGTATGCGCAACGCGGACCTCTTCATCGGTCGCGGCGCCTCAAAGGAGGAGGCACAGCAGGTGATCCGCGCCTATCTCGCGGCCATTTCCTGGGCAGACTGGAATCTTGGTCGCGTGCTCGCGCACCTGGATTCGCTAGGGCTTCGCGACAACACGCTGATCGTCTTCGTCGCTGATCATGGCTACCAGCTTGGCGAAAAGGGCAAGTGGTCCAAGGCCGGCTCGCTGTTTGAGGGCGGTACGCGTATCCCGCTGATCCTGCACATGCCAGGCGCCAAGGGCAACGGGCGCACGGTCACGCGCACGGTGGAATCGATCGACATCTACAAAACGGTGGCCGAGCTGGCCGGCCTGCCGGTCCCGGCCGGAACGCAGGGGACGTCACTCGTCAGCCTGCTCAACAATCCCAGTGGCCCCTGGGACAAGCCCAGCTACAGCGTCTGGAGCGAGGACGGTAAAACTGTCCACGGCACCGCAGTCCGCACCGAGCAGTGGCGTTACGCGGAGTTCGGCACCGCCGCAAAGAACGGCGCCATGCTGTTCGACGTCCACGCCGATCCCATGGAACTGACCAACCTGGCCGATGATCCCGCGCATGCCGCAACGCGCACGCAGTTGTCCAGGCTCATCGCCGACTACACGCCGGCCGCCATGAACGAGTCCACCCCCAAGCCCCTCCAGGAAAAGACCGCGCCCGTCCGGGAGAATCCTGCGCCGTAGCACGACCAAAAAATCGTCATCCTGAGCGGAGAAGGCTTCACCGTGCCCTTCGGAGTTGAAGGACCTGCATCTCCGGTTTGCCAGGCTTAGCCCCCCGGCAGACATACAGGTCCTTCAACTGCGTTTGACGGGAAGTGCTCGTCAAACTCCGCTCAGGATGACAAGGTTTGCCTGGCCACGTCAGCGATAAGCGAGGAACCAGCCGCCGCCGCGTTATAATCGTCTATTCAGTTTGTTCATTTGTTTCTGCCAGACCCCATCCCGAAAAGAGTTGCAGCATGCCGGAACACATCAAAGCCAGGCTCGCCGAAGAAATCAAGGCTCTGGAGCACGAGCTCACGACTGAGCTTCCCGCGGAAATCAAGAAAGCCGTCGCGCTGGGCGACCTGAGCGAAAACGCCGAGTACCACATGGCCAAGCAGCGGCAGGTCTTTGTCAACGCGCGCCTGGGTCAGTTGAAAAAGCGCATGGGCGAGCTCGCGATGGTGAACCTGAACAACATTCCGCATGACAAGGTGGGTTTCGGCTCGCGAATCACCGTCTTCGATTCGTCCAAAGACGAAGAAATTATGTACAAACTCGTCACCAGCGAGGAGTCGGATGTCTCGCAGGGCCTGATTTCGACGACCTCTCCCATAGGCCGCTCGCTCCTGGGCAAGGTGGTCGGGGATATCGCGGTCGTCGTCACGCCAAACGGCAAGCGCGAGCTGGAAGTGCTGACCCTGGCCACGATCCACGACCTGGCCGCAGAGGCCGACGCAGCAAAGGCTATAGCCAAGTAAGGCCGGCAACCCGCCTAAAAGAAGCGAACACCCCCGCGGGTGTGCACCCAGTACCGAAGCGAAAAGACATCAGTGACGTGGACAGGACAATTCGGCAAGGGCAGCGGGTGGCTGCTGCAGAAGATCGTCAACGGTCTGGCGATGTCGCGCATCTCGCCCAACGCGCTTACCTTTATCGGGCTGCTTATCAATATAGTAGCGGCGCTTTTCTTCGGCTTTGCCCGCGGCGATCATGCCGTGCGCTACTTCGTTTACGCGGGGCTGATCATTATCGGCGCCGGCGTGTTTGACATGGTGGACGGGCGAGTCGCGCGGCAGACCAATCAGGAATCCATCTTTGGTGCCTTCTTCGATTCGGTCCTGGACCGCTACTCGGACGTAGCCATTTTTTTCGGTTTGCTGGTGTACTACGCGCGCGGCAACCGGCTTTTCTACGTCGGGCTGGTGGCATTTGTGATGACAGCGTCGGTGATGGTGAGCTACACGCGCGCACGTGCAGAAGCGCTGATCGGCAGCTGCAAGGTCGGGTTCATGGAGCGCCCGGAGCGCATCGTGTGCGTGATCCTGGGCGCGCTGGCGAACAAATGGGGTGTCATGGCGCCGGCACTGTGGGTGCTCGCCTTCTTCTCCACGACGACCGTAATCCACCGCATCCGCTACACCTATCTCGAAACCGAACGACGCAAAGCCGCAGCCCTTTCAGCTTAGTACTTTGGCCGAGACGGCGAGTGCGCGCTGCTAAAACTGATGCCGCCCAGTCATGAGGGAAGAATCGTCGTGTCAGGGGCACGGCTTCAGCCGTGCCATTCTGAGTGCGACTGACGTGCGGCTTGAGCCGCTGAGGTACGCTCTCAGCCCGAGCCGACACCGACCTCAGCGGCTAGCCGCGCTTACTCTGCGATCCAGACGGCACGGCTAAAGCCGTGCCCTGAAGCAAGACTCAAGTGCCAAGCCTTGACGGCTTATGATTCTTCGCGACGCCCCGGAGCATCTGAGCCTTCATGAAGACTGCTTTGGTTATCGGCGCATCGGGAATCGTAGGACGCAATCTGGCGACACATCTGGCAGGCATGCCGGACGAATGGCAGGTCTATGGGCTTGCCCGCCGCCCAGTAGAAATCCCCGGCGTGCAAGCCATCGCCGCCGATCTGCAGGATCCCGCCGCCCTCAAGCAGGCATTGGCGAACGTAAAGCCGACGCACATCTTCCTCGCCACCTGGCTCCGCCAGCCCACGGAAGCCGAGAACATCCGCGTCAACGCCGGCATGGTGCGGAACCTGCTGCAGGTCTTCGCCGGCGGCGGTTCGGTCGAGCACGTCGCGCTCGTGACCGGCCTCAAGCACTACCTGGGACCGTTTGAATCGTACGGCAAGGGCACTCTGCCGGCGACGCCGTTTCGCGAAGATCAGCCCCGCCTGCCGGTAGAAAACTTCTACTACGCGCAGGAAGATGAGCTCTTCGCCGCGGCGAAGCAGCAGGGGTTTGGCTGGAGCGTACATCGTCCGCACACCATGATTGGCTACGCGGTGGGCAACGCGATGAACATGGGCGTGACCCTGGCCGTGTACGCCAGCCTGTGCCGTCAGACGGGTAAGCCGTTCCTGTTTCCGGGTTCGTCCGTGCAGTGGAACAGCCTGACGGATATGACGGACGCGCACCTCCTGGCCAGGCACCTGGTCTGGGCTCCCACCACGCCCGCGGCGCGCGACCAGGCATTCAACGTCGTCAATGGCGACGTCTTCCGCTGGAAGTGGATGTGGAGCCGGCTGGCGGAATGGTTCGGCCTGGAAGCCGCGCCGCTAGCAGGCGAGGGCACCCCGCTGGCCGAGCAACTAGCCGGCGCGGAAGCCGACTGGGCCAAACTCGCAGCCACGCACCACCTCGCTGAGCCTGACCTGAACGTACTAGCCTCCGCCTGGCACACGGACGCGGACCTGGGCCGCCCGGTAGAAGTCCTGACCGATATGAGCAAGAGCCGCCGGCTAGGCTTCCTCGACTACGAGCCGACTGACGACGCGTTCTTCGCGCTCTTCAAGATGCTGCGCGAAAAGAAGATCATCCCTTAAACCTGTAAAGCCTCGGCACAGCGAGCCACGGAACACGCTTTTTCCGTGGCTCTTTCTGTGCGCTTCACTCTGTGGCCCTTTCTGTGTTCAGCTCTTGACCTCCTGGCCCACCCCAAATCCCAGGCGACGGAAGACTCCAGGGTGCCGAAGCCTTGACACCACCCCCCGCGTCCGCCATCCTTAACCTCAGACACGCCCCGCAACCGGGCGAGTCCGTCCTGCGCGCAACCCAAGCCTCCGCAGCCCATCCGAACCCGGCGCGGCCACATCGCCCGCCTGACTGGTAAGTTCGCTGTGAATGTTCTAGCCCTCTTCTTATTCCAGGCAAGTTTCCTTTCGAGCGGCGTCGGCGCCTTTGCCATGCCCGTCCTTGTCATCGGCGCCATGTATTTCCTCATGATCGCCCCCAACCAGAAAAAGCAGAAGGCCTGGGCAGAAATGCTCGGCAACATCAAGCCGTCAGACAAGGTCACCACCACCGGCGGCCTGCGCGGCACCGTTCTCACCGTCAAGGACGATGTCGTTACCCTGCGCATCCAGCCCGATAATCTCCGGCTCGAGTTCGCCAAGAGCGCCATCGCTTCCGTAGTGACGGAAGACACCGCCGCATAGATTTTGGTACCAGCAAGCGTCGGGTGCCCCATCCTTTCGGCTTTATCGAAAGGGTGGGGTATCGTTTGCGGTAGCAAACGACCCGGTCCGACCCCGCGAAACTTGCCCACTTCCCATCCCGCCACGCTAAACTAAAGTGATTCACTTTTAGATCCCCCGCCGTCCTGCGTAATTCCGGACGCGCCACAGGAAAGCAGACCCAGGCGTCCGCGCCCGTCGCACAAAATCATGGTCAAGAATCTCGGCACCAAAGCCGCACTCGTCATCGCCATCCTGCTGTTTTTCGCTTACGGCATCATCGGCATCCCGCACTCTACCGGCCGCGGCTTTGGCGATTCGCTCAAGCAGTCCCTCGCTGACCGCATCCATCTCGGGCTCGACCTCAAGGGCGGCACCCACCTCGTGCTCGCCGTGCACGTAGAGGAAGCGCTTGCCGGTGCCACCGCCCGCGACGCCGCCAGCATGCGCGATGCCGTGACCGCCGTCGTCCCCTCCGCTACCGTCAGCAAGTCTGACCCGGCGAACCCCAACACTATCGTCATCGCCGGCGTCCCCGCCAGCCAGACCTCGCAGGTCCGCGCGCTCGTCAGCACCAACCAGTACAACGGCTACAACATCACCACCGGCACCGACGCGTCGGGCGCCAGCACCATGCGCCTCGCCATGACGCCCGCCGCCATCCAGACCGCCAACACCCGCACCCTCGACCAGACCATTGAGGTCGTCAGCTCCCGCATCAACGCGCTCGGCGTGGCAGAAACCACGGTCCAGAAATACGGCCTGGGCGACAACCAGATCCTGGTCGAAGTCCCCGGCGAAGGCGACCCCGACAAAATCGGCAAGGCCATCAACGCCGCCTCAAAACTCGCCATTTACGCTGTAGACGGCGGCCCCTACGCGGACGACGCAGCCGCCCTCGCCGGCAACCCCGCCGGCCTGCCGCCGGACGATCAGCTCCTCCACGGCCAGGGTTCCGGCAACGCCCCCGATCAGGTCTGGCTGCTCAAGCGCGCCTCTGAAGTAGAAGGCACCGACTTCCGCGACGCCCAGCCCTCCACCGACATCAACGGCCGCCCCAACCTCAAGTTCACCCTCACCACCGAGGCCGGCGAGCGCTTCTTCAAATACACCGACTCCCACAAGGCCGGCTCCGCCACCCCCGGCCAGATGGCCATCGTGCTCGGCAACCAGGTCAAGGAAGTCGCCGGAATCCAGTCCGGCATCCGCGATCAGGGCGAAATCACCGGTTCCTTTACCCAGGATGAGGTCGCCAACCTCTCAAAGCTCCTCCGCACCGGCTCGCTCCCCGCCTCAATCACCAACCTTGAGACCCGCACCGTAGGCCCGTCCCTCGGCGCCGCGAGCATCCGCCAGGGCGTCGTCGCGGCCATCGCCGGCATGTCCGCCGTTATGATCTTCATGCTGGTCTACTACAAGGGTTCGGGCATCAACGCGGATATCGCCCTGGTCCTCAACCTCATCATTCTATTGGGCTTCATGGGCTTCTCGGGCGCCGTCCTCACGCTCCCCGGAATCGCCGGCGTCATTCTAACGATCGGTATGGGCGTCGACTCCAACGTGCTGATCTTCGAGCGAATCCGCGAAGAAATCCGCGCCGGCAAGACCGCCGCCGCCGCCGTCAAGGAAGGCTTCGCGCACGCCTGGATCACCATCGTCGATACCCACGTCACGACCATCGTCAGCGCCGTCATCCTGCTCATGTTCGGCACCGGTCCGGTTAAGGGCTTCGCCGTCACGCTGATGGTCGGGCTCTTCGCCAACCTGATCACCGCCGTCTTCATCTCGCGCATGATCTTCGACTGGCACCTGCAGGGCAAAGATCGCGCCTACGCCCTCTCCATCTGACCCGTCTCGGAATCGGGTGCCCTGTCCTTTGCGGCCTCATCGCAAAGGGTGGGGTATCGAGCCCACGGCTCGACCGCACTTCCTCATCGCTGCAACGCTCTAAAGGATCGCCACTCAAATGGAACTCTTCAAACAACCCAATATCGACTGGCTCGGCAAGAAGTGGTATTTCCTCGGCTTCTCCCTCATCTTCTCCGTCGCCGGCATCTTCTCGCTGCTCTTCTGGCATCACCTCCCGCTCGGCGTAGACTTCCGCGGAGGCACGCACATCACCGCCGCCTTCACCTCCGCGCCTAATGAGGACCACGTCCGCACCGCGATGGACCAGGCCGGAATCCACAACGCCACCATTCAACGCATCGGCAACCGCCCCGGCGAGCTCGCCAACCAGGTCGTCATCGCGCTGCCGGAATCCACCGCCACCGACCAGAACCACGACGCAGGCCGCGCCGCCGTCGAGCGCGCCCTCACCGCCAACTACCATGACTCCACCTTCCAGGTCCTGCAGGTCGACGTCGTAGGCCCCACCGCCGGCAAGCAGCTCCAGCACCAGGCCTTCTACGCCACTATTTACTCGCTCGTCGGCATGCTGGTCTACCTCTGGTTCCGCTTCGAGCTCATCTATGGCGTTGCGGCGGTTGTGGCGGTCTTCCATGACACCCTCATCACTATCGGCGCGTTCTCGCTCACCAACCAGGAAATCACCCTCACGGTCATCGCCGCCATCCTCACCCTCATCGGTTACTCGATGAACGATACCGTCGTCGTCTTCGACCGCATCCGCGAAAACCTGGCCCAATCGCGCCGCGAAACCCTCTCAGAAGTCGTCAACCGCTCCATCAACCAGACTCTTAGCCGAACCGTCCTGTCCTCCGGCCTTACCTTCATCACCGTCATCAGCCTCTACCTCTTCGGCGGCGAGGTCCTCCACGGTTTCTCCTTTGCACTCGTCATCGGCATCATGATCGGCACCTACTCTTCAATCGCCGTAGCTGCCCCCATGCTCGTCGCCTGGCAGGACATGCGCGCCAAGCAGGGAAAAGCCTCCGCCACCTTGCCCGCAGGACGCGTCAGAGGTTAGTATTTCCTCACGCGAAACAACGGCAACACTTCGCGAGAAGTGTTGCCGTTTTCTTTGACCCGCAACTCCGCCTTTCCGCTCTTTTGTTTTCATCCCGCAGGGATCTGCTTCTCGCTTTGCTGTCGCCCCTTGTCTCGCCGTCGCCCTTTTGGTTTTCATCCCGCAGGGATCTGCTTTTCGCTTCTGCCGTTGCTTCCAAGATAGGTCGAGGCTCCACACTCGACATCCGACCCAACCGCACCCCCGGAACCCGATCTCCACCCCCGGGAACAAAATCAGCACCCCCGGTGTCTAAGCAAAACAGCAAAGAATTCCACCCGAGGCAACGCCCATGTTTGAAGACTCCCTCGTAGACTCCGGCAACCGGCTCAAGACCAAATCCAAGTATTGGATGATTGGCACCGCCGTCCTGAACTTCTGCATCCTCGGCGTGATGATCATTATTCCGCTGATCAATCCGGAAGCTCTCCCCAAGTCCTCCATGACGGCGATGCTCAGCGCCCCCCCACCCCCGCCGCCTCCTCCACCCCCACCGCCGCCCCCGGCCGCGGTGGTCAAGCAGGTCATCAGCCATGCGGTGATGCCGGATGACGCACTACACGCGCCCACCAAGATTCCCAAAAAGGTTGACACCAGCAAGGAAGATGCCGCACCTCCACCCCAGGTCGCCGGCGTCGTCGGCTCCATGGGCATGGCAGGTGGTGTCCCCGGTGGCGTTGCCGGCGGCGTATTCGGTGGTACCGGTACCGGTCCCGCCGTTGTCGTCAAGGCCACGCCCCCGCCCAAGCCCACAGGCCCCACGCGCGTATCGGGCGGTGTCATGGCCGGTAGCATCCTGGAGAAGACGACTCCTGTCTATCCTCCGATCGCCAAAGCCGCACACGTTTCCGGCGTCGTCGTCCTACACGCCATCATCGGCAAGACCGGCGCCATCCAGAACCTGACCTACGTCAGCGGCCCGGAAATGCTGAAGGGTGCCGCCATTGAAGCTGTCTCCAAATGGCGCTACAAACCGTATCTCCTCAACGGCGACCCCACTGAAGTCGACACCACCGTTACCGTCAACTTCACCTTCGGCGGCTAAACCAAACAGATATTCTGGGTGCCCCATCTCTCGACTTTGAGAGATGGGATGGAGCGGTGGCAAAATTCTCCCTCCAGCCTGCAACCCCACTAAACTTTCCCTCCCAGTTGCACCGCAATCCCGGGAGCGTTGTAGCCCACTTCAGCCCCACGGCTTCACCGTCCGACTCGCAAACACGCGGACCGAACGCCATTGAGTTCAACGTTCTACTTAATCCGGAGGAAATTTCCCAGTGATTCTCGCCCACATCGCAACTGTCGCATCCGCTAACTTCTCGCACGTCGCCATGATGTTCCAGGCAGCAGCCGCAGAAGCCCCCACCGTCGGCTTCTCGCCCGTACAGCTCTGGCAGAACATGAGCTGGATCCCGCGCGGCATCGTCATCATCCTCTTCATCATGTCCATCTGGTCGCTGGCCGTTATCATTGACCGCGCACTCTACTTCTCGGCAGCCCGCTCGCAGTCGCGTGAATTTGCCCCCAAGGTCGCCGGCGCGCTCAAGAACGGCAACCTGGACGAAGCCATCAAGGTTGCGGACCGCACCAAGAAGTCGCACCTCGCGGAAGTTGTTACCTCCGGCCTGCAGGAGTTCCGCTCCTTCGGCGGCGGTTCGGCCATCACCGAGGATCAGATCGAGTCGTCCAAGCGCGCTCTCGAGCGTTCGGAAGCGATCGTCCACTCCAAGCTGAAGCGCGGTCTCGGCGGTCTCGCCACGATCGGTTCAACGGCGCCCTTCATCGGCTTGCTCGGCACCGTCATCGGTATTCTCAACGCCTTCCAGCAGATCGCCACGCAGAAGACCTCGGGTATCGGCGCAGTTGCCGGCGGTATCTCGGAAGCGCTCGTCACGACCGCCTTCGGTCTCGTCGTTGCCATTCCCGCCGTTATGACCTTCAACTACTTCACCAACAAGGTAGAAGCGTTCGACGTCGAAATGGACAACTCCTCCTCAGAGCTCGTCGACTACTTCATCAAGCAGTCGCACCGCTAAACCGCCGCAATCCGGGTGCCCCAGGTCTCGCTTCTGAGACCTGGGCTGGAGTGGTAGTCCCCTCCATGAAAGCCTCTGCTCTTAGGGCAGTGGGCCCGGTTCATACCAGCCTGGGGCGCGAGCTCCAAGTCTGGACGGCATCAGGATTCAAGGGCTGTAAGCCCGACTCATAGAACCGCCGCACAACCTCCACGGAGTTCGCACAAATGGCACAGGCAAAACGCGACGAAGGCAAAAAAGTAAACTCCAACATCAACGTCACCCCCATGGTCGACGTCATGCTGGTTCTCCTCATCATCTTCATGGTCATCACGCCCATGCTCAACAATAAGGTCAACGTCGATCTGCCCATCGCACCCAATGCGAAGGTCATGGAAAATGCCAATAAGGAAGACGCCATCACGGTAGCTGTTACCCGCGACGGTAAGACCTTCCTCGGCGGCGACCAGGTCTCGGACGATGATCTCGGCGCCAAGATCACCGCAAAGCAGGAAAAGAGCATCGATAAGACTGTCTTCCTGCGTGCGGACAATCGCGCCAAGTACGGCAAGGTCATGGATGCCGTAGACGGTATCCGCGGAGCCGGCGTTAGCCAGCTAGGCCTCCTCACCGAGAAGAAAGACCAGTAGTTCCCCGAGACAGATCGAGGCTCTAGCCTCGACTGACTCGAGATGCAGCCTGCTTACTTTGCTTTCGGCCTCAATCAAGCGTACGGTTTTAGCCGTGCGACTTGGATCCGGTACCAACCCGGCTTCAGCCGCTGAGGAACGCTTTCCTCAGCCGGCCAGAAAATCTGCTTCAAGCACCACCCGGCCACGCGCCGGCGAGCAACACAAGGAGCTTTACTATGGGAATGGGTGGCGGTGGCGGTACAAACACAGCGGTCTCAGAAATCAACGTAACCCCGCTGATCGACGTTCTTCTGGTACTCCTGATCATCTTCATGGTCATCGTACCCGTAACCCCAAAGGGTCTTGACGCGCTGGTCCCCCAGCCGCCCAAGCCCAACGCCCCCAAGGTCGAGGACAACGACAAGACCATCGTCGTTCAGATCCTCGGTGCCGCCGGCGCGCAGCCAACCTTCAAGATCAACGATGAGACCTACGCGAAGAATGACATCGCCGGCCGTCTCCTGCAGATCTTCTCGGCCCGCCAGAATAAGGTCATGTTCATCAAGGGCGAGCCCGACGTGGACTACGGCCAGGTTGCCAGCATGATCGACGCAGGCCACCAGGCCGGCGTGGACAACATCGGTATCATCACCCCCAAGGTAGAAGCCGGCCAGTAGCCTCGCTAGCTCATGGTTGTTGCTGACGCTCATCGATACTTTTTGGTCAATTCAGGTGGAAGCGTGGGGCTTTAGCCCCACGACTTCCACCGAGCCAAAAGGTGGGGCTTTAGCCCCGGCGATCTTCGTCAACAAACACCAGGTCAGCCCTAAGTTCTTTCACCTCGCATAACCCGGTAGCGATACCGGCGACTCATGCTGACGGAGAAAACTCATGGCAATGTCCAGCGCAGGCGGCACCAACACAGCTGTATCGGAAATCAACGTCACCCCCCTCATTGATGTCCTTTTGGTCCTCCTCATCATCTTTATGGTGATCGTTCCGGTCGCCCCGCAGGGCCTGGAAGCTCTGGTCCCCCAGCCCCCCAAATCCAGCAGCCCTGAATCGCCCGAGCGCCCAGTTGTCGTTCAGGTTCTAGCCTCCCCCGGCGCGGGCCCCATCTTCAAAATCAATGAAGAAACCTACGCGAAGGCTGACCTGCCCGGTCGCCTGCTGCAAATCTTCTCCGCCCGTCAGAGTAAGGTCATGTTCGTCAAAGGCGTGCAGGATGTCGAGTACGGCGAAGTGGCCAGCGTCATCGACGCAGCCCACCGTGCCGGCGTCGACAACATAGGAATCCTAACGCCAAAAGTAGAGGCCGCCCAGCAAGTTGGTTCTCCCAAAACTTGACAAGGCCTGGCTTCAAGCCGGGCCTTGTCTTCACGCGCCTGGTCCTCAGAAAAGCCGCTGCCCCAAATAGAGTGCAACTAGAACCCGGACTTCATCGTACCCAGGTCCAGACCTAAGTCCAATCTCTTGAAGACTTTAGGACTAAATCGGTAGGGGGGGCAGTTTACTCATCCCCAGCAAACGCCAGCGCGC
The DNA here is from genome assembly GCA_965214195.1 of uncultured Granulicella sp. Lineage (GTDB taxonomy): Bacteria > Acidobacteriota > Terriglobia > Terriglobales > Acidobacteriaceae > Edaphobacter. The sequence goes on from OZ243943.1 coordinate 3,014,573, forward strand.
TTCCACCACGACGCTTCGCCGTGTACATCGCCTCATCCGCCGCCCGCCGCAGGCTGTCGATATCGTCCGCATCATCCGGCGACAGCGCAATCCCGACCGAAATCCGCACATCCACTGCCTTCCCGTCGAGCATGATCGGCACGCTTGCCGCCGACATCATGGCCCCGGCGATGAAGCGCAGGTGATGCTCGTCAGTAACGCCAGCGAGCAGCGCCGTAAATTCGTCGCCGCCGGTCCGCGCAAGAATATCGCGTGGGCTCATGTGCCAGCTCAGCCGTACCGCGAGCGCGCGCAGCAACTGGTCGCCCGCGCTGTGACCCAGCGTGTCGTTGATGTGTTTGAAGTTATCCACGTCGATGACGAGGCAGGCGACCGTGGTGCGATCGACCCGCGCCTCTTCCATCGTCGCAATGAGACGCTCTTCAAATAGCCGGCGATTGGGCAGGTCAGTTAGCGGATCATGCATGGCGAGCCGCTCGGTGCGCACCATATATTCCTCAATCAGCGTCAAAATGATGCCGACGATGACCAGGTACTGAGGCGCTCCTACCAAAGTCCTGTTCAGCACCAGCGCAGGCTTCAGCCGCGTGATCAGCGCCACCACTGGAAAGCTGAAGGCCCAGCCAACCAGGCCTGCGACGGCCGGCAGAGCGCCTCGCGTCTTGCGTGCAGTCGAGACGACATAAAGATACGCTGCGCTTAGAAATACGAGGCAAAGCAGGCCGTCGCTGACGAGTGACGGCTCATGCGCCGCCAGCGGCAGCAGGCCGCCAGCCACCAGCGCGAATGCGCCTGCTAATACAACGTGCGGCCGATAGCGTGGCGCGGGCGTGAGCGCCACATAGGCGGCCGGAAGAAGAAAGAGCACCATGACGCCGGTTGCCGCAACCGGATTGTGGTTACCCAGCAGGAAGAGCGCCGACTGGGCCAGCACCGGAACTGCCAGAACGAGCGTGAATTCGATCGCCGGCTTACGCCCTCGTGCCAGTCCCGCGGCCAGAATGAAAGCGAGACCGCACAGATCCTGCTGCCAGAATGCAAAGAAGCTGAGAAGGACGTGCAGCATTCCAGCCGCCGGCATAAAGCTCAACGCGACGTAGCGCAGCAGGATAAAGGTCCAGGCCAGGAACCATAGATTTACGTGTGGTCCCACCTTGCGCACGAGTGGTCGGAAGCCGACGATGAAGACGGCGAGCGAGAAAATATCCGGAAGGTAATTCAGGTTCACCACAGCGGTGCCTCGTTTACTCGTGCGCTTAAAACTCTATGGGGGGCGAGCGGGGACGGGAACAACACTTTTGTGTGACTAAAGGGCTTACCTGAAACTATACGTCTCCTATCGGCAAAACTGCTCAAGAAAATACGGGTAAAGCGTTAGTGTTTTCCAATTGAGAAGATGAAGTAGGTGGCCTCGCCGGGGCCTGGATTGCGGAAGCCGTGCATCTCATTCGGGGCCGTGAAGCCGACGCCGCCCGCTGCGAGCAGGTGCGCTTCGCCACCGTAGGTGAACTCGATGGCGCCGCTGCGGACCAGGATGAACTCGCAGTGCGGATGCTGGTGCGCGGGATGGGGCATTTTGCCGGCGGCGATGGTGGTTTCGTGCAGCTCGACGAGCTCGCCGGTGGGCAGGTTGCCGCGCAGAATGTCATGCGTCGGTGCGCCGGCGTCAGAGTAGCGCAGCGGCAAGGTGTCGAATGGGTAGGCCTTGCAGTGGGTCAGGTCAGACTGGAGGGAGTTCTGGGTCTTGGGCAGCTGGGCGTTCGCGAGCGAGGCAAAGAGGCCAAATGCGGGAAGTTGAAGGGCGAGGTCGCGGCGGGTAGGATTGCTCATCGGTCGATGCTACTAAAAGCCAAGCCAAAAAGCAGATCCCTGCGGGATGACAAATGAATTGCGCAAAGGACAATTAGGAGTCGTCGCGCTCGTCCCAGTCCTGCTCGGGCGGGACGGAGTCTTCGTAGGTCGGTTGCAGGGAAGTAAAACGGTCCGCAGGCTTGTCATCTTCGACGAGCTTGCGGACCATATCGCGTTCAGAGCTAACCATGGGTCTGCCTCAATGTACGCCAATCGAGTATGGAAACGACGAGAAAGACAAGAGCGGCAAGCGTCAGCAGTGTCAGCAGAAGACCCACGAAGAAGGGATGTACTCCGAATCTTGCGGCAAGCCCAGGCCAATCGAAATAGCTCAGAACCAGGATGCAAACGGAAGCAAACAGGTTGAGGATGTTTCTCTGCTGATCGATTGCCTGTGCCATTCGAGTCTCCTTTGAAGCCGCTCATGGCCGATTCAGACCATGAGCGGTTCGGGCTATTTCCTGACCAGCTTCCTGGCGGCTTCGACGACTGCCGCAGCGGAGATCCCAAGCTTGTCCTGCACCAGCGGTGCCGGTGCGGAGGCGCCGAAGCGGTCCAGACCGATCACGATGCCATCGCGCCCGACGTACTTCCACCAGCCCATGGTTGCGCCGGCTTCAAGCGAGATCTTCGGGATTCCGTGCGGGAACAGCTCCATGATGTAGTCGTGGCCGGCTTCCTCAAGCAGCTTGAAGCTGGGCATCGAGATGACCGTAGCCATGATGCCTTGCTCCTTGAGCGTCAGCGCGGCGGCCATGATCATGGCGACTTCCGAGCCGGTCGCGACGAGGATGACATCCTTGCCGAAGTTCTCAAGGACGTATGCGCCCTTGCGGGTGCCTTCGAGAACCTTGTACTTGACGGCGTCAAGCACGGGCAGGTCCTGGCGGCTGAGAGCCATGAAGCAGGCCGAGGGACGCTCGAGCGCGAGCTGCCAGCAGGCGGCGGTTTCGTTGGCATCCGCGGGTCGGAAGTCGGTAAGCTGCGGGATGGCGCGCAGGCTCATCAAGTGCTCGATGGGCTGGTGCGTGGGGCCGTCTTCGCCGAGACCGATGGAGTCATGCGTGAAGATGTAGAGCGAGTGAGAGGACTGCAGCGCGCCCATGCGAAGAGCGGAGCGGCAATAGTCGGAGAAGGTGAAGAACGTGCTGCCGAAGGGGATCAGCCCGCCGTGTGCGGCGATACCGTTTACTGCGGCCATCATGCCGAACTCGCGTACGCCGAAGTAGACGTTGCGGCCCTTGGCGTCGACGTGGAAGCTGGGTGAATCCTTGAAGATGGTCTTGGTGGAGCTGGTGAGATCGGCCGCGCCTCCGAAGAGCTCCGGAACGACCTTGGCGATGGCGTTCATGACGACCTGGCCGGCGTTGCGGGTGGCTACCGGCTTATCGGTTGGAAAGACGGGGATGGACTTTTCCCAGCCTTCTGCGAGCTTATGCTCAATGATGCGGCTGTACTCCGCGCCCAGGACCGGGTAGGCCTTGGTGTAGGCGGCAAACTTGGCTTCCCAAGCTTCGCGTGCGGCTTTGCCCTTGGTCTTGCACTCGTCCCACTTGGCCTGCGCTTCTGCGGGGACGTAGAAGGATTTGTCTTCCGGGTACCCGAGGTTCTTCTTGGTGGCTTTGGTGGCGTCCGGTCCGAGCGCTTCACCATGGACGTTTTTGGTCCCGGCCTTGGGCGAGCCGTAGCCGATGACGGTACGGACGCGGATCAGGCTGGGCTTCGAGGTTTCGGCCTTGGCGGCGTTGATGGCTTTCTCGAGTGCGACGAGGTCGTTGCCGTCATCGACCATCTGGACCTGCCAGTGATAGCCCTCGAAGCGCTTGGTGACGTCTTCCGTGAAGGAAAGGTCGGTGGGGCCGTCGAGCGAGATAAGGTTGTCGTCATAAAGGACGATGAGCTTGCCCAGGCCAAGCGTGCCGGCCAGCGAGGAAGACTCGTGCGAGATGCCTTCCATCAGGTCGCCATCGCCGCAAAGGACGTAGGTGTGGTGGTCGACGGGCGTCTGCGAATTGATGCCGCTGGAGTGATCGCCGGCCTGGTTGTAGACGGCGGCGAGATGCTTTTCAGCGATCGCGAGGCCAACAGCTTCTGCGAAGCCCTGGCCGAGCGGGCCGGTGGTGACTTCTACGCCTGGGGTCTCGCCATATTCCGGGTGGCCGGGGGTGTGGGATCCCCATTGGCGGAACTGCTTGAGCTGTTCGATTGGGAGGTCAAAGCCGGCCAGGTGGAGTGCGCCGTAGAGCAGCGCGGAAGCGTGGCCGTTGGAGAGGACGAAGCGGTCGCGGTCGCTCCAGAGCGGCTGCTGCGGGTCAAACTTCATGAACTTGGTGTACAGCAGGTAGGCGATGGGCGCGCAACCGAGCGGTGCGCCGGGGTGACCGCTCTTGGCGGCTTCGACCTGGTCGACGGCGAGAAAGCGAAGGGCGTTGATGGCTAGCTGGTCGAGTTCCTGCTGTTTCGTGTCGCTCATGCGTGGCTGATCCTCAAGGTTGGAGCTGGTTTTTACGCTCTGTGAAAAGCGGTGCGGCGCTCGGAATAGTGTATTACGGGTTGCGGCTTTGACTCGGGAATGGATTGGGTTTGCCGCACTATGTTCACGCTGAAGCGCCTGACTGCAGCTCGAATCTTCCGTAAGGAGGCCGCAGAAAGCTACACTCGGCTACCCGGAAGAATCCCGGACCAGCCGAGTTTTTGCGCTTACGCTTTGCTTTCGCGCACCTTCAGGAACTCGCGCGCGGACCGCACGGCAAGCGCCATGATGGTCAGCGCGGGGTTCGCCGCAAGCGCCGCCGGGAAGGTGGAGTTGTCGCTGATCCACAGGTTCTTCACATCGTGGCTGCGGCCCGCGGCATCAACCACGTTCTGCTTCGGATCGTCGCCCATACGGCAGGTTCCGATGGTGTGGGCGGAGCGTTGCAGCGTCCAGATATCAGTTGCGCCGGCCGCTTTCCAGCAGTCGGTCATCAACTTTTCCGCGTGCTCGCTCATGCGCAGTTCGTTGTCGCCATAGCTGAAGTGAATGCGCGGAACAGGCACGCCGTTTTCGTCCAGCTCGTCTGAAAGCTCCAGGAAGTTGTGGTCGTAGGGGAGGCAATCGCCGTTGGCGCCAATGCCGCCAAAGTAGTTGTACTGGTCCAGATAATCGACGAGTTCCTGGCCCCAAAGCCCGCGTCCGCGAGCCACGCCTTTGGCAAACGTTACCGGCACCACGCCCAGCGGCTGCACCAGGTAACCGCCAACAAAGTCTGCGTCTTTGGGCCGCATGGTGTCTTCCGTGATCAGCGTGGCGGGGAAGCCGTGGTTCATGCGCATCTGATCCGGGAACGTTCCCCAGACCTGCGTCGCCACGTGGCACATGAAGTTTTTGCCCACCTGGCCGGAGCTGTTGGCCAGCCCGGCGTGCAGCAGCAAACGAGGCGTTTCAACAGCGCCGGCGCAAAGGAAGACGGCCTTGCAGCGTTGGCGATACTCGACCCCGGCGGACTTGTAGATGACGGCGGAAATGGAGCCATCTTCCGCAGTCTCAAAGCCAGTCACGAAGCTTTCGGCGCGGATCTCTGCTTCGGCCGCAACGGCGCGCGGCAGGTAGGTCACGTCCATGCTCGCCTTGGCTCCGTACACGCAGCCCTGGTGGCAGAAGGCGCAGCCGACGCATGGGGGCCGATCGCCGTAAGCAGGCTGGCTAAACGTCTGCGAGACAGCGGCAATCGGGGCCGGCGCGGTGGTCACGCCGAGCGCGGCCATGCCCTTCTGCATCATCAGGCCGGGCGCGTTCTGCGGGATTGCCGGAAGCGGGTATTTGCGCGTGGGATCCCACGGATAATCCGCGGGGCCGGAGACCCCAATGAAGGCTTCCACCTCTTCATAGAAGGGTTTCAAGTCTTCGTAATGCAGAGGGAAATCCACACCTTTTCCGCTGTCTGTCTTCAGCTTCAGGTCGCGCTCATCCGCACGCGGCACGTAGGCGCCCCAGTGCAGCATGGACCCGCCCACCCCTGTGCCGGAGTTGTTGCCGCCAAAGGCGGTAGGAGTTTTGCCGGCGCTAAGCCGCTCGCCGAGCCAGTAAAGCTCATTCATCTGTGTCTCATCCGCGGCGTACTCGACGCCCGGGTCCCACCAGCGCCCGGCCTCCAGCGCCACCACGCTCAGGCCTGCTTCCGCCAGCTCTGCCATGACCGGCGCGCCGCCCGCACCGGTGCCAATTACCACCACGTCCACCGCCTGATCCTGCGAGAACGCTTTCATCTTTTTTGCCCAGCCCGGCTTCGCCGACTCCAACTTCATTGCGCAACCCTTTCCGGTTCTGGTTCCCACGTCTCAGGCTGGTTGACCCCGAGCTCCACAAATCCACGATACTTCGTGAACGCCCCACCCACGCCGGGGCCGCTGAAACCAAGCCGCGCAGAGGTCTGCGGATGCGCCACGTACGCGCTCACCGCATCGCCACGAACTTCCTCAAACCAGCGTGCCTCGGGTGAGCCTTTCTTGTCCGCCAGGGCCTGCAGCGCCTTGTCCTGGTGGGCCGTGTCCATGTCCTCAAAGCCCTGCTCGGCCAGCTTGTCCAGGCCTTCGCGATAGGCGGTCAGATCAGTGGGAAGCACGTCGTAGCGCCACCCATCGCCCTTGCCGGTGGCCAGGCGAGCCATAACAAAGCGCGCCACGTCGACACCTGTTCCGGGAACCACGCGACGCATCATCGCGCGCAGCGTGCGCTCCTGCATGGCGGTAAACAGGCCCTGCGGACGCACAACGCCGGCCATGCGATCCAGCAGAACCTCACGCGTGCGCACGGACAGGCGATCGCTTTCAATGAACGATACGTAGTCCGGCGGCACCGTCGCACGGGGCAGGGTGTCGACGAATTCCTTCAGGATCGCGGCCATTTCGTGCGGCTTCTCCATCGGGACCAGGTGGGAGCAGTCCTTGACGGTGACCATTTTTGCGTTGCCCAGGTGCATCATGGTGGTTTCGCGCTGCTGCTTTGGGCCCAGCGACAGGTCCTTTTCGCCCGCGACCAGCACGGCCGGCACGCCCAGCACGCCCACACGCTCGGACCAGTCTTCCTTGCTGCCATGCTGCAGCCACGCGACCCAGGCCGTGCGGTTCATGCGCAGGACTTCAGCGGTTGCACGCTGCTCGACCTCCGTGGGGATATCGCGCATTTCATTCTTGGTGATGTAGTTGCGGGCGCGGGTGGCGTCGTCTTCGTGGCGCTCGCCGAGCAGACCCATCATCATGCTGCGCTTGTCATCGCCCATGGGCTCCGGCTCCGGTGGTGAAGGCGCCACCAACACCAGGCCCGCAATGGCCTTGGCCGGCAGCAGCACCTCCCGGCGCGCGAGCAACAGCGCCAGCTTGCCGCTCATGCTGTGGCCCACCAGCACGTAGCAAGGCAGCTTGGCGAGCACCTCATGCACGGCGTCAGCCATCTGCTCCACGCCGTAACCGGGCTCGCCCGCGGAGCCGCCAAAGCCGGGCAGATCGATCGTGATCGTCCGGTAGGTGGGGCCCAGCAGGGCTACGACCTCGTCCCACTCCCGCCCGCTGCCGCCCAGGAAGTGCATCAACACCAGCGCTGGACGCGCGTCCGTTTGCTCACCGCGAATTACCGTGTGTAAACCCATCTGGAGAACCCTCTTCTGGTATCAGACGTTCGGATGCAGGCCAGTGCCAATTTACCGCAGAAAGATGAACGGCAATTCCACCGCATAAAAACCGGGGACCGGGTGCGCTTTGGGCTTTTCGTTACGGGCCAGGTGCGCGAATTACATGGAAGAGACGCGCCTGAACTGAACAAATTGCGGCAGACAAGCGATAATTTCGCATGTCCGATCTCGAAATATCCATTCAACTTCTGCACTCGGCTGCGAAAATTCCACAGTATTCCCACACTGGCCCGTGGGGCGATCTGGCTGCCGATCTTGCAAATTGTTCGATCTGCAACATATCGCCGGGCCAGACGGTGGCCGTATCTACCGGCCTCGCGCTTGGTCTGCCCGCAGGGTTTGGCGCGCTGGTAGAGGATCGCTCCGGCCTCGCGCTGAAGGGTCTAACGACGCTCGCGGGGGTGATCGATCCCGGGTATCGGGGCGAAATTAAGGTTGTGCTGACCAACCTTTCGCAGCAGACAATCACGTTGAACCCCGGCGACCGCATCGCCCAATTGCGTATCGTGCGCCGGATTGAGGCTGCGTTCGTTCAGGTCGAATCGCTGGATGAAACCCAGCGCAACGTGGGTGGTTTTGGGTCAACCGGCGCTTAGATTCTTTGGCTGTCATCCCCGGCGGCGGATCTGCTTTTGCTTTGCCGCTCGTTCTGCGGACGACAACCAAGCCAGCCACATCTGCGACAATAAAACAGTGCCGACCCAGCCCTCCCAGCCGCAAACGCCCACGCCCGCCACGATCACCCCGGCGTTGCTAAAAACGCACTCGATTACGGACGAAGAATACGCCTCGATCGAGCAAAAGCTGGGCCGCACGCCGTCGCTCACCGAGCTCGGAATTTTCAGCGTCATGTGGTCCGAGCACTGCAGCTATAAGTCGTCTCGCGTGCACCTGAAGCGCCTGCCCACCAAAGGCACGCGCACCAGCGGTCCCGGCGCCGTGCTGCAAGGCCCCGGTGAAAATGCCGGCATCATCGACGTAGGCGACGGCTGGGCCTGCGCCTTCAAGATCGAAAGCCACAACCACCCCAGCTACATCGAGCCCTACCAGGGCGCGGCCACCGGCGTCGGCGGCATCCTGCGCGACATCTTCACCATGGGCGCGCGGCCAATGGCCGTCATGGATTCGCTCCGCTTCGGGCCGCTCACCCCGGCCACCAAATCGGGTGCCCCAGGTCTCGCTTCTGAGACCTGGGACGGAACCACCATTGAAACTGACGGAAGTTCGATCGACTACGCCCGCAACCGCCAGACCATGCGCGGCGTCGTGCACGGCGTGGGTGGCTACGGCAACTGCTTCGGCGTCCCCAACCTGGGCGGCGAGACCCGCTTTGAAGACTGCTACTCCGGCAACCCTTTGCTCAACGCCTTCGCCCTGGGCCTGGTCCGCACGGATGAGATCTTCTACGCCAAGGCAGAAGGCGTCGGCAACCCGGTCTTCTACGTCGGCGCTAAAACCGGCCGGGACGGCATCCACGGCGCCACCATGGCCTCCGAAGAATTTACCGCGGGTTCAGAACAGAAACGGCCTAACGTCCAGATGGGCGACCCCTTCTTAGAAAAACTGCTGCTCGAAGCGTGCCTCGAAGTCATGAAGACCGGCGCCGTGCTCGGCATTCAGGACATGGGCGCGGCCGGCCTGACCTGTTCCACCTGCGAGATGGGCGCACGCGGCGAACTCGGCGTCACCATCGAGCTCGACCGCGTGCCCCAGCGCGAAACCGGCATGACGACCTACGAGATCATGCTGTCTGAATCGCAGGAGCGCATGCTGCTGGTCGCCGAAAAGGGGCGCGAAGCTGAGGTTCTCGCCATCTTCGAAAAGTGGGGCCTCGACTGCGCGGAAGTGGGTACGGTGACGGCAGACGACGTCATGCGCGTTTACCACGCAGGCGTTCTACAAGCCGAAATCCCCAACAAAGCCCTGACCGACGAAGCGCCGCTGTACCACCGCCCCGTCGGCACCTGGACTGCTCCGGTCCCGAAAGACCCCCCGGCCTGGGTCCTTGAAGAGCTCAAGAAGCCCCGCGACTACACCGCCGACCTGTTAGAACTGCTCGCGAGCCCCAACATCTGCAGCAAGCACTGGGTGTACGAGCAGTACGACTCGATGGTCCAGACCAACACCGTCCAGGGGCCCGGCGGCGAGGCCGGCGTCATCCGCATCAAGGGCACCGGCGGCGCGGCACCCAGCACAACCGCCAAGCCTGAAGGTTTATTCGCCAAGCTCGGCGACCTGATCGCTGAGTCCACCCCGCAGGGCGAAGCCGCGATGCAGCAAACCGAAGCGGGCACAAAACATGAAAGCATCCTCAGCAAGCTGACCGACCTGATCGCCGAGTCCACCCCCCAGGGCGAAGCCGCCATGCAGGCCGACGAACTGGGTGCCCCACCTCTCGATTCTGAGAGGTGGGATGGAGCGGCACGCAAGCCCGAGCGCGGCCTGGCCATGGCGCTCGCCGGCAACGGCCGCTGGTGTTATCTCGACCCCAAGCTGGGCGCCATGCACGCCGTAGCCGAAGCCGCCCGCAAGGTAGCCTGCACCGGCGCCACCCCGGTCGCCGCCACCAACTGCCTCAACTTCGGCAACCCTCAGAAACCCGAGATCATGGCGCAGCTAAGCCAGGCCATCGACGGCATCGCCGAAGCCTGCACCGCGCTCGGCACCCCCGTCACCGGCGGCAACGTCTCGCTCTATAACGAGACTCTTGGCGAAGGCATCTACCCGACGCCGGTCATTGGGGTAGTAGGCATCCTGGACGACGTGACCAAAGCCGTCCCCAGCGCATTCCAGCGCGTCGGCGACGATGTGCTGATCCTGATCTTTGCGAAGTATTTGTCCGAAGAGAACAATGAGCTTTCCTCGCAGCGCGTGCTGGGTTCGTCCCAATTTGCCTCATCCTGCTTAGGTACGCTTTGGGGCACACCTCCTGGATTGAATCTCAAAGATGAATTAAACCTCCAAAGGTGCCTCATCGAACTTGCGGACAAGCGTCTCATTCACTCTGCTTGTGACAGTTCAGATGGAGCAACCTTTGTAGCTCTCGCCAAGGCTTGCGTGGGTGCAGGAATCGGCTTCCAAGATGCTATGGATGGAGCGCCAACTAGCAACGGTCTTTGTGCCGATGCGTGGTTCGCCGAAGACGCAAGCATAGCGATTGTCAGCTGTGCTACGGAACATACCGCACAAGTGCTGGCAACGGCGACAAAATGGGAAGCTGACGGAGGCGCCTACAAGATCGGCTATACAGCGAAGGATGTTTTCCGACTTTCTCCTTTCTTTGACACCACTGTTAGCGCGTTGAACACTACCTATGTCACCGCCCTCGAATCGCAGCTAGCTGACGAGGCCCGCGCCTGACTCACCTCGCCGCCCTGACACGGGACTTGGGCACCTAACAAGCTTTAGAATCGTGTAGCAACTAACGAGGTCCACGCTTGATAAATGAGCACAACACGCTACCGGAAGTGGACCTCGCGCCATTTGAGTCCGCCCTCAAGCAGCTTGATATCGCAGTGGATGCATGGGCGCAGGAACCAGGGAATGCTTTTGTTCGAGATGCAGTCGTCCAGCGCTTCGAGTTCACCTACGAACTTTCCATCAAGATGTTGCGCCGTTACCTTCGTTCCATCGCGAGCTCAAATGATGAAGTGAATGAGTTGACTTTTCGTGAATTACTACGCCGGGCGGGCGATCTGAAGCTGATTGAGGGAGATGTTCTGGTCTGGCTTGATTTTCGTCAGGCCCGGACAGACACGGTCCACACTTACAATGAGATGAGGGCGATCGAAGTGGCTCAAGTGGCTACGCAATTCGCGTCGCACGCCCATTTGCTGTTGGCCAGCCTCCAAGAAAGGATCAATCGTGATTGAGCCGCAAAAATTGGGTTTGTCTCTCAAAGAAATGCAGATTGTTAGTGAGATTCTCAACACCCACGTCCCTGACAGGCCTGTGTACGCTTTCGGATCGAGAGCAGTCGGCAAGGCAAGGCGCCTATCCGATTTGGATTTGGCTGTGGGCGGCACATGCCGTCTAAGCCTTCGGCAGCGTGCGTTACTGAATGAGGATTTCTTGGAATCTGATCTCCCGATGTTTGTCGATGTTCTGGACATGAATGCCATTACCGCAGACTTTCGACTTCGCATAGAACGAGACTTTGTGAAAGTTCAGGAAAGCGCTGAAGAACGACTGGTGGCTGCTTGATCAGTTCCACTAGCTTTATTGACGACGAAACTCCCTTCGACAAACTCCGCGAAGAGTGCGGCGTCATGGCCGTCTACAACCACCCCGACGCGGCGCGCCTGACCTACTGGGGCCTCTACTCGTTGCAGCATCGCGGGCAGGAGTCTGGCGGCATCGCCGCGGCCGACGGGCAGAGCGTTTCCGATATCAAGGGCATGGGGCTCGTCTCGGAAATCTTTACGGATGATGTGCTCGCAAAACTGCCGGGCCATCTCGCCATCGGCCACACGCGCTACTCGACCACAGGCGACTCCGCGCTGCTGAACGCGCAGCCGATCTCGGTCGAATCGACCATGGGGCTCATCGCCATCGCGCACAATGGCAATCTGATCAATCTCGGCACGGCCAAGGCGCGGCTCGAGCGCGACGGCGCCATCTTCCAGACCACCTCCGACTCCGAAATCATCATCCAGCTCATCGCGCACTCGTCCTGCAACACGCTGGTCGACTGCATGGCGGATGCGCTCAAGCAGGTCGACGGCGCGTTTTCGATCGTGCTCATGACACGCAATCGTATCTTCGCCGCGCGCGATCCCCACGGCTTCCGCCCGCTTTGCATGGGCCGCGTCGCCGGGGAAAACGGCGCGCCGGACACGTTCGTTTTCGCGTCTGAAACCTGCGCGCTGGACCTGCTGCACGCCAAGTACGAGCGCGATGTCGAACCCGGCGAGCTCGTCATGGTGAGCGAAGACGGGGTCACCAGCCGGCATTTCTCCAAGGAATCCGTCCCTCCCGCAAGCTGCATTTTCGAGCACGTCTACTTTGCCCGACCTGACTCCCGAGTTTTCGGCCGCTGGGTCCAGCACTCGCGTGAAGAGATGGGCCGACAGCTCGCACGTGAATCCGGGGTCGATGCAGACCTGGTCGTGCCCGTCCCGGACTCCGGTGTCACCGCCGCCATCGGGTACGCGGCAGAGTCCGGAATACCGTTTAACTTTGGGCTGATTCGCAACCACTATGTAGGCCGCACGTTCATCGAGCCCACCCAGCGCGTGCGCGATTTCGGCGTCCGCATGAAGCTCAATCCGTCGCGCGCGCTGCTGGAAGGCAAGCGCGTGATCCTGATCGACGACAGCATCATCCGCGGTACCACCTCTCGCAAGATCGTACGCATGGTCCGTGCCGCCGGAGCGACGGAAGTCCACCTCCGCATCTCCTGCCCGCCCACCATCTCGCCCTGCTTTTACGGCGTCGACACCCCCAGCAAAGAGCACCTCATCGCCGCCAACCAGACGCTCGAGCAAATCCGCCAGTACATTGAAGCCGACTCGCTGGCGTACCTCTCGCTGATCGGCCTGACCCACTCCTGCACCACGGGCGAGCCTGTCACCGGCCTCTCCCCCGGCAGCTTCTGCACCGCCTGCTACACCGGCGACTACCCTACCCAGACCATCGACGTGAGCGAAATCCTGCCAGCCCCGGCGGTGCTGGTATGAAGCTTTCCCGTGCCGATATTCCGACGCAGAACGCTGTCAGCCTGCTGCGCAAACTGTGCCGGCACTGGGGGCACAAGTTCCCGGTAGAGTTCGACGATGCCCACGGCAAGATCACGCTGCCGAAGGCCTACGTCACGCTGATGAGCGCACCAGCCGCGCTTTCGGTCTACCTTGAAATCGCCGATCCAGCCGAGCAGGAACGCATGCAGGAAGTCGTCGCCGAGCACCTGCAGCGCTTCGCCACGGACGAAAGCCTGACCTTCCACTGGCTGCAAAGCTAAAGCAAGAACAAGCGGGAGAAGGCCATGGCGCCCTGTCCTTATCCCGCTTCGATCCATTTCTATCCCCGTTACGCCTTGCTTTACTGGAGCCGCACAGCCTTGGAGTCAATCTTGGTGCGGAATAGGACGTATGGCTTGACGCGCATATCGACACCATTGTGCAGGGTAGGCTGCCGGTTCAACTGGTTCGCCGTGACGTACAGGTAGCCATCATCCGTGACCGACATGGTGTCCGGCCAGATCAGGCGCGGGTCGTGGACGAGCGTGGTCAGCATCATCGTGTGCGTGTTAAATACGTGCACGGAATCGGTCACCGGATCGCTCAGATAGATATTGCCGGCCTGGTCGGATTCGAGTCCGTCGGACGGCATTTTGCCGGTCACGATGCGCACGGTTGAGGCTACGTCCGCGTCGGACTTGGTGCGGTCGCGCAGCATGGCAGTGCTCACTCCATATAACTTGGTCCCGCTGATCGGGCAGTAGTAGAGCTCTTTGCCGTCGGCTGAAATTGCGATGCCGTCAGCGGCAAACAGGTTCGGCTCCGCAGGCTTGCCGGGGTCGGTCTGGTAGACGGGCTGGCCTTCGGCAAACATGACGAAACCGGGCTCGCCCTGCGTGCTGATGTGCTGGTTCAGGCGGCGAAAGCTTTTGCCCGTCGCTAAATCGACTACCACGATTGCGTTCGGCCCCTGGCTGGAAGAATCCGTGATGTACGCCGTGCCAAACACTTCTGGCCCAGCGGGTCCCCTGCCAGACGAGCGCTCCGCAACAGGGTGCGCGGGGTCCGGCGCCGGCTTGTTGGGGTCAGCGGCGGCCTTGCTTCCGGGCATCGTCTGCGGGTCCTGTGCGCCGTGCTGGCCGACGCTCAAGTCAAAGCGCACATCGTTCATATAGCTGTTGGTGCCGGCGCTTTCGGGCGGCAGCAGAATCGTCTTGACGATGCGGTTGGTGGCCAGATCAACGCACACCAGTTTGGGGCCGCCGGGCACGATGTTCTTCAGTTTCGGCGCGCCGGTATCGAGCACCCAAAGCCGGTTCGCGGGATCGACCACCACGCTTTGCACGTTAACGAAGTGGATCTGATTCGCTTGCTCGTCCATGTAGGCGTTGGGGTTGGGCCTGGTGCGCCCCGGCCAGTTGTTGACGGCCTCATCCGGGTACGCAACAGCCTTGCCGTTCACCAGTTCAGCGACGGTAAAAGGTACGTCGTCGCCCCAGCGCGGAAAGTTGACGAAGATCCGGTTGTTGCGGGAAACAGTCACGCCGGTCGGCATCGGGCCGTTGAACGTGGCGACCACCTCCAGCGTTCCGGTGGTCTTATCCGTGGCGAGCGGGGCAGTCTGGGCGTGCGCGGCCGGGCCCAGCAGCGTGAGTAAAGCAAGATTAGCTAGCAGTTTCATACCGCGTTCGATGCGGGACGTACCGCGTAAGTTAGTCGGCAGCCCATCACAACCGGACTGGGGGGAGCGGCGTCTCACAGGCAGCAAAGTAAAGGAGACACGATGCCGTATCTGGAAACGAAGGACGGAACCGAGCTGTATTTCAACGACTGGGGCAAGGGTATGCCCGTCGTGTTAATTCATGGCTGGCCCCTGAACGGCAGCATGTGGGAGCAGCAGGCGAGCTTCCTCGTCCACCATGGTTACCGAGTGATTACGTACGATCGGCGCGGCTTTGGCAAGTCCGGCATGCCGTGGGATGGGCATGATTACGACACGCTCGCAGACGACCTGAACGAGCTGATGACCACGCTGGACCTCTTCGGCGCGGTGTTGGTGGGCTTCTCCATGGGCGGCGGCGAGGTGGTTCGCTACCTGAGCACCTATGGCACGCTGCGCGTCGCCAAGGCTGTGCTCATTTCTTCCGTTGCCCCGCTGATGGCCAAGACGGATGACAATCCGGACGGCGTGCCGGCGGACAAGATCGATAGCATCAAGGCCGGGCTGGTCAAGGACCGCTATGACTTCTTGCAGACGTTCTTCAAGTCGTTTTATGGGGTCGGCGTGATCAGTCATCCGGTGTCGCAGGGCGTGCTGGACTGGAGCTTCATCGCCGCATCGCAGGCCTGCGCGCGTGCCACGCTGGAAGATGTGACAGCCTTTGCCACAGCCGATTTCCGCGCCGAAATGAAGATGCTGCCAACGCCGTTTCTGATCATCCACGGCAGCGCTGACAAGACCGTTCCGCCTGACTCGACCGGCCGCGAAGCTGCGAAGATACTGCAGCACAACACCTACATCGAGTATGACGGCGAGCCACATGCAATCCCCGCCACCGCACCCGACCGGCTCAACGCCGACCTGCTGAACTTCATCGGCGGAGACCACAACACGGTACCGAAGCTGGAGCAGATTTAGGCCTGGAGCCCCATCTTTTCGCAGCTTTATCGTGAACGGGTGGGGCTGTTCTATGCGTGAGCAGCAGTCAGATGGAGCGATGTATGACGCACTTCTTCTGGCTCGGGGGCGTCGTACCCATGGGCAAGCACCCACGCGCTACGGTCGCGCATCAGTCTCTGCACCAGGGCCGTATGCATGGCGTGGCCGGCGCGTTCCGCCACCACTTTGCCTTCAATCCGGCGCCCGGCCAGCGCCAGATCGCCGATCAGGTCCAGCACCTTGTGCCGTACGAACTCGTCTGAAAAGCGCAGTGCCGGGATCGTGCCGGACTCGCGTGAAAGGATGATCGCGCAGGCATCGGATGCGCCGCGGATCAACCCCATATTGCGCAGCATCGGCTCATCCTCGCGGAAGCCAAAGGTCCGTGCCGGCGCGATCAGACGGGTGTAGTCGCCCGTCGCAAGATCACCCTTGAAGTGCTCGCGGCCAATTGGCGAGGGGAAATCGATCATGTAATCGATGCCGTACCCGGTGCCCGGATAGACGCCGATGAACTTCGAGCCGTCGCGGACTTCCACTTCTTTCAGGATCTTCAGGTACTCCCGCCGCCGCCGCTGTTTGCGCAGGCCGGTCGCCTGGAACGCCTGCACATAGGGCAGGGAAGACCCGTCCAGAATGGGCACTTCCAGGTTGTCGACCTCAACGATGACGTTGTCCACCCCGAAGCCGATCAACGCAGAAAGCAGGTGTTCAGTGGTCTGAATCAACACCGACTGGCGCATCAGGGATGTCGCATAGCTGACCTTGGCGACGTTCCGCCCGGTTGCCGGGATCTCGAAATTGTCCAGGTCAGTTCGGCGAAACACAATACCTGAACCCGCCGCGGCCGGGACCAGCCGCATGCAGACGTGCGCGCCGCTATGCAGCCCGACACCCTCAAACATAATTTCGGATTCGATGGTCTGCTCGACGTGGGCCGAGCCGGAAGTCCCAAAAGCCTGCAAATTCGTCCCCTGTGACTTCACCAGAGTAACGCCCCAGCAATGGAAAACGTTGTGGTCAAAAAACCACAAGATCAGCATAGCCCGGTTAGCTGTTAACTCCTGTGGTTCATCCGCCAACCTAGAACGCTGCCAGTAAGTGCCGCCTTATGTTGTAGATGCGCCCGGCTCTGCAACATCCGGTTGACCCGCCTCTGCAATCATGGCGACGATCCGCGCAATTGGTAGCCCAACCACGTTGAAATAATCACCCTCGATGCGAGGGATCCAGCGCGCCGCGTACCCCTGGATCGCGTAAGCGCCCGCCTTGTCGAGAGGCTCACTGGTGGCAGTGTAGGTGTCGATTTCATACTGCGGAATCAGGTTTACGGTGACCTGCGTGATCTCCACGTCGGAGCAGGTTCTGGCAGTCGTCACGACTGCCAGGCCGGTCATCACAGCGTGCGTCCGCCCGGAAATCAGAGAAAGCATGCCGGCCGCCGCCGCCGCATTGAACGGCTTGCCCAGGATGGACCCATCCTGCAGCACCACGGCTGTGTCTGCCGCCAGCACCATCAATGGGTCGTCGTCCGTCTGCTTATCCTTATAAAGAGCGCACACGGCTTGCGCCTTTTCGACCGCCAGCCGCTGCACGTAGACCGCTGCAGCCTCTCCTGGCAAAGGTGTTTCGTCAATATCGGCCGGCACCACGGTATACGTAAAGCCAGCCTGCGTAAGCAATTCGGCACGACGGGGAGAAGCAGAAGCAAGAATCAGCACGGCTTACCTCCCGATCGCGGCAACGGAGTAAACCGCCTGCATGGTGTGGGCCTCGCCTGGCTGCAGCGTGATCGCGTCGGCGCCGGCGTTCGCCGTTTCCACCGCCAGGAAGCTTTCCCAGGAGTTCGGCGCCAGATCCTTGGCCCCGGCTGATCCTTCCGGATGCGGGTTCCAGACCACAGTCGTGGCGGAGTGCTGCTTGGCCACAGTGATCGTCCGCGCATCGTGCCCGTCGTGGATCACGGTCGTCGCGGTCGTGTGCGGGTACATGCGATCGGTCCAGACGGGGAACTCGAGCGCTTCCGCCGGTCCGGTTTTGGCCTTCATGCCGTCCGTCTTGTCGATGAACGGCGCGGACTCCAGACCAGTCAGCCGCGCGGAGTGCAGCTCGCCGACGTTGAAGTAGGTGTGCAGCGCTTCCTCAAACTTCAGCGGCTCGGTTCCTGTGTTGGCCACGGTCAGCTTCAAGGTCAACGTGTCGGCGACAACAACCTCATAGGCGACGCGAAAATGATCGTAGCCAAAGCGCCGGCTTATCTCGTTTGGCGCGAGCGTGAAGGTCAGGTGCAGAGCCTCGCCGGCCAGCGCGGCGAAGGCAAAATCCCAGTTCTGCGTGCGCGCAAAACCGTGCGACGGCCCGGGCTTGCCGCCGTCATGCTTTTCGGTATCTGTGGCGAACCACGGGAAGCAGACAGGCACGCCGCCGCGGATTGCCTTGCCTTCGCCAAACTCCGCCAGGCTTGAAAGCCAGATCACCGGCGCCTGGCCCTTTGGCTGCCAGTGCGTTACGTGGGCACCATATAAATAGACGGTGGCGGCACCGCTCGGCAGCGTAACCTGCGCGCGGGTCAGGCCGTTATGTTCGTCGAAGGCGAGTACGCCCGGCAGCGCAAAGTTTTCGTTAAGTTCGGTGAGCGTCATGGCTAGCCCAGTTTACCCGTCGCGCGCATCAAACGGCCATGATCAAAGCGCTTCTTTGCGATATCGATGGAACCCTGGTGCAGAGCAACTGGCTGCACGCAGAGGCGTGGCAGGTGGCGTTTCGCGGGCTGGGGATAGAGGTGGAGCTCGAAGAAGTTCGCCGGCAGATCGGCAAGGGTGGTGACGAGCTTGTCCCCGTGTTCGTTCCCTGGTGGAAGCGCAAGCACGTCAAAGAACCGCTCGACGCCTACCGCAAATTCGTCTTTCAGACCGACTACCTGAAGCGCGTCGAGCCTATCGCGCGCGCACGCGACTTCCTGCTGAAGCTAAAGGACGCCGGCATCCGCCTCTCGCTGGCTTCCTCCGCGAGCAAGGAGGACCTGCTGATCTACAAGAAGATCGTCGGGATGGAGGACCTGATTGAAGAGGAAAGCTCCGCCGACGACGCGGACAAATCAAAGCCGCACCCCGATATCTTCCAGGCCACGTTGAAGCGACTGGGTGTGAAGCCGGAAGAGGTGCTCGCACTGGGCGATACGCCTTACGACGCCGAGGCTGCCGGGCACGCGGGCATCTGGACGATCGGCGTGGAGACTGGCGGCTGGTCTCGCGAGGAGCTCCTTGCGGCGGGATGCGTTGCGGTCTACAAGGACGTCGGCCAGCTGCTCGACGGCTTTAGCGACAGCCCGCTGATGCGGTAAACTTTGGACTGACGGAGGGTGCCCCCATGCAGACCGTGACGATGGACGAAGCGAAGGCGCAGTTGCCGGAACTGCTGGAAGCAGCAGCGCATGGTGAGCCGTTTCAGATCACACGGGAAGGGCAAAGCGTTATCAACGTGGTCGCTTATCACGCGGCAGCGCCCGGCATCGCTGAACTGAAGCAAGGCAAAATGTCGAATGATGATCAAGAACTCGCACGGGTGCAGGACCGTCGATTCGGTACCCTCGAAGGTCAGTTCACTATTCCAGACGACTTTGACACCTATATGCAGGACGAAATAATAGCCATGTTTGAGGGGGATGGAAAGCTTTGAAGCTTCTGTTGGACACGCAGTTGCTGCTGTGGGTACTCACGCGGTCCCAGCGTATCCCTTCACAGATACAAACTTTGCTCTCGGACCCATCAAATCTGCTTTGCTTCAGCTCCATCAGTATCTGGGAGATTGCCATCAAGCAGCGGCTTGGACAAAAAGACTTTGGTTTTAACGCCGCCCGTATTCGTGAACAGCTGTTACTGCTGAAGTATCAAGAGCACAGCTTCAAGAGTTCTCTGCAATTGCCACACGAGCCTTGCCAATGCTGCACAAGGATCCATTTGACAGAGCGCTTTTGGCCCAGGCGAACGACGAAGGGATCCTGCTCGTCACGACAGATGCGACTCTCAGCTTGTACCCTGGGGTGATTTGGAAAGTATGAAAACCTCCCCCATTCTCCTCATTCACGGCGGCGCCTGGGCCATGCCGGATGACGAAATCGTCGCCCATGAGCGCGGCATCGCCAACGCGCTTGATGCTGGGTACGCCATCCTCGAGCGCGGCGGCACGGCCGTTGAAGCGGTCGAAGCCGCAGTCGTCGTCATGGAAGACGACGAAACCTTCGACGCCGGACGAGGCAGCTTCCTCACGCGTGATGGCCGCGTGCAGCTCGACGCGTTGCTGATGAATGGCGAAAACCTGCGCACCGGTGGCGTCGCCTGCGTGGAAAAACTGCCGAACCCCATCAAAGCCGCGCGCCTGGTGCTGGAGCAAAGCCCGCACGTCTACTTCGTCGGCACCGGTGCGGAGCGGTTCGCCGTCCAGCACGGCACGCGCCTGTGCGACAACATGGACCTCGTCATCCCGCGCGAGCAAAAGCGCCTCTACGCCGCGCAGGAAGCCGAGCTGGCCGGCCTGCGCGACACGACCTTCTCAGGCGGCTCGGCTGAAGCGCTCAAGTCGCATGACACCGTCGGCGCCGTCGCGCTCGACGTCCACGGCAACATCGCCGCCGGCACCAGCACTGGTGGCACGCTCAACAAAGCGCCCGGCCGCGTGGGTGATTCGTCGCTCATCGGCTGCGGCTGCTACGCGGATAATCTCTCCGCCGCTGTCTCGCTCACAGGCTGGGGCGAGCCCATCATGAAGCTCGTTCTGGGCAAGTGGGCGGTCGATAAAGTAGCCGCCGGCATGAGCCCTCAGGAGGCTGCTTCGGCCGCGATCGCTTACTTGTTTGACCGTCTCGGTGGGCACGGCGGCGTCATCCTCCTCGGCCCGGACGGCCGCATCGGCCTCGCCCATAACACCCCCCGGATGGCCTGGGGTTTGGCCAACGCAGAAGGCAAGAGTCTGGGCGTCACCCGCAACTAGGTCGTCTTCCGGCCCTCCACAAACCTTGTCATCCTGAGCGAAGTTCGCCGGCTTTATCGGCGGACGCAGTCGAAGGACCTGCATTTACGCTCATTCCGCCGATACATTACCGGGATGAGCAGAAATGCAGGTCCTTCGACTGCGCTCAGGATGACAAGGTGTGCGGGTGCGAAAAAACTCCAAAATTCGATGACAAGATCTGCAGGGTGCGACACTTCTTTGGAATTCTATGACAAGATTGTGCGGGTGCGACACTACCCCGGCGTTCAGGGCAGCTTGTGCGGCTACGAAACTACTCCGGCATCTCCAACGCCAGGTAGTCATAAGCCACATAGTCCGCGTCCGCCAATCCCAACTGCGTCAGGTCGATCGTGTTGCTCCCGGCCTTCAGCTTGCCCACGGGGATCGCAATCCGCTTCACCGAGTACTTCCCATGGCTACTCTGCCTGAGAAGGCTGTTGCCGTCGTTCAGCGGCGGGCTGAACGTCTCTAGTGTCGCCCCATTCACCCCGACTTCCAGCTTGCCCTTGTTGCTGCCGGCTATGGCGAGGATGAGCGTGGCCTCGCCTGATTTGGGGACGGCCGCTAGGTCAAACCTGACCTGCCAAAGCCACGGCACCGCCGGCTGCCCAGGCTTGATGTAGGCCGACTGCATATAGTTCCAGTCCTTTGCCGGCACGCTTTTGCCGATGGTGTAGACGAGCGGGTTCGGCATTTCTGTGGCGAAGGTTTTGTAGAGGTACGGCTGGAAGTAGTCGTCGCCGTGTTTGAATTCAAGCGTGTCCCGGTCCGGCGTCCCAATTTCCCACGCCAGCCGCCCGCCTGCCGGCCGCGCGATCGTCCAATCGACCTTCTTTAAAGCCGTAGCCTTCCCAGCCGTCACAGCTACGTCCCCCTGCGAGTACTGGCCGACCTCACCATCCGCAAACGCGTACAGCGTGTAGGTGCCCGGGCGCACATGCGGAATCGTGAACGACCCATCCGCCGCCACGCGCGACCAGTACTGATAGTTCTTCGTTTCCGACTGAAAGTCCGCACCGGGCGGAGGCTGCGTCAGCCCAATCCACGCACCCTTCACACTGGCCGCCGACTTGAACGCATCGCTGATGGCAAGTGTGCCGGTCGCGCTGCCACGCTCCGCTTCAGACG
The DNA here is from genome assembly GCA_965214195.1 of uncultured Granulicella sp. Classification (GTDB taxonomy): domain Bacteria; phylum Acidobacteriota; class Terriglobia; order Terriglobales; family Acidobacteriaceae; genus Edaphobacter. The sequence continues at coordinate 3,036,568 of OZ243943.1, forward strand.
GATATTCCGGCACTCCGGTCAGCCACGCGTACGGCCACGCCGCCTGCTCAGCCGCGGCCTGCGCCTGCGCATCATGCCATAGCGCATCACCTTCCGCGCCGCTGTTGCCGTACAGCAGGAAGGGCCCAAAAATCTTCGACCACTGCTCCCCCGCCGCCACCGAGATCCCCGTATCGCCAAAGTGATTGCGCCCAAAGTGGTGCGTCATGCCGCCCTCGAGCGCGGTCAAGTCCTGCTTGCGGGGGCCGTCGTTGTAATACTCAAAAGCGCCCATCACCGTCCACGCCCCCAGCTTGTGAATGTCGGATGCAAAGCCAAACGTGCCGATGTCCTCGTAATTCGCGGCGTACGTGTACTTGCTCTCGCCGCGATTCTGCCACGGCCCGGAACGCATGATGGTGATCTCTTTAATCGGCGTTGCGAGCGCGTGGTCGGCCTCGTCCTTGGTTGGATAGACCCAATGCCGCGTCTTGTCCACGTAGATTTTTTCGAGCAGCCACTTCCCACCCTGGTCCGGCGTCTGCCACACAATGCGCCACTCGCCCACGCTGGTTTCCGGGTAGCTCGCCGGGTGCGAGAGCAGCGCATAAACGTACAGCCCGGTCATCCCGCGTCGTAGGCAGTAATGAATTTCGATATCGAACGCATGCGGCTGCGACCCGTTGTACGTCTCCTTGCAGCCCACGTCGGCCATTTCGGCCGTGTCCGACTTTACGACACACTTCATATCGTGCGGGTTCTGGTAGCTCTTGCCGCCGTCCATCGACCAGTAAATCTGGTCGTGCTTCCCGGAGCTCGCCACCAGGTTCGTCCCGTGATATTTCAGCGAAACAACCGACCCCTCCGGCCCCAGGATCGTCGCTGTGATGTTGCCGTTCGCCAGCGTGTACTCCTCGCCATGGTGGGCCAGCGTAACGTTGGCGCGATCGCCATTGCCGCCGGCAACGTTCGCAAACGCGGGTGCGGCCACCAGCAGCAAGGCCAGAATCGATGTCATGCAGGCAGTACGTTTCACGTTGTCTCCGGGCCGCAAATCCGCGTCCGGATAACCCTAAACCATCCCGCTTTCAAGACAGAAACAAATCCTGGCAGGTAAACCGCCTACCCCTGCACAAAGCCCACCGGCTCATCCTCACGGCAAGCCTGCAGCAGCGCGTCCGCCACCTGCACGGCCGCTCGAGCCGCGGGGATGTCGTGCACGCGCAGCACATGCGCACCCGCCAATACCGCCGCGGTGTTCGCCGCAGAGGTCGCATTCCGTTGCATCAGGTCCAGGTTCAGCGGTATCTGCTTCATCCAGGCGGTCAGGAATCGTTTGCGCGAAATGCCTACCAGGATCGGCCGGTTGAACTGCTGCAGCTCCGCTACATGCGCCAGCAGCGTAAAGTTTTCGTCGCCAATCTTGCCAAAGCCAAAGCCCGGATCGACCACCAAATGATCCTCCGCAATCCCGGCAGCGTCTGCCAGCTTCAGAGAGTGCGCCAATCCCGAAATCACCAGCGGCACCACCTCCGCATGCGGCAGCGCCGGCAGCGAGCTCCACACCCGTGGTGCGCCGCGCGTATGCATCAGCACCGCGCCCGGCTTTTCGCGCGCCAGCACCTCTGCCATTTCCGGATCCCACAGCAGGCCGGAAACATCGTTGATCACCTGCACCCCCAGGTCCAGTGTCCGCTGCGCTGTCTCCGCGTGGTAGGTGTCGACCGATAAGATCGCCTCAGGGCGCGCACGCAGGATCGCCTGGATCACCGGCAGAATCCGCTTGCACTCCGCATCCGCAGTCACAGGCGTCGCGTTCGGCCGCGTGGATTCGCCGCCAATATCGATTAAATCAGCGCCTTCATCCAGCAGCTTGAGCGCGTGGTCCAGCGCCACGCGCGGATTCAGAAAGTGGTTCCCGTCGAAAAAACTATCCGGCGTCACATTCAGAATTCCCATCAGCAACGTGTGCCGGCCAAGCGGCAAACTGCGCGTTCGCAGACGCCAAGAAAATTTAGACCGCGAAAAAAAAGGCATACAGTCAACCTCAATCCATCAGTAATGGGCACCCTGGCCTTGCTTCGGCCGGGTCTGCCCGCGAGACGTGACCTCTACTAGATGAACCAAAGAACATGACGGTTCAGCTCAGGGCCATTCCCAAATACAAAAGCCCCCGGTGCTGCTCGGGGGCCCTCGCTTCTGTGCTTTGCAGATGACCGGCTCAGACGGTCATCAATTCCTTTTCCTTACCTTTGAAGAGCTCGTCCAGGCGCTTTATTTCTGCGTCCGTCAACACCTGCACTTCGTCCGTCGCACGCTTTTCATCGTCGCTCGAAATCAGCTTGTCCTTGGCCGCTTTCTTGATCTGCTCATTCGCTTCACGGCGGATATTGCGCATGCTCGTCTTATGCCCTTCAAGCACGCCGGCAAGCGATTTCACCGCTTCCTTGCGGCGCTCCTCGTTCATCGGCGGGATCGGCACACGGATCACGCGCCCGTCATGCATCGGGTTGAACCCCTGTGAGTTGGTCCGGATCGCCTTCTCGATAATCGGCACCAGCGAAATCTCATACGGCTGCACCAGGATCAGCTGCGCCTCAGGCGTCGTCACGGTGGCCACCTGCGAGATCTGCGTATCCGTCCCGTAGTAGTCGATCTTTACCTGGTCCAGCATGTGCACGTTCGCGCGGCCGGTCCGGGCAGAAAGCAGGTTGGCGCGGAAGTCTTCAATCGTCTTGCCCAGGCGCTGCAGCAGCTGCGCGTGTACGTCCTTCAAAGCCGGTATGTTTCCCATCACTGATGCCATGATGTCGATCCTCTGCGGCGTAGTTGCGCCTGAACGATTCTAAACCGTAACGCCCAAGTCGGAGACGGTCAACCGCCGTCCCCATCGTGGCAACACCTTGTCATCCAGAGCCGAGTACCTCTTCCTCCCGGCTTTATCGAAGGGTGGGCTACCGTTTGCGGAGCCAATCGACCGCCTTCCTTGACACCCAGCAACCATTGTCATCCTGAGTGCAGTCCACCAGCCTCTTCGGTGGACGCAGTCGAAGGACCTGCATCTCGCTCGTAGCTCCAACACTACTGGGTGCCCCATTCATGCAGCCTTATCGCATGAGTGGGATCACAAACCCAAACCCAACCCACGCAACCGCCGAGATCCTTCCGCCAACTCCTCATCCTTCTTCGCAAAACAGAACCGCAGCAAGTTCTCCCCCGCCGAACTCTCCGCACGAAAAAACGCCGATCCCGCCACCGAAGCCACACCCGTTTTCCGCAACAAATCCCGAGCCTTTTCCGCCGCATTGGCTCCCACCAGCGGACCAGTCGAAGCCAGAATGTAGTAAGCACCGTCCGGCACATGCGGAGTGAGCCCCGCGGCCGTCAGTGCCTCCACCAGCATCGTCCGCTTGCTCAGATGCTCGTCCGCCAGCCCGGTATAGAACGACGGCGGCAACTGCTCCACCCCATCCGCGACCCCGTGCTGCAACGGTGAAGGCGCACAGATAAAAGACAAATCGTGAAAATACCCGATCGCCCCAACCCAACGCGCATCCGCTACCAAATACCCGATACGCCAGCCCGTCACGGAGAAAGTCTTAGAAAACCCAGACATCAAAATCGTCCGAGCCCGCATGCCAGGGATTTGCGCCGGGCTCACATGCTCCTTGTCGCCATAGACGAAGTGCTCGTAAATCTCGTCCGTAAACAGGAACAGATCGAACTCTTCCGCCAGCCCGCAGAGCCCCTCCAACTCCGCCCGCGTAAACACCTTGCCGGCCGGGTTTGAAGGCGTGTTGATGATCATCGCGCGCGTCTTCGGCGTGATCGCCGCGCGAACCGCATCCAGGTCCAGCGACCACTCCGGCCCCGCCATCGTGACCGGCACCGGCACCGCCCGCATGCCCAGCAGCATGTTCGCGTGGTAGCCGTAGTAAGGCTCAAACAGCAGCACTTCATCACCCGGATTCAGCAGCGCCATCGTCGCCGCATGGAACGCACCGGTAGCGCCAGAGGTAATCAGAATCTCTCTGTCCGGGTCGACGGATAGCCCATGCGTCCGCTGCAATTGCACCGCAATTGCCTTGCGTAGCCGCGCAATTCCGTCCAGCCGAGAGTAGATGTTATGCCCCTCGCGAATGGCCTTGATCGCCCCTTCCGCGACCACCGTCGGCGGGTCCGTATCGCACACGCCCTGCGCCAGGTTCACGCCGTTCACGTCGTTGCAAGCCACTGTCATCGCACGGATTTCAGACTGCACGGTACGCGGAGCCAGGTCACTCAGGTGAAGCCGATCAACTGCAGTCGCAAAAGCCATTCCGAAATTGTACTGCGCGCTCGTAAGGTCAACGACACACTTGGCGACTCAGCCTGGGGACCCTCTAGGCACCCAGGCTACAAGGTGTCAGTCCTGACGCGAGGTCCACATGCCCCGCGAAAGATATATTCTGGAAGCAGGAGATCTGTTCATGCAAATTGCTCTTAGTTCCTCAACAGTGGACCTTCGCGAGCTTGCGATGAAAGCTCAGAATGAACCGGTTGTTCTGCAAGAGAACGAGCAGGATCTTGCCGTCATCCTCTCCTCGCAGGAATACGCACGTCTCCGGAAGGCTGATTGGGACGACTTTGACGAGTTCTGCACAAACCTCTCTGCAGAAGCTCAAGCTAACGGTCTGACTGAAGCAAAGCTTGCTGAGCTGCTGGCAGAGATCGATGCTGAAGAACCTCGGTAGGCTCTTGCCATGGCGTGTCGTGGTCGATACCAACACCTGGATCAGCGGCGTTTTATTTCCTGAATCTGTCCCGGGTCAGCTGCTGAAATATCTGCGTCGTTCAGCGGTGGTGCTCGTCAGCGCGGAAACCATGCTTGAACTGGGACAAGTACTGCTAAGGCCTAAGTTCGAGCGTTATCTTCCATTGTCCAGAAGAAGAGCTGTCCTCAGCAAGATCCGGAAACAAGTGCGGCTTATCGATGTTTCCATCGCGGTTCAAGCTTGCCGTGACTCAAAGGATGATAAATTTCTGAGTCTTGCGCTTGCAGGGGAGGCTGACATGCTGATCTCTGGCGACGCAGATCTTCGCAGCCTGGATCACTTTGGGGCTTGCAGGATTCTGCAGGCGGGGGAATTTCTAGCTCTAGTAGCGTCGGGCAAGATTTAGCTTTGTAAGCAAAAAGGCCTCCCACGTGGGGGAGGCCTTCTTGCTGAAACAAACAGACTCTTACTGCGTGACGCCGTGCGTCTTTGCTTCCTTGCGGCGCTCAACTTCCTTACGCGCGCCCATCGCCTTTGAGGTCCACATGTCGGACGCCGTCAGGTCGGCCTTGATACCTTCCGGGTTGCCGCACTCCGTATCCGCCTTGCGACGGTATAGCAGGCTCATGTACGTCATCGCTTCGTCGTAGGTCGGGTTCAGGTCTACGGCTTTCTGCAGATACTGCATACCTTCCGTGATGAAGGGCATGTTCTTCGCCGTCAGCGCAGCGCACGCGGCCTTGGGCAGCTTGGGGTTACCGTCGCCCTTGTCCGTCAGGCCGGCAGCAGCCAGCGCCACGTTGGCGTTATCGTAGGCGATCTTCCAGTCCACGCCGCCAATCGTGTCATACGGCTCTGGATCGTCAGGCGAGATCGAGATGACCTTCTTCTCATCCGCCTTGCTCTCTTCAATCTTGCCCAGGCCGCGGTCCAGCGACGCGATCTGCTTCAGTGCGATGACGTTGTTCGGGTCGCGATCCAGCACCATGCGGAAGTTCTGCAGCGCTTCCTGCACCAGCTTGTCGTTATCAGCCGACTTCAGCCCAGGAACAACCTGCGAGGCGTACGTCGTCGCCAGGTAAATGCGGGGATTCGGGTTTTCCGGATCGATCTGCGCTGCATTCTGAAAATGTACCGTCGCCGATTCGTACCGCGCGTTCTTAAAGTCCGCGACGCCCTTGTTGATCTGGTCGTTTGCGTGCAACCGCGCACAGCCGGTCGAGCAGAGCAACAAAAGAGCAATCAGTCCGGCAAATACCGGTACACGTGCAATCAATTTCATGGGGCGTATTTCTCCTTGGAAGAAGGCGCGTCAGGGTGTCGGACGATAATACCGCAAAATCTGTTTGTTGAGCTAAGTGCGTTACGCCGCTGCGCTCGATTGTAACGGGTCACGCGGTTCCCTGCCTAGCGCAGAGTGAGCCGCGACGCAAACGTTCAACTTGGGCCTGTACAACACTCGTACGATGCGGCTATGCCACTCTGCGGTGAGAGAATAATCTTGATGAAGTTCTCGCCCACATGCATCGTCGTTTTCGCCTCTGCCGCCGTGCTCCTGTGCGGCTGCCGTTCAGTCGCGCCACCCACGCCGCTGGACCAGCTCAACGCCCAGCAGACCAGCGGCCACGGCGTTTATCAGTCGCACTGCGCAGTCTGCCACTATGACCGGCGAGATGGCGCACTGCACGGCCCCGCGCTCGCCGGCATCTTCAAAAAGCCTGCGCTGCCCAGCGGAGCCGCCGCCACGGACGAGCGCGTCACCGCCACCATCGTCAACGGACGCAACATGATGCCCGCCTTTAACGACCAGCACGGCAACGCGCTTGACCCCGGCGACCTGAACGACCTGCTCGCCTACCTGCACACCCTATGACCACACAAGCCGTAGTTCCAAAGGGCAAGATGCTGCCCGGAGTCGCCGGCATTGCGCTCTTCCTGCTTATGCTCACGCTGCTCAATGTCTTCGCCGCGCTCGGCAACAAGTTCGGAGTCGGCGTGTACAAGTACGGCATTCTCGCGCTTTGCACCATCCTGGTCGCCGGTCTTTTCGGCCTGCTCAGAATGCGGCGTTGGGGCCACGCCATCGTCATGGCCGGCTGCCTTCTGCTCAGCGCAAGCTACTTCTACCTGTTCAGCCACCAGCGCGAGATTCCCTGGATCGTGCAGGGCTTCTTCATGCTGCTGTTCTTCCTCTACCTGGTCCGGCCTGAAGTCCGCGACCGCATGCTCTAAGGCATACAATTAGTCCAGCCAATGGCCACTGCGACCACAGTATCGGACCTGATTCAGATTGACCTGAGCCCGCGCGTCCCGGTCCGCAAGCCGGAGTGGCTGAAAGCCAAAGCTCCCGGCGGCGAGACCTTCCACGCGCTCAAAAAGATGGCTCGCGACCTCAACCTGCACACCGTCTGCGAGTCAGCTCACTGCCCCAACATCGGCGAGTGCTGGAACCAGAAGGCTGCCACCTTCATGATGCTCGGCAACCTCTGCACGCGGCGCTGCGGCTTCTGCGCGGTCCCCAAGGGCAGGCCAGAGCCCATCGATCTTGACGAGCCACGCCGCGTCGCCTATGCCGTTGCCCAGCTCGGCCTGGCGCACGCTGTCGTCACCAGCGTCAATCGAGACGACGACAACATGGGCGCCGCGCAGGCCTTCGTAGAGGTCATTCGCGAGATTCGCCTGCAGTCCCCTGGCACGCGCGTCGAGGTCCTCACACCCGACTTCCAGGGCCAGGAAGCGCCTTTGCGCGCCGTCGTAGACGCGGCGCCGGAAATCCTGAATCACAACATCGAAACGGTCCCGCGCCTCTACAGAGTGGCGAAGTCAGGCGGTCGCTATCCGCGGTCCCTGCGCTTCCTGGAGCAGACCAAGGAGATGAACCCCGCGCAGGTCACCAAGACCGGCATCATCGTCGGCCTGGGCGAAGAAATGCACGAGCTGCTCGCCGTCTTCCGTGACCTGGCCGATCGTAAAGTCGACCTGCTCACCATCGGCCAATACCTTCGCCCGTCCAAGGACCATCTCGTCATGAGCCGCTTCTACACGCCGGACGAGTTCGCTTTCCTGAAGCATGAAGCGCTTCAGATGGGCTTCAAACACGTCGAATCCGGCCCTCTCGTGCGCTCCAGCTATCACGCGCAGGAGCAGGCTGAAGCAACCGGGCTGGCCTGACCATGGCACTTCCCAGCGAGGTTCGGCGCGTGCAGGCCGCGATCGATAACAACAACCAGAAGGAGCTCGTCTGGAGCCTCTGGTACGCCAAAATGCGCCAGTCTGTACCCTCAGCGCGTCCTGCGGACATCAAATACTGGTCCGCGGTAGAAGGCCAACTCGACGCAATTCTGAACCCCCCGCCTGAGAAAAACTCCTTTCCAACCAAAAAGAAAAAAGCGGCAAACCGTGGTTTAGGCGCGTCTCCGCTGCCTGGCGAAGCGGCACCTGCAGAGGAGTAACGCCGCGCCCGCAGCCTGCATCTGACGGTCCGTAACTCAGGAGATTTCACCATGAGCAAAGGATTGGCAGTAGTCACGGGAGCATCAAGCGGCATCGGTTTCAACCTGGCAAAGGAGCTCGCAAGCGAAGGCTACGACCTGATCGTCTGCTCGGCCGGCGACCGGCTGGAAGCGGCGGCAAGCGAATTTGGAGCTTTCGGGAATCAGGTCACTGCGGTCTCAGCCGATCTGGCAACGACCGAAGGCGTGGACAAGTTGTGGAAAGCCTGTGAGGCCGCTGGCAAAACGCTGGACGTGGCCTGCATTAATGCGGGCGTCGGCGTGGGCGGAAAATTCCTTGAAACTGACTTGCAGGAAGAGCTCAACCTGATCAACCTGAACTGCTCGCACACGGTCCATCTTGCCAAGCACGTGGCCAGACAAATGGTCGCTGCCGGCGCCGGCAGAATCCTGTTCACGGCGTCGATCGCGGGCGAGATGGTGGCGCCACGCGAGGCAGTCTACGCAGCTTCAAAGGCTTTTGTGCTCAGCTTTGCACACAGCTTGCGCTATGAACTGAAGGACACAGGCGTCAGCGTCACCGCGCTGCAACCGGGCCCGGTCGACACGGACTTCTTCCATCGCGCCGGCATGGATGACACGGATGCAGGGACCAAAGGCAAGCTCGATTCCGAGCCGGACGATGTAGCAAAGCAGGGCCTGAAAGCGCTTTTTGCGGGCGATAGCCACGTCTACGCGGCAAGCCTGAAAATGAAAATTGAGGGCGCGATGATGAACCTGGTCCCTGGCGAGCTCAAAGGCAAAATGCACGACGACATGGCCAAGCCGCTCAGCGAAAAGTAGTCCTTACCTCCCCCCCCTTTTTGAGGCTAAAGTCTTCAAAAGGAGGGGGTTAGGTCCGGACTCGAAATCCCGCGCAGGCCGCCGATGAAGACTGATGGGGGGTCGGCGAGACCAATTTCTGTCAAGTAAGGGGCGGCTTCTTGAAAGGGTCAGAACAGCAAAAAGCGCACCCCCAAGGGGTGCGCTTTCTTAGTTAAAGGTACGTTTAGAAGTAGATCTTGGCGCCGAGCTGGATCTGACGACCGGAAGCTGCACTTGTGGTGTAGCCGAAGGTGCTGTCCGCGATGTTGCCATCCGGGTTGCCAAACTGCGTGTGGTTGAAGGCGTTGTCACCCTCGATGCGGAGCTGAAGATAGCGGCTGCTATCAGCAGAGAACGGGATGTTCTTCGAAACGACCATGTTGGTGTTCAGGATGCCTGGGCCGTGGTAAGGATTACGGTGAACGTTGCCGAAGGAGCCAATGGTCTCTGACGCGAAGCTGGTGGTGAGGAAGCCGCCAGTGTACTGCGTCGTTAGGCCGGTGCTCGCGTTTACGATGCGTGTACGAACGTTCTGCCGAACGAGCGGTGCGATCTGATTAGGGACGTCCGGGCAGGCATAGAACGAGGTAGAAGCAGAGCAATACAGCGAACGAGAGGTGGATCCACCGTAGGTGATGTCAAACGGAAAGCCGGTAGCGAAGGTCGAGATCGCGGAAACTTCCCAGCCTGCTGCTGCCAGGTTGTAGAGCGAGAACGAGTTGCCGCCAGAGCGGAAGGGAACGCGGTAGATGGGGCTGAATACAAAGCGATGGCGGGCATCGAAATTCGAGTCGCCATAGTTCAGGCTGGGAACAAACTGGTTATACCCACGGTTTGAACCGCCGTAGCCGGATCCTTCGTAGCTGGAACCGTTATCAAGCGAGTGGCTGTAGGTATAGCTGGCCTGCACATTGAGCCCGTGCGTGATGCCCTTGTCGATGCTTGCCTGCAAGGAGTGGTAGCTGGAGGAACCGCTGGTCTGCGTTTCACCTACGCTGAGGAAGGCATTTGCACCACCGAGGACGGGGTCAGCGTAGCCATTCTGCAGATGCGAAGGATAGTAGTAGGCCTGCAGGTTACGGTTTGCGATGCAGGTTGCACTGGCCAGGCAGGCTTTCTGTCCGGCAGCCGTAATGGGGTTGCCTTCAACGACAACCTGGTTGTGCCGCCCGAGCGTTCCAACGTAGCTAAGGCGAGCGATTGTGCGCGCCGGCAGTTCACGCTCAACGGTCAGCTGGAAGTTCTCAGAGTAAGGCGAGCGGAAGCCCGGCGCGTACTGGTTGAGATCATAGGGCTCTTCCTGACTGAAGTCGAAAGCCTGACCCGTTTTGGGGGCGACGAAGGGGAACTTGTTCTTGTAAACCGTTCCGGTGTCGACGTCCTTATATGGATTGGCGAAGGAAGCTACACCACCGTAGTCGCCAGCGCCACCGGAGCTAAGACCGAACGGCGGCTCCTGCAGGTTGTTGAGCGAGGTCTCTTCTTCCGAACGGTTGTAGTAGATACCGAAACCGCCGCGAATCGATAGCTTCTTGGCCTGGCCGCCGGTGAGGAAGCCCATGCTGGGAGCGAACGCAAAGCCGATACGCGGACCGAAGTCGGTGTACTTGGTGTTGAGGCCCTGTGCATCGTTGCAACCGGGATCGCCGGGGAAGTTCAAGCCAACTGTTGCGGTGGGGAAGATCTTCGACTGCTGCCCGGGGATGAAGCAGGTCACACCTTCGCCACCGTACTGCTTGTTATGCAGCGGCGTATCGATCTGGTAGCCGATGCCGTAGGAGATGGTAAGCGAATCCGTTGCCTTCCAGGTGTCCTGCGCGTAGAAATAATTGAGGTATGCCTTGGCGTCGATCTTGCCGCCCGAGCCCTGTGAGTAGGAGGCCGGAATCCCGAGGAGATAGTCCAACTGTGCATCGCCGGAAGAGAACGTGCCCTGCGTGTTGAAGGCGAAGGTGCCGTTGTTGTTGCCGTAGAACGGGTTATCGACGTTGTAGCGACGTCCGTCATAACCGATCTTGAAGTTGTGATGACCAAAAGTCTTCGAGAAGTTGTCGTCGGCCTGGTAAACCTGATCGATACGCGGCTGAGGTCCGTTGTTGCTGAAACCAAGCGAGAACGTTCCGGAAACCGCGATGAGGGGAACGCTGGCAAACTGCGGATTCTGTGAGGCGATTCCGAAACCTAGCGTCGAAGGCTGTACTACGTTGCTGGGCAGAACGGCACCGTAATTGAAGCGAGTGTAGTGAAGTTGGAAGTCATTGACCGCCGTGGAGCTGAGCTGGCTGATGTAAGAAGTGGTGAACTGGTAGATGGTGCTGGTGTTGTAGTCGCCAAAGCCGGGGACGTTTGCACCGGTGAAGGGAATGGTATCGGTCGACGGAAAGCGCTGATAGATACCGAGTGCAGTCAGCTGATTCTTCGAATTGATGTTGTAGTCGAAGCGGCCGATTGCCTGATCCTGAGATTGCTGAGTGAACTGACCGAAGGTGTAGGTACCGTTCGCAGTGGGAGCAGGCAGGAAGGTCTTGAGCAAGCTGAGCGAAAGCGGGTTGAAGGCTGAGGTAGGCACGTTGCCGTTGGCAGCCACGGAACCCTTGGTGGTCGAAGTTCCGAGGCACTGTGCAAATGTCTGTGCAACGCCGGCGATCGGTCCGCACCCGGGGATTACTACGGTTCCGGGAATCGGGTTGCTCGAGAAGACGTTATTGGTTGCATCCGTAGAAAAGTTACCAGCAAGCTGACCGATGCTCGGGGTCGTAACGGTCGCGGTTCCGGTTCCCTGGGGAACCTTCGCGCGCTGGCCTTGATAAGCGCCGAAAAAGAAGAGCTTGTCCTTGATGATGGGACCGCCGATGGTTCCACCGTAGATGTTCTGGTGGTACTTGGGCCGGGGCTTGGCGCCGGTGACGGGATCTGTGCCGAAGTAGTTTGCGGTGTTCAGGAAGGTATCGCGATAGAACTCGAAGGCATCGCCGTGGAAGTGGTTGGTTCCCTGAATGATGGTGGTGCTGACGATTGCGCCGGAGTTACGGTCATATTCGGCATTGAGCGGGCCAGTCACCAGGTTGAACTGGGCAAGTGCGTCGATGTTCGGCTGAATGGAGATTGTATTGAGCGGCAGGTCGTTGGAATCCGCACCGTTGATGATGTAGCTGGACTGCTGGGTCTGCGAGCCGTTGACCGAGAAGGAGCCGAAACGGTCATTTGAGGCCTGGACACCGGGAAGGATCTGCTCCAGGTTGGTGAAAGCGCGGCCAATGAGGGGCAATTCAACAATCTGCGCGTGATCTACAACGTTGCCGAGCTGCATGTCCGTGGTGTTGACCTGGACGGGATCAGCCTGGACTTCCACGTTTTGGGAGGTATCACCGACGGTGAGCTTTACGAGCTCGACGTATTCCTGGTCGATGTTGAGCGTGATGCCGGTAGCCGAAAAGCCCTTGAAGCCGGGAGCGCTGGCGCTGATGTTGTAGGTACCAATCGGCAGCTGCTGAAAGCGATAGTCACCATTTGCCTGCGAAGTGGTCGTGAACTTGACGCCGGTCTGCTGATTTGTTGCGGTCACCTGAACGTTCGGGATGACTGCTCCTGCGGGGTCAGTGACCGTGCCGCGGATGCGGGCGTTAACGTCTGCCGCGTGGGAGGCGGTGACGGCGGTTGCCAGTACGGCGATGGCTGCTAGATTACGCCAAGTGGAACGCTTGTTCATGTGCTTTTGTCCTCAGGGGTCTGTAGATGGAAAGTGACTTAGCAGAATTACTAATAAGCACTTAGCGTGCAATTTGGGGACCACTCTATAAAGTCTTTCAATGCATTGATTTCTACGTACCTGGGAAAGAGGTGGATACGCATGGGTGGAGACTCGCGTGAAAATTCTATGAAATTGTGAAGACCGGATTGCGCTTTATATTGGGCTTTCTGAGAATCGAGACCGAATAAGCACTTTGTCATCCCGAAAACAGAAGGGTCTGCAGAAGCCGGAGACGCGGGGGCGTGGCGCTGCGGAAGATACCGAATGAGGAAAACGAGGTCGCAACGGGCGGGGCGGCAGTGACCCGGAGGCCGCGTAGCTGAAGAACCTGCTTCTCGTATCAAGCGCAGGATCGACCCAGCTGGACGTGCAGCTTCATCCGCTGCGAAGCGCGTAGGGTGCTAGTCAGCTTTACGGCCAGGATGACGACCCTACGCGGGACGATTCAGCTTAGGTGAGGCGGGTGGTGAGGAGGTGGTTCGCGACGCGATGGGCGTTGGCGATGATGGTGAGGGATGGGTTGACGGCGCTGGCGGAGGGGAAGCAGGCGGCGTCTACTATATATAGGTTGTCGAGGTCGTGGGCTTTGCAGTTGGCGTCGAGCACGCTGGTGCGAGGGTCGAAACCCATGCGGCAGGTGCCGTTCTGGTGGCCGACGCCTTCGAGCGGGATGCGCTTTTTGAAGTAGGCGTGAAGGGGGACGGAGGTTTCGGCGTGGCCGGCCTTTTTGAGGACGTCGACCCAGCGGTCTTTGAGGCGGTCGAAAGACTCTACATTATTAGGAGTGTAGGAGAGGCGGATGCGGCCGGGTGCTGCGACCGAGACTGAGCCGAGCTGATTGTTGGCGCCGCTGGGGTCGGTGTCGCCGGAAGGGTGGGCGCCTTCGAGCGAGGGGGTGGGGGTATCTTCGCCGCTGGATGTTGAGTTTTCGAGGGTGACGCGATTGTTGGGGTCGGGGAGGTCTTCTGTGGTGAGCCACCATGGGACGGCGTGCTGCTTCATCTTTTCGAGGACGATGCCGGGGGTAAAGAAGGGGGCGTCGCCTTTCATCATCTCGTGGTGGAAGCTGCCTACGGGCTGGACCTGGCCGAGGGGGAAGGGGTAGGCGGGGTCGGTGTCCTTGAGGTAGAAGTCGTTGGTGCCCCAGGTTTTGGTGTAGGCGTCTGAATTGCTTTGGGTTCCGAGGGCTAGTAAAGCGTCGGCCTGGTGGTACATGAAGTTGCGGCCTACCTGGTCAGAGGAGTTGGCGAGGCCGGTGGGGGCTTTGTCGTTTGCGGAGGCGAGGAGGACTACTGCGGAGTTGATGGCTCCGGCGCACAGGGCGATGATGTGGGCTTCGTAGGTGGCGATGCCGGGCTCGGGTGCTGCTTCATCCCACCTCTCAGAAGCGAGAGGTGGGGCACCCGGAGTTGAGGGTTGGTTGTCGTTTGAGGAGGCGAGGTGGAGTTGTTTGCCGGAATGTTGGACCTCTACGCCGGTGACTGCAGTGCCGGTGGGATTGGTGATCAGGCGCAGGACGCGGGAGTTTGTCAGCAAGGTGACATTCGGCAGGTGCAGGATCTGGCGGATGCAGTTGATGTCAGAGTCAGACTTGGCGTGGACGAGGCAGGGGTAGCCGTCGCAGGTATCGCAGCGAACACAGAGGGACTGCTCGGGGTTAGCTTCGTTGCGCTTCAGGCCGAGCGGGATCGGGAAGGTGTTGGTGCCGCCGGCGCGGACGTCGCGCTCGATGGCGGCCATGCGGGGTTCGTTTGAGAAGGCGGGGTAGGGGTACTTTTTGGAGTGGAAAGGCTCGGTGGGGTCGAAGCTGGAGCCGTAGCCGCCGGGGACGGAGGGCGCGGTGCCAAGGTCGCCGTGGACGTGGAAGAGTTCTTCGGCTTCGGTGTACCAGGGTTCCATGTCGGCGTAGGTGATGGGCCAGGCGGGGGAGATGCCGCCCTGGTGCTGGATGACGCCGAAGTCCTCTGCGCGCATGCGGAACATGGCGGCGCCGTAGACCTTGGTCTGTCCGCCGACAAAGTAGGCCTGCTGGGGGTGAAGGTCCTTGCCGTCCTTGTCGTGCCAGGTTTCGCGTGTGTGGTAGCGGTTGGCCAGGAAGACGGCGGAGGTGGACCAATTGAGCTTTTCCTGCGGGAGGAAGGGGCCGCGCTCGAGGATGAGGATGCGCTTGCCGGCGAGCGCGAGTTTGAGGGCGAGGGTTCCGCCGCCGGCTCCGGTACCGATGACGATAGCGTCGTATGGGTTGGGCATGTAGGCGGTTGGATGCGGAGTTCAGGCTTTTGTGTGGACAAAGTGAGGTGAAAAGACATCCAATTCAGGACCCCAGATATTTTTGCAAAATGCATGGGAACGGCGGTCAGTTGCGCGTATCTTGGGGTGGAGGTGATTTCGCGATGGGCTTGATGGATTCAATGATTGGCATGGCTGAGCAGAAGATGGGCGGCGCAGGCGGGAATGCGCAGGCGGCCGGTGGGTTGATGCAGGCGCTTGACGAGCATCCGGGTGGATTGGCCGGCGTGCTGCAGAACTTCCAGCAGAACGGAATGGGCGAGCACGTGCAGAATATGCAGAACGGTCAGACGACCCCGCTGACGCCAGAACAGGTTCAGCAAGGTACGCAGGGTACGGGCCTGATCGATATGGTCGCGCAGAAGGCCGGTATCTCGCCCGAAATGGCGAAGATGGGCATGGCGGTTGCGTTGCCGATGATCATTGCGCACTTCTCGCAAAACAACGGCCAGAACATGCCGCAGCAGGGGCAGTTCGGCGGACTGGCTTCATCGATACTGTCCAAATTTATGTAGTTCGAACGGCAACAGCAGATGCCCTTTTGGGCCGGCAGCCAGAATACAAGGAGATAGTGATGGCGGATTTTGCAGCTTTGCAGGCGAAGTATGCTCCGGTGGTCGATACGGTCAAAGAATTTGAGCCCTACGGTGCCAAGTTTGTGGGTTCTGAGCTGACGGGTGAGCAGTATCACCTGGTCGCGCAGGTGCCTTCCAAGGTAGTTGAGAACCGCGTTTGGGACGCGATCAAGGCCGTCGACGCCACGTTTGCGGATCTGAACCACGAGATCACCAACACCGGTGGCGATAACCAGGACTACACGCTGGTGGCCGGGGATAACCTGAGCAAGATCAGCAAGCTGTTCTACGGGAACCCGAACCACTATATGGCGATCGCCAAGGCAAGCGGCATGGCTGACCCAAATGTTGGCCACCCCGGCGACAAGATTGTTATCCCGCCGTTGGACTAAATGCGCTGGACAAGAGCACCACAAGGGCCACGAATCTTTCGTGGCCCTTTCTTATTGGCGGGCTCGGCGGGCTTCGTAGGTGGCCAGGTTGGCGTTGACTACCGTGAGGGTCGGGGAGGGGATGTTGTGTTTGGCGGCTATGCGGAGGAGGTCGCCGTAGATTTGCTGGCGCTCGATGGGGGCGTTCGATTCAAGGTCGCGCAGCATGGACGCGGTGAAGGGGGAGCCGGGAACGGTGAACTTGCTCAGGATTTCTTGGCGGGCTTGTGGGCTGAGCGGGTAGCCTTCGGCGGCGGCGATGCTGGCGGCTTCTTCAAGGATCAGGTGCAGGACGGGAAGGGCGTTGGCGGCGACGATATCGCCGATGGTGCCGCGCAGGAAGGTGGTGGTGCCGGCGGTGGTGATGGTGACCCACTTGTCCCACATGTCCTTTAGGATGTTGGTGCGGAGCCTGGCCTCGACGCGGGTGGCGGTCAGGGCTGCGGTCAGGGCGTCAAGGGTGGGCGTGTTGGGGCTGCGGGGGCCGAAGTAGAGGCGGTCGAGCTTGTTGAGGTGGTGAATGGTGCCGTCGGGTGCCTTGGTGGCGGAAATGTTGGAGAGGCCGCCCAGCACGACGCCGTTTGGGAAATGCTCGTCCAGCGTGGCCAGGTGGGCCATACCGTTGAGCAGCGGCAGGATCAGCGTTTGCGGGGTGGCGGCGGGCAGAATGTCCTCGATGG
Organism: uncultured Granulicella sp.; assembly: GCA_965214195.1. Classification (GTDB taxonomy): domain Bacteria; phylum Acidobacteriota; class Terriglobia; order Terriglobales; family Acidobacteriaceae; genus Edaphobacter. Next base: position 3,053,343 of record OZ243943.1, read on the forward strand.
TGCTTTCGAGATCCCAGGATTTAGGGGTCAGGAGAATGGCGTCGTAGGCCGGGGTAAGGATGGTGGCGAGGACGGTTGGCGGCGGCGGGAGGTGGAGGTCGCCGTTGGGGCTGAGTACGTGGAGGCCGTTGGCGGCGAGTTGCGCAGCGCGCGCGGGGCGGACGAGGAAGGTGACGTCCTGCTGGGCGGCGAGCAGGTGAGCGCCGAAATAGCCGCCGACTGCGCCGGCGCCGACGATGAGGATTCGCATGATGGTCAGTATCGCAGAGCGCCAAGGCTTCAGGCGCGTTCGCTATGCCCGGCGCAATGTAGTACACCGAGATAGCGGCTCCATGGGCCAACGTCGTCGCGAAACTGCCCGGCGAGGATTCGCGTGATCTGGTGCAGGTGGGTCAGATCGTGGGTAGGCCAGGTCGCAAGCAGTTGCGCGAGGGTGACCTCCCCCAAGGCAGGATGAAGTCCGCGGCGTTCAAGGTCTGGCGTGGTCAGCTTGAGAGATTTGAGCTCGGACAGGTTGGCGGCGCGGAGAGCTGCGAATTCGGTAAGCAACGCGGAGATGGGTCGCTGGTCGGCAAGGTGAGCTTCGCGGTCGAAGGCGGGGAACTTTTCTGACTTGCCGGCGCGGAGGATGATGCGGACGCGCGGAAGCCAGTCTGCGCGTTCCCCGTGGATCAGGTGGGCGAGCACCTGAGCGATGGTCCAGGTGCCTTCGCCTTCGCTGGTGTGGGTGGCGGCCTCCGGCAGGTCCCGTAGCAATGCGTCGAGGGTCTTCGGCATCGCGCTCAGCAGGCTCAGGGTGGTAGCCAGGTTCTGTTCCATGGACGTTCAGTCTAGCGCGCGGGTGATAGATTGGCGTATCTGGTTCGAGCGAGGGTGCTGATGCGTCTGATCTGTGGAGTGATTTTGGCTATGAGCGGAGTGGCGGCGATGGGGCAGGCGATGAAGTATCCGGCGGCACGAGTTTCCGGGCAGGTGGATGACTACTTTGGGGTCAAGGTGGCGGACCCATACCGGTGGATGGAGGACGTGGACTCGCCCGAGGTAAAGGCCTGGGTGGATGGCGAAAACGCCGTGACGCAGGCGTTCCTGGCGGACGTTCCGGCGCGTGCGCGTATCCATGCGCGGTTGATGGAGTTGAACTCGTTTGAGCGGATTTCAGCTCCGGGGCGCGCTGGTGGAAGGTATTTTTTCTCGAAGAATTCTGGGCTGCAGAATCAGGCGGTGGTGTACTGGCAGGAAGGCGCGGAGGGCTCGCCCAAGGTGCTGCTGGACCCGAATACGCTGGCCGCGGATGGCACGATTGCGCTGGGTGGAGCTTCGGTTACGGATGATGGAAAGCTGTGGGCTTACTCGCTTTCAGAAGCCGGCAGTGACGTGGAAAAGATTCATGTGCGCGATGTCACTACGGGCAAGGACCTGCCGGATGTGATTGAGTGGGTAAAGTTCAGCGGGATCAGCTGGCAGAAGGATGGGTCTGGCTTATATTACTCGAGCTTTGGGGTGCCTAAGACGGCTGAAGAACGAGCAGCGGCTTTGAAGCGCGCTAACTTCAACCACAAGGTTTATTTCCATAAGCTGGGTACACCGCAGACCGACGACACTGTAGTTTATGAGCGGCCGGATGATAAAGAGTTTCTGGTCGGCGGCGGAGTTACAGAGGATGGTAAGTGGCTGGTACTGAACGCCGCGAAGGGACATACTAACGAACTGTTCGCAAAGGAGCTAGGCAAGAAGGATGCCTCGCTCATCCCAATTGCGCCAGTTGACGATGCCGTTTATTCGGTCGTGGATATCTCTGGGCATGAAGCTCTGGTATTTACCAACAAGGGTGCGCCGAACGGCAAAATCGTGAAGGTGGACCTGGAGCACCCCGCTGCTGCTGGTTGGGTAACTGTGGTGCCGGAGGGTAAGTACTCGTTGGAAGATGTAGGTACTGTCGGCGGCAGGATGGTGCTCAGCTATCTTGTCGATGCCAAATCCGAGATTGAACTGCGCACGATGGACGGTAAGCTGGAGCGGAAGGTAGCGCTGCCGGGAATTGGGTCGGCGAATGTAGCTGGTGGCAAAAGGAATTACACCGATACTTTCTTCAGCTTTACGAACTACACGACGCCCACTACCATCTACCATCTTGACCTGAAAAGCGGCGCGGTGAGTGTCTACAGGGCGCCGAAGCTGGTGTTTGACCCGGCGCTTTATGAAACCAGGCAGGTCTTTGCGCCCAGCAAGGATGGGACAAAGGTACCTCTCTTTCTGACTTACAAGAAGGGGACGCCGATGGATGGTTCAGCGCCGGCAATCCTGTACGGCTATGGCGGCTTCAACGTGTCCCTTGGGCCGGGGTATGCTTCTTCTCGGCTGGCCTGGGTGGAGATGGGTGGGATCTACGCGGAAGCTATTCTGCGTGGTGGTGGGGAGTACGGCGAAAAGTGGCATGATGCCGGAACCAAAACGCATAAGCAGAATGTATTCGACGACTTTATTGGTTGCGCGGAATATTTGATTGCGAATAAATATACTTCGCCGAAGAAGCTTGCGATCAATGGTGGGAGTAATGGTGGCTTGCTGGTTGGTGCGGTGGAGTTACAGCGGCCGGAATTGTTTGGGGCTGTGCTGGCGCAAGTCGGCGTGATGGATATGCTGCGGTTCGATAAGTTTACGATTGGCTATGCGTGGAAGTCGGACTATGGCTCGCCGAGTGAGAACAAGGAAGAATTTACCGCCATCTATAAGTACAGCCCGGTGCACAATGTGAAGGTGGGAGTACATTATCCGCCTACGTTGATCACTACTGCTGATCATGACGATCGTGTTTTCCCTGCGCACAGCTTCAAGTTTGCGGCGGCGTTGCAGGCTGCAGCGGATAAGACTCCTGGAGCCGCTCCGGTGCTGATCCGGGTGGAGACTCGGGCGGGACACGGGGGCGGGATGCCGTTGTCTAAGCAGCTGGATGTGACGGCGGATATGTATGGGTTTTTGGTGAAGGAACTCGGGATGAGTTACTAGAACAGGACCAAAGCAGGGCCCTAGCCAGGAGGGTCGCGGAGGAGAGCGGTTCCGCTCCACCCACCTCTCAGAATCGAGAGGTGGGGCACCCGGATTTCCGCAGGGTGCACAGGGTGCTGGCTTTCCGCACATTGGTGAAATGGGAAAGTGGGCGGTAGGGTATAGGGATGGCTTCGCTTCCGCGTTTGGTACAGGCTTCTGAGGATAATCGTCCTGCTTCGCTGCATGCGGAGCAGACGATTCTGGGTGCGATGCTGGTGGACTCGCTCGCGATTGTGGATGCGACGATGCTGCTGAAGGTGGACGACTTTTCGCTCGACTCGCACCGCAAGATTTATGAGGTGATGCTGCACCTTTCAGAGGTTGGGTATGCGGTCGATATCGTGACCGTGGCCGAGGACCTGAAGAAGAAAAAAGAGCTCGATTCGATTGGTGGGCGGGCTTACCTGGCGCAGCTTTCGGAAGGGCTGCCACGCAAGCTTTCGATTGAAAGCTACGTGCGGATTGTGCGCGATAAATCGCTGATGCGGCAGCTAATGGTCGTGTGCGATATGGGGCTGACGGAGGCTGGGGACCAGTCGCTTGAGGCGATTGACGTGCTGAACCTGGTCGAAAACCGGATGATGGAGATCTCTGAACATGCCGTGACTGGCGGGTTTTCGGGGATTTCGGATATCGTGCGGAGCTCGTTTGGGTCGATCGACAAGCTGTATGAGCAGGGCCGTGAAGTCACCGGGCTGCGGACGCATTACAGCGAATTCGACAAAATGACTTCGGGGCTGCAGGATTCTGAACTCGTCATTATTGCGGCGAGACCTTCGATGGGGAAGACCGCCTGGGCCATCAATATTGCGCAGAATTCTGCCGTGAAAGATGGCAAGGTGGTCGCAGTTTTCTCGCTTGAAATGAGCAAGGAAAGCCTGCTGCGACGCATGCTGGCAGGTGAGGCGCTGGTCGGGGCACGTAAGCTGCAGACCGGCTTTTTGGGGCGCGATGATAAGGACAAGCTCAGCCGTGGACTCGAGCGGTTGATGGAGTCGAAGCTGTTTGTGGATGACACGCCGGGAATCTCGCTGGCGGAAATGCGGGCCAAGGCGCGACGGTTGAAGCAGCAGGAAGGGTCGCTGGATTTGATCGTGATCGACTACCTGCAGCTGATGACCGGGTCGGCGGGGGCGCAGCAGAAGAAGTTCGAGAATCGTACGCAGGAGGTTTCTTCCGTTTCGCGAGGGCTGAAGGCGCTGGCAAAGGAGCTGAAGGTTCCGGTGGTGGCGCTGTCGCAGCTATCGCGTGGATCGGAACAACGGACCGGCGATAAAAAGCCGCTGCTGAGCGATTTGCGTGAATCGGGATCGATTGAGCAGGACGCGGACGTGGTGTGCTTCATTCATCGCGAGGAGTACTACGATCGCGAGAACGAAGACATCAAGGGGCAGGCGGAAATCATCATCGCCAAGCAGAGAAACGGGCCTACGGGGTCAGTGAAGATGCGCTTTTTATCGGAATTTACGATCTTTATGGATGCGGATGACACGCATAGCGGTGGTGGGGGCGGGGAGTACTAGGCGCAATGCGTGACGAGTTGGATCATGGAAGAGATCGAATCCCGGGGGCTAAAGCCCGTTTTGTTCTGCGGCCCTCAATGTCGAGGCTAAAGCCTCGACCTATCTCAGAAGCAACGACGACTGCAGATCCCGCGCGGAGGCGACGAAGAAACGGGTGCTAGAGGCCGGCGCGTTTGGTGTGGGCGGCTATGGCTTCGTTGATTTCCAGGGCTAAGGCCAGGGCTCGGCGGCCGGCCTGGCCGTCTACTACGGGCTGGGTGCGGGTGCGGATGGCGTGCAGGAACGACTGGAGTTCGAGGCTTAGCGGCTCGCCTGGGGCGACGGGAAGCTTGCTCATGCTGAGTCCGGCGGTGGGATGGCGGGGGGCGCCCTCGGGCTCGGGCTTGGAGTGCTTTTCGATGAGCGCGGTGAGCTGCTCGTGGGTGAGGCCGGCAGCGGCGGTGACGTCAATTAAGAGCAGGTCCTGGCGGGCGAAATCGAGCGACAAGTACTGGTGTGGCTGGAAGAAACGCAGCTTGCGGACGCGCTCGGTAGAGACGCGCGAGGCGGTGAAGTTGGCGATGGAGCCAGACTCGAACTCGATTCGGACGTTGGCGATATCGACGGTTTGGGACAGGACGGGGAGGCCCACGGCGCGGACTTCGCGGACGGGGGAGTCGACCAAAGACAGGACGATGTCTAAGTCGTGGATCATTAGGTCGAGGACTACGTCGACGTCGAGCGAGCGCGGGGTGAAGACGCTGAGGCGGTGGGACTCGAAGAACATGGGCCGGTTGAGGTGGGCGCGCACGGCGATGACGGCGGGGTTGAAGCGCTCGAGGTGGCCGATCTGGAGTGTGCAGTTGTTGGCGGCGGCCAGGGCTGTGAGGGCGTCGGCTTCTTCAAGCGTCGCGGCGAAGGGTTTTTCGATCAGGCAACTGACGCCGGCTTGCAGGAGGGGTGTGGCTGCGGCGGCGTGATGGATGGTGGGGACGCAGACGCTGGCGGCGTCAGGCTTCGACTCTGCGAGGAGTGCTTCGACCGTCGCAAAGGCGGGGATGTTGTATTTAGCGGCGGCTTCGGCGCGGACTTGCGGGTTGGCGTCGACGACGGCGGTCAGGCGCACCGGCTCTCCGGCCAGCTCCAGCTCGCGGTAGACGCGGAGATGGTTGCGGCCGAAGGCGCCTGCGCCGATGACGGCGATGCTTGTTGGTTCGGGCAACTTACTTTTCGATGGGGGCTTCGACCGCTTCGCGGCAGCGGCTGTAGAGGTCGAGGAGGTTGGCTACCTGGTCTTCTGGCTTGGCGCTGGACGGGATGCCGAAGCCGGTGCCGCCAGGCGACTTCTGGCCTACGTTGGCGTGGGAGGCGACGAACTTGAGGAGGTCGAGCGCGATGTCTTCAGAGCGGCGGGCGGAGCTGGTGGCGGGGGTCTGCGGGGATTCCATATTGCGATGGTAGCGGGGTGCGACGGTGTAGGCAAATCCGCTTGGGATGGGAGCAAAAGGGGTGGCTCTTGGCTCGGTCAAAAGCGAAAGCAATCCACTCCGGGGATCACAACCAAGGTTTAGGGTGATGATCGAGGAAGGGGGCGTGATCGCCGAATCGCCAGGACTAGCTGCAGGGGTGGAGACCGCAGAGGATTTCGTAGGCGATGGTGCCGGCGAGCGTGGCGTGGTCTTCGGCGGTGATGCCGGGGCCGAGGAGGATGGCTTCATCGTTGGGCTGGACGTGGGGGAGGTGGGTGATGTCGACCACGGTGAGGTTCATGGAGATGCGGCCGAGGATGGGGGCTCGCTGGCCGGCCATGATGACCCAGCCTGCCGGGCCGGAAAGTTCGCGGCGCAGACCATCGGCGTAGCCTGCGGGGAGCAGAGCGATGCGCATTTCGGCCGCCGCGGTGAAGGTGGAACTGTAACCTACGGGGTCGCCGGGGGCCAGGGTGCGGACGGAGAGGATGCGGGCTCGCCAGATGAGGACGGGGCGCAACGCGGCTTTGACTTGGGGGTTCGCGGTCGGCAGCGTGTAGCCGTACAGGGCGAGGCCGGTGCGCACCATCGCCTGGGCGCCGGCGGATGCGGCCAGCTTAGCGAGCCATGGGTCGGACGTTGGATTATCGACCGTAGAGGAGTTCCCGGCGTGAATATAAGTGGGCTTCGCTCCGGCTTCAAGAGCTGCGGCTACGGCTTGTGAGAAGAGCTGCTGCTGGTGCAGGGTGTGGCTTTCTGGAGCGTCTTCTGACGCGGTGAAGTGAGTGAAGAGAGCTTCCACGTTCAGGCCAGGATAGGCCAGGAGCGCGGGGAGATCGGCCGGGAGGACGCCTTGGCGGCTCATGCCGGTATCGACTTCCATGTGGACGGGGAGGCCAGGGTGAGCCGTAAGCCAGTGGAGGTGCTCAGGGGTCCAGACGACGGGGGTAAGGTCGTGGGCGGCGAGGAGCGGGACGTCTGGCGGCATGAAGCCGGACATTACCAAGATGCGGGGGGCCGGGCCAACGGTAGCGCGGACGCGTGCGCCCTCGTCTGCGTTGGTGACGCCGAGCCAGCGGGCGCCGGCCTGGACGAGGTGCTCGGCGCACAGCACAGCACCGTGGCCGTAGGCGTTGGCCTTGATGACGGCGAGCACTTCCGTGGCGGGGCCGGCGGCTTGCTGCAGCGCGCGGTAGTTGTGCTGCAGGTTGTCTGCTGAGATTTCGATCCAGTGGTTCACGCTGCGTCTATCGTAAATGGGTAGGAACCTGTCCGTTTGCTGCTGCAACGGCTGCGAAGCCCAGCTGGGTTCAGTCGGCTTACACCAGGGTGAATTGCTACTGCATCTTCTGGACAACGGTGCCTTCGGGGAAGGTGACCTTGAACTGCTCGTCATCGATTTTCTGGTTCAGGGTGAGCTTGTTGACCGTGATTTTGAGCGAATACTCATCAATCGGGCGGTTGATGGCGATGCTCATGGGAAAGTCGATATCGCCGAATTTCTGGTAATTGTCGTAGCTCACGGTCGTGACAATGTGGCCGTTCTGGTACAGATCCTGCTGGTACGGGAGCAGGGTCGTGCGGGAAATGTGCACAACCCGGATAATTTCGAGCACCTGATTTTCCTTTGCGCGCAGGAAGGAAATGTCGTAGTCGGGTTCTTCGACCGCGTTCTGCTTTCCTTTGGCAGGTGCCAGGATGCGAGAATTTTCGGCTTCGGTGATGAACTCATCCGGCTGCCGCGGGGCAATAAGCAAGGCGTTGCGAATAATGTTGGGCCGCAGGCTATCCAGGCCGCCTTTGCCGGGCTTGGTGGAAGGGGCGTCAGGCCCTTCGTACGCGCTGGTCTTGAGCAGCGAAACGACCAGCCGGAAATTCTTACCGTCGGACGACATCGCGATCGCGCGCGAGCCGACGTAGGGTTTCTGCATCAGGACGTACAGGTCTGACGGCTTGCGCAGAATGATGTAGCTGGTCAGCGAAGGAAATTCTTTCACCTCGCCGGTACGCGCGCCGCCGGTAGATGCAAGAATGTCCGTTTTAGCGGTGAAGCTTTGAATGGCGGCGTAACGGGAATCAATGCTGGCAAGCAACTGGTCCAGCGTGGCATCCATCAAGTGCGGGGCGATCACCGTTTTATTGACCTGGCGGATTGTCTGACAGCCAGTCAGGGTCAGCAGCAGCGGCACCAGCAGACCCAGCCTGCGCAGGCGCGAGGGAGCAGTGCAGGAAGCCGGGATGTGGGGTGGGAAAGACTTCATCACGTGGGAGTTACGGGGCTTTCGGGCGGCAGGGCAGCGCTGACTCTCGCTTACCTATCGTACCTTGTTGGATGAGACGTTAGACCGGCACGGTTCGCGAGGATTTATTTTCGCGCTGCAAGGTTTTTCTGGCCAGTGGGACACATGTCCAGCAGAGGACACTTGCCGCAAAGCGGATCCGCAAAGATGCAGAGGGTTTGCGCGTGTAGCTTGACCAGGGAGTGATGCTCGTCGAGCATGGCGGCGTCCCAGTCTTCCGGAATCAGGCGCATCAGGCGCTGCTCGGTGATGCCGCCGTCCGCGCGGGGGGTCAGAGCGAGGCGCTGGACGACGCGGAGGTGGTTCGCGTCCACACAGAGCGCGCGGCGGCGCAGCGTGCTGAAGTTGACGACGGCAGCGGAGATTTGCGGGCCCACGCCTTCAAAGGACTCGAGCCATTCCCGGATCTTTTCTGTGCGGTATTTGGCCAGGAAGTCCAGCGTGAGTGAGCCGTAGCGCGCAGTGATCTGCATGAGCGCGAGCTTCAAGCGCGGGGCCTTGACCTCCGGAAATGTCACCACCTGGATAGTGCGTTCGATGTCTTCGATCGAGGCTTCGCGGAGCTCTTCCCAGGTGCTGAAGCGGGCGCGGAGATCGCGCATTACCTGGTGCGATTCCTCGGTTTTGGTTCGGGAACTGAGCAGCGAATAGATGAACTGGGCGAGGGGGTCCCAGGGCTCGCGTGCCGGGGGGCGGCCGTAGTGGGCTAGCAGCAGGGCTTGAAGCTTGAGGATGCGCGGGTCGGGCGCGGTCGGGAAAAGTGCGGCGGGCTCCATCTGGCTTTATTCTAGCCGCGTTGTGAGGGTTGAACGCGTGTATGGCTCGAATGCGACTCTAGCCGCAGGGCTCATAACCATTGGTGGCCGGATAGAGACTTGCCCCTATGTAAGGCGGGCTGCGGCAGGCTTTGTGCAGCGTCAAGCTAAAAGCAAGTCCCCTCCGGGGATGACAACCAAGTGGGAACCCAAGGCTGGAGTGCCTTGGCGGCGGGGGGCTACTCGCCGTAGATGACGGTGAGGAGGTCGCCGGCGAGCTTATGGAGGGGGCGCAGCAGGGGGAAACCGGCGATTTTTAGCGTCACGAGGAGCATCTTGAGTGTTTTCTCGTAGAGCAGATGGGTGCGCTGCTGGTCGGGGCTTTTGTCGTAGACCCAGAACAGGATGAGGCCCATCTGGTACATCCACAGGAGCCGCCCGAGGTAGGGCGCGGTTTGGCGCGGGAGCTTTACGCCGCTGTCAGCGACGGCGCGCTCAAAGGAGGCGATGTCCTGCTCGCGGATGATAGTGGTTTCGGCCGAGAACGGTGACAGCGGATGCTCGGGATCGGTGTGCGCACTCAGGGCGCCGAGGAGCTTGCGATTCGGTGCAAAGTAGTGCAGTTTAGTGTCGATGACGGCGCGAAGCCTGGTTTCAAGATTCTTCGCGGTGTCGAGCGCGCTTTCAATCTGCGGGTGCATTTCACCCTGTGCGCGCTCGTAGAAGGCCATGACGATGGCGTCTTTGGAGTCGAAATAGTAGTACGCCGCACCGACTGCGACTCCGGCTTCCACGGCGATCTCGCGCATGGTGGCTTTTTCAAAGCCGCGTTCACGGAAAATCGAGAGCGCGGCCTCCAGGATGCGGCCGCGCGTTTCCTCGGATTTTTTGAGCTTGTCGGCTCCGGACTTTTCCGGCGCCAACTTCTCCAATGCGATTTCAACAGCCAAGCAAACCTCAATTCCCGCTGAAGGCCGGGCGCGGCGGCGGTGGTGGCTGCAGCGGCGCGCGGTTCGTGGCCTTGCTTCTCATTTTCGCAAAAACCAGGATGTTGAAGAAGTGCATCGCGCCCAGGATCAACAGAACTACCCCTATCTTTACACTTTCAAGCTCGATGATCTGCCGGAAAGTCTCCATAGGGCTATCTGTCCGGAGCGCGAGCGCGATGTAGCCGACGTTGACCAGGTAGAAGCCGACGACGAGCAGGTGGTTGACGCTATCAGCGAGTTCCTGGTTGCCGTGAAAGGCGTCTACCAGGAAGACGCGGCCGCTGCGGTGGAGCGTGCGTGCAACCCAAACCGTAAGTCCAATGCTGATAGCCAGATAGCTGAAGTAACAAGCTGCTACGTTCATCGCGTCACCTTCGAGATCTATATTTTGAACACGTTCAAATAAAGAATACTCCCGACTTTAAGGTTTGCAACAATTATTTTGAACATGTTCAGAATAGGTGCTGGGCGGTGCTGCTTTAGAATTGGGAAACTTCAGGAGAACCGATGCGCTCTGCTTTTGTCGCCGCCCTCGTCCTTGCCGCTGCAACCTCGCTCCATGCCCAGACCGGGGTATCCGCACCCTCGCCGCTGCAGGCGATGCCGTATTCGCCATCGCTTGATCTGACGTCGCTGGACCGGACGGTGGACCCCTGCGTGGACTTCTACAAGTTTTCCTGTGGCGGCTGGCAGAAGCTGAATCCTATTCCCGCAGACCAGGCTTCATGGTCCGTGTACGGCAAGCTGGGGACGCTGAATCAGCAGTTTTTGTGGGGCATTCTGCAGGACGCTTCAGCAATGAAGCAGAGGACGCCGGACCAGCAAAAGATCGGCGACTACTTTGGCGCGTGCATGAATACGGCGGCTATCGATCAACGCGGCTATGAGCCGATCAAGGCTGGGCTGGCAAAGATCAATGGGCTGAGCACGCGGCCGGCGCTGCTGGCGGCGATTGGGCCGCTGCAGCATGACGGGGCGGGGTCTTACTTTTTTGGGTCGGGGACAGGGCAGGATGCGCTGGATTCGTCGTTGATCATTGCGGAGGTGGGGGCCGGCGGGCTGGGGCTGCCGGACCGTGACTACTACCTGAAGCAGGATGCAAAATCGGCAAAGATTCGTGAGCAGTACACGGCGTATATCGTGCGTCTGCTGGGCATGGTGGGGGAGTCGCCGGTGGCGGCGGCGGATGATGCGGCTTCCATTCTGCGGATTGAGACGGCGCTGGCGCAGGCGCAGCTTTCGCGCGTCGACCGGCGTGATCCGCACAAGACTTACCACCCAATGACGGTGGCGGAGTTGCAGGTGTTGGCGCCGGCGATCGATTGGAAGCAGTACTTCCTGACGGTTGGGGGCACGACCGTGAAGGGGCAGTTGAATGTGTCGCAGCCGGACGCTTTGAAGACGGCCAGCGCGGAGCTTTCCGCGGAGCCGCTGGAGTCGCTGCGGGCTTATCTGCGGTTCCATCTGGCGAGGGCTTCGGCTGGCTCGCTTTCCATGCCGTTTCAGCAGGCGTCATTTGACTTCTTTTCAACCACGCTGCGTGGCATCCCGGCGATGCCGCCGCGCTGGAAGACCTGCACGCGGCAGGTGGATCGCTACCTGGGAGAAGCGCTGGGAGCGGAGTTTGTGCGGCGTACTTTTTCGCCCGATATGAAGGCGAAAACGCAGCTGATGACGGTGCAGATTGAGGCGGCGATGAAGCAGGAAATCCAGTCGCTGGACTGGATGACGCCGGCGACCAAGGCGGAGGCACTACGTAAGCTGGCGGCTATACGGAACAAGATCGGGTACCCGGACAAGGAGCGCGATTACGCGTCGCTGACGGTGAAGCCGATGGATTATTTTGGGGATGTGGAGCGCGCGATGGCGTTCGATGAGGCTCGGCAATGGCATAAGCTGGGGCAGCCGGTGGATCGGACGGAGTGGGGGATGACGCCGCCGACCGTGAACGCTTACTTCAACCCGCAGATGAACGACATCAACTTCCCGGCGGGCGTGCTGCAGCCTCCGCTTTACGACGTAAAGCTGGACGACGCGCCGAACTACGGCAACACCGGCGCGACGATTGGGCATGAACTGACGCACGCTTTCGACGATGAGGGCAGGCAGTTCGATGCCAAGGGCAATCTGCGCGACTGGTGGACGGAGGCCGATGCGAAGGGCTTTGAGGACCGTATCAACTGCGTACGGGACCAGTACGCGTCTTACGTGGTTGTTGATGACGTCCACGAGAATTCGAAGCTGACGAGCGGCGAGGATGTCGCAGATTTGGGCGGGACGCTGATTGCGTACATCGCCTGGAAGCAGCAGGTGGCGGGGCAGCAGCTGGCGACGGTGGATGGATTTACGCCGGATCAGCGGTTCTTTGTCGGGATGGCGCAGTGGGCTTGTGAGAATCAGCGGCCGGAGCAATTGAGGCTCTCGGCGGCTACGGATCCGCACTCGCCTGGGTTTGCTCGGATCAATGGGGTGGTGTCGAACCTGCCGCAGTTCCAGCAGGCGTTTAGCTGTAAGGCCGGGCAGCCGATGGTGCATGCTCCGGTTTGCAAGGTCTGGTAGCAATTGTGCACGAAGGAACCCAGGTCTCAGAAGCGAGACCTGGGGCACCCGAATTGTTCGCTCGCTTAAAGCAGCGGCTACGCTTTGCGAAAGACACGCTTGACCCAGAAACTGCCGAGGTAGATCGCTACAACGAGCAGCACAAAAAGGCCGGCCGCGACGCCGCCGTATTTATAGCTGTGGCTCAGGTCCGCGGTGTGGCCGTTATGGTTGTAAATGACCAGGCTCAGGATCCCGATGAAGGTGGCAATCAGGAAGCCCATCATGCCGGTTGCCAGGCTGATGAGGATGATGCCGAAAAAGCCGAAATCCTTGATGGGAGCCCCAAAAACGTACCCGTTTGCCAGGCTCTTTTTCTCGTTGAACGCCACGCTTGCCATAGCATTTAGAATAGACCTACATGGCCGAAGGCGCACAAACCGAGACTTCTCTTGTACTTCCCGCAACCGAGCTGGCGCGCACGATGACGTTGCGCCGCTCCCCCAACGGTGTCCGCTTTGCCAGCTTTGGCGAGACGCGGATTGCAGACCTGGATCTGAACCGCATTGTGGAAGCGGTGCCGGCTACGATTGCGCCGGCGCTGGGCTCACGCGGCTTCTACTTTGTTCCGCTTACGCTGGCTGAGGCGGCTGGTAAAAAGCTCGCGGACAACGAAACGATGGTCGCGGTGAACTACACGGCGGAGCTATCGGACGAGGCAATTTGCCACCGGAATGTGGGGCTTGCCGCGACTGATTCCGAGCCTGCACACGAAGGGGTGTTCATCTCCGCGCGTCTGCTGGAAGACAATTTCGCGCTGGCGTTCGAGTTCTACATCAATGTGGGGCATGCTTTTGCCGCGGCGGCCGGGATTCCGCAGGCTTTTGTTGAGTTGGCCTGGTCGCAGGCGCTCGGGGCAGTACGTGGGGAAACGAGCCAGGATGCGTTTGAGGCTCGGCAGGATGCGCTGGCAGGGCACAAACCGGCCACGGCGCCGACCAGCCGCAGCCTTCGTGAAAAGCGGCCCGATCGTGCGCCGAAGTCGACCCTCATTGAGTCGCCGCAGTTCGACGAGAAGGCCAAGGGTGAGTTTCTGGAGGCGGCTTTCGCGGATGCTCTGGCAATTTACCAGCTATCGCTGGCGGTGGATTTTGACTACTCGGAGCTGCGGGAGCGCGAGTATCCGCTGCTGGCACCGGCAGCGCTGGGGGCTCGGTTGAAGCTGATGGCGGAGCTGTTTCCGCCGAATGATGGGTATGAATTTGCGATCAAGTACCGGCGGCGAGCGTAGCTAATTTCCTGACACCCGGGTTGGCGGAGAAGAAACTAGCATCAGCCTTGTAAATGGCACCGGACGGCGGGAAACGCACTTCCCCCATTCGACTCGTATCGGTCTCATGGGTTCAGTACCTCCTCATAGGATCGCCTCGGGGCCCTTACCCCGAGGTGTTTCGCTTTTCAGGGCGAAGCTTTTGATCCCCGGTAGTGCCCTTACGAGCGTCCCGCCTACAAAGAAAGCATCGCCAGTCTATCAGCGGATTCGCTGCATAGCCGCGCGGAAGAGCGCCTCGAAATCGCCCTTGACTGCGGGGTCTTCCTTAATTACTACCTCGATCGCTTTGACTGCCGCGGCGCGTTGGTAGCCGAGGTTCAGCAGTGCGGAGAGTGCGTCCTCGCCGGCTTCGCCGTGGCTCACAGTGGGGGCTGATTCTTCTCCGCTGGCAAGCCCTTCGAGCTTGTCTTTCAACTCCAGCACCACGCGCTCTGCGGTCTTTTTGCCAATGCCGGGTATGCGCACCAGCGTGGCGTGATCGCCGCTGCGGATAGCGGTGACCAGGCGGCCGGCGTCAATGCCGCTCAGCACCGTGATGGCGAGCTTGGGGCCGATGCCGGAGATCGTCAGGAGCTTCTCAAACAGGCGTTTTTCCTGCATTTCTGCGAAGCCAAAAAGCGCCAGTGCGTCCTCCGCGACGCGCGTGTAGATGAACAGGCGGGCCTCGGCGCCTTCGGCCGGCAGCGCACTGAACGTGGCGACTGAGATGGCCACGTCGTAGCCCACACCGGCACATTCGACGATGGCCTGGTTGGGCGATTTGGTCAGCAGCACTCCGCGCAGGTGGGCAATCATAGACGTTCATTCTACGGTCTCCGATCCATCTCATCGCAGGTCAGTGATGTAGAGGGCGACACGGTTTTTCGCTTTATCTTGACTTTTGCGCCTGTCCATCAGACACTTCACCCAACTGTGCCGGACCCGACCCAAGCTCGCGAAACCTTCACCCTGGCCTCCGCACTCGCAAGTGTCGACGCGGTTGAGCAAACGACGCTGACGTATGCGCAGCGTGCCGGCTTTGATGAAGATATGGCCTCAAACATGGCCATGGTCACGCGCGAGGCGGCGGTCAACGCGATCGTTCACGGCAACAAGTACGACGCCGCCAAGCAGGTTACGGCCACCTTTACGCTGTCCGAAGAGGCCTTGACGATCCAGGTGGCGGACGAGGGCGGAGGACTTGATCCGGCGACGATTCCGGATCCGCTGGCGCCTGAAAACCTGATGCGTACCTCCGGCCGCGGAGTCTTCCTTATGCGTGCGTTCATGGATGAGGTACACTTTCGCCAGCTATCTCCGGGGACGGAGATCACGATGATCAAGCGCCGCCCGTAGTTCAGTTTCAACAAATTATTGAGGAGACCTATTCGATGAGCATGAAATTCAAGACGCGCCAGGTCGACGGCGTCACGGTTCTGGATCTGAACGGACGTATCACGCTGGGCGAAGGCTCGGTCACCATCCGCGACGCCGTGCGCGATGTTCTCGCCAAGGGTTCGAACAAGATTCTGCTCAACCTGGGCGGCGTGGACTACATCGATAGCTCCGGCATCGGCGAGCTTGTTAGTGCCTTTACGACCGTGAAGAACGGCGGCGGCGAGCTCAAGCTGCTCAACCTGACCAAGAAGGTGCACGATCTTCTGCAGATCACGAAGCTGTATACCGTATTTGATGTTTCGGACGATGAAGCCGCGGCGATTGCCAGCTTCTCGAAATGAAGTTTTGAAAGACAAAAGGGACCCGCTTCGGTGGGTCCCTTTTTGCTTTCACTGTGGGCTACGTCTTCGTCAGTCTTGCTTAGTGCTTAGTGCTTGGTCTTGTCGTGCTTACTGGCAAGGCATTAGCCTGCCATCTGGATTCCGAATGGCTGGGAGGCTTTAGCCGCTGAGGTCTGCTCTCCATCGCGTGGCGTGATGTTCGAAAGCGTACCTCGGCGGCTAAAGCCGTAGTTGTCGTGGGGGGGCTTGATGGCACGGCTGAAGCCGTGCTCTCAAGCGATGCCAAACGGCAGCCATTTCTGAGGGAAGTGGGTCAATGTGTTGGAGGCGTTATTTTGATCTCGAAGATCGTCGGCCATTGCTTGCCGGTCACGTAGAGCCGGTCCTTTCTGGCGTCGTAGGCGATCCCGTTCAGCACGGACTCACCATCGACCATCTGATCCTTCGGCAGCAGGCCAGCGCAGTCAATCCAGCCCAGGACCTTGCCATCTACCGGCGAGATGCGCGCGATGCGGTCCGAGTGCCAGACATTGGCGTAGATTTCGCCCTTCACGTACTCCAGTTCATTAAGGTCGCGGATTGGCGTTGATCCATCGCGGACCACGATCTGGCGCTTGACGTCGAACGTATTCGGCGAGCGGAAGCGCAGGACGGACGTGCCGTCGGATGTGATTATTTCGGTGTCGTTGCGGGTCATGCCCCAGCCGTCGCCGTCGTACTTGAACTGGCCGGTGACCTGCAGGGTTTTCAGGTCGAGGAAGAAGCCAGTGTGCGATTGCCAGGTCCACTCCAGCAGCTTGTCGCCAAAGTCGACGATGCCTTCGCCAAAGTATTGCGCGGGCACGGTGTACTGGCGCACGATCTTGCCGGTGGCGGGCTCGGTGGCCTGGATTACGGAGTGCCCCTCGCGCCCGGTGCCCTCGTAGAAGAGGCCGTCTTTGAAGAAGAAGCCTTCCGTGTAGTTCGCGGTGGAATGTGGCAAGCGCGCTACGACTTTACAGCCGTAAGTGGGCGCGGCGCAGGCGGTTTGGGCCATCAGCAGGACGAAAACGGCAGAAAAGAAGAGGCGCATAGAGCTCCGGAAAATGGCTGCTTTGAGCGTACCTGAGAGGGCGCGGTCGGTGGTAGTCTGGGGCGGTTGACTTGCACGCAGGCAGCACCAGGAGAATACCGTGGCAGAGGCTCAGGCAGCACCGGCTCAATCGGACGCACTTGTTTTTTTCGGCGCAACTGGGGACCTGGCTTACAAAAAGATTTTCCCCGCGCTGCAGGCGATGGTGAAGCGCGGCTCGCTGGACGTGCCGGTGATCGGCGTAGCGAAGGCGGGCTGGGGGCTGGAGCAGTTCATGGCGCGCGCCAAGGATTCGCTGGAAAAGCATGGCGGCTGCGACCCGGTGGCCTGGGAAAAGCTGAGCAAGCTGCTGAAGTATGTCGATGGCGACTATGCTGATGACGCCACGTTTGAGGCCGTACATAAGGCCATGGAAGGCGCCAGGAATCCCGCGCACTACCTTGCTATTCCGCCCTCGCTGTTTGAGACGGTCGTCGAAAAGCTGGTGAAGTCTGGCTGCGGCACGGACGCGCGCATCATCGTCGAAAAGCCGTTTGGGCACGATCTGGCGAGCGCGCAGGAACTGAACCGGATTTTGCTCGGCTCGTTCCCGGAAACGTCCATCTTTCGCATCGACCATTACCTGGCCAAGGGCCCGGTGTACAACATGGTTTCATTCCGCTTTTCAAACGCCTTTCTGGAGCCCTTGTGGAACCGGAACTACGTGGAATCCATCCAGATCACGATGGCCGAGGACTTCGGCGTGCAGGGTCGCGGCGGCTTTTATGATCCCACCGGCACCATCCGCGACGTGATCCAGAACCACCTGTTCCAGATCATCTGCAACCTGGCCATGGAGCCGGCGGCAGATGGTTCAAGCGCCAGCCTGCGCGACGCCAAGGCCAACGTGCTGCGTGCCATCCCGGCCATCACCGCGGACAATCTGGTACGCGGCCAGTTTGAGGGCTACCTGGACGAAAAGGGTGTCGCGCCGGGGTCCAAGACGGAGACCTTTGCGGCCATCCGGCTGGAGGTCAAAAACTGGCGCTGGGAGGGCGTGCCCTTCTACGTGCGCTCCGGCAAGAACCTTCCGGTCACCTGCACGGAGGCGCTGGTGCGCTTTAAGCGTCCGCCCGCGACGATTGCCGGTAACCCCGACCTGCCGCAGAACTACATGCGCTTCCGCATCAGCCCGGACCTGGCGATTGCGCTGAACGTCTCCGTCGCCGCGCAGGAGAGCAATCAGCCACGCGAAAGCTGCGAGCTCGTGCTGAGCAAGCACGAGGCGCCGGGCGCCATGGAAGCCTACGAGCGTGTGCTGACGGACGCGATGGACGGCGACCCCTCGCTGTTTGCGCGGCAGGATTACGTCGAAGAGGCGTGGCGGATTGTCGACCCGGTGCTCAAGGAAGACACGCCCGTGAGCAAGTATGCGGTGCACACGTGGGGGCCGTCTGAGCAGAAGCCGAACGTGGTGCCGCCCGGCGGCTGGGATGACCCAGTGCTCGAGCTGGCGTCGTGAAAAGAGCGTTTGCACTTGGCATGGTATCCGCTTCTGTGGCTCTGGCACAGGGCGACCAGCCTTCCGCGACGACGCATGTTTACACTTCCTCCGGCATGCAACTCGCCATGTACTTCAATGACGAGGTGCGACCGGAGGGGCCGGACACCATCGGTAACTATAGCTATCGCTCGCGCTTCGCCCTGCATGCGAAGGATGATCCGCAACACAGGGGTGCGGACCCCTGCGCGCCCACTGTCTTCGCGGTTGGCACAGGACCGGACCTAGCCAGGGATCCGGCGCATCCGTTAACTGTGGGGAAGCAAGTACCCATCGCGCCTACCGGCGGAGTATCGCTGGCCGAAATCGATGCAGACTGCCTTGCGAAGGACTCCCCCGGACGCACGCAGGAAGATGCTCTGGGGCGTTCTGTGGAGGGCATCCGCCATATCGAGGGCATCCCTGCATTGTCGAAAACGATCGACTACAAGGTGCAAGGCAGAACGGTCATCTTCGCCAGCGCTGGCGGCCCTTCCAAGGATGATAAAGGCAAGCGGACGGGGACCGAATCGGCCGGCTACACCTATGTTGGAAGCATGGCCACGATTACCAATGGCCACCTCCTGATCTGGAGTGTGACCGCGAATGACGTCGAGCTCTTCAATCGGCTATTGTCCTTCCACATATGCTTCGACGCGCCGGTATGTAAGGCGGGCTATGATCGCATCGTGCCATTCAAGCTTGGCATGAGCGCCGCAAAGGACGCAGTGCCCAGGTGACTGCGTAGTTTTAGCACTGGATTGCCCTAAGCACAAGCAAAGGTGGCGCGGAAACGGCACTATGGTCACGCCCTACGCATGGTCCGGCTGATCGGATTGCGGGCTTTTTGCGAACGCAAGTGGCATAGACGTGGACCGTGCGAGCGCCGAAAGTAAGAGGGTAACCACCTCTCCGCGGCTTGCACCTGAGACCACTCAAGGCAGGATCCGTGGAGAGGAGCACGCTTCCTCCCCGGAGCTTTCCATGTCGCGTTTCCGCCTCTCTTCTGCCTGCAGTGCACTGGTGTGCCTTGCCGCTCTCTCTGTTTCCGCCCAGCTTGCCCCGCCCGCCAATCAGCCTACGATCACGTTGACCAGCAGCGTTCGCCAGAGCAAGGTGATCCCCGCCGGCATCAACGTGGATGGCGCGTCCTACCTGCTGAAAGACAATCTGCTGTACGACAATGAGGGCTTCGAGCAGCCGACCGGCGCGGTGTACATCAACTGCCGCACGCTCGTTGGCTATACCTGCACGGCGGATAATCCGTATGCGGGCTGGCCCCAGGATTTCGCATTTCACTGGACGTTTCGTCCGCAGGTGGTGGGCGCCGGCAACACGGGGTATGTGGTCTCGCAGGGGCCCGCCAACGGCAGCCAGGGACTTGTGTTCAACCTGAGCGCGGTCCCCGGAACGACGCACCTGGTGCTCGAAGGAACCTTCCCGTCCAACGCCTTGTCGGACATCTCCGGCTGGATCGCAGGCGGCAACGGCAGCGCGCTGGTGGAGCAGTGGGACGCGGGCGATGGCGCACAGTCGCTGGTGCTCGACGGCACAAACGGGTATGAGAGCATCATCCATTATTTCGATCAGACGGACACTCCCGGGACCTCTGCAACGCAGCTCAACGGGCAGTACGCCTTCAATTTCATGGCGCGTCCGGAAAGCTCCTTCACGGTCAACATTCTGGTGGAGCGTTTGGCCCCAACGGGCTTCGTGACACTGTTTCAGAAGACGCAGACGCTGACCCCTGGCTGGGGTACTTACTCGTTGCCATTCACGGCGAATGAGGTTCAGCAGTTCGGCAATGGACGCGTGACGATCCAGGTGCTGGGTGGGTCTATCCTGCTCGATGATGTGTCGTTGACCCGCGTTGAAAGCAACAATCCATCACCGTTCCGCGCGGCTGCGTTGAGCGCTTTGCAGGCTCTGCATCCGGGCACGATTCGCTTTATGGATGGCGCCGGTTTTGCCGTCAAGATTGACGACGCGATTTCACGCATGGGCCTTCGCCGTCCTGCGCTTTCCGCCACCACCAAGACCTACGTGCAGAACCCATCCGTCGATTATTTCCAGGCCCTGCAGCTCGCGCAGAGCACCGGTGCGCGCCCGTGGATTACGCTGCCGGAGACGATTACGCCTGCAGAAATGCAGAATCTGGTGCAGTGGCTCGGTGGCTCCAGCAGCACGCCGTACGGGG
Organism: uncultured Granulicella sp.; assembly: GCA_965214195.1. Taxonomy (GTDB): domain Bacteria; phylum Acidobacteriota; class Terriglobia; order Terriglobales; family Acidobacteriaceae; genus Edaphobacter. The sequence goes on from OZ243943.1 coordinate 3,073,783, forward strand.
CCAAGCGTGCCGCTCGCGGGCAGACTCAGCCTTGGACCAGCGTGTTCCCGGTGATCTACCTGGAGCTCGGCAACGAGAGCTGGAACTCCATTACGGATGCCAATAATACGGGCGATCCGGTCACCTACGGCCAGCACGCCAATGACATCTTTACCGCCGCGCATGCCAGCGCAAACTGGCCCAGCACGGGCATCACGCTCGTCGCGGATGGCTGGAACACGACCACTCCGGATGGTGCCACAGCGCTGTTCTGGGAGTCGCATGTGCGCCAGCAGATCACCGTTCCGTTCATGATGAGCGAGGCCCCGTACCTGTACGGAACGTTCAACGATGGTGCATCGCTCGAAGCGATTTACGGTCCGCTGTACGGCGAGGTGCAGGCCTTTGACGACCCCATCGCGGGGCTCGAAGGACGGCTTTATACGGACCTGACGGCGAACGGCGACGACATGGGTGTGTACGAGGAGAACATCGGCACGGTCAATGGCTATGCGTCGCAGGCGGCCATGGACCAGATGACGAGCACGGTTGGCTCAGGCATCGCGGTGGCGGATCACATGCTGCAGCTGATGGGTCTGGGCGTGAAGCCGCAAAACCTGTTCACGCTGACCGGCACGCACAACGTCACGGTCACGGGCATCCGCACGAACCTTTGGGGCGCGGTGCTGGACATAGGCGGCGCCGTTGGGAGCCAGAGCAACATCAAGCGGCCCACCTGGCTGGCCGAGCAGATGGTCAACGCCGCCGTGCTGCCGACCATGCTGCAGACGACGCAGGTCAACATGCCGACGTACAACCAGCCCGTCAGCCAGAATGATTCTCTGCCGGCCGTGAACAACGTGCAGAATATCCGCTCGTACGCGTTCTCGGATGGCTTGAATACGTCGCTGGTGATCATCAACATGAGCCGCACTTCAGCAACGACGCTGTCGCTTACGGGCTTCCCGCTGACGACGCCGACGACCATCACGCAGCTGACTTCCGCCAACATCACGGACATGAACGAGACCTCGCAGCTGGTCTCGCCGCGTGTGTTGACAGGCAAGTGGAACGCCTCCGCTGTCACGTTGCCGCCCTTCAGCATGACGACGTATGTGTGGCAGCCGGTGAGCGGTACGGTTGGCACGGTGACCGGTTTGCTCCCGTAGTCGTCCCAGGCAAGACGCGACGCGCCTTCCATTGGAGGGCGCGTCTTGCTTGCCGTTTACACGCCCGTCATGCGTGTTTCCACCAGGTCCAGCTCGCGCTCCAGGCGTCGCATAACGTCGTCGCCAATGCGGCCTTCCTCACGCATCTTGATCAGCTCGCGGCGCTCTACCTGCGTAGCGCCCAGCGCTATCGAGCCCGCGCGATGCAGCCGCTCAACCGCCGCATGACTATCTTGCGGCGTGCCGTGGCAGCTATCGCAGACTGCTTCATAACGATGCCGGTACTTGTGCAGCAGGTCGTCGAAGCTGTGCTCCAGGTCCGTTCCGCGAGCGCTCTCGGCCTCGGCTTCCAGGTGCTTCAACGCAGCGCCCAGCACTTCTCGCCGAGCCTCCAGCTCTTCGTTATCGCCATCCTTGCTGCCGGCCAGGCCCAGCGCGCGGATCAGCGGCGGCAGCGTCAGCCCCTGTAGAACCAGCGTGACCAGGATGACTGAAAACGTAAGAAATACGATCAGGTTGCGCTGCGCAAAGGGGCGTCCATCGCCCAGTGTTTCCGGCAAAGAAAAGGCCGCCGCCAGCGCCAGTACTCCACGCATGCCGGTCCAGCCGAGCACGAAAATTTCCTTCGACCCCGGCCGGTTGCTCGTCTGCTTGAGCAAGCGCGTTCTGATCCAGTAGGAAACCCAGGCGCCCGGATACATCCAAACCAGGCGCAGCGCGATCAGGATCAGGCTGAACAAGCCGCCGTATAACAGCAGCGTCCATGGGCCGTATTGCTGGCCGCTGATCACGTATGGAAGCTGCAGGCCGATGAGCACGAAGACGATGCCGTTCAACGTGAAATCGAGCGCACCCCATGCGCCCATGACCTGGATCCGCGCGGCCGGGGATAGGAAATCCGCGCTCTTGCGGCTCATATAAAGCCCGCAGGCCACGACCGCCAGCACGCCTGAAGCCTTCATCTCCTCCGCGGCAAGATAGGCCGTGTACGGCACGATGACGCTCATCACCATTTCAAGCGGGCCATCGTCCACGTAGCGCTCCACCCATGCGACGATCAGTCCCACGACCAGGCCCGCGCCGAGTCCGCCGACGATCAGCCACAGCAGCCGCAGTGAGCCGGCCGCCAGCGTTGGTGCTTCCCCGCGCAGCAGCAGGGCCAGGCCAAACTCCAGCGCCAGCAGGCCGGTCGCGTCGTTGATCAGGCTTTCGCCTTCCAGCAGATCGACGATGCGTTGCGGCAGACCGATCGCTTTGGCGATTGACGTTGCGGCAATTGCGTCGGTCGTTGCCACCACCGCGCCCAGCACAAAGCCGCTCTTCCAATCGAGCGCGGTGATAAAGCGATCGGCAAAGTAGGCTACGCCCAGGACTGTAAAGGCCACCAGCCCAATCGCCAGCATGGCGATCGAGACCATGTTGCGGCGTAGCTCGCGCCAGTTCGTCTGCCACGCAGAGGCATACAGCAGGGGCGGCAAAAACAGCAGAAAAATCAGGTCCGGGTTCAGCGCGATACGGGGCACATGCGGCACAAAGGATATTGCCAGGCCGGCCAGAACCAGCACAATCGATGACGGCAGCTTGAGCTTTGCCGCCACCGCAGCAAAGGCCGCGACGACCAAAAGCAGGAACAGGAACACGGTCTGTACGGCATGCAGATTGTCCACGATAAAGCCCTCATTGGATGCCTGATTCTATCCTGCGCCCTCGCAATCGCCTGCTACACTGCGGAGATCGTGCAGATTGCCGCAACGTCCAGAAGAGCGCTGATTTGCGGTGTTAGCGGGCAGGATGGCGCGTACCTGGCACAGCTCCTGCTGGGCAAGGGCTATGAAGTCTGGGGCACTACGCGCGACCTTTACGGCCCCCACCACAACCTTCACCGGCTCGGCATTTTCGATCGTGTCCGGCTGATCCCGGTGCACCTTCCGGATCTTGTCAGCGTGCTGTCTGCGTTTGAGCAATCGTCGCCGGATGAGGTCTACGATCTTGCCGGGCAGACGTCTGTTTCGCTCGCCTTCAAGGTGCCGGTTGAGACGTATCAGTCCGTTGCGATCGCTGCGTTGAACTTGCTCGAAGCGCTGCGACTGAAGGGCTCGGGGAGGCTATTCCATGCGGGTTCTGCCGAATGTTTTGGCGCGCATGGGCGAGAGTGCATCACGCTGGAAACGCCCATGCGTCCACGCAATCCGTACGGCATGGCCAAGGCCGCGGCGCATATGCAGGTCGGGAGTTATCGCGCATCCTACGGGCTCTACGCGTGTACCGGCGTGATGTTCAACCATGAGTCGCCGCTGCGCTCGCAGGCCTATGTGACGCAGAAGGTGATCGCGGCTGTCGGGGCTATCGCGCGCGGCTCGCACGCCAAGCTGCACCTGGGCGCCTTGGATATTTGTCGCGACTGGGGCTGGGCGCCGGAGTACGTGCAGGCCATGTGGCTGATGCTGCAGCAGCCTGAGCCAGAGGACTACATCATCGCCACGGGTGAGACGAATTCGCTCACCGCATTTGTTGAAGCGGCGTTCGCGCGCATCGGCCGCGATAGCCGCGACTACGTCGTCCAGGACCCCACGCTGCTGCGCCCCAACGACACCCGATTTAGCTCGGCCGACCCGTCACCCATCGCAGAAAAGCTGGGCTGGCGCGCAAAGATCCATATGGAGCAGGTGATCGAGCTCATGCTCGCAGCCGACGCTGAAGCTCACGGGGCGTAGACTCACGACTAGCTTATGAAAAAGGCCTTGATCACCGGTGTCGGCGGGCAGGATGGCGCGTACCTGGCTGAGTTCCTGCTCAACAAGGGTTACGAAGTCCACGGCCTGAAACGCCACGCCAGCACCTTCAATACAGAACGCATCGACCACATCTACGACCACCAGCTAGGCCCCAACCCACGTTTCTGCCTGCACCACGGCGACCTCACCGACTCCTCCTCGCTGTTTCACATCCTGCAACAAGTACAACCGGATGAGCTCTACAATCTCGGCGCACAATCACAGGTCCGAGTCTCCTTCGACACCCCTGAATACACCGCCAACACCGACGCTTTGGGCGTTCTACGCCTGCTTGAAACGATCCGCATCCTGGGTCTCGAAAAGAAGACGCGCTTCTACCAGGCCAGCACGTCGGAGCTCTACGGCCTGGTCCAGGAAACGCCCCAGCGAGAGACCACACCGTTCTATCCGCGGTCGCCCTACGCGGTCGCCAAGCTGTACGGCTACTGGATCACTGTTAATTATCGCGAGGCCTACGGAATGTACGCCTGCAACGGCATCGCGTTCAACCATGAGTCGCCGATGCGCGGCGCTACCTTCGTCACGCGCAAGATCACACGTGCGCTCACACGCATTTCGGTCGGGCTGCAGAAGACGCTGTTCCTCGGCAACCTGGATGCCAAGCGCGACTGGGGCCACGCTCGCGACTACATTGAAATGCAGTGGCTGATGCTGCAGCAGGAAGTCGCCAGGGACTACGTCATCGCTACCGGCGAGCAGCACAGCGTGCGCGAGTTCGTGAACCGCTGCGCGAAGCTGCTGGGCATGGAACTGAGCTGGACCGGCAAGGGCATCGACGAGACAGCCCTTGACACGCACGGCAACGTCATCGTCGCGATCGACCCACGTTTCTACCGCCCGACGGAAGTAGAGTCGCTGCTGGGCGACGCCGCCAAAGCCCGCACTGAGCTCGGCTGGGCGCCCCGCACCACCTTCAACGAACTAATTGAAGAGATGGTGGCAGCCGATCTCAAGACCGCACAACGGGACGCGCTTGTAGCGAAGCATGGGTTTGAAGCCCCCGCGCAGCCGCGCTAGAAGAGCAAAAACGTGACAGGATCTACCGGAAGAGGTTCGATGATCCTGTCACGCAGTGCTTTATCAAAGCAAAGTTAGCCGATCTCCAGGCCGCCCGTCGCACCGTAGACTTCGCCGGTCACGTAGCTTGCTTCCTGGCTCGCCAGCAGCACGTACAGCGGAGAAAGCTCCACCGGCTGCCCCGGCCGCTTCATCGGAGTTTCCGACCCAAACTCCGGGATCTTCTTATCCGGCTGTCCGCCACTTGTCTGCAGCGGAGTCCAGATCGGTCCTGGTGCCACGCAGTTTACGCGGATGCCATCCTCCGCCACCTGCCTCGCCAGTGCACGCGTGAAAGCAAGGATTGCCGCCTTGGTAGGAGCGTAGTCGAGCAAGGACGGGCTCGGATGCGTGGCCTGAATGGAGGCCGTCGTAACAATCGAGCCTCCCTTGGGCATCAACGGCAGCGCCGCCTTGCACAGCCAGAAGAGCCCAAACACGTTGACCTGGTAGGTCTCGATCAACTGCTCGGTGGTCACATCCTTGATCTTCTCCGTCGCATGCTGCTTGCCGGCGATGCACGCCAGAATGTCCAACCCGCCCAGCTTTTCATGCGCCTGCTTGATCAGCGATACGCAGAATTTTTCATTGCTCAGATCACCGGGAATCCCGTACCCCTTCACGCCGGCCTTCTCAATCAGCGCGAGTACTTCCTCCGCATCGGATTGCTCGCTTGGCAGGTAGTTGATCACCACGTCCGCGCCCTCGCGAGCGTAGGCGATCGCTGTTGCGCGCCCAATCCCTGAGTCGCCGCCGGTCACCAGCGCCTTGCGCCCCGGCAGCCGGTTGCTGCCGCGATAGCTCTCCTCGCCGTGGTCGGCCTTCGGAGTCATCTCGCTGTCAAGTCCGGGCACGTTCTGCGGCTGGTGCTCAAACTTGGGCTGCGGGTACTGCTTGGTCGGATCCTGCATCGTGTACAAGCTCTTCATTACGTCATCCTGTGCGCCAGTCGCGCTTGCCTTGTGATGCCGGTAGCCGCCCGCGCGTCACAAGGCTTGTTTCTATCCGTTTTTGATCCCACTTATCCGTGGTCAGCTTTTGCCTGTCCTCCATCGCGACAGCCCGCATCGAAACACTTCATGTCGCAAGCAGCAGAGCTCATCACAGACCCACCCGCAGTCGCCAAAGCCGCCGGACTGCGCTACGTCAACGATTCCCGCCCAGGCATCACGCGCAAGCCCCACGGCAAGTCGTACCGCTACTCGCACCCGGATGGCTCGCCCGTCACGGACGAAGAAACCTTGGCACGCATCAAGGCCCTCGTCATCCCGCCGGCCTACACGGACGTGTGGATCTGTCCCCAGCCCAATGGCCACCTGCAGGCCACCGGACGGGACGCCCGCGGCCGAAAGCAATCGCGCTACCACCCTCACTGGCGAGAGGTCCGCGACGAGACCAAGTACGAGCGCATGCTCCTCTTTGGCGACGCGCTGCCCCGCATCCGCGAACGCGTCGACCACGACCTGGCTTTGCACGGCCTGCCGCGTGAAAAGGTGCTCGCCACCATCGTTCGGCTGATCGAGACGACCTTCATCCGCGTAGGCAATGAGGAGTACGCACGCACCAACAAGAGCTACGGCCTGACCACCATGCAGACGCGCCACGCGCTCGTCCACGGCGGCACCATCACGTTCGACTTCAAGGGCAAGTCGGGCGTCCATCACACCATCGACCTGCAGAACAAGCGCCTCGCCGGCATCGTCAAAAAGATTCAGGACCTGCCCGGACACGAGCTTTTCCAGTTCGTCGACCACGAAGGCAACACTCACAAAATTCACTCGGAAGATGTCAACCAGTACCTGCAGGAAATCACGGGCGAGCACTTCACCGCCAAGGACTTCCGCACCTGGGCCGGCACCGTGCTGGCGGCCATGCTGCTCCGCGAGTTCGAGCCTTACACCACGCAAACACAAGCCAAAAAGAACGTCGTAGAAGCCATAAAATCCGTCTCGCAGCGCCTCGGAAACACGCCTTCCGTCTGCCGCAAATGCTATGTACATCCGGCCGTACTGGAAGGCTACTTCAGCGGCGCAATGCTCGGCGCAATGGAGGCCGAAGTGACAGAAGAAGTGGATAAGCAACTGCACGCTTTGCGCGCTGAAGAACTAAGCTTGCTCCAAATGCTGAGCCACAAAGTCGCAGCGAACTAACCGGCGAGTCGCCCTTTGTCTTCTTGTTTGTCATCCCGTAGGGATCTGCTTCTGTCTTTGCTTTGGCCTTTCGACCAGGCAGTCCAGCAACGCGCTTTCCCGCATGCCCGATAATAGAACCAAGAGGAATCATGAAAGATCTACTCCGCATTGAAGCCGTAGCCGCCAAGCTGAACCTGCCGGAAGACCTGTATGAGCGTCGCAGCCCCATCACCGCCAAGCTCAGCCTGGACCTGCTCAAAGGCCTTCCCGGCCGCGACGCCGCTCCCGGCAAAATGATCCTCGTCACGGCGACCACGCCCACCGTTTCCGGCGAAGGCAAAACGGTCACCTCAATCGGCCTCGTCCAAGGGCTGGAGCGTATCGGCAAGCGTGCCATCATCACCTCGCGCGAGCCCTCGCTCGGCCCAGTCTTCGGCATGAAGGGCGGCGCGGCAGGCGGCGGCTTGTCGCAGATCGAGCCCAGCGAAAAAATCAATCTGCACCTGCATGGCGACTTCCACGCCATCACTTCCGCGCATAATTTGCTCGCGGCCCTGGTGGACTCGCACCTGTTTCATGGCAATGAGTTGGGCATCGACCCACCCACCGTCGACTGGCCGCGCGCCATGGACATGAACGACCGCGCGCTGCGCAGCATCACTGTCAGCGTCACGGCACCGGACGTTCTCGGGAAAGCAAAGAAGCAGCGCGATAGCAGCAATCGCCACGCCGGTTTCGTCATTACGGCCGCATCAGAAATCATGGCGATTATGTCGCTCGCGCATGACCGCGAGGACCTCCGCGCGCGCCTCTCCCGCATCGTCATCGGTGCCAACCGCCAGGGCGCGCCGGTCACCGCGGCCGATCTCGGCGCCGTTGGCCCCATGATGGCGTTGCTCACTGAAGCCCTCGAACCCAATCTCGCCCAGACCACCGACGGCACGCCCGCCATGGTTCACTGCGGCCCCTTCGCCAACATCGCGCACGGCACCAGCTCGGTTGTTTCGCAGCGCATCGGCATGGGTTTGGCGGACTACGTCGTCAACGAAACCGGCTTTGCGTCGGACCTCGGCTTCGAGAAATACATGGATCTGGTCATGCCCTCGTCCGGCATCAAGCCTGCGGTCGCAGTGCTCGTCACGACAGTCCAAAGCATGCGCAACCAGGGTGAAGGCGACCTCGCCAAAGGCTTCCCCAACCTGGAGCGCCACATCGCCATCGTCAAAAGCTTCGGCCTGCCGATCGTCGTCGCCATCAACCGCTTCCCCAAGGACACTGAAGTCGAGCTCGAAACCATGCGCGAGTTCTGCGAATCCCGCGGTGCTTCCTTCGCTCTATCAGAAGCATTCGCAAAGGGTGGCGAAGGCGCCGCCGCGCTCGCCCGCAAGGTGGTCGAGGTCATCGATGCAAACCCCACCCCGGCACTCACCACTACCTACCATCCCACCGATTCCATCGCAGAAAAGATTGCCAAGGTAGCCCGCGGTATCTACGGCGCACAAGACATCGAACTCTCGCCTTTAGCCCAGCAAAGTATCGCGCGCTACGAGGGCTGGGGATTCGGCGGCCTCCCCGTCTGCATCGCCAAAACCCAATACTCGCTCACCGATGACCCCAAGCGCATGGGTGCCCCCACCGGCTGGACGCTCCACATCACAGACGTCGCACTCTCCGCCGGCGCCGGCTTCCTGGTCGTCACCAGCGGCGCCATGATGCTCATGCCCGGCCTCCCCAAAACCTCACGCGCCATGGGCATCGACGTCGACGCCGACGGCCAGATCACTGGTATGTCCTAAACCAAAAGCCACCACGGATAAGAGAGATAAAGAACGGATATTCCCAGAAGTTCCATCGACGACACATGTAGGCACCGCCCACCCAAGCAGTTCGCCTTATCTGTCGTTATCCGTTTTTTTTATCCCTCCGATCCGTGGCAGGTATTCACCAAACCCAATGCCAGAGCTACCCGATATCGAAGCCTATCTCGCCGCGCTGCGCACCCGCGTGCTCGGCCAGACGCTCGGGCAAATCCGCCTCGGCAGCCCCTTCCTCCTCCGCACCGTAGATCCACCCTTGAGCGCCGTAGAAGGCCAGGTAATTACCGGTCTCAGCCGCATCGGCAAGCGCATCGTCTTCACCTTTGCGAACGGCATCTCGCTCGTCTTGCACCTCATGATCGCCGGCCGCCTGCACTGGAGCAAGCCCGGCATCAAGCTGGTCCCGCGCCGCACGCTCGCCGCGTTTGACTTCGAAGCAGGCACGCTCACCCTGACCGAAGCCGGTTCCAAACGCCGCGCGTCGCTCCATGTATCCCGCACCCCGGAGGAGTACGATCCCGGCGGCCTCGACCCGCTCGCGCTTGACCCCATCGCATTCCAGTCGCGCCTCGCGCAGGAAAACCGCACCCTCAAACGAGCCCTTACCGACCCACGCATCCTGTCCGGCATAGGCAACGCGTATTCTGACGAAATCCTGCACGCCGCAAAGCTGAGCCCCATCGCCATGACTGGTAAGCTGACGCCGCCGCAATGGGAAGCCCTCTACCAGGCCACGCAGGGCACCCTCGTCCTCTGGCGAGACCGCTTCCTCGCCGAATCCGCCAACGCCTTCCCCGAAAAAGTCACCGCCTTCCGCCCGGATATGGCCGTCCACGGTCGCTTCGGCCAGCCCTGCCCCCGCTGCCAGGCCCCCATCCAGCGCATCCGCTACGCAGACAACGAAACCAACTACTGCCCGCCCTGCCAAACCGAAGGCAAGCTCCTCGCCGACCGCAGCCTAAGCCGCCTGCTAGGCAAAGACTGGCCCAAAACCCTGGACGAGCTAGAAACTCTCAAGCGTAAGTGACCTTACAAGTCGCTCGGCTTCAGGCCCGTCGCTTTCGCGATCCGTGCCAACATCTTCGGACCAATCTCTTCTCCATCGTGAAAAGCCCACGTGAAGCGGTCATGTCCACGAAAAAGCTGCCGATGCGAACCGTCGCCGCGTCGCTCAGAGAGTACCCACCCGATTCGTTCTATGGCACGCAGCACCTTACGTCCGCGGCTGCCAGGCCAGATGCTCATGCTGCGGCGAACTGCACATGATCTGTCGTCGTTTGCTCACGATCCAGCCTGTCCGCAATTACCCGCAGTGCCAGCGACTGCACCTTCGACTCTGCCTCCCGCCGCGTTGCCCCATAGACCATCACGCCCGGCAATTCGGGAATCTCGGCGATCCATCGGCCATCGTCTTCCTGCTCGAATTCAATGTGAAAGTTCATACGCAGAGTCTACTCCGCTCGTTTGAGTCTTTCTGCCAACTCCGCCCGCGCCATCTTCACCTGCTCCCCCGTAGCAAACGTCTTCACTGTATAAATCTGCGAAGCCACCTCATCCTCCCCCACCAGCACAGCACACCGCGCTACCTTGTCCGCCGCCTCAAAACTCTTCTTAAGCCGAAAGCTCCCATCGCCGACCTCACAGGAAACCCCAGCACGCCGAAGCTCCCGAGCCAGCGCCAGCGCCGCCGCATTTTGCTCCACGCCCAGCGGCGCAATATAGCAATCAAGCTTCGTCGCGGCAGCCTCGCCTAGCTGCGCCTGCAGCGTCAGGATCAGGCGGTCTTCCCCAATCGCAAAGCCAATCCCCGGCGCCTTCGGCCCGCCCAGCATCTCGCTCAGCCCGTCATACCGCCCGCCGCCAAGCAGCGCATTCTGCGTCCCCAGCCCGCTCCCGTCCGGCACCGTAAACTCAAACGTCGTCCGCGTGTAGTAGTCCAATCCCCGCACCAGCCGCGGGTTCACGTGATACGGCACCCCACAGGCATCGAGCGCCGCCAGCACCTGCCGGAAGTGTTCCGTCGAGGCCTCATCCAGGAAGTCCGCGATCTTCGGCAGTGCATTGATCGTGTCCTGATCCTCGGACGCCTTGCTATCGAGCACCCGCAGCGGGTTGGTCTCCGCACGCCGCCGGTTGTCCTCGCACATGCCGTCCTTCACAGGGGCCAGCGCCTCGCGCAAGGCAGCAAGGTAACGGGGTCTATCGGAAGAAGACCCTACGGAATTCACTTCCAGCCGCCAGCCCTTCACGCCCAGCTCATCCAGCAGGGACGCCAGCATTTCCAGCACTTCTGCATCGCGCACGGCACTTTCGGCCCCGCTTGAAACCGGCCCCAGCACCTCCGCCCCCACCTGCCAGAATTGCCGGTAGCGTCCCCGCTGCGGACGCTCGCGCCGGAACTGCGGCCCAATATAGAACAGCTTTTGCAACTGCCCGGAATCGCCCAGCTTGTGCTCTATATAAGCGCGCACCACGCCGGCAGTGTTCTCGGGTCGCAGCGTCAAAGACTGAGCAACGCTAACTCGCTCCCCGTCCGGCTGCAGCTTCGTTAGCGTGTCTATACGACCAGGTGTGCGGAGCGGAGTTTGGCCTTTGTCTTGCCACGTATACATCTCTTTCGAGACGACATCCGTTTCCTCACCTACGCCGCGCACAAACAGCTCCGTCGCCTCAAAAACAGGCGTGCGGATCTCCCCAAAACCGTAGCGCGTAAACACTGCCCGCGCCGTTGCTTCGACGCGGTTCCACAACTCAGTTTCGGGCGGCAGCAAATCCCGAGTACCCCGTACAGCCTTCACAGTCGACATACCCAAAGTCTACCGAACCCCACGCCGTAGTCCAAAAGTTGCAGGCCAACAGCGCAGATTCACAACTCGAACGACCCCTCAGGTCTCAAGCGGTTCAAAATCCATCCGCCGTCCGTCATCCTTCACACAGATCAAACGAGCCACAACGCAGGGGCTTACCACCATCGTCAAAAACATAAAAGCAAGCAGAAAATCGGACATTTTGCACCATTTTCTTTCCTGCCGCGCCCCCTCGCCGACGCTGCATTTTGGATTGGCGGTGTACCAGGCGTAGTCCCCGGCTGACCCGGGCCGTGACCCGTGCGAGAACTGCACAGTAGCGCCACGGAACCAGGGTCGTCAACGGTTCCCAGACGATTAACCTGGGCATCCATGCGCGTTACTTTTGTGGGATAGCGCTAGTTTTGTGGCTTGAGTTGCGGGTGGAGCTTGTCCATCACAAATTCCTGGAACAGGTGGCCGCCAATACGCGTCGCAAAAACCGTCCGTGCTGAAATCACGCCCTGCAGCGGATCCACGCTCGGGTACCAGAGCGAGTGCGCAATGATCGGCCCGGAAAAGTCAGCGACCGTCGGAGTAAGCGTAAAAAACCGGTGTCCGTCATCAGAGTGGCGTGCGGTAATTTCAGCCAGCAAGGCGTTCTCCAGCTTCGACTTTGCGCTGCAACGATGACACGGCAGGTACCGCAAATCCTCATGAAACAGCGCCGCCAGGCCATACCGCACGTTGCCGTCGATGATGGTGATGCCCGCCGCGGACCCAAAACGCTCCGGAAACTCCCAGCTGGCAGGCTTGCCACGCGCCTGCGCATACAGCGCCCGAACGGTAGTTTGTACTGCAGCCGGCCAGCCGTAGGTATCTCTTGCGTAGGCCCGAAAGGTGTCGCCGGCGGAAGGTTTGTCGTAGGGCACACCGTTAATCCGTGCCAGCTTGTTGATGCGCACGGCCTCTGCCGCGTCTTCCATCAAATTTGCCTGCTCCTTGGCTTCCCGTGGGGTAAGCGCTTTGTTGCTATTCGCGGGCACCTTTGGGGGGGCATCGGGCGACGCCTGCGTTGGAGCGGGCCGGGGCGGATCCGCCTGTTCCTGACCGCGCAAGGCACGCACCCCACAAACCATGACGACGAGCAAGGGCATCAACCAAAAGGTCGTGCGCACATGCTGTGCAGTCGCCATACGGGGCCTCAGTTCCTGTCAGGTAATCTCTTCCAAATAGACTCTGACATAGTCAAGATAGTTGTTTGCATAGCCAAGAATCAAGCGCCGGTCGGCTTCCCCAAGCGTACGACGAATCTTTCCAGGCACTCCTGCCACCAGGCTGCGCGGCGGAATCACCATCTGCTCCGGAATCACTGCACCCGCCGCAATAATCGACCCCTCACCCACTCGCGCGTTGTTCAAAATCACGGCGCCAATTCCGACCAGCACCTCGTCTTCCAGCACGCAGCCATGCACCGTGGCGTTGTGGCCAATGGTTACCATTTCCCCGACGATTACCGGGTACAGGTGCCTCATCCCGTGCAGCACGGCGCAGTCTTGCACGTTGCTTCGCGCGCCAATCCTGATCAAATTCACATCCCCACGCACGACCGCGTTCATCCATACGCTTGCCTGCGCGCCCATTTCCACGTCGCCGATGACCTGTGCGCTTGCGTCCACGTAGCATCCTGCGGCGATCAGCGGCGTTTTTCCCTGCCAGCTTCGAATCATCGCTTTATCCTAGCGGACCCTTTTGGGCGTACTCCGGCATCCCCCATTTGGGGGAATGGAAATCGCAGATAAATTCCGTAATTCACCCCCATATCGGAGTTCGACCAGCGTATTCTTAACGAATAGCCAATCAGGCCGGATTGCGAGGTGTTTTTTAATTGGCAGAGATTCGAGTGCAGGAAGGCGAGCCTCTCGAGAACGCACTACGCCGCTTCAAGCGCAAGGTGCAGACCGAGGACATCATCAAAGAGGTGAAGCGCCACTCCTTTTATCTGAAGCCGGGCGAGAAAAAGCGCGTGAAAGAAGCGCTCGCCCGTAAGCGTAATCGTAAGAAGGTCCGTAAAGAACAGGACTAATCAACAACGGGTGCCGGCCGCAGATCCGGCACCCGGTCTGTACTTAGCCGTTCCCGTCGGTTGGGGTCCTGCATGTTCTACTTGACTTCAGCTTCGCTTTAGCAATATTGGGCCCCGTTGAAAAAAAAGCTTGACCGCTCTACAGGCCTGCACGACTTTTTAGGTCCCGAGTGATCATCCGTTTTCCGTACGACCGGAGAAAATGCGATGCAAACCCAAGTCCACTTTGATGACCGTCTGCTGATCTGTTCCGATTGCAGCAGTGAGTTCGTTTTTACTGCAGGCGAGCAGCTCTTTTTTCACGATAAGCAGTTCAAAAACGATCCCAAGCGCTGCAAACCCTGTAAGAGCCGGCGCTCCGGACTATCCGCAGCAGCCAACGGAACCGGGCCAGCGGCCGCCGGCATCTCGCGCACGGAGACTCGTACCGAGTGCTCCGACTGTGGCATCCAGACCACAGTCCCGTTCAAGCCCACGCAGGGCCGCCCTGTTCTTTGCCGACAGTGCTTTCAGGTCAAGAGCAAGGCCGCGCCCGCAGTCATCCCCGCCCAGCCTGAGCCTTCCGCATACGCGCTTTCTGAAGCCGGAAACCACGCCCAGACCGTCTCCGCGTTGACCGAAGCTTCAACGGAGCGGACCGGCCTGAAGCTTTCACCGGAAGCTGCCATTCTGGCAGTCACCTCTATGTCATCCGCGCCGGCGAATTCTTCGGTCGCCACCCCGGCGGACCTCGCCAGCATCATTGCGGCGGAGCCTGGAATGACTGCGACCCTGACCTTCCCGGTCAAGCTGCTTTCGACCAAAGACGGGCTCGCCGTAGAGCTGGTCCAGACCGGCCTCGACGCTACAGAAGCCTGACGCTCTTACTGCCTTTGCAGTCTGAATGCTGTTCTGAAGAGCTTAGAATCCAAGCTTATGCATCCTGCTGCCACCCCCTCCGACTGCAATCTTGTGCGTCACCACCAGCCGCTGGGCGACTTTGACCTGACCATCTGCACGGACGGCACCTACCTGCTGGATGGCGGTGCCATGTTCGGCGTGGTGCCCAAAACGCTCTGGCAGCAGCGTACCCCGGCCGACGCCGACAATCGCATCCTGCTCGGACTCAACACAGCGATCGTTCGGACTGGCAAGGCTGTCGTCCTGATTGAGACCGGAATCGGCAATAAGCAGCCGCCAAAGATGCAGCAGATCCATCAGAACCAGGCGCTGTTGCCGTCCTCACTCGCCGCCGCAGGCATCCGCCGGGAAGAAGTGACACACGTCATCAACACCCACCTGCACTTCGACCATTGCGGCTGGAACACCTCGCTCCAGCCCGACGGCAGCGTCACTCCCACCTTCCCCAACGCCTGTTATTTCGCAGCCAAAAGCGAGGTAGACCACGGCCGTCTGCAGTTGGAGCGTGACCGCGTCTCGTACCTTTCGCCCAACTATGACCCGCTCACCGCCAGCGGCCAGATGACGCTGTTAGATCTTGCCGGTCCCTCAGAGATTCTCCCCGGCATCTCGGTCGAGCCGTACCCCGGCCATACCGCCGGCATGCTCGCGGTGCACGTCGAGTCCGCCGGCGAGCACGCCTGCTACATTGGCGACCTCGTCCCGACCACCCACCATCTGGACCCGACCTGGGTCATGGGCTTCGACCTTGATCCGCTAACCTGCATCGCTGAACGCAAGCGTTTTCTTGGCCAGGCGATTCCGCGCAAATGGCTGGTGCTTTTTACTCACGACCACCAGGTCCCTGCGGCCCACATCGTCCTGAACGACAAAGGCAAGCCCAGAGCCGTGCCAATTCCGGGCTGAAGATTCAAGCATTCACTCCCCGACTTCGCTCAGGAGGACAATTTATTGGGGGGAAAGAGAGATAAGAAGGCCCAAGCGGGGTCACGCATCATCCTTCTCCACGGCCCGCAGCATCTGCCGCATGAGGCCCATCCAAACCGCCGCATCTTCCGCCCGCAGCCCCATCCTCAGCACCATTCTTCGCACGCTTACTTCACGTGAATTGGCCGGATACCGCCGCGCATACCCTGTATCTTGCAGCACTTTCAGCAACAACCCTGTAAAGCGCTCCACCTCCGCAGCCGACGCGCCAACCTCCGCCGCGGCCGGCAAGGAGCCAGCCTGCGACAACCCAAAAAGGCAAACCGCCGCCGCCTGCCCCAGGTTCATCGAGAGGTGTTTCCCCTCAGGAACGTTCATAGGGATGGTCAGCAGCGCGTGGCAGTGGCTGAGCTCGTCATTGGTCAAGCCGGTCTTTTCTGATCCAAACAGCAGCGCCACCCTGCCC
This sequence comes from uncultured Granulicella sp., assembly GCA_965214195.1. Classification (GTDB taxonomy): domain Bacteria; phylum Acidobacteriota; class Terriglobia; order Terriglobales; family Acidobacteriaceae; genus Edaphobacter. The sequence goes on from OZ243943.1 coordinate 3,089,896, forward strand.
CCGCCACCGAGCTCCGTCGCCACTTTCCCGCCAGCTTCGGCCAGCCCAAACAGCGGATGCTCGAGCACCCGCTCACCCACCGCTGTCGTGCCCAACACGAGCGAGCAGTCCCCCACAGCCTCCGCCACGCCCGCAAATTCCTGCGCCGCTTCAAGCACGAAAGACGCATCTACAGCCGATCTAGCGGCCTGGAACGGCACCGGATACTCGTTTACGACGCGCAGATCACGGAAGCCAAAATCGTGCATGGCACGGGCCACGGCGCCTATATTCTGCGGATTCCGCGCCCGCACCAGCACTATCGCAACCCGCCCTCGCTCTTCAGCCGTCATGGCTTCATCTTACTAAGCCGCACTAGAAAGGGCCGAGGCAGAAGCCCCGGCCCTTCTCACCGTGCAAAGTACTAACGGCGCGGACGCTCGCCGCCACGCTCACCACCGCCGCGGGGCGCTTCCTGCCGAGCGGCAGGCTGCGGACGCGCAGCAGGTGCTGCCGCCTGACGAGCTGCGGGTCCCGGTGCCGGTGCACGATTCTGCTCCACCCGCTGAGCGCGATTCTGCTCCTGCTGGGCTGAGCGGTCGTTGCGAGCGGCTGCCGCTGCATCGTTGTTGGCGTTGTGGTTGTCGCGGTTGATCGCATTCGAGACGTTATTCTGCCGCTGATTGATCTGCTGGCGCTGCTGCTGGTTCAGGGTGCCGCCGTTCGCCGCGCGATCCCGCGCCGCCTGGTTGGATATGCTTGTATCGCGATTTTGCACGTTGCGAGCCTCACCCGGCGTCATCTGGCCGGAGTTCACGCCGTTCGCTACACGCGACTGCTGATTGCCCTGGCGAGTGTTGACCTCATTTGCGTGGCCAAAGCCATCGCGGCTGGTGTTCAAAGCACCGCGGGCCGGCACCGCACCCTGGGTGGTACCGATGCGCGTCTGAGCCGCCACCTGCGGGTGGCCGCCATTGGCAGAGGCAAAATTCTGCCGGTTGGCCTGCGCATTCTGAAAGTGCTGCTGCTGATTGCTGGTCGCGCCGACATGATTCTCGTGCTCAGCCTGCATTTCCTGTTGCGACGGGCGCGCATTGACCCCGTTCGGTCCACCGTTGAAGCTGGCGTGATTGTTGTTGACGATCGTGTTGCGGATCACGGTGCGATCAACGTAGGTGTTGTGGATGTTGGTCACATTCACGTTGTTGACCGCGGTGTTGTAGGCAAAACGTCCACCTTCCCAACGACCGCCACCGAAGCCGATGCCGCCATAACCAAAGCCGTAATTTACACCGCCATAAAAGCCGACGTGCGGGCCCCAATAACCTTCATGGAATCCATAAGAGCCGCCGACAAAGCCCCAGTACGGGGGTGTCCAAAGGTAGCCAACCTGCGGCGGCGCGACCCACACGCCGGGGACCCAGTAGTAGCCGCCAGCGCCGTAGGCCCAGTAGCCGGGTGTCCAAAGATAGCCTTCCTGCGGGCAGACCGGCTGCACGTAAACGGGAAGCGCAGGCGGGGCAAAGCCTACAGAAATGAAGATGCCCGCGTGTGACGCCAAAGGTGCCGCGAGCAACGAGGCCCCAACCAAAAAGCTGCGAAATGTCCCTAAAGAAATCATGGTCGATCCTCTTTCCCAGAGCCCCGTAAGGCTCGTTCTCTCTGTCAGTAAGAACACATGCCTCCTTGTAAAGTTTTCCCCTCTGGGACTTTATCTCCGCACGGCCTGTCGATCCCCGTTAAGCGTTGCACTGCTGGACAGCTGAGCGTTGCACTGCGAGGCAGCTGAGCGTTGCACTGCTGGGCAGCGGGATCAATCCAACGCGGCCCGCCTTCTGCAGCATCCTATTCCTGTAGTTACGGAGGATTTCCCGTGAATAAACGATTGATTTCACTTGCAGTTACCGCCGTTTTTGCACTTTCGCTTCAGGCTCAGCAGGCGTCTCAGCCGCAGCCATCTCAACCTGCGCCGCAGACTCAGAAGCAGGGAAAAAGCGCCGTTGGTGAGGAAGGTAGCGCTGCCGCCAGCGTAGGCAAGGGAGCAGCGGGTGGTGCCGGAAATGTGGCCGCTGGAGCTGGCAAAGGCGTCGGCGATACCGTTACCGGACACCCGGTGAAGGGTGTGGAAGCTGTCGGCAAAGGTACCGGCAAGGGCGCCGTGGATGTAGGCAAAGGCGCCGCCAAGGGTACCGGCAAGGCAGTCAAGGGCGTAGGCAAGGTCTTTACGCACCCCTTCTAAAGTTACCGTTTGCAAAGCGAAGCGGATCCCAGTGGATCCGCTTTGTGTTGCCCAAATGTCAAAATTAAGGTGTAAAGTCTCGCAGCCCGTCTACCGTTTTGCGATCCAGCTTGACCAGCATCGCTACCAGCAGGTCCACCATCTGGTCGAAGTCCTTGCGGTTCACGATCCCGTTATGGCTATGCGTGTAACGCACGGGAACGACCAGGTTGATCGCCGGCGTGCCCCCGTTGGTCATCTGGATTTCGGCTGAATCATCGCCGTAGCCCTGCACCAGATCGGCCTGCAGGGGCAAGCCCTTTTCCGCCGCAGTCGCGCGTGTAAAGGCTACGAGCTTCCGGTTCGCGATCGCGCTCGAGTCATAGAGGAAAAAGCCCGGGCCGCCGCCCAGCTTGACCTGCGTCTCGTCCGGCCGCGCGCCGGGCATATCGCCGGTAATGCCGCCTTCAAGCGCGATGCCGATTTCCGGCTTCACCGCCTGCGCTGCGGTGCGCCCGCCACGCAGGCCAATCTCTTCCTGCACCGTGGCGACATAAACCAGCGTGTTGGCGTGCGGCATTTTCGCCGTCCGCCGCATCGCTTCCAGCAGCACCGCGCAGCCTATGCGATCGTCCCAGCCTTTGCCCAGGTAGCTCTTGTTGCTGCCACCCATGGCTGCAAAGGGCGCGTCCGGAACGACGGGGTCGCCCGGCGAAATCCCCATCGCCGCCACCTCCGCGGGGGAGGCCGCGCCGACATCCAGGAACACGCCTTCACGCGGAAACACCGCGGTGCGCTCACCCGGCGTGATCACGTGGATATCGCGAATACCAGTCACCGCCCGCACCGGTCCCTTGCTGCCGATGATCATCCAGCGCTGATCAACCAGCGCCTGATCCAGCCAGCCGCCCAGCATCTGCATGCTGATAAAGCCGTTCGGCGTCACGCGCCGCACCATGCCGCCGAGCTCGTCCATGTGCGCGTCAATCATGACGACGGGGCCAGTGCTACCCTGCTGCGCGATCACGCTGCCCAGCCCGTCATAGCGGATGGGCGCGGTCGCAAACTGCTTCATTTCCGGAACCATCACGGCGCGCACGGCTTCCTCCGCCCCCGGAGGCCCCGGTGCATCCGCCAGGCGCTGCAGCAAAACTTCAGTGCGGTCCTGCGCCTGCGCCGCCCCGGCAACCACCATCAACCCAAGCAAAAAGAGACTTTTCATCCCCAAACCATACCACCACGCCGCCGCCTCGCAAACCGAGGCTGCTGAAGTCGAACAACTTCAGCAGCCAGGTGCGAAGCCTACTGGTGCGTAGCGGTGAATGAAGCGGAGGCACCCGTGCAGTTTGCGGTCGAGACGGCCGTGTTGCAGGTGCCGCTGCCGGTCATTTTGCCGCCAGAAATTGTGGCCGTTCCGGTGAACTCCTGGAACGTTTTGCCGCCGTGAAGGCTTGAAACGAACACCATATTGATGCTGGCGTTATCCGGCACCGGGTCCGCCGCCACGCCAACCAGAATGCCCTGGCCCAGGCTCTTTGACGTAGTCGAAATGCTGGTCCCGGCAATGCCTCCAACCCCACTGTTATTGTTGGCGATAAAGCAGACCGAACCCTGCACGGCAACAACGCCAAGCGGAGTAGTCACGCTGCAGGGGCTCGAAACCAGCTTGACCTGGAACGTGCCGGTCGCCGTGCTGGTGCTGGTCTTGCCGCTTCCCGTGGTGTTCAGGTGCCTGCAAGTTCGGTCGTCGGAGTGGACGAGCCAGTGGAGCCGGTTGAATTGCTGGAGGTGCAGCCGACCGCAAATACGGTAAGCATCAACATTGGGGCAAGTTTCATACTTCCTCCTGGCCAGCTCTATGATTGGGGTACTTTCCAACTATAGACGTGCTGCCCTGAGCTTAAGTCGCTTGCCGAACAAAGGGCCGTTCAAGCTTTCTTAATCAAGCCTTCAGGCTTGGGCCGGGGCGTGCGAAAGTTCAGTCCGGCGTGTTCCGGGCTGGGATATTTGACCTTCGAAACGCGACCCGTCGCACGCATTCTGCGGTCAGCTTCCTCCCACGTCGGCAGCGCCGCATCTTCCTGCATCCAGTGCGCAACTGACGCCTGATCGCACCAGTGCATCAGCTTCGGCATCGCCTTGGCGTGGGAGCCGCTGGTCATGTACTGGCGCATGCTTTCCTGCGAATCCCACGCGGTCAGGGTCCAGAAAGCGCGTTCGCGGTCCGGCAGCAGCTTGCCCGTCAGGAAGCCCTTGGCGCTGCGCACCTGGCGGTTAGCGAGCCACGTATCGAGCGCAAACTGCGGCATAAAACGCCAGGACCGGATCCGTAATCGCGTCAAACTGACAAACATCAATGCACCTTCCCGGGGTAGACGCCTCTTCGATGCGCATCGACGGACTTGGGTCCATGAACCTTGGCGCGCGCGTCGCTTGGTAGAATCGAGCGTACGCTGCCATGGCTGATGACTTCGCAAAAAACGTAAAAGACCAGGTCGATATCGTCAAGATCATTGGCGAATATGTGAAATTGCGTAAGACGGGCGCGCAGAACTACACCGGCCTGTGCCCCTTCCACAAGGAAAAAACGGGGTCATTTTCCGTCAACGCCGTGCATCGCTACTTCTACTGCTTTGGCTGCCACGAAAAAGGCGACGTTTACACGTTTGTGATGAAAATGGACGTGCTCAGCTTTCCGGAGGCCGTGCGCGTAGTCGCCGCAAAAGCCGGAATTCCGTTGCCAAAGCGTGACTTTTCGTCACCGGAGGAGGCTCGCGAGGCAGGCATTCGCAAGCAACTTGTCGACCTGCATGAAGGCGCGACGCAGTACTTTGAGGCTGCGCTGAAATCTCCCCAGGCAGCCCGTGCGCGCGAGTATTTGACCGGCCGCGGAGTTACGCCGGAAACCATCGCAAAATTTCGCATTGGCTACGCGCCAGACGACTTCAACGACATGCGCGATCGCCTGCTGCCGCACTTCAACGACGAAGTGCTGCGCCACTCCGGGTTGTTTTCCTCGTCTGAAAAGAATGACGAAGGCGCACCCACCGGGCCGCTGTACGCGCGCTTTCGCAAGAGGATCACGTTCCCGATTGCGAATGAAGCAGGCAAAACGATCGCGTTTACGGCACGTGCGCTGAAAGAAGTGGATGACAAAGGCCGAGCGCTGGCCAAGTACATGAACTCGCCGGAGACTGCGCTTTATACCAAGGGCAACGTGCTTTTCAATCTCGATAAAGCCAAGGCCGACATGCGCTCAAACGATTTTGCGCTGCTGGTGGAAGGCCAGATGGATTGCATTTCGGTTTACATGGCGGGTATCAAAAATGTGCTCGCGACCAGCGGAACCGCGTTTACGGAAGCGCAGGTACGTCTGCTGAGCCGCTTTACCAAGCGCGTCGTGGTGAACTTTGACCCTGATACGGCTGGCGCTACCGCTGCTGAAAAATCGATCTCACTGTTGACGGAAGAAGGCTTTGAGGTGCGTGTGATCTCGCTGGAAGGGGGCCTGGATCCGGACCGTTTTGTGCGCGAAAACGGCATTGCGGCGTACAAATCTGCACTTTTTACAGCCAAGAAACACTCGGATTATTTGATTGAGCGCGCGCGTACGCTGTTCCCGGGAACCACCTCCGACGCCAAAAACAAAGCGATGAATTTTCTGCTGCCGCACATTGCCCGCAGCCCCAATGGCATCAGTCGCGACGAGTTCATGAATGACGCTGTACAGAAGCTGCGGATTGAGTCGGCCACGTTTCGTGACGAGCTGAAAAAGGCTGCGACGCAACGTTTGCAGTCCGTTCCGCAGCGCCGGTCAGAGCCCATCAGCGAGCGTGAGCGCGTGCTGCTGCGGGCGCTGGTGCTGCCGGAGCATGACCCGGCGCGCCAGTCTGCGGCGATTGAATTGCAGCACCATCCGGAGTGGATTGAGGGGCTGCCGGCGGGCGCGTTGATGGAGTCGCTGGCGAATGCGCCCGTGCCGCAAAATCCGCTGGATGCGGCGCCGGATAACGCCAGCCGCACGATGCTGGCAGAGGTGCTGGCTACGCAGGTAGACCCGGACTCGCGCTCGCAGCAGCAATCGCGCACGCCGGAGCGGCCCATGTTGGAGCAGGTTGCGAACGCGTTGCTATCGCTGCAGGAACGGCAGTTGCAGAATCGGCAGGCAGAGCTGCGAGGCGGCATCGCGGACGCAGAACGACGCGCCGATGGTGCGCTGGTTGACCGGCTGACGGCGGAAAAGATGATGGTGGATAAGCAGTTGCGGGAATTGTGACTTGCATGCACTTTAGTCGCAGATTCTTTGTCATTCCGTGGCGAAGCGAAGGAATCTGCGGTTGTCGTTACCGCTGCAGGTGCAACCGCAGATCCCTGCGGGATGACAAGAAGACGAGGTAACACCTGGGACTCAATGCGGACATACCTCTATAAGCTGACGTCGGATCAAGGTGGCGCGCCGTGTGCGATTGAGGCGCCGGAACCCTTTCTGACGCTCGCGATCTGCAAGCCGGCTATCCGGCGGACGGCGCTGCCGGGGGACCGCATTCTTGGCATCACGAGCCACTCGCTGGCAAACCGGGAGGGGTATCCGCTGAGCTCAGTGATCTACGCGGCGATCGTGCAGGATGGCGTGGAAGCTCGCGATTACTTTGCCGCATCAGGCGAGTTTGCGGGGCGGCCGGACTGTATTTATGACTTTCACCAGCAGAATGGTCGCGCTGCGCATAGTGGGCGCTCAAATCTGCACTCGGCTGAGAAACACATCTTGAAGGACCTTGGGACGTACCCGTTTTATCGCAATGGGCGAATTTTGCTGTGTACGGACTTCCGGTATTTTGGTGCGGGTGCGGTGAAGATTCCGGCGCGTCTGCATCTGCTGAATGTTGCTGCGGAGACGCTGGGCCAGGGGCATCGCGTGTATACGGAGAAGGATCCAGAGTCGCGGGAGGCGGACGCTTTGTTTCGGCATCTTTGGAAGCGGGAAACGAAGTACACGCCGGCGGAGGTGGACTCGGATGCATATGATCATGCGCCGCGGAGGCCTAAAGCAAAAGCAGATCCCCTGCGGGGATGACAACCAAACGGGCGGCTACGAAGGGCGGGCGGCTGCGATGAGCGGCCCCCAAGGGTGATCGCAGAAGTACGCTGGTTCTAAAGTAGTCGGACGAAAATTGCTTGAGCAAGCTATTTGTTGTCATCCCCGGAGGGATCTGCTTTTCGCTTTTAGAGGCCCCTCAAAAATTTCAGCAGGCCGGCGAAGTAAACTTCCTGGTCGTCCCACATGGCACAGTGGCTGCCATTCGGGCAGAGAAGGAACTGGCCCTTAGGTAGCAGTGAAGCCATTTTTTCGAGATCCTTCGGGTCCATCGTGTCGTGGCCGGCGCCGATCGTCAAGGCCGGTACGTTGATTTTTGGCAGGTCGGCCCAGCGGTCCCAGTCGCGGAAGTTGCCGGTGACGACGAACTCGCTCTTACCCTGCATCTCGTTGTAGATGTTGAGTGCGGCGCCGTTGAAGGCACGCGTGAGCGGCTCCGGCCACGGCTTGATCCGGCACATGCATTGCGGGTAGAGCTCTTCCATCATGATGCGCTGGTACTCGGGGTTATCGTAGTCCTCGGCAGCTTCGAGCGCGTCCAGGGAGGCGCGCAACTTGGGCGTCAGCAGGCCTTTCAGGTAGTCCAGCCGGGCTAGATAGCTGTCGATGGAAGCCGTCATGTTGGAAATGACCAGCCCGCGCAGGTGCTGCTGATATTTGAGCGCGTACTCGATCGTCAGCATGCCGCCCCAGCTTTGGCCGTAGAGCACAAAGTCGTCCAAACCGAGCCCGATCCGGACCTCTTCGACCTCTTCACGGTAGCGCTCGCGCGTCCACAATGCAGGGTCCGTGGGCTTATCGGAATTGCCGCAGCCGAGCTGGTCGTAGTAGTACATCTCTATGCCGGCTTCGGGCAGGAATGACTCCATTGCCTCCAGATACTGGTGCGTGAAGCCAGGGCCGCCGTGCAGAAGCAGGACCTTTACGGGGCCGGAGCCCATCCGCTTGGTCCAGACCTTATAGCGGCCGCCCATAACGGAGACCATCTTGATGCCGGCGGTCCGGATTCCTGCTGGATTGAGAGGGTCTGGCTTGAGAGGGTCTGGGTTGAGCGTGTCCATGGGCGGAAGTATAAAGCAAGGCAGAACACGGAGAGCGCAAAGGAAAAACGCAAAGGTCGCGGAGTTCTGCGGACCTTTGCGTTTTCCCTACGGCCGTTGCGTTCTGCCTTACTGCTGTGTGGCTTTGCGCATGCCGGCCATGCTGGAAACCAGTGCCGCGACACGCGCACGCGAGGGCACAAAGCCGTTCGTACGTGCGACCTGGGGCGGTACCGGGGCCTGCAAGGTGACGATCAGCGCCGTCGCCGGCTCATCGCCTGCGCACTGGTAGCTGTGGATGGTGTTTGCGTCGAAGTAAACCGCATCGCCAGCCTCAACGTGGTGAGTCACTTCGCCGTGTTGAACGTCGAGCTTACCGGTAAGCAGATAAAGGAACTCTGCGCCGATGTGCTGGTGCGCGCGTGCCTCACGACCCGGCTTTTTGGGAAGAAACTCCGCGAAGTAGGGGTCGAGTTGGCGATCTGGTACCAGGTAGCCGAGGCTCTCGAAGAAGTAGGCCGGATCGTCGACACCCGACTGCGGCAAGCGGACGCGGTCTTTTGCGCGATGCGTGCGGAAGAGTGTCATCGGTTCGGGATCGAAGAAGTAGCTGAGGTCTTTTGAGAACACCATCGCGATGCGCGCCAGATTGCGCAGCGTGGGGACAACGCGGCCAGTCTCAAGCTGCGAGAGGAAGGACGCGGAGAGGCCGGTGTGACGGCCCAACTCGACGAGACCCATGGATTTTTTCAGGCGAAGATACTTGATGCGCTCGCCGATACGTTTCTCCGCAATAAAGCTTTCTGCGGCTTCACCATCGACCTGCACGCTTACGGGTTCCTGCAGGGGCTCCGGCAGGGGGTGGGAGTTCAATTCCATCGTAGGAAGAGGAGTTGTTTTTGTCGATGTAACTTTCATATCGTGAATAGATGCATGTATGGGGTCAAAAGATTCCTCCACTATCAGAGTGCGTTAGGCTGGTGGAGATGAGTGTTTCGGAGCGGACAATCAGGGTTGCCCTTGCTGGCCTGGCGCTTGGCCTGTCCGGTTGTGCGAGTCCCGGCGTGCCCAAGCCCCCCTCACTGCATTTGCCGGAAAAGGCCAGTAATCTGAGGGCGGAACGGGTTGGGGCGGAGGTTCGCCTGAGCTGGTCGACCCCTGCCAACACCACAGACGGTGAGGCCATGCGCGGAGCGATGGCGGCCTCGGTTTGCCGGGGCACGCTGAAAAAACCCTGCACGCCGGTGCGCGATCAGGCGGTTGTGCCTGGGCCGACGCAATGGATGGATGCTTTGCCGGGCACTCTGCGGGTGGGCGCGGACTCGCTACTGGAGTACCGGGTGGAGTTGAAGAATGACCGTGGCCGGTCGGCGGGGGCCTCTGAGCCGGTGTTTGCGGCGGGCGGCCGCGCGCCGGAGGTACCGGCAGGCGTGGTGGCGCAGGCTCGGCGAGAAGGCGTGCTGGTGACCTGGGAGCCGGAGCAGGGCGGGGCGGCCGGCGCGATCGTTGAAGTGGAAAGAACGTCTGCGGCGCAGGCTGGTGCGCCGAAGAAGGCTCCGAAGCGCGAGCCGGCCGTAATGCCTTTTGGGGGGCAGAAAGTCGCGGATGGTCCGCTGATCCTGGTCGCAGACGGGTCTGCAGAGGCGCACGGGATGCTGGATCGCTCCGCCAAGAGCGGCGAAACCTATACCTATACAGCGCAGCGGGTGCGCAAAGTGCGTGTCGCCGGGCATGCGCTGGAAGTGCGTAGTGCGGCTGCGTCGCCGGTCACGATCATCTTTCGCAACACCTTTCCGCCCGTGGCGCCCACCGGCCTGGCGACTGTTCCGGGTGGGGGCTTCGGCGCTGCGCCTGCGGTTGACCTGTCCTGGCAGGCAAGTGACGAGACCGACGTGGCGGGCTACAACGTGTACCGGTCAATCGATGGTGGCGCGCCGGGGCGGCTTGCGCGTGTGGACGTTGCGGCTTACCGGGATCTGCAGGTTTTGCCCGGGCACACGTATGAGTACAAGGTAACGGCGGTGGACGCGCACGGCAATGAAAGCGCCCAGAGTGCGGCGGCGCGGGAATCGTTGCGCTAGGCTGCGAAACGACGCGTAGCGGACTGACGTGCTTGCCTTCCGGGGTGTGCCGGGGTATGTTCGACGAGGGCGAAAGGGTCCCGCGAAACGATGCGCTATGCGAAAGTTCTGACGGCGGATGGGTCGTTGTATGTGGAAGTGGAATCCCGCGACGGGGGCTTGTGGGCGACCGGCGCGATCTCTCCGCCGATTGAAGATCCGCTGGAGTGGGCCAGGGCCGCGGTCAGGTTTCGCCCGGCACCGCTGGCCAGCTTTACCCTGCAGGCGCCAGTGCGGCCCAGCAAGATCGTTTGTGTAGGCAGGAATTATCGCGATCACGCCAAGGAACTTGACCACGATATTCCGACCGAGCCGTTGATCTTCTTGAAGCCGCCATCGTCGATCATTGGAAGCGGAGCCACGATCGAGACGCCGGCGCTATCGCAGCGCGTGGATTTTGAGGGCGAGCTGGCGATCGTGATTGGGCGCAAATGTACAAAGCTGGGTGAGGGAAGTGATCCTCGCAAATACATTCGCGGCTACACGCTGGTGAACGATGTGACCGCGCGCGACCTGCAAAAGAGCGATCCTCAATGGACGCGCGGCAAGGGGTATGACACGTTTTGTCCAGTGGGGCCTATCGTTTCAGACGAGCTGGACCCGATTACAGACGCGCTCACACTGAAGACATATCTGAATGGCGAGCTGCGGCAGACTGGCTCCACCGCAGACTTTATCTTTGGGATCCCGGAGCTGATCCGCTACATTTCTGCGTTCATGACGCTGTGCCCTGGCGACCTGATTCCCACCGGTACGCCGGCCGGTGTGGCCGCCATGCAGCCGGGAGATGTGGTCGAGATCGCGGTTGAAGGCTTAGGCATCCTACGAAACGTGACGGCGGCGAGTTAGAATTCTGGCAAGGACTTTAGGAGAAAACATGGCAACCCTGTTGGAGCAATTGCGTGGGATGACGACGGTGGTCGCGGATTCCGGTGACCTGCACTCGATCAAGAAGTTTCAGCCGCAGGACTCGACCACGAACCCGAGCCTGATTGCGGCAGCGGCACAGATGCCGGAGTACCAGTCGATTGTCGACGATTGTTTGAAGACGGCGAAGAAGGACGCCGGCGAAGGCGCGGACGACAAGGCCGTTGCGGCCTACGCCTTCAAGACGCTGGCTGTGGCATTCGGCCGGCAGATCCTGGATATCGTTCCCGGCCGCGTTTCGACTGAGGTCGATGCACGACTCAGCTTCGACAGCGCAAAGACGATGGAGCAGGCGCACGATATCATCGCGCAATACGACAAGGCTGGCATCAGCCGTGACCGCGTGCTGATCAAGATCGCATCGACGTGGGAAGGGATCAAGGCCGCGGAGCAGCTGGAGACCGAAGGCATTCACTGCAATCTGACTTTGCTGTTTGGCCTGCACCAGGCAATTGCGTGCGCGGAGGCGAAGGTGACGCTGATCTCGCCGTTCGTTGGACGCATTCTGGACTGGTACAAGAAGGACACGGGCAAGGACTACACAGGCGCGGAAGACCCCGGCGTGCAGTCGGTGACGACCATCTATAACTACTACAAGAAGTTCGACTACAAGACCGTCGTCATGGGTGCGAGCTTCCGGAATATCGGCGAGATTACCGAGCTTGCGGGTTGCGATCTGCTGACGATTGCGCCGAAGTTGCTGGAAGAGTTGAGCTCCAAGGAAGGCGATCTGCCGCGCAAGCTTGATCCTGCCAACTCCAAGGATATGAACATCGAAAAGATCCCGATGGACAAGGCGACGTTCGAGAAGATGCACGCCGAAGACCGCATGGCGCATGACAAGTTGAAGGAAGGGATTGAAGGCTTTTCGAAGGCGCTTGAAGAGCTTGAAGTGCTCCTTGCCAAGCGTCTGGGCGAGCTTGGGAAGTAGAACTTGCAGAGCAAGACAAAGGGCGACCAGTGATGGTCGCCCTTTGCTTTGGGTCCATTACGCGCGCTTGCGCTGATCTTCTAAAACTTGGTCGGCATTGACGTCCACAAAGCCGGCCTCAATCGCAGCCTCGTAGGCCGTGTCGTGTAAATCTTCCACGGCCTGCCTGCAATCAGCCCAGGTCGAGCTGTCGTGGATAGTGCTTTTCGCCTCTTCGTAGGAGAGCCCGCACTCTTCTCGCAAAAGCTTGTAAGTTTGAGCTTGAAATTGTCCGTCGTCTCGCACCGATCGCATGATGCTTTCATAATCGGCCCCACTTGCGAACATCTCTCGAACCCGCGTTCTGACATCGTCTGGAATCGTCAACTTGCCTTGGACAGCCTTGATCATAGCTTCCTCGTGAATTCGATGATACGCTCACGGCCTTTGCGGTGACGAGTGGCTTGCACTGTGTAGCTGGTGAAGCCCTCAGTCCTAGCCTCGCTCCCAAGAAGGCGAAAGATTGCCAGTAAGTCACCCATCGGCACAGATGCTACTGCTGAGGTGGTGGAATAAATTGTTATTTTCTTGTAGCAAAGATTTGAGCCAGATGCCTCTGCGGTATAGGTCACGTAGAGTATTCCTCCCGCCGTTTCAATCAGCCGCTCTACCGAGTTCGTTTGCAAGTGTCCTCTCTTCCTAGGATTTACCGGAACAATCTCCGGCTCATCGGCAGAGTCTATCCAGCATCTTTTCCGGCTTGGTGGCTTCCGGGAAGTCCTGCTTGCGGCGGGCCAGGGTCATCTCTGTGAAGGTGCCGCCGCTGGGGTCGTCGAAATCGTCTGCGTCGACCTTGTAGATGGGGTCAGTTTCAGCGTTGGGGAGCGTGATGAATTTGTAGCCACGGCGCTGGTAGAGGTTGAGTAGCTCCGGCAACATCTTGGCGTCGAACGCGCCGATATGCATCAGCAGGATGTACTTTACATCGCGGTGCCAGGTCAGTTGTGCGAGCCGGCGGAAGTAGGCCTGGAACTTGTCGGCGTTGGCTAGATAGGTGTCATGCAGCTTGCGGATCGACACTTCATCATGCTTCGCGACGCAGCGTGCGTAGGGCGCATTCCACAAATAGTCTTCAAAATCCATGGTCACTTCGGCCACCTTGTAGCCGTTCTCTTCGAGCCAATCATGGACCTCGTCGTGCTTGTCTTCGGTGTCGCCTTCATGCAGGAAGGGGTAGCGAAACCAATGGAAATCGGCGTCCGGCATGTAATGCAGCAGGAGCGGATCGTTCTTCTGGATCTGCTCGGTGTACTCTCCGGCGGTAACGTCGTTGATATCCGGGTGAGCCCAGGTGTGGTTGCCGAGCAGGTGCCCGCCCTTGCGCCAGATGTCGAAGACGGCGTGGGTGTCGGGGTCCTCGTCCGCGGCACCATTGATGAAGCCGTAGACCTGCGGGACGTGGTGGGCGTTGAGCGCTTTGACGATGTCGGTGGTGAGCTGCACGCGCGTGACGCCGGGGGGCAGGTCATCGTGGGCGGGCAGGTCGTCAAAGGTGATGGCGAGTTGCTGGGCAGGTGCAAGCTGGCAGAAAAGGGCTACAAGGAGAAGGCCGAGTGTACGACGAAGCATGCGAGCATTTTACTCACACGCTGCGAGGATTATGGCTGGCAGGCCCACAGATCGTAGAAGCGGCCGCTTGCGATGCGCTTGTGCCGCGCTAGAAAGGCGGCGCGGACGGTCTGCGGAAAGACGAACGGCTTGTCTGCACGGACCTCGTTATTGTTCTCTGTGGAGAAGGGGATCTCGTTGTGTGGGACGACCCAGAGGATGTCGCATCGCGAAAGCGTGGGCCTCAGGTCAAGCAGGACTGCGGGGCCAGTCTTGAGCGCTTCAGCGGCGGCGATCGGGTCTACGTCATACGGCTGGCCGGCGGCTACGAGCACGTAGCGCAGGTCGCTTTGCCAGTCGTCCATTTTTGAGCCTGGGGCCAGCTCAATCGATCGGCCGGGATATTGGGCGCTGAGCGAGCGTAGTTCTGCGATGCCCTCACGCTCATGCTGCGGGGCGAATTGGGTCATCTGGCGGGCTTCATTGCCGACAATACGCACGCCGTATCGGGCGCTGACGACCAGCGCGGCCAGTGCGAGTGCTGAGCTCAATCGCAAGGCTTTCGCGTGGTCCATCGCTGCGATTCGGCGGGCCGTCCAGGCTAGCGCGAACGGGAGCAGCGGCCAAAGATGCCAGGGGCCGCCGCCACTTTTGGCGCCGGTTCCGATCGCCAGCAAGAGTGCAGCGAGGAAGAGAAGGGTCTCAGGGAGTTGGTATTTCAGGCCTCTTCCCACGAGCAGTACGGGGGCCAGCAGGAAGATTGCGAAGAGCGTGTTCGCTCCGAGGAGGTGAGGGATCGTGACGCGATGTTGCGAGAGCGCGAGCCAAGCAAGGTAGTGACGGAGTGAGATGGTTGCTGTGGCGAAGGGAGCTAGAACGGTGGCCACCATGACGGCTGAGACCAGCAGGGTGGGCTTGATGCCGCGCCTGCGCCACAGCAGGACCAGGAGGAGTAGAGCTTCAATGACGAGCGTTGCTTTTACATCGATGGCGAAGCCGCAGCACAGGCCTGCCATGATTGCGGCGAGCCATGGCTTGGTGGCTTCGATCGCCAGCAGCGCGAGGGCCAAGGCTAGGACTACCCAGAAGTCGCCACGTACGCCCAGGACGCCTTCCGGGACAGCGAGCAGCACGGCGCAGGCGAAGCCGGTGAGCGCTAAGCTGATCTGCCACGACAAGCCGCTGCGGCGGACGAGGAGAAAGACTGCTGAGATCGTCGCCGCGACGAGGACGAAGAGCTCGACCTTGACGGCGGTGAGCGCGTCGCCGAATTGCAGCATGGGCTGATAGATGAGGTAGGTGTAAGGCCCGTAGATGAGCGAATAGAGCTGCGGGCCGCCCACTGCGTGGTACATCTGCTGGCCGTTGCTGTGAGCGGCTGCGATCGATAAAACGTTGGCGCCGAATGGGACAAGGAAGCCCGCCGCGCGAATGTGTAGTGCGCTGACGCCTAGCAGGATGGCAATGGCGCACGTGCCGTCCGCCGCTGCAAACCACTGCTGCCATGCGGCTCGACGCATGAGCAGCCAGCCCGCCGCGAACGCCACGAGGAACAACGCTAGCGGGATTTCAAACAGGGTTCGCAGCATGGCAGCACCCCGGTTTACTTACAGAATGTAGCGGCTCAGGTCCTGGCTCTTGACGATGCCGGCGACTTGCTGGCGGACGTATTCAGGATCGACGACGACTACTTTTTCAATGGTGCCATCTTCCTTCTTGCGCTCGATCACGGGCAGCGGAGTGCTTGCCGTGGTGGATGCTTCGCCAAGCGGTGCGGAGACCGCGATGGTGCCGATCACGCCTTCCAGCGAGGGTGTCGTGCGCGCCTGCTTCATCAGGTCGGGCGCCTGGTAGCTGATCTCGTCCAGCACGCGTTCCATGATGGTGTGCAGGCGGCGCGCACCTATGTTTTCAGTGAGCTCGTTGACCTTGAAGGCAAATTCGGCCATCTCGCTCAGGGCTTCCGGCGTGAACTCGAGCTTTAGACCTTCGGTCTCGAGCAGCGCTACGGATTGCTTCACGAGAGACGATTTGGGCTCGGTGAGGATGCGCACGAAGTCGCCGACGGTAAGCGATTGCAGCTCAACCCGGATGGGAAAGCGGCCTTGCAGCTCGGGGATCAGGTCACTTGGCTTGGACACGTGGAACGCGCCGGCCGCGATGAACAGGATGTGATCCGTGCGGACCATGCCGTACTTGGTGCTGACGGTGGTGCCTTCAACGATAGGCAGGATATCGCGCTGGACGCCTTCGCGGCTGACGTCGGGGCCGTGTGAGCCGTCGCGCCCGGCAATTTTGTCGATCTCATCGAGGAAGACCATGCCGGAATCTTCCACGCGCTCAACCGCGAGCCGCGTAACCTGGTCCATGTCGATCAGGCGGCCTTCTTCTTCCTGCACCAGGTAGTCGAAGGCCTCGGCGACCTTCATCTTGCGCTTGCGCGTGCGCTGGCCGAACAGGCCGGGGAGGACATCCTTGATGCTCATGTCGGCGTCTTCCGCGCCCGGTGCTGCGACGAACTCAAACGTGGGCTGGTTGCGGTCGCGCACGTCCAGCTCTACCGTGCGCTCATCCAGCTTGCCTTCACGAAACTGCTGCCGGAGCTTGTCGCGATTGCGCTCATACGGCGTTGGCTCCGCGGCATCGTTGCGCGGCACATCGATCAGCGGCTTCATGTACTCGGGTGATTCCGTGTCCATCGATTGCGGCAACTGGATCACATTGGTGCCGGGGACTTCTGTCGCTTCTGCCGCGTGCGTGATGTTGGCCGCGGCCTGCGTAGGCGGCAGCAGCAGGTCCAGCAAGCGGTCCTCTGCGTTGAGCTCGGCCTTGTCTTCCACCTCGTCCAGCTTCTCTTCGCGCACCAGGTCGATGGAGATCTCGACCAGGTCGCGGATCATCGATTCGACATCGCGCCCGACGTAACCGACCTCAGTAAACTTGCTCGCTTCCACCTTCAGAAATGGGGAGTTGGTGAGCTTGGCCAGGCGCCGCGCGATCTCCGTTTTGCCTACGCCCGTGGGGCCGATCATGATGATGTTTTTGGGCATGATGTCGTCCGCAAGCTCCGGCGCGAGCTTCTGCCGGCGCATGCGGTTGCGCAACGCAATCGCTACGGCGCGCTTGGCCGCATGCTGGCCGACGACATACTTGTCCAGCTCCGCGACGATCTCTCGCGGGGTAAGTTCATCGAGTGCAAGAGCCTGATCTTCAGCAGCTCCGGGTAAATAAATTGCCATGTTGTCCTTTTGCTACGGCGTCTTGGCCGGCGTGTTTTGTTCCACCAGCAGCTTGATGTAGCCCATCAGTTGAGCGATGGCATCGCTATAAACCTTATCGTCCTTCTTTTGATTTCCAGGGGTCAAAAATTTGACGCGAAATCCCCAAAGCGAAATGCCACTGGGGCTGGTGACGCTGACGTTCAGCGATTCCAGCGCGGGGTTCAGGTGGATGGTGTAAACCAGGTCCGCGTTCTTGGGATCGGTCACCAGTTCATAGCGGCCCCAGTTTTTCATGGCTGCGTAGAACTCGTTGTAATCGCGTTGTGGTTCCCCGGAGAAGTTGGTCAGATCCGTCTCTGCAAATTGATAGGAGATGAAGGCACGCTTGCCGTAGATCATGGGCGCGGGAACTGGTGCATCGGGAATACCGTTGGTGACCGGCTTGTGCGTTTGACCAACTGCAGGCACCACGCAGGTGGCGACGAGCAGCGCCGACAGAGCAAGGTTGCAAGACTTCATTTCGCCACTCCCCCTTTGATTAGTTGATCCGTACCTGCAGCCCTGCCTGAGACAAAATCTGCTGCATGCGTTCCACCCCTGAGCGCGGCAGGTCGCGTGCGATTACCTGCGCGGTTCCCTCCGACACACGGTCCACAACATCTTTCGCATCTTTCAGGTCAAGGTGCACGACTGAGCGGATGGCCTTGATGTCATGGATCTTGTTAGAGGTGCCCGCGATGATGGTGAGCGTGCAAAGTCCTGCGCCTGAACCGTCGCCCGGATTAAGCAGCTTGCTGCGCAGAAGGTCATACTCGACTTGAGAGATCGTCCCCGCGGCCTGCATCTGGTCGAGCCGTTCAACCTCCGGCGAGACGACAGGCGCGGCAGCAACCACGTGCGGACGAATGTACTGTGTGCCGCCGCTCTGATCCGTTTGCTGCACGCTTTTGCGCCGGAGCATAAGCGCTAATACAAAGCCAACCACCACGCCCGCCGCTACGAGTATCCAGGGGCTCATCGCAGAATCTCCTCAGCTTGCCGCAAGCTCTTCATACATGACGTTGTCGTTGGTGTAGATGCAGATTTCGCCGGCGATCTTCATGCTCTTCTCGGCGATCTCGCGGGCGGACATTTCCGTGTTCGCCATCAGCGCGCGGGCTGCGGCAAGCGCGTAACTGCCACCGGAGCCGATGGTCATGATGCCCTCATCCGGCTCAATCACGTCGCCGGTGCCGCTCAGCATCAGCGTGTACTGCGCGTCGGCGACGATCAGCAAAGCCTCAAGCTGACGCAGCATCTTGTCCGTCCGCCAGTCCTTGGCGAGCTCCACCGCGGCCCGGTTCAGGTTGCCGGCATACTGCTCCAGCTTGGCCTCAAACCGGCTAAACAGCGAGAACGCATCAGCCGTCGAGCCCGCAAAGCCGGCCAGCACCTTGTCGTTATAGAGCCGCCGAATCTTCTTCGCCGAGCCCTTCATGATTGTCGACCCAAGCGACACCTGCCCGTCGGCCGCCATGACCACCTGGCTGCCGCGCCGAACGCAGATCACGGTCGTCGATCGCACCCTGCGGCCGTTGCCCAGATCAAGCGGATGCCCTGTTTGTTGCATGTTCTGTTCGCTTTTTCGCACTCCTCAGTATACCGCCGGCCTTCGCGCCGGGGCATCTTTCCACTATCCTTGCAGCAGGCCATGCTGATCCCGAATCTGCATCTCTCGCTGCCACGCAACCCGCAGAGTATCGCGGCGACTGCTTTGGGCGGTGCGGCGGTTCTGGCGCTCGCAGGCTGGGCCATCTTCCGCAAGCGCGTCACGCCGGAAGAGCGCGAGCAGCGCCGTCGACACCACCTCGCGTTAACCGGCCGGATCGTGGATGGCTCGCTCATTGGCGCTCAACCGGACGAGCACTTGCCGGAAGTAATCCTGTATCGCTATCGCATTGCCGGCGTCACGTATGAGTGTTCGCAGGATGTTTCCGGCGTCCGCCCGCTTGGCGCACCGGTCAGCGATCTGCGCCCGGATTTTCCCCTGCAGGTCCGTTACGATCGCGCCAACCCGGGCGATAGCATCGTCGTTGCAGAGAACTGGAACGGCCTGTGGAGCGCCGGTCGCAGACGCCTTCCGCGCGCGGAAATGCGCCCGGAAGAGGCCACGCGACTGCGAAGTCAGGAGCAGTAACGCTCCTATAGACTTGACCCATGCACATGGTCGCGTCGAATAACCGGACGATGCAACGCATCCTCAAGATCTCGCTCACGGCGACGCTGATCTATGTTTTGGCGACACTTTATTTCGGCCTCCGGTCCCATTCGCTCGCGTTGATTTCAGAAGCGGGGCACAATGCATCAGACGCGCTGGCCATTATTCTTTCTTTCGTCGCCGTGTATTTTCAGGCGCGCCCGGCCAACGACTCCAAGACCTTTGGCTACCAGCGCGCCGGCGTTCTTGCCGCCTTTGTCAACGCGCTGACCCTGATGGTTTTGTCGGCATGGATTGCTATCTCGGCCGTGCATCGTCTGTATGCGCCCGTTACCGTTGAGCCCAGGTTGATGATGATTGTCGCCGCGGCCGGCGTGCTCATGAACGGCGGCATCGCGCTGATGCTCTGGAAGTTTTCAGGCGACGTCAACATTCGCAGCGTCTTCCTGCACATGCTCGGCGATACGCTTTCGACTGCGGCCGTCATCGCCGGCGGCGCCGGGATCCTGTTCACGCATCTGCAATGGATCGACCCGGTTTTGTCGTTGATCATCGCCGGCATGATCTTGTGGTCCAGCTGGGGTATCGTGCGCGAGACGCTGAATATCCTGCTCGAAGGCACGCCTAAAAACCTGAAGCTGCCAGAGATTCGCATGTCAATGGAAAGCGTGGAAGGTGTGGCGAACGTGCATGATTTGCACGTCTGGAATCTCGGCTCAAACTCAGTCGCACTGGCCTCGCACGTCACGATTGACGAGATGAGCATGACGGAATGCTCGGTCATCATGGACGGCATTACGACAGCGCTTTGGGACAAGTTCCACATCGCCCACACGACAATTCAGTTTGAGACCAAGGGCTGCGAGACGGTCCACGGTTGCTCCGCGCCGCCAGACCCGAACGATGTGGGCGGGCACGGGCACCATCATCATCATGACCACGCCCACGATCACGATCACAGCCATAGCCACGCGCACTAGCAATTTCGTTCCACCTCGATAAATTGTCATCCTGAGCGAAGCGCGTCGGCCTCATCGACGTGCGCAGTCGAAGGACCTGCATTTTCCTTGCTTCGGCTTGACGCCAAGTGGAAATGCAAGTACTTCGACTCCGCTGCGCTACGCTCAGGATGACAAGGTGGTGGGGGCTGAAACTTCTATTGCATCTTTCGAAATGACCCAAACCGATAAATCAGACTCACCACCGGCTGGCTTGAAACCGTGAACAGCTTCTGTGTAGGCGTCTGGGCGGAGTACTGGATGAAGTCCGGCGTCTTGAAAAACAGACCGCGGTACTCCACGCGAAAGCCGAGGTGGTCGCTGATCCGGTAGTCGGCACCCGCGCCGAAAAGAGCCGCTGCGCGAAGATTGACAGCACCAGGAAAATCCTTCTGCGTCGGCAGAAAGACCAGGATGCCGCCGCCGCCCTGCACAAACGCCTGCAGCCGATGGGTGGACGCCGGCGCCTTGGCTACATAGGCGACGCTGAGCTCGTACATATTGGTGCCGATGGCCGTCTTCGTGAAGCTGGACTGCGTCCCGTTGGTTGCGGCCGCGGTGTAGCTGTAGGCGGTGCGGCTGTAGCCGGCGTTGATGTCGTACCCAGCGAGCCCGCGAAATTGCTGGTGGAATACGGCCAGAAAACCGGCGGAAGGGGTGGCGCCGGCGGTGCCCTGCGTGTAGTTAGGGCCGTTGGTGCTGGTGGTCGTGCGGGTGCTCGTCAACTGAGCCAGCACGCCGACTGAAAGATCAATCTTGTTGGGGTCGTAGCGGAAGAAACCCCGTGGTTCGGCACTTGCTGGGGCGGGCGGCGCGCTGCCGGTTCCATCCTGCGCCCATAGTGTTCCACCCAGCACGGCTGCGGACGCCAAGGTACATGCAGCGCTCAAACGGCAAGCCTGCGCCAAGCCAAATGTTCGTTCCTGCACCAAGGCGAATCTCCTCAAACGGGGATACGCGTCTGCCGTCCTCTGCAAAGGTCTGCCTGAGCCCCGCGTGTGTGTCCCTATCGTACGTGGCACTGCGCTGTTGTTTCACCCTTGGACGAGCGGCCAAGCAAGGCGTCACTAGCAGCAAAAGGAAAAATGGGATAAATGTGGAGCCCGCAGGAATGGGCTCCAGATTTATCCCGTTGTATCCGGAATGCGTACTGCTTCAGACCAACTGCGCGTCGAGCGTGATTTCAGCAGCCTTCAGAAGGCGCGAGATCGGGCAGCCTTCCTTCGCTTTCTTGGCCAGCTCGTCAAACTTCTCCTTCTCGGCGTTGGGCACTTTCGCCTTGGTGACAAGGTGGATCTTGGTCACGGTCGGGCCGTCATCGGTGACTTCGAGCGTCACGATCGCTTCGGTGCTCAGCTCGTCCACGGTAAGCCCACCGGACGCGAGCTCGTTGGCGAACGCCATCGTAAAGCAGCCTGCGTGCGCCGCTGCGATCAGCTCTTCCGGGTTAGTGCCAACGCCGTTTTCAAAGCGCGTCCCAAAGCTGTACTGGGCTTCCTTCAACGTGCCGCTCTGTGTTGAAATGGTGCCTTTTCCGTCCTTCAATCCGCCATGCCAGACTGCGCTCGCGCTGCGATTCATGATGTTTCGTCTCCTGTGGGGCATGCGCCCTCTGCAGTCAGATGCGGGCGCGGGCATTTCTGCATCTTTTTCGCTAAAGCGCCGTCTATACTAACAGTGGTATTCTGTAGTGGCTTGGGGACGTGCGCCTTCGAACGCCGGACTTTGCCCAGCAGTCCCAGACTGTTGACGCATGAAGTCCAATGGCTTGCGCCAAACGCGGTTTTTACCGCAACCTAGTACCCCGGCAGCAGAATCCAACACAGAAACAACCCAGGGAAGAGTAGCGTCCTCTATTTCAGTTGGACGCGGACTGCATCGCCGCACGGGCGGCTGGCCCAAAAACCCGAAATTTTGAGCAGGAGCGCGCATCAACGTGGCTGACGAATTCGACGCAAGTGAAGACGAAATTATTGAAGTAGGCAAAGAGAAGGGCTACCTGACCTTCGGCGAGGTCAACGACCTGCTGCCCGGCGATATCACCTCGCCTGACGACCTCGACGACCTGCTGACGACGATCAACACGCAGGGGATCGAAATTGGTGGCGACGATGATGGCGGTCGTGGCCGTCGTGAAAAGTACGAGCCGGAAGCCGGTGAGGAGTCAGAGGACGTAGAGCTAGACCTCTCGCCCGGAACGCTTGAGAAAACCAATGACCCCGTGCGCATGTATTTGCGCGAGATGGGTACCGTTCCGCTGCTCACCCGCGAAGGCGAAGTCGAAATCGCCAAGCGCATTGAGCGCGGGCAGCTCCGCGTGATGAAGGCAATCTCGCGTTCGCCGATTGTGATTCGCGAGATCGTCGGCCTGGGCGAAGACCTGCGCCGTGGCGTCCGCAACATCAAGGAAGTCGTCACGTTTGACGAGGAAGAACTCACCGAAGAAATCCTGCAGGCACGCGTGCGGGCCACGGTTGCGCGTATTGACGTCATCGTCAAGCACCAGAAGAAGGTGACTGGCTTTGAAGAAAAGCTGGAGCTCGCCGGGCAGGGTAAGGACGCCAAGGTCAAGGTCAAGGAAACGCGCAAGCTGCGCTGGCTGATTGGCCGCGAGCACGTGTTCATCAACCGCGTTGTGCGTGAGTTCAAGTACACCAACGGCGAGAAAAAGCGGCTGCTCGACAAGGTCAACAAGACCGTAGACGCGATGCGCACGCTCGAGCGTCAGATCAAGTCGCTGGACGCGAAGTTTGAGGCCTCGAAGTCCGAGGAACTGCGCAAGGAATACAAGCGTCAGCAGAAGAATTGCCGTCTGGATCTTGAGCGCGTAGAGCAGGACGCCGGCATCGACCTGAACGATCTGAAGCGCACGCAGCGCGAGATGATCCAGGGCGATATGGACGCGGAAAAGGCCAAGCGCGAGCTGATCGAAGCCAATCTTCGCCTCGTCGTTTCAATCGCGAAGAAGTACACGAATCGCGGTCTGCAGTTCCTCGACCTGATCCAGGAAGGCAACATCGGCCTGATGAAGGCAGTGGACAAGTTCGAGTATCGCCGCGGCTATAAATTTTCAACTTATGCCACGTGGTGGATTCGCCAGGCTATTACCCGCGCCATCGCCGACCAGGCCCGCACAATCCGTATCCCGGTCCACATGATCGAGACGATCAACAAACTGATCCGTACGTCGCGGCAGTTGGTGCAGGAGCTTGGGCGTGAGGCGTCGTCTGAAGAGATCGCCAAGCGCATGGATATCCCTGTCGCGAAGGTCCGCAAGGTCCTGAAAATTGCGCAGGAACCCATCTCGCTCGAAACGCCGATCGGTGAAGAGGAAGACTCGCATCTTGGCGACTTCATTGAAGACCGCATGGCTGTTTCTCCCGCGGATGCCGTCATTTCGGTCAATCTGAAGGAGTACACCAGCCAGGTTCTGCGCACCCTGACCCCGCGTGAAGAGCGCGTGATCAAGATGCGTTTCGGACTGGAAGATGGGTCTGAACACACGCTTGAGGAAGTCGGCCAGTCCTTCCAGGTCACGCGTGAGCGTATCCGGCAGATTGAAGCGAAGGCGTTGCGCAAACTTCGTCATCCGAGCCGCAGCCGCAAGCTGAAAGCGTTTGTGGATGGTGTAAAGGAAGCCTAGCCGAAACTAGACACATGCCCCGACTCTTGAGAGTTGGGGCATTTTGTTTGTCATCTCGTAGGGATCTGCTTCTTCTTTTGCTTGTGCCTTGGCCCTGTCATTCCTGAACGGAATCTGCGGTCGCATGTCCTACCCAAGTACAATAAAGCTACTGTGACTTTAGACTTTTTAGGCACCCTTCAACGCACGCACATGTGCGGGCAGCTCACCGCAGCAAACGCAGGCGAATCCGTCGTCGTGATGGGCTGGGTCAACCGCCGGCGCGACCACGGCAACCTCATCTTCCTGGACGTGCGCGACCGCTCCGGCATCACCCAGGTCGTGCTCGATAAAGAGCTCGGCGAGCAGGCCCACGCCCGCGCCGAAGCAGCTCGCCCGGAGTATGTCGTCGCTGCTGTCGGCACTGTGCGCCGCCGGGGTGAGGAGCTGGAAAACCCAAACCTCCCCACCGGCCAGATTGAGGTCGTAGCCAGCCAGATTCTGTTGCTGAACGACGCCAAAACACCTCCGTTTTCCCCTGCTGAAGACGCAATCGCCAACGAGGAAGTACGCCTGAAGTACCGCTACCTCGACCTGCGCCGCGTGGAAATGCAGAAGAACTTCAAGCTTCGGCACGACGTTGCACGCGCCATCCGCACGTACCTTTCGGACGCCGGCTTCCTCGAAATCGAAACGCCTTTCATGACCCGCAGTACCCCCGAAGGCGCGCGCGACTACCTGGTTCCAAGCCGCGTGCACGGCGGCGAGTTCTACGCGCTGCCCCAGTCCCCGCAAATCTTCAAGCAGATTCTGATGGTCTCCGGCTTCGACAAATATTTTCAGATCGCGCGCTGCTTCCGTGATGAGGATTTGCGCGCCGATCGCCAGCCTGAGTTCACCCAGATCGACCTGGAGATGACGTTCCCGCAGCAGGACCTCATCTTCAAAACGGTCGAAGGCTTCCTCACAGCCGCGTTCAAGTCCGCAAATATCGACCTGGTCACACCTTTTGTCCATATGACTTACGACGAAGCGATTCGCAACTACGGCATCGACAAGCCAGACATGCGTCTGCCGGCCATGGTCGACTTATCGGAGACGCTGACGCCTGAATTACGCGATCAGCTGAAAATCGAGCGCGAGCTACCGATTCTTGGCTTCCGCATCCCGACTGTCGGCGAGCTTTCCGGTACGGCACGAAAGTCGCTCCTGAGCGAGGTTCGCGCGTTCTTCGGCGATACCGGCTTGGACATCCTCGATGTGGCACGCCTTAAGACCAATGAAGCCTTTGCACCGCTCGCCCATTCCGTAGAGGCTCAACTCGCTCCAGGCGAAGGCGACTTACAGATCGTCATCACTCCCAGGCTGGGCACCCCTGCCAAGTGGAACCACGATATTCAGTGGATCTACAAAAAAGTAGGTGCGCTGCGCCTGGACTTAGCCAAAAAATACGCCGACAAGCACAAGCTGTTCGCGCAAACCAACACCGCCGCCGACTACAAATTCTGCTGGGTCACTGACTTCCCCATGTACGAGTGGAACGAAGACACCAAAAACTGGGACGCCGCGCACCATCCCTTCACCAGCCCGCACGAGGAAGACATCACCTCCGGCCGCCTCGTCACCGATAAAGGCGCCGTTCGCGCCCTCGCCTACGACATCGTCCTCAACGGCACCGAGCTGGGTTCCGGCTCCATCCGTATCCACCGCAAAGACGTCCAGGCCCAGATCTTCGCCTCGCTCGGCATGGACGAAGCCGAGCAGAAAGCCCGCTTCGGCTTCTTCCTCGACGCGCTCGAATACGGCACGCCTCCGCACGGCGGCATCGCGCTCGGTCTGGATCGCATCGTCATGATCCTCGCCGGCGCGAACAGCCTCCGCGAAGTCATCGCCTTCCCCAAGACCGCTAAAGCGATCGACCTCATGGTCGACGCCCCCACGCCGGTCAGCGACATCCAGCTCCGCGACCTGCACCTCCGCACCGTCACCCGCACTTAGTCCTGCCACAAAACCGGGTGCCCCAGGTCTCGCTTCTGAGACCTGGGTTCGGCCCGCCACAGAACTCCCCGGAGCCCAAATCGTGAAGATCGTCCTCGCCGAAAAAGTCTCCCCCGCCACCCTCTCCATCCTGAACGCCGAGCCGGGCTGGACCTGCATCACCGCCGATAAGATCACGGACCTGAACGTCGAGATCGCCGACGCAGACGCCCTCATCGTCCGCTCCGCCGTCCAGGCGAACGAAGAGCTCCTGAGCCACGCCAAGCAGCTTCGCGTCATCGGTCGCGCTGGCGTCGGCGTAGACAACATTGACACCGCAGCCGCCACCAAAAACGGCATCGTGGTCATGAACACCCCCGGCGCCAACGCCGTCGCCGTAGCTGAGCTCACCCTCGGCCTGATGATCAGCATGTGCCGCTCCATTCCCCGCGCCAATGCGTCCATGCACGCAGGCACCTGGGACAAAAAGTCCCTGCAGGGTACTGAACTTCGCGGCAAAACGCTTGGTGTTGTTGGCCTGGGGCGGATCGGGCTGGAGGTCGCCAAGCGCGCAGCAGCCTTCGGCATGGAGCTCATCGCGTATGACCCGTTCATCGCCCCCGTTATCGCACGCGAGCACGGCGTCACCCTCACCTCGCTTGACCAGGTCTTCAACTCGTCGGATTTCCTCACCCTCCATGTCGGCTTGACGACACAGACCGAGGGCATGATCAACGCGCACTCCATCGCGATCATGAAGCCCGGCGTCCGCATCATCAACTGCGCCCGCGGCGAGCTCATCGTCGACGCCGCCCTGGCCGAAGCACTCAAATCCGGTAAGGTAGCCGGCGCCGCGCTGGACGTTTTCACCAAGGAGCCGCTCAAAGAATCGCCTTATCACGGCCTACCCAACGTGCTGCTGAGCCCGCACATCGCCGGCGCAACGGACGAAGCCCAGGAAGCCATCGGCATCCAGCTCGCCCGCCAGGTGCGCGATTACCTCAAGCTCGGGGTAGTCCAGAACGCCGTTAACCTCCCCTCGCTCACGCATGAGGAGTATCTGGAAGTCGGTCCTTATATAGATATGGCTTCGCGGCTCGGGGCTTTCCTGGCGCACTCTACGCCCGGCAACCTGGAATCGATTGCGATTACCTATACCGGACGCCTTGCGACCGGCAAGACGGACCTGATTCGCAACTCAGCCGTGGCGGGGATTTTCGCCGATACGGAGGGGGCAAACTCCGTCAATCGCATCAACGCGGCGGCCATCGCGGAAGAACGCGGTATCCGCATCCAGGAAGACAAGAAGGAGTTCGTCGGCGGCGGCAGCCAGTCGACCCTCAAGCTCGTCCTCCACTACGCCATCCCCGGCGAGCGCGGCACGGACACCTCCGCCTCCGCCACCGTGCTGCATGAGTCCTCCCCTCGCCTGCTCACCTACGACGGCATCGACATCGAGGCCCCCCTCACCGGCACCCTGATCGCTATCCGCAACCACGACGTCCCCGGCGTCGTCGGCCGCATCGGCACCATTCTGGGCGAGCACCAGATCAACATCGCCAACTTTGCACTCGGCCGTGCCTCCAGCAGCAAAGCCGGCCGCGTCCCCCAGGGCCAGGCGCTGGCCATCCTGCAAATCGACGTCCCCGACGCCGCCACCGCAGCCCCCGCCATCACCGCGCTCAAGCAGCTGGAAGCAATCGCCAGCGCGCGCTTGATCGAGCTGCCGAAATAAGCCGCTAACTTCGGGTGTCCCCTCATCGCCGCTTCATCGCGTGGGTGGACACCACCAGCGCCTAACCTGATCGTAAAATTTAGCTTGCTCTATGGACAATATGGGTGGCCGTGTCGTGCTGGTTGACTTTTGGGCTACCTGGTGCGGACCATGCAACGAAGAATTGCCCAACGTAAAGAAGATGGCAAAAGAGTTCGCTAACGAGCCGTTTACCATCATCAGCATTAGCTGGGATGCGGACGAAAAGACTTGGAAAGACTTCATCAACAAGCATGAAATGACCTGGCTGCAGTATCGCGACGCGGACCACAAACTAAGCGAACGCTTTGCAATCGACGCCATTCCGCATTACTTTACGATCGACTCTGATGGCGTTTTGACGGCTGAAATGCTGGGCAGTGGCAACGATGTCGAAGGCAGAATCCGCAAGCTGCTCAAGAAAGCGCATGAAGCCCACCCCGCCACGCTCCAGTCCACTGCCGGCACCAAATAGGTTTTGCGCCTTCGAACTTTCCTGCCTGCGAATCGCCCAAAACACCGGTGCTTAAAGCAGCTCACACTGCCTTTGCTGCTGCCATCCTTGTCTACCGGAAGGGGTAGGATCGCCAAGCTGGTCAGTAAGGCTCGAAAAGCCAAGGCCGCGCCGCCGGCCGCCGTGATCAACGGGACTGACTAGAGTTGAAGCTGCCAGGGCTTTCAGAGGCGTAAACTATCCCCATGCCGCTCTACGAATACGAATGCACTGCCTGCCACAAGCACACGGAAAAAATCCAGAAGTTCTCTGACCCGGAAATCACCATCTGCCCCTACTGCGGCGGCGCCTTGCAGCGCGTGATTTCCGCACCCGCCTTCGCGCTCAAAGGCGGCGGCTGGTACGCCGATGGCTACGGCTCCGCCAAACCTTCCGCCACAAACGACACAACCACCACCCCAGCGGCCACGCCGGCAGCCACACCTGCCGCGGCAGCCCCCGCACCAGCAGCCCCGGCCGCCGCAAGCACCTCTTCCGACAAAAAGTAGCCGCAGGCTTTGCCGCTCCCCTGGCAGTTTTCGCGCTTGAGGTAGGTCGAGGGCGTTAGCCCCGACAATCAGGCAGCTCTTGCACCTGAGATAGGTCGAGGCTTTAGCCTCGACAATCACTAAACCGAGAAAGATGGGGCTTTAGCCCCCGGGACCAGATCTCTTCTCGCCTCTCAGATAACTTGACAAAAGCAGCGCCAGAAAGCCCCCTGACGTCATCCGTCAGGGGGCTTTCTGCTGAATCACATTTGTACTAACTCCAATCCTATGAAGATTTTAGGACCAAAGGGGGGAGGGAGGGGGTACCTGGATCAACTACCCGAAAATCTCCGCAAATCCCGGCTGAGTGATCGTCTGCACGCGGTCCGGGCCGGTAGAAATCATGCCAATTTTAGCGCCTGATTCCTGCTCAACAAAGTCCATGTAGTCCTTTGCGAGCTGTGGCAGCTCATCGTATTCTGTGATGCCTTCCGTCTTGCAGTTCCAGCCCTTCAGCGTCTTGTAGATGGGCTTGATGGAGCGGAAGCCGCGCACGTCGGCCGGCACGCGATCCGTGATCTTGCCGTCGATTTCATAGTGCGTGCAGACCGGAATCTCCGCGCACTCGTCCATCACGTCCATCTTGGTGACCACAAGCCACTCCGTCCCATTGATCATGTTTGAGTAGCGCAGAAGCGGCAAATCCAGCCAGCCGCAACGGCGTGGACGCCCGGTCACAGCACCGTACTCTTGCCCGCGCGCACGCAGCAACTCAGCGGAGTGGCCGTCGATTTCGGTCGGGAAGGGCCCTTCGCCGACGCGCGTGACGTACGCCTTGGTAACGCCGATAACGGTATCAATCCTGGTCGGTCCTACGCCGGTCCCGGTGACGGCACCGCCCGCGGTGGAGGACGAACTGGTGACGAAGGGGTACGTGCCGTGATCGATATCGAGCAACGCGCCCTGGGCTCCCTCAAACATGATGTTCTGGCCCTCGGCGAGCGCGTCGTTGAGCATCTGCGCGGTGTCTGTGACGAAGGGAGCAACCTGCTCGGCGAGCTTGGCGTACTCCTCATACATGGCGCGCGGGTCCAGGGGCTCCGTGCCAAAAAGCGCGTGCGCGATGGTGTTTTTCTCGTGGCAGGCGTTCTGGATGTGCGTGCGCAGCAGGCTGGAGTTCAGCAGGTCGACCACGCGCAGACCGTTGCGGTGGATTTTGTCCTCATACGCCGGGCCGATGCCGCGACGCGTCGTGCCGATGGGCTGGCGGCCGGGAGCGGTTTCGGCGGCGAGCTCGATCATGCGGTGGTACGGCAGGATGACCTGCGCGCGGTCGGAGACGAAAAGCTGCTCATCCACCGGCAGTCCGGCTTCGCGGAGCTTGCGGACTTCGTTCAGGAACGCGGCCGGGTCAAGCACGACTCCGTTGCCGATAACGCCTTTGCAGCCCGGGCGAAGGACGCCGCAGGGGATCAGCTGCAGGACAAATTTGCGTCCGTGAATGATGACTGTGTGCCCGGCATTGTGGCCGCCGGCGTAGCGCGCGACGATGTCGAACTTTTCGGACAGAACGTCGACAATTTTTCCCTTGCCTTCGTCGCCCCACTGGGCACCAAGGATGACGGCTGACTGGCGTTGCTTGCTCAAGTTTTGCTCCGAGACGTGTTGCGGTGGGAGTGCGCCGTGCCTGCAGCAGCAAGCCTGCGCCCATGCTTCATTTTATACTCAAGGATGTGCCGGAACTGCCTGAGGTTGAGACTGTCGCGAACGGTGTGGATGAGCGCGTGCGCGGACAGCGCGTGCTCGCCGTGTGGACCAGCGGCAAGCCGCAGACGTTCAAGTCGCCGGAAAGCGACATTATTGAGGTTTTGACCGGCGCGAAAATTGCCCGGGTGCAGCGCGTTGGCAAGACGGTCGTGATGCGGCTCGAGGGCGGGGCCGAGTTCCTGATTCATCTCGGCATGACAGGCAGGCTGCTGGTTTCGACGCCCGAAGTGCCGCAGCCGAAGCACACGCACGCGGTGCTTTCTCTCAGCGGCGGGAATGAGCTTCGGTTCGTCGATGCGAGGCGCTTTGGGCGGCTTTCCGTGTTGCGAGAGAGCTACGCCGGGCCAGGCGCGGAGCCGCTGACGATTGGCGAGGATGAGTTCGTGGCTCTGTTTGTGGGGCGAAAGACCGCCATCAAAGCGGCGTTGCTGAACCAATCTCTGTTGCACGGTGTGGGTAACATCTATGCCGATGAAAGCCTGTTTCGCGCCGGAATCAGACCTACGAAGCACGCTGGGCGCATCAGCCGCAAGGCTCTGCTCCGGCTGCGAGAGGCGCTGGTGCAGGTGCTGCACCATGCGATCGAGCTGGGTGGCTCGTCGGTTTCGGACTACGTGGATGCGGAAGGCGTGCGCGGATTCTTCCAACTCGAACACAAGGTTTACGGGCGCGCCGGCGAGACTTGCAAGGACTGCGGGCGACCGTTGAAGAAGGTGGTCGTGGGCGGACGCACGACGATCTATTGCCCGGGCTGTCAACGGTGATTGCGTATCTGCACTAATATCGATACGAGGTGATTCGATGACGACTGCGACGCTGGTTCCGCTCGCCGAGTACCTGCAAACGACTTATCATCCTGACCGTGAGTGGGTAGATGGGGAGCTCCGGGAAAGGCACTTGGGCGAGTTTTCACATTCGAGCATCCAGCGATTTTTCATGAAGTTCTTCCTACTGCGTGAAGCCCAACTCCCGCTCATCGCCTATCCAGAGCTGCGGGTGCAGGTTTCAGGGACAAACTACCGCATCCCAGACGTTCTGTTGCGTGGAAAAGGAGCTCGGTATGAGCGCACTCTGTTTACCCCACCTCTGCTATGCATTGAGATTTTGTCCCCTGACGACCGCATGACCGATGTGCAGGAGAAGGTTGAAGATTACCTCGCTATGGGAGTCGGGACAATCTGGATCGTGTACCCGCGCCGGCGGAAAGCGCTGCTGATCGATAAGGGCGGACAACATCCGGTGGATGAACTGACCCTCGCCGGCTACGACGTCCGCATACCGCTGAGTGATGTCTTTATGGAGTTAGATGAATTGGGCGAAGAGGCTGGGTAAATTGCGTGACCATGCCTGAGCGTCTGAGACAATTTTTTCAGGTCCAAGGCAGCGGCCTGAGGGCACCCGCGCGGGTTTTTTGGGTGGCGCTCGCGGTTCGGCTGCTTTACATGACGCTGGCTCACACCTATAAAGTCAAGCCGTTCGAGGACCACTTCGCCTTCGGGTTTGAGGCTGGACGCATCGCCCGCGCGCTGGTGACCGGGTTTGGCTACTCCGATCCGTTTGCAAATATCTACGCCGAGCACACCGGGCCCACGGCCTGGCTGCCGCCACTTTATCCGCTGCTCATGGCGGCTGTATTCAAGGTGTTCGGGGTCTTCACAAATGCCTCCGGCTGGGTGTTGCTGGCGATCAACTCTGTATTTTCCGCGTGGACTGCGATGGCGGTTTGGGAGCTCGGCGGGCGCTT
Organism: uncultured Granulicella sp.; assembly: GCA_965214195.1. Taxonomy (GTDB): domain Bacteria; phylum Acidobacteriota; class Terriglobia; order Terriglobales; family Acidobacteriaceae; genus Edaphobacter. Next base: position 3,122,053 of record OZ243943.1, read on the forward strand.
TGCCGGGTTGAAGAATGCGCGCTGGGCTGGCTGGCTGTGGGCTCTCTACCCGGCAGCCATGCAGTATGCCGTGCGCTGGTTCTGGGAAACCACAATTACGACGGCGCTTTTTGCCTGGGTGCTCGTGCTGGCCATGCGGATGCGCGCGGAGCCGGGGGTGCGGGTTTGGTCGCGATGGGCGTGGTTTGGGCTGGCATGGGGGCTGATTGCGCTTTCAAACTCCACCGTGCTGCTGTTTCTGCCGGTTTGCGGGGTGTGGATCTTGCTGGGTCGCGCGAGCCGTCAAGACTTTGCCGGCGCCGTGCTGGCGGGGCTCATCTTTATAAGCTGCATTGTGCCCTGGACCATACGGAACGAGCGTGTTTTCCACCAGTTCATTCCCATGCGCGGCAACTTCGGCGCAGAGCTCTACCTGGGCAATGGGCCGGGCGCGGACGGCTTTTTGATGGAATTCGATCACCCATTTCAGTCCGGCGCGCAGACGCTGCTCTATAAGGAGATGGGCGAAGTTGCGTATGTGAAGATGCGCGGCGCGGCGGCAAAGGCCACCATCGCGGCGGATCGCGAACTTTTTGTGCGGAACACGCTCAAGCGCGTGGACTTCTTCTGGTCCAGCGTGCCCCACGCGATGGATCAAAAGCACCCGGCGCTGGAGTGGTTCCGCGTGGTGCCGCATGCTTTTTTGAGTCTGTGCGGGCTAATGGGAATCGGGCTGGCGTTGTACCGCAGAGTGCCCGGCGCCGGTTTGTGGGTCTGGGCCTTTCTGCTGATACCGCTGCCTTATTACCTGGTGACGGCGCATGCTCGTTTTCGCCATCCGCTTGAGCCCCTGATCTGTGTGCTTGGCGTATACCTGTTCCAAAGCGCTGAGCGGCGGAGGACAGTTTGAATTACCGCGTTCTGCTCTTCGTCATCGCTGCGTTTGCAACTGTTTTTTGCACGGCGGTCAATGCTTATACGCTGCGAATCGCGTACCCACTGTGGCAGTGGGTGGCCCCTGCGGATTTTTCAGCGGTGCACCAGAATTATCTGCGGCTGCTGGGGCCGGTGATCACATTTCCGCACATCGTTATGTTTTTTGCGAGCGCGGGTTTGCTGCGTTGGCGACCGGAGTGGTTCAGTCTGCAGGAGGCAATCTGGCTTTTTGCACTCGATGCGGCGGTGGTGGCGGTGAGCGCGTTCTGGGCCGGGCCGATCCACTCGGGTTTCGAGCGAACTGGAGTGCTGGATGCGGCGGGGCTGCACGGTCTGCTCGTGATCAGCGCGCTGCGTACGGTGATGATGCTGGGGGCCTGTGCGGTGGCTGGGGCTGCGCTTTATCGAGCTTTGGGTCAGGTTCGGTGACGAATTGCCGGGCAATCTGTTGATCGCTGGGTGGAAATCAAGGTACACTTAGAGGGTTCGGCAGTCGGCGAACAAGTTCTGAAGAACGCGCAGGGAAGCGAGCTGCAGTCAAGCCGCCACCGCGTATGAGGAAACACCATGTATGCAGTGATCCGCACAGGCGGAAAGCAGTACCGCGTCGCTCCGGGCGATGTGTTGAAGATCGAGAAGATCGAAGCCGTTGACGGCGCGATTGAGTTCTCGGATGTGCTGGCAGTGAGCGGCGAAGCGGGTTCGTTCGAGCAGGAGCTCGGCGGAGCCAAGGTCATGGGAACCGTCGTCGGCCAGGGCCGCGGCGATAAGATCCTGGTCTTCAAGTTCAAGCGCAAAAAGCAGTACAAGCGCATGCAGGGTCATCGCCAGAGCTTCACGGAAGTCAAGATCGGCGAGATCTCGGTCAATGGCAAGAGCTTCAACGCCTAACGCAGCTACATTAGCGCAAGCGAGCCTGCGGGGCCGATGCGCATGAGGGATTCAAGTGGCACATAAAAAAGGACTAGGTTCATCCAAAAACGGTCGCGATTCTAACGCTCAGCGGCTTGGTGTGAAGAAGTTTGGCGGCGAAGTGGTTTCCGGCGGTTCGATTCTGGTTCGGCAGCGCGGGACACCGCTTAAGGCCGGCCTGAATGTTGGCCGCGGCAAAGACGATACCCTCTTCGCTAAGGTTTCAGGCGTGGTCAAGTTCCAGGATCGTGGACAGATGGGGCGCTTCGTCTCGATCGTGGTCCCGGTTGCGGCTGCAGAGCCTGTTGCTGCTTAGCTTTTCGTTTGTGACGAAGCCCTGCCCGCGTGGCAGGGCTTTCGTGTTTGTGAGGGGAATATGGCCGACAAGATGGGGTTCGAGCGGGCGGGGGAGCTGGAGCAGGTGAAGCTCGGCGAGCTGCTTTGGGACGTGCATGCGGCGGGGATGAAGATTGTTGAGTTCACGGCGCAGCGGGACTACGAGGAGTTCGCGGGGAACGAGCTGCTGCGGTCTGTGGTGGGGAGCATGCTGGGAATCATTGGAAACGCGCTGGGGCAAATGCGGGAGCAGTTTCCGGAGGAGTTCGCGAAGATCAGCAATGGAAACCGGCTGATTGAGAGTGCGTCGGTTACAGATGCGGAGAAGCTTTGGCGGATGGTGGAGGAGTTGGTGTCGGAGCTGGTGGGGGAGGCTCGGGGGGTGCTGGAGGACTGGCATCAGGCATGATCTGGCGCGATATACTTTTGACGAGGGAGCTATGCAGCCGATCATTACGAAAAATCGAGAACGCATTGCAGAGCTTTGCCGTGAATATCACGTCGTACGCCTGTCAGCCTTTGGTTCGGCTGTTCGGGAAGACTTCGACCCGGAGCGCAGTGATGTGGATTTATTGGTCGAATTTGCTGAACTCCCTTTTCCGGAATCGCTGGATAACAAACTTGAGCTCGAGGAATGCCTGGTCCGCCTTTTTGCTCGGCCAGTAGATTTGATTCGCGACGCCCACATTGAGAATCCCTACTTGCGCCGTGAGATCGAGGCGGATCGGCAGCTTTTGTATGCAGCGTAAGCTCGATGTTCTACTTTGGGAAGCACTTAGACAAGTCGATCGGATACTACGAATAAGCGCGGGTAAGACTTTCCCAGACTACTGCGCTGATGAACTACTTCGACTCTCGGTAGAGCGGGTCTTCATAACACTGGGAGAAGATCTGGTCAGATTGAGGAAGGCGCTACCAAGCGACTACCGTCGACTCACGGAGGCTGTTTATGTTGTCGACTTCCGCAATCAGATGGTCCACGAATACGAAATTATCAGCGACGCAGACGTCTGGAATTTGATCGCTAACTCACTACCTAAACTGAAGGCGAAAGCTACCGAAATGCTGAATGAGCCGCAGCCATGAGCGATCCCGCACGTCTGATTTCCGCTGCGCCACTGGACGATGACTCCGCGCTTGAGTTGAAACTGCGGCCTAATAAGTTGTCCGAGTTTATTGGGCAGGGTAAGGTCAAGGAGCAGCTGGCGATTGCGCTGGCTGCCGCCAAGGCTCGGAATGAGGCGCTGGATCATGTGCTGCTATTTGGGCCGCCAGGGCTGGGCAAGACCACGCTGGCGAGCATCATTGCGAATGAGCTGGGGGTCAAGTACCAGCAGACCTCCGGGCCTACGTTGCAGATTCAGGGCGATATGGTGGCGATCCTGACGGGGTTGAAGGATAAGCAGGTGCTGTTCATCGACGAGGTGCACAGGCTGCAGCCGGTCCTTCAGGAAAAGCTGTATACCGCGCTTGAGGACTACCGGATCGACATCATGATTGGGTCCGGACCGGCGGCGAAGACGCTCGAAATGGACATCAAGCCGTTCACGTTTGTGGCTGCGACGACTCGCCAGAACATGCTGGCGGGGCCCATGCGCGCGCGGTTTGGGATCCTGCTGCGGATGGAGTTTTACACCGATGATGAGCTGCGCTTTATCGTCGAGCGGTCCGCTGATGTGATGGCCGTGGAAATCGATCGTGATGGCGCGGCTGAGATAGCGATGCGGTCGCGGGGAACACCGCGCATCGCGAACCGTCTTCTGCGGCGTGTGCGCGATTACGCGCAGGTGCGGGCGGATGGGGTCATCAACCGGGCGATTGCGAATGCGGCGCTGGACATGCTGGAAATCGACGACCGGGGCTTTGATGAGCTGGACCGGCGACTGCTGCGGACGATCATCGAGAAGTATGACGGAGGGCCGGTTGGGCTGAATACGCTGGCGGCGGCGCTGGCGGAGGAGCAGGACGCGCTCGAGGAAGTTTATGAACCGTTTCTGATTCAGATCGGGTTTCTGGATCGCACGCCGCGGGGCCGCATGGCCACCAAAGCGGCGTACGAGCATCTCGGGATTGAGATGCCGCGCCGCTCCGGTGGCCTTTTCGGCTAGAAGAGATTGACTGCTCCAAAGCCGCCGGTGAAGTTGAAGAGATCATTCCAAAGCGAGAAATATTCGGCGAAAGCCTCCGGCTCCCAGCCGTGCTTGAGCAAGATACGTTTTACTTCAGGCTTTAGCCAGCACCCGTCCAAGCGTTTCAGAGCGTCCGCGATCGCGGCGCACTCCACTGGCCCTATCCAATCGCGCGCCTGGAAGAGGCATCGAAAGAGGCCTCTGTACTGTGGACTCTGGGGGTCACCGGGGAAGCCTGAAATCTCGGCAAGGGTGTCATTGAATTTCCCAACGCCAGAAAAGTTCCCCATTCCGACCTCGTATGAGGCCTCGTAGGAGTAGGCAATGGAAAGGTTCAATCCGGAAAAACCCTCTGCGCCAATCTCGCCTTCGTAGAAGCCCAGCAGACCCTTGGCAAAGGCATCTTCCCGCGACACATTTGGCTCAGGCTTCAATCCTTGAAAAGCCGCAACATCGAGTCCCAAGTGGCCTCCAAGAGACTAAGGGCGCCATTGCGGCGCCCCTGTCTTGGGAAAATATACGTCTACTTCTTTGTTGTTTTCTTTGCGGCGGCCTTCTTGGCGACAGCCTTGCCGGCAGCTGCTTTCTTGCTCAGCTTTTCGGCATCTTCGGACTCCTCTTCAGACTTGGCTTGCTGATCGTCTGGCTCGTCTTCTTCATCCATCGCATCTTTGGCGCTCTGCTTCAGGCCCTTCTGTGCGTCCTTTTCGTCCTTCTTCGATTCCTGCTCGCTCAGCTTCTGCTTGGCGTCTCTGGGCTTCTTTTCGGGCTTGCCCTTGTCGTCGCCTTCTTCTGCGAGCGCCTGCTTGAAGATGACTTTGCCGACCGTGATGAGCTGCTTGGACATGGTCTGCTCTTCCGCGAGCGTGTCCTTGAGCAGGCTGGCGACCTGCGTTTCACCGAGTGCGGTGGCCATCAGGATGGCGGCGGAGTAGCCGGCGATTTCGTAGTGCTCCACGCGCATGGATGCGCCGACGATGCCGGAGTCATACACGGCGCCCTCGGAATCTTCGTCCAGCGCTTCCTTGACTTCGTCGATCGCGCCTTCCATGCCGTCGCAGTGCTTGCCGGTGGCCTTTTTGCCCATCAATTCAAAGATCTGCTTCAGCCGCTCAATCTGGCCCTTGGTCTGTTCCAGATGGGTGAGGAAACCCTGCTTGAGTTCCGGGGTTTCGGCCGCTTTCGCGGTCTTGGGGAGCGCTTTGACCAGCTGGTTTTCGGCGCTGTACAGGTCTTTCAGCTCATCCAGCAAAACTTCACGCAGGCTCATGATTTCTCTTTCGGTGTGGCACTAAGGTGGGGCTCGATTCCCGTACTCAGTCAGAGGCTTGGGCCGCGAAGAAGGTTGGTCGAACATCGGACGCAATTGGGACGTCCGGCCTATAATGCACTATGGCAAGCGTGCCGCAGACCCCTTCTCCCCGGAAACCTGTGCAACCCCCAAAGCGGGGGCGGGCGGAGTCTGTCGAGCAGGTTGCGGGGATCGATCTGGAATCTGCGCTGCAGAAGCCGACGATGCCTTCCGAGCGGCCTGCGGTGGAGCTTGCCGGGAGTTCAGTGAAGCCGGCGATGATTCCGGTTGCGAGCGATGCCGACCCCTCCTCGCTCGATGCCAAGTTTGATCATTTGCTGGCGACCGTTCACAAGAACCGTCCTAACGACGATCTGGACCTGATCCGCCGCGCATGGGCCTTTTGCATTCAGCAACATACGGGGCAAAAGCGCGCGTCGGGCGAGCCGTACATCGTGCATCCGCTAGAGGTTTGCCAGATTTTGGCGGACTACAAGATGGATTCCACCGCGATCGCTGCGGGGCTGCTGCATGACGCGGTTGAAGACACGGACGTTACTTCGCCGGAGATTGCGAAGCGCTTTAACGACCAGGTCGCGCACATTGTTGAGGGTGTGACGAAGCTGGACAAGATCAAGTTTGCGCGGGCGGAAGAGCACCAGGCGGAGAACATCCGCAAGATGCTGCTGGCCATGGTGACGGACGTTCGCGTGGTGATCATCAAGCTGGCGGACCGGCTGCACAATATGCGGACGCTCGAGCACTTGAAGCCGGAAAAGCAGCAAAAAATTGCACGTGAAACGCTGGACGTGTATGCCCCGTTGGCACATCGGCTGGGCATGGGTAAGCTGCGTGGGGAGCTCGAAGATCTGGCGTTCCGTTACACCGATCCGTATGCGTATGTGAAGGTGGCGCAGGAGGTGGAAAGCCTGCGAAATGCGAATGAAGGGTTCCTGAACTCCATTGTCGCGACGCTTGAGCAGAAGCTGCAGGAAGCGGGCGTTGCGGGGCGGGTGGAGTCGCGGATCAAGCGGCTTTACAGCATTCAGCAGAAGCTGGACTCGCAGAAGATTCCTGTCGATCAGGTCTATGATTTGCTGGCGATTCGCGTGATTTGCCACACTGTGGGCGAGTGCTACGCGGTGCTCGGGCTGCTGCATGCGCAGTGGCGTCCGGTGCCGGGGCGGATCAAGGATTTCATCGCGATGCCGCGGCCAAACCTGTACCAGAGCCTGCACACGACGCTGATGGCGCCGGGGGGCCACCAGTTTGAGGTCCAGGTGCGGACCGAGGACATGCACCGCATCGCCGAAGAAGGAATCGCGGCGCACTGGAAGTACAAGGCCGGCGACGCCGTAAGCGCCAAGGACGAGCAGCGCCTGGCGTGGGTGCGGCAGTTGATGGAATGGCAGAAGGAGATGACGGACCCCAACGAGTTCATGTCGACGCTGAAGATCGACCTGTACCCGGAGGAGGTTTACACCTTTACGCCCAAGGGTAAAGTCGTTGTTTTGCCCAAGGACGCTAGCCCGATCGACTTCGCTTATGCGGTGCATACGGAGGTCGGCAATACGACCATTGGCGCGGAGGTCAACGGGCGTATTGTGCCGCTGCGGACCAAGCTGCGCAACGGCGATATCGTCAAGATCAACACGCAGGCAGGGCATGCGCCGAGCCGCGATTGGCTTACGTTTACCAAGAGCTCCCGCGCGCGCAACAAGATCAAGCACTGGCTCACGGAGCATCAGCGCGAGCGTGCGATTGAGATTGGTGAGAAGCTGCTGGAGCGTGAGGCTAAGCGCTGGAAGGTGCCGCTCAAGGAGCTTAAAGACGCGGATTACACGCGCGTCGCGAACGAGTATGGGCTGGGGTCAAAACCGGAGCTGGTGGCCGGGGTTGGGCTGGGCAAATACGGCGCGCGGGTGGTGCTGAACAAGCTGCAGCCGGGGTCGACGAGCTCTCCGGCGGATGAGGCGGAGCCGGTTGCGGGGGTGGGGAACGCGCTGGCCGGGATGTCGGATGCGGTCAAGAAAGTGTTTTTTGGCAAGGGGTCGGACTCGCTGCAGGTGGAGGGGCAGGACGATCTGCTGGTGTACCGTGCGCGTTGTTGTAACCCTATTCGGGGCGAGGAAATTATTGGGTACGTGACGCGTGGCAAGGGCGTCGCAGTGCACGCGCGGGTATGTCCGAACGTGCAGAATTTGTTGTATGAGAGCGATCGCCGGATCCAGGTGGAGTGGGGTCTGGACGCGCCGGCGGGCAGTGGCGCGGCCAAGCCGACGACGTACCCGGTAAAGCTGATCATCCTGTGCGAGGACCGGACCGGCATGCTGAAGGAATTTACGGCGATCATCGCGGACGATGGGACGAATATACGGTCGGTGGATTCAAAACCGGCGTCTGATGGGACGTTTGTAGTGGACTTTGTGGTGGAGACGGTGGATGTGCGGCACCTGAACAAGCTGACACAGAACCTGAAAAAGGTTCCGGGCGTTCGGGATGTGCAGCGGGTGCAGAAGATTTAGTGGGGCAGTTGGGATAGGTGATGCCTTCGCAGTTTTGGTAGGATGGGTGGGTTCAGGGCAAGCGAGCGAGGGTCATCTTGGTGAATACGAATAGTCTTCCGGCGTTGTTGAGAAATAATGAAGCGGTTCTGCTTGAAAGCTGGATGGTGGAGCAGCGCAAGAGCGGCAACGTGCGGAACCTGATCGCGGAAAGCGATCTGAAGCGCCAATCCAAGGAATTTCTGGAGCTGCTGCAGCAGGCCGTGACCGAGGCCGGCGAAACCAGCGGCGACATTAATGGCTCGACTTTTCGCGAGTTGCGGACCTTTCTGGAACAGGTGACCGCGGCGCGCACGCAGCTTGGCTTTTCGCCCAGTGAGACGGCGCGCTTTGTGTTCTCGTTCAAGCTGCCGCTGTTTGCGCAGATTGAAGCGCTGGGCGATGCGAAGCTGCAGCTGGAGGCGATGACGTGGGCGTCTTTGCTGCTCGATAATCTGGGCTTGCTGGTGACGGAAGAGCACCAGAAAGCACGTGAAGGCGTCATTCTGCGTCAGCAGCAGGAGATGCTGGAGCTTTCTACGCCGGTCGTAAAACTTTGGGATGGCGTGCTGGCGCTGCCAATCATTGGCACGCTCGATAGCTCGCGAACGCAGACCATTATGGAGTCGCTGCTGGAGCGAATTGTGGAGACCGGGTCCGAGATTGCAATCATCGATATTACGGGCGTGCCGACGGTGGATACACTGACGGCGCAGCATCTGCTGAAAACGGTGACGGCCGCGCGTTTGATGGGCGCGGAGTGCATTATCAGCGGGATCCGGCCGCAGATTGCGCAGACGATTGTGCACCTTGGCGTAGAGCTTGGCGACGTAGTGACCAAGGCTACGCTGGCGGATGCATTCAAGGTGGCGTTGCAGCGGTCGAACCTGATGGTGGTGAAGCGGGCGGCGAAGTAGCAGCAGTACATCCCACCCATCGCAAAGGCGCGATGAATGGGGCACCCAGCTTTTGTGGAGGCTAAGCAGATGGAACATATACCGATTCTGCGCATGGGCGACCTGCTGCTGATCACCGTGCAGGTGGACATGCATGACCGGCTCGCGATCAGCTTGCAGGAGAATCTGACGGCGCAGATCGTGAAGCACAATGCGCGCGGCGTGCTGATTGATATCTCTGCGCTTGAAGTGGTGGACTCCTTTATTGGGCGCATGCTAGGCAATATCGCCGCGATGAGCCGTGTGCTGGACGCGCAGACAGTGGTGGTAGGGATGCAGCCGGCGGTGGCGATTACGCTGGTGGAGTTGGGGCTTGAGCTTCCCGGCATACGCACGGCGCTGAACGTGGAGCGCGGCATGGAGATCCTGCGTGCGGGCCGCGAGTTGATAGAGTACGCGACCGAAGAAGAGGAAGCCTTTGCCGGCGAGTGAAGCCCAGGTGCTCTCGTCCGAGATCATGCCGATCAAGGTATCGGAGGACATTGTGCTGGTGCGGACGGCTGTGCGTAAGGCGGCGCTGTCCGTAAAGTTCGGGCTCGTCGACCAGACGAAACTGGTGACGGCGGCAAGCGAAATTGCGCGTAACACGCTGGATTACGGCAAGGGGGGCGAGGTCACGATAGCCCGCGTGCAAGGCGCAAAAGCAGGAATTCGGCTGGCGTTTGTGGATCGCGGCCCCGGCATTGCCGACTTGAATCTGGCTCTGACTGATGGCTGGACCAGCGGCTCCGGCATGGGCCTGGGGCTGACCGGAACGCGGCGATTGATGGATGAATTCGATCTTGCATCCAAGCCAGGAGAAGGAACTACGGTCACGATCACCAAATGGAGCCGCTGAGGGAAGTCGCGACGATCGCGCTTGAAGATGAAACCCAGATTGCGGTGGCGCGTAGAGCGGCGGCGAGCCTGGCTACGCGGCTTGGGCTGAGTGCGGATGCGGTGTCGCGCGCGGAGTTGGTGGCTGTGGAGCTGGCCGGTAATTTGATCCGTCACGCAACACGTGGGACGGTTTATCTTTCAAGCGTTGCGGAAGGCCTGGGGCTGCAGATCATTGCGGCGGACAAGGGTGTTGGCATTGGCAATGTAGAACTGGCGATGGAGGATGGGTTCTCTACCAGCACCACTCCTGGGCTGGGGCTGGGCGCGGTGCAGCGCATGGTGCAGGAGATGGGGATCTACTCGCAACGTGGTGCGGGGACGGTGGTTTCGGCGGTCATCGGCGAGGACCGGGACGCGCATGCACAGCAGGTCGCTGTGCTGTCGACGTGTATTGCGGGCGAGACGTTGAACGGGGACTCCTGGCTGCTGCACCGGGGCGAAAAGCGTGCTGTTTATGTGGTGGTCGATGGGCTTGGCCACGGGCTGTATGCGTCTGAGGCCTCTGGCATGGCGGTGCGGATGCTGCGGGGCTGGCTTGCCAACGAGCCGGAGCTGGGCTTGACGGCTTTGCTGACCCGCCTGCATGAGCCGATGCGGGCCACCCGTGGGGCAGCAATTGCGCTGGTTTCGGTCGTTGACGGGGTTGCGACCTGCTGCGGCGTGGGCAACATCAGCGTGCAGTTGCTGGGGCCGGATGGCGCGATGCGTGCGTTGATGTCACATAACGGAACGGTGGGGCACCAGATGCGCAAGGTGCAGGAGTTTACGTATCCGCTGCTGCTGGGATCGACGTTGATCATGCACTCGGACGGCATTGCGACGCACTGGAAGATGGCTCAGTACCCCGGGCTGCAGGCGCAGCCGCCGGCGACGATTGCAGGTGTGCTGTATCGTGACGCGCTACGCGGGCGCGACGATGCGACGGTGCTGGTGGCGCGGCTGACAGAGGTCAAAGCATGAGCAAGACGACCGCACGCAGCATCCTGAGCGTTCACCTTTCGCAGGAGACAGATTTCCTTTTGGCTCGTCAGCGGGCCAAGCAGCTTGCGGCGATTCTGGGCTTCGACAATCAGGATCAAACGCGCATTGCGACCGCAGTTTCAGAGATCGCACGCAATGCGTATGAGTATGGCAAAGACGGACGCGTAGAGTACTTTCTGGCCGCGGCGGAGGAGCAGTTTGCCGGGGGGCGGCAGGTGGCACCGCAGCTTCGGATCGTCGTTACAGATGCGGGCAAGGGAATTCCGCACCTGGACAAGATCTGGGCGGGCACGTACGTTTCGCCTACCGGCATGGGCATCGGCATGACCGGCGCGCGGCGGCTGATGGATGGGCTGGAAGTGGAGACCGGCAAGGAACGTGTCGGCACGCGCGTGACCATGGTGAAGTATCTGCCGCGCTCGGTGAGCAAGCCGCCCACGTTTGCAGAGATCGCCGCCAGGCTGGAGCAGGGCACGCCGCGCAGCCAGAACGCGGGCATGGCGCTGCACGATCAGAATCAGGAACTGCTCACGCTGCTGGGCGACCTGCGCGCGCGTGAAGCCGAGCTCACAGCGTTGAATGCGGAGCTTGAAGAGACCAACCGCGGCGTGCTGGTGCTGTATGCGGAGCTTGAGGACAAGGCGCAAGCCGTGCAGCAGGCGAGCGAGATGAAGACGCGCTTTCTCGCCGGGGTCACGCATGAGCTGCGTACGCCGCTGAACTCGATCGTCTCGCTCTGCCGGCTGATGCTGAGCCATACGGACGGGCCGCTGAATCTGGAACAGGAAAAGCAGGCGCAGTTCATCCTGCGCAGCGCTCAACACCTGAGTGAGATGGTGAACGATCTGCTGGACCTGGCGCGGATTGAAGCCGGCAAGGCGACGACAAACCTGACTACATTCACGGTCGCAGACCTGTATACCGGGCTTCGTGGCATGTTCCGGCCGCTTTCTACGAACCCCAATGTGACGCTCAGCTTCATCATTCCGGATGAGCCTATCGCGCTGCGTTCTGACGAAGGCAAACTGGCCCAGGTGCTGCGCAACTTCATCTCGAACGCGATCAAGTTCACGGACTCCGGCACCATCACCATCACAGCGGAGCCGCTGGATTCACAGTGTATCCGCTTTTCTGTTGCCGATACAGGCGTTGGGATTGCGCAGGAGAATCACGAGCTGGTGATGCAGGAATGGGGCCAGGTGCAGCAACCCGGCAACAAGAACAAGGGCAGCGGTCTGGGCCTGCCGCTGACCCGAGCGCTGGCGGAGGTGCTGGGCGGCACGGTGGACTTTACCAGCACGCCCCGGGTCGGTTCAACGTTCAATCTGACGGTACCCGCGCTTGTGCGCAGGGAACAAAAGGCCGCGGCGGGGACGGGGCAAGAGTACATCCTGCTGGTGGAAGATGATGAGGTTGCACTCTACCTGCTGCGTCGCAATCTGGCCTCGTTGACGACGACGCCTCTGGTGGAGGCGATGACCGCCGAGGCCGGGCTCGCAGCGATCGCGGAGAACATGCCGGCTCTGGTTTTTCTGGACATTCTGCTGCCGGGCATGGGTGGCTTTGACTTCGTTCGCGAGCTGCGCGGCAAGGCGCGCACGTTGGCCCTGCCTATCGTGCTGTACACCTCAAAGTCGCTGACGGAAGAAGAAGAGGCGTTGGCGCTGCAGTACGATCTTTCCGTGGTGAGCAAGCGCGAGCATGGGCGCGACGATGGGGGTGAGCAGCTCGCCGGGTTGGAGCGTGCGCTGCTTGAGGTAGGCTTGTGCAATATGCACGAGCGCGAAGGACAGCAATCGCCGCGGGTGAACCCATGATTGAAACGCGCGAACGCCTGATCCTGTACGTCGACGATACAGAAGAGCAACGCTACGCGATGCGCCGGATCCTTGAAGGGGCCGGCTTCCGCGTGCTGGAAGCAGGCACTGGGCGCGAGGGCCTGGACATCCTGGACGATCCGCGCAATGTTGCCGTGCAGGCAGTCGTGCTGGACGTTAAGCTGCCGGATATGTCCGGGTACGAAGTGTGCCGCATCATCAAGGCCAATCCAGCGACAGCCGCGCTCCCCGTGCTGCAGATTTCAGCCAGCTTTGCTGATCCCGTATTGCGTGCTGCGGGCCTTTCTGGCGGTGCGGACGCGTATGTCGCGCAGCCGGTGCATCCGGCGGAATTGCTTGCCCTGGTCAACGCGCTGATCCGGTCGCATGACTCTGAAAAAACGCTCAGGTTCCAGGCGGAAGTGTCGCGGCAGTTGGCCATGTCACTCGATTACCTTGAGACCGTGGCGATGATCGAGCGCGCATTTCTGCCTCGCTTTGCAGACCGTTGCCACGTCCTGCTTCTTGCGGACGTGCATACGCACACGCAGGCCTACACCTCAGCGGGCATGACGGACGAGTATGCTGCTGCTGCTGCTGCCGTCGCCACTTCAGGGCTCAGCCGGCAGCTGGAAAGTCGCGCGCTGATTGTTCCGCTGGAGCTTGGTCGCAAGCGTCTCGGCGCGCTGGTGTTTGCGCTTGATGGCGTCGAGCGCCGGTACCGTGCGGCCAACGGTGCGCTTGCGGAAGACCTGGCGGACCGCGCCGCGCTGGCCCTGCAGAACGCCAAGCTTTACACGGCGCAGCAATCCGCGCAGCGTGCGTTGATCGAGAGTGAAAAGCTTGCGGCTGCAGGACGTTTATCTGCGGCGATCGCACACGAAATCAACAATCCGCTGGAGTCGATCACAAACCTGCTCTACCTGATCGACACTTCTGACGATTGCCCGCCGACCATCAAGAGCTACGTTCAGGAGGCACTCTCCGAGCTTTCGCGCCTGACGCATATCGCGCGGCAGTCCCTGGGTTTTTACCGCGAGCTGACTGGTCCTGCGAACTTCGACCTGAACGAGTCGCTTGAAAACACGCTCGAAATCTACCTAAAGCGTTTCGATGGCAAGCACATCGAGGTTCGCCGCGACTACCACCCTCAGCCGCTTGAGCTGACCGCGGTCAAAGGCGAAATCAGGCAGGTGATTTCAAACCTGCTTGTCAACGCTTACGACGCGCTCAGCGATGGCGGCTGCCTTACTGTCGCGACGCGGCTGCAGCAGGACCAGGCGGTTTTCACCGTCTCCGATAACGGTGCGGGCATCCCACCGGACGTGCTGGCACGCATCTTTGAGCCCTTCTTCACAACCAAGGACGGCACCGGAACGGGTCTCGGCTTATGGGTGTCTGACACGATCGTGCACAAGCACGGCGGCACCATCGATGTGACGAGTTCAACCGAAGGTGAAGCGCGCGGGACTATGTTCGAGGTCATGTTGCCTTTGGTTCCGGGACCCATGGCCGACGCGAAATAAACTTTCGGGCGGCGGCAACCAACGCAGGCTGCGCTAGTCTGAGCAACATGCGATTCGTAGCCGCGGTCCTTCTACTTTGTGCCACAAACCTGCAAGCTCAGCAGCCGACACCTGCACAGGTGTTCGGCTCTTTGACGGTACACGTCGTGCTCGGCGATACCAACCAGCCCGCCCGTCTGGCTGATGTGACCTTGCAGTCGGCGGACGAGCCTGTTCCTGCACCGAGCTTCGACCTTAAACCCAAGCCCGGGAGTGCGGCTCCGCTGCCGGTCAGGAGCTACAAGACCGGGCTGAATGGCACGGCGCAGATCCCTCAGGTTCCGCCCGGTCGCTACTACGTGGTGGTGCAGCAGCCTGGCTATCTGTCGTTGAGCTCGCAATTCACGCGAGAGGAGATCAACCATCCAGACGATGAGATGAAGAAAACGATTGAGACCACGAACCCCGTGGTTGCAGTCGCCGCACAGCAAGGGTCGACTGTGACGGTGCGGCTTACCCGTGGAGCCACCGTTACGGGCACTCTGCGCTTTGACGATGGTGCCCCGGTTCCGCATGAATCTATCTTTTTCTATCGCCACGGCAAGGACGGCAAGTGGGCTTTGGCCGGCCTAGAAAATGTTCCCAGGACAGATGATCAGGGTCGCTATCGTGCCAGCGGCCTTCCCGCGGGCGAGTACCGGCTACAGACGCAAATCACCGTTTCACCCGGAGTGATCAACGGCAACAGCATCTTTGGCGGCTTTGTCATGCCTGGCTTTGAGTATCGTCTGACGATTTATTCCGGGGATGGAACTCGCGCTGCCGATGCAAAGACCTTGAAGCTGAGCGATGGCGAAAACTCCTCCGGTAACGACATCACCATTCCAGTCGCGCGGCTCCATTCGGTCTCAGGCACGCTGATCGACGCGCGCAATGGCGCTGTGTTGAACTCAGGCAGAGTCGGGCTTTATTTTGGCGACGACAAGGAAGCGAGCGCCTACGCACGCGTCGGTGACGACTCCACTTTTCACTTCGATATGGTCCTTGAAGGCGTCTATACGCTCAAGGTATCCGGTGCAAAGCTGATGCAGCGTGACCCGATTGCACCTGCACCGGGGGCAGCCATCAACGCATACGCGCCGAAGTTCAAGGAGACGCCGTTAAAGTCCTACGGGGACCTTGAGGAGCCGTTCACCATCCATGGCGACATGACCGGCGTGACGTTGCCGATACCGGAAGCCGATCCTAAAGCGAAAGCCAAGGCCAAGCCTAAGACTGCTGAAAAGTAGAGCTCATCGCGGGTCGCTGCTACGCTTCCGCCACACCACCTTGATGTGCTGGCGCCAGCGTTCATCGAGCGCTGCCAGCGTCCAGTCAACACGCGGCGAAAGGTGGCGCAGGATCACCTCTGTCGCCGGATGGATGCGCAGGGCGGGCGCCACCAGGTACAACCGCGGCGGCAGCGTCGAGAGCGGTATGCCGCCAAAGTACCCGTGCCGCTGGAACTCGCCCAGGCCGGTCTGCTGGTCGGGATTCTGCGCATGGTGCCAGCGCACGCGCACCCAGTAGTCGAGCCCCTGCAAGGCAAGTTGCGGGTCCTCATCCGCCTTGATCTCGAGCACCGCCAGCCGGCCATCCGCGGTGACGGAAAGCAGGTCCAGCATGCCACGATCGCTGGCCGCAAATGCCGCCACCTGCGCGTACACATGCTCGGCCTGCAGCGCTGTATCGAGCAGAGCCACATCGCTCCGCAGGTTGCCCTCAAGCCAGCGCTCCGGCTGCATCCGGTACAGTGGATCGCGCTTGTCCCCGGTGGGCGAGCGACGCCCACACAGCCCTGCTACCAGCTCACGCAACGCGCCTTCGTTCTGCCCGGTGAGCTGCGTTTCGTTCGCACCTGCGCCGAAGGAAACCTCCTCAACACGATTGAACGATTCCGCTGAAGCCCCAAACCGCACCCGCGCAAACTCCAGGCCGTGCAGCAGAAACGCGAGTTCCGTAGCTGACCTGAGCCGCTGCTCGACCACGTCCTGAAACTCGGCGGGCACCAGCGCCATGACTCGTCGCGCACCCTCTGCAAAGCGTTCCCGCGCGGCGGCCTGGTTGGGCGCGTGCAGCAGGCGCGTGGTCAGGTTGCCGTGGTCGGCAGGGTCACGTTGTGCCAGCTGCTCGTCGCGCTGGTCCAGCTCATAAAGCTCCCATTGCGACTCGCCGCTAAGCCACGTCATACGCGACAACGTAAGCGCCGCCAGCCCACGCGGCACCACCACTTTGAGCCCCTGCACCAGCCTGCGCCCACCACCCTGCTCGCGGCAGGTCTGCAGCCACAAAATCCCAAACGTTAGGATGCCGTCGACGGTCACCGGCATCTCTTCATCGTTGACCCCGATGACGGCCCAGGCCTTCTGCCCCTGCACCAGCAGACCGCGCGCGTAGGCGGGACCAAACGATTTCTCCAGGTCCATCGCGGTCCGGAACGCCTCCGCCCGCCAGCCTTCAAAGCCACGCTCGAGCACGCGTTCCAGCACCTTCACGTAGCGGATCCGCGTGGCCTCGCGAGTAGATGGGGTACGCCGGTCTTTCTCGCCCGTCAGCTCCAGCACTGCCGGCTTGATCTGCCCGAAGCGAAGCGTGCTTAGTCGCAAAGTTTTCGCGCGCGTCTCCGCCGCGACCACGCGCCGAACCAGGTTGCGGCCCTCGCCCCACAGGTGCAGCGTGCAGCGGCCATGCTCCAGGGCCAGCGTGTACCTGGCTTCGCGCAGGTCAAACAGCACCTTGCCATCTTCCATCACGACAGCCGCCGGATAGTCGGCCAGGTAGCTTTCGACCGCGGCCACTACCTGCTCCGGCGTCTGCTCCGGCATTGCTTTACCAGCCACGAGCCCTGCGTAGATGCGTCACATGCGCCAGGTGGTGCCGGCTGTGCCACGCGTACAGCAACGTCGCAAACTCCACCGTCTGCGGCCCGTGCTCCGGATGCACAAATGTCCTCTGCCATTCTGCGGCGCTCAATGATTGCAGCAGCAGCACCCAGCGCGCGTGCAGGCTCTCAATCAGTTCCAGTGACCACTCCACCGGCGCCACGGTATCCGGCAATTCTGCCCAGTGTTTCTCGTCGTAAGCCATGATCGTCGGTGCGTCTTCAGTCAGTGCCTTCTTCACCCGCATCACCGCGTTCATGTGCGAGTCCGCCACATGGTGCGTGACCTGCCGTACGGTCCAGCCACCCTCGCGATAAGGTGTGTCAATCTGCTCTGCATCGAGCCCATGCAGGGCGTTACGCAGGTTCCCCGGCAGCTCCGCCATGTCGGCGATGGCGCTCTGCAAGCGGCCCTGCGGCAACGGCTCTCCCAACGCCGGCCGTACAAAGCGGCCGACAGGAAACCTGGGATCATGCTGGTTCGTCTCAGTACTCATTGCATAAAACCTAGCACAGGTGCCTTGTCGCGAATCGCCGAGCAGTAGAAGATAAACATAATGCGAATCTTCCTAGCCGCGCTGCTTCTGGTCACCGCCCCGTTGACTGCCTGCCGACGCCATCCCGGCAGCGCACCAGCGCAGACCACCAACTTAGCCGGCTTCGATCGCAACCTGTATCCGGGCGACGATCGGCTCGCCGAGCTGCATAAAAGCTTTGCCTTTATCGGCTACTGGCTCACCAATCCACCGGGCGATAATGCCAACTCCTGGGTCGGCAAACGCAATGTCGTGCGCGGCGCCGGCTTCGGCTTCCTGGTGCTGGCTGATGGCAAGCGCGACCGCCAGATCAAGGACTCCGACCTTGACCCTGAAGAACTGGGCCAGCAGGACGCCGCCGCGGCAATCGCCGCTGCCAGACGCGAAGGCTTCCCTGGCGGCACGATCATCTTCCTCGACCAGGAAGAAGGGGGCCGCCTGCTGACGGAGCAGGCGGAATACCTCTTCGGCTGGACGGAAGCTGTCGCCGCCGGCACCTACAAGCCCGGCATCTACCTAAGCGGAAAGCCCGCGCCAGATGGCAACGGCCCGGACGGCAAGCCCGCTTTCGTCACTACCGCGCAGGACGTTCGCGAGCAGATCGCAGCCAGACATTACCACTCGGTCACGCTGTGGGTCGTGCAGGATACCTGCGGCCCCTCTCCCGGTTGCGTCCTGCCTGCGCCGCCCATCAAACAGTCTGGAACGATAGACGCGGACGTGTGGCAATACGCCCTGACCCCGCGCGAACCGGAGCTCACCAAGTCCTGCGTTAGCACCTATGCCGCAGATAATTTCTGCTATGCCGGCGTCACCAAAGACCTGTTCATCGACCTGAATGTAGCGACCTCAGCCGACCCCAGCCACGGACGCTGAGCTAGTCCCACTCGTTCGGAGAATGCTCAAAACTCTGCGCGCGCCAGGAGCTGGTCAGTCCCAGATCATAGCCGCGCATCACGACCACTCGCAGCGCGTCGTACTTGCGTGCAGCGGGATCGTTCTGCAGGATCAGCGCGGCGGCGCGGTCGGCGAGGTCCTCCTGCTCGCTTTCAGCGCCCGTCCAATGCAGCCGTACGATGAGCGTGCGCCTGGTTGCGGCACCTGATTCTGTTTGCGCAATGTTTGTTTGAGCAATGACTGCCGCACCTTCAACCCGCGGCAGCGCCTCCACTAACGCTGCATCGGCAAGCAAGGCCGGCATGGGCCCCCTCACCCAAAGCCAGCGCCCCAGCAAGGCTCCGCCCAGACCATAGACCAGAAACAAGGCTCCCAGGATGGCCCAATGACCAAGCCAGAAGGGTTCCGGCTGGATCGCGTCCAGCTCCACAGCGTCTACGACATAGCTCCCCGTCAGCAAGTCATGCAGCCCCTGCTGCGTTGGCTTGTTGAACAGCAGCAGATAAGCAGTCGTCGCGCTGACGCCCACGATAAGCGCACCCAACGTCCAGTGCAGAGCCTCCGGGGTGCGGGATAGCGGCAACTCGACGCCGTAAAGAAAGTAGGGCGCGTTGAAGATTGCCGCGCGCAGGAACGAAGCCGAAGACGGAAGTACTTGCCCCTGCGCGCTTACAACGCGGATCTTCATCAGGCGCTTGCCGACCGATTGCCCACCGCCCGCGGGACCGTCCATCAAACCGAAGTAAAGCACCGCGATCAAACCGCCCAGCGCCTTGCCCCACGGCCCGATATGGCTGAGCGGCTCAAAGAATGGAAAGCAGATCAACCCAGTCACTACGCCAAGCAGGACGATATCGAGCATGAACGCAAACAAGCGCCGCCAACGACCTGCAAAATCCCCTTCGCGCGGCCTGGGCAGCGTGGCTTCAAGGATGGACGGCAGTGGCGGCAGGCTCGACATGGGATTCCCGAAGTCTCCCACCGCCGGTCTCGCGTAGCAAGCGAATAGTTATGGAGCCAGAAAGATTTGTGGCGGCCAGGCAAGCGCGACCAGGGGCGAAGTGCGTCTATGTAGCAATGGTCAAAGCGGCGACAATCCTGCTTATGCTCGTCGCGACGTGCAGCCTGCGCGCGCAGGACACGCTGCGGACCGCCACATCGCTCGTCCTGCTGCCCACACTGGTACGCGACCAGCACAACGAACTCGTCTTCGGCCTTGAAGCCAAGGACTTCATCCTGACTGACGACGGCATCCCGCAATCCTTGCGGCTGGAGCAGGATCTGGCGGGGCAGCCGCTGGCGCTGGTGCTGGTCCTGCAGTCCGGCGCCGCGACTCAGGCCACCGGCTGGCACCCGCATCAGCGCGGCACCCCGCCCAATCGCTTCAGCACGCTGCCGATCATGGTGGAAGCCATCGCCGGCGGGGTCAAGCACCGGGTGGCCGTGATCGGCTTTGACTCGCAGCCGGAGTTGCTGCAACCGTTCACGCCGGACTTCGACCGCGTGCGTGACAAGGTGCTCGACTTCACGGCGGAAGATAACGGCGATCACGGCGCAGCGATTCTCGACGGGCTCGGCATGGCGGTAGCTCTGCTTCGCACCGCGCCTCAGGGCTATCGCCGAGCCATTCTGCTGCTCAGCGAAACGCATGACCGCGACAGCAAACTACCACTCGCGCAGGCGATCCAGGCGATCGGTGATAGCAACATCGCCATCTACACCCTGGCCTATTCGACCGGCGCCGCGCGCGCTTCCAAGTATGGCGAAAAGACCTTGCCCACCAAGCGCATCGCACCGCCGCGCACGGATGGCGTACTCACCACGCCCGCCGATGAGGCCGGGAGCGGAGGTATCGGCACCGGGCTGCTGACCGCCATGACCACCGGAATCTTCCTCACCAACGACACGCCGAACCCGCCCGGCGGCTGCATGGGCAAGGACCCCAATGCCGACCCCAAGGTCAAGCCGGATAACAAACTCTCGCAAGGCTATGACTGCCTTACCCAGCTCGCGCCGCCGCTGGCTTTTGCCCGCATGGCGCTCATCGCCGCGACGGAATCCATGCAGCGCAACACGCCGGAAACCGTGGCGCAGTTGACCGGCGGAGAGTACTTCGCGCTGTCTGACCAGACGGCGTTAGAGCGTGACCTGCAGACCATCTCCAACCACTTCCCGAATCGCTACCTGCTCAGCTTTCAGCCGCATCAACCGCATGCCGGCCTGCACGTGCTGAAGCTGAGCCTGCGCGATCATCCAGCCCTGAACCTGACCAGCCGCGAAACCTATTGGGCCAGCCAGGCTTTGGGAACCGTTAGCCAATCGCCGCCATCATCTCCCGTGCAACAGCAACCTCTGCCGCACTGACCGTGTGGGGCTGGCCCGGATTATGACGAAGTGTAATGTTTGCGCCGATATCGCTCAGCAACCTCGCCGATTCCTCCACGCGAGACCACGGCACGTGTATGTCAGGGTCAGCCGCGCTGAGCAACGCGGGCATGCCGGCCAAGTCGCCGGTAAGCAATAGCGGAGTTCCGACCGGTCCAATCAACCCACCCGTAAACGCCATCAGCCCACCGTACCGGGCCGGGTTGCGACCAACAAATTCAGTCGACAAACAGGCTCCCTGCGAGAAGCCCGCAAACACAATCCGGTCGAGCTCAACGCCTGCCGCCAATGCGGTCTCAAGCGCCGCACGAACCGCCGCAAGTGCATCGGTCAGGTTGGGCTCGTTCTCTTCGCGCGGCGCCAGAAACGAGTACGGGTACCAGCTATTGCCCGCCACACGCGGCGCCACCAACGCCCAATTCGGTGGTGCGATCGCAGCACCCAGCCCCAGGATGTCCGCAGCGCTGCCGCCGCGTCCGTGGATCAGAATCATCGCACCGGCAGCGCCTGCGAGCGGTGCACCCGCAAGCACCGGCGTCACTTGGCCACCTCCAACTTGTGCAAGGTAATCGGTGCCACACGAGCTTCAATTGCCTTGCGCTGCGGCTCAAACCACTCCGGAATCTTCAGCGCCTCGCCCAGCGATTCCACCGGCTCATCGAACAGGAATCCCGGTGCGTCGGTTGCAATTTCATACAGCACTCCGCCGGGCTCGCGGAAGTAGATCGAGTGAAAGTACGTGCGGTCCTGCACGGGCGTCACGCTGACGTGCTTGCCCAGTTCCTGCCGCCAATAGCCCTGCGCGGCGTCGTCGCTGGCACGGAATGCAATGTGGTGTACAGTGCCAGCGCCCATCTTGCCGGGCAGAGCCTGCGCGTCGACGACCACATCTACGAACCGCCCCAGCGCCTCGCCCCCCGCTGTAAACCGCGTCCGGCCGCCTTCCGTCGCGACCTTCGTATAACCCATCGTGCCCAGCATGGCCTCGGTACGGCCCAGGCTCGTCACCAGCGTGGTCGCACCGTAAAACCCTTGAATTGCGTACTCCCGCGGCACGTCGATATACCGCGGATACGCCCCGGCATGCGCCTCAGCCTGCTCTACCAGCTCCAGTCGCATATCGTCCGGATCTCCAAAGCTTAGGTAGGTCGAACCAAAATGCACGCTCTCCTCCATCTGTACGCCGAGCCTCTTCAGTCGCTCACGCCAATAATCAAGCGAGCCCACGGGGACAGAAAAAGCCGTCGCCGCCGTCTCTCCCGCACCACGCCGGCCACGCGCCGCGCCTGGCCATGGGAACGAAGTCATGATCGTGCCCGGCATTCCGGTGTCGTCCCCAAAGTAGAAATGGTAGGTGCCCGGATCATCGAAGTTGACGGTCCGCTTGATGAAGCGCAGGCCCATTACCTGCGTGTAGAAGTCCAGATTCTTCTGCGGATCAGAAGCAATCGCAGTCACGTGGTGCAGCCCAACTATCGCTGTCTTCATTAGTTCTCCTCAATGCACTTACAAACTCTGGTTGCCCATGCACAGGCCTTGCGGATGCGCGGGTCACCGGTCTCGCAGGCCCTTCTCCATCTTCCTCAGCCCGGCAAACATTCCGGTACGCTCGTCGGCGGAAAGGCCCTGCATCCATCCGCGCAACTGCGAGCGATGCTCCACATACAACTCTTCAATCAGTGCGCGACCGGCCTCTGTCAGTTCCAGCACTCGCGCCCTGCGGTCCGCCTTGCTCATGGTGCGCACAATCCAGCCGCGCGCTTCCAGCCGGTCTACAACCACGGTCATGGACCCGGTCGCCAGCAGCGCCGCTGCCTGAATCTGCGTGATCGTCAGCGGCCCTTTGTGCAGCAGCGCTTCCAGCGCCATGAAGTCTGTCAGGCTAAGCCCCTGCCCTGCAAAGCTTTCCTCAATCTGCAGGCTCATGCCCCGGTAGCAATGCGCCAGCGCGATCCATACCTGCTCCGCACTGGCCTGCTTCCGGACTTTCGTCTTCTCTGCCATCACGGTAAAAGATGTTTGTCCTTGCAAAAGGATTCTTTTGCAACGGGTACTATTGGGCCGAACTCAACAAGAATGAGTCCGCAGCCGAGCGCAGTGCTCTAAATCAGCACAGCCATGAGCCCTCTCCCTCTCTTCTTTATCGCAACGGTGCTTGCCGGTTTTGCGCTTTACGCCGTCGCCGTCCGCCGTTCGGTCACCGCGCTGGCCTTGGCCGTCGCCTGGATAGCCATTCAGTCCGCGCTCGCACTCCGCGGCTTCTTCCTCATCACGAGCGCCGTGCCGCCGCACCTGGCGGAGGCAATCGTCCCACCGCTAGCCGTGATCGCGCTCGTCTTCCTTACCGCAAGTGGCAGACGCTTTCTTGACGCGATGGACCTCCGCGGCATGGTCCTGCTTCACACCATCCGCATCTTCGTCGAGCTCAACCTTTTCTGGCTCTACCTGCACCAGCAGGTCCCCCGCCTGCTCACTTTTGAAGGCGGCAACTTCGATATCCTCATCGGCCTGTCTGCCCCGCTGATCTGGTGGCTGTACAGCAGCGGGCGCGTCGGACGCCGCGGGCTGCTCGTCTGGAACAGCGTTGCGATCCTTGGCGTACTCAACGCGGTCGTCCGCGCGCTGCTCTCCGCGCCGTTCCCTTTCCAGCGCTTCGGCTTCGACCAACCGACCGTCGCGATCCTGCATTTCCCCTTCATTCTGCTGCCGGGATTCCTGGTGCCGATCGTCCTTTTCTGCCACCTCGCGCTCTTCCGCAGGCTTACCCGCCCGGCCTCATAACGGACCGCATTTGCCGCAAGGCCGGTGGAAGCCTATCATAGAGATTCATGACGCTTTCCACCGTTGCACCTAAGCACGACGTGAAGGCCGGCCCTTGGTCCGATCACAAGCCCGATCACAAGCGTTACTTCATGGAAAAACTGGGTCTCTCTGAGCGCCTTATGGAGCGCTGCCTCGGCGAAGCGCTTTCAGCCGGCGGCGACTACGCGGACCTCTATTTCGAGTCCGTTACCAGCACGTCGCTCGGCATCGACGAAGGCCTCGTCAAGACCGCGTCCCAGGGTATTTCGCTCGGCTGCGGCATCCGCGTCGTTTCCGGGGAGCGCACAGGATTTGCCTTTACGGACGACCTCTCGAGCGAGCGCCTGCTGAACGCCGCACGCACCGCAGCGCTGATCGCCAGCGGCCCCGCGAAAGATCGAGTCAGCGGCTTCCGACATGTAGAAACGCCGTCGCTTTACCCCATCGCAGGCCTGTCCGCGGATGGTGAAATCGAAGCCAAGCTGGCGCTGATCAAGCGCGCAGACAAGGCCGCCCGCGACTTCGATCCACGCATCACGCAGGTTCGCGCCGGCATCAACGACGAGCTTCGCCGCATCCTCATCGCAGCCTCTGACGGTACTTTCGCCAGCGACACGCAGCCCCTCGCGCGTCTGAACGTTTTTGTTATCGCCAAGGACTCGCAGAACACCGCGCGTGGATCTTCAGGCGGCGGCGGACGCGTCACGCTGGACCACTTTGAAGCTGAAAAGTCCCCGGAACACTTCGCTCGCGAAGCAGCCCGCACTGCACTGCTTCAGCTCGGCGCAGCAGAGGCTCCGGCTGGCGAGATGGAAGTCGTCCTCGGCCCCGGCTGGCCCGGCGTGCTGCTGCATGAGGCGGTAGGTCACGGCCTGGAAGCCGACTTCAATCGCAAGAAGACGTCAGCATTTGCCGGCCTTATCGGCCAGCAAGTGGCGTCATCCAAGGTTACCGTGGTGGATAACGGAACCATCGCTAATCGCCGTGGCTCACTCAATGTCGACGACGAAGGCGTGCCCACGCGCGAGACCGTGTTGATCGAGAACGGCATCCTGAAAACGTTCCTCTCGGACAAGATGAACGCCAAGCTCATGGGCGGCGAATCCACCGGCAGCGGACGGCGCGAAAGCTACCACCACGTTCCCATGCCGCGCATGACCAACACCTACATGCTCAATGGCGACGACCTTCCGGAAGATATCATCAAGAGCGTCAAGCGCGGGCTCTACGCAGTCAATTTTTCGGGCGGCTCAGTAGACATCACCAACGGCAAGTTCGTCTTCTCCGCATCCGAGGCTTACCTGATTGAAGACGGCAAGGTCACGCGCCCGGTGCGCGGGGCAACATTGATCGGTAACGGGCCGGAAGCACTCAAACACGTCAGCATGGTCGGCAACGATCTGGCGCTGGACGAAGGTATTGGTACATGCGGCAAAGCCGGGCAGAGCGTGCCTGTCGGAGTCGGCATGCCGACCATCAAACTCGATCGCATGACGGTCGGCGGAACGGGGCAGTAATGGCAGCGGAACGCGAAAAAATCTACGACATTCAAGTCAAACGGCGACGCGTCGCAACCGGCGGGGGCTATGAACCCTTCTGGAAAACCAAGTCTGTCCAGGATGCTCTCGCGGACAACGACACTGAGTTTCGCTGCAAGGATTGTCACGGCGAAGTGAAGGTGTTGGGCAAGAACAGCAAGACCGGCGGTCTGCCGTACGTAGAGCATAAAGTCGCCGCGGATAGTGAACACTGCGCCAACGGCATGCTCTTCAAAAAAGCCACCGATGGCCGCGAGCCCAAGCTGTCGAATAAGCCCATCGAATAAGTGTTGTCTTTCTTGCGCTTTTTGTTTGTCATCCCGCAGGGATCTGCTTTTGTATTTGCTCTTCGCCACACCCCGGAAAGAACCACCCACGCTCCAGCACAGCATGTCCGAGGTTCTTCCATGGCAACCGCCGAACGCGAAAAGATCTATGAGTTGGAAGTAAAACGTCGTCGAGTCCGCGCAGCCGGCGGGTATGAACCATTCTGGAAAATCAAGCCACTCGCCGACGCCCTTGTCGATGAAGATACCGAGTTCCGGTGCAAAGACTGCGGCGGTGCCGTAAAGCTTTTCCGCCGCAACATCAAGAGCACCAACCCCGCGCACGTAGAGCACAAGCTCAAAACGGACTCCGAGTACTGCGTCAGCGGCCTCCACTTCCGCCAGGCAACGGACGGCCGCAGCTCCCGCATGAGCGCGGCACCCGTCAGGTAGCAACGATGAAAGTTCGGGTCTGTTGCGTCGTCTTGTGTGTGATGGCTGGTACCTTGCAAGGCAAAGGGGCAGCCATCGCCAGATGAAGCACCCGGATAAGCCGCAAACCATTACCGTACCCGGTCATCCGGGTGATGAATTCAATCCTAAGACGCTCCAGAGTATTCTCAAGCAGGCGGGGTACAAGGCATGACGCGACGCTATCTTGTGGTCTACGAAAATGGGCCTCACACTATGAGCGGATTTGCTCCGGATGTGCCCGGCTGCGCAAGCACTGGCCGCACGCTGGAAGAGATGCGCGTCAATCTTCGGGATGCGCTGGAGTTTCATCTCGAAGAATTGGCGGTGGTCGGCTACTCTATTCCATCTGCTGTTACGCACCTTGTTGAAGTGCCAGAAGACTGCCTCGCGGAGTGGATAAATGTTGAGCTGCCCGTTGCCGAAGCGGTCTCCGCCTGAAGGAAATTAGATGTCTCAGACTCAAGCTGTTACTGACATAAAGCTGCTGGCCCAAGAGGTTCTGGGACGCGCCCTGCGGGCCGGCGCTACGGACGCTGAAGTAGTCGCCTACGAAGGCGACGAGTTCTCCGCCATGGTGCGTCTTGGCCAGGTCGAAACCTTGAAAGAGTCCGGCTCCCGAGCCATTGGACTGCGCGTCTTCAACGGTCTGCGCTCGGCAAATACCTCATCGTCTGACCTTTCGCGAGAAGGCCTGGACAAGCTCGTAGACGGAGCCATTTCGCTGTCGAAGATTACCAGCGAAGACCCGTTCCTCGGCTTGCCGGAGGTGTCAGCTTTCGGCCAGTTGCAGGTCGATCTCGGGCTGTACTTTGAGGATGTAAACCACCAGCCACCGGCCGAGCGCATCGAGATCGCACGGCGTTGCGAAGCCGCCGCCATGGCCTACGACACGCGCATCCAGAATTCGCGCGGAGGCGACTTCGACACCGCCACCTCACACAAAGTTTTGGTAAACTCCCGCGGCTTTACAGGCGAGTTCCGCAAGTCTTACTGCGGCTTTTCCGCCGCTCCCATTGCGGTCGATGCCGCTGGAAAGATGCAGGGCAACTACTGGTACTCAAGCTCCCGCACGACCTCAAAACTCGGCGATCCGGAAGAGATCGGCCGTATTGCCGCACAGCGCGCACTTCGCCGCCTCGGCGCACGCAGCGTCAAAACTCAGCGAGTGCCCGTCGTTTTCTCGCCAGAAATCGCACGCGGCATCATGGGCAATATTTTTGAAGCCGCTAACGGCGACGCCATCTATCGCCACGCCACCTTCTTCGACGAAATGCTGGGCGAGCGCGTAGCCGGCGAAAACATTACCGTCGTCGACGACGGCACCATGATCCACGACGGCATCGGCGGCTTTGGCACGTCACCTTTCGATGGCGAGGGCCTGCCCACCCGCCGCACGGTCCTGGTCGAGCGCGGCATCCTGAAAAGCTACGTAACCAACACCTACACGGGCCGCAAACTCGGCATCCCGTCGACTGGAAACGCCGCACGCGGACTGGCCGGCAATCCCGGAATCGGCGCCGGAAACTTCTATCTGGAAGCCGGCACCATGACGCCCGAAGAGATCCTGCGCCCCATCAAACAAGGCCTCTACGTGACGGAAACGATGGGTTCCGGCATCAACCTCGTCACCGGCGACTACTCTCAGGGTGCCGCCGGCTTGTGGATTGAGAACGGCGAACTCGCCTACCCGGTTGAAGAAATCACCATCGCCGGAAACCTGAAAGACATGTACAAAAACATCGTCGCCATCGGCAACGATCTGGTGTTTCGCGGCGCCAGCGCATCCCCGACCATCTGCATAGAAGGCATGACCATCGCCGGCAGCTAGCCCTGCTTACAGCAGCTTGCGAGCGAGCTGCCGCCCCCATTCAGTGCCCAGTCCGCATGCCAGATGCACGGCCAGCTTCTCCAACTGTTGCGCAGGCGTTTCCTCCCAAGGCTTCGGCACGAACCCGAGTGCGGGCATGGAAGTCTCATCCGCAGCTACAAAAACAGCCGTGCCAAACAGCAGACCCTCCCCCCACGTCGACCACTCGTAGTATTCGGCGACACCCCCATAAATAGCCCCGGTGACCGCACCAAAGGCATAATGCACGATCTCGCCGGCGACAATCCGTTGCTGCGGAGTCAGTGATCGCCCCGTCATCTTGTGGAAGGCCAGTTCGCCGACCTGATGAGCTGGGCCGCGAGTATCAAAATCAGCCGGCGGCGTCCCGGTAGTGGTCTTGCCTTCGCGAAGTTTGCGCGCGCCCAGGATCGCCGCCTTCAGCACCACGGACCCGACCAGCCCGCCGATGACTCCCGCCAATACACCCGCTCCAAGATTCTTCCGTCGCATTCGCATCCCCTTCTGTCCCTTGATAGATGCAGCCAATCCGTTCCGATGCCGCCGCCGCGATTGTTCAGAATCGATAACATGGAAAGCATGGGTTTGGACATCGTCGAACTCGTGATGCGAACCGAGGAAGTATTTGGCGTAACGTTCGCAGATGCCGAGCTGGTTCACGCTGAAACGGTCGGCGCGCTCTACCAGATACTGTGCCAAGAGCTTGAGCTTGCGCCACTGAGCGACCCGGAGGCTGCGGTGGGAAGACCGTGCGGAGTTGGCAGCGTCCTCAATCTCAAAACGATCGCCTGGACACCGGAAGATGTGTGGGCCACCCTCGTCTGGGTGGTGGTCGACCAGTTGCAGGTGCGCGCCGATGAAGTGCACTTCGAGACCCGGTGGGTTCAGGATCTGGGAGCTGACTAGCCGTTGATCCGCGGCCAATCGCCATTCGCCGAGCCCTGAACTACGCGATGGCGCAGCAACTTTTCAACTTTGCGCAGAGGCACCGTAAACGGCACCGCAGGATTGTTGCCAAGAAGCATGGTCTGCGAGCGGAAAATCAGGCCCCCGGGCTTCTTCAGGGTGATGGCGCTCCAAGGGATAAAGAGCGGAGCATGCGCCAGACGCGGCCAGAATCGCAGATACAGCCCCTCCGCATCGCTTGCCGCCCTGATGACATTCTGGTAGCCCACGACATAGCGAAAGTTGCCGCTGAGCAGGAACGAGCCTGCAGGCATCCGCCTGGTCGTTTGGTACCGCGCGGCCAGCGACCACCAGCCGCCGAGAAAACTGAGCAAATAAGTGACGGCGAAGAGCGTCACCACGATCTGCAGCGGGATCGCGATCCAGGGGTAGGCGAAATACATCCTGTTAAAACCGTGGGCTTGAAGGTCCATGTCGGTGATCCTGAGCTTATCGCAATCCTTTGGTGGAGGCACCACGCAGCCGAGTTGGCTTAGAATCTGAAAGTGGCAACCGGGTTCCAGTTCGAGGTGCGGGTAGGCTTTACGCCGGAGCAGGCAGAAGAAATTTTGCGCTCTGTGCCCCAGCTTCCCGGCATCTTTGCGCTGCGTAGCGATGATCCTGCAGCCGAGCCCTACTTGATGCGTGCGGCGGATTTGCGACGGCGTCTCAAGCGCCTGCTCGACCCGCCGGAAGCTCAGTCCAAACGCCTCAACCTGCGTGAGCGGGTCCGCTCGATCGACTACACGGTGACGGGCTCTGAATTTGAGTCGCTGCTCCTTCTATACGACGCAACCGCAGCAAGCTTCGGCGTCGCGGCGGCTCGTAAGCGGCTGAAGCTTTTTACGCCTTACTTTCTACGACTTACGCTTGAGCACTCGCACCCGCGCGTGTACTCGACCAACCGCCTCAGCGCGCGCGGCCTGGCCCGGACCTACGGGCCATTCCCCTCCCGTGCCATGGCTGAGCGCTACTGCGACGCCGTGCTTGACCTCTTCAAGCTGCGCCGTTGCTGGGAAGACCTGCAGGTCCACGCCGAGCACCCCGGCTGCGCTTACGGCGAGATGAAAAAGTGCATGGCCCCCTGCAACACCACCTGCTCGGCTGCAGAATACGCGGCAGAAGCAGCGGCGGTGGAAGCCTTTTTCCGCACCCGCGGCGAATCCATGCTGGCCGGCATTGCTGCGGAACGTGAGCGGGCGTCGGCTGAAATGGAGTTTGAGGCTGCAGCCGCCGCGCATGAGCGTTATGGCAAGGTTCGCGCCGCGGCTCTGCTGGCCGATGAGCTGATCCGGCCGGTAGGCGAGCTCCGCGCGGTGGTCGTCCAGCCGGCGGCGGGTGGGGAAGAAGCGCAGGAAGCCGCGGTTTTCCTGCTGGAAGGTGGCTGCCTGGCCGGTCCGCAACGCATGTCGACCCTGGGCGTCCGCGCCGTCAAAGAGCAGACTTCAGTTGGCAGCAGTTTGTTTGCGCAGCCGCTGATGCTGCAGGCGGTGCCGCTCGATGGCGTTGTTGAGAGTGTGGATTCGCCGGAGGTTCGGGCGGCTCGGGTTCTGGAAGGGCTGGCTTCGTCGCATCCCACTCGTCGCGATGAGGCTGCGATGAATGGGGCACCCGGCGTGGGTGGCGGTGCAGACAAGGACAAGGAAGCGCTGGCGCTCATGGGCGACCACCTGGCGCTTTTCCGGCGTTGGTACTACCGGCCAGAAAAGCAGCGCGTCGGCGAAGTTTTTCTACCCAACGCGGATGGTACCTGGCCCATCCGCCGCATACTCCGCGGTGCGGCGCGAATGGCGCTCGGCGAGCCAAAGGCGATGGCGGAAACTGACCGCGAAGGAGTGGCCGCTGCCAAAACCAGGATCATTCATGAGGGGCGCGAAGGCGTCGAGCGTGTGGTGGCTGTGGCCCCGAAGCGCGGGCGACGGAAGGCGCTTACGCCGGCTGATGTCGTGGTGCAGGAGGAGAAGCCGGTCGAACCGTAAGCTCAACACCCGCCCTCGCAGTGAGGCTGCAAAGGATGGGTGCCCGTCTGAACCCGCACATAATGTAGCAGGGTAAACTACAGCCATGATCGAGCTAGCGTTTTCCATCCTGGCGGCTGACTTTGCGCACCTCGCGGACGAGATCGCCGCCGGCACTGAAGGCGGCGGCACCATCGTCCACGTGGACGTCATGGACGGGCATTTTGTGCCTAACATTACCTTTGGCCCGCCCGTCGTCAAGGCCATCCGCCCGTTGACCAAGTTGCCGCTCGATTGCCACCTGATGATCGAAAACCCCGACGCTTTCATCGCCGATTTCGCCAAAGCGGGTGCCGATATCCTGTGCGTCCACCAGGAAGTTTGCCGGCATCTGCACCGCACGCTGCAGCAGATTCAGGAGCACGGCATGGCGCCGGCGGTCGTCATCAACCCCGCCACCCCGGTAGAAACGCTGATTGAAGTCCTGCCGATGCTGCACCACGTGCTGGTCATGAGCGTGAATCCGGGTTTTGGCGGCCAGCGATTTCTGCCGCTGGCGCTTGATAAAATCGCCCACCTGGCCGAGCTTCGTGAAGAAATGGGCCTCAATTTTCGGATCGAAGTGGATGGCGGCGTCGCTAACGATACGGTCGCGAGCGTGGTCGAAGCAGGAGCGGACATGCTCGTCGCCGGCTCGGCCATCTTTGCTCCCGGTGACCGCGCCAGGTCTGTTGCCAATGCACAGGAGTTTCTGCGCATTGCCCGCGCGGCCGAGCCCAGGTAGATTCCCGGACGACTTGGTAGAATAAGCACAGTTGAGGTTTCCATGGTTTCTTTGTCGATGAAGCGTTCGATTTTCCCTTCCGTGCTCGCTCTGGCCTGCGTGTCGTTGACCTTGCCAGCGCAGCAGACCCCGACCGTGCCCACCCCGGCCCCGGTCACGACCACCAATGCAGATGGCTCGGTCAAGACCACCACCTCGACCACGACCGATAGCGCCGGCCGTCCCGTGCAGAGTGTCGGTACGACGGTCACCTTCAATCGCAACAAAAAGAAGAAGGTCGCGAAAGACGACAAGGTTCAGCAGACCAAGGACACCAAGAAAGCGGAAGCCAAGGCACGCAGCGCGGAAGCGCTCGTCGGCGTAGACTCTCGCCTGCCGGACAAGCAGCTTTACGATAAAGCCGTCGTCGCCATGAACAAGGGCCATTATGATGTCGCACGCCTGGACCTGCAGACGATGTTGAACACCTACCCAAACTCTGAGTACCAGATGCGCGCCAAGCTCGCCATCGCCGATAGCTGGTACAAGGAAGGCGGCACCGCGGCGCTCACCCAGGCGGAAAGTGAATACGCCGACTTCCGCGTCTTCTTCCCCAACGTCCCGGAGGCTGCTGAGGCGCAAATGCGCATCGGTGACATCTACTTCCGCCAGATGGATCGCCCTGACCGTGACTACGCCAAGACCGTCCATGCCGAGGAAGAATATCGCCGCATGCTGACCGATTACCCCGACTCCGTGCTGATCCCGCAGGCCAAGCAGCGCCTCCGTGAAGTCCAGGAAGTCATGGCATCGCGCGAGGCCGATATCGCCAGCTTTTACGGCACACGCGGCAACGTCGCGGCTGAAATTGCCCGCTATGAAACTGTTATCGACACCTACCCGCTCTACAGCCACATGGACGACGTGCTGATCGGCGTCGGCGACGCGTATGAAGTAGAGGCCAAATTCTACCGCGCGCGCGTGGACCTGCCGGAAGCCGGCCGCGCCCGCCTGATCAAGTCCTATGACACCCTGGCCGCGGATGCCTACCGCAAGGTCGTGCTGGAGCACTCTGCGGCATTGCATGTCGATGACGCAAAAGAGCGGCTCGAAGCCCTGGGCCTGCCGATTCCGGTGCCAACCGCCGAGCAAGTCGCCGCAAGCCAGGCGCTTGAGGGTAGCCGCGCCAACTACAACATCGCCAACCGCGTGGAGCTGTTGTTCCTCAAAAAGCCGGACACGGTCCTGACCGCCGGCATGGGCGAGCCCTCGCTGGCTGACCCCAAGGCAGTTTCCGCGCCGACCGTCGTTCGCCAGATGATGGGTGAATTTACCGGTGCCTTCACGCCGGCAGGCGCAATCGCCGCCGCTCCCGCGGTAGGGACTGCCCCTGTAGCGGTGGCACCTACGTCCACAGCCGTGGCTCCCACTCGCTCCACCGCACCGCTTGCGCTAAGCGATATCCAGGCTGAGGATACCGGCGCACCGGCCGCTGCCACCACCCTGACCACGCCCGCGACCACCAGCGCGCCAGCCGGCAACGGCATCGGCATTGAAGTTCTGCCGCCGGATACCACCCGCAAGGTTCCGACCGGGCTTGAAACCGTTCGGCCAGGCGGCACCGCCGTCATGGCTCCGGTAGAAGCTCCCGCCGCCGCGCCTGACCAGGTCAACGACGTAGCCGGCAAATCCACCCCGCCCGCGCAGGTGGTCGAGCCCGGCAAGAAGGCTCCCAAGCCCATCTTCGATAAGGCTGACGAGTCCAGCAGCACGCACAAGCCGAAGAAGGGAATCAAGAAAATCATTCCCCCGAACCCCTTCTAAGACAACAACGCAGGCTTTGTACGGAAACGGTCTGACTTCGGTCAGGCCGTTTGCGTTTGCACGATGCTAGGCTTAAGCAGATGAGCGAAGAACTGGAACTGGCCAAGGCGTATGAGCCTTCCGCGATTGAAGAGAAGTGGGCGAAGTACTGGGTAGATGAGGACGTGTTTGCCACCGCCCCAAATGCCCAGGCGGCCTTCACCATGCTGCTGCCGCCCCCCAATGTCACCGGCCGCCTGCACATGGGCCACATGCTCAACCAGACGGAAATGGACATCCTGACCCGCTGGCACCGCATGCAGGGCGAGCGTGCCTTGTGGGTTCCGGGCACTGATCACGCCGGCATCGCGACCCAGATGATGGTTGAAAAACAGCTCGCCGCAGAGGGCAAAACCACGCGCGCAGAGATGGGCCGCGAGGCCTTTACCGATCGTGTCTGGGATTGGAAGCGCCAGTACGGCGGCGCCATCACGGACCAGATGCGACGTCTCGGCGCCTCAGTCGATTGGTCGCGCGAGTACTTCACCATGGACGACGACCTCTCGCACGCGGTTACGGAGGCCTTTGTGCGCCTGTGGGAGCAGGGCCTGGTCTATCGCGGCGCGTACATCGTCAACTGGGATCCGGTCATGGGCACCGCCGTTTCGGATCTGGAAGTCGAGTCAGAAGAGCGCATGGGCAAGCTTTACTCCATCCGCTATCCGCTAGCGGATGGCTCGGGATCGATCGTCATCGCGACCACTCGGCCGGAAACCATGCTCGGCGACGTGGCAGTCGCAGTGAATCCCGGGGATGCGCGCTACTCCGCGCTGGTTGGCAAGCTGCTCAAGCTGCCGCTCACCGGGCGTGAAATCCCCATCGTTGCCGACGACTGGGCGAACCCCGAGTTCGGCACCGGCGCCGTCAAGGTCACGCCCGCGCATGACCCCAACGACTTCGCCATCGGCCAGCGCCACTCACTGCCCAACCTGACGATCCTCGACAAGGCCGCCCGCATCGATCTTCCCGACGCGGCGCTTGGCGAGAACGCCGAGGGCGAAGCCGCCCGCGCCGCCTACCAGGGGCTTGATCGCTTCGACGCCCGCAAGCTCATCCTCGAGCATCTGGAAGCCGCCGGCTTGCTGGTCGAAGTGAAAGACCATGCCATGACGGTCCCGGTCTCGCAGCGCTCGGGCTCTGTGATTGAGCCGCGCTTGTCTGACCAGTGGTTCGTCAAAATCCAGCCGTTGGCGGATAAAGCTATCGCCGCCGTGCGCGAAGGCCACATCAAGTTCACGCCGGAAATGTACGCCAAAACCTACTTTGAATGGATGGGCAACATCCACGACTGGTGCATCAGCCGCCAGCTCTGGTGGGGCCACCGCATCCCCGCATGGCATTGCAGCGCGTGCAAAGCCATCACCGTCGCGCGCGATACGCCCGCAACCTGCAGCAAATGCGGAGCCGCCGCGCTCACCCAGGAAACCGACGTGCTCGATACCTGGTTCAGCTCCGGCCTGCTGCCGTTTACGGTCTTCGGCTGGCCGAGCAAAGATGGCACACCCACGCCGGACATGGCCGCCTTCTACCCCACCAATGTCCTCGTCACTGGCTTTGACATCCTCTTTTTCTGGGTTGCCCGCATGATTATGCTGGGCACGCACTTCATGCTCGAAGTCCCCATGCCAGACGGCAGCCCACGCACCCTGGCTGAAGCCGTCCCCTTCAAAGAGGTCTACATCCACGCCCTCGTGCGCGACGCCGACCGCCAGAAGATGTCGAAAACCAAGGGCAACGTCATCGATCCCATCTCGATCATCGAGCGCTTCGGCACGGACGCCGTGCGCTTCACGCTCGCCAGCATGGCCTCCCCCGGCACGGATATCGCCTTCAACGAGGAGCGCACGGACGGCTACCGCGCCTTCGCCAACAAGGTCTGGAACGCTGCACGCTTCCTCTTCATGAATCTTGACCGAGCCAGAGAAGCCGGCATTTCTCTCGACTTCACCGAGCTTTCCAGTGCGCTGGCCGGCGCGGAAAGCGACTCGCTTGAAACCAAGTGGATCCTTTCGCGCCTCAGCGTCGCCGCCGGCGCGGTCGATAAAGCGCTCGCCGCCTACCGATTCGACGACGCCGCCAACGCCGTCTACCAGTTCTTCTGGGGTGAGCTTTGCGACTGGTACCTGGAAGTCGTCAAGCTGCGCCTCAACTTCACAGATGACGCTGGCAAAAATGAGCCAGCAAAGGACGCCACCCGCGCTGCGCTGACAACTTTTGTCGCTGTCTTTGAGGCCGCCCTGCGCCTGCTTTCACCCTTCATGCCCTTCATTACAGAGGAAATCTGGCACGCTCTCTGGGCCAAAACCTTAGGCGGGAGCAAGCCGGCGGTAACCAAATCGATCGCGCTCACCCGCTTCCCGCAAGCCGCGGACGCAGCCGTCGACGCCCCCAGCGCCGCAGCCATGAAGCTACTGCAGGAACTCATCGTGGCCGTGCGCGGGGTTCGCAAGGAAATGGCGGTGCCGGAAAAAGAAGCCGCACCAATCCTGGTCTTCGGAGCCGCCGCTGCGGTCGCGAGCGCACACGCCGATATCCTCGCCAAGATGGCCCGCGTCAGCGGAGTCACGATCGCGGAAACGGCCCTATCCGGTGACGGCACCCGCAGCGCGGTCGGCTTTGACGTTCAGGTCATCTACGAGCGAACCTTCTCCGCAGAGGACCTGGCAGCAGAAAAAGAACGCCTCACCAAGGACCTCGCCAGGTTTGAAAAAGGCATGGCCGCGGCAGAAAAGCAGCTCGGCAACGAAGGCTTCATGGCCCGCGCCCCCGCCCAGATCGTCGAAGGCCTGCGCAAGCAATCCGCCGAAACCCAACTCTTGCTCGACAAAACTAAGGCTGCTCTGGCCAATCTAGCTTAGGCCATCTTTACACCCCAACCGAACAACATTGTCATCCTGAGCGGAGTTCGGCACGCCTCACCGCCGAACGCAGTCGAAGGACCTGCATGTCCCTTCAGGAGCCGACTTGCTCCAGGTGAAATGCAGGTACTTCGACTGCGAAACGCACAAAGGACCGTGCGATTCTCCGCTCAGGATGACAACATAGTGGTTGAGCCAAAGATAGTCTCTGTAGTCCAGCCAAATCACTGGGTGCCCCGTTCATCGCGTCCTTTGCGATGAGTGGGACCACGGACCTCAATCACCATGACCAAACCTCAAATTCGCCAGGCCACCTCCGCCGAAGTCCCCGCGATCCTGGCTCTCATCCGCCGCTCCGTCCCCCTCATGCGAGCTGCCGGCAACCTGCAGTGGGACGAGCACTACCCCAACGCCGAAGTCTTCGCCGAAGACATCCGCCTGCGCCAACTCTGGGTCGCCATCATGGACCGGCAGGTCGCCGGCGTAGCCGCCATCACCACAGATCAGTCGCCTGAATACGCCGACGTAGGCTGGGACCTGAAAGAAGCCGCCGTAGTCATCCACCGCCTGGCCGTAGACCCTGAGTATCGCGGCCAGGGCGTCGCCGAATCGCTGATGCAGCAGGCAGAAACAGTCGCCCAAAACTGGGGCATTCGTGTCCTGCGAGTGGATACCAACACCCGCAACCTCGCCACCCAGGGCCTTCTCCCCAAGCTCGGTTACGAACTAGCCGGCGAAATCAGCCTTGAATTCCGCCCCGGCCTGCGCTTCCTCTGCTACGAGAAGCGACTCTAGGGCTTAGGTGTTGCAGAAGGCGTCGGCGTGGTCCCGGTGTGGGTGACCGTCTTGCTGTTGCCCTTCGCACCCGTCACTGTGCCGGTGGAAGTTGAGGTCCCGTTTCCATTGTTCGTGGTCGTGCCGGTACCGGTGGTCGTCCCGCCGTGCGTCCCAGTGACGGAGCCGCTTTCGGTGGTCCCCGTGTGCGTCTTTGTCACAGAACCATCGGCCGAGGCAGTCTTGCCGGTGGAAGAAGTCGCCGTTGCGGAGCCGTCGACGGTCTTGCCTTTTTTCGTCACGGTAGTCGTCGCCGTGCCACCTTTTTTGGTGTTTACGGTCTTCTGGGCAAAGGCACCCGAAACAGCCAGCGTAAGTAGGAAAGCAGCGGAAAGACGCAGAATCTTCAGGGTCGTACCTCGGTGTGTCTCAGAGCTTGGTCGCTGTGAGTCTACCGTCTTGAAACCAATAATCGCGAACAAGTTTGCTGAAACCTCGGATTTATTCCGATTATTGCTCAGGCCTTCGCTTCTTCCTGCTTCTGGATCAACTGCTCGGTCGCGATCACCACGTTTTCATGCTTGATATCCAGCCGCAGCCGGTTGAACGCGCTCATATAAACGTTGGCGATCCAGACCAGAGAAAACCAGGCAATCACGTAACCGCGCCAGCCGTCGTAGAGCATCGTAAAGCGCGTCAGGATTAGGAAAAACGCCGTCACGTAGTGCGAAAAACAGTACTCACACGTGAACAGGTAGAAGAACTTCCGCGCCGGCAGCGGCTTGCATTTCTGCGACATTTCCTTGCAATACTCGCGCGGCTCGCGAAAAACTTCTTCATGGGTCACGGTCCAGGAAGCGCACGCAATTGGCAGCGCGAGCAGCAGCAGGTAAGCAAATTGATGGGTCAGCGGCATAGCCATGGGCGTTCCTCGTAGGTTGGTGTGATGCCGTTTAGGATTGCGAGATGGCGGAAGTGTTTGACATCAATGAAATCGAGGCGCAATTACCCGTCTCGGCAGCCTACGGGTGGGTCGGCTGCCTGCACCACCTGCATTCGACAGACTCTACCAACGCCGTCGCCATCGCTGCAGCGCAGGCCGGCGTTGAAACAGGGGTCTGGATCGCAGATGCGCAAACCGCGGGCCGCGGACGCGGAGGCCACCAGTGGCATTCAGCACCAGGCGACGGCCTCTATATGAGCGTCCTGGTAAGGCCCATGTTATTCGGCGCGGAAGCCCTGAAGCTCTCGCTGGCTGCAGGAATCGCTTGCTCCATGGCAATCAGGGAAGCCACCGGAATCGCCATCGACCTGCGCTGGCCGAACGACTTGATGGCCACCGGGCCCGACGGTCGTGAGCGAAAATGCGGCGGAATCCTGACGGAGACTGCCATGCAGCCGAACGGCGGCTTGTCGTACGCGGTGATCGGCATCGGCATCAACCTCAATCACTCGGATATGCCGCCGGACCTGCAGGCCCTTGCCACCTCGCTGCGCCTGGCCGGCGGCGAGCCCGTATCCCGACAAGCTTTGGTCACCCAACTTCTGCGGGCGTTGTGCGTGCAACTATGGCTGCCCGGCTGCGAGAACGGTCGCGCGGGCAAAGCCACCGTCTGTTCCCGCTTTGAGCGTGCCAGCACCTGGGTGCGCGGGCTTCCCGTGCACGTCGCAGAAGACGACGGATATACTGGCGTGACGGACGGGCTGGACCCCCACGGCCTGCTACGTGTGCGCCTGGCGGACGGCACAATCCGCACCGTACGCCACGGTGGAGTCCGCCGGCTGCACGCCCAAGGGAGTAACTGATGCTGCTCGCAATCGATGTCGGCAACACCAATACCGTGCTGGGCCTGTACGCCGCCGCACCCCTCGTGTCGGATCAGTCCGGCGAAGGCCGTTTCGCCACCGTGCCTACCGCACACTGGCGCGTCACGACGCCCGAATCTCGCACCGCGGACGAGTTCGGCGTGCTCCTCCGCAGCCTGTTCGCGCTTGACGGTTTTACGCTAGAGCAGGTCACCGGCATCGCCATCGCGTCCGTCGTGCCGCCTATCGATTCGCACCTTCGCTACGTGTGCGAGCACTTCTTCAAGGTCCGCCCGCTCTTCATCGAGCCCGGCGTCAAAACCGGCCTCCCTGTCCTGACCGACAACCCCGCAGAGGTCGGCGCGGACCGCATCGTCAACTGCGTCGCCGGGTATGAGCACTTCAAATCCGCCTGCATCATCGTCGATATGGGCACCGCCACCACCTTCGACGTCGTCTCCGCCAAGGGCGAATTCCTTGGCGGCGCCATCGCCCCGGGGCTCGGCATCAGCGCCGACGCGCTCTTCACCCGCGCCGCCCGCCTGCCCCGCATCGACGTCCGCAAGCCTGCCAAAGTCATTGGCACGGGCACTGTCGATAACATCCAGATCGGCCTCTATTACGGCTACATCGGGCTCGTCGATGGCATCCTCGAGCGCATGATCGAAGCGCTCGCGGAGACCCAGCCCGGCGGCCGCGCCGCGGTCCACACCATCGCCACCGGCGGCCTCGCCAAGCTCATCGCGGGCGGCTCAAAGTACCTCGCAGAAGTAGACGAGCACCTCACCCTCACCGGCCTACGCATCATCTACGAGCGCAACCTGGAGCGCCAGGACCGTCAGCGTCGCCGCGGGGTCTAGCCTCGTGTTTGTCGTCCCGTAGGGATCTGCAGTTGCCTTTGTCCTTCACCTTTTGTTGTCATTCCCCGAAGGGAATCAGCTTCTCGCTCTTCTAAGGCACCAATCCGATTGCAGAACTATTTCAACTACTTCACCGAGATCGAAGACCGCTTCCAACGCCGCCGCGGCTCGCTCCTCATGCTTTCCACCCTCGATTGGGCGCTCATAGAAGCCTGGCGAGAAGGCGGTGTCCCACTTGAAGCCGTGCTGCGCGGCATCGACGACGCCTTCGACAAGCACGACGCGCAAAAACTCCGCACCGGCACCAAACGCCAACGCAAAATCAACGGTCTAGCCTGGGCCGCGCAAAGCGTGATGGCGGCGGCAGAAGCAGCCGTCGACGCCGCCACCGGCCTCCGCGTGGAGCCCGTAAAATCAGAGCGCGAAAGCGGCTTTGAAGGCGAGCCAGTAGCCCTCTTCCTGGAATCAAACGCCAACGTCATTGAGCCAGCCAACGGCGCGGTAGCCATTAGACTCCGCGAGCTAGCGTCCCAGGTCCAGCTCGGCCCAA
Source organism: uncultured Granulicella sp. (assembly GCA_965214195.1). Lineage (GTDB taxonomy): Bacteria > Acidobacteriota > Terriglobia > Terriglobales > Acidobacteriaceae > Edaphobacter. The sequence goes on from OZ243943.1 coordinate 3,162,358, forward strand.
CTGATCTAGAAGCCCTGGACCGCACCTTGACCGTCCTCGAAGAAAAGCTCTTTGCCGAACTCGTCGCCAGCGCCCCGGAAGCAGAATTGGTAGCACTACGCGAGCAAGCCGACCGCGAGCTGGCCCCCTACCGAGGCAAGATGCAGGCCGTCCAAATCCGACAGGTGTCCCAGCAATTCCTGCAAAAGCGCCTGCTTGAGGCCCGAGGACTTCCGCGCCTGAGCCTCTTTTACATGCGTCATACGTAAAAAAAGAGCGGTCGGCGAACCTTCGCCGACCGCTCTTCTCCTGAGGAGTCTTACCGGTGTCCGCCACCACCGTGGAAGCCACCGCCGCCACCGCCGTGGAACCCGCCGCCGCCGCTGGCGTTCGCATGGAAGCCACCGCCCTGTACACCGCCGCCGTGGAAGCCTTCGCCGCCGCGGAATCCACCGCCACCGTAACCACCGCGGTTATACCCGCTGCCGTAGCCACCACGGTATCCACCGCCATAGCCTCCACGATAGCCCGCATAGCCGTAGCCGCCGCGGAATCCATAACCGCCATAGCCGTACCCGCCACGGAAGCCGTACCCGCCGTAGCCACCGCGGAACCAGGGACCGGCACCGATGAAGATGCCTTCGTTAAAGTAGGAGGGCCCGTAATAGCCATAGGGCGCGCAGGCATACGGCGCATAGCCGTAATAGCCATAGCTGCAAACCGGCGCTACGCCAATGCCGATCGCAACCTGCGCGTCAGCGTGCTTGGCCAGACCAGCCGGGATCAAAAAGATGCTGAGTACTGCGAGATAGCGTAGAAATTTCATGGGCCTGTCCCCCTCCTGGAGGGCGTCGCCGGCAGATTGCGCCGCAACTGAAGCTCGCCGTGAGTAACGCCCAGAGCACCTGGTGCGTCCCGCTGCATTGCTCTTGTCTATAAGAAACCGATTCCGCGCAGAAAGTTGCGTCGGCCCATACGGTACCCTTGAGCTGAGGCAAAATTGGCCATAGAACAGCAAATCAGCGTCGGCAAACCGCTTTACGGCGGGACATTCACCGTCGGCAGCCGCCAGCTCCCCTTCGTGCTGCCGGGCGAGCAACTCACCGGCGACACCGTCACGCACCCCTCGCAAAACCGCGTCACGCCCGGCTGCTTCCACTTCGGCACCTGCGGCGGCTGCCAGTACCAGCACGCAGATGAGCCCACCCAGATCGCGCTCAAGCAGGAAATCCTCGCCGATCTCCTCACCTCCGCCGGCCTTATCAACCTGCCCGCCATCACCCCTTTCTCGGCCGAGCCCTGGGGCTACCGTAACCGCATCCGTCTGCGCGTGCAGATAGTCGAAGGCGCAATCCGCATGGGCTACAGCCTGCGCGGCACCAACGATTTCCTGCCCATCACCATGTGCCCCATCGCCTCGCCCGTCCTTTGGCACGCGGCAGAAGTCCTTTTGAATCTTGCCGGAGCTGACCCCCTCACCCAACGCTGGCTAGCCTCCACCAGCGAGCTTGAGCTCTTCTGCCTGCCCGACGAATCCAAAATCCAGGCCCAGTTCTTCCTGCGCGATTCCGACCCCGCCCACGGCAACCCGCTGGCCTTCCACAAATTCTGCCAGGGTCTCCAGGCTGCTCTGCCGCAGCTGGCCGGAGCCGGCGCAGAGCTTGATCCGGAGCTCAGCCGCCGCGCCCGCCGGGCCTGGGATGGCGCCTCCTGGGGAGCCACCGGGCTTAGCTACCCCGTCGCCGGACGCAACTACTGGGTCGCGCGGGGAGCCTTTTTCCAGGTCAACCGACACCTCGTCGGCACCCTTGTCGATCTCGTCTGCGCAGGCCACTCAGGCTCGCTCGCCTGGGACCTGTTTGCCGGCGTAGGCCTCTTCACCCGCGCACTGGCAGAAAACTTCACCAAAGTAGTCGCAGTCGAAGGTGGGGAACTCGCCGCCGACGCGCTCAAAATCGCCAGCAAAAGCAGCTCACTCTTTGAGTCAATCCACACTCCCACGCTTGACTTCCTGCGCGCCCGCGAGCTCCAACGCGAGCGCCCGGAGCTGGTAGTCCTCGACCCCCCACGCGCCGGCCTCGGGGTAGAGGGTGCAGCCATCCTCGCCCGCATCGCCCCCGCGCAAATCGTTTACGTCTCCTGCGACCCCACCACCCTCGCCCGCGACCTCGCCGTGCTGGTCCGCGGCGGCTACACCCTGCAGTCGATCGACCTGATCGACCTTTTCCCTCAGACCTATCACCTGGAAACCGTGGCGCGAATAACAAAAAGCTGAACACAGAAAAGACCACAGGAAGAGCAAAACGCACACAGAAACAGCACACAGGTAAAGCACTTCTCAGTGGCCCTTTCTGTGCTCTTTTGCCTTTCCCGTGGCTTTTCCTGTGTTAAGTCTTTGCCTGTTCTAAGCCGCCACATCCCCCGACTCAAAATACAGATACCGCCGCCAGCTAGGATCCGCCGACCCAATCATCCGCATAATATGCCGGCTCGTATGCAAAGAAAACGGCCGCGGCTCCCTCTGCAGCTTCATCTCCGTAAGCTCATTCAGCAATTGGTTTCCCTTCCGCCGATTGCAATCATGGCAGCAGGCAACAAGATTTTCCCAGGTCGAAAGCCCCCCACGACTCCGCGGAATCACGTGGTCCAGCGTCAGCTCCCCCGCAGTCAAAATGACGGAGCAATACTGACAACAATTCCGGTCGCGCAGCAGGATGTTCTTCCGGCTTAGCGCCCGCGTCTGGTGTGGGATCCGCCGGTACTCCAGCAGCCGAATCACTGAAGGCATCGCCACGTTCATGCGCGCCGCATGCAGGATCGCTCCCTGCGCCTCCTCCGTGCGAGCCACGCCTTTGAGCACCAGCACCAGCGCTCGCCGAGCCCCGCAAATATTGATTGGCTCATAGCTCGCGTTCAGCACCAGCACCGGCGTCTGCATTGCGGGCTGGCGAAACACCCCTTCACGCGGGTTGATCTCAGTCGCCAGCCGCCGCGACGAACCCTGCCCATGACCCGCATGCCGACTCACCGATACCCGCTGCTTCCTTGCCTTCGTGCTCTTCGCCGTATGCATCGTGACTCCGTTTCCGCGTTAGTGAATGGCCGTTGTTGTAGAAGAAGTTGCAGGCGAATCCCAGCGAGCAACCTGGGTTTCCATCTCGTTTGCCGCTTCATGCTGCCGGCGTACAGAACCTTTTTGCGACCGGGCCAGCGTCGCCACAAACACTCGGGCAGCGCCGGCGCGCACCAGCACCCTGGCACATTCGCGCGCCGTCGCACCCGTCGTCAGGATGTCGTCAATGAGCAGAATTTCGCGCCCACGCACATCGCCCATAGATTCAAACGCCCCGGCCATGTTGCGCCGCCGCCCGCTCCGGCTCAGCCCAAACGAGCTTTCCGTGCTGCGCTTGCGCCCCAGCCGCTCATGCGCCAGGGTCAGCTTCCAATCGGGGTGCGTGCGCCGCAGCAGCTTCACAGCCTCATCCGCCAGCAGTTCTGACTGATTGAACCCACGCCGCTGCACGCTCGCCTTGAACAGCGGCACCGCGATCACCAGCAAGTCATCCCCGGCGACGCCCTGAAACTGCGCCATCACCTCAGCCAGCTTGGGGCTCAGCAGCCGAGAAACAGCCCGCACACGATTGAATTTCAGTAGCCCGATCAGCCCGCGAAGCTCGCCCGCATACGTCCCATAGCTGACCGCTTTCGCATAAGCCGGAGGAACCAGACGGCATTCCCGGCACAGCAATTGGTCACGCATGCTCCGCGCAAACAGCAGGTCTTCTAGATCGATCGCAAGGTCCGCAGCTTCGCCGCAAATCGAACAGCCCACAGGCTGGTCCAACGTCACAAGGTCAAGGCAGGAGACACAAACAGGAACGGGGTCTGCACGCTCCAGCGGCCCAGAGCACAATCTACAGCTCGCAGGCACAACAGTGTTGATTACGTCGTGGAAAAGCTGCAAGGGACTTCGCAGCACCTTCACGACCGCGCGCCAGCCCGCATTTGCAGCGGTGCTGCTATCGCTTACGCCGGGTTCGCCGTTCAAGTTTGCCAAGCTTACGCTGAAGACTCACCTGCTCGTCGACGCTCCAGGCCCCTCGGGCCGCGCCAATGTTGCGAGTATAAGCCCAACCCCGCTGGCCGCGTCAACCGCATTCACACTGGTACACTGCGAGGCACAGCGAACAATTGATTTTTTGAATCACCGAGGGTCCCCAAGATATGGCCGCAAACTTCACCCCCTTCGTTCCCGCCAGCGACGACCGCCCCGAATTCACCCTGCGCGCCCTGATTCTGGGCGGCATCTTTGCGGTCATTTTCGGCGCGGTCACGGTCTATGTCGGACTTCGCGCAGGGCTTACGGTCGCGGCTTCGATCCCGATTTCGGTCCTCTCGATCTCAATCCTTCGCGCGTTCGGTAAAAGCTCGATCCTCGAAAACAACATCGTCCAAACCGTCGGCAACGCCGGCCAGTCCATCGCCTCCGGCGTCATCTTTACCCTGCCCGCGCTGATCTTCCTCGGCTTTGATCTGGAGTCCACCCGCATCTTCGCCCTCGCTCTCTTCGGCGGCTGGCTCGGCGTCCTCTTCATGATCCCGCTGCGCCGCCAACTCATCGTAGACGAGCACGAAACCCTGATCTACCCCGAAGGCACCGCCTGCGCCGACGTCCTCATGGCCGGCGAGCGTGGCGGCTCCTTCGCCTCTCGCGTCTTCCTCGGGCTCGGTCTGGGCGCGGTCTACACGCTCTTCCAGAACGAAAACCTCTTCGCCCTCTGGCCCTCCGGCCCCAACTACGAGCCCAACTTCGATCCCACCGGCCAGCGCATCCTCAAGGGCGCCGCCATCCGCGCCGATTGCACGCCGGAATACCTCGGCGTCGGCTACATCATTGGAATCCGCGTCGCGGCCATCATGCTCGCCGGCGGCGCCTTCAGCTGGCTCGTCATGATGCCCGCGATCGCCTTCTTCGGCGGCCACTTCACCGGCCCCGTCTACCCCGGAACCATCCCGATCAGCGAGATGGACCCTAGCACCCTATGGCGCACCTACGTCCGCCCGATGGGTGCCGGAGCAGTCGCCGCCGCCGGCCTGATCACGCTCCTCCGCACCGCCCCAACCATCATCTCCGCCCTCAGCGAAGGTGTCCGCTCCATGCGCACCAATCGCGACGCCACCACCACAACCGCCAAACCAGTACGCACCGCGCACGATTTCCCCATGTCCGTCGTCCTCGGCGGCAGCGTCCTGCTCGTCGTCCTGATGATCGCGTTCCTGCAATTCCACCCCGTGCCCGGCGCGCAGGTCGGCTTCCTCGCCAACTGCGCCGCGGCCGTCATGATCGTCGTCTTCGGCTTCCTGTTTGTCGCTGTTTCAGCCCGCATCGTAGGCATCGTCGGCTCGTCCTCGAGCCCCGTTTCCGGCATGACCATCGCCACTCTCATGGCGACTACCGCCATCTTCCTCGTCAAGGGCTGGACCGCCCCGGCGTTCGGCGCCCTCGCGATCACCATCGGCGGCATCGTCTGCATCGCGGCCTCAAACGCGGGCGATACCTCGCAAGACCTCAAGACCGGCTACCTCATCGGCGCAACCCCGTGGAAGCAGCAGGCGGCCGTCATGGCCGGCGTCATCATCAGCGTCTTCTCAATCGGCGCCACGCTCAACGCCATGAACTCCGCGCTTGAAAGCTTCCAGCGCCTGCCCGCCCCCATCGCCATGACCCAGGCGCTCTACGCGGACGGCGTGCAGGAGAAAGGCCCCTTCACCCACACCCCGTTCAAGCTCGGCGCCAAGCCCACGGCCACGTCAGAAGGCATCACCGACCCACACCACTACACGCTGCTCAACGCCATCGGCTCCAAGTCCCTGCCGGACGGCAAGTACCTCCTCGATCCCGCCACCAACACTATCGTCATCCAGTGGACCCAGGGCATCGGCAGCGAGGCAGCCGCCGCCCCCCAGGGCAAGCTCATGGCCACCGTCATCAACGGCATCCTGAGCCGCAAACTCCCCTGGGGCCTGGTCCTCCTCGGCGTCGCGCTCGTCATCGTGGTCGAGCTCCTCGGCGTCCGCTCGCTCACCTTCGCCGTAGGCGCGTACCTGTCGATCGCCACCACGCTGGCCATCTTCGTCGGCGGTGTCATGCGCTGGATGGTCGACCGCGCCATGCAGCAGCACCACGCCAAGGCCGCCGCCGACCTCTACCAGGTCAGTCTCAATCTGTGGCACACCAATCGCGACGCCTTCTACGAGCGCCACCCCGGCTTCGACCGCACCAACCCGGACCACCTCGACCCCGCCACTGGACTGCCCGTCCCCACCAGCGTCACCCCGTCGCTCGACATGGAAAGCGAAGTCTCCCCCGGCTCGCTCTACGCCTCCGGCCTGATCGCCGCCGGCGGTCTCATGGGCCTCCTGGGCATCGTCATCAAGCTCTATGAGTCTTGGGTAGAGTTCGCCTCTAAACCCTGGATCCACAGCCTGCCCAAATCCATCCCCCGCGCCCCCGCGAGCTTTAGCGCCCACTCCCCGCTGCATGACTGGACAAGCGTAGTAGCCTTCGCGCTCCTAGCCTTCAGCCTCTACTACTTCGCCCGCAAACCGCTTGAGGCCGGGGAGTAGTGCCGCGCAGGTCACCAATCACTTTTCCAGAGCCTCTCTCATGCGGCGCTGCTGGCGAGCTCGCGGTCCTTCACCCAGGCGGCCTTCGCGAGCGGCAACGACGAGTGCCGCCGACGTCAGTTCGCGATTGTCTTACCACCAGGCAGCCTCTTCAGCTTCAGTCTCAAATCCTGGCATTTTGAGGTCAGTCATAATCAACCTTATGCTGCTGACTGAGAAGACTGCTTAGCTTCAAATTGTTTCAGTTTCCGGGCACGACGCACAGCGGTTCCCTCACCAAGCGTCCCGTTGTGCGAGGCCTGGATCATATCTTCCGCTATTTCATCGCGGTGCACGAACCACCACTCGGCTTCCTCGGCTTCGTCTTTAAACTTGGGCAAGGTCTTCATAAGTCTTCTCTTGTTCTAAGATACTCTTCGGCAAGCCTGCCGGGTGCGTCATACGCCGTGATGACTCGCGTCCGGATGCCGCGCCAGGTAGTTACGACCAGGAGAACGCGGCCCTCTGCGGTAGCACCAACTTCAGAAATCGTTCCTCGTCATGCCATTCCTGATAGCCAAGATCAAGTGTAGGGTTCGATAGAACAAACTCAACTTCAACCTGAGATACCAGGTGGCGAGCAAGCTTCTGTAAGTTGCTTTCGTCCCAGATGTATTGATCCACTACGACATCCTAACCCGCATCGGCATCTGGCAAGTTGAGAGACACCGGCTTATTCACCCCCAAAGCCATCTTCGAGCTAGTCACCAGCCACACCGCCACCAGAATCGCCGCCATCCCCGCGTACTCCACCGGCACCAGCCGCTCTCGCAGCACAAGCGCTCCCAGCACCACCGCCACAATCGGGTTCACATACGCGTACGTCGAGACCTTCGCCACCGGCACATTATCCAGCAAATAAACAAACGCCGAGTACCCCACCAGCGACCCAAACACCACCAGCCACGCTATCGAATAGAACCCCTGCGCGGTCCAGTGCACGTGCTTCGTCTCACCCGAAACCAGCAGCAGTCCCGAGTTGAAAATCCCGCCAAACACCATCTCCCAGGCCGCCGCCACAAACGCACTTGTAGCCAGCTTGGACCGCCGCGAAACTACCGACCCGCAGCTCCACGCAAAGCCCGCCAGAATCAAAATCACAGACGCCACCAACACCCGCTGGCCACCACCGCTCCCCTGACCGCCGCCGGTCGCAGCAAAGCCCGGCGACAACAAAATCACCAGCCCCACCAGCCCGACGCCGATCCCAACCCACCCCCGCGCCCGCAGCTTTTCACCACGCGGCAGCACCACCTCAATCAGCGCCACATACAGCGGAATCACCGCCAGCAGCAGCGCCGCCAGCCCACTCGGCAGGTACTGCTCGCACCACAGGCAAGCCGTATTGCCAATGCCCAGCAGCAGAATTCCGATCACCGCCAGGATCGCAAAGTCCCGCGGCGTTTGCCGCAGCTTCAAACCGCGCGCCGCGCAGATCCCCAGCATCAACGGCCCTGCCACCAGGTAACGGATCGAGCCAATCACAAACGGCGGCAGCACCTGCACCCCATAGCGCATCGCCACGTAGGTCGAGCCCCAGAAAAAATACACGCAGGCAAAGGCAACAAGAACGCGCGTAGGCAGCTTGGCAGAAGGCATCCCTCAAGTGTATCGGTACTGCCTTCAATGACTGGCCGTTCCTCATCGAATCCAACGCCCTGCGCCTACCGATTTGTTTGTCATCCCCGGAGGGGATCTGCTTCTAGCTTTGCCTTTGCTCTTGAGACAGGTCGAGACTCTAGCCTCGACAACAAGACCCCTCGCAACACCGGGGCTTCGGCCTTGGGACCCGCTTCCACACGGTCCGCCCACAACCTGAATTCCAACTACATGATCCGAAACCGTTCCCGCATCAACCGCTGAAACCGAGGCCGCCAGATAATCTCATATGCCAATTCCTTGTCCGGAAACATAGCCAGCGCCGCCTTCTTCGAGTCCGCAATCATCTGCGACGCGTCCTCAATCGTCAGCGACCCGTCCTGCGCAATCGTCTGCATCACCAGCCCCATCATGAACTGCAGCCGCCTGATCATCCGGTCTTCCTCCACCGGATCGACAGCCCCTTGAAAGTCATTCGTAATCTCCATCATCACCTCTCAAAAGATTGGACGCCCCAAACGCAGTGAAGGTTCGCACGCTCCCATCCACTCCCAGCAGGAACGTTGTCAGCCCCATTTCATCGGTCCGCCAAAGGTGTGTTCCACCGTCCGCCAGGCGCGTCACCACGTCCGCACGAGGATGCCCAAACGGATTGCCCCGCCCACTTGAAACCACTGCATCCTTTGCCTGAGCCATCGCCAAAAAGCCTGCGGTAGAAGACGTCTTGCTCCCATGATGCCCCACCTTCAGCAGCGTCACCGGCGCAAAGCCCGCGGCCACCATCGCCTCTTCGCTCGGCTTCTCCGCATCGCCTTCCAGCAGCACGGAAGCCTTGCCAGACTGCATCCGCAGCACCACGGAGTCATCATTCTTCGGTGCGTTCGCATTCGCATAACCGACTGATGGCGACAACACCTGCACCTGCACTCCACCCCAGTCCACGCGGTCCCCGGCATGCACATGCCGCACCATCACGCCCAGCCGAGCCGCGTCCGCAATCAAAGCAGAGTACAACGCAGACCGCGGCTCCACCCCGACCCAAAGCTCGCGCGGACGAAAGTTTTCCAGCACCGCCGGCATCCCGCCCATGTGGTCCGTGTGCGCATGGGTCAGCACCACGATGTCAACGTGCCGCAACCGCCGGCTCCACAAATAAGGCGAAACCACTTCCTCTCCGACATCGAAATTCGTCACCACCTCACCCGTCCCATAGCCCCCAATCGGCCCGCCCGCGTCGATCAGCATGGTCCCCCCTTGCGGGTTCACGGCCAGCAAACTATCGCCCTGGCCAATGTCGAGCGCTGTGATTTCAAACGCGCCCGCATGCACCTTCGCACGCTCCGGCCAGAGCACTGCAACCGCCGTAAGCCCTACCAGAACAACTGCCGCATATGCCGGCCAGCGTCCACGCCGCGCCATCCAGCAACAAAGTCCCAGCACCGCAATCGCCATCAGCGCCACCCACGCAGCAGGCCCAGGAACCCGCACATCCGCGCCGCTCAACCGGCTGACATGGCGTATGCCCGCGGTGATCGCATGCAGCAGCAGAGCAGTCAAAGCACCGGGCAGCATGGCCAGCCACGGGCTCACCAGCGAGCCCACAAACGTAGCGATCGCCACCGGCACCAGCACCGCGATCAGCGGCACCACCAGCATGTTTGCGGGCAGCGCGTACACCGCCGCACGATGGAAATACACCGCCATCGGCAGCACCATCACCAACTCCGCTACGCAAGCAATCAGCGCCAACTCCGCAGCTACCAGCACGCCGCGCAGCACCCGCGCGGGCACTCGCCGCGACCACTGACCGAGGATTCCCGCGACCGTTTCACCCCACAGTTCCAGCATCAACACAAGCTGCGCTGCACGCGGGCTGAGTTCGTTGTTCCTGCGCGCAAACACTTCCCGCGTGATCCGCAGATAGCGCAGCGGCGTCTGGTCCCCCAGCGGGATCGCGATGCCCGCGATGGCAACAATGGCCAGCACGGTCATCTGGAAGCTCGCGTCGAACAAGCTTGAAGGCGCCCATACCAGCATCGCCAACGCCGCCGCACCCAGCGCGTTCAGCGGTGCGCGGTCCTGCTCGCGCCCCAGCAAACGAGCCAGTAGAAATACCGTCAGCATGCCTAGCGCACGCTGCGCCGGCTGCCCAAATCCCGTCACCGCCGCGTAAGCCGCGGCCCCCGCCAGTGTCCCTAAAGTAGCCAGCCAAACCGGCAGCCGCAACCTCCGCAGCAGCCAGTAAAGCCCACCCGCCAGCAGCGCGATGTGCATGCCGGACACCACAAACAGATGGAAGCTGCCAGTCCGCTCAAAGCCCGCCCGCAAACTATGCGTCAGCCCGGAACGGTCCCCAAACAACATCGCCGAAAGCATCTGCGCATCAGCCGCGCCCAGCCTGAGCCAAGGCGGTAGCTTGCCATTTGCAGCCGACTCCGCAAAGCCCAGCAACCGCGCAGAAGCCCACGTCTGCGCCCCCGCAAGCCTGCACTGAAGCGTTGGTGCCGACCTGCCTGTAACAGCCACACGAGCAGCCGCCACACTCCCGCGCGCCTCGATCCCTTGCGCCGCAAGCAGGTCCACATACTGGAACGCACCCGGATCCCGGTAGCGCCCGGGCAGCTTCATTCTTAGCGGCAACTCCACTTCGTCGCCACACTTCAGCGCTTGCGCCGGTCCATAAATCGACACGCGAATGCCACCGTTGGTAGCCACCATCTGCGACGTATCCGGCGTCACATCTTCCACCTGATCCACCGCTAGATCGAAGCTCAGTGAAGGCGCATGCCCCGCCACAACAGACATATCCTCCGCCGCTTCCCACGGCTGCACCTGATCCGTATCGGCCGCGGCAACAGCCGCCGGCGGCACACGAACACGCACCACGCGCCCACGAACTGTTCTGCTCAGATTGTCCGCGTAGGGCGTGATGGTGGCCGGCGGATCAGCCACCGCATGCCAGTCAGCCGCGGCTATTCCCAGCACAAACCAGATCGCCGCGACGGGAACCCAGGCCACGCGCGGTGCTCGCCGAAGCGCCGCCACTGCAAGCGCCAGCAGCACCACCAAAGCCGCCACCACAAACACCGTCGGCGCAACCCAGTCGCGCGACGCCTGCAGATGCGCCAGCCCAATGCCACCCGCAAACCACACCGCCGCCGCAGCCAGGGGAGCCTGACGAAAGCGCAATCGGTCGACCGGGTGCAAGGGTAAAACTCTGGCAGGCATGGGGTCAGCGATAGTCTTACACGGATCTACTTCTAATCATCATCCCCGAAGCTGATCTTCAGTCGCGTTGCTACTCCGAAACCGACTCCGCCGTGTCTCCAACCTTCGGCAAAAAGTCACCCTGAAACGTCCCGATAGCCTTGCCGCCGGCAATCGAAATCACCGTAACCCGCCCGATCTCTTCATCCTGCAAACGGTGCAGCGTGTAAGTTGAAACGTTCTTCCCCAGCCGCCACGCATGCAGCGCGATCAAGTCCCCAACCTTCTGCTTCGTCCCGGGAGCAAGCTGCACGGTGACACTGACACCACCCGCAGCAGTCCCGTTGACCGCACTCACCAGCCCTGCCGAACCCTTCTGCCCCGGAGGCGTGCCCTCATGCTCAAGCGGCAGCAACAGCGCATCGAGCGCTGGCGTGAACGCAGTGCGGGTCTGCTTCGGGTCTGTCGCCTGCTTGGCCGTGATCTGCACGCGCTTGCACCCGCTTTGCGTTCCGCCGGTGTCGATTCCGCCCGGACAAATGGCTGAGCTCAACCGCTCCAGCAGCTGTCCCGTGCACGTATCGACGAGCCCTGCGCGCAGCTCGTAGATAGGCGGCGGCGCAAACCCATCCTGATTCATGGGCTGGTCAATCGGCTGAAACGTCCCCGCAAGCACCGCGTCGACGCCCAGCTGGCGACCAAGCCGCGCTGCGCCGGCAAAGTCTGCACGGTAAAGCCGCGTGCGATCGCCCCGACTGTACGCAACGCCGGTGTCCTCAGCCGAGAGCCGCTCCAGCACCAGGTCAGCTACGGCTGTGCCCGAGCCGCCGCCGGTCGTGCCGATGTCGTGCGCCTCTTCGCGCTCCGTCGGGTAGCGAAAGTCAAGAACAGCGATAGAAATGGGCTGGTCCGGCCAGTTCGCGTCGGAGCGATTGCACTCCGCGCTCGGGTCCGCATGCGTGATCGTCCTGATGCGTGGGGCGGTTGGCAGTGCGGAAGTTTCGCCACCGAGCGGCACATTCAGCACATTTGGAACCGCTTTGCCGGCCGTTCCGCTCAGATCGACCGCGGCAACGTTGCTGTTTGGCGCACGGGTTTTGCCCTGCGCGGGCAGATTTACATTGCCGGCGGCCGCATTCCGCTGGGCGCTCGTGCTCTGTGTCGGCAAGGCGACGGAGCCTGCGCGCGCCGCTGCCTTTCCGCTCGTAGTGGGCGAAGGGAGCGCGACAGAACCAGCCCTTGGAACCGCTTTTGTGGGCCCATTTGCGGCGATTGCGGGGCTTGTAGAACTCAGCGAGCGCTGGCCTGCGGGCGAGCCGGCTTGCGGGATTCCGGCCGAAAGCACGACCAGGTTGCGGATCAGCCAGTCGTTTCCGGTTGGCGTGTAGATGACTTCTACCGCGTCGTTGACGTGCATGACGTCTGCGCGGGAGCCTTTGCCGAACATGAAGGAATGCTGCACTGTGCGCTGCAATTGCTGGTCAAAGGTCTGAATATCGACCGTTCCGCGGCCGAGCGCGACCACGGTTCCGAACTCGTAGTAGCTTTGCGGGGCTTGCGCGCTGAGGGGGCTTATTGCGAGCGCGCAAGCAGCAACGATGGCTCGGCGATTGAACGTTCGGGTCATTACCGCTCGAATCATTACCGCTCGAATCAAGGTCAGCTCCAGGCTAGGTTGAGTTGAGGATACCGGAAAAGCCGGGGGAGATCGTGTATTTCTCAGGAGGGGTACCGCCCCCTCCCCTGTTTGAGCCTAAAGTCTTCAAACGATTGGAGTTAAGTCCGGACCTGGGTCTGGACTAAGGCTCTAAAGTCTTCATTGCATGGAACTTGACCTCGCCTGTAGACGGGGTCGAAATCGGGGTAAGCATACCCTCAGCGGCTGAAGCCGCATCTCGTGGGACGGGTAGCGGCGGGACTGGAGTCCCGCCCTTTCAAGACGGAAATGGGTGGAAATGGAACGCAGATTCCGCCCGTCAGGCTAGAGGGAGTATTGATTGCCGTCGGTGCGGACCTGGCCGCGGGCGGTGAGGGTCTGGAGGATTTCTGTGACGCGGGTTCGGCTGGCGGGGCGGAAGCCGGCCGCGATTTGTTGCGGGGTGAGGGGTGCGCCGGCGCGCATGGCTTCCTTGATGAGGCGGACCTGCTCGGGGAGCGCGGCGGGCCAGGGCTGCTTACGGGCGGGGATGGCGATGGGGGTTTCGGCGACAAAGCCGGGGAGCTGGTCGGGCGACAGCGACGGCTTCGGGGGCCTGGTACTCGGGGCGCAGCCAGCGGATGAGGCCCTGGGCTTCTTCGGCGCGGCGCTCGGCGTTGAGGCCTACGACGCGCTCCAGGATCTGCTCGGTGGTGAGGTCGTGGGGCCAGCCGTATGCGTGGAAGACGGCGCGGTCGAGGTCGTCGTGGATTTCGCGCAGGTCGAGCACTCGTGTCGTGAATCTTCCGCGTTTGCTTTTCAGTTCGTATGGATGTGAGCACTCTCTGCAGACGAAATCTGTAGCACGCGTATTTGCCAAAGTCGGACTCAAGACGTCCGACTCACAACGTAGGCAATAACCATTCCTACCGACCCACTCTTCAGTAATTCTCCTTGCCGACTGTGATTTGCTGGTGTAGCCCAGACCTGCCGCCAGATCAGGCAACATAGATTCCATCTCTCAACGACAAGCATCCGATTTGGCAAAGGGAGGAAGCCATTTGGGGGAAGACTGCCATGTTGTCGCGGTCGCGCAGGTCTTCGAGCAGATGGAGCCAGCTTTTTTCCGGGATGAGGTTTACGTTTTCTGCGAACGAGGTGAAGATGCAGCGCGTGGATCAATTTGGGATGATGTGGTCGGGGAGGAACCCAGGTCTCAGAAGCGAGACCTGGGGCACCCGGAATAGTGGTGGTTGGAATGAGTGCGGTTGTTTCCTTCCGGAAACAATAACCCACCCTTTCGATGAAGCCGAAAGGATGGGGCACCCGGGCACTTGGGGCCTGGATCGATTTGGGATGATGTGGTTGGGGAGGAACCCAGGTCTCAGAAGCGAGACCTGGGCACCCGGAATGGTGGTGATGAAAATGAGTGCGGTTGTTTCTTTCCGGAAACAATAACCCACCCTTTCGATGAAGCCGAAAGGATGGGGCACCCTGCGGACTTTTGCTCCAGGTGGCTTGAGAAGCCCTGTGTTTTTCTTGGAGTCCCGCGGAGCTCAGCGCTGACATGCAGGTCCTTCGACTCCGGAAGGCACGATAAGACTGTGCCTTCCTACGCTCAGGATGACAATTTTGTGGGGGGGGGGCCGGGATAGCACCCGATGCGTCAGGGCTTTGGGGGGACTCGTTTGAGGTTGGGGGCGTCGGGGTCGGGTGGGGGTAGAGCGCTGGGGGTTTCGGCGGGTTGGGCGGTGGGGGTGGGGGTGGTTGCGGGTGGGGTGGCTTGGGCGGGGAGGTCTGCGCCGTTGTAGATGATGCGGGATTTGGCGTGGAAGCGCTTGTAGTCCTCGTAGCGGACGGTGTAGCGGATGTGGACGTTGTTGGCCATCTGGCCGTTTTCGGCGGGGAAGTGGAGGACGCCGTCGGCTTTGGTGTAGACGGGGAACCAGTTGCCACCGTCGACTTCCTGGTAGTAGGTGGTGTAAGGCGGGGACAGGTCCTCGTGGCCGTGTTTTAGATTGTCCGGGACGGATTTGCCGTTGATGAGGACGATTTCAAACTGCTGCTGATCGACCCAGACCTTGCCCTGGAAGTAGCGCTTGCCTTTTTCGAGGGTCTTGGGTTTGCAGTCGAAGACGTAGGTTTCGATGTCGTCTACCTTCTGGCGGCCGAGGTAGGTGAGGTCGTACTGGGGGAGCTCGGGGGTGGTGAGGACGAAGGGGAGGCGCTTCTGGATGTCGTCGAAGTCGGCCTCGGACATGATGACGCGCTCGATGGTGTTCTGGGGGGCAAAGACGACGTGCTCGGCGCGCTTGCCGGAGTCTGAGAAGACGATGTCGGTGATCTGTTTGTAGGTGCCGTCGGGCTTGTTGGTGTCGTCGTTGATGGTTTGGACGATGACGGTCTGGCGGAAGGTGTACTCGTTGCGCGCGGTGTTGAAGGCGGTTTCGCGGGCGCCGAATTTTTCGATTAATGCTGCCGGGGTAAGGCCGTTGGGGAGTGGGCTGGGGTCCAGTGTGCCGAAGCCGGACTGGGCTGCCGCGTGCGGGTTTGGGACAGGTGCGGGGGGTGCGGCGGCGTGGGCCGATAGCTGGAGAGAACACAGGAAGGCCATCGCAAGGAGCAGGCGGGGCCGGATGGTGGTGAGTGCGCGCATGACGAGTTAGACGCGGTTTTGGGGCGAACGGATGGGGAGGGCAGAATGCGGTTTTTGACGTTGTTCGGGATGGAGCACTGGCTGTGCCTGGGGGTGATGGTGGCGCTGGGATTGTGCCTGTGGACGATGCGTCGGCAGCGAGAGGCGCAGGCGGCGGAGCGTTGGCGGGAACGGCAGTTGCGGGAGGAGCTGGAGGCTTACTCGCGGCTGAATTCTACGATGTTGGGAGATGCGGCGGATAGCTCTGCGCGGCTGGATCCGGCGGAGGCGGTGCGGGCGCTGGCGAAGAGGACTTGCCGGGTGGTGGCGGAGAAAAGCGTGTTTCCGCGGGTGGCGATGCTGCTGCGGAATGCGGAGGGAAGGCTGCTGTGCGTGGGGAGCATCGGCGTGGATGATGTGACGATTGCCAAGCTGCACGCGTGGGGCGAGCAGGTGGTGGCAGAGGAACGGCAAGGTGGCGCGGCCAAAAGCATACGCGTGGGTGTGGCGAGTTTTTCGATCCCGATTGGTGAGTGGGCGGATTTCGATCGTGAGCTTTCTGACCGGCAGGTGGAGGGCAAGGTCGAACGGCGGAAGTGGAGGCGGGCGATTGTGGCGCCGATCCGGGCTGGGGCAGGGCGCGTGATGGGGGCGCTGGTCGTTTGTGCGGATGGCGCGAGGGCCAAGGGCAAGCGCAAAAAGAATGTTCCGGGGGGCCTGGAGCGGGCGGTAGGGCCGATCGAGGCGCTGACGCGGAAGTTGGCAAGGGAGCTCGAAAATGATGTGCTGCGGGAGAGGCTGCTGCGGGCGGAGAAGCTTGCGGGGCTGGGGCAGCTGGCGGGGGGAGTGGCGCATGCGCTGAATAATCCGCTGACGGCGGTGCTGGGATTCGCTGAGTTGATTGCGGAGACGACGGGCGAGCCGAGGGTGAAGCAGGATGCGGGGACGATCGTGCTCGAAGCGCTGAAGATGAAGGAGACGGTAGAGAAGCTGGTGGAGTTCTGGCGGCCGGTGCCGCAGGCGGATGAGGCGGTGGCGGTGGGGGGGATCGTGCAGGAGCTGGCGGCGAAGTGCCAGGCCAAGCTCGCGGAGCGCGGGGTCAGGCTGGAGGTGGAGGCGCCGGAAGGGATGCCGACGGTGCGGGGGAGTCGCGACCGGCTGCGGCAGGTGCTGGAACATTTGTTCAACAATGCGGCGCAGGCGATTGCGGGCGCGCGGCCGCGAGAGGAAGGGGAGGAGCACCTGATTCGGGTGACGATCTCAAACGATGGGCGTGCGCTGCATCTGATCGTGAGCGATACAGGGCCGGGGTTCAGAGAGCCGGGGCGGGCGTTTGATCCGTTCTATACGACGAAGAGCGCGGAGCAGGGGGCGGGGATGGGGCTTTCGATCTGCTACGGGATCGTGCGGGAGCATGGGGGGGAAATCAGCGCGTTCAACCTGCATCCGCATGGGGCGGCGGTGGTGGTGGAGCTGCCGGTGGGGCGGGTGGTGACGGGGGAGGAAAGGGTGCTGATGCAGTCGCGGGAAGTGGTGGAGCTGCGGAAGGCTTCATAGCTGGTCCCTGGCAAGAGCAAGGCGAAAGCAGGAAAGAGGGGATAAAAGCGGAATAAGAGGGGAGCCTGGAGCGTCGGGGCTTCGCTCTTATCCCTTGTTCCCGCACTTTCCTGGTTTCGCCTTGCTTTGGCGTAGACTGGCGCGATGAAGATGCTGGCGGGATTACTGTTGCTTTTGGTAGCTGGGGCTGGGGATCAAGGGCTGGCTCAGGCAAAACGGCCTATGACGTTTGAGGATTTGATGGCGATGAAGCGCGTGAGCGATCCGCAGATATCGCCGAGTGGGAAGTGGGTGCTGTTTTCGGTGACGGATGTTTCGCTGGCCGCAAATACGAAGGTGAATCACCTTTGGGTGGTGCCGGTTGCGGGCGGCAAAGAGCGGCAGGTGACGTTTGGCGAGGGCGAGACGAACGGGCGCTTTTCGCCGGATGCGAAGTACGTCTCGATTGAGCAGAAGGGACAGATTTACCTGGCCGGCTGGGATGAGGCTGAAGGCAAGCCCGGGCCCGCACGGCAATTGACCAGCGTGAGCACGGAGGCGAGTGGCGCGGTGTGGTCGCCCGATGCGGGGCGGCTGTTGTTTGTGTCCAGCGTGTACCCGGAGTGCTCCGCCGGCGGGCCGAAGAATGTGGCGGGCGGTTGGCTCGAAGAAGAGGCGTGCGACAAGGCGCAGGATGAGGCCGCGGACAGCTCCAAGGTGAAGGCGCAGTTGTTTACCTCGCTGCTTTACCGCCACTGGAATGCGTATACGGGGCAGAAGCGAAGCCATGTGTTCGCCGTTTCAGTCAACAATGGCAAGGATGTGCGGGACCTGACGCCGTTCAGCGCGGTGGGGTATGCGGAGACGCCGACGTTCTCGCTCGGAGGGCCGCTTGGATATGCGTGGGCGCCGGACTCGCATGAGGTGGCGTACGTGACGAACCTGGATGCGGTGAAGGCTGCGAGCACCAACAATGATGTGTTTACGCTAAGGCTGGATGAGGCTGGGGCGAAGGCGGTCAAAGTAAGTACGAGTCTGGCGAGTGATGATGGGCCGCAGTACTCGCCGGATGGGAAGTGGCTGGCGTTTCGGTCGCAGGCTCGGGCTGGGTTTGAGTCGGATAGGTTTCGAATAGTGTTGAACGACAGGACGACGAAAGTGAATCACGACCTCGACTTCGACATGAACAGCTACACTGACACGACCCGTCCCGGGGAGAAAGAACTGGATCGTTGGGTTGATGAATTTATATGGAGCAAAGACTCTGCGCGTATTTTCTTTACCGCTGGTGACCGCGGGGAAGAAGTAATCTACGGAACAAACTTTACGGGGGATGATCTCCATCGATTTGGAAAGACGAAGGGGGAGTGGGGGAGTCTTGTACAGGGCACCGGCTATAACCTTATTGGGACCTTGATGAAAGTCGACAAGCCGGCTGAGATTGCATTTGCGGATCTGACGAATATGGATGACAGCGCGATCAAGCTGGTCATTAATCTTCCTAAGAGCACTCCGACGCAGAGGAGCTTCGACCTTGAACGGAAAGGTGGCGACGAACCTGCTCGCTATCTGACTCACATTAATGATGGGCGCACTTCTCAATTGATTTTGGATTCATTGGAGCCCTTTCATTTTTCAGGAGCTGGCGGCACCAAAGTTGAGGGCTTTGTGATTAAACCGCCAAACTTTGACCCAGCTAAGAAGTACCCAGTCAAGTTTCTGATCCACGGCGGCCCGCAAGGCGCTTGGGGGGATGCCTGGAGTTACCGCTGGAATCCGGAGTTGATGGCGGCTTCCGGGTATGTCGTGGTGATGGTGAATCCGCGTGGGTCTACTGGTTATGGGCAGGCATTTGTGGATGGCGTGAGCGGGGACTGGGGTGGGAAGGCCTATGTCGATTTGATGAAGGGGCTGGATGCGGCGGAGGCTCAGTTTCCATTTATCGATAAGACGCGCGAGTGTGCGCTGGGCGCGAGCTATGGCGGTTACATGGCTAACTGGATTTTTACCCATACGGATAGGTTCAAGTGCATCGTGACGCATGACGGGATGTATAACCCCGTGAGTGCTTATGGGACTACCGAGGAGTTATGGTTCAACGAGTGGGAATTTCGGCGGCCGGGGGATGCGCTGCCTGGGCAGCCGTGGCGGTATGCCGGGTTGCCAGAGGACCAGGACCCGTTCCGCAAGTGGTCGCCCGCGCTGCATATTCAGGATGCTAAGACGCCCACGCTGGTCATTCATTCGCAGAAGGATTACCGGCTGGATGTGTCCGAAGGGTTCCAGTTGTTTACCGCGCTGCAGCGGTTGGGAGTGCCTAGCGAAATGCTCTACTTCCCGGATGAAGGGCACTGGGTGCAGAAGCCTCAGAATAGTGAATTATGGAATAAGACGGTGAGCGACTGGTGTGATAAGTGGACGCATACGGGGGATTTTGCTGGGAAGTAGTGGATGGCTTGGCGGAGATGCAGGTCCTTCGACTGCGGCACTCACGGTGAGACTGTGAGTGCCTTCGCTCAGGATGACAATGTTTGTGGTGTGGGGGGAGGAGAGCGGTCGTTTGCTACCGCAAACGAGACCCCACCCTTTCCGGTGAAGCTGGAAAGGATGGGGCACCCAAGGGCAAAGGCAGAAGCGGATCCCCTCCGGGGATGACAACCAAAAGGCACAACCAAAATGGCGCAACCTATAAGGCAGAAGTAAGAAGGCACAACCAAGATGGCGCAACCTGGAAGACTTCACTCTACGATAGGAGATTCACTTGCCCTTTGCTCGGCCCAAGAAGCGTGATCCGGTGGGGGAGGCGGAGTTGTTTGAGTACGCCGTGGGGGCGCTTAGCCGGCGGATGAAGACGGTAAGAGATCTGCGACGGTTGATGAAGCCGCGGGCATTCGAGGGGGAGCGTGGGGAGACCGATATGGACCGCGTGGTGGAGCGTTTGATTGAGCTGAAGTATCTTTCGGACGAGCGATTTGCTGCGGACTTTACGCGTCTGCGCAAGGAGAACCAGGGGTTTGGGCGGCGGCGGGTGGCGCAGGATCTGGCGGTGAAGGGGGTCGGCAAAGAGCTGGCGGCGGATACGCTGGCGGCGGCTTATGACGAGACGGATGAAGTCGCAATGGCGCGGGCATACTGCGAGAAGAAGCGGATCAAGAAGCCGGAAGGAGCTACGGCGCAGAAGGATTCGGTGAGGATTATGAATCGGCTGATGAGGGCGGGCTACTCGTCTACGGCGATCTTCAAGCTGTTCAAGGCGTGGCGGGTGGAGGTTCCGGAAAGCGGTGCGGACTCGGACAGCTATGCGGAAAAGGACGACTACGATCTGCCGGAGTTCTAGGGTCAAACGGGGGCCGCAGAACGCTTTCGGCAATGACAATCAAGAATGCAAAAGGTAACTGCAGATCCCCTTCGGTGATGACAACCAGGAAGGCAGAAACGCGGCGGTAGCGGCATCGGCTTAGCGGTAAAGGGTATTGCGGGGGTAGGCGGGGCGCGCGGGGTGCAGGAGGCGGGTGGGGAGGAGGAAGATGGCGGAGATGAGCTCGAATGCGCCGCCTACGACGATGCCCAGCAGACGGAACGGCAGGAGCACAAGCCAGACGACCGGGTAAAGCACGACCATCGCAATGGCGAGCGGCCAGCACAGGAACAGCAGGATGACGAAGACGATGAACTTGAGCATGCGGCGACTCCTGTGAAGGTTTACGTCTAACGGCGTGAGGAAGTTCCGTATGCAGATTGAGCGACTGGTGGCGGTGGATTGGTCCGGCGACAAAGGGCCGGGGCAGCGGAAGAAGATCTGGGCGGGGGTGTGGACCCATACGGGCGCGGGGAAGGTTGCGGGTGGGCGGGTGAGGCTGGAGGCCGGGCGGACGCGGGAGGAGTTGATCGCGTGGCTGATTGGGATGGCTCGGGAGACGCCGGCGATGGTGGTTTCGATCGACTGCTGTTTCAGCTATCCGGCTTGGTTTTTGCGCGAGCATGGGTGTGCGACGGTGTTTGAGTTTTGGCGCCATGTGGCTGCGGGGCACGGCGAGCAGTGGCTTGTGGCGGGGAAGAATCCGGAGCATGACGAGCGGTTCTGGGGGCGTCCGCATAAGCGGCCGGCGCAGTTTTCTGGCGAGCACTACGGGCGCATGATGCGGTTTACGGATGTCGATAACAAGGTTGAGTTTGGTGGCGGGGATGAGGTGCGGGCGGCGCTGATGAAGGGGATTCAGCCAAAGTCGCCGTTTCAGATTGGGGGTGCGGGGGCGGTGGGGACTGGGTCGCTGCGGGCGATGGAGTGGTTGCTGCGGCTGTGGGAGTCTGGTTTTCGGGTTTGGCCGTTTGAGGATGCTTCGTTAGAGGAAGGCAAGCCGTTGTTGGTGGAGATGTACACGCGACTGCTGACGGGGCCGGTGGCGAAGTCGAATGGGGTGGCCCGGGCGGCTTATTTGAAGGCGCGGCGGGGGACGGATGCGGGGCTTTATGCTGGGCTGCCGCGGAGCGTCGTGGCGAGTGCGCAGGGGAGTGAGGATGCCTTTGATGCGCTGGTTTGTCTGCTGGAAATGGTGCGGTGGCAGGGGGAGTTTGCGGGGTTGCGGGAGACTAAGGACGAGATGCTGAGGCTGGAGGGTGTGACCTGGCGGCCGGGGGTGATGGGGTGAGGCTGATCAGGCCAGCTTGCGGAACGCTCGGGGGGTGAGGTATTCGCTGGCGATGCGACGGTTATCGCGGCCGAAGAGGGGGCGCTGGTGCGCGACCTGGTTGTCGGGGAATGGGAGGGCGGTGTAGCGCTCGCTGATGGTTGCATCGAGGAAGAGGAAGTCGGCTTCGTCGATGAAGAGGAGGCCGTTTGGCTTGAGCAAGGCGTCCAGGCGGGCGAGTTCCTGGTCGAATACGGCGAAGGTGAAGGTGCCGAGTGCGACCTCCGGGGCCTGCGTGCGGTTTTCTGTGCGCTGGAAGACGGCCATGGCGAAGATGGCGTCAAAAGGGGCTTCAGCGGTGAGTTCGGCTGGGGGGATGAAGCGATGCTGGGGATAGCTGGTCGACGCTTGCTGGAGGCACCAGGGGTTGATGTCGACGCCTACGATGATGGCTTGCGGGAGGTAGTCGGCGAGCGTAGCGGCTTCTTCTCCGGTGGAGCTGCCGAAGGAGAGGATGCGGGGTTGAGCGCGGCCGGCGAACTCGAACGCGCAGGCGGCGAAGAGCTCTGGGTAGCGGTCGCGGGAGGTGTGGGTGGCGCCCTGGTAGTGGGCGGCGCCGGCGCGCATGCGGGTGATCTGCTCGGACCGGATGCGAGGGTTGAGCACGAATCGGCGGACGTGGCCAAGCGCTTGGATGAGGCGTCGCAACGGGCTAAGTGCGGGCTGCGGCATGCGGGTGCGGCCAGTATACTTTGGGGATGGACTATCGGTCAGGCGCGCAGATTCGTGAAGACTTTTTGAGGTTTTTTGAGGGCAAGGCGCATAGGCGTGTGCACTCGTCGTCGCTGGTGCCGGTCAATGATCCGACGCTGCTGTTTACCAACGCGGGGATGAACCAGTTCAAGGATGTGTTCCTCGGCAGTGAGCGCCGCGACTACACGCGGGCGACGACCTCGCAGAAGTGCGTACGCGCCGGCGGCAAGCATAACGACCTTGAAAACGTCGGCTTCACGCGGCGGCACCATACGTTTTTTGAGATGCTCGGCAACTTCAGTTTTGGGGACTACTTCAAGCGCGATGCGATTGCCTATGCGTGGGAGTTGCTGACCTCGCCGGAGTGGTTCGCGATCCCGGCTGAAAAGCTTTACGTCACGATTTTTGAAGGCGATGCGAGCGTGCCTCGGGATAGCGAGGCTTACGATTTGTGGATTGAGGCAGGGGTTCCGGCGGAGCGGATTTTTGAGCTCGGGGCCAAGGATAATTTCTGGGCGATGGGGGATACGGGGCCGTGTGGGCCTTGCTCGGAAATTTATTACGACCTGGGCGTGGGGGCTTCGGAGTCAGGCAAAGACGTGCCGTTTGGTGAGGACGACCAGCGGTACATGGAGATCTGGAACCTGGTGTTCATGCAGTTTGATCGTGGGTCGGATGGCGTGCTGGTGCCGCTGCCGAAGCCTTCGATCGATACCGGCATGGGCTTGGAGCGGATTGCTTGCGTGCTGCAGGGGGTTGAGTCGAACTACCAGACGGACTTGTTTACGCCGCTGATTGCGCAGGCTGCTGAGCTTACCGGCACGTTTTCCGCTGAGAGCTCTGAGCTGGCAGCGGACAGCTTGAAACGGCTTGCGCTGAGCGATGATAAGGGTGCGGCTTCTCTGCGGATCATTGCGGATCATGCGCGGGCGGCTACGTTTTTGATCTCGGATGGGGTGCAGCCGGCGAACGACGGGCGTGGGTATGTGCTGCGGAAGATTCTGCGTCGGGGCATTCGGCACGGGCGCCTGCTGGGGCAGGAACAGCCGTTCATGTTTGAGATGGTGAAGGCCGTTCGGGATGAGATGAAGGTGGCTTATCCGGAGTTGGTGGAGACTGCGGAGCGGGTCATTAAGACTGTGCTGGCGGAGGAGGAGCAGTTTGCTCGCACGCTGGAACTGGGCCTGAAGCAAATGAACGAAGAGACGTTAACGAATGGCACGTCGGCGTTCCGGCTCTATGAAACGTTTGGTATGCCGCTGGACTTCATGGTGGATGCGGCGCGTGATGCAGGACTCGAGTTTGATATGGCCGGCTTTGAGGCCGCGAAAGCTGAGGAGCAAAATCGTGCCCGCGCCTCCTGGAAGGGTGGGTCGCAGAAGACGGCTTCGCCGGTCTACCGCGAGCTGGCGAAGACCGAATTCGAGGGCTACTCCGCGCTGCGGGTGGATGGTGCGCGCGTGATTGCGCTCGTGCTCGATGGGGCCGGAGTCCAGTTGTTGGCGGCTGGGTCGGAGGGCGAAGTGGTGCTCGATGCGACCAGCTTTTATGCCGACTCCGGCGGGCAGGTTGGCGATGTGGGCTGGCTCTATGGAGCCGATCATCAGACCGTCGTGGCGGAGGTGCGTGGATGCACCAAGCCTGTCCAAGGTGTGTTCGCGCATCGTGTCGTAGTCAAGCAAAACATCCATGTCGGAGACGTGCTCGACACGCAGGTGAACGGTGAGATCCGTAATGCCACCATGCGAAACCATACCGGCACGCACCTGCTGCATGCGGCTCTACGCGAGGTGCTGGGCAAGCACGTGAAGCAGGCTGGGTCGCTGGTGAATCGGGATCGTTTGCGGTTTGACTTCTCGCACTTTACGGGCGTGGCGGAGCCGGAGCTGCGGGAGATTGAATCGATTGTGAACGCGCAGGTGCTTGCGAATACTGCCGTGCAGACGCTTGTCGATGTGCCGATTGACGTGGCCGTGAATGAGTACGGCGCGATGGCGCTCTTCGGCGAAAAGTATGGCGACCGTGTGCGCGTGGTCAAGATCGGCGACTTCTCCACCGAGCTCTGCGGCGGCACGCACATCCATGCGACGGGCGAGATCGGGCTCATCAAGCTGGTGGGCGAGAGCTCCGTTGCGAGCGGAGTCCGGCGTGTTGAGGCTGTGACGGGGACTGGCGCGCTGGAGGAATTCAGGCGTGGCTTTGAGGTGGCGCGTGTCGTCCCGGGTGGTGCTACAGCGTTGCGCGACAAGCTTGCTTCCGACGAAGAAGAGATTAAACGGCTCAAAAAAGAGCTCGACGGGCTGCGCCTGAAAGCAGCGGCAGTGGCGGTTGCGGGCGCTGCGGATGAGGCGGTTGAGGTTGCAGGCGTGAAGGTGCTCGCCAGGCGCGTGGATGGCGTCGACAAGGCGCAGATGCGCGAGCTTGTGGACCAGCTGCGCGGCAAGATCGGCTCGGGAGTTGTGGTGCTCGGCGGGGCAAATGACGGTAAGGTCACGTTGATCGCGGGCGTGACGAAAGACCTGACAGGCCGCGTGCAGGCAGGCAAGTTGGTCGGCACGCTGGCTCCGATGGTAGGCGGCAAGGGCGGTGGGCGGCCTGATCTGGCGGAGGCTGGCGGGTCCGATGCCGGGGCGCTGGACGGCGCGCTGGCGAAGGTCGCGGAGATTGTTGGAGCGATGCTTGGGTAAGTGGCGTACGTGGTTGTGCTGTGCCTCGGCTGCGCTGTGTCTCGGCCTGGCGAGCCATGCGCAGACCCGCGTCGCCGTGCATGGCGGGACGCTGCGCGTGACCCAGCACCGCGCAGGAACGACGGTGCGTTGGACCCATGGTGGCGTGGTTCGCAAGGCGGTTCTGCCGCCGGACAAGGACAACCCGATGCAGCTCTTTGAGGTGCAGGTGCTGGGGTCGCCGGGGCCGGGAGTGTTTGTGCTTTCGCTGGTGTACGCCTCGCATCCGCAGCGGCCGATGGGCCATTGTGGCGCCGGGGAGGAGCAGTATGTGCGCGTGGTGAGCTTTGCCGGCGTGCCTCGGCAGACGTTTGAGCAATTGGTGGAAAGCTGCTGGCTTTCGACCGAGGATGCGACCGCGACCTATACCAAGGCTGCTGGTCTGGTGATCGACCGGACGCCGCTTGATCCGCTACCCGTGGAGCACAGGCGCACGCATTACACCGTCTCCGCGAGCGGCGTGGTGACGGAACGCACGCACGAAATCCTCCCTGACTGACCCGGCTTTGAGCGGGCCCGGGCAGGTCTTACAAAGGTCTTACGATCGCGCAGGGAACCCGCTGCTACGCTTCACCCATGAGTGTGATGGGAGCCCTGGCAAGCGGTCGGTCGTTGCTTTCGAAGTTGGCGTTTGCACCTTTGCTGAAGTGGCAGGGCAGGCGTCTGCGGGCCGGCATGGTGCAGCTTGCAGAAGCAGCGGGAGCGCGGGCCGGAGTGGCGGGTGAGCAGCAGCCGGCAGCTCCCTTGCGACTGTTGGTGGTGGGAGATTCGTCCGCAGCCGGCGTGGGTGTGGAGCGCCAGGAGCATGCACTGGCGGCGCAGACGGCGGGTAGCCTGGGTCCCGACCGCTTCCACCCCGGGCAGAGGCAATACGCGGAGTGGGGGCGGATTGTGGCTGAACGAATTGTCGCCAGCAGAAAGGCGTGGTGAGCGCAAGTGCCTCTCCGCTGGCGCTGGCCGATGCGGTTGATTACTACGGCAAGACCGCAGTGTTCTGCGCGGAGCTGAATTTCCAGGTACCGTCCGCTTGTTGTAAAGCAACGATCTTCAAATGAGTGAGCAGAAGATTGGTGGACGTGGGCACGATGCCGGCGGGCAGGAAGGCATAGTTGGTGACGGCTTCATCGACATCGACCACGGCGACGCCGGCCACCGGGAGCTTGAAAAGCCGGACGGTGATGACGAGGTTGCTGCCTTTGAAGGGCCCGGCAAAGATTTGTGCGTGCACCATGTTGATGGCGGTTTTGCCGGTGAAGATCTGCCCGCGGATATTCATGAAGTCGGCGTCATCGGTATAGGCTGCCGTGTAGCCGACGCTGTCGCCGGCGTTCCAGGCTGCCTGCTCGGTCTGCAGCATCATGGTGATCGCGGTCTGCGGGTCTACGGTGGCGGCCTGCACGGAGGCGCATCCGGTCGCCAGCGCGGTGGAGGCGAGCAGCGCGAGGGCGAGCAAACGGCGTTGTTGCGCAAGCGTGCGATTACCCGATTTCAGATTCATCATGAGATCTCCTTTGGCCACCTGTGTGGTGGGTACGAGACCTATACTGGGCTCACCACGGGCCGAAGTCCTGAACGAAATCTGTACAGTTTCTGATCGTTCCCCGTTGCACGCAGGGAGGCCTGCTCGGCGATGAAACAGGAGATCTGGCGTTTTGGTGAATTTGAGCTGGACCGCGCGCGCTTCGTTCTGCTGCGCGCCGGGCAGCCGGCAAAGCTTGATCCAAAGCCGCTGGAGCTGCTGTTTTTGCTGGCAGAGCGACGCGGTGCCGTCGTAAGCCACGCGGAAGCGTTGAGCGCGGTATGGGGTGCAGACGTATTTGTGGATGGCGAATCGGCGATCTACACGGCGATCAAAAAGATACGTCAGGCACTGGGCGATGCCAGCCTGGTGCAGACGGTTTCGCGTCACGGCTATCGGCTGCTGGGGCAGGAGCCTGAAGAAGCAGTTGCTGCAGCGATGGAGCGACTGGCGATTTTGCCGCTCGTCAATCTTAGCGGCGATACGGCTCAAGACTACTTCAGCGATGGTCTGACGGAAGAGCTGATCAGCACCACGGCGCGCTTGTTCCGGGGGCAACTGGGCGTGATCGCGCGGACTTCCGTGATGAAGTTCAAGTCGGTGGCGGGCTCGATTGAGGGCATCGCTGCTGAACTTGGCGCGCAGTATGTGGTGGAAGGCAGCGTGCGCCGGCATGATAGCCGGGTGCGCATTGCCGTGCAGCTCTTTCGCGCGGCGGATAACGCATCGTTGTGGAGTGAAACGTATGAGCGCGCCGGCGAGGACGTTTTTGCGCTGCAAACGGAAATAGCGCTTGCCACAGCGGGTGCAATCCGCAAGACTCTGCAGGCCGCACCGGAGCCGGAAGCGCGCAAAACGGTGGATGCAGAGGTTCACGACCTGTTCCTGCGGGCGCGGCACCTGTGGGTGCAGCGTACCAGACCCACGCTGGAAGCCGGAATGCAGTATTTCCGTGATGCGATTCAACGCGACTCGAGGTTTGCCCCGGCGTATGCGGGGCTGAGTTGTTGCCATGCCATTCTGCCTATCACGACGAACGCCAGCCCAGGCACGTGCTTCCCGGCGGCGGATGCGTTGGCGAAGCAGGCGCTCAAGCTCGATGCGATGCAGTCTGAAGCGCACGTCACACTGGGTCTGGTGGAGTTCTGGTACAGGCGCAATTGGGCGGAAGCTCTGCGTTGGTTCAGCCAGGCGGCAACGCTGAACCCAAGCGACAGCAGCGGCGCGATGTTTCTGGCGCATGTGTATTCCATACAAGGCCATCATGCACGGGCGCAGAGTGCGATCGATGATGCGCTGCTGATTGACCCGTTTTCTCCGATCGTGGGCACGCACAAGGGGCACTTTTTGTATAACGCCGGGCGTTATACGGAGGCCGTTGTGGCGCTCGACCGCGTGCTGGAGATGGCACCACACTTCTGGATTGCGCACCTGATGCGGGGCAAAGCGCTGGCGTCGATGGGGGATACGGAAGCAGCGATCGCGGCGTTTGATCGCTCAAATGAATTCGGTACAGGGCAGACGGAGGCTGCGAGCTTCCGCATCTATACGCTTGCACAAGCGGGTCAGCGAGAAAAGGCGACCGCGGCGTGGCAGGAGCTCAAGCAGTGGCATGAGCGCAAGGCGGTTCCGCCCATGCACCGAGCGCTGGCTCAATTGGGACTTGGCGATGTGGAGGGCGCCAAACAGGCAGTTGAGGAGGGCTTCAAGGAGCACGATGTTCGGCTGGTATTCCTTGCGGTCGAAACCCGGTGGCGCGGCCTCGGCGCGGCGTACCCCGCCCTGCTGGAGCGGCTGGGGCTGCCGCCCGCTGCTTGAGCAGGTGTGTATGTTAGGTGAATGCGATCTCTGCTCAAGCGCGTCAGCTTAGGACTTGCAAGCTGCTATGCGGCGCTTTGTGTGATCGGTGGCGTGGCGCTGGCAGAGTTATCGCTGCGGTTGCCACGTCTGCCTTTGGGTGAAACGACAGCGGTGCGGGATAGCCTTCAAGCCACGTTTGGCGGCAGAGTGCAGGAGGCAGAGGTCGGCGCGGCGGACGGCGTTGCGCTGCGCGGCTGGTGGGTGGTGCCGGCTAACGCAAATGGGCGCTCGGTAGTAATTCTGCATGGGGTGACGGCGAACCGGGTGGACTCCACCGGATTTGCGCAGATGTTTCTGGCGCGTGGGTACGCGGTGCTGATGCCGGACTCGCGGCGGCATGGTGTCTCTGGCGGACAGATCGCTACGTACGGCGTGCTGGAGCGTGACGATGTCGCGCGGTGGGTGCGGTGGATGCGCGCGCGGCAGCCCGGATGTGCATATTTGCTCGGGGAATCGATGGGTGCGGCGATCGGGCTGCAAGCGGAGCCGGTCCCGCCAGGCCTGTGCGCGGTCGCGGTGGAGTCGCCCTATGCGGGCTTTCGCGAGATCAGCTACGAGCGCCTGGGGCGTCAGAGCCACCTTGGACGGGCCTTCTGGCGGACGGCGGGCGAGCCGATCTTGGAGGTCGCGATTCTGTGGACGCGGGTGCGGTACGGGATTTGGCTGCCGGCGGCCTCGCCAATGGTTGCTGTGAAGGAATCAAGCGTGCCAACGTTGCTGATTGGCGATGAGGAAGACCAGAGCATCCCGGTGCATCATGCGCGGGAGCTGAACGCGGCCTGTGCGACGCACTGTGTGCTTTGGGTCGTGCCGGGGGCAGGCCACGGGGGCGCCTCCAGCGTGGCGCATCAGGAGTTTGAGCAGCGAGTGACGGACTGGTTTGCTTCGCATGACGCGGAAGCCCGAAGAGGAAGGGGGGTGACCGGGGGTGTACGCGGGGTGGTTTTCGCGTTTTCCGCGTCTGGTGCGACCTAACATTGATCTGTGAGGGATTTGTTTTCAAGCCGTCGGCTGGTGGTACGCGCTGTGTGCTGCGCGGCATTGCTTTGTGGTGTGGCCACGGCGGCAAAGAAACCGGCTTCGGCGTGGGATCGCGCGGTGACGCTGCGGGCTGGGCTGGAGCCAGCTTCGGCGACGCGTGCCGAGTGGACTCGTGTGATGGACGGGTACCGGGTGGTTTACCACGACAACCCAGCGGACGTTCATGCGCCGGATGCGGTCAATGCTGTCGCTGAGCTGCTTGCGGAAGAAGGCCGGGCGCTGGGAGATCAGAAGCTTTCACGCGCGGCGATTGGGCAGTATCAGTTTTTGCGGACGCAGTATCCGGGCAGTCGGCTGCGAGTGCAGGCACTGCTGGCGGAAGGTCGGATCAATGAGGAGATGCATGATGCGGCGGGCGCGAAGAAGGCTTATGCCGGGGTGGTGAAGGAAGCGCCGGGGAGTGATTCGGCCGGCGTCGCGCGGGGGTTGCTGGCTGGGCTGAGTGCGTCGCGGGTGGTGGCGAGCCAGAGGAATGTACCTCAGGGGCCCAAGCCCCGCTCCGTGGCGATCTATGATGGCACGGCCGATGCCGCGCCCGTAAGCAACGCCAGTGCTGTGGGAGGAGCACTGGCTGTGGTGGCGCCCACGGGTGAGTTTGTGGCGTCGGGCGGCGAGAGTGCTACCTCGGAAACCCATGTCTCAGAGGCGAGACATGGGGCACCCAGGGTTGAGGTGGTCCCAGCCGCAGGTTCCTCCGCTTCGCTGCGGAATGACAACAAAAATGCGGAGAGCACTCGTTCTTCTCTGGTGAAGGAAGGGAGTGGCAAGGCGTTGGCGGAAGTCACCGGGATCAGGCATTGGTCCACGCCGACTTACACGCGGGTCGCGATCGACCTGGGCGATGAGGTGAAGTTTGAGGCGGCGCGTGTGCCCCATCCGGACCGGATCTACTTTGATCTGCACGGAGCCAGGCTGGCGGCTGAGCTGGTGGGTAAAAGCTTTGACGTGACCGATGACGGCTTTCTCCGCAAGATTCGTGCAGCGCAGGCCAGCGGCGATGTGACGCGCGTCGTGCTCGATGTAAGCGATGTGACGGAGTACTCGGCGTTTTTGCTGCCCAATCCTTACCGGCTGATTATCGATATCCATGGCGGCAAAAAGAGTGCCGTGGCCGTGCCGCCGCTGGCGGATGTGGCCGAAATTCCAGTGCCCGCGGGCGCAGGGCGGGTAGCCAGCGCGGCGGCAAACAGCTCAGGCCTGCCGGCCATGGCGACGACTGACGGCGGCGATAGCGTGAAGGCTCCGAGCCGCTCCTTGCCGCGCCCTTCCGAGGAAGCCGAAAAGCTGCAGCATCCGGCTATGGCTCCGGCACCGGCACCGAGGACTGGGGCGGTCGCGCGGGCAACGGTTGCTCGACCAGTGCCGAATACGGTGGCGGTCAAGGCCCCGGCGACGACGACGGAAGTAGCCGCCGTCAGCGCCGCTCCGGGGCGCGTAGAGGCGACCTCCGCGCCAACTTCAAAGCCGATTGTGGCGGTCTCCAAGGGGCTCAATCGTGGTGCTGCAACGGATAGCGCTCGAGCTGCAGCCGATACCCAACCATTCCCGATGAAGCCGGAAAGGCTGGGCCGTGCGGCGCCTTCTCCGGCGGCGGAGCCTGGGAAGGCGGCGGAGAAAACGGCCGCGGGTGAGACCAGCCTGGTGCGGGCGCTCGGGCTCAAAATCGGGCGGATCGTGATCGATGCCGGCCACGGCGGGCATGATTCCGGAACGCTGGGCGTGGACGGGATTCAGGAGAAGGACGTGGTGCTCGACGTGGCGCTGCGACTGGGCAAACTGCTGCATGAGCGGCTGGGCGCGGAGATCATTTATACGCGCTCGGATGACACGTTTATCCCGCTTGAGACGCGCACGGCTATCGCAAACAAGGCGCAGGCGGATCTGTTTTTGTCTATCCACGCCAACAGCTCGCAGGACGAAACGGCGCGGGGGGTGGAAACCTATTACCTGAACTTTACCAGCGATCCAACGGCGCTCGACGTGGCTGCGCGTGAGAATGCGGTGGGCGGGCAGGGCGTGCACCAGCTCAGCGACCTGGTGAAGAAGATTGCGCTGAAGGACAAGATTGCAGAAAGCCGGGAGTTTGCTTCGGACGTAGAAGGGTCGCTCTACGCCGGGCTTGAGAAGGGTAATGCAGGGCTCAAAAACCGTGGAGTCAAGAAGGCTCCGTTTGTGGTGCTGATCGGGGCGAATATGCCTTCAATCCTGGCGGAGATTTCCTTTGTCACCAACGGCCGCGACGCCGCGCAACTACGCGAGCCGGAGTACCGGCAGCGGGTGGCAGAAAGCCTGTTCAACGGCGTGGCAAAGTATGAAGGCGGGCTGGCGGGGGCTCGTCCTGCGGTGGTGACCCGGGCTGCCCGGTAGCCCAGGATTCAGCGGATAAAGCGTAAAACGCCAAGGATGCTTACTTGCTGGGCGCGATGGTAGTCTCATCGGAATGGCTTCTTTTCTAGGGTTCGTGATGCGTCGCGTGGTGTTGGGTGGGTTGCTGGCGGGAGCTTTTGCCTGGGGGCAGAAGCCGGTGACGCTGGTGGAGCCGCCGGTGCCGCTGCTGAAAACGCAGGTAGCTGACCTGATCACTGCCGGCGTGCTGACCAAGTCAGCGGGCGAGGTGAGCGAGGGCCTCTTCGATCGTCCAGGCTGCGAGATTGAAACAGGCACGCCGCCCATGGTTCCGGCTACAGGGTCCTGTGCCGCGATTTTGAAGGAAGACGGGCTGACCCGGCTGGCCGGGGCCACCTACACTGGCGGTCACGGCACGGTGCAGGCCTCCGCGTTTGAGCTGGTGGACGCGACCGGAGCGTACAGCCTATATACGTTTTACCGCTCGCTGATGAAGTCGCCGCACGTGGTGGGCACGGAGGCGCGGCTCAGGACAGGATCTACCGAAACCAGCGCAGACGCCAATGGGACGCTGGTCTGGGCCGGAACTGTCGTGTTGAAATTGAGCGGAAGTGTGTCAAAAGAAGAGCTTGCGGCGCTGATCAACCCGCTGCCAAAAGTTGGCGGCAGCAAGGGTCTCGCACCGCTGCTCCCCACGGAGTTCATCAACGCCGGGCTTGATCCGGCGAGCGTCCGCTATGCTGTGGGCCCGCTGGCCTACCAGGCAATGGGCGGGGCGCTGCCGGCGGACATTCTAGGCTGGGATAAGAGTGCGGAGGTCGCCACGGCTGGCTACAGCGGCAGTCGCGGCAGTCGCGGCGTGCTGACGTTGATGATGTATCCGACGCCACAGATCGCCGGAGACCGCGGGCGGGCGCTTGAAAAAGCAGTGGCAAGCGTTGGCGCGGATAGATTCGGCACGCTGCGGATGCGGCGAGTGGGGCCCATGATCGGCGTGGCGACAGGCGCGTGGACCCCAAAACATGCCGATGAAACCATTGCGGCGCTGAAACTGGACCAGGAAGTGACGTTCGACAAGAAGAAGCCGCTGGAGTTCCACGCTGAAGTCAAAAAGACGGCAAGCCTGCTGCAGAACATCGCCACGCTGATTGGCGTGCTGGTGACGGCGGCGGTGCTGCTCGGGATATTTCTGGGCTTTGGCCGTGCCGCGCTGCGTAAATTGCAGGGCAAGCCGGCGTATATTGAGCCGGAATTCCTCTCCATCAGCCTGCGCGACAAGCCGAAAGCCCTGTTTGCCGGCAAGGGCGAGGCGGAGAAGTAGACTGCACAGAAAATGGTGCGTGCCCTGCGCAGGTGGGCTCCCTCGCTTCAGGATGACGTTCTAGTACATACGTAAGTGTTTGCGGATGAATGAGTTGCAACGGCCGAACAAACGCCTTGACACTGGTTTTTGACCTAATTAGGATTTCGCCAGAATCTTCCGATGGCTTTGCCTCTGTTGGAATGTTCTCCCAAATGGTCTGGGCCGCCCCGTTGCCGGGTGGCCCTTTCCGCTTTTACGGGTGTTGCTCGGCTGTCCGGCCAGAGGTTGGACCTCTTCTGTATGCTGGTGGGCGAGGTGTTTCGTGCACAAGATTTTGGCGTTGGCATTGTTGGTGGGTGGTGTGTCGGCTGGGGCGCAGGACACGCGTGTGGTCAAGGAGCCGGTGATCCCGGCGGAGTGCGTCAAGCTGCCGGCGATGATCGCCAGCGTAGGCGACAAGGTGGCGGAAGCCGACGAGGAGAAGCTGGACACGGCGCGAATCCAGGCCGCGCTCGATGGCTGCAAGGCAGGCCAGGCGGTCGAATTGGCGGCTGTGACCGGCAAGAACGCGTTCCTCACGGGGCCGCTCGATATGCGCTCCGGGGTTACGCTGTTGATCGATAAAGGGGTGACTTTGTTCGGCTCGCGCGACCCCGCGGTGTATGAAAGTGCTGTTCCCGGCGCGACCGTAGGCAAGTGCGCGACGAGCCTGCCGCGCCCCGGCGTGTTCGGGCAGGAGGCCGGCCAGGCGCAGGCGCAAGCGGTGCAGCGCAAGGGTGGCTGCAGGCCGTTGCTCTCGTTTACAGACGTCAAGAACGCGGCCGTGATGGGTGACGGCGTGATCGACGGGCGCGGCTACGCGAAGCTGAAGGGCCGCGACTTTAGCTGGTGGGAGATGGCTCGCAAGGCGGAGCCGAAGAACGATATCTACTACACGACGCGGCTGATTGTGGCGAACCATGCGGATGGGCTGGTGTTGTACCGGATCACGTTGCACAACTCGCCCAATTTCCACGTGACGGTGGGCGGGACGGATGGATTTACCGCCTGGGGGGTGCATCTGCTGACACCGGTAGACCCAAAACTGGACGCGCGCAATACGGATGGAATCGATCCGGGTGGGTCGACCAACGTGACGGTGACGCACAGCTGGATAGACAATGGCGACGATAACATTGCGATCAAAAGCGGCACGACGCACATGAGCGTCATCGATAACCACTTCTACACGGGGCACGGAATGTCGATCGGCTCGGAGACGATTGGGCAGGCGTACCTGCTGGTTGATGGGCTGACGCTGGACCATACTTCAAGCGGGATCCGCATCAAGTCAAACGTAACGCGCGGCGGCAGTGCGCATGATCTGACGTACCGGAACATCTGCATGCGAGGGGTGCCGAACCCGATTGCGATCTCCCCCTACTACACGAATCAGACTACCGAGGGCTTTGTTGACCCGGGCTACACGGGCACGAAGATTCCGGATTACAAGAAGATTGTGCTGGAAAACGTGATGGCGGAAACGCCCGGCGACGTTCTGATTGCAGGTCTGAACGACGATCATCGCACGCAAATTGCGCTGCGCAACGTTCAGATCAAAGGCGTCACGGCCAGGCAGATGCACCTGGCGTATGACGATATCGTGACGGCGTTGCCGGGGACGAACCTGATCTTTACGGGCGGCAAAAGCGTGCGCCTGGTGGAACTCACGAAGGATACGCCGGAGCTCGAAGACAGCCCGTTCAAGGGCCGCACGACGAGCAAGTTCAGCTGCGAAGGCAAGTTTCTGCCTATGCGGTAGACCTTCGCCGGTCCCCACCGCGCTTCAACAGGGTGGGGACCGCACTTTTGCGGTAGAATTGCAAAGGCAGGCCGATGTAGCTCAGTTGGTAGAGCAACTGATTCGTAATCAGTAGGTCAGCGGTTCAACTCCGCTCATCGGCTCCAATCCCTTCAACAACTTATGTGGTTATTCAGAGCCGATCGTAGGGCATGATTTCTGCGGGCAGGGTCCCCGTGCTTCTGCTGATCTGTAGCCCGCACGCGCGCTCGCCTATGCGTGGCTACACCGCATGCAGGACCGCAAGGCCGGGACCGGGAGTGGCTCGCGTTCTGTGCGGGCTGTCCAGTGCCGCAGCGCCTTCGCCTCTGCAAGGATTACCCAGCACCTTGAAAGGGGGTTACTGTACATCCCGCGTACTGCGAAAGTCGCTGTACTTCGGCTGTAGCACGGTGCTGATGTTGTCTGTAGCATCACCGGTCAGATCGAAAAATGTGATCGTGTTGGTGCCGCGTTGCATCCATGGACCGGGTGCGTAGAGCGTGTACACAGGGCCTATGGACCAGAACCGTCCCAGGTTGTGCTCGTTGAGCCAGAGCTGGCCTTTATGCAGGTGGCTGGTGTCAACATAAGTGTCCGCGGGATCGGCGCTGTTGAAGCTCGCCTGATAAAAGCATGGTCCGCTGCATGGCTCGGCCAGAAAGCGTAGCTCTTTCATGTTGTCCATCGGCAGCGAGAAATGTTCCCAGTTGGACAGCGCTTTGCCGTCCAGGGTCACCTCCGCTGTCAGACCAGTGCGCTCGGTCTGGATGGCATGCGAGTAGTTGACGCGGCCTGTATTTTCTACCAGGATGTTCAGCGTTGCCGCATGAGCGACAGGCGGCAGCGCTAGGCTCTCTATCCCTGTCCGCCGGTCGAGCGTTCCCACCAGCTTCTGATCCAGGTAGATCTGAGCGTAGTCATGCAAGCCGGCAAGGTGCAACGTGCCGCCTTGTCCCTGGTCCAGGCCGGTTCGATACAAGACGTAGCCGTAGTTCTGGCCGAGATCCTCAAAGCTGAGCGGCGTCTTGGCCACCACTGGCTTTGGTAGATTACGCCACAGGGAAGCGGCAAGCATGGTCGGCGCTATTTTGACGACCGATCGGTGCCGCGCTGCGGGCATGGGTGGAGGCTGTACATGCGTAGTCTCCATGATGGCTTTGCGAAACAGGTCAAACTTGTACTTCGGCTCGCCCGTTTCGTCGAGCGGCGCGTCGTAGTCGTAGCTTGTCGTATCCGGGTGGTAATCCTTTCCAGTATGCGAGTCTGCGCCGTTCATCCAGCCGAAGGTCGTGCCTCCGTGGAACATGTAGAGCGATACGGAGTAGCCCTTTTCGAGCATCGCCCGGTACTCCGCCGCCTCCTTAGCGCCATCGGTTTCGTGGTGGCCTTCCCCCCACTTGTCGAACCATCCCGCCCAGTATTCGCCCACCATACGCGGGCCCTCAGGCCTCGCCGCATCCAGAATTTCAAATGCTTTCCGCGCATCTCCCGTGCCGAAGTTGATCATCGTTGGGAGTTCCGGAAGCGCGCCCTTCAGCGTGTCTTGCGGCTGATTTGACGTGAACAGCAGCGTATCGCCCATGCCTGCGCTTATCACCTGCTGCTTCACCATCTCCAGGTATTGCTGATTCTCCTCTACCGTCCCACGCCCAAATGCGCCATATTCATTTTCGATTTGGATAGCGATGATTGGTCCACCATTCTTCAGCATCATCGGGCTGATCTCCTGGCCAAGCCGCATAAACCAGCGCTGCACAGCAGCCATATAAGCTGGATCGGTCGTTCGCAGCAGCAGCGTCTTGTCTTTCAGCAACCATGATGGGTAGCCGCCCAGTTCCCACTCTGCGCAGACATAAGGCCCTGGCCGCAAAATCACGTGCAGGCCTTCCTGCTGTGCCTCGCGCAGATACTCGGCTACGTCATTCTGCCCGGTGAAGTTAAACTCTCCCGGCCTGGGCTCCTGCAGGTTCCAGAAAACGTAGGTGGTAATCGTGTTCAGGCCCATGGCCTTCGCTTTTTGCAGTCGGTCGCGCCAGTATTCCCGCGGCACCCGGGGGTAGTGCATCTCGCCCGATAAGACTTGATACGGCTTGCCATCGTAGAGAAACTGCTTACCGCTCACAACAAATTTGTGCCGAGGTTGCGGCCCCTGAGCCCTAAGCGACGGTGTGCAAAGAGCAGGGGCGGTCGATAGTGCGATCAAGGCTAAGGACGGCAGACATTTTCGGATGCAAAGCATGGGAGCAGGTCCTCTGAGTTCCGGTGTGTTGGACCGCTCGATTTTATAGGGATCCAGCAAAACATGGCTACGGCCAAGCTATGGGCAAAACACATTGAGCCCCAGGCACGTGGAAGGATCATGACCTCAAGGATGGGCAGACCGCCTTAGCGGCGAGGAACTCAGAGCATGGCTGCCGTCCCGCTTTCATAGTCCGCTCCTGAGCCTCCGCTATCTTCGTGGGATGAGCAGCAAATGACTGTCGGCATAACCTGGATCAAGATCTTGACACTTTTGTTGCACTTCAGTCCGTTGCCTGCCTTCGTGCGTGAACCTATCATGAGCGTTGGGGATGAGGTGGACGATTACCGACAACTCAAACATCATCGAGACTGAAATTCAGCGGCTTTCCGGACTCAAGTTTCGTTCGCTGAGGCTCCCACCTGACCTTGAAAGAGCGTTTGAGGAGCAGACGAGGGCTGGCCGGTGCAAACGGCTTTGGCTAGAGGGCCTCCTTGCCCTGCTTATCTTCAACATGTTGCTCTTGGCGGGGCAGCTTTCACACCCGGCACCGCCGGTATTGAGTCTAATCCACAAGCTTTATTTATTCAGCCCCCCTGCCATCCTTATTAATCTGAGCATGTTGCTCAAGCCTTCGGCCAGGATCAGAGAGGCGAGCATAGGTCTGCTGGCGGTCGCTTTGGGACTCGCGCTACTGTTCTTTCAGTTCAATCAAGGCGTTGCGAGTGCGTTGCTTGCTCAAGTTGGCCTGGTCGTTGTACTCATCTTCAGTCACTCTGTCATGCGCCTTCGCTTTGCCTACGCGGTTGCCGTATCCGCAGTGTTGGCTTTCGGCGAGGCCCTCTTTATCAATTTCGACCGTACCCAGCCGGCCAACGTGCGATGCCTTGGTCTGGGCATCACCATCGCTGCGCTCATCTTTACGGCCATTGGGAACTATAGCCACAACCGGCAAGAACGGCTCGGATTTCTTCTGTGTCTTCGCGGTGACTTGCTGATAAAGGAACTCCACCAGAAGAATGACGCCCTGGCTGTCGCGGCGGAGCAGGATGCTCTTACCGGCCTTGCAAACCGTCGATCCTTCGATCGCCGTCTGCAGGAGTACTGGAAGGAATGTAGCGAGAAAGGACTGGTCCTCGGCGTCATCTTGATCGATATCGATCACTTCAAGGGGCTGAACGACACCTTTGGGCACCTTTTCGGGGACAAAGTCTTACGCAGGGTTGGTCACCTTCTGGATGAAAGTCTCAGAAAAAAGGGTGATTTCGCCGCGCGGTTCGGTGGGGAGGAATTCGCTATTTTGTTGCCTGGCACAGAATTGGCCAACGCTTTGATCGTGGCGGAGCGGCTCCGTAGCCTGGTACAGGTGGCAGGCCTGCCGCCACTTGAAGACGCGGCGACTTTTGGGGATGTCCGATCGGCCACAGTCTCCTGCGGCGTCGCGGCGGGTTCGCCCTTGCAATTTGAGAGCACGCAGGCATTTCTGACCGCTGCCGATCAAGCCTTGTACCGCGCGAAAGCCTCTGGGCGGAACTGCATCTGCACGATAACAGAGGTGGAAAGTCTTCCTGAGAGCGTTCACCAAAAGGTTGAATAGAATCCGCCCCCCGGCCTTCCGGGTATTGCAGACGGGCCTGCAGCCATCACGAGGCATAGGATAGGGCGGGAATTCGACACCAATCAATGAGCAGAACGCTATCCCCATGAGGATCAAGACGATCTGAAATGGCTGCCCGCTATCGCAATCAACGAGTAGGAATTCTCGCAGTTTAGCCAAACGAGTATCGCCCTGAGCGCTTCACCAGCAACGTCAGCTGCTGGTGAAGCTGCTCAGGGCGACTCGGCTTCGACTACCGTCCGGCCTCGCTACCCCTTACGGGCGGGTAGCGAGCATGTTGGATTTGATCGCAACCGCCAAAGGTGTCACGACAGGTGCGGCTGCACCGACCAGTTCCACAACGCTGCCCGGGTCTGCCGCACCACCCGTGCAGGTGCTGCCGCAGGAAGTAACCCACACATTGCCGGAGCCATCAATCGCGACGCCGTTGCCGTGGTTGAGCGAGGCGGTATAGCCAGTCGTTCCGGATACTGCTGTGCCGGTCGCGCTCAGCACGCTGATGGAGTTATTGCTGTTCGTGAGCCATGCTTCGCCGGCACCATCGAGTGCAAGCGCATTGGGCAGGTTCAAGCCGGCACCCGTGTAAGTGGCTGGCGCGGCGGCTGGCGTGCTGCCCAGCACGGCGACGGAACTCACGCCATGGTTGGCGATCCACGCCTTGCCGGAGGCGTCGATCGCTACCGCATAAGGGTAGTTGAGGCCGCTGCTGAAACCTGCCGCGCCAAACTGCGCGACGCCCGCAGCATTGACCAGGCTGACCGAGTTAGCCGGCGGGTTGGCGACCCAGGCGTTGCCGGCTGCGTCCAGCGCAAGTGCAACCGGGTAGCTGAGCCCTGCGGCTGCATAGCCCGTCGTGCCGGACTTGGCTGTGCCATTGTTGGCGAGCTCGGTGAGGGTGTTGCCGAAAGTGTTGCCGGCCCACACGTTGTCGCTGCCGTCGATTGCGAGCGAATAGGCGGCGTTCAGGCCGTTCCCGCTATATTTGCTGAATCCAGTAAAAAAATTGAACTTGCTCACGCTGGCGGCTTTACCGCTGGCGGAGCAGCTATCTCCGCAGTTGGCGATCCAGACCTGGCTGCTGGAGTCGATGGCGACGCTGCTGGGCGCGTCGAAACTGGCATCGGTCGTTCCCGCGGAACCATACAGGAAAGTACCATTCTGAATCCGGTTCATGCTGTTCGTTTTGCTGACGACCCATGCACCTCCCAGGCTGTCAATCGCAACCGCCTGCGGTGCAGAGATGCCGCCGCCGGTGAAGATGAGGGGCATGGTCCAGTCGTTCGGCGTGGTGGAAGGTGTGGGCGCAAAAGGCGATGACGGCGACTGCATGTTGTAGATCGTCGCCACATTCTGACCGGGTGCGTGAGTCACGTTGATGACTGCCTGCAAGGTGTCTGCCGGGACCACGCCGCCCACAGTAGTCGCCGCAAAGAGCGTACCGCAGGAGGTGCCGGCGCTGGTGGAGCCGTTGCTGTTGATGCAGGTGGCCAGCGCATTGGCAAGCGCGTTGATCTTGGCAAAGGGAACGGTCGCCGAGCCGGACGGGGTCGTCGACAGTGCGCCGCCGTTAGAGGTGTTCACCAGCAGGTTCGTGTTGGCGAACGCTGCCGTCAGCCCGCGAATCCCGGCGGCCGTATTGCTGCTCGATACCTGCGTGGGCGACGACATAAAGCCGCTCAGCGCGTAGGCGGATCCAACGGTCGTGACCTCGTTGATGCTGATGAACGTGGTTGCCGCGTTTGCCTGCAAGGTGGCGCAGGACCCAAGCGCCGCCATCATGCGCAGAGCATTGTTGTTCGTGCCCAGGCCCGGGTTGCCGCCAGTTGCCACAATGTAGACCAGCGCGGAGCTGCCATCGGAATTTGTCGGGCAGGTGTAGGTTCCGGTCAGGCCAAAGTTGCCGCCGGCATCGCTGGTGACATAACCGGGCGCCGCCATGATAGACGTTGCAGCGACGTTGTAGCCGTTGGTCGTGGCCGCATAGATGGTAATGCGCGAGCCCGAAACCGGCTGCTGGCCGCCGTGAATATTGCCGCGCAGCACGCCTGCGATCCCGCTCGAACCGGGGTCTGGCGCCTTTGTTCCGAGCGAAGACATACCGCAACCTGAAAGGGTAATCCCGGCGGCGAGGATGGATACAGCCGCGATTGTGTGGCTAAAGCGCTTCATGAAAATTGACATCGTAGTCACCGTGGTCCTTGGGTAAGCAGAGGTTGTGGCGGAAAGCAGGGCAGAGGAAGGAGTCGCGGGCCATCCCGCCGGGGCACGCATTAGCGTGACCCCAGTGCGGTGATGGTCGCGGTGCCCACAACGTTCTGCGCGCCGGTGTTATCCGTCAGCGATACCGTGCCGACGAGCAGGCCCGACCCGGGGTTGGTGTAAACCACGTTCACCGTGCAGCTTTGTCCCGCTGTGTACGCCGTGCCCACTGAGCAGGTGCCGCCGGCAACGATCATGAACGCGGGGCTCGGCGATCCGGAGTTAGCCAGGTTGATGGCGCCCAGGGTGAAGTTGGAGCCGAACGCGAGCTGCAGCGGAACCGGGGGGCTGCTCATCCCGGCCGTGGTTGCGCCGCCATT
This sequence comes from uncultured Granulicella sp., assembly GCA_965214195.1. GTDB lineage: Bacteria > Acidobacteriota > Terriglobia > Terriglobales > Acidobacteriaceae > Edaphobacter. The sequence goes on from OZ243943.1 coordinate 3,204,050, forward strand.
GCCATTGGTGGGTGGGTCAATGGTGACTAGCTTCGGCGCAGCGTTGTTGTTGCTGCTCGCGAAGTTGGCGTCACCGCTGTAGGTGGCGGTAAAGCTGTGGTTGCCAACAGCGAGTGTGGGCGTCGCGCAGGTTGCGCCCGCATTCGATAACGGGACCGCGCTGCACAGGATGGTGGCGCCGTCGAAGAACGTCACGGTTCCGCTGCTGTAGCTCGTCGGCAGCCCTGCGATTGCAACTGTCAGGACTACTCCGCCGTTCGCCGGCTGCGATACCGACATCGCCAGCGCGGTGGCCGCCGGTGAGATGGAGAACATCCCCGTGCCGGTTGCTGCCGTGTAGTTTGCGTCGGTCGCATAGCTTGCGGTGATGGTGTGGTTCCCGCCGCCGAGCGCCGCTGTGTTGTAGCTGGCGGTGCAGGTGCGCGGGCTTGCGGAGCCAGTGCAGGCCGCGGTCACGGCGGTGCCGCCATCGACTGACAGCATGACCGCACCGCTGGGGACCGCGCCGCTACCGGTGTAGATGAGCATGGCGGTGATCGTATCGCTCGCCGTGCCGTAGACGATGGTGGGTGCGCTGGCCGTGAGCGTGGGCGTCTGCTTGCCAATGGTCAGCGTTGCAGCCGTCGCGGTGGCGGCGTTGTAGTTGGTGTCGGTCGCAAAAGAGGCTGCGATGCTATGCGTTCCCGTAGCCAGGCCGGCAAGGTTGAGCGAGAGGCTGCAGCTAAGCGGGCTGGCGGTGCCGCTGCATGTTGCGGCCTGAGCGGCGCCACCATCGATTGCGAAGGTGACCGTACCCGTGGGTGCCACGGATCCGGGGTAAGCGAGCGCCGTGGTCAGGGTCGTGGAGGCGGTGCCGTAGGTGGCAGTCGCCGGGGTGGTGGTCAGCGTGACCGCCGCTTTGTTGACCGTGAGGGTGGCAGTAGCGGAGGTCGCAACGTTGTAGTTGGTATCGGCGGCCAGAGTTGCGACGACGTTATGGCTTCCGGTGCTAAGGGTGGCTGAGTTGTAGCTCGCCGTGCAGGTGCGCGGGCTCGCCGATCCGGTGCAGGTGGCGGTGACGGCCGCTCCGGCATCCACCGTAAAGGTGACTGCGCCGGTAGGTGCTGTGGTGCCGGTGTAGGAGTAGATTGCGCTCAGCGTGTCAGTCGCCGTGCCGTAGGTGATGGCCGGTGCGGATGCCGTGATCGTGGGCGAAGCCTTACCCACCGTCAACGAGCCCGCGGTGCTGGCGCTGGTTTTGAAGTTGCTATCGCCCCCGTAGGTCGCGACGATGCTGTGCGTGCCAACCGCCAGAGCAGCCGTTGAGCAGGTGGCCACGCCGCCGGACACAGCCTGCGCCGTGCAACCGGTGATGGCCGTGCCATCGGACGAGAAGGAGACGGTGCCGGTAGCGTTGACGCCGTTGGCCGATGACGGGGTGATGGTCGCGGTCAGCGTCGTAGCCTGGCCATAGGCGGGTGCAGTGTTCGAGATGGCAAGACCGGTGGACGTGGTTGCCGCGGACCCCGTCAGCGACATGCTGGCGGAGGTGCTGGCCGCGTAGCCTGAGTCGCCCGCGTAGCTGGCAACGATCTTGTGCGTACCCGGACCAGCGATGCTGACGCCCGACACTGTCGCCGAGTTGGTCTGCGTGACGCCGGCAATCTGAACAGTGCCGTTCGTGCTGGTGAAGTCGCTCAGGCCGTCGCCGGTCAGATCGACTGGCATATCGTAGTTACCCGGAAGGGTGGTGCCGGCGGCGAAGCTGGTGCCGTTGCCGAGCAGCAGTGAGGAGCTCTGGCCATCCGCAATGACCAGGTCCTGGATGCCGTCGCCATTGACATCGCCGGTGGCCAGGAAGCTGTAAGGGTACGGCGTGCTTTCTGACGCGAGTTGGACCGCGGCATTGAACGTTCCATTTCCCTTGCCGGTGTAGAGCTGCACGCTGGACGGTATGTTGGCGCCGGAGTATTGCGTGGCGCTCAGCGTGACGATCAGGTCAACATTGCCGTCGCCATTCACATCCAGAGCTTTTGAAGCGCTGGAGTAGAAAGGCCCGGAGAACTTGGTGATGTTATTCGCGATCCCGTTGCCGAACGTGCCGTTGCCCGCTCCGTTAAAGATATAGATACCGTCAAAGCCGCTGCCACCCTGCGTGGTGTACAGGTCGAGGATGCCGTCGTTGTTGAAGTCGGCGTAACCGAAAGATTCCGTCGAAGCGTAATACTGGTTGTTCAAAGCCGTGAAGCAGCTTTGGAAGGTGCCATTGCCATTATTCAGGCACGTATAGACGAGCTGGCCGCGGTTGATCATGACGTCCGGATAGCCGTCGCCGTTGATGTCCAGGATAGTGACGCCGTTGGAGATGGAAGCGGGACCGCTGTCGGTAAAGAGCGTGGTGAGCGGGCCGAAGGTGCCGTCGCCGTTGCCGAAAGCAACCACGGTGTTGACGCCATTCTGCCCGATCAGATCGAGCTTGCCGTCGCCATTGATGTCGTAAAGCTTGGCATTGCTTACCGGCGAAGGGCTGTAAGTAAAGGTACCGTCGCCATTGCCCAGCGCGATGTAGTCGCCGTTGCAATAGGTGATCAGGTCCATCTTGCCGTCGCCGTTGATGTCGCCGAACGCTTCGACACCGGAGCTGTTGGAGCAGCTCGTCGTGCCGGAGGGCAGGGAGGTCTTCGCCGTGTAGGTAACCGCCGTGCCGATGGTTGCGGTGCCGAGCATTGCGGTCGCTACCTGGGCATTGCTGTTCGAGGTATCGAGGAAGTTGACCGCGCCCGTGCTGGGCGTGGAGCCGGTGGTGCTGATGGTTCCGGTCAGCGTGTAGTTGCCAACCGAGCCGGAGCTTGCCAGCGTGGTCACGGTTGGGGTTCCGGGGCTCGCCGTCACCGTTACCGATACATTGGCGGAGGTGCTGGTCAGGTCGAATGAGTTGGCAACGTAGATTGCCTTGTAGCTATGGGTGCCGCCGGTGGTGTAAACCGGCAGAACCGCGGCGCCGGTCGTGCGGTTGACCTGCACGGTCGACAGCAGGTTGGGGCCGGTGCACTTGGCAGCCGACGCGTTGCAGAAGTTGACTTGTCCTGCGGTTACCGCAGCGCCGGTGCTGTCCTTGGGCGTGGCGGTCAGGGTGAAGGCCGTCCCGGCAGCAGGGGTTGCGGATGACGTGGTCAGCGTGGTGGTCGTGGTCAGCGCCGCGCCGCTACGCACGGAAGTGCCGCCTGTCGAGCCTGTGAAGTTGACGTCGCCAGAGTAAGTGGCCGTGAACCGGTGCGCGCCTGTTGCCAGTGCGGGCGTTGTGCACTGCGCCTGGCTGCCGCTGACGGTCACCGCTGAGCAGTCCGTCGTGCTGCCATCCGTAAAGGTAACGGTGCCGGTGAAGGGGTTGCCGTAGGCGTTGCTGCTGCCGAGCGACGCCGTCAGCGTGACCGTGCCGTTCGCCGCAACCGTTGCGGCCGAGGAGGATAGATTCAGGAAGCTGGAGATCGGCGTCCCGCCCGAAACCGGCACCGTGTTCGAGGTGCTGGCGGTCGTGTAGTTGTCTGCCGCGTGCACGATTTCAAGCATGCGCGTTCCGCCGCCCGGGGGTGTGCCGGTAAAGGTTTTGGTGATGGTGGAGGTGCCGTTGAAAAGCTCGAAACCGGTGCTGCCGAAAGCCAGGAGGTCGGCGGCGCCATCGCCATTGAAGTCTTGAACGAAGACCTTGTAAATAACGTTGCCGACGCCCGTATAGACGGGGCCCGCGGTGTAGTTGCCGCTACCGTTGACGGCGTCGACCAGAAAGGTGCTTACCGTAGAGCCGGAGGACGTGAGGATAAGGTCCGGAACCCCGTTATCGCGCGTATCGACGCCCTGCAGTTGATAGGCCGTATTGAAGGTTCCGGTCACGGGGAAGTAGCTCGCCGACCCGTAGGTACCGTCCTGGCTGCTGTTCACGAGCACTCCCAGGGAGTAGGCGCTTCCATTGGCTACGCCAACCGCGATCGATGCGACACTTGCGCCAGTCACCCCGTAAGGAGCTGCCAGCAGGACAATGGTTCCGGCTAGCGGCGCGCCCACTACCTCTGCGTTGAAGCCCGACCCGTTGTTGAGCAGAGTTCCCAGCGTTTTGTCGGTTCCATGCCCTACCACGATGTCCGGCAGGCCATCGCCGTTGAAGTCGCCGATGGCGATGTTAGTGGAGTTCGCAGCTACGTTCACTGTTTTCATCGCGCCGAAGGTTCCGTCGCCATTGCCCAGCGAATAAGCCACGGTGGTCGAGCTGCTCAAGCTGACGATGTCCAGGATGCCATCATTATTGATGTCAATCGGTGTCAAAAGCTGACCAACAGAACCCATGGGAACGGTTGCCGGAGCCTGCGTGAAGGTTCCATCGCCCTTGCCGAGCATAACGATGCCCTGGCTTGACCCGGAAGTGCCACGCAGCAGGACATCCAGGTTTCCGTCGGCATTGATGTCCGCCGCTACGATCCCACTGTAAACATTGGATGGAACAGCGACGGTAACGGGCGATGCGAACGTGCCATCGGATTTGCCGGCGTAGAAAAGCATTACGGCTGTGGTCGCCGAGGTTCTGACGGTTACCAAATCCGGGAAGCCATCATTGTTGAAGTCGCCAGTAGCCGCCGTATACGTAGCGCTCAGGGTAGTCGCCGGCACCGTGTTTACAAAGGCGCTGCTGGTTGTGACGCTGCCGGCACTGAACTTGGCCGTTATGTCCGCCCCCGTTGTAGCATCGACCACGGACATGTTCTGATTGCCGCCGTAAGCTTGCGGCTGATTCAGGGTCGCGGTCAGGGTGACCGGTGCAGTGGTGCTGTTGGCCGTTACACGCACGGTGGAAGGGTATACGCCGCCGGTCGTGGTGTAGCCAGTCGCATAAGCGGAGCTGTAGGCGTACTTGCTGTTGCCGGTTGGCGTGCCGTTCCCGTTGTTGTATTGCGCAAAAATCTGGGAACCGCTAGCCAACGCACTTTTGATTCGGAGGGTGGCGGTACCTACCGCCGCGCCGCTGCGCACGACCGGCGCGTTGCCGAGCAAGCTGGCACCCGTGCACGAGCCCGGATCGACAGTTCCGTTACAAAACGTGACCAGGCCGCTCGTTACTTTTGCGCCGTTCTGGTCCACCACCGTCGCCGTAATCGTCACAGCCGTGTTGGCTGGGACGGAGGTGGCGGATTGGGTAAGGGTCATCGTGGTCTGGAGCTGCGCCGCGGCCGAGACACTTAGGCCGAAAGCAACCGCGAGGGCGAAGACGAGCTTCGGAAGGCGGGAGGCACCGGATCTGCAAGACAGTAAGCGCGACAAAAAGCGGGGCATAAAACTCCTGGGCAAAGCAGTATTAGTCATTGGGTAAGCTTCAGGTCCTGACGGCGAGAGAGTTGATCGGAAAACCACTGCACCCCGCAGGGAGCATTTTCCTGCCTGTGGAATTTGCCGTTCACTCGATCCCACCGTCCAAATGTAAAGCTGGGTTCAGCTCTGCTGACGTCCAAAAAGTGGTTTTTTTCTACCTTTTTTCTTCTTCTCGCCGACGCTTCTGCATATTTCCCAATGTTTCCGCATATCGTAGCTAGGGAGGCAGGATTCCCTGATGCTCCGTGAGGATATGTCATTCGCGCATAGCGCTTACAACGCTCTCTCTTTCCGAGTAGCACCGCAGAGATCTTTCAGCCTGTCGGCCATGCCCTTCCCCCCCATCGGCCGGAACCTGACTCGGCCCTCAGCGACGTCCGAGCCCAGCCTTCCAATCCACCTGAGTAAGATAAAAGGACTACCGAAGCCGAACGATCGCCCCAGTTGAGAACTCACCCGCCGGATCTCCGCGCTGAAGGATCCGGCTCCAGGAGTCGTCAGCGCGTGGGATTCTCGCCAGTCCTAAGGCTGGCGAGCGCGTTGACCAATCGCGCGTTGGCCCCCGCGCCCAGGACCGCGGCTCTGCAATAGCCGGCAGCCAGATTTTCGTAGTTGTCGCAGGAGCGCAGGGCGATGCGATGCTCCGCGATCAGCCTGCTCCAAAGCTGCGATGTTTCTGTTTTGAAAAACAGGAAATTCGCCGCGCCCGGCATTACAGTCGCGCCCTGATGCTCCAGCCCATTACGCATAGCGGAGCGGCGCGTGGCGTTCTCTTCAATCGCCGTGCGGGCGTATTCGTGGTCGCTCTCCGCAGCCACCGCGGCGATGGACGCGAGCGAGGTCACCGACCACGGGGCCACCCAGCGCTCAATCTTCGTACAAAGTTTTTCCTCCGCAAGCGCATAAGCCACGCGCAGGCCCGGCATGCCAAAGAACTTGGTCAGCGACCTGAAAACAACAAGATTTGGCAGCCCTCCAATGGCACCCGCAAGTGAATCCTCCGGGGTGTAATCGATGAACGCCTCGTCCAGAAAGACGTACTTGCCCGCTTCGCCGGCCTGCGTCACAAAGGCCAGCAGATCAGCCGCAGCGCACAGAACTCCCGTTGGATTCTGTGGGTTGGCCAGCAGAATGGCGTCGCACGCCGTTGGCAGGCAGGCACTCAGGTCATAGCGAAAACTGCTCCCTGGCTGCAGTGGCGCGGGTGTAATTTCTACGCCGTTCTGCTCCAGCACGCGGCGGTATTCGTTGAACGCCGGCACCGGCACCAGGCAACTCCGCACGCCCAGCGCGCGAACCGCCGCGTCCAGCAGAGGAACAAAGCCGTTCGCCACAACTACCTGCCCAGACGAAACGCCGGCGTAGGTGGCCAGCGCATGCTTCAGCACCGCCTCGTCCAGGTCGGGGTACAGCGTCAGACAATCTCCGCCGGCCAGCGCAACCTGCATGGCGGCGAGCGCACCAACGGGAGGCCCCGCCGGATTGATGTTCGCGCTCAGGTCCAGCAGGCTTTCCGTCGCCAGCCCAAACTGCTGCGCGACCGCACGTAGTTGCCCGCCGTGACGTGGAAGGGTCGCGCTCATCGCTTGCCGGCCCTCGTCACGCGCAACGCAGCAAACGCCGCAAGCAGGGAACCAATCACCGTCGCGAGCGCCGCCACGCGCAGGCATCTACTTGCACTCTCTGCGCTGGCAAGCGCCAGGTCGGCACCAAGAAAAGGAGTCGTAATCTCCTCGCCTGCGTAGCGGTTCTGCCCGCCGAGGCGTACCTGCAGCGCGCCCGCCATCGCGCTCTCTGGATGCCCTGCATTCGGACTTTTGTGGGCTGCATGGTCGCGTCGCCAGCTCGCGAACGACGCAGCGGGATCGCACCCCGGCAGCAGCGCGGCGGCGCTCACAATGGCCAACGCGGTAACGCGCGCCGGCACCAGATTTGCGACATCATCCAGCCGCGCGGCAAACTTGCCAAAGTAAAAATACCGCTCGTCCGCGTGGCCGATCATGGAGTCCAGCGTGTTCACCGCCTTGTAAGCCACGGCCAGCGGAACTCCCCCCAGCGCCATGTAAAACAGCGGCGCCAGCACACCATCGGAAAGACTTTCTGCCACCGTCTCAATCACAGCGCGGCAAATTTCAGCCTCATCCAGGTCTACCGTGTCGCGCCCTACGATGCGCGAAAGCCGCGCCCGCGCCAGCGCTAAATCGCCTGCATCAAGAACCCGCAGTACGGCGGAGGCCTCGTCATGCAGACTACGCGCGGCAAGGCACGTCCACGCCAGCCCAAGCTCCAGCACGCCTCCCAGTGCAGCCGACCGCTTGTACCCCGCCTTCAGCAAAGTATCTGCAATCAGATAGCACCCAGCGACAAGTCCAATCGTCAGCAAGGCCCCGGTAGCAAGGTCTCGCCGAGCCGTGTGCTGCGGCCCGCGCAGTGCGGCTTCTCCGCGCGTAATGGCCGCGCCCATCAACCGGACAGGGTGCGGAAACCACTCGGGATCACCGGCCAGCAGGTCGGCCACACAGGCCGCCAAAATGAGCTGCGGCCGCGTCATGGCGCACCAGCTTCCGCCCTGCGAGGCCCCGGAAATGGCAGCCCCGCCCAGGAAAAAAGCGTAGGCATATCCAACGCCGCGCGAACCGCAGCAGCCAGACGATTAAACGACTCCGCACGCTTCGCGGACCAGGAGTCCAGCGCGTGCGCCGCCGCCAGCCGATGGAACGCACGCGCCGCAGCGATGAAGCCATGACGGAACTCATCCTCATCGAACACGCCATGAAGGTACGTTCCAAACACTCGCGAGTCAGCTGAAACGCAACCATCAGAGCCCGCGGGCGGGCCCTCAAGCCGGGCAAATGGGGTAGCGCCGCGCACAGAGCTTTTGCCAATGTGAATCTCATAGCCGCTGAGCCGCAGCGGGGGAAGCGGCTGTCCAAAAAGCGCCGGCATCGCCGTCACGGCCTGCGAGACGCGCGTCACTTTGACCTGCTGCATTTCAGTCACAAGCGGCAGCAGACCAAGCCCTCGCACGGCACCGGCACGCTCGATGCCATGCGGATCGGTAATCTCTTCGCCCAGCATCTGATAGCCGCCGCAGACGCCTGCAACCAGCCCTGTCCGCGCATGGTTTTCTACCGCAACATCGAGCATTTGCGCACGCATCCACTCCAGGTCGTCCACCGTCTGCTTGCTGCCGGGCAGGACAACCACGTCCGCATGCGCTAGCGATCCCGCATCTGAACAGAAGCGCAGATCAACCGAAGGCTCGCTGCGCAACGAGTCAAAATCAGTAAAGTTTGCAAACGACGGCAGGTTGATCACCGCAATTCGCAACTGCCTTCCGGGCTCATCTGAACGTCGCCACGGCGCACGCACAGCGCGGTCTTCAAGCGACACGCTGTCTTCATCTTCAAGCTGCAGTGCCGGCAGATACGGCACCACGCCCAGGCACGGCTTGCTCAGGCGCTGCTCCATCATGGTCACGCCCGGTTGCAACAGCGCAACATCCCCGCGAAACTTGTTGATCACAAATCCGCGCACCCTGGCTTGCTCGTTTGCGTCCAGCAGCAACACCGTGCCCAGCAGAGAAGCAAACACGCCGCCACGATCGATATCGCCCACCAGCAGGCAAGCCGCGTCAGCCAACTCTGCCATCCGCATGTTCACAATGTCATGCTGCTTCAGGTTGATTTCGGCCGGCGACCCCGCGCCTTCGAGGATGATGACATCGTTCTGCGCGGCAAGGATTTCAAAGCTTTCCGTGATGATCGGCAACAGCTCATGCACGCGCCGCAGGTGGTAGTCCGCGGCGCTCAGCGTACCCCAGATCTTGCCGCGCACTACCACTTGCGACCTCATCTCGCCGCAGGGTTTCAGCAGGATTGGATTCATGTGTACGGACGCCGCAACGCCAGCGGCTTCGGCCTGCAAAGCCTGCGCGCGTCCTATTTCCAGCCCGTCCGGCGTAGCTGCGGAATTCAACGACATGTTCTGCGATTTGAACGGCGCAACCCGGTACCCTTCCTCCGCAAAAATCCTGCACAGCGCCGCCGTCAGCAGCGATTTGCCCACGTGCGAGCCCGTCCCAAGCACCATGATTGCCTTCGCGCACGGCCCGTTCATTTCCACGCCCGCAACCAACGCCGCCCTTCGGTCACATCGTCTCCTGCCGCGCTTTGCGGGGTGTAACTCTCGTCGATAGTGATCCTTAGCGACTTGGTCAGAACGGGGCGCGTGTAAGTGATTGTCAAGCTATCGTTCAAGAAATCAAGCAGTCGTGGCGGCCTCTCACTGAACAAAACCGCTTCCGCAAAGAACCACGGCCGGGTCGCACCAAGCTCCTCAAGCGTCTGCGCCTGCACCACAACGGCGGGCACCATCGTTATTGCCTGGCGCAGCAATTGGTAGGCCCGGTGGTAGCCATCGCGCAGAAACCAGCGTCCTTGGAACGCGCCAACTTCAAGGAACGGACTGCCGCACGAGACGCTGACAAACGGAGTTCCAGCAAGCAGCTCAATTTGCAGATTGGGGTTGCTCGAGCGCAATGTCAGCGTGCGCGCGTCAATGCGTTCAACATCGTAAAGGGGCCTCTGCGGCTTGCCAAAGCAGACCTCCAGCAGGTCTTGCTGCGGCCTTGGATCAAAGCCCGGATTGAACTGCAGTCTGCGCTGAAAAGAAAGCAGAGCGCGCAGATCGATCACCTCCAGGGACCACTCCAGACCATGCATTTCCTTCAGCAGATCCGGACGCGTTGCCTGCAGAGCCATGCGCTCCCGCAGCGCATTCCATCCACCTGCGACCACCGGCTCATACGTGGGTAAGGGCACCGTCAGATCGCCCGCAACAGCCTCGCAATGCAGCGGTCGATACGCATAATCATCCAGCCCCCACGCGGCCAACTCGCGCACCTGCACCTCAGGATTATTCATGCAGCATCCGGGTATGGAACATAGTCGCTCACCGCGACGACGCCATCGCCCGCACCAATCGTGAACACGGTCTTCGTAATGCTCGGCATCAGGCAGACGATGCGATAGCGCTCAAACGTCCTTACCATCCGCACTGTTTCGCCCGTTACTGTGCGCCTGGCGAAGCAGAACATCAATGCGGTAAAGACCATCACGATCAACGGGCTCGGAGGTTTCAAGCCGGAACCTCCTCATTCGCATCAACCGCCAACCGCGGCATCAGCAGAGGATGCCGGCCGGGCGGGCAATGAAACGCGCGGGTCAAATGACCAACCGTCAGCACGTCTTCCGGCGTCCCCGTAATCAGCGAGTGCTCCGGCCCAAGCAGATGCACCTGGTCGAAATTTCCCGGGATCAAATGCAGATCATGGATGGAAGCAAAGATCGTTAAGCCCTCATCGCGCAGGGCGTGCAGCAGGTCGATCAGCTCGGCCTGCCGGCCAATATCCAGATTCTGCGTGGGCTCATCGAGCAGCAGAAGTTCGGCCCGCTGTGCCAGCCCCAGCGCGATCTTTACGCGCTGCCGCTCGCCCCCGCTGAGCTCGTTGAAGACGCGGTCACGCAGGCTGGTCACGTCCGTCAGCGCCAGGGCCCGGTCTACTGCGAGCCGGTCCTCTCGCCGGGGTCCGCGCAGCAGTCCCAGGTAAGGGCTTCGCCCCTGCTCGACGATCTGTTGCACCGTGAAGTCGAACGGAACCTCAAGCTGTTGCGGCACCAGCGCCACCCGGTGCGCGCGCTCTTTTTTCGATAGCGAAGAAGCCGGCCGGCCAGCCAGCGTCACGTTGCCATCGCTGGCTGCAAGCGCGCCGGAAGCGAGCCGTAACAAAGTCGTTTTACCCACGCCGTTAGGGCCGATCAACGCCGTGCACGTACGCGGCGCAAGCGTAAGCGACACCCCTTCCAGAATGCTGCGCGGACCATACCGGAAGCCCACCCGGTCCAGAACCAATGGCGAGCTCACAGGCTGTACTCCCGCTTGTTCTTGCGCAGCAGGTACAGAAAAAACGGCCCGCCCACAAACACCATCAGGATGCCGACCGGAATCTCCGTAGGCGCAAAAAGCGTGCGCGCCATGGTGTCCGTCACGACCAGAAAAATGGCCCCGGCGAGCGCCGTTACCGGCAGCAGGCGCACATGATCCGGCCCCAGCAGTAACCGGGCCACGTGCGGTACGATCAACCCTGCAAAGCCGATTAACCCGCCAAGTGAGACCGCCAAAGCCGTTAGCAGCGACCCCACCAGAATAATTCCGGCGCGCGTCGCTTCCACGCTGATGCCGAGCTGATCCGCATATTCGTCACCCAGCGCGAGCGTGTTCAGCCGGCGCATCAGCGGAAAAGCCGCCACCAGGCCAAACGCCAACAACGCAGCGGCAACACCCAGTTGCTGCCATAGCGGAATCCCGATGATCCCACGCAGCCACGCAGCAACAATGCGTGCGGTAGTGCCGCCGTTGGGGTCGAAAACCTCAAACAGGTAAGTCGATTGGCCCAGCATGGTGCCCACCGCAAAGCCCGCCAGCAGCAGCGTCACACTGGCAGTACGGCCGCCGGTGCGTGCCAAAAAGTAGACCAAAATCATCGCCAGCACCGCACCTACAAATGCGAACAGGGAAGTCGCCGTGATGCCAAACAGCGCGGCCTGCGAGAAGAATACGATGCCGATACAAGCCCCAATCCCCGCACCGCCAGAGGCCCCAATGATGTAGGGGTCAGCCATCGGGTTGCGAAAGAGCCCTTGAAACATGAGCCCGGAAACAGCCAGCGCCGCGCCCACCACGGCCGCGGCCAGCACGCGCGGCAGCCGCACGGCAAACAGGATTGTGCGTTCGGTTTCAGTCAGCGCGCTGGGCCGGCCAAGCGCAGCGCGTGCCATCGCGCCAACCTGCAAATGCACCGCCCCGACTGACACACAAACCAGCACGGTGAGCACCAGCAGCGCGCAAAGCGCGGCCACCACGGACCACGTTTTCAGCGTCGCATGGCGACGCTGCGGCGCGGCTGCTGCCGCATCCTTCGTTAAAATCACAACGCTCCTTCCGGCCGGACGCGGGAGCGCCAGACCATTGAGCGGGACGAAAATTGGCAGCGGATTCGCAACGTTTGAACACACGTGCGGATATGCCCCCTGACTCTCCCAGCGAAGTCAAAGCAAGCCCAAACTCATCTGGCCGGTCTCCTGACTTACGCTTCAACAAGTCCGGGCGGCCTTCCCAGAGCGCCTGCGCTCCAGTGGCTTGAACTCCCTGCCAGACTCTCAACGTTTACAGTTACGCGGTAGCGACGGACTCTCACCGTCTTCCCGAACACCAGATGCCCTATCCTAGCTTTGCCCATGGGTGGGGTCAACCTGCATTTGCCTGGCGCGCAGCGCGAGCGAGCGTCTATTTGCCAGGTTGTTGCGCGATCGCAGAGTGTTGCAGGCGGTCGATAAAATCCACATACACCAGCGCAGCGGGCGAGTAGCCGCTAGGGTCTTTCTGCGTAAAGTCCCCAGTATCCGGATCCATTTGCTGGCGGAATTCGGTGTGACGGCTGATCGCCTCCACCCACTGGCCCATCAGGTGATTGAGCGCCGCCTGTTTGCCGTAGTAGCCCATCCATCGCGGCGCCCGCAGAGCAGTGAGTGCCTGCGTGGCGCCGCCCCAGCTGTTGCGCGGGATCGGCCGCACAAACGCGGGGTCATCCTGCGCGATGGAAGTCAGCGGATACGTCGCCCAGAAAGCCTTCGGATTGTGCAGTTGCCGCGTCCAGACTTCCTCGACGATAGCTTTGTCGTGTACAGGGTCCAGAACGTGCTCGCCCATCACGCGGCTGATGACGTCAGAGCGTACCCTGATGAAATTGTTCTGCGCGTCCAGATCATAGAAAGCCGCGTCTTCAGGGCTGTACAGCCTGGTCAGGATCAGCTTGCGAATGCGCTCTGCATCCTGCAGCCAACGAGCTTCTTCGTCGCGCTTGTGGAGCGCCCTCGCCATGGCCGCCAGCGCGATGCGGCCCCCGTATACGGTTGCGGACAGGTCCGGGCAAAGGTAAGGCATCGTCGCGATGGGCGGGCACTTGCGCGCGTCTGCGTCCGGGCAACGGTTCGGGATCCCCTTCCACCGCGGGCTATTGTCATGGCCGGTGTCATACGTGCAAAAACCTTCCACGAGGCCAGTTTTGCGGGTATCGCGGTAGCGTCGCAGCCACGCATCCCACTTGCCGCAGGCGGTGTACGCCTTCTCCAGCAACTCGGCATCTTTGGTCTGCTGAGCCAGCTCATAAGCGGTCGCGGCGATCGGCACGACCATCTGAATCTGGCCGAAGCCGGCCTCTGTCATCTTGATGCTCGCAGGCAACTGGCCGTCCTCGCGTTGCAGTGCGAAGAACGCCATGTGGTTGTTACGCGCGGCTTTCAGCGGGGAAGCAAGCCCGCTGCCCGCGGTGATGTAACGATTCATGCGCCCGTACACGAGCCCTTCCTGCGGTGCGCATTCCATCCAGATTCCTGCGTACACACTGCCTTCCAGCAGCACCGGCTGATCGTACCCCGGGACCACCTTGATGTTGGCTGCGAGCATGCCAAGCGCGGCTTCCCACGTGGTTCGCCAACGGGGATCCGCGCCTGGAAAGCGGGGCAGCGGCGGGGTTGGAGGTGAAGCACCAACGCGTGTCGCTGCCAGCGCGCCCGCGGTCAACAGCGACGATCTGAGAAATTGACGACGCTGCATGGGTGCTCCTTCTCTACGGTACCGGGCCACTAAGCCGATGTGACGGCCGGCTTCACGAGCTGCAGCAGCTCCGCGAAGATGCGGTCTGCCATGGCGCGTTTGGTTCCGTGCGGCAGGGCGATCTCGCGGTCACGAGTGAGGAACGTGCCTGCGTTGTGGTCGCTTTCAAAGCCGGCGTCGGAGGCGGAGACGTCGTTTGCGACGATCGCGTCGACACCCTTTTCAAGCAGCTTGCGGCGTCCCTCCTCCAGCAGGTTTTCTGTCTCTGCGGCGAAGCCAATGACGATGGTTCCTGCACGTCGGTGCGCGATGATCTGCTTCAGGATGTCTTCTGTCTGGGTCAGCTCAAGCGTCAGTGTCGGCTGCTTTTTCAGCTTCTGCGGCGCGCTGGCGCTCACCCGATAATCCGCCACCGCAGCGGCCATGATGACGATTGTGGCCTGCGGTAGATGGTCGAGGACAGCCTGTTGCATCTCTGCCGCAGTGTTGACCCTGACCTGCTGGAGTGGCAGCTCAACGGCAGTCTGCGCGGCGGTGATCAGGATCACTTTTGCGCCGCGAGCCAGCGCCGCTGCGGCCAGCGCATGACCCATCTTGCCGCTGGACCGGTTGCCGAGATAGCGCACCGGATCGATCGGTTCGCGCGTTCCACCGGCTGTGATCAGCACGGTCTGGTCTGCCAGATCGCGTGATTGGCGCAGAGTTTGGAAGACAACCTGCGCGATCTCCACGGGCTCAGTCAGACGGCCCTGGCCGACCATGCCGCAGGCCAGATCGCCGGATGCGGGCTCTATGATTTGTGCGCCGCGGCTGCGCAGCGTGGCCAGGTTGGCCTGGGTCGCAGGGTGGTTCCACATGTTGACGTTCATGGCTGGCGCCAGCAGCAAAGGCGCGGTGCTGGCAAGGCAGATCGCCGAGAGTAGATCGCCGGTTTCGCCGTGGGCTAAACGGGCAATCAGATTCGCGGTTGCGGGCGCAATGACGATGCAGTCCGTTTGCTGCGCAATGCGAATGTGTTCGATGTCGAAGGTCTCTGCAGAACCACTTGCCAGCTCCGGCTGGGCAGGCGACCAGAGTGAACGCAGCACCTGGTTTCCGCTCAGCGTGGCCAGCGTAAGCGGCGTGATGAAGCGCTCTGCGTTGGCCGTCATGACGACCTGGACTTCATGGCCGTGGCGCTGCAACTCACGCACCAGCTCCGCTGCTTTGTAAGCCGCGATGCCCCCGCCGACGCCGAGCAGGACGTTCATCGCGGGCCTCCCGGGGGGAGAACCAGATTATCGATCAGGCGTGTTTCGCCAAGCCACGCAGCGACTGCGACGAGCCCGCCGTGGTCGAGATTGCTGAGCGGTTGAAGATCGTCAAGATCGACGATTTCAGCGTAGTCGAGCTTGAGCGCGGGCTCCTGCTGCAGGGGAGCGAGCAACAATTGTTGAAGCGTTGCCACGGATTGCTCGGAGCTTTGAAAAGCCTGCTCCACGTTGCGTAGAGCCTGTGAAAGTGTGAGTGCGGCGGCGCGCTGCGCAGGGCTCAGGTAGCGATTGCGCGAGCTCAGCGCGAGGCCGTCCGGATCTCGTACCGTGGGGCAGACGACGAGCTCCAGATCGAAGTTGAGATCGCGCACCATCCTGCGCAGCACGGCTACTTGTGCGGCATCTTTCTGGCCGAAATAGGCGCGGTCCGGATGCACGATGTTGAAGAGCTTTGCGACCACGGTTGCGACGCCGCGGAAGTGGCCGGGCCGCGAGGCGCCATCCAGGCGGCTGCCGATCGTGGGGACCTCGACCCAGGTTTGGGTTGGGATTGGATACATCTCCGCTGCGCTGGGAGCGAAGAGTACATTGACGCCTTCAGCTTCCATCAAATCGCAGTCGGTTGCGAACGTTCTGGGGTAGCGGTCGAGGTCCTCCGCGGGGCCAAACTGCAACGGGTTGACGAAGATGGTGGCGATGGTTTGCGTGCAGGTTTGGCGTGATTGCCGGATGAGCGACAGGTGGCCGGCGTGCAGGGCACCCATGGTTGGGACCAGACCTACACTGCCGGCGTTGAAGGCTTTGCGCGCAGTGCGCAGGGCCTGAATGGTGTGGACTATCTGCACGCTTTGGCACCGAAGTGGATGCCGGCGGGCATGTGGTAACTTTCCGCGTCGCTGGGGAAGCTTTTGCTTTCCACTGCGTTGCGAAAGGCTTCGAGTCCATCGCGCATGAGCTGGGCTGAATCGCCGAAGCTGCGGACGAATTTTGCGGGCTTGCGGAAGGCCAGCGAGAAGACATCGTGGAAGACGAGGATCTGTCCGTCGCAGTCAGGGCCGGCGCCGATCCCGATGGTTGGGATGGTGAGCGCGGCGGTGATTTCGGCGGCCAGCTCGCGGGGAATGCCTTCAAGCACGATGGCAATTGCGCCCGCTTGCTCGAGCGCGCGGGCGTCTGCGAGCAGCGTGTTGGCGGCTTGTTCCGAGCGGCCCTGGACCTGGTATCCGCCCATGCGGTGCAGCGCCTGGGGGGTCAGGCCGATGTGGCCGACTACAGGTATTTCTGCCTGCGTCAGAGCAGCTACCAAAGGCGCTTGCGCTGCGCCGCCTTCGAGTTTCACGGCCTCTGCACCGGCTTCTTTTACCAGGCGAATGCAGTTGCGCAACGTGTCTTCCCCCGAGACGTGAAAGCTGCCGAAGGGGAGGTCCACAACCAGCAGCGCGCGGCGAGTGGCCCGGCGGACGGCTTTGGCGTGGTGGAGCATGTCTTCCAGCGTTACGCTGAGGGTGTTTTCATAGCCCAGGACGGCCATGCCGAGCGAGTCGCCGACCAGGATCAGGTCGATCCCGGCTTCGTCTACAAGGCGCGCTGTGGGGTAGTCGTAGGCGGTGAGCGCTGTGATGGGGTGAGACTTGCGTTTGCGGTCCAGCAGGCTCTGCGCGGTGACTTTTGCGAGTTCCAGGGGGCCTTCCTGCAGCTTGGTTCCGGTGAGACTCATGGCATCCTCCAGTGCCTCTCCTGGTGTGTTGGAGGATGAGGCCCGAACCTCCAAAGTATACTCCGGTACCCCCCCTCCCCTGCTATGGGGCTAAAGTCTTCAAGGGATTGGGGTTAGGTCTGGACTCAAGGTTCGGTGAGGATGCTTTCCGGGTGAGTTGGAGGCATTTCGTTATGACTGTCTTAAGGATAGCAGGTGGGCAGGGGTAAGTATGCCAACTATTTTTGGGGCGTAAGCGGTTTGGTTTGTTGGGTTTGGGAGGAGGCAGGGACCTTTTGGGGCTTGACAAGGTTTTTGGTTGTGGGTCGTTTCTGAGGGTGAGGCGCTCCGGTGGGAGATGCAGGTCCTTCGACTGCGAAATACACATGAGGCCGTGTGTTTCTTCGCTCAGGATGACGACTTTGTTCCTGGTTCCATGCTTGTCTAGTGGAGGATGAGTTGTTCGTTGCAGGTGCCCGGTTGTGGCTCGTTGCGCTCTGAGCGGTAGGTGAGTTGGTAGTAGAGGGCGGGGGTGACGATGAGGCTGAGGAGGACGGAGATGAGGAGGCCGCCGATGACGGCGATGGCGAGGGGCTTGAGCATTTCCGAGCCGGAGCCGAACGCGAAGGCCAAGGGGAGCATGCCGCACATGGCGGCGATGGCGGTCATCAGGATGGGGCGCAGGCGTCGGTTGGCGGCGTGGAGCATGGCGTCCAGCGCGTTGGCGCCTTCGGTGCGAGCGCGTTCGTCGGCGTCGAGCAGCAGGATGCCGTTTTTGGCCACGATGCCGATGACCATGATGAGGCCCATGAAGCTGGCTACGTTGAAGTTGGTTTTGGTGATGAAGAGGGCGGCGAGGACGCCGGCCATGGAGAGGACGGAGCTGGTGAGGATGGCGGTGGGGGCGGCGAAGTTCCGGAACTCGACGAGTAGTACGCCGAAGACTAAAGCGAGGGCGAGGACGAGGACCTGGGCTAGTTCCGAGAAGGATTTCTGCTGCTCTTCATAGGTGCCGCCGTAGACGACGCGGACGCTGGCGGGCAGGCTGAGTTTGGTGACGGCGTCCTTGACCTTGACCATGGTGCCGCCGAGGTCCGAGCCTTCCAGCCGGCCGCTGACGAGGACGACCTGCTCGAGGTTTTCGCGGCGGATTTCGTTCTGCGGGGGGAGCTCTACGATGGTGGCGAGCTCGCCCAGCGTTGCGGTATGGCCGGAGGCGGAGTTGAAGACGGTGTTCTTGATGGCGGCGAGCGAGGCGCGGTGGTCCGGGCCCATGCGGATGCGGACGGTGTAGGGGCGGCCGGCCTGGATGACGGGCTCGGTGGTGGTGAGGCCGTCGAGCAGCGAGGTGGCGTCTTCCGCGATTTCCTGTGGGGTGAAGCCGAGCCGGCTGGCGACGACGGGGTCGACCTGGAAGGTGGTGGCGGGGCCGGAAAGGGTGTTGTCTACGCCGTTTTGCGTGTCAACGACGCCGGGGATGGCCTGGATGGCGGCCTGGACTTTGGGGCCCAGCGAGCGGATGAGGGTGACGTCGGAGGAGAAGAGCTTGATCTGGATGGGCTCGGGTGAGTTGGAGAGGTCGCCGATCATGTCTTCCAGGACCTGGGTGAACTCGACGTCGAGGGCGGGTTCTTCGCGTTTTACCTTGGCGCGTGCATCGGCGATGACTTCGTCGATGTCGCGGTCGCGCCTGGCTTTGAGCATGACGGAGATGTCGCCGTAATTGGCTTCCGTTACGGCTGCGAGGCCCAGTTGGAGACCAGTCCGGCGGGTGGTGATGGTGACTTCCGGGATGCCGGCGAGGATGCGTTCGACGTGCGAAACGACGCGGTCCGTTTCCGCGAGCGAGCTGCCGGCGGGCATGGTGTAGTCGAGGATGAAGGCGCCTTCGTCCATCTCTGGTAGCAGGTTGGAGCCGAGCGCGCCGTAGGTGAAGTAGCCGGCGACGAGCAGGACGAGGGCGATGACGGCGAGCGACCAGGGGCGGGTGATGGTCCAGCTCAACGCCTTGCCGTGGGTGTTGAGGACGCGCTGCATGACGGGGCCGTTCTTTTCACCGGAGACGGGGTCGTGAGCTGTGGCGCCAGCTTTCTTCTGGCGAAGGAGGCTCAGGGACAAGGCCGGCGTGAAGGTGAGGGCCAGGCAGAGCGACGTGAGCAGCGCGGCGGTCATGGTGACGGCGAGCGCGCGAAAGAAGCTTCCGGTGACGCCGGTAACGGCGATGAGGGGCAGGAAGACGACCACCGGAGTGATAGTGGAGCCGATGAGCGGGATGTGGATTTCATGCAGGGCGAGGCGTACGGCTTCGGCCCGGCCCTGGCCCGCATCGCGGTGGACGACGATGTTTTCTACGACGACGATGGCGTCATCGATGACCAGGCCGATGGCTGCGGCGAGGCCGCCGAGGGTCATGAGGTTGAAGCTCTGGCCGATGATCCAGAGGAATAAAATAGTGATCGCTACGGTAACGGGGATGACGAGCCCGGCGATGAGCGACGAGGTCCAGTCCTGGAGGAAGAGGAACAGGATCAAGCAGGCGAGCGCGAGGCCGATAAGGATGGCGTCGCGGACGGAGCCGATGCTTTCATGGACGAGCTGGGACTGGTCGTAGAAGACGGTGAGGTGGACGCCGGCGGGCAGGATTTTCTTGAGTGATTCAATTTCCGCGGCGACTGCGGTGGCGACTGAAACGGTGTTGCTGTTGGGCTGCCGCGCGATGTTGAGGAGCACGGCCGGCCTGGCGTTGGCGCGGACGAGCGTATAGACGGGGAGTACGCCGGGGCCTATGGTGGCAACGTCTGCGACGCGCACGGGGATGCCGGCGGTGGTGGTCTTGACGACGAGTTGCGAGAGGGACTCGACGTCTGTGGCCTGTGCGCCGACGAGGCCGAGGATGAGCTGGTGGTCGGCTTCGTAGAGGCCGGGGGAATCGATGATGTTGGAGGCCTGGACGGCGGTCTGGATGTCGGTAAGGGTGACGTTGGCGGCCTGAAGTTTGGCGGGGTCGGGGACGATCTGGAACTCCGGCACCTGACCGCCCTGGACGGTGACGGTGCTTACCCCGAGGACGCGGTTGAGGCGGGGTTTGAGCTCGTAGGTGGCGAGGGACCAGAGCGCGGTCTGGCTGGTGGTGTCACGGTCCGAGGTGAGGGCGTAGCCGATGATGGGGAAGGTGGCGAAGGTGAGGCGGTTGGTGGTGATTCTGGCGGTCGCGGGGAGGCTGGACTGGATCTTGGCGAGCGCGGAATCGGTGAGCTGGAGGGTGCGGAACATGTCCTCATTCCAGTCAAAGAAGAGGCTGATTTCCGCCGAGCCACGGCTGGTGGTGCTGCGCACGGTGAGCAGGCCGGGGACGCTGTTGACAGCGTCTTCAATCGGCTTGGTGATGGTGACCTGCATCTGCTCTACGGGCATGACGCCGTTGTCTACGCCGATGACTACGCGGGGGAAATTGGTATCCGGGAAGACCGAGATGGGCGTTTTGAAGGCGGCGTAAATTCCCGCGCAGGTGAGCACGATGAGGAAGAAATAGATTGGCCTGGCGAGCGAAAGGAGCCAGAAGGGTTTGTCTTTTTGGGTGCTGGAAGGCGTGTTCATTTGCCGTCCTTGTCGTCGTCTGCCCCGGGCCTGGCGTCGTCTGCATCCTTCTTTTCTGCGGGGCCGATTTTGACTTTGGTGCCGTCGTCGAGCCCGTAGCCGCCGCCGGTGATGACGGTATCGCCGGCTTTGAGGCCGGAAAGGATCTGGGTGGAGTCTTTGGTCTCTACGCCAGTGGTGACGGGCACTTTGAGCGACTTGCCTTCGCTGGTGATGAGAGCGACGACCTTACCGGAGCCTTCGCTCGAGCGCTGCACGGCCTCGGTGGGGATCAGCATGGCGTCATGGATCGTGCGGCCCTTAATGGTGACGTGGACGGGGGTTCCGGCCTTGAGCTGGTTGGCGCGGTTGGGGACTTTGAGCCATACTTCGACGGTGGTCGAACCGACGTCGAGCGCGGGGCTGATGAGAGAGACGGTGGCGTTGACGGGGTCGTCTATGCCGGGCACGAGCATGGAGGCGGGGGCGCCGAGGACGAGTTGCCGGGCCTGCTCCTGCGCGATGTGGAGCTTGGCGATCATGGTGGAGGTGTCCATGATGGTGATAAGGGGGGAGCCTGCGGCGGGGGTTTCACCGGCGAAGAGTGTGCGGTCTGTGACGACGCCCGAGATGGGTGATTTTATGTTGGTGTAGCTGAGCTGGGCCTCTGCGCCCTGCAGCTTGCCGCGGGCTGAGGTGAGGTTGCCTTTGGCGATTTCAATGGACGCGCGGGTGTCCGTGGTGAGGACGCTTTGCAGGTGCTGCTGGGCGATTTCATACGCCGCCTGGTCCTTGACGACGAGGGCCTGCTGGGTGTCGACGTCGCGGCCGGGGATGGCGCCCTGGGCCAGGAGTTGCTGGCGGGATTTGAGGATGGCGGTGTCGAGATCGAGCGTGGCTTTGGTCTGGGTGACCTCGAGCCGGGCCCTGGTTTGCTCTTCTGGCACCGTGGACGCGGTGGCTGTCGCGTAAGTGCCTTTGGCTGCGTCGTAGGAGCCGGCATTGTCTGTGGCGGCTGCGGCGAGATCGCTGTTCTCGAGCGTCGCAAGGAGCTGGCCGGCTTTGACGTGGGCTCCGCGCTGGACGTAGAAGTGCTTGATGGGCGCGGTGATCCTGGGCAGGATGGCGGCTTCGGCTACGGGCGCTAGGATGGCGTCGGCGGTGATGGATTCAGTGATGACGCCGAGATCGGGCTTTTCCGCCTGGACGACTACGACGGGCTTTTCTACCTCGGCGACCTTCTTTTTGCAGCCGGCAAAGAGCGCGAGAGTGAGCAGGAGTAAGTGGGTGGGGCGCATGCTGTGATTCCTTTTGGGCATTAGAAGGTTCCGGTCAGGATCTGCAGGTTGGCGAGCGCGAGTTGGTAGCGCACGGTGCCGTCCTGGGCGGCGATCTCGGATAAGGTGAGGGTGTTCTGGGCGTCGACGACTTCAAGCACGGTGCCTTCTCCGTTGCCGTAGCGGAGACGCGTGAGACGGAGGCTTTCACGGGCGGTGTCGACGGTGGTTTGGAGGGAGGCGAGCTGGTCGTGGGCTACAGTGAGCTCGTTGTAGAAGGACTGCGTGTTGGCGATGAGGGTGCGCTGGGCGGAGGTGAGCTGGACCTTGGAGGCGTCGCGCAGGATCTGGGCCTGCTTGATGCGGTCGCGGGTGGCGAACCAGTCGAAGATGGGGATATCGAGCGTGGCGGAGGCGCTGTAGCCCAGCTGTTTTGAGCCGGCGGGTGTGTTGCGGGCGAAGTATGGCGCGTCGATTCCGTAGGAGTAGTTCAAGACGAGGCTGGGCAGGTAGCCGGCGCGGGCGGCCGTGATGCCGAGGGAGGATGCGCGGACGGAGGCGAGGGCGCTGGCTAGCTCGGGATTACCTTTGATAGCGGCGGCTTCTATGGTGGCGCGGTCAGGCAGCGGGGCGGGGTTGGGGAGGGAAACCGTGTAGGGCGTGCGTGGGTCGGGGTAGAGGAGGACGCCTAGATCGAGCCGGGATTTTTCGAGCTGAAGCTGGGCGTCGGCGAGATCGCGCTGGCGCTGCTGGAGCGTGAGCTGAGCTTTGAGGACGTCGGCGTGGGCTACTTCGCGCTCGGCTTCTCGCTGGGTGGTTTGGGTGACGAAGTCCTGGGCTTGCTGGACTGCGCGTTGCTGGATGGTGATTTTGCCGGCGGCAGTGGTGGCCGCGTAGAACAGGCCAATGACGGTGGCGCTGAGGCCGCGTCGGGTGATTTCGAGCTCGGCGGTGGCGATGGCAGTGGCGGCTGCGGCGCGGGCCAGGGCGTTGTACTGGGCGACCGAGAGGGACTCGGTAGCCAGGCCCTGGCTAACGTACTCATGCACGCTGTTGTTGGCGAGGAAGATCTGATTTCCGGCGTGGTTGCCCTGCGTGTAGAGGAATTGGTTGTGGTAAACGACGGACGGCAGCAGAGCGGCTTTGGCGATTTTCCGGTCGAGCTGCGCGACACGGGCGGCGGCGGCGGCGGTGGCGAAGGCGGGCTCGTTGGCCTGGGCGAGGGCGAGGGCCTGATCCAGCGTGACGGCCTGGCCGGGGGCGAGGACCGGGGGCGGGCCGGCGGGGAGGGCCAGGGTCGTCTGCCGGCCGGTTGCCGGGAGCGCTGTGCCGGGCATGGTTTGCGAGGGCGGCGCGGTCCCGGGTTGGGTGGCGTTGGCAGGCGTCTGGGTGGAGGTGCCGGCGGTTGCGCTCTGGCCGGGGGAGGCGGCCTGGGTAGGTGTCTGCGCAGCGGCGAGCACGCCTGCAAACGATGCGCCAAGGGCTCCGGCGCGCAGCACGGCTGAACTTCTTTTCATATAAGTAACATCCTTGAAAGAGCCAGGAACGTCAACGGGCGGGTGCACAATAGCTGAGAGGCCGCGATGGATCATGATTTGCTAACGGCGGGGACGCTGGTGCCGTTTCTGGTGGCGGTCGCTTTTGCCGCCGGGTTAAACCTTTACGCCACGACGGTGACGCTGGGGCTGCTGGCGCGGTACCACCTGGTCGCGCTGCCTGCCGGGTTGGACGTGCTGGCGCACCCGTGGGCGCTTTGGGCGGGGGGCGCGCTGTTTTGTGTGGAGATGTTCGCTGACAAGATACCGTTTGTGGACCTTATCTGGAACTTTGCGCATACGTTTGTGCGGGTTCCGGTGGCGGCGCTGCTGGCTTACCGGGCGTCGACGCAGCTGGGGCCGGTGGAGCAGGCGGCGGTGGTGCTGCTGGCAGGGGTCATCGCGGCGGTCGCGCATGGTGGCAAGACTGCCGCGCGGACGGTGGTGACCGCTTCTCCGGAGCCGGTGTCGAATGTAGTGCTGAGCTCCGCGGAGGACCTGGTGGCGGTGGGGCTTACGTGGGTGGCGACGAAGCATCCTTACGGCGCCGCGGCTGCTGTAGGGTGTGCGTTGGTGGCGGCGGGGTTCGCTCTGCGATGGATGGTGCAGGGCTTCAAGGGTCAGATCGGGAGGATGCGGGCCAGGTTCGCAGATTAAGTTCAGCGGGTTTGCGAAGGCCTGTTAGTTTGTCCATAGTTCCTGCACTTCAGCGGAGTTTTGAATGAGAGCGTGGACTTTGGGTTTCGGTTTGTTATCGCTGTGGAGCGGGACTGCAATGGCGCAGCAGGAGCCCGCGCCGGTACAAGTGCTGCGGCTGGACGCGAAGCTTTATCAGGTGCCGATGCTCGCGGTAGGGCGCAAGACGAAGGTGCCGGCTGGCGGACTGACAGTGGATGCGATCAAGCTGCGGATCGACGATGGCCCAGAGTTCAAGCCGACGTTTCTGACGGTTCAGGGCGATGCGCCGTTATCGATTGCGATCCTGTTCGACATCAGCGGCAGTGAGGCGGGGCTGCTGGGTAGCTTCAAGCAGGACCTGGCGACATTGGCAGGGGCCACGCTGCGGCCGGTGGATGAGGTGGAGTTCTACACGTTTGGGCAGCAGGTGCGGAAGCAGGGAGACTTCCTTGCGGCCTCCAAAGACGGCGTCGCCGCAGCTTTGTTGAACGTGAATGACAAGAGCGGCGACGTGGTAGATCCGATGAAGAAGGCGGGCGGAACGCGGCTTTGGGATGCGATGTATGACGCGGCTCAGGACCTGAGCACCCGCAAGGGCGTGCGCGTGGTGCTGGCGCTGACGGACGGCAAGGACAATGGCGGCAGGCGAACGACCGAAGAACTGATGAAGTTTTCTGCCGAGCACGGGGTGACGCTGTTTGGTCTGCAGTACGACAGCGTGGCGAGCAACGTGAACAAGGCGATGAGCCTGGGAATGGTCTATTTGGATACGCGCTTCAACCCGGTGTGCGAGCAGACCGGCGGGCTGGTGATCGCGACCGGCGCTGGGAAGCGGATGCAGACGCTTGAGAACCTGGTGACGCTTTTGCGGACCAGATACATCGTGGAGTTTCCGCCGCCCGCGGGGATGAAGGATGGGGAACACTGGGTGGGGATTGAGCTGGCGGATAAGAAGCTGAGGGCTGTGCCGGAGCAGATCGTGCTGCCCGCGAGTGTGGGTGGGCGGCCGTAGCCGGTGCCGCTAGCGAGCCTTGAAGATACGTTGGTCCCAAGTGATCGTTTCGGGCGAGGAAGCGGAAATCAGCTTGAATTCAGGGTGCAAGGGGTTGAGAATCAGGTTGTTTTCGCGCCCTGCGGTCACCACGCCGGGTACCCGCAGAACGGCACTGCGCCCCTCACGTATCCATTGATCGCCGAAGGCTCTCGGCACTCGCAGGTCGTCGTCATTCCATTGCGGCAGATCAAGCGGAAAGAGTGTTTCAATTTTGACTGCTTCTGAAATCGTGATTGTCACGAGCCTATGATTCAGTGGGGCTCTTGAAAGATTTGCATGAACGAGTACTTCTAACAGTGCACCCGCGTACGATTCTGCAGCATAGATGACTGCAAGTCCCGGCGAGTTCCAGCGCCCGCCCTGCAGCATCGCCCCCACAGGACTGAAGATTTCATGTCGAGCGTCAGCAATGCGGAAGCCGAGCATCAGACGGGCAGTCCGTAGAAAAGCTTGTCGAGCAAATCTTCTACCCGTCGCGCGCCAAGTTCAGTGCGAGCGGTAGAAAGTGGAGAGACATTTCTCAGCTCAGGGTGCGGTTTGTTCATCCACTCCTGCGCGAGTGGACGGTCATCCCAGACAAATTCGGCGGCGGCCAACACCCTTGCCTGGCGCTCTGTCCGTTCGCTTTCCGCGACAGACAGAAACTTGCCGCGGCGTTTCCAGGTTGCGGGCGGCACGACACCAAACTTGAATTCGGATGCGGCTTTGCGGTCGCTGTAGAGGCGCGACGAGAGCTGTTCCAGCGAGCGCTTCGGAAGACCAGCCGCAACTGCCGAGTCGAGTTCGCTTACAGTGTTGATTTTGTTGCTGAGGCCCAGAATGGCGGCAATGGCGTGGGGAGCTATCATGACCTTATCCTCCACACCAGTGTAGCTCATTTCCGGGCTCAGTTGATACCGTGCTACGGGTAGATGCGGTTCAGGGTGCGGGCGAAAGGGATGGTTTCGCGGACGTGGTCGAGGCCGCAGATCCAGGCTACGACGCGCTCTATGCCCATTCCGAAACCGCCGTGGGGGACAGAGCCGTACTTGCGTAAGTCGAGATACCACTGGAAGGCGTCGAGGGGTAGGCCGTGCGCTTCGATCCTTGATTTGAGTAAGTCGTAATCATCTACTCGCTGGGAGCCGCCGATGATTTCTCCGTAACCTTCTGGCGCCAGCACGTCTACGCAGAGAGCCTTGGTGGGATCTTCCGGGTCGGGCTGCATGTAGAAGGCCTTGATGGCGCTGGGGTAGCGGTGGACCATGACGGGTTTGTCGAACTGGCTGGAGATGTAGGTTTCGTCAGGGGAGCCAAAGTCGTCGCCTTCTTTGTGGAGGGTTTCTACGAGGCCCCTGGCGTGGGCTTCGACGAGCATCTGGTGAGCGTCGTCGTAGCTCAGGCGTGGGAATTTGGCGGCGATTCCGGCATCCCAGGTCTCAGAAGCGAGACCTGGGGCACCCAGCTTTTCGACTAAGTCAGAGCCCAGGACCAGTTCCAATTTTGTAACTTCGCGGCCGATTACTTTCAGGTCGGCGGCGTGCTTCTTCATGACTGCGAAGACGATGTAGGACAGGTAGTTTTCAGCTAACTCGAGTAAATCGTCCAGGCCGGCGTAGGCCAGTTCCGGCTCTACCATCCAGAACTCGGTAAGGTGGCGGCGGGTCTTGGATTTTTCTGCGCGGAACGTGGGGCCGAAGCTGTAGACCTTGCCTAGGGCCAGGGCGGTAGCTTCTACATATAACTGGCCGGACTGGGTGAGATAGGCTTTGTCGTTATCGAAGTAGTCCATTTCGAATAACTCGCTGGTACCTTCGCATGCATTGGGGGTCAGGATGGGTGGATCGGTGCGGGTAAAGCCGTGGTTGTCGAAGTAGTCTGCGGCGGCCTTCATGATGGTGGCGCGGACGCGCAGGATGGCGGACTGGCGCGGGGTGCGGAGCCAGAGGTGGCGGTGCTCCATGAGGAAGTCGACGCCGTGCTCTTTGAGCGAGATGGGGAAGGGGGTCTCGTCAGGTACTCGCTGGATGACAACGAGAGACTCGACGTCGAGCTCGAAGCCGGAGGGCGCGCGGGCGTCGGCGCGGACTTTGCCGGTGACTTTCAGGGACGACTCTAAAGTCAAATTCTTGAGGGTTTCGAAGAGCTCTTCGGGGACGGCGGCTTTGGGGACGATGCCCTGGATGGTGCCGGTGCCGTCGCGGAAGATGGGGAACAGAAGCTTGCCGGAGGCGCGCAGATTGTAGAGCCAGCCCTGTAGCGTTACGGTCTGGCCTTCGTAGGCGGCTAGCGTGGCGATGGTGGCTACGGGGGCGGTGGTGGTGGTCGTTTCCATGAGGCTTTAGTTTACGCCTGAGGGTGGGGGGGGATTTGTGGTCCCACTCATCACGATGGTGCCGTGATGAATGGGGCACCCGGCGGTAGAGGCGGTCCTGGCCGCAGGTTTGTCCGCTGCGCTACGAAATGACAACAAAAAAGGCAAGGCGAACGCAGATCACTTCGGGTTGACAACCAAGAGGCGGATGCCGCATTGCTCTAGGAGTCTGACGATTGGCGGAGGCGTGCGGCGTGCGAGAAGACTTCTTTCGCGATGCGGGTGGCGGCGGCGAGGTCGGGGACCTGGGTGTCGGAGATTTCGAGGATGGCGGGGGTTTGTGCGGGGAGCGAGTCAAGGGCGGCGTAGACGTTGAACCAATCGATGGTGCCGGAGGCGAGGGTGGCGGGGCGCTCGGCTCCGCTGGCGGGCCAGAGGTGGACGTCGGTGCGGCCGTCGTTGTCGGAGAGGTGGAGCTCGGCGATGCGGGGGCGGAGGAGCTCGACGACCTCTGCGATGGGCTGGTCGGACGTGCTCGAAACAGCGAGGTGCGCGTGGGCTATGTCGAGGCAGATGCCGCAGGTATCGAAGTGGCCCACGCGCAGGATTTCAAGCAGGTGCTGGGGCGTGGCGATGGGGTTAGGGAGGTTTTCGAGCAGCAGCTTTACGCCCAGCGGTGCGGCGAAGGCTTTGAGGTGCTCGATGGCGGTGAGGGCGTGCTCGAGGGTGTATTCGGACCACTCGTCGCTTTGCGAAAGGCCGAGGTGCAGGACGCAGGAGGTGGCGGGGATGGACTCGGCCAGCTCCAGCGCGCGCTTGATTTCTTCCATGGCGTCGATGCGCCGGGGCTTGTCTGCGGCGACGAGGTTGAGCGTCGGCGAGGCGTGGCGGGAGAAGTATTGGTCGGTGGAGAGGGGGGCATGGAGCGTGGCGGCGATGCCACTGTCGCGGAACCATGCGGCGAGCTCGCGGGTCTGCTTGCGGTCGGTGTAATCGACGTGGTGGCGCGCGGCGAAGAGCTCGATGACGGAGGCGCCGGCAGCGGCGAGCGCGTCAAGGTGCGCGGGGGTGAGGCGTTGCGGGTAGAAGAGCCGGGAAGAGAGGCCGAGGATCATTGTGTGAACAGAGTACCGCGTGCCGGCGTACAAGTTAGGATGATGGGCATGGATCAGGTGCAGGGTGGTTTTCGTCGTGATTTGCTGGTGCTATGCGTGTGCTCGCTGCCGCTGCTGCTGGTGCACTTCTGGATTGGCGATGGCTATGGGTTTCATCGCGACGAGCTGCAGTTTTTGAGCGACGCGCGGCATCTGGACTGGGGCTTTACGGCTTATCCGCCGATGACGGCGCTGCTGGGCCGCTTGTCGGTCGCGCTGTTCGGGATTTCGCCGCAGGTGTTCCGTCTGCCGGCCGCGCTGGTGAACATGGTGTCGGTGGTGCTGGCCGGGCTGGTAGCTCGTGAGCTTGGGGGCGCTCGGATTGCGCAGGTTCTGGCTGCGTTGGCGATGCTTCCGCTGGGGCTGGCGTTTGGGTCGGTGCTGCAGTACAACACGCCGGATCTGCTGGCCTGGATGATCGTGCTGCTGTTCACGACGCGCGTGCTGGCGACGGGCGATGGGCGCAACTGGCTCGGGGCCGGGCTGGGGATTGGGCTTGGGGTGCAGTCGAAGTACAGCATTGCGTTCCTAGCGGCTAGCCTGCTGGTGGGGCTGATTACGCTGCCATCCGACCGGCGCTGGTTTTCATCGCGATGGTTCTGGTACGGGATTGTTGTGGCGACGGTGGTGGCAGCGCCGAACCTGATCTGGCTGGCGATACATGGATTTATTACGCTGAAGATGGAGACGTATATTCATGCGCGGGACGTGCGGCTCGGGCGTGCGGACGGGTACTTCACCGACCAGCTCAAGTACACATTGCTGGCTTTGCCGCTGGCGGTTGCGGGGATGTTCTGGCTGGTGCGGAACGCTCGATTCCGGCTGCTGACGCTGTTTTATGTGGGGCCGTTTGTGCTGTTTGCGCTGGCGAAGGGTCGTGGGTACTACCTGCTGCCGGCGTACCCTGTGCTGTATTCTGCGGGAGCTGTTGCATTCGAGCGATGGGCGGCCGGTTTGCGTACGGGCATGCGGGCCGGCGCGCAGGGTATGGTGTTTGGCGCGATGCTCGTCGATGCGATTGCGGTGAGTGGAATCTTTCTACCCATGTTTGCGCCGGGGTCCGCGGCGTTTGCGCACCAGGTGAAGAGCAGCAGCGATCTGGCGGATGAAGTGGGCTGGCCGGAGTTCGTGCAGCAGGTGGCGGCGGTGCGGGACGGATTGGCGCCGGGCGAGCGGGAGAGGCTGGCGGTGCTCGCAAACAACTACGGGGAGGCGGGGGCGCTGGAACTGTATGGGCCGCAGTATGGGCTGCCGGGGCCGATCAGCAGTACGAACAGCTTTCATGCGCGGGGGTATGGGGCCTTTGAGCCGGAAAATGTGATCGTGGTGGGGGATGACCTGGACAATCAACTGAAAAACTTTGAGGCTTGCCGGGTCGCCGCGCGCGTGGTCATCCCGTACGGCGTCTGGAATGAAGAGGCACGCGACCATCAGGTCATTCTGGTCTGCCGGCATTTGCGCGGAAGCTGGCCTGCGGTTTGGGCGAAGTCGCAGGAGTTTGGGTGATTGCTTGCAGATCCAGCGCGTTATGAATTGCGGCGTTCGAGCCAGTGTTGTCGAAGATGACCCAGGTTTCCGGGGTGAGTTTGGGGGCCAGCTCGGCCAGGTAGTCGGCTGAGTAAGGCGAGCGGTAGGTGACGGGCGAGCCGTGCAGTCGGTAGTAGCGCAGGCCTGGCCAGCCGCCGGGGATGGCAGCCTCTGGGACGCGGGCTGGGTCGGCGGCGACGCGGGCGATTTTGTGGTGCTTGAGCAAGCGCGAGACGGCGGGGGTGAACCAGGTGGCGTGGCGTGGCTCGCAGACGACGGGGCCCGGGTGGAGGGTGCGGAGGAGGTCGAAGAAGGACTCGGCCAGTTCTTCTTCGAAGGCTAGTTTTGGAGGGAGTTGGAAGAGGATGGGGCCTAGCTTGTCGCCCAGGTTGGCGGCCAGGTCGAGGAAGGCTTTGAGGGGGTCGGGGTCGCAGGAAAGGCTTTGAATGTGGGTGATGGCTTTGGGGGCTTTGACGGCGAAACGGAAGTTTGGGGGGACGGTCTCTGCGTAGCGGCGCAGGGTTTTCGGCATCGGGGCGCGGTAGAAGGTGGCGTTGATTTCTGCGCAGGTCAGGGCCTGGGCGTAGCGCTGGAGGTGCTGGCCTTCGGTGGGGAAGTGGGCGGAGGCGTCGCGAGGGATGGACCAGCCGGCGGTGCCTATGTGTGGGGTGGTTGGGGACAAACCGCAGATTCCCTTCGGGAACGACAAGGATAAAGAAGCTGGGGCGAAAAGCAGAAGCAAGGCGGGTTGTTCGACGATGCGGTTCGATGCCTCTGCCGAAACCCAGGTCTCAGAATCGAGACCTGGGGCACCCGCGCTTGATTTCCGACGACGTGGTCTTGTGCCTCGGTGAAACCCAGGTCTCAGAAGCGAGACCTGGGGCACCCGGATGGTTCAACTCCTCTGTAACAGAAGAGGGCTAGTAGCTGGAGATTTTGCCGTAGTTGCGGCGGTTATCGTGGCCGCCCTGGAGCGCGCCGGTGATGGGGTCGGCCTGGATGAGTTCGGAGTCGCCCCAGACGCCGGGGTTCTTTTCGTCGGCCTGGTTGGCTTGATTGGTTTTGTAGCCCATGGATTGCATGGCCTGTACGGTGGCTTGCGGGAAGGCTTTTTCGAAGTCGAGGACGTCCGGAAGGTACTGGTGGTGGAAGCGGGGGGCGTCGGCGGCCTGCTGGATGGTAAGGCCGTTGACGAGCACGCTGATGAGGTCGTTGATGACGGTGGTGATGATGGTGGAGCCGCCGGGGGAGCCGAGGACAAGAACGAGCTTTCCGGGTTTGCCCGGGCCAGCCTCGTGCGTGGTGACGATTGTCGGAGTCATGGACGAAAGTGGCCGGTGGCCTGGAGCGATGGCGTTGGCGGGGCCCTGGATGAGGCCGAACATGTTGGGCGTGCCGGGCTTCGAGGAGAAGTCGTCCATTTCATTGTTGAGCAGGAAGCCGAGGCCTTCCGCGGTGGCGCCGCAGCCGAACAGGCCGTTGAGGGTATAGGTGGTGGAGACGGCGGTGCCGGCGGAGTCGACCACGGAGTAGTGGGTGGTTTGGGTGGACTCTTTATGTGGCACGCCGGTGGGTGGTGGGGGCAGGAAGCCGGTGGGGCGGACCAGTGTCGCGGACGGGCTGGGGGCTGTGGGGAGGATGGATTTCGCCCAGGCGTCGGCGTACTTTTGGGCTGCCATTTGCGCTAGCGGGATGGTGGCGTAGTCGGGGTCGCCGAGATAGTCGGCGCGGTCCATGTAGGCGCGGCGGAAGGCCTCTGCGATGTAGTGAATCTGGGCGGGGGAGCGGTCGGTGCCAAGCCCGGGCAGATCAAATCCGGAGAGGATGTTCAGGGTTTCGATGAGCGCGATGCCCCCGGACGAGGGTGGTGGGCTGGTGACGACGTCATAGCTGGTGCCGTGAGTTTTGAAGGTGCCGATAAGCGGCTTGCGGTCCACGACTTTGTAGGCGGCGAGGTCAGCTTCCGTCAGCAGGCCGCCGTGAGATTGGACGTCGGCGGCGAGCTTCCTGGCGATGGCTCCGGTGTAGAAATCCTGCGGATTTTTGGAGAGGGTGCTCAGCGTGGCGGCGAGCTGTGGCTGCTTGAAGGTGTCGCCTGCCGCGTAGTAATTGCCATCGCGCTGGAAGATACGTTTGGACTCCGGGAACCTGGTCAGGTTGGTGGAGTGCAGGGAGCGGGCTTCGGCTTCGGATAGAACGTAGCCCTCGGTGGCGAGCTTGATGGCGGGGGCCATATCCTGTGCCAGCGTCAGCTTGCCGAAGTGAGCTTGCGCGTAGGCCAGGCCGGCGACGGAGCCGGGGACTCCGATGGCTTTGTAGCCAAGGGTAGACAGGCCCGGGACGATGTTGCCGGCGGGGTCGAGGTACATGTCGGCGGTGGCGGCTTGCGGGGCGCGCTCGCGGAAATCCAGGAAGTGGGCTTCGCCTTTGGCGTTGCGGATCAGCATGAAGCCGCCGCCGCCGATATTGCCGGCCTGGGGCAGGACCACGGCGAGCGCGAAGCCGGTGGCGACGGCTGCGTCGACCGCGTTGCCGCCCTGCTTCAGGATGGAAAGGCCGGCGTCTGACGCGGAGTGGTGGATGGAAACCACCATGGCGTGCTGTGGCTGCTGGGCCTGTGCTGCGAGAGGTAGGGCGAGGAACAGGGCTAGCTTCGCTTGCATGGAATGTCCTCTGTGTTGCTTGAGGATACTCGATGGAGGACGTCCCGGGATGAGGGCGGCGGGGATTCGGATGGAAATGCAGGTCCTTCGACTGCGTCCGCCGATGAAGCTGGCGGACTTCGCTCAGGATGACAAGTTTGGGGTGGGTGAGAGAGTGCGGTCGAGCCGTAGGCTCGATACCCCACCCTTTCGATGAAGCCGAAAGGATGGGGCACCCGGCATTCCTTCGACTGCGTCCGCCGATGACGCTGGCGAACTTCGCTCAGGATGACAAGATTGGTCGGGTTATGGGCGAGAACTTAGTGGCTGGGGGCTACGAATTCCTTGGGCAGCGCTCCGCCCTCGCCTTCGCCGAAGAAGAAGCCGTTCATCTGCTCTACGAGGAACTCCTGGGCTTCGCGCGTCCAGGGCTGCAGGCGGTACTCGTTGAGCAGCATCTTCTGGCGCTCGACCCACTCGCCCCAGGCCTTTTTGCTTACGTTCTTGTAAATTTTCTGGCCGAAGTCGGAGTCGAACGGCGGCTCGTCGAGACCTTCCATTTCGGCTTTGTACTTGCTGCAAAAGACCATGTGGGACATTTGTTTCTCCTGTGGCTCTATTTTAGCGGGTCGTGTGCCGCTCACCGCAAAGTCAGAGCCAGGGCCAAGTGTGAAACGATAGAGCTTCATGAGCGCAGGTGACAGTACGGACGGCAAGCAGGGGCGGAGTTCGGCGGCGTTTCAGTCGCGAGATTTTCGGCTGTACCAAACGGCGCGGCTGCTGGTGATCCTGGGGGCAGAGGCGCAGTCCGTCGCGGTGGCCTGGCAGGTGTACCAGATTACGCATTCGGCGCTGAACCTTGGGTACACGGGGCTGGCGTTGTTTCTGCCAGGGCTGTTCTTTATGCTGCCCGCCGGGCACGTCGCGGACCGGTATGACAAGCGCACCGTGATCATGCTTTGCTACACACTGCAGGCCGTCGCCACCGTGGCACTGCTCTGGATTTCGCTGCACCCCATCCACAGTATTCTGCCGATCTATGCGGTGCTGTTCCTCATCGGGACGGGACGTTGTTTTTCCGGTCCGGCGGCGAGCGCGATGCTGCCCTCGCTGGTGCCCAAGGGCGACTTCGTGAACGCGATCACGTGGGGCGCGACGATCTTTCAGATTGCGAATTCGATGGGCCCGGTGCTGGGCGGGCTGCTCTTCACGGCCACGATTGCGACGCTGGGCAAGTGGCAAGGCGCGCCGGTGGTGTACGTCTTTACGCTGGTGATGCTGGTTGGTTTTCTGTTTCTTGTTGGCGCGATCAAGTCACGTCCGGTGACGGTGATCAAGAAGGCGTTCGACATTCGCACGATGCTCGCAGGGTTGAAGTATGTGGCGGAAACCCGTTTGCTGCTGGGGTCTATCTCGCTGGACTTGTTTGCCGTGCTGCTGGGTGGCGCGGTGGCGTTGATGCCGATTTTCGCGCATGACGTGCTGCACACCGGCCCGCGTGGGCTGGGGATGCTGCGTGCGATGCCGGGGCTCGGCGCGCTTGGTGTTTCTTTGTGGCTGGTGTTCAAACCGATTCAGCGGCGCGCGGGCGCGACCATGATGGTGTGCGTCGGGTTGTTTGGCGCGGCGACGGTGGTGTTTGGGCTTAGCCGCTCGATTTGGGTCAGCATGGTGGCGCTGCTGGTGGTGGGGGCGAGCGATATGGTGAGCGTCGTGGTGCGGTCCAGCGTGCTGCAGCTTGCGACGCCTGAAGAAATGCGCGGCCGTGTGAGTGCCGTGAACTGGCTGTTCATCGGGGCCTCCAACGAGTTCGGCGAGTTTGAAAGCGGCCTGACGGCGCACTGGTTTGGTGCGGTGCCGGCGGTGGTCATTGGAGGCATCGGGTCGCTGGTGGTGACGGCGGTCTCTGCGTTTGCGTTCCCTGCGCTGCGTCGCGCGGACCGTCTAACGACAGAGAGTTTGCGCGCGGCTGAAGGCGAACTTGCTGTTGCAGAACCGGCGGATTGAAACCACGTTCAAGCTGCAAGTGTTTGTTTTTGAGCATCTAGATATCTAGCAATAAGTGACAGGGAGACAGCGATGGCCAGTGCGGTGGTGAAGTGGGGTTTGACAGCGGTGTTGGTTCTGGGCGCAGCAGTAGGTGGCGAGTTGCTGTATCTGCATCATCGCAACGTGGAAGATCAGAAGGCGCCGGCGGACACGGATACGTATAAGAGCGATCCGGATAATCTGGTGTTCGTGAAGCGCGAGCATCCGATGTCGTTCAAGGATGAGAAGGATCTGAAGGGGCGCACGCTCTGGATTTCTGCCGGCGATCAGATGGTCTATTACCCGTACGCCGGGCATATCGACTTTGCGCATCCGCAGGGTTTGCTCAAGGGCGCCGAGCCAATCGTAATCAAGGATGCGGTGGAGGAAAAGGCCAAGGCGGACCGCATGAACCGGATCCCTCTGGGCGATAAACAGGTTTTTGTCGTGTTCACCAAGCCGGGCGATACGAAGGAATTTGCGATGCCGGTGGGATCGAAAGCGGGGAGTGATTACACGTTTTCCAGCGACGATATCTTCTACTACGAAGACCCGCACAAGCTGTTCAATTACTGGAGCCCGGCGGTGTGGGCAGCGATCGATCAAAACAAGGCGATTGTCGGGATGAACGAGCGTCAGGCGCAGACTGCCCTGGGGCAGACGGTGTCGTACTCGGCAGAATCAAAGATTGGGGACCGTACGGTTACGTTCAACAACGGTGGGCACCCGGTCGTCGTAACGTTTGTGAATGACAAGGCTACAAAGGTGGACGGGCAGTAGCGGCCGCAACTACGAAAGCAGCAGGGCAGGATGGCCTTGCTGCTTCAGGATGGTTACGGCTTCGCGGTCAAAGGAGATGAAGATTTCGGCGCCGGGGCGACGACCTTCGTAAGCGATTACGCCGTCGGCGAAGTCGCCGACGACGGCTAGAACCTCAATACCGGCTTCTATCGTACGCGGTCGAGGACCACGTTTGGCAGAGCCAGGATCTTTACAATCGCTCCGGCTATTTGTTTCCCTGTGAACTTGTAAACGCCTCTGAGGACCGTCTAACGTGATCTGCCGCTGTGGGTTGATGGTGAGAGTTGCCATCGTGGTCCACCTGGATTGATCGTACTACCGGGCTCGCGCCGCTTCGAACTCGTCGCCTTTGTTCCAGGTGATGGGCGTAGGCGAAAGCATTGCCTGCCAGCCCAGTGCGATCGCAAGTTGCGCGAGCCGGGCATTGGCGCGCAGGTCGAATTTGTCGGAATACTCATCCGCCGGTTGGTGATAGCGGTGCGCGATGTAGTCCGCCGCGTAGGTCTGGCCGTAGGCGAGATCGTGCCCCTGGTACTTGTTGCCGGAGCCGATGGAGAACGCCGGGATGCCCTTGCGTGCCAGTGCAAAGTGGTCCGAGCGGTAGTAGTAGCCGGCTGCCGGCAGCGGGTCCGGGATGATCTCCATGCCGAACGATTTTGCGACAGCCGCGACCTGCGGGAGGAAGCTGGTGCGCTCTGCGCCGGACACCATGAGCTGCTCGGGAATGCCGGCCGGCATGATGAAGATGCCTTCAAAGTTGAGGTTCAGCGCGATGTCGCGGACGGGGATGGGTGAGTGTGCGGCGAGATATTCTGCGCCAAGCAGCCCCTGTTCTTCCGCATCGACAGCAGCGAAGTAGACGGGGTTCTGGGGCGGGAGCGCCTGCCGGAAAGCGCGGGCTACTTCGAGGAGCATAGCGTCACCGGTGGCGTTGTCGATGGCACCGTTGTAGATGTTGTCACCCGGCTGGGCGGGGTTGGTACCGAGGTGGTCGAAGTGCGCGGTGTACAGGATTGCCTGCTTGCCGGGGGCACTTGCAGGCAGTCGCGCCACAACGTTCTGGCCATCGAACGGCTCGAGCGTGCTGCTCAGGTGCGCTTCCAGCGTAGAGCTCAGCGGGATCGCCTTGAAGCCGGGTGTGCGAGCCTGCTGCATCATGCGCTCGGTCGTCAGGCCGTCATGCGCGAAAAGGGCCGAGGCCTCCGCAAGCTGCAGCCAAGCCGCAAGTGCCACGCGAGGATTTGTGATGTCCGCCAGGTAAGCCGTCTTGCGGCCCCAGCGGCTGCCCACGACAGTCCACGGATAAGCAGCCATCGTGGTCTGGTGAATAAGAATCGCGCCGACCGCCCCCTGCCGCGCCGCTTCCTCATACTTGTAAGTCCAGCGCCCGTAGTAGGTCAGAGCCTTGCCTGTGAACGGAGTCTTCGGCAGACCAGCGGCTGAAGGCTCCGGCGAGGGCGGCTGATTGACGAACATCAGCACGACCTTGCCCTTCACGTCCACGCCCGCGTAGTCGTCCCAGCCGAGCTCCGGCGCGTGGATTCCATAGCCGACAAAGACGATCGGCGCATGCGCGATATCGACCTGCGCGGCTGCAGTCTGGTTGGTCGCGGTGTAGTCTACGCCGCCTTTGAGGACCCGCTGCTCCTTCCCCCATGACAGGACGAACGTACTCTCCGGCCTGGCGGAAACGTTGACCATCGGCACGCGCTGGAAGTAGGTGCCGTTGTCGCCCGCTGGGGCCATGCCGAGCAGCGCAAACTGCGTCGCCATATACTTCGCGGCAAGCTGCCCGCCACGCGTGCCGGGGCCTCGGCCTTCCAGCAGATCGTCGGCAAGAAAGCGAGTGTGGGCGGCGAGGTTGTCGACGGAGATTGCCTGCATGGCCTGCGCGGCGGCGGGTGGCAGGCCCGGGACATTAGGAGCCGTGGGCATGGCTTGTTGCTGTGCGGCAGCGGCAACGGCGAGCAGGACGGGAAGCATCTGGAACAGGCGCATGCACGTAGTCTAGCGCTTACCTGATGCCAAAGTTGACTTCCACATTGACCTCAACCGCGACAGGCCGCCCATTGTCCATCGCCGGCTTCAGTTTGTAGTTGCTTACGGCGATGAGCGCCCGCTCGTCCAGCCCGAGGCCGAGCGCTTTGAGCAGACGCAAGTGCGACACGTGGCCGGCTGCATCGACCTGCAAATAGACCAGCACCTTACCCGACCAGCGCAGGGCGCGCGCAGTTGCGTTGAACTCAGGCTCTGGGGCGTTGAGCACTACTGGTGGAGTGATGCTGCCGCCGATCTTGCGCGTGTTGGCGGGGGCCGCGGGCTCACTGGGCGGAAGTTGCAGGATGTATTTGCCGGCAAAGGATTGCCACTCCATCGGCATGTCAGGCACCAGGTCCTGCAGCTTTTGCGCGAAGATGGCGTCGAGCACCTTTGCATAATCGCCGTCCGCTGGAGCATCAATTGTCAATTCCATCGCTTCAACATGCGTGCTGAGGCCGGCTCTGTCGGACACCTCTAAGGCCACACGTTTGGGCACCTGCTTGACGAACTCGAGCCCGACCCGGTGCGCGGTCAGCTCGAGCCTGTTGTCCTTCAGCTTGAGCGATTCGATCTCGATGCCGGCAAGGGTGAAGGGACACAGCGGGACCTTGCCCATAATGTTTCCGGCTGAGTCGAATCTAAGCTTGTCCAGGCCCCAGCTCTGTCGCAGATAAAGCGGCTGATGGAGCAGTCGCGCCTTCAGTTCGCTTTCTGTAGATTGCGCGTGGGCAGCAAGCGGCAAGGCCAGAAGGATGAGCAGCAGAAGGCGGTTCATGCGCGTAGTGTAGCGGACACGTCCTCTTTTGATAAAGCCGAAACTATGGTGGCTTTGCTCGCCCGTCCATCGCATCAGCCAGTGTTGCGCAGGCCGGCGGAAATTCCATTGATCGTGGCAGTGATGGCGCGGTCGAGCTCCGGAGAGCTTTGGCCGCTGCGCTTGCGGCGGATGAGTTCCACTTGCAGCAGGCTGAGTGGGTCGACGTATGGGTTGCGTAGCTTGATGGAGTGCTCGAGTACGGGGTTGCGTTCAAGCAGCGTGGTCTGGCCGGTGATGGCGAGGACGATCGCCGTGGTGCGGTTGAACTCGGCTTCGAGCATTGTGAATACGCGTTCGCGAAGGGCCACGTCGGGTACCAGCGCGGCGTACAGTTTGGCGATGCCGAAGTCGGCCTTGGCCAGCGCCATTTCTACGTTGCGGATGATGTCGATGAAGAGCGGAAAGGCCCTGAACAGCTCCTTCAAAGCCTGCAGGCCGCCTTCGTTTTTGTCGACATACTCAGTAAGCGCGTGGCCTACTCCGAACCACGCCGGGACGAGCTGGCGTGACTGCATCCAGCCGAAGACCCACGGGATAGCGCGCAGGTCTTCCATGCTTCGCTTTTTCGCAGAGCTGGCGTCCGCGCGTTTGGCGGGGCGAGAGCCGATGCGTGCGTGTTCCAGCTCTGCGACCGGCGTCGCCTGCTCGAAGTAGACGAAGGTCTCCGGGTTGTCGACGATGTGCTCGCGGTAGTACGCGTAGGAACTCGTCGAAAGCTGGTCCAGGATCTGCTCCCACGCCGGCAGCAGCGTGCCGGTCAGGTGCGTCGATTCCGGCTTCACACGCAGTGCCGGGCGGGCCACGGCGTCAAGCGAGGCCGCCACCATCAGCTCCAGGTTGCGCTCCGCAAGCACCACGTCAGAGTATTTCCAGTTCAGCACTTCACCCTGCTCCGTCAGGCGTAGCTGGCCGGTGAAACTATCGAGCGGCTGCGCAAAAATGGCACGATGCGTGGGCCCGCCGCCACGCCCGACAGTGCCTCCGCGGCCGTGAAACAGTCGCAACGTAACGTTGTGCTCGCGGGCCACGGCGTGCAGTGCGCGATGCGCGGTAAAGATCTCCCACGTGCTCGTCAGCATGCCGCCATCCTTGTTGGAATCGGAGTAGCCCAGCATGACTTCCTGCGTGCGACCCCAGCTTTCCAGCAGCGGTTGGTACGCGGCAGAAGACCACAGCTCGGCGCAGATTGCCGGCGCGTTGCGCAGGTCCTCAATCGATTCAAACAGCGGCACGGGCTGCAGGCCGGGGTCTTCCGCGGAGCCCTCTACCGTGACCCCGCCAAGGCGCGCGAGACGGATCACGTTCAGGATGTCCTGCGTGCTCGTCGCGCCGGAAATCACATAGCGAGGCAGCGACTCTGGTGGATAAGTCAGTTTCAGCGCCGCAATCGTGCGGAACGTCGCCATCACTTCAAGCGACTGCTTCGACATCTGCACCGGCAATTCCCAGCCTTCTGTCACAGGGGCGCCAAGCGCCGCAACTTCATCGAGCGCAGCCTGATGAACGCGCGCGTGCTGGCGGATGTCGAGCGCCTGCAGGTGCAGCCCGTACGTGCGCACTTCAAGGATCAACGGATCGACCAGCGTCTCTGCCAGGCGATGCCCCTTGTTGGCTTCGAGGCTTGCGTGCAGGAGCTTCAAATCCTCCAGAAATTCCCCCGGCCGCGTGTAGGGTGCCAGCGGCGCAGCGGTCGCAATGGGCGTGCGCGACCGCGGACGTTTGCCCAGGCGCGTCATCATGCAGGCCACCAGCAGGCGCACGCTTTCATGCGGAAAACGGTCGACCATCTGCTGCTCAGGCGAGCCCGTACCAGACACGCGAATCGCGTCCAGGTAGCTGGCCAGCCGCTCCGTCAGTGCGGCCGATACAGGCACCTGCTGCGTGCTGCTGGCAAGCTGCTCGAACAGCGTTTGCAGCCTGTCGAGATAGTGGCGGAACAACAGATCCCGCGCCATGGCCAACGCTTCCGCTGTCGTTTCCGACGTTACGAACGGATTGCCGTCACGGTCCCCGCCAATCCACGAGCCGAAGTTGACCACCAGCGGCAGTTCCGCCGAAGCACCCGACGCGCCGTACTCCTGGCCCAACGCCTGCCGGACCTCCTGGTACAGAACCGGCAACGTGTCAAAGAGTGAGGACTCGTAATAATCCAGCGCCATGCGAATTTCATCACGCACTGCTGGTCGCTGGGTGCGGACGTCATCGGTCTGCCAAAGCGCGGTAATTTCCGCCGTCAATTGTGCCTGCAACGCGTCCATGGCGGCCGGCGGCAGTGGGATCGCATCCAGCTTCTCCAGCAGGTCAGAAATGCGACGCCGTTTGAACATCACGGACCTCCGTGCGACCTCTGTAGGGTGCGCGGTGAAGACCGGGGTTACACAAATCTGGCTCAACAACGCAAGTGCGCCGGCCTGGTCGATACCCGCTTCCCGCAGCGCCCGCAGCGTGCCCCGCAGCGATCCGCGTTGAACCTTGGCGCTGACTTCAAGCTGGTGCGCCAGCCGCCGCCGCTTGCGATGGTTGGTTTCGGCCAGGTTGATGAGTTCGAAATAAAAGCTGAACGCGCGTGCTAACTGGTAGGCGCGTGTGGGGTCTTCCGACTTGGAAAACAGCTCCAGAAAAGCGGTGGAAGGCGCGCCTGCGTTGTACTCGCGCCGGGCGATGGCGGACTGCCGCAGCGCTTCCACATCCTCATAAATCCCCGGCTCAGCCTGCTCACGCAGCACTGTGCCCAGCAGCATGCCGAGCGAGCGCACATCTCGCCGCAACGGCGCGGACTTCAACTCGCCAGACGACGCAGTCAGTTCATCCAGGCGGTTAGGCCACGATTGAGGAAGCCACAGGGAAGGCATAGGTGATTATGCCACTAGCGCCCGGTCTACACGAGCGATAGTGAGCCTTCCGGCAGCGGCTCCGGTTCCGTCCAAAGGATGACAGACTGCGGGAGAGACAGCGCGTAGATGATCAGCAGCAACAAGTTGCAAACGCTTTAACCTGACGCCTCTTGGTTGTCATACCGGGGGATTTGCTTTCGTACCTCTGCTGAGAGGTAGATCTGATGGCTGATGGCGCTGCCAACGAATGAGCAGGCTAGACCCCAAGTAGCCTGAACACATCCGCGACATTCTGCGCAACCAGCAAAATTTCCCGCTTTTTCGCCGTCATCATGCCCTCCGCAACGCAGTGGTCGATGAACGTAATCATGTGGTCGTAGAATCCGTCCAGATTCACCAGCACGATCGGCTTGTCATGTAGCTGCAGCGTCTGCCACGCCAGCACTTCAAACAACTCCTCAAACGTTCCGTACCCGCCGGGCAGTGCAACAAACGCGTCCGAGCGCCGGCCAATCAGCTCCTTGCGTGTGTGCATTGTGCTGGTCACGTGCAGCTCGGTCAGGCCTTCATGCGCGACTTCCAGATCGACCAGCACTTCGGGGATCACGCCCACGACGCGCCCCCCGCCGGCGAGCGCAGCCTCTGCGACCGCCTGCATCAAGCCCACCTTCGCCCCGCCGTACACCAGCCCAAGCCCGCGCGCAGCCAGCCCGCGCCCTAATTCTTCTGCCGCGGCACGGTAGATCGGACGAGCGCCATCAGCGGAGGCACAAAAAACGGCGACGTTGGCGATTGTATTTGGGGACGACATGCTGTCGATTATCTCGCACACCGGGCCGGCTTTTCACCGGGCGTTCATGATCGCTTCCATCACACGGGCTAGCGTAAGGGAACAAGCTTCGATAATCCCCGTCGCCCCGGAAAGGCTTCGCCATGGCTACGCAAGCGCCCGTCTCCTCGTCAATACTGGACCAGAAGCTGAAGGACTCGAAGTCGGGAAAAGTCGGCAGCGTGGTGTTCGCGGTCATGCTCGTCGCGGGGCTGATCTACATCGCGTCCAGGCTTTCGAAAGACTTGTCGGTCGTGCACAACGCGTCCGTGATGCCGTTTGTGCTGCTGGGAATCGCACTGCTGATCGCGCTGGCGTTTGAGTTTGTAAACGGCTTTCACGATACCGCCAACGCCGTCGCCACGTGCATCTACACGCACTCGCTTGAGCCCCACATCGCGGTC
This sequence comes from uncultured Granulicella sp., assembly GCA_965214195.1. Lineage (GTDB taxonomy): Bacteria > Acidobacteriota > Terriglobia > Terriglobales > Acidobacteriaceae > Edaphobacter. Next base: position 3,246,501 of record OZ243943.1, read on the forward strand.
GTTTACAGCGGCATCATGAACTTCTTCGGAGTTCTGACCAGCTCCGGTGCGGTTGCCTTCGCCATCGTCGCGCTGCTTCCGGTAGAGCTGATCCTGAAGGTCAGCTCGGGCTCGGGCTTCGCCATGGTGTTCGCGCTGCTGATCGCCGCGATCCTGTGGAACCTGGCCACGTGGTTCAAGGGTTTGCCGGCCTCCAGCTCGCATACCATGATCGGTTCGGTCATCGGCGTCGGCATCGCCAACCAGCTCATGCGCGGACGCTCCGGGTTGAGCGGCATCGATATGGAACAGGTCACCAAGGTGTTTAAAGCGCTTATTATTTCGCCGATCATCGGCTTTGGCGGCGCGTTTTTGCTGTTCCTGCTGTTCAAGGCTGTGCTGCGCGACCCGCGTCTGTACAAGGCGCCGGAAGGCTCTGCACCGCCGCCGCTCTATATTCGCATCCTGCTGATTCTTACCTGTGGCGGCGTCAGTTTTGCGCATGGTTCAAACGATGGCCAGAAGGGCATGGGCCTGATCATGCTGATCCTGGTAGGCACTGTGCCCACTGCCTACGCGCTCAATCACACCGTAGACAATGGTTCCGTGGCGAAGTTTGCGCAGGTATCCACAGCCGTTGCCGGCGCGTTGCACAACTATGAAAGCACGTCAGCAACCGCTGCGGAAGCGCAGCCGGAGCTTGAAAAGTTTGTTGAAGTAAAGAAGTATGAGCCCGGCGTCATCAACGCGCTGGAGCAGATGGTCACGGATATCCGCAACGAAGCCACGCAGTATGGCTCGCTGGGTAACGTGCCTTCCAGCATGCAGGCCAACGTCCGCAATCAGATGTACCTCGTCAGCGAGAGCTTCCGCCTGCTGCCGAAGGCCAAGGGCGCGCCCAAGCTGGCCGATGCAGACGTAAAAACGATCGAATCCTACAAGGGCTTTCTGGACATTTCGACCAAGTTCATCCCGGTCTGGGTAAAGGTTGCGGTGGCGCTGGCGCTGGGTCTGGGCACGATGGTTGGTTGGAAGCGCATCGTCATCACAGTGGGTGAAAAGATCGGCAAAACGCATATGACCTACGCGCAGGGTGCCAGCGCCGAACTAATTGCCATGTGCACGATCTACGGCTTCGACAAGATAGGGCTGCCGGTCAGTACGACGCATGTGCTCAGTTCAGGCGTCGCCGGCACCATGATGGCGGGCGGCAGCGGTCTGCAGATGTCGACCATTCGGAACATTGCCATGGCCTGGGTTTTCACGCTGCCGGCCGCCGCGCTGCTTTCAGGCGCGCTCTTCTGGATCTTCAACGCGATCGCAAAGTAAACGCGGGGCGGGACCGGTCAGCTTAGAGCTGACTGGTTCCGCCGCACACGGCTAGTCCAGGCTGATGCGCGTGTTGTTTTCCTGCGGTCTGACTTCAAGCAGAAATTCGCCGCGCTTGTGGCTGCGGCCGGGGCTGGCGACAAAAACAACCGTGCCCGCCGGAGCCTTCACGCCGAGCGTGTGGTGGCTTTCAACCGTATAGGTGTGGCCGCCCATGATGACATCGCGAAACGACATCGTCGGATTGAAAAGCGTGAAGTTTACGCGCTCATCCAGCACCTTGACTTTAGGGTGCAGGTGAATCGGGTTGGAGGTAGGCGCGACCGGCATTGCTGCGGCCAGAACGAGTGCAAGCGACGAGATGATCATGAGAGTTTTCCCCTTTGTTTACAGGCTGTTTGGACGGGGCGGGCTGCCATGGTTCAGTCAGGCTCGTCGTGCTATGGATTACGCAGCGGGTCGCAATTGGTTCCACGTTTTTCAAAAGATTCTGTCTGCGGCCACACGATGCTCGCAAGGCCAGCGTCAGCTAACATGGCAGGATGAGTGCTCGGCTCAATCTTGCCCTGGGACTGTACATTTGCGCGACCGCCTGTGCCGGCGCGCAGACGCTGGCACGCAAAGGCTGGGCCGGCTCCGGCATCCATGTTGAGCCGTGGTATCAGTCCGCAGTCTTCTACCAGATTGACCCGCTCACCTTCCAGGATTCGAATGGCGATGGCTTCGGCGACCTTGCCGGCATCACCTCGCGCCTGCCATACCTGGAGCGGCTCGGCGTGGATGCGATCCTGCTTTCTCCGCTGCCGCTTGAGCCACCCGGGAGCAGCAAGCCGCTTGACCCCGTGTACGGCAGCACAGAAGATTTTGACCAGCTTGAGCGGGATGCCAACAGCCATAAACTCCGCGTGCTGGTCGATATCGCCACAGATCTGCCGCGCGAGCAGATGCTGGCCACAGCGCGTTTTTGGCTGAGCCGTGGTGTCGCCGGCTTGCACCTGGTGGGGGCCGCGCCGGATCGCTCGCAGATCCTGCGAGAGTTGCGCGCTATCGCCGGGCCTACGCGCATTCTTGTTTCCGATACGGCGCCAGAGCCGGCCGTCGCCAGTCGTCATCCTGTGCCGCGCATTGCCCCGGACCTGGTCTTTGACCGCCACCTGACGCAGCCGCAAAAGCTTAGCCCGGCCACTCTGCGTGCGGCGCTTATGGCCGGCAATCTGCTCAGTGACCTGCCAAACCTGCCACGTTCGCTCACGCGGCTGGGCGATGGCGCCCAGAATGTCGCATTTGCCCGCATTGCTGCGGCTGCGCTTCTGCTCGGCCGCGGCGCGCCCATGCTGTACTTCGGGCAGGAACTTGGTATGGAAGGCGGCCAGGATCCCACGCCGATGCAGTGGGGCAGCCAGGAAGGCTTTTCGACCGTCGCCCCCTGGATTCCGGCCGGAAAAAACAGTGACAAGGCCTGCGCGTCGGTGGAAGATGCGGACCCGGACTCGCTGCTGAACTGGTACCGCAAGCTCACACAATTGCACCATGAGCAGAGTGCCGTGCGCACGGGGACGCTCGAGTTATTGCCGGTAGCCAACCCCGCGCTCGTCGCGTGGGTACGGCGGCCGCGCATGGGAAACGCGCCGGTCGTGCTGGTCGTCGTCAATCTTTCGCAGTATGCGGTCGTGACAGCTGTCTCATCGATGCTGAGCGAGCGCCAGGCCAGGCTCAGCCTGCTCGCAAAATCCGCGCCGGACGCCCTCTCCGGGCCTACTGCGCCAGCAACTCTTTCGGACGCTCTCTCGCTTGAGCCTTACGGAGTTTACGTTGGGCAGATCCGCAATGGACCTGGGCTGGAGTCGGTCGTGCTGCCAGCCCGTGCGACCCGCCGCAGAGAGCGTAGCGCAAAAGAATAGAGCCACCCAGCGGGCGGCTCTTTCGGCAGCAATTTCTTGTTAGCTCGCGGCAGTCGCTCGCTGGGGCGACATTTTGGCAGACGCCCGCAGCATGATCTCCACCTCAGCCGGGGCAAACATCTCAGGCGTCACGCGTCCAACCGTTACAAAGCCCGGCTCGTCGCCGAGAACCTGCGAAATCTGATTCCAGCGGAGAAACGGTGAGGTGGTCGGCAGCACAATCATCCGGCGAGCGGGTTCCCGCATCGCAAAGTAGATCATCCAGACAGCCAGCGCTACCAGGATCGTGACCGCATTGATCACGTTGTAGGTAGATTGCATCGCGCTAAAGTGCGGAAGCCAGTTGGACGCGATCAGATCCGAAGCTGCAAGTACACCCAGGCCAAGGCTGACTCCAACCACTTTGCTCCGGTGTGACAGACCCATCGGCTTGCTGGCCAGGATGACGAAAAGCAACATGCTCAGCGTGATTACACTCTGCGTCTGCTGCAACTCAGTCACAAATTTCACAACAAAGCTGGGGCCATTGCTATGCGGTCCACAACCAACGGAGATGGCCAGCGCAAGAGCGATGCCTGCAGCCCAGCGGAACATGATCGTTCCAAGACGCTGCAAACCCGGTAGCGGCTCCATCGCCAGCTTGTAAAGGCTGTAGATGATGCCAAACCCAAGAATCGCCTGAACGGCGTAGGTGGACCAATAAAATGAAAAGTAAATGCGGTAAACCTGATTGTTTGTCATCAGGTGTAGCTGGCTGATGTGGATCAGGTAAAGCAGGAATCCGGAAGACATCGCCCGTAGAGACAGGTAGGCAGCCAGGAATTTGAAGGTACCGACCTGCTTTCGGAAGATCATGAAAGCAAGAAGAAGCACCCATGCTGCGGGTTCAATGAGAGAAAGGAAATATTGAAGGTCCGTCGCACGCATGAGAAAACCTCTCCAGAGCAAAGAATAGCTCAATGGAGAGGTTTTCAGGACAACATTTTAGGAATGTGAGTTACAACTTTCGTCTAGCGGCCGAGCTGGTCGATGCCGCAGCCGTTCGGGTCGCTGGGCGGGCACATGGGAACGGGCATCGCAGCCTTGCTGGCGGTGGCGAGCGTCGCATTGTTGGAGGTGGAGGCATGCATGGAGGCAACGGCACCGGTGGCGACGACAGCGAGGGCGAAAATGCGGACGATATTCTTCATGGGAGTTACCTTTCTTTGTACGTCTAAAGTGGTATTTCTTATGTCTCTCAGGTCGAACCCGATGTAGTAACCTTAGGTTGTAAGTGAAGGTAAGTCCAGTTGAATGAACAATATACAAATCTAATAACTGCCTTGGGTTACTGTGGTAATTTGCCAGCGCGATGAGCAGGATCTACAACTTAGGAGCCAGTCGCTCGTAATTTGGAAGAAGGATTGCCAGCGGCTCGCCAAATGCAAACAAAATAAAGAAGTTATTCGCTATTTAGAGATAGACGCCGCAACAACTCCGCACAGAGCGATCAAAGTTCGGTCAACGACGACGTAGCAGCCGGGCAATACTGAAGCCGCTCGGCAGATCGAGCAGGCTTCCAGCAAAGTTGACGACTGTGTCGTGCGTAAGTGCCAGCGTCGCCGGCAAAACATAGCTATTCATGAGTAGTTCTGGCAGCAGCAGCGACCATGCTGCGCCCACCATCCCAAAGTGCTTCGCTGCCTGCCCGGTGACGAACAAACTGACACCCATCGCCAGCAGAAAGATGCCGGCAAGCTTCTTGTGGCGGTTCGTAGCCGTCAGCATGGCACCGCTGCTGGACCATAAGCAATAAAGCACGACCACCAGCAGCAGAACCGCGAGCAAGCCCCGGCTAGGCGGAACCTTTCCCTGCGTCCACCGGTGCAGCAGCGGAGGACCAATCGAGATCGTAACCAGCACAATCAGGGTCGATATGCCCAAAGCAGCCTGGCAGGCGCGCCGATGCAGAGCCCGCAGTAGCCCCACATTCTGCTGCGCGAACGACACAGAAAACTCCGGCTCGAAGGAGAAGTTGACCATCTGCGCCATCTGCAACGCCACCCGGGAAACGGTGCGCGCCGTCCCAAACACGACGACCGCAACCGGCCCCAATACGTAGCCCACGACGATCAGTGTCCCTTGCAGGTTCAGCGCCATGCCCAGCGGGAAGGCCATAAACGCCATCGCGGGCGCCGCTTGCCGCCTGATCTCGCCAAAATTGGCATAATGCCAGCCAAACCGGATCCACGGGATATCGCGTCGCACGCAAGCCGCCAGAACAACTGTTCCCGCGACGCTCCCGAGCGCGAACACCAGCGCAGCCGTGCGCGGACCGTAGCCCAAAAAGACCGGCACAAGTGTCGCCACAAACGCCGCAAGGGTCAGCCCGGTATCGAGCCCCGACCCATAACCGTAGCGGCCGACGCATTTATAAGCACACTGCAGCAGCGTTTCCACCTGCCCGGCCAGCACGGTGAGCCCCAGCCAGGCCACGATCCAGCGCGCGTCGTTTTCCTGGATGGCGTGGATATGCAACAGCGAACCAACCGGAAGCAGCCACACCAGAGCCACCACCACGGACCCGGCCACCCCCAGCGTGCCCAGGATCAGCCACCAGCAGGACTGAAACGCACGCAGCGCCCCTTCGCGATCGCCGCGCGCTTCCGCCATCTGCATTTCATTTCCGGCGACATTCCCAAAGCCGGCATTAGAAAAGCTCAGGTAATTCGGCAGCGCATTCAGCATCAACCACTCGCCGTAAATGGGAGCGGACCAGAAGTGCAAAAAGACCGGAACCTGCACCAGCTGAATCAGCGTAGAGGCGAAGCGCGAAACGTAGCTTGCAATCAGGCTAAGCGTCAGCCGCCGTCGGATCCCGGCATCGAGCGTCACAGGCGGTTCCTCACAGCGGTCCCGACTCCTCTCGGCGAGCTAATGCGTCGTTGTGGTTCGTTGCGCGATCTTTTGGCTCAACGCGTCGAGCCGTTTTTGCGCTTCGCTCGCAGTCGGATTGATTGAAAGCACCCGACGGTATGCCGCGGCAGCTTCGGTGTCGTCCTTTTGGGCTTCCGCCGCGATGCCGCGCAGCAGGTCATCCTGCCAAACAGGGTGGCGTTGCTCATCGCTGAACGCGGTCCAAACGTCCACGGCCACCTGCGTCGGCACGACCCGGACTGTCATCGTGGCAAAAGCGGAGCGGGGTGAGCCGCTTTCCGTAGCGCGCACGATCAAACGATAGGTGCCGACACTGAGATTCGAGGTGTCCAGAGTCTTGCCAGTCACCAGATTCCCGACCGTGTCCGCCTCTTTTGCCGGCACTTCCTGGTCTTCTTCCACGCGGCTGATATCGGTAGAAGACGATGCAACCGAGCCAAGAACGTAATGCAGGTGCACGCTGGCTCCAGGTGTTGGCGCAGTTTGAGGGAGCCAAAGTTGGAAGACGAGCGGCAGATGCTCGCCGGCGTGAATTTCCACGATCTGCTCTCCTCGCGGCGGAAAGCGCAGTCCCGCAAGGGTAAAGGGGAGCCTGACTTTGGAGGTCTGCAGCGCGTGGCCGCCGTAAACGATCAGCCCGGACATGCCGAGAGTGTCGGTTGAGCGCGAGGGCACGCTGATCTTGGCGGAGCTGCGCGTGGATTCATGCGTCAGGTTGTTGGTCAGCACGGATTCCAGCGTGTAATTGCCCGGCACAAGCGGCAGACGGCCCTCCGCGGCAAAGCGTTTTTCCCGGCCTAATTTAGCTGCTTCCGCAGAAACCGGGCTAGTCAGCCGGTCGCTCGATTCATAGATAGCGGCGCCGCTGTCCGTCATCACTCGCGTGGTCAACGTGAGCTCGTAGCCGGTGCGCTTGTCCGGCAGCAAACCGATCAGAGCTGCATCCGGCTGCTGATCGACGACTGTGTAATGCACCGTACTGCGGCCAAACTCATCATGCAGCACAACCGTCTGCAGTTCCGCAGGCCGCGAGCTGTTGATAATGCTGCTGGTGACCAGCTCTCGATTGGCCGAACGTTGCCGGGCAATGCGCTCTTTTTCCAGCTTCTGTTCCGGCAGGTTGCGCACCGCGTCAAGCAGCAGGTCGGAGCTCATCGTGGGGTTGGGGTGCTTTATGTCAATCGGCTCGCTTGGAAGCAGACTGACCATCGCGTGGGTCGCTTCGGGCCCCATGGACTGGTCAATCACGTGCAAAGCTTCCGCGTCATCGTGACGATCGTTGGTGATGACCTTGGTAGGGCCATCATCCCGCGGCGAGTACAACGTATAAGGATCAGCCTCGCTACGTTTGTAAAACACCAGGTTGAAGTAGGCAGGAAGCGCTGGCGATGGCGACTGATAGAACCAGATCTCGACCGGCCGGGTTGCAATGCCCTGGTGAAAGTTTGATTTCTGCTGCGGCGGGCCAAGCGTTATGTAGACGCGGCCCATGTCGGACCGCCAGCCATCGTTGTAGCGCTCGTCGCCAAAATTAGTGCGTACGTAGGCGAGGCGCCGGTAATGCTCTTCTTTAAAGGCATTGAACGAGGAATGCGGGACCGGATTGCGCGAGTCCCAGAACAGCTCAATAAAATGATCGCGCTCGTCATCCGACTGCAGCTTCATGTACTCGCGACGCTCATCCTGCGTGATGATGTAGGGCACGTCTTCTTCAATCCACTGCCGGTAATGCAGCGGGAGCTGCTTCAGCGAGAGCGGCTTCTGGGCCACGGACGCGGTGCAGGGGAGAAGCAGGAGAAGCAGAGCGAGGTAGCAGAGTTTACGCAAAAAAGGGCCCTCAAAAGAAAACGGACAGAAGGGAGTGATACCCCTTCTGTCCATTCTACTCAGTGCTGATGCGGGTTAGAAGCTCAGTTCGATGTTGAAGCGTGCGCGGAACGGCGAGACATACCCCGTGGGGCGGTTATAGTCAGCGTTGCTGATACCGGGGGACGTATCAAGATTCTGATTTTTACCGATGATTGCCTGGCTATCAGTAACGTTGAAAGCATCGAAGCCGAGCTTGAGGAAGTACTTGTCAGCAAACGTGAACGTGTCAGACGCGCTCATGTCCGCGTAGATGTTGGTTGGCGTGGTTCCGATCGTACCGCGACCGCCGACCGGTACTTCACCGGGGTTCAGGTATACCGGGTGGCTCTGGTATGCGCTGAGCGGGGTGCCGGTCAGTGCATGGATCCAGGTGCCAATCGTTACGCCGTGCAGGCGGTTCAGGTAGTAGGGGCTATCCTTCGCAAGGGTGTAGGAGACCAGAACGTTAGCGACGTGCCGGCGGTCGGAGTTCAGGTAACCGCGCTTGAACTGGTCGCCAAGCAGACCAATGGCGCCGGCCGTAAAGTCGAACAGCGAGCTGATCCCGGGATCCGACTGGCCGTTGTCATTACGGTAGAAGCCTTCGTAGTTACCGAACAGCTTGGCGTAACGGTAGTTGATGCGCGCCTGCCAGTGATTGCTGAGGTTGCGGTCCAGTTCGAGCTCGAGACCCTGGTAGTGACGGCGAGGATCGGCGAAGCCATCCGGTTTACCGTCAGCACCATAGCTCGCACCGTTGGTTGCCGCGTTGGTAATGCAGGCACCGTTATACGGAGTTTTGTCGAAGTGCTGGAAGAAAGCACCGTATTGGACGTCGGCGTCATTGCCGTAGGTGCAGCCCGGGACGGGCGCCACGTAGTTTGTTGGCGTGACCTGGCCGGGATTTCTGTTACCGTTCGCCGCCATGAATTGCGCCGGCGTGTAGGTGACTTCATTCTCATTATTGAAGAAGTCAGACTTGGCAGTGATGTTGGCAATGCCGCCCGCGTAGTTCGAGTCAACATATGCGCCTTCCGGTGAAGTCGATCCGTTGTCCTCAACGATGCGGCCGAACTGACGATCGATGTAGCGCGCCTTGACGACCATACCCGGTTTGAGCGTGTGCTCGATACCGAGAACGTACTCATTCGCGTATTCCATCTTGGTTCCGGGAAGGATGCCTTCCCCGGTGGACGAGCCAAAGTTTGGTCCGCCAAAATTCCCGAGCGCGGTGGACTTTTGGGTGCCGTTCAGCACACTGCTTGTGTCAGGAATGACTGACATGTTGGCATCGAGAATCGCGTTGCCGGATGCGTCTTTCTTGGGGGAGAAATAGAAGGAGGTGTCATCCTGCTCGTTACCTAGCTGACGGATTGCAGCGTCCAAGGGAAGCGGGTTCTGGTAGCGAGAGAACGCGAAGAAGATTTTGTTCTTGCGGTTCCCGAGGGGATCGATCGTGGCGCTCAAGCGGGGCGACCAGTTGTCACGCCAGTTGTAGGTCAGCAGCGAGCCGCCGTAGGTCTGCTCTTCCCAGCGGACTCCGGCACCGAGCGTGACAAAGCGATTGGGAGAGTAGACTTCGTTGCCGTAAGCGGACTTATAGCGAGAGAGCGCTGAAACGACCGAACCGGCATAGGTACCCCGAATCTGCTGCAGGTAGACCTGTTTGCCGTTATAAGTGGCGCAATAGGTGCAACCTGGGGTAGCCGCGCCGGGTACGGTGGGCACAGCGAGCAGATAGAAGCTCGCGTTGGTGGAGGCCCCGATCGCGTTTGCGGGGACGTTCGAGTAAAGCGAGGTCAAGGAGGTGCCGGCTGCATTCTTACCTGGGATGGCGAAGTTGGCACCGGAGCGCAATGTGGAGTTCGCGAAGTCTACGTGGTTATAGTAATAGCCCACCATCGCGGTGTGCTTGCCCAAAAAGTTTGCCGTTCCTTGTAATTCACCCTGCAGGGTGTAGTTCGCGTCCTTGGTCTTGTAGTAAGTACCAAAGCCATTTTGCACTTGAGCTGTGGCAGTGCGGTCACTGATCGAATAGGAGTTTGCAACGGGAGAGTCGGTGAAATGCTCCGTGCTGTAGGCGTAGGCACCGAAAGCCGTGATGTTCTTGAACAGTACTGTATTCACGCGTCCGGTGGAATTACGTGTTCCGTAGTTGTAGGAATCACTGACTGGACCAAAGGACGGGGATGAAAAGTTTTCCGGACCGACGTTGCGGCGAGAAGGATCGCCATAGGACGAAAGCTCCACAACCGTATTGGCGAACGGCAGATAGCTGATCTTACCGGCCCAGTTCACGCTGGTTGTGCTTAAGGCCTGCTGGCCTTGAGCATAGGCGGCGGCAGAGATGGTATTGTTCGCAGAGGGCGCCGCCGCGAGCAAAATCGACTGGTTCAGGGTCGGATCGAAGGCGCCGTAAAAGAAGAGTTTGTCCTTGATGGCGTAACCGCCGAAAGTCAGAGCGCCCTCGTACTGCGGCGAGCTAAGCGTCTGAGTGGGGGCCGTCACGAGATAGCCGCTCGTGTAAAGCTGCTTGCGGTTTCCAAAGCTCCAGCCCGGCGTCAGGTACGCGCCCAGCGAGCCGTGAAACGTGTTGCCACCGGACTTTGTCACAATCTCAACGATTCCGCCGTCGCCCAGACCATACTTCGGCTCAAAGGCCGCGGTCTTGATGTCGACTTCCTTGATGAACGTCGTGTTGATTCCTGTTCCCAGCGACCCGTATTGCGGGGTGTAGACGCCGAGTCCACCGTAGGCCTGGTCGGTGATCGTCACGCCGTCGGCCGAGTAGTTGTTCTCAAGTCCGCTCGATCCGCCGATGGATGGGTTCGCGACACCGGTGCCGCCGCCGCTTACGACGCCGGGAGCAACGTAGAACGCGCCTGAAACGTTGCGGGGAAGGGGAAGCGCCTCAAGGAACGAGTCCGAGAGCTGCGTGTTGACCGAAGAGTTTTCAACGTCGATTGAGGTAGCGCCCCCATCCACTTCGACCGTCACGCCGGCGTCCCCAATGGAGAGCGTCGCATTCAGGGTCGCGGTGTGGTCGATCGTGACTTCATTGGCCTTCGAAACAAAGGTCGAGAAACCGGCAGCCTTGACCGTCAGCGTGTAAAGGCCGGGGGTCAGACCGCGCAGTTCATAAGCGCCCTTAGTGTCCGTAGTGACGTTTTGCGTGCTTTGCGGACCAACGACGGTGATCTTCGCGTTCGGCACAGCGGCTCCGGTGGAGTCCGTCACATAGCCGCCGAGACCGCCGCTCACCGCATTATTCTGCTGCGCAGCCGCAACAGATGAGGTCGCCGCGATCGCGAGGCTCGCAAGCCCGGCGCTAAGGACAACCTTCCGATAAAGAGAGGATACGGGCATCTAGATGTACTCCTGGTAGGTTGAAGGTTCCAAGATTCGCAGTTCGCGGAAGCATGCAAATATTGCCTGCTGATGAATAAGCAGGCAATTTCTCTGCCAATCTTCTGCAGTGAGCGTACGCACCTAAACCTTTGGTAATGAGTAGTTGCAATACCGATCTATCTTTTCGATCTACAGTTCTCGCAAGCCCGGCAGAACTCCACTATGAAGTTCCATAGATAATCCAGGCATAAAAAGCCAGGAAATCGGAACTAATGATTTATACATAGCAATTTATGGCCGCGACCGGCTGAAGGGGACGTGGTGGGCGAGGCGGGAATCGAACCCACAACCCCGAGCTTAGAAGGCTCGTGCTCTATCCAGTTGAGCTACTCGCCCGTTATAGGTTGGGCAACCTGCTGCGATTGTAAACAAGCGCGTCAGCCAGCGGTAAATTCCCGCCCGCGCAAGACGGTCACGACAGCCGCCAACGCCTCGCTCCAATGCTCATACGCCTGCACGGGATTGGTCCCGCAGGCCTTCACGTACAGGCTGATCGAGAAGCCTTCCTGGAAGCGCGCACCATCGCCGGTCTGGTCGACCATCGCCGGACGCAGTACGCATTCGATCGCAGCATACGCATGCTCCAGCGGTTCCACCAGACGTGCCAGCCGCTGCGCACGACGCTCCTGCTGCGGAAACGAGACGAACAAGCCACGGTCGCGCCACAGCAAATCGAGGTAGCTCGCAAACCCGCAAGGCGCTTCGACTGCAGTCAATTCCAGGTCGAATCGAAGTGTTTCGAGTTCCTCCGCCTCCATCGTCCAGGCGTCACACTTGGCGGTGAAAACGGGCGATCGCTGCGCGTTCAGAGCACGCAGGGCCTGCAGCAGTGCGGGGTGCTGCTCGGCTTCCGGAATGTGGTCCAGGTCATATGGATTTTCGCGCAGATCAATAAAACCCGGCGTGTCATCAGGCCCGGACCACGGCACGACCAACACTGGATCCTCGGCACCACACTCTGCGGACCACTCTGCACGCATCTTGTGATTATCTCAGAGTCAAGGCTGCGCCAACAGGAAAGCCAGCAGCGTCGATTCAGCCCAGTAGCCGTCGTCGTCCACGGCAGGCCTGGCCAGGAACGAGCAGTGCCCGCCATGCTCCGGCTCCAGCAGCGTTATGTGTGAGTTAGCCTCAATGGCCGCGTGGGTTTCCGGCCGCACGCGAATAAACGGATCGTCGAGCGCGTGCAGGATCAGCGTCGGCACGGCAATCCTGTCGAGCACCCGTGTAGCCGACGAGCGAAAGTAGTAGTCATCCGCGCCGCGAAAGCCGCTATACAGCGCCGTGATGCGCTCGTCGAAGTCCCGCAGCGAGTGAACATTATCTGCGCGTGCCGGATCATAGACCCTGGGGAACAGCATCGCTTTCCGCCGAAAGCGCTTCAGCAGGGCTCGCAGAAATTTGCGCTCGTACAGTCGGTTGGCAGGCGCATGCAGCGCATCAGCGGATTCCGCCAGGTCCATCGCGGGTGACACCGCAACCACCGCGCGCAGTGGTCCGGGCGCCGCGCCACCCAGCTCCCCGGCGAGCTTCAGCACCAGGTTGCCGCCCATGCTGTACCCCACCAGCGCCACACGTTCCAGGCCAAAGCGCCGCGTCACGCTGCGCATTACGGCAGCCACATCGCCAGACAGACCGGAGTGGTAAAGCGAGGGCGACAGCGACTCCGTCCCCCCGCAATTCCGCATATTCATCCGCACGACGTTCATGCCGGCTCGCCACATTTTGTTGGCGTTGCCGACCACATATTGTGACTTCGAAGACCCATCCAGGCCATGCAGCAGGATCACCGTCAGCCGCTCCGCGCGCACCGCTTCCGGCTGCCAGTGGCAGTGGCAAAGCACCTGGCTGGATATCTGATTCTCCGTCGCAGGCGATACCTCAATCAGCTCCGCCGTCGCAGCCGGCAGCCGGTCCAGCCGTGGCAGAAAGTTCCCCACAATCGTCTGCAGATGGCCGTTTGAAAGCCACGCTCGCGGCACATAAGGCTTGGGGCTGAAGATCATTTCGCAGCCTTCAGCGCCTGCTTCAAAAAGGCCGCAGCGTTCAAAGCGCCGATCGGCTCGTCCTCATGCTTGAAGTAGACGTACACCTCACGCTCCTTCGCCAGCTCCACCAGCCGCTCAGCAAAAGCCACAATCTGCTTCGGCTTGTAGCCACCGGTCTGGCGCAGGCGGAACGACGTATGCCCCACCGCGGTATGCAGTTCCGGCGTGCGAAAGTCCTCAGTCTCAGCAATGCAGAGCGCAGCGTTATGCTCACGCAGAATGTTTTCAGTCGCGTCCGTGAACCAGCTCTCATTGCGAAACTCAAACGCGATCGGCGGCGCACCGGCAGCACGCAGCGCAGGCGCGGCCAGGAAATCTCGCAGCAACGGCAGGTTGGCTTTGAAGTTGGGCGGAAGCTGAAACAGCAGCAGGCCAAGCTTGCCCGCGTCTGCCGCAGGCGCTACAAATTTCAAAAACTCTGCGACGTGATCGTGGCACTCTCGCAGCCGGCTGAAGTGCGTGATGCGCTGCGGCGCCTTGAAGGAAAATCGAAATCCAGCCGGAACCTGTGCGAGCCACTCATAGATTTTTGCCGGTTCCGGCAGCTTGCGAAACGTGTAGTTGACCTCACAAGAATTCAACTGCGACGCATAGTGGCTCAGAAACTTCTTCGCAGCAACAGCCGCCGGATAGAAGCCAGGCTTCCAGGTCGCATAAGCCCAGCCAGACGTGCCGGCGTAAAGCCTTGCGGGGGCCCTCGCCAGCTTCAGCTCTTCAGGTTTTTGAGGAACTCGTTTTACGCTCGCTGGCATGTCTCTTCAGTCAGCAATGAGCTTTCCCGGAGTGGGGGAGGGGGAATTGGGGCGGCTAGTGGGTTTCGAACCCACGACATCCGCTGCCACAGAGCGGCGTTCTGCCACTGAACTATAGCCGCCGTATGGACTTAGTATAGCGCAGATTGCATCAGACGGGTAAGAGGCGCAAAACAATGGCCATCACCGCCAAACCAGAGATCCTGACCCCGCGCAAAGGTGGCTCCAGCAAAGCCTTCGACGATGAGCATCTCGACATGCTTTCGCACCTGCTCGATGATTTCATCCGCATTCCCGGAACGCCCATCCGCTTCGGCCTGGACGGCATCGTCGGCTTCATCCCGGGCATCGGCGATATCCTCGGCGGCCTCGCCTCCACCATCATCATTGTCGCGGCGTGGTCGCGCGGCATACCCAAGGTCACTCTGGCGCGCATGGTCGGCAACGTGGCGATTGAAACCGCGGTCGGCTCGCTGCCCATCGTCGGCAATTTATTCGACATCGGCTGGAAGGCCAATCGCCGCAATTACGCTCTGCTGACCGGCGCCATCGCCGCTCCAGCGCAGTCCGCAAGCCGCAGCTGGCTGTTCATTGCGGGCGTCTGCGTGGTCCTGATCGTGCTCATGACGATCCCAATCTTCCTCGCCGGCTGGCTGCTGCTGCACCTGAAGGCCGCGGTGCGCTAAACTAAGAGACGAGTCGGGGCGTAGCGCAGCCTGGTAGCGCATCTGCTTTGGGAGCAGAGGGTCGGGAGTTCGAATCTCTCCGCCCCGACCAATCAAATCAACAACTTCTTTTAGGTGTGCGATGTGTCCGTTTGGACACTGTAGCGGAAACTGTAGCGGGTCAGTGTTTCGGGCAATCCCACCCCAAACTCCAATTCCCGCCAGAATCAAAGTCGCGGAACTGTTTAGGCGTAACCGAGGCGATATCGTTCGATTCCAAACTCGTAACTTTGCCCTGTGTCTCCATCCCTGTGAAGCCGATTTCGAAGGTGCGAACTTTGAAGCCCTGGGCGTCGAGCAGCATAGCCGAATACGAGCAGCGTCGAGCCCGGTCATAGTAGTCGCCAGAGTCACCGGGTCCAAGGTAAATGGCTCTGAATATGTAGCTGAGCGCCCCAAGCTGATTCGAACCCACTTGCCATTTGGTACGCAATGAAACGTAGAGCCCCCCCGCATCGTTCGCCAACGGGTGGAAAGTCATGGAACCGTGAAATCCGGGTTCGGGCTTTGTGCTGCAGTAGGCAGGATGCTTTACGGCTCGAACGTGGTAATAGGAATCCGGATTCGCTTCAGGCAGGATGACGATGGTAGATTTCACCCCTTGGATGACCCGGTTTTTCTCTGCGGGGGAGAAAGCATCGTCCAAGGAGCGGAATACGGTGTAGGTAATCGTATACACACAGGGAGCATCAGGTATGGCTTCCCATGATAGCCGCACGCGACCCTTAGGCAGGCCTGTTGCCTCCAAACCATCTACGTCATCGTCCAGCATCTGGGCTGAAGCGGTTCCACAAACAAGTAAACAGACGATTATCCATTTCAGCGCCATTGTCACCCCGAAGCGGCCAGTCTACTACCACACCGGGGCTTTCCTGAGATTTGGGCAGCGGGTAAGCATTATTGGATTGTTCTGGCGATCTGTTGCGGCGGAGTCTTCTGTACGTCAAGGCGAGCGAAGACATGGAATACCGCATCATGGCTGGGGTGGACGTACCGGGCGGACATTGCGATGGAAGAGTGTCCGGCGATACGCGCCAACGTCCAAGCGTCGCATCCTGATTCTCCCAAGCGGGTCAGAAACGTGTGGCGGAGCGAGTACAGCACAAAAGGACGCACCCCGCTAAGGCGAATCGCGTTGTGATGCTGTTTCTTGAGCGTAGAAGGCTCTATATGGCCGCTCTTGGTCTCAGACGACCATACCCATCCCTCTAACGGCATCTTAGCCGTCTGCCATCGTCTATGCAGAATCGAACGGACGCGCGGGCTTAGGGGAAGCATCCGGCGGGCGGCTGCCGTCTTGCCGTGCGTAACCTGGAGCGTTCCGTTCTGTCCGTTGTCCCACGAAACCGACTCCCAACGGAGCCGCGCGTTCTCATCCGGGCGCATTCCCGTGTCACTGAGAACAGTGGCAATATCAGTCATAAGCTCCCCGGCGGCTGCCAAGTAGCGCGCTTCCTCTTCCGGGATTACGACGTGCTCGCGTTGCTCCTCTCCGCGTAGCAGTTTGATCTTGGGAGCGTTCTCCGCGACACCCCATTCCACGGCCAAGAGAAGCGCACGGCGGAGGACGCGGAGCGAGTTGTTTACAGACCCCGGCTTCCAACCTTTGGTCTGGAGATGGGCCGCGTAATCCGCTACGTGCTCACTAGTGATGGAGCCTAGCTTGCGGCTCACGAGGGGCTTGTAAGCGGCAATGTTCCGCAACTGCGTCCGATACCAAGCTGTCCAAGTTTTCGGCGATGCCTTTTCGAACGTCGATTGCGCCCAAGGGGTGAAACGATCTTCAAGGTACTTGGCGAGGGTCGGCGCGGGCGTCTTTTCAACTAATCCGACTTCGCCCCTTGCCAATGCTGTTTTGTGAGCCGCTTCGATCTGCCGGGCGGTGCGAGGATTCCCCTGTCTCGTGCTCTTTTGGATGTGTTCGCCATTGAACAGGAAGTGATACCAGTAGACGGAACCGCGCTTGAAAATTGACATAATTATTTCCCCTTTGCTGTCTTTGCTTTGGCTTGCCGCTTGGCTTCCCGGCCCCGCCGAACGGATACCAGATGGGCGCATGGATGCGAGCAATAAATCTGCCCGTGATTCGATTCGATCTTGAAGACCTGCCCGCAATCCACACGCGCGCAAAGTCTGTATGGCGCGTCCGCCAGCTTATCCATCGTGATTGTTGTCTCTATGGCGCTGGTGCAAAGCTCATCCCGTGTAGCGAGAAACGGAGCAGTCGCCCGGCGCGTGGGCGTCGGGATTCTGCCGCTTTCTGAAAGCCAAGTTGCCGCATCCCCAGCTAGAGCGGCTCTGTATGTGGCTTGCAAGCTCCAAACGTCTTGGGGGATGACGTATTCGACACGATCTGCCCCAAGCTCCTTGTTGGGCGTAAAGGGGTATTCCGAGAGGCCGTCCCCGTTCCATCGGCCCCAACTGTTTAGGAACTTGGCAAGCTGTTTCGTGGATTGAGGAAGGGTCAAAAACTCGTCCCGCATCTGCCACGGGTTCCGTAGACGAATAGGCTTTGAATCCTGTGGGAACGAGACGAGAATTTCCATCGTGCCTTCCCAATTCAAGGGAGAAAGCGCTTCCAAAAGCGATATCAATCGGCTCTTGCTGAAGAGTGCGTCGTACGCCATGTAATTCGTGTGCATGACTCGTTCATAGAACGCGGGAGCAGTCTTCCTCCGGAGTGCTATCCCCCTTAGAGGTGCGAAGGGCTGTACCGGAGCAAGCGGAGGCAGTACAAAGGCCGGGCGAATCGGTTCGGGCTGCGGCATATCGGCAAGCTGTACGTCGCACAACTCCCATTTACGTGTTTTGGGAGCGAATTCTACCGAGATTGGAATCTTTGCGATGTGTGCCATGATTTGTGTTCTTGTTGTGTCACCTTACTCCCGTTAGCCTGTACCTGCAAGCGAATTCACATAGAGGGATAGAAATGGATGCACTAGTTTCCATTGATGAGGCTGCACGTCGGTTGGGCGGTCTGAGCAAGTACACAATCAACGCATGGCTTAGCACGGGCAAGCTGAAACGGAGCAAGGTTGGAAGTCGCACGATGATTCGCGAGTCGGAATTAGAGCGCATCATCGAAGACGGCGGCAAGTCTCACCGGGTATCCGGGCCGGGGGCCGCCAATGCCGCCTGAACGTGCGAGTAAGGCCCATCGCTTGCCGCAAGTGGTGAGCATCGACCGGAGTGCGGGGTTGGTCTGGCGCGGGCCGGACTACCCTGTACTATCCCCCGGAAAGTACATCGTCCGGGGGGTGAAGATTCAAGGGCCGGAGTGGGTGCGATCTTATCGGCGTTGGTCCGTCCGGGTTGAATTCGGCTTGATTTCGGAACCCGCGAGCGTGTCTGCCTTCTTCAATTTGGGGGACGACCAAAGCGGGTACAAAGTCGGGCGGCAATCGCGCTTCTATAAGGCCTGGACTCTTGCCAACGGAGAACACCCAAGGCGCGGCGAGGTGATGTCACCAGACATCTTTCTGGAGGGTAAGTTTTTCGAGGTCGAGGTGGAATCTTGCAATCGGGATGCAGAGGGCAATCCCAAACCCGGCGCGGAGGTTTACTCGACTGTGACCCGAATCCTTTCCGCGAACTGGCCCTAAGCCTGAATCCCGAATCCATCAATCCAGAATCGGGAATCAGGAATCACCCAATCAAGCAATCAACCAATCAAGTAGCCGTATCCCAAGCTTCGCCCAAAGGCCGGGCGCTGGTAACGCTAACCCACAGCAACCTAAAGGGGGGACTTCGGTCCCCTTGGCCGATTCTGGCATACTTTCCCAAGCTGAGAACAGCTTGATTATCAGGTAAGGATGTCGCGCTCGACGTATGAAGTATGAAAAATTCTCGGCCAGTATCCCGCGCGCGTAATGCATATCGCGTTTGCCTGAGAACAGCCAAAGAACAGGGGATTCGAATGGGTGGCGGAGCGCGTCGGGTGGATTGCATGATGAACAGTACCCGTGCGTAGTGGGTGGCGAGCCGGTGACGTTTAACCAACGCATCGCGCGCGCGTAGTGCGTGGCAACACGTTGGGGAGTGCAACGGTTTAGCGTCCGCTGACCAGTACGCGCGCGTGGAGTTGGGCGTCCGCTGGCCGGGTTATTGGAGTCCCTAAAGGGAGACTTTCGATGTGCCGGGCGTCGGTAGTTTTCGGAACAGTACGCGCGCGCGTGACGGACGTACAAGCCCGTCTCATTTCAGACTAGACAAGCCAAAGCCATAGTGTTACATTTACTTCAACGGTGGTAGAAGCAAGCGTAACGGAGTGAGCACAATGGCAAACGGCAAGTTTATTTCGTACCTTAGAGTTTCGACGGCGCGGCAAGGCGCAAGCGGTTTGGGACTCGAAGCGCAACGGGAAGCCGTGAGCCGTTACCTGAACGGGGGCCAGTGGCAATTGGTTCAGGAGATTGTCGAAGTCGAAAGCGGCAAGCGGAACGACCGCCCGGCGATTGCAGAGGCTCTCCGCCTTTGCCGCTTGCACAAAGCTACGCTGGTGATTGCCAAGTTGGACCGTCTCGCCCGGAACGTGCAATTTATCAGCACACTTATGGATTCGGATGTTGAGTTCGTCGCTTGCGACTTTCCCCAAGCGAACCGCCTAACCGTTCACATCCTGGCCGCCGTAGCGGAGCATGAAGCCCTGATGATCTCCGCCCGCACCAAAGCCGCTCTAGGGGCTGCCAAGGCGCGTGGCGTGGCCTTGGGCGGGCAAAGGGGAAGCCGCGAGCGAATGGCAGCGATGGCTGCTAAGGGGACTGTCGCTAGCGGTATTATGCGTCAGAAGGCTGCAGCGAAGCGTAACGAAGACTTGCTTCCGGTAATCAGGGAATTGCGTGCAGCGGGAGCCTTGTCGTTGCGAGCGGTTGCCGATGGGTTGAATAAGGCCGGACTGACGACATCTAAGGGAGGAAACTGGACGGCCACGCAGGTAATGAGGTTGCACGCATAGGTTCCCAATTCCGTTGGGTCCTGCTCAAGGCAACGTGGCACCAGACCGTGATGCCGACCGCATAAAGTGTTGAAAGCAAACAGCTATTAATTTATTTGCAGTTCTGTTAAAGTTTCTCTGTGCTGAAGAGAGGAACAACATGAAAGAGAACACGATAATCTATGGCGACAATCTGCCCGTGCTTGAAGCGATGGCTTCATCCTCATATGACCTTATCTATATCGACCCACCATTCAACACCGGGAAGTTTCAAGGGAGAACATCCATCAAAACCGTTCGCGATGAAGACGGCGACCGCCTAGGCTTCAAAGGCAGGCGATACAAAACGGTGAATGTCGGCTCTACTGGTTACGTTGACAGTTTTCAAGATTACTTGGGCTTCTTACGCCCGCGTCTGGAGGAAGCTCTCCGCATCCTCACGCCTCACGGCAGTCTTTTCTTCCATATCGATTACCGGGAGGTTCACTACTGCAAAGTGATGCTTGATGACATATTTGGCAGGGATTGCTTCCAGAATGAAATCATTTGGTCGTACGACTATGGCGCAAGGTCGAAGAGCAAATGGCCCGCGAAACATGACAACATCCTTTGGTACACAAAGGACCCCGACAAGTTCACCTTCAACCTCGATGCGTGTGATCGCATTCCCTACATGGCTCCGGATCTTGTAGGGCCGGAAAAAGCCGCAAGGGGGAAGACTCCAACGGATGTTTGGTGGCACACGATCGTACCGACCAACGGAAAGGAAAAGACCGGTTACGCTACGCAGAAGCCAATCGGAGTCCTGGATCGTATCGTGAAGGTCCATTCACATCCCGAAGACGCTTGCCTAGACTTCTTTGCCGGGAGCGGGACCTTCGGTGAGGCTGCAGCAAAGAATGGACGTAGCTTTTGCTTGGTGGATTCTAATCTGCAGGCCATAGAAATTATGGAACATAGGTTATCGCGGTACATGTATCCAGCTGAAGCAAAAAGTTCCAGCAACATGACGAGAAAGCACTGCGGTCTAGTTCTACAGGAGGCTTGAAGATGAGTTTTGGAACGCTCGTAACGATTACGAATGCGCTAGCGGCGAATTATCCGCAAAGTGCGGTGTGGGATGATAGCCCGTTCAAATGGCTTGTAAGCCTTCCCCCTGGAAGTAAAGGTGCAGTCGGACGCAACATCGCCAGTGCCCTCTTGCAGTCCTACGGCATGAGTCCCGGAATGAAGCGTTTTGGACTGAGAGTGAACGGGCAAGACATAGTTGTGAAAACGGCGATGTTGTGGGAAGGGGAAATTCTCAAGTTTCAGAACATAGGAGATACCAAGTTCGACCACGTTTTCTGTCTTGGCTTATTTCCAAACGGAGCGGTCGGTTGGCTCGTGCCGAAGGATGAAATTTGGGCTGATGGCCTGATTCAGACGGATCGCCCCGGCATCACCAAGCAGCATAAGGGTGCCGACGCTTGGCTAAACGTCGATCCATCAAACGTTCCAGAATGGCTGAAACCGTATGGAGGTACGATTGAGCAGGTAATGAATGTCGCGCAACAGCAACTTTAGAGCACACGGTTACCCGCCAACAACCAGCGAAAGCGAAGGAATGCCTGTAGCGGATAGTGTAGCGGGGACCTGCTTAGACGGGCTTGTCCCCCCTACGGGGGGACAGTCCAAGTAGCTGATATAAATGGCCCATACAAACATAGCTTAGTCCCTACAACGTAATCATTGATGCTTTGGGAGCAGAGGGTCGGGAGTTCGAATCTCTCCGCCCCGACCAAATAAGTTCTGTGGCGCGCTCTGCGTCAGGAGTTCGAATCTCTCCGCCCCGACCAAATAAGTTCTGTGGCGCGCTCTGCGTCAGGAGTTCGAATCTCTCCGCCCCGACCAACAACCTCTGTGGTGCGCTCAGCGTCCAGAGTTGGAACCACACACCCTTCAAACTAGCGCCGCGCTTCTCCCGTGGCCTTTCTATGCCCCTTGGTCCTTCCGTGGCCTTTTCATGCTGAAGCTTTTTTCTTCCTTCCCTTTTCCCCCATCATCCGTCCAAGCCCTATCGTCCCGACTTCTACGGCGCGGCCGGCTCCCTGAAAACTCGCAACCAGCCCCCGCCTCCCCTATAATCGAGCGATACCCCTGAGTCAGCTAGGGATGTGATTTTCTAAGGCAGTGAGGGTGTGCGTATCTTTACCACGAAACAACCGAACGACAGCAGTATGAGCCCGCTCCACGCTCCTACTTCCCGCGCTCGCCGCGACCAGACGAACCAGAACGTGACCGCCCCCGCCCTCCCGGCGACCGTCCTCAGTTTGGTAGTGCTGGCTTTTGCCGCCGCTGCAGCTCCCACGGCCAGCGCTCAGGCGCTCGCTGCCACGCAGACAACGCCGGACCCCGCCCAGTACGGCAACGCGCAGACCCTGTGCAGCCCGCAGATCTTCGGCAATCGCCGTATCCCGCGGGAAAGCGTATTGGCCCGGCTGTTTTCGCGCCCCGGCAATCTTTATGACCCGCTCATCGTAGAGCGCGACTTCAACTCCCTCTGGAACACGGGCTACTTTGAGTCCGTCCGCATTGAGCGCGTCGACGCCCCCGCCACCGCGACCACTCCGGCCTGCGTGCAGCTCGTCGTCTACGTCAAGGAAAAGCCCACGATCCGCACCATCGATTACAAGGGTCTGAACGCGGTCACCTTGTCTGACGTGCAGGAGCGCCTCAAGAAGGCCAAGGCCGGCGTCACCGTAGAAAGCCAGTACGATCCCACACGCGTCAAGCGTGCGGAAACCGTCCTCCGTGAGCTGCTCGCCGAGCACGGCCACCAGTTCGCCACCGTCAAGACCCAGGTCAAAACGATCCCGCCCGCCAATGTCGGCATCACGTTCGACATCAAGGAAGGCCCCACCGTCAAGGTGGGCAAGATTGTATTCGACGGCAACAAGAACATTCCGGACCGCGAACTGCGCGCCGCGATGATCAACCTCAAGCCCATCGGCATCCCGCATTCCATCGTCCTTGAAAACCTGTTCCCGCGCACCTTCGACGCCTCCAAGCTCGATGAAGATGCCGAACGCGTCCGCCAGGTCTACCGTGAGCGCGGCTACTTCAAGGCCCTCACCTCGGACCCCAAAACTCACAATCGCGACGTCGCTTCCTTCAATCCGCTTACCTTCAAGCCCACGGTCGGCAAGCGCGTGGACATCCTGGTCCCGGTGGAAGAAGGCTCGCGCTACCGCCTCGGCGGCATCACCTTCAAGGGCAACAAGGAAGTCACCAACCTCAAAGTTCTGCGCGCCCAGTTCACCAACAAGGATGGCGAGTACTTCAACGCCACAGAGTTCGGCAAGGGCGTCAAGCAGCTCCAGAAGGCCTACGGCCAGCTCGGCTTCATCAACTTCGTCGGCTCCCCCGTCCCGCGCGTCGACGAAGCCAAAAAGCTCATCTACCTCGACATCGAAATCGACGAAGGCAAGAAGTACCTCGTCAACCGCATTGAGTTCGTTGGCAACACCATCACCCGCGACAAGGTCATCCGCCGCGAGTTCGTCGTAGAAGAAGGCCAGACCTACAACTCGCAGCTTGTGGACCTTTCCCTTCTGCGCCTGAACCAGCTCAACTACTTTGAAACCCTGAAGGCTGATACCGACGTAGAATCGCGCCAGAACACGGACGACGGCACCGTCGACCTTCTCATTAAGCTGAAGGAAAAAGGCAAGAACTCCATCGGCCTGAACGGCGGTCTGTCCGGCCTTTCCGGCTCCTTCATCGGGCTTAATTACGAGACCAACAACTTCCTCGGCCTCGGCGAAACCCTCTCCGTCCAGGCCAACGTCGGCGACCTTTCCCGCAACTTGTCCTTCGGCTTCACCGAGCCCTACCTGCGCAACAAGCCCATCTCGCTCGGCGTCCAGGTCTTCACCCAGAAGTACGACTACAACCCGGCCAAAAGCTACGGCGCCACCGGCGGCCAGTCGGCCAACTTCACCGCGCAGCAGAGCTCGCAGTTCACCAACTACAACCAGTCCACCACCGGTTTGACCGTCTCGCTGTCGGAGCCCCTGCGCCACTTCTTCGCCACCAAGGGCGTCGCCCGCGTCGGTGCTTCGTACTCGCTCAGCCGCTCCGGAATTACCACCTTCAACAACAACACGCGCGACGTCTTCCAATCGCTCGCCTTCCGCTCCGGCGTCGCCGGGCAGAATCAGCTGAACGGCATCATCAGCTCCATCATTACGCCCACGTTCACGCTGTCTGACTTGAACGGCGGCCGCAGCCCCAACTCCGGTAAGGAACTCAACCTGCAGATCCAGGTTGCCGGCGCCGGCGGTAACGTCAAGTACTACTCGCCCGCGCTCGCCTACCGTCAATTCTTCCCGATGAAGGGCCTCAAGATCGATCGCTCCGGCCACAACGTGCTCGGCTACCGCGTGCAGCTTGCCCACGTCGGCGGCTACGGCGGAGAAGTCGCCCCACCCACCTCGCGCATCTACGGCGGCGGTGAATCGGACGTCCGCGGCTTCGATATCCGCGCCAATTCGCCTTACACCTTCATCCCGCAGCGCGTGCTCTTCAACCTTACCAACCCGGACGGATCCCCCATCCCGCGCGACCCCACCAACGCCTCGCTCGGCAACATCCAGATTCCCATCCCCATCTATCGCCTTGTCTCCATCGGTGGCGACACCCAGCTCACCACCAACGTCGAGTACCGCATCCCGATCGTCAGCCAGGTCACCTTCGCCCTCTTCACCGACTTCGGCATGACCTTCAACCTGCAGGCCTCGCAACTGCGCCAGTCGGACGCCGGCCTCTCGACCGTCAACAGCCCCAGCTACGGCTGCCCCACGTTCGTCAACGGTGCTTGCTATGGCGGCGTCCAGGTCAACTTCTCCAAGTACCTGAACACCGTCCCCGGCTCCAACTACGTCCCGCGCATGTCCAGCGGTGCAGAGCTGCAGGTCATCCTGCCGATCATCAACGCACCCTTCCGCATCTACTACGCCTACAACCCGCTGCGCCTCTACAAGGACCTCCCGCAGCAGCTCGCCGTAGACGACACCACCTTCCGCAACCTGTTCCCCAGCTCCGGCGCCGGCCTCTTCAGCTACGCGCAGGCCAAGCAGTTTTATGCCGCACCCTACGTCCTGCGAGAGCCCCGCAAAACCTTCCGCCTGACGGTAAGCACCACCTTCTAACGCGCACTACGCATGCGAAACGGCCGGCCACGAGGCAATCCTCGGGGCCGGCCTTTTTGCGCGCGGGCAACGCTTCACCGCTGCCGAACAACCAAGTTACTGGCAGGATCGCACGTTACCCGGATCCGAAAGGTTACAACCATGACTACTCTGAAGATGAAGCTGACCACCCTCTCCGCAGCCGCAGCCCTTTGCTGCAGCTTTGCCGCCGTCGCGCAGGACGATCCCATGAAGTCCATGGCTGCCGACAAGGCATTCGTCATGATGGCCGACGAAGGCAACACCGCAGAAATCACCGCCAGCCAGTTGGCGTTGAAGAAGTCGAAGAATGCGGATGTCAAGGCATACGCCCAGCAGATGATCACCGATCACATGAAGCTGCGCGACGACATGAAGCCCTTCGCGGACAAGTTTGCCGTCTCCACCCCGCAGCCGCTCAACACCACGCACCGCGTTCAGGACAAACAGCTCGCCGCGTTGAGTGGTGCAGCGTTTGACAAGGCCTACATCCGCAACATGGATCAGGATCACCACAAGACTGTTGGCATGTTCAACAACGAAGTAGCCACCACCAGCAACATGGACCTCAAGACGGCAGTCCAGGGCGCCATCCCCGTCATCCAGGGACACACCGATATGGCTGATCAGATGGCCACCAAGATGAATATCCCGGTCGTCGCTACTCCCGGCAACTAGTCGCAGTAAAGAATCGAAGGGGCGCTCCAATCAGGAGCGCCCTCTCCTTTGCCGTACCACCCAATCCCCTCACCGCCCCCCCCCAAAAAATTGTCATCCTGAGCGAAGTCCGTCAGCTAAGCAAGTCCCGCTCACCCTTGAAATTGTCATCCTGAGCGAAGTCCGTCAGCTCCACCGACGGACGCAGTCGAAGGACCTGCATCTCCGCCCGAAGCGAAGCCAAAGCTGACAGGGAACAACAATCAAGCCATGGAGCACCATAAGCAAGTCCTGTTCCACCCTTGAAATTGTCATCCTGAGCGAAGTCCGTCAGCTCCACCGACGGACGCAGTCGAAGGACCTGCATCTCCGCCCGAAGCTAAACTAGGGCGGACAGGGGCCACCCAAAATGCCATGGACCACCACCACCGCCAACCACTGGTACGACACCCAACCCTACCTCCGCGGCGCCAACTACATCCCTTCGAGCGCCGTAAACCAGCTCGAAATGTTCCAGGCAGAAACCTTCAACCCACAACAAAATAAAGCAGAAATAGCCCTGGCAGCGTCCCTGGGCCTGAACGTCCTGCGCATCTTCCTGCACGATCTCCTCTGGCATCAACCCGGCTTCCTCGCCCGGTTCGACCAGGTCCTGACCATAGCCACCGCCCACAACATCCGCGTCCTTCCGGTCCTCTTCGATTCCTGCTGGGACCCCGACCCCCACCCCGGCCCCCAGCCAGACCCCATCCCCGGCGTCCACAACTCGCGCTGGGTCCAAAGCCCCGGCCGCACGCTCCTGGTCGATCCCGCCGCCGAGCCCGCGCTCGAATCCTACATCACCGGCATCGTCCAGGCCTTCCGTGAAGACCCACGCATACTCGCCTGGGACCTCTGGAACGAGCCCGACAACGGCTGGGGCGCCTACGCCGCAACCGAGGCCCCGGACAAGCTCGCCCACGTCGAGCGCCTCCTCCCCAGGGTCTTCGCGTGGGCCCGCGCCGCCGCCCCCATCCAGCCCCTCACCTCCGCCCTCTGGGCCGGCGACTTCGCAAACCCATCCCCCATCCAGCAAACCCAGCTCGCGCAATCCGACATCCTCTCCTTCCACAATTACGAGCAGCCCCCCAGCTTCCTCGCCCGCATGGAAAGCCTCCGCCCACACAACCGTCCCATCCTCTGCACGGAATACATGGCCCGCCAGCAAGGCTCCACCCTGGCCGCCATTCTGCCCGTAGCCCGTGCCGAACGAGTAGCCGCCATCCACTGGGGCCTCGTCGCCGGCCGCACCCAGACCTGGCTCCCATGGGACTCCTGGCAGCACCCCTACACAGACCGCCAGCCCCCCATCTGGTGCCACGACCTCCTCCACCCCGACGGCACCCCCTACCGCGAAGAAGAAGCCACCCTCCTGCGCTCCCTCTAGCCCACCCACCCCGCTGGGTGCCCCATTCATCGCGCCCATTGCTATGAGTGGGACCATTAATCTAAACCCCGCCACCTGCTACCCTGAAATCAGCATGTCCCTCACCCTGGCCGCCATCCGCACCGGTACCGACCCCATCGGCAAGTTACCCGAAGGTGCCTTCCACCACTGGCTGGAAGAGCAACTCATCTGCCCTAAGTGCGACGCCACTTACAACCTCGTCTGCGACTACAACGCCTGGGTGGGCCGGCGCTTTGAAGAAGAGTCCCGCAAGTCCATTATGCTGCTCAAAAAAGCCATCTTCATGGCCCATGGCAGCGGCCACCGCGTCTCGCATTTCGAAACCAACGGCGTAATCGTCAGCAGCCACGTAGCACCCCAACCCACCCCCGGGCCAGAACTAAAACCCTTCCCACCGCCAGGCCTAAAACCCACCATCCACTAATCGTCTTTATCCTTCGCTTGCACGCGCCCCTTAGTCTCCAACCGCCCTTTGTTCACCATCCCACCCACCAAAAGAATTGTCATCCTGAGCGAAGTCGAAGGACCTGCATTTCCGCCCACCCCCACCCCCAAACGGTAGTCACGCATCCCCCCGCCCCCCACCCTCATCCAATCACCATGAGCGATTTAAACGAACGCGCCGTCCTGGCAGGCGGCTGTTTCTGGGGCATGCAGGAGCTCCTCCGCGACTACCCCGGCGTCCTCTCCACCCGCGTAGGCTACACCGGCGGAGAGATCCCCAACGCCACCTACCGCAACCACGGCAACCACGCCGAGGCCCTCGAAGTCGTCTTTAACCCAGCCCAGCTAAGCTTCCGCAAGCTGCTCGAATTCTTCTTCCAGATCCACGACCCAAGCACCGCCAACCGCCAGGGCAACGACCGCGGCGCCAGCTACCGCTCCGCCATCTACTACACCACGCCGGAGCAAAAGCAGGTCGCAGATGACACCATCGCCGACGTCAACGCCTCCGGCCTCTGGCCTGGCAAGGTAGTCACAGAAGTAGCCCCCGCCGGCCCCTTCTGGCTAGCCGAAGCCGAGCACCAGAACTACCTCCAGCGCTACCCCGCCGGCTACACCTGCCACTACATCCGCCCCAACTGGCAGCTGGCCAAACGCCCTGTAACCGTCTAGCCTCGCAGGCAGAAAATCCAGCAATCAAATTGTCATCCTGAGCGAAGCGTCTCGCGAACTTGGCGAGACGCGCAGTCGAAGGACCTCTCGCAGGCGAAAAATCCAGCAATCAAATTGTCATCCTGAGCGAAGCGTCTCGCGAACTTGCGAGACGCGCAGTCGAAGGACCTGCATTTCCTCCAAACCCATCCTCACCGCAAGGGGACAACAAAACCTGTCAAGCCCCTGGATCTCCCCGGCCGCCCATAACCCTAACCAAAACAACAACTTACACCCCGAAAATAGTTGGCATACTTACCCCTGCCCACCTGCTATCCTTAACTAAGTAATACAAAAAGCCTTCCGAGCTCCGGAAGGCTTTTCCACTGCATACAAGTCCAGACCTAACCCCAATCGACTGAGGACTTTAGCCTCATAAGGCGGGGGGGGCTACCCCCGCCGCAAAGCACCTTCCGCCGCATCCAGCAGCAAAGCCACCTCCGCCTCGCCATGCGCGGCAGACAAAAACGCCGCCTCGTACTGCGAAGGCGGAAGCCACACGCCGGCCTCCATCATTGCCCGGTGAAACGCCCCGAAAGCCTCAGTGTCAGAGGTAGAAGCACCACTAAAGTCATTCACCTGCTCACCCGTAAAGAACCACGTAAACATCGAGCCAATCCGGTTCGTAGTCAACGCAACGCCATGCCGTGCAGCAATCGCCGCGACGCCATCCGCAATTGCCTGTGTCACCTTCGCAAGCTGCGGATACAGGGTAGCCTCCTCAGCAATCAGGTGCTGCAAAGTCGCGATTCCCGCAGCCATCGCCAGCGGATTTCCGCTCAACGTGCCGGCCTGGTACACCGGCCCAAGCGGCGCCAGAAATTGCATCACATCCTCGCGCCCGCCAAACGCCCCGCAAGGCAGACCACCGCCGATAATCTTGCCCAGCGTCGTCAAATCCGGAGTGATCCCAAACACCTGCTGCGCGCCGCCCAGCGACAGCCGAAACCCAGTCATCACCTCATCCAGAATCAGCAGCGCACCATGCTCCTGGGTGATCGTCCGCAGCCCCTGCAGGTACCCCGGTGCCGGCAAAATCGTACCTGCATTGCCGCAAACGGGCTCCACAATCACGCAGGCAATTTGCCCCGGCAGCGCTGCAAATGTAGCCTCAACCGCAGCTAAGTCGTTGTAGGGCAACGCCAGCGTATGCATCGCTGTCTCTTCCGGAACGCCGGCCGAGCCCGGAATTCCCAGCGTCGCAATCCCGGACCCCGCCTTCACCAGCAGCGAGTCCGAGTGACCGTGATAGCAGCCCTCAAACTTGACCACAAACTTGCGCCCCGTAAACCCGCGCGCCAGCCGGATCGCAGACATGCAGGCCTCGGTCCCGGACGATACAAAACGCAGCCGCTCGACGGACGGAAAGCAGTGCCGCACC
The DNA here is from genome assembly GCA_965214195.1 of uncultured Granulicella sp. Classification (GTDB taxonomy): domain Bacteria; phylum Acidobacteriota; class Terriglobia; order Terriglobales; family Acidobacteriaceae; genus Edaphobacter. The sequence goes on from OZ243943.1 coordinate 3,276,190, forward strand.
AGCTCCGCCAGGTTGGCCTCATCCTTGTGCGAAGCACCAAAACTCGCCGAGTTCCGGGCTGCACGCTCGATCGCCTCCACCACCGGCGGGAACGCGTGCCCCAGGATCATCGGCCCCCAGGAGCCGAAGCAGTCCAGGTAGCGGTTGCCATCGGCGTCCCAAAGGTAGGCGCCGCTGGCCCGCTCCACAAACGGTGGATCGCCGCCCACGGCGCGGAAAGCGCGCACAGGCGAATCGACTCCACCGGGCAGCAGGCCGGCGGCACGCAGTTGAAGGGCACGAGAGTTCTGCATCGGTCGCATAGGTCTAGTTTACCGGGCCGCTCGTCATCAATTCACACCCCGTGGAAATTGCTGCTGCTAGACTGAAATTCCCTTTACAGAGATGGAACCCCAGGAGAAAACGCCTTGCCGGATGAACGCGAACAGAACGATCCTACCCCGGCAAAGACCTCCGTTTCGTACGCCGATGCGGGCGTCGATATCACGCAGGGCGACCGCGCCAAGCAGCGCATCAAGATGCTCGCGCGCAAGACCTTCAACAAGCAGGTGTTGAGCGAAATCGGAGGATTTGGCGGCCTTTTCGCGCTCGATCTGGTCAAGTATCCGGACCCCGTGCTGGTCTCCTCAGCCGATGGCGTGGGCACCAAACTCAAGGTGGCGTTTGAGCTTGGCGTGCACCACACGGTGGGCGCGGACCTGGTCAACCACTGCGTCAACGACATCGCCGTGCAAGGCGCAACCCCGCTGTTTTTTCTCGATTATCTGGCGACGGGGCGGCTCGAAAATGAGGTCGTGGAAACCGTCGTACGCGGTATTTCAGAGGCCTGCCGGGCCAACGGCTGCGCGCTCATCGGCGGCGAAACCGCGCAGATGCCCGGCTTCTATGCGGACGGCGAATATGATCTCGCCGGCACGATCGTGGGCGCGGTCAACCGCCCGGACATCATCACTGGCGAAAAGATTGAGCCCGGCGATGTACTTGTCGGCCTGCCCTCAAACGGCCTGCATACGAACGGCTACTCGCTCGCCCGCAAGCTGCTGTTTGAGGTCGCGAAATACGGCCCCGATCAATACGTCAACGAGCTCAAGGACAAGACCGGCGCGGCGTTGATGCGCACGCACCGCAGCTATCTTTCGGTCATCAAAAAGCTTACGACGCCCGGCCTGGTCAACGGCATGGCGCACATCACCGGCGGCGGCATCACGGAAAACCTGCCGCGCATCCTGCCCAAGGGCTTGGACGCGGTCGTCGACCTGGCCAGCTGGGAGCCGCCACCGTTATTCACGCACATGCAGGAGCTGGGCAACGTCGACCGCGAGGAGATGTTCCGCACCTTCAACATGGGCGTCGGGCTGATCGTAGTGGTGCCCGCGGAGCAATGCAAAAAGGTAAAGGCAATCCTGAACCGCGCGAATGAAAAGCACTGCATCATGGGCCGCATCGTAAGCCGCGGTACCCGCAAAGTGGTGTACAACTAGCTTCGTCGCATCATGAAGCTCGTGACGATGGCGAGCACAAAGAACACAGCCGAGCCCGCCCCGAACCAGATCACGGTCTTCTCCGCCTTATCGAATTCCGGGTCAGTGGACTGCAGAGCGCCGTACCGCGTCCACCACCGAATGGCCAGGATCGGGATCGCGATGGCCAGCAGGTAAAACCCGTAGCCGATCATGCCCAGAAGAGGCACAAACAGCAGCACAAAGAAGACCGCAGTGACGCCGCCCATCGCCTTCAGGGTGCTGGCATCGTTGCAGGCTGCGTTGATTGAGCTGAACTTTTCGGCCATCTCGGCCGCCACGCGCGCGTCGATGGGCTGCCCACAGTAAGGGCAGGCAGTCATGGAGGTGTTGATCGTCTGCCCACAATGGGGGCAGGGGAGTACGAGCATCTCTGAAGCCAGACTGATACTTGCCACGCGCACCTCAACCAGGGATAAACGCCAGAATAGCACGCATCAGCCCAGCAACACGCTGGGGCTGGTGACGGGCTCCACGTGGGCGACCGCCTTGGCTAGCCGGGCTTGTCTGGGTAGAGCTTTTTTGGTGTCGACGCGGGTGTAGAGGTGCTCCAGCCGGATGATCTGGTAGGCGCCGTAGAGCAGCGCGTCCGGGCCCAATTTGCCGGTGCCGGGGAGCAGGACCAGGTCGCCGGGTTTGGGCAGGCTGTGCAGGGTTTGGAGCGGGACCAGGTTCACGACCTCGCCGTCGTCGAGCACGAATTCCAGGCAGTGCTCGCTGTAGGTCAGGCCTTCGCGCAGGTCGCGGGCTTCCTGCCGGGCTTTCCACGATTGGTAGTAGGTGGCGGCGATCGTGGGGAGGGCGATGGCGAAGCCAATCAGGCTGACGGTGTTGGCAATCTGGTCGAACGAAAAATGTGCGGGCATGGGGCTATCGTACTTAGAGCGAGCAACCGCGGAGCTGTGCAGGGACCATAAGGACAAAAAAGCTATGAAGAGGTTGGGGATTTTGCTGTCGGGTCGCGGGTCGAACTTCCTTGCGATCCATCGCGCGATCGCCGATGGGCGCTTGCCGGGGGCTGAGATTGCGGTGGTGTTGTCCAACAAGGCGGATGCGCCGGGGCTTGAGGCGGCGCGTGCGCTGGGGCTTGCGACGGGGGTCGTGGAAGCGAAAAAGATGGTGGAGCGGGATGCTGAATTGATTGCTGCCCTGCGCGCGGCGAAGGTGGATCTGGTGTGCCTGGCGGGGTATATGCGGATCATCTCGCCGGCGTTTGTAGCGGCGTTTCCGCAGCGGATTCTGAACGTACACCCAAGTTTGCTGCCGGCGTTTGCGGGGCTCGAAGCCCAGCGGCAGGCGCTGGAAGCCGGAGCCAAGGTGGCGGGCTGCACAGTGCATTTTGTCGATGAGCAGGTGGATCATGGGGTAATCGTGACGCAGCGAGTGGTGCCGGTGCTCGATCACGATGATGCCGAAAGCCTGAGCGCGCGGGTGCTGGTGGAAGAGCACCTGGCATATCCGGAGGCGATTGCGCGGGTGTTGGGCGGCGACTATGGCGTGGTGGGGCGGCGCTATCTGCGGCTGGTTTGAAGGTGATTTTGCTTTCAGAAAATATTCTGGAGGGGGGATTGCGCTTTCTTTTTTTGTGGGTGTAATATTCGCGTCGCGGGAGAAACCATAGAGCAGCACTCCCGGTAAAAAAGTGCGCGGCGAGAGGCCGGAACCCTCTCGCAAATACGCGCAAAAAGGGAAGCGCCGGCGGGTTGCCGGCGCTTGCTTTTTGGGGCTTACGTCCCACTCCTTGCGAGGGGACTGCGATGAATGGGGTGCTCAGGATTGGTGGCTGGCGGAGGGAAGGCAGAAGCAGATACCCTTTTGGGATGACAACCAAAGGGGCCCGCTATGAAGGGTGGTTTAGAAGCTCTGGGCCTTGAGCCAGGTGCGTAGATCGGCGCCCAGTTGCGGGTGCTTGAGACCCAGCTCGACGGTGGCGCGCAGGAAGCCCTGCTTGTCGCCCGCGTCGTGGCGCTTGCCGATGTAGCTGAAGCCGTAAACCTTTTCATGCAGCAGCAGGGCCTTGATGGCGTCTGTGAGTTGCAACTCGCCGCCGGCGCCGGGGGTGATGCCCTCAATCATTTCAAAGATGCGTGGCGTAAGGATGTAGCGGCCGATGATGGCGTTCTGCGAGGGCTGCGTGCCGGCCTTTGGCTTTTCCACCATGTCCTTGACTTCAAGCAGTCGCGGATTCTTTAGGTCGGGTGTGCAGTCCAGGCAGCCGTAGGCGGAAATGGCGTCGCCTTCTACGACCTCAGAGCCCAGGATGGAGCAGCCGCCGGTTTCGTTGAAGGCCTCGACCATCTGCTTCATGCAGCTGATGTCGGAGTCGACGATGTCGTCCGGCAGCAGGACGGCAAATGGCTCATTGCCGACGAGTTCCTTGGCCATCAGCACGGCGTGGCCCAGGCCGAGCGGCTCTGGCTGGCGAGTGAAAGTCACCTTGGCGAGCTTTGAAACGGAGCGTGCGATTTCAAGCAGCGCGGTCTTGTTCTTGGCGGCAAGCGAGGCTTCAAGCTCGGTCGATTTGTCGAAATGGTCTTCCATCGTCGACTTGCCGCGCGACGTGATGATGATGATTTCGGTGCAGCCCGCGGCCACGGCTTCTTCTACGCCGTACTGGATCAGCGGCTTATCGACCAGGCAAAGCATCTCCTTGGGCGTGGCCTTGGTGGCGGGCAAAAAGCGCGTGCCCATACCGGCAGCGGGAAATACAGCCTTGCGAATCTTCTGTGCAGTCATGGAAGTTGGAGCCCCTCTTGATTTGACTTAGGGGTCCATCCTAGCAAAGGCGGGGACACCCACAGAGAACGGGTGGGGGAGTCGGCTAGCTACTTTTGTGGGAGAGACTGGCGGGTCGCGGGCTTCGGGGAAGAAAAATGCAGGTCCTTCGACTACGAACCGCACGATGATGCCGTGCGGTTCTTCGCTCAGGATGAAATCTTTTGGTGAGAATCTAGTCGCCGGCGCCGGCGAAGGTCCACTGGCGGACCGGGCCTACATCCACGTGGACGAACTGCGAGATCGGGTAGTAGCCGACGCCGCCGCCTCTGAGGGATAGCGCGATATCGCGCAGGTGGCTGGTGGTGACGCCGGGGACGCGTATATCGATCGCTTTGGCAAGCGTGTGCTGGCTGTTTTTGGCCACGCCGGTGACGGCAGAACGCGTACGCAGAAAGTTGTTGCTCCACGGTGTGCGGTAGCCGCAGACGATGTCAATGGTGCCGTCCGGCTTGCCGAGTTTCGACATGACGGAGTGCAGCAGGTCAAATTCTTTGGGGTCGTAGCTGCTGGCGTCGTTGGTGCGGTGGTCGCGCAGGAAGTGGTTCAGCTTGTCCAGCGCGCCGGGGATGTAGCGGTCGCCGACCCTGTAGACGACGTCCAGAGATTCCCCTGTGTGCAGGTGGTGCAGGTGCAATGAGAACTTTTGCAGGCCCGTGCTGGGCGCGTCTTCCGCTTCACTTGCGCGCGACCGGCCGTTGGCGGTGAAGAGGAGCGCGGCTGCTGCGGAAAGGATGACCAACTTCTTTGAACGCGCAGCAAGGTTGCAGATCTGCATTCACACTCCCAGGGTCTTTATTGCGATTCGGATGGGCGTTTGGGAATCGAGTTTGCTGATTGCCATTCGCTGGATTGATTCTAGCAAATAGACACCCGCTGCGACACACAGTTTTGGCAAAAGTTTGTCATGCGTGGGGCGGCAGGCTACCTTTGGATCATGAATCTGGACCCGCAAAGCCTGCGCGTGCTCGGCGCAATGATGGAGAAGGAAATGACGACGCCGGACCTTTATCCGCTGTCCGTGAATGCGTTGCTGGCGGCGGCGAATCAGCGCTCCAGCCGGGATCCGGTGATGACGCTGACGGAGGATGAGGTACGTGCGTCGCTCGATACGCTGGGGGCGCATGAACTGGTGACGCAGGCTCGCGATGGTGGGCGGGTGCCGCGGTATGAACACCGGATCCGCACGGTGCTGAACCTGCGTCGCGATGAAACGGCGGTGCTTTGCCTGCTGCTGCTGCGTGGCGCGCAGACGCCAGGGGAGCTGCGCGGCCGGGCCGACCGCATGCATACGTTTGACGATCTGGCCGCGGTGCAGACGGCGCTGGACCGGCTGGCTGCGCGAGACACTCCGCTGGTGACGGCGCTGGCGCGCGCGCCCGGTGCGCGAGAGATCCGCACGATGCACCTGCTGGGCGATGCGTCCGCGCCGGCTGCTGTTGCTGCAAATGCGGAGGCTTCACCGGATCAACTTTCCGAGCTTCGTGCGGCGGTGAGCGAGTTGACGGAGCGGGTGCGCGCGCTTGAAGAGAAAGTGGCGCTGTTCCTGTAGCCGGGCATCGCATAGAATTTCAGAGTGGCTGACGCTTCCAAGACCCCCCTCGCGCCTTTACCGGCTGGCGACCCGCAGGCCGGTGTGCTGCGGCGCATGCGCGAGATTTTTGACGCCATGCCAGACGGCGTGGTCACAATCGACCACGATTGGGTGTTTACGTTTGCCAATCGGCGGGCGCTTGAGATTGTGAGCAAAGACCATATAGTCGGGCGCAACATCTTTGAGCTTTTTCCCGGGAACTACAACGAGCCCTTTTACAGCACCTATAAAAACGCCATGGATGCGCGGATTGAAGGCAGCTTTGAGGCCTTCCATACCCAGCCGTTGAACCTGTGGTTGAAGGTGGAAGCGCGGCCGCATGAAGGCGATGGAATCATCGTTTTCTTTTCAGACATCACCGTCCGCAAGCAATCGGACGAGGTGATCCGGGGCCAGCAGGAGCTGCTGGCGGAAGTGCAGATGGCGGCGCGGCTGGTGACCTGGGATCTGGATCCGGAGTCCGGTGAGATTTGCTATGGGCCGGGCTCGTTTCAGATTTCCGGCCGGCCGCGGGAGCAGGTCGACACCATCGCCAGGATCGAGAGCATTGTTCCGGAAGCGCAGCGGGACCTCGTCCGCAAAAAGATAGCGGAAGCGCTGGCGAGCGGCGAAATGGTGCTGACGGAGTTCCCGGTCATGTCCGCGGATGGTGCGCTGGTATGGCTGGAATCGCGCGGGCAGGCCGTGCGCCTGGCGGATGGAAGTACGCGGATTCGGGGCATGTCCATCGACGTGACGGCGCGCAAGCTGGACCAGGGAGAGCTGGTGGCCAGCGAGGAACGCTACCGGGTGCTCGCGGACCTGAACCCGCAGGCTATCTGGATGGGTGACTCGCAGGGCGTAATCACTTATGCGAATCAGGGCTTTTTGAGCTACCTGGGGCTCACGGCGGAAGACCTGAAAGTCGATGGCTTTCTGCAGGCCGTTTCGCCGGTTGACCGCGATCGCCTGCAGCGGGTATGGACGCATTGCTCGAGCAGCGGTGAAGACTTCGACGTGGAAGCGATGATGCGCAATTCCACCACGAACGAATATCGCTACTGGCATCTGCGTGCGGCACCCGTGCGAGATCCTGCGGGACAGATTCTGCATTGGCTGGGCGTCGCCAATGATGTTCATGAAGCCAAGACCTACGCTGCCTCTTTGCGTGCCGAGCAGGTGGAATCAGAGCGCAAACGCGTTGAGCTGGAGACGATTTATCGCACAACGCCGATCGGGCTGGCGCTGTTTGACCCAGTCGACTTCCGCTTTCTGAATTGCAATGACCAGGAAGCCGAGATGCTTGGAGCGGTGAAGTCGGAGCTCATCGGCCGGCGGCTGACGGACGTGGTGCCGGCGTCAAAGGTTCCGGATCTGCTTGGGCTGTTCCGCTCTGTGGCCGCGGGCAACGTGGTCAAGGACCGTCTGCTGGAAGGGGAGCTGCCGGCTCGGCCCGGAGAAAAGCGCGCGTGGAGTGTGAACTACTCCCCGGTGTTCAAAGAGGATGGAACGGTGCGGGCAATCTCTACCGCGTCCATTGAGATCACCAACCAGAAGCGCTCTGAGGCGGCCCTGATCCAGAGCGAAAAGCTGGCCGCGGTGGGACGTCTGGCGAGCTCGATCTCGCACGAAATCAACAATCCGCTGGAGGCGATTACGAACCTGCTGTACCTGGTCGGGATCGATGAGAAGCTTCCGGATGAGTTGAAGATTTACGTCAACATGGCGCAGTCGGAGCTACAGCGCGTGTCGCAAATTGCTACGCAGACGCTGCGTTTTCACCGGCAGGCGGTCAATGCGACGGACGTCACGGCGGAAGAGCTGGTGGGCGCCGTGCTGCGGCTTTATACGGGGCGGCTTGCAAACTCGAGCATCAAGGTGGACGTGCGCTACGACACCAAAAGCCTGATCCACTGCTTTGAAAATGACATTCGCCAGGTGCTCAACAACCTGATCGCCAATGCGATTGATGCGATGCGTTCCGGCGGCCGGTTGATTGTGCGCGCGCATACAGCGCCCGGAAAGAACGGCATCCGCATTACGATTGCGGACACGGGCCACGGCATGAATCGCGCGACGCTGGAACGGATTTTTGAGCCGTTTTTCACGACCAAAGACCTGCAGGGAACCGGGCTCGGCTTGTGGATCTCGCACGGCATTGTGGAGCGGCACCAGGGGCGACTCAGCGTGCGCTCCAGCGAGCACCCGGTGCATCACGGGACCATCTTCACGCTGTTCCTGCCGTGCGAAGAAAAGTAATTGCGGCGGCATATACTGCACACATTATGTCGCCACGCGCACTGAAGCTCTTGCTCTTGTTCTCCTTAATTGCGTTGGGCATTGCGCGTCTGGCCGCGCAGGATGAGGCGCCAGCCTTCAAGATGAGCGTGTCCGCGCCAGGGACCTCTGCACCCGTAACACCAACCACGCCGCAGTAGCGCGGGTCACGCGCGCGCAGGCTAAACTATTGCTCATGCGCCGACTCCTTCTACCCGCCGCCGTCCTTTTTGCCGCCACCTCGCAGGCCCAGACTTTTACGCCGGAACTGCAGCACAGGGTTGATGCCGCCGTGCAGCAGGTTGTCGCGCAGACGGGCGTGCCGAGCGCTTCGGTCGGTATCGTATACGGCGGCAAGATTGTGTACACGCAGGCCTTTGGGGAGGCGCGTTTGAAGCCCGAGCTGAAGGCGACGGCGGCCATGGCTTACCCTATCGGATCGATCTCAAAACAGTTCACCGCGACGTGTATTCTGCTGCTCGCAGAAGACGGCAAGCTGACGTTGGACGACCATGTTTCGCGCTGGTTTCCGGAGCTCACGCGCGCCAATGAAGTCACACTGCGCGAGCTGCTATCGCACACCAGCGGGTATGAGGATTACGCCCCGCAGGACTACACGATACCGGCGTGGATGCAGCCCACGGACCCCACGCGGCTGGTGCGCGAGTGGGCCGGCAAGCCGCTCGATTTCGACCCCGGCACGCAGTGGCAGTACAGCAACACCAACTTTGTGCTGGCCGCGTTGATCGTGCAGAAGGCGAGTGGGATGCCTTATTTCGACTTTTTACGGCAGCGGATATTGAAGCCCGTCGGCATTGCGGACAGCGCGTTGAATCTGGATACGGAGCGGAATCGCGTGGACCCGCAGGGCTATGAGCGTCGCGCGCTGGCGCCCCTGCGGCCGGCGATTCTGGAGGCCCCGGGCTGGTACTTTGGGGATGCCTCGCTGGCGATGCCGGTCGGGTCGCTGCTGACCTGGGACCTTTCGGTGATGAACCATACGTTGCTCAAACCTGCGTCGTATGCGGCGTTTGAGACGCCGACGAACCTGAAGAACGGTAAGCCGACGGACTACTCGCTCGGCATTCAGGTGGGGGTGCAGAATGGGCATCGCGTGCTTGAGCACTCGGGTGAGGTGGGTGGCTTTGTTGCGGAGAACCTGGTGCTGCCGGATGACAAGCTGGCCATTGCGGTGCTGACGAATCAGGAAGCGAGCTCGGCTGCGGGGCTGATTGCGAAGGCGATTGGGACGGTGCTGTTGACGCCTACGAAGAAGCTGGTGGTCTCGCCACTGCAGGAGATTTTGACTGGGCTGCAGGAGGGTCGGATCGATCGCAGCCTGTTCACGCCGGATGCCAATTTCTATTTTTCGCAGGACACGTTGCATGACTTTTCAAGCAGCTTGAAGCCGCTCGGCGAGATCAGCAAGGTCGCCAAAAAGAACGAGGAACTACGTGGCGGGATGACCTTCACCGCGTACGATGTCGCGTTTACGAGCAACAAATCGGTTCGTGTTTCCACGTACACGATGCCCGGGGGGAAGCTGGAGCAGTTGCTGGTTGAAGCCGCGAATTAGCTGCTTCAGAACGAGATGCAGGTGCTTCAACTGCGCGGGTCGGTGAAGCTGGCCAACTTCGCTGTGGATGACAAATTGACTGTGAGTGAGGCTTGCTTTATGCGCCGGCCAGACGCTTGCGGAAGATTACTGGTGAAAAGGTGATCAGGACGGCTGCGAGTTCGACCACCAGCAGCGCGGGCCGCGTGCGGTGCAGCGCAGAGACGGTCCAGGCCAGCAGGATCCAGAACGCCATGTCCGCCGAAGCCGCCACGTACACCCAGTCAGAAAACTTGTGCTGGTCGTGGACGAAGTTCATCTGGCCAAGCGGCGGGTAGACCGTTGCAGGGGTCAGCGTGAGCCGCAGCAGCACGACCGGCAGCAGGTTCAGCACCAGCACCAGCGCCACAAACGCGCCGGCTAGCGCGGGGTAGCGGGGCTCCACCCACCACGTCGCCAAGACGGTAACGACTACGTTGACCGTGGCTCCGGCGTTGACAATCGCGGGGAAGTGCAGCATGTCGGTCAGTCGATTCATCTGGTTCAAAGGTTTGTCAGTTGCGCGCATGATTCTTCTGCTCCAATCCTTGAAAAGCAGATCCCCTGCGGGGATGATAACCAAAGGGTCAGGATGCTGTTCTTTGGTTGTCATCCCCAAAGGGGATCTGCTTTTGTCCCTGCTTACTTGCCGCTTTGCGTGCCCTTGATGAAGGCCGCCACGTCGTCATGGAACCTGCTCAGCACCTGCTCGTTCACGTAGACCATGTGGCCGCTTTCGTAGTAGCGATAGCTGATGTTGGCCTGCAGCTTGCTGGGCATCGGCAGATGATGCATCTCGTACTTGCCTTCGAAGTAGGGCGTCGCCAGGTCGTAGTACCCGCCGGCGAGCAGCACCTTCATCTTGGGGTTCGAGATCATGCTCGCGGCCAGGTCGCCCATCACGTTGGGCGCGCCTTCTCCCTGGCCGATCGGCGGCCCGCCCGGCGACTGGTGGCGCAGATCCCACGTGAAGCTGGGGTCCGTGTAGGCACCCGGCTTGTAGGTCTGGTCCTTGCCGTACTTCAGCTCCGTGCGCAGATACTGATTGATCGCCGTGGTGTAGGCGGACGAAATCGCGTTCGACTGCGGATCGTACTGCGCTTCCTGCGAAAGCGGATCGACATCCGGCCCCTTGTAGCGCGTGTCCAGACGCCCGGTCGTGGTGCCGTCGGCGTCCAGCAGGTTCTGCGTGAAAGCGCCGCCGGTGACGCGCAGATTGCTCTTCAGCAGGTAGGCGACGGGCAGCCCGGTGTAGTTATGCAGCTTCTCCGCAACTGCATTCCGGCCAGCGTCTGATAGCTGCGAGCCCTGTAGTAGCGCGGACATATATTCGCCGAGCGCAAAGGTTTCAACCTCGGCCAGGAACGGGTCAAGCGCGGCTGGCTGCGAGGGCAATTTGTGGTGGTAAAAAGCGGTGGCGGCAAAGGTCGGCAGGCCAAGTGCGTAGGCCTGATCGACGCCGGGATTCCACTTGGGGCCGTCGATCGAATTATCGAAGCTCAGGATGGCGCTGAGCAGCACGATGCCGTTGAGATCGACGTTCTGCAAAGCGTTCGACAGGACCGCGGAGCGGGGCGTGCCGTAGCTTTCGCCGAAGAGATATTTGGGGGAATTCCAGCGATCGTACTTGGTCAGAAAGCGGCGGATAAAGCGCTCAAACGCGTGCGCATCCGGGTCGATGCCCCAGAACGATTTCGCCGCGTCCTTGCCCATGATGCGGCTGAAACCGGTGCCGGGCGCGTCGATGAAAACGACGTCGGTGACATCGAGCAGGCTGTACTGGTTATCGACCAACTGGTAGGGCGCGGCGGCCTGGTGCTCGGTGTCCTGCGTGACTACGCGGCGCGGGCCGAATGAGCCCATGTGGAGCCACATCGTCGCAGAGCCGGGGCCGCCGTTGTAGAAGAACATGACCGGGCGCGGAGCAGCGGATTTCGCGAAGTAGGCCGTGTAGAACATGCGCGCGGTCGCCGGGGAGTCTTCAGGCTTTGCGGCATCCGGCGGGTTCATTCCGGTGTCTGTCATCAGCTTGCCGTCGAGCCCGAGCATGGCGTCGAAGGTGTCTGTTCCGCCCACCGTGATGGTGCCGGCGACGGCGGTGTAGGCGATCGCTTTGCCGCCGACGGTGACGCTGTGGTCGGTGGAGGAGTCCGGCGGCGCAGGCATTTGCGCGGGCGTTTCGGGCTTGCCCTCGACGACGACTTTTTCGGTCTTTTTGCCTTGCGCGGATGCGCTCAAAACGAGGAAGGCGAGCACAAAGCCGCTTAGATATCTGGTAGATCTCATGGCAAAACCTCTTAGGAATCTTGTTCGCAGTATAGCTGGAGGTCTTGCTTATGGGTGCGGCTGAAGCCGTGCCCATAAGCAAGACTTTTCTGTGCGCTACCAGGGTTTGAAAGGCTGCTTTCGCTGCGCTAAAACTACTTTCGCTCCGCGACAGGCCCATGTGCGACCACGACCGGCAGCGCCCCTGCCAGCGGCTTCTTCCCCGCGTGGATCCACTCCAGCAACTCGTCAAAGGTGCGCCCCACTTCGTCAGAAGTGAACGTGCAGTGCCCGTCGCGATGCACGTACTGCTGCACCAGATTGTCTGCGAAGCCCGCGACTGCGACCTGCTCGCCGTATACGGCAAGGGTCCAGCCGGGGATGCGTGGGTCATACGTGGTGTGCAGCGCGAGCATGGGGTGGCTCAGCCGGCCGCTGGGCGTGTAGTGGTGCAGCAGATAGTCGCGAGCCCTGGCATCTGCCGCGTAGCGTTTTACACCGTCGTTGAGCGTGTTGTCGCTCGCGGTGGATGCGGCGCTCGTTCCGGTGTAGAGGAAGTTGCGATTGTCGAACGGGTTGCCGCCGGCCTTGTGCTGCATGTCGCCGATGACGTAGGTGAAGTAGACCATGGCCTCGGCTACTTCGTGGTCGCTGTGTAGTCCGGTCAGCGCGCGCATCGCTGCGGCTGCCGCGGGGTTGGCGCGGATTGCCTCGGCTGCTTTCAGCTTCAGCGCCATCGTTTCCTGGTAGTCGAACGGCACCGGAACCAGCGGCGGCATCAGGCCTGGAAAATAAAAATCAAACGCTGCACGCCATGCAAAGCGACGTTGAAACGCCAGATCGGTAGGCCCCACGGAGCCGCAGATATCCAGCCCGCCGGCATAGATTTTGGGGTTCAGCTCCAGCTCTGCAACGACGAGCGCGCCGCCCATGCTGCCGCCGGCAACGATCGTCTCCATTGACTTGGCGGCCTTGCCTTCTGCCGGCTGCCCATACTTTTTCAGGAAGTAGAGCCGCAGCACTTCGGTTTCGGGATAGGCCTCCGCCAGCGCCCATCCGCTGACGCTGTAGCCGGACTGCGCAATGGCGTAGCCACGCTCGAAGATGGGGCCTGTCTGCTCATTCAAGGCGCCGGTCACGCGGTAGGTCGTGGGGCCTTCCATGTAGCCGTGGAAGTACATCACCAGCCCGTGGTTCCAGTTGGCCGGCACGTCAATCCGGTACGGAACGCCGCCGAGCGTGCCCACCTCGGTGGTCCCCGTGGCGGTCTTAACGATTTCGGGCTCGGGGTCGCCTTTGGGCAGTTTTGTGCTCGCACGCGCCGCCGCTCCCAGCGTGAGCAGGGAAGCGAGACAGAGCCAGAGACGGAGCTTAGATTTCATGGCAGGCGTGCGGCAATTCTACCGCAGCCAGCCGGCTTGCGTTAGCGACCGATCTTGTAGCTCAAACCAACGGACAGGATGGGGTAAAAGCGCAGGCCGGAAATATCCTGGTTCAGCATCTGCACCTCAGACGACAGGTTCATGGGGCCATCCTTGGTGTTGATGTCCGCGCACTGGTTGTTGTTGTCGCACGCGTTGCCGTACAGGTGCAGGTCGATTGAGGGGCTTGAAATGTACTGAAACCCAACCTCCACCGGAACGCTGAATTTGCGCCCTGTCTTCGGCAGCATGTTGCCGAAGCCGGCAGTCAGCCGCGGAGCAAAGGCATTGCCCAGCTTGAAGCGGGAGTAGCCCGTGATCGGCTTCTGCGGGTCGCTGTAGTAGTCCGCATCACCCAGCGAGAACGGGCCACCGGCCGGGACGAAGATCGACGAGAAAAGGTGGTTGTCGTTATGCACCGTGAGCCCGGGGGAGATGTGGAACGAGGAGTGCTTGAACGGGAACAGATCCACGCTGACCTGCACGTTCTGCAGCGTCAGATCGCCGATGGTGTGCAGGCCATCGGCATTGGGGTTCAGGCTGTGATCGAAGAATTGCGCGCCGCCGCGCAGGTTGGCGAAGCTTGCGATGGGGGTCGCCAGGTCAAAGCCAATGCCCGCAACGCCGACCTTGAATTCAATGCCAAGCGAGCGGAACGGGCGATTCGCCACACGCTCCACGGGGCCGTCCTGCGCATGTCCAGCCGCAGGCGCTTCCACCGCGCTGACGGAGGACGAGGACTCCGCACGATCGCTCTGGCTGAGCGCTACCGCAGGCAGAACCAGCACCAAACCCAGCAACCTATAAGCCTTCACGCAAACCCCCGGGACAGCAATTCCCATTCCATGCCCTATGTGCGGACGAGTAACTCCCCGGTTCGGGGGAGAAGCGAGTCAGTTGTTGGCTTTGTAATAAACATCAGGCAGCGTGTGAGAAGATGGTCGCGCCTGCTTTTTACACCCTGAAATGATCTCTAGGAATCCATCATGTCCAAGCTCGCCCTGGCTCTTGCAGCGCTCCTGACTACCACCGCTGCCGCCCAGCAGCCAACGCTTTCCATCCAGCTTGATAAGCCATTGCACCCCGTGAGCCCAACGCTGTATGGCTTGATGACAGAGGAAATCAACTACTCCTACGACGGTGGCCTGTACGCCGAGTTGATCCGCAACCGTGCCTTTCAGGACCACGGATTTGGCGGCATCGCCCATTGGAATGTGGAGCACAAGGGCGATTCAAGCTCAACAATGGACATCGACAACCAGACCGGGCCGAGCGCTGCGCTGCAGTCCTCGCTGCGCCTGACGCTGAAGGGCAACACCCCGGCCGCGCCCGCCGGTGTGCGCAACGAAGGCTACTGGGGCATCCCGCTGCACGCTGCGACCGCCTACAAAGGTTTCCTCTACGCCAAGGCAGACGACGCAGGCGTAGGACCCATTACGGTCTCGCTGGTGAGCGATAATTCCGGCGAAACGCTGGCCACGGCTACGCTCGCACCCGTGACCACCGCGTGGGCTCGTTACGATTTCACGCTGACGACCGAGACGAAAATGAAGCCCGGCGCAGAGAATCACTTCCTGATCACCGCGCCGCACCCGGGCAAACTGTGGCTGGATATGATCTCGCTCATGCCGCCGACGTATGCCAATCGCGCCAACGGCAACCGCCCGGACCTGATGCAGATGATGGCGCAGATGCACCCTACGTTCCTGCGTCTGCCCGGCGGAAACTACCTGGAAGGCGACCAGATTGACGAGCGCTTTGACTGGAAGCAGACCATCGGCCCGGAGGTCGACCGGCCCACGCACCGCAGCCCCTGGAACTACCAGTCGTCTGACGGCATGGGCCTGCTTGAGTTCCTGGAGTGGTCTGAAGACCTGCACATTGATACGGTGCTGGCGGTTTACGCGGGCTACTCGCTCAAGGGCGACCACATTCATCCCGGCCCTGCGCTGGCATCTTTTGTTGATGACGCGATTGACGAGATCGAGTTTGCCACGGGCGATACGTCGACCAAATGGGGTGCGCAACGCGCCGCGCTGGGCCACCCCACACCGTTTGCAATCAAGTACATCGAGATCGGCAATGAGGACGAGTTCGACCGGTCCGGTTCCTATGAAGCGCGCTTCAACCAGTTCAACAAGGCCATCAAGGCACGCTTTGGCACCAGGTTCCAGACCATCGCAACCGCGCCGTTGAAGCACACCAAAATGGACGTGCTGGACGACCACTACTACAAGCGCGCCGATGAGTTCTTCGACGACGTACACCACTACGACAACATCGACCGCAACGGCCCCAAGATCTTCGTCGGCGAGTGGGCCACGCGCGAAGGCTCACCCACCACCAACCTGGGCGCAGCCCTGGGCGACGCCGCCTGGATGACTGGTATGGAACGCAACTCGGACCTGATCGTCATGGCCAGCTACGCGCCGCTGTTCGTAAACGTCAACCCCGGCGGCATGCAGTGGGAATCGGACCTGATCGGCTACGACGCCACCAGCGCCTACGGGGCGCCCAGCTTCTACGCGCAGTCGCTGTTCGCGCAGTACCTGGGCACGGAAGTTCCGGCCAGCACGCTCAGTGGCGCGGGCTCGCGGCTGTTCTACAGCATCACGCGCTCGCCGGCCAAGGGTGAGGCCTACCTGAAGCTGGTGAACGCCAGCTCGGTCGCACAGCCGCTGACGATCAGTTTGAGCGGCGCGACAATCGCCAAATCCGCCAGCGTCGAAACCATCTCCGGCCACAGCCTGGCGGAGACCAACACGCTTGCCGCACCCACCCGGGTCGTGCCGGTGAAGTCGACGCTCAAGACTGGCGCCAGCTTCTCGCACACCGTGCCGCCGTACAGCATTCAGGTCATCGCGCTGCAGGCGAAGTAGGCTGACCCCTGGTTCAGGGTTAGACAAGGGCCGGCCCGCCGCGGCACGGCCCTTGTGTGTTTCCGTCAGGCGAGCAACCGGGTCTGCGGCTGCCTGGCCGCTCTGGACTTCCCAATCAAGAATGTTGTACTTTTCTGCGCAGTCGCACTTGACTAAGGTGCACTGCACGGAATAACGTTTGGGTCGTTCATAAATTGTTTCTCAAATGGATTCGGAAGACTGAGAAGCCCACCGATTCAGCCATTTGCACGAGGATTCCCGTATGTCCGTACGCCGTTCACTACTCGCCGTCCCCGCCGTCATGCTGATTTCGATCGCCGCCAGTGCGCAAACTGGAGGTACCGGCGCTATTTCCGGCACCATTACCGACGCTTCCGGCGCCGTGATCCCCGGGGCCACCGTCGTGGTCACCAATGTGGCCACCGGTGTGGTCACCACGCGCACCGCCACCAGCGCGGGCGTTTACACGGCCAATGCGCTCATCCCGGGCCTCTACACCGTGGTTGTTTCCTTCAACGGATTCTCCACATTTCGCCAGGAAAACGTCACGCTTGACGCGCTCGATACGCTGGGGCTGAACATTACGTTAAAGAACGGCGCCACTGGCGATACGATCACCGTCTCAGACGCTCCGCCGGTGCTTGAAACCACCAACGCGACGCTCGGCGGCACGATTGAAAACAGCGTTTACACGGCGCTTCCGCTGCTGATTTCCGGCGGCCAGCAGCGCGATATTACCCAGTTCTCAAACCTGCTACCCGGTGCCCAGGTCAACCCGGGCGGACGCTCCTCCGTCATCGGCGGCACCGGCCAGCGCGTGGGCGAGCTCTACGTCGACGGCCTGCCCCTGACGACCGCGAACCAGCAGGGCGACAACCGCCCCGTCTTCAACATCGTGCCGCTTGAAGCGATCGATCAGATCAAGGTGGTCACCAGCGGTTACAGCGCGCAGTACCAGGGCGCGGGGCTGGAAAATTACAACCTCAAGGCCGGCACCAACCAGTATCACGGCTCCACGTTTGTGTACCTGCGCAACACCATTTTTGACGCATGGTCCTTCAGCTCGAAGCCCGGTTCGCCGGCCAACGTAGTGCCCGTGACCCTGGCCAATGGCACGGTTGTGAGCGGCCCCGGACCCAAGCCGGGTGAGCACCAGATCGAGTATGGCTACACCTTTGGCGGTCCCGTCAATATCCCGCACCTGATCAAAGGCCACGACAAGCTCTTCTTCTTCACCACGCTCGATCGTTTCCGCTCTCGCCTGGGACCGAACTACCTGGCCGGCCAGACCGTGCCGACCAACCTGATGCGCAAGGGTAATTTCCAGGAGTTGATCCCCGTTTCACCCGCGGGCGGCGTAAACACGGGCGGCCTGGGCAATTCCGCCGGTACGACCAACGCCACGACCGGCGTTTACACACCCTTCACCCAGGCCATCTACGACCCCACCAGCCAGGCCTCCTGCACGGCGCATAACACCGGCGGCGTACCCTGCCGGTACCAGTATGGCTACGGCCCCGGAACGACCGTCGGTGCCAACGGCAACCCCGTCCTGACCGCGCCTGGCCAGGTCAACGTAATCCCGATGGGGCAGATCTCGCCGATCACGCAGTACATGGCGCAGTTCCTGCCCGCGCCACAGGATCAGACCGTCGGCAAGGTGGTCGGTAACTTCTCGAGCGGTCCACCAACCGGCTTTGATAACTGGCTTGTCTCCGCGCGCGTGGACTACACCATCAACTCCAAGCAGACGCTTTCCGGCGCCTTCAACGAAGGTCAGCGTCACGCCGTTCCCTATACCGGAACCGCCACGCCGGGCATCTCGGTCGTGCCGTATATCTCGACGACGCTTTCTACCATCAAGGGTGAAATCGCCGACCTGCAGTACACCTACCAGATCACCCCGAACCTGGTGAACCAGGCTCGCTACGGCTTCATCAACTTCGGCGGACCACCGGTCATGAACATCACGGGAACCCAGAACCCGGGTCTCTACGGTCTCGCCGCCAGCGGCATTACAGGTCTGCCCGCGGGCCAGGCTTCTACCAATGCCGCCAACCTGAGCTTTGGCGGAACCAACGCACAAACACCCTGGGTGCTGAATACCCCGACGACCACCAACCGCGCCATTACGTATGAGGCGCTGGACAACATTTTCTACATCAAGGGTCGCCACTCCATGAACTTCGGCGGCCAGATCCAGTGGCTGGAGAATAACTCCGATACGGCCGATGGCCCGTCCACCCCCGCTACGCTTGGCTTCCTCGTCAACGAGACCGCCAACGTCAATGCCACCACGTTCGTCGCCAACACCGGATACTCCTACGCCAGCTTCCTGCTCGGCGCGGTGGGCACCTCGGCTACCACGCAGCAGGCGTTCTCGGTCGTCGGCGGACGCTTCCGCCCGGCAGCGGTTTACTTCCAGGATGACTTCAAGGCAACCAGCAAGATCACCATCAATGCCGGAATCCGTTGGGACTACATTCCGCCGTATCACGAGGCCAAGGACCGCTTCTCGTTCCTGAACCCGGACTTGCCGAACCCCATCACAGGCGCGGCTGGAGCCATCCAGTTTGCCGGCAACCGTGGCGCCGGACTGAGCTGCCAGTGCACCACGCCCATTCAGACCTACTGGAAGAACTTTGAGCCGCGCGTCGGCTTCGCCATCCAGATGGACCCAAAGACAGTCATGCGCGGCGGCTACAGCCTGACCTACTCGCATGGCGGGGGCACCGGCGGATCAGGCGGATCGGGCGTGGGCACCGGCCAGACCGGCTTCAGCTCGCCGCTTTCCTTCACCGATAGCATTGCCGGGCCGGCCTTCTACCTCAACAACAACCCCGGCTTTTCAGCGCAGAACACCACCTACGGTGGCCCCGGCTTCTCGCTTCCCGGAACCTCGCCCATCAGCGCGGCCAGCCAGGGCTTCGGCACGGGTTACTACGTGAATGGTGCCGGACTGAGCGCCGGCACCGGATCCGCACCTGCCTACGCCGACCCCTACGTATCCGGCCGCGCACCGCAGTTCTCCTTCTTCAACTTTGGACTGCAGCGTGAAATCACCAAGAACATCACCATCTCGGTCGATTACTCCGGAAGCCAGAGCCACTTTATCGCTGGCGCCACTAACATTCGCGGACTGTACTCCGGCCAGATCGATCCGAAGTATCTCGCCCTGGGCGGAAACCTGCTGAAGCCGGCGACTGCCGCCAACCTGGCTGCCGCGACCGCCGCTACCGGTATCGCGCTGCCCACGCCCACGGCGGCTTACACGGCGTTTGCCAACCTCAATGCCACCACGGGCAACCAGGCGTCGATTGCACACCTGCTCACCTGGAAGCCCCAGTATCCAAGCACGACTGATACGTTCGGCATCTATGTCGCCAACGCCAACTACAACTCGCTGCAGATCTCGCTTGCGCAGCGTGCCACCCATGGCTTGACGTACAACGTCAACTACACCTACTCGCAGAATATTGACGATACCGGCACGCAGCGCAGCGGCTATGCCATCCCGGCCTTTGCGCTGCTCAACGGCCAGTCCTACGCCAAAAACCGCATTGATCGTTCGATCTCCGTCAACGACCAGCCGCAGAACCTCAGCATCTACGGCGTCTACAGCAGCCAGTACAACAAGGGCAGCTTTGGAGGCGATCACTTCATCACGCGCGCTCTCCTGAGCGGCTGGCAGACATCCATGATCTTCCAGTACAGCTCCGGCCTGCCGCTTTCAATCACCGCTGCCTGCACCACCACGCAGAACGTCGGCCAGGGTACCTGCATGCCGGACGTCAACCCGAACTTTCAGGGCGATGTCCGCACCAATGGCAAGTGGGGCGCCGGGGTAACCGCCGCCACGCTTGGCAGCAAGAGCTACCTGCAGGGTTCGCTGCCTGCAGCCACCGCCGCAGGCAACAGTGCAGCGGCCTGCTTGAGCTCCGGCCAGCCGTTCTGCAACTCCAACAACTACATGATCGGTGATGCGCCGCGCTTCCCCTACGGTCTGCGCAGCATGGATAATTACCGCCTCAACATGGCGTTGCGCCGTTCCTTCCCCATCCACGACCGGCTCAGCTTCACGCTCGGCATCGACGGCTCGAACCTGACCAATCACACCACGTTCGGCAACAACGCCGGCAACAACCAGATCGTCACTGCTGTGAACTCGGCCACCTTCGGCACACTCACGGGAGCCAGCGCCGACCCCCGCGACTTCCAGTTCTCCGGTCGCTTCAGCTTCTAAACCCGCAGCAAGCAAATGCCCGCTGACCTAAGGTCAGCGGGCATTTGTACTTTCAAGGATACAAATCTGATCCGGCCCGGACCCACACATCAGAAGGCTTCGTTCCTTCAGTAATATCCAGATCTAGTGCGCGTCGTTTTTGAAGACTTCTTCGGCGAAGAAGTTCTCGACTTTGCTCTGGTCGCGCAGCATTTCGAAATAGGCGCTCTTGAGCAGTTGCGAGCGGCCATCGCGGATTTGCTGGCGGATGTGCTGCTGTACCTGCGGCTCGGCGAGCGTTTGCTGCCCGGCTGGATCGTGCGAGATGAGCTGGAAAATAGCGTAGCCACCGATCTTCTTGCCGGTTGGGTCGCCCGGGTCCGGGAAGGGCAGGATATCGGTCACCTGGCCAGGCTTGAGCGAGGCCAGCAGGTTGAACAGTGGGCCGGCGGAAGCCTTCAGCTTTGACTCTGAGATCGAGCCCATATCGCCGCCGTTGGGGGCGGTGGTGCAGTTCTCGCTCAGGTTCATCGCGACCGTGCCGAAGTCCATCCCGGAATCAACACTGTTCTTGATCTGCGAGATTTTCTTCCGCGCCTCGGCGTCATTCGCAGCCTTGGAATTCTGCAGGTTGCACGGGTGCGGGTCCGGGGTATCCGTCACCAGGATCTGCGCAACGTGGTACTGCGGCTCGATATTGTTGTACTCGGCCTTGTGCGCGTTGAAGTAGTTGTTGATGTCCGCGTCAGAAATCGTAATCTTCTGGTTGATCTCTTTATTCAGCAGCTTGTTCACGGTCAGCGAGCTGCGCAAATCACGCTTTACCTGGTCGACCGACGTATGGTTCGCCGTGAGCCGGCGGGTAAATTCTTCCTCGGTAAACGGCTGCTTCATCTCCGTCAGCTTAGCGTCGACTTCTTCGGGCGTCGCCGTCAGATTCATCTTGGCGGCGCGCTGCTGGATCGTTTCCGCGCTGATGAGCTGTGAAAGCAGATTCAGCCGCAGCGAGTCCGCGAACTCCTGGGTCTGCTGCTGGCCCTGCGCGGCGGCGTCGCCGGAGTAGTCGTTGTAGGCCTTGTCCAGGTCGGCGCGCAGGATGGGATGTCCGTTCACCGTCGCAACGACATCGGCGGCCGGGTGCGGCTTACAGCCCGCCAGCGTCAGCGCGCAGACGGTCAACAGCACAGCAGATGTATGGGTCGACAAAACGGAAGAACCTCGCACACTCTATTGTCGGATATTGGCCGCGTGCCGTCTACCTGGTAGCCGGCACGGCGGGTAGCGTAACTGGTGCAACAGGAGCAACATAGGGCGGCGGCGGGGTCTTGCCGGCAGCCACCAGGGCGCTATCGACCATGCGGAAAACGTCCTCGATCGGCAGTGCGCCCTCAAACTTTTCACCGTTGATGTACATGATCGGCGTCGACTCCACGCCCAGATCCTCACCAACCTTCATCGACGCCTTGACCACGGTCTCATCCTGCTTTTTCACGCAGGCTGCGACCTTTTCGAGGTCGAGCTTGTCCTTCTTTGCCTGGTCGCTGGCAAGCTGGTCGATCTGCTCATCAGCGCGTGCAATGGTCTTGTCTGGCAGGCCGATTTCAGATGCGTGCGCGTGCAGGTAATCCACCATCGCCCAGTAAGACGGCACAGATTGCGCCGCAACGCAGTTCGTATCGACCGCCGCGCGCATCGCCCAGGGGTGGATGGAAACCAGCGGATATGCGCGATAAACGACGCGAACATTCGCCCCGTAGCGGTCCGTCAGTGCAGGAAAGAGTGCCTGATGCATGCGCGTGCAGAACGGGCACTCCAGGTCATCAAATGCGACGATTTCTACGGGCGCCGACTCCGGCCCACCACGGGCTGGGAAGCTGCCTGCCGGCACCAGCGACCGCGGGTCTTTGGAAATATCAAATTTGCTGAACTGCGCCAGCGTCTTGCCATCGGCGGACAGCAGGAAATTCAGCGGCGGCGAGGTCTGCCCCTGATACGTCACGGTGACCGGAATTTTGTCGTAGCCGGCGACGTCGGAAGGCTCACGCGCGCCCACGTTGATCGTCTTATCGGGCGACAGGTTCGTCCGTTGCCGGATCAGGACTTCCACGCGACGCGCAGTTTCCGGCGACAACTGTTTGCCCGGAGCAGGGACCTGGGCATGGCAGCCGGCAGCGGCAAGCCCGGCGAGAAGGGTAACGGTAGACAAAAACCTGGGTAGGGTACGCACGATAGTCGATTATCTCACCGGGTTGGACGCGCCGGCACGCAAACGGGAAGCGGCATCCACACCCTGACTGGATACAGTAGAGGCATGTCCTTGTTCTCTGATGATGTCGCGCGCAAAACCTCCTCACACGCTGCCTCAAGCTGGGTCCACGCCCACTGCGACGGAGGCTCCCGCGGCAATCCCGGCCCGTCCGGCTACGGCGCCGTGGTGACCGATGGCTCCGGCCACACGCTGGCTGAGCTTTCTGAATTTCTCGGAACCCGCACCAACAATTACGCGGAATATTCCGGCCTGCTCGCCGTGCTTGCCTGGGCGCTCGCCAATGGGCACCCGCGCGTCAAGGTTGTGTCCGATTCCGAGCTCATGGTCAAGCAGATCCAGGGCAAGTACAAGGTCAACTCTGTCGATCTGAAGCCCCTCTGGCAGCAGGCGCGAGACCGCATCGCAAAGCTGGAAGCCTTTGAAATCACTCACGCCTTGCGCCACAAAAACAAGGATGCCGACGCCTTGGCCAACCAGGCCATGGACCGCGGCACCGGCAAAGGCAACGGCACCGCCGGGGTCGATTCACTCCCGCTGCGCCCGCCCGCCGCCGCCGCCCCTCGCCCAGCCCCGCCGGCCGAGCCGCAAATGTTCCGCGGCTTCAGCAAAGGCGGCTACATCCACCTGCTCGGCGGAGCGACGCTGCCAGACGGCGTCTTTGTAAAAATCATCCGCGAGTGACTCACAACGAATCCTGGGTGCCCCTTTCATCGCGCAATTTGCGATGAGCGGGAACACCAAATCAGGAGGCGCGCCCCAGCGCATACCGGCGGCAATGCTCCAGATAGGCTGCCTCATGCAGCGCCGTCAGATCCAGCACACTGCTCCACAACCAACGCGGCGCGTCAAGCCCCTTGCCGTGCCGGCTGCGTAGCTCCTTCGTCCAGCCCGCGCGCTCGTCCCGCTTCATCTGCCGCCCGTGCGCACGCCCCACCACGCCGGCCAGCACATGCGCAATCGCTACGGCTTCCACGCGGGTCATCCCCTTCAGCTCAAACTTCAGATCCTGTGGCCGCAGCTCTCGGACAAACGCATTGCGCCCGCCGAGCGACACCGCCACTGTCCGCTCGCCCAGGTAGGGCGAAAGCGCGCGTGCCCCCGCCACCACACGCTCCGCATCATTGCCCGGCATCTCTTTCGAGCTCGCGCACGGAGCCGCCGCATGCACCGCCTGCTTCACATCCAGCAGATGGTGCCGGCCATCCTTGCGCCCGCCCGTGCGCACCAGGACCGCATAGCGCAGCAGCCCCAATGAGCTGCAGCCCTTCATCCAGAATGCCGCGTCGACCACCTTGCCATGAGCCTTTTTGCCGCCATCCATCGTGCCCAGCAGACCTTGCAACGCCTCGCCGGAAAATACTTCGTCGACGCCTTTGCGCTCATCCTCCGTCAACGCCCAGAACCGTTTGCCGAGCGGAATTTCCGGACGTACATCCTCAATCCGCTCCGCCGCCAGGTGCCGCCACCGGCGCATTTTGGCCTGCCGCATCACTCGCGCGATGGGCTCAATCTGATCCGCCGGCGTCTGGTCCTTGTGCCCGGCGAGCCCCTCCAGATACCCCGCGACCATCTCCTCGAGCATCAGCGCCGTCGTCACACCGGGCAGGTCAGAACTGCGCGCAGCCATGGCCAGCGACAGTCCCAGCCGCAGCAAATCATGCGCCGGATTGCCGATCACGGTCTGATCCAGGTCGCGGATCTCGATGTCGATCTGACCGTTGCTCGCGGCGACCGGACCCAGGTTACCGGTGTGGCAATCGCCGCAAATCCACACCGCCGGCCCGCTCGGCAACGAGCCTTTCACCGCATCACTCTTGAGCCAGTCATAGAACTGCGCGGTGTTGCCGCGCACATAGGCATGCGCGGATTCCGCCATCTTGCTGTGTTGCCGCGTAGAGAGGATCGCCTCGCGATCTTTAGGTGCGGTGTGCAGCTTTCTCGCAGGATTCATCAGGAATTAATACTACCGCCTGCACACCAATCCTGAAGCTCACCCGCATGATGCGTTCAAAACGCTTCGTCCGTTCACGGTTGGGCCGAGCAAGTCCAGCCCAATTGTTCTCGGAAAAGTTGGCATCCCAAGCGATGCTTTTCGCCGGAGGGATGCCAGCCCTCTGTCATGGACAAATCAATTCTGCTGCTATTTTGCCAGCTCGGCCTTGACCATTTCGCTGACCATTTTGCCCTCTGCGCGCAAGCCGCTGGCTAGAATTCGCTGCTGCACCACCCGCATTACCGGGCCCATATCCTTTGGCCCCGGCTTGCTGGCGCCCGCGCCGCCGGCCATGTGGTTGATCGCGCCCAGCACAACTGCGCGCACCTCGTCCTCGCTGGCAGCCTGCGGCAGATAGCCTTCGATCATCCCGATCTCCAGCTTTTCTTTTTCCGCCAGCTCCGGCCGGTCGCCCTTGGTAAAGCTCTCCACCGATTCACGCCGCTGCTTGATCAGTGTCGTCAGGATCTGCACTTCTTCGGCGTCGGTCAGGGGCTCGCGCTTGTCGATTTCCCTGGACCGCATGGCGGATTTCACCATCCGCAGCGTCGTCAGTACGTGCTCATCCTTGGCCTTCATGGCCGTGATGATGTCCTTGGCAATGCGTGCGGAAATCGCCACCGGCTTGGCTCCGGTCTCCGCACTGATCGCCGCGCTGTTCAGTTCTTCATGCTCGCTCATAGACCTTCAGTTTACGCCTGCAGGCCAAAGCAGAGAACTCAACACAGAGAGCACAGAGAAACCACACGGAGCGCACAGAAAAGCCGTGTTCCCGATGCGCCGTTCTCTGTGGAATCTGTGTTGAGTCCTTAGAACTTGTACCCCAACCCAATGGAAAGAATTGGATAAGCCTGCAGCCCGGAAACATTCCCGTTCAGATCATTCTGTTCCTGCACAATGTTCGCCTGCGTCGTGGGGTCGGTCGCGACCGGCGCACAACCGACCGGCTGCGGCTGTCCCACCTGGCACGCGATTCCGGTCAACGCCAACTGGAACGCCGGCTTGCCTTCAAACTGCACGCCAATCTCAAACGGCACGCTGAAGTGCTTTCCCAGCCCGCGCGGCACGATGTTGCCGAAACCGGTCGTAATACTTGGCGCGACCTTGTTGCCGAAGTTCAGGTTCAGCGCGCCCTGCACCGGGTTTGTGCCCAGGTAGCCGCTCGTGTAGGACTGGTCGCCCAGGTCGAACTGCTGCCCCGCAGCCACGGTCGCGTTGCCGCTGAAGTGGTTGCCGTTGTACATCGTCACCCCGGGCGAAAGGCGGAAGCTGCCGCCAAAAGGGAACCAGTCGATGCTCGCATTGACTGAGCGCAGGTTCAGCGTGCCGTTGTAGGTGATGTTGTCGCTGGTTGTGCCGCTGGGCGAGTAGCTGAAAAAGCTTGCACCCGCACGCAGGTTGAACTTCTGCGCCAGCGGAGTCGCCACGTCAAACCCGATCCCGCTTACGCCCACCTTGACAGCAATGCCCAGCGCGGAAAACGGTCCCATATGTACCTTTTCGATGTTCCGCATCATGCCGGTTCCGGCATTCGGCGCAGGCTCCTCGCGGCCAGGCGCGGAGGGCAGCACCTCAGGCGTGCTGCTGCTATACACGGCGAGCTTGTTTTCTGCTTCGGGCGTAACAGCCAGGCAAACAGCAGGGAGCGCAAAGGCAGAAACGCAAAGGGAAGCAGCAAGACGAGCAATCTTCATGGATAACCTTTCAGGAAAACAGTTATGATTTGCACCAAGATAACGTAGTCGCGCGGCCACAGCATCCTCTATTCGAACAATTATTTCTGCTGTCTACCTAACGTAAACCGCGCCCCATACAATGAAGCCATGATCCGCAAAACTCGTCTCTTCACCCCCGGCCCCACCCCCCTGCTTCCCGCCGCGCAGTTCGCCATGGCCGCCGCTGATATTCATCACCGCACCGCTGAATTCCGCGCTTTGTATAGCCGCGTCCTGGTGCAGCTCAAGCAGTTTGTCGGCACCACCGCCGGCGATATCATCATCCTGTCCAGCTCCGGCACAGGCGCGATGGAAGCCGCTGTCTCAAACCTCACCTCGCCCGGCGACCGCGTGCTGGTCCTGACTGCCGGCAAGTTCGGTGAGCGCTGGACCGCCCTCGCCAAGGCCTTCGGCTGTGAAGTGGATGTTGTTTCCGCGCCCTACGGCCACACGTTTTCACTCGATGAAGTGAAGGTCGCGCTCAAGCTGGAAACCCGCTGCGTCTTCATGCAGGCGACCGAAACATCGACCGGAGTAAGGCACTGCGTACCGGGCGTCGCCGAGCTGTTGAAGAAAGAAAATTCTGAAGCCTTGCTGGTTGTCGACGCCATCACCGGCCTGGGCACCACGCACCTGGATATGGACGCATGGGGCGTCGATTGCCTTATCGGCGGCTCGCAAAAAGCCGTCATGATTCCGCCCGGCCTGAGCTACCTCGCCGTCGGCCCCAAGGCGTGGGATCGCATGGAAGCGAGCTACAACCCGCGCTACTATTTTGACCTGCGCAAGGAGCGCAAAAACGCCAAAGGCGGCGAGTCCGCCTACACCCCCGCGGTCGCGTTGATCGCCGCTCTGGGCGCCGCGCTGGACTGGATCGCCGCGCAGGCCGGTACGGCGGAAAACCCCGCAGGCGATATCGCCGAAGGCCGCCGCAAGCTGGTCGATAACGCTGAAACCATCGCCGCCATGACCCGCGCCGCGATGCTCGCGATGGGCTGCACGCTGTTCGCGCCAGATGCTCCTTCGGCCGCCGCCACTGCGGTCCTGCCGCCCGCCGGCGTGGACTCCGGGCTCTTCGTCAAGGAGCTCAAAAGCCGTTTCGGCGCCATCATTACCAACGGCCAGGGCGAAATGAAGGGGCAAATCTTCCGCATCGCCCACCTCGGCTTCTTCGACTATATGGACACAATCGCGCTCATCGGCGCGCTGGAGCAGATTGCCGTCAAGTCGATCCCCCAGGCCAACGTAAAGTTTGGCGTTGGCCTCATCGCCGCGCAAAACGTCTATGCCTCCGCCACTCACCCCGCAGCAGAAAAACGGACCTGCCTCTGCGGTCGCGAAGATGCCTGCTGCGCGCTGCAAAACTCCGCTGCCAAGTAACGCTTCAGCCGCAATCCATTGCCAAAGCAAAAGGGACGACAGAAAACCTGTCGCCCCTTTTCTTGTCATTCCCCAAGCGCGGACCTGGCCTAAGGCCGAGCCCCAAACTGTCCCGGCAGGATTGGCGTCGCCACTGGCACGGCGGCCCCCACGATTTCATACAGCACCGCTGAAGTTCCAAAGCCGTTATTGACCGTCACCCACACATTCCCAGAACCATCCACAGCGATCCCTTCCGGGTGATCTGCCAGCGCGTAACCGGTCGAAGAGGATAGGGCGACCCCTGCGTTTGAGATCGTAGACACCGTACCTTTGTCGTAGTTTGCGTACCAGGCGTTTGAGTTACCGCTCATTGCAATCGGCGCATAGTTGGAGTTGGTGCTCGTCGTCAGCCCGCCCCCCGTATAGCCGCCCGCGGGAGAGATCGGCGTGGCAGTAGCACCTGCGCCCAGACCGGAAATGCTGAACCGGCTTAGCGAGTTGCTGCCGTTTGTGTTCGCCAGCCAAACCGCGCCGGAGCTATCGAGCGCCAGGTTCCCGGGCTGGTTCAGCCCGCCGCCCGTAGCTGCATTGCCATTCACGTGAGCGAAACCGCGGCAACGCAAAAAGAGGCACTCACAAGCGTCCGAAGAGCTGGCATTCTTTGATCCTGGCCTATATTCCCATGGTTCGGGGTTTGCCAGAATCATAACTTCACCGGCGCAAAAGTACCAGATCTTATTTCGCCTCCTCTACGCTTTTGACCGGACCGCAACACGCGCATCCCATCCTTGCTTTGCGGGCCCTACAATGAGCGCAGCGCCATGTCCAAGCAATCAGAAGCAAACCTGCAAAATCCGCAGTCCGACCGCGAACTCCTCCGCCTCATCGAGCGCTCGCCTTCCGCCCGCGCCGGCTATAAACAGCTCATCCGCGAGCTGGGCCTCGGCGGCGGCCGCGAGCGTCGTCTCCTGCTTGAGCAGCTCGCCCGCATTACCCTGCGCGGCGACCTCGTCAAACTCGACACCGGCCAGTGGTCCCTGCCCCACACCACCCCCGCCAAAACCGCTCGCGCCCCTCGCGAACCAGAAGCGCCCCAAGTCCAACCCATCCGTATCACCCGCGACCGCCTCATCGCCGGCAAGCTGGACCTCCACCGCGACGGTTTCGGCTTCGTCCGCCCGACGGGCAGCACCACCCGCGAAGACGACCTCTTCATCCCGCCGTTCCAGCTCAACGGCGCCATGCAGGGCGACGAAGTCCTCGTCGACGAGGCGCCCCCATCTCGCGACGGACGCCGCTCCGGCCGCGTCGCCCGCGTCCTCACGCGCCGCAATGCCACGGTCGTCGGCATCTTCCACTACGCGCGCCCCAACCAGCGCCGCCGCGACGACACCGACCCCACCACGCGCCACAACTACATCATCCCGCTCGATGAGCGCATGACCCAACCCGTCCTCATTCCGGACGGCCCCGACGGCCAACCTGTCCTCCCCGCGCCTTCCGCCCAGCACCGCGTAGTAGGCGACGAAGCCAGGACTTATCAGCTTGACCAGTCAAAACACGACCCGCTTGAAGGCCTCGCCGTCGACGTAGAAATCACCGATTTCCCCTCGACGACCCGCCCCGCGCAGGGCCGCATCGTCGAAATCCTGGGCCACCCAGACGACTTCGGCGTCGATGTAGAAATCGTTATCCGCAAGCACCACCTGCCCTACGCCTTCCCCGCCAACGTCCTGGCGGAGGCCGAAGACTCCGCCTCGCTCCCGATAGAGCCAGACGAAAACCGCCGCGACTTCCGCGCCGAACCCATAGTCACCATCGACGGCGAAACTGCCCGCGACTTCGACGACGCAGTACTGGTCACCCAACTCCCAGATAACCATTGGGAACTCCAGGTCCACATCGCCGACGTCAGCCACTACGTCCAACCCGGCACCGCACTCGACCTCGAAGCGCGCCTGCGCGGCACCAGCGTCTACTTCCCGGACCGCGCCGTCCCCATGCTCCCCCCCGCGCTCTCGTCCGGAATGTGCTCGCTGCGCCCGGATGAGGACCGCCTCGTCCTGAGCTGCATCGCCCAGATCGACGACCGGGGCGAAGTCACCAGCTTTGAAGTTTGCGAGGGCATCATCCGCAGTGCCGCACGCCTGACCTACGCGGCCGTCCAGGCCATCCTGGACGACAAACCCGTTGAGGAAATCCCCAAAAACCAGGTAGTCCACGCGCAGTCGTACACCGATCTCTGGCCCCAGATCACCCCGCAGATCAAGCAGATGCACACCCTGGCGCTGCTGCTGAACAGCAAGCGCAACCGCCGCGGCTCCATCGATTTCGACCTTCCCGAGCCCGTTATCCGATTTGACCCGCAAGGCAACATGGCCGCCATTACCCGGTCAGAGCGCGGCTGGTCCAACCGCCTTATTGAAGAGTTCATGCTCACCGCCAACGAGTGCGTCGCCCACTGGCTTGAGGCGCAAGGCGACAGCATCTACCGGATCCACGAGCTTCCCGATCCCAAGCGCATCCTCGACTTCGAAGAAGTAGCCGGCACCTACGGCCAGTCCCTGGGCTTCGCCTCGCTGCCCGTGAAAAAGTTCACCATGAAGTCCGACCGCCGCAGCTCGCAAGCCAACGCACAGCGTTACGGCGGCAGCGCCCGCACCCCGCAGCAGCATGAAGTCCCGGAAAAAATCCCAGTCACCCCGCAGATGTACCAGCGCCTGACCCGCAAAATCCAGGGCACCCCGGAAGAACGAATCCTGAGCTTCCTCATGCTCCGCTCGCTAAAACAAGCCCGTTACAGCGAAAAGAACGAAGGCCACTTCGCCCTCGCCAGTCCCAGCTACACCCACTTCACCTCCCCGATCCGTCGCTACCCGGACCTCATCATCCACCGCCTGCTGCGCGCCGCACTCCGCGCCGGCGCCAACCCCCAGGGCCAACCCATCACCAGCACCGACCCCCAACCCTGGTCCTCCCCCAACTCCAGCCAAAAGAGTCGTCATCCTGAGCAGAGTGCCTCAGCTTCATCGGGTGCCCCATCCTTTCCGCCTCACCGAAAGGGTGGGTTATCGTTCGCGGAAGCGATCGACCGCACTCCATCGGACCAGCAAGCCCCCTTCCATCTTCCGCTGGAAGAACTGGCCGCCATCTCGCTCGAATCTTCCCAATCCGAGCGCCGAGCCGACGACGCCGAGCGCGAGCTCATGGAGTGGAAAAAGATCAAATTCATGCAGGACCGCATCGGCGAGGACTTCCAGGCCACCATCCTTTCCTGCACCAAGTACGGCTTCTTCGTAGAGCTCGACGAGCTCTTTATCGAAGGCCTGGTTCCCATCCAGAACCTGTCGCAGTCCCTCCCCTTCGGCGATCAGGATCACTTTTATTTCCGCGAAACCGACCGTGCCATCGCCGGCACCAACTCCGGCCGCGTCTTCAAATTAGGCCAGCGCGTCCACGTCCTGCTGGACCGCATCGACCGCCCAGCCCGCCGCCTGCAATTTGCCCTGGTCCCCACAGAACTGGGCGAAGTTCCAAGAACTCCTCGTAAGCCCAAGCCAAAGCCCGAACTCTCCAGCCCCACCCGGACAGGCAAACCCCGACCCACCGCCAAAACCAGGTCCAAAGTCCGCACCAAAGCCAAAAAGTCCAAGGGCAAACGCAAATGATTTGCTCTTGCGACGCTCCAGTATTGCTTACGGGCACGGCTTAAACCGTGCCTCTAACAAGCCACCTCTTGAACTATTGAGAAGGCGATCTACCGCCCCAAATACCGCTTGTACTCCGTCTCCACCACACCCGTATTCCGCGCCAGCTGCAGCTTCGCATAGTTGTACTGGAACTCCGCCTGAATCACCTGCGTCTGAGCCCCAACCAGCGCCGCCTGCGCCTTTACGACCGGCAAATTATCATCCACCCCGGCAGTAAACCGCAGCGTGGCGTCAGACAATTCCTGCGTCGCCAGCTCCTGGTTCGACCGAGCCACGTTCACCAGCTCGCGTGACGAATCCACATCCAGCGTTGACGACCGGATATCACCCTCAATCGAAGCCCGCCGCCCCTCGATCTGTTGTTTCAGTGCCCGAATCTGCGCCGCGCCGACTTCACGCTGACCACGAAACGTAGCTTCCTGGAAGATCGGCAGATTCAACTGGCCCTCAGCCGTAAACACCCCATGCTGCAGCCCGCCAATTTCGCCGAGTACCCCATAAAATCCATTGACTCCAATCGTCGGCACGTACTCATATTTCACGGCTTTTTGCGCAGTCATCGCTACTTGGAGCTGTGCTTCCAGCCCTCGCAGGTCCTTGCGACGCTGGTACGCAAGCGTCAGCGCCTCGCTCAGCGGCATCTCGTCGAACTCCGCGAAGGGCACCGTATCCACCAGCCGCAGCTCCTGCCCCGCCGGCTGACCCATCACCCGGTTCAAATTGATCTTGTCCTTGGCGACAGCGTTTTCCGCCCGTACCACCTGCTGCTGCTCGCTCTGCAACTCCACCTGCGCCCGCAGCACATCCAGGTTGATGCCCACGCCGGCTTCTTTCGAGGCCTTGGCGTGCTCATAAACGAGCTCATCCTGCACCACCAGACCGCGCGCATTGCGGGCCTGCGCCTCATCCGCAAGCGCCTGCAGATACAGCACACCCACCTGCAGCACCACGCCGCCACGTGCACTCAAAGTGGCCCAATTCGCCGCTTCTTCAGCCTTCTTGGCAGACTTATACAGATAGAACGCGGGCACATTGAACAATTGCTGCGACAGGTTTACCTGCGCATCCACCGTGTTGATTTTTACGATGTTCGCAATCTGCGGCGTGCCCTGGAACCCCGGAATCTTCAACCCGGCCAAAGTGCTTGGCTTGAATCCCATCGCGGCCAGATCGATTTCCTGCGCCTGCGCATAGGCCTTGATCGAAATATTCGGCGTCAAAATACTTTCGACGGCGAGCAGTTCACCCGCAACTCCACGCTCCAGCTGCCCGCGCACAATCAATTCGGTATTGTTCCTGAGCGCCATCGCGACCGCGTCATCGAGCGTCAGCGCCACGGCCCCGGGCTGCTCGCGCGCGATCGTCACACCCGGCGTCAACTGCAGCGGACGCACGGTAGCACTAGGCGCCGCCGGCAGCGCAGCTTGCCCCAGCGCGCACGAAACCGCCGCAACCGGCCCTAAAAATCCCACGTATCCAGTCCTGATCACAGCCATTAGAGTGCCACGCCGCCGCGCAAGTTGCGAAATATCAAAAAAATCCTCACTGTTCCGTACTGTCCTGCGCTCTTCTTACTGTCTTTCAGTACCGTCTGCCGTCTTATACTGTACTTATGAATTTCCGCGCTCTGGCCCTCGCTGCTGCACTCGTCGCCCTTCCCGCCGCTGCTCACACGCAGGCCGTCGCCGGCAGCACCCCGGGCGACGCGTTCAAAGATACCTCCATGCTCAAGCTGCCGGAAGGCCAGCGCGCCGCCATCTTCGAGTTCGAAGACCTGGAGTGCCCCGCCTGCGCCAACGCCGCGCCCATCGTCAAGCAGGCGCTCGATACCTACAAGATCGCCTTCCTGCGCCACGATTTCCTGATCCCTTACCACCACTGGTCCAAAGATGCCGCCGTCACCGCGCGTTACCTGCAGGACAAGGTCAATCCCGACTTGGCCGAGCAGTACCGCCGCGACGTCTTCGCCAGCCAGCGCCTGATCGATAGCGGTGACGACCTGCAGCAGTTCAACCGCAAGTGGTTCCCGGAGCACAAACAGCAGCTCCCCTTCGTCATGGATCCTTCCGGCCGCTTTCTTGCAGAGGTCAACTCTGATAGCACCCTCGGCCAGCGCCTCGGCCTGATCCACACGCCCACCCTGATCGTGATCTCCCCCAAGGGCTGGACCCAGGTAACGGACGTCTCGCAGCTCTACACCACCATCGACAAGGCCCTCGCGATGTCCCCCGCCAAGCCCGCCGTCCGACCCGCCACCCGCTCCACCCACAAAGCCACCGGCACCAAGTAGTCGATCAGTTCCGGCCCGTCGAGTGCCCCATCCTTTCAGCTTTACCGAAAGGGTGGGTTGTCGTTTGTGGAAGCAAGCGACCGTCTCGCTAACAAGCCGCGCAACCCGTCCGCTATACTAAAGCCCTTGGTCAACTCACTCATTCTCGCCAATCTTGCGCACCGGCCTATTCGCACCTTGCTCTCCATTCTGGCTATCGGGGTAGAGGTCTGCATGATCCTCACCCTGGTCGGCGTCAGCTACGGCACGCTTGACGCCAGCGCACGCCGCGCCCGCGGCATCGGCGCCGACATCTTCGTCCGCCCCCCGGGCTCCTCCGCCATTTCGCTTTCGTCCGCGCCGACCAAGGAAAGCCTGGTCGCAGAAATCCAGAAGCAGCCCGGTGTGGCGCTCGCCGCCGGAACCATGGTGCAGTCGCTTGGTGGTTTCAACACCGTGCAAGGCGTAGATTTTGCCCTGATGGACAAAATGGCCAGCACCTGGCGTCATCCCGGCGACCCCATCAAAGGTGGCTTCACCTTCGTTCACGGTGGTCCCTTCGCCGGCCCGGACGACGTCATCGTCGACGAGTACTACGCCAAGCAGAACAAGCTGACCGTCGGGTCTCCACTCAAAATGCTCAACCATGACTGGCACGTCGCCGGTATTTATGAAGGTGGCAAACTCGCTGCGCTCCTGGCGCCCAAGGACACCCTCCAGCGCCTCACCGCCAACGAAGGCAAAATCTCCGCCATCTACGTCAAGCTGGAAGACCCAACCAGAGCTGACGCCGCGGTCCTGCAGCTCAAGCAGCTCCTGAACCCGCAGGATCCGACCGGCGACTCCGGCTACAAGGTCATGACGGTCGAGGAATTCACCTCGCAGCTCAACGTAAACTCGCTCACGATCCTCAAAGTCTTCATCAACGTGGTCATTGGCGTCGCGTCCATTGTCGGCTTCATTGTGGTCTTCATGGCCATGTATACCGCGGTCCTGGAGCGCACGCGCGAAATCGGCATCCTCAAAGCCGTCGGCGCTGGCCCTGGCTACATTCTCAACATCCTGTTCCGGGAAACCATCCTGCTCGCCGTTTTCGGCACCATTTTCGGCATCCTGATGACCTACGGGACCAAGTGGATCATGCTGCAAACCGTCCCGGCGACGCTGATCCAGATGACGGTTTACAAGTGGTGGCCCATCGCCGGCGCCATCGCGATCGTCGGCGCACTCGTAGGCACCGTCGTCCCCGCCTACCGCGCCGTCAAGCAGGACGCCACCGAGGCCCTGACTTATGAATAGCCCCGGCAGCGAAGCCCGCTGGTCCATCAAGATTGACCCCACACCTCTCGGCTACGAGGGCCGCGCCACCCACCCCAACTACCCCACGCTCACCCGCACCGGCTCTACAGAAGCCGCGCTCCGCCGCCAGCTCGAAGAAGAAATTGCCGCCATGGACACCACCCACCCCTCGCTCGAGCCGCTGCTCGCCCCCATCGCCAACGCCCCCATCATTCAGGTCAAAAACCTGTTCAAGACCTTCAAAGTCGGCGAAATCGAAATCAACGCCCTCAACGGCGTCTCCCTCCAGGTAGCACGCGGCGAGTTTCTCTCGATTATCGGCACCTCCGGCAGCGGCAAGTCGACCCTCTTCAATATCCTCGGCGGCCTTACCCCGCCGACCTCCGGCACCGTCGAAATCAACGGCCAGAATCTGACCACCATGTCCGATTCCGGCCGCAACGAGCTCCGCAAACGCACCGTCGGCTTTGTCTTCCAGAAGTACAACCTGCTCCCCACCTTGACCGCCGAGCAGAACATCCAGATCGTCCGCCACGTCGCAGGCCGCCCCCTCAAATTTGACGACCGCTTCCGCGAGATTCTCGACATGCTCGGCATCTCCAAGCGCCTCCACCACAAGCCCCGAGCCCTTTCCGGCGGAGAGCAGCAGCGCGTA
This sequence comes from uncultured Granulicella sp., assembly GCA_965214195.1. Classification (GTDB taxonomy): domain Bacteria; phylum Acidobacteriota; class Terriglobia; order Terriglobales; family Acidobacteriaceae; genus Edaphobacter. The sequence continues at coordinate 3,311,988 of OZ243943.1, forward strand.
GCCATCGCACGCGCCATCGTCAACGGCCCCGCCATCCTGCTCGCGGACGAGCCCACCGGCAACCTCGACAGCAAGAATTCAGACATCGTCCTGAACCTGCTCCGCGACCTTAACAAGCGTCTCGGCCAGACGATCCTGATGATCACCCACAACCCGGAAGCCGCCGCCTACGCCGACCGCACCATCCAGATGCGGGACGGCCAGGTCGTCGCCTGATCCAGCATCACGTCTGCTAAGCCAAGTCGTCGCCAGAACTAGCACACGCCTGCTCTGCCCCTGATGGGGTTCAGTTTCGCTCTTATGATAGGTCGAGGTTTTAGCCTCGACTTCTCCACGACAGCAAACCTGGGCTTCAGCCCCCGGGACAGGATCTTCGATCTGCCTGTGTCTTGCCCCGCCCCCCACGCACACCTTGTCATCCTGAGCGGAGTTTGGCGAGCTTCACCGCCAAACGCAGTCGAAGGACCCGCATCTCCCTCGTTGAGCCCAATCGCTCCTAGTGACATGCAGGTCCTTCGACTACGAAACGCACGATAAAACCGTGCCTTCCTCCGCTCAGGATGACAATTTGATGCTTAGCAAGCGTTTTGCTTACGCGAGCGTTTTGGCATAGCAGGCGTTTTGCTTATGCAGGTATTTTGCTTTTTCAAAGCGTTTTTGCTTACGCAGACGTAAGTCAAAGAACAGGCAAAAACAGAAAAGCCCCACACGCCATCACTGCTTACAAAGCAGAAACGACGTGCAGGGCTCCTGGCCTACTTGGTAACCGTCAGCACATAGTTCGCTGTATGCGTCCGCGTTCCATCCGTCGCAGTCACCACGTACGTGTAGTTCCCCGGAGTAAAGTTGTTACCAAACCCACTCCCCGAGCAGCCACTCACCGCCGCAGCCAGCATCAGCAGCGCACAAAGCAGCCCGGCGATCCGGTACGGCCGGCGCTTCCGGAACAGGAACGTCACGCCCATCAGAGCCGCCATGGAAGCCAGCATCCCACCCGCACCTCGCGGCGTCGCAAGCCCCGCAACGCGTTGGTTGGTCGCGATGGAGAATGTTGCGTTCGCCGCCGTGCTGGCCGTCACCGGCAACGTCGGCGTGGTGGCCGTGCAGCTTTGCCCGCCGGAAAGCGGTGCGCAGCTAAACGTTACCGTTCCCGTGTAGCCGTTGACGGATACTGCCGAAAGGCTGAATGTCGCCGAGCTCCCAGAGCTGATCATGCCGCTCTGGGTCGCGGGTGTTAGCGTAAAGTCCGCAGCTGGAGCGGCGATCGCAGTCGCCGTCAGAGCAGAGGTAACGCTGGTTGAAAACGTCCGCAAGGTTGAGGTCACCGTAAGCGTCGAGCTGAAGCTGCCCGTCGCGGTCGGTGCAAACGTCACATTGACCGTGCAGGTAGCGCCGGCGGCAAGTCCCGTGCCACAGGTGTTGGTCTGTGCGAACACCGTGGTCGCCGGTGTCAGGTTGATCGCCCCCGTGCCGAAGGTCAACGCCGCGCCGGAGGTGTTGGTCACGGTAAAGACCTGCGCCGTGCTCGTGCTGCCCACCGCCGTTGGGGGGAACGCCGCGCTGCCGGGCGTAAGCGAAATCTGCGCGCCGCCCGTGCCGCTCAACGTGCTCGCCAGCGAGGTGCCGCCGCTCACAATCGTCATACTACCGCTACGCGCGCCCGCCGCCGTTGGTGCAAACGTCACGCTCAAGGTGCAGTTTGCGCCTGCTGCCAGCGTCGAACCGCACGTGGTCGTCTGGGCAAAGTCACCCGTCACAGCCGGTGTGCCGAGCGTTGCCGCGCCTGTGCCGGAGTTGGTCAGCGTCAGCACCTGCGCGGCAGAGCTTGCACCCACCGCAGAGGTGCCAAAAGCCAGGCTCGCTGGCGTCAGGGTCAGCGTCGCGCTGGGTGCAGTTCCCGTGCCGGTCAGGGTTGCGGTCAACGTCGTGCTCCCGGTGGAGGTCACGCTCAGCGTACCGCTGCGCGCACCGGTCGCCGTCGGCGTAAACGTTACGGAAACCGTGCAGCTGGCCGCCGCGATCAACGCCGCCGGGCAGTTGTTGGTCTGCGCAAAGTCGCCGCTTACGGCAACGCCGCTCACGGGGTACGGCACTGTGCCGGTGTTGGTCAGGGTGAACGTCTTCGCGGCAGAGCTGGTCGCGGTCGCCACGCTGCCAAAGTCCTGCGTCGCTGGCGTCAGCGTCGCAACCGGCGCCACACCACCAGGCAGTATAAAGAACGCAACCGCGCCGTCGTGGTCAGAGCTTGATTGTGGCGTGGTCGCATCGTTGTACTGAATCAGCGGGAAGTCCGCATCCTCATGCGAGTAAGCGATGTGCGCGCCTGAAAGCAGGTCGCCCGTTACCACAATGTGATCCAGCGTCTGCGCATTGCCGATAAAGCTGTAGTCATAGCGCTGCAGCGGGTCCGTCACGGTGCTTTCGAGATCAGTCAGCTTCGGGCTCGGCGGAACGTAAGCGGAAGTCGGCCCAACCACCACGGTCCCCGCGGCCGGCGGATTGCCGGTAATCACGCCAATGTTGTCGACATATCCATCATTCACAAAGAACGAGTTGTAGTCGCCGACGGAAACCACATGCTCGCCCTTGGCCTGGTAGCCCTGGATCAGGTTCACCAGGAACTCGTCCTGATTTTCCTTCTTCAGCCGCACGGTCGCGCCGGTGCTGGTCGTATCGTCGATCCCGATCAGGCTCTTCAAATGGTTGGAAATTACGGTGACCGGATACGCCGGGAAGCCCGTCACGTTCACCATCGCATGCAGCACAAGCGGCGGACGGTCGTTCAGCGTAGCCTGCGCGCCGGTCGAGTTCGTGAAGGTCGTCGTCTTGCCAAATTGCGAGCAGTCCACCACCGACACGCGCGTCGTCTTCACCAGGAAAGCCGTGTTGATCCCGGTCGAATCGTTGCCGTTGATCAGGCACGCCGAGTACTTCGGATCAGGCTGGCCCGCAGCGATGGCGTCGGAGCTGATCTGCGTCGAAATGTCATTCAGCGTCGCCAGCGTCCCTACTTCCTGCATGCCGATCACGTCCGGCATTCGCTGCACATTGCGCAGCAGCAGAGACACCTTCTTCAGCCGGCGCGCATACGCCTCCGCCGTCAAAGTCACCGCACCGCTGGATGGCGTGGTGCTGTAAAAACGCTCGATATTCATGCTGCTGACGGTAAACTCGTTCGCCTTCGCCACCGGAACCGCAATGTAGGTCATCGCCGTACCCAGCGTGCCGGGAGCCTTGGCATCCAGCAGCAAACGCGCACCGCTGAACGTCGTAAAGTCTACGATTCCCAGCAGGTTCGTGATCGGCTGGTTGGCCGTCACGTCGATCGGTGCACCGCCCAGCGTCGTGCTTTCGACCAGGAAGTTTTCCGGGTTGCTGTCAAAACGCGCCACGCAATTCGTCGTCACAGTCGCCGTGCAGTAGGTCGCACCGCTGGGCAGAGAAGTCTCAAGCACGCTGATGCCGGGCTCAATATACGGCCGCTGCACCCCCTGCACCACGCCATAAAACTCACCGTTTGAAATCACCGTTTCCGTGTTCTCGGTCAGCGTGCCGCCGGTCGGTGCGGTCGTCATGAAGTTCGGAATCAGGAAGCGCATGGACTGGAAGCGCAGAAACTGCTGCAGGCCGCCGGTGGTGGTGTCGTCGCTGGCTTTGATCGTCACGGCCGTCGGCAGGGTGTTGCCGGTGGAAACAGTCTTGATGGCAATTGTGCCGCCCAGCTCGGTCGCGTACGCCTGGAAGCTGCCGCCGGTTTGCACCGTGCCCGTCACCTGGACCTCATCGCCTACCAGGCGAGAAGTGCTCGTGCCGCTGACCACAAAGATCGCCTCAGAGGTCGTCGGATCGGTGTCCTGGTCCACATCGCGCGCCTCTACATAAAAGCCGCTGCCCGTAATTGCGGTGATGATGCCGGAAATCGTAACCGATTTACCCAGGTAAGCCGAGCTCGGCGAGCCGGTCTGCACCGTGTGGATCGGCGTCAGCGCAGAACCCTGAACGACAGTCAGCGTGGTTGAAGAAGTAGCGCTGTGCGCCTGGCCATCCGTCGCCTTGAAGTTCAGCGTCACGGAGCCCGCAGTATTGCCGCCAATGGTCGCAGTCAGGTTGAAGACGTTGTCGCCGGCCGTGGTGTCGCCGTGCGTGCCGTCATCGTACAGGGGCTGCGTGGCAGAGCCGCCCACGGCGGAAAGATCGACCGTCACCGCAAGATTCGTGCTCGCCGCCAGCGGAGTCACGCGCGCGGTCAGCAGCGTGGTGCCACCCATCGCGACAGTGGTCGGGTTCGCCGAGGCCGAAACCGAAAGCGTCATGACCGTGCCGCCACAGGACTGCACGGCAGTCTTCGCGTTGCGCGGCGCGGGCGCTCCCGTGTTGAAGTCAGCCGAGTTGTTGTCCGTATCCGTGCAGACGGCCTTGCGGAAAGCCGCCGTGGTGGCGGTCAAAGCCGGCGTCTGCGGGCCCGTACCCTCATAGCAGGTGGTACCGGTTCCGTAGCCCACCAGGTCGACCAGGTTCGGGTCTGAAAGCGTGCAGCCCGCGGCGAAACCTGTCGTCGAACGAGACAGAATGACCTGGCCAGCCGAACCCGAAAGGTTCAACGGCACGCTGCCCGCCGGTGTCGCCAAATCGTAGTCGTACGCAACGGCGGTGCCGTTCGCGCCCGCCACGCTGACTGCGAAAGTCAGGAACTGGCCCGGCTGCATCGTCACATTGGGCAACGCGGCGACTTCCTTGGCCGGATCGATCGCGCTTGCACCGGCGCTCGAGCGGTACTGCAGGGACCATCCACTGAGTGAAACCGGAGTCGTCCCCAGGTTGAACAGCTCGATGTAATCCTGATTCAACGTGGCGCCGGAGTTGCCGCCTGCGCCATAAATCTGGCTGATCACGATAGTGTTCGAGATCGCATGAGCAGGCAAAACACCCAGAAAGCAGAGCGCGGAAAAGAGCACAGCAAAGACACGCAAGCGGAGACCCAGGTTATGCATAATGAGATTATGGCAGCAATAATTCAATGAGACATGAATCTGCGCAACATTTTCGACCCCGGCGCATGATTACTCCAGGCCCTTTGCCATCAGGACTTTACGCAAAAAGTCCGGACTTCTGCGTAAGAAGTCCGGACTTATCTGCTTTCGAATGAAGACTTTAGGCTTAAAACAGGGGAGGGGGGCACTACCGGATTTGCACCAGCTCCGGTGCAGCATGCCCGCCACCAAGATGGTTCGAAAGCGTCTGCGGCGCACGCCAGTGATCAATGTAGCTCACCTGGTGCACGCAGGAGATGGTGCAGTTGGGCGCGCAGCCCTTCTCGGTAATGAATTCGCGCTTCACGTCTGCTTTTTTGTAGTCGGCAAGTGGAACGCCCGGAAATCCGCGCTGCTGCGAGCAGTAGTGCACCAAACCAAACTCACAGATATATAGATAACGAGCGCCCGCACGACAGCGCCAGTCATTCGGCTTACCATTTGCTATGGCTTCCTGGAAGTGGTTGAAGCGCGAATAGCTGCGCCGCGTAAGCTTGCGCACGCGATCCCAGACACTGCGCTCTTCCTCGCCAAGCGGCCGGAGCTGCCCGGAACCGTCGTGAATGATGCCGATCGTTGATGAGAAGCCGAGCTCCAAAGCGCGCTCGCTGACGGTCAGCGCATCGGTCGGATTTGCGATTCCACCGCCTACAACCGAGTTGATGTTGACGTGAAAGTCAGCATACTCGGCGAGCATTTTCAGCTTCGCATCCAGCACTTTCAAGCTCTTTTTCGACACGTCATCCGGCATCACGTTGTCGATTGATATCTGCATGTGGTCAAGCCCGGCGCGGTTCAGCCGCTCAATCCGGTCCGGCATCAGCAGGTAGCCGTTGGTGATCATGCCGGCAATCGCGCCGGTTTTGCGGATGCGTGCGATGACGCGATCGAGTTCCGGGTGCAGCAGCGGCTCGCCGCCGGAGATGGTGATGACGGAGGTTCCGAGCCGGCCGAGCTCATCGATGCGGCGTTCCATCTCGGCGATCGGCACGGGATCGCTGGTCTGATCGAACTCGTTGCAGTAGGTGCAGGCCAGGTTGCAACGACGCATCGGCACAATGTGCGCCATGTACGGGTGCGAGGTCGAAGCCAGCGCGGAGCCGATCGAGGCGAGCTCGCGGATTTTGCGGGTGATGGATTTCAGCCTGCGCCGCGGTGGCATTTTGCGGCGCATCGTTGTAACGTCAGCCATATCTTTCAGTATAAAGCCTTCCGGCTTTGGCTCTTTGCGCGGGGCAAACAGGGCTACAGCTCGGTCAGGCAGGCGAGATGGTAGGAAGGCTGCTCGTGCAGCGGCAGCTCGAGTTCTGAGCGGTGCTTGACGTCAGGCGTCAGCGTCAGCAGTTTTTCCTGCTTGTCCCGCATCACAACAAGCGCGATCGGCCGGCCCTTTGCGTCGCGGACAATTCTGGTCCAGTCGCTGACGCTTTTTACCGGCCGCGCGTTGGCTTTGACGACGTAGTCGCCAAGCCGGAGACCCGCCATCGCGGCCGGGGAATTGGCTTCCACCTTGCGGACCAGCAGGCCGGAGCCATCGGGAACGCCGAAGAATTGCGCCATCTGCGGGCCCATCATTTCAAGCATCGCCCCGGTGTAGGTCGGGCTGGTGAGCAGCGAGCCCAGAAAGCCCTTGCTGTACTTGGTGAGGGGAAGTGCAGGAACGCTGGCGTCGCTTGCAGCCGGCGCACTGGCAGGAGCCGCGGGCGCGCCGAGGTGCCGTTCCCAGGCCGCACGCTCGACCTCTGTTTTATCGCCCATCAGGGTGCTCATGGTCTGCTGCTGACCATCGCGGCTGATGACGAACACGACCGGCTTGCCGGCGGCGGTATCGCGCAACATGCGGCGGATCTGCTCTTCGGTTTCGATGGTGATGCCATTCATCTGCAGGACGACGTCGCGCTCGTGCAGGCCCATCTTGCCGGCCGGCCCGTCGTGGTCGATGCGGACGATCTCTGCGCCGCGTGCGTCATGCAGCTTCAATTGAGCGACTTCGTCGTCTGAGATGTCGCGTACATCGATCCCGATATAGCCCTGGCTTGGGCCATGTACGCCGCCGCGCTGATTGACGCTGGTGCGTGCGGGAGGGACAGAGGGATCGAGAGCAAGGGCCGGGGAAGCGAGCGCGATGGTGATCGCGAGCGCTGCTGCACCGTAGCCGGATTGCTTCTTGCTCACTGCGTGTCCCTTTGTTGGTTCGACGTTCTGGGTGGGGAAAGGATTGCATTCCGCAGAGTCTGAGGCCCGGTTCCGCTCAGCGCTGAGCCGAAGACCTGAAGCCTCGCGACTCAGCGCCAGCAGAGGCTGGGCAGTCCCTGGAAGGTGAAAGCGGAACGCCAATCAAGGCTACTGAATGGTGGACGAGCCTTGCAGGGCGGCGGTGCTGACGGTGCGGATGTAGGGATTATCGTCGGTGGTGGAGACGGTGCGCAGGACCTGGCGAACGCTGGTGTCAGACTGCACGGGCTCCAGCAACGCGATGGCGCGGGTACGCACCAGCGAGCTCTGATCGATGAGCAGGGCCTGGGCAATCGCGTCGCGGACATGCTCATCCTGGGCTACGTAGGGCTGCAAACCGTCAAGCGCTTTGAGCCGAACGCCCGGGTTTTTGTCCGTGCGCAGGCTGGCGAGCAGCGCCGCGCGGATTCCCGTCCCGTCGGTTTCGACACGGCAGCCGTGGCCGAGGCGGCACTCGTTCGATAGCAGCGCCACCGAGTCAACGCGTACGGCGTTGGTGTCCGCTGCGTGCGTGCCCATCATCAGGAGCTGGCGGATCTGCGGGTCGTCCAGCGAGCCCTGCGCTTTTTCGGGGACCACGCGGTCGTAGCTGACTTCGACTACGTCGCCGGGGAGTTGCTTGATGGCAGAAATGGTGGAAACGCCGCCGCCGGTGGTGTTTGAAAGGATCACGGTGGGCTGGAGCTTGGGGGCGTTTGCAACCTGGTAGCGGTAGGTGAAGTTGCCGGCAAGGAAGCCGACGCCGACCAGCAACGTGGCGAGCGCGGGAGCCGACTGCAGGTGGCCAAGCCAGCCTGCGGCGCTGGCGCGAAGTCGGGTCAGAAAGCCGTGCTGCGGGATCGCGTCGAGCGCCTCATCGAGCCGCATGCGGCTTTGGGCCAGAAGGTTTGGATTGGGTTCAGCGACGGGGTGGAAGGCCAGGTTCTGGTCGAGCGAGCGCATGATTGCGAGCTCTTCACGGCATTCTTCACATTGGGCCAGGTGTTGCTCCAGGCCGACGGCGTGCTCGTCCGGGAGTTCCCCGTACGCGGCCAGGATGATGTTGTCTCTTGCGCCTTCACAGTTCATTTGCGTGTCCTTGTAGCCTCTTGAATGGTGATGCGCTTCCGGGTCTTTGCCCTGGTAAGTTTTTGCGGTGATGCGGTGAGTGATGCCACATTGTTTTGTTTGTTGATTGTCGAGGCTAAAGCCTCGACCTATCTCAGGTGCAAACGCTTGGAACGAAAGCGTGAAGCAGATCCCCTTCGGGGATGACAACCAAAGGAACTTGCAACGGAGTAGCGGTTAGAGGCCCTTAAGTTCGGCCAGGTTGAGTCTTAGCTTGCGGGTGGCGCGGAAGAGGGTGTTTTTGGCGGTTTCTTCCGTGGTGGAAAGCATTTCTCCGATGGTCCGGAGCTTGAGGCCCTGGTAATGTTTGAGCTCGAAAACGGTGCGCTCGCGTGGGGTGAGCTTGTCGAGTGCGGCGGCGATCTGCTCGCCCATGACCTTGCGGTCGAGCTCGCGGCCGGGGTTTGCCATGGCGCGGTCGTCGGTGACGTTCGCCATCAGGTCCATCTCGTCGCCGCTGGCGTCGAGCACGGTTGCGGGGTCTTCACGACGGCTCTTGCGGCGGCGAAGCTGGTCCAGGCAAAGATTGGTGACGATGCGGTAGAGCCACGTATAAAAGGAGCACTCGAAGCGGAAATTGCCGAGGTGCCGGTACGCTTTGACGAAGGCGTCCTGGTGGACATCCTGCGCGTCCTGCTCGTTGCCGAGCATGTGCAGCGCCAGGCGGAGGACGCTTTGGTCATAGCGGCGGACGAGGGAGTCAAAGCTGCTGCGGTCGCCCTTCTGGGCCTCGCGGATCAGCTCGTCGTCTTCCACGCGCTGCTGGGCGCGCGCATCGATCTGCGCCTGCGTGAGCTTGCCGCCGTTGCGCGGTCCGGAATGGGTCACTGCCTTGGCCACTGGCGCTGATTCTACGCCCAATAGCGCTGCTAAACCAGGCCGGCTCAGAGCCGACATGACGGGAGACATCCCGCCTTCAATACCGATTGATTCAGTTGCCATTGCTGTCCGACTCCGGAGTCGAAGATAAACACTGCAGGGTAGACGACGGCCCGGCGTAAAAGTGAGCGGGTATGAGGTTGGCATGATGCGAGGCTACGGCGGGCCATACCATTGGTCGAGAATTGGAATCGTTCTGGTCGTGCTGGCCGTAGCGTTTCTGCCTAAAGGCTTTGACACAGAAATCCTGGGATACTAGCCAAGTGGGCGGGGTAAGATTGCCGCATGGCAACCGACAAGAACTCGCGGATAGGGTGGATCATCCTCGCATGCCTGATTCTGGTGCCTTTCCTGATTGGCTACGCGAAGGACGGAAGCACCGGTTTTTTGCACAGTATGTGGCGCAAAGCCACGTTCATGTTTCCTGACAACGCCTCCGGCACAGTCACTTCCAGCGGTGCGGGCGGGGACTGGAAGATGAAGGTAAATGCGTGTGCGTCGGGAGAGCACCGCCAGTATTGGGGTGTGGCATTCTTTGACGAGGACCAGCCTGCTACGGGTGGACGTGTTGTGGTTCCGGAGTCGGGTTCGCCGCATCTGCTGGTCAACAAGATAGATGGTCCGGGGTCAATGCAATACGACCGGGAACAGTGCAGCGTCTGGGACGTTGCACTGGAACATAGCTCGGTGAAAATCAATGGATTTGTTGGGCTGAAGGGTCACGCGAATTTCGACTGCGGCGGGACGGATCCGGTGACGCGGGTTGTAGGGGAGGTGACGTTTCGCTCGTGCCAATGAAGCGTTGTTGGGAGTGTGAGGAGAAATGCAGGTCCTTCGACTGCGCAGCGCACGATGGGGCTGTGCGCTGTTTCTCTCAGGATGACAATGTTTGCTCAGGATGACAATGTTTGCCGGGGCCGGAAATGCGCTGCTTCGCTTAGGATGACAATGTTTGCCGGGGCCGGGAATGCGCTGCTTCGCTCAGGATGACAATGCTTGCCAGGGCCGAGAATTCGCTGCTTCGCTTAGGATGACAATGCTTGCCAGGGCCGAGAATTCGCTGCTTCGCTTAGGATGACAATGCTTGCCAGGGCCGGGAATTCGCTACTCTGCTCGGGATGACAAATAATATTGGCTCGAAGGTTTGCCGGCTTAATGGCGGCATCCAAACAGCCAAAGACTCAACGAGGACACTCCAGATGGCGAAGACACAGGCACAGAAGACCTCCCCGCGCGTTGAACTTTCCGGTAGTGCCAAGGTGATGCCGGCAAGTGTGAAGTCCGCTCCAGCTGCATCGGCAGAGGATTCCGTTACGGTCTCCGTGATTTTGAAGCGCAAGGAGCCGCTAAATTTGACGGGGGCAAGTGGGTTGCTGCGCGTGACGCGGGAGGAGTACGCAGCGCGGTTTGCGGCGGATCCGCATGCGGTGGAAGCGGTGCAGGCGTTTGCGGCTGAGTATGGGCTGACGGTGGAAGGCGGCGGGCTGCTGCATGCACGGCGCACGCTGCGGCTGACGGGGACCGTCGCGCAGATGGAAACGGCGTTTGGTGTGACGCTGAAGCAGAAGGCGATGAATGGGACGATGCATCGGCTGCGGGCGGGAAGTATCTTTTTGCCGGTATCGCTGGCTAATCTGGTGGTGGCGGTGCTGGGGCTCGACGACCGGCCACAAGCGAAGGCGCATTTCCGGATACGGCCGGCGGCTGCCAAGGGGACCAGCTACACGCCGGTTCAGGTGGCGCAGGCTTATCAGTTTCCGACTGCGGCCAGCGCGGCGGGGGAGACGATCGCGATCATCGAGCTGGGCGGTGGATTTCGGCAGGCGGATATAACGGCTTACTTCAAGTCAATTGGAGTGGTCGCGCCCAAGGTCACGGCAGTGCTTGTCGATGGCGGCAAAAACGCGCCGACCACTGCGGATGGGGCGGACGGCGAGGTGATGCTGGACATTGAAGTGGCCGGGGCAGTGGCGCCCGGGGCGAAGCTCGTTGTGTACTTTGCGCCGAATACGGATCAGGGGTTTATCGACGCGATTTCTACGGCGGTGCACGATACGAAGAACAATCCGAGCGTAATTTCGATCAGCTGGGGCGGGCCGGAATCGAGCTGGACGCAGCAGTCGCTGACGGCGCTGGATGCTGCCTGCCAGTCGGCTGCGGCGCTGGGGATTACGGTGACGGTGGCTAGCGGAGATAACGGGTCTGGCGATGGTGGGACGGGGAATAACGTGGATTTTCCGGCGTCCAGCCCGCATGTGCTGGCTTGTGGCGGGACCAGTCTGGTGGCGAGCGGGACGAAGATCAGCTCGGAAACTGTATGGAATGATGGCGCGCAGGGTGGCGCTACGGGCGGTGGAGTGAGCAACGCGTTTGCGCTGCCGGCCTGGCAGGCGAAGGCCGGCGTTCCGCTGAATGGGGCGGGGAAGACGGGGCGTGGGGTGCCGGATGTCGCGGGGGATGCGGACCCGCAGACGGGGTATACGGTGCGGATCGACGGGCAGACGGCGGTGATCGGAGGGACGAGTGCCGTGGCGCCGCTGTGGGCGGGGTTGATTGCTGTCGCGAATAAGCAGCTTGGGACGAAGGTTGGGTTGATTCAGCCGGCGATCTATGGGGCTGCGGGGAAGGGTGGGTTTCGCGATATCACGCAGGGAAATAATGGGGCGTTTGCGGCCAAGGCAGGGTGGGATGCTTGTACGGGATTGGGGTCGCCGGTGGCGGTGAAGTTGATTCCGATGCTGGGGGCTGGGGCGGGGAAGAAGGCTCGAAAGTAGGCTTCTGGGGGAGTGTTTGGGCGGTGCGTGCGGAAATGCAGGTCCTTCGACTGCGCCCGTCGATGAAGCTGACGGGCTTCGCTCAGGATGACAATGTTTTGCAGGTGCAAAGTGCTCAGTGCCGAGTGCACATTGCAAAAGTGCAAAAAAGCAAAGTGCTCCGTGCTCCGTGCTCCGTGCTCCGTGCTTCGTGCTTCGTGCAAAGTGCAAAGTGCAAAGTGCAAAGTGCAAAGTGCAAAGTGCTTCGTGCTTCGTGCTTCGTGCAAAGTGCTTCGTGCTTAGTGCTGAGTCCTGGGTGCTGAGTGCGTCGAGGTACTGATTGCTGCGGCGCTTTAGCGCTCGGCCCCTGAAGTGCTAGAAGAGGCGTTCGGCGCGGCGGAGGTTGCCGGCGGTGCCTATGTTGGCCAGAGTGAAGCTGAATTTGTAGCTGCCTTCGTTGCGGACGGAGCCTAGTTCGAATTTTCGGTACTCGACTGAGAAGCCGCAGCAATTGAAGTTGTAGCTGGTCTGGACGGTGGCGTACTGCAGCAGCGCGGGGTAGACCGTGGTGGTGATGGTTCCGGCGCCGGCGGTGGCCTGGCTGCTGGTGGTGCCGTAGAGCGATTTCAGGTCCAGGCCAGTGTTGGCGGCGAGCGAGAGCCCAGGTTTGGTGGGGTTGCCGTAGCCGATCAGGAAGCGGAGCTGGTTGAAGTCGGAGACGGCGCTCGAAACGCCGGTGGTGGCGGTGGAGGTATCGGGATCCTGGGTGAAGAAGCGGCCGGGGGCGTCCAGGCGCGCGTAGCTCAGGGCGCTGAAGTATTCGCCCTGGTGCAGGTCCAGGTAGACGTTTGAGGAGGTAAACTTCCGGGCGCCGGTGTCGAGATCGAAGTCCCACTCGAGGTCGGTGTGGGCGCTGGTGCGGACGCGCAGGCGGCTGATAAGCGGGGAAATGTTGCGCGGCTCGGTGAGGAAGGCGATGCCGGAGAGATTGAGGGTGGTGTCGAAGATGTTGCGGCGGCTGGTGACGACGGCACCGCCAAAGGTGGGGTCGAAGAAGTATTTCTGCGTGAGGCGCCAGGAGATGAGGGCCTCTGAGCGGGTGCAGGGGGTGGGGCCGGGGCGAGAAGCGAGAAGCGGATCCCGTTGGGCGATAACAGCCACATTGCCCTGGGATGATTTAGTCGCTGGTTCTGGCGAAAGCAGATCCCCTGCGGGGATGACAACCAAGGGGGCCGCGGCCGACTGGGTGGCGTTGTACGGAGCGATGTCCGGTGCTGCGCCGCCTGGCGAGCCGGAGCCGGTGGGGACGTCTTTGCCGGGGGCCTCGGCGGGGTCTTCGGGGGCGGTGGAGCTGAAGCCGGGGGCGGAGGCGTAGGTTTCTGTCAGGCACGGACCGGGGTGGGCTACGCGGCGGAACAGGCGCTGGGTGACGCCGTATTCGGCCTCGTTGGTGTTGGAGGCTACGTCGATGGCGTCGAAGCGCAGGACCTTGGTGAACTGGTCGATGCCGGTGGTGAGGTGGTAGTTGAGCTCGGGCTCCACGGTGTGGCGCAGGCGGGTGCCGAAGAATTTTTGCAGGCGTGGCGGCGGGGCGAAGGTGCGCTCGATGACCGGGGGGCGGACGCTGAAGGCGAACTCAAAATCAGAGCGCGACAGGCCGGCGAGAGACTCGCGCGGGGGCTGGCCGACCACGTTTGGGGCGCGGCTGCGGGTATACAGGGTTTCTCTCGCGGCGACCGTGGGGAGCAGGTGCCAGGCGCTGCCGGCCCTACCGAGGAAGATGGGGTAGGAGGCCTGCGGGTGGAAGTCAAAGCGCTCAATGATGCCGCCGGTGACGAACGTCGGCTGCGAGCGTTTGAGCCCGGAGGCGGAGGATTCCAGCGCGACCTGAAGCCCGTTTGACACGCGTGTGGCGGTGCCAGGGACGGCGTGGTCGGTGGCGTTGAAGTCGACCGTGGGCGCGTGAAAAATGCGCACTTGCGATTGCGGCGTGCCGAGCGGATTCGCCTTGCTGGGCGATTGCGCGATGGTCTTGATGCCCTGGTAGCGGTCGGCCAGGCCGGTGAGTTCAAAGCCGTTGTGGACGCGCGTAGCATACGCGGCGGAGACGATGTCCGACGTGACGGCCTGGTTGAAGCTGTCGGTAAAGGCCTCGCGGTAGATATAGCTGGAAAGGTAATCGATATTGCCGGCGGCGCGGGTGTTGGTGGTGAAATCGTAGCGGCCGGCGAGGGTGAATTCTTCTCCGCCCTGGTTGGCGGTGCCATCGCGGGTATCGATCAGGCCGTCGTAGTGGGCGGTGATGAAGTCCGGGCCGGGGCCTTTGTAGCGGAAGGTAACGTTTTGCGCGGAGCCGATGGAGGTGTACTCCTCCACGCCGACGGTGATGTCTGCGGAGCGGCCGAGCACCTGGTAGTACTGCTCGCCAAAGCGGACGCCCTTGGTCCCGTTTTTATCGAAGGTGCTGAAGGTGGGGATTACGAAGCCGGACTGGCGCTCGCCGGCGTTGGTGGGCGCGGTGACGTAGGGCAGGAACAGGATGGGCACGCTGACCAGGTGAAACACGCTGGAATGTGCGCGGGCTTTGCCTTCGTCGACTGAAAAGTGGCCGGAGGAAAGGAGCCAGTCCGGGTGTGGGAGCTGGCAACTGGTGACGGTGCCGTCGTAGATATCGTAATGCTGCGGGCCAGTCTTGACGAGGAGCGACCCGGTAAACAGGAACGGATTGGCGGTGGTGTAGACGGCGCGGCGGGTGCTGGGCGTGGGCTTGATGCCGACCGAGCCGGTGACATCGGTGAAGCGTCCATCGCCGGATTTGAGGTTGTAGGTGGCGCTGGTGGCGACGATCCGCTCGGAATCGCGCGAATCAAGCAGCAGAACGTGGCCGTTGGCGGTGAGCTCGCCGGTTTCTGCGCTGTAGCTGACGGTATCCGCCTGCAGGCGCCGCGTGCCGTAGGTGATGATGACATTTCCGGTCAGCGTATAGGTTTTGGTCTCGTTCTGGTAGGTCAGGGAGTCGGACGACTGTACCGGTTGGAGCGCCGCCGGGGGGGCGGTGAGGGGGTGCGCGTCTGGATACGCGGAGGGGGGTGCCTGAGTCGTTATCTGCTGGGCATGGACATGCTTGTGCGGCGCGCCGAGCAGCGTGATAACTATGAAGAGGTACCGCGCACGGCGGCAATTTCTGAGCGGGTTGCGGATGCAGGCGGGCGACACAGTTTCAGGCTAAACGATTTTAGGGAAGTGGGTCAGGATTGGCGATGACGGGTGGGGCACAGCTCGAGGTTCAGCCGGAGGAAGAAGGCAGCTTTGCGCTTGCGCCAACGACCGCGGAAACACCCTCCGCGTTGAAGCTGGAAGCGGCGGAACGCGTGGCGGAGCATCGCCGGCGACGTGCGCGGATGGGCGTTGCGGCTGCAGTTTCGCAGACGGCTGAGCGGAGTGGGTCGCGGCGAGAGAGCCAAAAAAGTGTGGCGGCAGCGGTCGCCGAGCGGTACGCGCAGACTCCGAGCTACCGCGCGTTTCTGGCGCAGGAAGCCGAACGCGCCTCGCAGCAGGCGGCAGCAGCGGCGGAAATTGCGCTGCGCAATGCGCAGGCTGTAGCGGCCGTACAGCAGGAATTGCTGGCGGAGTTGGACAAGTGGGATGCGCCGCAGGCCTTTACGGCGTCTACCGCTGCGGTTGCGGTAAAGGATGCGGTAAGCAAAGACAGGCCGGTCAAGCAGGTTTCTACCGCTGGGTTGACCGTGCGGCTCTACGAGGATCTGGGACGCAGCGCCGACGTTTTACCTACGCGGAACCTGCGCAAGCCGGAGGTCGTGAATGCGAGCGAGGCACGTGCGCTCGACGACGAAATTGCATTCCGTCAGGCGCCAGTTTTTGAGGACTATCGCAGCGGTGAGCCTTCTACCCCGCTGCCGGCGAATCTGCTGGAGTTCCCGCGGCAATTGATCGCGACGGTCAAAGCCAGGCCGAACCTGGCGCTGGGCCCGCTGCGGGAAGAGTCCGGTCCGCGCAGTCCACAGCTAAGAATTTTTGAAGTCGAGCCAGAGCAGATTGCGACCGCGCCGGAACCCGTTTCAATGGCGCCGGAGTGGTGCTCGATCTTTCTGGACGCGCACGTAGTGACGGAAGCGGTGGAGTACCCGGAGTTGCCGGTGCCGGAGCTTCTGCCTTCTCTGCTGCCGCCGCAGACCGCGCCAATGCAGCAACGTCTTATGGCCGGCGCGGTAGATTGCCTGCTGGTGCTGGCGAGCTTTGTTGCTTCTGTCGCGGCGTTCGCGTGGATGGCCGGGCCGATTGTGTTTGCGCCCGCGCTTGGCATTGCTGCCGGTGCGTTGCTGGTCGGGCTCTACCTTGCTTACCAGTTGATCTTCTTTACGATGAGCGATCAGACGCCGGGCATGCGGTATGCGCGCATTGGGCTATGCACGTTCTCTGACGAAAACCCGACTCGGCGTGCGATGCGCAAGCGCGTGCTGGCGCAGGTGGTAGCGGTAGCGCCGATGGGATTGGGACTGGCCTGGGCGTTGCTGGATGAAGACCGTCTGGGTTGGCATGACCGGATGTCGCGGATGTATCAGCGGGCTTACTAGGGCGCAGATTGTGAAATCCCACTCATCGCAAAGTGCGCGATGAATGGAGCACCCAAAGTTTGGGCCAGCTAGCTGCGGGTGACGCGTGCGTGGATGTGGCCGTGGGGCTCGTCCGTGGGCATGAAGATGGTGTTGGGATTATCCTGCCCAAATTGCGCAAGATTCACCGGAATGTTGTGCCGGTTCGGCATCGTCAGGGTCATCTCGTCGATTTCCGGGGCGGCGGCGATTGCGGCTTCGGCCATGGCGTACAGCGTGTGCTGGACGGACAGGCTTCCATGATGTGCGAAGGTGCTGAGCAGCGTGTCCATGATGCGCTTGCGGGCTTCGGCGTAATCAGCCGGCGGGGTGGCGTAGGGCCACTCGATGGTGGCTTCCGTGCCGAGCAGGCGGTCGTCCGTGTAGGGAAGCGTCGTGAGCTCGTCGCGATCGAATCCGCTGAAGCCGGAGTTTGCCGTCTTGAGGATTACGAGACCGTTGATGCCGGAGGTAACGTGCGGCGGCTGGCCGGGGGTGGAGACGACGGACGTGGTAGCGACATCGGGCCCACGCTGGATGAAGGAGGAGCCGTGGAATTGCGGGCCCGCGGCGGTGGCAGCCTTGACCCGGACCCACATCTTTTCTTCCACGGTCACGCGCGCGCTGGTGAGCTTCGCGTTGCGGCCGGTGAAGAAGGTGGCTAGCTCGATCGCGAAGCCTTCCATGGTGGTCGCGGTAGATGTGCGCGCGACCGAGTAGACGCTGTTCTTCATGGTGTCGGTCGCGGTGATGCCTGTGTTGTCGCCGACCGTGAAGACGGTGGTGAAATCGCCGGTCAGGTAGACGCCGACGGTCCACTCATGAACGTCATGCTGTCCGCTCTCATGGCGCGTAATCTTCATGACGCGGACGCGTGATTTGCCGTAATGATTTTCGATCAGCGTGGCCATCAGGTCCCCCGGTAGGTGCTGTAGCCGAAGGGGCTGAGCAGGAGTGGAATGTGGTAGTTCTGCTCGCCCGCCAGGACATTGAAGGTGACTGAAATTTCCGGGTACAGGCTTTGACGCTTGCTCTGCGCAAAGTATGCCGCGACCTCAAACGTGATGCGGTAACGGCCGCCGGTCACCTTCTCCGGCAACAGCAGGGCGGAGCAGCGACCATCGGCATCGGTGACGGTGGAAGCGCACGTCAGCCAGTGCTGGCCGTCCGCGCGCTCCAGCACGACGGGAACATTGGCTGCGGGCCTGCCAAGCGAGACATCAAGAATATGGGTCGAGATTCCACTCATGCTGCTAACCACCTTTCCAGCCGAAGCCGGGTGATGCGGTCCTGCTGTTGTGCCGCCTGCTGCAACTCTTCGGCGCGCGTGTTGTGCAGTCGCTGCTGGAGTAACGCCAGCAACTCCGGCGCGGTGCGACCACTTGCAAAAACAATGTACAGGAATCCGAAGCGCGCCTCGTAAGCCTGGTTGCCGGCGTTGAGCTGCGCCTGGACTTCTGCCAGCGTTTGCTGCGCTGTGAGCTGCTCGCTGGTGGAGTGCGCGAGGAATTCAGTGGCGGGTGCGCGGACCTCGCCTATGCGTGGATGGCAGTCAAAAGCTTCCAGCCAGTCCTGCTCCGGTAAAGCAAACCAAAGGTTCGAGGCTGACTGCAGGACCGTTGCTATAAGATTTTGGTTCATTGTTGGAACGTCTGTGTCGCGTTGCTGCAGCATGGCCTTTGCCCATGCGTGCGAGCCACAGCAAGCCAGGAAGTCGTCAAGGCGGGCAGCTCTGTAGCGCTCGTGCGGACTCAAGCGCGCGCCGCCAGTTCGGTCAGGAATTCCTCCAGCAGATTCGCCGAAACATGCGCGCGATACTTGCCGGTCGAACGTATGTCATCGAGTGGGTTGATCTCTGCAAGCAACGCCGCACGTGCCCTCGCGGAGGTCTCCGGCCCAGGCGCGGAGCCATTCAATGCGGCCTCTGCAGCGACGCAGCGGTAAGGCGCATGGGACACCGATGCGAGGCCGATGCGGCAGTCTGCGATGCAGCCGGCAACCACGTTGGCGACCGCGCCCAGAGCGACCTTTGAGATCGCCTGCGCGTTACGCGCACCCACCTTGCGAAGGTAGCTGTGGGTATAGATTCGACGCGGCAAATGCAGCGCGAGCACCAGCTCATCAGGCGCCAGGACGTTTTGTTTATAGCCCGTGTGAAAGGCGTCATAAGGCAGACGCCGCGTGCCGCGAACACTGATCAGGCTGACCTCCGCGCCATAGGCCAGCAGGGCCGGCGGGGAGTCCGCGGCGGGCGAGCCGTTGACCAGATTGCCGCCCAGCGTGCCGCGATTCTGATTGGCAATCGCGCCAGTCCAACTGGCTGCGAGAGCAAGGAGCGGCAGGTCTTTTGCTAACTCAGCGGAGTTGCGCAGGGCGGTGTAAGTGACGCCCGCGCCGATGCATATTTCGTGCTCGCCGAAGACCATTTGCGTGAGCTCCGGCAGACCAAAAACGTCAACCAGCTTGCGTGCTCGCAGGCGTCCCGCACCGAACTGCACCATCAACTCCGTGCCGCCGGCGATGGGCGTGTACTCGCCCGGCGCGCTTGCTAACAAGGCGAGCACGGCCGTCAGCGTGCCCGGGCGGAGAAGCTCGTACTCAGCCGGCTCAGCCTTCATGCGCGTCCTCCGCGTAGGTCAGCCGGACCGCGTCGAAGATCTTCATGTAGCCGGTGCAGCGGCACAGATTGCCGCTGAGTCCTTCCTTTACCTGGTGGAGCGTGGGGTGAGGATTTGCATTCAGCAACTGCACCGCGGCCAGCATCATGCCGGGCGTGCAGATGCCGCATTGCGCGCCGCCATGCTTCAAAAACGATTGCTGAACGGGATGCAGAACGCCATCTTTTGCAAGCCCTTCCACTGTCTCGATGCGCGCCCCAGCGGCTTGACCTATAGGCACCAGGCAGGAGTTCACCAGCAGTCCGTCCAGCAGCACCGAGCAGGCACCACACTCGCCTTCGCCACAACCTTCCTTGGTGCCGGTCAGCGCCAGCTCGTGCCGCAGCACGTCCAGCAGACGCGCCATGGGTGGCGTGTCCACGGCGTGCGTGACGCCATTTACATTGAGCTGAATTTGCGCCATAGGGAAGCTTACCGCACCATCGCGATGAACACGTCTTCCGGCATCAGCGGCACGTGGTTGAAGGCGATGCCGACTGCGTTTTCGATCGCGTTCAGGATTGCTGGCGCGGGGCCGTCCATTGGCAACTCGCCGATGCCCTTGGCACCAAAAGCCCCGTCTTCAAAAGGGATTTCTTCAAAGTGCACGTGGATGTTGGGCAGGTCGGCAGAGGTCGGCATGATGTAGTTCGTCATCTGGTTGTTCAGCATCAGGCCGGCCGGTGCGACCACTTTTTCATACAGGGCGTAGCCGATTCCCTGCGCCACTCCGCCTTCGATCTGGCCGGACGCCAGGATCGGATGCAGCACTTTGCCGATCTCCTGCAGCGCGTGGAACTCGGTCACGGTGGGGGTATAGGTAGTGGTATCGACGGCCACTTCGGCGACGTAAACGGCCCACGCATAGGCCGGATAAGCGTCGCCCATGTATTTCTGATCGTCCCAGAAAATGGTGCCCGGGGCCTCGTATCGGTGGAAGGATTTTAGCTCGCCAAACTGCTGAATGTAGCTGCGAATGGCGTGCGGGAATTCACTCGGCATGTAGGAATCGCCGAGCACGCCGGAGATCCGCAGCGTCTCCAGCAGGTTCACGGCGGCATGCTCCAGCAGCTTGCCGACAACCATCGCCGTACGGCTTGCAACGGTGGGACCGGAGTTTGGGACCAGGCTTGTATCGGGCTGCTGGACCTCTATATCGGCGTAGTCCGCATGCAGCGATTCAGCCACAATCTGCGCGAGAATTGTATTCGTCCCCTGGCCAAATTCAGCCGACGAAACCAGCACGCGAACCTTGCCATCGGCCGTTCCTTCAAGGCCGACGAGTGAGTCCAGGTAGCGCTCGCCAGAGCCGGTAAAGCCGGCCCCGTGCATGAACGTTGCAAAGCCGATGCCACGCTTGACCGCGCTGGTTTTGTTGGCTTCTGCGAAGGCCGCAGACTTCGCGTAGTAGTCAGATTCGCGCAGCGCCCGGGTCAGCAAGGCGTCCAGATCGATAGGCGCTGTGATGAGCTGGCCGGTTGAGGTGGTGCCACCCGACTGGATGAAATTGCGGCGTCGCAGTTCTTCCGGCGCAAGGCCCACCACGCGGGCGATCTTGTCCATGTGGCGCTCCAAAGCGAACAAGGACTGCGGAGCACCAAAGCCGCGGAACGCCCCGGACGGCGGGTTGTTTGTGGCCACGGCCTGCGATCGCACGCGCACCGCCGGCCACTGGTAAGGGCCGCACGCATGGATCGTTGCACGCGAGCATACGGTGGCGGAAAGTGTTGCGTAGGCCCCTCCATCGATCACGATTTCAACGTCCGCCGCCAGCAGCTTTCCATCGCGAGAAACCGCCGTGCGATGACGTGTGCGCGAGGGATGACGCTTTGTCGTCGCGGCCATGTCCTCGCCGCGGTCGTAGATCATTTTCACCGGTCTTCCGGCTTTCATGGCCAGCAAAGCCGCGTGCCCTGCGAGCACCGAGGGGTAATCTTCCTTGCCGCCAAACGCTCCGCCGGTCTCAGCCTGGATCACGCGCACGGTTTCATTGCCCAGTCCAAAGGCAATCTTCAAGGCGCGATGTACATAGAACGGGCACTGGATGGAGCCACGTACGGTGACCTGTGCGGGCTTGCCTTCTGGGTCAAGCGTGACCTCCGCAATCATGCCGTTGGTCTCGATATAAAGCTGCTCCTGCGCGCCCGTCGAGTACTCGCCTTCCACTATAAAGTCCGCGCCAGCAAGGGCTGCATCCACTTCCCCGTGTTCCAGGTGGAAGCTCTTGAAGACGTTATCCGCTCCCCATACGATCGTGTCTCGCGCCAGGCTTTGCTCAAGCGTAAAGATCGCCGGCAGCTCCTCGTACTCGATCTGCACGGCAGCCACGGCAGCCGCAAGCATCTCACGATCCGCGTGCGCCAGCAGCAGGATCGCCTCTTGCGGATGATTCACTTGCTGCTCGGCGAGCAGCGGCTGATCTTCCAGAAACATCGGCACCATGTTGCGTCCGGGGATATCTTTGGCGGTCACAACTGTGTACTCACCCCAGTCGATATGCGGCGCAAACGTGATCCCCAGGATGCGTCCACGCGCAACGCTGGAGCGCACGGTCGCACCGTGCAGCATGCCGGGTAGCACCAGGTCGTCAACATAGCGTGCCTGTCCCAGCAGTTTGGGCAGCGCCTCTTTCCGCGGGACGTTTTTGCCTACGATGCGATGTTCCGTCATGCGATCCGCTCCTCAGGCCAGGCTCAACTGCGCCAGCGTACGTGCCAGTACTTCTGTTCCACGTGCCAGACTTTCGGGCGAGCTGTACTCATCCGGCCGGTGGCTGACACCATTGCGGCTGGGCACAAAGATCATCGCCACCGGGCAAAGCCGCGCCATGAAGAGCGTGTCGTGATAAGCCCTGGAAACCATGCGCTTTGAAGTCGTTCCCGCAGCCACACACGAAGCTTCGATGGCCATCAAAATGTTGTCTGAGCACTGCGCCGGTGGGTCCGCGTTCACGACATCCATCACTACCTGCAGCTCGCGCCGGCGGCCAACCTCAACGCAGGCCGCGTTGATTGAAGCCAGCACGCTATCCCTGCGCGCGAGATCGATATCGCGCATATCAAGCGACAGCCGCACACGGCTGGGCACGGAGTTGACCGCGCCGGGGAAGACCTCGCAAAGCCCCACAGTGGCCACCGTATCGACGACTCCCGTGGCCAGTGCGGCGCGTTCGACCGCGAGCACAATCTCTGCGGCGCCCGCGAGCGCATCGCGCCGATCCGGCATCAACAACGCCCCCGCGTGGCCGCCCAATCCGGTCAGCGTTACGGTGCCGGCGGCGGGTGCGGCGATCGCAGTCACAATGCCAATCTCAAGGCCTTCACGCTCAAGCAGAGGCCCCTGCTCGATGTGCAGTTCGACAAAGCCGGCGTAGTGGCCGGGCTTCATCTGCACGCTTTCAAGCGAGCCGCTGAAGCCCGCGGCTGAGCGCACCGAGTCCAGGCTTGCACCGTGGGAATCGATCAGAGCTGCAGCATTCTGCGCAGCCAACACGCCGGACATAAGCCGAGAACCCAGACATCCGATGCCGAAACGCGTTGGCTCCTCGCTCGTGAACAGCACCAGCTCAATCGACCGGCGCGGCTTGAAACCATCAGCCTGCAAGGCACGGATCGCTTCCAGGCCGCCGAGCACACCCACCGTACCGTCGTACATACCGGCGTTCGGAATCGCGTCGATGTGCGAGCCCGTAGCCACGGCCGCCAGGGAAGGATCCGTCCCTGCCCAGCGATAGAAAGTATTGCCAACCGCATCCACGCGAACGTTCAGTCCAGCGGCCTCCGCAAGGGTGCGCAACCACGCCCGCGCCTCTCGATCACGCTCGGTAAATACGACGCGGGTCACGGCGACATCGGGCACGCCAGCGCTAACTGCGGGTGCCGATTGCGCGGGCTCGGAAAAGCTGGCAAGCGTGTGCAACTCCTCCATCGGGCGTGCGGAATCGATCATCATAGAGCCGGCATCCTGTAAAAATTTTTGTAAATCAGGTACTTCGCCGGTGCCTCCGCGGAGGCCTGAAACCACTGCGGACAAAACGGCGCCATCCAGATAAAGTCCCCGGCCTGCACGTCGTAGAACGTGTCGCCCAACCGGTATGGCCCAGCTCCTGCGAGCATCAGCAAACCATGCTCCATGTAGTGAATTTCAACCTGCGAGAGCGCCGCGCCCGGGGCGTACTCCATCGTGTTCACGGCAAAATCATAGTCAAGGGTCGCAGGCATCAGCGCGCGAACCTGGACGCCGGCATCACCGTTCAAAGCGGTCGACGGCACGTCCTGCTCATGCCCGGAAAATGCCTGCAGACGCTCGTATTGCGAGTCCCAGGTGGACGGCCGGTCCTCATAACGCTTCTCGATCACGGCAAGGCGCATTGCGCTCGCAGCCTTCAGGACAGGCTCATCGCGAGAAGGCATGTAGGCGTACGAACCGGGCCGCAACGCATGTGTAGAGAACACTGTGCCGGTCACCGGATCCTGGTAAATCGTCAGGTCGCCGGTGCCCTCTAGTACGTACAAAAACCGCTGCACTGGCGCTGGCGCAAGCGTGCCGCCAGGCTCGAGCTCCAGCGTGTACTGCAGAAAGTCAGCCCCCAGCACAGGCGCTGCATGCACGATCGCCACGCCCCCGGCGATGCCTGGCATGGGCGTGCGCACAAACGTGTCAGGCGTCTGCAGCAGATGTGTTGGCTGCCGCGAACTGCGCGTCTGGCTTAGAGGATTCATCCAACCATCCTAAACAACCTGCGTGCTCAGCGCGGGCGCGAAGGTTGAAGACGACGCATAAAGTCGACCCCAACACGCAGGCCGGCTTCGACATCGGCTGCCAGCACCGCCTCCGCAGGATGATGGCTCAAGCCGCCCGGTGTGCGCACAAACAGCATCACTGCAGGCACCTTCGCGGCCAGGATCATTGCGTCATGCCCGGCTCCGGAAGCCATGCGAATTGTCTGTCCGGCACATGCTTCCTCAAGCGCCAGGACCAGTCCCGCATCCATCGCGACGCTCTTCTGCACGCTGGTCTCGACAACCGAAACGCTTACCTGCCGCACCACCGTCGTAACCGCTACGGCCATGCTGCGATAGCGCGCAATTGACTCCGCTTTCGCCACCAGTTTACGCACGGCCAGCACCCGCACTTTGTCCTCCGCATGGCGCACGTCGAGCGACACAACTACCTCGCCCGGGATGATGTTGACCGCGCCCGGCTTGACCGTCACCACCCCAACCGTGGCGACCAGCCCAGGCGTTTCCTTGGCTGTCGTTTCCACCGCCGTCATCCATTGCGCGGCCGCCATCAGGGCGTCGCTACGGAAGCGCATGGGCGTGGTCCCCGCGTGATTTGCCTGGCCCAGGATGGTCACGTTGAGCCGCGTCTGGCCTGCAATCGCAGCGACGACGCCCAGCCCAATCCCTGCCGCTTCCAGCACAGGCCCCTGCTCAATGTGCGGCTCAAAGTAGGCGAAAGTCCCTGGCGTCAACGCACAGTCGGCAAGCTGCGCCGCGTCTAATCCAAACCCGTGAACGGCCTCCGTAATGGATACCCCAGCCTCGTCGACCCGTGCCAGCTCAGCCGCTCCCAGCGAGCCCACCAGCGCCCGGCTGCCCAGAAATGGCAGGCGGAATCGAACCCCCTCTTCCTCTGAAAACGCGATCACTTCAATGGCGTATTCCAGCCGCTTTCCACCCAGAGCGCGCACCATGCCAAGTGCCATCGCAACGCCCAGCACGCCGTCATACCGCCCCGCGTTTGGCACCGTATCGATGTGCGATCCAATCAGCAAAGTTTCCGCCCAGGCACTCGCCTTGGTGCCCGCGTATACCCCACGCAGGTTGCCGATCGAATCAGTCCGCACGGTCATGCCCAGCGCCTGCATTTCAGCCGTTAGCAGCGCATGCACCTCACGCGTCGCGGGCGATAGAAAAAGCCGCGTGATTTCTCCGGGCACATCGGTCAGCGCTGCAATGCGGTCGCACAAGCCCAGCACGTAATCGGTCACCGAAGCACCTCACAACCCGTTCCCAGATGCACGAACTCACCATCTCGGAAGACCTCTACTCCGCGCAAAAAAGTCTGCCGCACGACGCCGCGTAAGCGCTGACCAAGGTACGGCGAAATTGGGTGCCGAAAATGAAGACGATCGGTAGACACGGTGAACTCGGCCTCGGGATCGAAGACAACAAAGTCCGCATCCCAGCCGACTTTGATCCTGCCCTTATGGGCTCCCAGACCTGCCAGCCGCGCCGGCTCGCGTGACATCCATTCCGCCACCCTATCCAGTCCAACGCCTCTTGCCTGCGCCCCAGTCCAAACCACCGGCAGCCCAAGCGACAAGCTCGCAATCCCGCCCCACGCCGTCAGGAATGACCCCTGCTTCATCGCAGGCGGAGCAGGCGAGTGATCGCTCGCAACCAGGCTGATCGTCCTATCGGCCACCCCGGCCCAAAGCCCTTCCATATTCGCTCGGGACCGCAGCGGCGGTGCGCACTTGTATTCGGTCGCGCTATCCGGCACGTCCTCTGCCGCGAAGTGAAGGTAGTGCGGGCAGGTTTCAACCGTGACGCGTAGCCCTTCCGCCTGTGCCGCACGCAGCATCGGCAAGGCCTTCGCAGTCGCAAGGTGCACGATGTGAACCCAAGCGCCAAACTCGCGGGCAAGCGCTATGACCAGCGCGATGGCCTCAAGCTCCGCTTCATCAGGCCGGCTCGCAAGATAGGTCGCATACGCGTTCCAGTCGGCAGCTTCAAGCCGCTTTGCCGCGGTCAGCAGAGGCCCCGGCAGCTCCGCGTGCACCAGCAGCGGCAGACCGGTACGCGCGATCAACGGCATCGCAGAGCGCAAATCTTCTTCGTCGATCAAGCCAAGCCCGTCGCACCCGGGATAGAGTAAAAAGCATTTGAACCCGGCCACACCGGCCCGCGCCAGCGGCACCAGATGCGCCTGATTACCCACCCCTCCAGTCCCAACCGCCCCACCCCACGCAGCCCAGTCGACGCTGCATTTACCCAGCGCAGCCGCACGCTTCAGCGCCAGGGCCTCTACCGTCGTCGTCTCCGGCAGGCAGTTCAGCGGCATGTCGACGATCGTCGTCACACCCCCGGCCGCCGCGGCGCGCGTGGCTGTCTCAAAGCCTTCCCACTCCGTCCTTCCGGGCTCGTTTACATGCACATGCGTATCGACTATTCCAGGCAGCAGCGCCAACTCACCCAGCTCATGCCGCGCGTCTACTGCGGGCCGCGCTTCCTCTGGCAGCACCTCTGCAGTCAAGCCATCCCGCACAACCACGCACGCCGGCAGCACGCCCTCCGGCAACACCACACGTTGCGATACATAAGCCACTGAACCCATAGCGCATCCTATCGTGACACTCCGCAAAAGTGTCACATGGGTGCATTCCTGTTGCACTTCAGCCGGTAGCGTCACCTCAAGAAGCGCGCATTGCTCCTATCCTTTCTGCCCGCCGCAGCCTTCGCCCAAGCCTCCGGATGGTCCAACGTTGAAGCCGTCAGGCCCGGTCTCATCCTGCGCGTTGAAACCGCAAAGCTCACACGGATTGCTCCTTCAGCAGCGCCACGCCGGATTCACTTGACTGCACAGAAGTCGTTCCCGTCCTCTTTTCGTCGCCAACGCTGGTTAACCATCACTACCTGCGTGCGGAAATCGTCACAGTGCGCCCAGGACCCAAGAAGCTCAGTCGACGCTTCGGTCTGATCGGGATCACGGTCGGGCTGGCATCGGTCGTCGCCCTGGGACCCATTCTGGCTCTGCCGGCCACGGCGATCCTTGGCCTCGCCGGCCTCATCGCCGGCAACATCGCGGACAATATCCGCGACGCCATTCCTCAACGCCCGCTCTATACCCGCCCTTGATTCACGCGCCATTCGCAATCGCAGCACGCCGCTCCGCTAGACTGAATCATGCCTCTCAGGTCTTGCACCCTCGCCCTCTGTGCCGCCGTCCTTGTAGCGCCTCTCGCCGCGCAACAACCAGCCCAGCAGGCTCCACGCCATAACGTGATCCTGGTCATCGCGGATGGCTTGCGCCGCGACTCGGTCAACCCGACCGACATGCCCACGTTCTATGCGCTGCGCAAGGCCGGCGTCGATTTCACCAACTCGCACTCAGTCTTCCCGACCTTCACCACCGCCAACGCCAGCGTCATCGCAACCGGCCACGGCATCGGCGATACCGGCGACTATTCCAACACGCTCTACCCCGGCATCTGGCTCACCAAGCCCGAGAATCTCGACCCCACCGGCTACCTCACGCCGTTCATTGAAAACGACCTGATCCTGGCGGACATGAACGCCGCCTTCAACGGCAACTACCTGGGCGAGCACACGCTGCTTCAGCAAGCCCAGCAGCACGGCTACAACGTCGCCGCCATCGGCAAGCTCGGCCCCGCGGCCATTCAGCAGATTGATTCCGTCGCCTGGAATTCGCTCGGCTACCTGACCACCAACAAAGCCATCCTGATTGACGACGCCACCGGCTCCATCATCGGCCTGCCCCTGCCCAGCGACCTCCGCGATCAGATTGAAGCCGCTGGGCTTCCCACCGAAGCACCCATCCGCAACAACGGTTTTGCCGAGAACTCACAGTGGTCCAACGGCTTCCAGGGCGATGCCAAAAATCCCGGCACGCTCGCCGCCAACACCACCCAGCAGCAGTGGTTCGCAGACATCAGCACCAAGGTCCTGCTCCCCCGCTTCGCCGCCGACAAAGCCAACCCCTTCATGCTCGTCTTCTGGTCGCGCGATCCCGATGGCTCCCAGCACAATGAAGGCGACAGCCTCCAACAGCTCTCACCCGGCATCAATGGCGATACTTCCAAGCGCGGCCTGCACAACGCCGACCACTGCCTCAAACAGCTCCTCGACTGGCTCGACGCCAACCCCTCCATCAAGGCCAGCACGGACGTCCTCGTCACCAGCGACCACGGTTTCGCCACCATCAGCCGGCGCGAAATCGCCGCAGAGATGGGCCCCGATGGCAACCAGACCAGCGCCGTCTCCGCCTCCCTTGAATACGAGCTCAACGGCAAGGAAGCCGCACAGGTTCGCGGCACGTTGCCCACCGGCTTCCTCGCTGTAGACCTGGCCGTCCGCGGCGGCATGCGCCTGTACGACGCCCAGGTGCGCTCGACCGGCGGCACTCCCAGCGTGTACCAGGAAATCCAGCTCGGCGGAGAAAAGTCCCAGCACCCCTCCGGCGGCTCCGCCCTGCTCGGCACCACCGTCCAGCGCATCGATGGCTCCGACGCCAAGCTGATCATCGCCTCAAACGGCGGCTCGGACCTCCTCTACGTCCCTTCCGCCGACCCCAAAATTATCGCGTCCACCCTCACCACCCTCAGCCAGCTTGACTACGTCGGCGGCCTCTTCGTCGACGACAAGTACTGCGCTACCCCCGCCTCCTGCCCCGGTGCGCTGCCGCTCAGCGCCATCGGCCTGGTCGGCGCCAGCAAGGTGCCGCGCCCGGCCATCGTCGTTACCTACAAGGTCTTCTACCAGCACCCCGGCGACCTCCTCTCCGCCATCCAGATCTCGGACACCACGCTGCAGGAAGGCCAGGGCATGCACGGCGGCTTTGGCCGGGAGCAGACGCTCAACAACATGGCCGCCCTCGGCCCCGACTTCAAGCGCGGCTTCACGGACCCGGCCGCCATGGGCAACATTGATCTGGTCCCAACTCTCGCCCACATTATGGGCTTTGACCTCACCTCCACCGGCTTGCTCAAAGGCCGCGTGCTTGCGGAGGCGCTACAACAGGGCACCCCCAGCATCCCCGCGCCGGCCAAAACCCTCGTCTCCGCCCCCGCGGCCGATGGCAGCCGCACCGTGCTTCAATACCAGGAGCATGACGGCGTCCGCTACTTTGACCAGGCCTGTTACGTCGCCAAAGATAAGCCGGCAAAGTGTTTGTAGGGCCATATCAATCGCACTCTGCCGGGCAACCCTGGCCTTTTTGCAATTTACCAAGGTGAAACATCCAGCCGTGCTGTACCCCCGTAAGACCAGTATCGCTCCGGCAAACCGCCGGACCTTCAACCTGTTCCGAGAGGCAATCCACGTGGAATTACTCAAAGATTTGCAAAAGAAGCGCGCAACCCGGCGCACATTCGTAGCCGGAGCCCTTGCCGCCGGTACCGCCGGCGTCCTCGTCGGTTGCTCCAACGACCAGCCCATCACCACCCCCACCCCCATCACCCCCGCCGCGCCCATTGGCGATGCTGACATCCTCAACTTCGCCCTCAACCTTGAGTACCTGGAAGCGTCCTACTACCTCTACGCCGCCACTGGCCAGGGCATCCCTGCCGCCATGCTCACGGGTACCGGCACGCAGGGCACCGTCACTGCTGTAAACGCAGGCGCTGTACCAAACCTGACCCCGCTGCAGCAGCAGATCTTGAATGAAATCGCCTATGACGAGCTATCCCACGTCAAGTTCCTGCGCGCCGCGCTCACGACTGCCAACGCGGTTGCCGTTCCCAACATCAACATTTCTGCCAGCACCTTCGGCGCAGCCGCTGCAGCAGCCATGGTCACCAACGGTTCAGCGTTCAACCCCTACACCAGCTTCGCCAACTTCCTGCTCGGCGCCTTCATTTTTGAAGATGTCGGCGTGACCGCGTACTCCGGTGCAGCTCCCTTGCTGGCCTCGTCCGCAAACCTGAACTACGCAGCCGGCATCCAGGCCGTGGAGGCGTACCACGCCGCCTACGTCCGCACCGCGCTGACTGCACTGGGCGAAGCCACCCCGGCCTTGATCACCATCGCGAACCAGATTGCCACCCTGCGCGGCAACCTTGGCGGCGGCTTTGAGACCCTGTTGACCGGCGGCACCACCAACGCGACTACCGGCGTAGTTTCCTATCCGGCAACCGGCACTTCGATCGTCGCGGCAGATACCAAGAATGCGATCGCCTTTGCCCGTTCCACGGACCAGGTCCTGCACATTGTGTACGGTACCGCCAACGGAGCCGGCGTCACCGGCGGACTCTTCTTCCCGCAGGGTTTGAACGGCCGCATTTCCAAGACTGCCTCCTAATTTCGGCCAGTCCAGCCATACACGCCTATTTGTGAAGTCAATTTCTTGTGAACCGCTCAGTACCAAAAGGAAGAACCCAATGCCGAATCTCGAAACGAAAGTCCTGGACAACATCATCGCCAGCCGGCGTGCTCTGTTGACCGGTGGCGCAGCCGCTCTGGCCGCAGCCGCTTTTCCGCGCTCCATGCGCGCAGCAAACACCGTTACCGCTTACACCGATAACGACATCCTCAACTTCGCCCTCAACCTGGAGTACCTGGAAGCCAATTTCTATTACCAGGCTGCCTTCGGTACCACCATTGACGTCGCAAACGCCGCTTCCACCGCCGCTGGCGCCCCGGTCCTGGCCATCAACGGTGTCCTGGGCAGCAACGCCGCCCCCAACACCACCGCTGGTGTTGTTACCACGACGACCGGCGCGACCGCAGTCAACTTCACCGTGCCGCGCATTAAGGCGTACGCTGTTGAGACCGCAGTCGAAGAGGGCAAGCACGTAGGCTTCCTGCGCAGCGCTCTTGGCGCAGGTACCGCCACTGCTCTGCAGGTTGCACAGCCTGCAATGGACATCTCGGTCGCCGCCTGGACCAAGGTTGCCAACGCGGCCGGCATCACCGGAACGTTCAGCCCCTACCTGAACGATTTCTACTTCCTGCTCGGTGCGTACACGTTTGAAGATGTCGGCGTCTCGGCCTACCACGGCGCGGCCCCGCTCCTCACCAGCAAGACTATCCTGGGTTATGCAGCCGGAATCCACGCGGTAGAGGCATACCACGCCGGACTCGTCCGCACCTCCATCCTGCTCAATGACAACATGACGACGACCGGTCTTCCGACGGGTACGCTCGGCCAGTACACCGGCATGATCTCGAAACTCCGCCAGGGCGCAGCATTTGCGCTCCAGAATACGAACATGTTTGCCGGCCAGAACAACCCGGAAGATCCGAATCCGGATGACTACGGTCTCTCTTCGGCGCAGGGCGTTGCTGGTCAGCAGGTTGTTCTGCCCATCGGTACCGTCACTGCAACGCAGATCATCGATGCCGACCCAGTCATGGTCACCGGCTTCGCCCGCAGCACCGCACAGGTCCTCAACATCGTCACCCTGGGTGGCGCTGCTACGACCGGCAAGATCGCAACGGGCGGCTTCTTCCCGAACGGCCTCAACGGTCTCTTCATCTAACCCAGCAGCACAGCAAATGCAGCATGGCCCCGAAGATCACTCTCCGGGGCCATTTTACTTTTCTCCTTGCCTTAGGATGGCCCAACCCTGAGGACACTCGAAACAACCAAAACTTTGTCATCCTGAGCGGAGTAGGACTTGGCTTAGTTCACCCAGCGGGCTCTTGGACGAACCAAAATTTGTCATCCTGAGCGGAGTAGAACTTGGCTTAGGTTCACCCCAGCGGGCTCTTGGACGAACCAAAAATTTGTCATCCTGAGCGGAGTGTGGCGGGCTCTTTCCGCCACACGCAGTCGAAGGACCTGCATCTCGCTCGAAGCGCCAACTCGCTCCAAAGGAGAATGCAGGTCCCTCGACTACAGAAGGCACCTAAAACCGTCCCTTTCTCCGCTCAGGATGACAATTGAGCATGCGGCGCAGACAGCCAGTAATCCTTTGCCCTTCGACAAGCCCGAAACCAGCCGCCCAACCCCTACTCCCGGCTAAACACAGTAGCCGCTTTCTCCACCTGCCGCTCCAACCCAAGCTCGATCAGACGGTTGATCAACTCTTTATACCCAATCCCACTAGCCTCCCAGAGCTTCGGATACATGGAAATCGATGTAAACCCCGGCATCGTATTAATCTCATTCAGATAAATCCGCCGCTTCCCCCCCGGCTCCATCAAAAAGTCCACGCGAGCCAACCCAGCACAATCGCAGGCCCGAAATGCCTGCAGCGCCATCGCCCGCATCTGCTTGATCTCCGCTGGCTTCAGCTTCGCCGGGATAATCGACACACTCTCATCCGGTCCGCTCAGCTGATACTTCGCCTCGTAGTCATAAAACTCCTTCGCAGGCACAATTTCCCCCACAACAGAGGCCTCCGGCGCATCGTTCCCCAGCACCGCAATCTCGAGCTCCCGCGGCTTTGCCCCCGGTCCGCCCACGCCCTGCTCCACCACCAGCTTGCGGTCGAACCCCGCAGCCAGATTCATCGCCTCATCCAGCTCGCCGCGGTCATGCACCTTGCTGATCCCGACAGACGACCCCAGATTCGCCGGCTTCACAAACAGCGGGTACGTAAGCGCCTTTTCGATCATTTTCCGGCAACGCTTCGGATCGGCCTTCCATTCCGTGCGCAGCAGCGTCACGTGCGGCGTTTGTGGCAGCCCGGCGGCGGCAAACAGCTTCTTCATCACGTCCTTATCCATCCCGGCGGCCGAGCCCAGCACGCCCGAGCCCACATAAGCCAGGTCCGCCAGCTCCAGCAGCCCCTGGA
The DNA here is from genome assembly GCA_965214195.1 of uncultured Granulicella sp. Lineage (GTDB taxonomy): Bacteria > Acidobacteriota > Terriglobia > Terriglobales > Acidobacteriaceae > Edaphobacter. Next base: position 3,344,748 of record OZ243943.1, read on the forward strand.
TTGTGCCGTCCTCGCCAAAAGTCCCGTGCAGCACCGGAAAGATCACATCCAGCGACCCCGTCAGCCGCGACGTCTCCCCCACCAGACCGACTCCCGCCCCAGCCTCAAGTTGCAGCGGGGCGGCCGTTCCACCCAGCAGCGCCTGCGCCTGCTCGCCGCCCAGCCAATGCCCATTCTTGCCGATCCCAATCGGCACCACCTCATACTTTTTCCTGTCGATCGCCTTCAGAATCGAGTTCGCTGAACGCAATGAAACCTCATGCTCGCCCGACTTGCCCCCAAACAGAATCCCAACCCGCAACTTCGCCTTCGTCTTCGCCATCCCTCCAGCCTATAGCCCTGTGTGTGCCTCTTCCTTGAAAGGAACCACAAAAGCCACAGCCACACCCATGATTTTGTCATTCTGAGCGAAGTTCGTCGGCTCCAACGACGGACGTAGTCGAAGGACCTGCCTATCCTTCTGAAGCATCTCAACTTCCGAAGGATCTGCGGGTCCTTCGACTCCAGGAGTCGCTGAGAAACGCGACTCAATCCGCTCAGGATGACAATTTCATGGGGCTACTTGGTCAAAATCAGTCTGGCGCATCCTCCCGCGCGGTCGTATCATCGAATAACTAAGCTTAGGAGCAAACACCATGGCATATAGCGATAAAGTCGTCGATCATTACAGCAACCCGCGCAACGTAGGCCAGATGGATAAGACGTCGGATGAAGTCGGCACCGGCCTCGTCGGAGCGCCTGAGTGCGGCGACGTGATGCGCCTGCAGATTCGCGTCAATCCCGAAACGCAGGTCATTGAGGACGCCAAGTTCAAGACCTTCGGCTGCGGTTCCGCCATCGCCAGCTCGTCGCTCGCGACCGAGTGGGTCAAGGGCAAGACCGTTGCGGAAGCTCTCACGATCTCGAACACCGATATCGTCAAGGAACTCGCGCTGCCGCCGGTCAAGATTCACTGCTCGGTCCTGGCAGAAGATGCTATTCGCGCAGCCATCGGCGACTGGAAGAAAAAGAACAACGTCAGCGAAACCGCTGACGCGCCCGTTGCAGTCGCAGCCCACTAGTCACTTATCCGCGAGGGTCCGGATGGCAAATCGCCGTCCGGCCCTTGTCGATCAGGTGGCGTTCGTTTTGTTATGTGCACAGCTTCTGCCGTGCCACTACCATTCAGAATGGTGGCGGCTCTAGCCGCTGAAGTCTGTCTTCCGCGACCACAAACAGTAGAGGCACCCGCGTCATGTCCATGGTCACGCTGCAACCCACAACTTCACAGGCACCAACCGCGCCGGTCTCCAAAGATCCGCTCGCGGGTATGACCCTGCTCAACGCAGACGGCCAGCAGCCCCGCGCCAAGCAAGCAATCGAGATCACCAAGAACGCTCTCAAGCGCATCCGCGTAGCTATGGCGAAGGAAGGTATCTCGCCAGAAGCCGGCGGCCTCCGCGTCGGCATAACCGGCGGCGGCTGCTCCGGTTTGAGCTACAACATTCGGTTTGACACGCAGCCCCGCGACCGCGATAAGACCTTCGTCTTCGGTGAGGGTATCGAAACGCCCAACGATCCTTCCGGTGCAAAAGCTGTGAAGATCTTTGTGGATCCCAAGAGCTTTCTCTATCTTGCCGGCATGGTTCTTGATTTTGAAGAGACTTTGATGCGCCAGGGATTTAACTTCATCAATCCAAATAGCACCAAAAGCTGCGGTTGTGGGTCCAGTTTCTCCGCATAGCTGCTGCGTCATCTGCACGACATAGGCTATACTCTAGGCAAAGGTGCCGCGCATCGGAAAGTTGGTCCGCCTTCATGTACGCTGCTCTTTCTGCAGATGAAGTCGCGTTTGCCATGACGTTGTTTGTCAGTGCTGCTAACGGACAAAGTACCCCGACCAACTTACCGTCCTCGTCTCCGGACGCGCTGACCTGCGAGCAGACTTTTCTGGCGCTCTCATTTGGAACCACGGCTGAGCCGGATCCAGTGCGGCGGGCGGCTTTGCTGGAAAGCACCATTTACCGGGCTTTCCGCGCCGTCTGGTACCAGTACCGCACCGATCCACAGCGTCTCTCGCTGTGCGCGCGCGTACTGGCGTTCTGCTTTCTGATGGAACGCAGCCGCGGCGAAATCCTGCAGCTTTGGGAAGGTCCAGAAAGCGAAAGCGACCTGCTTTCGTTGCATCCTGCCGTCGTCGACGCCCTTGCCAGCGTGACGATGGAAGACAACGGCATGTTGAGCAAGTCCGTCTTCCTGGAGCATCTGCGCACAGTCGCCGAGCGCTACCCCGACCTGAAACCCAAGCTCCCAGCCATCCCGCTCCGGCCTGAACCGGAAACCGAGCAAGCCTGGCCTTACGGCGACAGTGAAGCCGCAGGCCTGATCCGGCAAAAAGACTGGACCGATACCGTCTGCGGCGAAATTGCTACCTGGCCGCAAAGCAAGAAAACTTCCATCGAGCTCACGCTCGCCTGCCAGTTCCCGATGATCGTGCTTTGGGGCCCGCAATTGATCCAGTTCTACAACGACGGCTACCGCGACTTGATGGGCACCAAGCATCCGGCAGGGCTCGGCCAGCCGACGCGCGAGTGCTGGCCCGAAGTCTGGTCGATCAACGAGCCGGTTTACGGCCGAGTGCTGGCCGGCGAATCGATCACGTTTCAGGATCAACTGTTCCCCATCGTGCGCTATGGCTACCTGGAAGACGCCTATTTCACGCTTTGCTACAGCCCTTTGCGCAATGAAACGGCGTCCATCAGCGGCGTGCTGGTGACTGTTTTCGAGACCACCCTGCGCGCCCGCTCCAAGCTCCATCGCGATCGCACGGCAAACGCGTTGGGCACCAATGGCGTGGCGCATGCAGGCCCCCGGCTGACGTTGTAAGTTAGGGTAATGAGTCACGATTCGTACGACAACTATTTCACCCAGTTCGGCCTGCCGCTGCACTTGAATGTCGATGTTGCGGCGCTTGAGAAGGCGTTTTATGCGCAATCGCGCAAGCTGCATCCGGACCGTTTCGCATCCAAACCGGCCGCGGAGCAGGAAGCCGCACTGGCCGCTTCGTCCGATTTGAATGATGCTTATCGCACTCTGCGCGATCCGATTCTGCGCACGCAGTACATGCTGACGCTCGAAGGCGTGGAGCTGGAAGAGCAGTCCAAAGCTGCGACTGAGGCGGCGCGCACGAGCGGAACCACGAAAAAGCAGCTGATTCCGCCGGAATTGCTCGAAGAAGTATTTGAGCTGAACATGCAATTGCTGGAAATGCGTGGCGCAAAGGACATGGGCGATGAAGCCGATCCTGACCTGCGGCGCGATCTGGAAGCCGCGGCGCGGACTTTTGACGGCAAGATGGCGGAGACGCAGGCCGATCTGGAAAAGCTGTGGACAAGGTGGGATCTGGCTGTGGATTCGGCATCGGCGGCCGAGCGGAGCACGGTGAAAGATGAGCTGGTCACGTTGCTGAACAAGAGAAGCTATCTGCGCAATCTGGTGCGAGATGTGCAGGCTGCGCTGGATTAGCCCCCCCCCTTTTTTTGGCTCAAAGTCTTCATTTGATTGGGGTTAAGTCCAGACTTGGACGAGCCCTAAGTTGCACCTTTTTTGGAGCAGCGACTTTTTCCGGGCGGGTGAGGAAGCCCATGGTGATCGAGACTGGCGGTGCTATTTTGCCTATCGTCGCGGCTTGTCGGTTGAGATAGATGGGGAGGAGCAGTGGCTTCTGCCAGGACAGATCAACGGGGGCGCTGGTCGGGATGGTATTGGGGGCCTCCACACGCAGGTCGTAGTGCCCGGCGGGAGCGCTGAAGCTGTAGGCGCCATCTGGGCCGACTTTTGCGGTTGCGACGACTTTGCCCAACTGAAGCAGGGTGGCGGTGGCTTGCGTGACCGGGTGGCCGGCATGGTCGGTGATGCGGCCGGTGACCTGCGGCTGCACGGGAGGAGCGCCAATCAGTGCCTGCTGCGGACGCGAGTTCTGCGCGGCGGCGCCGATTGCCATCGCGGCGGTGAGCAGACCGGCGGCGATGCGCGGCAGGGCGTGGGCGACTACGGGTTCGGTGGTGACCAGGGAGCCATCGTCATAGCGGGCGATGCGCAGGCAGGGAAGCGGGCCGGCGAGGAGCCTGGCGATCTGGGCGGCGGACATCGCGGCCAGGTTGACGACGTCCTGATCGCAGGCGGCGCAGTGCCGGACGCGGGTGGTTCCGGGCATCTGCTCCCAGGATTGCGTGCAGGGCTCGGCGATGTGGGGGACGTTCAGGATAGGAAAGTTTGCGGCCATGGAGTCACCTCTTCATGGTCTGGAACGGGGGGCTTTCGGGATCTTGCGTAGGCTGCGAGTAAATATTCAGCTATCAGCCAAGCGCTTGTTGTGAACGCTTTTTGTCCGCGAACCTAACAGAGTGGGTTTGCAGCTTGTCTAAGGTTGCGAATGGGAAATTTGGAGCGGGACACGATACGGCGGGTGCTGTCCGGGGATGTGGACGCCTACCGGGATCTGATGGAGCGGCATCTGCCGGCGGTGCTGCGGATGACGTACCGGTTGACGGGCTCGATGGAGGACGCGGAGGAAGCTGCGCAGGAAGGCTTTCTGCGGGCTTACAACAAGCTTCCGGACTTCCGCGAGCAAGCGGGATTCGGGACGTGGGTCTATCGCATCGCGATGAATTGCGCGCTCAATCTAGTGGAGCGGCGTGGGCGTGATCCGGGATATCACGCGGCGCCGCTGGACGGCTTGCCGCAGGCCTGCAGCGGACCGACGCCGGAGGCTGTGCTGCTCGCAGACGAGAGCGCCCGCCAGCAGGAAAGGCTGCTGCGGTGCCTGACGCCGATGGAGCGCACGGCCTTTGTGCTACGGCATTTTGAAGAGCAGCCGGTGGCCGCGATCGCGACGGCGTTGGGAATCAGCGCCAACACTGCTCGGCAGACGATTTTTCGGGCGGTATCCAAGCTGCGACGTGAGCTTGCACCGCTACAAGCCGGGAAGCCGGCAAACTTTTCTCCAACGCAACTGGTACGGGAGTCCTGATGAAAACGAATATCACCGAAGAAGATCTGATCGCGCTGCACATGCAGGAACTGGAGCCGGCGCGTGAGCGTGAGGTTCGGCTGGCGATAGCTGTGGATGCGGCGCTGGCGGCGGAGTATGGGGCGGTCGCGGCCACGTTCGCGGGGCTCCAAGGAAAAAGCGTGAAAGTCGATGCGGCGGTGGTTGATCGGAACTGGAAGGTGCTGCGGCCGTCGCTAAAAACACACGTGCTGCCTGCTCCTGTACCGGCGTGGCGTATGCCGGTGCTTGCCGGACTGGCGCTGGCGGGTGCCGCGACGGTCGCTTACGTGGCTTTGCATGTTCCGGGTGGTGCGCCTGCGGCGGAGAAGACAGTGCCGCCGGCGCCTTCGCAGGGGACAACCGGGCCGACGTTTTCTTCGCCGGCCTCTTCCGGGCCGAGCGCGATGAGACAGCCGGGCGAGGTCACGCCGCCCATGCCTATGCCTTCCGACTCTGGCTTCCGCGTGCGGTTGGGCGGCGGGGTGTACCACCAGCCGGAGCAGCGATCGGAATCACCGATTCGCATGCTATCGCTGGCGACGACGCACTCCTGGGCCGGTGCGACGCCTGATGCCGCACGGCGCGAACAACGGCCTGCAGCGGCGCCCTTGACCGAGCAGCCGACGCCGGCGGTAGCGCTGACTGCGGAGCCGGTGGTTCCGCAGCTTGCAGGTCCGGAGGCGGCAGGGAAGAACGATTCCGCGGCGCGCGGCGGCCTTGCCGGTGTCGTGAAAGGGGTGGCGGTCAGGTCCAATCCGCGGCGCACGTCGGACGTGATGCTTGGCCTGGGCGGGACTTTTATTGTTCCGCGGACCTCGCAAAACGCGCTGACCTTGCCGGAAAAGGTGACGGCGACCCATGCGATCGTGGCGCTGGCGGCGGTGCATCAGCAGTTTCGTACGGCGCTGGGATACCGGGTTACGGCGTCTTACACGCGGCCGGATTTTGAATATAGCTACGCTCGTGGGAGCGGCCAGATGAACAGCCGAATATTTGAGTTAGCCGCGACCTACGTAGTGCAGGGGCCGCACCACAAGGGGCTTTCGACGTCGTTCGATATAGGGGGTGGCGGACTGCTTTTTGTGCCGCAGGTGCAGAGCTCCAGCGGACAAAAGCTGACGCGCGCTGAGGGGGTGCTGGGGGTGAACGTGGATTATGCGATCACGAGCCGGCTGGGCGCTCGGCTGGGATATCGTGCCAAGGTTTTTCGGGTGCCGGAGTTTCAGGACCTGGGGATCTTTGTGAATACGCCGCTCACGGGGAGTAATGAGCCTGAGCTTGGAGTGACTTATCGGTTTGGGAAGTGATCGTTTGCTGATACGTGAGCGCCCTAACTGGTTTGTGTAGCGACTGATGTTGCGGCGCGGTTCAGACGAGGTGTCGGGATTGCTGGCCTAATCCAATGTGGTTTTGCTTTGAACGGAAATGCAGGTCCTTCGACTGCGAAAGGCACGGAAGAGCCGTGCCTTTCTCCGCTCAGGATGACAAATTTTGGGTTGCGCATGGATGCCCCGACAGCTTTGTGGGTGGGCGCGAACGGGCCGAAGAAGCTATGGCTCCAGGTCGGACTTGGTGACGCCGCGGCGGTCGTCGAAGACGAAGCACTGGCCCTGGTAGAGGCTTTGTTCCTGGGGAATGTCTTCGAGGTATTTGAGGATGCCGCCCTTCAGGTGGAAGACTTGCGGGAAGCCCTGCGCGAGGAGGTAGGCGCTGGCTTTTTCGCAGCGGATGCCTCCGGTGCAGAACATGGCTACCTTTTTGTGGCGGGTAGGGTCCAGGTGGCGCAGGGCGTACGCGGCGAAATCGGAGAAGCGGTCTATTTGCGGGTTTACTGCGTTTTGGAAGGTACCGACCTCGTACTCGTGCTGGTTGCGGGTGTCGAGGAGGAGGACTTCCGGGTCGGCGAGGAGGGCGTTCCAGTCTTGTGGGGCTACGTAGGTTCCGGCCTGGGAGGGGTCTGCGGTGGCCTGGTGGAAGGCTATGATTTCTTTTTTCAGGCGGAATTTCAGTCGATGGAAGGGGAGGACGTCGGTGGGGGCGAACTTTACTTCGTCTCGGCTTAGACCCGTTGTCTGGGACAGGAAGGCGAGGAGTTCGTCGATCACTTCGGGCGTGCCGGCCAGGGTGCCGTTGATGCCTTCCGGTGCGAGGAGGAGGGTACCACGGAGGTTTGCGGGGGTGAAGCGGGCTAGGAGGTCGTCGCGGAGGGCGGCGGGGCTGTTGAGGGGCAGGAATTTGTAGAGGGCTGCAATCTGGTACTGCATTTGTTCATTATCTGATAAAGCGGTGGGCTGGGTCGAGTGGCGATGATCGACGTGGCGGGCGGGAGTAGAGAGATGCAGGTCCTTTGACTGCGCACGCCGATGGTGCTGGCCTGCATCGCTGAGGATGACAAATTTTTGCGGGGGTCGGAGGAGGCTGGAGTGGAAGCTGATCAGGTCGTCAGGGTTTGGAGTTGTTTCAGGTGGTTCAGGTCGTGGCCGGCCATGGTTTCCAGGATGGTCTGGAAGGTGATGGGGCCGCGCTCGGGGTGGAGGCCGGGGCGGGCGAGGTCGGCGGGGGTGATGGTGGTAAGGAGGGCCAGGTTCCAGTCGCGATTGGCGCAGAAGAGGCTAAGGGCCATGGGGACTTCATAGGGGGCGTAGCGGGTGGACCAGGCGGTCTGGTCGAAGGGCTGGAGGGTGGGGTTGTCCTCTGCGAGCATCTGGCGGAGACGGAAGGAGAAGGCTAGTTCGCAGTCGGCCATGTGGGCGAGGATCTGGCGGGGCGACCATTTTCCGGGTGCGTAGGGTGCTTCCAATTGCTCGGGCGAGAGGGTGCAGGCTATGTCGTGCAAGAGCTTGGGCGTGGCGGTGAGGACTTCGTCGAGTTGGCGGTCGGCGAGATGGTGGGCGTAGGGATTCATGTGAGAGCAGTATAGGGCAGGGGGCGCAGCGTCAGGGCCAAGGATTGTATTCACCGAGTGACCAGAGATAGCCTTCCGGGTCTTTGCAGGAGAAGCCTTTGCCGCCGTACTCCATTTCGCGGAGCTCGTCCATGATGACGGCGCCGGCGGCGAGTGCCTGAGCGTGGGCGGTGGTGCAGTCGGGGACCTGCAGGTAGATGCCGTGGGTGAATTTGCCGGCGGTCTCGTCCGGGTGCAGGGCGCGGCTGGCGAAGGAGCTATCGCGCTTGCTGGAGCCGATCATGATCATGCCGCCGCCGAGGGTGAGCTGAGCGTGGGCGACGGTGCCGGAGTCCTCGTAGACGGCTTGTTTGTGGAAGCCGAAGGCGCGGACGAGGAAGTCGATGGCGGCGTGGGCGTCTTTGTAAGCCAGCGACGGGATGACGGTGGAGTTTGCCATGCGCATGATTGTAGGACAATGGAAGGAAGCGCCGGGGCTGCTGGCGCATCTGAGGGATTATGGCTGATTTGCGGAATCTGGTGGTTGGGATTGATTTGGGGACGACGAACTCGCTGGTTGCTTATATGGAAGGCGACGCGCCTGTGGTGATACCGGGTGAGGATGGGGAGCGGCTGGTGCCGAGTGTCGTGGCGTGGACGGACGATGGGGTGAAGGTGGGCAACGCTGCTCGCACAACGCTGATGAGCGATAGCGGCAACGCGGTTTATAGCGCGAAACGGCTGATGGGGCGAGACCTGGAGGATGTTGGCGAGGAGTTGAAGTTGTTTCCGTTCAAGCTGGCTGAGGGTGCCAAGGCGGGAGAAGTCCTGAAGCTGAATGTGGGTGGGCTGACCATGACGCCGCCTGAAATTTCGGCCTACGTGCTGCTGCAGTTGAAGAAGAATGCGGAGCGGTTTTTTGGGGCTCCGGTGACCAAGGCCGTGATTACTGTGCCGGCCTACTTCAACGATGCGCAGCGGCAGGCGACGAAGGATGCCGGGCGGATCGCCGGGCTGGATGTGCTGCGGTTGGTGAATGAGCCTACGGCGGCGGCGCTCGCTTATGGGCTGGACAAGAGCAAGGATGGGCTGATTGCGGTGTATGACTTTGGCGGCGGGACGTTCGATGTGTCCGTGCTGAAGCTGCATGAGGGGATTTTTGAGGTGGTCGCGACGGGTGGGGATACGCACCTGGGTGGGGACGATATCGACAACCTGCTGATTGGGATTGCGCTGGAAGATATTGCCGGGGGCGAGGGCGTGGATGTGCGCGCGAATCCGGAGGTGGTGCAGGCGGTGCGGAAGGCAGTGATTGAGGCAAAGATTGCGCTTTCCGCCGGGGATCTGGCTCGGATTTCTGTGGCTTTGCCGGACGGGAAAAGCTATTCGCGGGAGATTACGAGAGAGCAATTTGAGGGATTGATTGCGCCGGTGATCGCTCGGACTGCTGGGCCTGTCAAACAGGCGCTGAAGGATGCGGGGCTGACGGCGGCGGCGATTGATGAGGTCGTGATGGTCGGCGGGAGCACTCGCATACCTGCGGTGAGACGTTTAGTGGAAGGGCTGTTTGACCTGGAGGCTCGCGGCAAGACGCTGCATACGGAGTTGAACCCGGATGAGGTGGTGGCGCTGGGGGCTGCGGTGCAGGCGCAGATACTTTCAGGCACGGCGAATGCGGCGACGGAAGATTTGCTGCTGCTGGATGTGACGCCGCTCTCGCTGGGGATCGAGGCGCTGGGCGGTGTGGTGGCGAAGGTAATTCAGCGGAACTCGACCATACCGGCGAGCGCGGTGGAGCACTTTACGACCGGCGTCGACGGGCAGACGAATGTGGCGATCCACGTGGTGCAGGGGGAGCGGGAGCTGGCGAAGGACTGCCGGTCGCTGGCTCGTTTTGACCTGAAGGGTATCCCACCGATGGTGGCTGGGCTGGCGCGCATCGAGGTGAAGTTTTTGATCGATGCGAATGGAATTTTGAAGGTTTCGGCACGCGAGCAGAGGAGCGGGCAGGCAGCTGAAATCGACGTGAAACCGACGTATGGACTGACGGATGAACAGGTGGAGACGATGATTCTGGACAGCTTTGACAACGCGGAACAGGACATTACGGAGCGGCAGCTGATCGAGGCGCGCAATGAGGCGCAGACGATTTTGGAGGCTGTCGAAAAGGGTAAGACGAACCCGGCCTGGCAGCAGCTTTCCTTCCATGAGCTGGATGTGATCAAGGCGGCGATGATGGAGGTTGAGGCGTCCGTGAAGGGGTCTGACCACAAGATTATCTGGACGGCGATTGAGACGCTGGATAAGGCTACGCGGCGGTTTGCAGAGTTGATGATGGACTCGGCGATTGGTGGGGCGATGAAGGGGCAGACGATGGGCGCGGCCGGGGATGCGATGGGCAAGGGACTCGGGGAGGCGCCTAGTGCGCCGCATGGCTTTGCGCCGGCGGAGATTGAGGGCGGGGAGAAGCCGAAGCCGGAGGAAGTCGACTAGATGCCAGTTGTCCTAAGAGCTGCTTAGGATTCATTGAAAAAGCCCAGGACTTGTGTCCTGGGCTTTTCTTATGAGGTTTGGTGCTTACTTGCCGATGTCGGTGAAGTCGCCTTCATAGGCTTCGCCGTCCAGGAAGAAGCTGGGGGTTCCGGGGACGCCGGCTTTGTCGCCGCTGGCGATTTCTGATTGGATCTGCTTCGAGTACTTCCTGGATTCGAGAGCTTCAGTGAGGGCTGCCGCGTCGAGGCCAAGCTGCTGGGCTAGCCTGGGGAAGAGTTCTTCCGAGAAGTCGGCCTGGTTCTTGTAGAGGAGGTCGTGCATCTCCCAGAACTTGCCGTGCTCTGCGGCGAAGAGTGCGGTTTCGGCGGCGGGTTCTGCAAACTCGTGCTGGTCCAGCGGGTAGTTGCGGAAGATGAATTGGACTTCGTCGCCGAGCTTTTTGACGGCTTTCGCGACCAGCGGCGCGACCTGGCCGCAGGCGGGGCACTCATAGTCCCCGTATTCGATGAGGGTGTGGGGGGCGTCGGCCGGACCCTGTTTCTGGTCATGTGCGGTGGGGGTGAAGGGAGTGCTCATGGGCGGTTGGATGCGAGGGGACTGCCATCTGAATGCCCGAGACGGTAGAATCGAAACATCATGTCTGAGCCAAAAATTCTGCCTCCTGTTGACCTCTCCGTTCCTGTTGCCGCGGGCCTTGTTCGCGTAACTTTTCTGCCGGAAGGCAAGACGGTTGAATTTCCGTTTGGCGATATGCCGTATGAGGGCCACGGGGAGCCGATGAGCTTCCTGGATGTTGCCGAGAATTACGACATTTTTCTGGACCATGCCTGCGGTGGCGTTTGTGCCTGTACGACCTGCCATTTGTGGGTGAAGGCTGGAGTTTCCGGCGTGTCGGAGGCAGAGGATAAGGAGCTCGACCGGATGGAGACGGCGGCGGATATCCAGCTCGCCAGCCGGTTGGGATGCCAGGCGGTGATTGAGAAGCCGGGCGCTTATGTGGTCGAGATTCCGAAGTGGAACCGGAATTATGTGCAGGAAGGGAAGCCTGTTTCCGGGGCTCCGGCGCGGGATTATGGGAATATTGCGGAGTAAGGATTTGAGGGAGTCCTGACCGCAGGTTCCTCCGCTTTGCTAAGGAATGACAACCAAAATACAAGAGCAAGAAAGATGGGGCGCTACCGATTACTCGGTGGCGCCTTTTTCGCTGTCCATCAGGACCAGGGCTCGCTGGGCGAAAGGGGAGTAGACCAGTGGGGCCATGCAGGCTACCGCTACGCCGACACTCATGTGGTGCAGAAGGAGGAAGGGGGCAAGGGCCCAGAGGACGTCGAAGGGGAGAAGGAAGGGCCAGAGTTGAAGGTACTTCTGGCGGAGGCGGGGGGCGCGGAAGGCGGTTGCGGTGACCAGGAAGACGCGGACGGGGATGAGCAGGGCGGCGGTGACGATGAGGACCAGCATCATCAGGTGGGCGTGGGGTAGGGGGGAGAAGAGGTCTTCGATTTCCGGCAGGTTGGCCAACGCGCCGACGTAGTAGCCAAGGTACATGAGCTGGAGCGCGATGAAGAGGCCGCGGACGAGGTAAATGGGGGCTCGGGGGAGCTCGGCTGGGGTGGCCAGGTAGGTGGTGGGTTCGTTGGTCTCAGTCGCCGCTGCTTCCCGGGTCTCAGGTGCGAGACCCGGGGCATCCGGAAGGATGGCGGGTGTGGGGGTCGTGACCCCGTTTATCGCAGAAGGCGTGATGAATGGGGCACCCAACGATGGGAGGTCGGCGCGGGTTACGGGAGCTACGAAGCGGTAGCCGCGGCGGGCCAGGGTTTCGATGAAGCGGGGGTTGCGGGCGCTGTCCCCGAGGGCTTCGCGGATGCGATTTACGGCGGAGTTGACGCCGTGCTCGAAGTCGACGAAGGTGCCTTCCGGCCAGAGAACGCGGGCGAGTTCCTCGCGCGTGAGGATCTGGTTGGGGCGCTCGAGAAGCAGGAGCAGGATCTGAAAGGGCTGCGTGTTGACCTTGATGCGGACACCCTGCTTTCGCAGCTCTCCGGTAGCGGCGTCGGCTTCGAAGACACCGAAACGGTAACGCGCGGATAGGAGGGACTCTGGCATGGGCTCGGCTTAGTGTATCGAAAGAACTGGGCTGACCTGGAGGAGTTGCTCTATCTGCAATGGAATCAGTGTGTTGCGCCGTGAGGATTGTTTTGCTTGCGGGTGAGTCGGCTTGCATTGCTTTAGGGGGCGTCGCGAGGCAAGCTTCGGGTTATGAAATGTCTGAGGCGGTGTTTTTCTCTTTTCCTTGGCTTGCTGCTGGTGCTGACGGTCGGTCGGCGGGCGCAGGCGCAGCCCTCGGCCGCGGCGCTGGCGGGGTTTGATGCGCAGGCATCGGCGGTGGAGGCGCGGCTGGCTCGGCAGCATGCCGGACGCGAGGGCTTTATTGGCGGCGACTCTGCCGCGGCTCGGCTGCGTGGAGGGGACGTGGTACTGGAGCAGCTTTCGCCGCATGAGCCGCCGCCGGGCGCGCTGCTGCACCACTGGCGTGCGTCTGCGTTTGCTCCGGGAGCCACGGCGGCCGGGTTCGAGCGTTTGCTGCGGGACTTCAACGGGTATCCGCGGGCGTTTGCGCCGGAGGTTGTGGCGGCCGGCTCCAGCGGCAGCGGGGACCATGTGGCCGCGTGGCTGCGGGTGCGGCAGAAGCATGTTCTGACGGTGGTGCTCGACTCCAGCTACGACGTGAGCTTTGGGCGGCTGGATGCGCAGGATGGCTTTAGTGCCTCGCGCAGTACTCGGATATATGAAATTGACGGGGCGGGGACGAACCATGAACGGCGGTTAGGGCCCGCGGAGGAGCACGGATTTTTGTGGCGGCTGAACAGCTACTGGAGCTACCAGGAGCGGGACGGTGGGCTGTATTTGCAGGTGGAGTCGGTGTCGTTAAGCAGGGCGATCCCGGCGGGGCTGGGGTGGGCGCTGCGGCCCTATGTGGAGAGTGTGCCGCGGGAGTCGCTGGAATTTACGCTGCGGTCGGCGGTGAAGGCTTTGCATTCGTGATCCCGCTCATCGCCAAAGGCGCGATGAACGGGGCACCCAACTTTTGGATGGAGGAAACGATGACTACGAAGACGGAATTTGTGACGGCGCCCAGAGTGCACCAGGCGTTGACTGCGGGGCTCGAAAAGCGTGCGTTGACCTGGCTGGCGGAGCGGGCGCCGGGGTGGGTTACGAGCGATCAACTGACGGCGCTGGGCTTTGCGGCTCAGCTTGGGGCGGGGCTGTTTTATGGGCTGGCGCGGTATCGGCCGGGGACGCTTTGGCTGGTCATCGTGTGCCTGGGGCTGAACTGGCTGGGGGATTCGCTCGATGGCACGCTGGCGCGGGTAAGACGGCAGCCACGGCCGCGGTTTGGGTTTTATGTGGACCACATGGTGGATGTGCTTGGGTCGATTGCGATGATGACCGGGCTGGCGTGCTCCGGGTTGGTGCATCCGGCGGTCGCGATGGGCATGCTGATGACGTTTCTGGTGCTGGCGTGTGAGAGCTATCTGGCGACCTATACGCTGGGGCGGTTTGAGCTTTCGCAAGGGCTGTTTGGGCCTACGGAGATCCGTCTGCTGCTGGTGCTTGGCAACCTGAAGCTGCTGCATAACCCGTGGGTGACAGTGCTGCACCACCGCATGCTGCTGTTCGATGTGGGTGGGACGATCGGCGTGGCGGGGATGGCTGCTGTGGCGTTGATGACGATGTGCCGGCATACGGCGCAGCTCTATAGCGAGGAGCCGCTGCCGTGAATCCTTTTATGCGATGGGTGCGGTTCAACGCGGTTGGCGTGCTTGGGATGGGCGTGCAGTTAGGGGCGCTGGCGGGGTTCAACCGGGTGCTTGCCGGGCACTACCTGGTGGCTACCTGCGCGGCTTTGGAGGTGACTTTGCTGCATAACTTCTGGTGGCATCAGCGGTTTACCTGGGCGGATCGGCGAGAGGTGACACCGCGTTGGCGGGCGTTGCTGCGGTTTCATCTGTCGAATGGGGCGGTGTCGCTTGGTGGGAACTTGTTGTTGATGAGGGTGCTGGTGGGTTGGCGTTGGCCGCTCCTGGTTGCAAATCTGGTGGCCATTGCGTGTTGCTCTATGGCGAACTTTGCGCTTGGGACAAAATGGGCATTTGCGGCAGGGGGAAGGAAGAACTCAACACCGAATAAGCCAAAGGAAGGGCAAAAACTCTGCACAGAAAAGGCCACAGGTGGAGCGGGAGACTTACAGGGAGGTTGACCGCGAAGGCTCGGTTTATTGACAAGCCAGCTTTGCGTTGTAAAGTAGAGGCAGGATGTCTGACCTTCATAACGCGCTTGGGGATATCGGCAGCATACGCCGGCAGATGGCGACTACCACGCAGTTTCGTGGCTACGGGCCGGCGACTCTGGCGGGGACCGGGGTGCTCGCGATTGCGGCCGCCGGGGTGCAGGCACGATGGCTGCCGGGCGCTGCAGCGCACGTGCCAGAGTACCTGGCGTTGTGGCTGGCGACTGCGGTTCTGGGGTCAGTGATTACGGCGGTGCAGATGTACTGGCGCACGCGGCGAATGCATTCGGGCTTGTCGAACGAGATGCTGCGACAGGCGGTGGAACAGTTTTTGCCGGCGGCGCTGGCTGGTGCTCTGCTGACGCTGGTGCTGGCAAAGTTTGTGCCCGGCGCGGTGTGGATGCTGCCCGGATTATGGATGATCACCTACGCGCTGGGGGTGTTTTCCTCCTGCCGATTTTTACCGCGGGCGGTGCTTGCGGTGGGTGGGTGGTACCTGCTGACGGGCCTGGTGTGCGTGTCGCTGGGAGATGCGCGGGCGCTGGCACCGTGGACGATGGGGCTTGGATTCGGGGTGGGTCAATTGCTGGTCGCAGGGGTGCTGCTTTCCGCAAACCACGGCGCAGAGGAGCTGGAAGATGAAGACTGAAGACGCGGCAAACGAAGGGCGTTTTGCTTATGAAGGGCTGGATCGTGTGATCCATGAACGGGCACGGTTGTCGGTGCTGACTTCACTGATTACGAACGCAAAGGGCCTGCCCTTCAACGATTTGAAGCAGCTTTGCTCCTTGACGGACGGCAATCTGAGCCGGCATTTGAAGGTGCTTGAAGCGGACGGCATGGTGAAGATCACGAAGGGGCTGGACCAGAAGCGGCCGCTGACGACTTGCCGGATTACGGCCGTGGGGCGCAAGCGGTTTCTGGAGTATCTCTCTACGCTGGAGCAAGTGGTGAAGGACGCGGCGAAGGTGGCGGCGGACGCGGGCATCGCCGCCAAGCCGGGGGCGTTGCAGCCAGTAACTGTTTAGCAGGCTGCGCTCTTGTTGCGGGCCAACTGTGTTTTCAAGCTTTGTAATGCAAAGTAATTGAGGCCATTCATGAATCGTAGTCTTACGTTGAAGCTTCTTGTGATCGCGGCCATCACGCTGGGCGGACGGCTTTGGATGGCAAAGTGGACTTCGCCATCGACATGAACCTGGCAGGAACGGAGCAGCTGGGCATTGCGCCGGTAGCGGATTCCAATCATGTGGAGCTTACGTCGACCTGGCCTTCACCACTGTTTGCCGGGCAGTTTTTGCCGCGGGGCACGCGCACGGTGAATGCGAGCGGGTTCAATGCTCAGTGGGATGTTTCGTCGCTGGCGACCAGCACGCAGACGCAGATGGTGACCGCGCCGGGGAAGACCGATCTGATGAGCGTTAGCCTGCTGACGCCGATCGACCCTTACAAGTTATCTGACCGCGCGACCAAGTACGGGATCCTGTTTGTGGTGCTTACCTTTGGCGGCTTCTTCCTGTTTGAGACCAACACGCCGCCGCCGTCCGCGCCGCCGATGGTGGCCTAGCGGGTGGGTTGCATGGCGGAGCTTTGGGCGCGCTGCCAGTAGCGGGAGAAGCGCTTGAGGTCGAAGGGTTTGGAGGACTCGACGAAGAGCGGTGGGTCCACCCAGACGACGGGGAGGGTGTGCTCTACAGCTTGAGCGGCGGCGATGAGGCGAGGGTCCGGGGTGCGCTGCGCGAGGATGTAGTCGGCGCGGGCGGCGCGGGCGGCGGCGAGGAGCTCGGTGGCTGGCTCGCCGGCGCGGAGGTCGATGGTGCCTGGAAGTTCGGCCAGGCACTCAGCCAGGAAGACGATACGCTTGAGCGAGATGCGTGACTGGGTGAGCCAGGGGGTGTCCCAGAGGAAAACTGCGGGGGCTTGCGGATTGGCTTTGAGGAGCGTGGGGTTGAGGCCGTCTGTATGGATCCAGACGAGGGGCTTGCCGATGGCTGGGGCACTGGGTTTAAGCTCGACGGGCTTGCTGAAGCGTTGGGGAGGCGGGGGCATGGTGGTTTGGGCGGCGGCGTCGTTCAGGCGGGGGAAGAGCTTTTGCTCCAGGACTTCGTAGTCGTTATCGAAGGGGCAGGTGCCGGCAGTGGCGTGCGGGCAGACGCGGCAGTAGGTGCCGGCGGTATAGCGCTCCAGGTTTTCGCGGTTGAAGAAGTAGGGCTTGGAGGCGAAGGTGGACGCGACCCATTGCCACGAGAGATTGTTGCTGGCGGGGTCGCCATCGACGAGGTGCGAAAGGAACCAACGTGCGCCGGCCTGCCAGCGAATGCGTCGCCAATGGATCAGGTAGGCGGCGAACCACATGCGGGCGTGGTTGTGCAGGTAGCCGTTTTGCTCGAGGTCGCGGGCGAAGCTGTCCATACAGACGAGCGTGGTTTGGCCGGCGGGAATGTCGTCCGGTAGTTTGGTGGCGTAATCCTGGGCACGGAAGCCGGTTTTGTAGGGCTCGCGATCCTGCCAGATACCTTCGCCGAGCTGGGCGTAGAGGCGCTGCCAATAGTCGCGCCAGGCGTACTCGTTGATGAGCTTGCCAGCGAAGTCGGGCTTGGCGACCTGGGTGAGGGCGTGGTCGCGGACCTCTGCAAGGGACAGGACGCCGTGGCGCAGGTAGGCGGAGAGGCGGGTGACCTGGCCGGCCAGAAAATTGCGCGAGCGCTCGTAGGCCTGGGGCTGGACGCGGGCGAGCGTGGCGCGGGCCGCAGCGTCGCCGCCGTGGATGGGGCTCAGGGCGGTGTCGTCCGGGGGAAGATGGGGAAAGAGCGGGCGGAGCAGGGTGGCGAGTGCATCGCGCGAGGCAAGCTGCTGCAGATCTTTGTTAGTCACAAGGCTGAGAGTAACGGTTTTGAGCAGTTGCTGCGAGACGTGCGAAAGCCCCTTTTGCGTGGCGGCAAAAGGGGCTGCGAACTACGTTTACACGCTGGCGGATACCAGCGATTGAGCGACCGCGGGGGCCGGGACATAGGCTTCATGCACTCCGGAAATCTTCCGGTACGTGACGAGCGCCTGCGCGACGACCTGGTCCATGTTGTAGTACTTGTAAGTTGCAAGGCGGCCTACAAAGTGGACGTCTGACTGGCGGTCTGCGAGCTCCTTATAGCGTGCATAGAGGGCTGCGTTTTCCGGGCGTGGGATGGGATAGTACGGATCGCCTTCGGCTTGCGGGTACTCGAAGACTACGGAAGTTTTGGGGGCTTTCTGGCCGGTGAGGTATTTGAATTCGGTGATGCGAGTGTAGGGATGCTCGTTAGGGAAGTTGACCACTGCGGCGGGCTGGTAGAGTTCCTGGTCGAAGGTCTGGTGCTTGAACTCAAGCGAACGGTAGGGCAGCGGGCCGAAACGGTAGTCGAAGTACTCATCAACCGGGCCGGTGAAGATCGTCTTGGCGGTCGGGTAGGACTTGGCCACGTCTGCGTAGTTCAGGCCGGTGCGAATGGTGATGTTTGGTGAATCCAGCATGCGATCAAACATGCGGGTAAAGCCATGCAGCGGCATCGCCTGGAAGGAGTCAGTGAAGTAGCGGTCGTCGCGATCGTAGCGAACGGGGATGCGACCGGCGACGGAGGAATCGAGCTCAGACGGATCGAGGCCCCACTGCTTGCGCGTGTAATTACGGAAGAACTTCTCGTACAGCTCACGGCCGATGCGGGACACGCAAATCTGCTCTGAAGTGCGAATTTCCGGGGCAATCTCTGCGCGTGCTGCAAGGAATGCGGTCATTCCTGCGGCGTCAAGATTGAGGTTGTAGAGGCCGTTGATGGTGTCCAGGTTGATCGGGATGGGAAGAAGTTTGCCATCGATCGAGGCGAGGACGCGATGCTCATAGTCGTGCCACTCAGTGAATTTCGAGAGGTATTGAACGACTTCGTTCGAGTTTGTATGGAAGATGTGCGGACCGTATTTGTGGACCAGGATGCCGGCGTTGTCGAAGTAGTCAAAGGTGTTGCCGGCGACGTGGTCGCGCTTGTCGATGATGAGTACGCGCTTGCCCATGCCGTTAGCCAGACGCTCTGCGAGTACGGCACCTGCGAGCCCCGCACCTACGATGAAGTAGTCGTAACGCTCTTGACGCACCGGGCGGCTGTTGCGGAAGGTGGCTACGTTGGACGGCTTTACTTCCGCCGAGCGGGTACGCACGCGGTTGATTTCTTTGTTCATCGCGGACCAGGTTTTATCCCAGGAACCGCCCGCCAGCTTGGTCGCTACTGCCTCTCGCCAGGAGTCTGGCTGGGGCTGAAGGGCTGCGTCGATCGCAGTGGCGAACTCCTGCGCGGAATACGCTATGGCTACCAGACCCTCGTCGCCGTAGCCGGCAACGACGTCGTGGATTGCCGTCGATACGACAGGCTTGCCCGCGGCCAGGTACTCGGGAGTCTTGGTCGGGGAGATAAAGCGGGTGCTTTCGTTCAGGGCAAACGGCAGCAGCGCTACATCCCAGCCGGCAAGGTAGGCAGGCAGCTCGGCGTAAGACTTGCCGCCGAGATAGTGGATGTTCGCAGCCTGCGGCAGAGTGGCCGGATCAATCTTGACGATTGGGCCGAGGAAGATAAACTGGACGTTCGGCCGGAGTGTCGCCACTTCACGGACAAGCGCCAGGTCGAAACGCTCGTCAAGCACACCGAAGAAGCCAGCGCGCGGATGAGCGATGGAGGCCTGATCGGCGGGGTCTTGCTTAATCGTCAGAGCCTGCGCAAAATGCGAGACGTCGATAGAACTGGGAAAGGCATGCACGTTAGGGTGCTGCTTACGCTTGGCTTCGTAAAGGCTCATGCCGCCGGTGAAGACCACGTCGGCCTGCTTGAATAGATCCTGCTCCCGCTGGGCGAGTGCGGGCGGCGCACCAAGGAAGCCTGTGAGCTCGTCCATGCAGTCGTATACGGTGGCTTCCGGCGTGAGACGGTCCGTGAAGCCGAGCGCCATGGGCGTGTAATACCAGCTCGTATACGCGAGGATTTGCAGGTCCTGCATTAAGCGGCGCAGCAGATCCCGCTGCATGTCATCGGCGTTGCCGGCGCGCGGCAGGTGGGGGCGCAGCACCATGAGTTGCGGGCCTTCCTGCATGATTTCGAGAGTCGGTGTTCCGTCGCCGTTATCGTCTGCGTCCCAATAGGGCTCTTCCCAGAAGAAAACACGGCGGGTGCGAGCGGCGCGGGTCAGCAGATGCTGGGGGCGCTGAGTGACGAAGTGCCAGCGCAGATGGCTGAAGCAAAGCAGGTCGGAGCCGTTAGATTGTGTATCTGCGTCATCAAAAGAAGGATTCTGCAAAGGGGGGCCTCTACTTACTAGGTTGCGAGACCGAACGTGCGGGGCTCATGTTTTTTATGTGATGTCGAAAGGCCGGAGCGCGTTGGCGCAGACTCGACGCAAGTTTCGACAGGACTACCAGCGCGCAGGGAAAAACCTATGCGTTTCGCTGCGCATCACATGAATTCGTGCATACTTCAATGATGCCTGATAAACGGGATTCTGCTCAAGGCGCGGTCGTAAGCGGTTTCAGCAGGACCAAACTGGAGCACTTTCTACTTTGAACATTCTTGTGCTCTCGCCGCATCGCGATGATGCTGCTTTTTCAGTCTCTCTTTCGATGATGCATTGGCTTGCGGCAGGCCACCACGTGACGTTGTTGAACGTGTTCACGCGGTCTCTTTATGCGCCTTATTCTGACGCGGAAAGCGTTCACGAAAACGACCGGCTTTCCTACGTTTCCGCGCTGCGCAAGAAGGAAGACGAGCGGTTTGTGCAGCATTTGGACCCAAAAGGCTCTGGAATCACGATGGTCGATCTGAACATCAAGGACGCGCCAATCCGGCTGCATTGTGATGCCTCCATCGTGTGCGATATGGATGTGGATCCCAACGATACGTGCATTCCAAAGATACGCAAGGCGCTGGCGAAGCTGGCTGACTCTGGCCGTGCGCCGACGGCATTAGTGCTGCCGCTGGGGCTTGGACACCATGTGGACCACCGGACCGCGCGCGATGCCAGCCTGCCGCTGACAACAGAGATGCCGTGCGCATTTTATGAGGAGCTCCCCTACGCCGCGCGCGAAGGAGTGAGCGTGGACCTATCGCGCTTTCGTGAGGACGCCAATACTCGTTTCCACGAAGCGCTATACCCTGTGCTTTGCCACGGAACGCATACGCGCCCGAGTGAAGTGAAGAAGCGTTTCGCGCAGATTTATGTTTCGCAGATTGACAATCAGTGGCTTGATATCGTGACGAATTTTTCTCATCGGTACGCTGGTGGCGAGCGCCTGTGGGCCAACGACGCCTGGCTGAAGGTCGCTGGAGACAACAAGCTTTCAACGCGGCAGCGTGATGAAGAGGCGCTGCCACTACCAGCATGAGTGCCGTCCTTGAACGCGTAGAAACACTATTCGCTACCGAGGTCATGGCGGCGTGTAAGGCCTGCGTCGTAGTGCCGGCGCGTAATGAGGAGAGCGGCCTTGGTGCCACGCTCGATGCGCTGCGTCTGCAGGAGAACATAGCGGCTGATGAATATGAAGTGCTGCTGCTGCTGAACAATTGCACTGATGCAAGTGAAGCTGTGGCGCGGGCGTACCAGGCGCGGTGGCCTGAGTTTCAGCTGCACCTTCATGAGTGTGCGCTGGAGCCAGAGCGCGCTCATGTCGGCACGGCGCGGCGGATGTTGATGGACGCGGCGTGTGCCCGGATGGAGGACTCTGCCTCGGGTGTCGCTATTCTTTCGACTGACGCTGACACGCTCGTTGCGCCGGATTGGGTTGCGGCAAATCTCGCAGAGCTGGCGGGCGGGGCGGAGGTGGTTGGGGGCGCGATTCATCTGCTGCCTGCGGACTTCGAGGCGCTCGAGCCAGGCATACGGGCGGCGTATGAGCGCGATCGTCGCTACCAGGAGCTGGTGGCGGAGCTGGAATCTTTGCTCGACCCTGACCCTTCAGACCCATGGCCGCGACACTTACAACATTTTGGTGCGTCGCTGGCTTGTACTTGCGAGGTGTATCGTCGCGCGGGTGGTTTGCCGGCCGTGAAGCCGCTTGAAGATGTGGCGTTTGTGCATGAATTGCGGCGGGTCGGGGCTCGTTTGCGGCACTCGCCGGCGGTGCGGATCATGACTTCTGCGCGGCTGGATGGAAGGGCGGAGATTGGCCTGAGTGGGCAGTTGCGGCATTGGCAGGACGACGTGAAGCTGGGGCGGGTGCACGAGGTGGATTCAGCGGCGTGGCTGGAGCATCGGTTCAGGCTGCTGGGATTGCTGCGCCGCGCCTATGCTGTGGGTCAACTGGAAGGCGAGTGGTGCCCGCAGCAGTACCGTGTCCGCGTGGAAGAAGCGTTTGTGCAGGATACGGGGGTCGAGGGCTTCCTGGCGCGGATCGATTGCAATCGCTTGATCGACGCTGCGTTCCAGGGTGTGCGGCGTGGCGAGATTCAGCAAGTGATTGCCGATCTCGAACTAGCGCTGCACCCCCTGAAGTCGAAGAGTTAGAGGCGCTCAAGGATATCGATTCGGTAGCGAGCGTGCCGTGAGTGATGCACGGTGCGCCATTCCGGGCGAGAGGTCCAGTAGTCGTGCACAGCGTCGCCCGTCTGGGGGTAGTCGGGCACGAACTCTGTAAGGTGGACGAGCGCCAGGTGGCCGCCGGGCAAGTGTCGCGCGGCAAGTTCATCGGCAGCGTGCTCCAGATCTGGCTGTGTCCAGTAGTAGGCGACTTCAGAGACGACCATGAGGTCGAAGTTGTCGTCCGGCAACTGGTGCGGGACCTGCATGCAGGCAAAGTCCACATGGGCTTCTTCGGTGAGGCGTTCGCGTGCACGTTCGAGCGCGCGGTCGGACACATCGAGCGCCAGCAGGTGGTCGGCACGGTCTGCAAGGCGGCTGGTCAGAACGCCAATCGAGCAGCCGATCTCCACCGCATTCTCATAGCGATTACGTGGCAAAGCAGCTAGCGTGGCCGCATACTTTTCGCTCTCGTATGAGCTTGTTTCAAACGCCCACGGGTCCTGATGGCGCGCGTAAATGCGTTCGAAATAGCGAGGCGGCAAAGACTCTGTCGTGGGGGTATCGGACCAGAAGCCGCCGGCTGCGCCTTCCGTACGTCGCGCTGTCTTTTTGATGGCGCGACGGCCCACTGTTGCAAGCGTGTAATCAGCCACGGGCTGGCGCAAGTACATCGTCAAATCGCGCACAATGCGCTCAAAGCGGAACGGCTGCAGCAGTCCGTGAGCCCCCACGCCGGCAACGACGCGCTGCATCACAGAAGTGGCGATGCGCTCAATCGCGGTGCGAGTCATATCCGCACATTCCAGCATTCGCTCAATGTGGTCCGTCTGTTCCAGGTGGAAGCTCTGGTCGGCGACCGCTGCGGCCTTTTCTACCCACAGCACGGCTTCCTGAGCGGAGATGGCGATCTCGCCCAGGCGCGTGAGCTGGTAAGGGTTATCGGCGCGCCCGTCTTCCTCCATCCACTGCGAAAACAGCGAGTGCAAACGAAGTACAGCACCGGCCTGCACGGCAGCGAAGCGGATGGCGCCGCCGTAGAACATCGGGTTCCTGTAAATGTCGCCCGGGTTGCCGATGAGTTCGTCGCCGGCGATGGTTGTCCCGGTGAAATCGACGCCAAAGGACTCGGACGATTCCATGCCGAGCGGGTGCCAGAAGGAGCGGTCGATAGTCGCGCCGAGCGACTCCATGTGAGGCATCGTCATCTGCCAGCCGCGGTGCGGAATCTCCGCCGTGACGATCGGCCGCTGCACAAACGCGCAGCCGGTGGCGAAGGTCTTTACCCCTTCAAAGCGGTGCCTGTCTCCCTGCGGATGCAGCATCAGCTTTTGGGCTGTGCCGGTGTTCCACACTCCGGAAAGCTGGCCCTTGCGGCAGTTTTCTGCAAGCTCTTCCTGCTGTGCGCGCGTACCGTAACGCTGAACCAGCAGCAGGCCATTGACGTGGCCTTCATAGATCCGCCCGAGCGCCAGATCCGCGCCCCCGACGATCGCGAGCAGGCGCAGCATCGCGTGATGGGTGCCAGGCTCCAGGCCCAGCCCCAGGCCGCCAAGATCACGAGCAAGGGGTGCAGTCAGCAAGCCAATCTGTGCAAAGCGAGCGATTTCACGGGTCGGGGCGGCTTGCAGGCCCAGGTTGGGGCGCTGTGCAAGCTCATCCGCCAGGGCCTGTGCTCGACGAAGCAAACGCTCCGGGGTCAGCGGACGGGTGGTGCCCTGGTGTTGTGCTGCTGCGTGCTCCTGAATGGCTTCGGGCATGGGACGGGTCCTCGGGAGCGTAATTGCTTTGATGTCGTGGGCCGGTACGCGATCCTAAGTGGCAGGTATTCGCCAGTCGGCTCTGAAAGACAGTGATGCGGCTACGATCTTGGGCTTGGTTGTTGTGCATCCGTGCCGAAACTACTGCACAGGCTCACTATGATGCGCGTTCGGGGTCTCGCGCTTCACACGGTCTGGAGCCTGGTCTGGGCGAGCACTTCGGCCGCAAGATCGGCACGCAGAGTCCGCACGTTCCACACGTCGTCCGCTGCGATGAGCCCGCAGGGACAATGCCGCTCATCGTCCCACCCGGGGTAGTCCATCACGGGGTATAGGCAGACGCCGAGCATCTCTACGCCGTTGCGCTGAGCCTGGCGCACTTCTGCCGCAATGTAGCCCAGCCAGCCGACCGCGGCGCCGGCTTCAGCCCCCGTTTCTGTAATCAGAATCGGCCGCCGGTAGCGATTCCACAGGTCTTCCAGCATCAGGTGCAGGGGCCTGTGCAGGTAGTGGCCGGGCGGCATACGGTCGCCACCGTGAATCCACTGATTGTTCCAGTAGTAGTTCACGCCAATGATATCGAGCATCGCGGTGGAGCCGCCGAGCTCCGGGTCTAGATCGCCGCGCAGCATATCCCACGCCTGGTATTGCGATTCAGTATGTCGCGCAACGTCTTCAACGATGTGGGGAAACTCGCCGATATCGCCGGGCTCCGGCTGGATGTGGATGATCGGCTCAGCCTGCACGAAGCGGGCGCGCGGATCAATGGCCAGAACGGCCTTCATGCCGGCAATCGACGCGGCAACGAGCTGACGTTTAAGTATGGGGCCCTCGCCGGAACGATGCGGGTGGAAGGCGTTGACGTCGCCACCAACCCAGGCCCAGAAACTCATCTCGTTGATCGGGCAGTAGAAGGGCGCGGGGCCGTTGGTGTCGCGGATCAGCGTGGCGGCGGCGGAAGCAAAAGCTACGAAGCTGGTGATGAATTCCGGCTCGAAGATGTCAATATGCGAGGGTACGCCCCAGTGGCACAGGTCCCAGATCACCTGGGTTCCAGAGGTGCGGGCGGCATCCAGCATCGGCAAAAAGCTGGACCAATCGTAAACGCCGGGGGTGGCTTCAATCAGGTGCCAGCGCAGGCCGTCGCGGACGGTGCGGACGCCGGCCTGCTGGAGCAGCAGGTAGTCCTCTGCGGCGCGCACATCATGGTGGGTCGCGTTGACTACGTCAATTTGCGTGCGATCCGCGCGGCGGTGTGTGGCGCATTCAAAACCGCCCATAAAGAAGCTTTCAAAAACAGCCATTCGTATAAACCTTCCCTCTTCAAACTACCGTCGGCAGGCGCTAAGGTGCCATGTCTGGTGCGCGGCCAACGGACTTTGATGGCAAAAGTGGCTCGGCCGACTGTTAGCATAAGAGTAACTGCCGAGGGTTTCACCGGATTCCCAAGGAACATACGCTTTGAGCACTGCCGACGGCCAATCCGACATGCCCCCGGCCTTGCCCGGCAACAGCTCCTTGCGGGCTGCCGTGGAGGCCGTGTTTCGTCACCGTGTGGCATTTATGGTGACGGCGCTGGTGGTCCTGATCGCCACCGCGCTGATCACCGTGCTCACGCCCCGCGCATACCAGTCTGAGATGGATATCCTGGTGCGCAACGCGCGGCCCGATTATCTGATCTCGCCGGAGCGTTCTACCGGGCAGATTTTGCAGCGCGACGTGACGGAAGAGCGCATCAACTCTGAGATTGAAGTGCTGCGCAGCAAGGATGTTGCGGATGCGGTGGTCGATCCCGCGTGGGAGCAGACCCCGGCGGCGCAGCGCACGGAGCAGGCCGTGAAGGCGCATGAGAAGGCGGTGCTGGACTACAGCAAGCACCTCAGCGTGGACCTTTTGCGAAAGTCAAACGTGATCCACGTGGCGTATCTGGCGGGTTCGCCGCGGCTGGCGACGGATACCGTCGAGCGCCTGCTGAAGGCGTTCCTGGCGAAGCAGCGTGAGATTGAGCGATCGACCGGCGCTTCAACGTTTTTCGCCGGCGAGGCAGACCGCTACAAGCAGCAGTTGGACCAGGCGCAACAGGAGCTTGCCCAATATCAGCAGGCGTCGAAGATCGTATCGCTGGGGACCAGTGAGGCCACGCTCGAGACGCAGATCAACGCGCTTGAAGATGCCGTACGCTCCACCCAGGTGCAGCTTACGGAGGCACAGAATCGAGTCGGCAGCGATCGTCGCCAGCTTGGCTCGATGCCGGAGCGCGTGAGCACGCAGCAGCGTAGCGTGTACAACCTGCAATCGGTAGAGCAGCTTACCGGCGAGCTGACGCAGTTACAGAATGAACGCACAAAACGGCTCGCCCGCTACCAGCCAACGGACCGCCTTGTCACCGAGTTGAATGAGCAGATTGCAACGACTTCCGCGGCGCTGGAGCATGCGCGCACCAACAATGGGCAGGAGGCGACGACGGATGTGAACCCAGTCCACCTGCAGGTGAAGGCAGGGCTCGCAGCGAGTGAAACCGATCTGGCTGCGTTGCGTGGAAGGCTGGCGGATCAGACAGCACAACGCGACCGGCTACGTGCGCAACTTTCCGGCGTGGAAGGCTCCACGGTCAACTTCACTACGCTGCAAACGCGCGTGACGGAGCTGCAGAACAACTACCAGCTTTACTCGCAGAAGAAGAATGAAGCGCAGATTGCTGACGCAATGGACCAGCAGCAACTGGTCAACGTGGCAGTCGCTGAGCGGCCGACATTTACGGCCAAGCCGTATCGTCCGCAGGTGCTGCTGAACCTTGCGCTGGGAACGTTTACGGCGCTGTTTCTGGGTGCCGCGGTTGTGTTCTTTGCAGAGCTTGGCAGGGAGACGGTCGCCGCGCCGTACGAGCTGGAAGCGATCTCCGCGGCGCCGGTGCTGGCTACGGTGCCGTATGGGCCAAAGGTCGTGATGCCGCAGGCCGGCCCCTGGACCCCCGGCGATGGCGGCTCTGTGCGTCGCGCGGATAAAGTGTCAGAGCCCGCAGCCGCGGCCCCTGTTGCGTTTGAGCACAGCGTTCAAGCCGCGCCTGCAACGGACGATGCTGACAACATGAGACTCTTTGCCAAAGCCCAAGCCGAACCCGCTGAGCCTGCTGTAGCGCCGCAAGCTGCATCGATCGTCATCCACCCCCTGCGCCCTCCGACTGCGGCCCGTACGTATGAGCAGTTGTCGTCCTCGCAGATGGAATTGCGCCGGGCCAGTCTGGCACCTTCCGCTGCGGCAATGGTGCGTGACCCCCGCGCTTACCCGGCCGCGCCGCCTCGTATACCAGGGGCCGTCCAGCGGATTTACACTACAGATCCAGCCGTCGCCACGTCTGAGCAGCGCCCGCGCGTGCCGCTGAGCCAGCGCTCGTCGTCCATGCGGTCTGCCATTTCTCAACGCATGCACGCGCGTCGCGCCAAGTCTGCAGAGGAGGGCTGATGGCAGCCAAGCTCCCCCAGGCGCCGGCGTTTGAAGGCCTGCTTTACACCGTGTTTCAGCGTCTGCGCCAGACTGCGCCAGATGCAGGCACGGGCCTGTGCATTGCGTTTACCAGTGCCAACTCCGGCGAGGGCGTGACCCACACTATCCACGCGCTGCTCGCCGGGTTGGCGCGAGAGCCCGGCACCCGCACGCTGGTTGCGGACTCCCGCATGCTGCGCCGGCTGACAGCAAAACCGGCCGAGCTTCCCGGCCTGTGTCGCAAGCTTCCGGCCACTGGCGGCGCGCTGTTTGAGCTCGCCGGCGATACCCCCGGGCCACATTCCTGGGAGGGTTCCTGGGAG
Source organism: uncultured Granulicella sp. (assembly GCA_965214195.1). Classification (GTDB taxonomy): domain Bacteria; phylum Acidobacteriota; class Terriglobia; order Terriglobales; family Acidobacteriaceae; genus Edaphobacter. The sequence continues at coordinate 3,372,532 of OZ243943.1, forward strand.
TACCGGCGCGATTGCATTCAAGCTCTAAGAGCTGGCTTTGACTATGTCCTGATCGATTGCCCCGCGCTGCGCGAGGCCAACGACCTGCTTTCGCTGGCACCCTTTGCCGATGGCGTCATCCTGATCGTCGAAGCGGACCGCACCCGCAAGGACCAGGTGCTGCATGCCGAAAAGGCGATCGACTTTGCGCGCGGCAAGCTGATTGGCCATATTCTGAACAAGCGGACCTACGTGGTGCCTGACTGGATTTATCGCAGGCTGTAAGCCGGGGAGGGAACGGAATGACGAACCGCTGGATCATGATCGTGCTGCTGCTGGTGTCCGTCTGCTCCCACGCGCAGAAGCCCCTGCAGCCGCGTACGCGCTACGTGCTGCGCGCGGGCGATGCGGTCACCCTCGACTACCGCTATACGCCGGAATTCAACCAGACCATCACGCTGCAGCCGGATGGGTACGTGGATCTCGCCCTGATCGGCAGCGTACACGCCGCCGGGCTCACGCTTGATCAGCTACATGACTTGGTCGTCGAACGTGCGCGAGTCCGCTTGAAGGATCCGGAGCTGACCTTGTCGCTCAAAGAGTTTGAACGCCCCTATTTTGCAGTCGCTGGTGAGGTGGATCACCCGGGCCGCATGGACTTTTACGAGAAGACCACCGCGCTGCAGGCGATCATGCTCGCCGGCGGTTTCAAAGGCACGGCGGAGCAGTCTCACGTCTATCTTTTCCGCAAGGTAGACGGCAACCTGACAGAGGTCCACCAGCTCAATCTGCACCACGTACGCAACAACCGGGACCTGGAGCGCGATATGGTTCTTGAACCTGGTGACATCGTGCTTGTTCCCCGAAATAAACTTGAGAATCTGTCTCGTTTTATGAAGTCGGCCAATTTGAGCATCTACTTTGATCCGCTCACGTATCTTCTTAACAGCGGGCAGCTCTCCTCCAAGTAATCAGAGTCGTCCCGGAGCAGGCCAGATGCCTCAACCGCCGAAGTCAAAACTTGCCATCGAGCTGCCGTTCAACGGCACGGGCCGGCGCTCGCGAAAAATCACCGCGCTCAGTGGCAATCTTTGTCAGGCATCGGACCTCGTCATCCTGAGTGCGGCCTTTCTGTACATCGTAGTTCTGCCTTTTCTGGCGGCGCAAAACGGCAGCTTCACAGAGTTCCTCGCGCTGCGCGTCTCGCTGCGTAACGTGCTGATCGGCGGCCTGTGTATCAGCACATGGCGCATGATTTTGATCAGCGTCGGCGTGTACTCACCGCTGCGGACCAGGTCTATCCCGGATTACCTGTTTCGCTGCGTGATCGCGCTGAACTCCTGCACGGCGGTCGTCGGACTGGTGGAAGTGGTGCTGCGCAAGCAGCAAAATGTGTGGCACGCGGTTGAGGTTTTCTGGCTCGTCGCTGTTGTGATGATGTGCTTCGTGCGCGCCATGTTGCTGCTCTTCGATCACTTCCTAAGGCCGGCGCTGCGGCGCAAGCGCAACCTCATCATCGTCGGCTCCGGTGCGCGTGCGCGGCAGGTTTACGACGAGCTCAGCGTGCACCAGGAGTGGTCCTACTCGCTTGTTGGCTTCGTCGATTCCGAGCCCCAGGGCGGCTTTGTTCCGGCTGACATGATCCTCGGCGGAGTGGATGAGCTTGAGCAGATCCTGATGCATAACGTTGTCGATGAAGTGGTCGTCGCGCTGCCGATGAAGAGTCAGTATGAGGTGGTCGGCCACTCCATCGCGGTCTGCCAGATGCTCGGAATCCAGTGCCAGTACTTCACGGATTACTTCGGCACCGCGCTCACCAAACGACGCTCCTCGGCCGGTCCGGAAAGCGGCCGTGTGCTACTGGAAGTCGTGACGGATGACTACCGGCTGACGCTCAAACGCGTGTTTGATATTGTCGTTTCGCTGCTGATCATCATCCTGCTTTCCCCCATCTACCTGGCCGCGGCGCTGGCGGTGAAGCTCAGCAGCCCCGGCCCGGTGCTGTTTTTGCAACGCCGTTACGGGCTCAACAAGCGCACTTTTCACATGTATAAATTCCGCTCCATGTGCACTGATGCGGAAGCTAAGCAAGCCGCAATTGAGCACCTGAACGAGATTGCCGGACCCACCTTCAAAATCAAGAACGACCCGCGCCTCACGCCCATCGGCGCCTTCCTTCGTCGCATGTCGATCGATGAGTTGCCGCAGCTCTTCAACGTCCTCATGGGCGACATGAGTCTCGTTGGCCCACGGCCGTTGCCCCTGCGTGACGTACAGCGCTTTTCTGAGGCCTGGCTTATGCGGCGCTTCAGCGTTAAGCCAGGCGTGACGTGCCTATGGCAGATCATGGGACGCTCCAATACGGACTTCGATCGCTGGATCGAGCTCGACCTCCAGTACATTGATAACTGGTCTCTGTCGCTCGATTTCGTTATTCTGTTGAAGACCATTCCGGCCGTGCTCGGCAGCCGTGGAGCTGCATAATGTCCCACGCAGTGCCGGCTCGCAAACTGATCCTTTACTACAGCCACACGCGCCAGGTAAGCGGCGGTGAGCGTGTGCTGCTGATGATGCTGCAAGTGCTCAACCGTGAGCTCTACGAGCCCATCTGCGCCTGCCCGTTCACAGGCAAGGGCAACCTCGACGAGCTCCTCCGCGACCAGGGCGTGCCGGTCCTCGAAGCCCCCGTCCTGCAGGCCCGCTTTACCTCCAATCCGTTGAAACTCATCGCCTACCTGGCCTCGTTCTGGAGCGCCATCCGCGCCTTCCGCGGCACCATCGCAGAGGTCCGCCCAGACCTGCTCCATGCCAATTCAGTGCGAGCCGGTATCGTCGCCACCCTGGCCACACTGGGCACCAAAACGCTGGTCCTCTGGCACATCCATGACGACCTCCCGCCTCACCCCATCAGCAAGCTCGTCCGGCAACTCGCCTTCCGTTCCGCGCGCAGCCGCTTCGTCGCGGTCTCACACGCGACCGCTCGAGTCTTCGCCGGGGACCTACCCTTTGGCTTCCGCTTGCAGGTCGTCCACAACGCTGTGGATGTCGCCCGCTTCCCGCGCAAGCAGATTCCTCCCGATCGACGTGCGCTGGCTTTTCGTGAGGAGATGGGTCTTCGCCGGGGCGACTTCCTGGCAGTCTCAATCGGCATGATCAACCCGCGCAAAGGCCAGCTGGAGCTGGTGCAGGCGTGGCTTCAGGCTGGTGAGAATCTGCGCCAGGCAGTCGCGCAACGCAGCGCTCATCTCGCCATTGTCGGCGCGCCCATCTTCAACGACGACCACCTCTACGAGCAGCAGATCAAGCAGGTTGAAGGGCTAAGCGAAAGCCATTTCCCAGTCCACTTCACAGGACCGCGTGCCGACGTACCAGCTATCCTGCGAGCCGCAGATGTCCTGATTCTCAACGCCAACGTTGAGCCCTTCGGACTCGTTATCCTGGAGGCAATGGCCTCCGGAACCGCCGTCATCGCGACCCAGGTGGGCGGCATCCCGGAGCTCATCACGGACGACACCAGCGGCATCACCATCCCCTCTCCCGACAACGGCGGCACCCAGGCTCTGACGCATCAACTGGTTCGCGCCTACTGGAGCCCGGGTGCCCTCGCGCAGCTCGCCCAGGTCGCCTACACCCAGGTCCTGCCGCAGTTTACGATCCCCGTTTTCGCCGCCAATCTACAGGCCTTGTACACCAGCCTGAACCTTGGGGATGGGGCCGCATGAGCTCTCCTCGCCAGGTCGTCTTTCACGACAACTTCTGCCAGATGGGCGGCGCAGAACGCGTCGCTGAGGAGCTCCACAGAGCACTGTCAACCCTCGCTCCGACCGACCTCGCCAGCACCCTCACCGCAGACGAACGCCTCACCCCGTACCTCCGCGCCGCCGGCATCCACAACACCTGGATGCAGTGGCTCCCCGCCCGCGCCAAGCTTTTCCGCGCCTACTTCCTGCTCTATCCCTTCGCAGTCGATGGCGCCGACATGACCCCCTACGATCTCATCGTCACCAGCGATTTCGGCTACGCCAAGGGTGTCCGCAAACGCCGCATTTCTGCAAAGGAAAAGGTCGCCTTACACATCTGCTATTGCCACACGCCCATGCGCTGGGTCTGGCGCACAGACGACTACCTTAGCCGCGAGAAAAATTCCACCCTCAAGACGCTCCTCCTTGCGCTCCCTTTGCGCTGGCTCAAGCGATGGGAACTCAAAGCCGCCAGGCAACCCGATCTGTACCTCACCAACGCCGCCGGCATCGCCACTCGGCTGCGCAACGCGTTCGGCGTTGAGGCGACCGTGATCCCGCCACCCATCGATACGACCCGCTTCGCCCCACTCCCCGGCCACGAGCAAGACCCGCCAGAAGACTTCTACCTCGTCCTCTCGCGCCTCGTCCCGTACAAGCGTTTCGACCTCGCCATCGCAGCCTGCATTGCCCTCAAGCGCAAGCTCGTCATCATCGGCGATGGCCCCGACCGCGCTCGCCTGGAAGCCCTCGCCCAGGGCCACGCCAACATTACTTTCCTCGGCCGAGCACCAGATGAAGCAGTAGCCGACCACGCCCGCCGTACCCGCGCGCTGCTGTTTCCGGGCGAGGAAGACTTCGGCATGACGCCGCTCGAAATCAACGCCGCAGGCCGTCCCGTCGTAGCCTTCCGGGCGGGCGGCGCCACCGAAACCATCGTAGAAAATCTCAACGGCGTCTTCTTCAACGAGCCCACCGCAACCTCGCTCGCCGCAGCCATCGAGCGCCTCGAAGCTCAATCCTGGAACGCCGAAGCCATCCGGGCCCACGCCGAAATCTACAGCACCGCCAACTTTCAACGACGCTTCCTCGCTTACGTCGCCCAGGCCCAGGCCGCCCGTGCCTAGGGCCGGCACCGCGCGGTCCGTCGCCTACTCGGTCCTCAACCGCGGCGGCATCGTCGCGCTCAACATGTCCACCGGCATCCTCACCGCGCGTACGCTGCATCCGGCCGGCCGCGGCGAGCTCGTCGCCATGAACCTGTGGCCGCTCTTCCTTGCCAACGCCACCGCGCTTGGCACCCCCAGCTCGCTCATCTACCACCTGCGGCAACTACATAAGCGGCGCGGCGAGCTCATCGCCAGCGCCCTCACCCTCGTCACCGCACTGGGTGCCGTCGCAGCCGTTATCGGCTACTTGGTCCTGCCGCACTGGCTCCAGCAATACCCGCCGGAAGTCGTTGCCTACGCGCAAATCTTCCTGATCGTCGCGCCGTTGTGGGCCGTGCAGATCACCGGCCAGGCGGCGCTTGAAGCGCTTGAGCTCTTCCACCTCTCAAACATCGTGCAGGTCATGATCCCGGTCGTCACCCTCACCGGCCTGCTTACGATGCTCGCGCTCCACCGCATGGCCCCCATCACCGCGGCCGCTTGCTACGCGTTCGCGATCGTTCCCACGGCGGTCACCATCCTCGCGATGCTGTGGCACCGCCGCGCCGGCCGCCGCATCCAAATCACGATCGCAGCATGGCGCACGCTGCTAAGCTACGGCATCCGCTCCGCGCCACTGGACCTCCTCGGCACGCTGAATTTATACATCGATCAAGTCCTGGTCATAGGCCTCCTCTCGGCCTCTGCGATGGGTTCTTACGCGGTCGTCCTTTCGCTTTCCCGCGCGCTGCTGGTCTTCCAATCCGCGGTCGTCATGGTGCTGTTCCCCAAAGCCACCGGCCGCCCCACACCGGAAATCCTCGCGATGGTAGGCCAGGCCGTGCGCGTCAACGTGTTGCTCAGCGGAGCCGCCGCCCTCGCCACCGCGCTGCTCGGCCACGTGCTGCTGCGCCTCTTCTACGGGCAGCAGTATCTAAGCGCTGTCCCAGCCCTGCGCCTGCTGGTCCTGGAGGTCGTCTTCCAGGGCGTCGTCGTCATCGTCTCGCAGGCGTTCATGGCTGCCGGCCGCCCCGGTATCGTGTCGATTCTGCAAGGCACCGGCCTGGCCCTCGCCGTGCCGCTGATGTTTGTGTTCATCCCGCGTTTCGGAGTTGCTGGAGCCGCGCTGGCTCTGCTCTGCAGCACTCTCACCAGACTTACACTGCTCCTAATCGCGGTCCGCGTAGTCCTCAAGCAGCCGCTGCCGAAGCTCATCCCCGGCGTGGCCGATCTGTCCCAACTCTGCCAGCTCGCACGCCGCTAGCCAGGCACCACTGGGGCGCACACCCCTCGTTGTAACCAAGCTCTTCTCACCGCTTACGCCACCCCAAGAAATTGTCATCCTGAGCGAAGCTGCTCGCGCACTTGGCGAGCCGCGCAGTCGAAGGACCTGCATTTCCGCCCGCAGCGCCAAAGCACCGCACCGAAGGCTATCCTCTCAACATGCGCACCCGTACCAAAGCGACGCCCTATGCCACCATCGCTTTGCTCGTAGCCGTCACCGCCGCCCTGCTAACCGCCGCCCCGAACACCCTCCGCATAGCCTTCCCAGCCCTGGCCTGCCTTGCCGCCTGCGTCCTCTTCGCGCAATCCAGAGTCCTCTACATAAAGTTCTGCTTCTGGCTCTGGTTCCTGAGCCCGCTCCTCCGCCGCCTCGTCGACTACCGCACCGAATTCATAGCCACCAGCCCACTCCTGCTAGCCCCCTTTCTGGCCTGCGCCGTATCAGGCGTAGTTCTCTTCCGGCACGCACGCTTGCTAGCTAACAAGGCAGCCCTTGCCTTCACCTGCGCTTTCGCTGGCATCTTTTTCGGCACCGTCTACGGCCTGACCCGCTACCCCCCCGCAGACGTCGCACGAGGCCTGATCAACTGGCTTCCGCCCGTCTTCTTCGGCTTCTTCCTCTACGCAGAACGCGCCCGCCTGCGCGACTACCGCGACGCCATCACCCGCACCTTGCTCCTCGGCATGCTGACCCTCAGCGTCTACGGCATCGTCCAGTTCTTTGTCCTCCCGGCATGGGACGAAAGCTGGATGCGCGGCCTGCAGAACGGCGCATTCGGCCAGCCATTCCCGCTTGAAGTCCGCGTCTTCAGCACCATGAACGCGCCCGCCACGTTCGCCACGTACCTCATAGCCGGGCTCCTCATAGCCTTCGCTGCCTTGGTGGAAGGAGGGCGCAACCGCCCCCTTGCCCTCGCCGTAGCGCCCCTCGGCTTGCTGGCCCTGGCACTCACAACCAGCCGCTCCCTCTGGCTTGGCCTCATCTTCGGCGTCCTCTATTTAGCCTTTGCGCTGCCCGGCCGGCTACGCGTCCGCATCGTTGCAACGGTTATCGTCGCGGTCGTCGCCGCGGGCTTCGCAACGCAGCTCCCCGGCATCAACCGCGTCGTCAACGAGCGACTTAGATCCTTCACCAGCGGCACCAGCGACATCAGTGCCAGCGCCCGCATCACAGGCCATACCGACGCCCTCGCCAAGCTGGCTTCCGAGCCCCTCGGCGAGGGCATGGGCTCCACCGACGCCGACCACGCCACCGACGGATCCGACGACCGGCTCGGCCCCCACGATTCCACCCTGCTTGAGTTCCTCTACGCGCTCGGCGGACCCGGAACCCTGGTCTATGCGATCGGCCTGCTAGCCGCCCTCACGCAGCTCTTCCTGCTCCCAGCTCAGCAATCCAGCCCCACAGCCAGCGCAGTCAAAGGCATCCTCTTTGCCCTGTTCGCGCAGTCGCTCCTAACGTCCATCCTGGTAGGAGTCCCCGGCTTCCTGGTCTGGACCTGCCTCGGCCTGTCCCTCGCCGGATCCTACGCACAACAAGAAGTCGCGAAGCCCACGCCTAACCCTCTGCGGACCTTAGCGTAGTTCTTTGCGACCCTTTGCGTTCTGCCTTCGCTCTCAGTCCATGCGCGAGCGCACAAAGCGTCGCACGGTCTCACAAACCAGACCGAACACCACGTGCGTGACCATCTCGCTGGACTTCTCCCGCGCCGTCTGGTCGGCCGGATCAGCCGCCAGCCCCAGCGCAGGCAGCGCGCCTTCATGCGTCAGCGCCATCAGCGTCATGCCAAAGTTGGCACCTTCACGCGCAGTAGCGGCTGGGTAGAATTCCGCCAGCGCACCGTAGGCCGCGCCGGCCGTTGCACCAAACGTCCAGTGAATTGCCTCGGACGCGATCGCCTTCGGCGTCGCCGCAACTTCGTGCCCGGCTACCTTTTCGACCAGCACATCCGGCGGTTCCGGCTCGCCATGCGTGCGTGGCGGATAGACTTTTTCGGCCAGCGTTTTGGCCGCCGTCGCCACAATGCCGCCGATCAAGCCCGCGATCAGACCTTTGACCAGGTCCTTGTCGGCCAGGTGATCATGCGCCTGAGCTTCGGCCGGCTTTGCCAGTTTCTTTTCGATGAAGTCCGTAATTGCGTTCTCAGCAATATTCATGTGCGGTCAAATCCTCTCGTGCCCTGCAATGCGTGGTTGGATGCAGCCTGAGCCATAACCGTACACGCTCACCCGCGATTCCAGTAGCATCGACCCATGACCCAGCCGATGCGCCAACATCCCGCCCAATACGCAGCCGCCCCCGGCGCCTCGCTCGGCATGTGGCGCTACCGCGACCTGCTGCCGCAGGGCCACGCCGTGATGCTGGGCGAAGGCTGGACGCCGCTGCTCCAATCCCCCCGGCACCCCAACCTCTTCCTCAAGGATGAAGGCCGCAACCCCACTGGCAGCTTCTACGCCCGCAGTGCCGGCGTTCTGATTTCGCAAGCCTTGCAGGACGGCATCAAGCACGTCGCCTGCACCGGCCCGCAGGCGCTCGCAATTGCCGCCTACGCCGCCGCAGCCGGGCTTGCCGCACACCTCTTCATGCAGCGCAACGCAGACTTTGGCGGGCAAGCGGAAGCTAAAGCCTATGGCGCAGAACTCCATTTGGTTGAAGACCCCACCGCCGCCCTGGCCGCCGCCCCATCTGACTGGCGAGACATCTCCGCCCCTTCTGAGGCCGGCCTCAAGACCATCGGCTACGAGCTCTGCGAGCAGTTCGCCTGGCAGCCACCCCACGCCGTCATCGCGCCAGAAGCCCTTGTGCCGGCACTCGCCACATCCTTCGCAGAGCTGGGCCAACAGGCCTGGCTCCAGCCCGAAAGTGAACCCCCGGCCGTCTACCCCGCCACCCAGGGCAAAGCCGCCGTCGCAAGCCACGCCGGAATTCTGCTTGCTCCGGAAGGCGCCGCCGGCCTGGCCCTCTACGAGCAACTTCTGGCGTCCGGCGAGCTCAATCCCACCCAACGCGTAGTCCTCATCAATCCAGCGCGAGCGATCCTCGAAGGCAATCGCCCCATCAAACTTCCTTGGTCGATGCCTGTAGGCGGCATCATCACCCCGGTCTAGCCTTGGAGCGGGATCACAAAATCAAGCCTGCCCAAACCCACTCAGCGTCCGTTCCAGCACCCGCGTCTGCCGCTCCAGCCGAACCATCTGCTCGTCTCCCTGCCCCGTGTCCTGCGCGGTTATGGCTTCCCCAGCCGACAACCCCTCCAACCGCCGAGCCAGTTCGTCCAGCCGATGCGCCTCCGCATCCGTTCCCGTCCCAGCCAGCGTCGTGACGGATTGCGTCAGACGCCGCAGGTAGGTCGTAAACGTCAGCGCCTGCTCTGCCACCTTGCCCACGCCTCGCGCGGCGGTAAATTGCGGCTCCTGCATCACGCGGTCCAGCGCCTCCTCGGCATCGTTTGAAGCCAACCCGCAAGCCCGCCGGGCCGGCGCCAGCAAGCTTCGCTCCGCCGCACGCTTCTGCCCCGCAGGCATCTCCAGGTACTTGGCGACAGCGCGCAAATAAGCCGCTTCCGCCGCCGCCCCGCGCCGCAGCAGCGTCGTCATCTCGGTCGCCGCACGCTCCGGCCACAGTAGCCGCATCGCGCCGATGGCAATCGTCGCGCCGGCCAGCGTAAGCCCAATGCGGATCCCCGCATAGCGCCAGTCATGCGGATGCGGCAGGCTCATCAGCACAAAAGTCGGCGTCAAAAAGAAGCAGTAAACCGCGTAGTCCACCGCAAACGTTGCCAGCGTCAGGCCGGCCAGCAGCGTGATCGCAACCAGGATCGCACCCTGCCCCGGCAACGACGCAGCCAGCACCGCCGCCAGCAGGCCCCCGGCAATCGTCCCCGTCACGCGCTGCAGGCTCTTGCGGTTCGTCCCCGCGGAGTACGGCTGCATCAGGATGATCGATGTCATCGGCAGCCAGAAGCCGTGATTGACCCGGATCAGCCGCATCGCCAGCACGTCCAACGCGCCCACCACCATCAGCCGCAGCGCATGCCGCATGTTGACGGATTGCATCGTCCAGTTGGCCCCCAGCGCGTCCAGCCAGCCAGAGTCGATCCAGATCCAGTTCCACCCGGCTTCCTTGCCCCCGGCATCCTCCGGCAGCAGGTTCTGCCGCGTCCGTTCCACCCCGGTCCAAACTGTTCGCAGAGCCTCAAACGCTACCTTCAACTCGGTGCCCGCCGCGCGTTCCTCGCCCGTAGCGTGCGGGTCCTGCAATAACTCCAACGTGTGCGATCCACCCGGCGCGAACGACTCCCCCGCATCCGCTGGCCGCTGCTCAAGCGCCTTGCCCACGGCCCGTTCCGCCGCCGCCAGCCAGCGTGCAAACTTGGTCACATCCGCCCCTCGAACAGCATCCTCCGTCAGCCGCATGGTGCGCGCCAGCAGCATGTCGCTGGTTTCGAGCAGCACCGTTAGGTTTCTCGCCCGCACGGTACGCGAAGGCGCTCGCGCCGCCGTGGCTGAAAGCGCCGTCCGAGCCTCCTCAATGCGCACCCGCTGGCGCCTCTGCCAGTCATAAATCTGCGCCTCCTCGGGCGCCCCGGCGGAAAGCGTCGCAGCAAATTCCGCTAACGATAAATAGCACTGCGCCACCGCCATCCGCGCCGGCCGAAACGCATCCAGCGGCCACAGCACCAGCGAGAGCAGCATCGCCCAGGCCCCGCCCAGCAGCATCATCTGCGCCGCCGCCACCCCATACGCCAGCGTGTGCTGAGCCCCACCCAGCCCCGCAAAATAGCAAACCAGGATCAGCACAGAAGTCGAAGCCACCGGCTGCGAAAGCACCCGCGCATACGTCAGCATCCAGCAGACCGCCAGCGTCACCAGCACCGCCCAGCCCAGCCCCACCGGCACCAGCAGCCCTGCGACCAGCGCCACCGCACCCCCGATGACCCCCATCGCCATCGTCGTAAGCCGAGGCCGGTAGGGTCCGCCGTTATCTACCAGCAGCGCGTTGAATGCCCCCAGCGCAGCCGCTTGCGGAGGCAGTCCACGCCAATAGCAAACCGCCATCACCACCCCAATCGCCGCCAGCGCGCGCACCCCCCGCCGCCACTGCCAACGCCAAGCCAATTCCGCAAAAGCCGCCATCCCCCTAGTTTAGGCGAGCGACGACGCAACGCTCGTCACAAGTCCGCCGTTGCTCTCGCTTCTGAGATAGGTCGAGGCTTTTGCCTCGACATTGCAACTACCCCGCCACCGTTGTCTTCGAGTGCATCGTCAACGCCACTGCCGCCGCCAGAATCAACCCACCCCCCACCCACGCACTGGGCCCCAGCGTCTCCCCCAGCACCAGCACACCCAGCAGAGATCCCACCAGCGGTTCCATATTCAACAGCACCCCCGCCTGCGAGGCCGGCACCTGCGTCAACCCCCAATTCCAAAGCAGCGTGGTCGTCGCCGTACAAAGCACACCACTCGCCGCCAGCGCCCCCCAGGCCTTCGCCGACACATGCCAGAACGGTGGAACCCCATAAGCCACCGGCACAATCACCACCAGCATCAGCGTCCCCGCCACCAGCCCGTAAGCCGTCACGGCCACGGGCGAATGCTTCTCCAGCAACTGCTTGTTCATCAAGATCCAGGCCAGCGAGATTGTCAAAGAAACCACAATCAACGCGTCCCCCTTGAGCGTCGATTGCCCGCCCCCATGGCCCAGCGCAATCATGCACGCGCCCACGGTAGAGCAGCCCAGCGCCGTCCACCCCACGCCGTCCATGCGCTCCCGCATAAACATCGCCGCACCCAGCGCCAGGATCACCGGCATCGTCCCCACCATCAGGCTCGCGTGGCTCACGGTCGTCAGCGAAAGCCCATAAAACTGCAGCAAAAACTGCAGCGGCACCCCCAGCAACGAGGCCACCATCAACACTCCCCACTCCCGCCGGCTGAACTTGGCACGATGCGTAAACAGCAGAGGCACCAGCACAATCGCCGCAAAGATAAAGCGATAAAACACCATCGCTCCGGAGTTCATTTCACGCAAAGCGATCTTGCCAAAAAAGAACCCGGTCCCCCAGAACGAACTAGCCAGCGCACAAGCCCCAAACCCCAGCCAACGCCGTTTTGCCGCATCACCCATCCCTCAAGGTTCGCACACAAAAAGACCGGGCAGGAGGAACGCGAGTGACGACAGGGAATGGCGGGCGCAGTTTGACTTGCTTTGTTTAGCCGTGGCTTCTTTTGCTTTCCGCCGTTGCCTTCTTGTTGTCATTCCGTAGCGAAGCGGAGGAACCTGCGCTTCAATGACCACTGCACATTGGGTCTCGCCGTTCCCGCGGTCGTCCTGCCTGCTCTCTACTACCCCACATAAGCCGAGGCGTCCGTAGCGTCCACTGCAACACCTTTACCCATCATCTGCAACACCACCGTCACCATTGCCGCCACCGCCAGATTCAACACCAAAGCTGGCACCGCCGCATACATTCCACCCACATGCGGCACCGGATAAACCGAGCTCTTCAGCCCCAGCGACCAAACCATCCAGCTTCCAGAGCCCATCCCAACAGCCCAGCCAGCCAGCAGCCCCCACGGCCGGAACCATCGCGTAAACAGCCCCAGCGCGACCGCCGGAAACAACTGCGCAATCCAGATCCCACCCAGCAATTGCATCTCGATCGCATACGGAGCCGGCAGCTTCAACACAAACACCACTGCAAGAAACTTCACCGCCAGCGACACAATCTTCGCCATGCTGGATTCTTGCCGAGGCGTCATCGGCCGCCCTGCCAGTTCCCCCCAGAGGTTGCGCGTGAACAGGTTAGAAGCCGCAATCGACATGATCGCCGCCGGCACCAGGGCCCCAATCGCAATGGCCGAAAGACAGAACCCCGCGAACCACTCCGGAAACATTTTGAGCAGCAACAACGGCACGGCAGAAGACGTGTCCTTGGTCTGAACCCCCGCCGCCAAAGCCACATACCCCAGCAGCGCGACCAGCCCGAGCAAAAAGCTGTAAGCCGGCAGCATAGCCGCGTTACGACGCACCGTATTCGCAGAAGAAGCCGACAGCACCGCCGTAGCCGTGTGCGGGTAAAGCATCAACGCAATCGCAGACCCGATCGCCAGGGTGCTGTACCCGGTGAACTGCCTGGGCTGCAACATCGTGCTCGCACCATGCGCCGCGAGCGCGGTCTGCGCCACGGCAAACACATGCGCGTACCCACCCAGCAGATGTGGCAGCCACACAATCGCCACGATCACCGTGACGTACAGCATGACGTCCTTCACGATGGCAATGATTGCCGGCGCGCGCAGGCCAGAGCTGTAGGTGTAAGCCGCCAGGATCAGGAATGCGACCACCAGCGGCCACTCGCCATGCACCCCAAGCGCGCCAATCACCACGCGCATCCCCACCAACTGCAGCGCAATATAAGGCAGCAAAGAAAGAATCCCGGTCAGCGCAATCGCCAGCGTAAGGTAGCGATTGCCATAACGCCCACGCACGAAATCCGCAAATGTCACGTATCCATGCCGATGGCAAACCGTCCACATCCGCGGCAGCACCAGCATCATGTACGGGTACGCGATGATGGCATACGGCAAGGCAAAAAACGCGTTCGCGCCGCCACCATAAAGCGCAGCCGGAACCGCCACAACGGTGTACGCCGTATACAGATCCCCACCCAGCAGGAACCACGTGATCCACGTCCCAAAGCTGCGCCCCGCCAGGCCCCACTCTTCCAGCGAGTGCATCGAATCCGGCCGCCGCCAGCGCGCCGCCCAGAAGCCGGCCAGCGTCACCAGCAAAAAGAAAAAACAGAAAACGATGAGCGCAGTCGTATGCACGGTGACAGAATCTTAGCGCATCGGCATACTGGTGCGAGAGACCAATCGCATGCGCATCTCCAGGTATTTCAGCGAAGGCTTCGGCTTTATGGCGCTTTTGCTTGCGCCCCCCGTCTATGTCATCCCGATCAGGATCTTCCGCGCCATGTACGGTGCAGATCGTCTGGCCGTCGATCCCTTGCCAGGTGCGATCGGTCTGCTGCTTGCCGCAGGCTTTGTCTTCAAACTGAGCCGCATTCGCGACAAGCCAGGCAGCAGATATAAAGACCGCGAGACGGGCAAAATGAAAGTAAGGGAACCCATGCGCAACACGCTTTTCTTGATGCCGCTTGAATACATCGCTGCTATCTTGGTGCTCGGGGCGCTGGCCATGCTGTATTTCAAGACCGGCTCACCCGGATAGCGCTTTCTCAGGAGCTTCGCATGATCGTCTGGCAGGGCCTGGGCTTTCTCGGTTTGTTGATCCCCATCGTCACCGGTTTTGTTACCGTCGTCCTCGCCAATGCGCTGCTCGGCCAGGCTTATGTGGCGACCCATGCATGGCCGGTCGGGCTCGGCGTACTGCTCGGCGCAGGCGGCGTATCTCTACTCAGCCAGAAGCTCGATCAGCCCGGACGCACGCTCGTCGATCAAGCCACGGGGCAGACCGTCGTCCTCAAACGCAAGCACACGCTGTTCTGGATCCCGCTCAACTATCTTGCAGTCGTCATCGCGGCTGTGGGGACGTTCCTGCTCTTCGTCAGACCCAGCTAGCCGCGTCTTTTTGCTTGTCATACCAGCAAAAGATCTGCTTCTGTCTTTCGGTCTTACCTCGGCGAGAGCCCGTTGTCCGCCCACTCATACTGCACGATGCCGATGTCGTTCAGTATCTTCAAAGCGGCTTCAGTATTGCGTCGCAATTGCGGCTGCGCGGAGGCCGGCGCATCATGCGCCTCTTCCACCGCAACAACGCGCCCATAAGGCCACGCTGTTTCCGGGACCGCATTCAGCGCCGTCGCCAGGTCGCTGGTACGCACATTCAAGTCCTGCCGGCGAGCCCCCGTCGGCCGCAGAATCCCACCCACACCCAGCCCGGAAGTGTTTGCATCCGCCACCGTCACGTGCAGCGTCACCATGCTGCCCTGCACGGTTAGATAGGGATTCTCCCAGGCCGTCAGCGTTTTCACCGCCAGGTAGCGCGTTTTGGAAGGTGCAGGAATCTGCGCCAACTGCTGCCGAATCAGCTCAGTCTGCTGCACGGAACCATCGCCAGTCTGAAACGGAATGGCGGGGTGGCAGCCGAGCGCCAACGGGAGCAAAGCCAGAGGAAGAAATCGCAGGTAAATTCGCACATAAATAGAATAAACCAGCGACGAACAGCAGTTTCATCTCGCCACTATTCACCGCTCCACAGTGCCGGGCGCTTGGCCAGAAACGCCTCCACGCCTTCTTTCTTGTCCCTGGTAGCGCTCAGCCGGCCAAAAATCTTTGCTTCGAGCGCAAGTGCGTCCGAAAGCGACAAATCCGCGCCCAAACGCACCGCTTCCAGGCACCCTGCAACGGCCAGAGGAGCCTGTTTTGCGATCGTCTGCGCCAGCTCCATGCCGCGCTCCATCAGCTTTTCAGGCGCAACCACTTCGTCGACCAGCCCAATCCGCAGGGCTTCCGCCGCGTCAATCCGCCCACCCGTAAGCAGCAGCTTCAGCGCTGCGGCACGCCCTGCCAGCCGCGGTAGACGCTGCGTCCCGCCGTAGCCCGGCGTCAGTCCAAGCGCCACTTCGGGCTGACCCAGCCTGGCGTTTTCGCTCGCGATGCGGAACGCGCAGCACATCGCCAGCTCGCATCCGCCGCCCAGCGCAAAGCCGTTCACGCAGGCAATCGCAGGCTTGCCGCTGGTCTCGAGCATTGCCATCACGCCTTGCACGCGCAGTGAGAGCGCCTCCCCGGATACGGCGTCTGTCCCGGCTAGTTCTGTAATGTCCGCGCCGGCCGCAAAGGCTTTTTCGCCCGCGCCGGTCAGCAGCAGCACACGGATCGCGGGGTCACGGGCGAGCATCGTCAGGACCTGCTCCAGGTCGTCGAAAACCTGCTTATTCAGTGCGTTCAACACCTTCGGGCGGTTGATCGTAATTGTCGCGACGGGGCCGTCATAAGCCAGCAGCAGCGTTTCGTAAACAGGCAGTACCAGTGAGCTATCCATGCCAGAGACGATACAATCAAAGCCATGATCAAGGGAATTACGCTCGTCGAGCCCATTGCCGACGCGAAAGAATTTGAACGGCTGAAGGCGCTCTTTGCCGCGCTCGGTTTTGAAGCCGGCAAAGGCTGGAAAGACTCTGAAGGCGAGGGCGCGGCGTTCCTCGCGCCCATCGGTAACCTGGAAATTGTGACCGGCAGAATGCCCGCCGTACCGCGCATTCTGGTTGAGGCCTCGCAACTGGACCACGTCCACGTCGCTGTCGAGGCCTGGGCCGAAGAGGGAACCGGAACCACCGTTTCAGAGGTCGTCGCGACCCACTGGAACTCTCGCATGTTTACCGTCAAGTTCGCCGGCGGGCTGGAAGCTGGCTTCTGGGAATCGGAGAATCCGATGCACGGCGTGGCGCCCGCAGTTGAGGGTGCGCTAACGGCCGAAGGCATGAAGTTTGCAGTCATTACGACGCGCTGGAACACTGTCATCACGGACCGTTTGCTGCAGGGCGCGCTCGATTGCCTGCGGCGTTCCGGCGCAAAAATGGCTGACATTCAGATCGTTCGTGTGCCCGGCGCGTGGGAGATTCCCAACGCGGCACGCACCATTGCCGAGCTAAAAAAAGTGGACGCAATCGTGACGCTCGGATGCCTTTTACGCGGCGAAACAGCACATTACGAAGCGATTTATACCGAAGTGGCGCGTGGGATCGGGCAGTCGCAGCAGGAAACCGGCGTGCCGCATGCGTTCGGCGTGCTGACCTGCGAGACGCTCGAGCAGGCCCTGGACCGCGCTGGTTTGAAGGCCGGCAACAAGGGCTTCGAGGCAGCTTCGGCCGCGATCGAAATGGTCAACATCAACCGCAAGCTGCGGGGCGCAAACTGATGGGAACCAGGCGTAAATCACGCGAATTAGTGATGCAAATGCTCTTCCAGGGCGATCTCGGCAAGCAGACTCCGGATGAAGTAGGCAAGCTCTTCTGGGCCTCCGTAACCGATGTGGACAACGAAACACGCGGTTTTGCAGAGGATTTGTACCGCATCGCAACCAGCCGCAAGGAAGAAATCGACAAGCTGATCGAGAGCCATTCGCAGAATTGGCGACTGGAGCGCATGCCGGTCGTCGATCGCAATCTGCTGCGCTCGGCCATTGCGGAGATGCTGGGCTTCCCCATGACTCCGGCCGCAATTGTGATCAATGAATCGCTAGAAGTGGGCAGACGTTACGCGGCCCCGGAATCCATTCACTTCCTCAACGGCGTTCTGGATGCGGTGTCTCGGGATCTACTGAAAGCGCGGCTTTCGTAGAAAGTACGGCTCGAGTCCCGCCCCCTACTTTCTAAGCCTAAAGTCTTCTTCCGATAGCACTTAGGTCTGGACCCAGGTCTGGTAAAAACTGCACCTGAAGTGGGCAGTGGGTTTTCGCGTACCTGAGCCCTGCTGCCAGGATTACCCGTCATCGCGGCTCAAGTGCGACTTTGGCTTACAGGTAGAAGACACTTTACCCCGCTCGGATTCAAACCCCCATTGGGGGAATCCGCACCGAAGTGATAGTAAGAAATGGCGGAAGAGTAGGGATTCGAACCCCCATTGGGGGAATCCGCACCGAAGTGATAGTGAGAAATGGCGGAAGAGGAGGGATTCGAACCCCCAATGGGGGAATCCGCACCGAAGTAATAGTGAGAAATGGCGGAAGAGGAGGGATTCGAACGCCCATTTGGGGAATCCGCACCGAAGTGATAGTGAGAAATGGCGGAAGAGGAGGGATTCGAACCCCCGAAACCCTTTCAGGTTCGCCAGTTTTCAAGACTGGAGCCATCAACCACTCGGCCACTCTTCCTTGCCTAAAGCATAGCGCGAAACGCTGCACCGCTGCCATACTGATATGAGTCTAAACAACCATGGCGAGCGAAAAAAAACCCGTTGCCGCAACGACTTCGGCCCAGGCCATCCGGTCCTTTGACGCCACGCTCGCTAGCGCCACCTCGTCCATCGCCTTCGCGGAGACGATTCAGCTCGCCATTGACTCGTTTCGCGCCTCAAAAATCCGCTTCCTGCTGACGATGCTCGGCATGATTATTGGTTCAGCCTCAATCATTCTGGTCGTCACGGTCGGACTGACTGGCAAGCAGTACGCGCTCGATACGATCTCCTCCATTGGCCCCAACAAGATTGAAATGCTGTACGGTGGCGGCAACGTTGCGGGCCCGGACAACACAATCTCGCAGGATCTGATGACGCGCGACGACATGAAGGCTGTCGTTGAGCAGGTGCCGGGCGTTGTTTACGCGTCGCCGATGCTGGAGTTTTCAGACGATATTCGCCTCCCGGGCGGACGTACCGCGACGACCAAGATTCTAGGTGTTTCGCCGCAATACAAGGAAATCCGCAACTTCAACGTGAATGCAGGCCGCTTTTTCGACAACGAAGACGCGTCTCAGCACAGCAAAGTGGCGATCATTCTAAAGCCGTTTGCGATCCAGCTCTTCGGCAGCCCGGAAGCGGCGATCAACCAGCAGATCAACATCAGCTCAATCCCGTTCACGGTCATCGGGGTGTTTTCTGAGCGCGTCTCGGTCGCGCAGGACTACGACGAAATTGGTGGCGATCAAACCATCCTGATCCCCTATGAGGTGGCGCGCTACTTCACCGGTACCGACACGGTGAAGGAGATTTTTTTCGCCATGGCAAGTTCGGATATGGTGACACCGGCGGCCATCGAGATCAAGCGCGTGATCGCGAGCCGGCATCGCTCGACCTCTGTCTACAAGGCCGATACGCTGGTAGAGATTCTGCAGGATATGGACAAGATCGCCAATATGCTGACGATTGTGCTGTCGCTGGCGGCGGTTCTGACCATTATCGTGTCCGGCGTGGGCATCATGAACTCCATGCTGGCCAACGTTTCTGCGCGAACCCGAGAGATCGGCATTCGCAAGGCGCTGGGTGCAACCGCGAAGGAAATACGCCTGCAGTTTCTGACGGAGGCCGTGTTTTTATCGCTCGCGGGCGGAATCATCGGTACGGTCATCGGGCTGGCAATCCCGTTAGGCGCAGGGCTGTTTACCCCAGTGCACATCCCGGTTTCGCCCTGGTCCGCGGTAATTGCGCTTTTCACTTCCGTAATGGTTGGCGTCTTCTTTGGCATGTTGCCCGCCACCCGGGCGTCCAAACTGGACCCGGTAGAAACCCTGAAGTACGAGTAGGCTGCACCAGATCGAGTTCGCTAGAGGCCGACCAACGCTTCAGCTGCTCAGGTGACAACCTGGTAAGGCTTCAACAACAAGCAGACGCCGTCATTTGTTCCCCAGCTTTCAGCAACGAAACTCCCCCTCATCCCTGACCATCGTGCCAACAGATTGTCATCCTGAGGCGGAGTCCGTCAGCCCCTTCGACGGAGGCGGTCGAAGGACCTGCATCTCCGCTCGCTGGAGCACTAAGGTTGCCCCCTTTCCGAGACCTTGGACGGGACAGGCGCCGGGCCCTGTCTCATCGCCTTCAACCTGTAGTGAGCGCGATCAAGCGCGCAAGCGGACACCTTACAGATCAAAAAAGAATGGCCCGCCAGATCGCTCTGGCGGGCCATTCCTGCCTACTTTGACTCTTTGTGTGTACTACCGCTGACCCTTGACCGGCTCGATCATCGGGCGGCTGCCACCCGTGGGGGTGGTGCCGCTCTGTACGGCGAGCGGAGTCAAGGTGGGTGCCGCTGCGCCGATCAATTCTGAAAGGACATAGCTACCCGGGGTGCAGGCGGTTGCAGTGGTGGTGACGCATCCGGCGTTCGAGGTCCAGACATTGCCACTGCGATCGATCGCGATGCCATAAGGCTTGGGCATCGTGGCGCTGTGGCTGTAAGGAATCGGGCTGGTTGCGGTATAGGTCTGGCTGCCGGAGAAGGCAAACGTCGTGACCGAGCTATTGCCGGAGTTTGCAATCCAGACGTTTGCGTCGCCATCAAGCGCGATGCCTTCAGGAGCGTTGGTTGCGGTGGGGGCGGTGAAGCAAGCGGCTTGGTTCAAGCTGCAAAGCTGGTTCGCGGTCGTTGCCACTCCCAGGCTCTCGTTCGTTCCCTGCAGCATCTGCGCAGCGCCACCGGTAATGCAGGGGGTGGTCGAAGCCGAGGCGATGATCTGGTTGGAGGAGTCAGCCGGAACGCCATCTGCATAGCTGCTTTCAAAGCGGCAGGCAGTGGAGGAACCGCTGGTCGCCGCTTCCAACTCGTAGTACTGCGAGGGGCTGTTGCGGGTGTAAGCAGCCACACCGGTAGGCATCGTGGTGAAGGCAGCCTGGAAGGTAGGGTTGGTGTTTGCGGGACCGACTTCGTAGAATCCGTAGCCAGAGTTCGTCTGGCCGGCGAATAGAAGCGCGTTGGCAGTGGTGGGAGTGTTGGCGAAGGCCAGGGGACCAGTGCTGGTACCGCCGACGAGTGTGTAGGTAGTCTGACCAGCTGCGCTCGGGCTGGCAGTGGATACAGCCAGGATCTTGTTGCTTGCCAGGTCGGTTCCGTACACCAGCGGCGTGTTCGACGTATCGATCGCAACGTACTGGGGGTTGGTCAGGCTGGTGCCGTAGACCGAGCTGAAGCTGGTCGTCGACGGGTCAAAGTAAGCGATGCCGTGTGCGGTGGTCTTGTTGGTGGGGAACCAGACCCGGCCCGTTGCATCGATGTCGATGTTGGAGCTGGTGCCGGAGGTTGCGGTGCCGGTGATGGCGAGCCCGAGGTTGGCCGAGGTGTAGGAAGCCGCGAGGGTGAAATCAGCCGGAGCAGACGTCAGACCGACGAAAGGAGAAGCCGGCGTGCTGAGGTTATACAGGTTGGTCACGTTCTGGTAGGGATAGAGCGCGATGCGGACCGCAGCCTGCAGCGTGTCGGTCGGGGGGGCGGTGCCTGCGGGCGTCTTGGTGTTTGAGAAGAGCGTCGTGCAGTTGGGGCTCGTCGAAGGCGCGGTATTGACGCAGGCCGCAATGATGTTCGCGATCGTGTTCAGCTTGGCAGTCTCGAGCGTAACGGTCGCCGTGCTGGTGTTGGCCGCACCGCTGATGAAGTTGACGAGAAGCGGGATGGTGTAGAGGTTGGCGTTGACCATGCCGATGTTGTTGCCCTCGGCTGCGGTCGCGGTTCCGCCGATGGAGCCGGCACCGGTGCTGACGTCGGTCGTAAAGAAGTGGCTGAGCGCAAAGGCGGTGGCAGCGGTTGTGACTTCATTGACGTTCACGTATACGGATGCGGCTGTGTTGCAGTTGCCGATTCCGGCTGCCAGGGCGATGGCAGTGTTGGAGCCTGCGCCTGAGTTGCCGCCGCGGCCAATGATGTAAACAGGAGGGTTATTTGCGGGGCAGGTGTAGGGGCCATAGTTGAAGCCTCCCGAGCTATCCGTCGTAACCGGGGTACCAAGCAGGGTCGCATTCGCACCGTAGCCGGCAGAACTCATTGCATAGACGCTGACCGTCGCGCCTACGATGGGCTGCTGACCGCCGTACATCTTGCCTTGCATTCCATTCGAAATTTCAGGCTGGGTTATGGAAGTGACCGGGGTAGAAATACCACAACCGATCGCCGCGAAGAGGGGGAGAGAGAGAAGTAGAGCACGCATGCGCAAGGTGGAATCCTTTAGGGAGATGATTGGCCAGAGGGCGTCTGGTTTCGTGAAATCTGTCGAAAAGGTCTCGTTGGTAAGATTATTCTAATGTAGATAACGTTACTCGCTCTTAACTTGGATCAGCCTTTATGCAAATTATCGCTTTCTGCTATGCTCATCCCGTTCAAAGCCAAGCTGGATATGTCCTCAACTGTTCGTTCCTACTCAAAAATCAATCTCGGATTAGCTATCGGAAGGCCTCGGCCTGACGGCTTTCATGGTCTAAGAACGCTTTATCAGACCGTTGCCCTGCATGATCAGCTCACGGTTTCGGCGCAACCTGCGCACAAAACCAGCATCACGCTGACGTCGAACCATCCGCGAGTCCCGCTCGACGCACGCAACACTGTCTGGAAAATGGCGGAAAAGGCCCTTGATGCGGCCGGGATGAACGCGCAGGTGGAGATCTCAATCCAGAAGAATCTGCCGATCCAGGGGGGGATGGGTGCAGGGTCGGCTAACGCGGCCGCCGCCTTGCTGGGGCTCGAACGGGAACTTTCTTTGGCCCTGCCAGGCGAGGTTCGGCTGCGGATTGCCGCGGAAGTGGGCTCAGACGTGCCGCTTTTTCTGCTGGGCGGCTCAGTTCTGGGGTCCGATCGCGGCCAGGTGGTGGAAGCGGTAGACGACGTGAGCCTGGACGGCTCATCGCAAATTCCCTGTGTGATCGCGTTGCCTTCACGCGGTGTTTCCACGCCCCAGGCGTTTCGCGACTGGGATGCACGCTATGAAGCGGGCCCGGATTTGCACAATCTGCCAATCCGCGATACTCTAGAGGAGTTGAGCCGCACCTACGCGTCTGTTTTTGGACCACAGCAGACCGAGTCCGGCGCCTCCGGTATTTTTTCTGACCCGAGTTCTGAGCCTCCAGGCCAGAACAGCCCTGAGAAACTGCATGGGCTCTCTCGTGAACAACGTCACCCACCTTCAGAAGGTACGAGCGGAAGCAGAAACGATCTGGCCGAGTCCCTACTCGCGCTTGTCCACGCCGGGATTGAAAACGACTTTGAATCGGTCGTCTTTCTGCAGTATCCCCTGCTCCGTGAGATCAAGCGACAGTTGATGGGTACGGATTCCGGCAACGCAGCTATATTTAGTGCGCTTTCCGGATCAGGCTCCGCGCTGTTCGGCCTTTACCGGTCGCAGGCAGACGCAAGCGCCGCTCAACAAAGGCTGCAGCAACAAGGCGTTCAGGCAATCGTCACGACGACTTTGCCCCGCCCTCTGTACTGGAGCAACATGTTCGCAGAGTGATCGTTTCCCGGTACACTAGTACTGGATACTACTGGGCGATCGACTAACGGTAGGTCAGGAGCCTTTGAAGCTCTCAGTCCAGGTTCGAATCCTGGTCGCCCAACCAGAGTCCATCCGCACCAGTTTCACCCCGCAACACGCGGTGAATGTAGGAATACAAGGTTATTGATGGCGTTTGAGAACGGACGCCCGCAGTAGAAGCAGTTGGAGTTTGCAGTTTGCACCTCAGCCACAATTGGCACAGAGTCAAGCATCAAGCAACAAACGCATTGCCTTGCAGGGACCCGGGCAAACCAGCCCGGAGCTTAAAGAAGCACAGAACAAAGCAGCAGGAACCACCCACGGCCAACCAGCCACAGGAGTTTCACACGTGAGTAAAACGACCACACCTGCAGTTCTTCCCCCTGATTCCGCGCGCGACCAGCAGATTGCCGAAGAGACCAACATCGCTCTGGGCATCACGCTGGAAGCCGCAGCACCGAACGCAGCTGGCTCGCTCAAGACCGCGCCGGACCGGAAACGGGCCGGCCGGCTAAGCGAGTCAAAGCGCTTCAAGATCTTTTCGGGAGAGGCCAACAAACCTCTCGCCGAACAGGTTTGTGAATTTGTTGGCGTACCCCTTGGCCAAACCCGGCTGCAGCGGTTCGCTGACGGAGAGATTCACTTTCAATTGCTGGAAAACGTGCGCGGTGCGGATGTGTTTGTCATCCAGCCGACCTGCCGCCCGGTAGACCAGCACCTGGTTGAGCTTTTGATCATGATGGACGCGCTCAAACGGGCTTCGGCCGCGCGCATTACCGTCGTGATTCCGTACTACGGCTACGCCCGGCAGGACCGCAAGGACCGTCCGCGGGTCGCTATCAGTTCCAAACTCGTCGCGGATCTGCTGACGACGGCGGGCGCAAACCGTGCCCTGCTCGTCGATCTGCACGCCGCGCAGATTCAAGGTTTCTTCAACATTCCGGTCGATCACCTCTTCGCCAGCCCCGTGCTGGTGGGGTACTTCCGGGAGCTCAACCTGCCCAACCTGACTGTGGTCAGCCCGGACGCAGGCGGAGTGGAACGGGCGAGATTTTTCGCCAAAAAAATGAACGCCCCGTTGGCCATCGTCGACAAACGTCGGACTGATATCAACGTGACAGAAGTGATGAACGTCATCGGCGATGTGCGCGGCAAAAGCTGCCTCATCCTCGATGACATTGTCGATACGGCCGGCACGCTCTGCAAAACGGTAGACGCGCTGCTCGCCCAGGGAGCGGAACAGGTGTACGCCTGCGCCTCCCACGCCGTGCTTTCGGGCCCGGCGATCGAAAACATCAGCAAGTCGCCGATGAAGCAGCTCGTAGTGGCGAACACCATACCGCTGCGGGAAGAAGCAAAAGAGCTGGAAGCTTCCGGCAAGATCAAAGTTCTCTCGATCGCCGGCCTGCTCGGCCGCGCGATTGAAAGCATCCACATGGAGACCAGCGTTTCGACGCTGTTCGCCTAGGATATAGGTAGGTCGAGGCTTGAGCCTCGACATTTTTGGACGAACGAAAACGGGCTTTAGCCTCCGCGACCCGCTCTCCGCCCACGCATTACTCACCGCGGCCCATGCCGCAAACGGAGCGATCCAACCCGGATCGTGCCCGAAAGGAAACACCATGGCAGCTCCCAAGTTTGAAGCAGTCGTAGCCACCCCGCGCACCGGCAAGTTCAACAAGAACCACGCACGTCGCGTCCGCGTCGAAGGCAAGATTCCCGCAGTCGTATACGGCGCCGGCATTGATTCCGTCGCGGTTACCGTCGACCCCAAAGTCGTCACCAAGATTCTGCATTCTGAATCCGGCCACAACACCATCTTCGACCTCAACGTTGAAGGCGCCCCGCTC
Organism: uncultured Granulicella sp.; assembly: GCA_965214195.1. Classification (GTDB taxonomy): domain Bacteria; phylum Acidobacteriota; class Terriglobia; order Terriglobales; family Acidobacteriaceae; genus Edaphobacter. Next base: position 3,397,449 of record OZ243943.1, read on the forward strand.
GCCAAGGCCATGATCGTTGACTGGCAGCACGAGCCCATCAAGGGCAAGCTGCTGCACGCTGACTTCAAGCGCATCGCGATGGACAAGGCCATGCGCGTCTCCGTTCCCGTCCTGCTGACCGGCACCGCAATCGGCGTCAAGACTGCCGGCGGCGTGCTCGACCAGATCATGCGCGAAGTTGAGATTGAGTGCTTCCCCGGCGACATCCCGGATCACCTTGATGTCGACGTTTCCGGCCTGGAAATGTACGGCGCCATCCACATCTCGGACCTGCCGCAGATGGGCTCAATCAAGTACATCGGCGATCCGACCACGCTTGTCGCGCACGTGACCGAGATCAAGGAAGAAGCTGTAGAAGAAGCAGCCGCACCCGCAGCCGAGCCGGAAGTAGCCAAGAAGGGCAAGGGCGATGCCGCCGCTGCAGCCCCGGCCACCGACGCCAAAGCCGCTCCCAAAAAGAAGTAGCCGTACCGGGAGGTTCGGTGGGCTTTATCCCCCCCCCAACCTCCCTCTCTATAACGGGGGCTTTAGCCCCGGCGAGCTCCTCCATGTTCCTCATCGTCGGCCTAGGCAATCCCGGACCCGAGTACCAGTTCACCCCGCACAACGCCGGGTTTCTCGCACTCGACCGGATTGCCGAAACCGCCGGAACCACGGTCTCAAACCGCCGCGGCAAAGCACTCACGGCGCGCATCACTCTGGCCGGCCAGGATGTTCTTCTGGCCAAACCGGAAACCTTCATGAATCTAAGCGGACTGTCCGTCGCCGGACTTTTGAGGGAGCTTGAACTCACCCCGGCCAACCTGATCGTGATCTATGACGAGCTGGATTTTCCCCTCGGCCAGATCCAAATCAAGGTGCAGGGTTCCGCGAACGGCCATAACGGGATAAAATCAATCCTGGCGTCGCTCGGCACGCCGGATTGGACCCGTATCCGAATAGGAGTCGGCAAGTCCGGTGAAAGTGGCCAGGTCAAACGCGGAGGCGGCGCAGATTTTCTGCTCAGCCCCATGCGCAAGATGCAATTGCAGGAACTGGACCTAGTCTTAGACGACGTCCAGCGAGCCGTGGAGATGATCGTAAAAGAAGGCGCTCCACGCGCCATGAATGAGTTCAACCGCAAGGCCAACGGGCAACCGGAAAGTCCAGCGTCGTAAAAAGGCAGCAAACCAAACCGCTTGCGAACTCACTGGCATACGCCAACAGGGCTCACACGGTGCGAAGCAGAACTTCGCAGAAAGCAGATGCAATGAATCGTACCTACGAAATCATGTTCATCGTCCGTCCGGACGTTGAAGAAGCAGACCTCGACAAGCTGATCGAAGGCTTTAGCAAGAACATCACGGATGGCGGCGGCGAGATCCGCACCACCGAGAAGATGGGCCGTCGCCGGCTCGCTTACACCGTCCGCAAGTTCAACGACGGCTTCTACGTTCTGCTCACCGTTCTGGCCCCCGGCGGCCTGATGGGCGAAATCGAGCGCCGCCTGCGCGTCTCCGAGCAGGTCATCAAGTTCATCACGGTCCGCATGGACGAGGAAGAGAAGCGCCTCGCCAAGATCAAGCAGCACCGTGATACGCACGTAAAGCGCTCGTCCATCCCGGTCCCGCAGACTGCCTTCCCGGCCGCTGCCTCCACCGCCGAGAACCCGACGGAGCCCACTCCGGCTACCCCTGAAACTGCGGAGCCGCCCGCGGCCGCAGCCGAGACGGAAGCCCCGGTCGCCGAAGCGGTCAACGCATAACTAAGACTTTGGGTGCCTCATCATCGCGCACTTTGCGATGAGGAGGACCACCAATCCGCCGCACCCTCACCCCGCTTCTTCCATCCATAGGCTTCTCACAAGCCTGGAGCGGGACCTGAGCAAACCGCACCACCCCGAAAGGAAACACCATGGCTGACGAAACCTCAAACGCAGCGCCCGAGCAGACCACCGCTCCCGCAGCCTCTTCCTCCGCACCTTCCACCTACACGCCCCGCACCCCGCGCCCCGCTGGCGGCCCCGGCGGTCCTGGCGGTCCTCCCCGTACGGGCGGTCCCGGCGGCCCCGGCGGACGCAAGTTCTTCCGCCGCAAGAAGGTCTGCAAGTTCTGCACGGAAAAGATTGACGCCATCAGCTACCGCGATGTCCGCCTCCTCCAGGGCTTCGTTGCAGAGCGCGGCAAGATCGTCCCGCGTCGTTTGACCGGCGTTTGCACCCGCCACCAGCGCCGCTTGTCGCTCGCCATCAAGCAGTCCCGCAACATCGCTCTGCTCGCCTTCGCCGCACGCTTCTAAGTACGCTCGATGAAGGTTCGCGATCTCATCAGACAGGTCGAACGCGATGGCTGGCAGCAGGTCCGTACGACCGGCAGCCATCGTCACTTCCGCCATCCGGACAAGCCGGGGACCGTCACTATTCCCGGCCATCCGTCTGATGAGGTTGCAACGGGCACCAGGCTGAGTATCCTGAAACAAGCTGGGCTGGAGAAGAGGTAGCCATGAGCGAGTATTTAGTGATCTACGAGAAGACCCCCACCGGTTATAGCGCGTATGTCCCTGACCTCCCCGGCTGCATCTCCACCGGACCAACCTTGCCAAAGATCAAGCAGAACATACTTGAAGCAATCGGTGGACATCTGGCCGTCATGCGTGAGTTTGGCGATCCGATCCCCAAACCCACGACCATCGCCGAGTTTCTCCCATTTTCCGCGTAGCACTTATCTCACGCATTTTAACCCTCGCGGCCGGCCCACACACCCGCGCAAGAACACCGGAGACACACCATGGAAGTCATCCTTAAAGAAGACGTAAACAAGCTCGGCCACCGCGGCGACGTCGTCAAGGTAGCCGACGGTTACGGCCGCAACTACCTGCTCCCCGCCAAGCTCGCCATCCAGGCCACCACCGCCAATAAGGCCGTCATCGAGCAGATGAAGGGCTCGGCGATCCGCAAGTCCGCCAAGGAAAAGGCCTCGTCAGAAGAGCTCGCGAAGCAGATGTCTGCCGTCGAACTCACCTTCGAGCGCAAGGTCGGCGAGAACGATCACCTCTTCGGCTCCGTCACCTCCGGCGACATCGCGCAGCAGCTTGAAGCGCAGGGCTACACCATCGACCGCCGCAAGATCGCGCTTGAAGAGCCCCTCAAGCAGCTCGGCGAGTTCCACGTCCCCGTCAAGCTCCACCGCGAAGTCACCGCGCACGTCAAGGTCACCATCAAGTCCGATGCGCCCGACGAAGTCGCGACCTCCGCAGCAGCCTAGTTCGCAGCAAGCCAAAGCGCCTCCATCCGCAAGGGTGGAGGCGCTTTTTCGCGCCTAAGCAAGCAGCTCAGATTGCGATCAAGACTGGGGTGCCGCTGGCATCGCCTCGTATTGCTTTGCTGGCGCAGCCAACGTGGCCAGCGAGTCATACCAGTCCAGTTGCCGCGTGAAATACATCAAGCTAGCCACCACGATGAAGCTTGAAATTGCCCCAATCAAAAGGGCATCCTGCTCCACCCGCAGCAGCAGAAAGATCAGCACGTAGAGCAGGCTGAAGACGATGAAGCCTCGTATCATCTGTGTCCTTGCACCAAAGACCCAACCCGCATTGATCGAAAGCAACGACACGGTGGATGTGCCCGCGAAAAGAAATGCTTCGTCAAAGCTGATCTTTTCCGACAGCGACAACAGCAGCAAGTAGAAGATCAGTTGCGCCATGCCCACCAGCACGTACTGTGCCGGATGCACCTTCTTCCCGGTTGTCGCCTCAAAGACGAAGTAGGTCCCAAATACCAGCCCAAGGAACAGCAGCACATACTTGAGCGAGCGATTGACCGAGCGATAGCTATCGACCACCCGGATCGGCAATCCGGCCAGTGTCTGCGTTGGCGCAGTCTCTACCGTGTCGGCAGTCCCCCGGCTTCGTTCCTGGACCAGGCCGCCCACAAAAAAAGTTGGGATCGCCATGATGAGCGCGAGCACGCTTACAAGGATCAGCTTCATTCCCAGTGATCGAGAGGGAAGGCCTGCCAATCCGGCCGGTTGCGTCATCGTTGCAGTCAACGTGTTCATAGAATTCTCCAGTTAAGTCACTTACTGTCACTTTGCAATGCAAAGTGGACAGTCGCAGCAATCCCCGCAAATAAGGATTGCTGCTCTTATCACTTTGTATCACAAAGTAAAAACATCTGCTTGAAGGCCACCGCAAATAAGAACACCCACCTCCTCTAACGCGGGGGGTGGGTGCTTGCTAACGCATCGGCCTACTTCGTGACGCGTTCAATCGTCAGCAGCTCAAACGTCCCTGGCAGCATTGGTTTCCGGCCCCCACCAGCAGGTGCCGGCCCAAACTTTGCTGCCACCACAAATACCTTGTGGGTCACTGGATCGAGCCCCAGATTCCGCGACCCGACCGGCGTCGTCAGCGTCTGCAGTACGTGGTATTTGTCCGCGCTGTCCTGGTGAATGATCGTCAGGGTGCCATCGCCGTTTGAGGCAAAGATGTCTTTCGTCGCCGGGTCAAAGGACGTGCTGTCGACACCTCTTTGTAGAGCAGATTGACGAGCTGGCAGCGGCGTTCGGCGGGTGCCCAAACCAGTCTAGCGCGTCTTTCGCACTACAGATGGTGGCGGGGGGACTGCAACGAGGCTAGATCGTCGGCAACCAGTTGCGCTCCGCCTGCAAAACAGAAGCGCCTCCGCCACAAGGGCGAAAGGCGCTTTTCTCTGCAAAGGGAGCGCTTACTGGTTGGAAATGATTGCGGTGCTGCCATCCAGTTTGGTCAGGCGCACCGTCATCTTCTCGTTATAGGTTTTGACCTTGTCCTGCAGGAAGCTGAGCGCGAACGCCTCGCCCAGCAGGATGGAGGCGTCGCTATCGCTCCTCCAGTGAATACCGCCGTGGATCCCGTGGCCGAACGTGATGTTGTGCGCCAGCTTGTTGAGCTCGCCATTCACAGTCAGTCGATTTGCATCCGGTCCGCGGTAGGGTTCGAGCGACAGTCCATCCGGGCTTGGCACCACCGGATTTTCGATCACAAAGTCCCCATCGTAGAAGAACTTGAGCACGGTAATGCAGGCCCCCGCAACCGTCCCATGCCCGGTCGGGTAAGCCGGATGCGCCGGCGAGCCTTCCGGAAAGGCCTGCGCCAGAAAGTAGCTGTTGAACTCATGGAAGCTCGCTTTCAGAGCCTCTGACTTCAGGAAATTGGAGTGTAGCTGCGCCTGTACCTGGCTCGCTCGGCCGGTTTTCGCCAGGTAGGCAATGCCTCCACTCGACTCCGGACGCGGACGAAGATGCACAACCCACTTCTGGTACCAGACGACATCCAGAACCTTCGCCGCAACTTCCCCGATGGTGGCCGAAATGTCCGGGCCGCCCAGCGTGCAGAACCCGTTCTGCGTCTTTGACTTCAGGTACGGATTCCCCGGATTCAGCGGGCAGCCCGTTGAAGCCATCACCAGAAATGCCGTGAAATAGGCCTGAAACAGCACGTCGACATGCGTCCATGCCGCCAGACCTCTGCCATTGTGCAGGTAGCGCACCGTTGGATTGACCTGGTTTAGCAGCCCGGTATCGATGCCCGTCTGCACCTGCTGAAACGTCTCCGGGTCCAGCATGTAGTTGGTGCCCGCCTGGTAGGTGATGAATGTATTCGTCAAAATCGCCGAGCCGAACACCGTCGGAGTGATGATCAATTGGGAGATATACGGCCCCAGCGTCTCGCCCGGATAGTAGCCACGCGCCAGCAACGCCGGCGTCACTTTGCCATGCGCATCCCGCGGTCCTGCGTAGCTGTCCATACTCGTAAGTTCGGCGCAAGCGGCGGCCGCGATAGCGCTGGTTGGATAGTCCGTGAACGCCACATCGCGCAGCAACGAGCACCAGTAAAGCTCCGTCAACTCAGTGCCCCACGTCGCGCTTGCAAACGCCGGGGGCGCCGGTACCACCGTGACCGTTTCCTGGTATCCAGCGTTCGGCGCGCTACCAAACTGGGTCGCATCCGCTCCTTCAAGCGAGTAGGCAAACGCACCCTGCGGCCCGTTCAGCGTGCGCGTCCCGCCGGTAACGATCTTTTCAAAGTCCTCAGGATTTCCAGTCGCCAGCGCTTTCTTGAACGTCTTGTATGCGTGCGGATTCACCAGCCCGATCGAATCCTGCAGAACCGCTTTCGTGAAGGTCGCAGAGCCGTCCGGGTACGCGGCTTCGTCGCCATTGGTCGCATGCGGCGGCACTGGAATCCTTGCGTTTGCGATCGCAGCGGCTACCCGGATCTCAAACGAGCTCTGAATGCGGGAGTCGTCAGACATCTTGCCGAAAGGGAAGTCCCCGCTCGCCGCTGGGCTGCCGGCTACGCCTTGTGCCTTGGCGCCAGGAGCGCACGTAGCCATCGCTGCTACAGTCAAGCCTGCCTGGCTCAGGAAGCGACGCCGGTTGGATGAAGCTGTTTTCGTTTGCAAAGGCAAGGCGGTGGCGGAAGGCTGGGCTTCCTGAGGTGTGGCTGTCACTAAGTTGTTCATTTGAACTCCATGGATCAGTACTGCTCGCGTGCGTGAACGGAAAGGTGTCAGTCGCTTACGATAGGTCCATTCTGTGGGGATGCCTGATGAACCGAGGCCCGGCTGGCACTGAGGGGGGGAGCGCTGGCGCCTGCAAACTGCTGCTGGCTGCCGGAGCGGGCCGTAAGCAACAGGAACACAGCCAACCTTCTCCGCCAGAATAATCACCGATGTCATCCATCGGCCTCAATCTGGTTGGCGTCCACATCCCGCACGCATTTGCCCCAGTCTAAGGCCAGGATTCGCGATGGTTTTTGGTGCGGACTACTTCGTTTCCGTCCACAGGAAGCCCATCTCATCCGAGTAGTCCTCCACCAACTGCGTCTGACTCACTCCAGCAGAGTGGCCGCCCTTCAACGAGTAGTGCAGCAGCACAGGCCTTCCGGAGCCGGTCGCGGTCTGCACCAGCGGCGTCATCTTGCGCGCGTTCATCGGGTCGACGCGCGTGTCGCCATCGCCCGTAAAGAACATGATCGCCGGGTACCGGGTCCCCGCCACCACATGCTGATACGGCGAGTACTTGTAGATGTAGGGGAACTGCGTCAGATCGTCGCTCGAGCCATACTCCGTCGTCCACGTACGCCCTACCAGGAAGTTCTGGTAGCGCAGCATATCGAGCAGCGGATACCCGCACCACACCGCGCCCCAAAGCTCCGGTCTTTGCGTGATCGCCGCACCCATCAGCAGGCCGCCGTTTGATCGGCCACGGATCGCAAAATGCGCGGGCGACGTGTATTTTTCGCGGTCAAGATACTCCGCCGCGGCATACCAGTCGTCAAAAACGTTTTGCTTTTTCTCGAACATCGCAGCCTTGTGCCAGGCCTCGCCATACTCGTTGCCGCCGCGCAGATCGGGCAGCGCAAACCAGCCGCCTTGCTCCATCCACCACGCGTACTCGGGGTTCCAGGTAGGCGTCTCGCTCACCGCAAAACCGCCATAGCCGGTCATCAAAAGCTGCACACTGCCATCGCGCTTCAGGCCCTTTTTGCCCGCGATAAACATCGGCACCTTCGTGCCATCCTTCGACGTATAAAACACCTGCTTCAACTCATAAGCAGCAGAGTCAAACGGCACCTTCGACTGGTTGAAAACCTCGCTCTTCCCGGTCTTCACATCGTAGTGGTACGTCGTCGGCGGCAGGATGATCGACTGGAAGGTATAGAACCCTTCCTGGTCCACCGGCCGTCCGGAGAGCCCCGATTCATCGCCTATCCCGGGCAGCGAAATCCTGCCCACTTCCTTGCCTTCGAGCGTGTAGATCGTTTCTTCGCTCTTCACATCGTGCAGCCGCTTGATGAACATCTTGCCGCCCACAATGTTCGCGCCTTCAAGTACGTCCTTCGCCTCCGGAATGATGACCTTCCAGTCCTCCGGCGCCTTGCCCATCACAGCCTTCACGATCTTGTGATTCGGCGCATTCAGGTCCGTATCGACATAGAAATCGTCGCCATTCACCAGCACACGGAACCGCGCCTCCACACCGTAAACAAGCGGCTTGATTGCCGCGTCATGCGTGTGCAGATCCATCACCAGCACATCCACTCGCGTGGCCGGCACGCCTCGGTCGATATTGAAAATCAGGTAACGCCCGTTGTCCGTCAAGCGAACGTTGATGTAGTCGATCTCCCCCAGCTTCTCGCCTTTGTAGCTCTTGCCGAGCAGCATCGTGTCCGCTTCCGTGCCGCCGCCAAACGCGTGGTAGAACACCCGCGCCCCGTCCTTCGGGTAGTAACGCGCGTAGTAGACACCCTTCCCATCCGGCGCCACAGACACGCCAGAATAGCGCGCCGTCGGCAGAATATCCGTGGTGTCCGCGCGCGTTTTCAGGTCGAAGAAGTGCACCTCACTCTCATCCGCGCCACCCACGCGAACCCCGTAAATCAGCAGCTTGCCATCGTCAGTCACACCCTGAAAGTTGACCGAAGTATTGCCATCCGAGCTACGCGAGTTGCCGTCGATCAGCTTGATATCCGCGCCATGCAGGCTCTCCCGCATGTAGATCGAGCCCTGATTCTCGTCCGCCAGCCGCTTCGTAAAGTAGTACTTGCCGCCACGCAACTGCGGAGTGCTCATCTGGTCGACTTTCAGCAACGCCGCCATCTGCGTCCGCACGCTGGGCAGCATCTTCAACTGCGATAAATACTGATCCGTATAAGTATTCTGCGCGGCAATATATGCCCGCGTCTCCGGGCTCTTCGCGTCCTCGAGCCACCGGTAATTATCCGTAACACTTACGCTGCCGTAGCTATCCGTTACCGGATGCACAGCCACCGCCGGAGCCGCCGGCAGCGTGATTACGCCCTTGCCATTCACCTGTGCCGAAGCCGTTACCGTAGCCGCCATCGCCAACAACCAACCCGCAACTCGCATGCGCCACTCCTCTATTTACCGTGGCTTCATCTTATGCCAGGCGCCACCTCATAAATCAAGAAGTAATCCTGCCCATCCTTCTTCGTAAAGTCATACTTGGCGACCTTCTTATATCCGGCCTCGACCATCTCTTTCTCAACCGTAGCTTCCGGCACCCCATGATCCGTTCCGGACCCACTCCCATTGCGGTCGATGATCCCCACCAGCGCCCCTGGCTTCAACGCCCCGCGCAGATGCTGCATAAAGAACACCGGGTTCGCGATCTCGTGATACATCTTCAGCAGCACCGCCGCGTCTACCGAATCCGCTGCCAGCTTCGGATCATCGGGCGTCCCCAGCACGGTCTTGATATTGCCGAGCCCTTCCTTCTTCGCCCGCTCGTCAATGTACTTGACGGCATCGCTGCTGATATCCTCCGCAGCCACAGCACCCGTGGGCCTAACCCGGCGCGCAGCACGCACCGTAAACCACCCGGACCCCGCCCCCACATCCGCCACACTCTTTCCCGGCGTGATCTTCAGCAGATCCATCACACGGTCGATCTGCAGATTCTTCGCTCTGTCCGGCGCGTCAAAAATAGTCGTCAAATCACCCTTGTACGGGTCGGAGGTAGGCCGGGTCCCCTGCGCAAAAACGGGCGCGGCAACCAGCACGCCAGCTAAGATAAGTGTCTTGAGCAATCTCATAAAACGTAAGACGCAATTTCTCCCCGGCGCGGCGGTCCTCTCCCTGCTCGGCGCGATGGCATGCCTGCTTGCCCTCAGCTTTGTTTATGGCATCCTCTCGCTCACACCGGTCCACACTGCGGAAGTTGCCGTGCAACTCAAGCTCCACGCCATCACCAATCCGTGGTTCTACGCACTCATGCGTGCACTCACGCAGATCGGCTCCATCGCCATCTTCTGCACCGCCCTCGCCGTCGTCCTCGCCGGCCTGCTTTGGCGAGACCACCTGCGTGCCGCCGGCATCCTCGCCTACGCCATCGCCGGCGCGCTCATCCTCAACTACAGCTTCAAAAATCTCTTCCACCGCGCCCGCCCGGATCTCACCTGGTCCCTGCATGACGAGCCCACGTTCTCCTTCCCCAGCGGCCACGCCTTCTTTTCAACCGTCCTCTACGCCACTCTCTGCTGGCTCGCCCTGCGCCGCGGCATCTCTCCCTGGCGGGTCGTCCCCCCCGCCATCATCCTGCCGCTAGCCATCGGCCTGAGCCGTGTCTACCTCGGCGAGCACTACCCCACAGACGTCATCGCCGGCTGGCTTTGCGGCGCCATCTGGACCCTCACCGTCATCCGCGTAGCCCGCATCTGGCCCCGTCACAGCACCCGCCCCAAGCGCACCAGGCCAAAGCAAAGTAAGGCGTAACTACGATAAAAAGGAAAAAGGGTAGAACGACGGATCTACTAGCTCCCCTTTTATCCCGCTTCTATCCACCTTTTCCTGGTTCAGCCTTGTCTTTCCTAAGAGACCACCCACCCCTCATCCCCAAGCACAAACCCGCTCCTCCCCTCCGCCACAAACTTCCCATCCCTCCAGGCCATCCGTTCCACCTCCATCGTCCCCGCAGCCACCCGAATGACATTCCACCCATTCGGCTCCCGCCGCGTCCTCGTGCTGATCGCCGTCCCCGCATGCGCCACCACCATCCCGCGTCCGCCATACCTGGCAGTCGTCGTCAGCGCGAGCCCCGTATGCAGGTGCCCGGACAAAAACAGATCCACCCCACACCCCGCAAACGCCTTTATCGCCACACGCGCCCGCGTTACCACAGCGTTCTTCGTATCCTCCGCCGGCAAATCCATCGGATGATGCGTCACCACGATCCGCAGCGCACCCTCAGCCGCCCCCGCCAACTGCCCACAAGCCGTAGCGATCTGCGACCCATTGATCCGCCCATCTTTCCTCGCCACCACCCGCACGGTATTGATCCCCGCAATCGCGACCCCCGCCACCTCAAGATATGGCGTCAGGTCCGCAGAAATATACCGCCGGTAACGACGCAGCGGACGCAGCGCCCGCTCCAGCAAATTCGTCGCAGACACATCATGATTTCCCGGCACCACCAGCCTGGGAACTGCCGGCATCTCCCGCATAAACGCCCGCGCCGCCCTGAACTGTTTCTTCTTGGCCCGCTGCGTGAAGTCGCCGGAAATCACAATCACATCCGGCCCCAACTCCCGCAGCGCGACCAGCAAACCCGCCGCCATCTCCGGCTCATCGCGCCCAAAATGCAAATCCGAAACATGCGCCACTACCGCCATCCAACCCCCCGTTTTGTACGACATGCCCCGAAGGGGATCTGCTTCTGTCCTTGTCGTTGCCTGTCCTCACCCCTTTAGCACCCGCAAAGCCCCAGCCCGAATCCCATAACTCAAAGGCCCAGCCAACCGCCTTACCTCCCCATCCAGAGAAACCCTCAACCTCTTGCGCCTCTTGGCATTCACCGTAAAAGCCGTCGTCCGATACTCCACAAACTCCGGCAAATCTTTCAGCTTCCCAACCGCCGCCGCGGCCATAAACCTCAGCATCGTAGCCCGCGTAGCCCCCGGCGCCAGATACATACAAAGCTCCCCGCGGTCCAGTCTCTCGCGCTTCCCCAGCCGAGCCCCATCCAGGCAATACTCGTTATTCCCCACAAACAAAAACGGCGTCTTACAGCTCCTGCTTTTGCCGTCCACATCGAACGTCACCGTCATACACCGGAACCTCACAAACGCCTTCACCGAAGCCACCAGCAGCGAGGCCCACTTGTTCCGCCCTGCCTTCTTCATCCGTTCGCGTTCCATCACCATCGCCGGATACGCCCCCAGTGACGAGTTGTTTACAAACGTAAGCGCCTTGCCCTTCGCACACCGCACCTCGCCCACATCCACCGCAGTGGTCCCATCCTGCGCAATCCCCGCGACCGCCGCGTCCAGTTCCAATGGCAAATCCAGGTCGCGCGCAAAGTGATTCAGCGTCCCCAGCGCGAGCACCCCAAACGCCCTCCCGCCCAGCACCGCCGCCTCCGCCACCGCGCGCACCGTGCCATCGCCCCCGCCCGCCACCCACGCCACATCGGCCGCATCGCTTCCTGCAAACGACCCCGGATCCACCCCGGCCTTCACCGCGGTAATCGTCGCCTCCACCCCCGCCGCGCCAAATAGCTCCTTTAGACGCTCAGGCGTAGCCTCTCCCGCCCCGGATTTCGAGTTCAAAAAAACACGGACGCGCTTACCCATAAACCTTCTGATGCGCGATTCCTGCATCCCACGATTTAGAAGTAGACGACGGAGTACCCATGCCCGATCAAGACCAGCAACAAGCCAACAACAATTCCGACCAGCAAAAAGACCTTGCCCGCCCTTCCGCCGAGGAAATCTACACCCAGGTCGCCAAAAACGCCCGCGCAGAGCTCCGCCGAACCTCGCTCGCCCTCGGACTCTCCGGGCTCGGCGGCGGCATCTTCATGGGCCTCAGCGCGCTCGGCACCGCGCTCGCCCTGGCCCTGCTCCCCCCATCCCCCACGCTCAATGTCATCTCGCGCATGTTCTACCCGCTCGGCTTCATCGTCGTCATCATCGGCCGCTCGCAGCTCTTTACAGAAAACACCCTGTACCCCGTCGCGCTCGTCCTGGCAGAAGGCGGCAAGGAATTCTGGAACACCATCCGTCTCTGGGCCGTCGTCCTGCCCTCAAACGTCCTCGGCGCCCTGGCCTTTGCCTGCCTGGTCTCGCTCACCCCCGCGCTCGCGCCCAACATCGTGCAATCCATCGCCCAGCTAGGCCTCGACGCCCTCGCCCACCCACCTTCCACCATCTTCTGGTCCGGCGTCATGGGCGGCTGGATCATCGCGCTCGCCGCCTGGCTCGTCAGCGGCTCCCACAGCATCACCGGCTCCGTCGCCGTCATATGGATGCTCACCTTCATCGTCGGCCTGGGCAATTTCGCCCACTGCATCGCCACCTCGGGCGAGGTCTTCGTCGCCGTCCTCACCCACCAGGCCCCCTGGCAGGCCTACCCCCACTGGTTCTTCTTCGCCGTCCTGGGCAACATCTGCGGAGGCGTGGGCATGGTCACCATCCTCGAGTACGGCCAGGTCATCGCCGGCGGCGACAAAGCCCAACGCGAACTGGCCGAAGGCATGGACGAGCAAGACGCCTAGCCCTTTGTTTGCCATCTCCGAAAGGGGATCCGCAGTTGACCTGGGTGCCCCATCCTTTCAGCCTCATCGAAAGGGTGGGGTATCGAGCCCACGGCTCGACCGCCCTCCCCCCACCCCCACAACCTTGTCTTCCTGAGCGAAGGCCCCCACAGCCCCGAAAGGGGATCCGCAGTTGACCTGGGTGCCCCATCCTTTCAGCCTCATCGAAAGGGTGGGGTATCGAGCCCACGGCTCGACCGCCCTCCCCCCACCCCCCACAACCTTGTCAGCCTGAGCGAAGTCACTCACAGCCCCACCGTGAGTGCCGCAGTCGAAGGACCTGCATCTCCCCTCCCAAACCCAAATCCTCAAAACTGCCACCGACCGGCCTCCCCCACCCCCCCCACAACCTTGTCATCCTGAGCGAAGGCACTCACAGCCCCATCGTGAGTGCCGCAGTCGAAGGACCTGCATCTCCCCTCCCAAACCCAAATCCTCAAAACTGCCACCGACCGGCCTCCCCCACCCCCCCCCCACAATCTTGTCATCCTGAGCGAAGGCACTCACAGCCTCACCGTGAGTGCCGCAGTCGAAGGACCTGCATCTCCCCTCCCAAACCCAAATCCTCAAAATTGCCACCGCCCTCCCCCCACCCCCCACAACCTTGTCATCCTGAGCGAAGGCCCTCAAAGCCCCACCGTGAGTGCCGCAGTCGAAGGACCTGCATCTCCCCTCCCAAACCCAAATCCTCAAAACTGCCACCGACCGCCCTCCCCCCCACCCCCACAACCTTGTCATCCTGAGCGAAGGCCCTCACAGCCCCACCGTGAGTGCCGCAGTCGAAGGACCTGCATCTCCCACCTCATCAACCAGAAAACCTTATTCATCCGCTATACCCCTCCCATCCTGTAATCTTTGTCTTTCGGAGTCCACCATGCCCCAAATCGTTCAGTTCCACTCTCTCGGCCCAGCCGAAGTCCTGCAAGTAGAAGCCCTCCCCACCCCTGAGCCCGCAGAAGGCGAAGTCCGTCTCCGCGTCAAAGCCATCGGCCTCAACCGCGCAGAAGTCTCCTTTCGCGAAGGCAAATACCTCGTAGCCCCCAAGCTCCCCAGCAAGCTAGGCTATGAAGCCAGCGGCACCGTAGAGGCTGTAGGCCCCGGCGTAGACCCCGCCCTCGTAGGCCAGATCCGCTCCACCGTTCCAGCCTTCATGGCAGACGCGTACGGCGTCTACGGCGAGGTGGCTATCGTCCCCGCCAGCGCCCTCGCTGCGTATCCCAAAAAGCTCTCGTTTGAAGAAGGCACCAGCATCTGGATGCAGTACTTCACCGCCTGGGGCGCGCTCGTGCACTTCGGCAAGCTCACCAAGCGTGACTACGTCGTCATCACCGCGGCCTCTTCGTCCGTCGGCATCGCGGCCATAGAAATCTGCAAAGCGGAAGGCGCTATCTCGATCGCCACCACCCGCACCCGCGCCAAGCGAGACGAACTCCTCGCCTGCGGGGCCGACTACGTCATCGTCACACAGGAAGAAAAGCTCGTCAGCCGCGTCATGGAGATCACCCAGGGCAAGGGCGCGCGCCTGATCTTCGACCCCGTCGCCGGCCGCGCCATCATGGATCTGGCCGGTGCCGCCGCCCAGCACGGGACCATTTTCGAGTACGGCGCGCTCGCCGCCGAACCCACTCCCATGCCCCTCTTCGCACTGCTCATGAAGCACCTCACCATCCGCGGCTACACCCTCTTCGAGCTCATGCCCGACCCCGCCATCCGCACCGCCGGCGAGAAATACATCTTCGACCAAATTGAATCCGGCACCTTCAAACCACGCATCGACAAGGTCTTTCACGGCCTCGCCAGCATAGTTGAAGCGCACCGCTACATGGAATCGAACGCCCAGATCGGCAAAATCGTAGTTAGCCTCTAAACACACCTGCAGGGTGCCCCATCCTTTCGGCTTCTTCGAAAGGGTGGGTTATTGTTTGCGGCAGCAAATGACCGCCCACCACAAAACCTGTCAAGCCCCAGGCACTTCTTCCAAACTCGCAACACAAACAAACGAAACGACTTCCACCCCAGAAATAGTTGGCATAGTTACCCCTGCCACTTTGGTAAACTAGAAATAGAGATAAAACAAAGCCGCCCTCCCACAGGGGCGGCTTTTCCAGTTCTGCTCAGTCGAAGCCAGGTCCAGACCTAACCCCAATCCCATGAAGACTTTACCCCAATAAGGAGGGGGGGAGGTACCCGTGCCAGTCGCCGCGCTGAAGGCCCTGCCGGCCCCAGCCCAAAAAGAATCCTCGCCAAATCCGCCTCAGCAGATTACATTCGGATGAATACCCGAAATCCAACTTATCCCGCACGCGAACCCTTGAGGAGACGCTACAGATGGGCTTTACCCGACGTGACTTTCTATCCCGAGTCGGCCAGGCCGGCGGCTATTCCGCCGCGTTCCTCGCCATGCAGGGCCTTGGATTTGTTGAGGCTGAAGCCGCTCCCGCGCCCATCCCCGCCGCGCCCGGATCAGGAAAAGGCTCGTCCGTCGTAGTCCTCGGCGGAGGCATCGCAGGCCTGGTCGCCGCGTATGAACTCCGCGCGCTGGGCTACACCGTCACCGTGCTGGAAGCGCGCGAACGTCCCGGCGGCCGCAACTACACCGTCCGCCCCGGCGACAAGGTCAAATTTACCGATGGCACATCGCAAACCTGTAAATGGACCGGCGACCACTACCAGAACTTCGGCCCCGCGCGCCTGCCCAGCATCCACCCCACCATCCTGAGCTACTGTAAAAAGCTTGGCGTGGAACTCCAGGTGGAAGTCAACATGACCAACTCCGCGCACCTGCAGAACGATGCAGCCAACGGCGGCAAGCCCGTAGTCATGCGCCAGGCCGTGAACGACACGCGCGGCCATGTCTCTGAATTGCTCATGAAGTCCGTCAACCAGGGCGCGCTGGATTCCGAACTCACCGGCACCGACAAGGACCGCATGCTCGCGTTCCTGCGCATCTACGGCCCGCTCGACCAGGCCGGGAAGTATGCCGGATCGGACCGCGCAGGCTACTCAAAACTAGCCGGCGCCGGCGATGAAACCGGTGTCCTGTCCGAGCCCATCGACATGCACACACTGCTCGACGAGCAGTTCTGGCAGGGCATCCTCTTCGACCAGCAGTTTGACATGCAGGCCACCATGTTCCAGCCGGTAGGCGGCATGGACAAGATCCCTTACGCGTTCGCCAAATCGCTCGGCGAGATCGTAAAGTACAACGCGCCCGTAACCGAAATTCGCAAGACCGCCAAGGGCGTGCGCATCGGCTACGGTGCCGGCAAATCGATCGAGGCCGACTTCTGCATCTGCGCGCTGCCACTGAATTTGCTCAAGAAAATCCCCAACGATATCAGCGCCCCGTTCAAAAAAGTCTTCAACGAAAGCACCTACGCCAGCGCCTACAAAGTGGCATGGGAATCGCGCCGCTTCTGGGAGCAGGACTACAACATCTACGGCGGCCTGGAGTTCGTCAACACCGGCTGCTCGCCAATCTGGTTCCCGTCTGCAGGCATGTTCTCTGAGCGCGGAATCGTCGTTTCCGGCTACACGGACGAGACCAATCTACCCTTCGGCAAGCTACCGCTCACGGGAAAATTTGACGAGTCG
Source organism: uncultured Granulicella sp. (assembly GCA_965214195.1). Lineage (GTDB taxonomy): Bacteria > Acidobacteriota > Terriglobia > Terriglobales > Acidobacteriaceae > Edaphobacter. The sequence continues at coordinate 3,414,116 of OZ243943.1, forward strand.
CGCAAGTCCATCGAGCGCCTGCACCCCGGCCATGGAAAAGAGCTTGAAAAGCCCGTCTACGTCGGCTGGGGACGCATGCCCTACAACGAGGGCTCGTGGATCCGCACCTACGGCCCCGGCCAGGAACGCGAGGGCACGCTCAGCACCAGCATGCCGCCCGCCGGCGCCCCCGGGGTCCCCGCACCGGGCGCTCCCGGCGTCGCCGTCAGCAAGCAGACGGGGCAGGCACGCAACCCGGCCGGCGCACGCTCGCAAACCAACCCGGGCTACGAGCAGCTCCTCCAGACCGACGGCCCCATCATCTTCGCCGGCGACCACTGCTCGCACATCGTAGCCTGGCAGGAAGGCGCGGCACTCAGCGCCCTGCGCGCCGTTTCACTCATCTCCGACCGCACCAAAGCCGCACGCCTGGCAACAATCGGCCTCGTCTCCGCCTGAACGCTCAGCCTTCTTGGCGCCCAGGCGCTCAAGGCTGCCCTTTTGGTCGTCGTTCCCGAAGGGGATCTGCTTCTCGCCCTCCTTCGACCACCACAAACATTGTCATCCTGAGCGAAGGCCCCACAGCACCACCGTGGGGCCGGAGTCGAAGGACCTGCATTTCCGCCCGCACCAGCATCACCCCGAAAAGGAGTCCCATGAAGCTCAAGCACTCTCTCCTCGCCCTGGCATTCGTTGCCACCAGCGCCTACTCGCAGCAAGTCGTAAAGCACATCCAGACTGAAAAAGCAGCCATCGCCACCGGCGTCTGGGCGGGCGATACCTACTACCTTTCCGGCCAGCTTTCCGACCCCACCACCCCCGCCGACCCCGTCAAAAAAACGCCCGCTGTCTACCCGGAAACGACGCAGGCGCAGTCCGCCAGCGTCTTCGCCAAGATCCAGAAGCTGCTGCAGGACCAGGGGCTGGATATGAAGGATGTCGTCAAGATGACCGTCTTCCTGGGCCCCGACCCCAGGACCGGCAAGCTCGACTTCGCCGGCATGCAGTCGGAGTACCTCAAATATTTCGGCACGAAGGAACAGCCCAACAAGGTGGCCCGCTCGGCCTTCCAGGTGGCGGCGCTGGCCGCTCCGTGGGCTCTTGTGGAGATTGAAGTCATCGCGGTGAAACAGAAGTAAGCTGGTCGAAATTGATGATCCCACTCATCGCAAAAGCGCGATGAATGGGGCACCCAGCGTTGTTGCCTCATCTGGCATTGCCTCTGACTTTGGCTGCGATTCGCAAGCAAGCAAATCCCCTCCGGGGATGACAACCAGGTGAGGGGCAACGGCGACCCGGGGGGGGTGTAAATGGCAACAGAAAGGGCGTCCGCTTTGGCGGACGCCCTTTGTGGTGTTCAGCGGCTGCTTAGAAGGTCAGCTTCCCGGCGATTTGCAGAATACGCGGATCGCGGGTTGCGGTTACCTGGCCGAAGCTGCTGGTGGTGGTAGCGGCGGTGCCAATAGACGCCCAGTTTGTATGGTTCAGCGTGTTGAAGGACTCCGCGCGGAACTGGAAGTTCAGGTTGTCGTAGATGCGGAAGTTGCGGAACAGGCCGATATCGAAGCGGTTGAAGCCGGGTCCGTTGATGACTCCGCGCTTCTCATTTCCGGGCTGCATGGAAGCGATGGTCGGGGCGGAGAAGGCTAGCTTGTTGAACCAGTTGGTGCGCGTTTTGAGCTGCTGGCCGACACCCACATTCGGATTAGCAACCTGGTTGGGACGCAGGCTGGCGGCTGAGCTTCCTAGAATGCCAAGGCCTGCCGCATCGGTTGCTTTGGAGCCATCGAGCAGCGTCAGGTTGCCGGACATGGTCGCCGTGAGCGGCAGGCCGGAGTTGGCTACGTAGATGCCGGAGACTTCCCAGCCGCCGACCACGTGGCCCAGCAAGCCCTGCTGGGTGCGGAACCACGGCAGCTCATAGACGCCGTTCAGTGTGAGGATGTTGGTGCGATCGAGCGCCGAGCGGCCATACTCGCCGGCGATGTTGTAGGTGTTCTGCGGCGCGGTGGAACGGTCTGACTGGTTGTTGGTCAATGCACGAGAGAAGGTGTAATTGGCGGCAAAGTAGGTCTTGCCGGAAAAACGCTTTTCAAAGTGAACCTGCAGGCTGTTGTAGTTGCTGCTGAATATGCTTTCGACCGCGTTGATCGCGTTGTAGCCCTTGTAGGGGCGGATCTGGTTGAGCGGACGCTCTACGGTGGAGGTGGTAAAGCCGGTTCCGGCGCCGGTCAGGATGGAGTTGAAAGCACCGGTCGCAAAGGCCGCTCCGGGCTTGAGCTCGTTGATATCAATCTGCCCCAGCAGGTGCGTGCTGTGGTTGCCGACGTAGCCGATATCGACCAGCATGGTGGGTGAAAGCTGCTGCTGAATATCCAGCGAATACTGCTGGGTGTAGGGCGTGTGGTAATCGATCGGCGAAGCGACAAGGACCGGCACGGTAAGGTTGATGGCAGGTTGACCTGCGGCCGGATTGTCCAGGTTGGCGGACGTGTAGTTGGGGACCTGCACATAGGGTGGGTTGGCAAATTCGTTCTGCTCGTAGATGCCGAACAGCGTCGAATCGTAAGAGATTCCATAGCCGCCGCGGAACGCCGTTTTGCCGTCGCCGAAGACGTCCATCGCAAAGCCGACGCGTGGTGCGAAGTTATGTTTATCCGTGTGGCCGACCTGCGCGCCGAAGGGTGAAGCGTGGCCGTTGGCTCCAGGCGTGCCCAGGATGATGCCGTTCAACGGGTCTCCATTGGCGTTGGCGGTGCCGCTGTTCAGGCCCTGCGTGTTGGCGCACGCAGCGACTTTGCAAAGGAAGCCGGTGGAATCAACCGTGGGCGCGTTGGCAGCGACGTACGTTGCGGGGTCAAAGTTGGACAGGATGTTGTTGGCATCGACCGGCTGCGGGAAATAGGAATAACGTACGCCGCCCATCAGGGTGAATTGCCGCGTCACCTTCCAGCTGTCTTGCAGGTAGGCCTCAAACTGATTGGCAGAAAGGTTCGGCGTCAGGATAGCCGAGCCCTGCGTGAAGCCGGCATTGGCATTGCCGATCAGAAAGTTGGCGAAGCTGTTGTCATAGGAGCTGGCAACGGCCAGACCGGTGGGGTTCTGTGCGGCCGTTGGTGGGAGGGAAGCGGTGAAGGAGAAGATGCCCTGCGGATAGGGGCTGCCGTTGCCGAGCGCGTTTTCTGTCTTCTGGTAGTGGTCATACGTTGCGCCGGCCTGGATGGTGTTGTTGCCCAAGACCTTGGTTATAGACGCGAAGGGATTGTGGTTGTGGTTGTAATCGCGGTAGGAGCCGGCGCTCAGAATGGAGCCGAGACCGCCCGGAAAGCTCAGGCTGGGTATGTTGCCGAGCGCGTTTGAAAAGGGCAGGGTCGGCTTGATGTCCGGCGAGTTGGCGCTCGCAACCAGGCCGGTGGGGTCGGAAATGATGGCGCCTGAAGAGTAGGCGTAGCCGGCATCGAGGATCAGGGTGGGTGAAAAAGCGTAGGTCAGGTGGGCGAGCTGCGTGGTGCCGGGTGCGCGCGTCGCGGTCTGGTTGACGCCGGGCATGCCGACCGAGGTGGCCGTGCTGATGTAGATTCCGTTGCCTTCCACGGTTGGGATGGAGTCATGCAGGTAGCGATAGAAGACGTTGAGCCGGGTGCCGATGGCCTGGTCGATGCGGAAGAATTCCTGCTCGTCGTTGTAGACGCTGCGCTGGTTATAGATGTAGGCGTGCGGATCAAAGCCGGAGCCGGGGGTGGTGTTGGGCAGCGGTACTTTGCTATAGATATCGTTGATGTAGGCCTGCGCGGTGGGGGAGATGGCGACCTTGCTGCCGTAGGTCAGGCAGGCACCGGTGACCGCGTTGGCGGACGTGCAGACGGCGATGGGGCCGGCCGCGCCGGTGGAGCTGTAGGAGCCGGAGCCTGAGAAATCGCCCTGCTTTTCAGCCATCGTGGGGACGTAGGCGGTGACGGTGGCGTAGTTGATGACGCGGCGAATTTCTTCTGAGTAGAAGAAAAATGTTTTGTTGCGACCGTCATACAAATGCGGGATGTAGACGGGGCCGCCGATGGTGCCGCCAAAATCGTTGTAGCGCAGCAGGGGTCGCGCGGTGATGGGGGTGGTGAGCTTGTTGAAGTAGTTGTTGGCGTTCAGGTCATCGTTGCGGAAGAACTCATAGGCCGAGCCATGCACGAGATTGGTGCCGGAGCGGGTCACGACATTGATCTGCGAGGACGCGCTGCGACCGAAGGCGGCGGAGTAGGTGCCGCGCAGGGTCTTGAACTCGGCGATGGCGTCGACCGAGGGGTAGGCGAGCAGCGTCAGATTGGAGCCGCGGTCGACGTTGTCTGCACCGTCAATGGTCCAGTTGTTGGCGGAGTTGCGCTGGCCGTTGACGGAAAAAGAAACCACGGCCGCGGTGCCCGAAGGAAGCGAGCTGCCGATGTAGAGCTGGTCGGTCGCGCCGCCGTAGGAAACGCCCGGCTGAAGCTGCAAAAGCTGCTCATAGTTGCGATTGTTGAGTACGAGTTCCCGCACCTGCGTGCCGGTGATCAGGCCGGTGGAGGCGGAATCTTCCAGGTTGACGGCGAGCGCGTCCGCGGTGACGGTGACGACTTCACCCTCGCTGCCGGCGATCATGGTGCGGTTGACAGTGAGCGCATCGTTGACGTGCAGGACCAGCGAGGTTACGTTTTCAGTCTTGAAGCCGCCATCCTGCACGCGAACGGAATAGGTGCCGAGCGGCAGGGAAGTGGCGGTCCAGTAGCCGGAGCCATCGCTCTTGAGCACGCGCTCTACATGGGCGCGATCGGTGTTGGTGAGCGTGATGACCGCGCCCTTGATCTTGGCGCCGGAGGCATCAATCACGGTACCGCTGATGCTGCCCTGGGTTTCCTGCGCGTACGCGAGTGAGGCGGGGGCCGTGAGGCAGATGGCGATGGCGGCTAGGTGTTTCCTGTTCATGGGTCGTGCACTCCTTCTGACGTAAGGCAGGGCTTTGCCGCCGGCAAGCTGGGGGCGGGGGGAGCTCTGGCGAATGGAGGAGGTCAGGTTTCCGGGGAGGAAGGCCTGCCTCTGAAAGCATGGGATACCGTCAGTACATTACGGGAGTGTTACTTTGTCAATGGATTTCGGGCTGCGGGCGCAGGCTGGGGCGGCTACTGGGGCCATGCGGAAAGACCGCTCGGGGACCAGGCATCGATGATGGCGCGAGCGAGTTTGGCGATGGTGAGATCGCCCTCGTGGTCAGCGCCCCAGGTGTGGTCGGCGTTGTCGTAGGTGAAGGCGGAGATAAGGATGAGGCCGGCGGGGGTGGAGATGGCGGCGACGTCGTTGCGCACGGCGTTCAGGGCGCCGGTTTTGTTGGCGATGGAGCCTTCTGTATAGCCGGGGAGCCGATCAAGATAGCGCGGAATCGCGGTGCGGGTGAACTGCAACTGCAGCATGTGCAGCGTGGCCTTGCACAGGGCTTGATCTTCAGGCATCGGCGGGCCGCCAAGGTCGCAGGTGACCAGCTTCTGCATGACGGTGGTGATTTCATGCGGCGTGGTTTTGCCGAGGCCGAACTGCTTGAAGTCGTCTGGCAGTTTGGTGCCGGGGTCGACCGGGGTGAAGACCTTTTTATAGAGGTGAGTGTTGGGCAGGGGGAGCGCGGCGTTGATGGCGGCGAGGCCGAGGTGATCGATGGCGAGGTTGGTGGCGGTGTTGTCGCTCATGACAATCATGAGGGTGAGGATGTCTTTGAAGGTGAGGGTCAGGGGGGCGTCGAGCAGGGTGAGGATACCGGAGCCGGGGACGCGCGCGGCGGGGGGGAGGGTGAGGGTGTCGGTGAGGTGGACTTTGCCGGTGCGGAGTTGCTGGAGGGCCTCGTACAGGATGACGAGCTTGATGACGGAGGCGGTCTGGACGGGCTTGTCGGCGTCGATCGCGACGGTCTGATGCGTGGTGAGGTTGGTGGCGTAAAGGGCAACCGAGCCGTGATGCGCGTGCGCGAATGTCTGCAAGGAGGCGAGCAGGGGGTCGGGCTGCTGGGCGCCGGCGGTGGCGCAGAACAAGGCGGCGAGGAGAAGAAGTCGCATGTCGGGGATTGTAGTTGGTCTGGAATGCAAACGCCCCGCTCCTGTCTGGCAGCGGGGCGTTTGCGGGTTGAGTTTGGCTTAGAAGGTCATGCGTCCACCAAGCTGGATCAGGCGGGAAAAGCCAAGCTGGGCGTTGATTTTGCCAAAGTTGGCGTTGCTGATGCTGTTGGACTGCAGGCCGCTGAATTGCGGGGTGTTGAGTGCGTTCAGGGCTTCTGCGCGGAACTGAAGGTTGACTCGCTCAGAGGCTTTGAAGGTTTTGAAGATGGAGACATCGCTGTTGGCGTAGCCGGGGCCGTAGCAGGGGTTGGTGCGCGGGGCGTTGCCGTAGGTGTATTGGGGTGCGTTCGAGAAGCCGGCGGTGGTGATGTAAGCGCCAAGACGGGACTCTGGTGCGCCTTTGCCGCAGCCAATGGGCCCCGTGATGTTAGGCCGCTGCGTGCTGCCGCCGATGCCGAACGTGCCGGAGGTGCTGCTGAGATTGGTCTGGGTAACGGCCAGCGGCGCGCCGTTCTGGACGACGGTGACATCGTTCAGGGACCAGCCGCCGACGACGGCATCGAGCAGCCGGTTGGCGGAACCAAGGAAGGGCTGACCCTTGCCGAAGGGCAGCGCGAAGGATGCGGCGAAGGTGAAGCGGTTGGGGATGTTGTCGATGGCGCGGGCATATTCCGGCTTCAGGTTGAAGATGTCCTGCGGGCCGTTGTTGCCGCCGTTGAGCGTGGAAGAAGCGCCCCAGAGGTTATCCCAGTTGGACGACCAGGTGTAAGCCGAAAGCAGCGTGACGCCATGGGCCAGGCGCTTTTCCACCTTGACGGTCAGCGCGTTGTAGCGGTTGAAGCCGTTTGAAACCGACTCCGTTACCGTGGTGAATTGCGGGAAGGGCAGCAGCAGTTGCGAGGCGTTGACCGTCGCGCCGGCCAATACGCCTGTGCCGCCACGCTGGTAGAAAGGGTTCGCGACTTTGGTGGTCAGTGGCGATACACCACCCGCGGCCACGACTGCCGCGGCGCTGGCGAGTGCGGCGTCCGGGATCTGGTTGATGTTTTCGCTGTTCATCAAGTTGCGGCTGCGCGCGCCGACATAGCCGATCTTGAACAGCAGACCATGGCCCATGTCCTGCTCAACGTCAGCCGAGAACTGCTGGACCAGGGGTGCGCGGCGATCCTGCGAGATGACGGAAACAGACGAGCCGATGCCGGTGAGCAGACCGTTGGTGCTCGGTGTGCCGACTCCACCGGGGTAGGGATTGGATAGCGGTGCGCCTGCGCCAACACCGGTAGATAGCGGCGTCAAGGTGGTGGTCTGGGTGTAGCCGGGCGATTGTGCACCGAGGTTGGCGCTTGAGTAGACGAAGGGTGCGTTGTAGATGCCGAAGCCGGCGCGGACGGTCGTCGTGTTGGTGGGGGCATACGCAGCACCAATGCGCGGCGCGTACTTGCTGCCGGCGTTGCAGCAGTGGGTGCCGTAGCCGTTCTGCCCGGCGAGCTCAACAGCGCCCTTGAACTGTGCGCCGCCTGCGGTGCCGGTGCCCGCGTAAGTGGCGTTCTGGTCGAAGCCGACGGCGGTGTGGTTGGAGCGCTCGGAGATGCCGGGCTCATACTCATAGCGGAAGCCGAGATTGAGGGTCAGCTTGGGCAGGATGCGCCAGTCATCCTGGATGAAGCCGGCGTTGTATTGAATGTTGCCGTAGAGGTAGGTGGTCGTCTGCACCTGGCCGCTGGAAGGAAAGCCGAGCAGCAGGGATGCGACGTCGGCGCCGGAGGTGGAGGCCTTGGTGCCGTCCATGGAGGTGAAGGAGCTATCGAAATTGAACGCGCCATTGGCACTGCTGGTGTTCTGCACGGCGACACTGAGCGAGCGATACACATAGCCGACCTTCAGCTCATGCTTGCCCAGTGACTTGGACACGTTGGAGATGAAGTTGCGCGAATAAAAGCTGGCCGGGCCGGAGTTGCTGGTGCCGAGCTGCACCAGGTTCTGCGACGTGCCGTTGATGTACGGGAACGACGACTTTTGAAGCTGGCTGACGTAGCTGCCGGGCAGCCCGAGCTTGGTTTGATCGTAGCCCTGGCTCAGGTCAAGCGTGTTGTTGGGGAAGCGGTTGAAGCCGAACCCGACGAAGGCGACCGTCGTGGGATTGATGGTGAAGGTGGAGTTCACGCCGGTTTCGTCAACCTTGCGGTACAGCAGGTAGGAGCTCTGCCCGATGCCCGAGTTGAACGTTCCAGGAAACACGCCGAGGACGTTGCCGCCCGGTTCTTTGGAGCCGTAATGCAGGTAGTGTGCGGAGGCCTTCCACCAGGAAAAGAACTCGTGATCGAGCTTGAAGGAGGCCTCGTCGGCGCGGTCGCCGAGAGTGTCCTGCAGGTAGAAGTCAGAGGCCCCGTAGACGCCGCTGGCGGGCGAAACGTTGGCATGCGGGTAGATGTTGATGATGTTCTGGCCGACGGGGTTGATGGAGCTCAGCGGGATGACGTTATCAGTTGGCACGCCGTTGTGCAGGCCGGCGTTGCCGTTGGCGACTGAGTATTGCGTGCGGCTCTTGGTGGTAACGCCGCCGGAAACAGTGGTCACGATGGGCGACGTGGGGTCGTAGATTTTGAGCGGCTGGAGGACTCCGCCGACCAGGACCTTGTCCTGCGAGAAGTCACCGACTCGCTCGAGATCGTTTGCGACAAAGTTGGAGTTGCTCAGCGGCGAGCGCTGGCGGTAGCCTTCTTCTGAAATCCAGAAGAACGTCTTGCCGGAGCCGCCAAGGAACTTTGGTAGCGGGACGGGGCCGCCAATGGCGCCGACATAGCTGTAGAACTCTGAGGCGCCGCGGGGTGTGGTCGGGGTTGTTGTGGTGCCGATGGTGAGCGGCGTCTGGTTGTTGAAGAAGGAGTTGGCGTTCCAGTTGGTCTGGCGCGTTTCGCCCTGCAGCACGCCGTGCAACTGCGACGAACCGGAGTGCAGCGTGGTGTTGAACATGCCGCCGCCGGTACGGCCCATTTCACCATCGTAGGTGTTGGATTGCACCTTTACTTCCTGCACGGCTTCAAGCGACGGAATGATCACGGCGCGGTTCTGGGTGTCGGTGATCGGGATGCCATCGATGAGGTAGTTGTTCGTGGAAAGCGGGCCGCCGGCGATGGAGATGTTCGACGAGCCGGACTGGTCCTGGAAGCGTACGAAGCGGGGATCGCCGACGGGGATCACTGCCGTATCGAGCTTGGCGAACAGGAACGGATTGCGGCCGGCGTTGGGTAGATCGTGCAGCTGCTGCATGCCGATGACCTGGCCGTTCGAGGCGCTGGCGCTATCGACGAGCGGGGCCTGCGAGGAGACTTCGATAGTCTCAGTCGCTGCGCCGAGCTTGAGTGGAACGTCAATGGTGACGGTCTGCTGGGATGCAACGTCGATGTTTTTGCGCTCGTATCCGCTGAAGTTGGTGGCTGTAACGACGACACTGTAGCTGCCGGGGTCAAGCGCGGGAAAGACGTATTCGCCCGCGCCGTTGGTGTGGTCTGTGCGGGTCAGGTGGGTCGCCGTATTGGTCAGCGTGATGGACGCGCCAGAGATAGCGGCGCCGACCGGATCCTGGACCAGGCCGCGGACAGAACCCAGGTTGGTCTGGGCGTGAGCGCCGGCGACGAGGAAGATTGCGGTAGCGGGGGCGAACCAGCGAAACGGACGGGGCGAAGCCAGGAACATGGGCAAAGATCCTCCAGGAGCGGTAAGACAAGGGAGTGCGTTCGCCGCAAATAATATTGGCGGCGTCTGTGTAACTTGTAAGTCGGAGACAAGGTGGGGCTAACTCGCGAAAAGAGCGAGTTAGACGCGCCTGGCAGTCAACCATCTAGAGAAAAACGAGAACGAACTGTTCCCAGGACAGAGTGCGGTTGCGGACTGCGGGTGCTACTTTTCCTGGAACGGCATGGTCCCGGGGGAAGGCGGCGCGACGGAGTGCGACTGCTACTTTTCTTGTTCCGCCCGCCTGCTGCCCTGAGAGCAGAGGTGGTTGGAAGGACCGGGAAACCGCGTGCGTAGCGGCTGAATGCGGATGTGCCACAGATAGGTCTCAGCTGATGAGATCCCTTCCGGAATGACAGAACACCCTTTGTGGTAATAGAACCGACAGTACAGAGAGGTAACCTGAGTGTCAACAGAAAAATGTCAAATATTTACATTCGGGGTGCTGGGGTTGGCGGATGCGGTGAAGTCGGAATTGAATATGCAGATATTTTTTACCTTCATCTGTAATTTGTGTTTATTTGTTTGCAATGTGAGTTAGAGTGACTCCAACTATCGCGATTAATGAGGAGTGCTTTCATGTCTCGTCTAAAGGATTCAGTGCAAGAACTGGCCTCTCGCCGTAACTTCCTTCGCTATGCTTCGATGGCTGCCGCGGCCCCCATCCTTACGGAGGCGCACTTTGCGTGGGCCGCGCAGCAGAGCCCTCAGGCGCAATCTGGACAGGTGGGCCAGGCGCCGGCGCGCCGCTCTCGCCAGGCACCGCCGGCTGGTGCGGTGTTGATCAATGCGAACGAAAATCCGTTGGGTCCGTGTAAAGCCGCGTGCGAAATCATCGCGTCGATTGCTCCCATGGGCGGCCGCTATGACTTTTACGGCGAGACCGACAAGCTGACCAAGACCTTTGCAATGCAGAACAAATTGAAGGAAGAGTACATCATGGTTTATGGCGGGTCGAGCGATCCGTTGCACTTTACGGTGCTGGCGTTTACCTCGCCCACGAAGGGCTTTGTGACCGCGGATCCGAGCTACGAGGCGCCATCCCGTGCGGCGCAGGTTTCCGGCGCGAAGATCAGCAAGGTGCCGCTGACCAAGGACTTTGCGCATGACGTGAAGGCGATGGTCGCGGCCGATCCGAATGCCGGTGTGATCTACATCTGCAATCCCAATAATCCGACCGGCACGCTGACGACGAAGGCTGACATCGCCTACGCGCTCGAGCACAAACCGAAGGGCTCAATCCTGCTGGTGGATGAGGCTTACATCCATCTCTCGGATGCGGAGAACGTCTTGGACTTCGTCGCGGCTGACAAGGACTTGATTGTGCTGCGGACGTTCTCAAAGATCTACGGCATGGCCGGGATTCGTTGCGGCATTGCGGCGGGGCGGCCCGATCTGCTGGCGAAGCTGCCACCGTTCGGGCAAAATCCGCTGCCGATTACGGGCTGCGCCGCGGCGAATGTTTCGCTGCTGGATGCGGAGTTGATCCCGCACCGCAAGGCGCTGATTGGTGCGACTCGCAAAGATACACTGGGCTGGCTGCGGGCAGACAACTACAACGTTGTGGGTGAGCCGCAATCGAACTGCTTCATGATCCAGACGGACCGGCCCGGTGGGCAGGTGGTCGCGGCGATGCGAGAGAAGAATGTGTTCATCGGGCGCGTGTGGCCGGTGTGGCCGAACGCGGTGCGTGTGAGCGTGGGGACGCCGGATGAGATGGCGAAATTCAAGGTGGCGTGGAAGCAGGTGATGGACGCGCCGGCGAAGGCTGTCGCGGCTGTGCATGTTGATGAGTTTCTGCCTTACGCGTAGGTGCTGCGCGACGCCTTACTCGACCAGGACCGCCTTCGCGAGGTTGCGCGGACGGTCCACGTCGATGCCCCTGCGTATGGCCGCGTTATAGGCGAGTAGCTGTAGCGGGATGACTTCGAGTAGCGGAAGTAGTAACTCGCTGACGCCCGCAATTTCGTGGCCTACTTCTATGGTGACAATGCCTTGCTCGCGCATCTCTGCCAGTAGTGCGATCGTCTTGTTGAAGCGCAGCACAGAGTCTGCATCTGCCTGGTCTACGGTGGTAAGTGCAACCAGCACGGCGCCCTTGCCGAGCAGTGCGGCGGGGCCGTGTTTCAGCTCGCCGGCGGGGTAGGCTTCGGCGGCCACGTATGCGGATTCCTTCAGCTTTAGTGCACCTTCTGCAGCGATTGGAAAGTGAATTCCGCGGCCGAGGAAGAGCACGTTGGTGGCTTCGTCGAGCTTGGCTGAGGCGGTGTTCATCTGCTCGTTCCATCGTGGTAGAGCTTGCTCGATGAGGTCCGGTATCAGTCGCAGAGCGGTGAGTTTTTCGCTCAGTCGAGTCGCTTGCAGCTTGCCCCTGAGCTGCCCTGCAAACAACGCCAGTAGCTGTAGAACCATGAGCTGCGTGGTAAAGCTTTTGGTTGCGGGGATCGCTTTTTCAATCCCTGCGCGCGTGGTCAGCGAACAGGTTGCGAAGCGACTCATAGCGGAGTCTGCGTGGTTGGTGATGGCGATGGTTGGAGCGCCGAGATCGCTTGCCATTCGCAGAGCTTCAAGCGTGTCGGCTGTCTGCCCGGATTGCGAAAGGAGCAGCATGGCCGCGGGTTTCTGGTTGCTGCGGCAGATATATTCGCTGGCGTAGTCGACCTCGACGTGCAGGCCTGATAGCTGCTCCAGCAGCACCTTGCCGACGAGTCCTGCGTGTCGGCTTGAACCGCTTGCTGCGATGAGTAGGCTGTCTCCGCGCAAGGCTTGAGCGGCTCCTGCAAAGGCACCTGCGTTGAGCTGATCGCCGTTGGTGAAGGCTGCAAGGGTGGCACGCAGGGCCTCGGGCTGCTCGTAGATTTCACGCAGCATGGCGTGCTTAAAGATCTTGGTCATGTCGTACTGAACCTCGGTTCCATTTCACCACGTATGGCGTGCGGACTCTGGGGTATGCTCTCAGTCATGCCCCGCATCCTGTCTGCTCTCTTGTTGTTTAGCGTCGGAATCGCCGGCGCGTTTGCGCAAACACCTCGTCCGATCAAGCCTGCGGACTTTGACAGCTGGCGCGCGATCAATGGCCAGGTGCTCTCGCATGACGGGCACTACCTGGCTTATGGTTTGTTCCCGCAGGAAGGCGATGGCGTGGTCGTCGTGCGGGATTTGAAGACGGGTGTGGAGACGCGGCAGCCTGCGGGACAGCTTCCCGCGCCGCCACCGGACGATCCCGCGGCAGAGGCGCCGCCGCCTCCGCGTGCGATCAAGCTGACATTTTCCGGGGACTCTACGACGCTGGTGTTTCTGGCTTATGCGGACCGTGCCACGGTCGAGAAGGCGAAGACGGACAAGAGCTTGCACCCGCATGAATCGCTGGTGATTGTGACTCTTGCGACCGGCAAGCCGACTGTGATTGCCGATGTGAAGTCGGTGCAGATGCCGGATAAGTCGGAAGGCTTTCTGGCCTATCAACTCTACGGTGCGCCCGCGCCGGCTGCCGATGCGAAGCCTGCAGCGATGGACGATGCGGAGGAAGATCAGCGTGGTGCGCGGGCGGCGGGTGGTGCTGCGCGAGGGGCGCCTGCGGAGTATGGGTCCGGCGTTGTGCTGAGGAGGATCGCGGATGGGAACGAACGTCGATTTGAGGATGTGCTGGAGTATCAGCTGACAAAGGATGGCAAGCTGTTGGCTTACTCGGTTACGTCTGCGAAGGGTTCAAGCGACGGCGTGTTTGCTGTGGCGAGTGCTGGCGGCGAGCCGAAAACGATGCTCAGTGGCAAGGGTCGCTATGAGCATTTGACGTTTGACGAGAAGCAGAACGAGCTGGCATTTGTGGGCAATCCTGCGCCGGCTGAAACGAAGAAGCCGCCCTATGCGCTGTACCTTTGGAAGACTGCAGAGCCGGCCGCGGTGCAGATTGTGACCGCTGCCAGCGCGGGCTTTCATGCGGGCTGGGTGGTTTCAAGCAAGGCTGCGCTGACGTTTTCGAAGGATGGCTCGCGGCTCTTTTTTGGTGCGGGGCCGGTGCCCCCGCCGCCGCATGCTACGGCGATCGATGAGGATAAGCCCTCGTTCGATTTGTGGAACTACAAGGACGAGCAGATTCAATCGATCCAGAAGGTGCGGGCTACGGCCGACCTGAACCGGTCGTACCGCGCGGTGTATCTGGTGGGCCCGCGCAAGATGATTCAGCTAGCCGATGACAGTATGGCCGAGCTGCTGCCGAACGAGCAGGGACGCTACGCGCTCGGCACCAGCGACAAGGAATACCGCGCGATGACGGACTATGGCGTGCGCTTGTCGGACACGTACCTGGTCGATCTTGATACCGGTCAGCGGACGTTGCTGAACAGGAAGCATGAAGGCAGAATGCTGTGGTCTGGCGATGGTCGCTACGCTGTGCTGTTCGACGGCAAGGACTGGAATTCCGTGGCGATTCCTTCCGGCAAGACGGCGAATCTGACGGCAAAAATCGGCGTGAAGTTCTTTGAGGAAGACAACGACACGCCCTCTACGCCAGGGGCTTATGGGGTTGCTGGATGGAGCCGCGATGACAAGCATGTGCTGCTGTATGACCACTTCGATGTTTGGCTGGTGACGCCGGATGGCGTGACCGCGAGCAACATGACGGCGGGCTTTGGGCGCGCGCAGCATCTGCAGTTGCGCTACGTGCGCACGGAGCCATTGGTTGATGGCGAGCCACGTACGATCGACCCGGCGAAGTCCGTGCTGCTGCGTGCAGAGGATACGGTGTCGCACGACTCCGGCTTCTACACGACGCGGCTTGATGCCAGGACTGCGCCGACCAGGCTGCTGATGACCGCAACCGACGTAAGCGTGCCGATGAAGGCTCGTGACGCGGATGTTTATGTGTTCAGCGAGCAGACGTTTACGCAGTTCCCGAATCTGCTGACCACCAGCGCGAGCTTCACCAATCCGCAGCGCGTGACGGATGCGAATCCGCAGCAGGCGGGGCTGGCGTGGGGGACGGATGAGTTGGTCGCGTTTGAGTCGCTGGACGGTGTGCCGCTGCAGGGCATTCTGTACAAGCCCGCGGGCTTCGATCCGCATAAGCATTACCCGATGATCGTGTACCTGTACGAGAAGCTCTCGCAGAATGTGCACCATTTTGTGGACCCGCGGCCGATGGATTCGATCAACATCAGCACGTATGTTTCAAACGGCTATCTGGTGTTTACGCCGGACATTGTTTACACCACGGGCTACCCCGGGCAGAGCGCGCTGAAGTGCGTGATGGCGGGCGTGAACGCGATGGTCGCGCAGGGCTTTGTGGATGAGAAAAACATCGGCATCCAGGGCCATAGCTGGGGCGGCTACCAGATCGCTTACATGGTCACGCAGACCTCGCGCTTCAAGGCGGCAGAGGATGGTGCGCCGGTCGTGAACATGATTTCTGCCTACGACGGCATACGCTGGGGTGCGGGGATTCCGCGGCAGTTTCAGTATGAGAAAACGCAGTCGCGCATTGGCGGCACGCCGTGGCAGTACCCGCTGCGGTATATCGAGAACTCGCCGATTTTTATGGTCGACAAGATCACGACGCCTCTGCTGATCCTGCACAACGACATGGACGATGCGGTGCCGTGGTACCAGGGGATCGAGTTCTACCTGGCGCTGCGAAGGCTGGGCAAAGAGGCGTGGATGTACACGTATAACGGGGAGCCGCACCACCTGCGGCGTCGTCCGAACCAGAAGGATTATGCGATTCGCATGATGCAGTTTTTCGACTATGAGTTGAAGGGCGCAGCCAGGCCGGTGTGGATGCAGAAGGGTGTGCCGTACCTGCATACTCCGGAGGAGTTCGCGCCTGGAGACCAGCAGTAAAGGCCTTGTCTTGTAATGGGGCTAGACAGCTTTGCGTTGGAAGCTGGTCTTTTTGTGGCCTGCGGATGAGCTGCTGGCCTTGAAGGAGCTGGCCGAGGCACCGGGACCGGGCTTGGCTCCGCTCTTGACGTTGGCGGCTTTTTCTTTGGCGGCCTGCAGCTTTTGCGCCTGGCGGCCGAGTCCGCCGATCTTGATGGTTCCGGGTTTGGGGACAAAATCACTCATACCTGATTTTCGCATGAGGGAGCGCGTCGATGACTGCTGTTCTGCTGACTTCGTCCGAAAAGAGGTGCCTAGTTGGGGGCTTTCGGGCATACTCAAAGATGACGGCTGTTTTCTACCCTCAGCAGGGCTGAGTGCTCTCCCCCTAACTTTGCTTCGAGGTGCATTTTTTGAATTTTCTTCCTCTTCGTGTTCTGCGTTTGTTTGGTGCGGCTGGTCTGGCGCTGGTGTTGACCGGTAGCTGCGCGGCCCAGGCATCGGCCACGCGCGAGTCCGGCCTGGAGCCTTCTCGCGTGGATCTTTATGGCGGCTATATGTATGTGAAGCCGATCCACAACAGTGGCATCGGAGAGTACAAGTATGAGGATGTAGCGGCCGGCGGTGTGTTCAGCGGGAGCTACTATTTCACGAAGAATTTTGGCGTGCAGGCAGAGGCCGCTTACTCGCCTTCCGCTAACGATGACACGCACTGCTGGTTCACCGGTGAAGGCGGTCTGGTGGCTCGTATCCAGCGCGGGCGTTTTGTGCCGTTTGCGCATGCGCTGGTTGGTGGCGAGGAAGTAGGCGGACCGGCAAAGCAGCCGTGCGAGGCGTTCGGACTGGGCTACACGGGCGGGCTCGGCATGGACTACATTCTGCCGCTGCTGAACAACCACCTTGCGGTGCGGCCGGCCATGGTGGATTTCACTTACGCAAAGCTCGATAACGGCGCGCCGTATACGGGTGGTTTGACGGGCGGTATAGGCAGCGTCCATGCATTGCGTTTTTCTGCCGGGCTAACCCTGCGCCTGGGCCACCAGGGAGAGGGCATGGGCAAAGCCGGCATGACGCTGGAGTGCGCCGTGACCCCCGGCGAGGCGTTCCCAGGCGCGATCCTGACGGCAACCGCCGGCGCCGTGAATCTGAAAGACGGTCGCGATCTGCACTACTTCTGGACGACCAGCGGCGGGTCGTTGAAGGGCACGGAAGCAACTGAGCCTTTGGACACCACGGGCCTGGCGCCAGGTACCTATAACGTGGGCGTGAAGATGGTGCGCGGCGATCGCCAGAAGCCGCTGGCAAGCTGCATGACGACGTTCGTGGTCGTGAACCCGGTACCGCCCACGGTGTCCTGCTCGGCGGATAAGGCGGCCATCAATTCCGGTACGCCGGTTACGATTACGACCAACGCGCAAAGTGCCGCGGGACGTCCGCTGACCTACAGCTACACGACCACCAACGGGCAGGTGACGGGCAATGGGCCGACGGCGCAGTTGTCCACCATTGGCAGCACGCCCGGGACGATTACGGTGACCTGCCGGGTGGCGGATGACAAGGGTCTGACCGGGCAGGCTACGGCCTCAGTCGTGATTGCGACGCCTGCTCCGCCGGCCCAGGCTGCGGCTACTTCCAGCAACCTTTGCACGCTCTCGTTCGTGCGTGACGCACGCCGTCCAAGCCGCGTCGATAACGAGGCCAAAGGCTGCCTGGACGACATCGCACTGACGCTGGCGCGTGATCCTGCGACCAAGCTGGTACTGGTGGGCAGCCACGAGGAGCGCGAGCGGCCGGGCACAGCCGCAGAGCGCGTGCTGAATGCGGCGGACTACCTGGTGAAGGAGAAGGGTGTGGATCGCACGCGGCTTGACCTGCGTACGACCGCAACCGCCGGCAAGCAGGTGATGACGATGCTGCTAGCACCGGGAACCTCCTACGACGGGCTGACGGGCGAACAGATTGATGCGACCAAGGTGCGTCGCAGCGGCCAGCCTTACGGCATGCCGGGGCAGCACGGAGTGGCGACTCGTCGGCGGGCTCGTCGCCGGCATCGTGTGGCTGCGACGCCGTCGCTCTAAAACGCACTGCAGTAAGGATCAGAAAGACCCTCTTCGGAGGGTCTTTTGTTTTGCCCGGGAACATTTTGCCCGCGGCCCCGGTCTTAGGGAGTGAGGGCAACGGATGACAGTGGGGCGGGGCAGCCGGGCGGAAGAAGATGCGGCGTTTGCGGAGATGGTAAGCCGCCACGCGCAGTTCCTGTACCGCGTCGCGTTTGGCCTTCTGCGCAACCAGCCGGACGCAGAGGACGCCGTGCAGGATGCACTGCTGAAGCTGTATCGCGGCAAGGCCTGGCTGGAGATGGTGGACGAACGCGCTTTCCTGGCGCGGACCGTCTGGCGAGCAGGGTTGGACCGGCTGAACACCGCCGGCGCCAAGGCAATGCGCAACGCGGAAGACGTGACGTTGATCGAGATTAGAAGCGGCGCAAAAGGGCCGGAGGAGGTGGCGATGGAGACAGCAGAGCGGAGGTTGATGCGGGAGCTGATCGAACAGCTGCCGGAAGAGTTTCGTCAGCCGCTGGTGCTTTCAGCGATTGAGGGCATGCGCGGCAGCGAGGTGGCGGCGGTACTCGGGATCCCGGAAGCCACGGTGCGGACGCGGGTGCTGCGCGCCAAGGACCGGCTGCGGCAAGCGTTTCAGGCGTCGCTTGCGGTGCGTGCGGAGGTGCTGCCGTGAACGACCGCGAAATGGATTTGTTGATGGAGGAGGTGCTGGCTGAAATGGCCAATCCTTCTATGACTTCTGGCCTGGTGAAGAGAATTGAAAAGGAGCGTCGCGCAATGGTGATGGACAATGTACTGGTGTTTGGGACGATTGGTAAAGCAGACGGTGCGGGCCTGTCGCGGCGCGCGTTGACGACGGCGACTGTGCTGAATCTTGCGGCGGCGTTGTTGATCTTTCTGTTCGTGGCGAAGACCAGGCCGATCACTGTGCCGCAGTTCGATCAGATTGCGGTGCTTGAGGCTCCGCCATGGCCGCCGACGACTCCGCCGAAACTGCACTCCATGGGTGGCGGCGGCGGTCAGGCTGGGCCGGCGCCGGTGTCCAAGGGCAACCCTCCCAGGTCTGCGCCGCCACTGCTGGCACCGATGACTCCGCCGAAGATTACGCCTATGCTGGCTGTCGCGCCGACGATCGATATCGACCCCAACGTGCGGATGGCCAAGAGCGATGTGCCGAACTTTGGCATGCCGAACAGCCCGCTGGTAGGCACGAGCATGGGCAACGGCAAGGGCAGTGGGCTTGGCTCGGGCAATGGTGCAGGGCTTGGCGCGGGAAGCGGTGGCAACATGGGCGGCGGGCTGAGGCGGATTGGTGGCGGGGTTTCCGCGCCGGTGGTGCTGTTCGCGCCGGAGCCGGAGTTCTCGGAGGAGGCCCGCAAGGCAAAGGTTTCCGGCAATGTGCTGGTGTACCTGCAAGTCGATATGCTGGGTCGGCCGACGCATGTACGAGTGCTGCGGGGGATTGGGCTAGGGCTCGATGAGAAGGCGCTGGCGGCGGTACGGGCCTACAAGTTCAAGCCGGCGATGGAGAACGGGCACGCTGTGCCGGTGGAGATGAATGTGGAAGTCAACTTCCAGATCTTCTAGTGATCGTCCCACTCACCCATTTGTCATCCTGAGCGTAGTCCGCGCTCTTGCGGGCTAGGTGGATCGATAGTGCCGACCCACTCCGCTCAGGATGACAAGGTTTGTTTTGGGTTTAATTTGACGCCGTGGTCGTGACTACCGGAGTGGCCGGTTTTACGTAAGTGTCCAGCCAGCGGTTCATCTCCCACAGCATGTGCTGCAGCGACTCATGCGCGCTGTAGTGGTGCGCTTCAAGCGGCAGGAAGACCAGTCGAACCGTCGCTCCCTGGCCCTTCAGCGCGGCGTAGAAACGCTCTGACTGGATGGGATAGGTTCCGGTGTTATCGTCCGCTTCGCCGTGGATCAGCAGCAGCGGCGTCTTGATTCTGTCCGCGAAACTGAACGGGCTCATATCGTAGTAGACCTTCGCATCCTGCCAGTAGGTCCGCTCTTCATTCTGGAAGCCGTAGGGGGTCAGCGTGCGGTTGTAAGCGCCGCTGCGTGCGATGCCGGCGCGGAAAAGACTGGTATGTGCGAGCAGGTTTGCGGTCATGAAGGCGCCATAGCTATGACCCATCACGGCCACGCGTGAGCGATCCACGGCACCGGTCGCGACACCCGCATCGATCGCCGCTTTGGCACCATCGACGAGCTGCTGGGTGTAGGTATCGTTGGGCTGCTGGTCAGCTTCACCGATGATCGGGATGGCCGCATTTTCGAGCACCGCATAGCCCGTCTGCGCGAAGTAGACCGCGCTGCCGCCCCAGCCAAAAGTCGGGAACCTGTTAGGTGAGCCGGACACCTGGCTGGCTGCCGCGCGGGTCTTGAACTCGGCCGGGTAGGCTTCCATCAACGTGGGCAGAGGGCCCATGGCGCGGCCGTAGCCGGCGGGCAGCCACAGGGTCGCCGTCAGGTCTACGCCGTCCGCGCGCTTGTAGTGCAGCAACTGGTGCGTGGGCATGTTGATGCCGGCGTAGGGGGAAGGGAAGTCGGTGATTTTGCTAAGCGAGGGGGCATCCGCGGAGCCGGTCAGCGTGGCGACGTAGAAGTTGGGGGACTCGGTTTGGGATTCGCGACGGACGAGCAACTGTGTGTCTGAAAGCAGTGCAATGGGATCCGAGTAGAACGGGTCCGTCGAGCGGAAAAGTGGCTTGGCGGTGCCGCCGGCCAGGGGAAGCGTGGCGAGCGTGGGGTGGTCACCACTCGCGCTGGCGCCGGGCGAAAGGAAGTAGATTGCGCTGCCGTCCGCGGTGAGCTTCAGCACGGGCTGGCCCTGCGCATTCATCGCCGTCACGGCGCGTCCGGGGGCGTGGTAGCGGTCCTGGGACGAGCCCGCGTAGAGCGTCGTGACCTTGCCGGGCGTACTGGGATCGAACAGCAGTAACGCGGACTTGCGATCGCTGAAGCGGGCCGTGCTGGCCAGCGCCAGGTGCGCGTTGCCCCACGTGATCGCGCGTCCGCCATAGCCGCCGCTCAGGCGCATCGGGGCTTCGAGCAGGGTGGTCGGTGTGCCGTCAAACGGCGCGTTCAGGGCCTTGACCGTGTCGGCGATGGCGGCCTTTGCATCCGGCTTGCCGCCATTCGCAGCCTCATACCAGACGACCGTTGCCGGTGCATCCGCGCGCCACTGGTAGTCGCGCGGTCCGGCTTCGGTAGCGTCGCGAGAGATGGGGAGGTTGTCAATCAGCGGGCGATCATTCAGTGTCTTCAGGTAGCCGTAACCGTTGTTGGCGGCGCTGGAGCTCGCGGCCAGCGTGATGATTTCTGTTTTGCGGGGAAAGGCTTCAGACGGCACCGTGTAGCTGAAGGGTCGGTGCAGAAGCTGGACCAGACCGAAGCGGCCATCGGGCGATGCGGTGGCGCTATCGATGAGGCCCTTGATGGGCAGGATGCGGAGCGCCCCGCTGAGCGGGATTTCGGCCAGCTCAGAGCTGGCGTAGTACTCAAATTGCGCCTCATCAGAAGGCGTCCGCAGCATGTCTTCGTAGGTTGGTGCGGGTGTGGCTTTGCCCAGGTTTTCGCTTACGTTGGGGCCGGTGGGTACATCGCTGATGGCGGGCGCCGGCGGCCGCTGGGTTGAGACGATCTTGCACAACAGCCCGGAAGAATCCGGCAGCCAGGTGCAGGGGCGGCCCAGGATTGCGTTCACGTGGACGAAGCCGAGACGGCGCGTTTTCGCTCCGGCAACATCGATGATCCAGAGCTGAAGCCCGGCGGGCTCGGCCATGGAGGACGTGCGTCCGCGACCGGTTTTGACCTCGGCCGGGGTGGCTCCGGCGCGCTCGAGAAACGCGATATGTTTGGAATCCGGTGACCACGTGGGGTACAGCGCGGCGAGCGATTTTGGCAGCCCGGCAATGTTGATCGGCACGCCCGGTGCGATGTTCTGCAGACGCAGGCCCACGCTGTAAGTCACCGCGCTGGGCCCGCCCAGGACTGGGTTGAATCGCAGCCCGGCAAGCCGCAAACGCGGGCCGGCGACCTCTGCGATGGAAGCGAAGGCCGCCGGCTGCTCAATCAGCATGGTGGTGCGGGAAGGGGAAACGGTCACGACGGGCAGCGCGGGCGCGTCCAGCAACTGCTCAATCGGCGCGGGCGGCTGCTGATAAGTCAGCGGAGTCTGGGCAAAGACAGCGGGCGTGCAAGCAAGAAGGGCAGCGAGGGTGAGCTTCATCGAGGGGGCAAACTCCTAGAAGTCGGATGTGACGACTATAGCCCAAGCATGCTCACTCCGCGCCGTAGAGCCCGGCCTCAAAGCGCTCAAACGCGGCGTCCGACCAAGCGTGCGTGGTCTTGCACCAGCCGTTGTCGTCGTCGATATAGTTGGGGAAGTCCATGCGGCAAAAGCCCGTCAGGTGGGCGAAATCGAATAGGGCCTGCGCGGTCCCGTCCAGATAGAGCACGGCTTCCATGCCGTCTTTGCTCCACTCTACGGCGGCCAGGCGCTCGGTCGCCGCGTCCTTGAGCGCGCTCACGTTATAGATGAGCATGCCGTCCAGGATGCTTGCTTCCTGCGTTTGCTGGGAGCGGTCGCAGGCGTAGAAGTAGCCGGCGATGCCTTCGTCCTCAAAGACGACGGTCCAAGGCACGGCAGAAGAGTTTGATGAGAGGAACGCACGACCGGGGGTAAACAGGAGCGACTGCATAGAGTCCACGATACACTTGCCTTGAATGAAGTTTCCGCGTTATCCGCATGTTCCAACGTTCCGCATGGGTCGTCCGCAGCAGTTGGCGGCGCTGTTGCTGCTGATTTTTCTGGGCGAGTGCCTGTGGGTCATCTCGCGCCAGCAGATCACGCCGGATGACTACCGCTACGCGCGCTGTGGACGCGAAATGTGGGAGCGGCCTTCTCCCCTTGCCGGCTACTTTACGACGTGCGGCAACCTGCAGGGCGATGGCACGTTTGCCTATCGGCTCGCAGGGTTTCCCCTGACTGCGCAGCGTCTGGTCCTGCTTGGTGTTGACCACTTCCGCAAGCCGGAAAACCGGCAGTACACGCAGGGCACCTTGAACGGCAGCACATGGGAAGCGCGGCATGAACTGGGCGCGGTCAAGTACCTGCTGCACCTGCCGTTCTGCTTCTTCGCCATCTGGCTGGGCGGCGGTTTGTGGTGGGTTTCGCGCCGGCTGTTTGGCAATGAGGGCGGCTTCTTCGCACTCGCGCTGTATACGTTCTGTCCGGCGATCGTGCGTGCGGCCGTGCATCCGAATAATGAAGTGCTGGCCATGTGGGGGCTCTACGGACTGGCTTATACGGGCATGGGTGTCGCCCACGCCATGCAGGGGCCGCGGCGTAAATGGCGCCCGCGGATTGCGCTGTTGACCTTTGCGCTGGGGCTTACCGCGACCGCACATCTGCTGGCCGCGATGGTCGGCTTTGTGGCTTCTGGCGTGCTGATGTTTTACCTGGCGGAGCGTCGCAGGTCAGCCGTTCTGCTGATCTTGATGTGGTCCGCGGTGGGCGCGGGCGTGATTGCGTTTGCCTTCTTTTCCTTCCGCGCGCAGTACTTCAGCTACGTCTTCACGGGTGGCGCAGGACGCTTCTGGTTCAGCATGGCAGGCCCCCTGCACGTCATTCTGGATCAGAACAACTGGCCGATCCTGCTGGCCGCCGCGGTCGCGCTGATCCTTTACGTGGGGGTCCGCCGCAGCCGCTATTTTGGCAATACTGTGCCTTTGGTGTTGTTCGTGATCGTCAGCTTTCTGGTTACGACCCAGCTTCCCAGCGCGCCCTGGCTATGGGCGCTGCCATTCCTGTTTACGTTCATCGGCGGCGTGTTTGCGGATGCACTCGAAACGCGCAACCGCAAGCTGTTCCTGGCGCTGATGTCGCTCATCGTGCTCACGCAGGTCGTTACCTGCCTTGGTGCGCTGCCGGCGATCGCGCGGAGCTAAGCGGGATTCTGCATCCTACGGTGCATACTGGAAGCGCGGTCGAATGGGGATCCGGGATTGATGATGAACGCCACTTTCTATAAAGCATGTACCGCCTGCACGCTCAGCCTGTTGCTGGTTACGGGCGGCTGCCATCGCCATCGCAAGACGAGCTCGCAGCCCAAAAGCGCGGACTTTGCGGACAAGCTGAAGCCGATCGTCGCCTCCAGCCAGATCAAGGTCATGAAGTGGCCCAACTATTCCGACTACGAGCCGCTGGTTCAGACCTTCTACGACGACCGCAACTATGAGGTTGCATGGGTTGACGACGGCAAGCCCTCCAAGCAGGCGACCGCCTTTATCCAGGCCTTTCAGAACGCGGCGAAGAAGGGCCTGAATCCGGAAGATTTCGATGCCTCTTTGTGGAGCGGACGGGTCGCAAAGCTTGCCGCGAAGAACGACGATGACGTCGCCACGTTCGACGCCGCGATGACGGTTTCAGTCATGCGCTACATCTCCGATCTGCGCATCGGCCGCGTCAATCCCACGCATTTCAACTTCGACATCAACACCCAGGACAAGAAGTACGACCTGCCGGAGTTCGTCTCTGACAACGCCGTCGACGCTGACGATGTGCCGAAGCTGATTGCGTCGGTCGAGCCGGACAACGCGCAGTACCGCAAGACGGAAGACGCGCTGGCAAAGTATCTCGACCTGGCAAAGCAGCAGGCTGCGAACCCGGCGCTGCAGGTGCAACTGCCGACCGTGCCCAAGCCGATTGCGGTGGGCGGCGGGTATGACGCTGCGGGGCCGCTCATGACTCGCCTGCAGCTTGAAGGCGATATGCCAGCAGGTGCGGTTGCAGGCCAGCCCGCTGCCGCTCAGCCCGGTCCGCAGGGCTACACGCGGGAACTTTCTGACGGCATCAAGCACTACCAGGAACGGCACGGTTTTACGCAGGATGGCAAGCTTACGCCGCAGGTGATTGCGTCTTTGAACGTTCCCATGTCTGCCCGTGTCCAGCAGCTCGACGACTCGCTTGAGCGCTGGCGCTGGCTGCCGAACAACTACGTCAACGCGCCGCTGATGGTGAATCTGCCCGAGTTTGTGCTGCGCGGCTACCAGGGCGAGGGCCCCGGACACACGCTCGATTTCACCATGAAAGTCGTGGACGGCAAGGCGCTTGGCGAGCACGATACGCCGGTCTTCGTGCGCGATATGAAGTATCTGATCTTCCGTCCTTACTGGACCGTGCCGATGAGCATCATCAAGAAGGAGCTTACGGCGCACATTGAGAAGAGCGGCGTCGGCTACCTGAAGTCGAAGAATTTTGAGACGATGAATTCGCAGGGGCAGGTGGTCTCTGCTACTGCTGCAGAGGTGGAGCGCGGTGGCGTGATGGTGCGGGAAAAGCCGGGGCCGAAGAACTCGCTTGGCCTGGTCAAATTCATGTTCCCGAACGAGTACGACATCTACCTGCACAGCACGCCGCAGCCGGAGCTCTTCAACCGCACGCGCCGCGATTTTTCACACGGCTGCGTCCGCGTGCAGCATCCGGATGAGCTCGCCGTGTGGGTGTTGAAGCGCAGCAGCACGGATGGCGATTGGGATTTACCCAAGGTGCAGGACGCGATGAACGGTGATCACGACAATCACCAGATCAATCTGAAGCAGCCGCTGCCGATCGTGATTTTCTACCTGACGGCCAACGTGGAAGAGCATGGCGACGTTCACTTCTTCGACGATATCTACGGCTATGACAAATCTCTGGACGCTACTTTGGCGCAGGGCATGCCGTACCCCGCAGCGCAGCAGAAGGTGAACCCCAAGACTGCGCCGGGAGACACTAACTAGGTTCCTGGCCTCATCCGCTGCGACGGAGAGCTCGTAGAAAGAAGTAATGCCCGACAGAAGTACTGAAGAGCTTTCGAAGGAGGCGGTGCTCGCCTTCCGCCGCAAGTTGATGCACTGGTATCGCACCCACGCGCGCGAGCTGCCGTGGCGTGGCGGGCACAATCCGTACGCGACCTGGGTGTCTGAGGTCATGCTGCAGCAGACGCGCGTGGCTGCGGTGATCGAGCATTTCACGCGCTTCATGCAGCAGTTTCCCACGCTGATTGCGCTTGCGCTGGCACCGGAAGCGGACGTGCTGGCCGCATGGTCCGGCTTGGGCTACTACCGGCGCGCCCGCATGATGCACAAGGCCGCGCAGTTTCTTTGCCGCGAGCGGAACGGTCAGATTCCAGAAACGTCCGTCGAGCTGCGGACGCTGCCGGGCATCGGCGAATACACCTGCGCGGCGATCGCCAGCATCGCGTTCGGCGAGGGAATCGCGGTGGTGGATGGCAACGTGGAGCGCGTGCTGCTGCGCATCACCGGGCGGCCGGAAGAGCGCACAGCAGCCGGCGCCACCTTCGTCCGCGAGCAGGCGACAGCGCTGGTGCCGAAGCGTCGCATGGCCGCGGAGGCGAATGCTGCCGGCGACCACAACCAGGCCATGATGGAGCTCGGCGCGACCATCTGCCTGCCGCGCGCGCCGCTCTGCCTGCACTGCCCCGTGTTTGACCTTTGCCGCACGCGTGGGGAGCACGTCACCGCGCCGCGAGGCAAGCAGAAGTCGCAAACCGTAGCGTTCCTGCTGGCCACGCGCAAAGACGGCAACACGACGGAAGTCCTGCTGGAGCGCCGTGGCGATGAGTCAAGCCTGATGCCCGGCATGCTGGAGCTGCCGCCGCTGCCGCTCGACGCCGTCACAGATGCCGAGCCAATGCTGCGCCTGCGCCACTCCATTACGAACACGAATTACTACGTCGAGATCTACGCCGAGTCCACGGGGACACCCCTGCGCGACTCCATACCGGCCTCGGCTGACGTCTTGCGCTGGCATCCCGTGGCGCGCGCCGGAGAGCTACCGCTGACTGGGCTCGCCCGCAAGGTGCTGATGCGCGCCAAGCTGTTCGCGGTGACCGGTCCGCAAACACCCACGCGCGACAAGAAGTAGATCAGTCACCAAACAGGCTCAGATTATCCGGTCGACGCACTGGCTCTCCGGGCTTGCCGTCCTGGCAAAACGGGCAGCGCCGATGGTGATTATCATTGCCGTTCGAGCCATAGGCAGCGTTGCACAGGCCGCACTGCAGCTCGTAAATGCTCTGCCCCTGGAAGCTGTTGGAAGCCGCACCAGTTGCCCGGATCACCGTCTGCTTATTGTCATTCGTATAGCCCGGAGCTGTGGTCGAGTGCAGCCGCGGCAGCTTGATCCTCTTCATCACCGCCATCAGTCGCGCTGCTCTTCCAACTGCGTGCCGAGCTCTTCCCACTGCGCCAGCAGCTCCGTGTGCTCCTGTCTCAGCAGATCCAGCGCGGCGGAGTTCTTCTGCTGCTCATCCGCGGTCGTGTAGTTGCTCAGCTTGGCTTCTGCGGCATCAATGCGCCGCTCCCACTCGCCAATCGCCTCTTCAGCAGCTGCGACTTCATCTTCCAGCAGCTTCAGCTTGATCGGGTTCAGCTTCTTCGCCAGCGGCTTTTTTTCGATGACCGGCACAGGAGTCGGGGCAACAACGGGCGCGGCCACGGGAGCCGCAAGCGCTACGGCCACCTTTTCCGGCCCACCCTGTTTGCGCCACAGGTAGTCCTCATAATTGCCCGGGTAAATGTGCACGCGGCGGTCCTCTACCTCAAACACCCGCGTCGCCAGCCCGTCGATAAAGTAGCGGTCGTGCGATACAAACAGCACCGTGCCGCTGAAGTTCTTGATCGCATCCAGCAGCACATCCTTCGCGCGCAGGTCCAGGTGGTTCGTCGGCTCGTCGAGCAGCAGCATGTTCGCCGGGCTCACCAGCATCTTGGCCATCGCATAGCGGTTGCGCTCCCCACCGCTCAGAACGCCGAGCTGCTTGAACACGTCGTCGCCTGAAAACATGAAGCACCCCAGCAGCGACCGCAGCTCCACCACCGGAACCTTTGTCGCGGTGCCGGCAATGTCGTCGAGCATCTTTGCGTTCGGGTCCAGCACCTTGTACTGGTCCTGCGCAAAGTAGTCGGCCAGCACGTTGTGGCCCAGCTTTACCTCACCGCTCGTCGCATCTTCAAGCCCGCTCAGCATGCGGATCAGCGTCGATTTCCCCGCGCCGTTCGCGCCCACCAGCGCGATGCGGTCACCGCGATCGATCTGGAACGATACATCCTCAAGAATCGTTTTCTTGCGCCCGTCAGGTGTCGGATAGACCTTGGTCAGGTGATTCACCTCAATCACCGTACGACCAGAAGCCGGCGGCTGCGGAATCGTAAAGTGGATCGTCGCTTCTTCTTCCGGCACCACAATCCGTTCGATCTTCTCAAGCTCCTTGATACGCGATTGCACCTGTTTGGCCTTGGTCGCCTGCGCGCGGAAGCGATTGATGAAGGCTTCCAGCGCCTCAATCCGGTCACGCTGATTTTTGTACGCGCTCATCAACTGCGTCTTGCGCTCTTCCTTCTGGACGACAAATTTCTCATACCCGCCCGTATAGAAATGCGCGCGCTTGTTCCAGACCTCAACCGTCTTACCCACCGTCACATCCAGAAAATACCGGTCATGCGAGATCAGCACAAACGCATTCTCATAATTGCGCAGGTAGTCCTCAAGCCAGTTGCGCGTCTCCAGATCCAAATGATTTGTAGGTTCATCGAGCAGCAGCAGCGAGGGCTTTTCAAGCAGCAATTTAGCCAGCGCGATGCGCATCTGCCAGCCGCCGGAGAACTCCTCCGTCTTGCGTTCCCAGTCGTCTTTGGCGAAGCCCAGCCCGCCCAGCACCGTGCCCACCTGGTAGTCCAGCGTGTAGATATCGTGCGTCTGCAGCACGTCCATAATGTAGGAATAGCGCTCGGCCACCGTCTCATACTCAGGCGAGGTCGGCGACAGATCACTCAGCTTGCCGGTCAGCACTTCGGCCTCGGCTTCCATGCCGCGCAGCTCGTCGAACACGCTCAGGCACTCTTCAAAAACAGTCTTGCCGCGCATCGCCAGGCCGTCCTGCGGCAGGTATCCCAGCGTCATGCCTTTGGCGCGCGTAATCGTGCCGTAATCGACCGATTCCATCCCCGCCAGAATCTTCAGCAGCGTCGATTTCCCCGTGCCATTCCCGCCTACCAGCCCGGTCCGTTCCCCCGGCGTGATCAGCCAGTTGACGTCCTCGAACAGCAGTTTCATCCCAAATCGTTTGCCCGCACCGGAGAGTTGTAGCATCACTCCTATCTTCTCATTTTCTTTCGCCGCTCCCTGCTTTTGCTGCATCCCACAACGGAAAGAACATCGCCATGGAGCAGACAAATCAAGCCGTACCCAAGCGTCGGTCGCGCAGGCAGCGTGCCGCTTACAGCGTCGCTGCGTTTGCAGGTCCAATATTCGTCGCGGCCATGCTGATCGGTCACTTTGGCGAGCCCATCGCGCGTCGCCAGATCATTGAAAACCTTGAAGCCAGGCTGCACTGCAAGGTCGAGCTCGACCAGGTCCACGTCTCCCTGCTCCACGGGCTGGAGGTCAACGGCAGCGGCCTGCGCATCCAATCCATCGGCAACCAGCAGCGCAGCACCCCCGGCGGCGTGCCGATGCTCAGCGCACGCACGTTCCAGTTCCACTCCACCGTCACCGGCCTGCTCTTCCACCACGCCACGGCCATTACGGCGTATGCGCAGGGCCTGGTCCTGACCATCCCCGCCGGCGAAGACCGCACCCCACTCCAGCAGGGCGACCCCGCCAAACACGGACTCCCCCGCGACTCCATCTTCCTCAACCGCCTTGTCGCAACTGATTCAAAGCTGGTTCTTGAAAACGCCGATCCCGCCAAGCAGCCCATCGTCTTCGACTTCGCCCGCCTGCTCCTGATCGATCAGGGCGGCCCCGACGACGGCCGCCCCGCGCAACCCTTCGACTACGAAGCCACCCTTACCAACCCCAGGCCACTTGGTGAAATCCAGTCCCGCGGCCACGTCGGCCCCTGGGTCTTTGGCTCTGCGCGCAACTCGCCGGTTGATGGCAACTACACCTATGACCGCGTCGAGCTCAACACCGTTCCGGGCCTTGAAGGCACATTGAGCTCCTCCGGCCGCATCACCGGCACACTGGGTGCCATGGCCGTGCACGGCACCACGGAAACACCGGACTTCGCGCTCGATATCAGCGCCCGCCCCTTCGCCGTACACACGGAGTTTCAGGCGCTGGTTGATGGCACCACCGGCAACGTCGCCCTGCAGGCCGTCACGGCGCGCTTCCTGCACACCACGGTGGAAGGCCACGGCACCGTCAAACGCGCTACCAACCCCAAAGGCCACGTTACGGATCTCGACATCAACATCGTCAACGGCCGCGCGGAGGACCTGCTGGTGCTCCTGAGTAAAAAGCCGCAGCCCATGCTGGATTCCGCCATCGATCTTCAGGGTCGTGTCGTCGTCCCGCCGGGCAAGCAGCGCCTGGTGCTCAAGCTGCAGGCCGCCGGCAAAGCGGTTCTCACCGGTGCCACCTGGACCAGCCCGGAAATCCAGCAATCGATTGACGCCTTCAGCCTGCGCGCCATCGACGATGGCAAAGCCGCGCAGGCCATCCACGATCCCGCCGCCAGTCCCGAAGTCCTCTCGCACCTGGATGGCGCCTTCCGCATCGCCGGCGGCAACATCGATATCACCGGCCTGAGCTACCGCGTTCCCGGCGCTTTGCTGCTCATGGACGGCCGCTACCCACTGGTCGATCCGGCGCTTGACTTCCACGGCGTAGCCCGCACGGACGCTTCCGCCGCCCATATGGAATCGGGGATCAAGCGCCTGCTGGTCGCGCCCATCAGCCCTTTCCTGCATAAGCATGGCGCCGGCATGGAGATCCCTGTTTCCTTCACGGGAGACAAATCGCACCCCAGATTCGCGCTCGATATAGCCCACCACGATGTGGATGAAAGCAAAACCGAGAACCGTCGGTAGCACTCCCCCCGCCCCCTGCGCATGACCTGGACCCACTGCCTCTGCTACCTTGAATCTTGAGAGAGATTCCAGGTCCGCATGCCAGTTCAGACCCACCTTTTTCCGGAGCCGCCAGAAAGCCCGCCCGCCAGCCCGGACGGCGCAAACCCGGCGCAACTGGCGTCCTCCCGCCTGGCCCCGGTCTGGCTGCAGCGCCTGTCGCTGTTTATCTTGGTGCTGTTCTGCGTTTATCTGGGCGTCATCGTCGCCGTGCTGCCGTGGATGACCAATCTGTGGGACCACAATCTTTTCTTCACCTCGCACCCGCGTCTGTGGTCCGTCCTTCGGCTCGGCCCGGTGCGCGGCATCATTTCCGGCCTCGGCCTGCTGGATGTCTGGATCGGCATTTCAGAAGCCGTCCACTACCGCGATCAACGCAACTAACCCCAGGTCCCCGATGCCCGAATCACCCGATCCCCTCGCCAAAGCCCCCCTCGCGTACGAAAATCAGGACTTCCTGGAAGGCCCCGATGGCCGCATGCTGCGCATCATGGCGGAGTACCAGGAGCCGCTTGTGCGCTTCCGCCGCGAGCGTATCGCCGATACCGTCGTGTTCTTCGGCTCGGCTCGCTTCCGCGCGCTGGACGTCGCCAACAAGAACCTGGAACTGCTGGAAAACACCGGCTCCGCGACCCCAGCGCCGCCGCATGAGCAGCCAGCCACCCCGGCCGAGCAGTCCTCCGGCGACACCACCGATCTCAAGCTCTCGCTAGCCACCGCTGCCGTAGAAATGGCGCGCTACTACGAGGACGCCCGCCAGCTCGCCCACATGGTTTCCACATGGTCCATGGCGCTGCCCGGCCCGCGCCACCGCTTCGTCGTCACCTCCGGCGGCGGCCCCGGAATCATGGAAGCGGCCAACCGCGGCGCATGGGAAGCCGGCGCTAAGTCCATCGGGCTCAACATCAAGCTGCCATTTGAGCAGGTTCCAAACCCCTACATCACGCCCGAACTCAACTTCGAATTTCACTACTTCTTCATGCGCAAGTACTGGTTCGCGTATCTTGCCAAGGCGCTGGTCGTCTTCCCCGGCGGCTTCGGCACCATGGATGAAATGTTTGAGCTGCTCACGCTCGCCCAGACCAACAAGCTCACCAGCAAGATGACGATCATCATCTACGGCAGCAGCTACTGGAAGTCAGTACTGAATTTTGAGCTCTTCGCCGCCAAAGGCGCAATCGCCCAAAAAGACCTCGCCCTTTTCCAATTCGCCGATACCCCGGAAGAAGCCTTTGCCATGCTGCAAGCCGGCCTGACCCACCACGTGGACTACAACGACCCGCACGAAGCCCACGAGAACGCCCCCCGCATCCCCCAAGATCCCGCACCCAACGTCCAGGACCTGCTCGGCCCGGACATCAACAAGACCCGCCGCTAGTCAAACTACGCAGACGCGTCCTGGCTGTTTGGTTGTCATCCCTGCAGGGGATCTGCTTCTGTCCTTGTCTTCCGTTGGACCCGGCTCGCCTAAGAAGTCCCAGCCTCAAGCTCGGCCATCGCCTTGGCCAGAAGATCGCGGTGCGTCTCAATGCGATTCTTACCCGCACGCTTCGCCTCGTACATCGCTTCATCGGCCCGCTGAATAAGCCGTTTGCCGCTGTTCGCCGTCGCATCCATAGACGCGATCCCAAGGCTCGCAGTCACGCTGCCTTCCAGCCCCTTGACCTTGGTCAAACCCTTGCGCACACGCTCCGCAAAAAGGATGGCCCCGTCCGTATCCGCGCCCGGCAGCAGCACCACGAATTCTTCGCCACCGTAGCGGGCAGCCAGGTCGGTCGCCCGCATTTTCTCGCGCAGCACCGCACT
Source organism: uncultured Granulicella sp. (assembly GCA_965214195.1). GTDB lineage: Bacteria > Acidobacteriota > Terriglobia > Terriglobales > Acidobacteriaceae > Edaphobacter. The sequence continues at coordinate 3,446,511 of OZ243943.1, forward strand.
TGCGTCCTGCAGCACGCGGTCGCCTTCGGCATGACCCAGCCGGTCGTTGATCTTTTTGAAATTATCCAGGTCCAGCATGACGACGGAAAGATGCGTCTTGTGCCGAAGTGCAAAGCGATACTCAAACTCCACGCGATCGTCCAGCACACGGCGGTTCGGCAGTCCGGTCAGCACGTCCATGGTGGCCTGCCGGCTGAGCTTTTCGTTGGCTTCCTCAAGCGCCTTGCGCTGCGCCAGCTCTTCCGTCACATCCAGTGAGAAGCCGCCCAGCATGATTTCGCCGCGCTCATTCCACCACGGGAATTTGTAAGAGCGCCAGGAAGATTTGCGCCCATCGCGCTCTATCGTCTCCTCAATGCGCTCGATCATGCGACCACCGTTGACGACCTCCTGGTCAGTCTCCCGCATCGCGTTAGCGACATCGTCGGGCCACAAATCGGCGTTCGTCTTGCCCAGCCACTCCTTGGAGCTGATACGGAACCGCTCCGCCATCTTGTCGTTATAAAACGTCAGGCGCTCTTCAGAGTCCTTCATGTAAACGACGAACGGCGCATGGTTCATGAAGATCCGGAAGCGCCGTTCGCTCGCCGCCAGCTCCGCCGCAACCATTTCTTTTTCTCGCAGTGCGCTCTTCAACTCCCGCGCCTGCGCCCGCATCACCATGCGCGATTGCACCTGGCCGGCCAGCACACCCAGCGCATGCACCTGCGATTCACTCAACTTGCGCGGCACCGTATCCACCACGCATAACGTGCCGATGGTCGCGCCGCCGGGAGCCTGCAGAGGGACGCCCGCGTAAAAGCGAATATTCGGATCCCCGGTGACCAAAGGATTGTCCTGGAAGCGCTTGTCCTGCGCAGCGTCTTCCACCACCATCAAGCCGTTTTCCTTGATCGTGTGATCGCAAAAAGCAATTTTTCTTGGCGTTTCCGGCAGGCCCAGGCCCACGCGAGACTTGAACCACTGCCGGTCACTGTCCACCAGCGTAAACATGCTCATGGGGGTCTTGCAGATTTCAGCAGCCAGCCCTACCAACTCGTCGTATTCGGCCTCGGACGGTGTATCCAGAAGACCAGTTTTTTTGAGCGCGGCCATCCGCACTTCTTCTTCAATGTCCTTCCGGCGACTTGCAGTCCGGTTTTCTGTTCCCTGGATGGCCTTCAAAACAATACCCTTCTGCCTGCAGTATCCAGCAGTTAAAGCCAAAAACGAACTGTTATGTTGCCCAGGTGACCATTGCGCGGTTACCTTTTCGTCCTTCCCAAAATGGACCAGACCCGCCCGCACCTATGGGAATAGACGTATTATCCGCCTCAACGGACGTTCGTGCCATACTTCCCAACAAATCGCCAGACAGCTTTACCCACAAAGCATTACTCTTTTTGCACATGCGCTTCTGGCTTATCCACTCCGGCGAGGTTCCATTACAGGACCAGATCTTCGCCCAGGTTACTCTCGGAATTCTCTCAGGCGAGCTCGCCCCCGGCGAACGCCTGCCTTCGGTCCGTGAGTTGGCGCGCCGCTTTCACATCCACAGCAACACCGTTTCACTCGCTTACCGGCGCCTGGAACGCGAGCACTGGCTGGAGTCCCGGCGAGGCTCCGGCATGTACGTTCAGGCGCAGACCAGCAGTGCGGATCAAGCCATGCAGCACGCTCCTTCGCGCGTTCTGGACGCTCTGATGGCCCAGGCGGTGCAGCTCGCGGGGCGCTCCGGCATCCCGCTCGCTGATCTGCAGTCCCGCCTCGCGCTGGCCGGCGCGGATCTGCCCTCCACCCCGCGCGCGCTGCTGCTTTTGGAACCCGAGCCCGACTTCCAGCGCATCATCCTCGCAGAGCTGGCAGCCGCGCTGCCGGTCCCGACCACCGCCGTCACCTGGCCCTGTGGCGATACTCCCGTCCCCGCGGTCTCACCCGGTACGCTCGTGCTCGTCCGCCCCAGCAAAGCCGCCGCCCTTCGCGCCGCGCTGCCGGCAGCCAGCGCGATGTACACCCTGCGCATCAGTTCCGTCCCGCAGTGGCTTTCGCTGTGGCTTCCCGCGCCGACAGAAAAGCTCGTCGGCGTCGCCAGCCAGTGGGCGCCCTTTCTTGACTTTGCCCAGACGCTGCTCGTCGCCGCCGGCTTCAGCCCGGACGCGCTCGTCTTCCGCAACCCCGCCGAGCCAAACTGGCACCAGGGCCTGAAGCAAACCGCCGCCCTGGTCTGCGACGCACACACCGCCACCCTGGTCCCCGCCGGCATCCACGCCATCGCCTTCCCCATGCTGGCCGCCGAAGGCCTCACCGAACTTCGCACCCGCTGCGCCCTGGCAGACTAGGCAATCATCTCTTCACGATGCCGCAAGCAGAACGCGAGCCCCGCAATCACGCCGAGCCCGGCATATAAGTCATAGCTCAGCACAGGATTCCACCGCGTTCCTTCAAGCGTATCCAGCCAGACCCACGTGTTCGCCAGCACCACAAAACACGCCACCACCCACCACGGCAGCCGCCCGTGCTGTCCTAACGAGACGGCCACCAGGTAGATACATCCCACATAAAACAGCCCGTAGTGGTGCGTCCAGGCAATCGGCGAGGCCACCGTAGCCAACAGCCCAAACATCAGGAAGTCCGTCCCCCGGTCCCGCCACCCACGCACAACCGGCCACACCAGCCCAAAGCCCAGCAGCAAAGCCCACGCCGCAACCGTGCCTCTGTAAACAAAGGCGTTGTAGGCCGGATAGTCGGACGTCCGCGTCCACACCACCCCTACCCCGTTGCCCGCCCAGCGCTCCAGCAGGCCGTTCACGCTCTGGTTCCCAATCAGCGCCTCACCATGGTGGCTCAGGTAGGCAAGCACCCGCACGTAGTCCAGCTCACTCTGCCATCCATAACGGTAGATCGCCACTGCCTGCAGCGCTCCTGCGACCCCCACAAACCAGCCCAAAAACCGCCATTCCCGCCGCAACAGAGCCCACACCACAAAGAACGCCAGCGGCGGCTTGAACACACAGACCAGCGCCACCGCGACCCCCGCCCACGGCTTCTTGCCCCGCACCCACGCCCACACCGCAAACGTAAACAGCAGGTCGAGCAAGGCTTGCATCTGTCCGAGGTAAACGGCAAAGATCAGCGGAGAAAACATCACTCCAAGCGACGCCACCAACCCGCGCACATGCCAGGGCTTCTCCGTCGGACAAAGCAGCAGAAACAGCTCGCCATCCAGCACCAGCGTCAGGGGAATGCTCAGCAGCGCCAGCACTTTGATGAACGTCACCAGTCGCAGCCCCAGCGCATGTGCGACGCCGCAGGTAAGCATCGCCGTAGGGGGATAGATGAACTTGAACCCATACCCAAAAAACAGCTCGCGATAAACGTTCTTGCCGCGGGCCGCAGTGGTGCAGGCGACCTCCATGAAGCTTGAAGAATCGTCCCGCGCCAGGCTGAAGTGCAGCACGGACCACAGCCGGCCAAATTCACTCCCATGCCGCTGCAGCCCAAACAAGACGCAAGCCAGCAGCACGTTCGTCAAGCTCAGCATCAGCAGTGCGCGGCGCGTCTTCATCTGGACATTATGACGCAGTCGTAAGTGCTTCCAGCAGGCTCCGCGTCTCTGCGATCACATCCTCTGCCTTGGCCCCCGTCAGCGGCCAGCGGAACACGCCCTGCGGCGTGAATTGCGCGCCACGCCTGGCGTTTCGAGCCACCAGCTTCATCAGCATGCCGGGATCAACTGACGCGTGCGCCAGGGTATCGGACCCTGCAGTCTCCGGCGTCACAAACTTCAAGTGCAGCATCTCGACGAACACCTTTACCGTCTGCTTCTTGTTGCCGTTCGCGCTCGGCAGCTCTACCTGCGTTCGCTTGCGGTCAAGCTGCGCGATGCCCAGCCGTTCGCATTGCAGGCGCAGCTCACCCGCCGCCAGAAGGTTTAGAACACTCTCCGGCGGCGCGCCGTAACGGTCATGCAGCTCACTGCGCACATCGTCGATCGTCGCCTGATCCATCGCCCCGGCAATCCGCTTGTACATGCGGAGCCGCTGGTTTTCCTCGCCGATATAGTCGCTATCGATCCGCACCGAGATCCCGAGATTCAGCACCGTCGTCGCATGCGCCGGCTTGTCGCCCTCACCCTTCATCTTGTTCACGGCTTCTTCAAGCATCGTCGTATACATCTCAAATCCGATGGCTTCAATATGCCCACTCTGCTCGCCGCCCAGCATGTTGCCGGCGCCGCGTAGCTCCAGGTCCAGCGCAGCAATCTTGAAGCCCGCACCAAGGTCTGAGAACTCCTTCAAAGCCGCCAGCCGGCGCCGCGCAATCTCCGTCAACTCCGTATCCGGCGGGATCAGCAGGTACGCGTAAGCCCGCCGATTCGACCGCCCCACGCGCCCTCGCAACTGGTACAACTCGCTCAATCCATGCCGGTCCGCGCGGTTCACGATAATCGTGTTCGCTAGCGGAATATCGAGCCCGTTTTCGATGATCGAAGTCGCCACCAGCACGTCATACTCGTGGTTCATAAACGCCAGCATCACGCGTTCGAGCTCCGCCTCTGGCAGCTGCCCATGCCCCACAACCACCCGCGCAGAAGGTACCTGTTCGCGGATCATCGAGGCCATCTCATAGATCGTCTCTACACGATTGTTGACGAAGTAAATCTGCCCCCCACGCTCCAGTTCCATCTCAATCGCAGTGCGCACCAGCTTCTCATCGAACTTCGCCACGATCGTCTGAATCGCCATACGATCCTTGGGCGGCGTCTCGATCACGCTCATATCGCGCAGCCCCATAAGCGACATGTGCAGCGTCCGCGGAATCGGCGTCGCACTCATCGCCAGCACGTCGATCGAAGCCCGCATCTGCTTTAGCCGCTCCTTGTGCTTTACGCCAAATCGCTGCTCTTCATCCACGATCAGCAAGCCCAGATCCTGGAACTTCAGCTTCTGCGCCAGGATCGCGTGCGTGCCGATCAGGATGTCGATCTTGCCTTCCTCAGCCAGCGCCGTGATCTCTGTTTTTTCCTTCGCGGTCCGGAAGCGAGACAGCATCTCCACCTTCACCGGGAACGCCGCAAAGCGCTTCTTGAAGCTCTCAAAATGCTGGAAGCTCAGCACCGTCGTAGGCGTCAACACAGCCACTTGTTTCGAGTCTTGCACGGCCTTGAACGCCGCGCGCATCGCCACTTCCGTCTTGCCGTAGCCCACATCGCCGCACAATAAACGGTCCATCGGCTGCGTCGATTCCATATCCCGCTTGATGTCCACCACGGCCGCCAACTGGTCGTCCGTCTCGGTGAATGGAAATGCATCCTCAAACTCGCGCTGCAGGTTGTTATCGGGCGAGAACGCAGTCCCCTCCGCCGCCTTGCGCTGCGCATACAGCTTCAGCAACTCGCCGGCCATATCCGCCATGGCCTTCTTCACGCGAGCCTTGGTCTTCTGCCAAGCCTGATTGCCCAGCTTGTTCAATACCGGCGCAGGCCCCGTTTCGGTCGAGCGATATTTTGAAATCAAATCCAGCCGGGTCAACGGCACATACAACTTGGCGCCTTCCGCGAACTCCAGAATCATCAACTCAAGATTCTGGTCCGACCCATCTTCGAGAACTCGCAGCCCACAATACTGCGCAATGCCGTGCTCGATATGCACCACATAATCGCCCACCGCCAGGTCACGGAAATCCGAAATAAATGCTGAAGTTTTCGACTTCCGCGTCACCGGACGAGCCGTCACATCGGCTTCGTCCGTAAGGTCGTTCGCACCAAAAACAAACACCTGCCGGGCAGCACCCTGCAGCTCAAGCACCTGCACGCCATTCGCCAGCGGCGCCCGCACAATCACGGGCACTGCGGTCGAGCCAGCCAGATAGCTCGACTCCGAATAAATCGTCTCCGACCCGGCCGCCATATTGCGCGAGCCCAGCCGGTACGCCATGCCGTACTCCTGCATCAGCCCGGCCAGCCGCTCCACTTCATTCTGGTTCGGCGCCGTCAGCAGCACACGCGCCTCCTGCTTGATCAGGCCCTTCATCGCATCCATCAACGCCGGCACCGACCCATGAAAACGCATCGTCGGCCGCGTATGAAACTCCACCTCGCTGTACTCGCTGCGGTCCCCGTCGAGCACATCCACCGCGCCCAACTGATCCAGCTCCGCCCCACAGAACCCACGCAGCTGCTCCTCAAGCTGCCAGGGCGAAATGTAGATATCTTCCGGCCGAATAAGGTTCCCAATCGCAGCGCGATCGTGCCTTTGCTCGACCTTGTTCCACCAGCGCTCACCCTGGTTCTTGATCATCGCCGGCTCTTCCACAAACACCCGCGTAGCAGGCCCCATCAACTCCAGCAGCGTCTTCGTAGCGCCCGCAACCGGAGCGAAAAACTCCCAACCCGGAAACACCGTCGCCTCACGCCCACCAGCATGCGTCTGCAGCTCAACCGGCGTCTCTTCAGCTAACGCGGAACCACTGCGAGTGAGCCGCGCGTTGATCGCCTCCAGCACCTTTTCTGTGATCGGAATTTCAGTCAACGGCAGCAGCAGCGCACTGTCGAGCTGCGAAGAAGACCGCTGCGTTTCCGGGTCAAACTTCCGTATCGATTCCACCTCATCGCCAAAAAAATCCACCCGCACCGGACGATCCTGCTCCGGCCCATACACATCCAGAATGCCACCGCGCAGCGTCAACTGCCCCGGCATATCCACGACGTCGACCCGCGTATACCCAACGGATAAAAGATGCTCCACCAGCATCTCCGGCAGGTACTCCTCGCCCACGCGCAAAGTCAGCGCTAGCGCCGCATAAAAGTCGCTATGAAACAGCTTTGCGCAAGCCGCTTCCATCGGCGCGATCACCATCCGCACCGGCACCGCAGCCTTCGCGCCGGAAGCAATCTTCCACAAAGCAGCCGCACGAGTTTCCTGAATTTCCGGATGCGGCGAAAGGTTCTCAAACGGCAGCACATCATGCGCCGGCAGCCGAACCACGGCCCGCGGGTCCAACGCGCCGGTCAATTCACAAGCCGCCTGCACCGCTTGCTGCAGAGCCTCCGCCGCCTTGTTATCCGCGACGAGCACCAGCGCCGAGCCCTGCACAGCCTGCACAAAGTAAGGCAGATAAATCGCCCGGGCCGTAAACGTCAGACCCGCAATTCTGCGTCGTCCGCGCCCGCTCTCAAGGTGCCGAGCCACCTTGGAAAACGCCTCAGACTGTTTCAAATCACCCAGCAACTCGCCAACGAAAGGAAGAATCATGCTCCCCCTAGTTTATCCCCCGCAGCCCAAAATCCCGGGTACCCCATCCATGACGGCTCAGTCGTCATGAGTGGGATCACAAATCCCGGCCAACCCGTCGTCCTTGCCTCTTTGTTTGTCATTCCCGAAGGGAATTTGCAGTTGTTCTAAACTCCCCACAGGAGCCTTTCCGTTGCCCACCAGCACCGCCAACCTGACCTCCTACGGCGTCTCCTTCCGCCTCCTCGCAGACTCCTCAGACCTTCTCGCGCAAGCCCTCGAACTCCTCCCCCACGCCACCACCCAAAGCCGTAAACAAGAAGGCCAAGCCTTCCCCATCACCCCATCCACCCTACAAACCCTACGCACCGACCTCATGGTCCACGTAGCCGACCACGCGCCCAACCACGTCTTCCTCCACGCCGGCGTAGTCGCCGTCAACACCCAAGCGATCGTCCTGCCGGGCCCCAGCCACGCCGGCAAAACCACCCTGGTCGCAGCCCTGGTCCGCGCCGGCGCCACCTACTACTCAGACGAGTACGCCATCCTCCAACCCTCCGGCCTCATCGAGCCCTACGCCCGCGACCTGCAAATCCGCGTCCCCGGCGAAGAAACCCAAACTCCGACACCCGTAGAACACCTCCAAGGTCAAGCCGGCACCCAACCCATCCCAGCCGCCACCATCGCCTTCATCGCCTACGCCCCAAACGCCATCTGGTCCCCGCAACCCGTAACCCCCGGCATGGCCGTCCTCGAGATGCTCCGCCACACCATCCCCGTCCAGCGCACCCCCGCCCGCGTACTGGGCACGCTCACCGCGCTGGTAGCCAACGCAACCATCTTCCGCACCCAACGCAACGAGGCCGACGAAGCCGCCCAACACCTCCTCAACCACCTCGCCAAACACCCGATAACCTTGTCACCCTGAGTGCGAAGTGGCTTGCGCACTTTGCGAACCGCGCAGTCGAAGGACCTGCATATCTGCCCAGCCAGGCGCAGCACGCCAAGGAGCATCCCCCTGCAATCACCCACCAAACCCGGCATGGATCTCCTCCTCACCGTCCTCCGCGGCGCGCCCCTTCCCCCGCGTCCTGACTGGTCCCCCACCCTCGCCCTCGCCGAGCAGGAATCCCTCCTCCCCTGGTTCCTCCACCGCGCCCGAGCCTACGAAACCTCCCTCCCCCCCGCCTTCGCCGCCGCCCAGCGCCGGACCCAGATCGATGCCTTCCTCTACACCTCAGAGCTCACCGGCCTGCTCAAATCCTTCGCCGCCGCCGCCATCCCGGTCCTCCTCCTCAAAGGCCCATCGCTGGCCGAGCGACTCTACGGAAACGCCGCCTTCCGCCCCACGCGAGACCTCGATCTCCTTGTCCGCCAGCAGCACTTCACAGCATCTCAGGCGCTCCTGCAATCCCGGGGCTTCAAGCCCAACGACCTCCCCGACGACTACCACCAAAGCTTCTCCCGCCAGACCATCACCGTAGAGCTCCACTACAACGTAGAGAACCCCCTCACCTTCGACTTCGATATCGCCACAGCCTGGCAGTCAGCGCAGCCTACCGTCTTTCGCGGTCAGCCGGCCTTCGTCTTCGCCCCCGCACAGGAGCTCCTTTACCTCTGTCTCCACGGCACAAAGCACCGTTTCGAGCGCCTCTGCTACCTCCTGGACATCTCCCAGGCCATAGCGCACGATCCCCCAGCCGTGTCGCAAACCGCACTCCCAAGCGTCCTCGCACTAGGCACGCAGCTAGCCCACAAGCTGATCCCCCAGGCCACTGCGCCGAGCCCAGCAATCCCACACATCCAGGCCCTGGCGGACACCCTCTGGCAGCAAGTCCTGACCACCCAAGCCACCCCCGCCGACTGGCAGGCGATGCACAGCTTCTACCTGACGCTGGAACCCACTACCGGCAGCCGTTTTTCGCGCCGCTTGCGAGATACACGCATCCTCGCCACCCGCCTCACCCAACCCGACCGAGCCTTTGCCGCCCGCTTGGGCCTCCCCTACAAGTGGGCCGCGCACCTCCTCCGCCCGGTCCGTCTGCTTTTAGCCCGAGTAACCTGACAAGCATCCGGGCGCAGGTATTCCACGCCCCAAATCCGATCTCTTCATCCTTTGTCTGTCATTCCGTAGCGCAGCGAAGGAATCTGCGGTTGTCGTTGCCCTGGGTGTCGCCCTGCTTTTGCCTTTAACCCAGCTTTTTTTGTTCGCCATCCCCGGAGGGGATCTGCATTTGCCATTGCTTTGCCGTTGTTTTTGCTCTTCTCCATTTTTATTCGCACTTGCTCTTGCATTTCGTCCATCCATCCCTTACATTCATTCAAGCGGCAACAAGCGCTGATGTCGTTCACGAGTGAGAAACGAATTCACGCGGTTGACACAAGCGAGTCCGGCTGGTACCTTAGAAAAGTAGCAAGTGACCAAGCAGCACAGCAACAAACGAGGCCTCACGGCAGCCCAGCAACAAGGGTGAATCACAGTGAGTCACCTCGCAGTCCAAGCGTTCGCTGAACGGTCCTGAGCTTTGAATCCTGAGCCAAGACAATCAGCAACCCAAGCCACTGCAAAGTAGATTTAGTCGGAAGCGCCTTCAGCGTTTACAGCTGAGGCATCCGCAAAGTTCGAGGACACAAGCTGCCATTGGCGCTTCGTCCTTGATCCAAAGCTCACGGCTAAGGCCTGATGAGTTCGGATCTTTGATAACATGGTTGAACATGCCAGTCGTGAGATGATGTGGAATTTGGTTTAGTCATTCTCACTAGTTATAAACAGTTCTGTCTCAGCCTTCGGGCGGGAGAGCTGGCTTAGATAACCTTCCGACCCCTGTCGCTGAAGGCTAAGCAAACCAGATTAAACGAGAGTTTGATCCTGGCTCAGAATCAACGCTGGCGGCGTGCCTAACACATGCAAGTCGAACGAGAAAGGGATTTCGGTCCTGAGTATAGTGGCGTACGGGTGAGTAACACGTGAATCATCTACCTTCGAGTGGGGAATAACTAAAGGAAACTTTAGCTAATACCGCATAATACCTATGGGTCAAAGCCGTAAGGCGCTTGAAGAGGAGTTCGCGGCAGATTAGTTAGTTGGCGGGGTAATGGCCCACCAAGACGATGATCTGTATCCGGCCTGAGAGGGCGCACGGACACACTGGAACTGAAACACGGTCCAGACTCCTACGGGAGGCAGCAGTGGGGAATTTTGCGCAATGGGGGAAACCCTGACGCAGCAACGCCGCGTGGAGGATGAAGTATCTTGGTACGTAAACTCCTTTCGATGGGGAAGATAATGACGGTACCCATAGAAGAAGCCCCGGCTAACTTCGTGCCAGCAGCCGCGGTAATACGAGGGGGGCAAGCGTTGTTCGGATTTATTGGGCGTAAAGGGTGCGTAGGCGGTTTGATAAGTCTTGTGTGAAATCTATGGGCTCAACCCATAGTCTGCACGAGAAACTGTCGGGCTTGAGGAGTGGAGAGGTGAGTGGAATTTCCGGTGTAGCGGTGAAATGCGTAGATATCGGAAGGAACACCTGTGGCGAAAGCGGCTCACTGGACACTATCTGACGCTGATGCACGAAAGCTAGGGGAGCAAACAGGATTAGATACCCTGGTAGTCCTAGCCCTAAACGATGATTGTTTGATGTGGCAGGTACCCAATCCTGCCGTGTCGAAGCTAACGCGATAAACAATCCGCCTGGGGAGTACGGTCGCAAGGCTGAAACTCAAAGGAATTGACGGGGGCCCGCACAAGCGGTGGAGCATGTGGTTTAATTCGACGCAACGCGAAGAACCTTACCTGGGCTCGAAATGTACTTGAATCCGGCAGAAACGTCGGCGTCTAGCAATAGACAAGTATATAGGTGCTGCATGGCTGTCGTCAGCTCGTGTCGTGAGATGTTGGGTTAAGTCCCGCAACGAGCGCAACCCTTATCTTCAGTTGCTACCATTTAGTTGAGCACTCTGACGAAACCGCCTCGGATAACGGGGAGGAAGGTGGGGATGACGTCAAGTCCTCATGGCCTTTATGTCCAGGGCTACACACGTGCTACAATGGCCGGTACAAACCGCTGCAACCCCGCGAGGGTGAGCTAATCGGAAAAAGCCGGCCTCAGTTCGGATTGGAGTCTGCAACTCGACTCCATGAAGCTGGAATCGCTAGTAATCGTGGATCAGCATGCCACGGTGAATACGTTCCCGGGCCTTGTACACACCGCCCGTCACATCACGAAAGTGGGTTGCACTAGAAGTCGGTGAGCCAACTCGCAAGAGAGGCAGCCGCCCAAGGTGTAATTCATGATTGGGGTGAAGTCGTAACAAGGTAGCCGTAGGAGAACCTGCGGCTGGATCACCTCCTTTCTAAAAGAGAACGCCCCGACACACTTCGGCGCTTTCGCGTAAGCGAACTACACGGTTTTCACGAGCCCGTAGAGTCAAAGTGACGTTGTCGGGAACCATGCAAAGCAATGCGCAAGCAAAGCCTGCATGAGCCTGAACTAAACCTTCTTTTTTCCGCAATCTGTCAACACCGATGGTCAAGGCGACGTAGTCGCCCCGCATGTTCAACCGTGTCCTCGAAACTATTTGAGAGACTGCTGTTGCTTCCGGGATAGGTGCAGGCTTTAGCCTGCACGCTTTCAGAAGTCAACGCACGAGGGGCTTTAGCCCCTGGGATCTGACTTCCGATCCGATCCACTGCTTCACCCGATGGGCCTGTAGCTCAGTTGGTTAGAGCGCACCCCTGATAAGGGTGAGGTCGGTAGTTCGAATCTACCCAGGCCCACCATCCTCTGCTATGATTCTTGCAGATGGGGCTGTAGCTCAGTTGGGAGAGCGCCTGCTTTGCAAGCAGGATGTCATCGGTTCGATCCCGGTCAGCTCCACCATCTCACTCAAATAGAAACGATATGACGGCCTGCTTCAGGTTGAGCCAGTGAACACACTGGTTGAACCTTGAGCATGTCTCAAGCCGGCCCAGCGCCGCGACAAGAGCCTTCGAGCTCGCGATTTTTGACAACTGAATAGATTGGGTAAATATAACTACAAGGCTGAGCAGCTACGTAGCAAGTTCGAGGTTTCATCTCGAGCAAGCGAAATACGCTGTCAGTTATTGAGTGTCTTTAGAATATTCGTAACCATGATCGTGGCTGTGACCTGAAAGGGAAGCAGGATACGATGGAGGTTACCGGCGAAGTGGACTTGTATTACACACACAGAGATCTAGAAGCTCTTAGGGTGGTCGTGGTTTTCTCATGGCTGCGCGAGAGTAAATTCTATGGTCAAGCTACTAAGGGCGCACGGTGGATGCCTTGGCAGAAACAGGCGATGAAGGACGTGGCAAGCTGCGATAAGCTTCGGGGAGCGGCACACATGCGTTGATCCGGAGATTTCCGAATGGGGAAACCCAGCCAGGCAAAACCTGGTTACACGCAACTGAATACATAGGTTGCGCTGAGCGAACGGAGGGAAGTGAACCATCTCAGTACCTCCAGGAGAAGAAAGAAACCTCGATTCCGAGAGTAGTGGCGAGCGAAATCGGAACAGCCCAAACCCGTACTATCAAGGTAGTTCGGGGGTTGTAGGGCCTGCGACAGTAGAGTTACCAATCTGGGCTATAGCTGAATCCTCTGGAAAGGGGAATCAAAGAGCGTGACAATCGCGTAGGCGAAATGGCTCCAGACTCGAAGCAGGTACCTGAGTAAGGCGGGGCACGAGAAACCCTGCTTGAATCCACGGGGACCATCCCGTAAGGCTAAATACTCGTTTCTGACCGATAGTGAACCAGTACCGTGAGGGAAAGGCGAAAAGCACCCCATTGAGGGGAGTGAAAAGTACCTGAAACCGTGTGCCTACAAGCAGTGGGAGGACTATGGCCGAAAGGCAATGTCTGACCGCGTGCCTATTGCATAATGAGCCGGCTAGTTATTCTTGTCAGCAAGGTTAAGCGTGAGCGAGCCGCAGCGAAAGCGAGTCTGAATAGGGCGTTAAGTTGGCAGGAATAGACGCGAAGCGGGATGATCTACCCTTGGCCAGGTTGAAGGTGAGGTAACACTCACTGGAGGACCGAACCGGTGTTTGTTGAAAAAAGCTCGGATGAGCTGAGGGTAGGGGTGAAAGGCTAATCAAATTCCGTGATAGCTCGTTCTCTCCGAAATAGCTTTAGGGCTAGCGTCGTGTGATTTGGATCGGTGGTAGAGACATGGATGGACTAGGGGGCTTTCCGGCTTACTGAATCCAACCAAACTTCGAATGCCGATCACGACCAGCACGGCAGTCAGACTGTGGGGGCTAAGCTTCACAGTCGAGAGGAAAACAGTCCAGACCGCCAGCTAAGGTCCCAAAATTACAGTTAAGTGGGAAAGGAAGTCGGAACCCTCAGACAGCCAGGAGGTTGGCTTAGAAGCAGCCATCCTTTAAAGAAAGCGTAATAGCTCACTGGTCAAGGGGTCCGGTGCCGACAATACAACGGGGCTAAAACTGTATACCGAAGCTGCGGATGCACCAATTTCGATAAAACGATTTTGTGTGCGTGGTAGGAGAGCATTCTCTCGTGGATGAAGCGGAACTGGGAAGATCCGTGGACATTAGAGAAGAGACCCTGCCGGCATAAGTAGCGATAATGAAGGTGAGAACCCTTCACGCCGAAAGTCTAAGGTTTCCTGAGGAAGGTTAATCCGCTCAGGGTTAGTCGGTCCCTAAGCTGAGGCCGAAAGGCGTAAGCGATGGATGTCTGGTTAATATTCCAGAACTCCCGATGTTTCGTTATTACGATGGGGTGACGCATAAGGATAAGCTGGACCTCCTATGGCTATGGGGTTCGATGCGTGTGAAGCTGTGTTTCCTAGGCAAATCCGGGAAGCTCTAACAGTGAGACGCAAAGCAGTAAGCCGTATGGCTGAAAGCAGCTGATTTCATGGTGCCAAGAAAAACCTCTAAGGAGAGACGTTGGGAACCGTACCACAAACCGACACAGGTAGACGAGGAGAATATCCAAAGGCGCTCGAGTGAAAGCTTGTTAAGGAACTCGGCAAATTAGACCCGTAACTTCGGGAGAAGGGTCGCCCACAGCAATGTGGGCCGCAGTGAAACGCGAACGGCGACTGTTTAACAAAAACACAGGTCTCTGCAAAGTCAAAAACGACGTATAGGGGCTGACTCCTGCCCGGTGCCGGAAGGTTAAAAGGAGAGGTTAGCGCAAGCGAAGCTTTGAATTGAAGCCCCGGTGAACGGCGGCCGTAACTATAACGGTCCTAAGGTAGCGAAATTCCTTGTCGGGTAAGTTCCGACCTGCACGAATGGAGTAACGATCGTTCGACTGTCTTAACGAGTTGCTCGGCGAACTTGTAGTACCGGTGAAGATGCCGGTTACCCGCAGCTAGACGAAAAGACCCCGTGCACCTTTACTATACTTTTACATTGGGTTATGACCATTGCTGCGCAGGATAGGTGGGAGGCTTTGAAGCCAGACTTTCGGGTTTGGTGGAGCCAACGGTGAGATACCACCCTGCGATTGTTGTGATCCTAACCTGCTTCCATGATCTGGAAGAGGGACAATGTAAGACGGGTAGTTTGACTGGGGCGGTCGCCTCCTAAATTGTAACGGAGGCGCGCGAAGCTACACTCAGGCCGTTTGGAAATCGGCCGTCGAGTGCAAAGGCATAAGTGTGGTTAACTGCGAGACCTACAAGTCGAGCAGATGCGAAAGCAGGCCTTAGTGATCCGGTGGTTCTGTATGGAAGGGCCATCGCTCAACGGATAAAAGGTACGCCGGGGATAACAGGCTGATCGAAGCCAAGAGTTCATATCGACGCTTCGGTTTGGCACCTCGATGTCGGCTCATCACATCCTGGAGCTGTAGAAGGTTCCAAGGGTTCGGCTGTTCGCCGATTAAAGTGGTACGTGAGCTGGGTTCAGAACGTCGCGAGACAGTTCGGTCTCTATCTGCTGTGGGCGTAGGAGATTTGAAGAGGGCTGTCCTTAGTACGAGAGGACCGGGATGGACGAACCTCTTGTGTTCCAGTTGTCCTGCCAAGGGCACGGCTGGGTAGCGAAGTTCGGTTGTGATAACCGCTGAATGCATATAAGCGGGAAGCACGCTCTAAGATGAGATCTCCCAACCCAAAAGGGTAACGAAGGGCCCAGGAAGACCACCTGGTTGATAGGCTGGAGGTTGAAGCGTGGTAACACGTGTAGCTTACCAGTACTAATCGCCCGTTCGGCTTGTCCATAGAATTTACTCTGCGCAGTGAAAACGACCAGCATGCAAATGCTGATCAATAGAAGTCCACTGTTCTAAGAACATTCAATAACAAGCTTTGTAGTTATATTCTTTTGGAACTACGAACCAACGCTTCAATACGAAGCGCACGATCAGCAATGATCAAGGTAATACGTCTACCCAATCTATTCAGTTGTGAACGACCGCGAGAGCTACCGCTCCGTAACAGTTCTAAACTTTGCCGGTGAGTTTACCGCGAGGGTCACACCCGTTCCCATCCCGAACACGGAAGTTAAGCCTCGTTGGGCCGATGGTACTGCACGCGTAAGTGTGTGGGAGATTAGGTGATCGCCGGCATAATCCAAGCAACACCCAGCAAAGCCCCTGTGAAGCCGCAGGGGCTTTGCTGCGTCTGGACTGCCCCTAAAATGCTTGCTGGCTATGTATCCCGGCCGCCCCTGGTGAAGGCTTGCCGCGGATAACCGGGATCAAGGACGGATATAAGTGGTTCCGGGCAGATGTGGGGCGTTGGAGTGGGCGGTGCCCATCGCTTTAAGTGGCACAAAAGTAAATTCACTTGGCGTCCAGGTTCGGCTTGGTTAGTCGGGTGCCGTTTAGATTGACTCGGCTGCTCGCCTGGCGGCTTGTTCCGCTTGCTGCAGAGCTGCGTTGTGTTTGTCCAGCTCCCATTGCTCTACCAGGATTTCTTCGAGGGTCTTTTCGTGGGGTGGGTTCAGGAATAGCTGGGTTGGGGCCAGGGGTTCGTTCTGGTCGGTGAGTTCGAGGATTTCTATGGTCTGGGTGGTTGGCTCGTTTGCTGAGGGGCGGGGCAGGTTGTTGGCGGCGATCTGGAGGCCGTAAAGGAGCAGGCCGGCGGTTTTAGGGTCAAGAAGCCCTTGAGAGATGCGGTTCAAGACCTCGGTGATGGAGTGCTGGAGTGCGGAGCGGTCTTCGAGGTTAGGGATCTGGAAGTGGGGCTTGTGGCGGGCGGCGGGCTTACGGGTAGTGTGGTGGTAGTAGCAGAAGCTCTCGTCGCGCAAGGCTGGGGAGCCGCAGCGGTGGCCGGAGAGATGGATGTGCCGGCAGTGGTAGCGGGTGGATGTTTCAGGCATGGTGGGGTCCTCCCCCCCCTCTCAGGGTGGGTAAAGTCTTCATGGGATTGGATTTAGGTCTGGACTTGCGGGTGGTGTTGAGGGAAGCTCTACCCTGGTCAGGGAGCTTTATCTCTAATACTAGTATACCAAGTGGGCGGGGGTGGGTATGCCAACTATTTCTGGGGGGTAAGTTGTCTAGAATGTTGGGGTTACGGGTAACAAGCGGGCTACAGGGGCTTGACAGGAGTTAGGAGAGGCAGAACGTGGAGTAGGGCGCGGAGATGTTGGTGCTTTTACTGCGTTGGTGGGCAGGGCTTTGCTCAGGAGGACACGTTGGAGCGTGGCGGGGGTGGGATTTGTGGCTGGGAAGAGAGATGCAGGTCCTTCGACTGCGTCCGTCGATGAGGCTGACGGACTTCGCTCAGGATGACAATGTTTGTGGTGGGGGGGATGCTGGACGGGGAAGGGACTGACTTGGGCGGGATTTGTGGCTGGGAAGGGAGATGCGGATCCTTCGACTGCGTCCGTCGGTGGGGCTGACGGACTTCGCTCAGGATGACAATGTTGTGGCGGGGGGATGCTGGAGGGGAAGGGACTAACGTGGGCGGGATTTGTGGCTGGGAAGGGAGATGCAGGTCCCTCGACTGCGTCCGTCGGTGAGGCTGACGGACTTCGCTCAGGATGACAATGTTTGTGGTGGGGGGATGCTGGAGGGGAGGGGACTGACGTGGGCGGGGTTTGGTGGCTGGGAAGGGAGATGCAGGTCCTTCGACTGCGTCCGTCGGTGGGGCTGACGGACTTCGCTCAGGATGACAAAGTTTGTGGTGGGGGGATGCTGGGAGGGGAGGGGACTGACGGGGGCGGGATTCGTGGCTGGGAAGGGAGATGCAGGTCCTTCGACTGCGTCCGTCGGTGGGGCTGACGGACTTCGCTCAGGATGACAATGTTTGTGGTGGGGAGTGCTGGGAGGGGAGGGGACTAACGTGGGCGGGATTCGTGGCTGGGAAGGGAGATGCAGGTCCTTCGACTGCGTCCGTCGATGAGGCTGACGGGCTTCGCTCAGGATGACAAAGTTTGTGGTGGGGGGATGCTGGAGGGGAGGGGACTGATGGGGGTGGGATTCGTGGCTGGGAAGGGAGATGCAGGTCCTTCGACTGCGTCCGTCGATAGTGCTGACGGACTTCGCTCAGGATGACAATGTTTGTGGCGGGGGAGCTTACGCAGTGGCAGTGAGGGGAGGTTAGCGACGTTAGCGATGTTAGGGGCGGTTAACCAAGCTGGCGGAGCTAAGCGGAGGTTAGCGGGGGGAGGGTGTGGGGGTTGGGGCTTGCAGGGATTTGATCTTGTAGGCGGAGTTTGTGATTTGGGTCTGGATGGCTGGGGTGATTCCAGATTGGGTGGGGTAGGCGAGGAGAGGTAGGAGGAGTTCTAGTGATTCTTTGTTGAAGTACTCGTTGGTGTGGTCTACGCCGGCTAGCCAGTGCGTGTCGGGGTTTTGCCAGAAGGACTCTGAGGCCAGGGTGCGCGGGAGCGGGGTCAGGTCGGTTTGCAGGAGGAGGCGGGTCTGGGCGGCGGCTCGCCAGGATTGCTCGCCGTGAAGGTTGAAGGTTGGGAAGATCTGGGACAGGCCGGCGCGGAGTTGGAGCTCTTCGAAGAGTTCCCACGCGCGTTGGGCGGAATGGGCTGCCCGGAGCGTGAGCCAGGCCAGGGCCGCTGGTTGGTGCGCGGGTAAAAGCTTTGGCAGCGCGGTCAGAAGAACCTGCACCTGATGCTGGGGAATGGGATCCCCGCTGGCGCGTGGGTGGCTGGACGCGGCGCCCAGGTGGGTCGCCAGAGTTTCGGCAGTCGCCAGGAAAGCCTGGGTTGCAGGAGAGATGGGAGACTGGCTGGCGCTGATGCTGGCTGCCGCGGCGGTCATTTGACTTCCTTGTCGCGGGTCGCAGGGGACTCGTTTGAGGGGATCTCCTGGTTGAGTTCCGGTGATTTGGTCTTAGAGTCGCGATGCAGGAGCGAGTGAACAATACCGGCGGCACCGTGGACGATATCGGAGAGGACGTCGGAGAGGGACTCGGTGTTGGGCGGGGTATCCGGGGTGGGGTCGGGTAAGCCGCCTTCGGGGAGGACGATGACGCCGTCTGCGAGGTGACCTTCCAGTTCATGTGCGCGGATGGGGTGAAGATTGCCGTTGTACCCAGGTTTGGGGATGGAGCCGCCGGAGAGCGGGTCAGGCCGTACGCCGGAGTGCTCGGCATCAACGCTTTCGTTGGGGTAGTCAGGGTTAGGGGCGACTTGATCCGGGTTTTCAGGCTTGGTTGAATCTGTGCTCATGGCAGGCTCGCTTTCGGATTGGTTGGTAGAGCTGAAGGCAATTTTTGCGGCGGAGGTAAGTGCTGTGCGGAGGGCGTCGTAGACAGGGCGCAGGCTGAGGTCGCGCATGGCGTCTTCTGCGGAGGGCACGCCCTGTCCGTTGAGTGAGTCGCAGAGGCTGTCCCAGGGTTGGGCGGCGGTGGATTGGAGCGGGCGCCAATTGAGGAGGACCGCGTGCTGGTAGCCGTTGAGTGAGAGGGAGAGGCCGTGGTCGCGGAGGTTTTCTGCGCGGATGAGGAAATCGAGACCCTGGACGGTGTCTCGCCAGGCGAGGACGACGCCGGGGTTGGCCTGGAAATCGAGGCCTTCGGCGAGGGTGCGCTGGCGAAGGGTGTTGGCGCCTTTATCGACGTACGGGACCGAGATGCGGAGGGTGCCTTTGGTGGCGGTAGGGACATTGTTGTAGACGATGAGGCCGCGGTCGTTGCCACTGCGATTGGAGTAGGCAAAGACGTTTTCGTCAACGCCGCCGAACTCGTGGTCGAAGTCGTACATGGTGAAGTTGCCGGCTTCCGCGAAGAGCTGGCGGTTGCGCAGGAGCGGGGCGATTTCGCGGTTGTGGCGGTCGATCAAATACTGGTTGGGGACTTCTTCCTGTTTGGCTTGCTTGAAGTCCATGCCGTAGCGCTCGTTGAAGCCTTCTACCTGGCCGTGACCAAACATGGGGAGGCCGGGAAGCGTGACGAGGAGGACTGAGACGCCGAAGTACTTGTCGCCGTCACCGAACTGCTCGCGGGCGGTCTTTTCGTCCGGATTGGACATGAAGTTGACGTAGCGTTTGAGGATGTCGGGGTCGAAGTCGAGGGTCTTTTTGAGGTAGCTGCGGTACTTGGCGTTTTCTTCGTCGCGCAGCATGACCATGAAGGCGGAATTGTAGACGCGATGCATGCCGAGCGTGCGGACGAAGTAGCCTTCGAGGAGCCAAAAGGCTTCTGCGAGGAGGAGGGTGCCGGGGACTTCCTCGGCGACGCGGTCGACGACTTCGCGCCAGAATTCCTTGGGCATCAGGGCTTCGAACTGCTCGTCGCTGATGGCGTTTTCTGCGCGACTGGGAATGGATCCGCCGGCACCGGGGAGAGGGAACCAGAGGCGCTGGACGTGGCGTTTGGCGAGGACCATGGCGGCGTCGAAGCGAATGATGGGGAAGCGGCGGGCGACGTCGAGGATGACCTGCATGACGTATTCGCGGACTTCGGATTTGGAGTAGTCGAGCTGGGCGGTGTCGTTCCAGGCGAAGGTGGTGCCGTCGTTGCCGTGGAAGGTGTAGCGTGTGTGGCCGTTTTGATGGCGCAGGCGGAAGACGACGGCGGCGTCGGACTGGTTGTAGTAGTGGTCTTCGAGCTTGATTTCTACGCGGGGGTCGTTTGAGAGGTTTGGACCTTCAAAGGTGTAGACGGGGAAGGGGGACTCCGGGCGGGAGATGAAGAGGTCGGGCTTCTCGATGACCCAGTCGGAATCGATGCCCATGTGGTTGGGAACCATGTCTGACGCGAGGCGGAGCCCAACGCGGCCGGCGCGATCGCGGAGATCCTGGTAGGCCTGCTCGCCGCCAAGATCTTCTGCGATGGTGTAGGACTTGAGCGAGTAGGCAGAGGCTACGGCTTCCGGGTTGCCGCACAGGCGCTTGATGGTTTGGGAGGCTCGGCTGCGCTCCCAGAGTCCGATGAGCCAGAGGCCGGTCATGCCGCGGTCGGCGAGGAGTTGAAGTTCTTCCGTGGGGATCTGGTCGAGGCGATGGATGTGGCGCTGGTATTTTTTGCTGAGCTGCTCAAGCCAGACGTAGGTGGATTTGGCGATGAGGACGACGGTGGGCATCCAGGAGTGGTCGGCGGAGAAGGCTTCGTACTCGTTGAGCGGGGCCTGGTAGTTGACGTCGTAGCGGCGGCGGCGGGTACCGTCGGGGGCGGTTTCGTAAAACGGGTTGTTGGGGTCGCCGTCGTCGAAGCCGATGTACTCGTCGCCGTCGAATCCATGGTCGCTGCGGGCTCCGTCGCGTGCGTGGCGCGGGCGGTTGGGGTCGGCCGGGTGGTGGCGGAGCCAGAGGGCTACTTCTTCTTCGCGGGTGGTATCGAGCGCGAGGAGGGTGCGGCGGAGGGTGGCGGCGGTGAACTCCTCTCCGAGGATTGTGACCCATTTGTCGCGGATGAATTCGAGCTGGGCGGTGATGCTGTCGGGGTCGGCCTCGCTGGGGGCCAGGAGGGCTTCAAGCAAAGTGCCTAGTTGTGGGAGCTCGGGCCGCGTGGCGAAGTAGGTGGGGAGGGTGGCGGTGATGGCCTGGTAGGAGTGCTGGGGGAGGGTGGTATCGGCGAAGAGGATTTTGAAGGGGGCGTAGGCCGGATTACGGTTGGAAAGATAAAGGAGGAGGAGTTCTTCGAAGGCTACCTCTTTATTGGGGATGCCTTCGGTACTGCCTTTGAGCCACTCTTCCGCGGTTTGTTGCCCGGTGTAGACGGCCTGGACGGGGAAGTCGGTGGCGAAGCGGAGGAGGAGCGTGGGGAGATCGGCTCTGGACTCGTAGAATTTTATGGCGTCGGTGATGACGGCGGGGTCGATTTCTTCGCGGTAGCGGGCGATGAGGGCGTGGGAGAGCTCGTCGATGAGGCCCATGGCGTAGAGGGCGCCGGCGGAAATGTTTTGAGTGGGCGTGAGGGCCTGGAGGTCTACGGCCAGTTTTCGCGCGGCAGGAAGGTTGGCGAAGACTACGTTGCCGGAATAGGAGAAGAGGATTTCTGTGAGGTCGAGGCGGGCTCGGATGGATGCGGCTATGTGGAATTCCATGGGGCCTCTTCTGGATGTCTAAAGGGGTGGATGCGGGTTTGGGGGTTTCGTTTGCCTGCGTGCAGTGTACGCGGTGAGGCGGGGGAGATGCAGGTCCTTCGACTTCGCTCAGGATGACAATTCTGTGGGGAGGTGAGGAGGGCGCGCGGGGATAGAATCTGGGGATGGTGATTGCTAGCTGGAATGTGAATTCGGTGAAGGCTCGGCTGGACGCGGTGCTGGGGTGGCTGGAGGAACGCAAGCCCGATGTGTTGATGCTGCAGGAGTTGAAGGGGCTGGAGTTTCCGACGGAGGCTTTTGCGGCGGCGGGGTACCAATCCGGCAGCGTGGTGCAGAAGAGCTACAACGGGGTGGGCGTGCTGGTGCGGGATGGACTGGCGTTTGAGGTGGTCTCGACCACGCTGGCGGGCGATGATGAGGATAGCCATGCGCGGTGGATGGAGACGCGCGTGGCGGGTGTGAGGGTGGTGAATCTTTATTTGCCGAACGGGAACCCAATTGGGACGGAGAAGTTCGACTACAAGATGCGGTGGATGGAGCGGCTGCAGCGGCAGATGGCGGCGTGGGTGGGGGATGGGGTGCCGACAGTGATCGGCGGGGATTGGAATGTGATTCCGGAGGATATTGACTGCCATAAGCCGGCGAGCTGGGTGAAGGACGCGCTGTTTCAGCCGGAAACTCGGCTGCGGTACCGGGGGCTGCTGAAGCTGGGGTACACGGATGCGTTTCGGCTGCTGCACCCGGATGCGCTGGGGGCGTTTACGTTCTGGGACTATTTTCGGGATGCGTTTGCGGTGAATCGCGGGGTGCGGATTGACCACTTGCTGGTGTCGCCCGAGCTGGTGGGGAAGGTGTTGAAGTGTGAGGTGGACCGGGGGCCGCGGGCGGGGATTCGGCCGAGCGACCATACGCCGGTGTGGGTAGAGCTGGCGGATTAGCGGTGGGCTTTCCGGCTTTCTACTGACAGATCAGGCGGCGTGGTAGGCTTCTGCTATTCCTGTGTGGGGGGCTGTATGGGTGGCTTTGGGTTTCCGCCGGCTGAGCAGTTGGCGTATCGCGCGCCGGAACCGGACCGGGCCATGTTTGAGCTGCGGCCACTGAGTACTGGCGAGATCCTGGACCGGACGTTTGCGCTTTATCGGCAGCGCTTCTGGCTTTATGTGGGGTTGAGCGCAGTCACTGCGTCTGTGACGACGCTGCTCACATTTGCGCAAATTTCGCTGGGCGTGGTGGGGCGGAAGGCCCCGTCGGCGGCTGACCCGGCGGCGATGATGAAGCTGGGCTTCACGACGATGGTGGTGGCGTTTCTTGGGCTGGCGGTGCATGTACTGGCTTACTCAATTACGCAGGCAGCGACGGTTTCCGCGGTGGAAGCAAATTATCTGGGATACGAGACGTCGATTGGGGCGGCGCTGAAGACGGTGCGCGGCAAGTGGTACCGGTATGTGCTGGTGGCGCTATGGCAGGGCTGGAGCTTTGCGTGGCCGCTGCTGGCGATCGTGTTTCCGGCAGCGATTATTGCTGGCCTGTTATCGACGCTGGGGGGAGGCACGACGGCGCCGGCGCTGGTGGCGGTGTTTGTGCTGCTGTTGATGGTTCCGGGATTCGTGGTGGGCTTTATTTTGTATCTGCGGAACTCGCTTGGAATTGTGAGCTGTGTGAGCGAGAAGCTGGGAGTGCGGGCTGCGATGCGGCGTAGCAAATTCCTGGTCGCGGATTACAAGACTCGGGCGTTTCTGCTGTATCTGATCCTGTTCGTGCTGAGCGCCGTGGCCGGAGTGGCGCAGACTTTCTTCAACTTCTTCATGATCTCCTCGCATGGCACGGCGCGGGTGGCGTTTGAGATTTCTACGCTGCTGGTGACGTTTGTCACGGGGTCTCTGGTGCAGCCGGTGGGGGCGATTGCGTTTGTGCTCTTCTATATTGATCAGCGGGTTCGCAAGGAAGGGTTCGATGTGGAGATGCTGCTGTCGAAGGTGACGGGGGCGCCCCTAGCCGTGCGAGAAATGGAAAGCCCGTTTGGGGGCGCGTTGCCGGGGTCGGAGGAGAGTCCGTTTGGCTCCGTACATGCCGACTTTCCGAGGAGCGTGCCTCTGGTAGGGCAAAGCCCGTTTAGTTCCGGGCCGCTGCCGGGGAGTTTCGCTCCGCCTGCTCGTGCGGCTGGGGATAGTCCGTTCAGTTCCGGGCCGCTGCCGGGGAGTCGGACGGATGAGTAGGCTTTGGCTCGGCTTTGGCGGGGAGTTGGGGGAGATGCAGGTCCTTCGACTGCGTGCGCCGCATAGGGCGCGGGGCACTTTGCTCAGGATGACAATTTCTGGGTGGGAAGTACTGGGGTTGGTCCTGGTCTTGGTGGGGGTGGCTGGGGCGCAGGGAGATAAGGCCCGGGTTGTTTCTCGGGCGCAATATGCGGCTGAGTTGCGGCAGATGTCTGGCTTGGTGAAGGCTTGCCGAGGCTCGGCTGCGGCTTGTGACGTGAAGGCTGTGCCGGCTGACGAGAAAGTGCAGGCTGAGGGACAGGAGCCGCAGTTTTTTGTTCGCTGGGATTGGCTGAGCAGCGCTGTGCGCAAGGGCTCAGGGGTGCAGGAGCCTGTCGATAAGGATGCGCAGTTTGACTTCGGACCTAAAGAGGACCGGAACGAGCTGCTGGACCGGGCGTCAAACCGGCTGAAGGATGACCTAAACGAACTGCAGGGTGCCGAGCAGGCAGCCGATCAGGCGGCCGCCAAGAGCAAAGTGGATGAGGTGCTGGCTCGCAAGGAGTTTGGGCAGGTCCAGGAGACCAAGTGGTGGCAACTGGTGATGGCAAAGATTTCCGCGCGCGTGGAAGAGTGGTGGGCGAGCATGACCGGGGTGGTGCCATGGGCTCCGTGGATGGGGCTGGCATTTGAGTGGGGTCTGCTGGGGGCGGCGGCGGTTGGGCTGATCGTCTGGGCGCTGCGGCTGGGCAAGCAGCAGCGGGTTTCGTTTGCTGCGGAGCGGGCTCCGGCGCAGGCGTGGCAGGCGGAAAGTGATGACTGGGCTGCACGTGCGAAGGCTGAAGCGGCCAAGGGTGAGTGGCGCGAAGCGGTGCATTGCCTGTACTGGTCGGCGATTGTGATGCTGGAAGGGCAGCGGCTTTGGCGGCAGAACCGGGCTCGGACGCCGCGGGAGTATGTGGGTTTGCTGGAGCCGGGATCGGCTCGGCGGAAGGTGCTGGGTGGGTTGACGACCGTATTTGAGCGGATCTGGTACGGGATTCGGCCGGCTACCGGGGAGGATTATGAGAAGGCTTCCCGGCTGTTGGAGGAGTTGCGGGTTGGGTAGGGCGCGGTTTGGTTGGGATAGTGGCGGGATGGGCGAAGATCAAGAGCGATCGGAATGGCATTTTGTTGGCCTGGCTCACGACCAGTGTATTGCGATAGGAAATCTGGTGGCTGTGACTGAATGCAATCGGAAGAAGGCTTGAGTGGCGACGGCTAAGCGGAACGACAAGACGATAGTGCTTTGGCTGGTGGGCGCGGTCGTGTTGGCGATTGTGCTGTTTGGATTTTTGGGGCCTCGCCGCGATAGCAACGACCCAACGCCTTCTGTCGATAACGCTTCGTCGCAAGGCGTGCGAGGGATGTATCTTGCGCTGGGAGAGTTGGGCTACGACGTCGTGCGGTGGGATGAGCCGACGGCCGAGCTGGCCAAGGTGGATGCGCCTGGAACGACGTTGCTGCTGCTGAATCCGAAGCTTCCGGTGAAGAGCCGGGAACAGGCGGAGAAGGCGATCGCCGGATTTTTGCAGCGCGGGGGGCGGGTGATCGCGACTGGGCCGACGGGTGCGGAGTTGCTGCCCGGGGGGAAGGCGGGGTCGCCAACCAGGGCCTACCAGGCGATGTGCGTGACGACTCCGGAAGGCCCGGGGGCGCTGGCAAAGGTGGGGCCGATCGAGATTCCGGATACGACGAGCTGGGACGAGATTGGGCCGCAGTATAAAGTGGCGCAGCGTTGTGGGGCGGATGCGGTGGTGGTCTCGTATAAATATGGGGCGGGGGAGGTTGTGTGGTGGAGCTCGCCCAGGCCGCTGACGAATGTGGGGGTGGGGGGCGAGGGGAATTTGAAGCTGGTGCTGGCGGCGCTGGGGGGCTCTGAGGGGAAGGCTCGCAAGGTGCTTTTTGACGAGTATTTAGAGGAGTATCGCGAGAGTGTGGGTGGGTTGTTGAAGGGGCTGCCGTGGTGGTCGCTGGGTGGGCAGGCGTTGGCGGTGGGGCTATTGCTGGTGCTGAGCCGCGGGCGGCGGAACGGGCCGCTGCGGATGCCTTTGGTGGTTCCGCGCAGCTCGCCAGTGGAGTTTGCGGAAAGTATGGGGCGGCTTTATGGACGCGCCGGTGCGACGGAAGCGGCGGTGGGCGCGGCGCGGGCGCGTGTGGTGACGGCGCTGCGGGAGCAGTGTGGGGTGCCCAGGGAGATGATCCCGGTTGGGGTTTCCGATGCGCTGGCAGAGAGGCTCGGCGGAGATTGGCGTGGGGTGGAGATGCATCTTTCCGCCAATGCTGCTGGGCTCACGGGGAAGAGCGCGCTGGGCTTGGTGAAGGCGCTCGATGAGGATTATGAGAGGATCAGTCAATTGCAGCGGAAAACAGTAAGAGACAGCGTGGCGCAGTAAGTTCTTTCAAGTTTGAGTAAGTGCTTGGTTGGAGGTTTTGTGGACGAAGTTCAGGGGCAGGGTGCGGTTTTGGCGTTGTTTGACGCGGCGCGGACGCAGATGGGGCGTGTCATCGCCGGGCAGGAAGAGATGGTCGACCAGGCCGTGCTGACGCTGCTTTGCGGCGGGCATGCGCTGATTGAAGGCGTTCCCGGTGTGGCCAAGACGCTGGCCGTGAAGACGCTGGCGCGGTTCCTGGGGCTGCAATTTCAGCGCGTGCAGGGGACGCCGGATATGATGCCGGCGGACATTCTGGGGACGAATGTTTTCTCGCCGCAGACTCAGGTGTTTTCGCTGCACAAGGGCCCGGTGTTTACGCAGTTTCTGCTGGCGGATGAGGTAAACCGGATGCCTCCGCGGACGCAGGCTGGGCTGCTCGAAAGCATGGAAGAACGGCAGGTGACGATGGATGGCGAATCGCACAAGCTGGATGAATATTTCACGGTGTTTGCTACGCAGAATCCGCTGGAGTTTGAGGGGACTTACCCGCTGCCGGAAGCGCAGTTGGACCGCTTTTTGCTGAAGATCAGGGTCGGGTATCCGACGCTGGCGGATGAGCGCAAGATTTTGGAGCTTCACCATGCGGGGTTCGCGGCGGTGGTGGTTGAGCCGATTGAGTCCGGGTTGCTGGCGGCCGCTCGCGCGGAGGTGCAGGCGGTTCGTGTGGAGACCGCCTTGTTTGATTATTTGCTGGCGGTGGTGCGGCGCACGCGGGAGTGGCCGACGATTTCGCTGGGGGCTTCGCCTCGTGCGGCTGCAGCGCTTTTGCTGGTGAGTAAAGGGTATGCGGCTCGCGAAGGGCGGGACTTTTTGATTCCGGATGATGTGAAAACGGCGGCTTTGCCGGTGCTTCGGCATCGGCTGGCGTTGCGGCCGGAGGCGGAGCTGGAAGGGTTCGATCCGGACCGGGTGGTGATGGATGTGCTGGCAGCTACGGCTCTGCCGAAGTAGTGTCGCCGGGATGAGCGGTCGAGCGGTAGGCTCGATAACCCACCCTTTCGATGAAGCCGAAAGGATGGGGCACCCGGACTTGTGGTGAGGATAATTTGAGGACTTTGGTTCCGGAAGAGGTGTCGGGTGGGGGGCGGGCGCTGGGTGGGCTGACCGGCCGGCCGGGGAAGAGTGTGGTCTGGCGGTGGGTTGGGCTGGTTGGCTTTTGTGCGGTTTGGCTGGTGCCGGTCTATTTTTCGCACAAGCTGCTGCCGCTGGCGCTGGGGTGGGACGCGCTGGTCGTGGTGCTGTTTTTGTTCGACCTGGCGCTAACGGGGCGGGCTTTGTTGTTGCTGCTAGTCGGCGTTGCGTGGCTGGCGCCGGCGTTTTTTCACCCCGGGCGCCTTTGGCTGATGGGTGCCTGGGACGTGTTGCTGCTGGCTTTTTGTGTGTTCGACGCAGTGCGTCTGCCCGGGCCGGAGCAGTTCACGGTGACTCGGCGATTTCTGGATTCGCCGCAGCTTGGGAAGCTGACCAGGGTGGAGCTGGAGGTGCTGCTTGATGCCTCGGCTGTGGTGACGGTGGACGTGATTGATGGGCTGGAGACTTCCATGCTGCCGCTGCCGGTAGTGAAGACGGTGATTGCGTACCCGCGGGATCTGGTGCGGACGACGCTGGAGTGTTGGCCAGGGCGGCGCGGGGATCTGCGGCTGGGGGACGCGTACCTGCATTACCGAGGGTTGCTGGGGTTGGTGGAACGGTGGGCGCAGGTGCCGCTGGCACAGGGCGTGAGGGTGTTTCCGGCGCTCGATGAAGGTGCTGGAAGTGAGCTTTACCTGATGCGGGCGCGGCAGATTGAATTGCAGAAACGACGGCTGCGGCTGCGCGGCATTGGCCGCGAGTTCGAAAGCCTGCGCGACTACCAGGCGGCGGATGAGTTGCGGAACATTTCGTGGACTTCAACCGCTCGTCGAGGGAAGCTGATCACGCGGCAGTTTACGACGGAACGTAGCCAGCAAGTGTGGGTGGTGCTGGACGCGGGACGTCTGTCGCGGACGGCGTTTGCGCTGCGAAAGCGCGGTGGGACGTTTGAGAACGAGAGTGAATTGGAGGCGGCGGAGAACTTGCAGGTCGTCGTGACGCAGTTGGATACGGCGGCGACGGCAGCGGTGATGCTGGCGGAGGCGGTGGGGGGCTCCGGCGATAAGTGCGGGCTGCTGACGTATGGGCGCGCAGTGCAGCAGCAGTTGCTGCCGGGGGCTGGGGCGTCGCATTTGCGCAGCATGATTGACCAGCTATCGCAGACGAAGGGCGAGACTGCGGAGGCGAATCACCTGGGGGCCTCGGCACGGCTGAAGCAGTTGCAGCGACGACGCGGGATGGTGATCTGGGTGACGGAAATTGCCGATTCCGTGGGGCGGCCGGAGGTGGTCACCGCGGTGGCGGACCTGGCGCGGCGGCACCTGGTGCTGGTGGTACTGCTGAAGCATCCGGAGCTGGAAGCGCTGGCAGGCGAATCCGCGAAAGCCGTGACGAGAATGTATGCGACGGCGGCGGCGCGCGAGATGCTGACGCGGCGGGTGGAGACGATCGCGGCGCTGCGCCGGCAGGGGGTTCTGGTGGTCGAAAGTGAGGCCGGCGAGGTGGGGATGCGGGCGATCAACGGGTATCTGGAAGTGAAGGCGAAGGGGCTCATTTAGTTGGCTGGCTTTTTGCTAAAAGCGAGAAACAAACAAATGCAGGATCCCTTCTGGAATGACAAACCAAAAGCAAAGCACGCTTTACGGCGACAGCCTATCGGGTTCAGTTGAGCGGGCCAAAGGCGCTGGGCGGCTGGCGGTGTTTGGTGGCTTGCTCGTATGCGTAGGCGTAGCCGAGGAGCTGGCCTTCCGACCACGCGCGGCCCATCATCTGCAGGCCGGCGGGGAGCATGCCGTGCGTGAAGCCCATGGGGACGGTGATGGCGGGGAAGCCGGTCATGGGGGAGAGGACCTGGTTGTTATCGCCGCCGGGTGACTTGAGGTCGCCGACGAGACGTGGGGCGTTCGACCAGGTAGGGTAAAGGATGACGTCGACGTGGCTGGCGTCCATGGCGGCGAGCAGTGCGGTGCGCAGAGCGGACTTCTTTTCGTCGTGCCAGGTGTCGGGGATGGGGTCCGGGCAGGCGCGTGCGGCGGGGCGTGGGGTGGTGTCGACGGAGCGCTTCATCTGCTGCTCGATGTAGGGGAGGTAGAGGCCGGAGTCGACGACGTCTTTGAGCGAGTGGACGGGCGCGTCGGGGGCGTGGGTGTCGAACCAGAGGTCGACATCAGCACGGAAGTCGCCGCAGCCGAGGCGCTCGGTGAGCTTGTCGTAGTCGGGGAGGTCGAAGGAATCGACGACGGTGGCGCCCTGGGCTTTGAGGTCGGCGATGGCTTTGTTTAGGAGCGCTTTGATTTCGGGATCGGTGGTGGGGGTGTCGCTGTAGCGGCGCAGGACGCCGATGCGTGCGCCGCGGAGTGCGTTCGGGTTCAGGTCCTGGGTGTAGTCGTGGGTGTGGCCTTCGGAGAGTTGGGTGACGGGGTCGGCGGGGTCGTAGCCGGCGAGCACGGTGAGCATGGCGGCGGTGTCGGCGACGGTGCGTGCGAGCGGGCCACCGACATCGGCGGCAATGTTCAAGGGGATAATGCCGTCGCGGGAGGTGAGGCCGATGGTCGGGCGGATGCCGACGAGGTCGTTGTGCGAGGCGGGGCCGCGGATGGAGTCGCCCGTGTCGGTGCCGATGCCGACCTCGGCGAGGTTGGCGGCGACGGCGGCGGCGGTGCCACCGCTTGAGCCGGCGGGCACGCGCTTCAGGTCGTACGGGTTGCGGGTGACGCCGCCGATGGAGCTCTCGGTGACGACGGGGGAGAAGGCCCACTCGGCCATGTTGGATTTGAAGAGGAGGATCGCACCGGCGTCCCGGAGGCGCTTGACCATGAAGGCGTCTTCCCCAGGTGCGAAGCCTTTGAGTGCTAGTGAGCCGCCGGTTGTTTGCAGGTCGCGGGTGTCGTAGTTATCTTTTACGACGACCACGATGCCCTGGAGCGGCAGCAGCTTGTGAGTGTTGGCGAAGGCGTGGTCGAGGCGGTCGGCATCGGCGAGCGCTTCCGGGTTGAGCAGGACGACCGTGTTGAGGTGGGTGGGTTGGTCGTAAGCGCGGATGCGGGCGAGGTAGAGCTCAACGAGTTGATGGCAGGTGACCTGGCCGGAGCGGAGGGCGGCCTGCGTCTGGGCGATGGTGGTCTCTGAAACGGAGAAGGACTGCGCGGGTGCCGGGACGAAGGCGAGTGCGGCGAGGCAGGACAGGACGGACGGGACGCTCAGGCGCAATGCGCGATCTCCTGGGGCTTGCTGTGGTGCATACTGGTTCGTAAATGATAACCAAGAAGCTGGCTCAGAACGCTTTCCGTGGTGTGGCTTTCGTCTCGTTTTTATTGTTTGCTGGTGGCGCCGAGGGGCAGGCCCCATCGAACGGCTTGGTGCACACGCCGGATGTCGATCTGGCATACGAGGTGCTGGGCTCGAGCACCGCGTTGCCGCCGATCTTCGCGGTTAACGGAGGGCCGGGGCTGACGCACGCTTACATGGTCCAGAATGACGTGTGGAAGCGCATGGCGGCGGGTCGGCGGGTCGTTTTTTATGACCAGCGCGGGAATGGCAAGTCGACACGGCTGGCGGCGAATGCGCCGCAAACGATGGACGCGCAGGTCGCGGATTTAGAGGCGGTGCGCGGTGCGTTGCACGCGGATAAGATCGACCTGGTGGGCGACTCGTTTGGCGGGTTTGTGGTGCTTGCCTATACGCTGGCGCATCCGGAGCACGTTCGCCGGCTGGTAGTGAGCGACGGGCTGCCGGGGTGGAAGGCGATCGTGCATCCCATGTCGGATATTTATCCGGACCTGGAGGCCCAGACCGCAGCCGACTTGAAGGCTATGCCCAAGGGAGTGAAGGCGGATGAGTTCGGCTTTCGGGCGCACATCCGCAAGTGTTTTTACAGCCCGGAGCTGGCTCAGAAGTATCTGGATCACTACACCGATCTTGGCTTCAACAGCGCGGTGAGCGAGCAGGTCGGGGCTGCGACGGGGGATCTGGATCTGACCGCGCAGTTGCCGAAGATTGCGGTGCCGACGCTCATTCTGACCGGGCGGTTCGATGTGAATGTTGCGCCGCTGACGGCGTACCGGATGGCGAAGGCTATCCCCGGGGCGCGGCTGCATATTTTTGAGCACAGTGGGCATTTGCCGTCGTATGAAGAGCCAGACGCGTACGTGGAACAGCTTTCCGGCTTTCTCTCGCAAAGATAATGAAACGGAGCAAATGAAATTTCATTTGCGTTGGCAAGCCCGCCTGGGAGATGCTGTCTGCATGCGGAAATCCATCTACTCGGCGGTTGCTTTGGTTGCGCTTGCAGGTTGCGCATTGGTGGGACAGCAGGCGGTCGCGGTCTTCCACAATTTCAAGCCGTTTTCGCCCGGTCTGTTGCGGCAGACTAGCCAGGGGTATCGCGAGGGCAAGCCGTTTGGGCAGCCTGTGACGGATACGCACTGCGGCGGGTTCACGTCCGTACAGGCGGCCAACAACATCAAGCAGATGCAGGCAGGGATCGCGCCGAACTGCTCGATGAAGGTCGTGGCGGATACGTCGACTCTGGCTGAATCCGTGCAGACGTGCGATGCGGGTGCGCAACAGACGGTGATCCGCTCAACCCAGAAGCGTGTGGATGAGCGGACGATCTCAATCAACACGGTGATGAGCAAGGGGGGTCAACAGTTCACTGAGATTCGTTCGACTCTGAGCTATGAGGGTGCTTGCCCGGCAGGGATGGAGGCGCCGGCGGTGCCGAAGGCGTCTGCGGAGGACTGCGCAGCCCTGCCGGAAATGCGCGAGCAGGCGAAGACAGCTTCTAGTTGCCATGCGTCCAATCTGCCGCCCGAGTATGTGGCGCGGTGCGAGGCCTCGATGAAGATGCTGCAAGGGCAGATGGCGCAGATGGAAGCGATGTGCAAGAAGTAGCCGTGGACTCTGACAATGCTGCATGGAGGCTACGCCTATCGGTCGGGATAGGCTTTTCGCGTGGGGTAAAGAGGTTGACATGCGGACAGTTGAGGGTGCGTCGCGTTCGGTGCCCAAGCGCCTACAGCCGAGTGGTATCGGAAGAGAAAAGTCCCGCCTGGTGAGGGCGGGACTTCAAAGAAATCCTTCCTGCGGCTTAGGCGACGCCTTCACCGCCGGTGGCGCCGAAGATTTCGCCGGTGAGGTAGCTGCCTTCCTGGCTGGCAAAGAGGACGTAGAGGGGGGCGATTTCTACCGGTTGACCGGGGCGGCCCAGCGTAACCTTTTTGCCTAGTCCGGCAACGCTCTCCGGTGGCTGACCGGTGGGCTGGATCGGGGTCCAGAAGGGGCCGGGAGCTACGCCGTTGACGCGGATGCCCTTTTCGATGAGCTGCTTGGAGATGCCCTTGGTGAAGTTGGCAATGGCGGCTTTCGTCATCGCGTAATCGACGATGTTTTTGCTGGGGTCGTAGCCCTGGATCGACGTGGTGTTGATGATGGACGAGCCCGGCTTCATGAGCGGGACGGCCGCCTTGGTGATCCAGAACATGCCGTAGATGTTGGTTTTGACGGTCTTGTCGAACTCTTCCGTGGTGATGTCGAGGAAGCTCTTGGCAGAGGTCATGGTGCCGGCGTTGTTGACGAGGATGTCGAGCGCGCCGAGCTGCTTTTCTGCGCTTTTGACGAGCTCCTGGCAGAAGATTTCATCCTGGATGTCGCCGGGCAGCGCGTAGGCTCTGACGCCGGAGTCCTCGAGGACCTTCATCACTTCGCGGGCGTCGGCTTCTTCGCTGGGCAGGTAGGAGATGGCGACGTCGGCTCCTTCACGCGCGAAGGCAATGGCTACGGCGCGGCCGATGCCGGAGTCTGCTCCGGTGACGAGCGCTTTGCGGCCCTGCAGCTTGCCGGCGCCGATGTAGGAGGTTTCGCCGTGGTCGGCTGGCGGGTCAAGCTTTTTGTCGAGCCCGGTGCCAGACTGGTGCTGCGGTTTGAACGGAGGCTGAGGGTACTGGGTGCGCGGGTCCTGCATCTTGTAACGAGTGTCGGACATGATTATCTCCTCGCGTTGTGATGCGGCGAGGGGCGGTGGGGTTGATGGGGTTTGTTGATGCGCTCATCGTGGGGTGGGAAGGGGGTAAGGGCGGTTGGGCTGGCATGCAGAGGGCGTCGAGCCGTAGGCTTGGTAACCGACCCTTTTGATGGGGGACCCGGGATAGTGGCCGATGACGTCAACCGAGGCGAGTCCCGGGGGTAAAGCCCGACTCGGTAGGGGTGCATGGATGTCGAGGCTAGAGCCTCGACCTATCTTAGAAGCCAAAGCCGAAGCAAAGCAGCATCAAAAGTTGAAGCGAGGCGTCAGGCTTCGGTGAGGATCGGTTGGCGGCGCCAGCCTTCGTGGAGCCAGAGGATGAGGGCAGTCAGCAGGATGGCGGAGAGGGAAAATTTGAGGACGACAGGGGCTCGGCTGGGGTCGAGAAAGCCTTCCAGAGTGCCGGCGATGATGAGCATCGGGATCGTGCCGGCGACGAGGCGGATAGCCTCTGCGGCGGCCAGGGCGAGTGAGTCTCGGCGGCGCAGATAGCCTGGGAATAGCAGGCCTGCGGCGATGCGGAAGCCTGCGCCGCCCGCGATGAAGATTGCCGGAAGTTCCAGCGCGCCGTGCGCAGCGACGAAGCTCCAGAGCTGCAGGCTCATGCCGTGCTGGTGGCAGGCAGTGGCGATGACTCCGATCGAGAAGCCGTTCATCAGCATCAGGTAGATGGTCCCGAGCCCGGCGGTGATGCCGCTGACGAAGGCGATGAAGCAGACCGTGATGTTGTTGGTCATGATGCCGGAGGCTTCCTGCGGCTCCGAGCCGAGGATGCGGTCGGTCCACATCTTGTGGTGCTCGATGGTTTCAATCATGCGCTGGCCGAGCATGGCGTGCATGAACTCCGGCCGGGCTACGGTGACAAAGACACCAAGCAGCGCGGCGAACCAGAAGAGGCCGGTGGCGAGGGCGGTGTAGGGGAGCAGGCGCCGGAAAAGGCGCGGGTACTCGTATGCCATGAAGCGCCAGAGCGAGCGCGGCGAAAGCTGGCGGCCGGAGTAGACGTAGTTGTGCGCGCGGGCGACGAGGCGGTTGAGGTAGTGCTCAAGCGTGCGGGAGCCGGCGTCGGTGCGGACGGTGGAAAGATCGGCGGCGGCCTGGCGGTAGAGGAGGCCAAAGTCGCGGAGCTCGGCGGCGCTGAGGGTCTTGATGCCGGACTTTTCAGCACGCTCGGCGGCGAGCTCCAGCCTGTTCCAGTTATCCTTGCGCAGGGCGATCCAGCGGTTTGAAATCATGGCGTCTTATGACGTTGTAGCATGGCGGGAAGGATTGCGGATTGATATTGCGCGATGAACCAGGCGCGCGGCGACGCCAGGGATAAAAGGGGCTTGATGATCGAGCAGACTCAGTACGCGGACCAGTTCAGCATCGAGACGCCGGAGCAGGTGGACTTGCAATTTCCGATCGCCGGGGTGGGGAGCCGCTTCATTGCTGTGATGATCGACCACCTGATCCAGGCAGTGCCTTATGTGCTGCTGATCATCGGGCTTGCAATCTTTGCGGCAAATTCAAAGACCGCCACGGCGGCTGGAGCCGACAAGCTGGATGCGGCGGCGAAGTGGGTGATCGCGTTCTTTATCTTCCTGAATTTCTTATGGATCTGGGGTTATTTCGCGCTGTTTGAGGGTTACTGGAACGGGCGGACACCGGGCAAGTACGTGATGAAGCTGCGGGTGCTCAAGGACTCCGGGCGGTCGATCACACTGTTTGAATCAATGGCTCGTAACCTGCTGCGCTTTGTGGATTACCTTCCCAGCATGTACTTTACGGGCGTCATCGCGATGCTTTGCAACAAGCAGAACAAGCGCCTGGGAGACTTGGCGGCTGGCACCATTGTGGTGCATGAGCGGCTCGCCGAGCAGCCATTGATGCGTTATGCGGACACGGATTCCGCGCAGAGTTATACCCCGCAGGCACAGGCGGCGCGCGCGGCAGGCGAAACCCTGCTGCCGGCCGACGCGGTCGCCAAGCTGAAGCCGGAAGACCTGCACGTCATCGAGACATTTTTCGGGCGTGCGTTGGATCTAGATCTGCAAACGCGCGCGCAGCTTGCGGAGCGAATGGCCGAGCGTCTGGCCGCGAAGATGGGTTGCGAGCGGCCGGCCGGGATGGAAGCTGAACGAATGCTGGAATTAATTGCTTACCGGATGAGGTCCAGTGGCCGCGGTTGAACGTATGGTTAGCTACATGACACACGATGACGGACGCAAAACGGTATGCTGGTAGGGCAGGGAGATTGCGGGAGCGCTTTACAGGATGAACAAGAAGCCGTCTGAAGTGTCGCTGGGCGAAACACCGCTGGAGCAGGTTCTTGAGACGCTTGGGCGTGAAATCTATGACGCCGATGGCGCTGCACTGCTCGCGGATATGCCGTTTTCGCTGGCATTTCAGCCGATCGTGAATGTGGATTTGAAGTGCGTGGTGGCGTACGAAGCGCTGGCGCGCGGCATGCAGGGAGAGCCGGCGGCGACTATTCTGGAGCACCGCCACTACAGCAATCGCTATGCGATCGATCAGCGTTCTCGCGACAAGGCCCTGGTGATGGCGGCGAAGCTCGGCCTGATGGAAACCAGCGCGGATCTCTGCCTGAACCTGTACCCAAACGCGGTGCTGGAGCCCAAAAACAGCCTTTTGAGGACGTTTGAGACAGCGCAAGCGGTGGGCATTCCGCTGTCAAGGCTGATCTTGGAAGTGACGGAGCGCGAAGAGGTGCATGACCACGCGCAGCTCAGAGATGTGATGAAAGAGTATCAGCGGCACGGGGTGCGCATCGCGATCGATGACTTTGGCGCCGGTCATTCCGGGCTTGCGCTGCTGAGTGTATTTCAGCCGGATATGGTCAAGATCGATCGCAAGCTGGTGGAGTGCATCGATGAGCGCGCGCCGAGCCGGGCGATTGTGAAGGCGCTGGTCAGCATGGGGCTCGACCTGGGGATGCGAGTGGTGGCCGAGGGAATCGAACGCGAAGCCGAAATGCAGGTTCTGTGCGATTTGGGCGTGCAGAAGATGCAGGGGTTCTGGTTTGCGGCGCCGGCGTTTGAGGCTCTTCCGGTCTGGCCCCTGAAGGCGTAAGTCCTAGCGTTTGCTGCGAAAATTGTTTGCTTTCAAGAACTCTTCACGAAGTTCCGGGGTGCGGAGGTTCTCGCGAAGGTGCGCCAGGCGCTGCTCGAGCGCGAAAAGCGTTGCGGCCAGGGGCTGCGTGTTGGTGAGGGCGACGTCTCGCCACATACTGTAGGGGCTGGCGCCCAGACGCGTCATCTCGCGCAGGGCCCGTCCGCCGACGGCTGCGATGCGTGGATCAGTGCCAAACTCATCCTCAAATAACGCGGCCATGGCGGTCGAAACCATCTGCGGCATGTGGCTGACCCAGGCGCAGAGTTTGTCGTGCAAGGTGGGGTCCAGGTCGTGGGTGTGGGCGCCCATTTTCACGATCCAGGCGCGCCAGTCGGCTTCGAGTTCGGTCTCGTCGGCGATAGGGGTGAAGAGCCAGGTGGCGTTTTGGAAGAGCGTGGCCTCGGAGAGCGCGGCGCCGCCCGATTCCTTGCCGGCCATTGGGTGCCCGGGGAGGAAACGTGGCTGCGCGGGGCCGTTGTAGAGCGGGATCGCGAGCTCGCAGAGGGCGAGCTTGGTGCTGCCGGCGTCGGTGACGAGCTGGGCGGGGGAGGTTATTGGTGCCAGCTTGTGCAGCCAGTCCATGATTGCGAGAACCGGGACAGCCAAGACGATTACATCGGCCTGTTGAATGGCTAGTCTTTCCCCAAGACGGTTGATTTTGATTGTGTTGAAGGCGCCCAGGTGGAGAGCGATAGACCGTTCCTCTGGGTTGGAATCGATTCCGGTCAATTCACCGTCAAAGCCAGCGCGGCGCAGAGCAAGCCCGATCGACGTTCCGATGAGACCTGTTCCGATGATCGTGATGTGCCGCATGGGAGTCCTTGGAGAGAAAAGTGCGGTCGAGCGATGCTCGATACCCCACCCTTTCATAAAGCCGAAAGGATGGGGCACCCAAGGCTAGGCTACTGTGCGGTCGACTACTGGGGCCAGCTTGCGCAACTGCGCGACTAGCTTATCTAACTGCTCTGGGTAGAGGCTTTGGGCGCCGTCGGACATGGCTTTGTTGGGGTCGGGGTGCATTTCCATCAGCAGGCCGTCGGCGCCGGCGGCTACGGATGCGAGTGCCATGGGCGGGACCAGATCGCGGATGCCTACACCGTGCGAGGGGTCGCCGAAGACGGGGAGGTGCGTGAGCTTTTTGAGGACGGGGATGGCGCTGATGTCCATCGTGTTGCGGGTGTAGGTTTCGAAGGTGCGGATGCCGCGCTCGCAGAGCATGAGATCGTAATTGCCGCCGGAGAGAATGTACTCGGCAGAGAGGAGGACTTCCTCAATGGTGGCGGCGATGCCGCGCTTCATGAGCACGGGTTTGCGCACGTGGCCGAGCTCGCGGAGCAGGTTGAAGTTCTGCATGTTGCGCGCGCCGACCTGGAAGCAATCGATGTAAGGAAGCATGA
The DNA here is from genome assembly GCA_965214195.1 of uncultured Granulicella sp. Lineage (GTDB taxonomy): Bacteria > Acidobacteriota > Terriglobia > Terriglobales > Acidobacteriaceae > Edaphobacter. Next base: position 3,484,446 of record OZ243943.1, read on the forward strand.
GCTCGATCTGCGAGAGCTCCATGACTTCCGTGATGACCAGCAGGCCGGTTTCGTTCGAGACTTCGCGCAGCAGCTTCAGGCCATCGAGCCCCATGCCCTGGAAGCTGTACGGGCTGGAGCGCGGCTTGAATGCGCCACCGCGCAGGAACTGGCAGCCGGCGGCCGCGACGAGCTTTGCGCTCAGCAGGATCTGCTCTCGTGATTCAACCGAGCAGGGGCCGGCCATCATCGTGATCTGTTTGCCGCCGACGACGACGCCGTTGGGGAACGTGATCTGCGTGCCTTCCGGGCGGAAGCCGCGGCCGGCCAGCTTGTAGGGCGACGAGATGCGGTAGGCTTTTTCGACGCCGGGCAGGACGGCGAAGTCGCCGATGTCAAAGTGGCCGGGCGTGCCGCCGACACCGGCAAGAATCGTTTGATTGACGCCCGTAGTGCGGTGGACGTTGAAGCCGAGCTCAACCATCAGCTCAATGACGTGCTGGATTTGTGCGGCGGTGGCGGTGCCTTGCATTGCGACGATCATGGGACTCCAATAAGAGACAGTGCTGAAATTTATTTGTAGAGGTCGCGGCGCTGGAGGGAGCGCATGACGTCCATCAGGCGCTCGTAGACGTCGATCATTTCGAGGTCGGAGAGGGGGCCGGGGTTGATGGCGCGGACGTGCTCAAAGACGTGCTGCTCGCGGGCGGGCTCATAGACGGGCAGCTCGGTTTGACGCTTGAGTGCGCCGATGGCTTTGGCGGCCTCTGCGCGTTTGCTGATGAGGACGACTATCTGCTGGTCGAGGTCGTCGATCTGCTGGCGCCAGTCTGCGATGTCCATGGGTCGTTCCTTTCTGTGCTCAAAGCTTGAAGGTACAAGGCTAACGCAGTTCGGCGATGAATTGGCCGACAGCTTTTGCGGCTTCCTCAGGTTTCGACTGCTCGATAAGCGCGACGATGGCCGAGCCGATGATGGCGGCGTCGGCGAAGCCACCGACCGCGGCGACGTGCGCGGGAGTCGAAATGCCGAAGCCTACCGCGATGGGGAGGTTCGTAAAGGCGCGCAGGCGCTGGACGAGTGTGGGGGCGTCTGAGGCGACAGTCTCACGCGTGCCCGTGATGCCGACGCGGGAGATCGCGTAGACAAAGCCCTTGGAGTGCTCCGCGATGGCGCGGAGGCGGACATTCGGGCTGGTGGGAGCGGCGAGGAAGATGGGTGCGAGCTGGTTGCGCTCCATCTCGGCCAGGTACTCGGCTGCTTCTTCGACGATCATGTCGGTGAGCAGGACGCCATCGGCGCCGGCTGCTTTGGCCGCTGCGCAGAAGGCAGGGAGGCCCATGCGGACGACCGGGTTCAGATAGCTGAACAGGACCAGGCCGCAGGCGGGGCGGGCTTTGCGGATGTCGGCGCAGAGGGCTAACACGTTGGTGAGGGTGACGCCGTGGGCTACGGCTCGCTCGGAGGCGCGCTGGATGACGGGGCCGTCGGCGAGTGGGTCCGAGAAGGGAACGCCTAGCTCGATGACGTCGGCGCCGTTGTCGATGGCGGCGAGCGCGATGTCGTAGGTAATGGCGAGCGACGGATCGCCTGCCGTGAGGTAGACGATGATTCCGGGTTTGTGGGGGAAATCAATTGCCATCTTGAGCTGCATCCTCTAAGCAGAAGCAATTTAGAGCTGCGTTGAGGTTGGCAAGAGCTTGAATGATTCCGGCGGGCAAATTCAATACTCCACCTGTGTCCGCGATATTGAACTCCGCTGTGAACTGTTGGGCGAACGGCCGAAGCGCTTCTGCCTTCGGAGTCAGAGAAGCAAGAAGGAATTCGACCTGCTCGTTGGGTGAAATGTCTGATGGGCAATGGAGATCCCAAGTCGTGACCTGTGCAATACCCTCGGCCCCTTCCAGAGTTTCACCCTTGGCAATGATTGATGATGGCGTGATCTGCAGAGCCTCTGTCACCTCTTCGGCTTCAAAGTCGCCCCACAAGGAGAAATGCCCGATATAGCCCATTACTTCACGCCTTCTTTGGGGCTTTCACCGGTGTTCTCAGCAGGCGCGCCGCCAAGGTGCAGCTCACGGGCGAGGATGCCCATGTCCTTGTCGCCGCGACCGCTCAGGTTGATCATCAGGATGTCGGTCCTTGCCATCGTGGGTGCGAGGCGGATGGCTTCTGCGACGGCGTGGGCGGTTTCTAGCGCAGGCAAAATGCCTTCTGTGCGGGAAAGCGTAATTGTCGCTGCGAGCGCGTCTGCGTCCGAGCAGGAGGTGTAGGTGGCGCGGCCGGTGTCATGCAGGTTCGCGTGCTCCGGACCGACCGACGCGTAATCCAGACCGGCACTGACCGAGTGCGTGGAGGACACCTGACCGGACTCATTTTGCAGCACGTAGGAGTACGTGCCCTGCAGGACGCCGGGGAGCCCGCCGCCCTTGCCCTGGAAGCGGGAAGCATGCTCGCCGAGCCCTGTCCCACGGCCGCCGGCTTCGACGCCGATCAGTGCGACGTCTTCATCGGGGAGGAACTCGTAGAACGCGCCGATGGCGTTTGAACCCCCGCCAACACAGGCGATAACGGCGTTCGGCAGCCGGCCAACCTGCTCCAGAAACTGCTTGCGAGCCTCGACTGAAATGACGCGGTGGAAGTTGCGCACCATGGTCGGGTAAGGGTGCGCCCCCAGCGCCGAGCCGAGGATGTAGTACGTGTCGCGAACGTTGGTAACCCAGTCGCGCATGGCGTCGTTGATGGCGTCTTTCAGCGTTGCGGAGCCGCTTGAAACGCCACGCACATCCGCACCCAGCAAGCGCATGCGGTAGACGTTGAGCTCCTGCCGTCGCATGTCTTCCTCGCCCATGTAGATCACGCAGTCAAGGCCCAGCAGCGCGCAAACCGTCGCCGTGGCGACACCGTGCTGGCCCGCGCCCGTCTCTGCGATGATGCGCTGCTTGCCCATACGTTTTGCCAGCAAGCCCTGGCCCAGCGCGTTATTGATTTTGTGCGCGCCGGTGTGCAGCAGGTCTTCGCGCTTCAGGTAAATGCGTGCGCCGCCCAGCGTTTCGCTCATACGCTTTGCGTAATAAAGCGGCGTGGGACGACCACAATAGTTGTGCAGCAGATCGTTCAACTCGGCGTGGAAGGCGGGGTCTGCATCCGCCACTTCATAGGCATGCTCCAGTTCTTCGAGCGCGGCCATCAGGGTTTCTGGAACGTAGCGTCCGCCGTATTTGCCGAAGCGGCCTTTGGTGCTGACTGCGGGATTGACCATCGTTGCCAAGGTGCTCTCCTGAATTACAAAAGCCGCGTTCCCGTTGGGGAAGCGGCTTGTCTGGTGTGGTTCGATCTTGTCTGAGGGTGTGCTGCGCTCAGCGTTTCGATCTACTTCCGTCAGGCCGCGATGGGGCTCGTAAAGGAGCGCCAATAGCGGAACGTGAACGACGGGCTGAAGCTGATCTGCATGTCTGGTAACAACTGTACAACGGCTGGCCTTGGCTCGCAAGCACTCAGGGCGGATGCGATCAAAGTTCAAGGCTGTTACACTGACTGCGCACAGCAAGGGTGCACCCCGTCCGCGGAAAGGGATCATCCCACCTTTCAATTTGACAGCCTACAATTCGGCACTCTTCTTCCCGGCGCAGCGGACGCGGGGCTCACACAAGAAGGAGTGAACCATGGCTATCTCGCAGCTTCCTGCCGTCCCCAACCTTGAACACCTAAAGAACCAGGCGCGATCCTTGCTTAGCGACATGCTGAGCGACGCAAACCCCGCGGCTGCAGAACGTTTTGCGGCGCAAAATGTAGTCCAGCCCAGGCTCGCCGACGCACTGCACGTCATTGCGCGGGAATATGGTTTTGCCACGTGGCCGGCGCTCAAGCTTCATGTCGAGCTCGGGTCAGAGGACCCCTTGACGGCGCTGGTCGCGGCGATCAAGGCGGACGATGCGCAGGCCGTTGCCAAGGTGCTCGGCAGGTATCCCGGTTTGCGCGGCAATATCGATGAGCCTCTGCCCAATTCAGGATTTCAGGAGCCGGCACTGCTCGCTGCGGTACATAAGCAGAACCGGGCGATGGTGGATGCGTTGCTTGATTATGGTGCGAACGTCAACGAGCGCTCGCGCTGGTGGGCGGGCAGCTTTGGCGCGCTGGACTTTGCCGAGCCTGAGCTTGCGGAGCACCTCATCGCCCGCGGTGCGACGCTCGATATTCACTCTGCGGCGCGTCTCGGCAAGGCGGACGTGGTGCGTGAACTGCTGGCAGCAGACCCTGCGCGGGTGCATACGCGGGGTGGCGATGGCCAGTTGCCGCTGCACTTTTCCGCAACGATTGAGATCGCACACATGTTGCTGGAGGCGGGTGCCGAGCTTGAAGCAAAGGACATCGATCATGAGTCCACGGCGTTGCAGCACATGGCTTCATCCAAGCCGGAGCGGCATGATGTGGCGCGTTTCCTGATCGCTCAGGGCGCTAGGGCGGATATCCTTGCGGCGTCTGCGCTGGGCGAGCTTGCGCTGGTCGAAAGTCTGCTGAATGATGACCCCGAAAAAATCCGCATGTCGGTCACGGAGCGCAGCTTCCCCAAGCAGAACCCCAGGTCCGGCGGGACCATCTACATGTTCGGCTTTGGTCCCACCGCGACGCCGCACATGCTCGCTCGACGTTATGGACACGCGGAGGTGCTGGCCCTGCTGATGCAGCGCAGCGCGCCATCACAGCGGCTGGCGCAGGCTGCGGAGTTCGGCGATGAGGCGTTGGTTCAGGAACTACTTGCTCGGCATCCGGAAGTGATCGAGAAGCTTAATCCGCTCGCGGCCTGGCGCCTGCTTGGGCCTTCCGTGCGCAACAACACGCGCGCAGTGGAGCTGATGCTGAAGTACGGCTGGCCGGCAGATGTCGTGATGGACAACGGGCAATCAGCGCTGCACTTTGCTGCGTGGAACGGCAATGCGGCGATGGTCGAAGACCTGCTCGCACACGGCGCTGACGCTACTTTGGTTGAGAAAGAACATAACGGCTCGCCGCTGGGCTGGGCATTGTGGGGCTCGCTGTATGGGCCCTGCAAAGATACCGGCGACTTTGGCGGAGTGGTCCGCGCGTTGCAGGCTGCCGGTGCTGTGAAACCCGGGGTTGAGGGGCTGCAGGGGAGCGAAGACGCAATGCGGGCGCTGGTCTAGTCGGCCTGTTCTGCCGGCTTGTCCACCTGCGATTGGTAGACCTCTTCCACTCGCGCGACGGTGTCAATTTCAGCCAGCGGCTTGTCTGTGCGGATGCGCATGATGCGCGGGAAGCGGAGAGCAAAGCCGCTGGCGTGGCGGTCGGATCGCATGATGTTGTTGAAGGCGACCTCCAGGATGACGAGCGGCTCGACGGTGCGAAAGTGGCCTTGATCTTCGAGCGTGTGGGCCTTCAGGAATTCGGTGAGCTTAGTAATTTCTACGTCAGTAACGCCGCTGTAGGCCTTGCCGACGTTCTTCAGTTCGCCATGCTCATCGCGCACGGCGAAGGTGTAGTCGGAGAGGAACTGGCTCTTGCGGCCGCTGCCATATTCGGCGCCGGTGATCACGACATCGAGCGTCGCAAGCTCTCGCTTGAGCTTGACCCAGGCGAGCCCGCGGCGTCCGGGCAGGTAGGCCGAGCCGGCTGCTTTCAGCATCACGCCCTCGTTCGCGCGGGCGCGAGCGTCGGCATAGGCGCGGTCGATTTCTTCGGCAGAGTCAACCAGCCTGGCTGGCGAAATCATCAGCCGCGGCAAGGGGTCCTCGTTGCTGTCTTCGGCGAACATCGTCGCCTGCGCGCGCTTGCGATGCTGTGCGGCTTCGCTCAGCAGCAGAGGAGATTTTGTCGTATCTGTGAGAGCTTCTACCGCGGCTTCAAGCCGGTTGCGCCGCGCTGAGAGTGGTTTCGCCAACTGCAGTTCAGAGTCGGCAAACATGATGTCGAACGCCATGAAGACGACGGGTACGCGCTGGCGAATATCGTTATCGACGCGCTTGCGGCCGATGCGCTGACCAAGCACCGCAAACGGCAGAGCCTGCCCGGTGGTGTAGTCCCAGCCAAGAATTTCGCCGTCCAGAATCAGCGGCTCAGAAGCTCCGGCAAACGCCTCAACGAGCTCGGGGAAGCTCTCCGTAATGTCTTCCCGATTGCGCGAATAGATGGCCACGCGACCGGGTTTGTCAGGCGAGCCGAAGTGCATCTGCGCGCGCATGCCGTCGTACTTATCTTCCAGGAACGCCTGCACGGCAGGGTCTGTAGCGGCAGTGGCCGAGCCCGAGCCCATCTGGTCAGCTTCTGCTTCAAGCGCCGGAGCGTCGTTGACTTGCGCACCGTCACCCGGGTCCTCAGTCAGCATTGCCGCTTCAACATCATTTGCGAGCGCCTCGGTCATCGCCTCATCAAGCCCCAGACCCGCGGCTTTCTTGCGCCTCGGCTTCTTCGGCGCGACCACCTTCACGGGCTTCGCTGTGAAGCGTTCGATCGCTTCCTCCGGCGTCTCCACCGGGCTTGCGAGCATGAAGCCAAGCGGATGGAATAGGGTCATTTTCGCTTCCGCCAACGTCCCCGCAAAGGCCCGCAGCGTCGCATGCGCCAGGTCCGCTTCGAGCATCACCGCATGCCGCAACACGGCCACATCGACACCCGCCGCCACAGCAATCCCTTCCTCAACCAACGACTGTTTCACCCCAATCCGCATATCCCCAAGGATCAGCTTGATCAGGAACTTGGCTTCGATCGGGGAAGCCTTCCGTAGCAAACCATCGACCACCGCCGCTCGCGCCGCAGTAGTTTTTGCTCCGGCCATCGCGCCAAACGCCTCCTCCACCTCGTGCAGCAAGGAACCTTCGCCAGTCTTGGCATGCTCCACCAGCAGGTCATGCGCGGCGGCCCCCATATCGCCATGCCGACGGTACGCAACATCGAGCTCCTGGTGCGTCGCCTCAGCCGCTGCGAGCACGGCCTTCGTCAGCAGCGCGCCCCCAGCGTTCAGCTTGCGCGGATCGGCCTCAGAAAACGGCAGCCCCGCCAGGTACATGCAGAACAGCCCCTCATCGCCCGCGCCCTGCGCCCGCACGGAAAGGATCGTCTCCGCGATGCGCGCGCGCTTTTTCAAGCGGCTGCCCGTGTTGAACATCTCTTCAGCCAACTCCGCAAGTTCCAGAAACTGAGCCATCCCAACTCCTCTTCTCTATGGATGCGACTTATCCGCTTAGTCACCGTATTGTCCTTGCAGGAGTCCCATTATGACAAAGTGCCTCAGCATTTTTTCCTTCGCCATCTTATCGATGAACGCTGTCGCCTCGGCACCTAGGAACCCCGCCGATTACACGATCAAGATTCACGTCACGGCATCACGCACCACGCCGAGTGGACTGGTCATCTACGCGGTGATCGATAGCAAGCCGGTCCAGCTCCTTGAGGGGCAGGGAGATTTGCTCCTGCCAGGGGACTACCCCGCCAAGTTGAAAGCTGCGGGTTCGAAAGCGCCGAGTTACCGCGTAGACCGCCATTATGAAATGCTATTGCCGGACGGGAACGTCTCGTCTCTGCACCAGACCTGCGTCGGCCCGGTCTGCGCTTCTGATGGTCTCGCGCAATAAGCGGACCCATGCATCGACGTGCCTGCGGTAACATCTAAAGAGTATGCAGCGCACAGAAGATCCGGTGAACACTTCCCGCGTGACGAGCCCTCGTCGCGACTTTGCCTAGCTGTTTCTACCTGCGTCCCTTGACTTCTTGAACCGCCCCCAGCAGCCCCTTTTGTTGAAAGGATTTATATGTTCGACCGTCTTGCCCAAATGGAAGCCCGTTACGAGTCGCTCGGCCGCGATATGTCCGACCCGGACCTCGTCAACGACCAGAAGAAGTTTCAGGCCATCGCGAAAGAGCACCGCGTGATGGAGCCGATCATCGAAAAGTACCGCCAGTGGCGCCGCGTTTCGGACCAGATCGCGGAAGCCAAAGCCATGCTCGCCGACGCCGATCTGAAGGAGATGGCTGAGGAAGAACTCGCCACACTTGAGCCGCAGCTTGACCCGCTGGCTGAAGAGTTGAAAGTGATGCTGCTGCCGAAAGACCCGAAGGACGACAAGAATATCGTCATCGAATTGCGCGCCGGCACCGGTGGCGATGAGGCCGCGTTATTTGTCGCGGAGATGTTCCGGCTCTACCTGCGCTTCGCCGAGCAGCACCGCTGGAAGGTCCAGGTTTTGTCCGAATCGGAAACCGGCATCGGCAACGGCATGAAGGAAGTGACGGCGATCTTTGAAGGCGACGGCGTATACCAGCAGATGAAGTATGAGTCCGGCGTGCATCGCGTACAGCGTGTGCCGGCGACTGAAACCCAGGGCCGCGTACACACCTCTGCGATCACCGTTGCGGTGCTGCCGGAAGCGGAAGAAGTCGACATCAAGATCGAAGCCAAGGACCTGCGTATTGACACGTTCTGCTCGTCCGGGCCGGGCGGCCAGTCGGTCAATACGACCTACTCGGCGATCCGGATCACGCATTTGCCGACCAACACGGTCGTAAGCTGCCAGGATGAGAAATCGCAGATCAAGAACCGCGAGAAAGCGATGCGCGTGTTGCGTTCGCGGCTCTATGAAGTCGAGGAAGAGCGCCTGCACCAGATCCAGGCGAAGGATCGGAAATCGCAGGTCGGCACAGGCGATCGCTCGGAGAAGATCCGTACCTACAACTTCCCGCAGAACCGCCTGACGGACCACCGCATCGGCCTGACGAACCACAACCTGGCGATGGTGATGGAAGGTCAGTTGCAGCCGACGGTCGATGCGCTGATCGCGCATGACGTAGCAGAGAAAATGAAGGGCGAGCCCGTCGCAGCGTAATGTCCATGGCTCTTAGGGGATCTGCCGTCGCCTCTGACTGAAGCTGTTTTTCGTTTACGATAGAACCCGGAGATACACACCATGAGCGCACCGCAAAAAAAGTCTTTCCTCGAAACCTGGTGGCCTGCATTCGTTATCGGCTGGGGCCTCGTCCTTGTCGCAAGCATCGACATCTGGAACAAAACCTAGGCCGCTCCAAGAAAGCCTCCATGCTGAAACGGCTGATCTTCCTGACTCTTCTCATCGCGCCGCTGCGCGCACAAACGATGCCGTCGCCGAATCTCGCCGGCATCGCGCACATCGCGCTGCGGGTCAAGGATCTGGACGCGTCGGTGGCGTTCTACCAGAAGCTGGGCTTCGTCAAAGCGTTCGATCTGTCTCGCGATGGCAAGGTCTACGAAGCATTCATCAAGATCAACGACCGCCAGTTCATCGAGCTCTATCCGGTCGACGCCAAAAACACGCAGGTCGGCTTCCTGCACGTCTGTTTCGAAGCCGGCAACATTCAGTCGGTGCACGACTACTACGTCGCGCAAGGGCTGAAGCCGATCGACGTCCGCAAAGCTGGCGCCGGCAATCTGCTGTTCACCATGCCCGGCCCCATGACCCCGCAGGGCGCGCAAAACATGGAGTACACGCAGTACATGCCGGGCTCGCTGCACTCGAATGACTTCGGCAAACACCTGGGGCCGGACCGCATCGCGACAGAGATAAAGCATGTCGCAATCGCCTTCAATGACCCGGTAGCTGCGAACATCTTTTATCGAGACAAGCTACGGTTTCTGGGAGCCGGAAAACCAATGGTGGGCATACCCGGCACCACGGAGTTCCTGGACTTGGTCGACGCGGGTGGTCTTGGCACAAGGGCCCGATTGACGGTGCTACGCGGCTTCAACAAAGGTGAGCCATGGCATGCGGCCACGAGAAAAGAGCTTACCGCTCTAGGGTTGCCGTTCACCGTAGATGCCCGGCACAACCTGATTCTCCTTGATCCGGACCGAAACGAGTTCGAAATCGCTTTCCCACAGCCAATCTAGAGCTAGTTAGCTATCGACGTAAGGCAATCCGCTCTTGTTTGTCATCCCCGAAGGGGATCTACAGATGCTTTTGCTTTGTTTGTCTCCCACCAATTCCCTGATTAACTAGTCCGCTTCATCTGCTGTCAGCTCGCAGCGAATTAGTTGACAGCCGCGAAAGAGAAATGACCTACCGCGACGCCCTGCTCCGCGCCGTCGACCAGCTCTCCATGCATCCGGAGCTGCGCCCTACCGCCATGGCCGACGCCGTCGTCCTCCTGATGCAGTCGCTCCACATCACCCGCACCACCCTCATCGCTCACCCGGAACGCCGCATTGATCGCGAGCAACAGCGCGACTACCAGGGCCTGCTGGAGCGGCGCCTGCGCTTTGAGCCCGTGCAATACATCACCGGCATCGCGCACTTCTACGGGCTCGAGCTCCACGTCGCTCCCGGCGTCCTGATCCCGCGGCCGGAAACCGAGTTCCTCGTCGAGGCGGTCCTCGCCCGCGCCGCCATGGACGCGCGCATTGTCGATGTCGGCACCGGCTCCGGGGCCATCGCGCTGGCGCTCGCCAGCGAACGACCCCGCGCCCAGGTGACCGCCCTCGATCTCTCCCCGGACGCGCTGGCCCAGGCCGAAGCCAACGCGAAGTCGCTCAAGGTCTCCGTGCGCTGGCTCGCCTCCGACCTCCTCGCCGCAGTCGCCGCGGAGCAGTTCGACGTCGTCGTTTCCAACCCACCCTATATCGCCGACTCTGAGCGTCCGTCGCTCGCCACGCAGGTCCGTGACTTTGAGCCTGCGCAAGCGTTGTTCTCCGGTCCGTCCGGGCTGGAGGCTTACGAGCGTTTGATCCCGCAGGCCCGCGACGTCCTGCGCCCCGGCGGCATGCTCGCGCTCGAAATCGGTTTTGGGCAACAACAATCCATCGTCGATTTGCTCGACGGCTGGGCATCCATAGAATTCATCAACGACCTACAGGGCATACCGCGCGTGGCCCTTGCGCTTCGCCCTTAAATTGCTACAGGTCGGCTTCTTCCACCTTCGTTACGGGTTCTCGCGCAGGCCGCAGGTGGGCCAGTTCGTCTACCGTAAATCGCGCTTCTGATCCATCGTTGAAGTAGACGATCAAACCATAACCATCCACCTTGAACACTTCCGTCATTTCGAGTCGTTCGGCCATGGTTCCACCTCAAGCCGCTCAGATGCAGGCTGAACTTAAATGGATAGCGCAGCTCCCGGAAGCGTTTCTGCTAGGCTCTGTCTATGCGAATTCCTGCTCTAGCCGCTGTCAGCCTGTGCCTTGTCACGTCTGTGTTTGCGCAAACCAACAAACCTGCTTCCGTCACAGACCGCTTGGCCGCTCAGAAGGCCTTGTTTGAAGACTCCTGGCAGAGCAACCTCAAGCTTTCGCCCACGCTCGCAACCGCCATTGGCGACTACCGCTACAACGACCAGCTCGGCGACAACTCACTCGCCGGCATCGTCAAGCGGCACGACATCAGCGCCGGCTACCTGATGCGCATCAAGGCCATCTCACCTGAAGGTTTCAGCGAAGAAGATCGCACCTCGCATGACCTCTTCCTGCGCAACCTGCAGGAGAGCATGGATGACTACGACCTGAAGGATTACGAGATGCCGGTCACCGCGCAGGGCGGCCCGCACACCGGTTTCGCGGACCTGCCGCTGTCCGTGCCGCTCGATTCCGTAAAGCATTATGAGGACTACATCGCGCGCCTGCAGCAGATCCCCAAGGCCCTGCTCCAGACCGAAGACGTGATGCGCGCAGGCGTCAAAGATCACCTTGTCATCGTCAAGTTTCTGGCGGAAAAGATCCCCGGTCAATGCAACGGCATCATCACGGCAGACCCATTCCTGCTCCCGCTCAAGAAGTTTCCCGCCAGCTTTTCTGACGCCGACAAGAAGCGCCTGACTGACGGGATCACCACCACCGTCAACACCCAGGTGATTCCCGCGTACAAGCAATTCGCCGGCTTCATCACCACGGAATACGTACCCAATGGGCGCTCGACGCTCTCCATCGAAAGCCTGCCCGATGGCAAGCGTCGCTACCAGGCCGCCATCCGCCGCCTCACGACGACCAACCTGCCGCCTGCTGAAATACACCGCATTGGCCTGGCCGAGTATGACCGCATCGTGGCGGAAATGACCGCGCTCGCCAAGGCCAATGGCTACAAGGATCTCGCCAGCTTCCGCGAGCATGTCGAAACCGACCCCAAGTACGTCCCTACCTCAGAGCAGTCCATCGTCGACGATTTTGACCGCTATATCAAGCAGATGCAGCCCAAGCTTCCGCAGCTCTTCACCGTCGTGCCCAAGGCACCGGTTACGGTGGAGGCCATCCCCGACTTCCAGAAAGCCGCCGCCACCCACTACCAGACCGGCACGCCGGACGGCAGCCGCCCCGGGCGTGTTTCGGTTGCGGTTTCGGACTACGGGAAACGCAGCTTCATCAACGACGAAGCCGTCGCGTATCACGAGGGCGTCCCAGGCCACCACATGCAGCTTTCCGTCCAGCAGACCATCGCCGGCCTGCCGGAGTTCCGCAAGCACGGCGGCAACTCGGCCTACACGGAAGGCTGGGCGCTGTACGCCGAGCAACTCGGCAAGGAAGTCGGCTTCTACCAGGATCCCGGCTCGGACTACGGACGCCTGCGCTCTGAGCTCTTCCGCGCCGTGCGCCTCGTCGTCGATACCGGAATCCACGACATGGGCTGGACCCGCGACCAGGTCGTCGAATACATGCGCGGCTCGCACGCCATCGACGAACCCACCATCCAGTCCGAAACCGATCGCTACATCAGCTGGCCCGCACAGGCCTGCAGCTACAAACTGGGCCAGCTCAAAATTCGCGAGCTCCGCGCCCGCGCCACGGAAAAGCTCGGCCCCCGCTTCGACGTCCGCACCTTCCACGACGAAATCCTGAGCGGCGGCAGCCTGCCGCTCGATCTGCTGGACGCCCGCGTCAACCGCTGGATCAACGGGCAGCTGCCGGCCAACGCGAGCCGATAGTGCTTAGTCACAGCACAATTCGTCATGCTCAGACCAGGCCAATCCGCATGAGGTCGTGCTTAAGGGCACAGCTTCAGCCGTGCCTTCTGCGGTGCCAGTAAGCGCGGCTTCAGCCGCTGAGGTGAACCCAGCTCCCGTCGGAACGCCGGAACCTCAAGCCGAGGATCTGCGTATACCTCAGCGTCCCTCTTGAGGCGCCGCCATGCACGCATCCTTGCTCCTGATCTTTCACGGCACCGCCGGCGGCATCGCCTTGCTTGCAGGCACGGCAGCAATGGCGCTCCGCAAAGGTGGCCGGCGACACGCCTGGACCGGTAAGGTGTTCACCGCAAGCATGCTCGCCCTGGGCGTCAGCGGGATCGTTCTGGCGGCATTCCGGTCTCAGCCCGGCAACCTCTTTGGCGGCCTGCTCACGGTCTACATGACCCTTACGGCGTGGACTGCGGCGCGCTCGGCCAATGGTCGCAGCGGCGCGCTGGACTGGGCCGCGATGATGCTGGGGCTCGGAACAGGAATTGCCGTGAGCTGGTACGGATGCCTGGTGGTCCGGGGGCTGAACGGGCACGGCGTGCCGGCCGGCATGGACTTCTTTCTGGGTGCCGTGGTCCTGCTTGCGGTAGCCGGAGACGCGCGGATGCTTTCCCGCGGCGGCATCACTGGCCGCAAACGCATAATCCGGCACCTTTGGCGCATGTGCTTCGCCTTGTTTGAAGCCTCAGGATCCTTCTTCATGGGCCGTCAAAACCTGTTCCCGGCCTGGATCCAGCACTCCGGCGTACTCATCTTCCTTACACTTTTGCCGCTTCTACTGCTCGTGTTCTGGGTCGTTCGCGTCCGGTCGTTACGCGGCTGGCGACCAGCCGCGGTGTCGACTCTCTAGTAGCCGTTCGCCAGCAAATACTCTTCCGTGACAGTCCAATGCGGCACGCGCGTCGGCCCCGGCTGAGACCCGCTCTGGGCCTGCCGCTCGGCATACTTTGCCAGCACGTCCACCTCAATATTTACGCGGCTCCCCGGCAGCAGCGAACGGATGGCGGTCGACGCGTACGTGTGCGGAATGATCGCAATGGCAGCAATATCACCCACAATATCCGCCACCGTGAGCGAGATCCCGTCCAGCGTAATCGATCCCTGCGAAGCGACATATTTGCTGATCTCAGACGGCACATGGACACGCAGACGCCAGTCGGTTTTCGCCTCGTTGTCCGGGTCAAGCGGGGTCACAGAGAGCAGCATCCCCACGCCGTCAACATGGCCCTGCACCACGTGGCCCCCCATGGGCGAGCCCGCCGGAGTCGGCAATTCCAGGTTGACCACGGACCCGGGAGTGAGCTGCGCCAGCGTCGTGCGCTGCACCGTTTCCTGCGCCAGGTCGGCGGTGAACTGCGTCATCGTGATATCGAGCGCGGTCAGGCACACGCCGGAAACGGCGATCGAGTCGCCGGTATGCAGCTTCGGCGCAAATGCCGGGGCGGACACGGTGATGCGCGTGGGGCCAGTCGGATTGGCAGAAGGAAGCAGCGAAATGATTGTGCCGGTAGATTCAATGAGTCCGGTAAACATGAATCCAGATTAGACCATCTCCGCGCAGGAGTTAAGCGACGCGATTGGGGACTGGCGTTCAGGTCTGGTCTTGTTAGGCGCAGGGCTTCAGCCCTGCGACAGCAACGACGAAGAGAGTGGGCTTTAGCCCTTGAGGAACGCTCTGCTTCCACGCTGCACAAGACTCGCAGTCAGTCCGCTCATTCCCACGGATCCCGCAGCAATCCAGACACACAAACATCGTCCCCAAAACTCTCCTTCGTAAGACCCGTCATCCGCTCTTCGAGCGCAAAGGGTGTAGGCCCGCCCGCGGCAAAGGGCAGGGAAGCGGGCCCAAGCTCCGTCGGTGCATAAAAGAGCGTCGCCCGATCCACCAAATCCGCATGCAGGAACGCGGCGTTCAAAGTCGGGCCAGCCTCCAGGAGGAGGCTAAGCACTTTTTGCTCTGCCAGACTTTCTCCGATCTCTTCGATATGCCGAAGAACGGTTTGCAGGTCGAAGTGTCTTGGGCCAGAAAGCGAAGTTAGCATCGCGCGGGATTCGAATCCGTAGTACTTGTCGGGCTTGGTACGTTCGGCTTCCTCGGTGCAGAAAATCCAAAGATCATCCGCACAACTTTCAACAAGCTTTGAGTCCATCGGGATTCGCAGATCTGGATCCAGAACAATCCGCAGCAAAGGCCTACGCCGCGGCAATCCAGACCGGTCCGTCAGCAGCGGATCATCCGCCAGCACCGTCCCAATCCCCGTCACAATCGCATCCACCCCATGCCGCAGCCGCTGCACTTCCGCCCGCGCTGCGGGCCCCGTCAGCCAGTGCGGAGTCCCCGCAACGCGCTCCAGTGGAGCCAGCCGCCCATCCACAGAAAGCCCCGATTTCAGGTGCACAAACGGCCTATGTTGCACAATCGAAAGCGCAAAAGCCTCATTTAACCGCCGAGCCCGCCCCTGCTCCAGGCCAACTTGCACCTCGATCCCCGCCGCCCGAAGCCTCGCAATCCCACGCCCCGCCACCGCCGGATTCGGGTCCATCGTCGCCACAAAACACTTTGCAATTCCGGCCGCAATCAGTGCATCCGCACAAGGCCCCGTGCGCCCGTGGTGACTGCAAGGCTCGAGCGTCACATAAGCCGAAGCGCCTTTTGTCGAACGCCCGGCAGCCGCTGCCTGCTTAAGCACCACGATCTCCGCATGGTCCCGCGCGGCATAGTAGTGCGCACCTTCGCCGATGACCCTGCCCCCCAAGGTCAACACGCAGCCCACCTGCGGGTTCGGCGAGGCCAGCCCGACCGAAGCCTCCGCCAGCTCCAGCGCCCGCTGCATCAGAGCCGAGTCGTCCATCAGTCGATCAGCGCGTCGATAAAGCTTTTGCTGTCAAACAGGATCAAGTCGTCGATCTTTTCACCCGTCCCGGCGTATACCACCGGCAGGCCGAGTTCGGTCGCAATCGCCAGCACGATCCCGCCCTTCGCCGTCCCGTCCAGCTTCGTCAGCACGATGCCCGTCACGCGCGCCGCCTCTGTAAACAGCCGCGCCTGCGTCAGGCCGTTCTGCCCGGTCGTCGCGTCCATCACCAGCAGTGTCTGGTGCGGCGACCCCGGAATCAGCTTTTCCGCCGTCCGCCGCATCTTGTCGAGTTCCTTCATCAGGTCGGTCTTGGTATGCAGCCGCCCCGCCGTATCCACAATCAGCACTTGCGTTCCACGCGCTTTAGAGGCCGTGCAAGCGTCATAAAGCGCCGCGGAAGGATCCCCACCCTGCTTCGTCTTGATGATCTGCACGCCAGAACGAGTCGCCCAAACCTCCAGCTGCTCAATCGCCGCCGCACGGAAAGTGTCCGCTGCACACAGCAAAACCGAGCGCTTTTGCGCGGTAAAGTGCGCCGCCAGCTTACCAGAAGTCGTCGTTTTGCCGGTCCCGTTCACCCCCACCATCATGATCACTTCAGGCCCGGTCGCCGGGTGCGAAATCGGCTTTACCACTCCGTCAAGCACAGCCTGCAGCTCTTTCTTCAGCAGCACCTTCAGCTCGCTGCCGCCTTCAATCCCCACTCGCAGCGCACGCTGACGCAGGTTTTCAAGCACGATTGATGCCGTCGCTGACCCCACATCCGCCGCCAGCAGCAGGGGCTCCAGCGACTGCAGCGTGGACTCATCCACCTCGCGGGTAAGCGCGATGACCTGCCCAATCGACTCCGCGAAATTCTCGCGAGTTCGCGTGACGGCCTGCCGCATGCGATCGAAAAAGCCGCGCCTGGGCTCTTCCGGCTCAGCCTGCGCGACAACTTCGGCCATCTTTTCTGCGAGCGACGCGGGGGCCTCGTCCTCGTCATCCTGCTTGCGTTTGCCAAAAAACGAAAAAGCCATGGACCCCTAGTTTATCAAGCAGCGTGCATTTCGAGCGGCAAGCTACGCGCAGAGCCGCTTTGAGCCGGCGTCACCAGCCGAGCGTTGGGCTTTGGATTCGAACCGTGCGGCTCCATCTTGGGCCCTTCTTTCTTGACCAGCAGTAGAGACACACCAAGAATGAGCAGGATCGCCGCACCAAAAAGGATCACGATCAGCAGAAAGTTTGGCCCTTTGGGACGTTTTTCGTAAATAGAGTCAGCCATATCCCGTAGGATGCCGATTTACTCGTCGCGTCCCGGCCGCGCCATCAATTCCTTGATCGCATCCCGCGGGCTCTTGCCCTGGTGCAGCACCGCGTCCATCTGCTCGGCGATCGGCATTTCCACGCCATAACGCGCCGCCAGCCCCAGCGCCGCGGCGGTTGAGCGGACTCCTTCAGCCACTTTGCCGTTCATCCCAGACAAAATATCCGGCAGTTTACGCCCCTTGCCCAGCTCAATCCCAACCGACCGATTACGGCTGAGCGACCCCGTACACGTCAGCACCAGATCGCCCACGCCGGCCAGCCCGGCCAGCGTTTGCCGGCGGCCGCCACAGGCCACCGCGAGTCGCGTGATCTCCGCAATACCGCGCGTCATCAGCGCCGCGGCGGTGTTTGACCCCATACCCAGCCCATGAATTACGCCGGAAGAAAGCGCGATCACGTTCTTCAACGCGCCGCCCAATTCCACCCCGGCCACATCGTCATTCGTATAAAGCCGCAGCGTGGGCGAGCTGAACTCACGCTGCACCTCCTGCGTAATCTCAGAGCTTTTTGCCGCGACGACCAGCGCCGTCGGCTGTCCGGCAGCCACTTCCTGCGCAAAGGACGGCCCACTCAGCACGCCGCACGGATTATCCGTAACGGCAGCAATCACCTGCGTCATCCGCAGATACGAGCCTTCTTCAATCCCCTTGCTGGCCGACAAAATAATCTGATTCCGCGTCAGCACGGGGGCAATCTGCTTCAGCGTCTCGCGCAGGTGCTGGGAAGGTGTCACGCACAGCAGAATGTCTGCCTCAAAAATCGCCCGGGGCAGGTCAGAAGTAACGACGATATCCATCGGCAGCGTGTACCCGGGCAGGTAGGGCAGGTTCTCGCCAGACTCGATCAGGTGGTCCGCAAGTGGCTGGGAATGCGCCCAGAGTGTGATCGAGTGGCCGCCACGGCGTGCCAGCGAGATCGCCAGCGCGGTGCCCCAGGCCCCCGCGCCAAGAATCGCAATGCTGCTCATACGGTCGCCTCATCCACGCTGTTTTTCACAGCTTTTGTGCCAAAACGAGGCTCGGTTCCAGCCAGTAAACGCCCGATATTCGCGTGATGTTTCACGATAACCAGAAGCGCAATAAAGCAGTAGCCAAGGTTGAAGATCAAAGAAGTTGATGGCCTGAAGTGGTACATCAGCGGGGGCACGCAGGCGGATGCGACGATCGACGCCAGCGAAACATACTTCGTTGCTGCAAAAATGCCTGCGAAAACCAGCAGGATCACACCAGCCGTCGCGGGCGAAAGCGCAAGCAGGACACCCAGCGCACTGGCTACCCCTTTGCCGCCTCGGAACCCGAGCCAGACCGGGTAAACGTGCCCCACAATCGCCGCTACCGCTGCCATCATCGCCAGATCAGCGTTCAGCGGCGCAATGAGCTTTACCAGCGAAACCGCCAGAAATGCCTTGCCGAGGTCGAGCAGCAGCGTCGCTATCCCCAGCTTCTTGGCCCCGGAGCGAGCTACATTGGTCGCCCCGATGTTACCGCTGCCCGTCGCACGAATATCCTGCTTCAAAAAAATGCGAACCAGCAGGTACCCAAACGGGATGGACCCGAGCAGGTAGGCAAGCGATAGACAAAGAATCCAGATGGTCCAAATGTTCATAAGAGCCGCAGCAGCGCAGGTATCGAAGTCAGTCTACCGCACCCTAAAGGAGCTGTCGCCGAATCATCTCGAGCGCGTGCTGCGTTGACCAGAAGCGAATTCGCTCGCGATCGCCGGTCAGATTCAGCGTTTTCACCTGCGTCCCCTCATCCGTGCTGATGCCAACGTAAACCAGCCCCAACGGCTTGCCCGCATCCGCTCCCGTGCCGGGCCCCGGACCAGCGATTCCCGTAATCCCCACGCCAAGCGCGGCTCCGGTACGCGCACGGATTCCGTCCGCCAGCGCACGAGCGACCGGCTCAGATACCGGCCCGTGCTGCTCGACAAGCGTCGCCGGAACCTCTGCGAACAGTGTTTTCAGCGCGTCAGAATAGACCACCGCACCACCCAGAAAATATCTGGAGCTGCCGGCAATCGCCGTCAGACGCTGCGCCAGCATGCCGCCCGTGCAGCTTTCCGCCGCCGCCAGCGTCATGTGCCGCATACCCAACATCAGCAGCACGACTTCTTCCAGCGACTCTCCCTGCGACGAAAAAACATCGTCGCCCATCTCGTGCTCCACTTCCTCGGCGACCGCATCCACCCGCTCCTGCGCCTCGGCCAGCGTACCAGCAGCGCACTGGAAGTGCAGCTGGATCTCACCGGAATGGGCCAGGATCGTCGTTTCGACGTCCTCGTATTTCTTGTAAATCGGCGCCGTCCGGCTATCTACGATAGACTCCGGCAGCAGCGCCATGCGGATTTGCCGGCGAGCCAGAAAGTACGGCGGCAAGGACTTCGCCAGCACCGGCTTTACCTGGTTGTCGAACATCGGCTTCAGCTCTTTGGGTGGCCCTGGCAGCAACACCACAATGCGGCGCTTGCCCGCGTGCATGGTATCCAGAATCTGCCCCGGCGCGCTGCCATTAGCATTTTGCAGCAGCATCGCGCCATCCAGCACGTCCGCCTGCTTGGCGTTGTTGGGCGACATCCCAATGCCGCGCTCCGCAAATCGCTTGTACAGCGCCGTGATGATCGCTGGGTCCGGATGCAGCTCAATGCCCAGCGCACCGGCCGCGGCCTCCCGCGTCAGGTCGTCCTCGGTAGGGCCCAGGCCGCCGGAAAAAATGACGATGTCCGCCCGCGTAAGCGCCATCGCAGCCGCACCGGACAGGTGCTCAAAGTTGTCGCCGACAATGGTCTTGAACGCAACCGTAACTCCAAGATCGTTCAAGCCGGCAGTCAGGTAAAGCGAGTTCGTATCCTGCCGAAACGGCGTCAACATTTCCGACCCGGCGGCAATAATTTCAGCAATCATAATCGGTTGGATGCACCTCGACAGGTAAGGTAGAGCCCCTTCTCTCCCATCGTCGAAGGAACCCGCCCTTTGGTTGTCACCCCCAAAGGGGATCTGCTTTCGTACTTGCTCTGCAGCCGAGACTATCCCAACGTCGCTTCAAACACCGCATCCCGAGTCGTCAGCGCCGCCCTACCCCCCGGCAGCAGCGCAATCCCCACCAGGTTCGAGCCTGCAATTACTACCTCCGCCTCCAGCCCTGGCGTGATCCGCACGATGCCACGCTCACCCTTCAGCGAAGCCGCCACAAACAGGTTGTCGTCCGCATCGAAGGCCATCCCCTGCGGTCGGCCCAGTCCGCGATAAAACTCAGTCGAGTTGCCATCTTTATCGATCACCAGAATCGACTGGCTGGAAGCCGTCGTAGGCCCCGTCACATACAGCTTGCCCTTGCTGTCGAACGCCAGGTGATAAGCCGCGATTGAAGGCTCAAGCGTCGCAAACACAAACGTCTCGGCCTCCCGGCCGCCGCGTATTTTGAAGATCGTCCCCGACCGGTCGCCAACGTAGAGGTCCCCCGCCGGATCAAACGCTATCCCCGTCGCAATTCCAAGGCCTTCCGCGTAGACCTTTGAAACGCCGCTGGTTCCCACCTGGTACACAATTCCGTCCGCCCGCGAGCTCACATACAGCACGCCATCCGGCCCGAATGCCAGCCCGGTCGCGTTCAGGATGCCCCGCGCAAACGGCCTCAGCTCATGGATCACACCCTCCGGCGAAGGCGCGATGCGGAACACGGAAACGGGCGTCTCCTGCCCGCGAGAGCCGGAGAGCGTCGTATAAACATTGCCCTCGGCATCCACGGCGGGGTTGGCCACGGGGTGCAGGTTTTCCGCCATCGCCACTGCAACGTTCAGGTGCAGCGGATTCGATACACTGCCACCCCCGGCGACGACCAGTTCGCCCGGCAGCACGCCTTCCGGAATCCGGATAATCGCAGAGGTCGACCGCGCCAATGACACCAGTGCCGGCACGTCGCCGATTTCCGCCGCCAATCCCGGCCCAAGCCCGGTCCCTTGAAGCGTAATTTCCCCACCAGGCATAGCAGAAGCAGGATGTAGCGAAGTCAACGTAGGCATCCCTCTAGCCTACAAGAAATCGAAGCGGCAACAATCCGGGTGCCCCATGTCTCGCTTCTGAGACATGGGTGATTGGCCACGAAATCTGACAGCTAAACCGCATAATCCTGAGTGCCCCATTCATCGCGCATTTTGCGATGAGTGGGATCACAGGTGTTGTGCGGCCCGTTAAAACCAAACCATCAAAACTCGCCCCACCACCAGCGCCATCAACCCCGCCGCCACATCATCCAGCATGATCCCCGTCCCGCCATGCAGCCGCTCAAGCTGGCGTACCGGTGGCGGCTTCGTAATGTCGAACAGCCGAAACAGCAGCAACCCCAGCAGCGCATGCTTCCAGTCCGCCGTGATCCCGATCAGCGCAAACCATTGCCCCGCCACCTCATCCACCACTACATGCCCGGGGTCTTCACGCCCACTCTCCCGAGCCACAATCGTAGCCGCCGGAATCCCCACCAGCGTAATCAGCACCGCCGCAGCCAACGTCCCCCACAGCTGAGCGGTCGACGAAGGATGCCAGAGATGTATCGCCCCAAACCAGATCACCACCGCCGCACAAGACCCATACGTCCCCGGCCCCGGACGCAGCAACCCCGCACCAAACCAGGTCCCCAGCACCCACGCCCAGGCCGTCTTCTTTCCCGGCAGAGCCCGCACATCCATCGGAACTTGCTTTGCCACTACCGCTCATCCTCATTCGTAGCGCTGGTCGCACGAGCCCGCAGACCCTCAAGCTCATCTAGCAATTCAGGATCATGCACGGGCGAAGAAATCACATACCCACCAGACGCCCACTTGCCCAGATCCAAAATGCGGCAGCGGTCGGAGCAGAACGGAAAGTCCTCGCCTCCAAGCGGAACCACCTTGCGGCAGGTAGGACAAAATAAAGCTTTCGGTGCACTCATAGTTCGGTCTCGGTCTCCGGCCCAACCCGCTGGCCTTGTTATTCAGTATCGCCGAAAGCTGTCATGACAGCACACAAACTCCGGAGCCTGTGCAACGCGCGCTCCTGCCCTGCCCTCTGACTATAAGCGGAGGAACACCCGATGAAAGTTTCCAAAGTTTGTGCAGCTCTTTGCTCGCTCGTTATGTTCCCCATGGTGATGCATGCAGTGGAATTCCGGGACAACAACACCACGGCAACTTACGCCTGCAAAGATGGGGAGCATGTCTTCGTCTTCGGCAACGACAACCATCTCACGTTCACCGGCAACTGCGGCCCCGTAAACGTCCCCGGCGACCGCAACTTGCTTGAATTCGTAGCGGTGAGTCAGGTCATCACACCCGGTAACGCCAACAGCGTGCACTGGTTGCAGGGCACCCCTAACGTCTCGAACATTGGCAACCGAAATAAAATCGGCCCGGCCACTCCGCCTCCCCATCGTCTCAATGCCGTCTCCGAGTCCGACAGGTATATTCCTTAGCCTCCGCTAAGCAAATCAGATTGTGATGCGCTGATGCGGCTCAAGGGCGGGAGTTCTCAAACTCTCGCCCTTCACTTATTCCAGTATCCGCGCCACCACATCATAGTCATGGCTTTCCGTGATCTCTGCCCGGTAAAACGTCCCCGGAACCAGCTCCTCATGCGGCCCAAAGTCATTGATGAAGACCTTCCCATCAATCTCCGGCGCATGCAGCGAAGTCCGGCCTTCCCAAAGCAGATCCGTCTCTTCGCTGGGCCCTTCGACGAGCAAGTCGATCTCTCGCCCCACCCAGTCCGCCTTGCCCTTCATCGAAATCTTCTGCTGCAGCCGCATCAGCTTGCGTCGCCGAGCCTGAATCGTCCGCGCCGGCACCTTCGTCTCATCCGCAAACCCGTAGGCCGCCGCGCCCTCTTCATCCGAGTACGTAAACACTCCCAGCCAATCGATCTTCGCCGCCTGCACAAACGCGCAGAGCTCGGCAAAATCCGCTTCCGTCTCGCCCGGGAATCCGACGATAAACGAAGTCCGCACCACGATCCCCGGAACAATCGCCCGAGCCTTCGCGATCAATTCCAGGAAAATCGCAGCGTTGCCGCCACGCTTCATCGTCTTCAGCACGCTGGCCGAAGCATGCTGCAGAGGCACATCCAGGTACTTCGAAATCACATCATGCCGCGCCATCGTTTCGAGCAGGCGCGTCGTGACCTTGTTGGGGTACGTGTACAAAAACCGCAGCCAGCGCAGGCCCGGCAGCACAGCCAGCCCGTCGAGCAGTTGCGCCAGGCCTTCTTTCAAGCCCAGATCCTCGCCATAGCAAGTCGTGTCCTGGCCGATGAGCGTGATCTCCCGCACACCCTGCGCGATCAAGTTCTGCGCCTCCGCAATGATCGACCCCATGCGCCGCGAGCGAAACTTCCCACGCAGCTGCGGGATGATGCAGAAGCTGCAAGGATGATCGCAACCCTCCGCAATCTTGATGTACGCGCTCGCCCGCGGCGTAGTCAAAATCCGCGGCGTCGCATCGCTATATAGGTAGTCCGGCAGCGCTGCCGTCGCGCCATCCCAGGCCTCGCGACTGAACCGTCCCGCCTGCTCGCGAGCAAAGCCCTCAGCACGCCCCTGCAGCCCGACATGCGCCACGTGCTCGCCCGCATGATTCACATGATCCGTAGTTGTCCCGGTCTCAGCCAGCGACTGCGCGATCTTCAACTGCGGAGCCACTTCCACATCTGCCAGCGGCCGTGAATGCTGATTTACCGTACTCGCCGCGCGACTCACCATGACCGAAGTCTCGCCCACCGGCACACCGTCCAGCAGAGCCAAATCCTTCTGGGTATGGGCCTCTAGCGAAGGCTGACCAAAATCCTGGGGCAGAATCCGAAACGGTGAATCGCTCATCGGCGATAACCCCGCCGCAGCCAGAATCGCCTCCAACTCGCCCGTCCCCACAACCGCATCGACCTCCGGAATATTCGCCCGAATCTCATCCCGGTACCGCTCAACCAAACACCCGGCAACCACAATCCGCGAAGCCTTCCCGCCATTCGCCTTCTTGTGCTGCACCATCTCCAGAATCGTATTCACCGACTCCTGCTTGGCTGAATCGATAAAGCTGCACGTATTGATGACGATAATTTCCGCGTCTTCCGCGCGCGCCGTCAGCTCCGCCCCATTGTGGTGCAGCAGCCCCATCATCACTTCAGAATCCACCAGATTTTTCGGGCACCCCAGCGACACGAACCCCACCTTGGGCCTCGCCGGCGCCGCCACCACATCCTCTATCAACAACTCAGCCATAACTACAATTCTAGCCCCGCCACTGAAAAAGCAAAGCGTATTCAGGATCAAATCGGAAACAAGGATAAAAACGCACCTCCATGCTCCACTTCTATCCCGCTTTCATTCGCTTTTTCCCGGTTACGCGTTGCTCTCAGTTCCAGAGCATCCTCACCGCAACCACCATCAGCATCACCGCAAAACCACGTCGCAGCGCCAATTCCGATAAATGCGACGCCCAACTCCCACCAACCCAGCCCCCCACCAGAAATCCCGCCGCCACCATCCCAGCCAGCTTCAGGTCGACATTGCCCGCCTGCCAGTACTTCCAAAACGCCAGCGCCCCAATCGGCAGCAGCAAAATCGCCAGTGACGTCCCCTGCGCCTTATGCTGGCTCATCCTGTAGAAGAGCACGAGCGCTGGAATCAGCAGCACCCCGCCGCCAATCCCAACCAACCCGGACAGCACACCGACCGCCACCCCCAGCAGCACGCCTCCCAGCATCCCCATCGGTTACCCCTTCAGCAGCGATTCATAAAGTGCAATCGTCTGATCTGCGATCGCCTCCCACGCAAACTTTTCCTCCACCCGCTTACGCCCAGCCGCCCCCATCTTCTTTGCCAATGCCGGGTCCGCCAGCAAAGCAGTGATCGGCGCTGCCAGGTCCTTTGCAAACTGCGCCGCATTCGCCGGAAATGTAGTCGCCGGATCAGCTTCAAACGGCACCAGCCGCCCCGTCTCGCCGTCGACCACAACCTCCAGAATGCCTCCCACTGCGGAAGCGACCACTGGAGCCTTGCAAGCCATCGCCTCCAGGTTGATGATCCCAAACGGCTCATAGACCGACGGGCAGCAAAACACAGCGCAGTGGCTGTACAGCTGGATCGCCTCCGGCTTCGTCACCATCTGTTCAATCCACACAATGTTGTGGCCAGTCCCGGTCGGGTCGCCGGTCGCAAATGCATGCCCGCCATCCTCGGCCTCAATCACCTGCGCCTCGGCTTTTGACCCTGGCGTATAACGCCGCACAGCTTCCACAGCAGCCCGCATCTCAGACGCAATCTCCGGCGTATCCGGGGCCCCGGCACAAAGCACCACCTGCGTCCCGGCGGGCAGATACTGAATCGCCTCGACCAGATGCGTCACACCCTTTTGCCGCGTAATCCGCCCCACAAAAAGCACGTACGGCCGCTCCAGATCGACGCCGTATTTCGTCAGCGCATCCGTCGCCGGCGTGTACTGATACTCCTTCAAATCAATCCCGTTATAGATCACATGAATCTTCGCCGGATCGACCTCCGGGTAAGCCTTCTGGATGTCCGCCTTGGTGCCATTCGATACAGCCACAATCGCATCGGCCGCTTCAATCGCGGTCTTTTCCATCCAGCTAGACATCGCATAGCCAGACCCCAACTGCTCCGCCTTCCACGCCCGCAGCGGCTCGAGAGAATGCGTCGTCAACACAAACGGCACACCATAAAGCTTCTTCGCCAGGAACCCCGCCATGGATACATACCAGGTGTGCGTATGCACCAGGTCTACCTTGCCGAGCTCCTTCTGGACCTGCAGATTCAAAGCCATCGCATCGATGGCGGCCTTGAACTTTTCCTTCGTGTCGCCGGTCACGCCGGCCAGCGGCTCATCGCCCAGCACCTCTGGATTCACGCCTTCTTCTCGTTGCGACCCCCAGCAATGCACTTCCACTTCAATCTTGCGCGCCAGCTCACGCGCCAGGTATTCCACGTGCACACCCGCGCCGCCGTACACATTCGGCGGATACTCTCTTGTCATCAAGCCAACCCGCATCGCACGTCCCTCGCTCGCGTCAAGTCTACACAAACAACAAAGGCCGACTCCATCAAAGCAGTCGGCCCCTACATCGTTTGTCATTCTGTTTTTGTTGTCATCCCCCAGAGGGGATCTGCCTGCAGCAGCTAGATCACATGGAGCAACAGCAGGATCAGCACAATCAACAGAATTGTCGAGATACCGCCACCGCCGTAATAGCCCAGCCCAGGGCCCATGCGTGCGCCGCCAAAACCAAACACCAGAATCAAGATGATGAGAAGGATAATCACAGGAAGAACTCCGTAGGTCGAGATGTGGCCATCAGCCAGTCAATCTGTGAGATGCAAACTGCCGACCAAAAACACGACCTGCTCAAAAAAACTTCTCGGTATCACCAATCCAAAACCTCTCAAGAACTGGAACAAACGGTAGATCAAGCTCGCTCTGCTCTTATCCCGCTGTGATCCATACCTATCCCCGTTGCGCCTTGCTTTGCTTGAGCAGAGAAGGTGATCGGATCACCCCAAATCAATCCCACAAACATTGTCATCCTGAGCGAAGGCGCTCACAGCCCCATCGTGAGTGCCGCAGTCGAAGGACCTGCATCTCTGCCTCCGCGCCCATCATTCAGCGCATCCGACCAGCCTCAGCCACCGGATCCCAGCGATCGCTCCCCCGCAAAAACACCCCCGGCAGATAAGCCTTCACCTGAGCAGCCGTCAGCTTATGCGCCCAACTGACACGCTCGCCGGCAGCCCCCGGCCCCATGCTGCCACTCTCCGCGTAGTACGCCGTAGCCTCATTCGACGCCTTCCCCCAACGATCCCACCCCGCCGGATTGACCTCCGCGGCCAACGCCGTATCGATATAGATCACGCGCGAATAAGGCCGCCAGGGCCTACCCAGCCCGATCATCTTCTTCGCCGCCGCGGCACTCTTCGCGCCAGGCGTCGCAGCATACATCGCGGTCAGATCCATAGAGCTCGTCACGCGCGAATTCACAATCACATACCCGGTCTTCTGGTTCGCAGCAGTGCGAGACTGCGCCGTCACAAACCCCGGCCCATTCGAGTTCAACTCATCGCGCTCAAACACCGCGGCAGCATTGCCAAAGATGTAGTCCACCCCACCCGTAATAAAGCAGTCGACATAATATTGCCGTCCATAATCCGCAAACAGCGTGTCCTGGTGGCCCAGCAGCCGCACATGCTTGAACACCACGCGATCCGCCCGCACCGCCGCCGCCACCGCTTGACCCGTGTTCCCAGCCGTGTTCTCAACCGTCAGGTTCGACGCATGGAACCCATCCCCGTTCACCTCCAGGGTCTCGGTAAAAAACGTTCCACCGGCCGTCTTCGCGTTCAGCGAGTTCGTGATGACCGTATCCTCCGGTCCCTTGCCCATGCCGATCAAAGTAACGTCCTGGTGGTTCTGCGTCACGATCACCCGCTCGTGATAGACCCCGGGTTCAATCTCGATAAAGACGCGCCCACCAGGCCCCGCAAACGGATGATGATCGAGCGCGTTCTGAATTGTGGGGAACTCGGTCGTCCCCTCGATCCCCGTCTTCACGGTAGGCGAAACCCGCACATGCACATCCTGCGCTGAAGCCACACCCACCACTGCAACCATCAATCCAAGCCACAAAACGTTCATGCAGGTAAGCATAGCAATCCCGTGAGTCCGCGATCACACGCACAAACATTGTCATCCTGAGCGAAGCGCAGCGCAGTCGAAGGACCTGCATTTCCGCTCTGGAGCATCGCAACCGCAAGAGGACATGCAGGTCCTTCGACTACGTCCGTCGATGAAGCCGACGCACTTCGCTCAGGATGACAAAGCCTGGGTCTACGTCCTTCTCTGCGATCTCCGCGCCCTTCTCTGCGCCCTTCGCGTTCTGCCTTTGCCTTCAAACGGGATCCGTAATCGCACTCGCCTAATCAGCCCCAACCTCCAGCCCCATCAAGCGGATAATCGCCATCGCATTCGAGCTCGTATTCACCCCATCCTTCAGCTTGTAATCGAACGCCAGGGGATCATCTGCATCCGGGCTAGCCATATGCACATTCACGCCGCCGCTCTCAGCCGTGGCCAGATCCGTCAACGCTAGATCGTGCGTGGACAGAGCCCCAATCGCACCATTCCGCAGCAGCGCACCCAGCACCGCACCAGCCGCCGCGCGACGATCATGCGAGTTCGTTCCTGAGAAAATCTCATCCACCAGAAACAAAACCGGCCCCGTCTTTGCCAGCGCAACCACCTTCGCCAGCCGCTCCACTTCAGCCTTGAACTTGCTCTTGCCCTCTGCCAGCGAGTCCGTCAGCGCCAGCGCCGCACCAATCTGAAACGGCGTCACCCGCAGCGAAGCAGCCCGCACGGGAGCACCAGCATATGCCAGCACCGCATTGATTCCGATCGACCGCAGCAGCGTGGATTTGCCCGCCATGTTCGAACCACTGATCAGGTAAAACTTCTTGTCAGTGCCCAGCGAAATATCGTTTCGCACAGCGCCTTCAAGCAGCGGATGCCCAACCGCAGCCCCTTCGATCACCGGCCCAGCACCATCCGGCAGCAACTCTGGCCACACGTCTTCCGGGTGCTCATACGCGTAGGTCGCCAGCGCGTTCAGCGTTTCAAACTCAGCCCATGCGTCCAGCCAAACCACCATCGCCGCACCGTACTGCTGCTTCCATTTAGCGATGGAAATTGCCGCCTGCGTACCCGCCGCCAACAGCAGGGAGAACAGCAGGAAATATTCCTTCGGCCTCTGCTCCACGACCTCAAGCTGCCGTTCCAGCTTGCCCAGCGTCGCCACAGCGCCGGCAGGCTCGGTCGATTGCCGCTGCAAATCTTTCAGCTTTGCCGCTTCAAACGACGAAGCCTGCATCAGCGCCAGCCCTTCGGAGATCAGCTTTACGTGCTGCTGCAGCGTCTCTGAACTCTTGAGCAGAGGCTTCACGCGGTTGCGCAGCGGCAGGCAAATAGCACCCTGCGCAAACAGCACCAGCAGCAGGTTTGGCAGCGTTGTACTCCAAGGCACGATGCGCGTAATGCCGCCCAGCAAAAAGCCCACAGCAAGCACAGCCGTGAAGAGAAGCGCAGGCCGCACCCATGCCGGAAAGGGCGGAACCGGCTCGGCAAGCCAGTCGTGGAAGACGTTGCCGGAAATCTGTTGGAACTTCGTCACGCCCAGCAGCGCAATCTTTTCGCGAAGCTCAGTGGCCGGCACCAAGTCCTGCACGGCAGCCTGCCTGGCGACGCTTTCCTCATACGTTGCCGGCTCCAGCAGATACTTGGCCAGCCCTCGCTCGCCCGGTCCTGTGCGTACCGTACACAGCAGCCCAAACAGCGAGTCGGGCCCCAGCAGATCGAGATCACGCTCATACAAATGCCCGTCCGTCCGCAGCGTCTGCCCAGCCTCAAGCCCGGTCCTGCCCGACTGGCGTTCCGTCCCATTCGCCCGGCGCAGGCTGCGATCGTAAAATCCGATCAGCCGCTGCTCCCGCGTGTAGTTGGCGCTTACCCGTGCCAGATACCAAAGGATCGCACCGCCCGCGACGAATCCGATCAGCAGCGGCCAAAGCGCAAACGTGCCGCGAGTCGCGAGCCAACCCACCACCACGACCACCACAATCATCCCCTGCAACCCGCGCGCACGTCGCCTGGCCGCTTCGTCGAGCACTGTTTTATGTTCGGCTTCGGCCGCGGCATACGCAGCCTGCACTTCATCCTGTGTCCGCGGCAACTCTGTCAACTGGCAGTCTCCCTGCTTACGATGGTAGACTGCATCTTGTGCCGGGTCCTACGCGACGTAATCCCGCCAACCCCGCCAGGTCCGGAAGGAAGCAACGGTAACGGGCTAGTACGGGCGCAGTAGGTCACCCGGTGCAACTAAACTCAAAAACTTAACCTCGCCCTCACGCCGGGCCGGCGGCGCTTCGTGCGGTACTGGGCTTCTCGTGCCGAGCAACGCTCGGAGCAATCCAGCCGAAAGCTGTGACGACCAGAATAAAATTCACAAAGTGACCGCCCTACGCGCAGTGGGCCCGTCCGGCAGGACATCGCCGCAACGATTCTTCTGTAAGCTTGAAGACGTCCCTCTGAGGTGAAACTTTTGTCGCTTACGTTGAAGCCCCGCGTCTCCGTCCGGGCCAAGATTACATCGGTCGGCGCGTATGTTCCGCCCCGTCTGCTTACCAATCAGGACCTCGAACGCATGGTGGCCACCAACGACCAATGGATCATGGAGCGCACCGGAATCCGCGAGCGCCACATTGTTGACAAAGGCGTTGCGACGTCCGATCTGGCGGTCGAGGCGGCAAAGAAGTGCCTCGCCAAGCGCGGTGTGGAAGCAAGCGAGATCGATTGCATCATCGTCGCGACCGTGACGCCGGACATGATGTTTCCCGCGACTGCGTGCCTGGTGCAGGACAAGCTGGGCGCGTCAAAAGCCTGGGGATTCGACCTTTCCGCTGCCTGCTCGGGCTTTCCGTATGCGCTGCAGGTGGGTGCAAAGCTGGTGGAATCGGGCGTGCACACAAAGGTGCTGGTCATCGGCGCGGATGTGATGAGCTCGGTGATTGACTACACCGATCGAACGACGTGCGTCATTTTTGGCGACGGCGCGGGTGCAGTTTTGATTGAGCCTTGTGTCGACGAAGAGGTCGGTTTGGTCGATTTCTGGCATGAAATCGATGGTTCTGGTGGGGTTTCGCTGAACATGCCGGGAGGTGGCTCGCTCCATCCGGCGACTGCGGAAACCGTCGCGGCGAAGATGCATTATGTACACCAGGAAGGCGGCGCGGTGTACAAGTTTGCCGTCCGCAAGATGGCGGAAGCGGCGGAAACCGTGCTCGAACGAAACGGGCTTACCGGGCGCGATCTGGCGTGTTTTATTCCTCACCAGGCGAATAAGCGCATCATTCTGGCGACTGCTGAGCGGCTCGGGATGGATGAAAAGTGCGTGGTCATCAACATCGACCGGTTCGGCAATACGACGGCCGCGACCATTCCGATGGCCATGCAAACGGCGCTCGACGAAGGGCGTTTGAATAAGGGTGATCTGGTTTTGCTGGCGAGTGTTGGGGCGGGATTTACGGTCGGGGCGACGCTTTTGCGTTGGGAGTTTTAGCTCGACTCCCCGCCCCTACTTTTTGGTCCTAAAGTCTTCATTGCACGTGGGTTAAGTCTGGACTCGGGGTCCGGAAAAGTTGAACTGTTTTTGGTGCACCCACTTTATCTGGGGGCTGGGGACGCCAGAGCAAAAGCAGATCCCCTTCGGGGATGACAACCAAGATGTTGCCCTAGGCAGGCTGTTTGTTCAGGCTTCGGCGAGTGGTGTAGAGCTGGTAAAAGGCGTAGCCCACACTGGCCAAAATGCCGATCCAGAGCACGATCAGGACGGGGGTGCCCCATTTGGTGAAGAAGCGGTTCCAGAGGTTGAGGACTGCGTCGCCGTAGCGCAGGCCCAGCCAGATGGCGATTGCGTGGCGGACCAGCCGGCTCGCTGTGAAGGTGATCAAGAACTTGTTCCGAGACATTTTCAATGCGCCGGCGGCCAGGACGAAGGGGCTAAGCGGCATCGGCGGGGGCAGGATGGCGGGGAGCGCGACGGCGAGGATGGCGTGCGATTCCATCCATTGGGTGACGCGCTTGAAGATGCGCTTGGGGGTTCGTTTTTCTATAAAGGCCAAGCCGCCGGACTGACCCACCTGGTAGCTGAACCAGCCGCCCAGGAACGAGCCGAAGGTGACTACGAAAAGCAGCAGGATGGGGTTGGCGTGCTGCGCGGCAAAGAGGATGCAGAGGATATCCGAAAGGCCGGGGACGGGGAGCGGCACGAAGGACGAATCGACGATGGAGACCAGGAAGACGCCGAGGAGCCCGAGGTGAAGGATCCATTGGGCCATTTGGGAGTTGAGGCCGGGGTCCAGGAGTGCGGCTAGGTGCATGTTGGGTGAGACGCGAAATTGCGGTGGGAAGTCGCGCGATCTTTCGGGGAACCGTGTCGTGCGTCGGTGCGTATGGTGCGCAGAGGCGAATGCGATGCGTGAATCTTCTGGAACACACCGGGGAAACATGACGATCACCAATGAGGCTGTGCTGCTGACGGGCAAAGTCTATGGCGATCTGACGGTCGAGGGCACCTCCGACGTGGAATTGCGCGGGATGATCTACGGCGATGTGCTGCTCAGAGGCGGAGCAATGTTGCTCAACGGGATGGTTTATGGCGATCTGAGCCTGGAACGTCCGACGAACGTGGAGCTGCGAGGAATGATTTATGGCGACGTATCGCTGAGAGGCGGTGCGATGCTGCTGACAGGTATCGTGAATGGCGACGTAACGAATGAAGGTGGGGAGTTGGTGGTGACGGGCATGGTACAGGGTGAGGTGATGACTCGTGGGGGGACGACGGAGCGAAGCCGGGCGATGGTGGGGTAGGGCCGCCGGGCTCGTTGAGGTCAGCGGCTTGATTAGAGAGAGCTAGTCCCGGCGGCTGAAGCCCCGACCTATTTCAGAGCCGACGATCAAAGTGGCTCTATGTCGGTGGCTGAAGCCTTGACCTATCTAGAGGCGATGATCGAAGTGGCTTTATGTCGGAGGCCGAAGGCTCGGCCTTCCTAGAGACAACGACAAAGCGGGTTCATGGCTGGAGGAGGTTGAGGGTGGGGAGAGCCGGGAGGATGTTGTGTTGGGCGGCGAGGGTGCGGAATAAAGTGATGGCATTCAGGCAGGGCTCGTCGAGGTTGTAGTGGATATTTTGGGTCAGGTAGTGCTCGATGGTGGCGGGCGGCAGGGCTATGCGGGGGGTCCATCGGGCTACGAGCGCGGGAATGTTTTGCTGGCCGTGAATGCGGGATTGGTTCAGGTCTTCGATGAGTTGAGCGTGGTCCGGGACGGCCGCGGGGTGGCAGCCCCAGACGGCGGCTACCCAGGGGAGCTGGGTGTAGCCGGTCCAGAGCTCGGCGATATCGTGCCAGTGGAGGGGGCCTGTGGTTGCTTCGATTTCTTCGCGGCGCTCGAGGGCGAGGAGGGCGGGGTCGCCGATGAGGAGGGCTGCGTCGTGCTGGGCGAGCATGGCTTCCGGGTTAGCGGGGGCGGGGTGAAAGGTGGGAGCGGTGTGGAGGAAGTGGCGGAAGAGGATTTCGACGTAGGCGGCGGAGGAGCGGGACGCTGTGTCGGTGGCTACGGTGCGGACTTCTGCCAGGGGCTTGCGGGTGAGGAGCTGGATGGAGCGGACTTTGTGGAGGCTGGCGATGACGCAGCCGGGGACGACCGCGAGGGCTGGAGTCAACGCGGCGATGGGGATCAGGCCGAGATCGGCGTGGCCGGCGAGGAGCTCTGCGGCGCACTGAGCGGGGAGCATGGAGTGGAGGTCGTAGCGGGGGTTCTGCGGCAAGTCCCACATGAGCGGGGCTGGGTTGAGGAAGTCGATGGCGGCTACGCGGAGGGGCACTACTGCAGTTTACTTGGTTCGCGCCTGGCGTTGATGAGGAAGCCTGGCGAATCGACGACTGTGCAGCCGTATGCGACGACCTTGTCGAAAGTGCAAAAGCCGCCCATGTTGTCCTGGAGAAATCGGCAATTCGTCAGTTTGCAATCAATGAATCGGGTGTCGGTGAAAGACACACCGCTGAAAAGGCAATCAATAAATGTACATTGAACGAAATTGCATTGGACTGCGATGGTCCAGTACCAAGCCAGGTTTGTGAATGTGCAATTTGCGAAATCGGAAACGACGGATCCTTTTGGTTCGACGTTATCGAATTCGCAAAACTTAAAGTATTGGTCGTCCCAATCGATCAAGTCTGCTTCAGCCTGGGTGTACCGCTCCGAGCGCATGTCGTAATCGTACTCGGACATTTGACGGGGCGCTCCCACGCAAACGTGCATCAGCAAATTGCGAAGGCTTGCCGGGCCGGTTGGAAGATGCTTGCAAAGGGACGACAGCGGAGGGCAGAACGCGAAGGGCGCAAAGGTAAGGCGCGGAGAGCGTGAAGGTTGGCGTGGTAGGCTGCTTGGGTTGCGTCTACTTGGAGAATTTTATGGCGTTGGGCAATGGGGACGGGCGGGCGCAGAATCGTCTAGGGTGGATGGGGCTGGCTTTGACGCCGGGGTTGGGGCCTACGCGGATTGGCCGCATTGTGGAGCAGATTGGTGATGCGGGGCGGGTGTTCGACCTGGCGTTGACGGAGCTCGAAGGGCTGAAGATGCCGGCGAAGTCGGCGCAGTTTATAGCCGATGGGCGGGCGCTGGCGGCGGCTGAAAAAGAGGCGAAGCTGGTGAGCGATGCGGGGGCTTGTTATGTGACTCGTGATGATGAGGACTACCCTGAAAGGCTGTTTGAGATCTACGATCCGCCGGCTGTGCTTTGGGTTCGGGGGGATTCTGGCGTGTTGAACATGCCGGGGATCGCGGTGGTGGGGACCCGCGCGCCGAGTCCGTACGGGGCGGGGATGGCGGAGATGCTTTCTCGCGATCTGGCGCACCGGGGGCTGGCTATTTTTAGCGGCATGGCGCGGGGTGTGGATACGGCAGCGCACAAGGGGTGTCTGGAGGCCGGGGGCGTGACGGTGGCGGTGTGGGGGACGGGGCTGGACGTGATCTATCCGAAAGAGAACAAACGGCTGGCGGAGCAGATTGTGACCAGCGGTGGGGCGATCGTGACGGAGAACCCGATGGGAACGTTTCCGGCACCGCAGAACTTTCCGATCCGGAACAGGATTCTGAGCGGGATGAGTGTGGGAGTGCTGGTCGTCGAAGCGGCTGAACATTCAGGGACGCGCATTACGGCTCGGTGCGCGATGGAGCAGAATCGCGACGTGTATGCGGTGCCGGGGAATGTGACGAACAAGAATGCGTGGGGGCCGAATACGCTGATCAAGCAGGGGGCTCGGCTGACGGCCAGCTGGGAGGATGTATGGGAGGATTTGCCTTCTGAGGTGCGGACCGCGCTGGAGGACAGGAGCGGGGGCGGTGAATCGAAACCGGCGGGCGCTGCATCCTTATTTGCCGAGCAGCAGATGGGGTCTAACGAGCGGCTGGTGTTTGAACGGCTGCGGCATGATGAGCCCCTGCAACTGGATGAATTGATGGAGGCGCTTGAGGCGCAGTTGGGGTCTGCCGAGATCTTTACGGCGCTGTTTGAGCTGGAGTTGAGCGGCAAGGTGAGGGCTATGCCGGGCAAGAATTATGTTCGGGCGTTTTAGGTTTGCACTGCGGATCCCCTTCGGGGGTGACAAAGATAACGTGCCGGTGGACGTCTTCTTGCGGCTTCAAACCCAGGTCTCAGAAGCGAGACCTGGGGCACCCGGATTGGTGCCAGTTCAAAGGGACGGTTGAACCGTTTTGGGGTTGGGTGCGTCTAGTGTGGATGGTTGGTGATTGGCGCTGGTCGGCTAGTCGTGTTAGGTTGCAGATGAAACTAAGGTGGGACTGAGCGGGCCGCATGGTGCGGTTGGCGTGACGGGTTCTGTTGGAACGAAGGAACGCATATGAGCAGGAATCTTGTGATCGTGGAGTCGCCGGCGAAGGCGAAAACGATCAATAAATATCTCGGGTCGGACTACACGGTAGAGGCGTCCATTGGGCACATCATGGACCTGCCGAAGAACGATATCGGCGTGGAATTGAAGATGCGCACGTTTGCGCCGACGCTGATTGTTTCGCCCGGTAAAGAGAAGATTGTAGAGCGGTTGCAGAAGCTGGCGGCGAAGGCGGACCATGTGTTTCTGGCACCCGACCCTGACCGCGAAGGCGAGGCGATTGCCGCGCATCTGGCGATGCAGCTGACGCCGATGCTGAAGAAGGGCGCGGACATCCAGCGTGTGACGTTCAATGAAATTACGCAGAAGGCCGTGGTGGCGGCGTTTGGGAACGCTCGTGCGGTGAATGAGAATCTGGTGGATGCGCAGCAGACGAGGCGCGTGCTGGACCGGTTGGTGGGGTATCAGATTTCGCCGCTGCTTTGGGATAAGGTGCGTCGTGGCTTGAGCGCCGGGCGGGTGCAGACGGTTGCACTGCGGATGATTGTGGAACGCGAGCGGGAGATCAACGCGTTTGTTCCGGTCGAGAACTGGACGGTTGAGGCGACGCTGAAGCCGGCGGCCGGGGCTGAGTTTACGGCCAAGTTCACGGGTGTCGATGGCGAGACGGCGCGTGTGTTTAACGGCAAGGATGAGGATGGGAAGGACCAGTTCATCAGCGGCGCGCTGGCGGATCAGGCGGCTACTTCTGCCGTGGTTTCGGAGTTGGAGAAGGCACAGTGGAGCGTTGCGAGTGTTGAGCGTAAGCAGCGCAAGCGCAACCCCACGGCGCCGTATACGACCAGCAAGCTGCAGCAGGATGCGGCGGGGCGGTTGGGCTTCAACGTGCGCCGGACGATGGGTGTGGCGCAGCGCTTGTATGAGGGGATCGATATTGGCCAGGACGGGACGGTCGGGCTGATCACTTATATGCGTACTGACTCGACGCGTGCATCTGATGATGCGGTTGCGGAGGCTCGGGCATGGATTCAGAATGGGCTTGGCGAGAAGTACCTTCCGGAAAAGCCGCTACCTTATAAGGGTAAGAGCGATGCGCAGGACGCGCATGAAGCCGTGCGGCCCACGCATGTTGAGTACACGCCGGAAGCGATGCAGCAGTATCTGAGCGAGGAGCAGTTCAAGCTCTATAAGTTGATTTGGCAAAAATTTGTAAGCTCGCAGATGATGCCGGCGGTGTTCGACCAGACGACGATTGCGATTGCTGCGAAGGCTGACCGGACTTATGACTTTCGGATCAGTGGGTCGATCCAGATATTCGATGGATACCTGGCGGTTTGGGAGAATGCGTCGGAAGACACGATCCTGCCGGATGTGAAGGAAGGCGACTCGCTGGATAAGCTGGCGATCAATCCGGAGCAGAAATTTACGGAGCCGCCGCCCCGGTTCAATGAGGCTTCGCTGGTAAAGACGCTTGAAGAGAAGGGGATTGGGCGGCCTTCTACTTATGCCTCGATTATCAATACGATTCAGGACCGCGACTATGTGAAGAAGATTGGGGCGAAGTTTGTCCCGACCGAGATTGGCATGGTTGTGACTGAGTTGCTGGTGAAGAATTTCCCCTATATCTTTGAGACGGGTTACACGGCCAAGCTTGAGGGGGAGTTAGACGCTGTCGAAGCTGGGCAGGAGCGTTGGACGGATTTGCTGGATGGTTTTTATGCTCATCTCGAGAAGGAGCTAGTGGTTGCTTCTGACGAGATGGAAGAAATCAAGCGTTGGGAAAAGCCTACTGATGAGATCTGCGATAAATGTGGGTCGCCGCTGCTGCTGAAGTGGGGGAAATTCGGGAGCTTCTATAGCTGTTCGCAGTTTTCGCGGGCTAAGTCGATGGTGATTGCCGCGGCTCCGTTCAAGAAGGATCCCAAGGCTGTTCTGAAGAAGATTCTGGAGAAGTTCCACTTCCCGATGATTGTGAAGTCGGTGATCGACGACACTGTTCATTTCCAGCAGGAAGTAGATGACGCGAAGGAATTTGCGAAGGCTGTTGCCGCGGCGCAGAATGCTGTCGGGAAGAAGGTTACGGTTGAGCCGGTGAGCTGTGACTTCACCAAGGAGAATTTCTCGGCCAAGCCGGATCTGAGCGCGCCTGGCGCGGATGAGGCTCCGGAAGAGGAGTTCTGCGATAACTGCGGGCGGCTGATGGTGCTGAAGAATGGGCCCTGGGGGCCGTTCATGTCTTGCCCGGGGTATAGTGACGACCCGCCTTGCAAGACGATTCGCAAGCTTACGCAGAAGGTGCAGTCAAAGCCGCCAGTGCAGTTGGAAGAGCCTTGCCCGAAGTGTGGGAAGCCTTTGCTGCAGCGGGATGGAGCTTATGGCGAATTTATTGCCTGCTCGGGGTATCCGAAGTGCAAGTATGTGAAGCAAGACTTGCTCGACGTGAAATGTCCCAAAGATGGGGGGGATATTTCTATCCGGAAAAACAAGCGTGGGGACACTTTTTATGGGTGCGTTAATTACCCGAAGTGTGACTTCAGCTCTAACCGGATGCTGGTGAATGAGACTTGCCCGAAGTGTGACTCGGCTTATCTGGAGGAGTACTCGAATAAGGAAGGGACTTACCTGGTCTGCCCGAATAATCGGGAGTTTCTGCCGAAGAAGCGTCCGAAAAAGGGGGCGCCGGTGGATGTGCCTACTACGCCGGAGTGCACCTATGAGCGGTTGATTGGGCCGCCCAAGGTTAAGGAAGTGGCAGAGGAAGAGACGGTTGCGGCGTAGGTTCCTGAACTTCAGATTTTTGAACTGGGAAGAAGAACGCAGGTCCTTCGACTGCGCCCGTCGATAGAACTGACGGACTCCGCTCAGGATGACAATTTTTGATAGGTGAAGAAGGAGATAAATGGCTACTACGGCAGACGCGCAGTTGATTTTGGAGTTGTACAAGTTGCGGACTGAGGGCACGATGCGCGAGTCGCGCGATGTGATATCAAAATTCACGCCGGCTACCTATGCGGATATTGCGGCGATCCAGAAGCAGGGGTCGAGGGAGAATGCGGCCTGGCGGCAGGTGATCAGCTACTGGGAGATGGCGGCGGAATTTGTGCTTTCCGGGGCGCTCGATGCGGAGTTGTTTCTGAATACGAATGGGGAGAACTTCTTCTATTACGCGAAGCTGACGCCGTTTTTTGAGGAGTACTCCAAGGCTACGGGCCAGGCGTTTATGCCAAAGCTGACGAAGCTGATTGAGACGCATGAGGGGTACCAGGCGCGGTATACGATGATGCTGGCTCGGGCTGAGGCGGCTAAGAAGGCTAGCGGGGCATAGATCGGAAACGCAGGTTCTTCGAGTAAGGCCCTCCCAGATACGGAGGGCCTTCGCTCAGGATGACAAGGTATTGGTTGGTGAGAGATGGGGTCGTTTGCTACCGCAAACGATAACGCACCCTTCGATGAAACTGAAAGGATGGGGCACCCAGGTTCGGGCGAGGGTTTATTCGTCGTCGTTGCGCAGGCTGGCGATGACGGCGAAGTCTTCGAGGGTGGTGGTATCGCCGGTGACGGTGCCGGTGGTGGCCAACTCGCGGAGCAGGCGTCGCATGATTTTGCCGCTGCGGGTTTTGGGAAGTTGCTGGGTGAAGCGGAGGTCATCGGGGCGGGCCAGCGCGCCGATCTCCTTGGCGACCCACTGGCGGAGTTCCTGCTTGAGCTCTTCGGTAGGCTCAACGCCTTCTTCAAGCGAGACGAAAGCGGCGATGGCCTGGCCCTTCATCTCGTCGGGGCGGCCTACTACGGCGGCCTCGGCGACCTTGGGGTGGGCTACCAGGGCTGACTCGAGCTCGGCTGTGCCCAGGCGGTGTCCGCTGACGTTGATGACGTCGTCCACGCGGCCCATGAGCCAGTAGTAGCCGTCTGCGTCGCAGCGAGCGCCGTCTCCGGTGAAGTAGGCGCCGGGTATTTCTGAGAAGTAGGCCTGCTGGTAGCGCGCGGGGTCTCCGTAGATGGTCCGGGCTATGCTTGGCCACGGCTTGCGGATGACGAGCAGGCCGCCGTGGCCGGCGGGCACGGGGTCTCCCTGCTTGGTAACGATTTCCGGCACGATGCCGAAGAAGGGAAGCGTGGCCGAGCCGGGTTTGGTGGCGACGGCGCCGGGAACGGGCGTGATCATGTGCGCGCCGGTTTCGGTCTGCCACCAGGTGTCGACGATAGGGCAACGGTCTTGCCCGATGCGGCTGCGATACCACATCCAGGCTTCCGGGTTGATGGGCTCGCCGACGGTGCCGAGCAGGCGGAGTGACGCGAGCGAGTGCCTGGTGACCCACTGATCGCCCCACTTGATGAAGGCGCGGATGGCGGTGGGCGCAGTGTAGAAGATGGTGACTTTGTGGTCGTCTACGAGCTGCCAGAAGCGGTCGTTTTCCGGGAAGTTGGGTGCGCCTTCATAGAGGACGGTCGTCGCGCCATTCGCGAGCGGGCCGTACAGGACGTAGGAGTGGCCGGTGACCCACCCAATGTCGGCGGTGCACCAGTAAACGTCGTCTGCGCGCAGGTCAAAGACGTACTTGCTGGTCAGGTAGGCACCGACCGCGTAGCCGCCAGTAGTGTGGACCAGGCCCTTCGGTTTGCCGGTGGTGCCGGACGTGTAGAGGATGTAGAGGGGGTCCTCGGAATCGATCTCGGCCGGCGGGCAGGTGGCGGCGGCGGTGGCCATGGCGTCGTGCCAGTAGAGGTCGCGGCCGGGCTCCATGTGAATGGGAGTTTTGGTGGCGGGGGAGCCTTCTACCGAGGCGCGCTGGTAGACAATGACGTTTTTGACGGACGGGCACCTGGGCAACGCTTCATCGACGATGGCTTTGAGTTTTACTTCCGTGCCGCGGCGATAGCTGATGTCCTGGGTCAGGATGGCGACGCAAGCGGAATCGTTGACGCGATCGACAATGGCATGCGCGGCAAAACCGCCGAAAATTACCGAGTGCACCGCGCCGATGCGTGCGCACGCGAGCAGCGCGATGGCGAGCTCCGGGCACATGCCCATGTAGACGGCAACGCGGTCGCCTTTGACGACGCCGAGTGAAAGCAGGACGTTGGCGAAGCGCTGGACCTGGTCGTGGAGCTGGGCGTAGGTGATCCGGCGGACCTGGGTCTTGCCGTCGGCTGAGGCGGGCTCGCCTTCCCACAGCAGCGCCACTTTATCTGCGAGCGGCCCGGCGGCGTGGCGATCGACGCAGTTGTAGCTCAGGTTGAGCTTGCCGCCGTTGAACCAGGTGGCGGAGCCCATTTCGCCTTCCATCACGGACGTGAAGGGAACCGCCCAGTCCAGGCCTGCGGCGGCCTCTCGCCAGAAGCCGTCGGGGTCCTCGACCGACCACTTGTACATGGCGTCGTACTGCTCGCGCGAGCCGATGAGGGCTTTGCCGGCGAAGTCTTCCGGTGGCGGAAACACACGGTTTTCGCGCAGAAGGGACTGCATGTTGGTGCCTGGTGCTGGAGTGACGGCGGCGCTCGACAAGCGGGTAATCTCCCTGGAAAGGTTGGGCAAAGGGTACGCTATTGGGGATACGGTGCGCAATCATGACGCGCTGGCTTTGGTGCGCGAAAAGCCAAAAAGAAAAGCATGTGCAAACATGGCCTGATTCCTGTACTAATTGCGAGTTGCATTACGTTATCTTTTGAATTCCTTGGGGTACCACCAACATGCTTTCGTTCCTCGACCGTGATCGATCTATTGCGCCCGCCGGCTACAGCCGCTGGCTGGTTCCGCCTGCCGCGCTTGCGATTCACTTGTCCATTGGGCAGGTCTATGCGTTTTCCGTTTTCAAGAATCCTTTGCTCGCGATGCACGCGGCTGATGGCAGCGCCTGGAACCTGAAAGCGATTGGGTATATCTTCTCCATCGCGATTGCGTTTCTGGGAATTTCCGCCGCGCTGTTTGGCGCCTGGCTGGAAAAAGCAGGACCGCGGCGTGCAATGTTTTATGCCGCCTGCTGCTTTGGCGCCGGGTTCTTTATTGCGGCGGCGGGCGCACAGGTGCACTCGCTGGCGTTGATCTATCTGGGCTATGGCGTGGTGGGTGGCGTTGGGCTGGGGCTGGGGTACATCTCGCCGGTTTCGACGCTGATCAAATGGTTTCCGGACCGGCCAGGCCTGGCGACCGGGCTCGCGATCATGGGCTTTGGCGGCGGCGCGATGATCGGCGGACCGCTGGCTGTTTTGCTGATGGCTTACTACAAACTGCACGGGCAGCCCTCCATCCCTTATACCTTCATGACGATGGGTGCAATTTACTTCGTCGCCATGATGTTTGGCGTGTTTACCATCCGCGTGCCGCAGCAGGGCTGGAAGCCGGAAGGCTGGACGGCGCCGGCCAAGACCTCCGCGCTGATTTCAACGCACAACGTGGCCGTCACTGAGGCCTGGAAGACGCCGCAGTTTGTGCTGCTTTGGATCATCCTCTTCTGCAATGTGACGGCCGGCATCGGCATTCTGGAACAGGCTTCGCCGATGATCCAGGACTTCTTCAAGGGCCACATTGGGTTGGCCGCGGCGACTGGATTTGTCGGCCTGCTGAGCATTTTCAACATGGGTGGGCGATTCATCTGGGCGTCTGTTTCGGACTTCCTGGGCCGCAAGGTGACTTACTTCATCTTCTTCGCGCTGGGGGCCGTCCTGTTTTTTGCTCTGCCGCTGGCTCGTGGAGACCACTTCAACTCCGTTCCGCTTTTCGTGGCTATCGCGGCTGTCATCATCTCGATGTATGGTGGCGGTTTTGCGACCATTCCGGCTTACTTGAAGGACCTTTTCGGCGGCTATAACGTGTCGGCAATCCACGGCCGGCTGCTGACCGCGTGGTCGACTGCGGGTATTGTTGGGCCGCTGATTGTGAACGGAATCCTGGACCACTATGTTGCCAACCACATGAACAAGCAGGACGCCTACCCGGTGATTCTGCACATCATGACCGGCTTGCTGGTGGTTGGATTCGTGGCCAATCTGCTGGTGAAGCCAGTTGCGGAGAAGTTCTGGATGAAGGATCAAACCCTGGCCCCGACCGGGCCGGCGCACTAGGACTTTAGGAGATCGATATGGCAGAGCAGGTGAAGAAGTCGTCTGGCGCGTTGATCGCGCTGGCGTGGCTGGTAGTGGTGGTCCCGGCTGGTTGGGGCTTGAACAAAACGGTGCAGAATGCAATGAAGCTGTTTACGACGGCGCCACCCGCAGCGACGGCTCCTGCTGTCCCGGGTCCTACTGCTCCGGCACCCGTTGCTCCGGCTCCGGCGGCTCACTAAATGGCGGCGGATGCGGCGTATTACGTCGCATCCGTTTGCCTGGATTGTCCGAATCGCAGCCAAAAAGCTAGGTTGTACGCGGACTGTTAACTATGTATAGTCACGCTTGACCTACAGACGTGGGCCAGAAAGTCTGGTGTCGGCCGATGACCTATCTTGTACTCGCAGCGTTCGCGCTGATCGTATTTGCGCCATGTGTGATTGCGTTGAATGCCTCTATTGGAAAGGATCACTCGCCTGTTGCGGCGTTTATTACGTCCTGCAAAATGTGGATGCGTAAGATTCTTTAGTTGTGATTGTCAGGAGTTGATCGTGAGCCTTTCGGCCGGCGCGGCGGTAGGCTTTTTTCTTGGTTTTGCGTTCGGCGTGGGGTGCGCGCTGGCCGTCATGTATTCGATCTACATGGGTGGGTACCGCGCCGCGGTAGAAGACACGCGGCGACCGGTTGAGCCGGAGCGATTACGCAAGGCGCTGGCAGCAGCGGCTCGCAAAAGCACCGAATCCTGAGGAAATTACCCGGCTCGCGAGTCCCGCTGACGTAGTTCCGCACGCAGCTCCTGCAGGTCCGCGGTGAGCTTTTGCACGGCCTTCATCAATTCGGTCACGTCCTGCTCGTCGTGGGTAGGGCTTTGCGATTCGATGAAGAAGGTTCCGTTCGGCTCCAGCACGCAGAGCTTGACTTCTTCATAGGTATTGAAGCTCTGCTTGTGCAGCACAGAAAGCAGATCCTCATCGGTCAGCCCCTGCTTTTTCATCTCCGCGCGATCCGGAACACCGTTGGTAATCAGGGTAGAGGAGCTGCCCTCCAGCGTTTTGTTGATTTTGGGGTTCGCATACAGAATCCGCATCAGGATCCAGTTGATGGCGAGCAGCGAAAACGCGCCGACGATGCCCCCGGTAACGGAATTATCGTTGCCGATGATGGCGTTCTGCACGGTGTTTGAGAGGCTCAGCAGAACGACGAGATCGAACGGATTCAGCTGCGCCAGCTCGCGTTTGCCAAACAGGCGCAGGAAAACGATGAGCACCAGGTAGACGATGATGGGGCGGATGATTTTTTCGAGCAGCGGAAGCTCGAGATGGAACATGCTTTGTAAGATCGCGTGTAGCAAGGGGGCTCCGGGGTACGTGACAGGGTCCGACGAGTTCGCTACGGGTGCAGCTTCTGGTGCCAGGCCCAGGCGCTGGCGATGATGTCGTCCAGCCGGGGGTATTTGGGAGCCCAGCCAAGATCCTTCTTGATGGCCTCAGAGCTGGCGACGAGAACCGCAGGGTCTCCGGCGCGGCGTGGCTTGAGCTCGACCGGGACCGGCCGGCCGGTGACGCGCTTCACACTTTCTACGACCTCCAGCACGCTAAAGCCCTGGCCGTTGCCGATGTTGTACTCCAGGCGCGGGTGCTCATTGAGCGCGTTGAGCGCGAGCAT
Organism: uncultured Granulicella sp.; assembly: GCA_965214195.1. Taxonomy (GTDB): domain Bacteria; phylum Acidobacteriota; class Terriglobia; order Terriglobales; family Acidobacteriaceae; genus Edaphobacter. The sequence continues at coordinate 3,528,712 of OZ243943.1, forward strand.
GTGCGCGTTGGCGAGGTCTTCGACGTGGATGTAGTCGCGGATGCAGGTGCCGTCCGGCGTGGGGTAGTCCTGGCCGTAGATGCTGATGGAGGCGCGGCGGCCGAGCGCGACGTCAAGGATCAGCGGAATCAGGTGCGATTCGGGCTCGTGTGCCTCGCCATAGCCTTCAATGGCGCCGGCGACGTTAAAATAGCGCAGCGCGGCGAAGCGGAGGCCGTGCGCGGTGTTCATCCAGCGCATCATGTACTCGGAAAGCAGCTTGGACTCACCGTAAGGGTTGGTAGGCTTCAGCTTGGCGGACTCGAGAATGGGGGTGGACTCGGGCTCGCCGTAGCAGGCGGCGGTCGAGGAAAACACCAGGCGATCATGTCCGGTGGCGAGCATGGCCTCAAGCAAGGTCAGGGTCCCGGCGGTGTTGTTGCGGAAATAGACTTCCGGGCACTTCATGGATTCGCCGGCTTCAATGAGCGCGGCGAAGTGCAGAATGCCGTCATATTTCGTCGCCGAAAGCGTTTTCAGCAGCAGTTCACGGTCTGCGAGCGACCCTTGCACCAGCCTGGCGCCGGGATCGAGAGCGTCCTGTTTGCTGTGGCAGAAGTTGTCAAATATGGTCACGCTGTGACCCGCCCGGAGCAGCAATCGGGTGAGGGTACCGCCAATGTAACCGGCTCCACCGGTGACGAGAAGGTTCATGCTGCCTGCCTTTCATAGCTAAAACGTGAATCGTTTTCGTTGGGCCTGCAACAAAAGTACCAGTGCAACAAAATTTTAGCTCTGCGAGAGTGGAAGGAGTGCAGTTGGTGTTCTTGAACGCGTTAGGTTTAGGGCACTTGGCTGCATTTGCCTCCGAGGATTGCTCAAAAGTTGTTCGCAGACTGAGCCGCTTTTTGGTATTGTGCATAGCAAGCAAGTAAATTCTGACGCGACTTGATCGACGCTTTTTCAGGGTCGAGTCTCGCTTCTGTTGGACTTGCACGAAGCCGCGAAGACGGTTGGCATTAGGACTGGACGCCTGTGGACGGTCCAAGAACAGCAACCGTAAGCCCCTGACGGCCTCCCCTCACCGAGGCCCTCACAAGGACCTTCGCTCTATGGCAAACCCCAAGCCGCTTCGCAGTGCCAACGCGCAACCGCAGGATGTTCAGTTCAAACACTTTGGTGTTCTGGACTCCGGTGCGCAAAGCAAAACTTCCATGTTTACGTCGATCACGGTCAACGTGATCCTCGCTCTGATCATTGTGATTATCGGGGCAGCGACGAAAAAGATTTCAGATCAGCACAAGCTGGACAAAATTTCTTACGTGGTGCCGCTGAAGGAAAAGCCGCCACCACCACCGAAGCCGATCAAGCCGCCACCACCACCAAAGATTCCGCCGATTCCGCCGAAAGAAATTCTGAAGCCGGTCATTCTGCGTCCGGAAGTCAAGATTCCTGATCCACCCAAGGTTGTAGTCAAGGAAATCCCCAAGCCGCCGACGCCTGTTGTTGTGCCCGCTCCGCCAAAACTGATTGTTGCTGCTGCCGCACCGAAGGTTGTTGCCGTCAACATGGCGAAATCGGCCACGATCGCCAATCACGACCTGAAACCGACCACGGTCGATATGGGCCATCCGGATAGCCCTGTTCCTTCCAAGACCGGCCCCGCCGTATCGAATGTCCGGTTGAACGCCGGTATGGCCGGCATGCCGCCGAACGCTGGTGGTCGCGGTCCCGTAGGCGTTACCTCTCTTGGTAGCGGTCAGCCCACCGGCTCAATCGGCGGGCGTGGCGTTGTGGCGGTTGCAGGTGTACCGCACGGATTACCAGGCGGCACGGGAAATGGACCGGGCAACGGTCTGGGACGTACACCGCCGCAGCAGGTCCAGATGGGCGAAACCCGCGTTGCGCAAGCTGCTCCGGTGCAGATCGCCAAGGCGAGCACCAAAACGCCTCCCACGGTGACTTTCAAGCCCTCTCCGGTCTACACAGAGGAAGCTCGTAGTCAGCATATTGAAGGGGCAGTTCGGGTCCATATTCACGTGACTGCTTCCGGCCAGGTGCAGGTGATTGGCGTGGTCAGCGGTCTGGGACATGGGCTTGACCAATCCGCGATGCAGGTCTGCCAGGGCATGAAATTCAAGCCTGCCATCGATTCGAACGGCAACCCGACCGATTGGGACGGCAACGTTACCGTGAGTTTCCAGCTGGCGTAATCAAGTGCGGCAATGCCTGTAAGGGCGAATTCAGCTACGATTGCCGCACACGCTACTTCTTCTTCCAGATTTTCCGGCCGAGCCTTTTCCGGACCTTTCGTAACCACATCAGGAGCTGCAAAACATGATCTCTCGGAACAAAACCATTGCCGGACTCTCCCTTGCCCTTCTCCTTGCGTCTGCGCTTCCCGGTTACGCGGCCGGCGGCGTCTTCGGAAAGGCCAAGAAGAAAGATGAGAATCTTGGCAAAAAACTCACGCCGGAGCAAAACGCTCTGATCGATCGCGCGATCATCCGCGAGAAAAACGTGATCAAGGTTGTCAAGGAACGTGCACCGATCGTCGAGACTTACATCCAGAACATGAAGCCGGATCCGGTGATGCGGCAGGTTCCGGAATCGGATGAGCACTTCCTGGTTCGCGTTGAATTCGGAAAAGTAATTGGCGATACCGAGTTCAAGGAAGGCCCCAAGTCCGGAAAGGGCGGCAAATTTGGCTTCCTGAAGGGCGGCATGGGCATCCTGGGCGGGCTCGGCGGATCGTTGCACCTGCAATTTCAGGAAGCCGGATTCGTTTCGATGCTGCTGATGGACTCCAACAGCTTCGATAAGCAGCACTACAACTTCTACTTCGTCCGCAATGACTTTCTCGGCAACGTCCGTACGGCTGTTTTTGACGTAACTCCGGTCAAGAACAACGATAAGGGCCGCTTCTTCGGTCGTATCTGGGTTGAGACCCGCGACGCCAACGTCGTACGCTTCAACGGCGACTACGCCGGCCAGGAAACGGATTACGCGGACTTCTTCCACTTTGATAGCTGGCGCACCAATATCCAGCCCGATCTTTGGCTGCCGACCAGCTTCTACGTTGAAGAGTCTGATCCCAAGAGCCAGACCAGCACGCTGAAGTTCAAGGCAATCAACCACGTCTGGGGCTACGCGCTCAAGGTTCCGCCGCCAGCTGCCGCCAATACGGATGTACAGGTTGAGAACGCCGTTGATACTTCTCAAGATGCGCCGGACGTAAGCCCTGGCGAAGCGCAGCGTCTGTTCCGCAAGCAGGCTGAGGATAACGTCATCGAGCGTTTGTTCCAGGCTGGCTTGCTGGACGCCCCCAGCGAGTTCGACAAGACGCTTGAGGCTTTGGCCAACAACATCCTTGCTTACAACCAGATCGCAGTTGCTGATCCGGTCCGCGTTCGTACGCTGATGACGGAGCCGCTTGAGTCGCTTTCGGTCGGTAACACGATCATTCTTTCGAAGAGCCTGATCGATACGACCGCGGTCGTAACGCAGGATGGTCTGCAGCAGACGGGTAACCTGGAAGCTCTGCTCGCATTTCAGCTCGCCCACATCATCACGGGTCACAAGCTGGATACGAAGTTTGCCTTCAATGACCGCCTGCTCTTCCCGGCCGACACTACCTTCAAGCGCATCCCGATGCACCACACGGATGCCGACAACACGGAAGCCGCGAAGAAGGCAGTCGAACTCCTGAATGCCAAGGAACTCGTTGACCGCCAGAAGTACTTCGGCCTGTATCTGCAGCAGTTGCAGCAGCGTTTGAAGGGACTGAAGTCGCTCAACGAGGCTTTGATCGGCGACGCGCTGATCAAGAGCGACAACGATCAGACTTTCTGGCTTGCCGCGCTGATGCCGAAGAGCGAGAAGCTGGACGTGAAGAACCTGAAGCAGCAGGGCGCAGTGCCGCTTTCAAGCTTCCTCCGCTTTGATCCCTGGACGGATAGGTTGATCACGCTGCATACCGCGTATGAGCCGATTCTGAGTGCCAGTGACAAGATGCCGTTTGAAGTTTCGCCGGTGTACTTGAAGCTTTCGTACTACAAGGAACCGGTCGCACCGGCGGCGACGCCTGCTGCAACCGCTCCTGCAACTGCCCCTGCTGATGGCACGGCCCCGGCTGCTACTCCGCCGGCCGCTGATCCGAATGCACCCGCCGCCGCTCCGGCCGCACCTGCAACTGCACCTCCGGCCCCGACGACACCGAACCAGCAGTAGCCGCCACCGGACAAGGGGCCGGTGTCAAAGCCGGCCCCACGCAGCGCACGAGATTTCACCGGTCGTTCCTTCGCCCCGCAATGTACGGGATTGAACGGAGCGACCAGGAGATGGGTCAATGATGAAATGGATGCAAACACTCTTGGGGGCCGCCGGCTTGCTTATCCTGGCCCCTGCCATGCACGGCCAGGCAACAGCGGCGGGTATTTACAAGTCGCACATTCAGGCCGGCGCAGGCGCAATGTACCTGAACAACGATTACACCGACCGTAAAAATTATGGGATCTCAGGCTGGGCCGACTATGACTTCAACCGTCTGCTGGGCGTTGAAATTGAAGCTCATTTCGGGGGCATTGTCAGCCCGGATGATATTGGCGAGAACAGCTACCTGATCGGCCCTCGCGTGATGTACCACAAACGCAAATTCACCGGATACGGCAAGCTGATGGTCGGACGTGCAACCATCACAAATCAGCTCTTCAATCAGTCTTCCTCGTACAACGTGATTCCTGCTTTTGGCGCCGGGCTGGAGTACCGGGTTAAACCGCACTTCAACATCCGGGTCGTCGACTTTGAGATTCAGAAATGGCCGGACTTTGAGCCCCATACGCTGTCGCCGCTGGCGATTACTGTTGGTCTCTCTTACGTCATCCGTTAGTGTAGAGTGAGTGCACCGGTGAAGAGCCGGTGATGTCGTTGCCACCTACGGGCCCCGCGAAGGACCTGCTGCAATGACCGATGGGAGAAGCAGGTTTTGACCAAACGTATCCTCCTCTTTGTATGCCTGGCCGCTTGTGCTTGTTCGGCAGCCTTCGGCCAGGCGACCTCCACCGCCAAGCGTAGGGCAGATCTTCAGATTGGTGTGGGGTACACGGGCATCCATTCCGACTACCAGCCCCAGAATCTGCAGGGCCTAGTGCTCTACACGACGCTGGACGTGACGAATCACTTCGGTGGGGAATTTGTCTTCCACCAGGCGAACTCTACAACGAACAACAAACTTTATGAGCGGACCTACGAGATCGGTCCGCGGTATCACCGGGACTATGGACGGTTCGCGCCGTATATCAAGGCGATGTATGGCCGCGGGGTTTTCAACTTCCCTAATGATGTCGCCAACCTGGCCTATAACCTGTTTGCCGGCGGTGGCGGTGTTGACGTCCACATCCTGCCCTACCTGAACGTTCGCGCCGATTATGAGTACCAACGCTGGTCGAGCTTCCCGCCAAATGGTCTAGCCCCACAGGTCTTGACCATCGGGGTAGCTTACCGGTTCCCGGGCGGCTTGCAGCGCGGAAGGCACTTCTAAGTCGTTAGCAGAAACAGCAAAGCCCGAGGCTCGCCTCGGGCTTAGCTGTTTCTGCAGGAAATCTAGAAATGGTAAGCGACGCCGATCGTCGGCATGCTGATGACTTCATAGCGGTTGGTGCGGAAACGATCTACGAAGCTCGGGGCCTTGACAAAGATTCCACGGTACTGCGCGCGGATGTCAAAGCTCGGGCTGATCTCGTAGGCGAGGCCAGCCCCAAACAAGCCGCCGATGTTGGTATTCTGCTTGGCGTCCAAGGTTGCGGAGCCTTCCTGGATCGGGGTGAAGACCACGCCGCCGACACCAGCTTCAACAAACGGATTGTAGTTTTTGAACGTCAGCCCAAAAACGTACGCACCCGACAGCTCTTGCTGGCGAGTGTGAACCGGATTGAAAAGCGGTCCGCCAGTGGTTTGCGCCTGGCCGTTGATGTTGAAGTAGTTGGTGTTCTGCGCGAACGAATAGTTCAATTCGAGCGCGCTGTGCGGGGTGACCAGGTAGCGGTAGCTGAGCAACAATCCGCCGGTCTTGCTCGAATCGAGGGTTACGCCGTTGCCATGAACTTCCGGCCCGATCAATCCAAAGCCGCTGATGCTTACGTCCTGCCGGCTTTCCTGTGCAAATCCGGCGGCGGCGGTTAACATGACCGCGGCCAATAAAATCGTCTTCTTCATTCTTATCTCAAACCCTCTCAGAGTGGCGCGGTCTATCCGCTTAGACTCCGGCAAGCCTTATTCGGTATGGTTCTGGCGGTAAAAATCGCCTTCTGTGATTGTACCCGCTTCCTTGCGTCGGCTGGTCTTCCAAGCGCAAAAAGGCCGGGGGCAAGAAGGCAACCCCCGGCATGTTGAGCGGAAAGAACTTAGTTGGAGGGCGGCGGGGGCGGGGGCGGAGGGGGCGCGGAGCCTTCCTGCCGGCGGCCACGTTCTTCTTTCATCTTCTCCATCATGGCGTCGTATTTGACTTTTTGTGCATCGGTCAGAACATCCTTCATCTTGGTCTGTTCCGTCTCACGGATCGCCATCGACTTGGCGCGCTTGTCGGGGCCGGCCACGCTGCTATCGTCGCGTAGAGCCATCATCTGCGAGCGACCGTCGGCCTGGATGGTCTTGATTTGCGTGACCTGGTCTGGCGTGAGCGAGAGCTCTTTGGTCAAGTGGTCAAGCATGCGCTGCTGCTGTTCGGGACCCCCTCCCCCAGGGCCTCCGGGGCCACCGCGTCCACCACGCTGCGGGGGCGGCGGGCCGTCCTGGGCGTAGACCATTGGGGCAGCCAAGGCTCCCGTGCAAAGGGCAAGCACGGCAACACGAAGAATTGAAAAGCGCGGCATATTCATGGTGGAACTCCAATCCAGAGTCATCTGGCGATCTACCGGGCTTGCGGCCCCGGTCCTGCTTCTAGCGCTACAGACGCGATTGCTTCCGGTTTTGTTTTGGTTCGCCGCGTTTATTTTCAGCCCTGCGTTTTGTAGGCGTACGGATCGCCATGCGCCGTTGCGTAAGCCTCCACGACTCTGAGGAACGCCAGTGCGGCATGGGAGAGCGATGCCTGACGCCTGAAGACGAGCCTTAATTTGCGTTCAACCTGCAGTTCCTTTACGCGGATGCGCACCAGATCGCCTGCTGCGAGTTCCTGCAGAACGGTGAGCCCTGGGACCAGCGCGACGCCGTTGCCCATCGCGACGAAGCGCTTGATGGCCTCGAGCGAGGGTAGTTCAACGCTCATTTGCAGCGGAGTTTTGTGCCTGCGGAAGGTCTGAATGACCTTCTGTCGCTGCGGGGAGGGGATGTTATGCGCTATAAAGTTCTGCGTGCCCAGTTGCCGGATGGAGACCTCGCCCGCCTTGGCGAGCGGGTGTTTTGGTGCGGCGACGAGGGTGAGTTCGTCACGGTAGACGACAACGGATTGAACCTGCGCGTCATCCGGTTTGAACGATAGAACTCCAATTTCGACCGAATGGGAAAGGATCTCGTCCGGGATGCGGCTGGCGAGCGCGCGCTGGACGGCGACCTTGATGTTTGGATTTTGCCGGCGATATTCATCGAGCAGCGGCAGCAGGTACAGGCAGGTGTACTCGTTGGCGGCCAGGTTGAGGCGTCCGCGGTGGAGCTCGCGCAGTTCCTGAAGCGCGCCGGTGGCGTCGTTGCGCAGGTTCAGGAGCTTTAGTGCGTACTCGCGCAGGACTTCGCCGGCGTCGGTCAGGGTGCCGTCACGGGAGGACCGCTCCAGCAGGATTTCGCCGAGCTCAGCTTCCAGCTTGGCCACCGCCTGCGATACGGCCGGCTGCGTGCGGTGCAGGCGCGCGGCCGCACGTGAAAAGCTGCGTTCTTCTGCGACGGCGAGGAAGGTCTCTAGCTGGAACAGGTCCATGGTCTTCTCAGGGATGGCGTTGGAGCGTTAGAATTGTCGTCTGTCATGCGCTGCGGCGTCGATAGCTGGATTAGAAACAATAATACTCGGCGTGCGTCACATAAGCGGCAGTTATGATGTTGAAAGCGGAGCAAGGGCAACATGAGCGTTTCTGAGCAGATCGGCAACGACGACCAGATCGTCTTCTTCGACACCACGCTGCGCGACGGCGAGCAGAGCCCCGGCTGCACCATGCATCACGGGGAAAAGCTACGAATGGCGCATCAACTTGCGGCGCTTGGGGTCGACATTCTGGAGGCAGGTTTTGCGATTGCTTCTCAGGGCGATCTGGAGTCGATCCGGGCCATCGCGAAAGAGGTTCGCGGCCCGCGCATCACGTCGCTGGCACGTTGCAAGCGTGAAGATATTGAGGCAGCCGCCAAGGCGGTGGAGCCGGCGCCGGTCAACCGGATACATGTATTCCTGGCGAGCTCTGATCTGCATCTGGAAGCGAAGCTGAAGATTACGCGGGAGCAGGCGCTTGAGCAGGTTGCGGAGTCGGTTGCGCTGGCTTGTGGCTACTCCGATAATGTGGAGTTTTCCGCCGAGGATGCGACTCGTTCAGACCCTGGATTCTTGCGGCAGATTGTGACCGTTGCGGTGCAGGCTGGAGCCACCACAATCAATCTTCCGGACACCGTCGGGTACACCACGCCGGATGAGTATCGTGTGATGTTCGCGACGATGGCGCGTGAGATCGTGGGCGCAGAGAAGATTATCTTTTCAACGCATTGCCACAATGATTTAGGCATGGCGGTGGCGAACTCGCTGGCCGGAGTTGAAGGTGGCGCGCGGCAGGTGGAGTGCACCATCAACGGCATCGGAGAGCGTGCGGGAAACGCGGCGCTGGAGGAAATTGCCGCGGCACTGGCTACCCGGCGGGACAAGTTTCCATATCGCAACAACATTGCGATGAAGCAGCTTTACCCGACGAGCAAGCTGCTGGCGGAGTTGATCAGCTTTGGCTGCTCGCCTAACAAGGCCGTGGTTGGCGCGAATGCGTTCGCGCATGAATCTGGAATCCATCAACACGGAATGTTGGCGAATCCGCTGACGTACGAGATTATGACGCCGGAGTCGGTGGGGGTTTCTGCGACCCACCTGGTGCTGGGGAAACACTCCGGGCGGCGGCTGCTGGAGCAGAGATTACGCGAGCTGGGGCATCCGCTGGAGCGCGCGCAATTGGACGCAGTGTACGAACGATTTACGGAGTTGGCAGACCGGAAGAAATCAATCTACGACCAGGATTTGCTTGGGCTGCTGAAGCCTGCTGAAGAGAGGGTTCTGGCTTCATGACGACAGCCCTACAGATCGTGCTTGCGTTGCCAATTTGTGCAGCCACGATCTGCTTTTTGTTCCTTGATGTTCGCAAGATCAAGCCCTTGTATCTGGGCCTGGCAGTGGCTTACGCAGTCGCCTACTTTGCTTCTTTGCACTTCTACTTCAAGGTTCTATGAGGCAGTGGAATGACGCAGTGGCTACGCACTTATTACTGGAGGACGTTTTTAGCGTTGCAGGTCGTGGGTTGTCTGCTGCTCGTAGTTGCGACGAATGCAGGCCTGCTTGCATACCTTGCAGGATTGGTCATACTTCTGCCGGGATCGCTTGTGGTGTCGTACCCACTTTCTCTTCTGGATACCAGGCAAGTGCACGGTTGGCTGCTGAAGGATGCTTTGTATCTGCCGCTTGCGTGCCTGGTCAACGCTCTGGTTTGGAAGAGCTTTCAACATTTTCGCAAGGTGCAAGGTGCACGCGTAGTCACTGAATAGTTCGAGGTTGATGTGAAGCTGAAAATCGCAGTTCTTGCCGGCGACGGCATCGGTCCAGAAGTTACGAATGAAGCTACTGCCGTTCTGCGCGCTGTCGCTGAGCGCGGCGGGCATGAGTTTACATTTGCACCCGCGCTGATCGGCGGCGTTGCGATTACGGCGAACGGTATGCCTCTGCCGGAGGCCACGCTTGATCTTTGCCTTGCTTCTGATGCGGTGCTGCTCGGCGCAGTAGGGGACAATAAGTTCGCGGCGCTATCGCCCGATAAGCGGCCCGAGGCTGGGTTGCTGCAGATTCGTCAGGAGCTTGGTGGCTATGCGAATCTGCGGCCTTCCGTGGCGTACGCGGCGCTGGCGGACAACTCCCCTCTGCGCGCGGAAGTGACCAGGGGTGTCGACATTTTATTTGTGCGCGAGCTGCTGGGTGGCTTGTACTTTGGCACACCGCGTTGGTGGAATCACGATACCGAAGAAGCGATCAACACGATGCGCTACACCAGGGCCGAGGTTGAGCGTGTGGCGCGTGTGGCGTTCGAGCTTGCGGGCAAGCGGCGCGGCAAAGTGACAAGCGTCGACAAGGCCAACGTGCTTGAGGTTTCGCAGCTGTGGCGTGCGACAGTGACGGAAGTCGCCAAGGACTATCCTGGCGTCACGCTCGAGCATCAGCTGGTGGATTCGATGGCGATGCACCTGATGAACGTGCCGCGCAATTTCGATGTCGTGCTGACCGAGAATCTATTTGGCGACATCCTGTCCGATGAGTGCGGCGTGATCACCGGATCGCTCGGCATGCTGCCTTCCGCGACCATCGGCGGGAAGGTCAATTTGTATGAGCCCGTGCATGGCTCGGCGCCTGACATCGCCGGTACCGGCAAGGCTAATCCGCTGGGCGCAATCCTGACGGCGGCCATGGTGCTGCGACACTCTGCGGGGCTTGAGACGGAGGCTGCGGCCGTTGAGGCGGCGGTGCAGACGGTGCTGGCTGCAGGGCATCGCACGGCTGATATCGCGCGTGGTTCTGGCGTACCCGTCACCACCACAACAGAGATGGGCCGGCTGGTACAGCAGGCTTTGGCGGAGTCTTACTAGGCATGGAATTCAATTCCAAAACTCGCTATGCGCTGGTGTTTCTGGCGATCCTGACCGGGTCGGCGATTGAGCTGTTCCGCGGCTATCGGCCCATTGTGGTTGTCGTCGGCTTCGTCGTATTTCTGCTGGCCGGCTTCGCGGTGGTCTATGTTGCGGGGTCCAAGGAGCGCGCTGTTCGTCGCGAACAAAAACGAAACTATTATGCAGGCCAGTCATGAAAAAACAGATGCTGGGTAAGTTTCTCTCGATGGCAATGCTTGGCGGGGTTCTGGCTCCGGCGGCGCACGCGCAGTTGCTGGGTGAGCCGGCGATCCCGCGCAGTGACAAGAAAGAGAAGAAAGATCGCAAGCATGCGGCGGATCTGGAATGGCTGTATCAGTACTCGCCACCACCTGCTGAAGGCCGCGAAAATGAGCTGATTCAGGACCCGCACTTTCGGCCTTTTCTGGATAAGTACTTCACCGCGCCGCAGTCCTTCTGGGGCCCGAACCCGACCGATCCCAGGGCGCCCACGCATAAGTCGCTGGCGGATACGGCCTACGATTTTCTTGTTGTTCCCGATCGTGTGGTCTTCGACGATCAGCGTTACATCACCTTTACTGGCGCGGTACGGCGCTTTCCTACGTCACGCGGCTTAGTGTTTGCCGACCTCAACAATGGCGAGCCGCTGGTAGTGTTCGCTGCAATTGACTGGACGCGTGATTCGCGCCCGGTGTCCGATCCGGCGGCAGAATATACGCTTTGGATCTTCCCCAATAAGGCTCCGGGCCAGCCGCAAAGTCCCACGACCCTGCCACAACCGTTGCTCAAGTCTCTGACGCGCTGGATGGCTCAGCCGCTGGCTCGCACCGGCCTGGTGCAAAAGGTGACGGCCGCCATCCTCGTCGATGCCGACGGCACCCCGCACCAGATCCCCGTGCCCACCGCTGAAGCCGCGCCGGCTGAAGCCCAACCGCTGCCCAAACGACGCTAGAGGCAACATGATCAACGCACCCAAAACACTGTTTGAAAAAGTATGGCAACAGCATCTCGTAGTCGCGCCCGCCAACGAGCCGAGCATCCTGTACATCGACCTGCACCTGGTGCATGAAGTGACAAGCCCGCAGGCGTTTGACGGTCTGCGCATGGCCGGCCGCAAGCTGCGCCGGCCCGACCGTACCATTGCGACGGTCGATCACAATGTTCCCACTTCTTCGATCGCAGACCGGCTGCATATCGTCGATCAAATTGCTGCGCGCCAGGTGAATGCGCTGCGACAAAACTGTGCTGACTTCGGCGTTGAATTGTATGACGTGCAGTCGCCGGAGCAGGGGATTGTGCACATCATCGGGCCGGAGCTTGGGCTGACCAAGCCGGGTATGACGATCGTTTGCGGGGACTCGCATACGAGCACGCACGGGGCGTTCGGCGCGCTTGCTTTCGGCATCGGCACCAGTGAGGTGGAGCATGTGATGGCCACGCAAACGCTGCCGCAGGATAAGCCGAAGACCTTCCGGATCAATGTCGAAGGCGATCTGCCCATCGGCGTTACCGCGAAGGATATAGTGCTGCACATTATCGGCGAGATTGGCACCGCGGGCGCGACCGGATATGTAGTCGAGTATGCCGGCTCGGCTATTCGCGCGCTCTCGATGGAAGGCCGCATGACGATCTGCAACATGAGCATTGAGGCCGGTGCGCGTGCGGGCATGATCGCTCCGGATCAGACGACGTTTGCATACCTCAAAGGCCGGCGTTTTAGCCCCGTCGGTGAGCAGTGGCAGCAGGCGGTCCAACACTGGAGCACGTTGGTTTCTGACGCTGGCGCTACGTTCGATCGCGAGCTCACGATCGATGCCGCAGCGCTCACGCCGACTGTTACCTGGGGTACCTCGCCGGGGATGGTGACGGGCATCGATTCCGTCGTCCCTGCGTTGCCAGCCGGTGCCAGCGAAGCCGATACGAACAACTACAATCGCGCGCTTGAGTATATGGGGTTGACCTCTGGCACGCCGATGGCGGAGATCGCAGTTGACCGCGTCTTTATTGGGTCTTGTACGAATGCACGCATTGAAGACTTACGCGCTGCGGCTGCGTTGGTTCGCGGCTACCATGTGGCCACGACGGTGCGCGCGATGGTCGTGCCGGGTTCCCAGCAGGTCAAGCTGCAGGCTGAGCGCGAAGGCCTGGACCACATCTTCACTACTGCCGGCTTCGACTGGCGCGAGCCCGGCTGCAGCATGTGTCTCGGCATGAATCCGGACATCTTGGCGCCAGGTGAGCGCTGCGCTTCGACGAGCAATCGCAACTTCGAAGGCCGCCAGGGACGTGGATCGCGCACGCATCTCGTATCACCGGTGATGGCTGCAGCGGCCGCGATCACGGGGCACTTGACCGACGTGCGCAACTGGAAGTTCAAAGAAAGCGCCGCATAATGCGCTACGAAGCTCTTCGAGAAATTACACGAGAGGACTACGCTCCGATGCTCGCAACAGCTCAGCCCGAAACGATTGCAAGCGCCCCGCTGAGCGTCGCCTGCTGGGCTAGGGAGCGGCGTTGGGTACAGGAAGAACTCATCCGATTTCATGACCACCCAGACCCCTGGGTTCGGCACGCATGTGCTGTTCATTTTGGCCACGTGGCACGGGTCAATGGACAATTGGATATGGAGAAGGTCGAGGCGCTGTTGAGCAAGATGCTCTCGCAGATATCAAAATCTATATTCATCGACCAACACGGCAATGCAGAGCCGAACTAGCACTGGCTTCGACTCGGGAGGATAGATCTTGATCACCATCAACACGCTTACTTCGCACGCTGCGCCGCTCGATATCTCCAACATCGACACCGACCAGATCATCCCAAAGCAGTTTCTTAAACGCATCGAGCGCACAGGCTACGGCGAGTTCCTGTTCTATGACTGGCGCCGCGTGCAGGAGTCAGCCGCCGCCGCTCATGAGGATGAGCAGTCGCTGCTGACCAAGGGCTTGAAGCCTGGGGACCCCGACCCAACCTTCGCGCTCAACCAGCCGCAGTATGCCGGTGCAAAGATCCTGATTGCGGGCAAGAATTTTGGTTGTGGCTCGTCCCGTGAGCATGCCGCGTGGGCCCTGACTGACTTCGGTTTCCTGGCCGTAATAGCACCGAGCTTTGCTGATATCTTCTTTTCTAACGCCGGCAAGAATGGCATGATCCTCGTGCGGCTTAGCGAGGCCGACGTCAACACGCTTACGCATCGCGCCAGCACGATCGCGGGGTACAACATCACGATCTCGCTCGAGGCTCAGACAGTCACCGACACGGAAGGCTACGCGGGTACATTCGACATCGACCCGTTCCGCAAGTACTGTCTGCTCAACGGACTCGACGACATCGGTTTGACATTACGCCATGAGCCGCTGCTTGACACCTTTGAAGCAAAGCATGACGAAGAATTCTGGCTGATCCCAAAAGTAAGTGCTACCGCATGAAGCTAGTTTTAGCCACGTGAATAGCCAAGTTAGTTATGTCCCGAGGTTCTATGCATCACTTCATTACGATCGCAATGCTAAGCCCGAAATTCCCTGAATATTTAGGCTTTGGCGTCGTCGTTTTTTTCGAAGCGCTCATATTTGCCTTCGCCGGAGTTCTACGCGATCGCATCCTTCGCGCCGGCATATGGCGCAGGCTCGGCCCTGAGGCAGAAGCACGCGCCGGCCAGCGATTTGTATTCTTCCTCCGGATCATCCTGTTGATTGGGGTCTGTCTGATGGGGGTCTTGTTTTACGTTCTGTTTGAAGTTCCATCGATGCAGTCCCACTCCCGCTATTAGTAAGCCCAAGGAAGACGCATGAGCCAGCAGGATGCAGTACCAGGCAAATCAAGATCCAACGCACTGACCGAAGGCCCCAACCGCGCCGCGGCTCGCTCTTACCTGCGCGGCGTGGGCTTTACCAAGGAAGACCTGCACAAGCCAATCATTGGCGTGGCCAACACGTGGACTGAGATTGGTCCGTGCAACTACCATTTGCGCGATGTCGCCGCAGCCGTGAAGCAGGGCATTCGCGACGCCGGCGGTACCCCAATGGAGTTCAACACCGTCACCATTTCAGACGGCATCACGATGGGCACCGAGGGCATGAAGGCCTCGCTGATCTCGCGTGAGGTCATCGCGGATTCGATCGAACTCGTTGCGCGCGGCAACCTGTTTGACGGCATCGTCTGCATCGCGGGCTGCGATAAAAACATGCCCGGAACCATCATGGCGATGGCGCGCCTCGACATCCCCGGCATGATGCTTTACGGCGGCAGCATCGCCCCGGGCCGTCTCGCGCAACCGGACGGCACCCACAAGGACATCACCATTCTGAACGTGTTTGAAGGCATGGGCTCGCACGCCGCCGGCAAGATCACGGATGAGCAACTGGAGGCTCTGGAGGCCGCCGCGTGCCCCGGCCCCGGAGCATGCGGAGGCCAATTCACAGCGAACACGATGGCGATGGCGGGTGAGTTTTTGGGCATATCGCCGTTCAACCTTACAGGCGTTCCGGCCATGTCGGCAGAGAAGGCAAGCGCCAGCAGGGAAGCGGGCCGCATGATCATGGATCTGTGTCGCACAGACATGCGTCCGAGCAAGATACTGACGCGGCAAGCGCTTGAAAACGCCATTGCCGCAGTCTGTGCAAGCGGGGGCTCAACCAACGCTGTGCTGCATCTGATTGCGATCGCACGCGAGCTCGGTATCCCTCTCGACATGCAGGACTTTGACGTGATCAGCGAGCGCACTCCGTTCATCTGCGACCTTTCACCCGGCGGCAAATACGTTGCCAAGGACTACCAGGATGCGGGTGGCTCGCGCGTTCTGGCTGCCCGTTTGCGTGAGCGTGGGCAGCTGCACGATTTGCCGACCGTATCCGGCCTCACGCTATATCAGGAAGCTGATAAAGCCATCGAGACACCAGGCCAGCCCGTTATCCTGCATTGGGATAAGCCGCTCAAGCAGACCGGCGGATTGGTCATCATGAAAGGCAACCTATCGCCTGACGGTTCCGTCATCAAGGTCGCTGGGCACGAGCGCATCCACCACACTGGCCCCGCCCGCGTCTTCGATTCCGAGGACCTGTGCCACGCAGCAGTCGAGCGCGGTGAGATCAACCCCGGCGACGTTCTGGTCATCCGTTACGAAGGCCCCAAAGGCGGCCCCGGCATGCGCGAGATGCTTGCCGTCACGGCCGCGATCAAGGGCATCCCGGAACTTAGTGAAACCGTGGCGCTGATCACCGACGGACGTTTCAGCGGCGCTACCCGCGGGCTTATGTGCGGTCACGTTGCGCCGGAAGCGTTTCTCGGCGGCCCTATTGCTGCCGTCCATGAAGGTGATCAAATCACCTTCGACATCCCTAATCGCGAGCTTCGGCTTGAAGTTCCTGCAGCAGAAATCGCCAGTCGGTTGGCGGCCTGGAAAGCACCCGCACCGCGCTATCAACGCGGCGTCATGGCGAAGTACGCGAACTCCGTCAGCAGCGCCAGCGAAGGCGCCATCACTACCTAGGCCTCGGCCTTCTAGGGGAGCAACTTATGATCAAAACCAATAACGAGCACCCGCAACTTACCGGCGCTGAAATCCTCTGGGCCACGCTCGTCGGCGAAGGCGTGACCACCGTTTTCGGCTATCCCGGCGGCGCCATCCTGCCCATTTATGACGCGCTGCGCAAGTTCCCCATTCACCATGTGCTGGTCCGCCATGAGCAAGGCGCGGCGCACATGGCTGACGGGTACGCACGCGCCAGCGGCCGCACCGGCGTCTGCATGGCTACCTCCGGCCCCGGCGCCACGAACCTCGTTACCGGCATCGCGACCGCCATGCTGGACTCCATTCCGGTCGTCGCGATCACCGGTCAGGTGTCGTCCAAAGTACTCGGCTCGGATGCTTTTCAGGAAGTCGATATCACCGGCATCACGCTGCCGATCACGAAGCATAATTTCCTCGTTACGCGTGCGGAGGACATCGCCGCAACGGTACGTCTGGCGTTCCAGATTGCGTCCAGCGGCCGCCCCGGCCCTGTGCTCGTCGACATCACCAAGGATGCCCAGCAGGGCACCGCGGCTTACTCATTTGAAGAGGCAGCCCCGCACGCCGTGCGTCCGCACCCCATGGCCAAGGCCCCGCTGCCGGCCCAACTGGAGCAGGCTCTTGAGCTGATCCGGCAGGCCAAAAAGCCGGTCATTCTTGCGGGCCATGGAATCACGCAGTCTGGTGCGGAAGCAGAAGTCATCGTCTTCGCGGAGCGCCTGCAGATCCCCATTGCAAGCACTCTGCTTGGCCTTGGCGCCATCCCTGCGGCGCATCCGCTTTCGCTCGGCATGATGGGTATGCATGGGGAGTCGTGGGTCAACCAGGCCATTCAGCAGTCAGATCTGCTGCTTGCTTTTGGCATGCGTTTTGACGATCGCGTCACTGGCAATCTCGCCAGCTACGCGCCCAACGCTAAGAAGATCCACATAGAAATCGACCCAAGCGAGATCAGCAAGAACGTGAAGGCCGACGTCGCTCTGATCGGCGACCTCAAGACGATTCTTAAGCAGATCAACAAGGAACTTGGTTCCGCCGCGCAATCCTCTCCATGGCTCAATGAAATCAATGACAGCAAAGGTACTGCTGCCGTACGGGACATTCTGACGCTGCCAGACAACGGCCACTTGTATGCCGCGCACGTCATCAACGACATCTGGCGCGAAGCCGTAGCCGCCGGCCGCGAGCACCAGACCATCATCGTGACCGACGTGGGCCAGCACCAGATGTGGGAAGCGCAGTACTTCAAGCATGAGGCGCCACGCTCGCTCGTCACGTCCGGCGGCTTGGGGACGATGGGTTTTGCGCTTCCTGCGGCGATCGGCGCGAAGGCGGCCTGCCCGGAGAAAGACGTGTGGGTTATCGCCGGCGATGGTGGTTTCCAGATGACCGCCTGTGAGCTTTCGACCATTCAGCAGGAGGGCCTCGCGATCAACATCGCCGTGATCAACAATGGCTTCCTGGGCATGGTTCGCCAGTGGCAGGAGGCCTTTTACGACAAAAACTATAGCGCCTCCCCCATCCTCTCGCCGGACTTCGTCAAGCTTGCAGACGCGCATGGCATAGCCGGCGCCACGGTCTCGAAGCGCGCGGATGTCACGCCAACCGTCACACGCGCCCGCACCTCAGGCGCGCCCTTCTTGATCAACTTCCAGGTGGAAAAGGAAGACGGCGTCTACCCCATGATTGCTCCCGGTGCAGCCCTTCATGAAATGGTCCGTCGCCCCCAGCACAACCCACTGCTTGAAACGGCGGAGGATGTTTAGTACGTGCTTTTGGCCAAATGGAGCCGAAGGCCGACGATGTCTAAGTCGTGCCTCTGGCGAAATGGAGCCCAAAGTACAGGGCCGCAGGCCCCGACTTATACCAGCCTAGGCCGCAAGGCCTAGGTAAAGATTCAAAGCACCGCGACAGGGCTGTAAGCCCGACTTATAACTTCTAATCCCAAACGTGCTGCTCATCGAAGACCACATGATACCTCTCGAAGAATGCTCTCATCTCGGCTTTGAAGTCCCGCTTGCGGTGATGCTCTTCCTGCGTCTCGATGTATTGGATCAGCGCCCCGGAATCTGCTGGGCTCACGGAGAAAGCTCCGTACCCACGCTGCCAGGCAAACTCGATGACGCCCTGCGCCTTCATCCATTTCGACGAGTTGGCCTTCAGTTCGGCAACCAGCTTGGCCACGGTTTGCGTAGAGCTCAGGCGAATCGCAAGATGCACGTGGTCGGGCATGCCACCCACGCGGAAACAGTCGCAACGCCGGTCCCGCGCAACGATGGCGAGGTAGGCATGCAGCCCATCCCGAATCGCTGGCTGAATCAAGGGTCGGCGGCCCTTGGTGCTGAACACAAGATATACCAGGAGGAAGCTCAGAGACTGGGGCATGGGGGCGATTATAAGTCGCGCTTACAGCCCTCAGTCTGGTTGCCCAACCGTTACCCGGGGCTCGCGCCCCAGGCTGGTATGAGTCGCGCCTTCAGCGCTTTTCTCTGCTTCGCGTTTACATCTTCATTTGCATTGGCATTGCTGACCGGATGCAAGTCCGCTCCGCCCCCTTCGCGCGTAACTGCTCCAGCCGCCACCTCTTACCCCGCGCGCCCAAGCAGTGCACCCGCCCCCTTCAAGCTTTTCCACCAGACGGACAATTCCTACATCCTCGTCGTGCCCGACACCACCCAGGACCCAGCCCTCTCCGTGCTCCTCTACCAACTGCGCGATGCGGCCGAGGCGCACTCTTTCGATCAACTTCACCTCTCGCAAAAGTTCATCGATGCCCGCCATCCCAGGGTCTTCTTCCACCTGTATCGCGGCGCAAAGTGCGCTCCCGAAACCTACGCCAAAGGCCCATACCCGTGCGGCGCGAGCTACCATGGCGCAGCTGATTTCTCGTTCGGCGGCTTCAGCAATCCCAACGCGACGGATGGCTCACTCGTCGCACCGAACGGTGACGTAATGCACCTTTGGAGCGCCGATTGAACGTCCTCCAAACAGACCGCCTGCGCCTCCGGCCGATCGAGCTGCGCGACCATGCGTCCTTCATCGCGATGAACCTCGACCCGAAAGTCATGCGCTACTTCCACTCGACGTTCACGCCGGAACTGTCCGCCGAGCACCTCGCCCGTTACGCCTTGCAACTCACGCGCGACGGCTTCTCCTTCCTGACCCTTGAACTGCTCGAAACACGGCAATACCTAGGCATCGTCGGCATGCAGATCATGCATGTCGCGGTACCCAACCTGCCGCAGACCGCGGTTGAACTTGGCTGGAGACTCACCCGCAATGCCCACGGCCATGGCTACGCAACGGAAGCCGCCCGCGCCGTCGTCGATCACGCCTTTAACCAGCTAAACCTCCGTGAACTAAACGCGGTCATCTCAGCCAACAACGCGCCTTCACAACGAGTAGCCGAAAAACTCGGCATGACCCTGCGCCCGGAACTCACCTTCACTTACCCAACCTTTTTGCCCGGCGACTCCAACGGCCGTCACTACCTTTACAGCCTCGCAAAATCATCCTGAAGGAGAGCCCATTGCTCCACACGTTCGTAGCTCTCGTAGAAGATAAACCCGGCGTCCTGACCCGCGTCGCCTCGCTTTTCCGCCGCCTCAACATCAACATCGTGTCGCTTACCGTCGGCGAGTCAGAGCGCCAGGACACCTCACGCATGACCATCGTCTGCGAGGCCCCGGAACACGCCGCGCACCGCATCAAGGCCTCGCTCTACAAGCTCGAAATCACGGTCGATGTCGACGAAGTAGGCCGCTCGGAAGCTGTCATTCGCGAGCTCTGCCTCATCAAGGTTGCCGTCGGCCCATCCCCCAACGGGGCCCGCTCGCAAATCTTTGAGCTCGCCAACGTCTTCCGTGCGCGCGTTGTCGACCTGGCCCCGGAGTCGATCATGCTTGAAATGACTGGTAGCTCGTCGAAGATCGAAGGCCTCGTTCAGGTCATCACGGAAAGCGGCTACACCATCCTTGAAACCAGCCGCACCGGCCGCATGGCGATGCGTCGCGGACACCACACCAGCCGCGTGCTCAAAGCGCTCGGCACCCCGCGTCAACCGCCAGCAACCGCTGACTTCAACAACAAGCCAGACTCGGACGAAATCCTTCCTAATGAGTTTGAAGACGTTCATGAGGAGGAGGCGTGATCAGCAGCAACAGCTACATCGATCATCTCGTCGGCCCCATCTTCGTTCTGGTCGTGTGCCTGATTACCTGGGCCATCACGTCGGCCCGTAGCAAACGTACTGCCGCGCGCGTCGCTCGTGGTGAGCGCCTGCCGCCACGCCGCTGGCCCTGGAAGCGCGGCTTGATCAGCGGAGTCGTGCTGGCCGCGTTTTATCTTCTGGTGTTCCGCCTCGTCAGCCTCGCGCCTCCCTACGTGAATGACCATGGCGGCGGCGCGATCCTGATGTCCTTCTCCTTCCTCTTCATGGGGCCCTTCGTCGCAGGTTTCTTCACGGTTGACCGAGCCGCAGCCGGCAAGCCGCTATCCGGCGTTCAATTCATCATCGTGCCGTGGATACCCGTGCTGCTCAATCTTGCGCTTGCACTTGCCGTGATGTGGGAAGGCATGATCTGCGCAGTGTTCATCCTGCCGCCCGCGCTCATCAGCGCCTCAGTCGGGGGCATTGTTGCTGGCCTTCTGTACCGCAGGCGCAATCGCCGTTCATCAAATGGCACCTTGCTCTGTCTTGCTGCTGCGCCGTTGCTGTTTTGCATGCTGGAAGTTCAGCTGAATCAGCCACGCAATATCCGCACCGTAGATACGCAGATCCTGATCCACGCGTCCGCGCCAATCGTCTGGCAAAACATCGAACGCGTCCGCGCCATCGCGCCTTCGGAGCTGCGCGCTTCCTGGGCAAACATCATCGGCTTCCCGCGCCCGGTAGAAGCGACGCTGTCTTATGAAGGAGTCGGCGGCGTGCGCAACGCCAGCTTTGAGCGCGGTCTGAACTTCATAGAAACTGTCATCGACTGGAACCGC
Source organism: uncultured Granulicella sp. (assembly GCA_965214195.1). Taxonomy (GTDB): domain Bacteria; phylum Acidobacteriota; class Terriglobia; order Terriglobales; family Acidobacteriaceae; genus Edaphobacter. The sequence goes on from OZ243943.1 coordinate 3,550,016, forward strand.
GGCAAGCGCATCGCCTTTACGATAGCGGCCGATACCGCGGCCATCCCGGCCACGACGCTTGACGCGCACGTAACTGTCGGCGGCCGCTTCTTCGACGTCCTTACCGGCGAGTACCAGCTTGAGCCACTCGCCAACGGCGACACGCTCCTGCAACTCAGCAGCCGGCAGCGCCTTTCCACTGACTTCAATGCCTATGCCGCCCTGTGGTCAGACGCCGTCATGTCTGACATGCAGAACAACATCCTGCAGGTCGTCCGCAATCGCTGCGAGGCGGAAGCCCGCACCACCACCGCATCCGTTACCATCAATCACAAAGGAAACTGAACGCACATGGCAAAGACTTACCACGACTCCGACGCAGACCTCTCCCTCATCCAGGCCAAGAAGGTCGCCATCATCGGCTACGGCTCGCAGGGCCACGCGCATGCGCTCAACTTGAAGGATTCTGGCGTCGATGTCCGCGTAGGCCTGCGCCCAGGCTCCAAGAACGCAGCGCGAGCGGAGCAGGCCGGCCTCGTCGTCGCCACCGTTGCGGAGGTCTCCAAGTGGGCCGACGTGATCATGAACCTGACGCCGGACCAGACCGCCGCCAAGGTTTACCACGAAGAGATCGCGCCCAACATGAAGCCGAACGTCACGCTCATGTTCGCGCACGGCTTCAACATCCGCTTCACGACCATCATCCCCCCCGCGACCGCTGACGTTTCACTCGTCGCGCCCAAGTCACCCGGCCATCGCGTCCGTGAGGTCTTTACGGAAGGTGGCGGCGTCCCAGGGCTCGTTGCGGTGGAGCAGGATGCATCCGGCCATGCCATGGCACTTGCGTTGTCGTACGCCAAGGGCATCGGCTGCACGCGCGCCGGGGTGCTGGAAACTACGTTCACGGAAGAGACCGAAACCGATCTTTTCGGCGAGCAGGCCGTACTCTGCGGTGGCGCCGTCGCCTTGGTCAAAGCCGGCTTCCACACGCTGGTCGACGCCGGCTACCAGCCCGAGCTCGCCTACTTTGAGTGCCTGCACGAGCTCAAGCTCATCGTCGACCTGCTCTACCGCGGCGGCGTCGAGTACATGAACCACTCCATTTCTGACACCGCGGAGTGGGGCGGATTTCTTGCTCAGTCCCGCATCGTGACGGATGAAACCAAGGCCAACATGAAGCAGCTTCTGACTGAAATCCAGGACGGCAGCTTCGCCAAAAAGTTCATCAACGAGAACGAGACTGGTCGCCACGAGTTCGCCAGGTATCGCAAGGCAGAAGCCGACGACAAGATCGAGCAGGTCGGCTCAGCCCTGCGTGCCGGCATGCCGTTCCTTGACCCGGTCAAGATTCAGGATGGCGCAGTCGTCAAGGCCTAAGCCGTAAGGCCTGCCTAAAGAAGCCCTGACCCTGATGAGCGGCCATTTGCTGGTCATCCCCGAAGGGGATCTGCAGTTGCCGGGTGCCCCATCCTTTCACGGCCCTGTAGTGGAAGGGTTGGGTGTCGGCATACGGCTCGACCGCACCCCTGTACTCTGAGACGAAACAATTTGCCACCACCTAAAGAGTGGCGCATCATAACCCCATGGCGTCCTTCACCGCTCTTTACGAACAAGAACTCCAGCCTGCCGCCGCGCCCATTCCCACTGCCTATCAGCCGGAACAAGCCACGCCGCCGGATCAGATCGTCGCCGCCCTGCGCGAGCTGCCTGCCCTGGGGGACCTTACCCTGGCGAATCTTGAGTGGATTGCCGCCCATTGCGAGGAGTGGAAAAGCGCGCCCGGCGCCATCCTGTTCCACGAAGGCGAATCCGCCTGCCACATGGTCATCATGCTGCGAGGCGAGCTGCACGTCCGCCGCAAGCACTCCGGTCCCATGAATTTCTTCGTTGGCCGTGTCGGCCAACTCAATGGCAAACTGCCTTACTCCCGCATGAAAACCTACGGTGGCGAAGGCTACGCCGTCAGCGAGTGCTGGGTTCTGCGCATGCATCAGGACCTGTTCCCGGAGCTGCTTCTGGCGATCCCGGCTATCGGGCAAAAGTGCGTGTCGATTCTGCTGGACCGCGTCCGCGAGGTCACACGCATGGAGCAGCAGGCGGAAAAGCTTGCAGCGCTCGGCAAGCTCGCCGCCAATTTGGCGCATGAACTCAACAACCCCGCCTCAGCCGCTCAGCGCTCGGCCGCCTCGCTGTTTGCTGAGCTGCGTTCCTACGGCGACAAAAAGTACAAGCTCGGCTCGGTTTGCTCCTTGCCGGAAACGCGCGATCGCTTCCAGAAATGGATGATCGATATCCGCGAGCAAATGTCGGAGTACCTAGGCCCGCACGGGGAAGCGCTGGCCTCCAGCCCGCTCGCTTTCGTCGACCGTGAAGCCGAGGTTCTGGAATGGCTGGAGCGTCACCAGATCGCAGATGCCTGGGAAATTGCGCCGCCCATCGCAGAAACGCGCTTTCCGCTGTCCAATCTTGATGACCTGGCCGCCAATTTTCCCGGCCCGGTTCTGGCACCGGCGCTCGCCACTTTTGCCAGTTCGCTGCGCGTAGAGCGCATGGCGGAGACAATTCTGGGCTCTACGGCACGCATTTTTGACATCATTTCGGCAATAAAAGACTATTCCTACATGGATCAGGCGCCTATCCAGCAGGTCGATCTGGCGCAGGCGCTGGAAGTCACGCTGTCCATGTTTGGCTCGCGCCTGTCGAACATCTCGCTGGAAACGGACTTTGACGCCACCCTGCAGCCCATAAGCGCCTACGGTTCAGAGTTGAACCAGGTTTGGACTGCGCTGATTGAAAACGCGCTGGATGCGATGCCGGAGGGCGGAACGCTCGGTCTCAAGACCAAATTGCTTGGGCAGTTGGCGCTTGTAGAAATTTGGGATACTGGCCCCGGGATCGCTGCAGAGCTGAAATCGCGCATCTTCGAGCCCTTCTTCACCACCAAGGCTCCTGGTTCCGGCCTCGGTCTGGGTCTTGATACAGCCCAGCGCATCGTCAGCCGGCACAATGGTTTTATCTCGGTGCAAAGTAAACCAGGCGAAACCTGCATCCAGGTCCGCCTTCCGCTCAGCCGCGCAGAAGCCTACTGATTCACTGTATTTGGCTCGTTGGATAGCTGATGATCGCCGTTGCCCGCAGGCCAGCTTTCCCTCGTCATGGCCGCTAGAACAGGACCCATCACCTTGGGAGCTGCGTTGGTCGAGGGCACCAGGCCAATGATCCAGCCCGGCGTTGAGTCTTCGTCGAGCGTCGCACCAAGCGTTTTCAGCTCATCTGTAAGGACTTGGCCCACCGGGCCGCGCGCAACCGCTACCGCTGTTCTCCAGATCTGCGATTCACCCTCGGTCTGGCCAATTTCAAAGACGGCGCATTCGAAGCCGCCGCGATGCCCAGCGTAGATCTGCCGCGTCGCCGGGGCCGCACGCCACGCACTCGCAGGTGCAACAAGGGTTGGCGGCAGGGCGACCTGCGGTTTCATGCCGAGCCCAGTCACCCACGCGATAAACGTTTTCTTTGCCTCTCGGAACGCCCAGAACATCAGGCCAAGAAACAGGAAGGCGACGACGAATACGCTGCCCAGAAGCCAGTTGACCCAGACTGGGTCGCCCGGTCCATCGCCATCAGCGAACATCAGAACCGGCGCCATCGCCTACTTTGAAACCTCAACCCCACGCCAAAACGCGATGTGATGCTTCACATTCCGCGCTGCCGGCTTCGGATCCGGGTAGTACCAGGCTGCGTCCGGGTTTTCCTGGCCGTCCACCAGCAGGCTGTAGTAGCGCGCCTGGCCCTTCCACGGGCAGCTGGAAGTGGTCGAACTGGGCCGCAGAAATTCACGCTTTACTGATTCTTCAGGAAAGTAAATATTGCCTTCGACCGTTTCGGTCGTCTCGCTTTCGGCCAGTAACTGACCATTCCACATCGCCTTCGCCATCGCGTTTCAGCTCGCTTGTCTGTTCAAACAGGGTACGCAGCGCACCCGCAGGCAGCCGCGCCGGAGCCCCGTAAGGCTCCTGCAGTCCTTCGCACTTTAGCAGAAATCTACAATATATGGAAGGCAATCTTTGCAGAATCAGCAAGTAAGCTCCCGTTTAGCTACCCCGGCGTACTCAGATTCTGCTGGAACAACTGCATAAAATCAGCAACATGCGAGCCATCCACCAGACCGTGGTGCACATGGATCGAAATCGGCATCGTCCTGCGCCCTTGTGCCTCGGTGATCTTCCCGAATGTGATCATCGGCGACGACGACTCGACCGCCAGGTTCCGCGCGTGCGAAATTGAGGTGAAATCAAACCACGGAAGCGTGGAATAGCGGACCAGGTTCGGCGCCGGGGGAGTCTCAAGATCCAGACGCCCGCGCACCCGGTCCAACACCAGCGCGGCCTCCCCCACAAAGTCGTTCACGTTTTCACGATAGGTATAGTGGCCGAAGCCGATCGTCCCGTTTGGCCGCCCGATCGCGCTTCCGCCGTCGATCCGGTCGTAGCGCCAGACAGCGTCTTCCGCGATCACGCAACGAAGATTTGGCACTTCCTGCACCGCGCTGAGCGAGCAGTGCAGCAAGGTTAGAAACAAAGATAGGTGCTGATCTTTGGCGTAGTCAAAGGCTTCCGTGCAGTCTACCCGCAGGCAAACGCCGTGGTAAGGCTCGGCAAATTTGCGGAAACGTTCAAACAGCGCCTGCCGCTCCCACTGTTCCGGATCGAGCCGGGTCCGTCCGCCTGTATCTGCCGCTTGCACGGTTTTATCTTCCTATCGCCCCGCGCAGAAAGCAAGCGCTAGCGCAGGCGTCCGCTGGGCCGGGTCGGCAGCGTGAAGTGAAACGTGGCGCCATGGTCCTTGGGGCTCGTCGCCCAGATGCGCCCGCCATGCTGCTGCACGATGCTGCGGCAAATCGCCAGCCCCAGCCCCGTGCCACCCATCACGCGGGAATCCGACGCATCCACCTGCTGGAATCGTTCAAAAATCGTCTCCAGCTTGTCTTCGGGGATGCCCCGGCCGTGGTCGCAAACCTCAAACTGCGCTTCGTTTTCGTCGAGATTACGCGCCGTCAGTACGATTTCACCACCCGGCGGCGAGAACTTTATCGCATTAGAGATCAGGTTGGAGATCGCCTGCAGCAACCGGTCAGGGTCGCCCCAGACCTGAACGCCGTTGGCCTCAATGCGGAAACGCAGCTGATTTTTCAACGCCGCCGCCTGCTGCAGCCCGGCCGAGCGCTCCAATAGCGCGTCCGCCAGACACATCATGGAGTGCAGTTCCGCGTTGCCGCTTGAGATCCGCTCGATATCCAGAATGTCGTTCACCAGCTTGATTAACCGGTCGGTATTGCCGATTGCGATCTCAAGCATCTGCTGCATGCGCTCCGGCCGCGTCGCCAGTGCGCCGCCTGTGACGAGCCCCAGGGCTGCACGCAGACTGGTCAGCGGAGTCCGCAGTTCGTGCGAAACGGTCGAAATAAACTCATCCTTCATGCGGTCGAGCGCGCGCCGCTCCGTCGTATCCGTGAACGCCACAACGACGCCGATGGGCTTGCCGCCCGTGCCCCCTTCAGACGCCGGGGAGGAGTCAATCTGCGGCCGCGCGACGTATTCGACCGGAAAACTGGTCCCATCCTTGCGCCAAAAGACCTCGTTTGAGACGCGAACGGTACCTAAATCGGCCAGAGAAGCCGTGATTGCGCACTCCGATTCCGGGTACGGCTGGCCGTTTGCATACGTGTGGTGGATCAGCGAGTGCATTTTCTGACCCAGCAGCTCGGCCGCTTTGAAGCCGAGCATCTGCAGCGCGGCCGGGTTGACGACGGTCACGCGCCCATTCAGGTCGATGCCGTAGATGCCGTCACCAACCGATTCCAGGATCGAATTCGACTGCCCAATCAGCGCGCGCAGCTTCTCTTCTGCGCGTACCTGCTCGGTGATATCGACGCCGAAACCGAGCACGTAGCTCTCACGGTCCTTCACCTGGATCAGCTTGTTGCGGAACGCGATGATGCGCAGATCGCCGTCGCCATCCAGTATGTGCAGCCGGCCCTGGGCCTCGCCGGTTTGCTCGAGCTCTGCCAGGTAGCGCTCAAAGGTGGGCTGCTGGCTGGGCGGGATGAACGCGCTCAGGTTTTGCCCGGTCATCACGGCGGCGTCGCGCCCCAGCACTTCCGCGCCGTGCTTGTTTACGCTGAGCAAAACGCCTGCGGCATCATGCGTGTAAACCACACCCAGCGAGCCTTCGACCAACTGCCGGTAGCGCGCTTCGCTCTCTCGCAGCGTGGCTTCCTGCTGGCGCTGCAGCGTAACGTCAATGCCGGTCGCGATGATGAAAGTAGTCTGTCCCTGTGTGTCGATTAGCGCGGTTGCCGACCACGCAATTCGCTTGAGCGAGCCATCCTTGCTGCGCCAGTAGTTTTCAAAACTGGCCGGAAACTGGCCGGACCGCAGCCGCTCAAAGTTGGCGATTTCTGCCGGAACGTCAGAGGGCGGGATCAGCTTGTCCCAAACATAACGCCCCACGAGCGAGGCAAAGTCGTAGCCCGAAACCTGCTCGCAGGTGCGGTTGAAGCGCACAATGCGACCCGCCGTATCGAACACGGCAACCAGCGCGCCGACTGTATCAAGCACCGTCGAAACAAAGTTACGCTCAACGGTCAGCGCGGTTTCGACCCGCTGCCGCACGCGACCTTCGCGGTCCATATGGCGAACGCGCTGGGTCAACTCCAGCCGCGTAATGACCTGGCGAGCCAGCGTCATCAGGGCCTGCTTCTGCTTTTCCGTCAGGGTGTGCGGGACAGAATCCTGGATGAACAGCGTGCCAATCGCGACGCCGGTTGGGGTCGTCAGCGGTGCGCCGGCCCAGAACCGGTAAGCCCTTCCGGCGATCATGATGCCGTCCGGCCGGTACGCCTGGTGGTAACGGGCGTCGGTAATTTCGTAAACAGTATCGCCCAGAATGCAGGTTTCGTCCGGCGTGCGTCCGCGTGCCCGCTTGGCGACGCCCGGGCCGACCCGCGCCTCAAACTGTACGGTGTTGCCGGTCACAAAAGACACGCCCGCCATGGGCGTATTCGCCAACTGCGCGGCGAGCGCCGTCAGCTCCGCCAAAGCAGGGTCGGGTGCGCTGTCGAGCACTTCATAATGCTGAAGCGCGTCGAGACGCAACATCTCGTCTTTGGATAACGGGTCCATCACTCCTATGAATAGTAGGGGTTTCCGCGCGAGGCTGACTCTCCTACTTTAGACGTATCACTGTCACGAGCAGGGCATAAGCGGTCACGGTTTGGGGAGTGCGCAGCAATCGGCTGCGTTCGGTGCATCGTTGGCGCTGGCATCCATGGCGACCTTCCAACTGCCGTCCGCCAGTTTCTTCCAGATAGTAATGTAGCGCCCCGTGCTCACGATCGGCTCGCCGTTCTTGTCTTTGGCCTTGCCGACGTATTGCCCCCAGGTAAATCCCATGTCGTTCGAGGGGCCCATTTGTGCCCCTTGCGCTACCCAGCTCAACTGATATTCCCTGGGGTCCCAGTTGGCCTGCAAGGCAATTGCGCCGCGACCCAGCACGGCCGGCTTGCCATTGTTGAGTGTCACGGCATCGTCTGCGAAAAACGTGGCGAACGCCTTGCCCCCGCCGGCTGCGACTGCTTCAGAGAATTGTCCTTCCAGCTCCAGCAGGTGCAGCACCCCTGGCGTCAGGGTCGGCGTCGTGATGGGCGAAATCTTGTATTGGCTGGCCGCGCCCGGAATAAAACCAGGCTGCTGGGCCGCCGCCATCAGCGGAGCGCACAGAAGAACGGGGAGGAGGATGCCGCGCATGCTGCCTATGCTACACCGCAGCAATCCTGCCGACGGCCAGAAAGTTCTGGCCACTTGCAGCGCTGGTGCAGTACGCTCAAAGCCGCAGGCATTCTTTTTCTCCCAAGGACGACCCCTCACCATGCGTCTCTACCGCCGCCTTCTCGCCCTTTCGCTTTCCATTGCGGCCCTTGCTGCCATGCCGGTCAGCTTTGCCCAGACCGCCAAGCCCGCAACGGCCAAGCCTGCCGCAACCGCCACCGCCGCGCCCGCCGCCGGCACGCTGGTCGATATCAACAGCGCCACCAAGGACCAGCTCAAGGCGCTTCCCGGCGTGGGCGATGCCTACGCGGACCGCATCATCAAGGGCCGGCCGTACGCTGCCAAAACCCAGCTCACCCAGAAGGGCATCGTGCCCGCAGCAACCTATGCCAAGATCGCGTCGATGATTATTGCCAAGCAGGCCGCCAAGTAGACCCTGCGGCGAGGGGCGGCGGGGCCTCAAGTCAGGTTCCGCCCCTCGTTTCCCACTGTCCCAGCGCCTTACTCCTCTAGTACAGTTGAGGGGACACCCCGACCGCGCCTCCGCTGGTCGCAGGTGAGTTCAAGTTTTTCCAGCCAGGAGCCACGACGTTGACCATGTTCAGGTTCTGCCCCCGGGGCCCTCTCGTCCTCGGCAAAGTCCGACGCAGCACCGCCGCCCTCGCGGTCAGCAGCCTGCTGCTGTCGCTCCCCGGCTGCGCCATGGTGTCGGGCTCGCAAAGCCTGTCGCAGGTTCGCATCATCGATGCCTCACCCGATGCCGGTGGGCTTGATGTCTACCAGGGCAGCGGAATTCTGGCGTATAACCTTGGGCTCGGCACGATTACGTCTTACGTACAGATCACGCCCGGCAACTACAGCATTCAGGTCGATACGGCTGGGACCCGCCAGCAGCTTGTGGCCAGCGGCGGTACTTTTTCCGCGGGCAATGAGTACACGGTGTTGATCGGCAACTTCTCAAACGTGCTTTCGGAAACGATTCTGAAGGACCAAACGACGCCTGCGCCTTCCGGTCAGGTGTCCCTGCGCGTGCTGGACCAGGCGACGCGCGCTGGCACGGTTGACCTTTATCTTGTCGCCGGTGGGTCCACCATTGCGACTGCCAAACCCATCCTGACCAACGTCAGCTTCGGCCAGAATACCGGCTACTTCAACGTGCCGGCCGGAGCTTACACGCTTGTCGCCGTCCCCGCGGGAACGGTCCCCACCACGGCGACCGGGACCAGCTACACGGGGCCCTCTGTCACCTACGGCGCGGGTAGCGCAAAAAGCCTGGTGCTGATCGATCAACAACTGGTCACTACGCCAGGGCTGCAGGTTATCGTGGCGAATGACTACGAGTCCGCCGGAAGTTCCTAGCCACAAAGCAGCAACGAATATCAGCGAATCTAATTCCTCCTGTAATCTTGGTTTGATACCCCAATCGAACCCAGAGGGAGACTTGCAATGCTGATCCGCTCCGAGTTCAAAATCGAATTCAGTCTGCCGCAGGACGTTGCGATGATCGCGCTCCTGCGTCTGCATCCCTTGCTTGACCCGCTTGTCCAGTCGCCGGAAACGCTGCTGGCTGAGCATCTTGACGGTGCTACCTCCACCGTGATCCCGGTTGAGGAGTACGTGGATACCCTCGGCAATCGCTGCTCGCGCTTTCTGGCGCCGCGTGGCTTTTTGCGTCTTTCCGGCGCCAGCCTGATCCGCAGCGAGAACCTGCCCGATCCGATCCAGGTTGCCGCCGTCCAGCACCAGGTGGAGGCGCTGCCGCATGAAGTCCTGCAGTTTCTGCTGAGCTCGCGGTATTGCCCGGTGGATAGCCTCTCGCTGGTGGCCGGCGATCTGTTCGGCCATACGACCCCCGGTTGGGCGCGCGCCATCAACATCCGCGACTGGGTCCACAACCACGTGCGTTTCGACTACAAATCGGCGCGCTCGACCAAGACCGCGCTGGACGTTTTTACGGAGCGCGTGGGCGTCTGCCGTGACTTCCAGCACCTCGCCGTGACGTTCTGTCGCGCCATGAACATCCCCGCACGCTACGTGACCGGCTACCTGGGCGACATCCGCCGGCCCTACTCCGGCGCGGGCGATTTCAGCGCCTGGTATGAGGTTTTTCTCGACGGCCAGTGGTGGACCATGGACGCGCGCCACAACGATCACCGCACCGGCCGCGTGCTGATGGCCACCGGACGCGACGCTACCGACGTCGCCATCACCACCAGCTTCGGCGTCGCCGACCTGACCTATTTCCAGGTGGATAGCCTGGAGGTCGACGCCTTTAGCCAGCCGGTGCCGCTGCCGGTCAAACCCTAGCGGGGTTCGCGACTTCCCGGTACGAATCCGGAGTGCGCCACGCTCATCCAACCACCAGACTAGGTTCATGACCACCAAAGTAAAAATCCCGAGCCTCTTCGCCGGCAAGGCCTGGCAGCAGGTCCTTGCGCGCGATACCCGTGCCGACGGCCAGTTCGTCTATGCCGTCAAGACGACCAAAATCTTCTGCCGCCCCAGCTGCCCCAGCCGGCGGCCGGAGCGGAAGAACGTCACGTTCTTCCCCAACGCCGATCAAGCAGCCAAGGCCGGCTACCGCGCCTGCCTGCGCTGCGAGCCGGAAACCACTGAGCATCGCGACGACCCGCAAATTGCGGCCATCGACGCCGTTTCCACCTACCTGACCGAGCACGCCAGCGAGCGTACCAAGCTGAAGGATGTCGCCAAAGCCACCGGCGTGGCGCCACTGACGATCTTGCGCGGCTTCAAGCGCGTGCTCGGCGTCAGCCCGCGGGAGTACGCCAAGGCGCAGCGGCTCGCCACGTTCAAGGACAAGCTCCAGACGCCCAAATCCACCGTAACGGAAGCGATCTATGCGGCCGGGTATGGGTCTTCCTCACGCGCGTATGAAGGTGCCGAGCTCGGCATGACCCCAAGTGCCATGAAGGCCGGCGGCAAGGGCGAAACGATCCGCTACACCGTCGCCGAATCGCCGCTGGACCGCATGCTGATCGCCGCCACCGCGCGCGGGATCTGCGCGATCGCGTTCGGCGACGACGATCTTGACTTGCTCCAGGACCTGCAAAAGCGCTACCCGCATGCGGAACTCAAGCGCATGGACGGCGAGCTCGCCCAGGAAGTCCGTGCGCTGGTTGCGCTGATTGAGGAGTCCCCCGCGGCCCCGCAGCTCTCGATCGATATCCGCATGACTGCCTTTCAGCAGCGCGTCTGGCAGGCCTTGCGGGCTATCCCGCGCGGCGCTACGCGCACCTACGGCGATATCGCCCGCGAGCTGGGCAAGCCCAAGGGCGCACAAGCTGTCGGGCAGGCGATCGGGTCCAACCCCCTGGCCGTGCTGGTGCCTTGCCACCGCGTCGTCGGCACCGGCGGCACCATGACCGGATATCGCTGGGGCCTGGACCGTAAAAAGATCCTGCTCGCCAAGGAAGCGGCGGCATCCAACCAGCCAGCGACGTCATGATCCTGAAGCTGCCCAAATTTCCCCGCTCCAAGCCCGGCGCCGAGCCACCCATCCCCAAGGCCTATCGGCTCTGGCTTGTGCTGTTGCTGGCGATCCTGGTGTTTTCGCTGCTCGTGCTGGTCGTCACTACATCGATCGCATTCATTTATTACTCGGATGTCTTGACGCCGCTTTGGCTCACGGTGCTTGGCACACTGGCGGCGTTTGGCGTGGCTCTTGGATTTGGCGGCTTGTTTTTCCTGCTCGTCATCGCCGGCTACCGGTCATTCAAGGAAGACGCGCCGGCCACAAAGCTTGGCGTCGAGCCGCAGGAAAAGCAGTAACGATTGAACCCCCGCCCAGAAGCGCGTCATCTAAGGTAGGCTTTAGGACCGGGCCCCAGCGGCCTGGTCCCTACTCCCAAAACGACAGGCGCTCTCAAACCCATGCCGGCAACCGACCAGATCGATCCCGCCAAACTCTACAGCAAGATCACCTGGCGGCTGATCCCGTACCTGTTTCTGCTCTACATTCTTGCTTACCTGGACCGCTCCAACGTGGGCTTCGCGGCGGTCGAATTCCAGCGCGACCTGCACCTTACCGCGACCGTCTTCGGCTATGGCGCAGGCATCTACTTTCTGGGGCAGTTGCTCTTCGATCTCCCCAGCAACCTGTTGCTGCAAAAAGTCGGCCCGCGGCTTTGGATCGCCCGCATCATGATCACGTGGGGCATCGTGGCGACGTGCATGATCTTCGTTACCGGTGCCAAGAGCTTCTACGCCATGCGCCTCGCGCTCGGCGTCTCGGAGGCAGGTTTCTTCCCCGGCATCATCCTCTATCTCACCTACTGGTTCCCATCGCAGGAGCGCGCCAAAGCCGTCGCGCGCTTCATGACCGCGACCTCCATTGCCGGCGTCGTTGGGGCAGAGCTTTCACGCATCCTGCTCAAGCTGGAAGGCAAGTTCAACCTGCACGGCTGGCAGTGGCTGTTCCTGATGGAAGGCATTCCGACCGTGCTCTTCGGCATCTCCGTCCTGCTGCTGCTGCGCGACCACCCGGACGACGCCCCCTGGCTCACCGACGCCGAAAAGAAGTGGCTCGACACCGAGCTCGAGCGCGACCGCAACGAAGGCGGCGCCACCGACAACCACAACCTGGGCGACGCCTTCCGCACCCCCATGGTCTGGGTTCTGGCCATCATTTTCCTGCTCAATCAGGTCGGCATCTACTCCATCACCTACTTCATGCCGACAATCTTTGCCGGCTTCCTGCACACAGACGCGCTCAAAGGCGCAGTCGCCGTCAGCCGCTACGGCGCGCTGCCGTATCTTGCCGCGGCGATCCTTACGGTCGTCATCGGCTGGTCGTCTGACCGTACGGGCGAGCGCCGCTTCCACATCGCGGCCTGCCTGCTGATCGGCGCGGCCGGTTTTGCGTGGGCAGCCTACGCGCATACGCTCACTGCGTCCATCATGGCGTTCGCGCTGGCCGCCATCGGCTACTTCAGCATGATGGGCCCGTTCTGGGCGCTGCCCACACGCGTTCTAGGCGGGCAGGCTGCGGCCGGTGGCGTGGCTATCATTACGATGATCGGCTCGCTCGGCGGCTTTGCAGGTCCCGCCCTGACCGGCAAGCTAAAGGACATCACCCACAACTACACCGCCGGCCTGCTCACCGTCGGCGGCATGGCCATAGTGGCAGCGATCTTGTGCCTCTTCCTGACCACGTCAAACAAGAATCAACCAGCAGAAGCAAAGTGATTCGAACTTTGTTTGTCATCCCCGCAGGGGATCTGCTTTTGGATTAGCCCTCCGCACCAATTTAGAAAGGCACCATGACCCACTTCCTCATCCACGATTCAGCAGACGACGTAGGCGTAGCCGTAGTAGACCTGGCCCCCGACATGGCCCTTACTGGCCGCAATCTGGCCGATAACTCCTCCCTCACCGCGCACTCAAAACAAGCCATCCCGCTGGGCCACAAGCTGGCTCTGCGCGACTTTGCGGTCGGCGAAGACGTTACCAAATACGCGTGCGTTATCGGACGCATCGTCGCTCCGGTCAAGGCCGGCGAGCTCGTCCACACACATAACCTCAAGACCAAAAGGTGGGCATAGCCATGGCATCCAGCAGCAGAAAAGTAATGGCCTACCGCCGCGAAAACGGCCGCGTCGGCGTCCGCAATCACGTCATCATCCTGCCAGTAGACGACATCTCAAACGCCGCCTGCGAAGCCGTCGCGCACCACATTACCGGCACCATGGCCTTGCCTCACGCCTACGGCCGCCTGCAGTTTGGCGAGGACCTCGAACTCTTCTTCCGCACCATGATCGGCACCGGGGCCAACCCAAATGTGGCTGCGGTCGTGGTCATCGGGATTGAGGAAGGCTGGACCAAAAAGATCGTCGACGGCATTGCCAAAACCGGCAAGCCCGTCCGAGGCTTTTCAATCGAAGGCAAGGGCGACATCGCAACAGTAGCCGCCGCCTCCTACGCGGCGAAAGAATACGTCCAGTGGGCCAGCGAACTACAGCGCGAAGAGTGCGATCTGAGCGAGCTCTACCTCAGCGTCAAGTGCGGTGAAAGCGACACCACCACCGGTCTTTCAAGCTGCCCCACCGTCGGCAACGTGATCGATAAACACTGCGCCACCGGCGGCACCGCCAGCTTCGGCGAGACCAGCGAACTCACCGGCGCGGAGCACATCGTCGCCGCCAAAGCCGCGACCGAAGAAGTCCGCCAGGAGTTCTTCGCCGCCTTCAATGACTACACGAAGATGGTATTCGATCAGAAAACCAGCGACCTGTCTGAGTCGCAGCCGACCAAGGGCAACATCGCCGGCGGCCTCACCACGATCGAAGAAAAGGCTCTCGGCAACGTAGAAAAGCTTGGGAAAAAGACTCGATTCATCGGCTGCCTGACTCCTGCCACAGCGCCCGACAAAGCCGGCCTCTGGTTCATGGATACGTCGTCCGCCGCCGCCGAGGCGGTCACCCTGTGGGCTGCATCCGGCGCGGTGATTCACCTGTTCCCCACCGGCCAGGGCAACGTCATCGGCAACCCGATCGAGCCAGTCATCAAGCTCACCGGCAATCCCAAAACCATGGCAACCATGGCCGAGCATATCGACCTCGACGTCTCAAAAATCCTGCAAGGCGAAATGACACTGGACCAGGCCGGCGATGAGCTGCTTGACATGATCGTCCGCACCGCCAACGGGCGGCTCACGGCAGCTGAAGCGCTGGGCCACCGCGAGTTTGTGATGACGAAGCTCTACCGCAGCGCGTAAGCGAGTCTGGCCTTCCTCCGTTGTCGCACTTACCTGGTGAGGCTACCTACTTGGTGAGGTCACCTACTCGGTGTTACCACTTACCTGGTTGTCATCCCCTCCGCGGATGACAACCAAATCACCCCATGCGAATTGTTTGTCATTTCGTAGCGCAGCGGAGGAACCTGTGGCTCGATCCCGCGGCTCCAAAACCCCCATGTTCACCTACACCATCGCCCAACTCGAAAGCCTCAGCACCGCCCTCGCCACCCACGCAGGCATCCCGCCGTCCGACGCCCTCATCCTGGCGCAATCGCTGGTCGACGCCGACGCCCGCGGCATCCATACCCACGGGTTATCCCGCCTCCCCATCTACCTTGAGCGCATCCGCCTCGGCCTCATCGACCCCCGCGCCACCCTCGTCATCGACCACAAGCGGGGAAGCGTCCTTTCGCTCGACGCCGCCAACGGTCTGGGCCAGGTTCAGGCCGTCCGCGCTCTCGATTTTCTCTACCCACTGGCCCGCACGAATGGCGTCGCGACGGCCACCATTCGGCGCTCACAGCACTTCGGCGCGCTCTCCTACTACACCGATCTCGCCGCCGCACAGGGTTTCATCCTGCTCGCCATGACCAATTGCGAGCCCGCCATGGCCCCCACCGGCGGCTTTGATGCCTTCTTCGGCACCAACCCCATCGCCGCTTCCTTCCCCACCGCGGGCGCACCAGTCAAAATCGATATGGCCACGTCCATCGTCGCGCGCGGCAACATCATCGCCGCCAACAAGCGTGGTGAGGCGATCCCCAAGGGCTGGGCCCTGACCCGTGAAGGCCTGCCCACGACCAATGCCGCCGAGGCCCTCGCCGGCACAGTCCAAACGATGGCCGGCCACAAAGGCTACGCGCTCGCCATGATGGTTGAGGTTTTTAGCAGCGTGCTATCCGGCGCAGCCATCGGCGACGAAATCGGCTCCATGTACAAAGACCTGACGCGCCCGCAAAACGTAGGCCACTTCTTCTGTCTGTTCAATGTCGAAGCATTCCTGCCACGCGCCGACTACGACGTCCGCATGGCCTCCATGATCGACCGTCTCAAAGCCGGCCAGCGCCAGCCCGGAGTGGATGAAATCCTGATCCCCGGCGAGCGCTCCGAGCGCAAAGCGCAGGCCTCAAGCGCTGCCGGGATCACGCTTGGTGCAGACACCTGCGTTGAGCTCCAGAAGCTGTGCGCCGCCACCGGCGTCCCCTGGCCACCCGCCTAAATCACTCCTCAACCCCTTCAAACCTTGTAATCCTGAGCGGAGAAAGGCAAAGCTTAATCGGTCCTTCGACTACGTTCGGAAAAACCCGCCGAACTCCGCTCAGGATGACAAGGTAAGTTTGGTCCGTCAGAAAGGCAAGTTAGCCTAGCTCGCCGGCGCACCATTGACCACAAAGCCGCCCAGAGGCGCGTTCGCCCGGTCCAGCAGAAAGCGCGCACGTGCCGCCTGCGCCAGCGTCACTTTCCCATGTCGCGCCACCAGCAGCACCACGTCCGCGTTCATCGCGATCGTCGCACTATCCTGCAGCGCCAGCACCGGGGGCGAATCGATCAAGATCAAGTCGTACTCATGCGAGGCCTGCGCCACCAGATCGGCAAAGAGCTGCGTATTCAGCAGGTCGGAAGGCGAAGGCGCCACCGGACCTGCTGCCAGAACGGTCAGCCCGGGAGCCCGCTCGACCGTTTGCAGCGCTTCCGCCACCGTGGTGCGGCCGTTCAGCACGCTTGAAACGCCCAGCCGCCCGCTCAGCCCAAAAAACTTGTGCACCGCCGGCCGGTGCAGATCCGCATCGATTAGCAGCACGCGTTTGCCTTCGCGCGCGCGCACCAACGCAAAGCCACAGATGGTAGAGGTCTTGCCCTCAGACGGCGCCGCGGAGGTAAACAGCATCACCTGCGCGCCATCCGCCTTGGTCATCTCCCGCGGCAGTAGCTGCAGCTCTCCGCCCAGCATGCGCAGCCCATCCTCAAAGTCCGCGGGCAGCACGCCATTCGTCCCAACCGAGCCGGCCGGCTGTTCGCTCAAAATGCTCAGCGCCGGCAGTTCCAGGCGCCGTTCCATCGTGTCCACGGCCCAGCGGTACTGGCGACGCTCGCCAATATACAACGCCGGAACAATGCTCAGCAGCAACCCGCCCAGCAGTCCGAGCGTGATCGGAATGGTAAATTTCCGCGGCAGCGGCTTGTCCGGTGGGTAGGCCTCGTCGATCGTCTGCAGGTCCGTCGCGCCCAAGCCCGCGTTGATTTTGGCCGATTGCAGCTTGCCCCGGATCGCCTCGTAAACGCTTAGATTCAGTGCCAGGTCGATCTCCAACATCGCATCCTGCACCTGGTCTTTCTGGATGGAGCGCAGCGCCTCCAGATGACGCCTGGTTTCCGCGCTCAGAGCCTGTGCATTGCGCGTCGCTTCCGCAGCCACCAGCCGGGCCGCCTGCACGCGCATGGCGCCGGCAAGCGCAAGCTGTTTGCGATACCGGCCAATCGCCGCAGCCCGCGCCAGCATTTGCGGCTGGTTGGGCCCCAGCGTGGCGCCCAGCACGGCGTACTCGGCTTCCACCCGGTGCAGGTCATTGCTTAGCTGGACCAGTTCAGCGCTGGCGGCCACACTCGCTTCGGGGTCGCGCTCCATCGATTCCAGCAGCCGCAACTCCCCCTGCGCCAGCCTCTGGTCCAGGTTGGCCTGCGTGCTCGCACGGATCAGCGGCTTCAGCTCCGGGTCAGGATCGTTGGTGCCTGCCTCAAACACATATTCCGATCCCGCATTGCGCTGCGCCAGCCGACGCCCCGCATCCGGCCCTCGTTCGATCGAATTTTCATGGTCCTGCGCATCACGAATCTGCTGCCGCAAGGTCACAATCTGGCCCGCAAAGAAGGAAGCTGCACGACGGTTTCGCTCCAGCCCCAGGTGCAGGCCCACCTCACGCGCGGCACCGATCAGCTCATTCACCACAGTCGCCGCGACCTGCGGGTCCGGGTGGTCAAATGAAATTTCCATCAGCTCATTCTGCTGATTGCCCTCAATGCTGAGCCCGTCAGATATCTCGCTGACCAGCGCGGCAGTCATCTGATCGGGCGTGTAGCCTTCCGGATCATCCTCCAGCAGGCTCTTCTTGAGCGAGCGCGGCAACCCGGCCACGACCCCGCGCAAAAAACTGGCGCTGGTCAGGATCTGCAGCTCATCGGCGCGCTCATGCGGGCGGATCGCGTTGGGTCCGTAGTAGGTAAAGCCAGGGGGCAGGCCGGGCGGCGGCGGGGCCTGCAGAGAGCTCGGAACCAGCCGAACGGTTCCTACGGCCTCATACAAAACGGGGCGGGTGAACGCGTAAATCAGCGCCAGGATCACGCCCACCAGCGGAATCAGCAGCAACGCGCCAGACTGCAGGCGAACATCGTTGCGCGCATCCCGCTCCATGCGTTCAACGGCGACGGTGCCTCGCCTGGAAGGCGTAGTGTCGTGTGGTTCCTTCGCCCCGCTCGTTCTCGGCACCTTTGCAAACATTTGGTAGGCAGACTACACGGCTCAGCTCATGCAGGGAACGCAATAAACCAGCATGGAACCGTGTGTTTCGACTATAACGCAAGGGGCCTGCGCAAAGGTGCCAATTTCCCGCAAACTCGCTCCGGCGCATAGCTAAGTCGTTTGCCATGAACGCGCCGCAGCCTGGCGGAACCTGGTCGCGTCGATCCA
Organism: uncultured Granulicella sp.; assembly: GCA_965214195.1. Lineage (GTDB taxonomy): Bacteria > Acidobacteriota > Terriglobia > Terriglobales > Acidobacteriaceae > Edaphobacter. The sequence continues at coordinate 3,568,260 of OZ243943.1, forward strand.
AAGCTTTACGCCTTCTATATAAGGTATTGTCGAGATCGTGGAGCGTACGCGCACTGAGCCCGGGGTGGATACCGTCGTCGCCGGCCCGGCGCTGGCGCCTACCGCGCTCGCCCGCGAGCTCTGGACGCTCGCCCAGGCTGCCGGGTGCGGCCTGTCCATCGCCGAATTTGACTCCGCTCTTCTGCGCACTGGCATGAAACACAACTTCGGCCAGCCCCCCGGCGCGGTCGCGGGCGCTGCCATCCAGGAAGCCTTCTACCGCAGCCTTCGCCTGGCTGAGTTCGCGCTCGCACAGGGGTGCGCTGCCGGCGAGAACATTGCATGGGAGCGCTTCCTCGCCTTATACCGCCAGCCAATTCTGCAGGCGGCCATCGCCATCAGCGGCTCCGCAACAGCCGGCCACGAGCTCGCAGATTCGCTCACCGCAGACCTTTTCGGACTGCGCGAGCAAGCCGGCGAACGAAAGTCCCCGCTCGCCAGCTATTCCGGCCGCGGGTCTTTGCTGGGCTGGCTGCGCAGCACCCTGGCTCAGCGCCACGTCGATCGCCACCGGCGCACGTACCGGGAGCAGCCGCTCGACGACTTCGAGCGCGCCGCCCCCACCCCCGCCGAAGCTCCTGCTGCGGCCGATCTATTGCAGCTCGGCCAGGCCGTGACGCGCTCGCTGGCAACGCTGCCGGCAGAGGACCGCTACCTGCTTGCCGGGTACTTTCTGGACCGGCTCACGCTGGCAGAGCTCGGCCGTATCCTGAACGTGCATGAGGCTACGGTGAGCCGACGGCTCAAGCGGCTGACGGAAAACGTTCGCGGAGCCTTGCTGAACAATCTGCAGGCCAGGCCTCCGCTGGGCGCAGGCCTGAGCAAGCGCGCGGCAGAAGAGCGACTCACCGCGGATCCGCGCGATCTTGAAGTGAATCTGCGCGACGCCCTGCAAACTTCGCAACTTGCCGCGTTCAAGGTACAGGAACCATGATCGACCAACGCCAAGCCGGCCATCTCGACCCAGACACGCTCAGCGCCTTTGCGGAGGACGCGCTGCCCGCCCATGAGCGCGAGGCCGCCTACGCGCACCTGGCCGTCTGCCCGGATTGCCGGCACCTGGTCCAGCTCGCCCAGCCGGAGGTGGTGGAGAGGCCGGTCGTCGCCCCCGCCCCGCGCCGGGCTTTTGCGGGCTGGCGTTGGATGTGGACGTCCGCGATCGCCTGCGCGGGCATCGGCCTTGCGGCCCTGGTGCTTACCCGTCCAGCCACCATCAGCAACCCGCCGGCGCAGATGGCGCGCGTCGAAGCCCCACCCGCCGTCCCGGCCCCTGCACAGGTTGCTGCAGCAACTCCCGCGCCGGCTCCGGGACAGCAGGCGATCCTGTTGCGCAAGCCAGCGCTCACAAAAGCTGCCGCTCCACCGCCCTTGCCTGCCGCCGTGCCGGCGCCTGGCAACCCGTTCCAGTCCTTTACGCGAGCCAGACAAGAGCCGGAACAAGCGTCACGAATCCACGGCGCCCTGCCGCCGCCGGCGCTGCCCCCACTCACCCAGCCCCAGTTGAGGGCAGAGAAGAAGGCAGCCGATCCCCAGTTGAATTTCGCCCCGCGCTCTGCCTCCCCCGTCACTCTGAGCCAGGCTGCACCGCCTCCTTCGGCCCCCGCTGCAGCATCTGTAAACGCCGCGCCGGCTGCCAAACCACAGGGCGCTCCCTTGATCCTGTCGTCGCAGACCTCCGTGGAGGTAGCAAACGCGGTCGTCGCACAGTTGTCTGCGCCGCTTCCCGGCCAACGCCCGGTCGCCTCCAGCTTCGCCTCGGGCAGCCAAGTGGTCGCCGCCGATTCCGCCGGCTCAGTCTACTTCAGCGCCGACTCCGGCCAGCATTGGACCACCGTCAAGGCAGCCTGGGCAGGCCACGCAGTCCAGATCGCTTCTGCCACAACAGCTCAGCCGATGCAGGACACCAACGCCGCGGTCAAAAAAGCAAAAGTTGAGGCCCCCGTCTTCGCCCTCACCACCTCCACCGGCGAGCGCTGGACCAGCCCCGACGGCACCCACTGGGTGCGCGACGAGCGCGTACGGTAAGCTAGCTCCTGTAGCAAAACGGGAGAACTTATGGCCATCGTCGCAGGCGTAGATTTCGGTACTCTCAGCGTCCGCGTCACCTTGCTTGACAGCGAGCGCGGCCGGCTAGGCACTGCCTCCTCCGCCTACCCGCTCAACCGGAAGCGCGAGGACCCGGACTACGCCACGCAATCGCACCAGGCGCAGATGGCCGCGCTGGCCGCCGCCACCCGCGACGTGCTCGCAGAAACCTCCACCCCAGGCGCAGACGTGGTCGCGCTCGCGCTCGATACCACCGGCTCCAGCGTTATCTTCGTCGACGCGCAGATGCAGCCGCTCGACGACTACATGCTCTGGTGCGACCATCGCGCGCACAAGGAAGCCGTAGAAATCACGCAGTTGGCCCATGCGGAAAAGCTTGAAGCGATTGAGTGGTGCGGCGGCGTTTACTCGCATGAATGGGGCTTCGCCAAGCTGCTTTACTGGCTGCGTCACAACCCGGAAAAGCGTGCCCACTTTGCCACCGCCCTTGAGCATTGCGACATGGTCGCCGCCACGCTGATCGGCATCACAGACCCGTCGCAGGCGCCCCGCAGCATCTGCGCCATGGGCCACAAATGGATGTGGAATCCACGCTGGGATGGCCTGCCCGCGCAGTCGTTCCTCAGCAAGCTTGACCCGCTCTTTGACGGCATCCGCGCCAAGCTGGAAGGGAATTACCGCACCTCGGATCACATCGCCGGCACGCTCAGCGCGCATTGGGCAAAGGAGCTCGGCTTGAAAGCCGACATCCCCATCCCCGTCGGCGCGTTTGACGCGCATTGGGACGCCATCGGCGCCGGCTGCCGGGAAGGTGACGTCGTCAACGTGGTCGGCACCAGCACCTGCATCATTGCGATGGCGCATGAAACCGAGCTGGTCCCCGGCGTCTGCGGCGTGGTTCCCGGCAGCGTGCACCCCGGGTTTACCGGCATTGAAGCCGGTCTGTCCGCCACGGGCGATATCTTCGAAGCCATCGCGCGCCGTTCCGGAACGGACGTGCGCCAGCTCTCAAAGGGGCTGGAAACCTATAATCCCGGCCAGACCGGACTGCTGCGCCTTTCCTGGGATAACGGCGACCGCACCGTGCTCGTCAACCCGGAACTCGGCGGCATTACGCTGGGCTGGAACCTGCTGCACACCGCGCAGGATGAGCTTTTTGCCGCCATTGAAGGCACAGCTTTCCACACACGCATCATCCTGGATCGCATGGCAGAGCATGGTGTTCCCGTGACACGAGTCATCAACGCCGGCGGCATCCCGCAGAACAACCAAGTGCTGAACCAGGTCTACGCGGACGTCCTGAACAAGCCCGTGCTCGTCCCGGACGGCATCCCTACGTCGCTCGGCTCGGGCATCTTCGCGCTGGTCGCGGCGGGTGTCTTCCCGACCATTGAGGCCGCGCAGGCCAAGCTGTGCCTCCCCTTCAAGACTTACGCGCCCAACCCCGCAGCCGTCGCCGTGTATGAGCAGCTCTTCACGCTGTACCGCAACGTCTACTTCGCCTTCGGCCAGCGCAACGCCTCACCCGCAGCCCTGGGAGACGTCCTGCCCGAACTCCGCCGCATTGCGGCCAACGCACGAGCTTAACCACAAGGACAAAGCCATGACCACACGACGTAACTTTATGGAACTTTCCGCAAAACTGGCTGCGCTGGGATGCGTGCTGGGCCGCGGCGCTGCGGCTTTGCCCTCCGCAGGTGGGCTTACCTACGGGGTACAGATGTTCATGGTGCGGGCGATGGCTGAGACCTCGCTGGCCGCGGCGTTTCAAGCTATCAAGTCGGCGGGGTTCGACCAGGTAGAGCTCTACCCTATCGCCTACCACCAGCCTGCCGAGTCGCTGCGCAAGCTGCTCAACGACACCGGCCTCACTGCCGTTTCCGGGCATTTCGACTATACGGGGCGTGCCACCAGCATCGCTTATGCTCACGGTCTGGGGCTGAAGTACATCGTCTGCCCCATGTTGCCGGAAAACCAGAAGCTCACGCTCGACGGCTTCAAGAAAGCTGCCGCGCACTTCAGCGCGTGGGGAGAAGAAGCCAAGAAGGCGGGAATGCAGTTCGTCTTCCACAACCACGATTACGAGTTCAAGCCGATCGATGGAAGCGACGGATGGACTGTGCTGATGCAGGGTACGGACGCCTCGCTGGTCAAGTTGGAATTTGATTTGTTCTGGCTTGCAACCGCTGGGCAGAATCCCTTGGAAATGCTGCGCAGGCATGCCGACCGAGCCGTGCTGGTGCACCTGAAAGACCGCGTGCAGGGCGCGCCGCAAAGCTTTGTTGTGGACGAAAAAGCAACGTCTTACTGCACAGAGCTGGGCAAAGGACAAATGGCCTGGCCGCAGCTGCTGAAGCAGGCACGCAGCCAGGGCATTCGATACGCCTATCTGGACCAGGACGACACGAAGCTGACCGTGCAGGCAAGCATGAAAGCAAGCCACGATTACCTGGGTAAGCTCTTCCTGTGAGTCGCTGCAGGGATGCGGCCGGGACGTGAGAAAATCACGGCATGGACCTCCCGAGCCGCCGCGCCTTCCTGATTCAGACTGCTTCCGCCGCACTCGCCGCCAGCGCCAGCGGACAGGCCGCAACGCCGACCCCGCAGCAGCCCACTGCCGGCGCGCCGCCAGCCTTTGGCACCGCGCCTGCTGTCGGCCCGGCCATCACCCCGGCTGACTTTGAGCACGCAGAAAAGCTGATGCAGATCAGCATGTTGCCCGCCCAGCGCGCGCAGGCCGCCGGCAACTGGCAGAACAGCATGGCCGCCCTGTTCGAGCGGCGCACCGGCCCGCGCAAAGTCGCGCTGGAGGAGTTCTGCGCGCCCGCCAGCACCTGGAATCCTCTGCTCGGCAAGCCCATCCCATCCGCTTCCGCTGACCAGACCTACACCCTGGTCAACGCGCCGCTCCCCAAAGATGAAGCCGCCATCGCCTTTGCACCCGTCACCCACTTGGCCTACTGGATCCAGTCAAAGCAGATCACCAGCGAGCGCCTGATCAGGATCTATCTCGCGCGCCTGAAGCGCTACGACCCCAAGCTCCACTGCGTCATCACCCTGACTGAAGCGCACGCGCTCGAGCAAGCCCGCGCCGCAGATAAGGAGATCGCCGCCGGCCACTACCGCGGCCCGCTCCAGGGCATCCCCTACGGCGCCAAGGACCTGCTCGACACCGCCGGCATTGCCACTACCTACGGGGCCGAGCCCTACAGAAACCGCGTCCCCACCACCGATTCCGCCGTCATCCACAAGCTCAATCAGGCCGGCGCAGTCCTCGTCGCCAAGCTGTCACTCGGCGCGTTGGCCCTGAACGACATCTGGTTTGGCGGCGAAACCATGAACCCCTGGTGCCTGGAAGAAGGCTCCTCGGGCTCCTCCGCAGGGCCCGGCTCAGCCGTCGCCGCCGGCCTGGTGGGCTTTGCGATCGGCAGCGAAACCGAGGGTTCCATCGTCTCGCCGACCATGCGCTGCGGCATCAACGGCCTGCGCCCGACCTTTGGCCGCGTCCCCCGCACCGGCGCCATGGCGCTCGCATGGTCGATGGACAAACTCGGCCCCATGACCCGCGGCGTAGAAGACACCATGCTCGTCCTCCACGCCATCGCCGGCTATGACCCAGGCGACACCGCCAGCGTCGAAGCCCCGCTCCCATTCAACGCCGCCACTCCCGCCAAGGGCCTGCGCGTTGGATACTTTCCGGCCTGGATGAAGGAGTCCCCCGCCACCGACGTCGACCGCCACGCGCTCGAGGTCGTCCGCCAGCTCGGCATGATTCCGGTGGAGGTCTCCCTCCCGGACTGGCCCTACGGCAACCTCAACACCATCCTCTTCGCAGAAGCCGCCGCCGCCTTCGAGGACCTCACGCTCTCCAACCAGGTCGATCAGCTCCGCATGCAGGTCCCCGACGCCTGGCCCAACACCTTCCGCCAATCGCGCTTCCTGTCCGCCGTCGACTTCGTCCAGGCCGACCGCATGCGCCGCAAGGTAGCGCTTGAAATGCAGCGCGTCATGTCTCAGGTCGACCTCCTCCTCGTCCCCAGCCTGCGCGACGAAATCCTCACCATCACCAACTTCACCGGCCACCCTTCGCTCACCCTGCGCGCCGGCTTCGTCCAAATCTCGGAAGCCCGCAGCGACTGGGCCCCCGACCCCGCCCGGCCGCTGCCGAAATTCAGCCCCCCACGCCGCGTCCCCCACGGCGTCACCCTCATCGGCCGCCTCTTCGACGAAGCCACCATCGTCCAATCCGGCATAGCCCTCGAGCAAGCCTTCAACGTAGCCCACGAGCACCCCACACTCTAGCGTTCCTGCCAGGCCTGACCTGCTGCGCTGCCTTCCGCCGTCATCCTGAGCGGAGGTCTCGCCGAAGGCCGCGCGAAGGACCCCGCATTGTCGCGGCGGCGGTCGCTCACATAGCAAAACCCGGGTGCCCCAGGTCTCGCTTCTGAGACCTGGGTTCCAACTCAAGTGGGATCGCAAATCCAAAACTCAATGTCGATTCGCTTCCAGGGCTGAAGGCCCGAATCATACAAGCCTAGGCCGCAAGGCCTGGGTCTCATTTGAGAAGAGATGGCAGAGCGCTGAAGGCGCGACTTATAACTCCCCTGCAGGATGACAAAGCATCCTTCCGGTGGAAGACAAAGGAAAGACACTGCTACGTAAAACATCACAGTGACGCATTTGGCTGCTATCCAAGAGACGCCCGCCGACCTCCACCGCGTCGGCGGGATGAATCAAAAGACCATGTGCAAGTTCGACGCGCTGTGTCTCACATCCATCCAGGAATCGACGCCTCAACAGCACGCGGCGAAAGCGCGAAATCGCCAGCTAAAAGTTTTGCGTCCTCAGGGTCATTGAAATTTCCGAAAACACGACTTTGTTGGAGCTTACACCGGGATGTCGCCCAAATCTACCCTATCCGATAAGGACCGGCGAGCCTTTAGAGTCGGCCACGAAAATAGGAGGTGACGACGAAGCATGCGGCGTAGGCTGCGCTGAATGTGACGAGAGTGGTTAGGACTTGTGACAGAGGAAACCTCTTGGGGCCGGGGTCGGTTCGCGAGGCAAAGTAGATGGCAAGCACCATGGAGAGCCATAGGGCCAGTCCAACCGTGATGACGATGGCCGCGTTCATCGAGAGCCAGCCCATGAGGACGCCACCGAGGTAGGGGAGGGCGACGGTTGCCAGAGCGGCTGTTCTTAGCGACTTTCCTTTTGTGGAGGGCGGCGTCCAGGGCGTCTCTTCGACGACTCCGGTGGGCGACTTCCCCCGAATGACCGCGCGGACGCGGAGGCCCGTGGCTGGAGTGATTGCTTCGGCCATGCTGTCGATCTCGGATGCATTGAGATCGACTTGAGTATGCGGGGAATGGCTTGCGAGTTCACATTCGGCGCCGCCGGCTGCGCGCACGATGATGCGATAGCCATTGACCTTTTGCGGCACGAAGCGATGGCAGATGAGGATTTCTGCTGATTGTGGTGAGATGACTGTTTCTTCGGACTGCTCGCCAATACTTCGTGCGATGAGGTTGGGGATAAAGCGAACGCGATCGCGCGTGAACTCGAATCGGGCCAAGGTGCTTTGAGGTGGAAAGAGGATCCATAAGGCAAATAGGATTCCCCCGACCGTCGTTGCTATGCAGAATAGTGCTGGTAAGAGGTCTGATAGGATCCAACCCAGTCCGATTTTCGAGCCAAAGAACGCCCAGGGTGCAACGAAGACGGACAGTAGAAAGAGGCCGAGTGACCGCAGGTAACTAGGAGATCGGATGTGAAAAATGTAAGGCGGCTGGGCTTGATCGAGAGATGCCATCGCGGCAATAATACTCTCGAAACGGACCATTTTCAGTGTTCAGTACAGGTTTGTGGTCGAACATTCCCTAAAACGGCATTTTCGGGAATTGGCAAACCAGCTTGGCACTAAGCAACGCATTGGTCATGACCTTCCCTCGATCGAACGGCAACGACTCCTACGCATCCCGGTACTCCCGCTTCTTCACCTCTCCCACCGCCTCTGCGTGCCCTTGCCGCGCCGCCTCCCGCATCCATCGCCGATACTCCCCATAGTCCTGCTCCACCCCCAGCCCCGTCTCATACAGACACCCAAGCTGAAACTGCGCCTCTGCCTCCCCCTGCTCGGCGGCCTTCAAAAACCACCTCGCCGCCTCAGCATAATCACGACGCACGCCGATCCCCAGGTAGTACAAGCCCCCCAGCTTGACCTGCGCCTCCGCATACCCTTGCGAGCCGGCCAGCCGGTACCAGTAAGCCGCTTCCGCATCATCCTGCGCCACGCCTTCGCCTCGCCGATACATCAACCCCAGGTTGTATTCCGCCCACGCCAGGTGGCCATCCGCCGCGCGCTGGCACCACTGAAAGGCCCCCGCAAAATCCCCCGCGGAGTAGCACCGAAAACTTACATTCGCCTGCGCATACCCATGCCCCAGCTCGGCCGCTTTGCGCTCCCACAGCGCCGCCTCGGCGGCATCCTGGGCGACCCCCTTGCCCGCATCCAGCATGGTGCTCAGCAGGTACTGCGACTCTGCATGCCCCTGCTCGCCGGCGAGACGAAACCCCGCCGCCGACTCAGCAAATAGCCCGGCGTTGTAGTCTTCCACGGCCTGCCGGTAGTGGGGGTTCTGGGCCGAGTTCGCCGCATCCCGCCGGCCCCGCGCCACCATCCCCGCACGCCCCGCATGCAGCGAAAGCCCACCCCCTGTAGGAATATGCTGCAACCCGGTCTGCGCTTTATGTTCCATCACTCAACTCAATCATCGCCCATCATCTTCGTCACCCCGCAAAGGAACCCGGCTTCCGCCGTCGTCGTTGCCGCTTGCCTTTTTGTTTGTCATCCCCGAAGGGGATCTGCTTTCGCCTTTGCCTTTGCCGGTCGCCTTCTTGTCATACTCAAACGAGTTCTGCTCTCACCCATCCGACTCACTTCGTCTGCGCCGCAATCTGCCGATCAATAAAGTCAAACCGATAAACCGCTGCCGCAATCTGCTCCCGCAACCCAGCCGCCAGCTCCTCAATCAAATCCCTTCCAACCGCGGCAGTGGATTCCGCAAACAACTGGCCGATCTCGCTATTTAACAGCGCCGTCTCTTCCGTATTCAACGCAGCCAAATCGCGCTCCGCATGCCCAATCTGCCGGGTCACTCGCAGCATCTCTCCCGCCGGGCCGTCTTCCGCCGTAATCTCCAGCCGGTCGTCGAGCATCCTCTGCAGAGTCTCCACATCCCCGCGCCCATACGCCTGGTTCGCGCGAGCCATCAGCAACGTAAAGTGCGCACGCTCAACATCATCGCCAGCAAAGTCAGGATGAATTCTGCGCGCCACCTCACGAAACAGCGACTTGAACGTAGGCGGCGGCTCAAACTCCTCCGGCTCAGCGTCTCCGCTCGCGGCCGCGTCCTGCGTCTCCTGCGCGCGCTCCCGAGCCTCCACCGCTCGCCGTCGCGCAGCGTCAGAGTCATAGAGCGCGACCTCCCGCTCCGCAATCCGCGCTTCCAACTCATCCAGCTCCGCGTACAGCACACCCACCACCCGCAGGTAACGCGTGTCGAAAGCCTTCAGCCGAGCCCGCACCTGCTCCACCTCTGCCTCGCGCCCGGCCAGCGCAGCCCGTGCCTCTGCCAGCCGCGTCCGCGCCTCACCCAGTGCAGCACTCTGTTGAAGAACAATCTCCACACCCTAAGTCTAGAGCAGCGCTGACCTCTGAGCCTTTTCGGGCTGACACTTTCGCCAAAGGCCGCCGCAGACCCATAAGCTATCCTTACCCATGCCCGCCGCGCCCCTGCTCGAAGTCGAAAACCTGACCATAGCCTTCGGGTCCAAAACCGTCGTCGACAAAATTTCCTTCACCATTGCGCAAGGCGAAACGCTAGGCCTGGTAGGCGAGTCGGGCTCCGGCAAATCCGCTACCTCGCTCGCTCTCCTGCGCCTGCTCCCCCCGTCCGCCACCATCACCGGAACCCTGCGCTTTGAAGGGAAAGACCTCCTCAATTTGCAGGAAAACGAGATGCGCAAACTTCGCGGCGCCGGCATTGCCATGATCTTTCAGGAGCCCATGACGGCCCTCAATCCATCCATGCGCATCGGCGACCAGATCGCAGAAGCACTCCTCGCCCACTCGCCCCAGGTTGACGCAAAGCCACGCGTCCTCGCCGCCATGCAGGACGTCGGGCTCCCCACGCCGGACGCCCGTTACCGCGATTACCCCCACCAGTTTTCCGGCGGCCAGCGCCAGCGCATTCTCATCGCTATGGCGCTGATCAACCGTCCGCGCCTGCTGATTGCGGATGAGCCCACTACCGCGCTCGACGTCACCGTCCAGGCCCAGATCCTGGCGCTGCTGCGCGATCTCCGCCGCACTCACAACCTGTCTATGCTCTTCATCTCGCACGATCTTGCGGTCGTCGCGCAGGTAGCGGACCACGTCGCCGTCATGCAGCACGGGCATCTGGTCGAGCAGGCCCCGGCCGGCAATCTCTTTGCCAACCCTCAGCACCCTTACACACGCAAACTGCTCGCCAGCGCCCCCACCATGCACACCGACCGCACCCGGCCACTTGCTACCCTCGCCTGAAAGCTCTGCACGGTCTGAGCCCTGAAGAAACCCGCTGCCCATTTTTGGTGCAACTTTTCGCCATACCAGGTCCAGACTTAAGTGCAATCGATTGAAGACTTTAGGCCCCATAAGGGGCGGGGGGTGTCAGCCGAGGTTATACTACAGTTTCGGCCATGCGCGCACTCGTCCTGTCAGATATCCACGCCAACCTCGAAGCCCTTGAAGCGGTCCTGGCCGCTGCTGAAGGCTCGTGGGACGAGCTTTGGAATCTCGGCGATATGGTCGGCTACGGCGCCAGCCCGAATGAAGTGATCGACCGCATCCTGCCCCTGCAAACGGTAGTCGTACGCGGCAATCATGACCGCGTAAGCTGCAGCTTGAGCTCATCAAACGGCTTCAATCCAGTCGCCCGCGCAGCCATTCTCTGGACCCGCAAAGCGCTTACGCCGGAGCACCTGGAGTGGCTCAAAGAGGTTCCGCAAGGGCCGATCCAGCCTGATTGTGAAGGCGTAACCTGCGCGCACGGTTCGCCGCTCGATGAGGACCAGTACATCATCAATATGCGCGACGCCTGGGCTCCGCTGCAGCAGATGCAGACACCCGTGACGTTCTTCGGGCATACACATATTCAAGGCGGTTTTCACCAGAAAGAGCACGACTGGCATGAAGTTCGCCCTCGCTTCAGTGGTGATCGCAACGAGCCCGCCACATGGGTTTTCAACCTGCCGCCTGACACACGACAGCTGATCAATCCCGGCTCAGTTGGCCAGCCACGAGATCACGATTGGCGCGCCGCCTTTGCCATTTTCGACTCTGCCGAATGCCGCATCACCTATCACCGCGTGCCCTACGATCTGGCTACGAGCCAGGCAAAGATCGTGGCGGCCGGTTTGCCGGAACGCCTCGCGGCCAGGCTCCGCGAGGGTCGTTAGATGATGTACACTTGAGTCACCCCGCCGGCGCAAGGCTGATGAAGCTGAGTGCGTGGCAGAAACAAAGTCGGGACGTGGCTCAGCCTGGTAGAGCGCACCCTTGGGGTGGGTGAGGTCGCTAGTTCGAATCTAGTCGTCCCGACCATTTACTTCTTACAAAGCGTTACTTGGCGCGGGCACGCTTCTCAGCGTCGCTTAGACGCGCTTGAACGGCAGCATCGTCGTCTTCAAGTTCGTCATCGTCGTCCTTTTCCTCATCGTCCTCGTCGTCGGTATCTTCTACTTCGTCATCCTCGACGTCGTCAACGTCATCTTCTTCTTCGTCGTCCTCATCTTCGAGATCGTCGTCTTCGAGGTCGTCCTCGTCGTCGTCTTCTTCGTCGCTGTCGACATCCTCGTCATCTTCCAGCTCTTCATCTTCGTCGGTATCGGCAGTGGCTGCGGAGATGTTTTCGCTGCTGGCATGCTCGGTTGGGTTGCTGGGCGCGCCCGCGGGGGCGAAGCCGGCGGTTGCGTCCGGGCCTACTTTGCGGAAATCGTCTTCAAACTCGGGGGTGTTGGTAAACGCCATCGTAGTCTCCTGTGTGCTGCTGACCGATTGGATGCAGCAGGAGGTCACAGGTTAGCCAGAGGCTGTGGACACCCTGTGAATTGTGCAGGGTCTCTACAAAAGGAAGGATGGTGCGCCCGAGAAGATTCGAACTTCTGACCTACAGCTTCGGAGGCTGCCGCTCTATCCAGCTGAGCTACGGGCGCGTGGCTTTATGGTAGCACCGTCGCACGCTGCTCGCCAGTTGACAGGGGCTGCGGCACGGCGCAGCATCAGAGGTGAAAGAGAGGTTCCATGTTGCGTCGGATGTTCCTTGGACTTGCCGTTGGTGCGTTGTTGACTACCCCCGTGATGGCCCAGATGGATGGCATGGCCATGCCCCCGCAGGGCAAGAAGCTGCCCAGCCCGCCGGCAATGGCAAACGTGACGCTCGCAGGGCAAACCCTGACCGTCAAGTACAACGCGCCCTCGCTGCGTGGACGCCATGTGGGCGGCGCTGAGATCGTGCCCTATGGCCAGGTCTGGCGCACCGGGGCCAATCCGGCAACTACGCTGATTACGCCTGTGCCGCTGCACATCGGCAAGCTGCTGGTGCCGGCTGGTGAGTACACGATTTATACGCTGCCATCTGCTGACAAGTGGATGCTGATCGTAAACAAGCAGACCAAGCAGTGGGGAACGGAGTACCACCAGGAGCAGGACCTTGGGCGAGTAGAGATGGAGAATCACAAGCTGGGATCGTCGCAGGAAGTGATGAGTATTTCGTTCGACGACATCAAGAAGGAATCGGCGGTGATGCATATCCGGTGGGAGAATGTGGATGAGTCGGTGAAGGTTTCTACGCCGTAGTGTAGTGAAAAGAAGAACGCAAAGTTCGCAGAGTAAAAGCCGCAAAGTTCGCTAAGTTTAAGCGTTGCTGGCGGAACCTTGGCGTACTTTGCGTTTTCTCTTTCGTTTAGAGGCGGTTCACTTTCCGATAGATGCCGTCTTTCATGACGAACATTGAAGTTCAGGCGTAGCCCTGTGGATGAGACGATGAAGTTTTCCACACGGTAGTGTAGTGAAAAGAAGAACGCAAAGTTCGCTAAGTAGAAGCCGCAACGTTCGCTAAGTTTAAGCGTACTTGGCGGAACCTTGGCGTACTTTGCGTTCTTCTCTTTCGTTTAGAGGCGGTTCACTTTCCGATAGATGCCGTCTTTCATTGACGCAACATTGAAGTTGAGGAGTAAGCCCAAGCGGCGTCCGGAATGCTTCAAGTAGGAAAGCAACTGCGCCTCGTGTACTGGCAAGATGTGTTCCAGCGCTTTTACTTCAACGACCAATTCATTCTCAATCAGAAGGTCTATTCGGTAGCCAATATCGCTCAATTTCTGGCCTTCGTAAATGATTGGGACTGGAACTTCAGAGCGCACTGCAAGACCATTTTTCTCGCACTCGAATTTCAGGCAAGCGGTGTAGGTGCTTTCCAGCAGACCGGGACCCAGCTTCGTGTGCACCGCATAGGCCGCGTCAAGGGTCTGCCTGGAAAGTAAATTGAGCTGATCGCTAGTCACCTACCACTCCTTGGCGGGGGCAGCGGATTCCAGGCCCTCTTCTGCGGGGCCTTTCCAGCGTAGGACGGGCTTGCGGGCGGCGCCGGTTTCATCCAGCCGCTGAATGCGCGTGGTGTGAGGTGCGGTTGAGACGAGCGTGGGGTTTTCGGCGGCTTCGCGGGCGATCTGCTTCATGGCGTCGATGAAGAGGTCAAGCTCCTCACGGCTTTCGCTTTCGGTCGGCTCGATCATCATGGAGCCGGCGACGATCATCGGGAAGCTGGTCGTGTAGGCGTGGAAGCCGTAGTCGATTAGGCGTTTGCCCATGTCGCCGGTTTTCACGCCGTTCCTGGCCTGCAGCTTGTCGCTAAAAACGACTTCATGCAGCGTGCGGGTCTTGTACGGAAGCTCGAAGGTGCCTTCAAGCTTGGCGCGGATGTAGTTCGCGTTCAGAACGGCGTCTTCTGTCGTCTGGCGCAGGCCGTCCGGGCCGTTGGCGAGGATGTAGGCGAGCGCGCGGACGAACATGCCGAAGTTGCCGTAGAACATGCGTACGCGTCCGACGGACTGCGGGCGGTCGAAGTTGAGGCGCAGCATGCCGTGCTCATCTTCTACGACGACTGGCTTGGGCAGGAATGGCTCAAGCAGTGCCTTGCAAGCAACGGGTCCAGAGCCCGGGCCGCCGCCGCCGTGCGGGGTGGAAAAGGTCTTGTGCAGGTTCAGGTGCATGACGTCAACACCGAAGTCGCCTGGGCGCGTCTTGCCTACGAGCGCGTTCATGTTGGCGCCGTCCATGTAAAGCAGGGCGCCTTTGGCGTGCAGGATGGCGGCGATCCTGGCGATGTCGGACTCAAAAACGCCGATGGTCGACGGGTTGGTGAGCATGAGCGCTGCGGTGTTCTCGTCGACTAGCCGCTCTAGTTCTTCTAGATCGACCATGCCTTCGGGGTTCGACTTCAGGTTCTTGACCTGATAACCGACGACTGCTGCCGTCGCGGGATTGGTCCCGTGGGCGGAGTCGGGCACGATGATGGTGGTACGGGCGTTACCCTTTGACTCATGGTAGGCGCGAACCATCAGGATTCCGGTGAACTCGCCATGAGCGCCGGCCGCGGGCTGCAGCGTGATGGCGTCCATGCCGGTGATTTCAATGAGTGATTTTTCGAGCGTCTGCATGATCTGCAGGCAGCCCTGCGAGAGCTCCTGCGGCTGGTAGGGATGCGCTTCTGCAATGCCTTCCAGGCGAGCGACGGCCTCGTTGACGCGGCCGTTGTACTTCATCGTGCAGGAGCCGAGCGGGTACATGCCGAGATCGATTGCATAGTTCCAGGTGCTGAGCCGCGTGAAGTGGCGGATGATTTCGATTTCGCTGAGCTCCGGCATGACGCCGAGGTCAGTGCGCAGGGCGGGGCCCAGGAGCTTCCTGGCGTCGACGGGCGGAACATCGAGCTCGGCGAGGCGGTAGGCCTTCTTGCCGGGGGAGGACTTCTCGAAGATGAGGCCTTCGTTCTGGCTGACGTGCGTGGTGGCTTTTTTAGGTGTTCCTACGAATAGATCGCTCATAGTTTGGTTCCTGCCGGTGGATCGGAGTGCGGGTCTCGGGGGCTGAAGCCCGGGTCTTTTGTGGTGGGTTTGGATGTCGAGGCTGAAGCCTCGACCTATCTCAGGAGCAAAAGCAAAGACAAGAAGGGAAGCGACGACAAAAGCAAGAGCGGAAGCAGATCCCGGGACAAAGTGCGGGTTAGTCCAGGACTTCCTTGATTTCTCCGGCGGTTTGTTCCATGGCGGCCTCGATGGCCAGGGCTCCGCCGATGAGGCCGACAACGACGGCGCTGCGAATGGCCATAGCCTTGCCGTCTTTGGCTTTGGCGATCCAAAGTGCGCCGGGAAGCAGTAGCATGGCGATCAAGGCCACGAGCCCGCCTTCTTCCAGTTCGATTGCTAATCCGTTGCTCATGGTTTCTCTCTCGTTATTCGATGGGTGCGGTGATAGCTTGTACGCCGACGCTGTCGCGGGTGTTTTTCTGGACGGTGATGGAGGCGAAAAGGCTCAGCAGAAAGGACATGCTGTAGAAGCCTTTTTCTGATAGCGCGAGACCGGCGTTCCAAAGGCCAATGCCGATGAGCAGGATGCTGATGCCGAGTGAGATCCAGGCGAGGCCGTAGTAAATATTGGTGACCGGGATGCCTTCGAGACGGTCACGCACGCTCTTTTGCACGCTGACGGCGGAGAAGAGGCCGTACATGAGAAGAGTGAAGAAATAGCCCTTCTCGTTGAGCTGCAGCGTGGTCGCGTTGAAGAGGCCGATGATGAAGGCGAGTGAGCCGAGGAGGAGGGCAAGCCATGCGGCGCCGATGAAAGCTGCTGAGGGTTTTTTGTACGGAACGTTCATGGTTTTGGACCTCCGGAAGCAAGTCAACTGCAGATCCCCTTCGGGGATGACAAACAAAGGACAAAGGACAAAGGCAAGAACAGAAGCAGATCCCTACGGGATGAAAACTAAAAGCTAGAACTCTTCTGCGTCGGTACTGTCGCCGGATTCTGAGTAGTTGCCGGATACGGGTGCGTCTATGTCTTCTTCGCGCAGGCTCAGGCCGAGGACTACGGCGTTGGCGAGTTCGATGGTGAGTGCGGCGCCTTCTTCCAATGAGGCTTCTACTACCTCTTCGCCGATTTGCGCGCAGAGGGCGTTGCGGTATTCGGGCTCACCATAGGCTACGGAAAACTCGGTGAGTAGAACGGTTGGCCAGGCGTAGAGCGTGAACTTTGAATCGTTGAAGCAGAGCTCAAGATAGTCTTCTACGAAGCAGACGCTCTTGAGCTCGGTGCCGATGACGGTGCTGATATCCATGCTAATAAACCTGCTGGAGCTCTGCTACGGGTGTGGCCTTGGTGACGATTTCTTCTGCGAGGCGGTCCATGTCTGCGCGCTTGGTGACCTCGGTCGCGCACCAGAGGGAAGCGCCGGGGCCTAACTCCGGGTACCACTTGCTAAGGTCCAGGCCGCCGATGATCTGCTCGTTGAGGAGGTCGTCGTTGACGGAGTCGGAGTTGCGCTCGGTCTGGAGGACGAACTCGTGGAAGCGGGGTGCGCCGTCGAAGAGAACCTTGCCTTTGCTGGCGAGGACGGAGCGGAGGTAGTCGGCTTTGGCGAGGTTGTGCTCGGCGAGTTCGCGCATGCCTTCCTTGCCGTAGATGGTGAGGAAGATGGTCGTCATGAGCGCGACGAGGGCCTGGTTGGTGCAGATGTTGGAGGTGGCTTTCTCGCGGCGAATATGCTGCTCGCGGGTGCTGAGCGTGAGGACGTAGCCGCGCTTGCCGTTCACGTCCTTGGTCTCGCCAATAAGGCGGCCGGGCATCTGGCGGAGGAACTTTTCCTTGCATGCGATGACACCGCAATAAGGGCCGCCGTAGGAGAGCGCGACGCCGTAGGACTGGGCCTCGAGTGAGACGATGTCAGCTTCTTTGGGCGGGGCTACGATGCCGAGCGAGACGGCTTCGGCGATTGAAACGATGAGGAGCGCGCCCTTGCTGTGGGCGAGGTCGGCGATGGCGGCCACATCTTCAATGGTGCCGAAAAAGTTGGGCGACTGGATCAGGAGGCAGGCGGTGTCGTCGGTCAGGGCGGCTTCGAGCGCGGCCATATCGACGCGGCCGTTGCTCGCGTAGCCGACTTTGATCTGCGGGATTTCCTGATGGGTGGCGTAGGTGTGGATGACTTCGCGGTATTCAGGATGGACTGTGCGCGCGATCACTGCGCTATTGCGGCCGGTGACGCGGACGGCCATCATGATCGCTTCGGCAGCGCCGGTGGAGCCTTCATACATGCTGGCGTTGGCGATTTCCATTCCGGTGAGCTCGCAGATCATGGTCTGGAACTCAAACATGGCCTGGAGTGTGCCTTGTGAAATTTCGGGCTGGTACGGGGTGTAGCTGGTTAGGAATTCGCCGCGCTGAATGAGCGAATCGATGATAACGGGCTTGTAGTGCTTGTACACGCCCGCGCCGAGGAAGCTGGCGTAGCCGGTGGCGTTGTTTTCTGCGTAGGCCTTGAAGCGCTCGATGATTTCAGACTCGCCGTGTTGGCGCGGGATGTCCATGTCGGCGGTGAGGCGGAACTCGGCGGGGATGGTCTGGAACAGGTCGTCGATGTGGTCGACGCCAATTTCCTTGAGCATTTCAGCGCGGTCGGACGGGCTTTTTGGGAGGTAGCGCATGGGGCTTGGATCCTTTGGCGGAGCTGAGGGCGACTGCAGATCCCCTTCGGGGGGATGACAAACAAGAGCTTAGTGGGCGGTTTCTTCGGCTACGTAGGTTTCGTAAAGCTTGCTGTCGAGGAGCGAGGGCAGCGTGGTGAGTTCGGCCTGGTCGCTGAGCTGGAGCTTGAAGAGCCAGGTTTCGTTGGCGTCGGAGTTGATGGTTTCGGGCGTGGAGTTCAGGGCTTCGTTGATCTCTGTAACGGTGCCGGAGACGGGTGCGTAAAGGTCGCTGACGGCCTTTACGGACTCGACCGAGCCGAAGATTTCGCCGGCTTTGACTTCTGCGCCGACCTTGGGGAGCTCTACGAAGACGATGTCGCCGAGCGAGTGCTGGGCGTAATCGGTGATGCCGACGGAGGCGGTGTCGTGCTGGGCGTCGAGCCACTCGTGCGTTTTGGTGTATTTGTAGGTGGCTGGATACATGCTGTCGTTCTCCTGAGCTTACGGTTTGGATGCGGTTAGACGGAAAAGCAGATCCCTATGGGATGAAAAACAAAGTGGGTTTACGGCTGTGGCGCGGCCTTTTTGGGCTTTTTGTAGAAGGGCGTGGCGACTACCCTGGCCTTGACCAGCGCGCCGCGGATCTCTACGGCGACTTCCGTGTCGACCGCGGTGTAGGCGATGGGGACGTAGGCGAGTGCGATATTTTTCTTGAGGAACGGGGCGGGGGAGCCGCTGGTGACCTCGCCGATGTGCTCGCCGGTGGGGGTTATGACGCGGTAACCGTCGCGGCCGATGCCGCGGTCGACCATTTCGAGGCCGACGAGGCGGCGGGTGGGGCCGCCGGCGTCCTGAATGGTGCGCAGCGCTTCCGAGCCTACGAAGTCTGTGCCCTTGTCCAGCTTGCAGTAGCGGCCCAGGTTGGCTTCGAAGACGTCGATGGTGTCCGAGATTTCGTGGCCGTAGAGGGCCATTGCGGATTCCAGCCGGAGCGTGTTGCGCGCGCCCAGGCCACAGGGAATGATGCCGAATTCGGCGCCGGCAGCGAGTACTTCACCCCAGACGCGGCCGCTGGTGGGCTCGTCTGACGGGATGTAGATTTCGAAGCCGTCTTC
Source organism: uncultured Granulicella sp. (assembly GCA_965214195.1). Classification (GTDB taxonomy): domain Bacteria; phylum Acidobacteriota; class Terriglobia; order Terriglobales; family Acidobacteriaceae; genus Edaphobacter. Next base: position 3,587,243 of record OZ243943.1, read on the forward strand.
GCCTGTGTAGCCGGTGCGGGCGATCATGGTGTTGTGGCAGCCGCAGACCTGGCCCCAGGTGAACCAGTAATTTTTGATGACGCTGAGATCGGTGCTGGTTAGCTTTTGCAGCGTCGCTTCAGCCTTGGGGCCCTGGATGGCTAGCTGCGTGTAGTAGTCGCTGAAGTCGTTAATATGGACGCCCGGCATGTGGCCGATCTGCTTGCGGACCCAGGCGACGTCTTTCTCTCGCGTGCCGGCGTTGATGACGATGAGGTAGTCGTTGTCGCTGAGCTTGTGCAGGACGACGTCGTCGACGAAGGTGCCGTCCTCGTACAGCATGGCGCTGTAGTGGGCCTGGCCGGTCTGGAGTTTGCTGCAATCGTTCATGAGCAGGCGCTGCAGGGCGGCGAGCGAGCCGGGGCCACGGAGTTGGATATCGCCCATGTGGGACACGTCAAAGAGGCCGACGGCGGTGCGGACGGCCATGTGCTCGGCGATAAGGCCGGAGTACTCGACCGGCATATCCCAGCCGCCGAAGTCGACCATTTTGGCTTTGTGGGCGCGATGTGTGCTGTTGAGCGCGGTGATGCGGAGCTTTGCGAACTCCTGTGCGACCTGCGAATCGACTTCTGCCATGCTGTGTTTCTCCGGGTCTAACGCCTGCATTTACGATACACCGCTGGTCGCGGAACTAGCCACGCAGGGAGTAGATGGAATGCTCCTCGAAACGGCGTGCGGTGACGGTTGCGCCGGCAGCGGCGATGAGGAGCGGGACGATGAGGATATCGGTGTGGTTGGTGAGCTCCAGCATGAAGACGATGGACGAGATGGGCCCGTGCGAGGCGGAGGACAGCATGGCGCCGGCACCGACGATGGCGTAGCTGTCTTTGGAGGCTCGTGGGGCCAGGTAACTCCATGCCTCGCCCAAAATGCCGCCGAGCATTGCGCCGAAGGTCATGGTGGGGGTGAACAGGCCGCCGGGTGCGCCGGACTTCAGGCAGAGGGCGGTCGCTAGGGGGCGCAGGACCAGCAGCCAGATCATGAGGCCGAGACCGAGGCGGCTGCCGAAGATTTCCTGGACCACGTTTTTGCCGTTGCCGAGAACTTCCGGGAAGGGAATCGACAGCAGGCCGAGCGCGGTGAAGACCACGATAGGCGCGGCGAGGAGCAGCCAGCCAGCGGGCTTGCCGCTGCTCGCCCAGCGGATGACTTTGACGTAGCCGGCGGAGGCGATGCCAAGGATAGGGCCTGCGATCGCGGCCCAGAGCAGGAGCGAGGGCGAGAAAGAGAGGGCGTCGACCTGAAAGGTTGGGGCGTTGGGGAGCATGAGCCAGGAGACGCCGACGGCCACGACTGAGGTGGTGAGGGTGGCCAGGACTGCGGGCAGTGCCATGGTGCCGAGCAGGACCTCTGCCGCGAACAGCGCGCCGCCCAGCGGGACGTTATAGGCGGCGGCCATGCCGGCTCCGGCTCCGCAGGCTACCAGCAGGTGTCTTTGGGCAGGGGTCAGGGTGAACCAGTCAGACAGGGTGCCGGCGACGGTGGCGGCGGCGTCTTTGAGTGCGGCTTCACGGCCAATGGCGGCGCCCATGCCGACGACGACGATCGAGATGAAGGACTTGGCGAGGGTCGGCCCTGGCCTGAGGAAGCCGTCGTGGTGCCATATTGCGCCGGTGACTTCCGTCGGGCCATCGCTGCTGAGCCGGCGCAAGAGGTAGAGCGTGACGCCTGCAAAGATGCCGGCGAGAATGAGCACGGCGACGCGGTGACCGGGCGCGGCCTGGCGGACGCCGGCGAGGAAGTCTCCTGAGGAGTACTGGAAGCTGAGGTGCTGGACGAGTCGCAAGAGCCGCATGAGCAGGCCGCTGGTCAGCCCTGCGAGTGCGCCGGTGAGGACGAGCAGGAACCCGAGCCGGGGGGAAAGCTCGGCGAGTGAAAACGCGGTGACGTTGGGCTGGGCGGAAGGCGTGCCGGGGGTCATGAGCTAAGGTATCGCGGTTATAGGTTTGGTGCTTTGCAGCGGGAGGGGTGCGAAGACTAAAAGACCCGACGGGGTTGGCGTCGGGTCGTTCAGGGGCAAATGCTGCGAGGGTTTAGTTGGTCGCGCGGCGTGGCTTCTGGACCAGCAGGTCGGGCGTCGCGATGCCGCCGTTGATGCCCACCAGTGCGGGGATTACCGGGGTGACGGTGTCGGCAAAGCCGGTGGTACCGCGGGTCAGACGATGCACGATGTTGTCGCCAGAAGAGCCTACGTAGAGCGTCAGGTTATCCGAGCTGATCACGCCCGAGACAGGCGCGATCGGCGTGCCGCTCGCGGTCTTCTGCAGCGCGATGGTGCTGAGCGTGCCGGTCGCCGGAACGTACTGCGGGACTGCCGCGCCTGTGCCCTGATAGGTGACGAAGGAGAAGGCGGAATCCGTCGTCGCCAGTACGCTGGTGATGGCCGTGGGGGCAACGCCGACGAAAGGCTTGATCCCCGTGAAGGCGTTGGTGAAGGTGAGGTTCTGGCAGCTGCCGCTCTTGACGTTCGTGACGATGTCCGAAAGACCGCCAACGTTGGCACCAAGGATGTGCGCGCCATCGTTGGTGGCGGCGAGAAGGTCAGCAGTGGCGGTCAAGGTGTTGGAGGCGAAGGGGTAGAAAGTGTTGGTCGTCGTCTGGTTGAAGCCGGTATTTGGGTTGTTGATGGTCGTGGCGGGGCAGTTGGTGCGGGCCTGAACCGGATTGCCGCCGAGGTAGATGCCAACGTTCGGGACAGTCACGACGACATCTGAAATCTGGCCGGTGGTGACGGGCTGCCAGCCAAGGAAGCTGGAGTGGACGAGCACGCGGCCGTCTGTCGTGGCAATGTAGACCGTGGTTGAGTCCTGCGTCCAGGAGGCGCGGGTACCGGTGCCGCCGATTTCCGTCTGCAGGGTGCCGCTACCCGTGACCAGGTAGGTCAGGTTGCGGGTGGGGTCGGTGATGACGACGGTGGAATTATCGGGCGAGACGGCAAGCACCTTGCCCATGATCCCCGGGTACACCGCTGCAAGGGTGACGTTGGCACCTGAAACGGACAGGACCATGAGCTCGTTGCCGGAACCCATGTAGATGGTGGAAAGATCGTTGCTGATCACCATGGAGTTGGGTGTGAAGGGCAAGCGGGTGGGCGCGGCCTGCGACGTGGAAGTGAAGTCTACGGGCTGCACATATTGCGAGCCAGTCGAGGCGATGTAAAGAATGGTGGAGTTGGCGGTGCCGTTCGAGTTGATCTGGACGGGGTTCGAGACGATGGGCAGGCCGTTGCCGTAGAGGCCAACCAACGGGAACGAAGAGGCATTGCAGGCCGGCGGCTGGCAGAGCGCGGAGATGGTTCCTGATCCGGGATAGACGGGCGTGATGACGTTGCCAGTGGCGGGGATGGTGATGGGCGTCGTGGAAACGTAGGTGAGCTGCAGGTTGTTGATGGCGTTGCCCTGCGTGTCCTTGATCGTCGCGACCAGGGACTGCGAGCTGTTGGTGTTGACCGTGAGCGGCGCGGTGGGCGGTGCGGTGGAGCCGGCAGCGGCAAGCGAAATGGTAGCCGGCGGGCAGGTGCTGAAGAAGCCGGCAGAGCTGGAGGTGAGGATGTTGCTGGCCTGGATGATGCCGGAGCCAGGCGCGGCGGCGGTGGCCAGACCGTTGACGTCGATGGTGACCGTGCTGGGGTTGAGCGAGGAGAACGACAGCGGGCCGACGAGGCAGCTGATGTTGGTGGCACCGGCGTACACGCGCGCAACCAGCTGCGCGGACTGGCCCTGCGAGATGCAACGGTCGCCGACGTAAGCGGTGGAAGCGACAGGGGTCGTCGTCTGGCAGGCACCGTTGACGATGGTGGTGTTGTAGCAATTGCTGGCGGGGTCATACGCAGCGCCGGCGGCCGGATTGCAATTAGTGGAAGGCGGCCCGAGCAGGATGCTGGTGACGATGGGGTGAACGTACGCCGGAATGGGGTTCGAGGAGACGCCCTGTGCGGTTGCCGTGATGAAGGCTGTGCCGGAGGTTACACCCGGGGTGCAGACGGTGTAGTCCGGGATGCCGCCGCCGGTCTGGCGATTCCAGGTTCCGGCGCAAAGACGCCCGGTATTAGGCTGGATGTCGACCAGCGTGAGGTTGCTGGAAGCGTAAACGACGACGCCCGCACTAACACTGCTGCCCTTGCAATCGGACCCGGAAGGCCCGGATGATTGCGAGATCTGACCCTGGTTGAGCGAGATTCCGGTGAGGCGCGGCTCAAGGTCCAGCGTGGTGAGCTGGCCGACCGCGAGACCGGAGTTCTGCCCGTTGCAATAATCGACGACGGTGGCCTTTTTGCAGCCGGAAATGGACACGCCGAAAGGTACGGCGAACAGCAGAAGTACAGCTAACGTGACAAACCTGCGCATTGAGCTCTTTATTCCTCTCCGTGGCCGCAAGTCCGGGCACGGTTGAACGGGTGATTGCATGAAATTTCAATCTCCAGTCTAGAAGTTCATCCGGGGAAGAGCAAATTAGGCGCGGATGGACGCTGGGCTGGAGTTCGGGATTGGACGTTCGGGCAGGGGAAGGGTTAGGGCTCCGGGCGAAAGATTCAGCACGGAAAGTGCCACGGGAAAGGCAAAGGCACAGAAAAGCCACAGGACTGCTTTCCTGTGGCTTCGCTTGTGGTCAAGCCGGTGACCTTTACTGGGCCGGCATGTTTTCTGCGAACCAGGCGGCCTGACGGGCTTCGAGATCGCGGATGTGGGCCGGGTCGCGGAAGCCGTGGCCTTCATTGGGGAAGACGACGAGCTGGGTTTTGACGCCTTCCGCGCGCAGGGCGTGCCAGAACTCGAACGACTGCGGGGCGGGGCACTCGCCGTCGCGGTCGCCGACGACAACAAGGGTGGGGGTCTTGACGTTCTTGATGAAGTTGATGGCGGAGGACTTGGCGTAGACGGCTGGGTCGTCATATACGGTGGCGCCGAAGAACGGGGTCATCCATTGGTCGATCGAGTTCTCACCGTAGTAGCTGAGCCAGTTGGACAGGCCGGCGCCGGCGACCGCAGCGCGGAAACGCGTGGTCTGGGTGACGCCGAACATGGTCATAAAGCCGCCATAGCTCCAGCCCATCAGGCCTTCGCGCTTTTTGTCGATGGCGGGTATTTTGGCTTCGATGAAGTCCATGCCGGCTTCAATGTCGCGCAGATCTCCATAGCCGAAGTCCTTGCGATTGGCGGCGGTGAAGGCCTCACCCTGGCCGAACGAGCCGCGCGGGTTAGGAGCCAGGACGAAGTAGCCGAGCTGCGCCCAGACGGGGCCAGAGAAGGAGGCGCCGGCGGAGGCGGATGGGCCTCCGTGGACGCTGACGATGAGCGGATACTTTTTTGCGGGGTTGTAGTCGGCGGGGTAGGTGAGCCAGCCCTGGACGTTGAATTGGTCGTTTTTCCACTCGACGGATTCGGTGCGGGCAGTGGACTTGGCACCGTCGTTCAAGTGGGTGAACTGCTTGAGCGCGTTGGACTGGCCGACGAAGAGCTCGGGGGCCTGGGCGTGGCCTTGCTCGACCAGGGCGAGGATGCCGTGGTCTGAGACGCCGATGGCGTTCTTGATGGGGCCGCCTGAGACGGTGACCTCGCCGAGGTCGGTGTCGAAGTCCGGCTTGCGGGTGCTGACGGTGTAGTCGCCGATGTGCGTGTGGCCGGATTTGTCTTCAATGAAGCCGATGTTGTCTGGGCCGGTCCAGGAGATATAGGTGGGCGAGCCATCGATGCCGGGGGTGACATTGGTGGGCTCGCCACCGTTGGCGGAAACGGTCCAGACGTCGCCGCCGGTGGAGCCCTGGTCGGACATCAGGCCGCCGATGAAGGCGATCTTTTTGCCGTCGGGCGAGAAGCGGGGGACGGCGATTTGCAGGCCGTGAAGCGCGGATTTAGTGGTGTTGGGGTCGAAGACGACCTTGGGATCGGAGTTGCGGGCCTGGGTGTAGAGCTTGGCGACCCACCAGTTGTTTTCTCCCGGAGGCGCGGCTGCGACGTAGGTCATTTCAGGCGCGATGGGGGACCAGCCGAACTCGTATACGTGGAGGTTGGGCGGGGTCAGGAAGCCGGGCTGGCCGTCGGTGGAATCGAGCGAGATCATGGCGACGCGCTGGATTTCAAGGCCATCCTCCCCAATGACTCCGGCCCAGGGCTTCATCGCGGCGAGCGCGCCGGCGGAGCGGGTGGCGTCGGCTACGAAGAGGAAGGCGAGATGCTGATTGTCGGACGTGAAGGCTACTTCCTGGAAGATGCCCTTGAGCTTGGTGAGCTGGGTGCTGGCACCGGTGGCGCGGGAGTAGAGGAAGATTTGTGGGTCACCGGGCTTGTCGTCCTTGGTGGTGCAGGTGCTGGTGTAGGCGATCGTCTGCGAGTCCGGGCTGAAGACGGGCGAGGAGTTCGAGCAATGGGTGCTGGTGGAGCCGGAAATCAGCTTCTCCTGCGACTGCTCATGCGCTGCCACCGGTGCGAGCACGATGGGATTGCCACCGCCTCCGCCGCCGCCGCGTGGGCCACCGCGGCCGACAGTGTAGGCGACGACTGTGCCGTCAGGCGAAATCGCAACCGAGCCGATGCCGCGGGCGTTGTCAGCCTTGGCGTGGATGGCGGCAAGACGCGGGTCGGGGTTGGCGAGCGGCGTCATGAGGGCAGGGGTTCCGGACTGGGCCATGGCGGTGGTGGCAAGGAGGAAGAGGGGGGCGCAGGAGAGACGCTTCATTGCAGAAAGCTATCACAATTGCGGCGGGTTTCAGGGGGAGGACATGGCGTGGCGTGTTGGGTCTTCGGTCGGATAGGAAGCGAAGGGGTTTTCAAAGCACGGCTTCAGCAACAGTCGACGCAGGCTTGGGCTTTGTTTATGGGCCGGCTTCAGCCGTGCCGTATAAGCGGCTTGGACACGCTGCTGGTGGCGCGGCTGAAGTCGCTCCCATAATATGGCGGCGGCGAACGGCAGCAATCACGCCGGGAGGGCAGCCGGAAAGCAGCCTTTGCTTTTACGTGTTGGTTGTGGCGAAGCTGCCGAAGGTCGATCCGATACGATCGCGGTCATACTCCAGAATCCAGGGCTTGTAGGCGTCGTGGATACCTTGGAGGGCCTCCCGGCTTGAGGCTACCAGGTCCATGCCACGGTCGTCATACATGTGGAGGACGATGTTGCGAGTCATGTTGACGAAGTAGACTCGGTCGCTGGTGCGTGGGCGGTGCAGGTGATAATCAGCGTTCGCTTTGGCTTTGAGAATGGACTGGTAATCGATGTTCCGGGGTGCGATCTGTGTCCAGCGGTAGGTCGTGATCTCACGACTGTCTCCGTCTTGTTCGGTTACGAGGCGTTGTCGCCGGGCGATGCCATGGAGCCCGAGTGACAGCTTTCTGGCGAGTTCAAAGACATCGGGAACGCGAATGGCATACCGGCCATAGGGCCATCGAACCCCGCCCCGTTGGGTGAAATGCTCTTGCCGGAAACAATGAAGGCGAAATCATCGGCTTGGAATGTCGCCTCGTAGAGCGCACAGGCGCGGGCTAACACAACGTCGTCATAGGATGTGCCTGCCTCTTCGACGCCTAGTTCGAAACGGATGCCGACCGGCCAGCGATAGAACAGCGGTGGGCTAAGCAGGAGGCCGGGGAATTGGGTCGACATGTATTGCGGGAGTTGCACTGGTGCCAATACTAGTTGCTTCGAGCTCCTATGAGCTGAGTTGGTGTCGCTCATCCCACCCATCGCACAAAGCGCGATGGGTGGGGCACAAGATTTTCAATTCTGATTGACGGTCTCGCCCTGTGTTGATATTTTTGAACGGTAGGTTTGGTTGGTGGGGAGTTCTCCGTGTCCGGTTGGACGGGAGGCCTTGCCTGCGCTACACTTGATGTTGTTGTACGAGAGCTTTACTGCGGGCTTTTCTGCTGTGTGGAAAGCGCTGTACCGCAGCCCTTCGCAAACGCGACTGCGCCACCCTGCTCCTATGCATGGGCTATGCGGTCGGGAACAGCGAAACGGAGCCGGCTTACCCCTCTGTACTTGGTTCGTGAGGGATGGGAGTTCGGTCACCGTCGACTGTGTTTTCGTCTGAGATTGATTTGCCAGACGCACTCCAGGCAGGGAACAAACTTCGCGCGAGGCGCTTCCAGCGTCCTCGAATTGTGCGCGTGAGGCGTTTTTTCCTGGTTGTGCGCACAAGTTTAGATTTACCTCAAGGAGCAACACGTGCCTACGTTTCATCAATTGGTCAAGCAGGGCCGCTCGCCGGTTCGTTACAAGACTGCCAGCCCGGCGTTGCAGGGTTCGCCCCAGCGCCGTGGTGTGTGCACGCGCGTCTACACCCAGACCCCCAAGAAGCCGAACTCGGCGCTGCGTAAAGTGGCCCGCGTCCGTTTGACCAACGGGATCGAAGTGACGACGTACATCCCGGGTATCGGGCATAACCTGCAGGAGCACTCGATTGTGCTGATCCGCGGCGGCCGTGTGAAGGATTTGCCGGGCGTTCGCTACCACGTCGTTCGTGGAACGCTGGACTCGGTCGGCGTTGCAAAGCGCATGCAGAGCCGTTCCAAGTACGGCGCAAAGCGTCCGAAGGCTGCGAAGTAAAGTACCGCGGGAGGGGCTATCTCTCCCGCCACAACAGGCCCAGCACGTGAGAAGTCACCGAGCTGGGGGAAGAAGAGATAAGCAATGCCGCGTAAAGGTTATATCGCAAAGCGTGAAGTGAATCCGGATCCCGTGTACCAGTCGACCCTGGTCACCAAGTTCGTGAACAGCATGATGTGGGGCGGCAAGAAGTCGACCGCGCAGGGCATCTTCTACACCGCCATGACCAACCTGGAGCAGAAGGGTGGCGACGAGGCTCTGAAGCTGTTCAAGAAGGCAATCGAAAACTGCAAGCCGTTGCTTGAAGTAAAGTCCCGCCGCGTCGGTGGTGCCAACTACCAGGTGCCGATTGAAGTCCTTCCCGAGCGCCGCACGTCTCTCGCGATCCGCTGGCTTGTTACTTACGGCCGCGCACGTGGCGAGAAGGGCATGGTCGATAAGTTGACCGCAGAGCTGCTTGACGCTGCAAACGGCCGTGGCGCCGCGATGAAGAAGAAGGAAGACGTTCATCGCATGGCAGAAGCCAACAAGGCGTTCGCTCACTATCGCTGGTAACAACTGGTTCTCTGTTGTAGGTTCTCGGTTCTCGGAAAGTGAGAAACCGAGAACCGAGAACCGTGAACTGAGAACAGCTTTTGTTTTGAACCGCAGCCCTGGCTGCAGAGAAGAGATATCACCGTGGCACGCACTATACCGCTGAATCGTTGCCGGAATATCGGGATCATGGCGCACATCGACGCCGGCAAGACGACGACGACCGAGCGCATTTTGTTCTATACGGGCATCACGCACCGTATCGGCGAAGTGCACGAAGGTACGGCGACGATGGACTGGATGGAGCAGGAGCAGGAGCGCGGCATCACGATCACGTCGGCCGCGACCACCTGCACCTGGAAGGACCAGCGCATCAACATCATCGATACGCCCGGTCACGTCGACTTCACGGCTGAAGTCGAGCGTTCGCTGCGTGTGCTCGACGGTGCTGTCGCCTGCTTCGACGCGGTTGCCGGTGTGCAGCCCCAGTCCGAAACGGTGTGGCGCCAGGCTGACAAGTACAAGGTTCCGCGGGTCTGCTTCATCAACAAGATGGACAAGGCCGGCGCGGATGCCGTCTATGCGACCTCGACGATTGTTGATCGCCTGGGCGCGCGTGCGATTCCGATCAACATTCAGATTGGTGCGGAGGCGAAGTTCCTCGGCGTCGTCGATCTCGTGACAATGAAGGCGATCCTGTGGCACGACGAAACGATGGGCGCGGAGTACTCGATTGAAGAGATTCCGGCTGCACTGCTCGAGACCGCTCAGGCCGCTCGCGCAGTGCTGATTGAAGCCGTCGCCGACTCTGACGACGACATCATGAACATGTTTCTCGAAGGCGAAGACCCCACCGAAGCACAGCTCAAGAAGGGTATCCGCACCGCGACCATCGCGATGAAGATCTTCCCGGTCCTCTGTGGTTCGTCGTTCAAGAACAAGGGTGTGCAGACGCTGCTTGATGCCGTCGTCGACTACCTGCCGAGCCCGCTCGACATTCCTCCGATGATCGGTCACGACCCTGACGATATGTCGGTTGAAATCGTGCGCAAGCCGGAAGATACCGAGCCGCTTTCTGCTCTCGGATTCAAGATCATGACCGACCCGTTCGTGGGCCAGTTGATCTTCGTCCGCGTCTACTCGGGCGTGCTGAAGACGGGCGATTCCGTTCTGAATCCGCGTACCGGCAAGACGGAGCGCATCGGTCGCTTGCTCAAGATGCACGCCAACAAGCGTGAAGAAATCACCGAAGTCCTCGCGGGCGATATCTGCGCCGCCGTTGGTCTCAAGAACCTTGTCACGGGCGATACCATCTGCTCCGATAAGAGCCCGGTTGTGCTCGAATCAATCGACTTTCCGAAGCCCGTCATCGAGGTTGCGGTAGAGCCGAAGACGAAGGCGGACCAGGAGAAGATGGGCGTTGCCCTCTCGAAGCTCGCGCAGGAAGATCCCACATTCAATGTCCGCACGGATATTGACTCGGGTCAGACCATCATCGCGGGTATGGGCGAGCTGCACCTTGAGATCATCGTCGACCGCATGATGCGTGAGTATAAGGTCGAGGCCAATGTCGGCAAGCCGCAGGTGAACTACCGCGAGACCATCCGCGCGAACGCCGATGCGGAAGGCAAGTACATCCGGCAGACGGGTGGATCCGGTAACTACGGCCACGCAAAGATCCGTATCTCGCCGAACGAGCCGGGCAAGGGCTACGAGTTCACCAACGACACCAAGGGCGGTACGGTGCCGAAGGAGTACATCAAGCCGATCGACCAGGGCATCCAGGAAGCGATGCAGGGCGGCGTGCTGGCGGGCTACGAAATGGTCGACATCAAGGTGTCGCTTTATGACGGCAGCTACCACGATGTCGACTCGAATGAAATGGCCTTCAAGATCGCCGGTTCAATGGCCTTCAAGGAAGCCGCACGCAAGGCGAAGCCTGTGCTGCTCGAGCCGGTGATGGCGGTTGAAGTGACTGTGCCCGAGGACTACATGGGTACGATCATCGGCGACCTGAACTCGCGGCGCGGACGCATTGAAGGCATGGAGATGGTTGGGAATACGCAAGCCATCCGGGCTTCAGTACCGCTTTCGACCATGTTCGGCTACGCAACGCACATGCGCGGCGCCACCCAGGGACGCGCGAACTACTCGATGCAATTCAAGCAGTACGAGGAAGCGCCGCGGTCGGTATCGGAAGAGATCATTGCGAAGCAAACGGGCAAGGACGCCAAGTAGCTCACGACTTTAGCAGCAAGACTTAAGCAACAAGGAGAATAGAGATGGGTAAGGAAAAGTTCGACCGGTCTAAACCGCACGTCAACATCGGCACCATTGGGCACATCGACCACGGCAAAACCACGCTGACGGCTGCGATCACCAAGGTTCTGTCCAAGCACAACCCGAAGAACACGTTTCGTTCGTTCGACACGATCGACAACGCACCTGAAGAGCGCGAGCGCGGCATCACGATCTCGACTTCGCACGTCGAGTACGAGACGCCGAACCGCCACTACGCGCACGTCGACTGCCCGGGCCACGCCGACTACATCAAGAACATGATCACCGGTGCTGCGCAGATGGACGGGGCTATTCTCGTTGTGGCTGCGACTGACGGCCCGATGCCCCAGACCAAGGAGCACGTTTTGCTCGCCCGTCAGGTTGGCGTTCCGTTCATCGTCGTATTCCTGAACAAGTGCGATGCGGTTGAAGACGAGGAGCTCATCGAGCTCGTCGAAATGGAAGTCCGCGAGCTCCTGAGCAAGTACGACTATCCCGGTGACGATACCCCGATCATCCGTGGTTCGGCCCTCGGCGGCCTGAACGGCGAGGCCGAGTGGGAACTGAAGATCGACGAGCTGATGGAAGCTGTCGACAAGTTCATCCCGCAGCCCACGCGTGCGGTTGAGTTGCCGTTCCTGATGCCGATCGAAGACATCTTCTCGATCTCCGGTCGCGGCACGGTCGTTACTGGCCGTATCGAGCGCGGCAAGGTCAAGGTTGGCGAGGCCTGCGAAATCGTCGGCTTCGGCGACACGCAGCCGACCGTCTGCACCGGCGTCGAAATGTTCAAGAAGCAGCTGGACGAAGGTCTCGCGGGCGACAACGCCGGCCTGCTCCTGCGCGGTATCGCGAAGGAAGCAGTACAGCGCGGCATGGTTCTCGCGAAGCCTGGCTCGATCAAGCCGCACACCGAGTTCAAGGGCGAAGTTTACGTCCTGAGCAAGGAAGAAGGCGGCCGCCACACGCCGTTCTTCAACGGCTACCGCCCCCAGTTCTACTTCCGCACTACCGACGTTACTGGTTCCGCGAAGCTTCCGGAAGGCACCGAGATGTGCATGCCGGGCGACAACATCCAGCTCGAGATCACGCTGCACACGCCTGTCGCCATGGAGAAGGGCCTGCGCTTCGCAATTCGCGAAGGCGGCCGCACCGTCGGCGCCGGCACCATCAGCGAAATCATCAAGTAATTGGTTGAGGGCACCCGGGAATTTCGGGTGCCTTTTACTGCGTTATCAAGTACTATAAAGAGTCGCTTGATTTAAGATTCACGAGAGTCGCTGGTTGGTCTAGAAGTCGATCGCCTGCGAACTACTCCCAACGATCTTTGCGTCAGAAAAGAGTCAACACATGGCTGGACAGAGAATCAGAATTCGCCTGAAGGCGTATGACTACCGCGTGCTGGATCAATCCACCGGTGAAATCGTCGAGACGGCAAAGCGTACGGGTGCCCAGGTTGCCGGCCCCATTCCGCTCCCCACGATGAAGAACAAATATTGCGTTTTGCGCTCGCCCCACGTGGACAAAAAGTCCCGCGAGGCTTTCGAGATCCGCACGCACAAGCGCCTGATCGATATTCTTGAGCCGACCCAGCAGACCGTGGACGCGCTCATGAAGCTCGATCTGCCAGCTGGTGTGGACGTTGAAATCAAGACCGTTCAGAAATAACTTTTGCAGCACAACCCCGGCAGTGCCTCGCCTGAGTGATCCGGCGGGCATGATGAGGAAAGGGAAACACCATGTCAGTAACAGGAATTCTTGGCAAAAAGATCGGCATGACGCAGATCTTTGATGAGCGCGGCGATGTACATCCGGTAACGGTCCTTAAGGCCGGCCCGTGCGTGATTACGCAACTCAAGACGATGGCGACCGATGGTTACGAGGCCGCGCAAATCGGCTACGTTGACTTTATCAAGGCGTCGAAGATCAACAAGGCGATGACCGGGCACTTCGCAAAGTCGAACGTGCCGCCGGTGAAGATGATCAAGGAAGTCCCGTACACCGCCCCCAAGGGCGATGCAGAGCCGATCAAGGCGGGCGATCGCATCCTCGTCGACATCTTTGAGAACGAGCGTTTCGTCGACGTGATCGGTACCAGCAAGGGCCGCGGTTTTGCAGGCGTTATCCGTCGCCACGGCTTCGGTGGCGGACCCAAATCGCATGGTCACATGTTCCAGGTGCAGGGCTCGATCGGTGCGTCTTCGTTCCCGTCGCGCGTGTTCCCGGGTCAGCGTATGCCCGGCCACATGGGTACGGACCAGGTCACGGTACGCAATCTTCGTATCCGCGCGATCGATCTCGAAGACAACTTGATCCTCGTCGAAGGCGCCGTCCCCGGCCATCGCGATGCGTTTGTGCTGATCTCGAAGGCGAAGGCTCCGCCGCGCGAGCGTCGTGGATTTGCCGGTGCGGCCACCAAGGACGCGCTCAAGGCTTCGAAGAAGGCAGCACCCGCTAAGAAGAAGTAGCAGCACAGCAGCCGCGCTGATTGCGGACATACAAAGGAAGGGCCGGCGGCATCGATCGCCGGCAGGAAAGCTACCAATGTCAAAGATTAACGTAGTCAATTTGACCGGCGAAAACGTCGGGGAGTTTGATCTCCTCGACGAAGTGTTCTCCGCCGAGATCAACGATGCGCTCCTCTGGGAGGCTGTCAAGCATTACCGCGCAGCGCTCCGTCAGGGCACTGCGGCCACCAAGGTCCGCAAGAACGTTTCCGGTTCAGGCAAGAAGCTGTGGAAGCAGAAGGGTACCGGCCGCGCTCGCGTCGGTTCCATTCGGTCCCCCATCTGGCGTGGTGGTGGTACGGTCCACGGACCCCAGCCGCGCAGCTACGAGTATCAGTTCCCGCGCAAGAAGCTTATGGGCGCGCTGCGTTCAGCAATCTCAGCGAAGATTCAGGATGGCAAGTTCACGGTGGTCGATTCGTTCGAGCTCGCCGAGGGCAAGACCAAGCTGTATCGCCAGGCGTTGACCAAGCTCGAAGCCGGCAAGACCACGCTGCTGGTCGAGTCGAGCCGCAAGCTGGACGAGAAGCTGTACCTCGGCAGCCGCAACCTGCAAGGTGTTGAGCTCGTTCTTTCGAGCGAAGTTCATCCCTACGACCTGCTTCGCTACGAGCACGCGATCTTCTCAAAGGACGCACTCGAAGCCATTCAGGAGACGCTGAAGAAGGCTGTCTCCAAGCGCTCGCACGCGGAAGCTGCCAGCTCTGAAAGTGAGGCTGCATAATGCCTACCCTCTATACCGTTATCCGTCGCCCGCTGATCACCGAGAAGGGTATGACCGTCAAGGAAACGCAGAACACGCTTGTGTTTGAAGTTGCCGAGAAGGCCACCAAGACCGAAGTCAAGCAGGCTGTTGAGTCGCTCTTCAAGATCAAGGTTGCGGGCGTCCGCACCGCGATCATTGAAGGCAAAGAGCGCAAGCGCGGTAAGTTTACCGGCTACCGCCCTGACTGGAAGAAGGCCTATGTTCGCTTGCAAGAAGGCGAAAAGATGCCGGATTACCTGAACAGCATTTAGTGTCTGGGCCGGGTATCGCTTCTTTCGAAAGACGCGACCGGCCCATGCATCACCTATCTGGCGAGTAGCTGCCAGGAGAATGGATCCAAGCAATGCCAATCAAATCATTCCGACCGATTACCCCGACGCTCCGCTTCCAGACGAAGCTCGTCAATGACGACATCACCACGAACGAGCCCTACAAGCCGCTTCTGACTGTCAAGCCGCGCACCGGTGGACGTAACAGCTCTGGTAAGATGACCATCCGCCACCAGGGCGGCGGCCACAAACAAAAGCTCCGCTTGATTGACTTCAAGCGTGAAAAGTACGGCATCGTCGGCAAGGTAGAGACGATCGAATACGACCCGAACCGCTCGTCGCGCATCGCGCTGATCGCATACGCCGATGGTGAGAAGCGCTACATCATCCAGCCGGTCGGTCTAAAGGTCGGCCAGCAGGTCATGTCCGGCCCGGAAGCTGACATCCTCGTCGGCAACGCGCTCCCGCTCAAGAACATTCCTCTCGGTACGATCGTGCACAACATTGAGCTGCGTCCCGGCAAGGGCGCGCAGATGGCCCGTTCTGCCGGCGCACAGGTCAACCTGATTGCCAAAGAAGGTGACTACGCGCTGCTCAAGCTGCCCTCCGGTGAGACTCGCAAGGTTCTCGTCGAGTGCATGGCGACGATCGGTCAGGTCGGCAACACGGACCACGAGAACGTCACCATCGGTAAGGCCGGACGCAACCGCTGGAAGGGTATTCGCCCTGCCAACCGCGGTGTTTCCATGAACCCCGTCGATCACCCGCACGGTGGTGGTGAAGGTAAGACCTCGGGCGGACGTCACCCCGTCACCCCCTGGGGCCAGCCCACGCGTGGTTACAAGACGCGTAACAACAAGCGGACGGATGTGTTCATCGTCACGCGCCGCAACAAGGGCAAATAAGAGTTCACCGGGAAGTAAAAGCTACACCAAGTCTCGAGGCCGTACGTGCGCTGGCTTCACGTAAGGCGCAGACGGCGGCCGATAGATTCGTCGTATACAGCAAAGGAGCAACATGAGCCGTTCCACAAAGAAAGGTCCGTTCATTGACGGGCACCTGATGACCAAGATCACGGTCATGAATCAGACAAACGATAAGAAGGTGGTGCGGACCTGGTCCCGCCGCTCGACGATCTTCCCCGAGTTTGTCGGCCACACGATCGCCGTCCACAACGGCCGTAAGTTTATCCCGGTCTACGTGACGGAAAACATGGTCGGCCACAAGCTCGGCGAGTTCTCGCTGACGCGCACCTTCAAGGGTCACTCGGCCAAGTCCGGTGAGAGCGCAAAGCCCCGTTAGTCAATTGCCGGGGCACTAGCCGCGGCCATCAAGATTTGTGAAGAGAGATCATCATGGCGAAGACTGTAGCAAAAATCCGAGAGTTCCGCGCTGAAGCCAAGTTTCAGCGCACCAGCCCGCAGAAGGCGAAGCTGGTCCTTGACATGATCAAGGGCTTGCGCGTCGAGCAGGCGATCAACACGATTCACTTCAGCACCAAGCGCATGGCGCCGGTTGTCGAAAAAGTTCTGCAGTCGGCCATTGCCAACGCTGCTTACGTTTCCGGCGAGCAGGGTCTGGATGTCGATGTCGACAACCTGTACGTTCACACCGCGATCGCCAATGAAGGCCCCCGCATGAAGCGTATCCGCCCTGCCCCCATGGGCCGTGCGTTCCGCTACCAGCGTCGCCTTTGCCACATCATCGTGACGGTGGCTGAGAAAACTTCAGTAGCTGCAATCCCGGGCGCGCAGAAAGCTGAGCCTGCAAAGGTTGCCAGTAAGAAGCCGAACAAGGCCAAGGCATAACGACATTCTTCCGGTTCGCGGAATGCCCGCAAAGCCGGTAAACTTAGAGATTCGTGCACACGCTCCTCTCACCCAGGGTGACGAGCAGAAAAAGGGAAGCTATGGGACAGAAAGTCCATCCGTATGGGTTTCGCCTCGGCATCAACAAGCCGTGGAAGTCGCGCTGGTTCGTAGAGCGTGGCTATGACAAGTTGCTCGTCGAAGACGTTAAGCTGAAGGCTGAGCTGCGCGAGAAGCTGAAGGCAGCCGGCGTCAGCTCAGTTGAAGTCGAGCGTCCTGGCAACAAGCTGCGTTTGATCATCCGCACCGCGCGTCCGGGCATCATCATCGGCCGCAAGGGCGCCGAGATCGACAAGCTCAAGGCCGACATCCAGAAGCGCACCTCGCGCGAGGTCTTCATTGACATCCTCGAAGTGAACAAGCCGGAGCTCGATGCTCAGCTCGTTTCTGAGGCTATTGCGCTTCAGCTCGAAAAGCGCGTCAGCTTCCGTCGCGCCATGCGCAAGTCGGTTGATTCGGCGCTGCGTTTCGGCTGCAAGGGCATCAAGGTCCGCGTGTCGGGCCGTCTCAACGGCGGCGAGATTGCCCGCTCAGAGTGGTATCTACAGGGTCGTCTGCCGCTGCACACGTTGCGTGCGGACATCGACTACGGCTTCTCTGAAGCGGCCACCACCTTTGGCATCATCGGCGTGAAGACCTGGGTCTACCGCGGCGACATCTACGAGCAGAAGAAGCGCCGCGACCAGGGCACTGCTGCCACCACACCGACCACCGGCGCCTTCGCGGCCTAGCACTCAGCTTCAGAGGATAATCACATGCTTTCTCCGAAAAAAGTAAAATACCGCAAGCAGCAGCGCGGACGCATGAAGGGCAAAGCCTGGCGCGGTTCGGATCTCTCGTTCGGCGACTTTGGCCTCAAGGTTCTCGAGTGCGGCTATATCACCGATCGTCAGATCGAAGCAAGCCGTATCGCGATGACGCGCTTCATCAAGCGTGGCGGCAAGGTCTGGCTCCGTCTGTTCCCGGATAAGCCGATCACGAAGAAGCCGGCCGAAACCCGTATGGGTAAGGGTAAAGGCGCTCCGGATCACTGGGTCTGCGTCGTTCGCCCGGGCCGCATCCTGTTCGAGATGGAAGGCGTCACGCCTGAGCTCGCCAAGGAAGCGATGCGCCTCGCCGCACACAAGCTGCCGCTCAAGACTACCTTCGTCATGCGTCACGATGCCGTGAAGCCGGTTGTCAAGGAAGTCGTTGAAGTAGCTGAGTAGTTCAAACGAAAGACTGCAATGCCGTTCAGGCAAGAAAGAAGTTTTATGGAACTCGAAAAGATGTTGACCCAGACCGACCAGGAGTTGATCGGAACGCAGAACACCGCGGCCGAGCAGCTCTTCCGCCTGCGCTTTCAGAAGTCCCTGGGAAACCAGGAAGGCGTCAAGAAGATCCGCGTGCTGAAGCTTGACATTGCACGCGCCAAGACGATTGCTCGCCAGCGTACCCTCGCCGCTGAAAAGCAGGCGAACCCGGTCGTCCCGAACGCGGCACCGGCGAAGAGCACACGCAACGAGCGCAAGGCCGCTCTGAAAGGCAAGGCATAGTCATGGCTGATACCCAGTTAGTTGCAACTACTCCCGAGACCGCGCAGGCTGCGGCCGGCCGTCGTAATGAGAAGATCGGCATCGTCGTTTCAACCAAGATGATGAAGACCATCGTCGTCGAAATCGAAATGCGCAAGGCTCATCCCAAGTACAAGCGCGTCATGAAGTCGAACAAGAAGTTCTATGCGCACGACGAGCAGAACTCCGCACGCATGGGCGATGTCGTCCGCATCCGCGAGATGCGTCCGCTTTCGAAGCTCAAGCGCTGGTCGCTCGAGGAAATTGTTCGCCGTTCGTCGCTGTCTGAGTCCGCCGCGCACAAACATGTGCCTACCTCTGAAACCAAGTAGTCCTGCCGCAGCATGAGGGCCACTGGCCCAGGAGATAGACCAATGTCAGTACAAATGCGCACTATGCTTACCGTCGCCGACAACTCCGGCGCACGTAAGCTGCAAGTCATCCTGCCGCTTGGCGGCGGCTTGGGCAAGAAGGCCGGCCTCGGCGATGTCGTCACGGCCGCCGTCAAGGAAGCATCGCCCGATGGCACCGTCAAGAAGGGCAAGGTCGTCAAGGCGGTCATCGTCCGCACCCGCAAGGAGTATCGCCGCCGCGATGGCACGTACATCCGCTTCGATGAGAACGCTGCAGTCGTCGTGAATGACGGCATGGAGCCGGTCGGCACACGCGTGTTCGGACCCGTCGCCCGCGAGTTGCGCGAGAAGAAGTTCCTCAAGATCGTCTCACTCGCTCCTGAAGTGATCTAGTTCTTAGGTTTGCACGACGCTCTTTTGTTTGTCATCCCTGCAGGGGATCTGCAGTTGGTCTGAATGCCAAACCACTTCAGATCCCTTTGGAGATGACAGCCAAATAGCAACAACAAAGCGGGTTCCGGCCCTGACAGCTTGCCGAGGAAAGGTTCCACCATGCCAGTCCGTATCCATGAAGTAGTCAAGACCAAGATCAAGATCAAGCGCAACGACCAGGTTCTCGTCATCGCCGGCAAGGACAAAGGGAAGAAAGGCCGCGTTCTGCGCGTGCTCGCGGAAAAGAACCGCCTCCTCGTTGAAGGCGTCATGATGATGAAGAAGCACATCAAGCCCAACCCCCAGAAGAACATTCAGGGCGGCATCGCCGAGCAGGAGGGAACCATCCACATCTCAAACGTGATGCTGATGGATTCTGAAGGCAAGCCGACCCGCACCGGTACCCGCATGGACGGCGACAAGAAGGTCCGCGTCGCGAAGTCCAACGATGCCGTCATCCCCGAGAAGAAGCAGAAGAAGTAGCTCTCGGCCACCAGATTTACCGGTCCTCCGCGTTACAAAGCGTGACAGGAGGGCCAGTTTCACGCTACACTAAACAACGGTTCACCCCACGCAACGGTAGACAGGGAACGCTACGCCCCACGTAGGCTGCCCTAAGCCCGAGACCGTGAGAAAGCGAAGTATTCCACATGCCAGCACGTTTCCGTTTGAAGTATGACAATGAGATCCGCGAAAGCCTGAGCAAAGAACTCGGCATTACCAACCCCATGGCGATTCCGAAGCTCGAAAAGATCGTCATCAACATGGGTCTCGGCGAAGCCACCCAGAACGTCAAGATCATGGACCCGCTCGTTGCCGACCTCGCCTCGATTGCCGGCCAGAAGCCCGTCATCACCAAGGCCAAGAAGTCGATCGCACAGTTCAAGCTGCGTGAAGGCATGCCGATCGGCGCCATGGTTACCCTGCGTGGCGACACCATGTACGAGTTCCTGGATCGCCTGATCTCGGTAGCTCTGCCCCGCGTTCGCGACTTCCGCGGCGTTTCGACCAAGAGCTTTGATGGCCGCGGCAACTACACACTCGGCTTGCGCGATCAGCTCATCTTCGCCGAAATCGATTACGCGAAAGTCGACAAGATCAAGGGTATGAACGTGACCATCGTCACGACCGCCCAGGACGACAATGCCGCACGCACCTTGCTTAAGGGCTTCGGCATGCCGTTCCGCGTCGGCGCCTAACTCTCACTCACACAAGCAGCACAACGCACCAAAGAAGATAGGACTCCGTAGATCATGTCGACTACCGCTAAAGCCGTAAAAGATGCACGTGTACCCAAGTTCAAGTCGCGCCAGCACAACCGCTGCCAGCTCTGCGGACGTCCGCGTGCGTTTCTCCGCAAGTTCGGCGTATGCCGTCTGTGCTTCCGTTCGCTCGCCCTCAAGGGCGAGATCCCGGGCGTCGTCAAGTCCAGCTGGTAATCAGTTCTTTGCAGCACCGCAGCAAACACTCTCGACTGGTTCCGCCGGAGACACCGGCGGCGAACGGGGAGTGTAAGGAGAAGTAAATGAACCTCACCGACCCAGTAGCAGACTTCCTGACCCGTATCCGCAACGCCATGCGCGCCCGCCACCAGAAGCTCGATGCCCCCGCCTCGAAGCTCAAAATGGAAATTGCCCGCATCCTCAAAGAGGAAGGCTACATCGCGAACTACAAGCCGACCGAAGAAGACGGCATGAAGGTTCTGCGCGTGTACCTCAAGTACGACGCAGCCAACCAGTCCGTCATCCGCGACCTCAAGCGCATCTCCAAACCCGGCTGCCGCGTTTACCAGGGCAAGGACGATATCCGCCGCGTTCAGGGCGGTCTCGGCATCGCGATACTCACCACGCCCAAGGGCGTCATGACCGGCCGTCAGGCACGTCGTGAAGGTGTAGGCGGCGAATTGCTCTGTGAAGTCTGGTAATTATCCGTTAGCCGGGTAGCTCTTGCGCATTAGGCGGCGAGCTTCTCTGCACAGTACGGTATCACTCCCCTGGTGAAGTAGCTCTCGCGCGATTGCTGCTGTGCTGCTTCACGAAGCTTTCTCAAGTTTGTTCTACCCGGCTGCAGTGGAATGGCGTAAGCCAAGACTCGCAAGCCACCTAAGGATTCGCAATGTCCCGTATTGGTAAGAAGCCCATCGCTCTGCCCACGACCGTGAAGTACACGATCAATGGCGAGTCAGTCCTTGTCGAAGGCCCGAAGGGCAAAGTCGTCGCATTGATCCCCAAGGGCATCACGCTTGTCAAGAAGGACAACGAGCTTATGCTCGAGCGTGAGAACGATTCGCAGGCCGGCTTTCACGGTCTCGCCCGCGCGCTCGTTTTCAACGCCGTCACCGGAGTTACCACCGGCTGGACCAAGGAACTTGACATCGTTGGTATCGGCTACCGCGCCGAACTGAAGTCGAAGGAGATGGTCGTGTTCACGCTCGGCTACTCTCATCCGATCGAGTTCCCGCTGCCCACCGGTATTGAAGTCGAGATCGACCCCAAGATGCTGCACCTGACCATCAAGGGTATCGACCGCCAGAAGGTTGGCCAGGTTGCCGCCGATATGCGTTCGCTCCGCAAGCCCGATCCGTACAAAAACAAGGGCGTGCGTTACACCGGCGAGAAGCTCAAGAAGAAGGTCGGCAAAACGGGCGCGAAATAATTATTAGCGGATTGGTCCGAAGCGCGCTGTGCGTCAAGACAGGCGCCAAGTAATTATTAGCGGATCGGTCTGAAGCGCGCTGTGCGTCAAGACGGGCGCGAAATAATCATTAGCGGATCGGTCTGAATCGCGCTATGCGTCAAGACGGGCACCAGGTATCTAATCGCTCGCGGCAAGCTTCATAGCCGCGGGCAGCAACACCACCCGAACGTCGTCATCCGATGCCGACGCCACTAGGAAAGAGAGAAAGACCATGATCAATCCCCGCCAACGCAACGTCATCCGCCAGCGCGTCCACACGCGTATCCGCGAGAAGATGTCCGGCACCACCGAGCGTCCCCGCCTCAACGTGTATCGCTCGCTCAACCATATCTACGTGCAGCTCATCGACGACTCGACCGGCAACACCATTGTCTCGGCTTCGTCGCAGGGCAAAAAGGGCGAAGAAGTCGCTTACGGCGGCAACATCGCAGCCGCCAAGCTCGTCGGCAAATTGATCGCTGAGCGCGCCATCGAGAAGGGCGTCAAAAAGATCGTATTCGATCGCGGCGGCTACCTCTATCACGGCCGCGTCAAGGCTCTCGCCGATGCAGCCCGCGAAGCCGGCCTCGACTTCTAACTCACACCCCCGACAAGTTCAGGACAGGAAAATAAAATGGCAATGAAGAAAAAGATCGACGCCAACCGCCTCAACCTCAAGGATGAGGTCGTGAGCATCAATCGCGTCACCAAGGTCGTCAAGGGCGGTAAGAACATGTCGTTTGCTGCGCTCGTCGTCATCGGCGATCCGGCAGAAGGCGTCGTCGGCTACGGCTCCGGCAAGGCAAAGGAAGTCCCGCAGGCGATCCGCAAGGGCATCGAAGCCGCCAAGAAGAACCTCTTCAAGATCAACCTTACCGAGACCACCATCCCGCACCAGGTGCTGGGTCATTTTGGTGCCGGTGAAGTGATGTTGAAGCCGGCTCCTGAAGGTACTGGCGTCATCGCTGGCAAGACCGTTCGCGCCGTCATGACCTCCTGCGGCATCCAGAACGTGCTGACCAAGTCGCTCGGCACCGCCAACCCGCACAACGTTATCAAGGCCACGTTCGACGCGCTCATCCAGCTCCGCGACAAGGCGGAAGTGGCTGCAGGCCGTGGCAAGTCCATCGACGAGCTCTAACGTCTCGGCCTTCTTGTTGTCATTCCGTAGCGAAGCGGAGGAATCTGCTTCTCGGACTGGCACCGAGACATAGGCTAAGACGTACATAAGGTAAGGGGTCCGCCCCGGAGGATGTAATGGCAAACATGATCAAGCTCCAGTACTTCCGTTCTATGATCTGCACCCCAACCAAGCAGAAGCTGACCATCAAAGGTCTCGGCTTCACCCGCTTGAATCAGATCATCGAGCGCGAGGATACCCCATCGATCCACGGCATGGTGAAGAAAGTCCCCCACCTTGTTCGCGTCGTTCAGTAATTCAACCCGCACCATCCACATGCGAGTCGATACGCCTGGAGCGTACCGGCGTTAGCGAGGAGTAACACCATGGCAATTCGTAATCTCTCCAATCTCCGCGCCCCTAAGAAGGCGAATGAAAACAAAAAGCGTGTCGGCCGCGGTATGGGTTCAGGCATGGGTAAGACCTCGACCCGCGGACACAAGGGTCAGGGTTCGCGTTCGGGTTCGTCGCTCATGCGCGGTTTCGAAGGCGGCCAGATGCCCCTTCACCGTCGTCTGCCTAAGCGCGGCTTCACCAACATCTTCCGCGTCGAGTACACCGTCGTCGGCCTCGACCGCCTCGCTGAGCTGCACGCCGAGCACAATGAGACCATGTTTACGCTAGAGAAGATCGTTGAGATGGGCCTCCGTCGCCGCAAGAATTCGCTGATCAAGGTTCTCAACAACGGCGCCATTTCGGCTGCGATCACCGTCTACGCACACAAGTTCTCCGCCTCTGCCAAAGCCGCAATCGAAGCTGCCGGCGGCCAGGCAATCCTGCTTGAGAACGAGACCACCGAATACATCCGCGAGAAATAACGCCGCCAAGACCCGCAAGCCTCGCATCCCGAGGCTTGCGGGCCTTTTCCGTTCAGGCACCAAAGCGCTAGACTAGCAATACCCCGGCAACGCAAGGACCCAACGATGTTCGAGAAGCTCGCAAACATTTTCAAAATTCCTGACCTTCGTACCCGCGTCCTGTTTACGCTGGGCCTGCTCGCCGTCTACCGCCTGGGCGCCCACATCCCCACGCCCGGCATCAACGCCAAGCTGCTTGCCGACTTTTTCAACCAGAACTCCGGCTCCGCGCTCGGCCTGGTCGATCTCTTCTCGGGCGGCAACCTGCGCCGCCTCACCATCTTCGCGCTCGGCATTATGCCGTACATCACCGCGTCGATCATCTTCCAGCTCCTCACCGTCATCTACGAGCCGCTCGCCAAGCTGCAAAAAGAGGGCGAAATGGGCCGTCGCAAGATCACTCAGTGGACCCGTTACGTCACGGTGATTCTAGGCGTAGTCCAGTCCACTGCCATCGCGCTGACCCTCACCAACACCTCCACCGGCCAGTCCATGGTCACGATGTCCAAGTGGGCGTTCATCCCCCTCTGCGTCCTGACCTTGACCGCTGGCACCGCCTTCATCATGTGGTTGGGTGAGCAGATCACCGAGCGCGGCATCGGCAACGGCATGTCGTTGCTTATCTTTACAGGCATTGTCGTAGGCCTCCCCAAAGGCATCGCCGACCTCTACCAGAAGGCCGTCACCAACGCCTGGGGCGCCTTCACTCCAATCGCCGTGCTGATCATCGTCGCCATGATGATCCTGGTCGTCGCTTTCATCATCTACGTTGAGCGCTCCGAGCGCCGCATCCCCGTGCAATACGCCAAGCGCATCGTAGGCCGCAAGATGATGGGCGGCCAATCCACTCACTTGCCTCTCAAGGTGAACTCCGGCGGCGTCATGCCGGTTATCTTTGCCAGCTCCATCCTCTCCGCCCCGCTGCTCTTCTCAGGCGCTAGCCTCTTTGGCTCCGGCCCGCTCGGCGAGACGAAGTTTCTCGGCCCCATCCTTCGCGCCATTGCCCCTGGCGAGCCCCTTTACGAGCTCCTCATCATCGTAGCGATCATCTTCTTCGCCTACTTCTACATCTCCATCGTCTTTCGCCCGGATGACATCGCCGACAATATGCGCAAGTACGGCGGCTTCATCCCCGGCATCCGCCCGGGCCGTCGCACCTCGGACTTCATCAACGACGTCCTCACCCGCATCACGCTTGTCGGCGCCGTATACCTGATCATCATCATGCTGATCCCTACATTCCTGATCAGCGGTATCCACTTCAACCACATCCCCGGCATCGGCCCGCTCTTTGACCGTCTGCCCAACTTCATCACCAACGGCCTCGGCGTGAACTTCTACTTCGGCGGCACGTCGCTCCTCATCGTTGTCGGCGTCGCCATGGACACCATCCAGCAGATCGAGTCGCAGCTCATCATGCGTCACTACGACGGCTTCTCCCCGAAGTCCGGCCGCATCCGTGGCCGCCGCAGCTGGTAGTCAACTTAGGTGCAAGGGCAGGGCACTAGCCCTTCCTCTGCATCAGAAATAATCGCGGCGAAGCTCGATCTCGCCACTAGGACCTCATGACAGACGAAACAGCAGGGGCCGGCTTCGCGCCAGGCCCCGTCCTTTTGATCGGGCCCCCCGGCGTAGGCAAAGGCACCCAGGCCAAAGTCCTGATGGAGCAGTTCGGCATCCCGCAGATCTCCACCGGCGACCTCCTCCGCGCCAACCGCGACCAGCACACCGAGCTGGGCCAGCAAGCCGAAAAGCTCATGAGCCAGGGCGTCCTCGTCTCAGACGACCTCGTCAACCAGATGGTCGCCGAGCGCCTCGCCGCCCCCGACTGCGCCAAAGGCTTCATCCTCGACGGCTTCCCCCGCACCCTCGCCCAGGCCGACTGGCTCGACAGCTACCTCGCCTCAAATAAATCCGAACCCCTGGCCGTTCTCAACCTCGTCGTAGCTCACGACGAGCTACTCCACCGCATCACCGGCCGTCGCATCTCCCCCGCTGGCCGCATCTACAACATCTACACGCAGCCCCCGCGCGTTGAAGGCGTCTGCGATGTCGACGGCAGCCCCCTTACCCAGCGTTCCGACGACACCGAGCCCGCCTTCGAAAAGCGCATGCACGAGTTCGCCGAAAAAACCGGTCCCGCCATCGAGCATTACCGCACTACCAGCCACTTCGCGGAAGTCAACGGCCTCGCCAGCATCGCAGACGTCTCGGCCGACCTGCTTCGCAAGCTCCACCAACTCCGCGAAGGGGGCCAATAGCTCATGGCCATCATGATCAAGACCCCCGCCGAAATCGACAAGATGCGCCGTTCCGGTGACATCCTCCGCCAGGTCCACGAGCACATCCGCCCCCTCGTCGTCGCCGGCGCCAGCACCATGGACCTGGAGCTCGCAGCCAACGCCAAGATCGACTCCTACGGCGCGAAAGCCGCCTTCAAGGGCTATCACGGGTTCCCTGCCGCGCTCTGCACCTCGCTAAACGAGCAGGTCGTCCACGGCATGCCCAACGTCAAAACGGTCCTCAAAGACGGCGACATTCTCTCGATCGACTGCGGCGTCATCCTCGACGGCTTCTACTCGGACGCGGCCGTCACCTACGCCATCGGCAAGCAGACCGCCACCACCGAGCGTCTGCTCACCGTAACCAAACGCTCACTCGAAGCCGCCATCGCCGAAGCCGTCCCGGGTGGCCGCCTTTTCGACATCTCCGCCGCCGTTCAGACCATGTGCGAGGCCGAAGGCTTCGGCGTCGTCAAAGAATTCGTCGGCCACGGCATCGGCAAAACCATGCATGAAGACCCGCAGGTCCCCAACTTCGGCACCCGCGGCAAGGGCCCCCGCCTGAAAGCCGGCATGGTCCTCGCCATCGAGCCCATGATCAACGCCGGCAAGCCAGAGGTCAAAGTCCTCAAAGACGGCTGGACCGCCGTCACCGTCGACGGAAGCTACAGCGCCCACTTCGAGCACACAGTAGCTATCACAAAAGACGGTCCGCTCGTCCTCACGCGCTAGACTTTTCCACCGATCTGCTCTAGTATCGAACCTGGTGCCAAAGCACCGTCAACAACAAGGAGATTCGTTTGTCGAAGGAAGATGCAATTGAAGTCATGGCAGTCGTCGTAGAGATTCTGCCCAACGCGATGTTCAAGGTCGAGCTCGAGAACAAGCATCAGGCTCTCGCGCACGTCAGCGGTCGCATGCGTAAAAACTTCATCCGCATCCTTACCGGAGATCGCGTTGCCATTGAGCTCAGCCCCTATGACCTCAACCGCGGACGAATCGTTTACCGTTACAAATAGCTGTCTGTCGTTCTAAGCTCTTTTGCTGTCATTCCGTAGCGAAGCGCAGGAACCTGCTTCTCCGGACCAGCACCAACTCAGCGCGAAGCCCAAAGTCCACAACAGCACCAGGAGAAGTAATGAAAGTCCGTGCCTCAGTAAAGAAAATCTGCGACAAGTGCAAGGTCATCCATCGCCGCGGCGTCGTTCGCGTCATCTGCGAGAACGCCAAGCACAAGCAGCGCCAGGGCTAAGCTGCACCTGCCTGAAGCGAAATCGTTACCGGCTCCGCTGGGCTAGTTAGCTGAAGTCAAGCTTGCGTTGAACCCCGCAGAATGTCCGTCCACATCCACCAGTTCCCGGCCACGCCTCGAACCCAACGAAAAGGATAAGACCCATGGCACGTATTGCCGGAGTCGACGTACCCAACAACAAGCAGGTACGCATCGGCCTCACCTATATCTTTGGCATCGGAGATTCTCGCGCAGCGAAAATTCTCACCGAAGCCGACATCGATCCTATCGTCAAGGTAGGCACACTCGACGAAGACCAGCTCAACACCATCCGTCAGATCATCGAAAAGCAGGGCCAGATCGAGGGCGATCTCCGCAAGGAAATCTCGCTCAACATCAAGCGCCTCATCGAGATCCAGTCCTACCGCGGCCTCCGTCATCGCCGCTCGCTGCCCGTCCGCGGCCAGCGCACCCACACCAACGCACGCACCCGCAAGGGCCCGCGTAAGGGCACGGTTGCCGGAAAGAAGAAGGTAACCAAGTAATGGCGAAGACACAGAATCAGCAGAAGTCCGGCAAGGCCGCAGCAGGCAAGAACAAGAAGTTCAAGAAGCGCGAACGCAAAAACGTTCCCTACGGTCTTGTCTTCATTCAGGCGTCCTTCAACAACACCATCGTCACCATCACGGACCAGACCGGCAACACCATCAGCTGGAAGTCCTCCGGCTCGCTCGGCTTCCGCGGCTCCCGCAAGGGAACCCCGTTTGCCGCGCAGCAGGCAGCCGTCGGCGCCGCCAATGGTGCACGTGAGCACGGTCTGCGTTCGGTTGATGTCCGCGTCAGCGGTCCCGGCTCCGGCCGCGAGTCCGCCATCCGCGCACTCGCAACCGCCGGTATCGACGTCCGCTCCATCCGCGACGTCACGCCCATGCCGCACAACGGCTGCCGTCCTCCCAAGCGCCGCCGCGTCTGATCTTCCACCAATCCGGGTGCCCCACCTCTCGCTTCTGAGAGGTGGGTTCTTCCGAACTTCGCCGTCTTCACCGTATTTGTCTCTGAGATAGGTCGAGGCTTTAGCCTCGACATTCAAGAGAGTAACAATTCGGGCTTTAGCCCCCGGGACTTGTTCTCTTATCCACTGGATCGCGACGAAGCGCAAGCCTGCGTGTAAAGCGATCGACAACCGAACTCTGGTTTGCTCCAGACTCATCTATCAGGAGATTCAAATGGCACGTTACACAGGACCCGTCTGCCGCATGTGCCGCCGCGACGGCGTCAAGCTCTTCCTCAAAGGCCCCAAGTGCTTCACCGACAAGTGCCCCGTAGAAAAGCGTAACTTCCCCCCGGGCCAGCACGGCCAGTCCCGCAAGGTCAAGAAGGTTGTCGGCTACGGTCTGCAGCTACGTGAAAAGCAGAAGGCCAAGCGCATCTACTTCACGCTCGAAACCCAGTTCCGCGCCTACTACCAGAAGGCCTCCAACAAGACCGGCGTCACCGGCGACCTGCTGCTCCAGCAGCTTGAAACCCGCTTGGACAACGTCTGCTACCGCATGGGTCTTGCCACCAGCCGCCGCCAGGCGCGCCAGGTTGTTCGCCACGGTCACGTCCTCGTTAACGGCAAGAAGGTCAATATTCCTTCCTTCCAGTGCAAGGTCGGCGATGAGATCACTGTCCGCGAGAACTCGAAGGCAATGGGCATCCTTGAAACCGCCAAGCAGTTTGCCGGCGGCCTTCAGGCTGTGCAGTGGATCGACATCAACCGTGACACGCTCACCGGCAAGATCATCGCCCTGCCGCGTCGCGAGGACATCCAGCTCCCCGTCAACGAGCAGCTGATCGTCGAACTTTACAGCAAGTAGTAGTCCGCTGTACCCCAAATCCGGGTGCCCCAGGTCTCGCGTTTGAGACCTGGGTTTCGCCCGTAGCAACACTTCAGCCCCACAACCCGCAAGCTCCGCTCTTCGCAAAGTGCATCGCGAAAACGGAAAAGGAGAACACCCTATGCTTTGGAGAGGTTTCCAGAAGCCCAAGCGTCTCGCCGTCGAAAATGACACCCTTACCGCCAAGTACGGCAAGTTCAGCGCTCAGCCCTTTGAGCGCGGCTTCGGCACGACCATCGGCAACGCGCTCCGCCGCACGCTGCTCTCGTCCATCGAGGGTGCTGCTGTCACCGCCGTTCGCATCGAAGGCGTCCTCCACGAATTCCAGTCCATCACCGGCGTCGTCGAGGACGCGACTGACATCATCCTCAACCTCAAGCAGATCCCCTTCAAGCTCAACGGAGACGGCCCCAAGGCTCTCTACCTGCGCGCGGATGCGGCCGGCGTCATTACCTCCGGCATGATCGAAGCTGACGGCGATGTCGAGATCCTCGACCCCAACGTCTACGTCTGCACCATCTCTGAAGGCGGCAAGATCGACATGGAAATGCGCCTCAAGCGCGGCCGTGGCTACATCTCCGCGGACAAGAACTTCGACGCTGACCTCGGCCTCGGCTTCATCCCCGTTGACTCCGTCCACTCGCCCGTCCGTAAGGTCAACTACGTCGTCGAAGCAGCGCGTCTCGGTCAGATCACCGACTACGACAAGCTTTCGCTCGAGATCTGGACCAATGGCACCGTGCTCCCGGCAGACGCTCTCGGCCTTTCCGCCAAGCTGCTCAAGGACCACATGACCATCTTCATCAACTTTGAAGAGGAGATGGAAGCCGGTCACGACGGCGGCTTTGACGGTCCCAGCATCCGCAACGAGAACCTCAATCGCTCCGTTGAAGAGCTTGAGCTTTCCGTCCGCAGCTACAACTGCCTGAAGAATGCCAATATCGCCACCATCGGCGAGCTCATCCAGAAGACCGAAGCCGAGATGTTGAAGACCAAGAACTTCGGCCGCAAGTCCCTGAATGAGATCAAGGAAATCCTCGCGCAGATGGGCCTGTCCCTCGGCATGAAGATTGACGAGAACGGCAATCCTCAGCCCGGCCCGACCTCCGTCCTGCCTTCCGCCACCCTCGCAGCCAGCTACGGCGGCTTTGACGATGACGATGAGGACGACGAGGACGAGGAAGACGATCTCGACCTCGCCAACGAGCCCGAAAACTTCTAAGCTTCATGGGCGCGGCAGCAGCTTGCCGCGCCCGTTCGTTTGTCATCCCGTAGGGATCTGCTTCTTCTTTTGCAGTTGTCTTTACTTCACCTGACCGCTAAATACGCGGTCAAAGCAGGATCCGATTCCCGCAGAAGCGGGCATCGAAGGAGACTCACCATGCGTCATCGTAATGGCGGCTTCAAGTTAGGCCGCAATACCTCCCACCGTCGCGCCATGCTGCGCAACCTCGTCACCTCCATCATCGTCCACGACCGCGTAGAGACCACCATTACGAAGTGCAAGGCGACTCGCCCGATCGTTGAAAAGATGATCACGCTCGGCAAGAAGGGTGACGTTCACTCGCGCCGCCAGGCTCTCGCCTATCTGATGACGGATGAGTCGGTTACCCGTCTTTTCTCGGTTGTGGCTCCGCGCTACGCAACTCGCGCCGGTGGTTATCTACGCATCGTCCGCACCTACACCCGTAAGGGTGATGCTGCCGAGATGGCAGTGATCGAGCTTCTCGGAGCGGAGAATGAGCTGAACGAAAAGGCCAAGAAACGTGAAGAAGTCCGCGCCAAGAAGCGTGAAGAGCTCGAGAAGCAGATGCAGGAGCAGGGCGCCGGTGAGCAGGGCGACCCGAACGCAGAGAACTAGTTCTCTGCCTAGGCAAATACAGAAGGCCCGCATCGAGAGATGCGGGCCTTCACTCTTGTTTGCGATGCCGCAGGGATCTGCAGTTGTCTTTGACTTGCTCTACCGCTTGATCAGAAACATCAGCCAGCTAGCAGCAATCGTCCCACCGACAAAAGCTGCAAAGCAGAAAGCTCCAAACCGAATCATCATCTTCGGCTCTGCCCGTTGGGTAATGCCAAATACCACCGACATGAACAAAGAAAAGATCAGCACTGCTGCAAAATGGCTAATCGTCACAGTGCCTTCCTCCCATTTGCAAGCGAATGCGCATCGACGGCAGCCACAATATTCAGCAGCCCGGACACGACGATAAACTTCGTCCCGTAGTCAGCGGAAGCCAGCACAACGCTCGGTGCGCCCCAGCCGAAAGCGCGCGCCAGGAAGTACAAAATCCCGGAACCAAGCTGCCCAGCAAAGCCCAGAATGTCCAGCAGATCGCCTGTGTTCGGGTTGTAGACCTTGCCTTGCAGCGCGCAGCCAATGGCGAACATGGACACGATCGAGACGAACAGGAGCGCGCCGCGAATCGGCTTTTTGACTACGAAATGTCCTGCTCCCGGGATCAGCCAGCCGGCGACCAGCGCGATATACGCCTGTGTCGTAGAGTACGCGGCTGGCGCGGGTGAAGCTTGTGCTTGAGTCGTCATCTAGCCCCAATCATAACAGTTCCAGCTTCTGCTTTTCGACCCTTACAGCTACGTGCTCAGAGGCGCAAAAGTTCCATCTGCGCTGGTCCTGTGACCACCGCTTTTCCGGGGAGCGCAATCATGTCGACCTCGCTCCGGACGCCGAACTCGCCCGGAAAATAGATCCCCGGCTCAACGGAAAAGCACGTATTCGGCAGGATCAGGCGCTCGTCGTGCGTTTCCAAATTGTCGAGATGCGCGCCAGGACCGTGTAGTTCCGTCGCGATCGAGTGACCGGTGCGATGCGTGAACCAGTCACCAAAACCTGCGGCTTTAATCACATTGCGGGAGGCGTCATCCGCTTCCCAGCCTGCGATTGGCTTGCCCGCAGCGAAGGCTTTTTCGATCAGATTGGAGCTGGCGATGCGAGCGTTGCGGACGGTGTGGAAGATGAGCTGCTCGCGTTCTGTAGGCTCGCGGCCGATGACACCGGTCCAGGTGATGTCGTACCAGATTGCGCCTGGTTCTGGCAGTTTGGCCCAGATATCGATCAGGACGAAGTCGCCCAACGCGAGCTTGCGGGACGATGCTGCGGTCGGCTCGTAGTGCGAATCAGCGGAGTTGGGGCCAGCGCTGCAATTGGGGCCGTGGTCAGTGAACAGGCCAGCGCGTTCGATGCCTTCTTTCAGGAAGTTCACGATGGCGAACTCGTCGGTACCGCCATTGCGGACGGCTTCCGAGATGCGCTTCCAGCCGGCTGCGAGCACTTCATCGAGCTTTCTCTGCGCGGTGAAGTGGCTTGCGATCTGGGCTTCGGACAGGACCGCTTCAAACTGGCTGACCAGATTGGCGCTGCTGACGATCGTTTTGCCCATTTCGCGCAGTAGTTCTACGGTTCCGGCGTCGACCATGGAAACGTACATGATGGCGTTTCTGGGACTGTATTGCATCGCGATTGTGGTGGAATTGGCGAGCATTTCGGCTAGTTCGCGCTCCAATTCCTGCCACGAGCTGTACTCGCTTTTTGCGCCGGGAAGGGAATCGAGTTTGCCGGATTCTATTCGGTGGACGAGTTTTCTGGGTTCGCCGGCGGCTGGGATGAAATAGTACCAGCGGCGGGAGACGAAAGAATTTTCGTCGAGGCCCAATATTTTGTAGGCTAGCGGGTCGCGGTGATGGTGATCGTAGAAGAGCCAGCCATCGAGTTTTGCTGCTGCGAGTTCTTTCTGAATAGCCTGGAGATCCATGTTGTCCCTGGTTCCCCCCCCCCCCTTTTTTTTGGCCTAAAGTCTTCAATCGATTGGACTTAGGTCTGGACTTCCTTTGACTTTTCTGGCGGAGAAGTGGGGGCTTTGGGGGCGCGGTTTTGTCAAGTGATGTGAGGCCGAAACTGGTGCAGCCTTCCGGAGAAGGCTGCCTATCAGTTTATAAGACTACGTAAGGAAGGGGTCGCCGGTGGGGATGATGGTGCGGCCGGCGGTGGCGTTCAGGACTTCAATGAAGGCTACGAGGAGGGCGTCGATTCCGGTGATGAGGCCGAAGTAGCCGCCGAGTTTGCCGGTGCCCATGCCATAGTCGCCCGCGGCGAGCAGGAAGAAGGTGATCCAGAGCAGCAGGAAGATGCTCCAGACGGCCTTGCTGGTGCGGAAGGTGACGATCCACATCAGAAAGGTGAAGATGCCCCACATGAGCAGGACGGTCGCGAGCGCGGACGGGGGAGCGGGCTTGAGCCAGCCGGCGCCGGTGGTCCATTTGAGCAGCGCAAACCACCACCAGAAGAGCCCGTAGGAAGTGAACGCGACCATGCCGAAGGTGTTGCCGACCTTGAACTCCAGCACGCCGGCGATGAGCTGGGCGATGCCGCCGTAAGCAAAGGCGAGCGGTACGACGACGTTGGCGGACTCCGGCGGAAGCAGGCCGGCGTTGATCGCTGACAGGACGCAGGTGGTGAGGCCGAAGCCGGCGAGCCCGAGTGGGCCGGGGTTGGCGATTTTTACGAGTGCTAGGACGGGGGGTACTTGTGCCTGGGCCATTGCGGTCGAGAGCTCCTGGAGTGAGTGGCGACCATGGTACAGGGTTGGGGGTTTGGGTGTCGTGTGAATAGTTGGGTGCGGGGTGGGCTATTCGGAGTCGCCGTGGGGGATGGCCAGCATGAAGGTGGCGGGGGGCGGGGTGGGGAGGGCGTCATGCGGGATGGCTATGTTGAAGGAGCCGTCGCTGATGCCGGTGGGGGTGGTGGTGCAGCGGGGGGTGGACTGGCCGGGGGACTGGACGCAGGTGGTGACGACGGGGTGTCCGGCGGCGTCTTTTACGGTGACGGTTGTGGTGGTGCACTGCTTGTGGGCGTCGCCTTCCCCTGTTTTCTGGGTGCAGGTGGTGGTGGTGTCGGTGCGGGCTTCGCCGGTTTTGAAGTTGAAGCTCTTCATGTTGCGCATTTCCGGCATGTTGAACGAGTAGGGCGTGGGGCCGGGGTGCATGGATTGCAGCCTGGTCCACTGGTCGGTGGTGAGCTGGGAGCGCAGGCCGAGGAGCATTTTGGCGTTGGCTTTTTCGAGGTCGGCGCGGAGGTCGGCGATCCTGGAAATCTGGGCCAGAGCCTTGTTGGTGTCGGGTGGGTTGGCGTTGACGATCGGCTCGAGGTTGAGCTGTTCCTTTTCCAGATTGGCTTTGAAGTCGATCAGGGCGATGCGGTTCTGACGGAAGGTGTCGTCCATCTTCTTCTGCTGATCAGCGGAGAGGTTGAGGGCCTTGATGGTTTCCGGATTGCGCCACCAGGTGCCGGGTGGGACGATGCCCATGGTGCTGGAGCTGGAGTCGCGATCGAAGGTGATGACACGGCCTTCCACGCGGCGGTTGTGGGTGTTTTCATGCGGGGCGGAGGTAAGGGGTGGGGGTGGCGGGGAGGGTGGGGGCTGCTGGGCGAAGGCGGGGAGGGTGAGGAGGGAGAGGGCTAGTAGGCGGATCATGGGGGCTCCTTGGGGTGGTGGGTTGCAAGGCGAGATGCAGATCCCTTTTCGGGGATGAAAAACAAAAGGGCTAAGGCGAGAAGCGAAGGGCTAAGGCGAAAAGCAGATCCCTTCGGGATGAAAAGCAAAAAGGCTAAGGCGAGAAGCAGATCCCTTCGGGATGAAAAACAAAAGGGCTAAGGCGAGAAGCAGATCCCTTCGGGATGAAAAACAAAAGGACGAAACGCAGATCCCTTCGGGATGAAAAACAAAAAGGCTAAGGCGAAAAGCAGATCCCTTCGGGATGAAAAACAAAAGGGCGAAGGCGAGAAGCAGATCCCTTCGGGATGAAAAACAAAAGGGCTAAGGCGAGAAGCAGATCCCCTTTGGGGATGACAACCAAAAGGCTAAGGTGAAAGCGAAGGGCTAGGGCTAGAAGCAGATGTCCTTTGTGGATGACAACCAAGCGATGGGCTGGAGGCGATAAGGGTGATCGCTATTGGGCGCGTTGGGTTTCTATGGCGAGGGGTTTCAGTGAGGGGGCGATGGGGGTGGAGAGGTCCTGGTTGATGCCTTCGAGGAGGGCTTCGTCGTCCTGCTGGGTGGTTGGGTTGACGACCGCGGCCCTGGGGGCCGGGTGGTGGAGGGCGGGGACCATGGCGGCGCCGAGGGCGAGGACGGCGGCGGCGCAGGCCCAGACGCGGGGCCGAGCAGTGATACCAGCGGTGGGCTTGGTGGGCACGATAGCTGGGTGTGCCGGGAGCGAGTCGGCCAGCGAGGTGAGCGACTGGCGGAGGTCGGCGAAGGTGGCGCGCAGGCTGGCGAGCTGCTGGCGGCAGGGGGCGCAGGTGGCCAGGTGCGGGTGGTCTTCCGCAGGATGGGTCAGGAAGTGGTCTAACTGGTCTTCTGTGAGGTGAGGCTGCTGGTTGACTGGGGTCATGATTGGGCTTCCTTGTGGCGGGCGCGGACGATGGCGAGCGCTCGATAGAGGTGGGTTTTTACGGTGGGTAAAGGGAGAGCGGTGGCGGTGGCGATTTCGTGGAGCTCGAACTCTTCTACGAAGCGCAGGAGGAAGATGGTGCGTTGGCGGTCGGTGAGGGTTTCTACGGTTTGCCAGATTTGGGCGAGCTGCTGGTGGGCGATGAGGGCCTGGTCGGTGGAGGTACGGTGGGTGGGGAGGTGGGCGGCGAGGGATTGGGCGTCGACTGCGGTGCGGCCGGCCTGGCGCCAGAACTTGAAGCGGTTGGTGCGGGTGTGGTCGCGGAGGAGGTTGAGGGCGATGCGCGTGAGCCAGGTGATGGCGGAGCAGTCGCCGCGGAAGGTGGCGCGGGCGGCCCAGGACCTGGTGAAGGTTTCCTGGGTAAGGGTGGCGGCGAGGTCGCGGTCGCGGGTCTGCGCGAGGAGGAAGCGGAAGATGCGGGGTTGGTAGAGGGCGTGGAGGGTTTCGGTTTCCGGCAGGAGCTGCTCGGTGGGGAGGGCGGCCGGGATGGAGAGGAGGGCGGAGGTCATGTTGCTGGATTGATGGACGCCAATGGATTTTGAAGGACTACGTTGATGTTGAATTTGTATACTCGGAGGGCTGGAAGCGAAAAGCGCAAGGACACTGCGGATCCCCTTTGGGGATGACAAACAAAAGGGCGAAAAGCAGATTTCCTTTGGGGATAACAACCAAGGGTAACGGCATGATCAACGTGCGAGGGCTATGCATACCGTAAAGGCGATTTATCCGGGGACGTTTGATCCGCTGACGAACGGGCATCTGGATCTGATTGCGCGGGGCGCGAAGATTGTGGATGCGCTGGTGGTGGCTATCCTGCGGAACAGCGAAAAAGGCGAGCCGCTGTTCAGCGTGCCGGAGCGCGTGGAGATGATTGCCGAGGCCGTGGCGCATCTGCCCAACGTGAGCGTGATGACGTTCGACGGGCTGCTGGTGGACTTTGCGCGGGCGCAGGGCGCGGCGGCGGTGCTGCGCGGGATTCGGGCGATTTCTGATTATGAGTATGAGTTTCAGATGGCGATGATGAACCGGAAACTGGACCCGACGGTGGAAACGCTGTTCATGATGCCGGCGGAGAAGTACACGTATGTGAGCTCGCGGCTGATCAAGGGCGTGTTCCGGCTGGGTGGGGATATTTCTGAGCTGGTGCCGGCGCTGGTGGTGGAACGGCTTCGTCTGAAGGGCACTGCATGACGATGCCTCTCTCCATCCAGGAAGAGTTTGGGCAGATCGATATTTATGTTTTCGATCAAATTCTGCGGGGGAACATTGAGCGTGGGATGAAGGTGCTCGACGCAGGGTGTGGGTTTGGGCGGAACCTGGTTTACCTGCTGCGGAGTGGGGTGGAGATCAGCGCGTGCGATGCGGATCCTGAGGGTGTCGCGCATGTGAAGGCGCTGGCGGCGGAGCTGGCGCCGGGGTTGCCGGCGGAGAATTTTCAGGTTGCTGCACTAGAAAAGATGCCGTTTGTCAGCGACCGCTTTGACGTGGTGATTTGTAATTCGGTGCTGCACTTTGCCCGGGATGACCGGCACTTTTTATCGATGATTGAGGAGCTTTGGCGTGTGCTGCGGCCGGGGGGAATGCTGTTTTGCCGGCTGGGGTCGCGGATCGGGATGGACTTTCCGCGGCTGCGGGGGAACGTGTTTCAGATTGGGGATGGGGCGGAGTGGTTCCTGGTCGACGAGGCGGTGCTGCTGCGGATGACAGAGCAGATGGATGCGGTTTTGGTGGACCCGCTGAAGACTACGATCGTGCAGGATTATCGGTGTATGACGACGTGGGTTACGCGGAAGCGGCGGGATCTGGCTGGGGGGTAAGGGTCGGCTGCAAAGAGAGCGAGTCCCAGGGGCTGAAGCCCGGGACTCGTGGCTTTGGTTTCGAGGCTGAAGCCTTCGACCTATCTTTGAAGCGGATGCTACGGCAAAGCGGAGCTGGCCCTACCGCTGGTGGCCGGCGGGGACGGGGACTACGGTGCGGTGGGTTTCTTCGAGCGGGGTGGTGGTGCGCTGGAGGGTGGCTCGGCGCTCCAGGGCTGCTCGCTCTACGCACTGGTCGGCGGCCTGCATCATTTCGATGGGGGTGCCGAGGGCCTCGATGCCGAAGCTGCCGCGGATGATGCCGCCGCTCTTCTGGACCAGTTCCTCAAACATGCCCCAGACGGTCTCGGTGGAGACGTCGAGCGCGGTGAAGGTGGTGGTGAGCGTGGTGCGCATGGTGCGGGCGTAGTCGGGGAGGAGCAGGCGGTACATTTCGCGGGAGACGCGAGGGCCGATTCCGGCCTCAGCTACGATTTCTGCGAACTCATGGACGGTAAGGGTTTCTGACTTTGGCTGCGGCTTGCGCTTGGCTTTGCCGACTCCGAAGGACGCGAGCATGACGTACAGGAAGGCCATGCAGAGGGCGAGGGCGACGTAGGGGAGCAGGCGGACGAACCAGGTGGTGACGAAGTCGTCGTGCGTGTGCGCGGAGTGGACCTGCGCGCTGAAAAAGGCGTCAATGGTGGTCTGGACGTTGCCGGCGTTGGTGAGATAGGACACGAAAAGGATGCCGAGCGCTGCGGCGATGAGCATGCCGACCGGGAAGCCACCTTTTTTTGCGACGACTTCCGGCGAGGGGCTGCCGGGACGCGTCGTTTTGCGGATGCGCTGGTTGGCGGCACGCTGGGTGGTTTTCGGTCCTTCTTGCACGATGTGATCCTCTCAGGTGTGACTTGTTAACCGTGAGGCATGCTGGATACAGAGT
Source organism: uncultured Granulicella sp. (assembly GCA_965214195.1). Lineage (GTDB taxonomy): Bacteria > Acidobacteriota > Terriglobia > Terriglobales > Acidobacteriaceae > Edaphobacter. Next base: position 3,625,707 of record OZ243943.1, read on the forward strand.
ACATACCACCTTGGGGGCAGGGCTGTGGAATCCGGGGCACTTCGTCAACATCCAATGGGGGTGGATACTTCTGGGATTCGGCTTTCGGTACTCGATCAGGCTCCGGTGGTGAGTGGTGGGACGCCGGCGCAGGCGCTGAACAATGCGGTGGCGCTGGCGCAGCACGTGGAAGCGCTGGGGTATGGGCGGTTCTGGATGTCGGAACACCATTCCATGGCGCTGCTGGCGTGTACGGCTCCGGAGATTATGCTCGCGAGAATTGGGGCGGCGACCTCGACGATTCGGCTTGGGTCCGGCGGCGTGATGCTGCCGCACTACACGGCGCTGAAGGTCGCGGAGACCTTTCGGACGTTGCATGCGCTCTACCCGGGGCGGATCGATCTGGGAGTGGGGCGCGCGCCGGGTGGCGGGCCGATCGAGGCTACGGCGCTGCGGCGGTATCGCGATGCGCCGCAGAATGCGCTGCAGGTGGATGACTTTCCAGAACAGCTTTCTGAGTTGATCGCGTTTCTGCACCACGGGTTTCCGGCGAACCATCCTTTTTCGCGGGTGAGTGTGGAGCCGGAAGGGCCGGGGGCGCCGTCGTTGTGGTTGCTGGGGTCTTCGATGTGGTCGGCCAGGGCAGCGGCGGAGTATGGGCTGCCGTATACGTTTGCACACTTCTTTTCAGGGGAGGGGACTCGGCAGGCGATTGATTATTACCAGAGCCGCTTTCGGGCGAATGAGGCGCTCGGGGTGGATCATTTGACCGCGCCGCAGGCTATGGCGGCGGTGGGGGTCATCTGCGCGGATACGGATGAGGAGGCGCAGCGTTTGGCGGCGTCGGTGCGGCTGCTGCAGGTACGTATCCGCCAGAATGACCGGCGGCCGGTGGCTACGCCAGAGGAGGCCCTGCGCGAGCTCGGGCCGGCGGCACCCGATGCGGGGGAGTTTCCGCGGTATTTTGTGGGGACTCCAGAGAAGGTGCGCGGGGAGTTGATGGCGATGGCTTCTGCGCTGGGGATCGGCGAGTTTGTGGTGAATACGATCACGCACTCGGCGGAGGCTCGGCATAGGAGCTATGCGTTGTTAGCGGAGGCTCTTGGGTTAGGGTAGTGGCTCTGGTTTGGTGTTCGCTCCCTATGAAGCGGAACCACGCCGGACGGAGATGCAGGTCCTTCGGCGGGGTTTGACGGAAAGAGCCCCGTCAAATTCCGGTCAGGATGACAATTTTTGGGGAGGGTCGGAAGGATTGCTTCGTACTGGAATAGAATCCCTCTTTTTTGGCTGTTTATACTGGGGACTCGGCTCAAGCCAACTTTTGAGGACTCCCAAGCCTATGCAGCAGACGGATATCTACGCGCAGCTTACTGAAATCTTTCATGACGTTTTCGACGATGACACGCTGGTCCTGACGCCGGATCTGACTGCGGCGAGCGTGCCGGAGTGGGATTCGTTCAATCACATTAACCTGATCGTGGCGGTGGAGTCTGTGTTCAAGATCAAGTTCCAGACGGCGGAGCTGGAGTCGATGCAGACGGTGGGGCACCTGGTGGATTTGATCGAGAAGAAGCTGACGGCGCAGGGGCGGTAGGCGTTTTCCGGTAGCGAAATGAGGTCCCGGGGGCCAAAGCCCCATTCATTTGGGGGCCGGGGTGTCGAGGCTCAAGCCTCGACCTATCTCTTGACCAGATGCAGGTAAGAGGCATCGGATCGACGGCAAAAAGGATGATCCATGTTGCGACTGGAACTTCCCACTACGACACACCCGGGCATTTCGATGTACAACGAATGGGGCAGTTGACCGTTACTTCCGATATACCACTTGGGGCCTTAGGGGAATATCGGCTTGATCTAGGTTAAGAGATTCTCATTTCAGTCAGGCGGGGCCAAGTAGAGCCCACCGACAGAAAAGAGACCTCCCCCCATGCATGACCTCCTCGTCGCTGCCGCGTTCCTCCTCATGGTGATCCTCCCCTGCATCGTTACGATGGGCTCCGGCTCGTCTGAAGAGAGCGAAGAGGCCTAGAGCTGCGAAGCTTCGCCAAACCGCTCACGCGCCTCATCCAAGGCTTCGGGCGTATCGATATCGAGTTCCCCCAGCATCAGGGGGATCGACATGGCAGAGGTCAGCAGATTCTTAGCGCCGGCGTCGCCAGTAAGTAGCAAGCACTCTGAGAAGAGGGTGTTCGGAAAATAAGCCGGCACCCCATGTCTTTTTTTGTAACTCGAGGCAATTGCCTGGTTGGTGGATGTCCCTTGCTCGATGAGTTTGCGTAAGTGCCCGGCGGTGACGGCGGGCTGATCGCAGGTCATTAGAAGGACACCTTCGACCGGACCAATGGCCTGAACGCCGGCGATCAGGGAGGTGGACATTCCTTGTTGCCAGTTTTGGTTATGGACGACCTGCACGGCTTTTAGCCGGCAGGTCTTTTCTATTTGCGGGGCGTTAGCGCCAAGGACTACGTAGATGGGTTCGCAGCCGGCTTCGGTGGCTGTGCGGATGGCTCGGTTGAGGAGCGGCTCCTGGTTGAGCAGGGCTAACTGCTTGGGGTGGCCCAGGCGGGTGGAGGAGCCGGCGGCCAGGATGATGGCGGGGATGGGCATGGTTTTTGGACGGTAAGTGCTAGAGCAGAAGCAGATCCCCTTCGGGAATGACAACCGAGGAGGGGACGCTCGGATATGACAGCTATAGGGATGGGGTGGGGGCGGTGCTGCGCTGGCGGGCTACGGCGTTGATGATGAGGGTGGTGGCCTGGGCTACTTCTGCTGGTGTGGTCTGGCGGCTTAGGGAGATGCGGATGCTGGCCCTGGCGCGGGCGGGGGGGAGGCCCATGGCCGTTAGGACGTGGGAGGGTTCGGTGGCGCCGGAGGAGCAGGCGCTGCCGGCGGAGACTGCCAGGCCGGCCAGGTCCAGGGCGATGAGAAGAGAGTCGGCGTCGATACCTTCAAAGTAGAGGTTGGTGGTGTTGGGGGTGCGGGGGATTTTGGCTCCGTTGATGCCGGAGTTTGGGATGTTGGCCAGGAGGGATGTTTCCAGGGTGTCGCGAAGAGTGGCCAGGGCTTCAGGGTTTTGCGCTGGTTCTTCCCAGCTCTCAGAAGCGAGAGGGGGGACACCCGGATGCTGCAGCCACTGGAAGGCCTGGGCGGCGGCTTCGCCGAGGGCTACGATGCCGGCTACGTTTTCGGTTCCGGCGCGGCGCTGGCGCTCGTGCATGCCTCCGTGGAACATGGGGGCGAGCTTGACGTGGCGTCGGACGAAGAGGATTCCGGTGCCCTGGGGGGCGTACATTTTGTGGCCGGAAATGGCGAGAAGGTCTACGTCCTTCAGGCTGCCGCTGGGATTGGTGAGGGCGCAGGTCAGGCCTAGATCGAGCGGGAGCTTGCCGGCTGCCTGCACGGCGTCGGTGTGGAAGTAGGCTCCGTTTGCTTTGGCGAGCGCGGCTAGCTCCGGGATGGGCTGGATGGTTCCGGTCTCGTTGTTGGCCAGCATGATGGAGACTAGTTTTGTATTTGGCTTGAGCGCTGCCTGCAGGGCGGCTGCGGTAACAAGACCGTCCGGGGTGCAAGGGAGATAGGTGACTTCTATGCCGCGCTTTTCGAGCGCTTCCGCGGCATGGAGCACGGCGTGGTGCTCAATGGTGGTGGTGATGAGGTGGTCGCCCGGGGCGAGGATGCCGAAGAGGGCGAGATTGTCGCTTTCTGTGCCGCCGGAGGTGAAGACTATTTCCGAGGATCGCGCGCGGAGGAGGCGGGCGACCTGGTCGCGGGCTCGCTCGACGGCCATGCGGGCTTGCTGGCCCTGCTGGTGGATGGAGCTTGCGTTGCCGAAGCTGCCCAGGAGGTAGGGGCGCATGGCCTCGAAGACCTCCGGGAGGAGAGGGGTTGTGGCGTTGGCGTCCATGTAGATGCGGGCGGGCACTGTGTTCAGTTTACGCCGGGTCTTTGGAGATCGCCGGGGATACGGGCGGAGATGCAGGTCCTTCGACTGCGTGAGTCGGTGAGGCTGACTCACTTCGCTCAGGATGACAAGTTTTGGGGGAGGGAGATGAGGATGTGGCGCTAACGGGTGGAGATGCAGGTCCTTCGACTGCGTGAGTCGGTGAGGCTGACTCACTTCGCTCAGGATGACAAGTTTTGGGGTGGGGGGAGATGAGGATGTGGCGGTACGGGTGGAGATGCAGGTCCTTCGACTGCGTGAGTCGGTGAGGCTGACTCACTTCGCTCAGGATGACAAGTTTTGGGGTGGGGGGAGATGAGGATGTGGCGGTACGGGTGGAGATGCAGGTCCTTCGACTGCGTGAGTCGGTGAGGCTGACTCACTTCGCTCAGGATGACAAGTTTTGGGGTGGGGGGAGATGAGGATGTGGCGGTACGGGTGGAGATGCAGGTCCTTCGACTGCGTGAGTCGGTGAGGCTGACTCACTTCGCTCAGGATGACAAGTTTTGGGTGGGGGGAGATGAGGATGTGGCGCTACGGGCGGAGATGCAGGTCCTTCGACTGCGTGAGTCGGTGAGGCTGACTCACTTCGCTCAGGATGACAAGTTTTGAGGTGGGGGGAGATGAGGATGTGGCGGTACGGGTGGAGATGCAGGTCCTTCGACTGCGTGAGTCGGTGAGGCTGACTCACTTCGCTCAGGATGACAAGTTTTGGGTGGGGGGAGATGAGGATGTGGCGCTACGGGCGGAGATGCAGGTCCTTCGACTGCGTGAGTCGGTGAGGCTGACTCACTTCGCTCAGGATGACAAGTTTTGGGGTGGGGGGAGATGAGGATGTGGCGGTACGGGTGGAGATGCAGGTCCTTCGACTGTGTGAATCGGTGAGGCTGACTTACTTCGCTCAGGATGACAAGTTTTGGGTGGGGGAGATGAGGATGTGCCGGTACGGGTGGAGATGCAGGTCCTTCGACTGCGTGAGTCGGTGAGGCTGACTCACTTCGCTCAGGATGACAAGTTTTGGGGGAGGGGGAGATGAGGAAGTGGCGCTACGGGCGGAGATGCAGTTCCTTCGACTGCGTGAGTCGGTGAGGCTGACTCACTTCGCTCAGGATGACAAGTTTTGGGTGGGGGGAGATGAGGATGTGGCGCTACGGGCGGAGATGCAGGTCCTTCGACTGCGTGAGTCGGTGAGGCTGACTCACTTCGCTCAGGATGACAAGTTTTGGGGTGGGGGGAGATGAGGATGTGGCGCTACGGGCGGAGATGCAGGTCCTTCGACTGCGTGAGTCGGTGAGGCTGACTCACTTCGCTCAGGATGACAAGTTTTGGGGTGGGGGGAGATGAGGATGTGGCGCTACGGGCGGAGATGCAGGTCCTTCGACTGCGTGAGTCGGTGAGGCTGACTCACTTCGCTCAGGATGACAAGTTTTGGGTGGGGGGGAGATGAGAATGTGGCGCTACGGGTGGAGATGCAGGTCCTTCGACTGCGTGAGTCGGTGAGGCTGACTCACTTGGCTCAGGATGACAAGTTTTGGGTGGGGGGAGATGAGGAATGTGGCGGTACGGGCGGAGATGCAGGTCCTTCGACTGCGTGAGTCGGTGAGGCTGACTCACTTCGCTCAGGATGACAAGTTTTGGGTGGGGGGAGATGAGGAAGTGGCGCTATGGGTGGAGATGCGGCCTAGTGGACCGAATCTTTGGGGTGGGCTTTCAGGAGGAAGAGGAAGGAGAAGCCGACGGTGTCGATGCGGGAGCGGAGGCTGCGGTTGTAGAAGCCGGAGAGCGTGACGTGGGTGGTGAGGGGGATGTCGAGTGAAGTTTCGAAGCCGTTGTCTTCCGCTACGCTTTTGCCTGTGGCGGTGGTGACTTTCTTTTTGCCTCGGCCGGTGGTGCTGTAGAGAGTTTGCGCGGCGATGGGGAGGTTCTCGTAGGCGGAGGCGGAAAAGTTGAGGTCGTAGGGGAGGTCTACGGAGGTGCCGGCCTGGAAGACGCCTTCGGTTCCCACGCTGGTGTAGGCCTTGCGGACGCGGGTCTGGGATAGCGAGGAAGAGTCGCCGATGCCGATGCCGATGGTGGGAGTAAAGATGCCGTAGGACTGCTGGAAGGTGTTGTTGAACTGGTAGGTGACCTGGCCGGCGCCAAGACCGTAGGTGGTGTTTCCGGTCTGGAAGCCGACGGTTCCGGTGAGCTCGTAATCGAAGAGGCTGGGGCTGAATTGGGCGTGACCGTTGAGGACGGTGTCGCCGGCGACGAAGTGCTTGGTGGCGTAGCCGGTAGTGGTGACTTTGCGGGTGGTGGTGCTGGAGACCTCGACGACAATGTAGTCGTAGAGGGGGATGCTGGCGTCTGCGGAGAAGTTTTTGTTGAAGCGGTAGGCGGCGCTGGGGGTCAGGAGCGATGACCAGCCGTTGGAGGAATCGTGCTGGGAGGTGGTGTTGAGGGAGAGATTGAAACCCTTTTGAACGGGGACGATTCCGGATGCGCCGTCGACGGTGGTGGTGGCGGCGGTGGCTGAGTTTTCATCCACGATGGCGGCGGCCTGTGCATGGGCCAGGGCAGGCAGCAGGAAGGCGCAGACGGCAACAGCGAGGCAAGGCAGACGATAAGAAGACAAAGGGACTCCAAGGGGTACTGCGGTAGAGACACGAGGTTTTGGTCCGGGATGCGGCAAACGAAAGTTTATTTCATTTTTTGGGTGGTGCGTTGGGCAAGGATGAAGCCGGTCGAAAGCGGGGATGACGAACACGGTGCGGGGGCGCGGGCGATTTGTGATCCCACTCATGCGATGAGGCTGCTTGAGTGGGCCACCCGGGGGTTCCGCGACGGGGGAAAGCAGATCCCCTTTGGGGATGACAACCAAGATGGGCTAGTGCGCTGGCGTTGCGGGTGTTTCGGCGGGTGGCTTGGTGCCGCGGAAAACGTAGGTCAGGCCTATGGCGACGACGTCGTCCCTGAGGCGCAGGCTGCGGTTGTAGTAGGCCGAAAAGGTGGTGTGGCGGTCGAGGGGGATATCGAGTGAGTTGGTAAAGCCGTTATCTTCCGCGACGCTGCGGCCGGTGACGATAGTAGCGACGCCGCCGGGCGAGTTGCGGCGGGGGACCGTCTGGTAGATTTTCTGGTCGCCGAGCGGTAGCTGCTCATACGCGCTGGTGCTGAAGGAGGCGCCAAGCGGCAAGGCGAAGGAGAAGCCGGCCTGGAAGTGGGCGAGGGGGCCGAGTGAGGTGAAGTCGCGCTGGACGAGCGGGGTGACGAGGGAGCTGGAGTCGCCGAGGCCGATTTCCATGTTGGGGGTGGCGTACTTGAAGGTGCGCTCGAGGCGGTCGGTGAGGTCAAAGGTGGGATGGCCGGTGGAGAGGCCGTAGAAGTTGTCGCCGGTGGGGGCGGTGGCGGAGAAGGTGAGCTCGTCCAGGAAGCCGTGCGGGATGAACTGGGCGTGGAGGGCGAAGACGACGTCGCCGGCCTTGCCGCGGCGGGCGACGAGGTACTGGTCTGGTCTGGGGTTGGGGTTGCGAGTGCCGGCCAGGCGATAGATATAGACGGGGACGGTGACGTCGACGGAGAAGATGTCGTTGAAGCTGTAGCCGATGGCGGGCTGAAGGATGGTGGCCCAGCCGGTCTGGGCGTCGTGCAGACTGCTGACGGTGAAGCCGCCATTGACGCCGCGGAGGAGGCCGGAGATGCCGGGGACCTGCGGGACTTCCGAGGTTTCGGACGAGGTGGCGGCGGCTACCGGAGGCTGCTCCTGCGCGTGGGCGCCGCCGCATAAGAGCAGGAAGCAGAAGCGCCGGAGATGTTTGGGGCGGAGCAAAGGTGGGGGCGCATCCTGCGGGGATTTTGGTCCGTTGTCAGGATGGCATGGGGAGGGTGCGGTTGGCTATGGCGAGTCTGCGTTAGCGGGAAGCGATGGGGGTGTAGGGCGCGGGGTATGCGGGGCCGGTGTAGTCGGCGCGTGGGCGGATGAGGCGGTTGTTGTCGTGCTGCTCAATGACGTGGGCGGCCCAGCCGGAGATGCGCGAAATGGCGAAGATCGGGGTGAAGAGGTCGATGTCGATGCCTAGCGTGGTGTAGGTGCTGGCGGAGTAGAAGTCGACGTTGGCGTTGAGCTTCTTTTCAGCTTTGACGAAGGCTTCGATCTTCTGGCTCATGTCGAACCACTTGGTGTTGCCGGCAGCGGTGCCAAGCTCGCCGGACATGCGGCGGAGGTGCGTGGCGCGGGGGTCTTCGGTCGTGTAGACACGGTGGCCGAAGCCGGAAATCTTTTCCTTGCGCGCGAACATTTCCTTGACGTACTCGGCGGGGTCGGCGCCGGCTTCGTCGATGGCGTAGAGCAGCTTCATGGTCGCTTCATTAGCACCGCCGTGCAAAGGGCCTTTTAGCGCGCCAATGGCGCCGGTGATCGCTGAGTGCATGTCGGCCAGGGTTGCGGCGATGACGCGCGCGGCAAAGGTGCTGGCGTTCAGCTCGTGGTCAGCGTGCAGGATGAGTGCAATGTCGAGCGTCTGGGTGGCGGTGTCAGAGGGCTTCTCGCCGTTGAGCATCCAGAGGAAATTGCCGGCGTGGGTAAGGCTGTGGTCGGCCTGGATGACGGGCTTGCCCTTGCGGATGCGGTCAAACATGGCGACGATCATGGCGACCTGCGAGGTCAGACGGAAGGCCTTGCGCAGGTTGGCTTCATGCGTGGTGAGCTTTTCGTCGGCGTCGTAGATGGAGAGCAGGGACGTGGCCGTGCGCAGCACTTCCATGGGCGACGCGTAGACCGGAACGGACTTGAGGAAGTCCACGACGGAGGCATCAAGCACGCGGGCTTCGGACAGGTGCTGATTGAATTCGGCGAGCTCTGCGGTGGTGGGAAGTTTGCCGTTCCAGAGGAGGTAGGTGGTCTCTTCAAAGGTGGACTGCTTGGCCAGTTCGTGGATGTCGATGCCGCGGTAGGAGAGCACGCCTGCGTCGCCGTCGATCCAGCAGATGGAAGAAGTGCAGGCGACGATACCTTCAAGGCCCTTGGGGGCTGCGGTGGCGGTGGACATTGACGATCTCCCTGTGACGGCGGTGCCGCGAAGTACCTACGGTTATAGATGATGGGGGAAAGCGTTGTCACGATAGCTGGGCGTTTATCGGCTGGGGTGGCCGATGTCGGACTGAGGATGGCGCGGAGTTCGCCGCGGGTGAAGGGGGACTCACGCATGACGCGCAGGATGGAGTCGTAGTGAAGCTCGGGGTCGGTATCAAGGAAGAGATCCGAGAAGGCCGCCCACACAGGCATCCGTTGCACGATCTGCTGCGTAGTCAGTGCGGCCTGCATAGGAGTTCCCGGGGTTAGAATACAGGGCAGTCGCGAAGAGGAGAATGCCGGATGAATGATATGGAAATGAAGACCACAGCAGGCGTCTGGGTAGGGATGGGGGCGTCGATCGTGCTGGCGCTGGCGGCGCTGATCTGGTGCTTTGGGTTGAGCAATCATCTATCCGCTGCGGAGAAGCAGTTAGCGGCCAGCGAACAGCGCAACGTGGAACTGAGCCAGAAGCAGGAAGCGCTCTCAGCCAGGCTGCGTGCGACGAGCGAGACCTTGGGGCAGAGTGTGGGCATGACGCAGAAGCAGATTGAGCTGCGGACGCAGAGCATTATGGTGGCGCAGGCAGCAAGCGCCAGGGCACAGAGCGCGGAGACGGCGAAGCTCGCAGAGAAGACCGCCGAGGCTGACAAGAAGATTGGCGCGGTGGCGACCGATGTTTCTACTGTGAAGACGGATGTGACGGGTGCGAAGGCGAGCATCGCCGATACGCAGAACGACCTGAACACCACCAAGGCGCAACTACAGCGGACCATGGGCGATGCCGGCGTGATGAGTGGCTTGATCGCGCGTACGCATGACGACCTGGAAGTGCTGAAGCATCGTGGCGACCGGACATACTACGAGTTCACGCTGCAGAAGGGTGCGAAGCCGGTGCTGCTTTCGAGCATCAAGCTGCAGGCCAAGAAGGTGGATGACAAGCGCTCCAAGTACACGATGCTGGTGAGTGCGGACGATCGGAACATTGAGAAGAAGGATAAGAGCCTGGATGAGCCGGTGCAGTTCTACACGGGCAAGGATCCGGTGCTGTTTGAAATTGTGGTGAACAATATTCAGAAGAACCAGATCAGTGGGTATTTGTCGACGCCGAAGGGGGCGCCGGTACCGATGGCTGCGCCTTCTAATTAGCGGGTTTCAAGGTCAAAAGTGAGAAGCAGATCCCCCTTGGGGATGGCAAACAAAGAGCCGATACCAAGGGCGAGTAACAGACACTGAACGCACAACGGGGGACGCTTTTTGAGCGTCCCCCGTTTGCGTTTGCCTGGGATGCGAGCTGCTGTGTGAGCGGCTGCTTTGCCTGTTCTCCCTGTCGAGACTTGCACTCGACGCTGCGTAAGTTTCAGCAGCTAACGAAGGTATAGTTTTGCGTGAAAAGGGTGTCAAGAAAAAAGCAACGTGTTGAGCGAAATCTTTCATGCGTTGCTGTGTATTACCGGGGCACAAATTGCTTGAGCTGCTCAGCGAGCAGAGCTAAGACAGCCACGAGGAAGTCCTGTAACGTATGCGCGATGATGACGGAGCGCAGATCGCCTTTGAAGTACTGGACTACGAAGCCATACACGACCGCGAGTGCTGCAAGCGGCAGGATCGCGCCAAGGCCTTCATACGCATGCACGCTGCCGAAGAGTAGAGCCGTGATCAGGACCGCGAGGACGGGGCGTCTGGTCCAGGCCGTGACTTGCTGCAGCAGGTAGCCGCGGAAGATGAGCTCTTCACAGATGCCGGCCGAGAGTGAAACGCCTAGCCATAAAACGAATTCGAGTGGCTTGTGCGGAAGCATCGCCAGGACGACTTCCGTGTTGCGCTTTTTGCCGAGTGGCGTGAAGTACAAAGCGCCACTCACGGCCACGATGGCCGCGGTGCCGGCAACGTAGGCCAGGACGCCAAAGCCGATGCTTTGCGCGTTCGAGTACGAAGGGTTGCGGAAGGCGCGGAGGAAGAAGTCTCGACGCAGGTAGATGCCGGCGATGACGGAGCCGAGGAGGAGCCATTCCATGATCATGGAGGAGCTGTAGCGCATGACGTGCTCGGCGGGCTCTGGCGTGGCCGAAGTGCGGCCATGGGTGTAGACCGCGATCCCCGCGAGCAGGAGGCATAAGGCAAGCGTGTGCGTCCAATGGGCGATGGGCTTTGCGAACGGTGCTGCATTCCAATCTGGAGCAGGCGCCGGTGGGGCTATCGTTACGTCTTCCATGAAACGTATACTACGGCGTGCCGAGGTGAAGACGATGCGGGATGTAGTGATTGTGAGTGCGGTGCGGACGGCTGTGGGCAAGTTCCAGGGCGGGCTGAGTGAGATGTCGGCGACGCAGTTGGGCGCGGCCGTGGTGCGGGAGGCCGTTGTGCGGGCAGGCATTGATGCTGCCAGTGTGGACGAGTGCCTGATGGGGTGCGTGCTGCCGGCGGGCCTGGGGCAGAACCCTGCTCGACAGGCAGCGCTGGGTGGTGGGCTGGCGGATACTGTCGCCGCCATGACGCTGAACATGGTTTGTGGATCAGGGCTGAAGGCTGTAGCGCTGGGCGCGCAGGCCATCATGCTGGGCGATGCTGAGGTTGTTGTTGCGGGTGGGATGGAATCGATGTCGAACGCGCCGTATCTGCTGCCGCAGGGGCGCAAGGGCTATCGCATGGGGGATGGTGCGGTGGTCGATTCCATGGTGCGCGACGGGCTGTGGTGCGCGTGCGATGACCAGCACATGGGCATGACCGGGGAGCTCGTGGCAGACAAGCATGGGTTTACGCGGGAGCAGCAGGATGCGTACGCGCTGGAGTCGCACAGGCGCGCTACGGAGGCGTGGCAAGCGGGGCGTTTCAACGCTGAGGTGATGAAGATCGAGGTGCCGGGCAAGAAGGGGCCGACGACTTTCGACAAGGATGAGAGCGTGCGGGAAGAGGCGGTGTCTGATCCTACGACTGCATTGGCGGGGCTCGCACGGCTGAAGCCTGCGTTCAAGAAAGATGGCACCGTGACGGCCGGCAACGCGCCTGGGGTGAATGACGCGGCGGCGGCCGTGGTGTTGATGTCGGCTGATCGTGCGGCTGCGCTGGGGCTGAAACCGATGGCCACGATCAAGGCACAGGCGATGAGTGGCGTGGCCCCGAAGTGGGTGATGCTGGCACCGGTGCTGGGCGTGCGCAAGGTGCTCGAGAAGGCTGGATGGAGTGCTTCAGAGGTCGATCTATACGAGTTGAACGAGGCGTTCAGCGTGCAGGCGCTGGGAGTGACGAAGGAGCTGGAGCTCGACCTGGCGAAGGTGAATGTGAACGGCGGTGCGGTTGCGATTGGGCATCCGATTGGTGCCAGCGGCGCGCGCTGCCTGGTCACGCTGCTGCATGAAATGGTGCGGCGAGATGCGCACAAGGGCGTCGTGGCGCTGTGTCTTGGCGGGGGCAATTCGGTGGCGCTGGCGGTCACCCGATAACGCGGCATCCTGCCTGCGTGAAATATTCTCTAATTGCTGGCAGGAGCCGCGGTCTTGCCGCGCGCGGAAGTTGTCTCGCCACGCGCATAGGAGAATGCTGTGTCTGCCATCAAAAACGCTGAGCGCTTCACCGGGCGAGTGGAGGTGTATGAGCGGTTCCGCATGCGCTATCCGCAATGTGTGCAGCAACTGATCTACGAGCGGTGCGGGCTGACAGCGGATCAGGTGGTCGCAGACATTGGTGCCGGGACCGGGATGCTCGCCGAGCTGTTCCTGGAGGCAGGGAACCCTGTGATCGCGGTGGAGCCGAACGCCGATATGCGTGCCGCGTGCGAACGCTTGCTGCCCCGTTTTGCAAAGCTCAAGGTGGTGAACGCCGCTGCTGAGACGACGGGACTCCCCGCGGCATCGGTCGCGCTGGTGACCGTGGGGCGTGCGTTCCACTGGTTCGATCAGCCGCGTGCGATAGCTGAATTTATGCGCATCCTTGAACCCGGCGGATGGGTGGTGCTTGTATCAAATCGCCGTGCAGCGGAAGGTTCCGAGCAGATGCGCGAGTACGAGCAGACGCTGCGAGACTACGGCAATGACTACGACGGAGCGCATGAAAGATCTCGGCGCACGGCTACGCTGGACGCGCTTGAAGGCGAGCACTTCCGCGTCGTTCTACCCGGCGAGCAGAGGCTTACGTTTGAAGAGCTTGCAGGGCAGACTGAGTCTTACTCAGTCGCACCCAAAGCCGGCGACGCAAACTATGAAGCCATGCAGGATGCGCTGCGGACTTTCTTCAAAAAGTGGAGTGTCGACGGGCTCATCACGATGGATACGGCCTGCGAAGTGGCAGGTTGGCGTGCAAGCCTGGCCCCCGCTCAAGGATGACTTGTGACTGGTCCACGCGGGCCCTTGATCTTGCAGGACTTGTCGAACTGCACCTTGATGTAGGCGCGCAAAGTCCCATTCGCACGCTTCTTCAGCAACTCATCCATTACGGGTTGCCGGTCTTCCGGCTTTACTCTGACCATATTCTCGTACGTCTTTAAAGTGCCCAGCACGCCTGCCTGGTATTGCTCCACCGAACTGCCGTTACCGCCTCCGTGCTCAATGGCGTAGCGAATGCTGGAGAACGTTGGCTGCATGACAAGAATGTTGCTGTCTTTGCCGGTCTTTGCGAGATCGCCCAGCAAACTGGAGCACATGCTGACGTGAATGTCCGGCACCCGTAGCAGAAACGTGGTCAGCTGATTGCGCTTCTCATTCGCGGCGGGGCCCAGCGGATTTGCTTCAAGATCGTCTGCCAGCGCCAGCGCGTGCGCTCGGTCTGAGGCACTGGACGTGCCCGCGTTTTGCGCGCTCGCATGCGGCAGTGCGCAGGCCAGGGTCAGCAGCAGGGGAAGCACATGAATTCTCATACCGCGAAAGTTATCACAGCGCAGCCGTCGTCAGCACTCGATAATGTTCAACGCCAGGCCGCCCAGCGACGTTTCCTTGTAGCGGCTCTGCATGTCCATGCCGGTGCGGTACATGGTTTCAATCACCTGGTCGAGCGAAAGCTTGTGGCCTTCGGTTTCATGCATCGCCATGCGGCATGCGTTGACGGCCTTGACGGCGCCCATGGCGTTGCGTTCGATGCAGGGAATCTGGACCAGCCCGCCGATGGGATCGCAGGTCATGCCGAGGTTGTGTTCCATGGCGATCTCCGCCGCGTGTTCCACCTGCGCGTTGGTCCCGCCAAGCGCGGCGACCAGGCCGCCGGCAGCCATCGAGCAGGCCACGCCGACCTCGCCCTGGCAGCCGACTTCTGCGCCGGAAATGCTGGCGTTTTCCTTGTACAGAATGCCGATCGCGGCGGCCGTCAGAAAGAAGTTGACGAGGCCTGCCTGTCGCGCGTCCTCGCCCAGCTCCTGCGCGATGAATTGCACGTAATACTGCGCGATGGCCGGGATCACACCGGCGGCGCCGTTGGTCGGAGCCGTAACGACCCGACCACCCGCGGCGTTTTCTTCATTGACCGCGATGGCGAAGAGCGACACCCAATCCAGCGGCGCCAGAGGGTCGCGTGGCTTTCCACTCTGGTCCAGATCGCGGATGCGCTCATGCAGACGCGGAGCGCGGCGCCGCACGTTGAGCCCGCCGGGCAGTATGCCCTGAGTCACCATACCGCGCGCGATGCAGGCCTGCATCGTCGCCCACAGCGCCAGAATGCTTTGCTTGACCTGGCTTGCTGCGTCACCCGCGCCGATGCCCGGGCGATTGATGCGCGCAGCCTGGGGCCGGCTCTGATCCTGCTCAAACAGGGCACACTCATTGGCCAGGATCAGGTCGGCGATGGAGATGCCACGCGTGTCTGCGAGTCGCAGCAAAGCTTCCGCGCTCGCGAAGGGGTAGGGCACATCGCGCGGCGCCACCGCCTTCTCCTGCGGGTCAGGCGCGAGCTCCGCGGCAGACAAAATGAAGCCGCCGCCGACAGAGAAAAGCGTGTCGCACGCAAGCACAGCGCCGGCTTGATCGAACGCAGTAAATCGAAGCCCGTTGGGGTGTGACGGCGTGGGCAGATCGGACGGCGGATCCATCTGATCGCGATGCAGGAGCAGGTCGCGCCCTTCATCGAAGGGGATTGTTTTGCTCCCGCCAAGATGCAGCCGGCCCGCGTCGCGGATGGTCGCCAGCGTGCTGTCGATCGTGGCAGGGTCGATCGTATCGGGCGCCTCGCCGGAGAGCCCCAGCAGGATGGCGCGGTCCGTGCCGTGGCCAATGCCGGTCAACGCGAGCGAGCCGTACAGCTCGGCCTGAACGCGCGTGGTGGCGGCCAAATTTCCGGCCTCGGAAAGATCTGCGAGGAAGCGTCGCGCGGCACGCATGGGACCCACAGTGTGCGAGCTTGATGGGCCGATGCCGATCTTGAAAAGTTCAAAAAGACTGGTGTTCATGAGCCGCCTGCGCGACGCCATCAACCTCCGGCGCACGCTCTCTCGATTGTAGGCTCTAGCGTCTGCGCGGTGCCGGCGCGGTGGGGTGCAGCGGGTCGGGCACGCCGGGCGCCTCGCCGGTCATGATCAGGTAGGCGGCCGCGGCCGTGTACGCGACGGGCGGCTTGGGATCGTCAAACAGCCTGGCCACCCGGGCCTCCGCATCCGCGTCATGATTGTTGCGCAGCGCTTTCGCCGCGGCCAGCCGTACGCCGGGATCCTTGTCGTTCAGCGCGGCGACAAGCTCGTCGCGAATGGGCCTGGTGCGCTTCTCCGCAAGCAGCTCGATTGCGGTCACACGCGCCGCGTCGCCGCCGTTTTTGCGCAGGTATTCATAGGCCGTAATGCCGTAGCCAAAAGGCCCCAGCAGGATGCCGGCACCCTGCATCGCCGCAAACTTTGCAACGCCCGCGGGATGATGCAGGTCCTTGCCAAGCGTGTGTTCCGCGCCGCTCATCATGCCCTGTGCGGTCGTGCGATCGCCATCGGCAACCGTCATCAGGATGTCCTCGCCGCTTCTGTCGCCCATCTTGGCCAGCGCCACCGCGGCTGAAAAAGCAACGGGCGGTTCCTTGTCGTCCAGCAGTGCACGCAGCGGGGTTGCGACGGCGGGCGCTTTCGTTTCGCCGGCGGAGAGCGCAGCCGCGCTGCGAATGTCCAGGTCCTTGTCAGCCATCGCATCGATAAGCAGCTTCAGACCTCTGGGACTGTTGCCCAGCAACCCCGTTGCCGCGAGCGCCTGGGACCGCTCATCACCTTTCCTGGTGTCGCGGATGGCGTTCGTCAGCAGCGTCCATGCGGCTTCTTTCAGCTCGGCCGGCGTTTTGGGCGCGGGGTCCGCCGTCACAATCTGCGCATCCGGGGTGCTCGTGGGCTCACTCTTCTGGCCTTGCGCGGCGGGCATCTGCACTGCAAAGCAAATCAGCAGACAAAAACAGAAAACACCAGAAACAGGACGCAGCATAGAAAGACCTTCCATAGACGTGCAGGGTGGGGCGATGCAGGGGCCGGTTCCCAGAGTGTAAATGCTATACTCCGAAAATTCTCGCCTCACAGGAAGCACCAGGCCGCACATGCTCTTCAAGGCTCTTAGCGCTGCAGTTTACGGCATCGACGCGCACATCATCGACGTTGAAATCGACTACTCCGGCGTCGTGATCGACAAGCTGATTTACAACACAGTCGGCCTTCCGGATTCGGCTGTGCGAGAGTCGCGCGACCGCGTTCTGGCAGCGATTCGCAACTCCGGCTACGACGTTCCGCCGACCCGCATCACCATCAACCTGGCGCCGGCTGACTTGAAGAAGGAAGGCTCTGGCTTCGATCTGCCCATCGCAATCGGCTTGCTGGGGGCTTACGGCGCGCTGCACATCAAGGATGTTTCAGATTTCCTGTTGGTCGGCGAGTTGGGGCTCGATGGCGCGTTGCGCTCCGTGCAGGGCATGCTGCCAATCGCGATTGCGGCGCGTGCACGTGGCATCAGGAATTTGGTAATCCCGGCCGGAAACGCGCGAGAAGCAGCCGTGGTTGAAGGCGTAAACGTGTACCCGGTCCGCACGCTGCTGGAGGTTCGCGACCTGCTGAACGCCGCTGCTTTTGGCGCTCTGACTGCGATCCCGCTCAAGGTAGAAACGACCGCGCTGCTGGAGGAACTGCAGCACTTCCAGCATGACTTCAAGGACGTTCGTGGGCAGCACGTGGCCAAGCGCGCATTGGAGGTAGCAGCCGCCGGCGGGCACAACATTCTGATGATTGGGCCGCCCGGCTCCGGCAAGACCATGCTGGCCAAGCGTTTGCCGTCCATCCTGGCGCCGCTCAGCTTTGACGAGGCGCTTGAAACGACCAAAATCCACTCGGTCGCAGGCGTGCTGAACGGGGAAGACGGCCTGGTGACGCATCGTCCCTTCCGCGCGCCGCACCACACCATCTCTGACGCCGGGCTGATTGGCGGTGGCGCCGTCCCGCGCCCGGGAGAGGTATCGCTGGCGAACAACGGACTGCTGTTTCTGGATGAGCTGCCGGAGTTTCCGCGCAACGTGCTGGAGGTGCTGCGGCAGCCGCTTGAGGACGGGCACGTCACTATTGCGCGCGCGGCCATGAGCCTGAGCTTTCCGGCGCGCTTCATGCTCGCAGCGGCCATGAATCCTTGCCCGTGCGGCTACTTCAATGACAAATCGCGCGAGTGCTCCTGCACGCCGCCCATGATTCAGCGCTACGTGTCCAAGGTGAGCGGGCCGCTGCTGGACCGCATCGACATCCACATAGAAGTGCCGGCGGTGCAGTACAAAGAGCTGCGTGGCGGCGTTTCGGCAGAGGGCTCGTCTGAGATTCGGGCGCGCGTTCTGGCCGCTCGTGACCGCCAGCACGCACGCTTTGCCACGGTTGGCGGGCAGGAGGTGCGCACGCGGCCGAGCGGTCGGTCTGCCTCGCAGCCAGTGCATTCCAACGCGCAGATGACCACGCAGCAGGTGCGCCTGTATTGCGAGTTGACGTCAGACGCAGAGCGCATTCTGGAGCGCGCCATGCAGCAACAGGGCCTGAGTGCGCGTGCGCATGACCGGATCCTGAAGGTGGCGCGGACGATCGCGGACCTGGAAGGCGCGCAGGACATCCAGGTTAAACACATTGCGGAAGCGATACAGTACCGTACGCTTGATCGCAGTTATTGGGCCTGAAACGGCCTGCAAGTGCAGGAAGAACGCTCGTCAGTAACAGCGGGTGAGCGCATTTCCTCTACTTTTTGGTAGGTATCAAAGTACCGTAATCCGAAATAAGGTATTGACTCCAGCAGCCACAGGCGATACGTTTCATAAGGACTACCGTTTACAGCACTCGCAATAAGCAAGAAATCCGGGCATCCTCTGGCGTTTATCTGCGTCTAACGAGTGGAAGCCAGAACAATAAGTGCTCAACAGCGTGACCAAAGCGGACTTATCCCCGTTGTGAGCCCAGCAAAAGTACTGTACGGCGCGCAAAGCTGTCGCCGATCAACGAAAGAAGGGAACAAATCATGCGTTCAGATCTAATCTTTGGTGCTCTGACTCACGTCACGAATCGTTACCAGCTCTGCCAGCTCGCTGCCAAGGCGACCCGCAAGCTGCATAAGCCGAATACCCGCCTGCAGGACACGACCAACGAAGTGCTCGACCGTTTTAAGGACACTGTCCCCATGGACGACGCTGTTGAGCCCACCGTCGAGAAAATCGGTGCAGGAATCCTTCCGGAACGCCGCGCGGCCTAAGGCCCGCGGCCGTTTTTCCACCGCACTGCTTTCCAGCCATACCTCCCCTGTTGTACTCTCGGGCTGCACCCCGCAACCGGAGTTGTTACACCCAATTTTTCTGATCTACCCCCTCTCTCATCCGCTCGGCCTCCGCACAACCCCTCCGCTTTTCCCTCCTCTGCCAGCCGTATTCCCCCCCTCCCAATTAGCTTGAAAGTGAACCCATGACCATTTCAGAACTCAAAGAACACAATATTGCCGAGCTGGGCAAGCTTGCCCGCGGCCTTGACATCGGCGGCACCAGCGGCCTGCGCAAACAGGACCTGATCTTCAAGATTCTGCAGGCCCAGAGCGAAAAAGAAGGGCATATTTTTGCGGAGGGCGTGCTCGAAATTCTTCCCGATGGCTACGGTTTTCTGCGCAGCCCGGACTACAACTACCTGCCGGGCCCGGATGATATCTATGTTTCGCCGTCGCAGATTCGCAAGTTTGACCTGAAAACGGGCGACACAATCTCCGGCCATGTACGCTCGCCGCATGAAGGTGAGAAGTACTTCGCGCTGGTCAAGATCGAGGCGATCAATTTCGAGTCGCCGGAAGAGACCCGCAACAAAATCCTGTTTGATAACCTGACGCCGCTCTACGCGCAGGAACGGGTCAAGATGGAGACCGTTCGCGAGCATATTTCTGGCCGTGTAATGGATCTGTTGACGCCTGTGGGCAAGGGCCAGCGTGGGTTGATTGTGGCGCCGCCGCGCACCGGCAAGACCATGCTGCTGCAGTCAATCGCGAACTCAATCACTGCGAACCACCCGGAAGTTGTGCTGATTGTTCTGCTGATCGACGAGCGTCCGGAAGAAGTTACCGATATGCAGCGCAGCGTGCGTGGCGAGGTCATTTCAAGCACGTTCGACGAGCCGGCCGCACGCCACGTGCAGGTTGCGGAAATGGTCATTGAAAAGGCCAAGCGCCTGGTCGAGCACAAGCGCGATGTGGTCATTCTGCTGGACTCGATCACGCGTCTGGCGCGTGCTTACAACACGATCGTGCCGCCCTCGGGCAAGGTACTTTCAGGCGGTGTGGACTCAAACGCGCTGCAGCGTCCAAAGCGCTTTTTCGGTGCCGCGCGCAACATTGAAGAGGGCGGCAGCCTGACAATTATTGCCACTGCACTGGTTGATACCGGCTCGCGCATGGATGAAGTTATCTTTGAGGAATTCAAGGGTACGGGCAACATGGAAGTCATCCTGGACCGCAAACTGGTTGACAAGCGCGTGTTCCCGGCGATCGACATTCAGCGCAGCGGTACCCGTAAGGAAGAACTGCTGATCCCCAAGGAGGACCTGCAGCGGACCTGGATTCTGCGCAAGGTGTTGAATCCGCTTTCGCCGACAGAGGCCATGGAACTGCTGACAAGCCGGCTGGAAAAGACCAGGAATAATCAGGAATTTCTGCACAGTATGAGCTCAAATTAGATAGCAAGCTGGCGGGTCCTGCGGGACCCGCTTTTGCTTGCCCGAAGGGTTATATCCGGCCCAGCGAAGTGTCTCGAGTAATAGAGAACGCTCAGATTACAAGAATGATTTCCTGTTATAAAAACCAACTTTGGTAACGTTTCCTGGCACGCTCATGTCATAATCGTTTTGTCCTTACAAAAACCTGGCTTTTCTTATGAACACTTTTGGAGCCGCAGCACTGCTCTGATCCTCTTCGTAGATTGCACCAATATAAAAGAAAGAAGACCTGTCGATGACCGCACGCCGCATTCGCCTCCTCGCTCTCTTCCTCGCTGCCTCCGCCTCGCCTTTGCTCGCGCAGCATGGTTGCTTTCACTCCCCGGAAGCCCCAACGGATGCCCTGATGCTGATCGGATCTGCCGGCATGTTTCTCGGTTCTGGCCCGTTGATGCGTTTCCTGCGGAAGCGCAAAGGCTAGTAGTAGCGGCCTCCGGGCCGCGCCCAGGAACTCTGATCCGACGGCAAGCCTAACCTGCTGTTTACATTCGCGCATTTACCTTGGGGACACTTGCATGCGTTATGCTGCTCGCATGTTCGATCCCAGGCGTCTCGCTTCCTTCCTCTGTCTTGTTGTGATCGGTGCCCGCGCGCAAAGTGCGCCGCAGGCCGGGCTTCAGACCGCTGTGGAGTACAGCGGTTATAGCGAGGCCACGCTGCATGCGTTTGGGATCTACCTGACTCCCGTGCCGAACGCGCCGTTTTCTGCCAACCAGCACGTCGTGACCCGGCAGCATACCGCGGCTGGGAATGACAGGGTGATGCAGACCACCTGCCACATCGCTCGAACTTCCTCCGGTATGACCTACGGGGAGGCTCATAGCATGTTGCCGGAAGCGTCTACAGCCGAGCCTCGCCTGACAGAAATGCAGATCTACGATCCGGCGCGGATGCGCAATATCTGGCTCTACCCCCAAACTCACATTGCCCGGCAGATCGATTATCCACGGCCACGAACGCTCTCGACGGGGCCCACAAGCGTCAGCGCCAATCCGCCGCTCGGTGTTACGGAGACGGACCTGGGGGAGAGCACGATCTCCGGAATCGCTGTTCGTGGTCTGAAGCGCGTGCGCACGATGGCGGCTGCGCAAAGCGGGCTGGGGCATGACATTGTGATCACGGATGAGTTCTGGTTTGCGCCCTCCTTATCCATTTACCTGCGTATCAAGCGCGCGGATCCGCGCACTGGCGAGCAGGAAATCACCCTGACGGACATCGCGCGGACAGAGCCGGACAGCCTGCGTTTTCGCGTCCCGGACGACTACAAGATCGTCGACGAAACGCCACCGCCTCCGCTGAAGCACTAGCCTGGGGCCTCCCCGGGCAACTTCGTGACACAAAGCGGCTGTCAATGGCCGCGACTATACTGGGCGCACTGTCTGCCGAACTGCCCAAGGGGTTCTATGTCTTTCGCCCGGCGTATTGTTGTCTCGTTGCTGCGATTTGTTCTGGTTTTTGCGGTCGCCCTTGGTTCACGACCTGCGTTTGCAGCGCCTGCCGCCACATCGACCACCCTGAGCGTCACGGTAAATGGCGTGCCAGTGCCGGTGGTCCCTGCAAAGTCGGCAGTCGTTCTGACGGCAAAAGTCCTGTTCAACTTGACCTCAGTTTTCCAGGGTCAGGTTGATTTCTGCAACGCCAGCACAGCTAGCTGTACCGACATCAATCTGCTGGGCACTGCACAGGTCACCGCGGCCGGTACGGCGACGCTGAAGTTTGTTCCTGGTCCCGGAAACCATCTCTACCGGGCTGTCTTCAAAGGCACCCAGGTATACGGGCGGAGCACTTCAAATACAGCAACTTTGCAGGTCCTTGCCGCGACTGGAGCGGTGAAGGGCACGATTGGCATCGAGGCCAGCGGCGTACAGGGAAACTATTCTCTGCTCGGCACTGTAGCGACCAACGCACCCTCGTCTCCAACGGGACCCATCTCGTTTGTCGACGTTGACAACGCAAACTACTCCCTTGGAAGCGCCCCGCTGGCGTCCACGGGCGCCGCGGGTATAACTTTCGGAAGTGCCTCAACCCTGACCTTTCCGAACACCAGATATCCCACCGGGACCAGTGGTGAAGGCGATCTTGTCGTCGCCGACTTCAATGGCGACGGCATCCCGGACATCGCGGTCATCGGCGATTACAGGTTCGTCACCCTTATGCTCGGCCGGGGCGATGGTACTTTTACCAGTTCCACCATCGCGACCGCCAATCCTGGTCCCTCCGGCTTCACATCCTTTACGAACATGTTCGGAGCGGATTTCAACGGCGACGGCAACGCGGATCTAATCCTGACCGATGCTTCCGGCGTGCGTGTCTTGCTGGGTCACGGAGACGGTACGTTCACGTCCTTGCCTCCGCAGTCACTTCCGCTTCAGTACATCCTTGGCGTTGGAGACTTTAACGGCGACGGCGTGGTTGACTTCGCATCCGTGGCACCGTACCCAGCCACACCGGGCTATTCGGAAATTTCAATTTACCTCGGAAATGGCGACGGCACCTTCACGCTCAAAAAGCAGCCATCTCCGATCCTGCTCAGGGGATCGGATCACGCGGCGATCGGCGATTTCAACGGAGATGGATTTGCGGATATCGCCACGCCTGACTTCTTCCTAGGAGTAGTCCGACTCTTCCTGGGCAATGGCGACGGCACTTTCCGTCAGGGCGTCGACCTTCCTTTTGAGGGGGATGAAGCGGAGATCGCAGCAGGCGATCTGAATCGCGATGGCAACCTGGACATCGTCATCAGTCAAATCAACTATTCGCCGTCGCTGCCGGCAGGACCTACGATCGTATTTCTGGGCAACGGTGACGGCACCTTCAAGCGACTCCCAGAAGACCCCAGGCTGGTGCAATACGCCGACAGCATCGTTCTCGCGGACTTCAACGGCGACGGTATCCCGGACCTCGTACTCCCCAGGCAGGAAGGCGGCTACACCAGCGTCTTTATAGGAAACGGCGACGGCACCTTCACCCCGGACACCTTCACCCCAACCGTCGTAGGTCCTGAGGTTTACAGCCTCGCCGTTGCCGACTTCAATGGCGACGGTCAGTCCGATATCGCGCAATTCCTTGAAGATTTCAACAACCCGGCATTGCTCGATAGCAACGTCAACGTCCTGCTGGCGCAGGCCCCCAACACCACCGCCGCCTATCTGAATAACGTTTCTCCCGTGGGCACGGGCTTCCATAACGTCGTCGCCACCTATGCCGGTGACACGAATAACGGTGCGGGTGTGTCTATCCCGGTTGCTGTGTTGGCCCAGCAGGTCACGACGAAGCTGGCGCTAACCGTGACTCCGGTTGGCGGTTCAGCCGTGGGCAAGTCGGTGACGCTAAGCACAAGTCTGAATCAGCATTCCGCCCAGAATCATGAGGCCGGCGGCGTTGTCACGTTTACAAGCAACGGAAAAACCATCGGCACAGCGAGCGTTTCTAACGGCGCCGCAACTCTCACGACGGGCGCGCTGCCTTTGGGGACAAGCAGCCTGAAGGCTTCCTACGGCGGCGACGTCAACTTCCTGGGAGGATCCTCAGCCGAGACGGCGTACGTGATTGCGAACACGCTGACGCAAACAATCATCTTCCCGCAGCCTGCTTCTCCGGCGTATGCGGCGACCGCGGCCGCGCTGAACGCGGTGGCGAGTTCCGGCTTGCCGGTGACCTATAGCGTGATCAGCGGACCGGCGGTGGTGGTGGGTTCGACCGTGACTTACATTGGTGCCGGCACAGTCGTTCTGGAAGCCGATCAGCCGGGCGACGGAAACTACCCGGCCGCCGCGCCCGTCCGCCAGACCGTTACGGTGGTGCTGCTGACGAACACGCTTGGAACCCAGAGCAGCCCCGTCATGACGCTGGTCACGATCGTTTCCCCGGGCACGTTGAGCACGCTGACCGTGACGGCGCAGGGCGCGGCCGGGCTGGACTTCAACCTGGCTCCGGGCGGTACCTGCCTGGTCGGGCTGACGTACAGCGCCGGGCAAACGTGTACGGCGTACTTCACGTTCAAGCCGCAGCATCCGGGCCTTCGCTATGGCGGAATTGCGCTGGCCGATGGCACGGGCGCGCTGCTGGCGAACAGCTACGTTCTGGGTCTCGGAAATGGGCCGCAGGTGCTTTATAACCCGCCAAATCAGACCTTGGTGGGCGCTGGTTTTGGCGGGCTTTCGGGCGTCGCGGTGGATGGCAGTGGCAACGTGTACGGGTCGGATATCGTGAACAACGGGATCTACCAGGTGCTGGCCGCCACCGGTGCGACCCGTCTGCTGACGACGCCTCCCGGCACGCCGCGTCCCCAGCCGACTGACGTGTACGTGGACGGCAGCGGCAATGTTTTTTACACGACTCGCGATCAGGCGGCGGAGATTCTGGCGGTCAACGGCGTGATCCCGGCTCAGCCGACGGTGCGCTTGCTGGCTACACTCCCGGCAACGGTTTCGGCGGTGATCGATGGCATGAAGGTCGATCAGTTGGGCAACGTCTTCCTCGCGATTTCCGATGCCAACGTCGCGAACAGCTCGATCCAGGAGATCGTTGCAGTCAACGGTGTTATTCCGCAGGTACCGCTGGTGCGCACCCTGGTGACGGGCCTGGGCGGACCGACCGGCGTGGCGATTGATGTGCAGGGCAACGTGTATTTTTCGGATCAGATTGGGCACCAGGTTTACGAGATCATCGCAGTGGACGGCAGCATTCCCACGAAACCGCAAGTCCGGGTGGTGAGCAGCGCGTTCTCGGTCCCAACAAATCTGGCGTTTGATGTAAGTGGCAATTTGTATGTCCCCGATTTCGGCAGCCAGGATGTGAAGGAGCTGCTGGCCGTCAACCTGGTGCTGCCGGCCTCGCCGGCGATTGTGTCTCTTGGCAGGGGGCTGCTGAGCCCGCAGGGTGTGGCGATCGACTCGGGTGGCAGCCTGTTTGTCGCCGATGAGGGCGCCTCGCAGGTGGTGAAGCTGGCTTACGGCAGCGCGCCGACGCTGACCTTTGCGGCAACGCAGATTGGCGCGACGAGCTCCGACAGTCCGCGTTCCGTGACGATTACCAATGGCGGCAACACGCCGCTCAGCATCCCCGCACCGGCGACCGGGACGAACCCGGCGATCTCTACAAACTTCAGCATTGGCGCGGCTTCCACATGTCCCACGTTGACGCCCGGCATGCCGACGCAGGGTCTGGCTCCGGGCGCTTCCTGCACCACCGCCGTCAGCTTTATGCCGACTTCCGCAGGCACCCTCAACGGCACGCTGGTGCGCACGGATGACAACCTGGGTGTGCCCGGATCGACCCAGACGATCGTGTTGAACGGCGTCGGCCTGGGCATCCCGCCGACGATCGTCTTCATGGTGCCGAATCACACTTTTGGCGACCCTCCCTTTACAGTGGGTGCGACTTCCAATTCGCCGGGGGCAATTTCGTACAGCGTCGTGAGCGGGCCTGCGACCATCAACGGAACTACCGTTACGCTGACTGGTGGCGGAGTCGTGACGCTGCAGGCGAGCCAGGTCGCGAGCGGTATCTATGCGGCTGGAACGCAGAACGCCTCCTTTACTGTCGCGAAAAAGCCGCAGACGATTACGTTTGCCCAGCCTTCGTCTCCCGTCGCGTTCAGCACCAATCCTGTTGCGCTTATGGCGACTTCGAGCTCAGGGCTGCCGGTCAGTTTCAGCATTGTGAGCGGGCCGGGATCGATTAGTGGAAGCTCGCTGACCATCAAGGGCGGGGGCGTGATCGTCATCGCCGCGGACCAGCCGGGCGATGCAAATTACGCCCCGGCGACGCAGGCGCAGCGCACGGTGACGGTTCTGTTCGGGCTTGCGACGGTAACGCTGGGCGCCTCGCCGAACCCGGCGTTTCTGCTCAATCCGGTAACGTTCACGGCGGCTGTGACTGCTCCGAGCGGCTCGCCGGGCGGGATCGTCGTCTTCCAGGAAGGCTCGAAAATTCTGGGTAGCGCGGCGATCAACGGCGGCAGCGCTTCGCTCGTGCTGACCACGCTTGCCGTCGGCTCGCACACGATCATCGCGGCCTATCAGGGCGATGCGTCGTATGCTCTTGCGCTGAGTCCGGCGGCCGTTGAGGTCATCCAGGACTTCAGCCTGACCATCACCAACCCGAACGTGACGATCCAGCACGGAGGCGTGGCGGTCTACAACATTGTGGTGAGCTCCGTCGGTGGGGCAGGGCTGGCGTCGACGATTCAATTGACGTTCAGCGGCGGGCCGGACCGTGCCATCTCCACGCTGACCCCTGCCACCATTGCGACGGGCAGCGGAACGACCGCGGCAACGCTGACCCTGGACACGCCCAACTATCCGACAGGGCCCTTCACGCTGGCGTTCCTCGGGCTGGTGGCTCTGCCGCTCGTGCGCCGGCGCAAGCGCATGCGTGGCTTGCTCGCGCTGGCTGCGGCGTTGGTGCTCCTGGGCGCGGCGACCGGGTGTGGCAGCGGCTGGAAGGCACAGCGGTTTGATGTGATCGTTACGGCGACCTCCGGGCAGTTGGTGCGGAGTGCGCAGGCGACGCTGATCTCGCGCCCGTAAGCCTGCTGCTGCGCCCTAGGGAGCCACAGGGGGCCCGAGCAGCGGTGTGCGGATGGGCGCGGCGAGCCCGAAGAACTCGGTAAGGGTGCTGGCGTTCGAGTTTGAAAGCCACAGGTTGCCGCTGGCGTCGATGGCGATGCCGTAGGGCTCGTCGAGCGGCGCATCCTGCCCGTAGCCGAGCGTCGGCGACAGCACAGCGCCCGTGCCGGCAGCAAGCTGCGAGACAGAATTGCCCCGGTAGTTTGAGGTCCAGATCGCGCCTGCGCTATCGATCGCCACGAACTGCGGAGCCACGTTGCCGCCGGCCAGGGTTACATGCGCGAGCGTGGTGCCGGCAGGGTTGAGCTCGTAGACGCTGGACGACGCGTAGTCCGCCACCCACAGGTTGTTCGCGGTATCGACCGCAATGCCGGAAGGATTGCTGCAGCAGGGAAAGATGCTGACGGTACCCGCTGCAGTCACGCGCGCGATGCGGCCCTGCGCGGCGAACCACGCGTTGTGCAGGGAATCAAGCGCGACCGAAGTGGTGAAGGGAAGCGCGGAAACAGCGTAGCCGTTCTGTGAAATGGCAGAGCCATCGGCGGCCAGCAGGGTTGCGGAAGAGTTGCCGTAATTGGCGACCCAGATGCTCCCGGTGGAGTCTGCCGCGGCGGCTTGCGGGTAGTAGATGCCGCCTGTGGTGATGCCCGCCGTGGAGGTTTCCACCCCCGCGTTCGTGAAGTGGCTGACGCTGCCCAGGTGTGAATTGTTGGCGGCGGTAACGCTTTGCTGGTTCGTGACCCAGACGCTGTCCTGCGGGTCCACGGTGAGCCCGTAAGACTGTCGCAGCCCGGCACCGGGGTAGCCGGTGGCCGTGGCAGGCACGCCGTTTGCCGCGAACTTTGACACGTAGGGGCTATCGTAGTTCGCCACCCACACTGCGCCGGTCGAGTCGATGGCGAGGGCGCTGGGATCGCTCAGTCCGCCGCACTGCGCGCTCGCGGCGCACTGGCCGTAGGTGATCGAAAGTGTCCAGTCATGCGGGGCCGCGGCGAGCACCGGCTGGAACGGGCCTTGCGGTGACCCAAGCGCAAACACAGAGCCAACATTGCTGCCCGGGCTGCGCACAATCGCCAGCGCGGCATCCAGCGTGTTGCTGCTGTTGCCGGACGCAGCAAACAGCGCGGCGCACCCGGAGCCGCCGTCCGAGTTGATGCAGGGAGCGATCGCATTGGCCAGCGTATTCAGCTTGGCCAGCTCAAAGCCGGCACCCGCGGGGAGCAGTCCCGGCGCAGCTCCATTGGCCGAGTTGACCAGATTAGCCGCGCCAAGAAAAGCGTTGCGGAGCCCGGTGGCGTTCGTCGCGGAGGCCCCGATCTGCGCGCCGGCAGCAAGAAATTGCGAAAGCGTCCAAGCGGCCGCAACGGTCGTCGCCTCATCCACGGCGATGAAGCTCGCCTGCGAGAGGTTGCCGCAATCGCCCAGCGCGGTCATCATGACCAGCGCCGGGTTGTTGACGTTGCCGCTCAGCCCCGGGTTGCCGCCCCGCGCCACAAGGTAGACCTGCGTCGTAGCGGTCGGGCACCTGTAGTCGCCCGTAATGTTGAAGCCGCCGTACTGGTCCGTCGTGACCACATGCGGCAGCAGCAGGTTGGTGGCGCCGGCTCCGTTGCCGCTGGCGCCCGCGGCGTAGAGCGCGATCGTAGCGCCGCTGACTGCCTGCTGGCCGCCATGAACCTCCCCATGCAGTGCGGCCGAAACGCTGATGCTAGGTGGGTCGCCCGTGGCTGAATTGAAGGAGGAAGCGCAGCCGCTGAGCCAGAGCAGTGCGCAGGCAATCAGCGCTAACCGCGGAAGGGCAGGGCAGGGGGCCGGTGCGAAATGAAGGACTCGAGGGATCATCGCTGCCACAAGTTTAGCTTGCGCGCATAAGCGCTAGCCAGCCCTATGCGACTTGTTACGGCAGCTGCTTGCGGAATTATCTGGAAGCTTTCCGCCAGCGAAATCCCACAAACGGGTGATATTCACATTCTGTTCTTTTCACGTTCACAAACATTGTCTAAGTTCAGTCCCTAGAGCCAGCCTCCAACGCAAATCAGCATCATCCCGACACGCAATTGCGTTGCGGTGAAGACTGCGCTCGACCCATTAGCTGCAGATACCAAAAGTTGATCCCAGGAAAGAAGACCACCTTCGATGACTTCCCGCCGCGTTCGTCTCCTGCTCGTCCTGCTCGCCACGTGTGCCTCTCCTCTGCTGGCGCAGCATGGCTGTTTCCACTCGCCTGAAGCCCCGACCGATGCCCTGATGCTGATCGGTTCTGCGGCCATGTTTGTGGGCTCTGGCCCGCTCACGCGCCTGCTGCGTAAGCGCAACGCCAAGTAAGCAGCGTTCCCCCCAAAAGATCTTTGCACGTCCTTCCCGGACGCTAACCCCGCACGCCATCCCCTGGAGTTTTCCATGTCTTCTTTTCGCCCGTCGTTCCTTGTCAAAGCCGGCCTGCTGATCTCGCTGCCGAGCCTGCTCACTGGCTGCAGCAATATGGTCACCACCGCCTCCACCCCCAACCCGGTCATTGCCACCACCATGACGGGCAAGATGCACGGCGGCAACCAGCCCATCTATAACGCGACTGTCAATCTGTACTCCGCCGGAACCACCGGCTACGGTACCGGCAGCGTTCTGCTGGCCACGACAACCACTGACACCAATGGTGCTTTTGGCTTTACGCAAAACGCCGGCACCGGCACGAATACAGGGACGACGGCGTCGTACTATTGCCCGGCCGCCGGCTCACAGCTCTACATCGTCGGCAGCGGCGGCAACACGCTGGGCACAGGCGTTACGACAACCAACAACGCAGCTTCCGTCCTGATGGCCACCATCGGAAAGTGCTCCGCGGCCTCGACAGTCTTCGTCTACATCAATGAGATCACGACCATCGCCACGCTCGCCGCGTTGCAGCAGTACATCAATCCCGGCAACGCGACCACTCCCGGCAGCATGACCATGGGCACCAACGGCGACTACACCATCGCCTCGCCCAATCAGGCGGGCGTGGGTCTCAACAACGCGTTCGCGCTCGTTCCGCTGCTGGTCAACTACAACAACGGCACCGCCAACTCCACCTACACGCAGCAGAACACCGGTGGCGCAGCGCTCGTCTCGTCCATCGTCGTGACTGCCACGCCGGAGCAGGCAAAAATCATCTCGATGGCCGATATCCTCGCCTCCTGCGTAAACGCAACCACCTCAGCGGATGCCAATTGCACCACTCTGTTCAACAACGCGGTCGCGCCTAACCCGGCTTACACCAGCCAGCCCGGCGCCACCTTTGCCACCGCCATTGACACGCTGCAGGCCGGCTACTACATGCTGACAAACCCGACCGATGTCGCGCAACCCACCACGGCCACCGGGGCCACGACCACCAACACCAACACCAGCACAGCCAACCTTACCAACCTCTACAACCTGATCATGCCGTCGGCTCCGTTCCAGACCGGCCTGGCCGCGGCACCGTCGGACTGGACCATTGGCATCGGCTACTCGGTCGTGTTTGTGCCCACCACGCCTACGCCCACCGCAGCTCAGCTTGCGGCTTCGCAGTGCAACGGTGGCTACTTCTTCAACTACGGTTACGGCACCGGCATCGATGCCAGCGGCAACGTATGGATGGCGAACGGCAACGGTACCGGCGTTCTGGCGGAAATGTCTCCGCTGGGCCTGCCGCTGAACTGCTCGGCGCTCAAGCTTTCCGGTTCACGCGGTGGCGCTTCCATTGATCTTGCCGGCAACGTCTGGGGCACCAACAACAGCGCGCCGGGTGGCCTCGTAAAGTTTGACGGCACCACGACCACGCCAATCACCATCAACGGCACCGCCGACACCGCCTACAGCATCCAGCCCGATGGCTACGGCAACGTCATCTTCGCCGACACCACGACGGAGACGATCTATCAGCTTCCCGTTGGCGCAACGACTGCAACCGCAGGCTCAGGCCTCGTCAGCCTGGGTGCGGGTCCCGGCGCAGCCAAGGCCGCCATCACCAGCATCGCGATCGATGGACAGAACAGCATCTTCGCCGCCAGCAATACGGTCAACACCATCACCGCGATCATCCCCAAGACCGCCAAGGGCACCGTCTACGGCACGCCCATCAACACCAACAATTCAACCTACCTGATCAACACCTACGGCCTTGCAGTGGATGCCGCTGGCAACATCTGGAACAGCCAGTCGAACAACACCACTGCAAATTCCGTCCCCGGCAACTCGCTCAACCAGTTGGTCCCCACTTACACCGGCGCCGCCGGCAGCTATACCGCAACGTTTGGTTTCCAGAACCAGACGGGCACCGGCCAGGCCGGACTCCAGACGCCTCGCCAGCTTGCGATTGATGGCGCGGGGAACGTCTGGGCTGCCAATAACAACAGCAATGGCTCTGCCGCCGGATCTACCGCAGCCACCACCTACCAGTACGCCGTAAGCGAGTTCACAAAGAACGGTGCGGCTCTTTCCCCCACGCAGTATGTTGGGCCCGGCCAGACCGGTGGCTACATCAAGCCGCAGACCATCTTCAACGGTCCGCGTGCCATCGCCATTGATATGTCCGGCAACGTCTGGGTCACGCAGGCACAGGCCACTTCCTCCTACCAGATGTCTGAAGTAGTGGGTGCCGCCGTCCCCGTCGCAACCCCTATCGCAGCGCAGATCAAGAACAACTCCTTCGGCACGAAGCCTTAACCTTCAGCACTCCGAACGTCGCTCAGCGATGCCCTCCTGCCAGGGGGCATCCTTTTTTTTGGTCGGTTGCAAGGTTGCTGCAACCTCGTAAATTTCACGCTCTGTTGAAGTAAGTCGCCACGCCAAAGTCGACTATGGACCTACACGGGACAGTGCTGCTTTACAGACGCTTCACAGCGGTTCGCGAACCTTGCCTGTTTGCGCCGGGCCCGTAATCCCAGTAAATGGATGTGCTATGCGCAAGTCTTCCGCTACGACGCAGCAACGCTTGATGATCGCCACTACGACCCTTCTGTCCGCCGCCACGTTGGCCCTGACTGGTTGCGGGCTGGGCTCGCCCACCGTGGCAAACGATACGGTCAACGTCGCATTTGGCGGCACGGTTCACGGCGGTCAGCAGCCCGTCAGCGGGTCGCACATCGCGCTCTATGCCACCAATAGCAACGGCTATGGCGGCCAGCTTACGGCGCTTGCTTCGGCTACGACAGACGCGGGCGGCAACTTCCGCATCACCAGCGCCTACACCTGCCCCACGGGTCAGCAGGCTTACCTGGTTTCCACCGGCGGCAACCCGGGACTCACCGGAACGGTCGATAACTCGGCCATCTTTCTGGTCGCCGCGCTTGGTCCTTGCAGCGGCATCAGCAATTCCACCTTCGTCATCGTGAATGAAGTTACGACCGTTGCGGCGGCCTACGCGCTGAGCGGCTTCGCCCCGGTTGGCGGCGCGGGCATGACGGAAGCGAGCGTCGTCGCCGGCACCGCGAACGGCTTTGCAACCACCGCCACCAACACCCAGGGCCTGGCCGATGGCTTCGCCAACGCGATCAACATCATCGCGCCCAGCGCAGGGCAGGCTAACGCAGTCAGCGTCGGCGGCAACGGCACCATCCCGGTGGCGACGGTCAACTCGCTCGCAGACATCCTTCAGGATTGCGTCAACTCTGCGACCCCCGGCAGCACCATGTGCACGGGCCTGTTCGCCAGCGCAACACCCCCCACCGGCACCGGTATCGCAGCTCCGGCTAACGTCTTTCAGGCAGCGCTTGATATCGCACAGTACCCGGGCAACAACGTCTCTGCGCTCTTCAACCTGATCAGCGCGCAGGCAGCTTTTGGCCCGGCCTTGACGACTGCGCCGAACGACTGGACGGTCGGCATCACCTACACCAGCAGCCAGATTGCGACGCCACTAGGGCTCGCCATTGACGCGAACGACAACGTCTACGTCACCGGCTCGACGACCGCGGATCTTGCGGAGTTTTCCCCCCAGGGTGTAACACTTTCACCTACCAATGCCAGCGGCCAAAGCGGCTTCACCCCCACCTTCCTGACCACCGCGCACAACTGGCGCAACGGCTCGTTTGACCTGACCGGAAACCTCTTCCTGTCCGATGGCGCAACTGCCGGTGTCATCGAATACACTCCGGCCGGAACCGCAACCGCGCCTACCCCGGGCACGGCCACCACGCTGAGCTACTCCGCCGTGAACACGGATAACAACAACTACAACGTCGTCGTCGACAACCTGAACAACGTCTACACGACCAGCTACAAGAAGAGCACCTGCGGCGCAACCACCAAGGCCTGCCAGTTGGTCGAGTTTGTGAAGGGCGCGTCCACGCCCTACACCCCGGCCAACACCTTCAGCAGTGCAACCGTAAACTCGCCCGGAGTTGGCGGCGCACGCGGCCTCGCGTTCGATGTAAACACCGGCAACTTCTGGCAGACGGACACGGTTGAAAACATGGTGACGCTCGCCAGGTTTACCCCAGGAGCAACCGCTCCGGCGGCCCTGACCAGCGGCCCAACGCTCCTCACGGTCGGCTCCGCTGCCGGCAACCCGGCGACCAACAACTACGGCTCGGTCGCAGTCTCGGTTGATAAGGCCAGCAACGCCTGGGTCGTTGTCGTTGGCGGCCCCGCGGTCACCACCGGAACCACGACAACAGGTGCGGTCTCACCCGGCTTGTTCCCCATCAGCTCGGCCGGAACGGTCGGCGCGCAGGTCTCGAGCGCGCTTGCCAGCTCTGCTGCAAATGGCGGCCTGGCAGCTCCCGGGTATGTCGTGATCGATGGCAACAACAACCTCTTCGTCGCTAACACCGGGGCAAGCACCACCACAAGCGCCGTCGTCGAGTACAGCCCGTCGTTCAACTCGAACGCCGGTTCCTTCCTGTCGCCGAACGTCGGTCTGAGCCCCGGCGCAACGTACACGGGTGGCGCACTCAGCGGCGGCACGGTGTACCAGGCATCGCAGCTTGCAGTCGATCGCTCTGGTGCTCTGTGGGTACTTTCGGGCGGTACTGGCACGGGCGCCTCGCTCGCCAACCTGGTACAGATCCTGGGCGTCGCCGCTCCGGTCAACCCTGTCCTGGCCAATGGCAAATACGGCGTCAAGCCCTAAGCAGTCGCTTGGCTCTAAGCGGGGCGGGACACATCCTGTGTGCTCTCGCCTCGCGCTGGTTTTCGCAACACCTAAGGACGACCCTTGACCACACGTAATCTGCGTTCCTTCCTCATCATCTTTCTCGCGCTTTCGGGCACCATCCCCGCATTTGCGCAGGCGACAGCCACGGCGGCCCCGCAGGTCCGCGTCCCGGTCGCTCATCTGCCGTCGGTGATCTACCTGATGCGCCACGCAGAAAAGCCTCTCGGCGGCGATAAAGACCCCAACCTTACGCCCACCGGCTACAAGCGTGCGGAGCTGCTGCCCACCCTCTTCGTCGCCAAAAAAGGTGCTGCGCAGCCCCCGCGCCTGCGCAAGCCGGACGCGCTCTTCGCCACCGCGCGCAGCAAACACAGCGACCGCCCGCTTGAAACCATCACGCCCCTTTCGCTCGCAACCGGGCTCTTCGTCAATCACACCTTCGACGATCACGACACCGCCGGCCTGGTCACTGAGTTGATGAGCGGCAAGTACGGCGGCAAGGTCGTCGTCGTTTCTTGGCATCACGGCGAGCTGCCCCACCTCGCCCAGGCCCTCGGCATCGCCAACCCGCCGCACTGGGAAGACACCACCTTCAACCAGATCTGGCAGATCCAATACGTCGACGGCCAGGCCGTGCTCACCCCCATCGCAGAAAACCTGATGCCGGGCGATCCCGCCACCCTGCAGTAAAGCCTCAAGCACGCCCCAACCCAAAGCAAGCCAACGAACCGATGTACAGGAACCCTCTCCGGATGCGCCTTTTGAATCCCTTCGCACGCTTACCACATGGTCTGCTGACTTTATTGATGATCGCCGCCGCCTCAACAATGCTGCTCCCCGGCGCTGCATGGGCGCAAAGCGAATCAGGCCGTGCCGCTGTTTCCGGCAGCGTGAAAGATGCGAGCGGCGCCATCATCTCAGGCGCGATCATCACCGTCCGCGACCGCGACACAGACCAGACGCGCACCGCGAAATCAGACGGTGCCGGCCTGTTCAACGTTACGTCCTTGACCGTCGGCAAGTACGTCATAGAGGCCACGGCGCCAGGCTTCGGCAAAACGCGTCTTGAAAACGTAACCCTGACCGTCGGCCAGGATGCAGACTTCCGCCTGGTCCTCACGCCTGAAGCGGTAGCTGCAAACGTCGTCGTCAACGCAGAAGACTCCGATCTGATCCCGCGCACAGCGATCGATAACTCCACCATCATCGGCAGCGATGTAGTTGAAAACCTCCCATCGCGCGGACGCAACTTCACTGACTTCGCCCTGCTCTCCCCCGGCATCTCGCAGGAAGGCGACCGCTTCGGCCTCGTCGTCAACGGGCAGCGCTCTTCAAACGCCAACATCTCCATCGACGGCGTCGACTTCAACGATCCTCTGCAGGGCGGCCAGCGCGGCGGCAACGACGCCGTCTACTTCTTCCCGCAGGTCGCCGTGCGCGAGTTCCAGGTCGTCCGCACCGGCGTCGCGGCCGAGTTCGGCCGGACCAACGCCGGCTTCGTCAACGTCGTCACCAAATCCGGCTCCAACCGCTTCCACGGCGAGGCCCTCTACACCAATCGCAACCCAACCTTCACCTGGGTCGACGCCCTCAACGACCCCGGCACGGACAACGTCCAGAACCAGTACGCCTTCGCCCTCGGCGGCCCCATCAAGCGCGACCGGCTCTTCTTCTTCGCCGGCATTGAAAAGAACGACCTGCAGACGCCCTACTTCGTCCGCTTCACCTGCCCCGCCGGCTACTACGATCCCACAGGCACCATCACCAATTGCGCGCAGACCGCCACCAACACCTTCACCGCGCTCGGCACCAGCATCACGAACCTGCAGGGCAGCTCCTTCGGCGTCAACAATCCGCTGGCCTCTACCGGCCGCCTGGACTGGCAGATCAGCCCACGCAACACGGCCATGGCGCAGTATATGTCCACGTTCCTCAACGGCATCGCGTTCGGCTCAATGGCGGTGCAGTCGGTCGCCACCTCGGCCAACACGTTGCTCAATCGTCAGAGCCAGGCCGGCATCCTGGGCTTGACCACCGTGCTCAGCGCCACGCGCACCAACGACGCCCACCTGCAGTACGTGTATGACAATCGCCAGCAGGTGCCGGTTTCGCCCGTCGCGGAAGTCGATATCTCCGATCTCGGCACGCTCGGCGGCGCTAACGGCGGCACTTATATCTATCGCGCCATCCGTGAAGAAGCCGTTGATAATTACACCTGGCTGCTCGGCCGGCACACCTTTCGTTTCGGCGTCGACCTCAACATCGAGCCGGAAACGCAGCAGCGGGAAGCCGCGGCTAACGGTCTGTGGACCATCGACACCTACGCCGACTACCTGAAGGCTCTGCCCGTCGCGCAGGGTGGTGGCGGCCAGACCGCGCTGCAGGTCAACGCGGTCACCCCGGGCGCCATCCAGTTCCAGCAGACGCTCGCATACGCTGGCGGGGAAGCACGCTACAAGGGCACGCAGTATGAGTATGCAGGCTACCTGCAGGACTCGTTCCGCGTGTTGAACAACGTAACCCTCAACCTTGGCCTGCGCTATGAAGCCCAGCTTGAGCCGCAGGGCCTCAACAACCCGGCGCTCCCGCAGACCGGCGTAAATCCCAGTGACGTCACGCAGTATCAGCCGCGCATCGGCATCGCGTGGGACGTTTACGGCACCGGCAAAACGCTCGTACGCACCTCCACCGGCCTCTTCGACGCGCACACTCCCGCCTATATCCTTGCGAGAAACTTCACCGACAACGGCATCACCAACGCCACGTTGAACAGCCTGTATGACCAGTCGCTGCTAAGCCAGGTGGCGTACCTCGGTACGTTTACCTCCGTCCCCACCACGCCCATCCTGAACGATATCTACGTCACCGATCCGCACTTCCGCAACCCGCGTTCCGTACAGGTTGCCTTCGCCGTAGAGCAGGAGCTGCACAAGCGCACGTCGCTCACAGTCGGGTATGTGCAGAACGAAACCTACGCACTGCAGCACCGCCTGAACACCAACCTGTTCGCCCCCACCGTTGACCCGCTCACGTTCTACCCCAGGTTCCCGAGCATCAATCCCGTCACGGGCGTCGCCTGCCGCTTCCAGAATGTGGCCGTCCCTTGCCGCCCCAACAACACCATCGCGGCGTACCACGTGAACTACAGCTCCGCGCACTCCACCTACCGCGCTCTGCAGGCGCAGTTGAAGTATCGCTTCAGCCGCAAGCTGCAGACCACCGCAAACTACACCTGGGCAAGCAGCCGCGACGACGACTCCAACGAGCGCGACTTCAACCGTGAGCTTGCACTCGATTCACTCTGCACCTCCTGCTACAACCGCGGCTATTCCAAGCAGGACATCCGCCACCAGTTCAACATCCACGCGGTCTACTACATGCCGTACCGCTTCACCTTCACGTCCAGCTTCATCACGCGCTCGGCGCTGCCCTTCACCGCAACCACCAGCGGCGGCAGCGCAGACGTCAACAACGATGGCAACACCGCCAACGATCGCCCCATCCTCTGCAGCCAGATCCGCGGCACCATCTGCCCGCTGTCTGCGGGCGCCGTCAACGCCTACAAGGGTGCCGCGGTTGGGTCCGGCTTTGTCGTCGGCCGCAACACTTTTCGTGAGGACGGCTTCCTTAACTGGGACATGCGCCTCATCAAGGGCTTTCGCATCCGCAAAGAGCAGGAAATGCAGCTCTCCATCGAGTGCCTGAACTGCTCGCGCTCCTCGAACCTGAACCTCGGCGCAAACCAGGAAAGCAAGTTCACCCACGCACAGGGCACCATCAATACCTTTACCGGCTACTACTATTCCAGCGTCACTGCCGGGCAGCAGAACAATGCCTACGGCACCCAGCGCTCGGGCGGCCCGCGTCAGTTGCAGTTTGACGCACGCTACCTGTTCTAGCGCCCGGCTGGCAGCCAGCCCCGCCATATCGCCGCCCGGAACTATTCCGGGCGGCCGCAACAAGACCAGCGAACCAACGCAACGACCCCAGAGGAACCAGGCACCCATGCAGACTTCTAACTCAACCCCCAGGTCGTTCCGGTTTCGCGCATCCATCCTGCTTTCCGCGTTACTAGCCGTGGCCGGCTGCGGCGGCGGAGGCATGAGCCTGATCGCGCTCGGGCCCGCCACCCAGACCATTGACGTAGGCACCACCGTCACCCTCAACGCCGCCGTCGTCAACGACGTCACCGCCTCCGGCGCCACCTTCACCTCGACCGGTCCAGGCACGCTCGGCACGCCCGTCATCAACAAGCTCACCGCCAGTGAGCAAATCGCGCTGCCGTTTACCGCCACCGCCGTCGGCACCGCTACCGTCACGGCCACCAGCGTCCACACGCCAGGCCAGACCGCCACCGTCACCATCACCATCGCACCCGCGCTCACTATCACCCCCGCGACCCTCCCGGCCGGCACCGTCACCCTCGCGTACAGCGCCGCGGTCACTGCCACAGGCGGCTTCGGCACTGTCAGCTACATGGTTTCCGCCGGAGCCCTTCCCGCCGGGCTCACCATGAATCCCTCCACCGGCGTCATCAGCGGCAAGCCCACCACCGCCGCGTCGTACAGCTTTACCATCACGGCTACAGACCAGGCCACGACACCCGGCACCGTCAGCCAGGCCTACACCCTCGTCATCAACAGCCTGCCCCCAACCGTCACCGCTGCAGCCCTGCCCGTGGGCGTAGTCGGCAGCGCCTACTCGCAGCAGCTCACGTACACGGGCGGCAGCAATGCAACCCCCGTCTTCGCCATCACCGCGGGTTCGCTCCCGGCTGCTTCCGGTCTCACGCTCTCGAGCGCCGGCCTGATTTCCGGCACGCCCACTGCGGCCGCCGCCGGCCAGACCTACAGCTTCTCCGTCAACGTCACCGTCGGCAACCAGATCTCGCCCTCCGTGCCGTTCACGCTCAGCGTCGCATCCGTGCCTGTCATCACCACCACAACTGTTCCCGCCGGCAACGTCAGCATCCCCTACCGCGCGCAGCTTGCCTACACCGGCGGCGTCGGCACAGCCTCCTTTGCCATCACCGCTGGCTCGCTCCCTGCCTCGTCCGGCCTCACGCTCAGCCCCTCCGGCCTGATCTCCGGCACGCCCGGCTCAGTCGCCACTTACACCTTCTCGGTCAGCGTAACGGTCGGCACGCAGACCTCCGCGCCGCAGCCTTACACGCTGGTCGTCAACAGCCTCGTCGTCACGTCCGGCGCAACCGCCATGGGCGAATCGCAGCTACCGTTCTCCTTCAAGCTCACCGCGGCCGGTGGCAAGGCACCGTACACGTGGTCGCTCGCGCCGGGCAGCGCGCCGCTCCCCGCAGGCCTCACGCTCAACGGCACTACCGGCCTCATCACCGGTACCCCCACCACCGCAAGCACCACGCCCAACATCGCGGTGCAGGCAGTTGATTCCGCATCTCCCGCCGCCAGCGCCACGCAGCAGATGACCTTCACCATCAACGCCGCGCGCGACGCCAGCAAGAACTCAATCCTCTCCGGCTCCTATGCCTTTCTGCTCACCGGCTTTGACGCGCAGGGCCGCCCGCAAGCCTCCGCCGGACGCTTCATCGCGGACGGCCTGGGCAACATCACCGGCGGCACCATCGATTCAAACGGTACCGGGCTCCCCGCCGCGCAGACCGCAGTGCCCCTGCTGCCCGGCACTTACTCTGCGGGCGCGGACAACCGCGGCAAGCTCACGCTCGTCACCGCCGCCGGGACCTCCACGTTCACCTTCGCGCTTGACACCATCTCAAACGGCGCCGCTAACTCCGGCACCTTGTCCGAGTTCGATCTCACCGGCCAGGCCCGCAGCGGCGTCCTCGCCCTGCAGGCTACAACGCTGCCCCTGCCCACGGGTGCAGCCAGCGGTTACGCTTTCGGTCTGCAGGGCTTCGCCGCCGGCAGCACCGCTACCGCGCTCACGCATCGCGCCGCAGCGGGTGAGTTCCAACTCTCCGCCGGCACCGCAGTGGCCAGCGCGGAGGTGCTCCTCAGCAACAGCAACACCGCCGCCCCCATCGTCGCAACTTCCGGCACACTGATTCTCGCAGCCACCGGTCGCGGAACGCTTGCGCTGGCGCTGCCAAACGTGGGCACGCTCAACTTCGTCGTCTATGAAGTTTCCCCGTTGCGCTTCCTGCTGCTCTCATCGGACGCCACCACCACGCGCGATTTGTATTCCGGCCAGGCGCTCACCCAGACCATCGCCAACGGCAGCTTTACCAACGCCACGCTGAACGCCGCTGCCGTCTTCCACGCAGAAAAACTCACGGGCGGCAATCCGGACGTGCAACTCGGCCTCCTCACTGGAGCCGGCACCGGTGTCTTCACCCAGGGCTTTGACGAGAACTCCGGCGGCGCCCTCACCGCAACCAGCTCATCCGGCACCTACGCGGTCTCCGCAAACGGCCGCGTCACCTTCACCGTCGGCGCTGCCGGCTTGGGCGGCTGCACGGACTGCACCAGCGGCGCCACCTTTGCCTACCTGACGGGCGTAAACCAGGGCTTCCTGATGGACTTCTCGTCAGGCGCGCTGGCCGGCTTCTTTGAGCCCCAGACCGCCACCTCTCTCGGCAACGGAGCCTATTCGCTCGGCTCACCGGAGCCACTCAGCGCCGCATCCATAAGCCAGACCGGCTCCGCAGCGCTGCTCACGGGTGCACTCACAGCGTCAGAAGACGTCGTAAACCAGCTGACTCTCACGCCTGATCTCG
This sequence comes from uncultured Granulicella sp., assembly GCA_965214195.1. GTDB lineage: Bacteria > Acidobacteriota > Terriglobia > Terriglobales > Acidobacteriaceae > Edaphobacter. The sequence goes on from OZ243943.1 coordinate 3,666,223, forward strand.
GCATCTCCGGCACAATCCTGGGCTCGGCAAACGGTCGCTTCACCACCAGCATTTCCGGCCCGGGCTACGTCATCTCCGCCACCCGCGCACAGACGCTGGACCCCACCGCCAAACCGGTCCTGCAGGTGTTGCAGCACCAGTAGACCGGCAAACATGAAAGCAAAATAAAGCCGCGGACAATCTCTCTGATTGCCGCGGCTGCTCCATGCGCAAGCTCATTCGCTTGACAAAACACCCTCCCGAACGGCCCCCAAACGCATCTCGTCAGCCGCAAAAAAGCGGATGCGAGTCCAGACTTAACCCCAGCGCAATGAAGACTTTAGCTGTGTAGCGGGGGGGAGGGCTACTCAGCAGAAATCAGGATGCAGGTCGAGTTGTCTTCGCCACCCCGCGCATTAGCCGCCGCAATTAGCAGCGCGCAGGCGTGTTCGGGGTCGGTCGCGGTCAGCAAAAGGTCATGCATCTCTCTCAAAGTAAAAGACTTAGTGATCCCATCTGTAGCCAGCACAAAGCAGTCGCCAGGCTCCACCGGAAGCATCGTCACAGAAGGCAAAACGCGGTCAAAAGCGCCCAGAGCCTGCGTCAAAATGCCGTCCAAAGTGTGCAACTCTTCCGGAGTCGCAGCACGCTCTTTCAGCAATTCGACCAATTGCGAGTGGTCCTCGGTCAACCGGTGCATCTCATCGCCACGGATCAGATAGGCGCGACTATCGCCCACATGCCCAATCCACATCCGCGCCCCGTCAAAGTAAGCTGCGACGATCGTCGTCGCCATCCCCTTGTAAAGCTGCTCGCTCTGCGCCGCGCGGTAGATGGAAGCGCTCGCCGACTGGATGGCCCGCTCAAGTTGCGATCCCCCGTCATCTGGCCCGATCCCTTCAAGCGGGAAACCCTTCATCACGCAATCGACCGCAGTGTGGCTCGCGATTTCACCTGCCGCAGAGCCTCCAACTCCGTCACACACCACGAAAAGTCCGCGGTTGATGTCGAAACCAAGCGCGTCCTCGTTGCTCCGGCGCACCATGCCTTTGTCCGTCTGACCCGCAGCCTGAATCTGAATATCCATCATCCGCCATCCTGACCGCTAGACTTTAGCCTTGCTTCTGCGCCCAAAACCGAGCCGGAATTCGGTCACATTGGCCAGGCTGATCCGGTTTCCTTTTCGCAACAAAGCCGGCTGATTCGGAGTCAGCGTTTTGCCATCGAGCAGCGTGCCGTTGGAACTGCCCAGATCGGTCAGGTAGAGCAAGCCGCCCTTCTTGTCTATCTGGCAATGAAACCGCGAGATCATCCGCTCAACGTCGCGCACCACAATGTCGTTCTTCTGCCCACCGTCCTGGCTCACCGCACCGATGCGAATCAGGTCCTTATCGAGCGCGTACTGCTCGCCTAAATCAAGGCCCTGCGTGATTTCGAGCATCGGATACCGCTGCTGACGCTTTCTACGAATCCAGACTGCGATCAGCGCGATCAGCCCTAGCGCACCCGCTCCGCTGCCCAGGTAAAACAGCCGGCTGTGCAGCGAAGACGCGCCAGATATTCGCTGACGCAGGTCGCGCACCAGCGGATTGTCCGGCGCCAGCCGCTCAGCCACGGCGAGCGAGGCGCTTGCGTCCGACATCCGCCCAGCCAGGAAAGCGCTCTGCGATTTCACCAACGAAGCGTTGACCTGCTCGTCCTTGCTTTGCTTGTTTTGCTCCTGTGTCACCGTTTGCGCGGCGGCTTGCTGCTGCGCGGCCTGCGCGCCCATCACCTTGGTTTGCGCGTCTTTGTAGCCCTGCACGGCAGGCGCGTTCGATGGATCCAGCTGCACCACCTGGTTGTAGAGCTGCATCTGCTGCTGCGGATCCTGCGCGGACAGAGCCTGCGCCATCAAGCCGGCGACGCGTTGCTTCGTTTCCCGGTCCTGGTCCGCCTGCTTGGCCGTGTTCTGCTGCTGCTCCAGCATGGCTTTTTCCGTAGCGGAAGGCCCTGCAGGAGCAGCCACTGCTGCAGGCGCGGTCGTCTGGGCCACAGGCGCCGGAGCTGCAGTCATCGCGGAAGAACCATAATTTTTCGGCAGGTTGACGATCGCCAGTCGTGGCACATTGACCTGCACGCCATCGCCCGGGAGCACCAGCGTCATCACGCCGCCTGCGGTGCGCGCGCCCTGCCCAACCTTGGGGCCTTCTGCGCGAGAATCCGTGTAAACCGTGGCGAGCGAGCCATTGACCCAGATCGCCGTCGTGCGACCGGCCAGGACTATGGTCTCTTCCACGTTGGTGTTTGAACCGAGGAAGTTCTTCTTGGCCAGGTTCTCAATCGAGCCGCTGAACGGCCCAATGCCGACCGGGTAACCGCCATCCAACTGGCCGGCCGCGTTGCGCAGCGTGAGCGAGATAAAGTGGTCCGCCTTGGGCTGGCTTTTGGTGCTCGCAACTACCTGCAGGATTACGTCTTCAACCTGCGTGCCATACTCCAGGCCGCCGGGACCATCCTCGCCATGCAACGCGCTGCCCTGCACATTCCACTTGGCCGGATGCGACTTCGTGCTGCCGCCGGCGATGCCGAAGGTCGTCAGCTTCTCCATCTTGTGGCCCACACCACCAGAGGATTCCGGCCCGCGCGCAATGCTCTTCCAGTTGCCGAGATCGCTGCCGTTGAAGGCTTGCGTCAGGCCGTTGACGGTCAGCTTGATGCTGCGCAATTGAAAATTTCCATTGCCACTGGCTTCCCAGCCCAGGTAGCCGGCGCGCGTGTTTGAGCCGTTCAAGCTGCCGGCAGGTCCGCCGTCAAGCTTAATCTGCAACCCGCCACGCGATGCCTCGATCTGCACATGGTGCCAGTTGTCCGGCGCTGCGCTCGCGCGGCTGGAGCTCCCACCTTCCACGCCGCCCGGGCCCTGGCTTGCGCTGGAATCCAGATCGACCAGGATGCCGCCCGACCCTTCTTTCGGAGCCCAGAGTCTGAGCTTCGCTTCCATCCCGGCGGCCTCGTTGTAGTCGAAGCTGAGGGTAAAGTCAGCGAAGGGTACGACGCTTAGAATCTGCCGATTGCCGCTACCGTTTGAAGCCAGAACACCCGCCGATGGCAGCCAGGTGCCGTGAGTATTCCAGCCGGCAAGCGTGGTGCCGTTGAACAGCGTGAGCGGCATCTGCGCCTGGGCGCCGGTCAGCAGCGCAGAGGCGGCGAGTGCAAAGCGGAACAGGGTCCTGAGGTTCATCAAAGCGATCTCCATCTGATCTTGTTGCTGGACTCTTGCGTCTTCAGGTCCACTGAGTGGTTCGCCCTACATTCAGCCTGCTGTGCAACTTACGCTGGCAAGCTTGCTTCGGATGATTCGGGTTCAACAGCGGCAGCCTCGCCTTCCGGCGGTTCGATCGTGAAAACGAACTCGTAGGTCGGCTCTGCCGGCGTTTCGTCGGTAGCCGCAGGCCCGGTAGATGCCGGCTCGTCCGTCGTCGGCTCTGTTGGCAGGCAGTCGATATGAATCCGCGTGTTTGGAGTCAGGTCGCCGGAAAGAATGAGCTCGGCAAGCGGCGAGAGCACTTCACGCTGCAGCACGCGGCCGGCCGGACGTGCGCCGTATTCCGGGTCGTAAGAAAGAATGGCGAGCTGATCGATCGCGGACTGCGAAGCCTCAAGCGTTAGTTCGCGGTCCTCGTTCAGCTTACGGCTCAACGAGCGAATCTGGTTCGTCACGATCCGCTGCAGCTCCGGCATTCCCAGCGAGTGGAACGGAATCACCTGGCCCAGACGGTTGTAAAGCTCCGGCCGCAAGCGCGCACGTACCGTATCCAGGATGATCTGCTGGCGCATGGCTTCGTCTTCGCCCGCACCCATCGATTCCCGTACGCCCAGGTTCGAGGTAAAGAGCACGACCGTATTGGTGAAATCGCAGAACCGTCCCTTGGCATCGGTCAGGCGGCCTTCGTCGAGCACGCCAAGCAGCAGGTCCAGAATCTCCGGCGCACCCTTCTCCACCTCGTCGAAGAGCACGATGGAGTAAGGCGAGCGGCGCACCTGCTCTGTCAGGAAGCCGCCTTCGTCAGAGCCCACCAGGCCTGGACGCGAGCCGATCAAGCCGGCAGCGGACGATGCGTCCTTGTACTCGCCCATATCGATGCGGATCAGCGCCGTTTCGTCGTCAAAGAGTGCTTCCGCAAGCGCTTTGGCGAGCTCCGTTTTGCCCACACCGGTGGGGCCGACGAACAGGAATGAGGCCGGCGACCGCTTGAGCTGCAGGTCCGTCCGCATGCGGCGGGCAGCTTCTGCGACAGCGCGAATCGCTTCAGGCTGGCCGAATACACGCTCGCCAAGACGGTCTTCCAGGTGCAGCAGCCGCTCGCGCTCGCTTTCGAGCATGCGGGATGCGGGCACGCCAGAACGTTCCGCGACCACCTCTGCAATGTGCTCCGGCAGGACCTTATCGGCCACGTGGACGGTGCTGTTTTCCCGCAATTCAGCGAGCTGCGCTTCCAGGTCAGCGCGTTGAGATTCCAGATGCTTCAGTGCGCCGTAGCGGATTTCCGCCGCCTTGGTTACATCGCCCGCGCCTTCCGCTGCTGTTAATAGATGGGTGTTTTCCTCAATCGCTTTCGCGGTCCGGCCCAGATCGGCGCGGGCATTGCGTTGGCGGTCCCATGCCTCGGCATCGGCGGCCAGACGCGGGGCAAGTTCTTCGATCTCCGCCTTCAACGTTTCGCTCTGCTTGGTCTGAGTTGCCGTCAGACGGGGCAGGGAACTCAGCGTTTCAAACTCCGCGCGCTTGCGCGTCAGCAGGCGCTCCTGCTGGTCGAGCGACGTGGGCCGCGACTCAAGCTGCATCCGCAGACGCGCGGTTGCGGCGTCGATGACGTCAATGGCTTTGTCCGGAAGGAAGCGGTCGCGCATGTAGCGGCGCGAAAGCTTGATGGCGGCTTGCAGCGCCTCATCCGTAAGGTCGACGCCGTGGAAATCCGCATAGCGCGAACGGATGCCCCGCAATATATAGAGCATCGATTCGTCGGTGGGCTCGCCTACCATCACGCGCTCAAAGCGACGGGCCAGCGCACCGTCTTTTTCAATGCGCTCGCGATACTCGTCAAACGTGGTGGCGCCGACGCAGCGCAGCTCCCCGCGTGCCAGTGCCGGCTTCAGAATGTTGGCGGCGTCCATGCCGCCTTCCGTGCCGCCCGCACCGACAAGCTGATGAATTTCATCCAGAAACAGAATGATTTCGCCCTTGCGCGCGCGTACTTCGTCCACGACCGCCTTTAGCCGCTCCTCAAACTCGCCACGGTACTTGGCGCCCGCCACCAGGCTCATCAGGTCGAGCGCGATGACGCGGCAGCGCTTCATGGATTCCGGAACATCCTGCGCGGCAATACGCAGCGCAAGCCCCTCCACGATCGCGGTTTTGCCGGTACCGGGATCGCCCACCAGCACGGGGTTTGACTTGGTTTTGCGCAGCAGAGTCTGGATAAGCTGGCGAACCTCGTCATCGCGGCCAACGACGGGCATCAACTCGCCGGCACGGGCGGCAGCGGTCAGGTCCCGGCCGAAGCGCTCGAGCATCTTGGGGCCGGAGGTCAGGTCTTCCTGCGGCTGAGTTGGCCCCTTGCTGGCGGAAGGCCTGGGCTTGGGCGTGGCGGTCTGCTGGGGAAGATCGTCGGTGGTGAAGCCGGCCTTGCGAAAATCGTTGCGCAGGTCGTTGGTTCCGGTGGTCAGCGCCGCTTCCAGAATGTCGACCGGCTCAGCGGAGGGCCGCTGCCGCGTTTCAGAAATGCGGAAAGCATCCGCCAGCAGCGTGCGCAGAGTCTGCGACGCGACCGGGTGGCGACCCTCTTCAAGCGGCTGGGCGGAAAGCACGTCGGCACGCCGGGACAGCGCGTCCAGCAGCGGCGGGAAGGTGATTCGCTTGGTTTCGAGCATCACGCGCAGGCTTGAGGGGTCCGATTCCAGCAGAAGCAGCAGCAAATGTTCAGGCTGAATGAGCGCCTGTTTGCGCTCTTCGGCCAGGATGCGTGCGCCGGCGAGCGCTGATTCCATTTCGTCCGATAAGCGGCTTAGATCTAATGCCATGGTGCGGTCCTCGGGATGCTGATTGCCTGTGCTTCTGCTTCAAATAACTATTCGAGACGTCGACGCCGCGGCTTGTCCTGATCGTTCTGCGGCTCGGGCGCAGCGGGAGCGGCGTGCTCGCGCGGCATCCATGGTGGCTGGGGCGCGGCGGGCGGAGTCGGAGGCGGCGGTGCGGTGTAGGTGGGCGCGGGCCGGCGAGCTTCCGGGTCGGGCGCGTAGCTGGTGACCGGCGCCGGCACCGGGGAAGAGGACAGAATCGACGTCGCCGGAAGGCTGGGCTCGCGGTCGATCGGCCGCAGATCCGGGCTTTCGCGCGAGCCGGCATAAAAGCGGTGGCGTTGGAACAGCAGCGCCGTGTGCACCGTGTGGTACGCCGGAACGCTGACGCGCAGGTCGGTTATGGTAGGAACGTCCGGGGCCTCAAAGTCGAGCTCCAGATTGTGCTGCGATTCTAGCTTGATATCGCCGGACAGGTTGAGCGATTCGCGACGGAAGCCGGAGCCCTCGTTCAGGCGAATTTCCGCGCCGATTCCCGTGCCGCGCAGCCACGGGGCGTTGCGGTCGCCGACCAGGATCAGGCGGTAGCGGTCGCGGCCTTCCAGGCGCAGGTTTGAGAAGAAGATGGTGATGTCGTCGCCCATGCCCTGCACGCGCGCAGGCCGTGCGGCAAGCTTGTAGAGCACCTTGCCGCCGCGGTCGAAGATGAAGTTGGTCGATTCCAGTGAGTCCGACTTGCGGAAGTCGATGTACTTGCCTTCAAGCGCGCGCTCCAGCTTTTCCAGGCCGCCCAGCGCCTGCAGCGCCTTACGGACTTCAAGCCCGAGATCCTCTTCCACCTTGAGCGTGCGGCCAAGCTGCAGCGTATGGCGTTGCTGCTCGACGAGCCCGAGGAGCTCGGTTTCGCCCGTTTCGCGCAGCGTATCGTAATACTGCTGCATACCCGTCGCGAGATCGAAGAAGATCGCCGCAGAGTGCATCATGCGGCGAATGCGGCCGAAGAATCGCTCCGGCGGCTGCGTCCGGTCCAGCAGATTGTAGGCCGTGTCCTGCAGCTCCAGCACCATGCGCTCGGCAAATTGCATCGAGTCGCGGTCGACCTCCGTATCGATTCCGCGCTCCGTGAACAGCACCATAAACTCGCGCATGGCACGGTGCAGCTCCGCGTAGCCGGCGGCCAGGCGGTTCACGGCGTCGAGAATGCGTCGCGCGCCGCTCATCAACTCAGAATGCGCGGCGAGCGAAAAGCAGGGCGGGATGAACGCCGGGTCAGCCTCAAAATGCATGCCGGTGGCGGGCCGGCGGATGCGCCCCACGATGATGCTCTGGGCGCGCTCGGCCGCGGAAACCGAAAGCGCAATCCGGTAGCTGGCGACGCGCTCCGTGCGCATCTGCGGGTTGAAGCTGTCGGGTGCGCCATCGGTTTTTAGCCGCTCGGCCGGGTCGGCGACCAGGAAGATGAGCGCTTCCGCCACGCCGGCAAGCTGCTCTTTCGGGATGTGGGATGACAGCGTGCCGATCGATTCCACATCTACCAGCATGCCGCCAGGCGTGACGCCGCGGGCGCGCTTGACGGATAAATCCAGGAAGTCGATCGACTCCGAAAGCGAGATTTCCGGGTCATACCGGACCGTGCCCAGGTCGCTTTCGGGCAGGCGAATGCCGCCGCCGACCAGGCCGGAGCCAGGCGTAAGGTAGCGCAGAGCCCAGCTGGAAAGGGTCTCCAGGTAACGTTCCTGGCGCAGAAAGTGGTCCGGCGTGAGCAGCATGCCGTGCTCCCAGTTGACGGAGCGGAGCTGCTGTTCGGCGGAGCTGTCGGGCTTGCTTTGCGTCATGCGGGGATCTCCGATGCTGGATCTAGTTCTCTCTGGGTAGTCTCGCCCAGGGCCTTGCCGAGATGCGTATTGATGCCGAGGCGCGCGTTTTCTTCCGCCATTCCCAGCCGCGGCAGGCGCGATTCATCCGCTACCGACCAGGCAATTTCATAAGGAGTAGAGCACGGCATCACCAGCGCCAGCGTGCGCGCGAGCAGCGCGGCGCCGGCCTCACTTTCCTTGAAGCGCTCATAAGTTGGCAGCGCCACGGGGCCGAGCTCGACCTTCAACACGGCAAGATCTTCCATCCGGTCGCTCAGGATCATGTCCACACCGAGCCGCGACGACTTGGCGCCCAAACCGGAAAGCAGCGCAGCCGGAATGTCGGTTTCGGCCGGCAGGTAGGAAAACGACCGCACCGGCAAGCCCAGCAGAACGTCCAGCACAAACGCACAGCCATCCTGCGAGCAGGAAAGCTGGGGCATCCGCGCCATCAGCGAGGCCAGCCGGAACCACAGGCCGCGGGGCCAGTCCGCGGCGCGCACGCCAAAGAGCGCAAGCCACCGCTCGCAGGCCGGCAGGTCGTCTGGCGCGATGCGAAACAGCGGTGCCCCTTCGTGGAACCAGTGCTTCAGTTTCTCCAGCGGATCGTCAAAACCTTCCAGGATTTCGCGCGTGCCGGCAGCCGCCTCGCCGCCGGAATCCCACATGCCCACCGGCAGCGCGTGCGTAAATCCGAGCCCGGCAATATCCAGCTGCACGATGGTGTTGCCGGTGATCGGGGTGCCGGCCGCAGGGCTTTGCCGCACCACGGTCCCAGACGCCAGGCCGCTGCGCCCTGCGCGCCGCAACTGAATGCGGCTCTGCGGAACCTGGATTGCCGCCAGGGAGATCAGCGCGGAATCGACAGAGTGCAGGTGCGCGGAGGTGCCGCCGACCAGAGCCGGCATCGTCTTGAGCGGAGGAGCCGGCGGGAGCGTGGGCGTCAGTTCCATTGGAAGTCCACCTCCAGAACCAGGCCGTGCACCAGCCGCGTGCGCAGACCGGATTCAATCTGCGCCTTCAGGTTTGCCAGCTCGATTTCCGGATTGCTGAACGCGTGCGAGTCCAGCGTGAGCAGCAATCGCAATACGCGCTGCAGTCCGTGCGGGCCGCGTTCGACGCCCGTGCTGGTCGTCGCGGCCAGCACGCGGCGGTCTACCGCAAGGGCCGCTGTGCGGAGATCTTCTTCCGTCACAATGCGTCCGCGGGTCAGCAGAGCGTCGGCAAAACGACGCTCTTCAGACGCCATGTCTTCCCCATTTGACCCGCCTGCTGCTGCCGTAACCGGAACGATCCGCATGCCTTGCAGCGCGGCTGCGTTGCTGAAGCCAGTGATGTTGCCGGGACCCACGCGGTTGCCGAGCTCGCCATTTGTGAGCCACAGCCGCACGTTGGCGCCGGTGTGGGTTTCGCCTTCCGCGCTGATGCCTGGGTGCAGGGTGAGGCGGTCATTATGCTGCTCAAACCAGCCAGAGCGCGCGTTTGCGCCTACGCGGGTTCCGGCGCGGTACGGCTCGTTGGTCGCACTTTGTACGCTGAGCGGCGCGACCAGATACTCCGGGGTGCCGCCGGCCTTGATGACCGGGAACGACAAACCATCGCGCGCAAACTGGATCGTCTGGTTGCGCACGAAGAGGTTGGAGGCCGTCATCGTATGCAGCAGGATGTTATTGATGGCGTGATGGAGCTGCGGCGTGGCGGCCGGCATGGAAATCTTGAACCAGAGCCGGCGCTTGTCGAGCCATTCCGGAAGCCCGCGCTCAACAATCGTCGAAAGCGGCGCGCTCAGCAGGCGGGGCACGCGGCAAAGCAGGTTCTCCCCCGGCTGCATGGTTGGGAAGATGAACTGCCGCCCGCTGTAAAAGCCGCCTGCAATTTTGGGCAGCGAGTGCTGCTCCTCCGCTGGCTTGTCCCGCAATTGAAAGTTCAACTGGCACACGCCGCCTTTGCCGGTTGTCGCGCGCATCAGGCCCTGGCCGGAGAGGTCGCCTTCCGGACCAAAAATCCACCAGGGCTCCTGCGTGAGCGCATGCTGGATGGCGTAGGTGCCGGGGCCAAGCTCGAAGAAGATGCCGTGCCGGCTGAGGAGCCGCGGAGGCATATTTTCGATCGCCAGATAGAGCGCAGGCTCATCCCCGAGCGCCACGGGAACAGGGTCTAGCGAGGGGCGCAGGGCCTGCAGATCTTCACTCAGTTCAACGCCGCTGAGCAGGCGCAGTGATTGATTCTGGTAGCTGAGCGCCATTGCAATGCGCGCCTGCGAGACCTCAAGCGTCGCATCTAGGCCGAACAAAAGGCGCTCGCCAGATGGCGTCGTGGCGTTGAGTTCCGTGCCTTCGCTCAGCACGCGGGTTTCTTCCAGGTCGTTGATCAGCCGGATCACTGCCTGCGCTGGACGAGCCAGGTACCGTTCCACTTCCAACCCGTTCATCAACTCGCGCAGCAGCATCTGGCGTAGCTGGCTGGCGTCCCCGTAAACCTGGTCGATCTGCTGCGCAAAGGTGCGGAAGAGCACATTCAACAGCGGATCCGTGGAGTCCGCACTCACACCAAAATCTTTTACCCGCCGACGGAAATCGTCGCGCAGTTTCCGATCGATTTCAAGCACCGATGGCGTCTGTTGTGGCAAGAACCGGACCCTTCTAGGCTAAGAGATTTCGTTGAGGGTCTAGGACGAAGGCGCGACCGTGGTGGTGTAACGTTCTTCACCGTCAGGCGAGCCCAACGTAATCGCGTAGGTATCTGTTCCGCGTTGCGAGCCCATCTCACGGACAATCTCCGTGACGACAAAATCAGTGATGCCCAGGTCTGCAAACACTTCATTCAATCGCAGCATGGCAAGGCGCGGAATATCGGCGCGCTGGCGCTGTCCTTCCAGCAGATCACTCAGCCCAAACGCCGGACAGCCCGCCCATGACCCTGCGGGAGTTCGAGCCATGACCTGCAAAAGCCCGATCAGGGAAGCGATCTGATCTTGCCTTCGCAGCAAACCGTTCTCCTGGAGTCGCAGTGGGAATGCCAACGTTTGCATGCAGACTCAATCGCGAATGGGTGAATGTAGGATTGATGAAGATGAGAATCCCTGGTGGGGCCGTAAACAACCGGCCCCTGGAAGGGAAGCGGAGCAACAGCTAGTTGGTCAGCGCGATATCGAGGAAATTCTGCTGATTCATCGACGCTTCCAGGTCCAGCACGAGAACGTGGTTTACGCCCGTGTGATCTTCGCCTGCAAGTTGCTCATCGCTCTGGTACGGATTGAGCGTGTGGAAGCCGCTGATCCAGCCGTTGAAGCTGTACGCCGCAAGTGCGTCCTGGTGGGAATCATCCTTCCAGAACGTCAGCTTGATCGGCTTTACCTTGTCTGCTGTGACCACGTTTGACAGGTTGAACAGGTTGCTCATCGTCCCGAACGGCATGTTCGTGTCGTCATGGAAGTCGACGTAAACGCGGATCGTAGTCGAGAGCGAACCCATCTGGGGCATGCCGGTACGGTCTTTGCCGGTCGCAAAGGATACCGACGTAGAAAGGCAATTGAACTGCTGTCCATCAATGCTGCAGGTGCTGCGGTACGGAGACGCTGCCATGGAAATGTCCTTTCAGTGCGACCTTGGGGCCGGGGCCCGGGAAGAATCCTTAGTTGCTCAGCTGGACAGAACCAAAATTGGCCTGGTTCAACGAGGGCTCAAGATCGAGAACAAGCATGTGGTTCAAGCTTGGCGCAGCACCTTCGGCCAGCAGATCCTCCGTGCTGGTCACTCCAGCTTTGGGGATAAAGTCGAGCGGGTTTGAGGTCTCAAAGCGGCGAATCCAACCGTTGAAGCTGTAAGAAATCAACGCGTCCTGCTGCGAGTCATCCTTCCAGAATTCAATCTTGATCGGCTTGATCTTGTCGCGCGTGACGACATTGGCCAGGTCGAAGAAGTGCTTCACGGTCCCGAATGGCAGGTTGACGGTGTCATGCAGGTCTGCCCACACGCGAATCTTGGTGGAAAGTGACCCCATTGTGGCAGTGCCGGAACGATCCTTCTCTGTGTTGAACTTCACGCTCGTAGTGACGGCCTGAAACTTCTGACCGTCGATGGTGACTGTCGTGCGGTACGGGTTTGCCATGTTCCTCCTGCGACTGGGTTCGTTGGTTGAAGATTCGAAGGCTGAATAAGTTGCGAAATCGTTCGGCAAGAAGTGCTACAAAGGCGCAGCGTGCAAGTTGAAATAAATATCGTTTTGGTAGTGTCTTATTTCTGAGGCTCCGGACGCTGGAACTCCGGAACATCAATCTTCAGGACGAATGTCTCAGCCGGTCCGGTGGGCATCACGTTCAGCGTGATGTCGCAGATCCCCTGCATTCGTTTGTTGGAATCCTTGTCGACAAACAGGTCGAAGCCCAGGATGGTCCCCTGCTCGACCTGCTCGGCGAGAAGCCGTTTCAGCGGCGTCTCGATCTGCTGATCCATGAAGTCGCGCGTCAGCACCTGCCCGGCAACCTGCAGCAGGTAGTGCCGGCAGCAGCGCTCCAGGTAGCGCAGAATACGGTACGACGTGAAGAACTTCAGCACGCCGTTGGGATCGTCCGCCTGGGTGCGGCAGCCGTAGAAGCACAGGTGATTGTCAGCGTCACGGATGATCGGAATGAGCTGGCGCTCCATGGAAAGGTGCTCCATCTCGCCGATCAGCGGCTCGATGCGAGCCTTGCCTGCACCCGCTACGCGCCCAAACCGTGATCCGACAGGGCCCTGAGCCAAGCCCTGTGAATCGTCCGCGCGAGCGACTGCGCCGGCGAACGTCATGGAAGGAGGACCGTACAAGCCGTCCGCTTCATCTGCGCCTTTTTCAAACCAGTGAGCCGGCCGAAGCTGCAGATATCCCATCAGGCAGACGTCGGCAGCAGCCGCGTCGTCGGGCCGCTTCAGGAACTCGTACTTGCCACCGGGAAGGAAATTGCGCTCGACATTCTTGAAGGACTTTTCGTCGTCCAGATCGCTGATCAGCAGCATGCCCCAGGTGTTTGCGAGCACTTCAAGCTTCTCGCGAATCGGCTGCGGGTAATAACCGGGAACAATCAGGTTGCAGATGTCGTCGCGGAAATTGAAGTTGTCATTGCGTTGAATGACGAAATGCTCAAGCGCCGCAAGGTTCATCGAAAAGATGTCCTGCATGGCTTTTGGATCAGAATTCAGGATAAAAAGCTCGACTGGCTTGCGAACCTTGCCGTCGTTGACCTTTGAATTTTCAAAGAAGAGCTGCAGCTGACGGTAAGACGTTTCAAGCGGCCGAATCTCAGCGAAGATCTGGGCGAGCAGTTCGTCGCGCACCGCCTCGGCGCTGTCCATCTGCTTTTGCAGCTTCTTGACAGTCGTCTCATACGTGTCTTCGACACTGATCAGCTGCTCAAAATTAGTAAGCTGCCCGAGAAATTCCTTGGCAGATTGTGCCGAGAAGATCGTCGATAAATCGCTCTTTTCGTTTGTAAGGGCAGGGTGCAGGTCGGCGAAAATGTCATGCAGTAGTTCGCGGGCGGGGGAGTTACCCAGAATCTGGTCAGTGGTACGAGTCAAAGTTTCGGGCATAGTTACTGATCTCCTTGCGCGACACGTTCCAGTTCAGAGCGGAGTTTCCCCAGGGCAGTTACGATTTCCTGGCGTTGCGTTGCGTTGCCCCAGGCGCGACGGACAGTAGGTAGCTTCCAGCGATCCTTCAAGCGATAAAGTAGGTCGATATTCGTCTTCAGGTCAGCCAGGTCGTTGCGCAGATATTCCGTCTCGCCGTCAGCGTTTTTAACTTCCTGCCGCTTTTGCAGGTTGTCGGGGTCAAAATCCTTGATGGACCGGAAGCGCAAATCGGCGCGAAACTCGGTCTCATCCGGGCCCGCGGTGCCGCGGAAATTGAGCTTGGGCTCGAACTTCTTGAAAGCATCGCCCAGGTCTTCAACCTTGGTAAGGTCTTCAGTTTCAGACGTAGCTTCCGCGCCAATCCGTGCCATCGTCATAGGGAGCATGGCCGCTGCGGTGGAGGTTGGAACCTTTCGTACGGTCGGCGTAATACCCTTGCGAACTACTTTCACCAGAGGCATCGATACTTCTCCTGAACTTGGGTTATTCCTGCTATGCCGTTAGAACGATTCCTTTGTTGTGATGCAAAATTCTGAGGATGAAATGATCAAATTAGTCAAAATTCAAGCGCGTTCTAGCTTTATCAGGGCGCGGTCCCACCTGCGTGGTTTGCGCGGGCGAGCGTTGTAACGGCCCGCTCGGTTGCGCTTCCGGCGTAAAGCCCGCAGGAAGTGGAGTGCCACGCAAAGGGGTGGTGGTAAGGACCGGCGTCTGCCCGTTGCTCCAGCGCTGGGCGTTCGTCGCGTTCATGAAGCTCTCGTTCCAGATCAAACGCGGGATCCAGAACCAAAGCACGATCAGCAGAATGGCTACACCTAGAAATAGCAGCAGATGTACCAGTACGATCGACCAGCCATAACCTGCCGGCGGATGCGTCGCAATCAGCGCGACCAACTCGGCGGGCAGGGCGTCGCGCTGAAACAACGGCGTGGCCGTAGCCGGCACGACCACCCGAACGCTGGGCGCCGTCAATATCCTGCCATCCTTAAGCGTCAACGAAGGGGCCCAGGTCTGATCGTGCCCTGTAACCGCGATTCGGTTCTGCTCCGGCAGCAGCCACGCCATCTGGATCACGTGGCTCTGCGTGGTGCGCGTCACGTGCAGCGCGTCAAGGAGCTGGGAGGCATCGGCCGCGTAAAAGAATCGTGTGGAAAGCCGCTGCAGCGCGACGGCGTCAATTGCGGCGCGATCGCCAAAACCCACGCCCACCACGTCAATATGAGCTGCCAGAACCTGAGACGCCGCCTGCTGCAAGCCGAGCGGACCATTCAGGAGCAGCGGATCGTCGCCTGCCATGACTTCATTCTTGCCGTCCGTCATCAGGATCAGGTGTGGCTGCAGTTCGCTCGCCGCATGGCCATCGCGCTCGAGAGCCGAAAGCTCGTTTCGAACCGACTCAACCCCGGTAAACACAGCCTGGTAGAGCGCCGTGTTGTTCTTCGGCGTGGGCTGAGGCAGCGCGTTCAACTGCGCCAGCAGGTCGGCTTTGCGGTTGGAAAATACGGCCGACCGGATCGTCGAAACCACGTTATGGCTTTCGAACGGTACGATCGCGATCTCGTCCGTACCCTCCTGCATCGCTTCCAGATAGCGGGCAATTGCCGTCTTAACCGCGTTGAAGCGCGACGTCCCCCCCGGGCTGGGGTCGTTCATGCTGCCGCTGATATCGATCATCATCAGGATGACGTTTGCGTGCTGACCGGCGTCCGGACCAAGGCCGGCGGAGGCGAAGAATGGCTTGACCTGCACGCCGCCGTCACCGCCCTGCAGCGTGAGCGCGGGCAGAAGCTTGGCGGTGGGTGGCAGCGCAAACGGTGCGGGCGCTCCCTGGTCGTCAACCGCGGTGACCCCCATGCTCATGCAGGGTACAAGCGTTACGGGCGCGCAGTTGACCAGCTGCATCGGAGAGCTGACGGTCAGGCGGGCAGGCGCGTGCTGAGGGGCCGACTGCGCAATCGCCAGTGTGCCGGCGGCGCAAAGCAGGGAAGTGACGATACGACTGAGTTTAGGCGTCATGCTCCCGGCCTCCGGCTCTCAAAGCGCAGGGCGGTACGGCCGATAAGCAGATCGTCCGCTGGATGCAGTTCCTGGGAAGATAACACCGTTTTACCCTTGATCCTGAGCACATATTTCGCGATGCCTTCCTGCCCGGAAGCGTCCGGATGGCGCGCGATGAAGTAGCGGCCTTCCTTTGAAAACAGCACAGCGTGCCGCGGCGCAATGGAGCTATCCGGAAGCCAGATATCGGCGCCCTGCTGGAATACGCCGCCCCCCTGAGAGGTCATGGCGCTGCCCACCACGTACGATTCCTGCGCGTCCAGCTCCCACAGCTTGCCCACCTTGCCCAGCTTGTTCTGGGCGCGCGCGTCGCCGGAACTGATAAAGCGCATCACGCCATCCTTGATCAGGACCGGTGCTATCCCGGCTCCAAAGCTGGTACCGGCTCCGGCTAGAATCAAGCCGCACAGGCTGGTCCCCGCCGTAAGATGAGGCGCAAAAAACACAAAGAAAAGTCCGCCCAGCAAGCCGCCAACCAGGCCGCCGACATAGGTATGCAGCACTCGCGGCCGGTTCGACTTGGCCCAGCGCAGTCCCAGCGCAAAGCTGATCAGCGAGAAGCAAATAGTCCAAACTGCAAGCCGGAAAAGGATAGGAGATGAGGGCGCCACCGAGCGCTGCAGCGCAATCGCCAGCGCCGCTGCGACTACCGCACCAAGCCCGCCAAACAGCAAACCAAAGCCAACAGAAGACCAGCGCAACTTGCCTAACTGCGCGCGGTCAAGCTGCAGATAAATGGCGACGCCCACGGTCAGCCCAAAGCACAGAAGTTGCACAGCGTCCGGCAACCAGAAAAGCTGGGTCGCATGCAAAGCCACTGAGATCAGTAGGGCAGTTGCCCACGCTGCGACTCCGCCGCAGGCTCCGGCCAGTGTCGCGAAATAAAGGCCCCGATAAACGCTCAAAAGAATGCACTCCGGTTATATGGGGAAAGTTATCATGAACGCAGCAAATTTGGATGACACGTCACAGCTATAAGCAAGTTCTGATTCCCGAAGACTAATCTGCGCTGGCCCAAGCCACAAGCCGCCGACGAAACTATTATTCGCCAGACGCGAGAAATATTGGAAACCAACACCACTGACGATCGCCAGGCTTCCTCGCTACGTCTCGGCGTCGTCGGAACCGGAGCGCTCGGCTCGGAGCTTTGTCGTTTGCTCATTCAGCAAGGACACCCAAACGTCCTACTCATCGACCCCGACCAGCTCGAGCCGCACAACATCGCGATGAGCGCCCTCTTCCGCCAGGCTCCCCTCCCTCCTGCGGGCATCAGCAAGGTCGAGCTCATCCGCCAACTCGCCGCGCTGCAAGGTCTATCGTGGGACGCGCTCCAGCTGGAGATCGCCGACGCAGGCTGGGCCGACCTCGCCCGCTGCGACATACTCATTTGCTGCGCCGATAGCGTGCTCGCCCGCGTGGAAACAGCAGGCGTCGCCCGCTCCCTTGGCTTGCCGATGCTGGAAGCCGCAGTCGCCTCAGCCGGCGCTCCCCACGGCCGGGTCGCCAGCTTTCCGGCTCAAACGCAGCAAGCCTGCTACCTCTGCGGCTTGTCAGAGCAGCGCCGCGCGGAGGTCCTCGCCTACGCACTTTCGACCTCCCTGGGCTGCCTGCCGCCGGCCGGCTTTGAAGCCATGACCGGGACCGAGCAGACCCTCAAAATCGTCGCGGCGGAGCTGCTGCAGCTCACGCAGGCACTGATCGCGCCCGCAGCTTTCGCCACGCGCATCAACACCCAGACCGGCAGCAAGGACCGCGTCGAGCTATCCCGCAACGCCACCTGCCCCTGGCACCAGCTCCCAAACCCAGTCGCCTTCATCCCCCTACCCTTCGACGAGCCACTCGCCAAAGCCTTCGCAGCCCTCCCCCCGGGCGCGCTCATCGAGCTCTTCTGGCCCATCTGCCTGCGCACACGCTGCACCCAATGCGGCCACATCGCAACGCAAAGCAGACGCGCCGCACTGGTCCGCCGCAAGGGCGTCTGCTTCGTTTGCGAGACTCTCGGCACGCTCGAGCCGCTCGAAATCCTTCAATCCCTGAACGCTGACGCCCCTCAAGCCACCCAAACGCCGCGTCAGCTTGGCCTCCCGGACCTGCACCTTTACTATTGGAGACCAGGCGCGGGAGCACGCGAAAGGCACACGAAGCATCCATGAATTCTTCATTCGAGCGTTTTGCGCTGTACGCCGGCTTGCTGGTTCTCGTCAGCTCCGTGCAGTTTGGGTTCGGCCTGGGCGGCGCCGCGGTCGCGCTGCCGGGTGCGCTGCTGCTGGGCGCGGGCATCACGCTGCTGTGGCTGCATTTCGATCTCGGCTCAGACAAGCCGTGGCTCCCGCCGGTGCTGATCAGCACCGCGGTTCTGCTCAGCACGGTCATCCTTGAGCTCGCGCTGCGCCCCGTTTTTGCGGAATGGTTCGCGTTCCTGTTCGCCGCCGCGGGCAGCGGCACCACTATGGCGATCGTCGTGCGCAACCGCCGCCGCTGCAACCTGTGCAGTCGCTCGCTGAGCTCCCAATCGCTGACGTTTCGCTGCCCGCGCTGCTCGCAGGAAGTGTGCGAGGAGACCTGCTGGAACTTTGAATTTCGCCGCTGCGAGCTCTGCCAGCAACAGCGCGTCCCCATCCTGCCCATGGACAACTCCTGGTGGACCCGGGCGGCCGGCCCGCAGGTCCATCAAGGTCGCTGCCAGGTTTGCCTTACTCCCGCGGACAAAGCCGATCTGCGCCCCTGCCCCAAGTGCCGCCGGCTTCAATGCCGCGATTGCTGGGACTTCCACAATGGCGAATGCACCCGCTGTTCCACGCCACTGCCCGATCTCCCCGCCGCGCTTTCAAGCGTCATCGGCAGCGGTTTGCCGCTGGATTCTTCCGCGTAAACATACTTTCAGCCACGTGTCGTATCCTCTAGGCGAGCCCTCCAGTCAGAAAGTAGCCATGCCCAAATACCAGATCTACTTCGATACCATCAACGGTGAAAGCAAGTACAACGTCGATATAGACGACGAGGAGCCCCTGAACCTTGTCATCGAGGAAATCCTCTTCGACCTGCGCGAACGCGGCGATCTGCTCAAAGGCGATGGCGAGCCGGAGGTCGTGTGGAACAGCAAAAGCCTTGACTTCAGCACGCCTTTGCCGCTACAGGGCGTCCGAGCCAACGACGTTCTGCGCGTCTCGACCGTCGCCACCAATGGCTAGCCAGGCAGGCGCCATCCCCCTCGCAGCCGCCCCCACGCCAAGCCTGGGCGAGCGCCGCCTGCAAGCGGAGTGGGACCTGCTCCAGCAACTCGCCGCGCTCAATCCGCAACGCCTGGCCCAGCCGCAAGGGCAGGAGTCCGAGTTCCGCGTCACGCTGCTCGCCACGCCGGCCCTTCTCGCCGATGGCACCACAACGCAGCCCGAACACCACCTCCGCATCGTCTACCCACGTTTTTTTCCGTCCATCCCGCTTGAGCTTTACCTCGCGCAGCCAGTCCTGCACCCCAACGTGCACCCGCTGACCGGCTTCGTCTGTCTCTGGGACCGGCACCGCATCAGCAACACGGTGGAGCACGCGCTGCACAAAACCGTGGCCATCCTTGGCTGGCGCCTGCTCAATCTGGAGCCGCGCCACGTCATGCAGCGCGCAGCCCTGGCGCTCGACGCACAAGTCACAGCCAGCCTCCTCCAGACCCAGCCGTTGACCGGAATCGAGCATCAGGCGGACTATCGAATAGAGCCGAAGACCAGCGCGCGGAGACGCCTCTTTTGACAGACAAGCAAGCCGAAACACAGCCAGACCAGGACACCACAGAGCTCCAGAAACAGCTCCAGGAAGCCCTGGAAGAACGCTTTGAAGTCCTCCAATGCCTTGCCATCGGCGGCATGGCGACCCTCTTCCTGGTCCGTCACCGCCTGCACCACGGCCTGCTCGTCGCCAAGGTGCTGCAGCCCGCGCTCGCCGCCCGCCCGGAAGTCGTCTGCAGCTTTGTACGAGAAGCCCGCCACATCGCCCAACTCGGCATCCACCCCTACCTTATCCCGGTTTTCGACTTCATCCAGGCCAACAGCCTGCACATTCAGCTCATGCCCTACGTGCAGGGCGAAGATCTCGACCACCTCCTCAAGCGCCGCGGCAAGCTCACCCGCGATGAAGCCCTCACGCTCCTCACCCAGGTCACCAGCCTGCTCATCCACGCGGAAGAGCACGGCATCGTCCACGCCGACCTGTCCCCCGGAAACATCCGGCTGGACACCTTCGGGCAGTACCGCGTCTTTGATTTCGGCCTCTCGCACGCCACGGACGATGGCCCCGAACCCGGCCTCCCCCAGGCCGGCACCCCCACCTACAACAGTCCGGAGCAAATCCGGCAGGAGCCCTTCGACAACCGCTCAGACCTCTATTCGCTCGGCGTCATCTTTGCAGAGGCGCTCGAAGGCCACCCACCCTTTGAAGCCGAAACCCTGGAAGAACTGGCCAAAAAGCACCTGAGCGGCGACTGGCAGCCCTCGCCCGAGCTTGAAGCCGACGCGCGCGTCAAGTCCCTGCTGGACCACCTGCTGGCCACCAAAGCGGAAGACCGTTTCGGCGACGCATCACAACTCGCAGCTGCCATCACCGGACTGGGTTTCGAGCTCGCATGCCTGCAGTCCAGCCCGCCCGGAGCGTTGCTGGTTCCGCCCCGCCCACGCCGGCGCCGGCTAGGCTAAGCCTCGCTCAGAGGAAAGGCGGCGGCACAAGAATTTTTTCGCCGAGGATGAGTCATTCGGAGTAGCTTTGGCGCGTCAGGCATAGCGATCACTCTCGGAGTCTCCTATGCTGCGTGCCAACAAGTATTTCCGTCCCTCATCTTTTCCTTGGCAAAACGTGGAAAAAGCAACGCTCGTTGCCGCGCTGCTGTGGTGTTCGCTCTTCATTTCCGGCTGCGGGACCAACACGTTCCGGGCCCCCACCATCACCAGGCCCGGTGCGACGCTCACGCTAAAAGGACAGGTCCACGGCGGGCAGCAGCCGGTCAGCGGATCGGCGATCTATCTCTACGCGGAAGCGACTACCGCCAACGGCGGCACGGCAACCTCGTTGCTCAACGCGCCGGGCTACGTGTACACGGCGTTCGATGGCAGCTTCAACATCACTAACGACTACACCTGCCCGGCCGGATCTTACGTGTATTTGCTGGCTCTGGGCGGCAACCCGGGGCTTGGCGGTTTGCTCAGCAATAACTCCATCGCGGTTGGCGCTGGCCTCGGGTCCTGCGCTTCGCTCAGCGCCTCGACCTACATCAGCGTGAACGAGGTAACGACGGTAGCGCTCGCGTACTCGCTGGCAAAGTTTGCGCACTCGGAAACCCAGATCGGCACCAACGCCAGCAACGCACTCAACTTTCAGCAGGCGAATCAATCTATCGCCGATATGGTGGACCTGGCCACGGGCACCGCGCGCACCGCACCCGTACAGGGCTACGGCGTCGTCCAGCAGGCAAAAATCAATTCACTCGCAGACTCGATCGCGCCATGCGTCAACAGCTCCGGCACAGACGGCTCCTGCGCCGCCTTGTTTGCGGCGGCCAACGTGGGATCCGGCAACGCGACCCCCATGGACACCTTCCAGGCTGTCCTCCAGATCGTGCAGAATCCCACGACCAACGTCACGCAGGTCTACAACCTGGCACCACCTTCCGCTCCGTTCCAGCCTGAGTTGAACGCGGCCCCCGCAGACTGGAATCTTGCGATCCAGCATCCCGCCGCCAGCACCGTGGCGCTTAGCCCTTTGTCGGCCAGCGTCACGCAGGGAGCGCAACAGGCGTTCAGCGCATCGATCGCTGCCAGCGGCACCGTCAGCTATCTCTGGTCGACCACCGGCCAGCAGGGCCTGCTAAGCGATGGCACCGCGCCGCCGGCAGCCAGCTACTGCGCGACAAATGCCTACACCACCTACATCAGCAACGCCGCACCCGTCCTTCTGTCGGTAGCCACGGACACCATCAACGTGCAGGCCTTTACGGGTGCCGGCTGCGTACCAGCAAACCAGTTCGCGGCAGCGCCAGCAGTCACGGTTTCCATCACGCCCGCGCAATCCACGCAGACCTACACGGGCATGCCGACCCGGTCGCAAACGTCCATGTTGATGATGCCCGCAGGCAGCACCATGACGCCCGATCAACTCACGGTAGTGACTTCCGCAGGCCAGGTCACACCCGGGCCCAACGGCGCATTCACCGCCGCAGTCTATGACATGGGTTCGCAGATAGCCCTGGTCCAGACGCCGTCCGGCAATCCCATGATGCTCGGCTGGATCGATAGCACGCACAACACGCTCAGCCCATCCACAACTGCGGAGGTCATGGCGTACTACGCTCTCGGCGGCCCGCTGATGTACACGGAAGCGGACCGCAACGCGCTGGAGGCGTCCATCCTCAACTCCTCCGCGCTGCCCGCGCTCACGCAGGTCATCGCGACCGAACTGGGTAAAAATCCCGACGCGCTGATCAACATGGATCAGAACATCGCAACCGCGCTGAACACCTTCTTCACGGCTGTCACCGGCGTCACGCCCACAGCCCATGGGGCCGGTAAAGCCATCGCCGCCGCCCACCCGCTGGACACGCCACCCGTGGCCGCCGGCACCGGCATCAAGATCCAGCCCACCAGCTACCAGAGCGGCGTCTTCGTCGAGCAGGCCGGCGCGCCCTCCACCGCCGACGCGATGAACAAGTATCGCCGCCGCCTGCATGCCTACGTCACCCGCGTCAGCGATACCGACTCCTCCGGCACCAAAGTAAACGATCCGGCAGACATCACCGACTTCGAAATCAGCCCCACCGTAGGCCTTAACGGGGGCGTCACCGGCGCGGTCCAGGATATCTTCGCGACCTACTTCGGCGCCGGCGCCACGGACTACGGCCCCATCACCAGCGATCCCTTCTCCATTCCCCTGACCAGCGGCGATCAGAGCACCACCTACATGGTCACGGTGGTCGGCGCCGGCTTTCCCAACACCACCTACAACACCCTCACAGACAAGCAGGCCCAGGGCCAGTACAACGTCGCCGTCAGCGGCTTCGTCGGCGACGCCGTGCTTCCGTTCCTCGGCAACTTCACCTTCGGTAGCGGCTTCGTCGGCAAAAGCGACACCTTCACACAGAAACTAACCAGTGCCCTCGTCGGCGATTTTCTCAACGGTGTTCCCCAGCTTCCGGGGCTCAAAGACAACATCCTCAAGGGCAATTACGGCGACGCCCTCGGCCAGGTCTGGGACAACATCCGCACCGGCGGCACCTTGCGAGAGGTCGTCATCAAAGGCCTGGAAAACGCCGCCGAAGCTAAGCTCACTTCCTCGAGCGCGCTCGCCTTGGCCTTTGACTCCTTCAGCACAATCCTCAATCGCGCCGGCGGCATTCTGCAGGTGTGGGACTCCGCCGTGCTCGCCCACCAGCTCGGTCAATCGAACGCCGCAGACCAGTGGACGATCGTCAACGGCGGCCAGAAAGTCACCCTCAGCCCGCGCTCGACGTCACTCAGCCAGACCGGCGTCAACGTCTTCAACCTGACCGCAGCCCTGCCCGGCCTGACCGACACCAGCAACATCAGCTACATGTGGGACAACACCGCGCAGGCAGGCGATCTCGCACCCGCGGGCAGCAACGGCGCGGGTCCCACGCCGCCGTTCTGCTCTTCGCAAAGCATCATGACCTACACTGCGCGCACCTCCCCGGCCCTGCAGCAGGCGGTCACGGACACCATCCACGTCAGCGCCTACCAGGGTGCCAACTGCGCCATCGCTAACCTTCTGGGCAACAGCAACCCGGCCACCGTCACTGTCGCCCCATCCACGCAGGTCACGCTCTCGCCGCTAAAATCGACCATCGATTTCGGCGGGTCCGCCACCCTCACCACGGGCGTCTCCGGCGCCTCGGCAATGAGCTTCCGCTACACCAACACCGCCACCTACGGCACCCTCACTGATAGCGCCGACGCCACCGCCACCGGCAGGTCCTACTGCACCACCGGCCTTACCCAGACCTACCAGTCCACCGCCACCGCGCCCGTAACCCCCGCCGGCGACGACACCATCACCGTCCAGGCGTTCCCTGCGCCCGGCTGCACCGGCACCCCGCTGCAGCCACCCGTCAGCGCGATCGTCGAAACTTCCACTACAAAAAACATTGGCGTCACTCCGCGCTACACCCCGCTCAAGGCCGGCGGCAACGTCCTGCTCACCGCCAGATTCAACACGCTCGACGCCACCGGCTTCTACTACCAGTGGTCCACCATGGCCTTCGCCGGCTCGCTCACAGACACCGGCGGCACCGGCATGTCCGGCAAGACCAGCTACTGCTCCGCCAGCAACCAGACCACCTACACAGCCAACTCGGCGAAGGTCAGCGCGCCCGTCTCGGACAGCGTCCAGGTAGCGGCCTTCACCTCGTCCGATTGCACCACCGGCAAGATCGGCCTCTCAGCCGCCGCGACCGTCACCGTATCCGTCACTCCCAACGTCCTTCAAACGCCATCGCTTCTCCTCGGCAGCATCTTTGCCAGCGACGGCTACCAGTACGCCATCTCGTCCTCCACCAGTAACCTCTACAGCGAAACCGGCGGTCAGGACTCACTCATCCGCATCGACGCCAACGGCAACACCCGCTCAGTAGCCACCTTCCAGACCGGCCACTACAACTCCTACTACGGCTACACCATGTACTACGCGGACAATCCTTACCCCGTTATTGAAGGCCCCGATGGCTACCTCTACGGCGTCACCACCACGGGCGGCGGCGGCGACAACGTCGGCTACTTCTTCAAGGTCTCGCTCGCCGACTATACCGTCACCAAGGTCCACCTCTTTACCTCAGCCGAGTACCAGGCCAACGGCGGCGCCTTCGCTACCCAACTCCTCCTCGCCAACGACGGCAACTTCTACGCCACCACCAGCGGCGGCGTCATTAACCAGATCACTCCGGCCGGCGTCGTCACCAGACTCTACGCGCTCAATACTCCGGACGGTGATAACGCCTCACCCCTCATTCAGGCCGCGGACGGCAACCTCTACGCCATCGCCAGCGACGCCGGCCTTGAGGGTGCCAGCGGATATGCATCGCCCCCACCGCCCATCTCGCTGGTCAGCGTCTCGCTCGGCGGTTCCGGCAACGTCGTCTACACTTTCCCGCAGCCCACGGGCTACAACTACATTCCCAACGCACCGCTCGTGGCCGGCTCTGACGGCGCACTCTACGGCACCATCCGCGGCGAGCGCGCCGGCTTCGGAGCCTGCGAAGGCCAGCCCGCCACGCCCGGCTACTACGGCAATCCCGGCACGCCCTGCTACCCCATCCCGGCGGCCACCATCTTCCGCTTCGGCACCGGCTCCGGATATAGCACCCTCTACACCTTCAACCAGTTGGAGGATGGCACCTTCCCCCTCGCACCCCTCGTCGCCGGCCCCGACGGCTTTCTCTACGGCACGGCCACCTCAGGCGGCGACACCTCCGTCTGCAACCTCTACCCAAATTTCCAACTCGTCGTCAATCCAAACGGCAGTGACACCTCCGTCGGCGACTTCGGTTGCGGGTCCGTCTTCCGCATCTCGCCCCAGGGCGCCTTCACCAGGATGTACACCTTTGAAAACACCTTCGGCGATGGCGCCTTGAACCGCGTCTCCGGCTCCCTCGTCAACGCGCCCATGCCGCTGGGCAACTACACCGGAAACTTCGTCGATCCATCCGGCAATCTGCTCGGCACCAGCTTCCTTGAAAACCAGAGCAACAGCGCCAACGATTCCACTCTTCAATACAGCTTGCCATTGTTCAAGCAGGGCCCCATCCAACTCACCTTCACCCCGGCTGCAGCCGCTGTTGGCCAGCCGGTAACGCTGAACTGGAACGTAGCCAACGCCTTCTCGCTCACCGCGCAGCAGTGCTACGCCTACGTCCAGGGAAGTGCGGCCGGAGCAGGCTCGTGGACCGGCTTGCAGCCCGGCGTGCTCGATAGCAGCGGCTTCCACGGCACCACGTCGCTCACCCTCACCGCACCCGGCACGTACACCTACGCACTCACCTGCGGCGGCACGCAGTCCGGCTTCACAACCCTGACGGCGCAATGAACAGGAAAGGCGGAGGGCAAAATGCCTCCGCCTTACTCACAACAGAAATTGTCTAAAAAAGAGTGGTGGCCAGAGACGGGATCGAACCGCCGACGCCGGCCTTTTCAGGGCCGCGCTCTACCACTGAGCTATCTGGCCTTGGCATTGCAGTCGCGCCCGATGAGCCGCAAACCCGGAACCGCCAAGAAGGGTTCCTCTCTACACGTCACATTCCAGCAGGCAGGGAACTCGCCCAACACTCCGGAGCCGACTGGCTCACAGGGTGAGGCCGTTCGAACGCAGCCTCAGTATAGCAACTTCGACCACCCCACGCCAACCCCCAGGCTCAAAACCTGAACAAAGCTCCTGACGTCCAAAGCAAAATAAAGCCCTCGCCAACCAGCCTCGGCCTTAAGATGAACCATGCTCCGCACCCTCCTCGCCTCACTCCTCGCCGCAACAGCCGCAATCGCAGTCGCTCAGCCCGCTACCCCCACCCGCCACACCGCCGCCGCCACCTCGCCGGAACGCCGCGCTTCCGCCGCCTTTGCCGCCGCGTACCAGGCCGGCCCGCTGGAGCTCCACGCCTTCCTCATCAACATGCCCAAGGGCGCAGACCTCCACATGCACCTTTCCGGCGCCATCTACGCCGAAACCTTCCTGCGCGATGCCGTCGCCGACTCCGCCTGCATCGACCCCATCAAGCTCACGCTGGTCCGCTCCACCGCCCCCGCCGTCCCGCCCTGCCCGGACGGCGCCGTCCCCGCCGCGGCCATCCTGCGCGACCAGCACCTCTACGACCAGCTCGTCGATTCCTTCTCCATGCGAGACTTCGTCCCCACCCCCGGCTACTCCGGCCACGACCAGTTCTTCGCCACCTTCGGCCGTTTCGGAGGCCTCAAAAATCACGCCGCAGAGTGGCTGGACGAGGTCGCCACCCGCGCCGCCATCCAGAACGAGCAGTACCTCGAAGTCATGAACACCCCGCCTTTCTCCCGCGCAGCCGCCGCCGCCAAAGCCCTCGGCTGGCCGCAGGACCCCACCGGCTACCAGGAAGATCCCGACCTGACCGCCGGCACCTCCCCCGCAGAACTAGCCGCATACCGCACCAGACTCCTCGCCGACCCAGCCGTCCAGCAGGACATCGCAAACGACATCTCCACCTTCGACGCCGACCTGACCCAGCGCCGCCAGCTCGAGCACTGCGACACCGCCGCCGCCACCCCCGCCTGCTCGGTAGACATCCGCATGCTCTACCAGGTCCTCCGCCAGAATCCTCCCGCGCAGGTCTTCGCCCAGACCTTACTAGCCTTTGAAGTGGCCTCGCACGACCCCACCCACGTAGTGGGTCTGAATTTCGTCCAGCCGGAAGACGCCTACCTCGCCATGTCCGAATACCACCGCCAGATGCTCATGCTCGACTACCTCCACAGCGTCTACCCCGCCGTCCACATCTCGCTCCACGCCGGCGAGCTCGCCCCCGGCCTCGTCCCCCCCACCGGCCTCGGCTTCCACATCCGCCAGGCCATTGACCTCGGCCACGCAGAGCGCATCGGCCACGGCGTAGACGTCATGTACGAGCGCGACCCAAAGCGCCTCCTGGCCGAGCTCGCCGCCCGCCACATCATGGTAGAAATCAACCTCACCTCCAACGACGTCATCCTCGGCATCAAGGGCAACCAGCACTCCTTCCCCGCCTACCGCGCCGCCCACGTTCCCACCGCCCTCTCCACAGACGACGAAGGCGTCAGCCGCATCGACCTCACCCACGAGTACACCCGCGCCGCCATCGACTTCCACCTCAACTACCTCGACCTGAAACAAATGGCCCGCACCTCCCTCGAGCACGCCTTCCTCCCCGGCGCCTCCCTCTGGTCCACCCCAGACCTCTTCACCGGCCCCGTCGCCTCCTGCGCCCAGCAACCCCTCGGCACCGAACCCCCCACCCCCACCTGCCGCAACTACCTCCAGCAAAACCCAAAAGCCGCCCAGCAATGGCAACTCGAACACCGCTTCCAGATCTTCGAATCCACCCGCTAAATCTTCATTCGCTTTCGTACCAGAAAAAGATTGTCATCCTGAGCGAAGTCGAAGGACCTGCATCTCCCTTCGGACCACCTCCACCCTAACCCCAGCGCCAGTCCCGCCTTCCTAACCTGACCTCAACCATTGTCATCCTGAGCGAAGTCGAAGGACCTGCATCTCTCTCCGGATCACCTCCACCCCAACCCCAGCGCCAAGTACCGCCTTCCTCACCTGACCTCATCCATTGTCATCCTGAGCGAAGTCGAAGGACCTGCATTTTCCTCCACCCCACCGAGCATCCCAGGGCCAGCCAGTGAAAGAGCATCTCTACTACACCTACATCATGGCGAGCCGCAGCCGAAACCTCTACATCGGCATGACCAGCCAGATAGAAATCAGAAACAAACAACACAAAGACGGAACCTTCGAAGGCTATTCCAAGGATTACAACTGCAACCGCCTCGTCTACTTCGAGCGCCACCCCTACGTCAACGACGCCATAGCCCGCGAAAAACAACTCAAGGGCTGGACCAGAGTGAAGAAAATCTGGCTCATAGAGCGCACCAATCCAACCTGGCTGGACCTAAGCGCAGAGTGGGGAACCTATCGCTTCTACCGAGGAGAGGCCGAAGCTCCACACCAAAATGCAGGTCCTTCGACTACGCCCGCCGCAAACACCGCGCCGGACTCCGCTCAGGATGACAATTCTGAGGAGCAGTCATAAAGGAACAAAGTCATCTAGCTCCTCTCCCCCCATCCCCCCAAACCTTTGTCATCCTGAGCGAAGTCCAAGGACCTGCATTTCCCTCCGGACCACCACCACCCCAACCCCAGCGCCAGGTCCCGCCTTCCTCACCTGACCCCAACCATTGTCATCCTGAGCGAAGTCGAAGGACCTGCATTTCCCTCCGGATCACCTCCACCCCAACCCCAGCGCCAAGTCCCGCCTTCCTCACCTGACCGCAACCAATGTCATCCTGAGCGAAGTCGAAGGACCTGCATTTCCCTCCGGATCACCTCCACCCCAACCCCAGCGCCAAGTCCCGCCTTCCTCACCTGACCCAAACCCTTGTCATCCTGAGCGAAGTCGAAGGACCTGCATCTCTCTCCTAATCACCTCCACCCCAACCCCAGCGCCAAGTCCCGCCTTCCTCACCTGACCGCAACCAATGTCATCCTGAGCGAAGTCGAAGGACCTGCATTTCCCTCCGGATCACCTCCACCCCAACCCCAGCGCCAAGTCCCGCCTTCCTCACCTAACCTCAACCATTGTCATCCTGAGCGAAGTCGAAGGACCTGCATTTCCCTCCGGATCACCTCCACCCCAACCCCAGCGCCAAGTCCCGCCTTCCTCACCTGACCTCAACCATTGTCATCCTGAGCGAAGTCGAAGGACCTGCATCTCCCTTCGGACCACCTCCACCCCAACCCCAACGCCAAGTCCCGCCTTCCTCACCTGACCTCGACCATTGTCATCCTGAGCGAAGTCGAAGGACCTGCATTTCCCCGCCAACCCACAATCCCGCCCAGGCAAGCACACGACCGCGCTAAACTATCCACGAGCCCACCCATGAAAAAAGCCTTAGCCATCCTCGGCCAGATCGTCCTTTTCTTCGTCTTCCTCGGCGTCTTCATTGCCGGCAGCTTTCTCTCCGTGCTCGGCAAAGACCCCTTCGGCGGCCCTCACTGGTTCGTCCACCAGACCGCCCACGGCCCCGCCTGGTTCGTTCCCTCGGGCCTGTTTCTCATGACGATCCTGTGGCTCATCATCCTCGGAATGGAAGCTGCAGCAAAACGTCTGCGCACCGCCGGCCTCTGGACAACCGTCGCCTGGCTCGCCGCCCTCATCATCGGCCTCATCTCCAAATTCGGCTTTTACACCCCCAGCTAAATAAGTTCCCTCCAGAAACCTCAGCAATTCCGCATGTCAAGCCCCCTGCGCTCGCGCAGAGCCCGCAACTAAAACATTCTAGGGAAGTTACAGCCCAAAATTAGTTGGCATAATCACCCCTGGCCAACTGGTATTCTGGAACTACAAATAAAAGAAACAGTCGGCATCCAGCACAGGCCCAGAATCAAGGCCAGACTCAAGTCCAGACTCAAGTCCAGACCTAACCTCCGTCCCTTGAAGACTTTAGCCTTCACAGGTGGGAGGGGGGGAGCAGGGTCCTTCGGTACCCTCCCATCCCCCAAAAGTCTTAGACAACAAGATAAATCTCTACCGCTCAGCCGCCGCTTCCTTTGGTAGTCTTCACCTACGGCAGCCCTTCGACCCATCTACAGCCCTCCAAAAGCTCTGCTGAAAGGATCCAGACCACCATGACCACAAGCCAGACCGGACCCGACTTTACGAGCCGCTCCATCGCCTATTTTTCGATGGAGATCGCCCTCTCGCCCGACGTCCCCACCTACTCCGGCGGACTCGGCATGCTGGCCGGCGACACCCTGCGCTCCGCTGCCGATACCGGCGCGCCCATCGTTGCCGTCTCGCTCGCGCACAAGCGTGGCTACTTCCGCCAGCACCTGGACAAGGCCGGCAACCAGACAGAATCGGACGTGCCCTGGAACCCCGGCGCGCTGCCCAACGCGGGCGTCAACCTGGAAATCTTCATCCAGAACCGCAAGCTCAAAGTCCAGGCCTGGCGCTACGATCTCATCGGCACCAAGGGCCACATCATCCCGGTCTACCTGCTCGATAGCGATATCGAAGGCAACGACAGCTACGACCGCCACCTGACCGACCACCTCTACGGCGGCGACACCTACTACCGCCTCTGCCAGGAATCGATCCTCGGCCTGGCCGGCATCCAGTTGCTCCAAAAACTTGGCCTCAACCCCGCCGTCTGCCACATGAATGAAGGCCACGCGGCTTTCCTCGCGATCGGCAAGCTCGAAGCGCAGCTCGGCGGCAAACCGCTGGCCAGCGCGACTGAAGAAGATCGCATCGCGGTCGCCAAGCAGTGTGTTTTCACCACCCATACCCCCGTCCCGGCCGGTCATGACATGTTCGGCGTAGACCAGATGTACACGGTGCTGGGCCAGGAGCGCGGTGATTGCCTTCAGAAAATGGGCTGCATGCACAACGGCCTGCTCAACATGACCTACGTGGCGCTGCGCTTCTCGCGCTGGGTCAACGGAGTCGCCATGCAGCACGGCAAGGTTTCCGCGGAAATGTTCCCGGATTACCACGTGGAATCGGTCACCAACGGCGTACATGCCGGCACCTGGATCGCCCCGCCGCTCGCGAAAATCTTTGACGAAGAGTTCCCGCGCTGGCGTCATGACAACCAGTATTTCCGCTCGGTCTACGGCATCAAGCCCAGCCGCATCGCCAACGCGCACCGCATCGGCAAGCACAAGCTGATCAAAACCATTGCAGCCCGCACGGGCGAGCAGTGGAACGAGTCGGTGCTGACCCTTGGTTTTGCCCGCCGCGTAGCGACTTACAAGCGCGCCAGCCTGCTGCTGGAAGATCCCAAGCGTCTCGCCAAGATTGCCAAAAAGATCGGCGGCCTGCAGATCGTATTCGCCGGCAAGGCCCACCCCGCGGACATGCTGGGCAAAAGCCTGATTAAGGAAGTCTTCGAAATCGCCGGCAAGATCGGCTCAAACGCTCTGCGCATCGTGTACCTGGAAAACTATGACTGGGATCTGGGCGCTACCCTCACCCAGGGGGTAGACGTCTGGGTCAACACGCCGCGCCGCCCGTATGAGGCTTCCGGAACTTCCGGCATGAAGGCCGCGCTCAACGGCGTACCTTCGCTTTCCGTGCTCGACGGCTGGTGGATTGAAGGCTGCGCGCATGACATCACCGGCTGGGCCATCGACGATGGCGATTCCGACACCGCGGAAGCGTCCTCGCTGTATGACAAGCTGGAGCAGAACATCGCCCCCATGTACGCCAAGCCCAACGCCTGGGCGCGCATGCAGCAGCATTGCATCGCGATGAATGGCAGCTTCTTCAATACGGACCGCATGCTCGGTCAGTACTTCGCCAACGCCTACTTCCCGCAGGCCCCCGCAACCGACGCCACGCCAGAAGAAGAAGCAATGTTCGAGGCAGCAGAAACCGAAAACGAGCCCGCCCTGGTGTAGCAGGACCTCACCACGGATAGCAGGTATTAGTAACGGCTAAGGACGGATAAGGCAATCAGCCCTACCCGTCCTTATCCGTTTGTTATCCCAATTATCCGTGGCGAGTTCTTGCCCTACAGCGACGCCAGCGTAACCAGCGCGGCGACAACCCCCAGCAGTAAACTGCGCTTATCGGTGATCGCAAAGACTACCGGATCTTCGTTCAGCTCACCGCGGCTGGCCAGCAACCATAGCTGCGAGACCCAGAACAGCACCACCGGCAGCAACAACCAGAGCCGCAGCGGATGGTGATAAAGCTTGTTATCCACGTTCCAGATATAGAGCGTCAGCACCACGACCGAAGCGTAAGCCGAAGCCGTCCCAAACGCACGCAGTTGCTCAATATCAGAGATCAGATAGCCGCGCCCATTCGAGGGAACGGTCCCCCGGGCCCTCAGATTTTCAAGCTCCGCAAACCGCTTGATAAACGCCAGCGACAGAAAGAAGAAGATCGAAAAGCCACCCAGCCAGGTAGAAATTGCAATACCGGAGCAGGCCGAGCCGGCGATGATCCGCAACGTGTAAAGCCCGGAAAGTACAAACACATCCAGCAGCACAATGCGCTTCAACACAAACGAGTAAGCGGTGGTCGAAACCGCATACAGAGCAAGCCACTTGACCGCTGCGAGCGGCAGAATCACGCCGTCAGTAGGGAAGTGCGACAGGATGCTGGGGATCAGATAAGCCAGAATAAACGAGGTCGTAACGAATAGCACCAGAACGATCACGCCTGAGATTGCAGGCAGATTTCCCGCCGCAAACGGCCGGCGCCGCTTGCTGGTATGCCGGCGGTCGGCCTCAATATCCAGCAGATCGTTGACGATGTAGGTTCCACTGGCACACAGCCCAAACGCCAGGAAGCCGATCATCGCGCCCAGGATGGACCCGAACGCGCCGGGGCCGCGGTACCCGTGAGCCAGAATCAGCGGCAGAAAAATCAGCGTGTTTTTGGCCCACTGGTGCAGCCGGATCGCTTTGAGCCAGGCTTTCAGGGTCGAGGATTGATCGCGAAAAATATGCGCGGGAACCACTTTGGCGGAGCGCAATCCGCTCATCAACGAGCTGCTGGGATTGGCGACCATGGGTGCGCGACAGACGGTCAGAATCGGAAGATCCGGGCTGGCGTTGCCGATATAGCTGAATTCCTTGCCGAAGCGCTGCTCAAAAGCTGCCAGCTTGTTGCCGCCGGCCAGGTTGTTGGAGCCGTCAGAGGCCAGCGTTCCGGCGAAGATGCCAAGGTGATCGGCAACGCGGACGGCGAGCGAAGAATCGGCTGCGGTGGCCAGGTACATCTGGCGTCCGGTGGCGTGTTCTACCTTCAGGTAGCGCAGCAGCGGCTGGTTGTAGGGCAGCGCGGCAATATCGAGCGTGACGGCCGCGGTAACGTGTTGCTTGAACGCGGCTTTGCCCTGTGAAAGCCAGCCAGGAATCGCGAGCAGCGCGTGCGGATTCTGCCGGGCCATCGCGAGCACGGAATCGACCAGCGTATCGGACTTGACCAGTGTGCCATCCAGATCGACGCACAGCGGCAAACCGGCTGGGAGTTCGGGGTGCGGAACGGCGGCTTCGACAGGCTCGACGGGTTCAGCTGTAGACGACAATGCAACGCTCCCTGGTGATATGGACTCCTACAAGTCTTACACGGGCAATCTTTAGCTGGGCAACAGTTACAAGAACTTTACGAAACCTTCGCGGGTCCCGGCTCGTCCTTGCAACTGTAGACTTTAGACAGAAACACTTCTCCGCAAGGAGCTTTTCCGAGCGCCCGCGAGGGATGCACGACCTCAAAAAAAGCATTCAAAGATTGGTGAAGACAAGCCTATGCCGGTGAACGATCAAAGCGAGCAGCAAGCCCACGCGCTGCCAGCGCCGCACGCTCAGAAACTGCTACCCGCGCCCCAGAAGCCCGCGTCCTCCTTTGGCTGGCGCAAAATTCTCCTCCTTCTGCTGTTGATCGCTGTAGCGGCCTTCATCTATCTGCGGATCAAGTCCGGCAAAAAGGAAGCGGCTGCCACCGAGGCGAAGACCGCGCAAGCTGCAAACAGGCCCGTTCCGGTCACGGTTACCGCCGTCCAGTCGCGCACAATGCCTATCTATATTACGGCGCTGGGAACGGTTACGGCCTACAACACGGTTACGGTCAAAAGCCGCGTCGACGGGCAATTGCTGACGGTTCCCGTGCGTGAAGGCCAGCAGGTGAAACAGGGGCAGACGCTGGCGACGATCGACCCGCGGCCCTACCAGGCAGTCCAGGCCCAGGCCGAAGGACAGCTCGTCAAGGATGAGGCGGTTGCCGCAAACGCGCAGGCGGAAGCCGCACGTTATTCCGCGCTGTATCAGGCGGGTGTGATCTCAAAGGAAAGCGAGCAGGCGCAGGTCTCAAACTCCGGCCAGAGCGCCGGCACGCTGGCTGCTGACCGTGCTGCGATCCAGGCGGCAAAGGTCAACGTCGCCTACACGCGCATCACCTCGCCGATCAACGGCGTTGTGGGTCTGCGCCAGGTGGATGCCGGTAATATTGTGCACGCATCGGACACGACCGGCTTGCTGGTGGTCACGCAGTTGCAGCCAATCGCTGTCATCTTCACCCTGCCGGAAGACCAGTTGCAGCAGGTGCTGAAGGGCATCCACGCCGGGCGCAAGCTTGTGGTGGAGGCATTTGACCGTTCTGAAACCACTCACCTGGCGAGCGGTACGCTGCTGACGGTCGACAACCAGATCGATACGACGACCGGCACCGTCAAGGCCAAAGCCGTGTTTGAGAATCGTGACGGCGTCCTGTTTCCGAACCAGTTTGTAAACGTACGGCTTATCCTGGAGGAGCGTCAGAACGCCCTGGTGGTGCCTGCCGCGGCAATCCAGAACGGCTCGACGGGCAACTTTGTCTATGTTGTGAAGAAGTGCCCGGACACGGGCTGCCCCAAGCCCGCGGGTAACGGCAATGCAGCGGGTGCAGGCGGCAAGGGCAAGGCCAGCGCTGCTCCGGCAGAGGGCCAACAGCCAGCAGGAACAGCGCCAGCCGATGCGCAGGAGAAGCCCGGGCCGAAGTATTACGTCGACGTGGCGAACGTGGTGATGGACCTGACGGAAGGCTCGCAGGTGATTCTGAAGTCAGGTGTGCGGCCGGGCGATCTGCTGGTGATCGATGGGCAGGAAAAGTTGAAGAAAGATAGCCGCGTGACGCCGCAGCAGGGCAGATCCACCAGCGGCGGGCCTTCCACGCAGACGATTGGGTCGACGGATACGCCGGGGTCGGCGCAACCGGCCTCGCCTGATCAGCCCACGCCAGATGCAACTACGCCTGGCTCGAAGAACAAGCGGGGCGCCAAGCCTTCGCAAGCGGCGGCTGCCGGCGGGAGCCAGCAGTGAGCCCTTCCCGCCCATTTATCCTGCGGCCGGTGGCCACCACGCTTTTGATGGTGGCGCTTTTCCTCGCGGGTACGGTGGCGTATTTCCAGCTGCCGGTATCCGCGCTGCCGGAGGTGGACTACCCCATCATCCAGGTGCAGACGTTCTATCCAGGCGCCAGCCCGGACGTGATGGCGAGCTCGGTGACGGCGCCGCTCGAGCGCCAGTTCGGGCAGATCCCTGGCTTGTCGCAGATGACGTCTACCAGTTCCGGCGGCGGCAGCGTGATCACGCTGGAGTTTTCGCTTTCGGAATCGATCGACATCGCCCAGCAGGACGTGCAGCAAGCGATTAACGCAGGCTTCACCTTCCTGCCCAAAGACCTGCCCAATCCGCCGACTTATAGCAAGGTCAACCCGGCTGACGCGCCCATCATGACTTTGGCGCTGACCTCAAACTCGCTTGAGTTGAGCAAGGTAGAGGACCTGGCCGACACGATCCTTGCGCAGAAGATTTCGCAGCTCTCGGGAGTGGGCCTGGTTTCCATAGCCGGTGGGCAGAAGCCTGCCGTGCGCATCCAGGCGAATCCCACCGCGCTTGCGGGCTACGGACTCTCGCTTGAGGATGTGCGTACCGCACTGGGAACGGCGAACGTCGACCAGGCGAAGGGGTCGATCTCGGGCGCGCGCCAGGCGTTCACCATTGGCGCTAACGATCAGCTGCTATCCGCCGCCGACTATAACAAGGTCATCATCGCGTACCGCAATGGGTCGCCGGTTCGGCTTTCGGACATCGCAAACGCGGTCAACTCAGCCGAGAATCTGTACCAGGCAGCGTGGCGTGGCTTCTCGCAGCAGGACGCGACCAAGTCCGCCCCGGCGCGTGATGCCTCGATGGATCCCGCGGTAATCGTGAATATTCAGCGGCAGCCGGGCGCCAACATCATCGGAGTCGTCGACAAGGTGCAGGCGCTGCTGCCAACTCTGCGCCAGTCGCTCCCGGCCACGGTTTCGCTGGAAGTCCTGACGGACCGGACGAATACCATTCGGGCGTCGGTCAAGGACGTGGAATTCGAGTTGATGCTGACTATCGCGCTGGTCGTGATGGTGATTTTCCTGTTCCTGCGGTCCGTGCGCGCTACGATTATTCCGGCTGTGGCCGTGCCGCTTTCAATTGTGGGCACGTTCGGCGTGATGTACCTGCTGGGCTACTCGCTGAACAACCTCAGCCTGATGGCGCTGACGATTTCGACCGGCTTTGTGGTCGACGACGCGATCGTCATGATCGAGAATATTTCGCGCTATCTGGAAGAGGGCGATACAGCGCTTGACGCCGCGTTGAAAGGCTCGGAACAGATTGGTTTCACGATTCTCTCTCTGACGGTTTCGCTGATCGCAGTGCTGATTCCGCTGCTGTTCATGGGCGATATCGTAGGGCGTTTGTTCCGTGAATTTGCCGTTACGCTGGCGATTACGATTATGGTTTCTGCGGTGGTATCACTGACGTTGACGCCCATGATGGGCGCGAAGCTTTTGAAGCATACGCCGGAGTCAGAGCAGGGCTGGTTTTATCGCAAGTCGGAAGAGTTTTTTCAGGCATCGATTGCGGCTTATGGACGTGGCGTCAAGCTGGTGCTACGGCACCAGGTACTAACGTTGCTGGTGACGCTGGCCACGTTTGCGCTGACGCTCTATCTGTACATCATCGTGCCCAAGGGCTTCTTTCCCGTGCAGGATACGGGCGTGCTTTTGGCGATTACGGAGTCGCCGCAATCGATCAGCTTTTCTGCCATGGCGGACCGCCAGCAGGCCGTGGCCGCGATCATCTTGAAGGACCCGGATGTCGATTCGCTGAGCTCGTTTATTGGCATCGATGGCACGAATAACACGCTCAACAGCGGACGTATTCAGATCAACCTGAAGGACCGTGAGGCGCGCACGACCTCTGCGCTGGACGTGATTGCGCGCTTGCAGCCGCAGGTGGCGTCGATTGACGGCATGGCGACTTACCTGCAGCCGCTGCAGGACCTTACGGTGGAAGACCGCGTTAGCCGAACGCAGTATCAGTACTCGGTTGAGGATGCGAGCCCGGCGGAGCTTTCCACATGGACGAACAAGCTGGTGGCGGAGTTCGCCAAGCATGATGATGTGCTGCGTGATGTGGCGAGCGACCAGCAGTTGAATGGGCTGGGGATGAACCTGATCATCGACCGCGATACGGCGAGCCGGCTTGGAATCACGCCGCAGAATATCGATGACACGCTGGATGATGCGTTTGGTCAGCGGCAGGTTTCGACCATGTTTACGCAGCAGAATCAGTACCACGTGGTGATGGAAGTCGCGCCGAGTTTCCAGCGCAATACGGGGCAGCTCGATAAGATTTACGTGAAGAGCTCGAACGGGACACAGGTGCCGCTCTCGACTTTCACGAAGGCTGTGCCGATCGAAACGCCGCTGGCGGTGAACCACCAGGGACAGTTTCCTTCGTCGACTATTTCTTTCAATCTGGCGCCGGGAAAGTCCATTGGCGACGCGGTGACTGTGGTCAACGCGGTCAACAAACAGTTGCAGCCGCCGCCTTCCGTCAACGCGCAGTTTCAGGGGTCGGCCGCTGCGTTTGAGGCCTCTCTCACCAATGAGCCGCTGTTGATTCTGGCTGCGCTGATCGTGGTCTATATCGTGCTGGGCGTGCTGTACGAAAGCTACATCCACCCGATCACTATTCTTTCAACGCTACCCTCCGCCGGCGTTGGCGCGATCCTTTCGTTGATGCTGTTTCATATCGATCTCTCTGTCATCGCGCTGATTGGAATCATCCTGCTGATCGGTATCGTGAAGAAGAACGCGATCATGATGATCGACTTCGCGCTCGAGGCCGAACGCGACCACGGGATGCAGCCTGAGGAAGCGATCTACCAGGCTTGCCTGCTGCGTTTCCGGCCCATCATGATGACGACGATGGCCGCGTTGCTGGGCGGCGTGCCGCTGGCGCTCGGCAATGGCACAGGGTCTGAGCTGCGCAAGCCGCTGGGTATTGTGATCGTCGGCGGGCTGATTGTTTCGCAGGTGCTGACTCTGTTTACGACGCCCGTGGTTTACCTGTTCTTCGATCGCATCGGCCGCAAGTACCTGCACACGCAGGAGGCGGATGAAGAGTTCCGCGCGCATGCGCATGAAGGCGAAGAAGTTCACGCGGCGGGGGATTGATGCATGAGCTTTGAGAATCCCCAACCCGGCGATACGACCCCACGCGATCAGCAACGGCCCGGCGATGCCGCGAAGGCATCTGGCCGGGAGCAGACCCGTGGCGGCGACTCGGCGCCTGATGACCGTGCGTCTCGTGGCGATCAGCAGGAAATTGATGATGCGTTTGAGGAGGAAGCGGAGCCAGTCGGTGGTGTCCACTTTTCAGCGCCGTTCATCAAGCGTCCGGTGGCTACGTTTCTGCTTTCGATCGCAATCATTCTGGCTGGGTCCGTAGCTTATAAGCTGCTTCCGGTTTCGTCGTTGCCGCAGGTGGAATACCCCGTGATCAGCGTGGGTGCGAGCTTTCCGGGTGCCGATCCGGAGACCATGGCTTCGTCGATTGCGACGCCGCTTGAGCGCCAGTTCTCGCGCATCGCGGGCGTCAATCAGATGACTTCGTCGTCGTCGACCGGAAGCACGTCGATCACGATGCAGTTCGACCTGAGCCGTGATGTGAATGGTGCGGCGCGGGATGTGCAGGCGGCAATCAATGCGGCGCGCTCGCAGTTGCCGGCTGATCTGCCTTCGAATCCGAGCTATCGCAAGATCAATCCGGCGGACTCGCCGATCTTGATTCTGGCCCTTACTTCAGACACGATGACCGTGCCGCAGATGTATGACGAGGCGGACTCGATTCTGGCGCAGAAGGTGGCGCAGGTCGATGGTGTGGGTCAGGTATTTGTGGGCGGCAGCGCAAAGCCCGCGGTGCGCATTGAGGCCAATCCGTTCCTGCTGAACCACTACGGGATTGGGTTGGAAGCGTTGCGAGCGGCGATCAGCTCCGTGAACGTGAATCAGCCGACGGGGTACATCAACGGCGACCGCCAGCGAACGACAGTAACCAGCACGGATCAGCTGTTCGGCTCTGAGGCTTACAAGCCGCTGATCATCGCGACGGACAAGGGGCCGGTGAGCTCGGCGCAGGCCTCGAACGGCTTGCCGGCGAACGCGGCTTCAGCCGCAGCGGGTGTTAGTACAAGCACCAGCGCAACTGCTTCCACGCCCGGAACTACGGCGGCGATGAGCAAGGCGGTTGCTCCTACTCCGCTGACCACCGCCGCTGTGAGTACGCCACTCAACACCACCGTGGCGACGAGTGGCGCGGCGTCCGGTCATGGCATCGTGCGGATCAACGATGTAGCCGAGGTGGTCGACGGGGTGGAGAATATCCAGACTGGCGGGCGCTTCAATGGCAAGCCGGCGATCCTGCTGGTGATCTTCAAGAGCCCTGGATCGAACGTGATTTCGTCGGTCGACAACGTGCTGGCGCTGCTGCCAAAGCTGCAGGCTTCCGTGCCGCCGGCGATGAAGATTGAAGTCGCCCTGGACCGCACAGTGACGATCCGCGCGAGCGTGAAAGATGTCACGCGGACGCTGATCCTTTCGATCTTTCTTGTGATCCTGGTTGTGTTTGTTTTCCTGCGCGAGGTGCGTTCGACGCTGATTCCGAGCGTGTCCGTGCCGCTGTCGCTGCTGGGTACTTTCGGGATCATGTACCTGCTGGGCTACACGCTCGATAACCTGAGCCTGATGGCGCTGACGATTTCCACTGGCTTTGTGGTGGACGATGCGATCGTCGTGATTGAGAACATCAGCCGCCACCTGGAAGAAGGCATGCAGCCTTATGAAGCAGCGATGCTGGGGTCGAAAGAGATTGGCTTCACGGTGCTTTCGATGAGCGTGTCGCTGGTCGCGGTGTTTATCCCAATCTTGCTCATGGGCGGCATTGTGGGCCGGTTGTTCCGCGAGTTTGCGGTGACGCTGTCGAGCGCGATCGGCGTGTCGCT
The DNA here is from genome assembly GCA_965214195.1 of uncultured Granulicella sp. Taxonomy (GTDB): domain Bacteria; phylum Acidobacteriota; class Terriglobia; order Terriglobales; family Acidobacteriaceae; genus Edaphobacter. Next base: position 3,706,374 of record OZ243943.1, read on the forward strand.
GGTGGTTTCTCTGACGACGACACCGATGCTGAGCGCGAAGTTTTTGAAGGCGCATAGCGAGGTCACGCACGGGCGTCTTTACAACCTGGGCGAGAAGGTTTTCGGCTGGATGACGCGCGAGTATGAGCGCGGGCTACGTGCCGTTTTGCGGCGGCAAAAGCTGGTGCTGGGCATTACAGTTGCGACGTTCTTCCTTACGGTCTACCTGTACGGCATTGTGCCGAAAGGCTTTTTCCCGCAACAGGATACGGGGCGCATCGGCGGGTCGATCCGGGGGCAGCAGGACGTGAGTTTTGACGCAATGACGGTCAAGGCGACCGAAATGGTGAACATCGTGCGCAAGGAGCCGGGCATCAAGAACGTGATGATGTTCCTGGGCGGCGGTGGACCGGGCGGTGGCGGCGCCAACTCGGCGAACATGTTTATTTTTCTGGATGACGATGCGACTCGCCATGCGAAAGATGAAACGGCTGAGAATATCATCACCAGCCTGCGCAAGAAGACGGCGCAATTTCCCGGCGTGCAGCTTTATCTGCAGAGCGCGCAGGAACTGAATATTGGCGGACGCGGCAGCGTGACGCAGTACCAATACACGCTGACGACTGAAAGCCTGGACGAACTCAACGAGTGGGCGCCAAAGTTGCTGGCGGCGATGCAGAAGATACCGCAGCTCAAAGATGCCGCTACGGACCAGCAGGATCAGGGGCTGCGAACGCAGTTGGTGATCGATCGTGAGACGGCGAGCCGGCTTGGCGTGTCGCCACTGGCGATCGATTCGACGCTGTCTGATGCTTTCGGTCAGCGGCAGGTTTCGACTACCTACGAGACGTTGAATCAGTACCACGTCGTGATGGAAGTGGCGCAGCAGTACCAGCGGGATCCGGACGCGATCAAGAATATTTACGTAAAGAGCACAACCGGCGCAATGGTTCCGCTGACTGCTGTGACGCACTTTGAAACGCAGCGTATCCCGCTGAGCGTGAACCATCAATCGCAGACGCCGGCGGCTACTTTGAGCTTTAACCTAACGCAAGGTGCGAGCTTGAGCGATGCGACGGCGGCAATCGAAAAGGCTCGCACCGACATCCAGATGCCGATTGAAATTCATGGTGGGTTTCAGGGTACGGCGCAAGCATTTCAAGCCTCGTTGGCGAGCGAGCCGCTGCTGATTTTGTTGGCGCTGGTGGCGGTTTATATCGTGCTTGGCATTCTCTACGAGAGCTTCATTCATCCGCTGACGATTCTTTCGACACTGCCTTCCGCGGGTGTCGGCGCGTTGCTGTTCCTGCTGCTGTTCAAGGTGGATCTGAGCGTCATTGCGATGATCGGCATTATCCTGCTGATCGGCATCGTGAAGAAGAACGCGATCATGATGATCGACTTCGCGCTGGTGGAAGAACGCGAGTATGGCAAGACGCCGGAAGAGGCGATCTTCAAGGCGTGCCTGATGCGCTTTCGGCCTATCATGATGACGACAATGGCGGCTCTGCTGGGCGGTCTGCCGCTGGCGCTGGGCACCGGCACGGGAAGCGAATTGCGGCGGCCGTTGGGTATCACGATCGTTGGCGGGCTGATTGTGTCGCAGGCGCTGACGCTGTTTACGACACCTGTGGTCTACCTGTTCTTCGATCGCCTGCAACTGCGGATGCGTGGCTTCAGCGATCAACGCAAGCAGGCGAGACGGACTACGCGTGCGCACGTGGAGCAGCCGGTTGCCGGGGACTAACGCGATGGGCAAACTGGCACGAGGCCTGATGGTGTTCGCTCTGTTGCTAGTGGCTTCGCGCAGCGCGCTGGCGCAGTATTTTGTGTTCGCAGGTTCAAGGGAAACAGCGAGGACGGCATCTATTTTGCCGCGTCTGCGGACGGCTACCACTGGAAGACGGTGAAAGCAGGGAAGCCGATTCTGGTGGAATCGACCAAGGGCGAGTTGATGCGCGATCCGTTCCTGCAGCGCGGGCCGGAGGGCACGTTTCGCATGGTGTGGACGTGGGGTTGGCGCGATCACACGATCGGATATGCGAGCTCGACCGACCTGGTGCACTGGGGTGCGCAGCAGCAGCTTGCCGTGATGGCGAGTGAGCCTGTCGCGCTGAATGTGTGGGCGCCCGCGATGTATTACGTACCGGCGCAGAAGAGCTGGTTGATCTTTTGGTCGTCGACGATACCGGGGCACTTTCCGGGTGACGATGCGGGCGATGGTGGGCTGAATCATCGCATCTGGTCGACAACGACGACTGACTTCAAGACGTTTACGCCGGCTTCCGTGTTCTTCGATCCGGGCTTTAGCGTGATCGATGCGACGATGTTTGCGACGCCGGGAACCGCTGCGCCGTACCGGCTTATCTTCAAGGATGAACGCAAAACGCCGCTGCGAAAGTTCCTGTTGACGGCTGAGGGCAAGACGATGGAAGGGCCGTGGACGGTCGATTCCGGCCCGCTTTCCGAGGTCTGGAGTGAGGGCGCGGCGGTGATCAAGGTCAAGGATGGGTGGCTGGCCTACTACGATCATTACCGGTCGCCGCAGCACTACGGCGCGATGTTTACAGCTGACTTGAAGACCTGGACGGATGCGGCTGCGCGGATCGAGTTTCCAGCCGGCATGCGGCATGGGTCGTTTGTGGAAATAACGCGCGCGGAGTATGACCGCCTGATCGCTCTGCCGTAGAGTTAGGGCATGGCGTTTGAGGCGATCGAGTTGAGCGGGCAGCACGTGCGCCTGGTAGCACTGGTGCAGGAGCATGAGGCGGCGTTGCAAGAGGCCGTGCGCGATGGTGAACTGTGGAAGCTCTGGTACACGTTTGCGCCGGCGCCTGATGCGATGACGGCGGAGATCGCACGCCGGCTGAGCCTGCAGCGGGCGGGCTCCATGGTGCCCTGGACAGTGCTCGACGGGGCCGGGCAGGTTGCGGGGATGACGACGTTTATGAGTGTCGACGCGGTGAACCGGCGGGTTGAGATTGGCTCGACCTGGTATGCGCGGCGCGTGCAGCAAACGGGGCTGAATACGGAGGCCAAGCTGCTGCTGATGGGCTATGCGTTTGAGCAGCTTGGCTGCATCGCGGTGGAGTTTCGTACGCACTTCATGAATCAGCAAAGTCGCCGTGCGATCGAGCGTCTGGGTGCCAAGCTGGATGGCGTGCTGCGCAACCATATGGTCTCTGCCAATGGCACGCTGCGCGACACCGTTGTTTACAGCGTAATTGCAAGCGAGTGGCCCACGGTGAAGGCGCACCTGCAATGGATGCTGTTGAAGCCGAGGTAGCCGGGCCACGATACACTAGGCGCATGCAGAACGTTGAAGAGCTGATTGGAGCTCTCGAAGAACACAACCTGGATGCGACATTCGACAAGCTTACGACCGCTGTTGAAGAGGAAGCGCAAAGCCTGACCACGGCTGATGCGCTGGAGGCTTTTCGCCTGCGTTGGACCGGCCGCAAAGCCGGCCTGATGAAGCAGCTTGGCGAGCGGCTGAAGTCGGCCAACCTGATGCGCAGCGCGGGCGTCCGCTATAACCAGTTGAACGAGGCGCTGAAGCTGGCGAAGGTTTCGAGCGCTTTGCCGGTGGCGAGCTCACTGCCTGCGCTGGACGTTACGCTTCCCGGTACGGTGCGCAAGCCGGGCATCGCGCACCCGCTGCTGGAGACGATGAACCGGGTGGTGGAAGTGTTTCACCAACTCGGCTATTCGACCGAGCTGGGGCCGCAGGTGGAAAGCGATTTTTACAATTTTGAGGCGTTGAATTTTCCGCCGAACCACCCCGCGCGCGATACGCAGGACACGCTGCAGATCGCCGGGCAGGGGGCCAAGCCCAGCCGCGACCGCCTGCTGATGCGCACGCACACCAGCCCCGTCCAGATCCGCACGATGGTCGCGCAGGCGTCGCCGCTGCGCATTGTGATTCCGGGCAAGGTGCATCGCAACGACGCTGCGGATGCGACCCATTCACCCATCTTCCACCAGGTGGAAGGGCTCTGCGTTGGGCCGGATATTACGTTTTCCGACTTGAAGGGAACGCTTGATCACGCGATGCGGGCGCTGTTTGGATCGGCGGTCAAGACTCGCTTTTTCCCGAGCTTTTTTCCGTTCACGGAACCCAGCGCGGATGTGCAGATATCGTGCATTTTTTGTGGCGGCAAGGGCTGCCGCAAGTGCAAACATTCGGGCTGGATCGAGCTGCTGGGTTGCGGCATGGTGGACCCCGCGGTGTTCGCCGCGGTGACTGAGGAACGCCGGCGCCTGGGTCTGGATTGGAAGGCTTACGACCCGTCGCAGGTTTCGGGATTCGCATTTGGTATGGGCGTGGAACGGATTGCGATGATCCTGCACGGCGTCGCCGATATTGGGCACTTCTACTCCGGCGATATGCGCTTTCTGGAGCAATTCGCATGAGCGCTGCTGTGCGCGGGATGGATGCAGAAATGACGACGCGGAAGCTGCGTGGCTTTACGGAGCTGCGCGGTTTTGCGCTCTCGCTCGAGGCAGCGAACTCGCGTTATAGTTTGCGATTGACGCTTGCGAAAGCGTCTGGCGAGGTGCAAACGCTGCTGTGTAGCGATGTACAAAATCTTGAACTGAACGCTACCGGCGAGGGCTTTGAGCAGATGCCGCTGCTGCGGATTGAGGATGTGCGTGCGGATGGTTTGGAGCGGATTCATTACACAATCGACGAGCTCGAAACCGAGGCAATCTTTTTGCACTGCGCGGAGATCGAGTTGATCGCGGGATGACCGCCCCCATGCAGCGCATCACGAGCATTGATGCGCTGCGCGGGCTGACGATCGCGTTCATGATTCTGGTCAATGACCCTGGCGACTGGTCGCATGTGTACGCGCCGCTCGACCACGCCGAGTGGAATGGCTTTACTCCGACGGACCTGGTCTTCCCGACGTTCCTCTTTCTGATTGGCTGTGCGATTGTATTTTCGGTCTCGTCACGGCTGGAAAGAGGCGTAGCTCAATCGACGATTGCGTGGCAGATCGCGCGGCGCTCGGCAATCATTTTTGCGATCAAGCTGTTTCTAAGCGCGTACCCTCGCTTCCACCTGGCGAACCTGCGTCTTTACGGTGTGCTTACGCGGATTGCGCTTTGCTATTTCATTGCCGGGATCATGTTTTTGTATGTCCGTCGTCTGCGCACGCTGGTTGCGATCACGGTGCTTCTGCTAGGTGGTTACTGGGCGTTGATGCGCTTTGCGCCGGTGCCCGGGCTTGGTCATCCGGTGCGTGACTTTCCCATGCTCGACCCTGACCGGAATCTCGCCGCGTGGATTGATCGTGGCGTGAGCGGCTTTGCGCTGAGCACGATCCACATGGGCCGGCTGTACCAGAAGACGCGTGATCCGGAAAGCCTGCTGAGTACCTTGCCTGCTATTGCGACTGTGCTGCTGGGAATTATTACGGCTCTCTTTTTGCGTCGGCTCCCGCATCCAACAACGAAAGCGCTTGAAGGATTTGTCGAGCCCAGAAGAGTTCACTCAGACACGACAGCAGTTGGCCTGGTACTCGCCGGTCTTGCGTTTCTGGTGCTTGGCAGGCTTTGGAATCCGTGGTTTCCAATCAACAAAAATCTCTGGACCAGCTCCTATGTTCTTTTTGCGGGTGGCTGGTCAATGCTGTTGCTGGCGTTGTTTTATTGGCTATTCGATTCACTCGAATTACAGAAGAGGTCGAAGGCAGGCCGAGCTATTTTGTGGCTTCTGCTGGTGTACGGATCGAACGCGATTACGGCGTTTGTGTTTTCAGAGTTCGTGGTCGAAACGCTGCTGTGGTGGAAGGTTCCGCGAGCGCCGGGCCCGGACGGTGCTGCCCGCACGATCAGTGCCTGGGGATGGGTTTACGCGCATCTATTTGCCACGAACGGCAGCACGCTGAACACGTCTTTGGCCTTCGCCTGCGCCTACGTCGTGTTCTGCTTTTTGCCGAACTGGCTGCTGTGGCGCAAGCAGATGTTTCTGCGGATCTAAACGCCGGGTGTGCGCGCGGCGACCATCGCTGCGATGCGGCGCTTCTGCGCTTTGGCTTCCGGCGGGACTACGCCATCGCCCTTTTTCAGCTTGCGCTTGATGGTCAAGGCGGCCGTAAACGCTAGCGATTTCATGCGGTCGAACACCTGGTGCCGGCCGGGAAGGGAAGGCTTGAGCCCGAGCCGGCGCATGTAGTAGTTGGCCTTGTAGAGGTTCGAAACGACGTCGTCATGGAACTGGAAATTGACGTTCAGGGTGATGGAAACGCCGTCTCCGTTCTTGAGCCAGTGCGGCGTGTTAACGGGTATGTGGACGCCGGTGCCGGGGGTCATGTCGTACACCAGCGCGCGATCTTCAAATTGAGGCTTGTACTCGCTGGCCTTGTTATCGACCGTGTAAAAGCGCTCCAACTCTTCCTCCGGAACGACGTCCTTGTCGGCACGATCGAAGAGGTGAATGGTTTTGTCGCCGCGGATCTGCATGATCCAGCTGCACTCGCGGTCAATGTGATATTCCGTCACGCGATGGGGCGAGGTGATGAAGACGATGGCCTCAAACCACTTGATGTGGCGCAGCATGGCGCGGCCAGCGGGACCGGCTAGCTCGAGCGCGTCGCATACGGCCTGCTCCATCACTTCGCGGTAGCCTTCTTCGCGCTCAATGTGCTTCAGGATGATCCAGGCCTCGGCTGATTCGATCTTGCTCACGAGCGCGGCGACGCGCTCACGCTCCTCATCCGTGCGGCCTTCAGAGGTGTCTTCATAGACTGGGCGAGTGCCGGCCTCGACTGCGCCTTCGTTGAAGTAGGCGTCGCCACCGGACATGTGCGGGTTGCGGCGAGCGGCGACGTTATGCGCCAACTGCACCAGCGCGGGAAGCTGGAAGAGTGGATGGCCAGCCAGCGTGTGGCCGATCTCGTAGGGCAGAACGTTCAGGTCCCGACGAAATATTGTCGGATCACAGTCGATGACACGCCTGATCGCAACCGCCATGGTGAGTCTCCTCGGTAGAGTCTCAGTTTCCGATAGTTGAGCAGGTGTGGCAATCCCCCGTGCGGGCAGGTGGGTGACTCCATTCGTAACCGCGCGCTGGTTACACTGCCGCTGCAATCTATTCAAGCGTAAGTATTAAGCATGGCGACCCTGCACCTTACTGAAGTCGAAGCCTCTCGCAACATCTCCGCTCTCATGGCACAGGTGCGGCAGGGCGACGAGATTTCGCCTTGTCTACCGCACCCAAGGTGAGACGTTGACCATTCTGCGCATGGTGCATGGAAAGCGACCGTGGCCGGCCTAGACGCCCAACTATAATCTTCAGAGTCCCCATGAAGATTCTCACGCACTGGCTTCGCTCCTATCTTCCCGTTCTTGATGTCGACGACGCGCAGCTCGCCGAAGACCTGACCCTGCGCGGTATCGCGGTGGAGGGCGTGTTCGAGCTCTCGGATGCTGCCGGCGATTCCGACGCGGCGCTGTTCGATATGGACATCACGACCAACCGGGTGGATGCGATGAACCACTACGGCATTGCGCGTGAGGCGGCGGCGATCTACGACGTTGCGCTGCATCCGCTCGCGACCGGCCTGGCCGCGCCCGATTCCGCACCGGCATTCCCGGTGAAAATTCTGGCGGAAGACCTTTGCGGACGCTTCACCGCGCAGGTGATTCGCGGTGTCACGATCGCGCCCAGCGTCGATCCGGTCGCGCACTACTTCACCGAGCTGGGGCAGAAGCAGATCTCGAACGCGGTTGATATCACCAACTTTGTGCTGCTCGGCATGGGGCAGCCCACGCATGCTTTTGATCTCGATAAAATCACCGGCGGCATCACCGTCCGGCGCGCGCATGTAGGGGAGCAGCTCCGCCTGCTCGATGGCACGACGCGTACGCTGGTCGCGGATGATCTGGTGATTGCGGATGACGTGAAGGCGATCTCGCTTGCCGGTGTGATGGGCGGGCATGACACGATGATCACGGCGGAAACGAAGAATATCCTGGTGGAATCGGCCTGGTTTGATCCGGCCGGGATTCGTGCGACTTCTCGCCGGCACCTGATCCACACGGATGCGAGCCACCGGTTTGAGCGTGGTGCGGACTTTGCTGCAGCGCCCGTGGGCAATGCGCTGGTCAGCCTAGAAATTCTGAAAGCCTGCGGCGGCACGCTGTCGGGTGCGATGGTGGATGTCGTCGTTCCGCAGCACGAGGCAGTGACGACGGGGCGCGCGCCTATTGAACTTTCAGTGCGGCAGGTGCAGCGTCATCTGGGGACCACGCTCGCGGCGGAAGGCATCACCTCCAGCCTGGTTGAGCGGTATCTTTCCGCGCTTGGCTGCCAGCTTGAGCCGCTGACTGATGAAGCCTACACCGTCACGCTGCCTTCCTGGCGGCTGGATCTTACGCGTGAAATCGACCTGATCGAGGAGATTGCCCGCGTGTATGGTTACAACGGATTTGCCAACACGCTGCCTACGCCCGGCACGGTTCTGGCTCATCCGGCGGATCGTCCCGCACAGGCTATTCGTGCGCGCTTGCTGGCGCTCGGGTACACGGAAGCGATTTCGAGCACGTTCGCCAGTGCGGCGGAGTCGGCGTTCTTTGCACCGTCCGGCGCTGCGATTGTGCTCGAAAATCCGCTGAGTGAAGAGCATGCCAACCTGCGGCCTTCGCTGCTGCCCGGCATGGTCACGATGCTGGCGCAGAACCTGACGCGCGACGTGCTGACAGCGCGGCTGTTTGAGGCTGGGGCCTGCTTCAGCGGGTCGCAGGAAAAGGTGGAGGAGCTGCCGTTTTTGTCGCTGGGATTGACGGGCGCCGTCCCACCCACGCCGCCGGTCATGCTGGCCGCGGACCCGCCCTTTTATGAGCTTAAAGGCGTGCTCGAAGCCGTGTTTCAGTTGTTTGCGGCACCCCCGGTATCGATTACGGCGCAGGACCTTTCGCAGGCCTGGGAGCCGGGTCGTTCCGCCTCGTTTCTGCTTGAGGGCAAGGTGGTTGCGTCGTTTGGCCAGCTTGCGCAGACGGAAAGTTCTCGCCGCAAGTTGCGCCAGCCAGTCTATATGGCGGAGCTCGCCTTGGCCGGCCTGCTGAAATTTCCGCTGCGCAGCCATACTGCCAGGGAGCTCTCTCGCTTTCAGGCAGTGGAGCGGGACTTTTCTTTCATCTTCCCGAACGCGGTGATCTGGGCGCAGGTGGAAGCCGCAATCCGCGGCCTCAACATTGCGGAGCTGCAGCGGCTGGAGCCGGTAGAAGTCTGGCGCGACCGCAAGTTCCCGGGGGTGTACTCGCTGCTGACGCGCACGACTTTCCAGTCCCAGGACCGCACGCTGGCGGAGGCGGAGCTGACGGACTGGTGGTCGCGCATTATTGCGGCGCTTGAAGCGCTGGGCGGGACGATCCGCGACGGAGCGGAGAAGGCCTGATCGTAAAGCGGGTGGAGAGGACCACTTTGAGCTCTTCTTTGTGCCCTCTGCGTTCTGCCCTTGTCTTCCAGACTGCACAATGGCGATAAGCGAACCGGATTCGTCACCTGTATTCCACGTTACCCAGTTGTAAACTGGGTCTCGGGAGAGCCTGATTACTGTGGATACCAGCACCGCCATAAGCGCTGATGAGTTTCAAGCGCTGGAACAGAAAGTCCTGCGCGCAGTTGAAATCGTGCGCAAGGAGCGCGAGGCACGCGCCGCCGCGGAGGCCGAAGTGAGCAGCCTGCGGGACCAGCTGGATGCGCTGAAGCATTCCTCCGACGATGCTCAAACCCAGATCACCAGCCTGAACCAGGAACGCACGACCGTCCGTCTTCGCGTTGAAAAAATGTTGCAGCAGATGGACGAGCTGCTCTAGAACCTCTGCCCGAAAGGAGGGCACAATGCTCGAAGACGAAGTGTTCGAAAACCAGTCGATTTCGGTCGATATCTACGACCAGATCTATCGCCTGCGCGGCACGGACACAGCTTATATTGAGCAGTTGGCGGCCCTGGTGGACGGCAAGATGCGAGCAGTTTCTGCGCAGGGCGGCACAGTGGACTCGTTGCGGGTGGCTGTGCTCGCTTCGCTGAATATTGCTGATGAGTTGGAGTGCCTGCGCGAGCGTTACAACCTGCTTGCGGGATCGTTGCGGCAGTCGCAGACCACGGTGCAAAGCCGGTCAGCCTCCCTTTCCGGCATGCTGGATGAGGTTTTTGACGAGTACGAAGAGCCGATTCGCCGCGCCAGCTAGCCTTTATCCCCTGGACTTGCGCTTTTGCGTGGTCGCATTTAGCATCCAACGTAAGCGACCGGCCTGCAACGCAGGTACGCGAACAACGCAGGTTGAACCAATATTCATTGAACAGGGATCTGGCTCGTTGAATCAGCTCGGTGTGCTATGTCCGCCAGTTCGGAAAGCCTAAAGAGCCACGGCTTGATCCCGCCGTCTTAGACGGGTTCACCTGCGCTTCGTCGTACGGCCAAGCGGGTCGGTTTTGCTTCCTCCGATCTTCGGTTTGCACCCTTACCTTTTCCATTTCGGCAGCGTCGCCATTCCCACGTTTGGGGTACTGGCGGCGGTGGGGCTGATGTTTGCGCTCGGGCTCAGTGAGCGTACGGCGCGCTTCTGCGGCGTCGATCCTGGCCGGCTCTGGGATGCGGGGCTGTTCGCTGTGCTGGCTGCGTTTCTGCTGTCCAGGCTGCTGCTGGTGATCTTCAACTTTCGAACTTTCAAGGCTTACCCGGTACTGCTGTTGACGGTGCCCTCGCTCACTGCTGCCGGGTTGGTGCTGACGGTTGCGGCAACCCTGATCTGGCTTTGGAGCAAGCAGGTTCCGGTGCTGCAGGCGCTGGACGCCTGGGCCCCCTGCGCAACGCTGGTTTGGTTCTTTCTCGCGCTGGGGCACTTTGCTGAGGGCTCCGACCCCGGGATGCCGTTTATATACGGGATTCGGCCGCCGGGGGAAAATGCTGCGCTGCATCCGGTGGCGCTGTATGCGGCTGCCTTGGCGCTGGTGTTGACGATTGGGCTGTACGCGCGGCTGATGCGGAGACCGGCAGCGGGGGAGACCGCGGGGCTTGCGCTCGCCGCAGCCGGGGCCGGGCAGTTTTTGTTGAGCTTTGTGCGGCAGCCCGGGTTGGAGCAGGCGGGGCTCGATGCATTGCAGTGGGTTGGGGTGGCGATGCTGGTGACGGGTGGGTTGGTGCTGGCCCAGGTGAAAAGCTCAGGACAGGAAGTACAAGCGCTACACAGATGAAGTGTCACGGAAATACTGTGAGCTTCTGGCTGTGCACTCTGTGTTGAGTTCTGCGGGACTAAACTAGAAGGATGCCTTCGAATTCCATGCTGCCCAAGGGGCATCGCCGGCGGTCTGTTCGTCCGGAGTATGTTGCTACCCGCTTTGCCGAGCCTGAGATGCCGGTCGTCGTACCCGTGCTTGAGTTTGAGGATGAAGATGCCGACGTGCGCAGCTTCCTCGCCGACCCTTCCGCCGCCAACATGCGGCTGGACCTGTACCTATCGCAGGCGCTGCCGGAGATTTCGCGCGCGCGGGTGCAACTGCTGATCGACGCCGGCCAGGTCAAAGTCGACGGCGCCGTCCCCAAGAGCAAGGACAAGCTCAAGGGCGGGGAAGCGATCGAAATCGAAGGTCAGCCGAACCCGGAGCCCCTGCACGCGACGCCTGAGGACATCCCGCTCGACATTCTGTTCGAGGACAAGTACCTGGCGGTGGTGAACAAGCCGGCGACCATGATGGTGCACGCCGGTGCGGGCTCAACTGATGATGAGCGCAATCGCGGCACGCTGGTGAATGCGCTGCTGTTCCACATGGGCAAGGGTCTGGGCAACACTGGTCTGTCCGATGTGGGTGGGGCGCTGCGGCCGGGCATCGTGCATCGTCTGGACAAGATGACTTCCGGCGCGATCGTCGTTGCAAAGGACGACGTGACGCACCGCAAGCTGGGCGAGATGTTCTCCGCGCGCGAGGTCCACAAGACCTACCTTGCACTGGCTCACGGGCATCTGGCCAAGGACGACACGACCGTGACGCTGCCGATTGCGCGTGACCTGGTCCGTCGCATACGCATGACGACCCGGCGTGCGGATGGCCGTTCGGCGGTTTCGCACATCCACGTTTTGGAGCGGCTGACGACGCCGTACGGCGCGTTTTCACTGGTGGAGGTCAAGATTGAGACCGGGCGAACGCACCAGATTCGCGTGCATCTGCAATCGCTTGGGCACCCGGTTGTGGGCGACTTTTTGTACGGTGCGCCGCACGTGATCAAGCGCCTGGACGGCGACGGCAGCCTGGAACTCGAGCGTAATTTCCTGCACGCCGCGAGGCTGGCGTTTACGCATCCGCGGTCTGGCGCAGACGTGAAGGCGGAGGCCCCGCTGGCGGCTGAACTGGTGAGCTTTCTGGAGCGGTTGCGGGCCTGATCAACGGCTGAATTCATGGGTCGCGAAGAGTTGCCGATAAGCGCCTAAGCAGTTTTTTAGGAGCCTTCGTGACCAAGTTTGCGCAACACCTCAATTCTGCCGCCGCTGCGCTTATGCTGCTGGCGCTCCCCGCGATGAGCCAGTCCACGGCTACGCTGTCGCAATCGGTTGCCAAGCGCAACACGATCGGTGTCATTACGGCGAACCCGGCGAGCGGCGCGATGGCCGACACGCCCATCACCTATACCTACGTGCTGAACACGGCGGGTGCGCCGGCACCGACGTCCGAGACGATTCAGTTCATGGACGGCTCGACGGCGCTGGGCTCGCCGCAGGCCATTACGTCTATCCCGGGTACCAACCTGCTGCCTTACTCGCAGGTGAGCGCGGCCAACGGCTGGACCACCGCCGGCAGCGTGCCGACCTTGACTGCGAACGCCGCCAACGGGCCGGATGGCAGCACCAACTCTGCCACCGCCGTGGCCTTCCCGAGCACGACCGGCGCCGGCACCTCAACCGTCTTGTTCTCTGCACCGGGCACGGCTTACGCGGGCAGTTCCGTCACGCTGAGCGTGTGGGCGCAGTCCGCTGCTTCGACCACGCTGACGCTGGCCCTGACCGACTCGCCGGCCTCTGCGGCCTCCGGTTCGACGACCTGCGCGGTCACCTCTACGTGGACTCGCTGTTCGTTCACGCTCGCCTTCCCGGCCGGAGCGGGTACTGGTTTTGCGGCGAAGTTTACCTCCACCAACTTGCCCGCGCAGACCATCAACCTTTGGGGCGCGCAGGTGGAGCAGGCCGCGACCGCCGGACCCTACGTCTCGACTATCGGACTGGCACGGCCGAGCGGCGCTACCGGTGGCAGCGCGACCTTGACCTACGGCCAACTGCACCAGGGCGCACATTCCATTACCGCTGTTTATGCGGGCGATACCAACTACATTGGCTCCACCTCCAACGCGCTCGCGCTGACCCTGAGCAAGGCGACGCCGACCATCACGCTATCGTTCAACCCCGCCAGCACCAGCGTTTATGGCGCGTCCATCACCTTTACGGCGACGCTTGCACCGCCGGCCAGCAACGCCTCTGACATCCCCACCGGGACCGTCAACCTACTGGACGGATCAACGGTGATCGGCACCGGCACGGTGAACGCCAGCGGCGTGGTGACGATCACGCTCAACGGCGCAACCTCGCTCGGGACGGGCCCGCACAGCATCACGGCGGTCTACAGCGGCGACGCGGAGTTCAACACCGTCACCTCCGCCGTGGAAAGCTACACGGTCACCAAGAACACCAGCGAAGTGACGGCCGCGACCAGCTCACTGAACCCGGCGGTCTACGGCGACAGGGTAACCCTTACGGTCACGGTGACCAGCGCAGTCGGCGTCGGGCCCACAGGTACGGTCATAGTCACGGACGGTGGCACCACCCTTGGCACCATCACCCTGACTTCCGGCACCGGGACGCTCGCCATCCCGCTCTTCACCGCCGGCAGCCACGCGCTCACGTTCACCTACTCGGGTGACGCGAACTACAACTAGCAACGCAGGTGCGGCAGCGCTCTTCCGGGGTCGATCGCTCCGGGGGAGCGCGGTCCGCGTTTGTCTACAAACGTCAACAGGAGCGCGAGCTACCACCACGATGAAGATCACTGCCACACGATTGCTGCTTGGCCTGCTGATCTTGCTGCCCGCACAGGCACAGGGTCCGGCACATCTAAACCAGGTGGTACAGCAGGCAGAGCCGCCCGTAGCGTGGCCTGCGCCGGCGTCGATAGGCTACGGCGCGCCGCTCGATTTCACGCAGCTTGACGCCACTTCTACCGTGGCCGGTACGTTTGTTTACACGCCCGCTGCGGGTGCGGTGCTTGCCCCTGGCCAGCAGACTTTGGCGACGGTCTTTACGCCCACAGATCCGAACTACAAGGCCGCAACCGTGCAGGTGCCGCTGACCGTGCGACCTGTTGCCGGCGCTACGTTTGACCTCGGCATCTGGCATCCACCCGCGGGCCAGATCATCTGGCATCCGGGCGAGAGCATCACGCTTTGGCTTACGCCTGTTGGCGATTTCCATCAGCCCATCGCGCTTTCCTGTGCGGTCACGGCAGGCTACACGTGCACGCTCGATCAAGCCACGATGCGCCCGGTCACGGTTGCGCTGCCGCTGCGGGCGACGATCAAGCGCCAGCCAGGTGTTCCGGGCGAACCCGATAAGCCTTACAACGGCCCACTGCCGGCACTGGTTTTGCTGCTGATTCTGGGACGTAAAAAGCTGCGTGGCGCGGGTCTGCTGGTGGTGCTGCTTGTGGGCATCACAGGCTGTGGCTCAGCTCCTAGAGCGACCGCCACGATCACGGGGACGTCCCTGTTGGAAACGAAGTCACTCGTGATCCACGTCGTCGATTCCTACTAGGGCTTAGAGCCCCGCGTACCAGTCGTAGCCGAGCTTGGTCCAGTAGTCGTCCGGCTTTTGATCCGTATACGCAATCAGCCCGATGCGCTTGATCTGCTTGTACCCATACTTGATGGGCATGTGCAGGCGCACCGGCGCGCCGTGGGCCTGGCTGAGCGGCTTGCCGGCCATCTCGGTCGTTAGCAACGATTGCGGATGACGGCACGCCAGCAGGTTATAACCCGTGTAGTAGTCGCCGTTTGGGGTTTCCATGTAGACGTATTTCGGGTACTCGCCTTGGGCGTTTTTCGCTGGCGGATAGGCCTCCAGGAAGTCTGCCAGGCGAAAACCGCCCCAGTGCACGATCTCGCTCCAGCCCTCAATGCATTTGAACTGCGTGGTGAATTCATGCTTTGGCAGACGGGTCAGGTCGTCCATGGTCAGCAGCAGGCCGGGCGTGTTTGGGTCCAGCGTGGAGTCGGATTCGCCGGCCTCCTCATTGCCGCGCGTGGGCTTGTTGCCGCGGGCATCCATGTACTCCTTCATGGCTTTGGCGAAGAGGGGATTGATGTCCGCCTTGGGTGCTTCCTTGGTGTCATGGCCGGTATAGGCGGCGTCTTCAACCTTGTATTTGTAAGCCCACGTGGTCACGTCCGGCACGTAGCGAGGGTGCGCTGCAGCGTTCGCCGCGCCCACCACCTGCAGTCGAAAGGTATCCAGCAGCAGGTCCTGCTTGAGCCCGTAATTACCGTTGATGCGCAGGTCTTTTGCTTCGCTGATGTCATAGGTGGGGGCCAGCGCGCGCTCGTCGAAGATGGCACGCGATAACGCTGCGTTGATGTTGAAGGCGCGGCGCATGGGGCTCGCGATCATCTCGTCGCCGGGTGCGCGGTCCAGATAGCGGTAGAACTCATAGCCCGCAGCAGCAGCGACTCCGCCTACCAGGAAGGACCGGCGAGTGTGGCGTGCGGATAGTTTTTTTGCTTCTTCAGTCGTCATCGCTAGTCCTTAGAACTTCTTGCGTTCGGCTTCGAGCGAAGGGTCAGTCGCCGGGCGTAATTCGTAGCCGGACACCATGGAGCGGAAGTTGTTCCAGCCCGCCAGCATGACCTGTCCGACGTGCACCAGGAAGAACCCGCAGAAGCCGATCGTAAGCCAGAAGTGCAGCCATCGCGCCATTTCATAGCCGCCCAGCAGTGAAGTCAGCCAGTGCGTCTGGGTGGGCTTGTAGATCGCCAGCCCGGTCACCAGCGCGCCAAATCCCATAACAATGACGGACGTATACGCAATGCGCTGACCGCCGTTGTACTTGGTCTGCGCCGGGAGCTGATCATGCTTCTTGATGTGCAGATCGACGAGCGTGACCTGCACCGCGTCGCGCAAGGATGACTTGAGCGGGACCATGAATTTCCACTCTCGCGACCACAGCAAAAACGCCACATACGCGACACCGTTGATGGCAAAAATCCACATGAAGAAGAAGTGATAACCCAGGCCTTCGGTCACGTGATACGGCACGTTCAGCTTGGCGTAGAACCAGTCCGGAAAGAAGCGGAAGAGCGTCAGCTTGCCCAGCCCGATGCGGTACACGCGATGCGGATGCTGGTAGGCGTTGTCGGAATCGTTCCAGTAGATGAGCAGGCCGGACCAGATCATGGTGAACAGCACGGGAAAATTGATCCAGTGCATCCAGCGTATGGCCAGGGGATGCTTACGTTCCAGCACCAGCGGCACTTCGAGTTGCGTCTTGACGGACTTGGTTGCGACAGCCACGCTGAGCTCCGTTCTGGAATGTGTTGATGGTCAACCCGGGAGCCCGATAGCGCAAGCAAATTGTGTGCCCGTCCCCTATTGCGCAGGGCAATCAAGCCGATAGGGGGCGGTAGAGGAGTTTGCCCGCCATGCTGAAAAGATTCGCCGACCTAGCCCCTGTGGCTCGTCCCCGTGCTGTACAGACTGCCTTTGCCACACTTTCGTTTGCAGCTGCGCTGGTAGTTTCTGGCTGTGGCGCCGGCCGCATGCTGCCTGATGTTGCCGCCACCAGTGCCAAGCCTGTTCGCGGCATGGTCCGCGGCGGTCAGCAACCGGTCAGCGGAGCGCTTATCCAGCTATGGGCCGCGGGCAGCGCGAGCAATGCTTCCGCCGCCACGCAACTGCTTACGCAGTCCGTCTTCTCAGACGCAAGTGGCGGGTTCGGGATCAGCAATGACTACACCTGCCCCAGCGCCACCACGCAGGTCTACCTGACTGCAACCGGCGGCAACCCGGGTCTGAGCGGCTCCGTCAACAACGCCGCGCTGAGCCTCGTCGCGGCCCTGGGCGACTGTGGCTCGCTGGCTACCGTCCCCTCCATTTCCCTCAACGAACTCACCACGGTCGCGGCGGCATACGGCCTTGCACCGTTTGCTACGGGGGTCGATCACGTTGGGGCCTCCGCGACCAACCTGGCCGGCCTGCGTTCCGCCTTGCAGACCACCATGTTGCTGGCGAGCCCGTACTCCGGCTTCGCGCCCGCAGCCACATTACCCGCCAACGCCAGGACAGAAACCAGCAAGCTGGTCACGCTCGCAAACATCCTCTCCTCCTGTGTCAATTCAAGCGGCGGTGCGGAGTGCACCTCGCTTGCCAACGATGCAAGCACCCCGGGCTTTGGCACGCCGGCCGACACCTTCCAGATGGCGCTGATGGTCGCGCAGCACCCGGGCAACAACGTCGCCGCGCTGTTCAACGATGCTCCCGCCTACGCACCCTTCGGCGGCTCGCTGGCCGTGGCTCCGAATGATTGGTCGATGTCGATCTCCTACACCGGCGGCAATCTGGGGCGGCCCAACAGCGTCACCATCGATGCCGTAGGCGATGTCTGGGTGTCGAATAACCTCGGCGGCGTCTCCGTTTTCACGCCGCAGGGTGCGCCGGTGTTCCCCGCCGGAGTCACTGGCGGCATGGGCCGCTCGAGCGCTGCGACCGCGGATTCATTGGGCCGCGTCTGGGTCGCCAACGGCTCGTACGATGGGCTGCACCCCAACGGCTCGATCGCTCTCGTCGCAGCCGATGGCACGGTAATCTCGGGCTCATCCGGCTTCACTGCCGGTGGCATCAACCTGCCGGATGCCATTGCATCCGCGCCCAATGGAACGATGTTGATCGCCAACTCCGGCGCGTCGACGCTCACCGTGTTGTCGTCCAACGGGCAGGCGGTTTCAGGCTCGGCCGGCTATGGCTCGGGCATGTTGTCTACGCCTTCTGCTATCGCGGTGGACGCCTCTTCCAACATGTGGGTCGCCAACAAGGGCAACGGCCAACTGATCAAGATGGACACGTCCGGCAACATGCTTTTGCAATCCGCCTGCTGCAGCACGCCGGATTCCATCGTGATCGATCGCAACGGAAACCTTTGGGTCGGCGATAGCTCAAACGGAACCGTGACGGAGGTGCGCAGCGATGGATTTGTCATCCAGGTCCTGTCGTCCGCCACGACGCAGTCCGCGCCCAGGGCCATGGCAATCGATGGCAGCAGCCATATCTTTGTGGCGGACTACATCGTCGGCGGCCTGGAGGAAATGTACGACTCCAGCTTTGCGGCCTCAGGAACACAGGTCACCGGTGTCCCGCGGCTCGGCCTCGATACCGCCATGCACGGCCCTTCCGGAGTCGCCGTAGATGCCAGCGGCACGGTCTGGGTCAGCAGCCGGACGGACAATCGTCTGGTGAGTTTTATCGGTCTGGCGGTGCCGGTCAAAACACCGGTCGTCGGCTCGCCAGTCCAGCCGTAGATGCAAAGCGTGAAGCTGCGATAACTCTGGCGCTATCGCAGCTTTACGCTGACCTTGGCGCCGTCTTCATCCACAAACTCGACCAGCTTGTTTGACATCTTTACCCCGTGCGCGCGCGGCACCGGAGTCCCCGTGGCCTGGTCCGCTTGCGTCATGCAGGCCACGCCGTTGATGCACTTGATGGTGCCGTTTAGAAACACCGGCAGCTGGTTCCAGCCTTCAACAAGGTAGATCCGCCGCGGGGTCGCGCTGGCATCATCCATCAGGATGTCGTTGTTGTAATTGATCATCACAGTCACGTCGCCCTGCTTGTGGCCATCGCGGCTTACGCTGGCCAACGGATCACGCAGGAACACACGCTGGCGGTATACAACGATGAAAATCATGAGTCCAAGGAAGATCAAACCCAGCAGCTTCTTCATTTTTTCTCCTCGTGATATTCCTGCTCCGTGTTGATCCCCCAAAGCGCCGCTTTGTCTACCTTGCCGGCGCAAAGACCGTCCACAACCGTCATCGCGGTGAGCATGGAGTGGTCCTGATTGTTGTACTTATGCATGCCGTTACGGCCCACCAGGAACAGGTTTTCAAACGAGTCCGTGAAAATTCGAAGCTCATCGAAGCGATCGTAAGTGCCAAAATAGGCCGGGTAGGTTTTAGGCACGCGCACCACATGCGCATCCCTCACGGCACTTATCTCGATAATGCCGATCCTTGCCAGCTCTGCAATCGCGAAGGTCTTCAGCGCTTCATCTTCCATCTTCCAAAGGTCGTCCGTGTCGTAGCAAAAATATTCAAGCCCGATCCAGATCTTCGTGGGGTCCTGCACCAGGTGCGGGCTCCAATTGTTGAAGATCTGCAGACGCCCCAGCAGCACGTCCGGCTCCTGCACATAGATCCACGTGTCTTTCAGCAAGCCGCCGTCGGCCTCCTGCACCTTGAGCCGGTCGCACAGCAAGCCCACCGTAATGAAGTCGCGATACTGCAGCCCTGCCGCCACTTCCTGCACGTTCGCGGGGATCGCGCAGTCCAGTGCCTGCACCAGCTCTCGCATCGGCATGGTCGAAATAAAGTGGTCACCCGTATAGGTCTGGCCGTTCGCCGTCACGCTCGTAACGCGCCCCTCGGCAACGTGGATTCGTTCTACCTTGGTCTGCATGTGGATCTCGCCGCCCATCTGCACGACGAGGTGCGCGGCATGCTCCCAAAGCTGCCCGGGGCCGTATTTCGGGTACAAAAAGCGCTCAATCAAGGACGTATCCGTCCCCTTCTGCGCCAGGTCTTCGCCCTGCTTCGGCTTGCCGGCCAAGGCCTTGCGCACAAAGTGTTTGACCGCAGTCGTCAGCGACAAACCTTTGATTCGCTGCGCCCCCCACTCCGCCGAAATCTGGTCGCAAGGCGTTCCCCAAACCTTCTCCGTATAGCTCTTGAAGAACGTCAGGTAGAGCTCTCGCCCAAAGCGATTGATCAGGAAATCTTCCAGGCTTTTTTCCGGCGCAATCTGCTTCAGCCGAGACTGAAAGTAGCTCGCCCCCACCCGCACCGTGCGAGCCATCCCAAGATTGGCCAGCGTAGATCCAGTCAGCTTGATCGGGTAGTCGAAGAACTTTCGCAGGTAGTAAATCCGGCTTTTGCGCGGACGGATCAACATCACCAGATCAGGGTCCGCGGGCGCCTCTGTGAGCACCGTTTCCGTGTGCCCATGCTTTTCCGGCAGCACGGTACCATCGGCCTCGGTCTCATCCGTATCCGTCACAAGTTTCGGCCCCGCGCCGCGCAGTACCGGCTCTTGCGGCTGCGCGACAGGGATTTCCACTGTCCGCGTTTTGCCCTGGTAGCTGATTTCCGCCGCGTCATCCGTGAGCGGCGGCATCAGGTCCACCCACCACTTCATCACGCGGTCCGACTTCGAAAAAAATCGGTGTCCGCCAATGTCCATCCGGTTGCCCTTGTAGCGGATCGTGCGCGAGATGCCACCGATCTCGTCGCTCGCTTCAAGAATGATCGGCTTGATGCCGGTCCTGCGCAGCATTTCTAGCGCCGCGGTCAAACCGGCGGGCCCCGCACCGATAATCACGGCGCGCTGATTGGTTTCGGGATTCATCAACCTCTAAGTATACGGACGCGGGTGAAGGTCTGTGCTTCAGCTATCTATGAAACACATCCGCCATGCAAACCTTGGCCGCTTCCTTGATGCGTGCCTGATACTTGGGCTGCTTGATCTTCTCTTTGTCGAAGCCCAGTTCCATCAACTCGGCGTTAGAAAACTGCCCCAGCCCCTTGACCGTGATGCAGTCGCAGTAGGTGTCCAGCTTGGCCGTCAAATCTGCGCTTACTGGCTGCTTCTGGTTTGCCAGCGAGGCCTGCATGCAGGAGGCCTTGCCCTTCTCATTCACCTGCTTGCGCACGTCGGGGCTGGAGGTCAACGCGTTGATCGTGCGTTCGCAACCTAAAGATGAGAGACAAAAAGTTACCACCACCAAGGCCGCCACAGATCGCATACAGGGTCGGATGGCGCGGCACAACGCACTGTTGTCCGCGCCCCCCAACTTACCGGCCCGCCACGTTGAACGTCAGCCCCGCATCGCTGTTATCGATCAGGACGTGATCGCCATGCAGCACCGACCCATCCAGGATCCTGACCGCCAGCTTATCCTGCACCAGACGCTGGATCGCGCGCTTCAGCGGACGAGCCCCGTATGCGCGGTCATACCCCGCCGTGAAGATCGCCTTGCGCGCTGCATCCGTGAGCTCCAGCGTGATCTTGCGATCCGCCAGCAGCTTGTCCAGATCCTTCAGGCGCAGATCAACGATGTGCGTAAGCTGCTCATCGCCCAGCGGATGGAAGATCACGATATCGTCCACACGGTTCAGGAACTCCGGCCGGAACTGCTGCTTCAACGAGTCAATGACCCGCGTCTTCGCCTCTTCAAACCCCTGCTCAGACTGCGCCCAGGCGGTTGATAGCTGCTGCGCCCCGGTGTTGGAAGTCATGATCAGCACCGTGTTCTTGAAGTCGACGGTACGGCCCTTTGAGTCTGTGAGCCGCCCGTCATCGAGTACCTGCAGCAGCACGTTGAACACGTCCGGATGCGCCTTTTCAATCTCATCAAACAGCACGACGGAGTAGGGCCGGCGACGCACCGCTTCGGTCAACTGCCCGCCCTCGTCATACCCGATATAGCCAGGAGGCGCGCCAATCAGCCGCGAAACCGCGTGCTTTTCCATGTATTCGCTCATGTCGATCCGCACCATCGCGGCCTCGTCATCGAACAGGAACTCCGCCAGCGCACGTGCCGTTTCCGTCTTTCCGACGCCGGTAGGCCCCAGGAAAATGAAGCTGCCAATGGGCCGCTTCGGATCGCTCAGCCCCGCCCGCGAGCGGCGAATCGCATTCGCCACTGCGGACAGCGCCTCATCCTGCCCGACCAC
The DNA here is from genome assembly GCA_965214195.1 of uncultured Granulicella sp. Taxonomy (GTDB): domain Bacteria; phylum Acidobacteriota; class Terriglobia; order Terriglobales; family Acidobacteriaceae; genus Edaphobacter. The sequence continues at coordinate 3,728,340 of OZ243943.1, forward strand.
GCGCTCCCGCAGGTTGGTCTCCATGGAGATCAACTTCTGCATCTCGCCTTCGAGCATCTTCGAGACCGGTATGCCCGTCCAGCGCGAAACAATCGCCGCGATATCCTCCTCGTCCACTTCTTCCTTCAGCATGCGAGAGTGAGTATGCGTCCCATCGGCCGCATCGGTCAGCGTGCGTAGCTCCGCCTCGGCTTTTGGAATTTCGCCATACTGCAGCTCCGCCGCACGCTGCAGATTACCCTTGCGGGTCTCTTCCTCGGCACTAAAACGCAGCGCCTCCAACCGCGCTTTCAGCTCTGCAACTTTGCCAATCGCTCCACGCTCGGTCTGCCAGCGCGCACGCAGCCCGGAGGCCTTCTCCTGCACCTCGGCAAGCTCGCGCTCTACCTGCTCCAGCCGCTCGCGAGACGATGCATCCGTCTCCCGCTTCAACGCCTGCTTTTCAATCTCAAGCGACGTCCCGCGCCGCTCCAGATCATCAATTTCCACCGGCACGGAACCAATCTGAATCGCCAGCGCAGCCGCTGCTTCATCCACCAGGTCGATGGCCTTGTCCGGCAAAAAACGGTCAGAGATATAGCGGTGCGAAAGCGTGGCCGCCGCCACAATCGCCGAGTCCTTGATCCGAATCTTGTGGTGCGCCTCGTATCGCTCCTTCAGCCCGCGCAGGATCGCAACCGTGTCTTCCACGTTGGGTTCGCCCACGTAAACGATCTGAAAACGCCGCTCCAGCGCCGCATCTTTCTCAATGTATTTGCGATATTCATTCAGCGTCGTCGCGCCAATCGCACGCAGCCCCCCACGTGCGAGCGCCGGCTTGAGCATGTTGCTCGCGTCCATCGCACCTTCGCTCGCACCCGCGCCCACCAGCGTGTGCAGCTCGTCGATGAACAGAATGATTTCGCCGTTTGAGTCCTCAATCTCCTTCAGAACGGCCTTCAGGCGCTCCTCAAACTCGCCACGAAACTTGGCCCCGGCAATCATGCTTGCCAAGTCCAGCGCCACCACGCGCTTGTCCTTCAGCGATTCCGGCACGTCACCAGAAACGACACGCCGCGCCAGGCCTTCGACAATCGCTGTCTTCCCCACACCGGGCTCGCCAATCAACACCGGATTGTTCTTTGTCCGGCGAGAAAGTACCTGCACCACTCGACGAATTTCCTCATCGCGTCCGATAACGGGGTCCAGCTTGCCTCGTCGCGCCAGCTCTGTAAGATCCTTCGCGTACTTTTCGAGTGCCTGGAACTTGCCCTCGGGCGTCTGATCCGTCACGCGACTTGTCCCCCGCACCGCGTGCAGCGCCTTCAACAACGCGCCATGATCCGCCCCAAACGCTTTCAGCGCCGTGGCGACGGTCCCACCCTTCTCCTCCGCGAGCGCCAGCAGCAGATGCTCGGTGGAAACATAATCATCCTTGAAGGAATCTGCCTCCTTAAAAGCCTGCTCCAGCACCCGATTCAGCGTCAACGAGGCCCCCGGCTGCGTCCCGCCAGACACCTTCGGCAGCTTTGCCATCGCAGCATTCAGCCCGCTCAGCATCTGCTCTACCGGCACCCCCACCTTTTCGAGCACCGGCAGCACCACCCCCTCGTGATCCTCCAACAGGGCCGCCATCAGGTGTACGGGCAGCACCTCCGGATTACCACTTTCGCCAGCCATCGCGGCCGCCGCCTGCATCGCCGCCTGCGACTTCACCGTGAACTTTTCCCACTTGATTGCCATCGCATTACCCCTTCCATCTCCTGCAACAAAGGGCGGCTACCGTAGCGGCGCCGCCCCCAAAGTCGTTGTGCTGCAAATTACCTGGTGCCTTCGACTTGTTTCGCGGCACCGTCGCCTGCGGCAACTTCAATCTTCACCTGCCGTGGCTTGGCTGCTTCCTTCTTGCTGAACTGAATAGACAGCACCCCGTTTTCGCTGCGTGCCGCAACAGAGTTCGTGTCTACCGTCTGCGGCAGCGTAAAGCTGCGCACAAACGTCCCAAAGCGACGCTCAATGCGATGGAAGTTCTCTTCCTTTTCCTCCGCCTGGAACTTGCGCTCGCCCTTCACGGTCAGGATCTGATTCTCCATGCGGATGTCCAGATCTTCAAGAGGAATGCCCGGGACTTCCAGCTTCAGCAACAGCTTTTGTTCATCCTCGTAAACGTCGACGGCTGGCACAAAGTTCCCCGCAGCCAGGTTCGTCTCGCTGGGCTCGGGCCGCGCGAAGTCGGAAAAGATGGAATTCAACCGGTTTTGCAGCACGGCTACATCGCTAAGGTGCGGGCGAAGAGGTACGAAACGGGTCATCGTCATGGTCTAGCTCCTAACGTAAGTTTTGGCTGAGCGCTCGAGTCGAGCCGCTCTGTAAACATAGACGTAAGCCTGCAGAAAAGGTTGCATAAAATATGATCGAGTTAGACTCACATCTCGGTTATGTAATGATCTGCATCTTACCTTCCATGAAGACTCTGATAATCAGCGCTACCTTGCTTGCACTCGCCACACCCGCAATCCACGCCGCCACCGCCTCCGACACGGACAAAGCCTTCGTGGCAAAAGTGTCGCAAGGTGGGGCCTATGAAGTTGCCGCCAGCAAAGTCGCGGAATTGCGCGCTTCCGCTCAGGACGTCAAGGACCAGGCCAACACGGAAGTCCACGATCATGCGCTTGTCGGCGCCAAACTGAAGCAAATCAGCGCCGCCGCCGGTCTGCCGATTGCCCCAACGCTCAATGGCGAGTTCACCGCCCGCCTCGCCAAGCTGAAGTCGGCTACCGCAAAGGATTTCGACGCAGCCTATATAGAGGACATGAAGCTGATCCACGATAAGGACGAAAAGCTCTTCGCGCAGGAAGCAATTGACGGCTCCGGCGCCTTCAAAGCGTTTGCGGCAGAGACTGATCCGATCGTCAAGCGACACATCGGCTCCCTGCACGGGGTTGACCACTAAAGCCACATCGCCGGGAAAAGGTAACCACCTGACTGCAACTTTCCGGCGATTTTTTGTTTCACGATAGAGTGCAATTATCTCTACAGGGCCTGAGCCTGAAGGAGTTTGATCATGCACTTTCGCGATCTTTTCTCAACCCGTCGTCGCCATTCCGACTTCGCCACCAGCCCCTATACCGAGGATCTGGTTCATCTTCTGGCGGGCCGTTTTGGCATTCAGCCGGGCGAGCAGGGAGCCTACATTGGTGCAGCCTCTACGCGGCTGGCGACGCTCTTTCTCGAGCACGGCCATAAGCTGATCGCCACGGCTTCAACCGCCACCGGCCGCCATGAGCTGGACACCCTGAAATCGCGCTTTCCGGACTTCCGCGTCGTGACCGGCACGCCGGAAGCGACGAATTTGCCGCCCGGCTCGCTTGACTTTATCCTCTCTGAGCGCGCCCTGCACCTGCCGCGCCTGGCCAGCATCCGCGAGGAGTTTCGCCGCATCCTGCGTCCTGGCGGCGTGGTCGTTATGATCACGGACAACCGCATTTACGGCGGATCCGCCCAGCAGGAAGCGTATGAGCAGCTTTTGCGCACGCATTGCGCAGGCTTCAAGGAAAAAACTGGCCCGGCCGATATTCCCGCCAAAGTCAGCGACTTCTTCAGCACCTCAGACGTCTTTGAGGACGCCTTCGTCGGCCGCCACGCGCTGAATCTAGCCGGGCTGATTGAGCAGACTACCTGTATGCCCATCGCGCCCAAAGCCGACGATCCCGAGCACGCACCGCTGCTCGTGGCTTTGCGTGAGTTCTTTGCTGACTGGGCCGTGGAAGGGTATGTCACGGTTCCGGTCGTGTGCCGCGTTGCCTGCGGTCATTTGTTGCAGGACCACAATACCGTTGGTGCCGGGCGCGCGACGCTCGTCAGCAGCGCTCCGTAGAGCAGGGCCCGGGCAACGCCCCGCGCCTGGGGTGCGTCTGACTTTTTAGCGAAGAAATGGCGAAGTAAGCCAGCCGCGAAAGTGAGGCGTACCCATGGCAGAGCGCGAAGTAATTCTGGATCAACCCGTACTGATCGACGAGCAGTCAGAAGCTCTGCGGCAGGCAACCGACCGCGCCGACCGCGCCGAGGCGGAGCTGGCAAAGCTGAAGGGTGCGTCAGGGCATCGCCCGGCACTGGCGACCGACGCCGAGTTGAAGCAGCCTGCCACGCCGGCACCAGTCGGCGAAGAGCGGGGCGGGGAAGCGGAACTCCGCAAGGACTCCATGATGGCGCACCTGCTGGACTCGCTCAATGAAGGTAAGGACATCGGCCACTATGGCCGCCTGGTGTTCGCCATGGTGGCTCGCCACTTTATGCCGCATGAGGAGGTCCTGGCCTGGATGCTCAAGGACAAGGACGACAACGAGGAAAAGGCCACGCTGATGCTGCGCCAGGTGGAAGGCCGTGACTACAGCCCACCGCGTCGCGACAAGATCCTCGAGTACCAGTCCAAGCAGGATTTTCCGATTCTGCCGATGCCGGAAGACCCAGATTGCGGCAACCTGTACCGCAACCTGAAATTTCCGGATGAGATCTACGAGCACATCGGCCACTATCAGGAAGCAAAGGCCGAAGCAGGCCAGTAGTCTCCACAATCAGAGAGAGAGCGCCGACCCACAGGTCGGCGCTCTCGATTTGTTAGCGGCAGAGGCTCTTTTCCTTTATACCGGCACGAAATTCATTGCAGCTGAATTCATGCAGTACCGGAGCCCGGTCGGTTGTGGCCCATCTGAAAATACATGGCCCAGATGCCCTTCGCACCGGGCGCATTTGATCTCCGTCCGCTCCGCACCAAGGCTCGTGTCCGGCGCTTTTACGATGTTTCCCTCCGCCAGAACATCCCAAAAAGTAGGCCACCCAGTTCCAGATTCAAACTTCGTCGCGGAGGTAAACAACGCGGTTCCGCACCCAACGCACCGGTAAACTCCTCGCCGATGCTCCCGCCATGAAACTCCTGTGTAAGCCATCTCTGTATCGGCCTGCCGCACGATCCCGTAGCTGTTTTTGCCCAGCGAGCGGTACCACTCGCCATCCGTCTTGACGACCTTCGCCACCTGCTCCACGCCCGCGCGCTCGCCTCGGGCGTCAAAGTCCACAATAGTCACGACCCCGGGAGTCCCGTGCACCTCCGTGCTGGCCTCCACCCCCGGCGCGCGTAGGAACCAGGCCAAAGCCCCGGCCACAATCACTGCACCTGCGCCGAGCGTAAAGACTCTGCGCGTCGTCTGCTGTGAACCCTCGTCCTTCGTCGCATCCTGCTCAAACATCGCGGGCCTCACAGTATCGGACGCTTTTTATCGCCTGAAGGTCGCAAAGCAGAAAGCGGACCCCAAAGGAGTCCGCTTATAGCAGGGCATTCTGAAATCAGGCTACTCTTTCGGCTTCTCTACGTGTCCGCCGAACTGGAACCGCATCGCGCTTAGCAGTTTGTTCGCGAACTCGCCCTTGGCCTGTGAGGTGAACCGCGAGTAGAGCGCCGCCGTCAATACATCCGCCGGCACGCCTTCCTCAATCGCCGCAATCGCGGTCCAGCGACCTTCGCCTGAGTCAGACACGCGTCCGCTGAACTTTTCGAGCTCCGGCGATTCAACCAGCGAAGCCGCCGTAAGATCCAGCAGCCAGGAAGCGACCACACTGCCGCGTCGCCAGACTTCCGCAATTTCCGGGATTGGCAAGTTGTACTGATAGTGCTCTGGCGTGCGCAGAGGAGCGGTTTCCGCGTCAAAAGTCTGGTCCGCGCTGCCGATATTGGCATGCTTCAGGATGTTCAGCCCCTCGGCATAAGCCGCCATCATGCCGTACTCGATGCCGTTGTGCACCATCTTCGTAAAGTGGCCGGCACCCGGCGCGCCGCAGTGCAGGTAGCCTTCTTCTGCGGTCGTCGGTGCGGCCTTGTCGCGACCGGGGGTCCGGCCAACATCGCCACGTCCCGGAGCCAGCGTTTTAAAGATCGGGTCCAGGTGTTGGACCACATCCGTATCGCCGCCAATCATCATGCAATAGCCGCGATCAAGCCCAAAAACGCCGCCGCTGGTACCCACATCGCACCACTTCACGCCCGCAGCGCCGACAGTCTTTGAGTGCTTGATGTCGTCGATGTAGTAAGAATTTCCGCCATCAATAATGATGTCGCCTGCTTTGAGCATCGGCAGCAAGGCTTCAACTGTCTTGTCCACTACGCCTGCCGGCACCATCAGCCAAACGGCCTTGGGCGACTGCAGCTTCCCGACCATATCTTCCATGGAAGTCGCACCCGTCGCACCCTCGCCCGCCAGCTTCGTCACCGCATCCGCGCTGTGGTCATACACCACGCACTCGTGCCCACCCTTCATCAAGCGGCGAACCATGTTCGCGCCCATCCGACCCAATCCGACCATCGCAATCTGCATTCACATCCCCTTAGAAGAGCATCCCTTACAGGATGCATCTTTTCAGCAAGAAATGCACACCGCGTTAATTATTCCGTCGCGCTGCGAGACATCGCTCATCGCTGATCCTCAAGTTAGACGGGCTGAAGGAAGAGTCTCTCGTAGCGGGTGAAGCATTTTGCATCGGGTACCAGAGCCGTCATCGCTTTGCATTGCGGGTCGCTCGCAACTGTCTCCCGATAGCTTCGGTACGCCTCTTCACTGGCGAAGGTAAACATCGCCACCTTCGAACTACGCCGCAGTGTTGGTAGCAAATTGCCGGCAGGGTGTCCCTCTCTTGTACACCTTTGCCGTCCACGCTCAACCCGCCGATGAACCCCTCGTGTTCGAGCCCTTCAAACGCCGCCTCGCGTTTTTACTCCTTCTGGCACCCTGCGCCGCACACGCCGCGACCGCTACCACCACGGCGCTCACCGCCTCCGCCACCACGGTCGCGCACGGCACGGTCCTCACCCTTACGGCGACAGTTGCCGCCGGCGCCACCCACGTGTTCCCCGGCTCGGTCAAATTCTGCGATATCGCCAACCCCGCCTGCCGGGATCTTGGCGTGCTCAATCGCGCACAGCTTAGAAACACCGGCGTGGCAGCGTACAAATTCATTCCTGGCATCGGCTCGCACACCTACAAAGCGATCTTTGCCGGCACCACCACATACGCCACCAGCACCTCTACCACCGTCACGGTCAACGTCACGGGCACCTATCCTTCGACTACAACCATCGCAGCCAGCGGCTCCGCCGGCGCCTATACTTTGACTGGCACAGTCGCGACGACCAGCAACCCCACCGGCCCCACCGGCACGCTCAACTTCACTGACACCTCGAACGCGAACTATGTCCTCGGCACCCGCACCGTCGGCACCCCCGTCCTGTCGCAGACGTTCACCACCTCCGCCACCAATCCCGCCGCCGGCGCACGCCTGCTGACCGTGGGCGACTTCAACAACGACGGCATCCCGGACTACGCCGTAGCCAATTCCAGCTCCAACCAGGTCGCCGTCTACCTGGGGCAGGGAAACGGCACCTACCTGCAGGCCCCGGGCTCGCCATACGCAGTGGGTACGACGCCGGTTGGCGTAGTCTCCGGCGATTTCAACAACGACGGCAAGCTCGATCTCGCCGTCTCGAACTACGGCTCTAACACTGTCTTTCTCCTGCTCGGCAACGGCGATGGCACCTTCCAGGCCGCCACCAGCGCCGGCACCGTCTCCGGTCCCACGGCGCTGATCGCCGCAGACATGAACGGCGACGGCAATCTCGATCTCGCTATCTGCAGCTATACCACTAACACGGTCGCCATCCTGACCGGCAATGGCGACGGCACTTTCGGCAACGCTTTGCCCGGTCTACCCACCGGCTCGCTTCCCTATGCCTTCGCCATCGCAGACTTCAACAACGATGGCTACCTGGATATCGCAGTCGCCAATTACGGCTCCAACACCGTCTCCATCCTGATCAACAACGGGCTCGGTCTGTTCACGCAGCCCCTCGGTACGCCCCTAACCGTTGGCTCCGCGCCCAGCTCCCTGGCAGTCGCAGACTTGAACGGCGATGGTATCCCGGACCTCATCGTCGGCAATGGCGGCTCGTCCTCCGTCAGCGTGCTGAAGGGAAGCGGGACCGGCACGTTCACCACCAGCGCGACGCTTGCGACGGTGGGGAACTTAGTCAAAGGTGTCGCCATCGTCGACTTCAATCGCGACGGCAAAGCCGACATCGCGCTCGCCGAAGCCGGCGGCACCCTCAGCCTGTACCCCGGCAATGGCGACGCCACGTTCGGCACCCCCGTCACCTACACCCCAGGCTCCAGCGGCTATGACCAGATCGTCGTGCTGGATTCAGACGGCGACGGCGTCCCCGACTACCTGATCCCGGCCAACAGCAGCAACACCGTCGTCAACGTGCAGGGGCACTACACCCAGACCGCCACGGCCGTTCTGACTCCCGTCGCAGTCGCAGGCAGCGGCACCCATCAGGTCACCGCCAACTACCTGGGCGATGGCGTCTCCACTCCCTCCGTCTCGTCCCCCGTCGCCCTCACCGGCTCGCCCACCGCGACCGCCCTGACCCTGACTGCCGCCCCCGGCACCAGCACTTACTCGCAGCAGGTAGTCCTTAGCGCCACGCTGTCCCCGTACTCTGTTGGCGCGCAAACCACGGATGGTGAGATCATCACCTTCCGCAACGGCGGCTCCACGCTCGGCACCGGCGTGCTCGCCTCCGGTATCGCGACCCTCAACGTCACGTCGCTCGCTGTGGGCACCAACACCCTGTCCGCCGTTTACGCCGCCGACGCCAACTTCCTTGGCAGCACCTCCTCAAACGTCAGCTACACCGTCACCAAAAATACGCCGCTCATCACCTGGCCAACGCCCGCTTCCATCCCCTACGGCACTCCACTTTCCGCCACCCAACTCAACGCGACCGCCAACCCCGCCGGCACCTTTGTCTACACGCCCGCCGCCGGGGCCCTCTTGAATGCCGGCACCCAGCCCTTGTCGCTTACCTTCAACCCCAGCGCCCCCGCGAACTACAACAGCAATACGGCCGGCAACAGCATCGTGGTCACGCAAGCCAGCGGCCTGGTCCTGCTCAGCGCCGCGACCAACCCGGTCACTTACGGGGCTTCAGAGCTACTGACCGCATCGGTTTCGACCAACGGCACCGGCTCCGTCACCTTCAAAGACGGCGCAGCCACCCTCGCCACCACCTCCCTTGCGAGCGGCGCCGCAACCTTCAGCACCTCCGCCCTGACCACCGGCGCCCACAGCATCACCGTCACCTGGCCAGGCGATACCAACTACAGCCCGGCCACCTCGTCCGTCCTGACCGTCACCGTCCAGAAATCGCCCATCGGCATCACCCCGGCCTCCTCGCTCAACCCCGCAACCTTCGGCGACGCCCTCACCTTCACCTGGACCTGCACCGGCACCCTCGCCACCCCCACTGGCTCCTTGCTCCTGAAAGACGGCCCCACCACCGTAGCCACCATCCCGCTCGACGCCACCGGCCATGGCACCTTCACCCTCAGCACCCTGACCTCCGCCACCCACACCCTGACCGTCACCTACAGCGGCGACACCAACTACAACTAGCCCCCGCCTTCCTCCCCTCCCACCCAAAACATTGCCATCTTGAGCAAAGTCCCCGCCCAAAACATGGTCATTTCGAGCGAAGTCCCCGCCCAGAATTCGTCATCCTGAGCGAAGTCCCCGCCCAAAATATTGTCATTTTGAGCGAAGTCCCCGCCCAAAATTTGTCATCCTGAGCGAAGTCCCCGCCCAAAATATTATCATCCTGCGTGAAGTCCCCGCCCAAAAATATTGTCATCCTGAGCGAAGTCGAAGGACCTGCATTTTCGCTCGCACCTCCCAATCCAACCAAGGACCTGACAGACCTCTGGGTGCCCACTCATCGCGCTTCTGCGATGAATGCGATCACGAACGCCTGTTCACCCAAGCCGGGCCCTCTCACCCACAAAGCAGCAAAAGCCACCAACCACCACAGCTTTCCCCGCCCCCGCAGCGATTTATCGGCGATACTAACCCTGTCACCGAAAATTCACAGGTCCCGCGGAGCCTCAGCTTTTGCCCAACCAGATCTTCGCCACCAAGTCCATTGACAAGCTCATCGCCGACTCCGAGCGCCCCGAGCACTCCCTCAAAAAAACCCTCGGCCCCGTCTCCCTTACCGCCCTCGGCGTAGGCATCGTCATCGGCTCCGGCATCTTCACCGTCATCGGCACCGCCATCGCCGGCAAGCCGCTCAAGGTCGCCGGCTGGACGGACTCCCCCGTCATCGACCTGCTCCTGCACCACGGAGCTATCGCCGGCCGCCCAGGCGCAGGCCCCGCCCTGGCCCTGTCGCTACTATTGGTGGCCATCGTCTGCTGCTTCACCGGCCTCTGCTATGCCGAGCTCGCCAGCATGATTCCCATCGCCGGCTCCGCCTACACCTACACCTACGCCGTCCTGGGCGAGCTCATCGCCTGGATTATCGGCTGGGACCTCATCCTCGAATACGCCTTCGCCAACATGAGCGTTTCCGTCGGCTTCGCCGCGCACCTCGTCGACCTCCTCGACTGGCTCGGCATCCACCTCGACCCCAAATGGCTCTCCCCCGCCTACCTCCCGCTCGGCCTCCAGGACCTGGCGGGCAAAGACATCTACACCGCCGGCTGGCACTCCGGGTTCGATATCCCCGCCTTCCTTGTTGTCTGTTTCCTCACCATCGTCCTCGTCCTCGGCATCCGGGAATCCTCCCGTACCAACAACATCATGGTGCTGATCAAGATCGCCGCCATCCTGGCCTTTATCTTCTTCGGCCTCAGCTTCATCCACCCCGGCAACTACCACCCGTTCGCGCCGAACGGCTTCTCTGGAATCCTCGCCGGCGGATCCATCATCTTCTTCACCTACATCGGATTCGACGCCGTCTCAACCGCCTCGGAAGAGTGCAAAAACCCCCAGCGCGACGTGCCCATCGGCATCATCGCAACGCTCGTCGTTTGCACCATCCTCTACGTAGGGGTAGCTCTGGTCCTCACCGGAATCGTCCCCTGGTCGTCCATCTCGCCAGACGATGGCGCCCCCGTAGTCAACGCCCTCAAGCGCCTATCGCTTGAGCCCGGCGGCCACAAACTTCACTTTGTCCGGCTCTTCGTCCTTATCGGCGCGATCCTGGGCATGATCTCCTCGATCCTCGTCGGCCAGTACGGCCAGGCGCGCATCTGGTTCGCCATGTCTCGCGACAAGCTCCTGCCGGACGCCTTCTCCCGCGTCCACCCCCGCTTTCGCACGCCCGCCTTCTCGACTATCGTCGCCGGCATCCTGGTCGCCATCCCCGCCGGCCTCTTCGACGTAGGCTCGCTCGCCGAAATGTCGAACATCGGCACCCTCTTCGCTTTCGTTCTCGTCTCGATTGGCGTCCTTGTCCTGCGCCGTACCCAACCCGAGCGGCGCCGCGGCTTCCGCGTCCCCGGCGGCCCCATCCTGCCGGTCCTCAGCGTCTTCTTCTGCATCCTGCTCATGGCCGGCCTGCCCGCAATCACCTGGGTCCGCTTCTTCGTCTGGCTCATCATTGGCTTGCTCGTCTACTACTTCTACAGCCGCAAACGCAGCGAATTCTACCGCAGCTAGAGGAACAACCAACTCAGTCGATCGACGCTTCCACTGTGCTTTCGTAGCGAAGCGGAGGAAGTTGCGGTCTGATCCCTCTACCATCCCGCCGCCACCGCCCCTCAATGCGCGAATACAAGATCATTGCCGCTTTCACCGTCGTCCTCATTCTTGTCGTAGCCGCTTACTTCCTGCACCACGCCTTCACCCCCGGCGCCGGAGATTTCGATGAAGCTGCCTACACCCGCATCGCCTCCACCTGCGGCTACAAACAGGAGTGCAAGGTCAACCTCGGCAACCTCTACGACGGCGATTGGGACACCTTATGGCTCTTCGGCGCTGGCACCCAGCAAGCCGAACTGGACGCCGTCTTACCCCAGACCACGCCGCAGCCCGGCAGCAATCAAAGGCTCGTCGTTCTCACCCTCAACGGCAAAATCCAATCCCGCATCGTCGAGCCGGCCGACCAGGAGCTCTACCTCGATCACCAGGTAGTCTTCCGCATCAACCAGAACAGCGAGCAGACTCTCCACCTCCCCCGCGATTCATGGCTATGGGCCAACCGCACCCCAAGCCGGCACCAGACGGGCGACTCCTTCTACATCCTGACTCCAGACAACCGCTAGCCCCCAGCCAAAATTGTCATCCTGAGCGAAGCCCGTCAGCCTTACCGACGGGCGCAGTCGAAGGACCTGCATCTCCCTCAACCGCTCCCAGGCCTCCCACCTGCTACCCTCAAACAACGCCGCAATGAACCTTTTCCGCTATCTCACCCCCGCCCTGCTCATCTGGGAACTGCTCGTCGCCCTGGCCATCCTCGGTGTCGGCCTCGGCACCTTGCGGCTCTTGCGCCGCCAAAGCCTGCCGCTTGGCTTCGCGCTCTGCACCGGAGTCGCCACCTGGCTGCTTTTCGGCGGCATCCTGAACCTGTTCGCCATCGCGACCAAGCCAGTCCTGCGCACGCTCGTCGGTGTGGGCGTCCTCCTCTTCCTCAACGAGCTCCGCGACGCCACCCTAAGACACCGCTTCCGCGCCGGCCTCCGCCGCCTCTGGCCGTCGACCAATGCCGCCCGCGCCGTCGCCGGCGTCCTGATCCTCTGGTTCGGTCTCTGCTTTGTCGCGCATCTCGCCAGCTTCAGCTGGAACAAGTTCGACGACCTCCAGGGCTACACCGCCTTCGCAGAAAAAGCCTCGGCCCTGGGCAGCCTGCAGCAGGACCCCTTCAGCGAGCGGCGCATCACCTCCGGTGTCGGTGGCGCGCTCTTCTTCAACGTCACCATGCTCTCCGGCGCGGGAACCCTCTCCATGGATTTCGTCGAAGGCTTCCTCGGCCTCGCTGCCATCCTGCTCCTGCTCGGCGCCCTCACGCGACACTTCCGGCTCAACACCGCGCGCACGCTGGCCGTCTTCACCGCCGCCGCTTTCTTCTCGCTCGGCCGCGCCAACATCTCTTCGGTCAATTTTGCCGCCGCTATCTTTCTAGCGCTGCTCCTGCTTCAGCTTGAGCCGCTTTACGCCGGCTCAAGCGTCGTCCTCACCGGCCTGCTCGTCGGTGCCGCGTTCACTCTCAAATCCTCAAACATCCCGTTCTGCGTGCTCTTCCTTACCTTCGCCGCCGCCACCCAGGCCTGGCGACGCCGCAGCGCTACCCCCATCCTGCAGCTCCTGCTCTCCGGCCTCATCGCCGCCGTCTTCATCCTGCCCTGGGCCCTCAAGCACCGCATGGACGAGGCCACCGCCCTCTTCCCCTCGCTCGGCCGCGGCTACCACATCAGCGCCTACGGCTTCCCGACCATCCTCCAGACCGTGCCCATCCTCAAGTCCTTCGGGGCCGCGCTCCCGGACCTGCTCGGCCCGCTCGCCGCCGCTTTGCTGATCCTGTGGATGTTCCGCAAAGGCAGCCGCCCCGCCACTCCGGTGCTCGTCTTCCTCTTCTCGGCCGCCATCGCCGCGCCCATCTTTTCGATCGCAGTCGGCGCAGAAGATATCGACCGCTTTTTCCTGCCCGTCTTCGATATCTGCGCGCTCATCTTCTGCTGCGGCCTGCTCAGTGCCCCCGCCTCTCCCAGGCGCAGCTTCGCCGCGGCGGTCCTGGCCGTCTGGGCGATCGTCTTCCTCACCTTCGCCGTCCATGAAAACCTCTTCCGCGACCCCGGCGAGATCGCCCTCCTCTTCGGCAACCGGGACCCGCTGCTGTTCTACGAAATCGTCCGCACCCCAGACGACTCCGCCCAGGCCCGCGCCGCGCTCGCCCGTGCCCAGGCCGCCATCCCCGCCGGCGCCGCCCTGCTGGAAGAAGTGCAGGACGCCTACGCCTTCGACTGGCATCGCAACCAAGTCCTTCTCGCCGATTACCCCGGCATGGCCAGCCCCCCACCCGGCCTCCCGCTGGACCAGGGTCCCGCTGCAACGCGCAGCTTCCTCCTCGCCCACAACGTCCACTACGTCATCTTCGATCGCTCCATCGACCGCACCGCCTCCCCTTTCGTCAATTACGCCGATTTCCGCCTGCACCCCCAGGTCAATCCCAGCTGGCGCAGCACGCTGCTCGGTCGCCACACGGGCGGCTACTCCCGCATGGAAAACAACATTTCCGCCCGCACTCAGCAGCTCTTTTACGACCTCGCCACCCCACCCCGCATCGTCTTCACGGAAGGCCCGCTCACCGTGATCGACCTCGATAAAAATTGAGCCACGCCCGGACCGACTAAACTAGGACCATGCCGCAAGCACCAATCGATATCCCCCTCTGGCTTCGCCACCTCCCCAAAGCCGAGCTGCATCTGCACCTGGAAGGCACGGTCACACCGGAAACCCTCGTCGTCCTTTCCGCCCGCCACGATGCCCAGCCGCTGACCTTGGAGCAGGCCCGCAACATCTATATCTACAATGACTTCCAGGCTTTCCTCATGGCCTTCAAGGCTGTCTCAGAACGTCTGCAAACGCCGGAAGATTACGCGCTCATCACGACCGAAATGATCCGCCACCTGGCCGCCCAGGGCATCGCCCACGCAGAGGTTTACATCTCCTGGGGCATCCTGCTGCACTTCCGGCCGCACCTCAAAATCGAAGCCATCATGGCCGCCATCGAGCAGGCCCGCATCGCCGCAGAGGCGGAAACCGGAACCACCATCCTCTGGCTGATTGACGCCGTCCGCCACTTCGGCGTGGAAGAAGCGGCTGTCGTCTTCCGCCTCGCCGCCCAACTCAAGCAGCAATTCCCGTCCATCATCGGCATCGGCATTGGCGGCGACGAAGCCCGCGGCCCAGCCGAGCCTTTCCGCGAAATCTACGCCGAAGCCAAAGCCGCCGGGCTCCGCCTGACCGCCCACGCTGGCGAGTCCACCGGCCCCGTCAACGGCCCCGCCAGCATCTGGTCCGCGCTCAACATCGGCGCCGAACGCATCGGCCACGGGCTCGCCGCCCAGCATGACGCGGACCTCCTCCGCATCCTCGCCGAGCGGCAGGTCCCCATAGAACTCAACGTCACCTCAAACCTCCGCACCGGCTGCTGCCCTTCGCTTCAGGACCACCCCGTTCGCGAGTATTTCGAAGCCGGCCTCATGATCACCCTCAACTCGGACGATCCACCCATGTTCGGCTCCGACCTGCTCAACGAGTACATCCTCATCCAGCGCGAATTCGAGTTCACCTTGGAGCAGATGCGCGAGCTGGCCGCCAACTCCATAGAAGCCAGCTTCCTCCCCCCCGACCGCAAACTAAAACTCCTGGCCCAGGTAGAGCAATACCAGTAGCGAACCTGGCTCCCCTGGCTACCCAAATATTGTCATCCTGAGCGAAGTCGAAGGACCTGCATCTCCCTCACAGTCGCACAAAAGCAAAACGGATCAGGCACCAAAAATCCGTCCTGATCCGTCCTTTATCCCACCTATCCGTGGCAAGCCGCAGCCTAAAACCCACCCGGAGCCGGCACCATCACAGCGTTCGGATCAACCTTCGGGATCCCGAAATGCCCCCCCAGATGCAGCAGATCCAGCGGCCGCAAATCCCCCGAAATCCGGATCACATTCATCACACTGGCCCCACGCATCAGCACCGTCACACCGTCGATATCCGCCCCGGAAAAGTGCAGCCACAAATCCGTAGCCATCTGCTTCGGCTGAGCCGTGTTGGCCGGCGTCTGATTCGCATTCACCAGGTGCTTCCAACCCATCGCGTGATAGCCGTCGATCAAAGCCGACATCGCTTCCGGCGTATAAAAAGCCGGCTGCTGATAGCTGTAACGATCCACCTGGATTCCCGTCAGCGCCGCCGCCGCCCTCTGCGAGTCCATCCCCGCCTCAGCCGCAAACACACCCTGCGCCAGGCTGAGCGCCGTCTTGTCGAACACGAATCCCGAGTGCGTCGCCGGCTGATCTGTCAGCGCCGTCAGCATCCTGGGCAGGTCAGGCCCGGGCGCATACCGCGGCGGCGGAGGAGGCGGCGGAACCGCCGGATAGTTCTGCGCCAGCGCGCCACCACTCAACATCACCGTACAAAGCAAAGTAGCAACGCGCATGGCTAAGCCCTCGTGCATATGAAGACGCAAATCCAGCCCAAAAGTTTTCCCGGCTCTCTAAAACCCGCAACAAAGCCGGGTGCCCCATTCGTACGGCTTCATCGCATGAGTGGGATCACAGCTCTCACCCCAGCCCATTTGGTTGTCATCCCTGAAGGGGATAAGCTTTCAAAGCCCGTTACTGCGGCGGCTTCGGAGCAAAGTACCCCGCACGAGACCGCACCTTGTACTTCGTATCCATCGCCCTCAAATAAATCGTCCGAAAGCTTCCATCCACCTTGAAGTCCGCCGGCCTGTACTCCAGCGAGTACTGGCTGCGCAGCTCCTCCTGGATCGTCGCAAAGCTGTTCGCGACATCTTCCAGCCGGTCCGGAAAGAACGCCCGCCCACCCGTCGCATCGGCGATCGTCTGCAACACCTCGCCGCCCTTACCCTTCGTCGGGCTCGTATCGGTAGAGATTGTATATACCACCGTCTCCGCCCGCTGGCACATCTTGATTGCGTCAGATTCCAGCGCGCGCGAGTAGTTATCGTCCCCGTCCGACACCAGAACAACCACCTTGCGCACCGTAATATCGTCCGAAAGCGCTAGCATCTGATCCCGGCAAGTCTTGTACATCGAGTCAAACAGCGCCGTCCCACCCCCCGGCCGCAGCTTCCGAATCCCCTGGTCCAGCAGCGCCGGGTTATTCGTATAGTCCTGCGTCAGCGCCACTTCAATATCGAACCCCTCGACAAACGCCCGGTCCGCCGGCTGCAGCACCTGCCGGAAAAAATCGAACGCCGAGTCCTGCTCAAACTTGAACCGCGTCCGGATCGAGCTGGAGGTGTCGAGCATGATCCCAATGCGCAGCGGCAAGTTCGTCTGTTGCGAGAACTGCACCACAGCCGCCGGCGGCCGCTGATTATCCAGCAGCCCAAAGTTCTCCTTACGCAGGCCCTTCACAAAGCGCCCCTTGCTATCCGTAACCGTAAACACCAGGTTTACGAGATTGGCGCGCACAACCAGCGTCTGCAGCGGTTCACCAGTCGCAGTCGGCTCCTGGGTCGCAGGTGCCGTTGTCGCAGGGGGAGCCGCAACCGGATCCTGTGCCAGCGTCGGAACCTTCTGCGGCGCCACCGGCACCGCCTTTTGTTCCTGCACAGGCTCAGCAACAGGCGACGCTGAAACAAACGACGAGGCTGGCGACTTGGCAGGAGCGTGGAAAAGTCGGTGGAAAAACCCTTGCTTTGGCGCCACAGTCGCTTCCTGACCCGCAGCCGAAGGCACAACACACAAGCAGGCAACAGCCAACGAGCAACTTACAACGAGAGAAGGGAAGGACAGTCGGTTCACGCACCGATTCTAGTTGCCTTTGCACCCATTGTCATGCCGCAGCCCAAAAATGGCCCGATATACCCTACTTTTACCGGCTTTCCCCTATTCCGCCACTAATTCCCACTTGTTTCGCCTCACCGGAGGGGATCTGCATTTGCCTTTGCTTTTGCCGTTGTTTTTGCTCTTCTCCATTTTTATTCGCACTTGCTCTTGCAATTCTTCTTTCCATCCCTTACATTCATTCAAGCGGCAACAAGCGCTGATGTCGTTCACGAGTGAGAAACGAATTCACGCGGTTGACACAAGCGAGTCCGGCTGGTACCTTAGAAAAGTAGCAAGTGACCAAGCAGCACAGCAACAAACGAGGCCTCACGGCAGCCCAGCAGCAAGGGTGAATCACAGTGAGCCACCTCGCAGTCCAAGCGTTCGCTGAACGGCCGTAAGCAGCTGGTTGAAGTAAGAGCCACCGCTACGAGCAATCAGCAACCCAAGCCACTGCAAAGCAGATTTAGTCGGAAGCGCCTTCAGCGTTTGTAGCTGAGGCATCCGCAAAGTTCGAGGACACAAGCTGCCATTGGCGCTTCGTCCTTGATCCAAAGCTCACGGCTTAGGCCTGATGAGTTCGGATCTTTGACAACATGGTTGAACATGCCAGTCGTGAGATGATGTGGAATTTGGTTTAGTCATTCTCACTAGTTATAAACAGTTCTGTCTCAGCCTTCGGGCGGGAGAGCTGGCTTAGATAACCTTCCGACCCCTGTCGCTGAAGGCTAAGCAAACCAGATTAAACGAGAGTTTGATCCTGGCTCAGAATCAACGCTGGCGGCGTGCCTAACACATGCAAGTCGAACGAGAAAGGGATTTCGGTCCTGAGTATAGTGGCGTACGGGTGAGTAACACGTGAATCATCTACCTTCGAGTGGGGAATAACTAAAGGAAACTTTAGCTAATACCGCATAATACCTATGGGTCAAAGCCGTAAGGCGCTTGAAGAGGAGTTCGCGGCAGATTAGTTAGTTGGCGGGGTAATGGCCCACCAAGACGATGATCTGTATCCGGCCTGAGAGGGCGCACGGACACACTGGAACTGAAACACGGTCCAGACTCCTACGGGAGGCAGCAGTGGGGAATTTTGCGCAATGGGGGAAACCCTGACGCAGCAACGCCGCGTGGAGGATGAAGTATCTTGGTACGTAAACTCCTTTCGATGGGGAAGATAATGACGGTACCCATAGAAGAAGCCCCGGCTAACTTCGTGCCAGCAGCCGCGGTAATACGAGGGGGGCAAGCGTTGTTCGGATTTATTGGGCGTAAAGGGTGCGTAGGCGGTTTGATAAGTCTTGTGTGAAATCTATGGGCTCAACCCATAGTCTGCACGAGAAACTGTCGGGCTTGAGGAGTGGAGAGGTGAGTGGAATTTCCGGTGTAGCGGTGAAATGCGTAGATATCGGAAGGAACACCTGTGGCGAAAGCGGCTCACTGGACACTATCTGACGCTGATGCACGAAAGCTAGGGGAGCAAACAGGATTAGATACCCTGGTAGTCCTAGCCCTAAACGATGATTGTTTGATGTGGCAGGTACCCAATCCTGCCGTGTCGAAGCTAACGCGATAAACAATCCGCCTGGGGAGTACGGTCGCAAGGCTGAAACTCAAAGGAATTGACGGGGGCCCGCACAAGCGGTGGAGCATGTGGTTTAATTCGACGCAACGCGAAGAACCTTACCTGGGCTCGAAATGTACTTGAATCCGGCAGAAACGTCGGCGTCTAGCAATAGACAAGTATATAGGTGCTGCATGGCTGTCGTCAGCTCGTGTCGTGAGATGTTGGGTTAAGTCCCGCAACGAGCGCAACCCTTATCTTCAGTTGCTACCATTTAGTTGAGCACTCTGACGAAACCGCCTCGGATAACGGGGAGGAAGGTGGGGATGACGTCAAGTCCTCATGGCCTTTATGTCCAGGGCTACACACGTGCTACAATGGCCGGTACAAACCGCTGCAACCCCGCGAGGGTGAGCTAATCGGAAAAAGCCGGCCTCAGTTCGGATTGGAGTCTGCAACTCGACTCCATGAAGCTGGAATCGCTAGTAATCGTGGATCAGCATGCCACGGTGAATACGTTCCCGGGCCTTGTACACACCGCCCGTCACATCACGAAAGTGGGTTGCACTAGAAGTCGGTGAGCCAACTCGCAAGAGAGGCAGCCGCCCAAGGTGTAATTCATGATTGGGGTGAAGTCGTAACAAGGTAGCCGTAGGAGAACCTGCGGCTGGATCACCTCCTTTCTAAAAGAGAACGCCCCGACACACTTCGGCGCTTTCGCGTAAGCGAACTACACGGTTTTCACGAGCCCGTAGAGTCAAAGTGACGTTGTCGGGAACCATGCAAAGCAATGCGCAAGCAAAGCCTGCATGAGCCTGAACTAAACCTTCTTTTTTCCGCAATCTGTCAACACCGATGGTCAAGGCGACGTAGTCGCCCCGCATGTTCAACCGTGTCCTCGAAACTATTTGAGAGAAGGAAGAGCTGTTCTCCGTTGTAGGTTCTCGGTTTTCGATCCGTGCAACCCGCACTGAGAACCTCAAACCGAGAACTGAGAACGCCCTTCAAACGGGCCTGTAGCTCAGTTGGTTAGAGCGCACCCCTGATAAGGGTGAGGTCGGTAGTTCGAATCTACCCAGGCCCACCATCTTCTGCTAGAATCACCAAACAGATGGGGCTGTAGCTCAGTTGGGAGAGCGCCTGCTTTGCAAGCAGGATGTCATCGGTTCGATCCCGGTCAGCTCCACCATCTCACTCAAATAGAAACGATATGACGGCCTGCTTCAGGTTGAGCCAGTGAACACACTGGTTGAACCTTGAGCATGTCTCAAGCCGGCCCAGCGCCGCGACAAGAGCCTTCGAGCTCGCGATTTTTGACAACTGAATAGATTGGGTAAATATAACTACAAGGCTGAGCAGCTACGTAGTGCTTCCGGGTCTTATCTGGAATGCGCGAAATATGCTGTCAGTTATTGAGTGTCTTTAGAATATTCGTACGGCAGTGACTCTCATGATCGGATCCCGGTGCAAACCGAGAACCGGAGAACTGAGAACCAACTGTCCCGTACCGGCGAAAGTGGACTTGTATTACACACACAGAGATCTAGAAGCTCTTAGTGGAGTATTGGTAGATTCAGTGCTGCGCGAGAGTAAATTCTATGGTCAAGCTACTAAGGGCGCACGGTGGATGCCTTGGCAGAAACAGGCGATGAAGGACGTGGCAAGCTGCGATAAGCTTCGGGGAGCGGCACACATGCGTTGATCCGGAGATTTCCGAATGGGGAAACCCAGCCAGGCAAAACCTGGTTACACGCAACTGAATACATAGGTTGCGCTGAGCGAACGGAGGGAAGTGAACCATCTCAGTACCTCCAGGAGAAGAAAGAAACCTCGATTCCGAGAGTAGTGGCGAGCGAAATCGGAACAGCCCAAACCCGTACTATCAAGGTAGTTCGGGGGTTGTAGGGCCTGCGACAGTAGAGTTACCAATCTGGGCTATAGCTGAATCCTCTGGAAAGGGGAATCAAAGAGCGTGACAATCGCGTAGGCGAAATGGCTCCAGACTCGAAGCAGGTACCTGAGTAAGGCGGGGCACGAGAAACCCTGCTTGAATCCACGGGGACCATCCCGTAAGGCTAAATACTCGTTTCTGACCGATAGTGAACCAGTACCGTGAGGGAAAGGCGAAAAGCACCCCATTGAGGGGAGTGAAAAGTACCTGAAACCGTGTGCCTACAAGCAGTGGGAGGACTATGGCCGAAAGGCAATGTCTGACCGCGTGCCTATTGCATAATGAGCCGGCTAGTTATTCTTGTCAGCAAGGTTAAGCGTGAGCGAGCCGCAGCGAAAGCGAGTCTGAATAGGGCGTTAAGTTGGCAGGAATAGACGCGAAGCGGGATGATCTACCCTTGGCCAGGTTGAAGGTGAGGTAACACTCACTGGAGGACCGAACCGGTGTTTGTTGAAAAAAGCTCGGATGAGCTGAGGGTAGGGGTGAAAGGCTAATCAAATTCCGTGATAGCTCGTTCTCTCCGAAATAGCTTTAGGGCTAGCGTCGTGTGATTTGGATCGGTGGTAGAGACATGGATGGACTAGGGGGCTTTCCGGCTTACTGAATCCAACCAAACTTCGAATGCCGATCACAACCAGCACGGCAGTCAGACTGTGGGGGCTAAGCTTCACAGTCGAGAGGAAAACAGTCCAGACCGCCAGCTAAGGTCCCAAAATTACAGTTAAGTGGGAAAGGAAGTCGGAACCCTCAGACAGCCAGGAGGTTGGCTTAGAAGCAGCCATCCTTTAAAGAAAGCGTAATAGCTCACTGGTCAAGGGGTCCGGTGCCGACAATACAACGGGGCTAAAACTGTATACCGAAGCTGCGGATGCACCAATTTCGATAAAACGATTTTGTGTGCGTGGTAGGAGAGCATTCTCTCGTGGATGAAGCGGAACTGGGAAGATCCGTGGACATTAGAGAAGAGACCCTGCCGGCATAAGTAGCGATAATGAAGGTGAGAACCCTTCACGCCGAAAGTCTAAGGTTTCCTGAGGAAGGTTAATCCGCTCAGGGTTAGTCGGTCCCTAAGCTGAGGCCGAAAGGCGTAAGCGATGGATGTCTGGTTAATATTCCAGAACTCCCGATGTTTCGTTATTACGATGGGGTGACGCATAAGGATAAGCTGGACCTCCTATGGCTATGGGGTTCGATGCGTGTGAAGCTGTGTTTCCTAGGCAAATCCGGGAAGCTCTAACAGTGAGACGCAAAGCAGTAAGCCGTATGGCTGAAAGCAGCTGATTTCATGGTGCCAAGAAAAACCTCTAAGGAGAGACGTTGGGAACCGTACCACAAACCGACACAGGTAGACGAGGAGAATATCCAAAGGCGCTCGAGTGAAAGCTTGTTAAGGAACTCGGCAAATTAGACCCGTAACTTCGGGAGAAGGGTCGCCCACAGCAATGTGGGCCGCAGTGAAACGCGAACGGCGACTGTTTAACAAAAACACAGGTCTCTGCAAAGTCAAAAACGACGTATAGGGGCTGACTCCTGCCCGGTGCCGGAAGGTTAAAAGGAGAGGTTAGCGCAAGCGAAGCTTTGAATTGAAGCCCCGGTGAACGGCGGCCGTAACTATAACGGTCCTAAGGTAGCGAAATTCCTTGTCGGGTAAGTTCCGACCTGCACGAATGGAGTAACGATCGTTCGACTGTCTTAACGAGTTGCTCGGCGAACTTGTAGTACCGGTGAAGATGCCGGTTACCCGCAGCTAGACGAAAAGACCCCGTGCACCTTTACTATACTTTTACATTGGGTTATGACCATTGCTGCGCAGGATAGGTGGGAGGCTTTGAAGCCAGACTTTCGGGTTTGGTGGAGCCAACGGTGAGATACCACCCTGCGATTGTTGTGATCCTAACCTGCTTCCATGATCTGGAAGAGGGACAATGTAAGACGGGTAGTTTGACTGGGGCGGTCGCCTCCTAAATTGTAACGGAGGCGCGCGAAGCTACACTCAGGCCGTTTGGAAATCGGCCGTCGAGTGCAAAGGCATAAGTGTGGTTAACTGCGAGACCTACAAGTCGAGCAGATGCGAAAGCAGGCCTTAGTGATCCGGTGGTTCTGTATGGAAGGGCCATCGCTCAACGGATAAAAGGTACGCCGGGGATAACAGGCTGATCGAAGCCAAGAGTTCATATCGACGCTTCGGTTTGGCACCTCGATGTCGGCTCATCACATCCTGGAGCTGTAGAAGGTTCCAAGGGTTCGGCTGTTCGCCGATTAAAGTGGTACGTGAGCTGGGTTCAGAACGTCGCGAGACAGTTCGGTCTCTATCTGCTGTGGGCGTAGGAGATTTGAAGAGGGCTGTCCTTAGTACGAGAGGACCGGGATGGACGAACCTCTTGTGTTCCAGTTGTCCTGCCAAGGGCACGGCTGGGTAGCGAAGTTCGGTTGTGATAACCGCTGAATGCATATAAGCGGGAAGCACGCTCTAAGATGAGATCTCCCAACCCAAAAGGGTAACGAAGGGCCCAGGAAGACCACCTGGTTGATAGGCTGGAGGTTGAAGCGTGGTAACACGTGTAGCTTACCAGTACTAATCGCCCGTTCGGCTTGTCCATAGAATTTACTCTGCGCAGTGAAAACGACCAGCATGCAAATGCTGATCAATAGAAGTCCACTGTTCTAAGAACATTCAATAACAAGCTTTGTAGTTATATTCTTTTGGAACTACGAACCAACGCTTCAATACGAAGCGCACGATCAGCAATGATCAAGGTAATACGTCTACCCAATCTATTCAGTTGTGAACGACCGCGAGAGCTACCGCTCCGTAACAGTTCTAAACTTTGCCGGTGAGTTTACCGCGAGGGTCACACCCGTTCCCATCCCGAACACGGAAGTTAAGCCTCGTTGGGCCGATGGTACTGCACGCGTAAGTGTGTGGGAGATTAGGTGATCGCCGGCATAATCCAAGTAACACCCAGCAAAGCCCCTGTGAAGCCGCAGGGGCTTTGCTGCGTCTGGACTGCCCCTAAAATGCTTGCTGGCTATGTATCCCGGCCGCCGCCCCTGGTGAAGGCTTGCCGCGGAAACCGGGATCAAGGACGGATAGAGTGGTTCCGGCAGATGTGGGGCGTTGGAGTGGGCGTTGCCGTGGGCCCAAATGGGTGCGGGACTCGTTCGTTGATGGTTGCTAATTGCTGTTGAAGGTCCTCTGGTCAGGATGGGTAGGCGGTCGCCTTGAAGGTCAGTACCCCCCTCCCTCTCACGAGGCTAAAGTCTTCATTTGAATGGGGTTAGGTCTGGACTTGTAGTGTATGTAGAGGAGAGCTCTACCCTCGCGGGGAGCTCGATCTCTAATACTAGTATACCAAGTGGGCAGGGGTGGTTATGCCAAATATTTTTGAGTGCTAAGTTCTTTGCGATGTTGTGGTTACGGGGTATGTTCGGGCTTTAGGGGCTTGACAAGGTTCTGGAGAGCCAGAACGCGAAGGGCGCAAAGATACGGTGCCGGGAGACGTAGGGCTTTCGGTTAGCTGCTTCGATAAAGCTGTCGCACTGCGCTCAGGATGACAGATTTGTGGTGGTGAATTGTACGGAGAGTCATGGTGGCGGGATGTGGCGGAGGAAGGGAAATGCAGGTCCTTCGACTGCGTCCGTCGATAGTGCTGACGGACTTCGCTCAGGATGACAAAGTTTGTGGTGGGGGTTTGCTGCGAGGGGAGGGACTGACGGGGGTGGGATTCGTGGCTGGGAAGGGAGATGCAGGTCCTTCGACTGCGTCCGTCGATAGGGCTAACGGACTTCGCTCAGGATGACAAAGTTTGTGGTGGGGGATGCTGGAGGGGAGGGGACTGATGTGGGCGGGATTCATGGCTGGGAAGGGAGATGCAGGTCCTTCGACTGCGTCCGTCGATGGGGCTGACGGACTTCGCTCAGGATGACAAAGTTTTGTGGCGGGGGAGTGCTGGGAGGGGAGGGGACTGATGTGGGCAGGTCTCGTGGCTGGGAAGGGAGATGCGGATCCTTCGACTGCGTCCGTCGGTGGGGCTGACGGACTTCGCTCAGGATGACAAAGTTTGTGGTGGGGGAGTGCTGGGAGGGGAGGGGACTGACGTGGGCGGGATTCGTGGCTGGGAAGGGAGATGCGGATCCTTCGACTGCGTCCGTCGGTGGGGCTGACGGACTTCGCTCAGGATGACAAAGTTTGTGGTGGGGGGATGCTGGAGGGGAGGGGACTGACGTGGGCGAGATTCGTGGCTGGGAAGGGAGATGCAGGTCCTTCGGCTGCGTCCGTCGGTGAGGCTGACGGACTTCGCTCAGGATGACAATGTTTGTGGTGGTGAGTGCTGGGAGGGGATAGGACTGACGTGGGCGAGATTTGTGGCTGGGAAGGGAGATGCAGGTCCTTCGACTGCGTCCGTCGGTGGGGCTGACGGACTTCGCTCAGGATGACAATGTTTGTGGTGGGGGGATGCTGGAGGGGGGAGGGGACTGACGTGGGCGGGATTCGTGGCGGAGGAAGGGAAATGCAGGTCCTTCGACTGCGTCCGTCGATAGTGCTGACGGACTTCGCTCAGGATGACAATGTTTGTGGCGGGGGAGTGCTGCGAGGGGAGGGGACAGGCGTGGGCGGGATTCGTGGCTGGGAAGGGAGATGCAGGTCCTTCGACTGCGTCCGTCGGTAGGGCTGACGGACTTCGCTCAGGATGACAATGTTTGTGGTGGGGGGATGCTGGGAGGGGAGGGGACTGACGGGGGCGGGGATTCGTGGCTGGGAAGGGAGATGCAGGTCCTTCGACTGCGTCCGTCGGTGAGGCTGACGGACTTCGCTCAGGATGACAATGTTTTGTGGCGGGGGAGTGCTGTAGGGGGAAGGGACTGACGGGGGGCGGGGTTCGTGGCTGGGAAGGGAGATGCAGGTCCTTCGACTGCGTCCGTCGGTGAGGCTGACGGACTTCGCTCAGGATGACAAAGTTGTGGCGGGGGGATGACAATGTTTGTGGCGAAGGATGACAAAGTTTGTGGCGAAGGATGACAAAGTTTGTGGGGAGCCGGGAAGGACTGCTTTGGTTTAGGCTTAGGGGGCGGGGGTGATTGGGGGTGGGGAGCCTTTGCGGAGGGTTATGTTGTCGTGGGTGGTTTGGAGGTTGATGCGGTACTTGGCGTCGCCGGTTGGGCCCTGGGCGCTGGAGCGGTCTTTTTCTTTGGTGACGGGGATGTTGAAGTCATTTTCGATCTCGCCGCCGGTGGTGCTGGCGAAGAGGGTCAGGCCGGTGCGATCGGGTATGGTGAGGCTTATGGCGTCGTTGGTGTTGAGGATGGCGATGTTGCCGGGTTTGGCAGTGGTGATGTTGATTTTGCCGTTGGTATCGATCAAGTCGAGGTCGCCGGACAGGTTGTCGAAGTTGATGTTGCGGCTATTGACGCGGAGGTTGACGGGGCCTACGAGCTGGTCGCCGGAAATGGTGTCGCTGTCGATATCAACGTGGCCGTCAACGCGGGCGAGGGTGAAGTGCGTGCGGCTGGTTTGAAAGGTGACGGGGCCGCGGAGGCGCTCGAAGTGGGTGTCGCCGTTGTAGGTGCCTTCGAGGTAGGTTTGGCCGGAGATGTCTGTGAGGGCAAGGTCGCCGATGGTTCCGCGGAGGCTGAGGTCGCCGGTGATGTTGTGCGCCATGAAGTCAGAGTGGGTGTGCGAGAGGCGGGCGGTGACGTTGCCGGCGATGGACTGGAGCTCGACGTCTCCGTAGGCGTTGAGGTTGATGGGGGCCTTGATTCCGGTGACGTTGATGTCGCCGTGGGCGGCCGAGAGGGAGAGGGCGAGCGACTCGGGGACGAGGATGGTGAGGTCGGCGGAGTCGCTGCCGTGGGTGGGGACGGTGAGCGAAATGCCGTTGGGGGAGGCTACGAAGACGGGAGTCAGGAGGTCTGAAGAGGCGCCATCGCTTAAGCTGCCTGAGTCAGAGCTTGAGCTGCCGGAGCCGCCGCCGGATCCGCCTGCGCCGCCGCCCCAGAAGCCGCCTGACTCGCCGTTAGCGCCTGATCTGCCGCCGAAGACGTGCTTGTTGACGGTGATGTGGAGGTTGCCGTCGTTTGATTTGCCGGTGATGAGGATGTCGCCGCGGGGATTGTCGACGGTGAGGGTGAGACCGGGGGTGAGGGGGGGGAGGGTTTCGTCCAGGACCTGGGGGGCAAGGTCGTGCTTTTCGCCGAACATTTCCGCGATGTTGCCGGAGTTGATGGAGAAGCCGTTGGTGATGAAGTCGCGCTGGTCATGCACGGTGCGGGAGGTGGCGCCGAAGATGGCGATGAGGATCAGCAGGAAGACAATGCCGCCGCCGACTCTGCGACGCAGCGGCGGCGTGGCGGCGGTCTGGGCAAGGTACTGGTCGAAGGCCCATTCCGCGAGCAAAATGGCGCCGGCGAGGACGAGCAGCAGCGGCCACCAGCGGGAATAGGCGGCGGTAAAGTTCAGCGCGTTCCAGCGGCCGGTTGAGACCAGAAGCGCTACCACGCCAAAAGTGACGAGGAGGATGGGACCGAGGATGGAGCCGCGGCGGAGGTGGCGTTGCTGCTCGCGCAGGAGCTGGCGCTGGGCTTTGTAGATGTCGCGCGCGGCCTTGGCCTGGTAGGCGGCGGCGCGGCGCTCGCTCTTTGGGTCGAAGGAATAGGGTGGCGGGATGGTGGACATGCGGGTCTCCGGTGGGAGGTGAGGCTAGTTGAGGAGGGCATACCCCTGGGGCCGGGTAGTGTTTGGGGAATCGGAACGGAAGCTTTGCGCCCGGGAGAACAGGCCCTATCCCGGGGGCTAAAGCCCAATTGCTTTCTTCTTTTCAGGTGTCGAGGCTGAAGCCTCGACCTGTCTCAGGTACCAAAAGCAAGATAAGACAGGGCTAGATGATAGGGCCCTGAGATGGGGGGTAGAGCGCGGCGTTCTGCTGGGCTGCCCGCTGCAGGAAGCCCATGACGCCGGCGAGGATGATGTAGAGCGGCCAGGAACGCGACCAGTGGAGAATGTTGGTGGTATCGAGCAGGATGAGCAGGCCGGTGAGGGCTACCCAGGCGGCGCCGCGAAGAGCGCGGAGGGCGCGAAGGGTGTAGGCGGGGGAGCCATCGGCGGTGAGGCTGGGGCCGGAGTTGAGCATGCCGCGCAGGAAGAGCCATACGGCGAGCGCGATGAGGCCAACGCCGACGACGAACTCGCCGCGGAAGGCACGGAAGATCCCGGTGGTGGCGAGCAGAAAGAAGATTCCGGCGCCGATGAGCCAGATGGCTCCGGCCGGGAAGCGCTGGTGCCCGGTGATGGTGGGCATGACGATGGGCGGCATGGGCTGGGCGGCGGAGGCGTAGGTATCGCGCCAGGGCTGCTGGGTTCCGGCGGTGGGGTTCTGGGTGTACTGGTGGCCGGTGCTGGCCTGGGCGCCCCAATCGCCGAAGTGGGTGGTGTGGGGGATGGGTTCAGACTGGTTGGGCATGGGTGTGGGCTCGGGTGTGGGTGGCGGTTGGGTGGGGGGCCAGGGCTGCTGCGCCTGGTAGTTGGGCTGCTGCTGATATCCCGGCTGCTGCTGGTAGTGGGCGTGCTGCTGGAATTGGTGCGCGGCCTGCTGGGCGGCGGTCGCGGCGTCGTGCGCGGCGTGGGCAACGTCATGGAAGACGCTGGCGACGTTGGGGGTGCCGGTGGGCCAGGCCTTGCCGAAGCCGAGACGCTCGCCTATGTCATTAAGGCCGAACGGGTTGGGGAGCGGGGTGCCATCGCGGCGGGCGCGTGCGGTGTGGTGCGCCTCAATGATCATGTAGCAGACCCAGCCGGCGATGAAGAGGCCGAAGATGCCGTTGACGTCTGCGAGAAGGATGAGGACGGCGAAGACGATGAGGTGGACGATGCCCTTGGCGTACTGCTCGTTGTACATGGCGCCGACGCCGGGGATCAGGCCGAGCAGCGCGGCGGTTCCGGGGTTAGGGACGGAAGGCGTGCGCGGGTAGAGGGGCGTGCCGGGGTAGGGGGGGCGGGCACCGGGCTGGGGGCCGGATTGGGGGCCGGATTGGGGGCTGGATTGAGTTCCGGGCTGAGCGCCGGGTACGCCGTGCAGTCGGGCGTCGAGGCACGGCTCGCAGTAAGTGGCTGGGCCGACGGTGCGCGTGGTGAGGGCGGTAAGGGGCTTGCCGCAGTTCTGGCAGAAGGCCGTGGGGGATGCGGTGGTGGTGGTTTCAGTGGTGTCTGTCATGCCAGACCTCCTTGCTTGTGGGTAGTGGGGACGTTGCGGGTGAGCAGCAGGTGCGCGGGCTGGTTGGGTTGGCGGTTATCGCTTGAACCCTGTGGGCGCGGCTTGGGGGCGGCTTCCTCCGCGGGGGGATCGGTGCGCAGGTTTTCACGAACGGACTCAACGCGTGAGGTGAAGACCTGGACAACTTTGAGGTTGTCGTACGAGCGGTGCGCCTGCGCGGTGGCCTGGAACCAGGTGTTGCTCAGGTGCGAAGGACGCAGGTCGGAGGCGTGGAACTGATCGAGACGGACGCCGGTGAGGTTGAGCGTGAGGGCGATCGAGAAGAAGGCCATGGCGGCGGTCATCGCAAGACGCGTTTCCAGCATGCGGGCGACGGGTGAAAACAGGCGCGGGCGAAACGGAATCACGTTGGCCGGCGGCTGCGGCGGCGTGTAGGCGTATATGGGCCAGGTATCGGCGATGAGGCGCTGCGGGCCAAGCGTGGTGACCAGATGTGTGATGTGCTGCTGGCCGCTGGTCTGCGCGAGGATGCGGGTCATGAGCGCGGGCGAGGGCTCCGGCCGCGGGGTTTTAAGCAGCTCCAGCCAGGCGGCGCCGCGCTGTGCGTCCGCGACCATGTCCGAGCAGGCGGCGCAGGTGGCGAGGTGCGCGTCGAACCATGCCTGATCGGCAGCAGAGAGGATGGAGTCGAGGGCGTCGGGTAGGAGCGCCTCGCAGGCGTGGCAGGGGGGTGCGGTTGAGTTAGCCATCAGTGAGCCCGGCTTTCTGAGCGATTGGTCTGCTCGTTTTCAATACGTTGCAACATCCGGGCCAGTTCACCGCGGCCGCGCGAGATGCGTGACTTTACGGTGCCTTCCGGGATCTGCAGCACTTGCGCGATCTCTTTATAGTCCATGTCTTCCAGGTCGCGCAGGATGACGGCCTCGCGGAGTTCCGGCGAGAGCTGCGCGAGGGCAGACTGGATGCGGGCCTTGAGCTCAAGGCCGGCGTAATGCTGTTCCTGGTTGGGGCGGGTGTCGGCGAGACGGTCGGCCATGGTGGGGCCGTCTTCATCGGTGCTGGCGGAGGCATCAAGCGAGTCCGAGATGCGGTCCAGGCGGGTGCGCCGGTAGTTATCGACCAGCAGATTGCGGGTGAGGGTGGTGATCCAGGTCTGGAAGGCGCCCTTGGTGGGGTCGAACGAATTGAGGTTGCGGTAGACCTTCAGGAAGACTTCCTGGGTGATGTCCTCGGCGTCGGTGGGGTCGCCGGTGAAACGGTAGCAGATGGCGTAAACGCGCTTGTGCTGGCCCGTCACCATGGCGTGCCAGGCGCGGGAATCGCCGGCCATGCAGGCGCTGACGAGGAGGACGAGGGCGTCCTGCTCCGCCTGCTGTGCGGGGGTACGGGTTGAGCTAGGGGCCTGAGGGGTCTGCGTGCGGGCCTCCGGCATGGATAGTTGGCGAACGGGCAAAGCGCGCGGGGTGGGCCGCGGGAGCGGTGTGTTGAAGGGAATCGTCATGTGAAAAACGCCCATGCGCTTCTATACGCACGGGCGTTTGGGTTTGTTCCGCTGCAATCATTTTGGTTTTACAGGGCCGTCTGGCGCGGGTGGTACGGTTTCAGGCGCGTGGGGCATTTTGACGTCGGTGATGATGCCGCAGGCGATGCGTGCGCCGGAATTGCCGCTGGGATCGGTCTTCATATCGTCCGCGCCGGCGTGCAGGATGATGCTGGTGCCGCCGTTGGCGAGGATGTCATTGGGCATGCCGGTGCCGAGCGAGAGGTAATCGATGGAGAAACTGGTGTGGACTTCGTGGTTCTCGTCGGGCGTCAGGTTCTTGGGCATGTCGCCGGCGTGGTGGCCCATGGGGTTCTCAAAGCCGTGCATCTTTTCGGTCGGGTTGAAGTGGCCGCCGGCGGTTTTGAAGTCGGGGACATCACAGGCCGGAACCTTGTGGATGTGCACGCCGTGGGGGCCGGGGGTAATGTTCTTCAGGCTCAGCGTGACTTTGAGCTTGCCGTTTGACTCTTCCTCAAAGCTGGCGGTGCCGGCGTCCTGATCGCCCGAGGTCTTCAGGGGGATCGTGACTTTTTCGTGCTTGGCGGCAAAGGCCGGCGTGGCGAGCGTGAGGGCAGCGAGAGCGAAAATTGCGACGCGCATTGAAACTCCTTGTGTGTCTAAGTGTGATGGTAGCGTGTGTTGGGCCGCGGGTTGGAAATGTTTTGCGTGGAGCTGCTGTGTGATCACAACCGGGTCACAACGGGGGGTCGCCCCCCCATTGCCAGAAATGCGTCCACTGCGCCCTGGCAAGCAGCGCCGAAAGCCGCGGATTGGGGAAGCGGCGGACCCAGGGAACAGCCCAGCCAATGTCCAGCCCGGCCAGGGGACTGGGGACAATCTGCGGGACTCCGGTAGCTTTTTCCAGGAGTTTGGGGTCCTCAAGCGCGGCGGTGCAGTAGTCGACTAGGCGCGCGAGAGCGTTGTCGTCAACTGCGTAGAGGGCGATATCGTTGGTTTCGGCGAGCTCTGCGGTGAGGACGAGGGGGCCGACGGCGTAAAGGTGGTAGTGAAGTGCCATGCCGGCGCGGGCGAGTTCGGTTTGCAGGCTGCCGTCGGGCTGGATCGCGTCGATGCCGAGCTTGGCCGTGTAGAGGCCCCACTCGAGCGCCTGGTGGTTATCGTCGATGATGGCTTCCGCGGTGATCGCAAGCGAGGCCCAATAGAGGTGGTTGTTTTCCTTGCCGGGGCCGAGGAGGGGCATCTCCTCGTCGTAATAGTCGCGGACGCGGGTGGAGAGGAGGAGGAACCAGCGGCGAATTTCGGCATCCTCTGACGAGCTGGCGAGTCCGCTGGTGCGGACTTTCAGGTAAGCCATGGCGGCGCCGCTCAACAGCCAGCTTTGCAGGTAGACGCCGCTGAAGTCGGGCATGCGGTCTGTCCAGGCGGCGGCCTGGGCGGCGGTTGCGAGGAGCGAAAAGACGCAGTGAGCGGCAGCGGTGGAGCCGGTATGGAGGTAGGCGTCGGCGGCCTGGGTGGTGAACTGGCCCACATGCGTGGGGCCTGCGGAGCCGGCCTGGAACGCCGCGAGCTTGGCGGGGTCGGCGACCGAGCCGGGCTTGTCTATATAGTAGGGCGCGATCGTAAGGGTGGTGGCGTAGGCCGGGGCGGCGGGGCAGGTGTACGGGGCGGCGGTCGGAGTGATTTTCTGCGCGTCCCATGGGGAGACGAGTCGCTGGGCATGGGCGAGGGGGACGGTCAGGAGCGTCGCGATTGCGAGGGCGGCCGTGCGCATGCGTATATAGTAGCCGCAGAGTTTCTTTTTTTGTTCGCCTTTCGGTTACGCCGATGTATATTTAGCCATGCGTTTTTCCCGATTGTCTTTGCTGGTGGTCTTGTTTGGTGTTTCGGCGCTGGCTCAGCGTCCGGATCGTGCTGCGGCGCCTGCCGCGGATGCTGCTGCGGATAGCAAGCCAATGGCGAACCCGCTGCCGGCCGATGCGCACGTGGCGCAGTCGGTCGAGGTTGGTGGCAAGACCCTGAAGTACACGGCGACTGTCGGGACGTTGCCGGTAAAGGGCGCGGATGGCAAGGCTTCGGGTGAGGTCGTGTTCACCTCCTATATGGTCGACGGGCCAAACCGGCCGGTGACGTTTGCGTTTAATGGTGGGCCGGGGGCGGCTTCCGTTTATCTGAATCTGGGCGCTATCGGGCCGAAGCGGGTGGACTTTGGCGCTGAGGGACAGAGCCCATCTGATCCCGCGAACCTGAAAGACAATCCTGGGACCTGGCTGGACTTTACCGACCTGGTGTTTATCGATCCGATCGGCACTGGCTTTTCGACCACGCTGGTGAATGAGGCGGAGACGAAGAAGCAGTTTTATGGGCCGGACCAGGATATCGCTTACCTGTCTCGCATTGTTTATGACTGGCTGGTCAAGAATCAGCGGCTGGAATCGCGCAAGTATATTGTGGGCGAGAGCTATGGCGGGTATCGTGGGCCCCGGCTGACGGCTTATCTGCAGTCGAAGCTGGGGGTGGCGATGAATGGGCTGGTGCTGGTTTCGCCGGCACTTTCGCCCACGGCTGGGTCGCCGGATATTTCGCCAATTCCGTGGATGGTTACGTTGCCTTCGATCGTAGCGGCGAATTACGAGCGCAAGGGGATGCTGACGGACGCGAACATGCAGGCGGTGATCGACTACACTCGCGGTGAATACGCGATGGACCTGCTGAAGGGGAACTCTGACCCGACGGCTACGCCACGGATCGTCAAGAAAGTAACGGAAATGACTGGGTTGGACGCGACGTTCGTGCGGCAGAGCGGCGGCCGGCTGGAGACGCAGGCGTTTCTGCGCGAGGAATTTCGCGAGACGGGCAAGCTGGGGTCTCGCTATGACCCGAACGTGACGGCGTTTGACCCGTTCCCCTATACGCCGACGCAGGAAACGAATGATCCGATTTTGTTGAGCATTATCGCGCCGACGACGACGGCGATGGTGGATTTCGTGACTCGGACGGTTGGCTGGAAGACCGATGCACGCTATGAGGCGCTGAGCGACGACGTGAATCGTATGTGGGATCGCGGCGGGCGGAATGGTGCCTTTGCCGGATCTGCGGCGGCTACGGACTTGCGCGTCGCGATTGCGACCGACCCAAAATTTCGCGTCGTGATTGCGCATGGCTGGGCGGATCTATCGTGCCCATTTATGGGGTCGGTGCTGACGGTGAGCCAGATTCCCATTATGGGCGATCCTACGCGGGTTGCCGTACATGAGTACGCGGGCGGGCACATGTACTACGCTCGGCTGGCTAGCTCGATGGCGCTGCGTAAAGATGTGATGGAGATGGTGGCTAAGCACTGATGGCTTGCTGATGCTGGCGAAAGGCTTCTAACGCAAAGAGCGCAAAGGAAAAACGCAAAGGTTCGCAGAGAATATACTTTGCGGACCTTTGCGTTTTCACTTTGCGTTCTGTCTTTGCTCTAGGCTTTGCCGAGGAGGCGGGCCATGGCTTCGCCGATTTCGGCGGGGGATTTGACCACCGTTATGCCGGCTTCTTCCATGGCCTTCATCTTTTCTGCGGCGGTGCCTTCTCCACCGGAGATGATAGCTCCGGCGTGGCCCATGCGGCGCCCGGGGGGGGCGGTCTGGCCGGCGATGAAGCCTACGACCGGCTTCTTTACGTTTTCCTTGATGTAGCGCGCGGCGGCTTCTTCGGCCGAGCCGCCGATTTCGCCGATCATGATGATGGCTTCGGTGTCGGGGTCCTCGTTTAAAAGCTTCAGGGCGTCAATGTGGGTGGTGCCGATGATGGGGTCGCCGCCAATGCCGATCGCGGTCGATTGGCCGATGCCGCGGGTGGTGAGCTGGTAGACGGCTTCGTAGGTGAGGGTGCCGGATTTTGAGACGATGCCTACCGAGCCTTCCTTGTGGATGCGGCCGGGCATGATGCCGACCTTGGCCTTGCCGGGCGAGATCACGCCGGGGCAGTTGGGGCCAATCAGGCGGGTGCCCGAGTGCTTGACGACTTCCCAGACCTTGACCATGTCGAGGACGGGGATGCCCTCGGTGATGCAGATGACGAGGGGTAGGCCGGCGGCGGTGGATTCGAGGATGCCGTCCGCGGCGAAGGGGGGCGGGACGAAGATCACGGACACGTTTGCGCCGGTCTTGGCGACTGCTTCTTCGACGGTGTTGAAGACGGGGAAGCCGTCGACTGTGGTGCCGCCCTTGCCGGGGGTGACACCGCCGACGACGTTGGTGCCGTATTCGCGGCAGCCCTGGGCGTGGAAGAGGCCTTCGCGGCCGGTGATGCCTTGAACGATGAGGCGGGTTTCTTTGTCTACGAGTACGGACATGTGTGGCTCCTATAGCTAAACGATCTTCAGTATCTCAGCGAGTTCAATAGCAGCCCGCGCTGTGTTGCAACTGTCAAGATGACCCTGCGTCGAAATGTAAGGCGCAGAGCCCTTTCCCTGGTCGTTGAGCAATTGCGGGTTCGCACGAAAAGCCGAGCCGATAAAAGCTAGCTCAAGGTCCCCGATCTGCACTGCTTCGTCAACTGTGAGGCTGTTCGCTGTGCGCATCTGGCAGTCTTGATCGACGGCGGCAACCAGATAAATTGCTATCCCTTGAGGATCTGACATTTGATTAGAAAATTTATCGACTTCTAGGTGATGACAAATACGCGCACCAAAAGCGTGCTTTGCACTTCTTGAAGTTTTGCCGACATACCAAGGCTCCATTATGCCGGCTTTATTCTGTGCTACGAATATATAAACGCCCACGCCAAACTCGAGAGTTCTTGCTACTGAAGCGATCTGTTCGAAAAGAGCGACTGTATTCGCGTTTGTCTGTTCTGGGTAAGCGAATGGCCCATAGCTGGCAAATCTCATAACATTCCTCTTGATCTTTCCGAAGCAGAATTATCAGCCGACTGGCCTCTATGAGTCGGGCTTACAGCCCTTTGATCCCGTTTGTTCAGGTACCTAGGCCTTGCGGCCTAGGCTGGTATGAGTCGGGCCTTCAGCCCTTGCGGTTTTGGTTAGCTCGCGCTTTGGTTGGGGCTTTGGACCGCAGATTCCCTTCGGGAATGACAAAGATAAAGAGGCAAAGACGGAGTGCAAAGACGTGCGGTTGAGGTTAGCCCTTGGCGGCGGCTACAGCCAGGTCGGCGGCTTCCTTCATGGTGGTGCCTACGGAGAACTTGAGGCCGGAGTCGGCGAGGATTTTGCGGCCTTCTTCTACGTTGGTACCTTCCAGGCGCAGGATGATGGGCAGGGAGACGTTCAGCTTGCGGGCTGCGGCTACTACTGCGGTGGCGAGGACGTCTACGCGTAGGATGCCGCCGAAGATGTTGATGAAGATGGCCTTGACGTTCTTGTCCGAGAGGAGGATGCCGAAGGCGTTTTCGATCTGCTCCTGGTTGGCGCCGCCGCCTACGTCGAGGAAGTTGGCGGCCTGGCCGCCGGCGTACTCGATGATGTCCATGGTGGCCATGGCGAGGCCGGCGCCGTTGACCATGCAGGCGATGTTGCCGTCGAGCTTAATGTAGTTGAGGGCGAATTTCGAGGCCTCGACTTCGAGCGGGTCCTCTTCGGCCATGTCGCGTAGTTCTTTGAGGTCCTTGTGGCGGTACATGGCGTTGTCGTCGAAGTTGATTTTGCAGTCGAGCGCCATGAGTTTGCCGTCCTTCGTGGTGATGAAGGGGTTGATCTCCATGAGGGTGGAGTCAGTGGCGATGAAGGCGTTGTAGAGGCCGGTCATGAACTTGACGGCGTCGTTGATCTGGGTGGGGAGGAGCTCGAGCTTGAAGGCGAGGGCGCGGGCCTGGTAGGGCTGGAAGCCGACGGCGGGGTCGACGTACTCCTTATAGATGAGCTCGGGGGTGGCGTGGGCGACTTCCTCGATTTCCATGCCGCCGGACTGCGAGGCCATGAAGACGATCTTGCCGGAGGCGCGGTCGAGGACGAGCCCGAGGTAGAGCTCGCGGTCGATGGCTGAGCCTTCTTCGATCAGCAGGCGCTGGACTTTCTGGCCCGCGGGGCCGGTCTGGTGGGTGACGAGCTGCATGCCGAGGATGGCCTTTGCGGCGGCATCAGCGGCTGCCATGTCCTTGACTACCTTGACGCCGCCGCCCTTACCTCGGCCGCCGGCGTGGATCTGCGCTTTCACGACGACGACGGCATTTCCGGCGGCGAAGAGGGACTTCGCGGCGGTATCGGCCTGCTCAAGGGTCATGACCATTTCGCCGCCGGGGACGGGCACGTTGTACTTGCGGAGGATGTCTTTGGCCTGGTACTCGTGAATTTTCATGGGGCTCCGCTGTCCCGGAAGGGACGATGTATCAGCCCCTGAATCATAGCGGAGGGGTGGGGGGTGGGCAATGGTGGGTTGCGGTAATCGCACGGTTTGGGGCGCCAAGGAATGTATTTGTTCTTTCGACTTTTGAGCTTGGGAGTTGTGATTTGTGAGCTGGGACGTGGATACTTGGGGGATGGAGATGCTGGATGAGGCGCTGCGGACGGTGATGGAAGGGCAGGGAAAGCTTTCGCGGGAGTCGGCGCGAGGGGTGTTGGAGGCATCGCTGAATGAGCTGGATGAATTGAAGTTGGCGGCGCTGCTGGGCGGGATGGCGGCTCGTGGAGAAACTGCGGATGAGCTCGCGGGATTTGTGGATGTGCTGCGGGGGCGGTCGGTGCGGGTGCCGTTGACGGATGCCGAGCGGGCTGGATTGGTGGATAGCTGCGGGACGGGTGGGGACCGGTCGGGGACATTCAATATATCGACGGCGGCCGGGCTGGTCGCGGCGGCGGCGGGGGCTACCGTGGCGAAGCATGGGAACCGGGCGGTGACCTCGCGGTCAGGGTCGGCGGATGTGCTGGCGGCGCTGGGGATCCGGGTGGAGCATACGCCGGAGTCAGCGGCGGCAGAGTTGCGGGGGCAGCGGTTTGCGTTTCTATCTGCCCCACTGTTTCAGCCGGCGATGCGGGCGGTGATGCCGGTGCGAAGAGCGCTGGGGGTGCGGACGGCGTTCAATCTGATTGGCCCGATGACAAATCCGGCAGGCGCGGCGGCGCAGGTAGTAGGCGTATATGCGCCGCACCTGGTGCCGGTAGTGGCGGGAACGCTTGCTCGGCTGGGAGCGAAACATGCGTTTGTGGTGCACGGCATGGGGATGGATGAATTCACGGTTTGCGGACCAACGGTCGTGGGCGAGGTGATCGAAGGCGAGGCGCAGTTTGGGACGTTGGAGCCGGCGGCGTTCGGGCTATCGACCTGGCCGATCGAGGCGTTGGCTGGTGGGGATGCGGAGGAGAATGCTGGGATACTGCGGGCGGTCTTTGCGGGGGAGAAGGGTGCCCGGCGGGATGTGGTGGTAATGAATGCTGCGGCGGTGTTGATTGTCGCCGGGCTTGCGGACGGGTTTTTGGAGGGGGCTGAGCTGGCGGGGCGGACGATCGATTCTGGGGCAGTAACGGCGTTGGTGGAGCGGCTGGCATCCAACTCTACACGCTAAGGCCGCGGTGGATGGGCCACCCAGGCTGATGTGGTAACTTTGCGGCATGGCACGAGTGACTGGTATCGGCGGAGTGTTTTTGAAGGCCAAGGATCCGAAGACGCTTTCGGCCTGGTATGCGAAGCATTTGAACCTGGTGGAAGCCCCCTATGGCGGGTTCAAGTTCGAGTGGTCGGATGAGGTTCCGAAGGGGACCGGATCGACTTCCTGGGCGCTGTTTCCGGAAACTTCCAAGCACTTCGGGCCGGGGCCGCAGACCGCGATGCTCAACTACCGGGTGGATGATCTGGATGCGCTGCTTGAGAAGATGAAGGCTGATGGGGTGTCGATTGATCCGAAGCGGGACTCTGCCAGCTACGGGAAATTTGCGTGGATCTATGACCCGGAAGGCAACAAGATTGAGCTTTGGGAGCCGATGGTGAAGGCCTAAGAGTCCGCGCCTATGGCTTATGAGGCTGGTGGCGTGTCTCGAATGAGGTAGTTGTAGACGTAGCTGTACAGGTGCTTGCGGTGCTTGGCGCGGTATGCGGGGTAGTCTGCGCGTATGCCGGCGTCTGCGGCGTTGATGCAGATCCAGGCGCCGAGCACGTTCTGGGCTTCGAGCTTGCGGATTGTGTCGATCGACACGTCGAGCTTGGTCGCGTCCAGCGTGCCGGCTTTGATTTTGGCGTCTACGTCTGCGAGCATTGCGCGCAGGGCCGCGTGCTCTTCTTCAATGGAATGGCGGTATCCGCTGGGTGTGACGACCGCGTTTTTGTCGATGCCGCCGCCGATGATCACCTGGTTCAACACGCGCGCGCCGTGAGCCACGCGGTATTGCTGGTAGACAATCCAGGACGAGCGGCCGTCGGCGGTGGAGGCCTCAAGCGCGGGGTCGATCTTGAGTTCGCCGTTGGGCGTGATGAACTCTGGCCGCTTGATTGCCGGCGTGACCATCTGGTGTTTGGTGTGCTGGCACCACTGGCTCAGGCGATTGAACGCCTCGTTCCCGTACGGTTCGGCGACGACCGCTTCCACGTATTCCTGCCTTGCGGTCACAGGGGAGCCGGTGTTGTAGAGCATGTCCCCCCAGTAGCGGTAGGCCGTTTCGCGGTCAGGATCGATCTTGATGGCCTTGGCGAAGTAGAGCCCGGTGTTGTTCCAGTCCTTCAGGTGGATGTAGGTGTCGCCGGTGAAGAGCGCGGCGTCGTACCAGTCGGGGTCCAGCGTGGCAGCGGATTTGTACGCTTCTACGGCGGTGGCGTAGTCCGCGGTGTGGAAGGCCTTGTTGCCGAGCTCAAAGGCCGCCTGGGCTTCCGGTTTGCCGTGGTAGGTGTAGCCAACTGTGAGCGGGATGCCGGCAATGACGGCGCCGACAAAAGATTTCGACTCCGCGTTGAGCGCGGTGCGGACGTAGGAGCTGTTATCGCCCAGGGCTGCCGCGCGCCGGAGCTCCTTCACGGCCTGCAGGTGCGTCTGCAGTCGAGCGTTGTCCTGCGGCATGGTCGCTTCTTTGGCAAAGAGGCATGCGCCGGTGCGCTCGGCAAAGAGGGCTACGGTGGGGTCCTGGCGGTCAAGATCGAGGTAGAGCGGGAGCGCTTCGGCCAGGTTGCCGGCCGTGAACAGGGTTTCGGCCTGCTGGCGCTCGGCCTCGAAGTTGATTTCGTGGTGCGGGGCAGGCGCGGCGGCGGGTGTGGTCTGCAGCAGCGCGGCCAGGAGCAGGATGGGTGGGATCATGTGCGCGTGGACCCTTTGGGGCAAGATGCTGGTGCGGCCAATTATAGCGATCGCCCCCGCGAGTTTTGCGGCAGTTATAAACAGGGGTCAGGCAAGTAGGATTTAGCGATGCACACGACGCCTGGGCGGATTGAAGTCATAGTAGGGCCGATGTTTTCGGGGAAGTCGGAGGAGCTGATCCGGCGGCTGAAGCGCGCGCGGATTGCGAAGCAGCGGGTGGCCTGCTTCAAGCCGGATATCGACCTGCGGTATCACCGGACGTCGATCGCGTCGCACTCGCAGCAGACGCATGAAGCCTGCACGGTAGCCAATGTGGAGCGCCTGCGTGAGGCGCTGTATGAGCAGCTGCATGAGGTAGAGGTCGTCGGGATTGACGAGGCGCAGTTTCTGGACGAAAGCATTATTCCGCTCGCGATGGAGCTGGTGCATCTGGGCAAGCGGGTGCTGATTGCGGGGCTCGATACGACGTTTACCGCGGAGCCGTTTGGGCCGATTCCGGCACTGATGGCGATTGCGGATGAGGTCACAAAGCTGAGTGCAGTGTGCATGCAGTGCGGCGCGCCGGCCATTCATACGCAGCGGCTGGGGCAATCGCAGGAACTGGTGGTGGTGGGGGCGGCGGGTTTGTATGAGGCTCGTTGCCGTACGTGCTTTCGGCCCTATTTGGATGAGCATGGGAGTGAGCAGATGGAGTTGACGGCGGCAGTGGCGGGGTAAGAAAGCAAGTTCCAGGGGCTAAGCCCGTTATAGCTCCTTAGAAAATGTCGAGGCTAAAGCCTCGACTTATCCAGGCGCTGGGTATACTGCGGCTATGCGAAAATTGCTTTTGGCATTGCTGCTGGTGAGTGCGTGTGCTTCCGCGCAGAAGTTTACTGTCACGGTTCCGATCCGCGCGTCCTCCCCGGTTCAGGCTTATGACGGGCGAGTTTTGCTGCTGCTTTCCAACAATGCGACCGCCGAACCGCGCATGCAGATCGACGACACTCCGCTTTCGCAGCAGGTGTTCGGCAAGACCGTCGACGGCTTGCTGCTGGGGGGCAAGGTGGCAATTGGCGACGATGCGGCGGGGTATCCGCGTGCGTCGCTCAAGGACGTTCCGCCGGGCGACTACACCGTGCAGGCCGTGCTGAATGTGTATGAAACGTTCCATCGCGGCGATGGCAAAACCGTTAAACTGGCGCCGGACCGGGGCGAAGGGCAGCACTGGAATCTGGCGCCGGGCAACCTGTATTCCGCGCCGCGCAAGATCCGTGTAGGGCCGGGCGCGCCGGATGTCGACGTGGTGCTGGACAAAGTGATCCCGCCGATTCCGCCCGTCGAGGACACGAAGTGGGTGAAGCATTTCCGCATGCAGAGCCCGCTGCTGACCAAGTTCTGGGGGCGGCCAATGTTCCTTTCGGCGATCGTGCTGGTGCCGGATGGGTTCGACTCGCACCCCGCGGCGCACTACCCGGTGATGTTGTTCCACGGCCACTTTCCGGATAGCGTTCCGGACTTTCGGACCACGCCGCCGGACGCTTCCATGAAGCCCGATTACAGCGAGCGCTTTCACCTGGCGGGGTACAACCGCATCCAGCAGGAGGAGGCCTACAAGGAGTTTCAGCAATGGACGGCGCCGGGATTTCCGCGTGTGCTGGTGGTGCAGGTGCAGCATGCGAACCCGTTTTATGACGATAGCTATGCGGTTAATTCAGCCAATGTCGGGCCTTACGGCGATGCAATCGAGCATGAGTTGCTGCCGGCTGTTGAGGCGAAGTATCGCGGAATCGGGCAGGGTTGGGCGCGGTTTACTTATGGCGGCTC
This sequence comes from uncultured Granulicella sp., assembly GCA_965214195.1. Taxonomy (GTDB): domain Bacteria; phylum Acidobacteriota; class Terriglobia; order Terriglobales; family Acidobacteriaceae; genus Edaphobacter. The sequence goes on from OZ243943.1 coordinate 3,769,960, forward strand.
GACCGGTGGGTGGGAGGCGCTGGCCGTGCAGATGTTCTACCCGGAAGACTATAACGGCGCGTTTGTCGCGTGCCCGGATCCGGTTGATTTCCATGCTTACACGACCCGTGATTTGTACAAAGACGAGAACATGTTCTGGGCGCAGGGAGCGAACAAGCGCGTGGAGCAGCCCTCGATGCGCGACTACCTGGGGCACCAGTTGATTTCGATCCGAGATAACGTGGCGTATGAGGCGGCGCTCGGGGATAAGGGGCGCTCCGGCGAGCAGTTCGATATCTGGCAGGCGGTCTATGGGCCGGTTGGTGCGGATGGGTATCCGCAGCCTATTTTCGACAAGACGACCGGCGCAATCGACCACAAAACGGCCGCGTACTGGCACGATCACTTCGACCTGAATGCCATTCTGCAGCGCGACTGGAAGACCTTGGGGCCCAAGGTCCAGGGCAAGATTCACATCTACGTTGGGTCGGAAGATACCTACTTCCTGAACGACGCCGTGTACCTGATGGAAGATTTTTTGAAGCAGACCGGGACGCCCGGGCACGGCGTCGCCTATAAGGGCGAGGTGCAGTACGGGCCGCGCGCGGAGCACTGCTGGAATGGGGACCCCTCGCTGCCGAACGCCTACAGCCGACTCCACTACAACACAATGTATCTGCCGAAAGTGATGGAACGGATTGCGCAGACGGCGCCGGCAGGGGCGGATATGAGCTGGAGGTATTGAGGAGACTGGCCTAGTGAGCTTAGGATGAGTGCTCCATGGAAGATGCGATCCTGATAGCCCCCGTGAAGACTCACTACCAGGTGCTGGATGGCTTGCGCGGGGTGGCGGCGATCACGGTGGTGATCTTTCATACGCTTGAAACTTTTACCGGCGGCGACCCGAAGAAGCAGATCATCAACCACGGGTATCTGGCCGTTGATTTCTTCTTCCTGCTTTCCGGCTTCGTCGTGGCTTACGCTTACGACGATCGCTGGGACCGGATGACCGCATGGGATTTTTGCAAGCGACGACTGATCCGGCTGCAGCCCATGGTGATCTTCGGGACGGTGCTGGGTGCTTTGTTTTTCTACCTGGGCAAGGGAGCCGTCATGCCGCTGATTGCGGTGACGCCGCCCTGGAGGGTGGTGCTTTACTGCCTGCTGGGATCTCTGATGATCCCGGTGACGCCGCACCTGGATATCCGCGGGTGGGATGAATCGTACCCGCTGAATGGGCCGGCATGGTCGTTGATGTTTGAATATGTCGCCAACCTTGCGTATCCACTGGGATTGCGGCGCTGCTCAAAGAGAGTGCTGGGCCTGTTGCTGGTCGCTTCAGCTGCGCTGCTGGTGCAGACTTCCGTGTTTGGCGCAGAAGGCGATATTCGTGGCGGATGGTCAATCAACGGGCCGCAATTGCATATCGGCTTTGCGCGGCTGCTCTACCCGTTTCTTGCCGGAATGCTGCTGATGCGTGCCGGACTTCGGCTACGGGTGCCTGGTGCGTTTGCCTGGTGCAGCTTGCTGCTCGTTGGAGCGATGGCGTTGCCACGCTTTGGCGGTGCGCATCACGGTTGGGTGAACGGACTGTACGAGGCGCTTACAATCCTGCTCCTCTTTCCCGTGATCGTGGCCATGGGCGCGGGGCGTCAGAAATGTGGGCCCGTTGAGGGCAAAATCTGCAAGGTGCTCGGGGACCTGTCGTATCCGCTCTACATCACGCACTACACGTGGATCTACTTGTATACGAGCTGGGCGATCAGGAACAAGGTCGCGCCGGCGCAAGGAGCTCTCGTGGGAGCCGGGTTGCTGATCGTGGCGATTGCAACTGCGTATGCGGCCCTGAAGCTTTGGGACGAGCCCGTTCGGCGTTGGCTGGCTGCCCGGTTCCTCCAAAGGACCTAAGCGTCAGGAGCGGCAGGTCGTCAGCTAGTGGACGGTCTTCATCCTGCGGCTCATGAAGTCCATCAGCAGATAGCTGCCGAGCGTTTCAGGCGTGGTGAAGTAGGCTTTGCCGCGGCACATCTGGCTTACCTGCTGGACGAACTGGACGAGCTGGAAATCGCTGGCGAGCATGAACGTGTTGATCATGATGTTGGAGCGCTTGCAGCGGTTTACTTCTTCCAGCGTCTCGCTGATGACGAGCGGGTCAAGGCCAAAAGCGTTCTTGTAGATGCGCCCGTCCGGGAGCGTGAGCGCGCTGGGCTTGCCGTCCGTGATCATGACGATCTGCTTCATGTCCTTGTTGCTGCGCTGCAGGATGCGCTGGGCTACGCGCAAGCCTTCGCGCGTATTGGTGTAGTGGGGGCCGACTTTGACGCGCGGAAGCTGGCCCATGGGGATGTGTTCGGCGGTGTCGTGGAACAGGACGAGGTCGACGGTATCGCCGGGAAACTGCGTGCGAATAAGATGGCCTAGCGCCATCGCGACGCGCTTGGCGGGCGTGAAGCGGTCTTCGCCATACAGGATCATGGAGTGCGAGCAGTCGAGCAGGACGACCGTGGCGCAGGATGACTGGTAGTCGGCCTGCTGAACCTGAAGGTCGGAGTACTCAAGATTCAGGCGGCCACCGTTCGCGGCGAAGTCGGTGCCTTCGCGGGCGAAGACGTTGGAGAGCGTGGTGGTGATGTCGAGGTTGAGCGAGTCGCCGAATTCATAGGGCTTGGAACTGCCGTTCGTTTCGACTCCGGCGGCTTCGTGGCGCGTGTCGTGGCGGCCAAGGGACGATTTGCCCAGGGGCCCGAGCAGCTCGCGCAGCGCCTTGTAGCCGAGAAAGTCCATGCCCTTGTCGGTGACTTCGAAGCGTGCGTTGCCGTCACCGTCGCCCTGCTCTCCCTGGCCCTGATCGGGCTGCTCGGCGTTGATAAAGTTTTGTTCCTGCATCTTCTGGATGATCTGGTCGATGAGCTCTTCGACCTGTTCTTCCTCGAGCGCCTCAAATTTTTCCTGCGCTTCCTCGTCGAACAGGTCGCCGGACTCGAGCGCCTGGCGGATGGCCTCGCGCAGGTTGTCCATGGTCTGGTCGCCATCGAGCGACTGAAAGCGGCTCAGCGGATCGTCAAAGCCGGAGTCAAGCAGGAAATCCGAGAGTGCCTGCATGAGGTCTTCGAGGCCGAAGCTGCTGGCGAGGTCGCCGGTGAATTTTGTATAACGCGTGCGCTTCATGGGGAGGCCCTCTAGTGTCTAGTTTAGACGCTTGCGGCGGCTTTGGGACTCACCCGCAGTGGGCGCTTGGCAGGGCGAAAAAAACTTCCGTGCGATGGTGTCGGAAGGCATCTCAAAATGAGCTGACCAAAACACAAAACACGAAATCAGGAGCCAGGGCAGATGAATCTTCGGACGATAACAGCGGCGGGGCTTCCTCTCAAAATGAACCACGAGGCCACTATTGAGTGGCGGGAGCGCCGCCCCGTCTCCCCGCCATCGCTCCCTCCGGGCTTGGCGGAGCCGCTCATGTCGAGCGATCAGTCTGGAGCCAGTCTGAAGCTTCGGCTAAGGGTGCCGTCGGCAGTTGGGAATGACCGCTAGAAGTGGACTACGAGGCCGGTGTTGATGGTGAAAAAGTTGAGGTCGTTCTGGGTCGTCACCGCGCCAAAGTTGTTGCTGAAGTTGGGGCCAACGCTGTATCCCTTGCCGTAGCCAAACTCTGCGATACGGAAATTCACGAAGGGCAGCAAGTGGTAGTCGATGCCGGCGATACCTTCGATTGCGGCATATTTGTTGGTAATAGTCGCGCCTGTGACGAGGGTGGTTGTGCCGCCGTCATTCGAGGAGTAATTGAAGCCATTGGAGCGGGTGGCGAGATAGCCGCCGGAAATCTGTATATAAGGCTTGATGGGCAGCAGTGGCGGTTTGACCGCAAGCTTGATGCCGGCAAGGGCAGAATCGACCCCGTTGGTTCCCGGCTTGGTTGAGCCGCGCACGTCAACACCCAGGCGCACGGGACCCAGGGGGATTACGTTTAGAGTAATGCCGCCGCCGATGGCAGGGGCGAAAAAACTGGTGTACTGCGTTTGATAAGTATATTGATTGGCCACCCCGTTGCTCGCGAGCGTAAGTCCGTTCTGGACGTTGCCGAGGTGGGTGGGGGAGAAGGTGGCGTATGCCTCGAAAATCTGGGCGTGAGCGCAGGGAGCGAGGGCCATGGCTGCAAGCAACAGGAGTTGGCGCATGGGTTGACTGTATGCGGGGCAAGCCGGGGCGGCAAGGGCAATCGGTGTTTCCTCTTCGGGAATGGGACCGAAAAGCAACAAAGGCGAATACACAACTGAGCGGGGGAGACCCAACTAACCAGCGCCCAGGCTGCGGATGCAACGGGCACCATTTTTTGAGCTTCTAGGAGGCGGGTTCGGAGGTAGTCGCGAATTGAGCCAACGTCGTACGCAGGTACTTGTGCGGGTTGACGATGGCTCCGTGGATGCGGACCTCGTAATGCACGTGGTTGCCGGTGGCCCGGCCGGAGTGACCGACGTAGCCGATAATCTGTCCGCGCGTGATGGCCTGGCCCGTGGTAACGGCAAATCCGCTCATGTGGCCGTAGCCGGTGGTCACCCCGTGGCCGTGGTCTATCGCGATGAATCGCCCATAGCCATTAACCATTCCTGCGTTGGTCACGACTCCGTCCGCCGTGGCATGGATGGGTGTACCTTCAGGCGCGCGAATATCGATTCCGGGGTGGAACTCGCCTTCGCCATTGCCCGTCATGGGGTCTTCACGCTCGCCAAAGGAGGAGCTGATTTCGCCATCGACCGGCCAAAGATTCGGGCCGGAACCGCTGTCAGGACCAAGCCCAGCGACATCGTGTCCGGGCATCAGCGGGTTCGCCATGCGGCCAATGTCGGTTGGGGTAGCCAGAATGCGGGTCGTATCGCCAGAAAGCGCCGAGTTGCGCAAGGCGTAAAATGCGTCCAGCGACTTGTAGTAAGTCTCGTTCGAAATCGTGTTGGCGTTCGCGATGACGGGGCTATCCTTGGAGGCTTTACCCTTGCTGCGGAAGCTGACGCCGGAAAGCTTGTTGGCGGTCAAGCCGTAAAGCGCGGAAACTTCAGTCGCCAGCGAGCCCAGGCTGGCGGCCTGCATGTCTTTCTCATGCGCCTGTTTTTCCAGGTGCGCGTAGTCGTTCTGCAGCGTCTGGTGATCATGCCGCAACTGGTTGAAGCGGGCCGTCTTGATCAGCATGCGGGAGTACGATCCGGCCAGGCCGGTGATCGTAAACAGCCCGATAGCGGCGGCTGCCACAAAAACATACGCATAATGAAGGGGGATCGGAACTTTTTTGAGCGCGCCATCTGCTTCACGGCTCACGAAAAGGATGTAGAAACGCTTTTTCGTGGGCACGGGGTCAGAATCCTTGGAGACGGCGGTGGATTGGATGCAAATGCGGATTGCTGAATCGCATTCGGTTTGGCGCGGATGATTCTCCGCAACCCTCCAAGGGTATCAAGGATGAGTCCCCGGGACAAGTGTGGAAGAGTAAAGATCAGGAGAATCATCGGTGCGGGAACTGGAGCTCATCGCAAGAATCAAGGCTGCGGAACCGCGCGCCGGGGCGTGCGTGCGCGTCGGCATCGGCGACGACTGCGCCGTGCTGCAAATCCCGCGCGGCTGCGAACTGGTCGTCACCACCGACTTTTTGCTGGAAGGACGGCACTTTCGGCGGGACTGGCACTCGGCCGAATCAGCCGGGCACCGCTGCCTGGCGCGCGGTTTGTCGGATATCGCGGCGATGGGGGCCAGGCCACTGGCAGCGTTTCTGTCGCTCGCCCTGCCCGTGGGATTCGATCTGGCGTGGGTAGATGGATTCATGGGCGGGCTGGGCGCGCTGGCGGAGCGATTCAGCGTCACGTTGGCCGGCGGAGATACCGCACAGGCGCCGGGAGCGGAAATCGTTGCGGATATCGTGCTGACGGGCGCGGTGCCGCGGGGTAAGGCGCTGCTGCGTTCGGGGGCTCGGGTAGGCGATGGGATTTATGTGACGGGGCGGCTGGGAGCTTCGGCGGTTGAGCTGGCGGCCATGGCTGCGGGCGCGCGTGACTCGCGCGGGGCGCAGACTTTTCCGGAGCCTCGTATAGCCGTGGGGCTTGCGCTGCGACGGATTGCCACCGCCTGTATGGACCTGAGCGATGGGATTTCACTCGATCTGGCGCGGCTTTGCGAAGCCTCCGGCGTTGGCGCGGAGTTGTCCGGCATCCCCGTGGCGCCGGGGGCGACGCTCGCCCAGGCACTGCACGGCGGGGAGGATTACGAGCTGCTGTTCACGTCGCCGGGCAAGGTGCCGGGCAGGATTGCGGGGGTGGAGGTGACTCGGATCGGGGAGCTTGTGGCCGGGACTGAGATAAAGCTTCAAGGCGAGATACTGGAAGCGGATGGCTGGCAGCATTTCGAGTCGTAATCGTTGGAGGGTGCCTTGCAGGATGAGACCAAGTTGATCCGGGCGACTTTAGGCCCGGCCGTAGCGGGCGAGCCGCTGCATCAGGGGCCGGTATTCGCCTCGCCGTTCCACCTGGCGGGCAACACCAGCGGCGAGGGCTACACCTACGCGCGCGCCCACAACCCCACCTGGACGGCGCTTGAAGACGCTATCGCGATCCTTGAAGGCGGCCCTGTGCGCGTTTTCGCTTCCGGGCTGGCTGCAATCGCTGCCGTTTTTGGAACGGTGCTGCGCCCAAGCGACACCGTCGTCGTGCCGCAAGAGGCCTATTTTGGCGGGCGTGCGCTGCTGGACGAGTTCCTGGTGCCCATGGGCGTCAAGGTGCGCGTCGGCTTCAGCGACCTGGCCGGTGCGCGCCTGGTATGGCTGGAAACGCCCAGCAATCCGCGTCTACAGATCACGGATGTGCGCGCGCTATGTGCGGCAGCGCACACAGCCGGTGCGCTGGTGGCGCTCGATAACACGACCGCGACGCCGCTGGGCCAGAAGCCTTTGGCGCTGGGCGTGGATTTTTCCATGTGCTCGGATGCTAAGTCGATGTGCGGCCACAGCGACCTGATCCTGGGGCACCTCGCCGTGCGGGATTCGGCGTGGCTCGCGCGGATCGACCGCTTCCGGACCCTGCAGGGCGCAATTCTGGGACCCATGGAGGCGTGGCTCGCGCTGCGTTCGCTGGCGACCTTGCCGCTGCGGCTGGAGCGCAGTTCCGCTAACGCCCTGGCGCTGGCGCGGCTGTTCGCTGGCCGGGGGTACGAGACGTTCTACCCGGGGCTGGAGACGCATCCCGGCCATGCCATCGCCTGCGCTCAGATGACGTACTTTGGGCCGGTTCTGGGCGTTACTTTGCCGGATCAAGCCGCGGCTGAGCACTTCCTGAGCCGGGCCAGGCTAGTGACGGAAGCGACCAGTTTTGGCGGAATCTGCACCACGGCCGAGCGTCGTGGGCGATGGGGTCATGACGCCGTAGAGCCGGGATTCCTGCGGGTCAGCGCAGGGTGCGAGGCTGAAGAGGACCTGCTGGCGGACTTCGCAGAGGCGCTCGCGTGAGTGACTTTGCGCAGGATTGGTCGGCGCAAGTGCTGGCCGCGGCACCCATGATCGCGCCGGCGCGCCAGTACGTCTGGCCGATGAACATCGCAGGGGAGGAAGACGCGCTGGCCCGCGGGGCTCTGCAGCTCATGGTGCGGCCGGCAGCCGGCGGCAGCTATCTTTTGACCTGCGCGCTGGGATTCAAGGACCCCACCATGCCGACGGGCGTTTTCGCCTGCCCGCGCGCTGGCGACCTTTGCGCCGTCGCGGGCGGCTACGCTTATATAGCTGACGCCGCGCAGCCACAGGAGTGCACCCTGTTGGCAATGAAGCCGGTGGTCCGCGTGATCCCGGTGGTTGCGGCTGGGCTGCTGCTGTTCCTCGGCTTCCAGACGATCCTGGCCTGGGGCGTAGACGGTCTGGCGTGGGAATCGGCGAGGCTTTCCTGGGAAGGCGTGCGGGTCACCTCGTTTGAAGGCGACGAGCTGCGGGGCTTCGGCTGGGATTTGATGACGGACAAGGAGCTGGAGTTTGTGGTGGATTTGCGGACCGGGACGCATACCGGCGGGGGCTGGAAGGCCGGAACCAGTCCGCCGCGGTAAGGCCGTGACGCATGGTCCTACTCGGCTGCCGGCGGGTCGGTCACAGGCGGCTCGGCTGACTGCGCGTAGAAGGTCAGGCTGGCGTCGCCCTGTTTGTAGTTGCGCGTCTGCTCCAGCGAGCCATAGCGCTGGGCGAGCTTGAATTTTGCCTTCGTCGCGTGCTCAACAATCACCAGCGCATCCGGTGCGAGCAGCTTGCGCCCGGCCGTGCTGCCCAGATAGCCAAGCGTCTGGCTGTACTCGTCTTCGGCCTCGTATGGTGGGTCCACGTAGATCACGTCGACCGTTACGCTCAGCTTTTGCAGCAGTTGGGTGACTCCCAGATCGTTCAGCGTATAGCCCTGGGTCAGCTTCAGCGCGGCCAGGTTTGTGCGCAGGGCTTTCAGGGCCGGGGGGCCTTTTTCCGCGAACCAGACCCGCTCGGCACCGCGGCTTAGAGCCTCAATCCCCACTGCTCCGGTGCCTGCGTAAAGGTCCACAAAGCGGCAGCCCGGAATGCGCATGGCGATGATGTTGAACAGTGTTTCCCGCAGTCGGTCGCTGGTCGGGCGCGTGAGCGTGCCGGGTGGGGAAACGAGCAGGCGGGAACGGTACTGGCCGGCGATAACGCGCATCAGGCTAGTTTAGCGGGAGCGCCCGGCAGAAACAAAGACAAGGCGTAACCAGGATCAAAAGGAAAAAAGCGGATAAGAGCGGAGCTTGCGGATCTATTGGTTCTTCCGTTTTGTAGCTTTTGTTCTATCCCGTTGTTTCCATCTTTTCCTGGTTCCGCATCGCTTTGTGTTTGAAGTTCGCGTGGGGACTACAATCTAGAGCATGCAAGGGTGGTCGCTACCGGTTGGCAAGGTGTTCGGGGTGGAAGTGCGGCTGCACTCGTTTTTTGTTTTTCTGCTGTTGCCGGTAGTCTTGTGGGCCTCGTATCTGGGTGGGTCTCTCTTCCGCGGTGTCATGCTGTGGTGGCTGGTTTTGCTCGCCGTCGTCGTGCGGGAAGTGGCGCGCGGGGTGGCGATGGCGTGGTTCGGCCTGCAGCCCCGCAGCTTGCTGCTGCTGCCGACCGGTGGCATCATGGCGCACGGCTCAACCGATTCCATGAAGCGTTTGAGTGAGCCCCAGATCCAGCGCACCATGGCCCTGGTCGGCCCGGCGGCGAACGTGTTCTTCGGCCTGACGGTAGCTGGGCTGGTGCTCGCGGTTTCGCCGCAGGTCAGCCTTTCTGCCACGCGCTGGGTCACGCCGGACCACCTGCTGCGTTCCGCGGTGTGGGTCAATCTGCTGCTGGCGGCAGTCAATTTCCTACCGGCCTGGCCGCTCGATGCCGGGCGAATTGTGCAGGCGGAAGTGGTTCGTTCAGGTGACGGCGCGGCCTTGCGCACGTTCTCGCGCGTCGGTCCCGCAATCGCGCTGGCGCTGGTCCTGGGTGGCACGCTCGTGACCAACTGGTGGGCCATTATGGCGGGCCTGGCGATGCTGCTTGCCGCGCAGGGTGACCGCCAGGGAACAGGCGTGGAAACCAACGCCGATACAGTCCGCGCGCGCGACGTGATGCTTTCGGAGTACTCGATTCTGAGTGCTTCTGCAACGCTTGAAGACGCGGTGGTGCAGGCGCGGCATACGCTGCAGGATGTGTTCCCGGTGGTTCGCGGGGGCAACATGGTGGGCGCAGTGGGCCGGCTGGATGTGCTGCAGGCGCTGGAGGCTACTGGCAACGGCTACGTGCAGGGAATCATGGCAAAAACGTTTCAGACCGCGGCTCCGGGGGACTCGCTTGCGGAGGTGCTTGGCCGCGTGGCGGGCGTGCAATCGCAACTGGTGCCGGTGGTGGTGGATGAGCGCGTGGTGGGTATCATCACGCCGCAGAATCTGCAGCGCTCCATGGGTCTGCTGCTGCGCAAATCGACACCCGGTGCAAGGTCCGCCGGCGCGGGTTCTGACGCCGAAAGCAACACGCAGGATGAGCGCGAATAATGGCTGGTCGTCTACGCGGGGTGCGGATTGGGCTGGTGGCAAGCGCGGTGCTGCTGGTCGCGGTGCTGGTGGGCTACGTGGGTTACGCGCGTCGTCAGGCGCTGAAGGCGTTTCATGATCTGCCCAAACTCCTGGGCGCGGATATTACGCAGTCGACGGACAATTTCACCTACTCGCAATCGTTGAAGGGCGTCATCATCTTCACGATCCACGCCTCAAAAGAACTGCAGCACAAAAATGGCGTGATCACGCTGCAGCAAGTCAGCATTCAGCTCTTTGGCGCCACCGGCACACGCCACGACCGCATCCAGGGCCAGGAGTTTGAGTACGACGAAAAGAACGGCGTGCTGCGCGCAGTCGGCGAGGCGCTGATCGATCTCGGCCCACCCGGCGACAAGCCCTTCGACGAAGCCGAAATGATTCACGTAAAGACCAGCGGGCTCGTCTTCCGCAAGGACGACGGCACTGCGGCCACCGATCAGGCGATCGAGTTTATCCGCAAGGGCATGACCGGCCAGGCTGTGGGGGCGTCCTATAACTCGAACACCAGCGCGCTGGTTCTGCAGTCAAAGGTAAGGCTGAGCGGCACACGCGGCGAGCCCGGCCGGCAGCGTCCGGTGCTGCTCACAGCCAATCGCGCAGAGCTTGACCGCTTGAAGAATGTGCTGCTGCTGGATGGCCCCAGGTACAGTTCCATGACCGACGACGGCGCGCAAAGTGCCTCCGCGGAGCAGGCCGTCGTCCATACTACTGCGGATGGTAAACCGACCGACGTAGAAGCGCGCGGGCACGTAGAGCTGGCCGGCGCCGGGCACGGTACGATCCAGGCCGACCGGCTCGATATGAAGCTGGAAGAGGACGGCCAGCCGCGCGAAGGACATCTTTACGGTGGCGTGCGCTACGCCAATAACGCGCCCGCAAAGCAGGAGCAGGGCCGCGCGCAGGATGTGCACGTATCGTTTGACGACGCCGGGCGAGCGCGGCATGCGCTGCTGAGCGGCGCGGTTGAAATCGATCAGGCTGCGTCCACCGGCACACGGCGGTTGGAAGCCGGCCGGCTCGACCTGGCGCTTGACGGCGGCGGCAAGCAGAAGCTGCTGCTGCGCGGAGCTGTCGCGACGGGGGACGCGCAGCTACGCATCCTTGATAAGAGCGCCAAGGGAGCCAGCGCCACCAGCGTGCACGCGGATACGCTTACCGGCCGCTTCGCCGCGGCTGGGCTCACCGGCCTGGACGCCGCGGGCAAGACGTTCCTCGAACGAGTGGAAAGCACCCCCGCGGGCCAGCAAACGGCGAAGGAAACCAGCACCGGCGACACGCTCTCACTCGATCTAAAGCCGGGCGAGAAGGGGCGGATGCAGCTTGCACATGCCATCCAGCGCGGCAGTGTGCAGATCGTGCGCGAGGCAGCTGGAAAGAAGGCTGGCCTGCCGCCGGACGTTGAGCACGCCCGCGCCGCGGAAGCAGCGTACGACGCCGACCGCGATGTGCTGACCCTGACCGGCGGCGCTGAAGTCAGCGATGCCGCAAGCGCAGTCTTCGCGGACAAGGTGCAACTGGAGCGCGTAACCGGGGAGGCCCTGGCAGAAGGCGCCGTCCGCGTGAGCTACGCGCAGGCCAGGCCCGGGGCGGAGCCGGTGCACGTGCTCGCGACGCGCGCGCAATTCCACAAGGCCACCGGCACGACCCACTTTACCGGCAACACCGTGCGCATGTGGCAGGCAGGATCGCAGGTCGAAGCACCCGTAATCGATCTCGACCGCACGAAGAAAACGTTGACCGCCTACGGCAACACGGCCGCCGATACGGTGCACGCCACGCTCGCGCGGCAGCCGGGGAAACCAGGTGCAAAGGCCACCCCGCCCGTCAGCATTCTCAGCAAGCGGATGACTTACACGGACGCCACCAGGCAGCTCGATTTCGCCGGAGACGTGCTGGTCAAGGAAGCGACAGGCATGCTGCGCGCCGCGGATGCGCTGGTCTATCTGGCCGCGCCGGCTGCAGCAGCCACTCCCGCACAGGCCAAGGCGGATTCTACAGAAAACCTTTTTGCCGGCAAGCTGGAGCGCGTCGTCGCGACCGGGCAAGTCATCCTGCAGGAGCCCGGTCGCAAGGCCACCGGCGACAGGATCGTCTACACCACGGCCGACGAAACCTACGTGCTGACCGGCACCAAAGCCGATCCGCCCAGGCTCGAGGATGAAACGCGCGGCAGCGTCACCGGCGCGCAACTGCGCTTTGTTCGCGGCGATGAAAGTGTTGAAGTAGTGGGCGGCGACGGTGGTCGTGTACGCTCGGAACCGAGGGCCAGACAGTGACGCGCGTATTGAAGACGGAGGCAATCGGCAAATCGTACGGCGAGCGAGAGGTGGTGCGCGGGGTCTCAATCGAGATCCGCCAGGGCGAGGTCGTCGGCCTGCTGGGCCCGAACGGCGCCGGCAAAACCACCAGCTTTTATATGATCGTCGGGCTCGTCCGGCCGGACGCGGGCAAGGTCCTGGTCGATGATGTCGACCTGACCCGGCTGCCCATGTACCTGCGCGCGCGCAAGTACGGCATCAGCTATTTGCCGCAGGAACCCAGCGTATTTCGCAAGCTGACGGTGGAGGAAAACATCCTCGCCGTGCTGGAAGCGCAAAACATCAACTGGCAGTTGCGTCGGACACGAACTGAGAAGTTGATCGAGCAGCTGAACCTGGGTCACGTGCGCAAAACACGGGGCTACGCCCTTTCCGGCGGCGAGCGTCGACGCGTCGAAATCGCACGTTGCCTGGCGATCGAGCCCGCCTTCATCCTGCTCGACGAGCCGTTCTCGGGCATCGACCCCATCGCCGTGCTGGACCTGCAGGAGATCATCCATCAGCTCAAGGCCAGCGGCATCGGCGTGCTGATCACGGACCACAACGTGCGCGAAACGTTGAGCGTTACCGACCGCGCGTACATCATCGCAGAAGGCCGCATTTTTGCTGCCGGCACTCCTGGCGAGCTGGGCCGTAATCCGGATGTGCGGCGCATTTACCTCGGTGAGAAATTCAGCATGTAGCCCTTCATGAGAACCTTTTTACGTACTTGTGCCGGTAAGAAACGCCGTATGAGGAAACTCACAGAAACCCGCGTCAATCGCGGTCTGCACGAAGTTTTGGAAGGGTGTAGACTCACCTCAAGTCACCCAGGTTCTTGAGGTCTCACCTTGTTTCTGCAACCGAAGCTTAATCTGAAAGTCTCGCAACGGCAGGTGCTCACGCCCGGCCTGGTGCAGATGGTCAGTGTGCTCGCGTTGAACAAGCTTGAGCTCAAGGACATGATCAATTCGGAGATGATCGAGAACCCGGTTCTTGAGGAGCTCGAGGAGTCCAACGCGTCGCTCGATGAGCGCACCGGTATGGAAGGCGACCGCGAGCGCTCTGCCGAAACCGTCGCCGAAGAAGCCAAGCGCGAAGAGAAGGACCCCTTCGACGAGATCGATTTTGGCAGCTACTTTCAGGACTATCTGGACCCCGGCTTCAAGACCGCCTCGTCCAATTTTGAAGACTCCGACAAGCCTTCGTTCGAGCATTTTCTCTCGCAGCCCAGCACGCTGTCTGACCATTTGCTGTGGCAGCTCGGCTCCGTCACGCTGAGCGATGAAGTCCGCGCCGCGGCTGAGTTGATCGTCGGCAATCTGGATTCAAACGGCTACCTGACGGCGGCCGATGATGAGATGGCTGAGGCCCTGGACGCCGCCTACCGCGCCAGCGAACCACCCGAGCCGATCCCCTTCAAGACCCGTGAGCAGCGCGCGCTGGAAGCCGGGCAGCCCACGCCCGAGGCCACAGCCGACCCGCGCTACGCGTCCTGCCTGCGGTCCATCGTGCATGCGCGTGAGTTGATCCATCAGCTCGATCCGCTTGGCGTAGGCGCGCGAGATCTGCGCGAGTGCCTGCTGATCCAGGTCTGCGCACTGCGTAAGGACTCGGGTGGCGGCCAGGTTTTTGACATCGCCGAGCACATCGTCGCCAACTGCCTGCCGCTGCTGCAAAAGAAGGACATGCGCGAGCTCACCAAGAGCTGCGGGCAATCGGCCGAGGCCGTCAACGGCGCCGTGGACTTCATCCGCACGCTCGATCCGCGACCCGGCCAGCGCTACAACGTCGGCGAAACGCGGCTCATCGAGCCCGACGTCGCTTTCGTCAAGCGCGACGATACGTTCGTCGTCGTGATGAATGAAGAGGACATGCCCACGCTGCGCCTGAACCAGGGCTACCGACGCATGATGCGCCAGAAGCAGACCGAAAAAGAAGTCCGCGACTACGTAAAAGAACGCTACAAATCTGCCATCCAACTGCTGCGCAACATCGAGCAGCGCAAGAACACCATCGTCCGCACCTGTGAGTCCATCGTGCGCCGCCAGGCCGAGTTCCTGGAGCACGGCGAGCAGTCCTTGAAGCCCATGATGATCAAGGAAGTGGCAGAAGAAATTGGCGTGCATCCATCGACCGTAAGCCGCGCCGTCGCTAACAAATATGTGCACACGCAGCAGGGTGTTTATGAGCTGCGCTTTTTTTTCTCAGAAGGTGTCAATGGGCCGGAGGGTGGCGATCTGCCGCTGGTCCTGCTCAAGCGCAAGGTCAAGAAGCTGATCGAAGAAGAGAATCCGCGCAAGCCGCTCACGGACGATCATCTTGCCGCCGAGCTCAAGGCGCAGGGCATCAACGTCACGCGGCGCACGGTAGCAAAGTACCGCGAAGATATGCAGATCCCCTCGACGCATCAACGCCGAGTGCGTTAGAGTTCTGTGGCCACGCTCCATCACTTGGGCGCATCCTAGAAGCTTGAGGTACACAGCATGAACGTTGAATTCACCGGTCGCAACACGACCATCTATCCGAAGTTGAAGCAGCTCGCCCAGACTGAACTTGAACGCATCGACAAGATCGTCGGTGGTCTGGTCAGCGCACACGTCATCCTGTCAGAAGAAAGCTTTCGCATGTGTGCTGAAGTCACGGCAACGGCCGCGGCAGAAACGCTCGTTGCCAACTGCGAAGATAAGGACATGGAAAAAGCCTTGCATGACGCGCTGCGCAAGATCGAGCAGCAAGCCGTGAAGCATAAGGAACGCCGCAACACAGTAGACCGGCAGGCCAAGCCGGACTCGGCTGAGCCGATGATCGAAGTCGCCTCCGTCTAGCAGCAAACGCGGCGGGTCAGCGCTGGCTCGCCGCGGCAGTGCTAGGATTCCAGCATGGCTCCCCGTAAGACACCTGCCGCCAAGCGTGCACCCGTCAAGCGCGCTCCTGCGAAGAAGAAGTCCGTGCCTGAAACAACGGGCGAGCTCGTCATCCTGACCGGAATGTCGGGCGCCGGCAAGGCCTCTGCGCTCAAGGCGTTTGAGGATCTGGGCTACTATTCCGTCGACAATCTGCCGCTGGAGCTCATCCCACGCTTCGCAGATCTCGTCCGGCAATCGACGGAAATCGACCGCGCCGCACTGGTGATTGACGTCCGTGAAGGTATGCGGCTCGACCGCTTTCCGGGCATCCTCAAGAAGGTTCGCAAGGTCCTGCCGACGCGGGTACTGTTTCTTGAAGCCAGCGAAGACTCGCTCGTGCGCCGCTTTTCAGAGACGCGCCGCCCGCACCCGATGGGTCGGGAAAAAACCGTCGTCGACTCCATCCGCGCCGAACGCAAGCGGCTCGATCCCATCCGCAACGTCGCCGACATCATCCTCGACACCACGCGCTTCAACGTCCACGAGCTCCGCGCGCACGTCAACGCGCAGTTTGAAGAACGCGGAGAAGCAGAGCGCAACCTCACCATCGCCAGCATGAGCTTCGGCTTCAAAAACGGTGTGCCGACTGATGCCGACCTGGTTTTCGACGTGCGCTTCCTGCCCAACCCGCATTTCGTCCCGGAATTCCGCGAGCTCACCGGCAAGAACCCCAAGGTCGCCCAGTACGTGCAGTCCTTCCCGCAGACCGAGCAATTCCTGGAAAAGACCACGGACATGCTCGAGTTCCTGCTGCCGCACTACATCAAGGAAGGCAAAAGCTATCTCACGGTCGCGTTCGGCTGCACGGGCGGCCAGCACCGCTCAGTCTTCATCGCAGAAGAGATGAAGCACCGGCTGGAACAAGCCGGCTACCGCGTAAAGACAACGCACCGCGACATGCCGCGGTAGAGCAAGGCGTAACTAGGCGCCTTGCTTTGGCGCCGCCAAGTAGAATGATCCAGTGACGGGACCCACCATCGGCGGTGCAGCATGAAGCGAATCTTCCGCCTCCTCGCCTATCTCCGCCCGTACGCTCTCTTCTCGCTGGCGTCCGTTTTGCTGATGGCGTTTGTCGGCCTGATGTCTGCATTCCGCGTCCTGCTGGTCAAGCCAATTTTCGATAAGGTCCTGCAGCCTGACGCGCCGACCGACAACCTGCTGATCTACAAAGTCCCTAACAGCGCGCGCGTTCTGGACCTGCATTTCCTTATCCCGCCGTCACTGCACAACGCCTGGACGGTCGTTGCTTACATGTTGATCGGCTCGGCGATCGCCAAGTCGCTCTGTGATTACGTGGGCACCTACCTGATCAATTACGCCGGCTTTGGCCTGATCACAGACCTGCGCAATGACCTGTACGACTCCGTCCTCCGGCGCTCGACCGCCTTCTTCCAGAAGCACACCACGGGCACTCTGCTGTCCACTTTGATCAACGATATCGAGCGTGTGCAGACTGCTTTGTCGTCCGTGCTCGGCGATGCGCTGCAGCAGTTTTTCACCTTTATCTTCCTGGCCGCGGTGGTAATTTTGAACGGCGGCAGGCTGGCCTGGGTGCTGTTGTTGTTCGTGCCGGTCATCATTTTGTCGGCGCGACGCATCGGCAAGCGCGTTCGCACGACGACGCGCACAGGCCAGGACAAGCTCGCAGAAATCCAAAACATCTTGCATGAAACCATCACCGGAAACGGCATCGTAAAAGCCTTTGGGATGGAGCTTTGGGAAGCGACTCGCTTCCGTCAGGCTGCGCGTCGGCTGTTCCGTGCCAACCTGCGATCGGTGCGCGCGCAGGCTATCAGCTCGCCGCTGATGGATGCCATTGGCGCCATCGGAATTGCAGCGTTGCTGACGCTGGGCCGCGGCGAAATCAAGGCCCATCACATGACCGAAGGGTCATTCATCACGTTTCTTGTGGCGACCTTTACGCTCTACGATCCGGTGCGCAAGTTCGCGCTTTATTACAACTCATTCCAGCAGGCGCTGGGCGCGTCAGAAGACATTTTCAAGTTCATGGACGCGCAGGATGACGTCGTTGAAATGAAGAAGGCGCACGTGCTCAAAAGCTTTTCGCGCGCCATCGAATTCCGTGACGTGACCTTTGGTTATCACGATGATGGCGAGGCGTACGAGGGCTCGCCGCGCCAGGTGCTGAACGGGATTTCACTCAACGTCTCGCGCGGTGAAGTGATCGCGTTCGTGGGTCCGAGCGGCGGTGGCAAGAGCTCGCTCGTGAACCTGATTCCGCGCTTTTTCGATGTCACCTCCGGAGCCATTTTGATCGATGGCCACGACATCCGTTCGCTCAGCATCGCCAGCCTGCGCGCGCAGATTGGCAAGGTCACGCAGGAGACCGTGCTGTTCAACGACACGGTGCGCAACAATATCGCTTACGGCCAGCCTGGCATTGCTCTCAAGCAGGTTGAGCAGGCCGCGCGCATGGCGCTGGCGCACGACTTTATTGAGCGCATGCCGCAGGGCTATGACACGCTGATCGGCGAAAAAGGCGTGCGCCTGAGCGGCGGGGAACGGCAGCGTCTGGCTATTGCGCGGGCCATCCTGAAGAATGCGCCGATTCTGATTCTGGACGAGGCCACCAGCGCGCTCGACACCGAGTCGGAATCGTTTGTGCAGGCCGCGCTCGCCAACTTGATGGAAGGTCGCACGTCGTTCGTGATTGCACACCGCTTGTCGACTGTGCGGCGCGCGACGCGCATCATTGTCATCGAATCCGGCCGCATCACGGAGACGGGAAGCCATGACGAACTGCTCGCATTGAACGGCACATACCGCCGGCTGCACGACCTGCAATTCGACACCGAACCTGCAGACGGCATGCAGCTTGAAGGCACCTCCTGACTGACGATTGGAAAGTACAAAGTGTCTAAATCGATTGAATCAATGACCGGCTTTGCCAGCGTGGATGGCACTGCCAACGAGCGCTCTTTCACGCTTGCAATCAAGTCTGTAAATCATCGCCACCTTGATCTTTCCGTGCGGCTGCCGGGCGGGCTTGACGCGCTTGAAGCGCCGCTGCGCAAGGCAGTGAAAGCCAGCGTAAGGCGCGGCCATGTTGAGCTTACGATGACGCTTGAACGCAACGTAGCGGTGCCTGTGGTAAACATCGATCAGGCGCTGCTGGCTTCGTATGCGGAAGCTTTCCGCGCCACCTCGGCGACGCTTGGGCTGGATGAGGCACCAAAGCTGGAGAGCCTTTTCAAGATGCCCGGCGTCGTCACGATGGTGACTCCTCCGGTTGATTTCGCGGCCATGCAGGAGCCCGTGCTGGCCGTTAAGGATGCGCTGCTTGCGCGCTTTCACGTGGCTCGTGCGGCGGAAGGCGAAAGCCTCGGCGTCGATCTGCGCGCAGGGATGAAGCGGCTTGCAGACTACGCGCAAGAAGCACGCGGGCTGCGAGCGAATGTCGCCGAGGCGGAGTACCAGAAGCTCGTCACCCGCATCTCCGACCTGCTGGGCGCGGCGGATATTCCGGCCGACCGCCTGCTGATGGAAGCTGCGTTGCTGGCCGCTCGCAGCGATGTGGAGGAAGAACTGGTGCGGCTGCGGACGCACATTGATCGCTTCGTCGAGATCCTTGACGGCGGCGGGGAAGTGGGGCGGCAACTCGACTTTTTGTTGCAGGAACTAAATCGTGAAGCGAATACCTTGCTGTCGAAAACCGGTGCGAACTCAGGCGATGGTGGATTGCGGTTGACTGAGATCGGGCTGGCGGTGAAGGTTGAGTTGGAACGTGCGCGTGAGCAAGTGCAGAACCTGGAGTAAAAGCAGATCCCCTTCGCTGCGCTGCGGAATGACAACAAAAAAGCAGGCCAGAGCTACTGCCCCAGGATGGGCGTTCCTGCTAGCTGTTGCGACGCGGCAATGCGGGCTTGCCATTCCGCGGGACCGGTTTTGTGAACGCTGGTGCCGGCAGCGTCAACGGCGACTGTTACGGGCATGTCGACCACGTCAAACTCGTAGATGGCTTCCATGCCCAGGTCTTCAAAAGCGAGGACTCGTGAGTGCTTGATCGCTTTTGAAACCAGGTAGGCGGCACCCCCTACGGCCATCAGGTAGACCGCGTGGTTGTCGCGGATGGCTTCGATGGCAGCGTCGCCGCGCTCTGCTTTGCCGATCATGCCGAGCAGGCCGGTCTGCTCCAGCATCTGCCGGGTGAATTTGTCCATGCGGGTTGCGGTGGTGGGGCCGGCGGGGCCTACGGCTTCGTCGCGCACGGCGTCTACCGGGCCTACGTAATAGATGAATTTGTTGGTGAAATCGACGGGGAGTTGCTCGCCGCGGTTGAGCATGTCGGTCATGCGTTTGTGGGCGGCGTCGCGGCCGGTATAGAGCTTGCCGGTCAGCAGGACGACCTCGCCGGGCTTCCAGGTCTGGACTTCGTCGCGGGTTACGGTGGCGAGGTCTACGCGGCGTGCGCGGCTGACGTCGTAGGTTAGTTTTGGCCAGACGCTCAGGTCCGGCGGGTCAAGGTAGACGGGGCCGTGGCCATCGAGCACCAGGTGCGCGTGGCGGGTGGCGGCGCAGTTGGGGATCATGGCGACGGGCAGGTTGGCCGCGTGCGTGGGGTAGTCGAGGATCTTGATGTCAAGCACGGTCGTCAGCCCGCCGAGCCCCTGCGCGCCGATGCCGAGCGCGTTGACCTTGTCGTAGAGCTCGATGCGCAGCTTTTCAATGTTGGTTTGCGCGCCGCGTGCCTTGAGCTCCTGCATGTCGATCGGATCCATGAGGGACTGCTTGGCGAGCAGCATCGCCTTTTCCGCCGTGCCGCCGATCCCGATGCCGAGCATGCCCGGCGGGCACCAGCCGGCACCCATGGTGGGCACGGTTTTGAGGACCCAGTCGACGACGGAGTCGGACGGGTTGAGCATGACGAACTTTGACTTGGCTTCCGAGCCCCCGCCCTTGGCCGCGACGGTGACGTCCACCTTGTTGCCGGTTACGAGCGACACTTCTACGACGCAGGGTGTATTGTCGATCGTATTCCTGCGGCTGAAGGCGGGGTCGCGCAGGATGGACCCGCGCAGCTTGTTGTCCGGGTCGAGCCAGGCGCGGCGGACACCTTCATCGCACATTTCCTGGAGCGACATGGTTGCGTGGCCGGTCTCCGAGGTGAACTGGACTTCGAGGCCGACCTTCAGGAAGATGGTCACGATTCCGGTGTCCTGGCAGATGGGGCGGTGGCCCTCTGCGCACATGCGGGAGTTGATCAGGATCTGCGCGATGGCGTCTTTGGCGGCGTGCGACTGCTCCAGCTCATAGGCCTGGGCGAGGTTGGTGATGTAGTCAACCGGGTGGTAGAAGCTGATGTATTGGAGCGCGGCGCGGATGGATTCGATGAGGTCGGACTGGGGGATCTGGGTCATAGCACTAACTCCGTTTTGGACCCCTACCCCCCTACCCGGGTTATGGTCCTAAAGTCTTAAATCGATTGAGGTTAGGTCTGGACTTGGGTCTGGACTCATATCTGGTTTCGGGCTGGTCTTCTGTCCGGCCGATCAAACGGTCTTTGTTTTTTCCAGCTACTTCTATTCTACCGAACGGCCAGGGGTAACTATGCCAAGTATTTTTGGCGTGTAAGTCATTGCCTTGCTATGAGTTACGCCAGTTGTGAAGGCGCCAGGGGCTTGACAGGTTTTCAGACCCTGCAGGCCTGGCGAGGGTGATCTGCATGGTGGGACTATTGCATTTTGGTCATGAGTACGATGGGGAGGGATTCGCCGTTGGGGAGGGGGACTGCGATGCGGGCTTTGGGTACGTAGCCCTTTTGCGTGTAGAGCGGGACGCCGGTGAGGGTGGATCCCATCTCAAAACTGCGGAAGCCGGCGGTGCCAGCGGCAGCTTCGCAGTGGGCCAGGATCAGCGTGCCGAGACCCTGGCGGGCGTAGGCGGGGTGGACGAAGATGGCTCGGATCCTGGCTGCGTCGGTGGCCGGGTTGAGGGGGGCGCCGATGCGGTTGGGGCCGTGGTCGCTGCCGAAGAGGGTGGCGCGGTAGCTCCAGCCGCCGGCACCGGCGATCAAGTGCGGCTGATCAGCCGGGGAGGCTATAAAGTAGGTCTGGTCCTCAATGAGCTGGGTGTCGAGCCCGAGTGCGTGGCCCAGGGCGCCCTCGCGCTGGGCCTCCGTGTAGTCAGCTTGCTGCAGGCCGCGGACAGAGGCGGCGATGAGGGCGTGGAGGGCGGGAATGTCGTCCGGGGTGGCGAGGCGGATTGCAAAGTTGGAGGTCATGGCGGTTCAGCTTTTGTCAGGGCTTCCAGCTCAGGTGGTACAGCGTGACACCTTGCAGGGGCAGCGTGGTGGGTAGGCTGAGCGTGCCGTTGACCGGCTTGGCGACGGTTTGGGGGAGCAGGGTGAAGTTCACTTTGCCGTCGGAAGGTGGGGCGCCGGGCAAGGGATCGGCAGTCAGTTCCGACGAGCGGTGAAGCGTGGCGGCCTGGGCTGGGGTCAGGGTCTGGGGGCTGCCCATGGACTGCCACGCGGTGTAGGCGTTGGCGTGGGTGTGGTCCATGCGGTACTGGGTGACGCTGATCCGGGCGGTGGGCGGGAGGTGGGTCACGTCGAGATCGATTTGGGCGGGTGGCCGGGGCAGGTCAACGTCAGCGTAGTTCCACAGCAGAATGTCAATCGAATTGTGATCGGTGAGCGCAAAGCCGCCAATATCTGCGAGGCCGCCGGCGGGTTGCGCCAGCATCTGGTCCAGCGGAAGAGCACCGGAGCTGGTGAAGGGAAGATAGTGCTGACCCGGGCTGATCGCACCGACGTACGGAGCAAGAAGCTGCGTGTCCAGAAGGGCGAACATTTTGAAGACGCTCAGGACTGGCTTGTCGATCACGGTGGCTCCGCCGTCCGTAAGTGGCGCGTTGGTGGCGAGCTCGCGGAAGCCGGCGAAGGGGGGCTGCGAGTCGAACTCGAACGCCCAGGTGACGGCGCCGGCCAGGTTGACGCCGCGCTTGCGTGCCAGCTCAGCTGACCGTGCCAGCATTTCAGCTACCGAAACGCCGTACAAAGGCCCGTTGCGATAGCCGTTTTGTGGACCCTTGCAGGCGGCGCAGCCTTCGGGATCGGTTTCCGAAAGGATGATTGGCGTCTTGCGGTACTCCGGGAAGGTGGCGATGGTTTCAAAGCCGCGGTCGGTGAGCTGGAGCTGGCGGGCGAGGTTCATCTGGACGTGTGCCGGGATTTCAGGCGTCGCGGCAATGAACTTTGGCGAGCCTTTGGGGTGGAAGCTGATGAAGTCGAGCGGAGCCCCGGGCTTGCCGGTATCGGCGTTGTGGCCGCGCGCGCAGTGCTCGAGAAAAAGCTGCAGGAAGTGCTTGTTGTCTCCGCCGCCGGTGACTGCGGGGCCGCCGACCTGCGCGTGGGGCAGGACCTGGCGCACGGCGGTGGTGGAGATGTCATAAAGCTTGAGGTATTCCTCCGGCGTGCCGTGCCAGTAGGGGATGTCGGGCTCGTTCCAGACTTCCCACTGCCAGGTTTCGACCGCGGCCCCATAGCGTTGGTGCAGGTGCGTGACCCAAGCTACGATCAGCGCGCGCCACTTGCCGTAGTCGTTTGGCGGGTAGGACCAGCCGGTAAAGACGTCTGCACCGGGGGCCGGGAAGCTGTGCTGGTAGGGGTCCGGGTGGGGCGAAAGGGCCTTGGGGGTGAAGCCGATTTCGACCATCGGGCGGATGTGCGTGGCGGCCAGGTTGTCAAAGAGCTTGTCGGTGATGGTCCAGTCGTAGCGGGGTGAGCCATCGGGCGCTTCCGAGTAGACGCCGGTCGAGCCCCACTTGAGCGCTGGGGTGCCGTCGCCGCTGGTGAGCAGGTTGTGGGGGCGGAAATAGACGGGGGTGGCGGGGTCCAGGTGGCTGAGCTCGGTGAGCAGCTGCGTGCCGTTGGGGGTGTAGGTGTAGTTGGGCTCGTCGGCGCCGAAGTAGTTCCAGATGGGGTGGTAGGGGGCGCCGGGGTGGCCTGCGTCGACCGTGATGCGGACGGGGGTTTGCGCGGCGGCGGTAGCGACGGCGAAGGCGAGGACGGCCAGTTTGAGCATGGGGCGAAGGCTCCGGGGACAGGGCTCCATCATACTGATTCGGTACGGTAGGCGGCTTATGCGCTGTGTTAGTGCATCCATTCAAGCATGAACGTAGAACGGTCCAGCACGGTTGACCGCGATGAAGTCCCCTGGCAGGCGCTGCTGGATTCGGCGGGCGAAGGGATTTGGGGCGTAGGGCTCGATGGCGGTTGCACGTTTGTCAATCGTGCAGCGCAACGCATGCTGGGGTATGCGGCGGATGAGCTGGTTGGGCGGAATATGCACCAGATGGTGCATCACCACTACCTTGACGGTAGCGAGTATGGGGCCGAGGATTGCCCGGTTTACAACGTTTTCCGCAAGAACAGGCCATTCACCAATCAGATCGATCATGTGTTCCGCAAGGACGGCAGCCACTTTCATGCGGAAATGTCTGCCCAGCCGATTCTTGCCGGCGGTGAGGTTCGCGGGGCCGTGGTAACTTTCCGCGACATCACTGCGGCGCGACAGGCGGAAGAGGCGCTGCGGCGGAGCGAAAAGCTGGCTGCCGTGGGGCAGCTGGCTAGCTCCATCGCACATGAGATCAATAATCCGTTAGAAGCCGTGACGAACCTGCTCTACCTGGTGCGGACGGCGGACAATCTGGACGACGTGAGGACCTATACGACGCTGGCCGAGAGCGAATTGGCGCGCGTCGCGGATATCACGATGCAGACGCTGCGTTTCCACCGGCAGCAGACGGCGGCGGCACCGGTGCAGCTTGGAGATACGATTCCGGCGGTACTGCGGCTTTATGCTTCTCGTTTTACTTCACGCAAGGTGCTGCTGAAAACGCGTCTGCGGCCTTGCGCGGAGGCCATGCTGCTTGAAGGCGACATCCGGCAGGTGCTGAATAATCTGATCCGCAATGCTTATGATGCGATGCCGAATGGAGGCCCGCTGCTGGTGCGTCTGCGGCCGGCGACCTGCGTGAAAACATGGATCAAAGGCGTGCGAATCACCATCGCGGATAGTGGTACGGGGTTTCTGCCGAAGATGCGTAAGACCCTGTTTGAGCCGTTCCATACCAGCAAGGAAGTGACCGGGACGGGGCTGGGTTTGTGGATCTCGAAGGGGATTGTGGATAAGCATCAGGGTGAAATGCAGATGCGCAGCAGGATGGGCGTGGGCACGGTGTTCTCCGTCTGGCTGCCGTTCGGGCGGGCCTAGACGGTTCCGTAGTTGGCTAGCTGTGGCGATGCACGACTGTGGCGCTGGCCTGGTCAATGGTCGTCAAGACGATGGTCTGGATCTGGACGTGGGCGGGACGGGTGGCGGTCCAGACGATAGTCTCAGCAATATCCTGCGCGGTGAGTGGCGTGATGTTCTGGTAGACCTTGGCGGCTTTGGCTTGGTCGCCACGAAATCGTACTTCTGAGAACTCCGTTTCAACCATGCCAGGGTCGATGCTTGTGACGCGGACGGCGGTGCCGATAAGGTCGAGCCGAAGCCCGTCCGAGATGGCACGCTCGGCGGCCTTGCTGGCGCAATAAACGGCGCCATTAGGATAGGTCTGATGGCCGGCGATTGAGCCGAGCGAGATCACGTGGCCGGCGTTGCGCGCGATCATTCCGGGGACGATCGCCTTGGTGACGTAGAGCAGGCCCTTGACGTTGGTATCGATCATTTCTTCCCAGTTTTCGGGGTCGTCCTCCTGGAATTTTGTCAGGCCGCGGCTCAGGCCGGCGTTGTTGATCAGGATATCGATCGGTGCCCATTCCGCAGGGAGGCCGGCGAGCGTTTCACGCACGGCGGCGGGGTCGCGAACGTCCAGGCGGAAGGCGTAGGTGTCGGGCTGATCTTTGGTGGCGGCGAGTTCGCTCACCAGCTCGGTGAGCTTGTCGATGCGTCGCGCGCAGAGGAGCAGGCGTGCGCCTTCAGCGGCAAAAGCGTGGGCGCAGGCTCGGCCGATGCCGGAGCTGGCACCGGTGATGAGGACAGTTTTGTTTTGCAGGGAAGCCATGTGTCCTTTATACAAAAAGGCCGCCCTGGTGTCAGGCGGCCTTTCCGGTTGCTGGGTGAAACTTACTGCATGGAAGGGGCAGCCGACTGCTTGACGCCGATCGCGGTACCGGAGACGACGAGGTTGACTCGGCGATTCTGGGCGCGGCCTGCGGCTGTAGTGTTGTCTGCCACGGGGTTCGATTTGCCGTAGCCGGCGGCAGTGATGTTGTCTGTCGAGACGCCCTGCTTGACCAGGAAGTCGCGGGTCGTGTTGGCGCGGGCTTCAGACAGCTTCTGGTTCAGGTCGTCGCCACCGGTGGAGTCCGTGTAGCCTTCCACCTGGACCTGCAAGCCGTCGTACGACTGCAGAATACCTGCGACGCGTGCCAGCGAAACCTGCGTGCTCTGCTTCAAATCGCTCTTGCCGGTGTCAAACAGCACATCCGACAGATTGACTACGAGGCCGCGCGGGGTTTCGGTGGTCTGCAGAACCTCATTCAGGCGGGCGAGCAGGCGCTCACGTGCAGCGGCCGCTTTGGCTGCAATATCATCCGCACGCTGGTTAGCGGCAAGCGCCGCGGCGTTAGCGGCTGCAGCGTTTGCGTCCGCAGTGGTTTTGGCAAGCTGCGCCTGCTGAGCCTGGAGGCGTGCGTTCTCTGCCTGCAGACGAGCGCGTTCCGTGGCTTCACGTGCGCGCTGTGCTTCGGCGTCAGAAACTGCAGCCTGTGCGGTCGCGTTCATGGAAGCCTGCTCGGCATTGGCCTGGCGCTCGGCGGACTGCTTGCGCAGCGTGTCAACGCGAGAGTCTTCCGCGCGCTGTACTGCCTCACGTGCGTAGGTGATCTCGAGCTTCTTATCCGGGTGCTTGCCGGCGTCGATATCCGCAGCATTCTTCAGGTCGAGCGACGCCTTGGCATACGTGTCCGGCGAGTACTTTTCCGCGCCGGCCATCTGTGCGATCCGCAGCGCGTTGTAGGCCTCGTACAGCTCTAGTGGGGACTTTTCGTCGCGCGTGATGGGTGTGCGCACGGTGTGCTGCCCATCGCCGGCGTAGATGCCGCGCGGCAGCAGGGTCGTGTGTGCGTTGACCTTTTCGATGACACCGTTGGTCTTGTCTTCGCCGACGATGTTCTTCAGAATCAACACGTCAGACGGCGTGGTGACCGAGAAGTAAGGCTCAGCCGTCACGATGAGCGCGAAGGACTGCAGCGACGTGGTCGCATCAATATTGTTCTTGGTGCCGGCAGGAAGCACTTCACCCAGATTCTGCGGGCGGCCATCGGGCGAGATCGCCCAGAGCACGTAGGTCAGATATTCGGGGCCAAAACCGTTGGCCGGAGTCAGGTTCTGGAACTCCGCGTGAATGGTGAGCAGGCCGCGCTCACTCTTGATGTTTGCCTGGCCCTTGCCGTTGGGGAGCAGATCCGTACCCGCAAAGCGCACGTCGGTCGACCCGCTGCGGTGCAGGTAGTTGATCGCGTCGAGATCGCGCTGGACGACCTTAACCTTATAGAAGAAGACATTGCCGTCCTGGGTTACGGCAACTCCGCTGGGCGGGGCGATCGAGGTCGGGTTCTGAACCTGGGCGGTGAGTGCGACGGCAGATAAGGCGAGGGCGCTGAGTGCGGCAAACTTCATCGTACGGGGCATGCTTTCTCCTTGAGGATCGCGCAAGCGCGGTCTCTCTATAAAAGGATGCCCGGCGGCAGGGAAGGGTGGTCCGCACGCAGGAAAGCGGATAGTACCTTTGGGGAACTATCCGCTTTGATTTGTATCGTTTGCCGGTTACTTTTACGCGTGGTGTGCGGTCTGGTGCTTTTGCACGAAGTGGTACGGAGGCCAGGGGCCGGAGAGCTGCATGCGGCAGTCCTTCAGCTCAGTGGTCGCAGAGGAATACTTGTTCTGGTAGCGCTCGATCGTCTTGTTGTCGATCAGGTGCGCGATATCGAGCAGCATCTTGCCGGATTCCATGCGCTTGCACGTGATCTCTTCAGCAAGTGGCAGGAACATGCGGTGCATCTGGACGGACAGTGCGCGGGCCTTGGACTGGCGCTCACGCTGACGGCTGGCAGACTCCCGCAGGCTGGTCAGGTACTCATGGCCGACGGTCATGTTGCGCGCCGAGTTGCCGGGGCAGGTGTCGTCCACCAGGACCTTGAGGTGCATTTCTGCCTTGCCGCGCAGACGCTCCACGTTGGCCAGGAAGTGGCGCTGGTTGGAGCGGACGGAGCGGCGAAGACCGTCGTCATCGGCAAAGGTGGTGTTGAAGCGGAAGGGTAGAACGGTGGACAGCTTGAAGCAGTCCGCGATGACGCGGGCATGATCTTTGGCGGCCTGCTGGGCAATCGATGCTACGGCAAGTCGTTCACTATCTTCTGCGGTGTGCTCGGATACGATGACGGCCAGATCGCCGGCCGGGAAGAGAAAAGTCTGATTGCCGCAAAGGCCGGAAACTCCGTTCAGGGGCATCGGGCGGCGGTGGCGGGCAAGTTCAGGAAACGATTGGCGTTCGGCGATGCAGTACGCGTACCAAGACATGCTGATCTTCTCCAAAGCACGCTGATGGGTCTTATTTGCCCAATCATGCGTTGGTTAACTACTGGCCCTGTTGTGAAGCTCAATTGGCCTCGAAATTTCTCTGGCCTGCTCGCTCTGCTGCGAGTTAGCTGAGTGCGAAACGGATACTATGCCCAACAGACGACGCTTGGCAATAACCTTTTTGCGCGGCGTGCGTCGCAGGGTTGGGTATGTGGATTTGCTGTGAAATTCGCAGATCGCTCTGTACTTCAGCACACATAGGGCGGCTGCAAGGGAGTCAGTGTTGAAGCAGCGATCCACAGGAGTAAACTACGGGGCATGGCGACGACGGCGACTCTCCTCTCACTCGACGAGTACATGCAGACCAGCTACCGGCCAGACCGTGAGTACGTGGATGGAGTGCTGAAGGAGCGAAATGGGGGGAAGTTCGATCACGCGCGAGTACAGATCCTGCTCGCTCGAATACTCAGTAATCATGAAGCGGAATGGGGCGTATTGGCGACGACCGAGCAGCGAATGCAGGTCTCTCCAACCCGGATTCGAATTCCGGACCTGGTCGTCATGACCGGGCAGTACACGCCGGACGTGCTGGTCGACCCGCCTCTCCTCGCCATCGAGGTGCTCTCGCCGGATGACAGCTACTCCGAAGTGCAGGCGAAATCGGAGGATTATCTTGCGATGGGCGTTCCGATGGTCTGGCTGATCGACCCCAGCTCCCGCACGGCGCGTATGTGCGACGGCCAACAATGGCGCGCAGCCACGACGCTTACCGTACCGGGGACGGCGATTGAAGTGGACGTGCTTGAGATCTTTCGGCAGCTCGATGCCAACAAGCGCCCTGCATAATCTGCGACCGCCGGGGCACCCAAGCCGGCTCTGCTGCGTCCATCAAAGATACCTGTAGCGGTTGCGGGATGGGCTTTGCGAGCTTGAAATGTTCTAATAGGGAAGTGGGTATCTGCACGCTTTCTACGGGGACGCCCCCACCGTATCAGACTCGGCTCGCCGGTTTGAACAGGAACGAATCGGGAGCAGGAGTGATTACGTTGATGCATGGTATTCGAAGGATTGTTCAGTCTGCAACGGCCTTGATTTTTGTGGTTTCTCTGGCGTCGTCCGTGTCTGCGCAGAGCGTGCACCGGACGCGGCGTGAATCAAATGCCAGCCGTCAGGCGCGCATCGCCCGCACCACTGCAGAAACCTATGGGCACCGCTGGGAGGTCGCAGGCGGCGGCGGGTACGAGCGTTTTCGCAGCGGCAAGTTCCAACAGCAGGATAACCAGATCACGTTCTGGGCCTCCACCCTCTACTCGCTGAACCCGAAACTGGGCATTCAGGGCGAGGTTCGCGGCGCCTACGGGCATGCCAAGGTCGGCAATATTCTGCCATCGGGTAATTCGCTCAGCTTCAATCCCAAGATTTCCGAGTACAACTTCATGGCTGGCCCGAGCTATCGTCTGCGCACGCGCGAAAAGTATGCGGTCAGCGTTTTCGGCGAGGGCGGCGTGGGCCTGGGCAAATTTGCCGGGGACTCCAAGGGTCTGTCAGCGGCAGATATCGGCGTGTGGACCGGCGATTACGCGGCGTCATTTGCGGCGGGTGTGAACCTGGACTACAACTTCTACCCCAACCTTGCGGTGCGCATTACCCCGACTTATCTGGGTACGACGTTTGGTGGATCGCTGCAAAACAGCAAGGGCATCAACGCGGGTGTGGTGTATCGCTTCGGCAAAGTACGCTAGGATCGCATCGACAACAGCGAAAGGCAGAGCTTACGCTCTGCCTTTTTGCTGCTTGCTTTACAGATGAATCGTCCAGCCGAGCTCTGAGAGCTTCTCTTCGATATCCGTTAGCGCCGTTGCCAGCGCGGTCCGCCGGTGCGGGTGAGAGGTGCGCTGCGACAGGATAAACTCGCGCTGCAGATGCAATTCCTGCAGTTTGCGCTTGTGGTCAGCATCCGAGTACTGGTTGCCCTTGCGGTCGACCTTCGGGGCCGTCGCCTTGGCGTCATCCACCTCTCCTGCTTGTAGTTCCTGTTGGGATTCCACGTTTTTGCTCTCCCATCCACGCGACATGGCTTGATTCTAAGCCAGACGAACCCATGTTGCGGCAAACGCACCACAGTAACTGCCAAAATTCTGCACGTTCCCTATAATGCGGAGTGAGGTGGCGGCTTGATTGTAGAGGTGCTGGGTCTGCGCAAGGTCTACGAAGGCAAGCAGCGGGTGGTCGCGGTGGATGGCATTGACCTGAGCGTCGGTGAGGGTGAGATCTACGGTCTGCTGGGGCCGAACGGCGCCGGCAAGACGACCACCATCAGCATATGCACCACGCGCGCGGTGCCGACGGAAGGCGTCGTTTCGATCGCCGGGATTGATGTCTGCAAGCAGCCAGCGCAGGCGCGTCAATGCATTGGCGTGGTGCCGCAATACAACACGCTGGACCGCGCCTGCACGATTTCCGAGAACATCTTTTTCCATTGCCGGTACTTCGGCTTTTCCACCGCTGACGCGCGCGCACGCACCGCCCAGTTGCTGGAGCAGTTTCACCTGACGGAGCGCAAGGGCGCCTACCCGCAGCAGCTTTCAGGCGGCCTGGCGCAGCGCGTGCAGATTGCGCGTGCCATCGCGCACCGGCCCAAGGTGCTGTTTCTGGATGAGCCCAGTGCAGGGCTCGATCCGCAGAGCCGCATCGCCATGTGGGAGGCGGTTGGCCAGCTACGGCACGAAGGCATTACAGTCGTGCTGACGACGCACTATATGGAAGAGGCGGATGAGTTGTGCGATCGCGTGGCCATCATCGATCACGGCAAAATCCTGGTGCAGGACACGCCCGCCGCGCTCAAGAGCTCAGTCGGCGCAAAAAAAATGATCGATCTGCGGACCTCGCGGCCGGAGGTCAATGCGGCCCTGGCGACCACGATCAAGGCTGTTCCGGGTGTCGCAAATGTTGAGGTTTCAGAGCACGGAGTGAAAGTCTATGCGTTGGCGGAAGACGGCATCGTCGCGGCCGTCGTGGCCGCCTCCGCAGGTCATGGCGTGGTCGACGTGATCACCGCGGAAACCAGCCTGGAGACGGTTTTCATCAAGCTGACGGGAAGAGATTTGAGGGAGTAAGTCATGGCAACTGTTGCGAATGTTTTGCCTCAAACCCGCGCTACCAGCAACTTTGGCATGTACGCACGGGCCTTCAGCGGGCTGTTTCTGCGCGACCTCTACGTGCTGCGGCGCGAGCTGTTTCCGTTCGCCATCCGCGTCGGGATGAACCCGCTGCTGTTCCTGTTTGTGTTTACCTACATCATGCCGCACATCGCCGGCGGCGCTGCCACCAACCCCACCGCGCAGATGGCCGGCGCAGGCTTTTCAACCGTGCTGCTGCCGGGTTTGATGGCTGTCGCGATCATGTTTTCGGGCATCGCCGCGGTGGCGTTGCCGCTCGCGCAGGAGTTCGGCGTCACGCGTGAAATCGACGATCGCGTAATGTGTCCGCTGCCGGTTTGGGCTGTCGCGGGCGAAAAGATTGTGTTCTCCGCGATGCAGAGCATCATCGCCGCGGCCATCGTTTTCCCGCTTGCCTACTACGTGCCGACGACACCGGTGCAGGCCCACGTCAATTCCTGGCCGCTGCTCATCGCCGTGCTGGTACTGGCCAGCCTGGTCAGCGGCGCGCTTGGGCTAACGATTGGCACCAGCGTGAAGCCCCAGCAAATCGGGCTGATCTTCGGGATTGTGGTGATGCCGATCACGTTTCTGGGCTGCGTCTATTACGCGTGGGAGGCGCTGAGTCAGCTCCCGTGGCTGCAGCGCCTGGTGCTGGTGAATCCCATCGTGTATATGAGCGAGGGGCTGCGCGCGTCGTTGACGAACAGCCCGCATATGCCTATTGCGGCGATCCTGGGGATGCTGGTGTTCTTTTTCGTCGCCCTAAGCTGGCTGGGGATGCGTGGGTTTTTAAAGCGGGTTGTGGGGTAAGCGAAAGCTGTTCAACAAGCTTCTGCCTAAGCACGACAAGCCGTTGCTCATACAGGATTGATTTGTGAAAGCGCAATCCAACCACTACGGCTTCTGCACATCCACCGTCCCGATGTGCGCGTTCACCGCATCGCGCACGATGAACCGCAGCCGCACCGCGTTCCCCGTAAGCGTCACCGGCAACGTAAAGATCGCAGGCGACGAATCGTTTGGCCCAGCGGTTGCCCGGCTCGCTACGAGCTCCTTGCCGGAGTGCCCCAGCAGCTTGCCCTTGCTGTCATACCAGGCGGCCATGACGGTGGCTTCGGTCTGCTCGGTTTTGCCATTCACGTCGCGCCAATCCATCCCGTTGCCCTTGACTGACAGGGTCCACGCAGCCCCGTTGCGAGCAGCCGCTACGTCAAGTCCGTTATAAGTGATCGCCGAGTTGACCGCGTTTGAAAGCTCCATCACAAGCTGTGCACGAGCCTGCCTGGGCGGCTCGTTCGTGGCCATGTTCTGGGTGGCGGCGGCGTCCGGAAAGTAGCCGTTGCGCGTCGTCGCGTGCAGGTTTTTGTCTTTCATCAAGATGCGAATGCTGTGATAGTTCACCGGATCAGTCCTGTTCGCCGGCACATACGAAATCGTGTAGTAGTTCGTGCCTTCCTTAATCCCCTGGGCAATCTCGTTGTTCAAGTCGTTGCGAGAAACGAACGCGCGGCCACCGGTCGCAGGCCCCAGCGTAGCGAAGCCGACCTGGCCTCCGTACGGGTTGAAGCTGGTGCGATCATCTGAGGCCAACGCCAGATCATCCGGCGTCTGCACGTCGGTTACTGCTGTAGAGTTCGGCGAGGGATCAATGGTGTACATGATCACGCGCGCCAACAGCAACTGATTGGTGCAGACGCGCACCGCGTTCACAATCGTAGCCGCAGTCCTGCGATCCAGCGAAGGAAGGTCCGCCGAAGGAAAGCCGGCCCCAACCCAGATCACGTTCTTGCGCCCCGGCGTGCCGGAAGACGCCTGCGCGATCTGCTCGAGCGCACCCAGCGTCTGGACCATGCGCTCGACGGTTTGCCCGCCCATGAACTTGCTCGGGTACTCCGGCATATGGTGCTGGATGAGCGCAATCAGCTCATCGCGATTCTGCGTGTAGTCATGCAGTTGCTGGAAGCGCGTGTTGCTCGCCAGCAGCAGTACGGTCGGTTGGGCCAGCACGGGCGGCTGCGCCTGCAGGTATTTGACCATCGCCTTGCGGGCAAAGCTGATGTCCTCAAACTTGGTGTTCAACTCATCGACCACCAGCAGCGTGACCGGCGCTGAACCAATCTTCTTCAGGTCAGCGGCAGAGCTGACCGTCACGCCGACCGGCATCGCATGCGTTGGCGGCTCTTCAAACGAGCGGATCGTCTGCGGCACCTTATCTTCGACGATCGTAAAATCGTCGCGCGTAAGCCCGGAATCCACCACCTTATGGTCCTTGTCCGTCACCACCACATCGAGCACCACAATGCGCGTCGAGAGTTTCAGCGTCGTCGTCGGCTGCTGCGGAGCATTCTGTGCGGTGGCGGCAAGCGAGCTAGCGAGTAGAAGGGCGGTGGCCAGAATGCGCGACATGCTTAATGTTCTCCGGTGGCTCGATTGTAACGACGTTCGCTGCTTGCGAAGAGTTTCTGCCGTCGCTGGTAGAATCGGGTACACGAATGAAATGCCCTTATTGTGGATTTGGTCAGGATCGCGTGGTCGATTCGCGCGAAAGCAAGGAACAGGATTCGATCCGGCGCAGGCGCGAGTGTGAGCGTTGCGAGAAGCGGTTCACCACCTATGAGCGGATCGATGAGATCCCCTACATGGTCGTCAAAAAGGATGGTCGCCGGGAGAAGTTCGATCGGCAAAAGTTGCTGGGTGGCTTGATGCAGGCCTGTCAGAAGCGCCAGGTAAGCTCCGCGCAGATGCAGGCGATTGTGGACGAAACCGAAGCGTATGTGGTCGACTCATCCGAGCGTGAACGGTCCACCTCCGCCATCGGCGAGCTGATCATGGCGCGCTTGAAAGAGCTGGATACGGTGGCTTATATTCGCTTCGCCAGCGTGTACCGTGACTTCAAGGACGTGCGTGAGTTCAAGGTGGAGCTGGAAGAGTTGTTGAGTGGAGCAGCAAAAAAAGGCTTGAAGAAATAGTTTGAAAACAGGAGAAAGCGCTTGAGCACACATGCAATTACGTTGATCCCCGGCGATGGTATCGGCCCGGAAGTGACCGCGGCCACCGTCAGCATTCTTGAAGCAGCCGGCAAACAGACCGGCTGCGCGTTCGCCTGGGAAACCAACGACGCCGGCGCGGACGCCTTTGCGAAGACCGGTGAGTACATCCCCAAGGCGCTCTATGAGTCGCTTGAGCGCACCCGCATTGGCCTGAAAGGTCCCGTGACGACGCCCATCGGCGGCGGTTTTTCGTCCATCAACGTCACCCTGCGCAAGAAGTTTGACCTGTTTTCAAACTTCCGGCCGATCAAGAATCTGCCCGGCCTGAAGACGAACTACCCGGGCGTGGACCTGATCATCGTGCGTGAAAACACGGAAGATCTGTACGCTGGAATCGAGTACATGGCGGCGCCGGGTGTGGCGCAATCGATCAAGGTGATCACGGAAAAAGGCTCGACGCGCATTGCGCAGTTTGCCTTTGACTACGCGGCCAAGCACAACCGCAAGAAGATCCACTCGATCCACAAAGCCAACATCATGAAGCTGACGGACGGGCTCTTTCTGGACTGCGCACGCAAGGTTGCTGCCGGCTTTCCGCAAGTGGAGTACAAGGAACACATCGTCGACAACACCTGCATGCAGTTGGTCCTGAACCCCTACCAGTACGACGTGATCCTGACCGAAAACCTTTACGGCGATATCCTGAGCGATCTTTGCAGCGCGTTCGTCGGCGGACTCGGTCTGGTCCCGGGCGCCAACCTGGGCAAGGAATGTGCCGTGTTTGAGGCTGTTCACGGCTCCGCTCCAGACATTGCCGGTAAAGACATGGCGAATCCCACCGCGCTGCTGCAAAGCGCCTTGCTGATGCTGCATCATATGGACGAGCCGGAGACGGCAAACAAGATTCAGCACGCGCTCGAAGCTGTCTACACCGCGGGTACCTCGCTTACGCGGGATGTTGGCGGTACGAGCGGGACGCGCGCATTTGCGGATGCTGTCATCGCAGCAATGGCTTAGTTTCCAGGAGCAAGGCATGAAGGTTTTGAAGCTGGTGTTACAGGGCTGCGTTGGTGCGGCGTTGCTGGTTGCGGTTGGTTGTAAACCCGACCCGGCGGTAGAAAAAGGCAGGCTCGTGGACCGCGGGACCAAATCGCCGGTCCCGCCGCCCGGAGGGAGCAATCCTGCGGGTGTGGCGGACCCAAATGCCAGTGGTTCAAACGGCGTTGGCGCAAACATCGCCACAGGCTCGGTTACCGGAACGATTGCATTCATCGGCAAAGCGCCGGTGATGCCGGTGATTGATACCAGCATGGATCCGGCGTGCGGCTTTGGCGGCGGCAAGTTCACCGCGGAGCAGTACGCGGTCGCCAACGGCAAGCTGGCGAATGTGTTCATCTACGTCAAGAGCGGGCCGGCATCGGCGATGATGTCCGGTCAGATCGTCGCACCGGTGGTGCTGGACCAGAAGGGCTGCCGCTACACGCCTCACGTCATCGGCGTGCAGCAGGGCGGCTATGTGGAGTTCCACAACTCCGACGTGACCATGCATAACGTCCACACGATGCCGACCGAAGTGGGCAACGAGACGATCGATATTTCCATGGGACCCAAGGGGGCGCCGATCACGAAGCAGTTCGCCAAGCCGGAGCTGATGATCCCCGTGCGTTGCAACAATCACCCGTGGATGAACGCGTTTATCAACGTCTCGGCGACGCCTTATTTTGCGGTTTCAGCAGCAGACGGAAAGTTTGAGCTGCGTGGCTTGCCGCCGGGGGACTACGTCATCGCCGCCGTGCATGAGAAGCTGGGCGAAAAGACAATGAACCTGCACGTGGCGTCCAATGCTGCGAGCAAAGCGGACTTCGGCTACGCAATCAACTAGCCGCAGTATATAAAAGCAGTTGCTAATCCTGAATTGGCTGCGGCGGGTAGTACGTCGTCGCGCCGGCCTGCGCCAGCGTGATGTGCACCGACTGACCAGGGGTGAAGCGTTGATCAAGCGTGATCTCCACCACTACGCCGTATTGATAATCAGGCGAATAGGAGCGCCGGCTGGACAGGCGGCGAACGCCCGCGGCACCAGCGGTCGAATGCAGCGAAACCAGAGACAAAGCCTGCGTCGAGTTGGTGGCGATGTAGGCGAGATAAATGTGGTTGTCGCCCTGGCCGCCAAGCCAGGAATTCTCAGCGGTAAGGCCGAGCATGACGGCGTGGGTAGGCATCGCGACTGATTGTAATGGGTCCATCTGTGTGGGCTCCTTTGTACTGGTTCAGAATACACGCGGCGCACGCGGTATCCTATCAAGATGGAACGGCGTAAAGTTGGCATTCTGGGCGCGACCGGCATGGTCGGGCAGAGATTCATTCAGTTGTTGAGCGAGCATCCGTGGTTTGAAATCACGTGGATTGCGGCGAGCGACCGCAGCGCCGGCAAGCGCTATGACGAGGCCTGCCGCTGGAAGCTGGACACGCCGCTGCCCGCGCGCATTGCGGCGATGACGCTGAGCCCAAACCAGCCTGAAGGCAACTACCCCAGGATCATTTTTGCCGCGCTTGATGCTGCCGTAGCGCATGAGCTGGAGCCGAAGTTTGCTGAGGCCGGTTGCGCGGTGATCTCCAATTCAAGCGCGTTCCGCATGACGGCGGATGTGCCGCTGGTGGTGCCGGAAGTCAACGCGGATCACCTTGCGATGATCGAGCAGCAGAGCTGGCGCAAGAGCTCCGGCGGCTACGTTGTGACCAACCCGAACTGCTGCGCGATTGGGCTGGTGCTGCCGCTGGCGCCGATCGAGCGGGCGTTTGGGATTGAGAAGATTTTTGTTTCTACGATGCAGTCGGTCAGTGGCGCGGGATACCCCGGCGTGGCGTCGCTGGATATTCTGGGCAACGTCGTACCGTTCATCAAGAATGAGGAAGAAAAGCTGCAGGAAGAAGTCGCCAAGCTGCTGGGTGCGGCGGCCGGCGATCATGTTGCCATGGCTGAGCTGACGTTGAGCGCGCATTGCAACCGCGTGGCCGTGGTCGATGGGCATACGGAGTGCGTGTCGATCAAGCTGCGCAAGCCCGCGACGTATGAGCAGATGCTGGCCGCGTGGGCGGAGTGGAAGCCGCTTGGCGGAGGCAAATTGCCGAGTGCGCCGGAGCAGCCAGTGGAGTATGTGGATGCGATTGACCGCCCGCAGCCTCGGCTGGACCTGATGCGCGGCAACGGCATGACGACGACGGTTGGACGTCTGCGGCCTTGCACGTTGTTCGACTGGAAGTTCGTGCTGCTAAGCCACAACACGATCCGGGGCGCTGCGGGTGCGGCGATTCTGAATGCGGAAATCCTGGCCATGATGGGCAAGCTCGAATGGAAGGCCAGCGCATGAGCCGGCCGCAGATTGTAGTGATGAAGTTTGGTGGGACGTCCGTTGAGGATGCGACCGCGATGCTGCGTACGGCGGCGATTGTGGCTGGCCGGCGTGAGCGTGGGCTGCAGCCCGTGGTGGTCGTTTCCGCGATGGCAAAGGTGACGGATCAGTTGCTGGCGGCGGCTGCTGCGGCTGGTCGCGACGACCGTGAAGGCGCAGTGGCGATAGCGGAAAAGCTGCGGGATCGACACCTGAAAACGGCGGCTGAACTTTGTTCCGGAGAGGCGCTTGCAGCGCTTGCTGCTGCGTTGAATCATGAGTTTGATTCGCTTGAAGATTTGCTGCGCGGGATTGCGGCGGTGGGGGAGCTGACGCCGCGTACGAATGATCTGGTGGTGAGCTTTGGAGAGCGTACCTCCAGCCGCATTGTTGCTGCCGCTTTCAGCGCGAAGGGCGGTGATTCCGTCCACTTTGACGCGCGCAATTGCATTATTACGGACTCGCATTACGGCAAGGCAGCACCGCTCGAGGCGGAGATTGAAGCGCGCTTACTCGCTGATGTTTTGCCGCTGATTGAGGCCGGTCGAATTCCGGTCATGGGTGGATTTATTGGCTCGAACGTTGAGGGCATCACGACTACGCTGGGGCGCGGCGGCAGCGACTACACGGCGGCGCTGGTGGGTGGCGGTTTGCACGCCGGGGCGATTGAGATCTGGACCGATGTGAACGGGATCATGACGACCGATCCGCGCATCGTTCCGCAGGCGCTGCGGGTGAAGGCGATCTCGTTCGAAGAGGCCGCGGAGTTGGCTTATTTTGGCGCGAAGGTGCTGCATCCGGCGACGATTTTGCCGGCGGTGCAGAAGTCGATCCCGGTCTACGTGCTGAACTCGCGCAACGCCGCGAATGAGGGGACCAAGATCACGGCGAAGGCCCCGAAGTGTGCCTCGCCCTTCAAGTCGATTGCGGCGAAAAAGCGGCTGACGATCATTGATATTGTTGCCAGCCGGATGCTGATGGCGCATGGATTTTTGAAGGCCGTGTTTGACGTTTTCGACAAGTACCAGTGTGCGATCGATATGGTTTCTACGAGTGAAGTTTCGATCTCGCTGACGGTGGATTCCAATGAGCAGCTCCCGGCG
The DNA here is from genome assembly GCA_965214195.1 of uncultured Granulicella sp. Classification (GTDB taxonomy): domain Bacteria; phylum Acidobacteriota; class Terriglobia; order Terriglobales; family Acidobacteriaceae; genus Edaphobacter. Next base: position 3,808,410 of record OZ243943.1, read on the forward strand.
ATCTGCGCTGAACTGGGCAAGATTGCGGATGTGAAGTATGAAGGGCGCAAGGCGCTGGTTTGCCTGGTTGGTGAGGATATTCGTGGGCATAACGGTATTGCCGGGCGCGTGTTTACGGCGATCTCGCATGTGAATGTGCGGATGATTTCGCAGGGTGCCAGCGAGATCAACATGAGCTTCATGATTGACGAGGAAGACGTGGAAGAGGCGATTCGGTCGCTGCATACTACGTTTTTTGCGGATGCGGATGCGACGGTGTTTGATGTGGCTGCGCTTGCGTTGACGGCTTAGCGTATGGTGCAGAGGTACGGGCAATCGATGCTGCGTGAAGGCAAGTGCGAGAAGCAGATCCCTGCGGGGATGACAAGCAAAAGTACAAGGTCAACTGCAGATCCCCTCCGGGGATGACAACCAAGAGGGCTACAAACAAAGAAGCTACAAACAAAGAAGCAAGAAACAAGAAGTGACCATCGAAGAAGTGAAGGCGAGAGAAGAGCATGCGTGTATTGGTTTTAGGACATGGCAAGACGGGTAAGTTGGTGGCGGATGTGGCGACTGAGCGCGGGCACAGTGTGCACGTTCTGGACGCGAAGGAAAATCCTGGCGCGATGGCATTGACGCACCCGTTTGTGGCGGGGTTTGATGTGGTGATTGACTTTACATCGCCCGAGGCCGTGGTGCAGAACATGCGTGCCTGCCTGGCGACGGGGGCGAAGATGGTGATCGGGACGACGGGCTGGTATGAGAAGCTCGCCGATATGCGCGGACTGGCAGAGCGCAAGGAAGGCGCGCTGCTTTATGGGACCAATTTCTCGCTGGGAATGCAGGTGATGCACCAGCTTGCGCGGCTGCTGGGCGCGCAGTTGGAAGGCAAAGGCTACGAGATCGCGATCCATGAGGCGCACCATGCGTCGAAGCTGGATGCGCCTTCGGGCAGCTCGATCACGCTGGGACAGGCTACCGGACTTTCCGGCGTGCCGATTACGTCCAGCCGTGAAGGCGATGAGACCGGGGTGCATGTGTTGACGGCGACTTCTGCCGCGGACAGGATTACGTTGAAGCATGAATCGTTTTCCCGGCGGTCCTTTGCCGAGGGTGCGGTCAGGGCTGCGGAGTGGTTGTCGACGCGGAAGGGTTGCTACGACTTCCAGGAAGTTTTTGGGCAGATGTAGGTTGGCCCCTCCCCCCCCGTTTGTGGGGCTAAAGTCTTCATGGGATTGGGGTTAGGTCTGGACTTGGAGTTGTAAGTACGAAAGCCTCTCCGGGTTGCGGAGAGACTTTTTTCTTACTGTTTTAAGGATAGCAGGTGGGCAGGGGTAAGTATGCCAACTATTTTTGGCTTGTAAGTCGTTGTGCGGTTTGGGGTTAGGGGTTTTGCGAGGCTGGCAAGGGCTTGACAGCTAGTTTGTGGGTTGTTGCGGCGGATGGGAGATGCAGGTCCTTCGACTGCGAAGCGCACGGTCGGGCTGTGCGCTTCTTCGCTCAGGATGACAAATCTCTGGGGGGCTCCGGGTTGTTCTTTGAGGTTGTTGCGGCGGATGGGAGATGCAGGTCCTTCGACTGCGAAGCGCACGGTAGGGCTGTGCGCTTCTTCGCTCAGGATGACGATTTTTTGGGGGGGCTCTGGGTTGTTCTTTTAGAGGTGTTGCGGGCGGATGGGAGATGCAGGTCCTTCGACTGCGAAGTGCACGGTAGGGCTGTGCGCTTCTTCGCTCAGGATGACAAATTTCTTGGGGGCTCTGGGTTGTTCTTTTAGAGGTGTTGCGGCTGGATGGGAGATGCAGGTCCTTCGACTGCGAAGCGCACGGTAGGGCTGTGCGCTTCTTCGCTCAGGATGACAAATTTCTTGGGGGGCTCTGGGTTGTTCTTTTAGAGGTGTTGCGGCTGGATGGGAGATGCAGGTCCTTCGACTGCGAAGCGCACGGTAGGGCTGTGCGCTTCTTCGCTCAGGATGACGATTTTTTGGGGGGGCTCTGGGTTGTTCTTTTAGAGGTGTTGCGGGCGGATGGGAGATGCAGGTCCTTCGACTGCGAAGTGCACGGTAGGGCTGTGCGCTTCTTCGCTCAGGATGACAAATTTCTTGGGGGGCTCTGGGTTGTTCTTTTAGAGGTGTTGCGGCTGGATGGGAGATGCAGGTCCTTCGACTGCGAAGCGCACGGTAGGACTGTGCGCTTCTTCGCTCAGGATGACAAATTTGTGGGGGGGCTCTGGGTTGTTCTTTGAGAGGTGTTGCGGCGGATGGGAGATGCAGGTCCTTCGACTGCGACGCGCACGGTAGGGCTGTGCGCTTCTTCGCTCAGGATGACAAATTTGTGAGGGGGTTTTTGTCGGGGGGTGGAGTGGTTGGAGCGGCATCGTGGTGGAGGTTGGGTTAGAATCGCGGAGTTATTGAGGCTGGGAGAAAGCGGGGATTGCATGTCATCAGGGGGATCAGCAGGGCGTTCAGGGAACGAAGATGAATTGGCTGGATCGAGCGGTGGCAGCGCGGGAAAGTCGGGTAAGTCAGGCAGGAACAGTGGCGGCAGGTCGGGGTCGAGCGGTAGCGCTGCCGGGGCCAGTGGGGGTTCTGCCGGATCGAGCGGTGGTGCTGTAGGGTCGAGCGGTAGTGCTGCCGGGGCCAGCGGGGGTTCTGCCGGATCGAGCGGAGGCACTGGCGGGTCGAGCGGTGGGAGTGCTGGGTCTAGCGGTGCGAGCGCGGGACATATTTCTGGAGCCGGTGGGTCGACTGGTGGGCACGGCAAGCGGGCGGGCGGTCCGGTGGGGTCGGTTGGGGCTGAGATTCAGCAGAAGATTCTGGGGGCGAAGCCGGATGTTCCGGACGTTCGGGACTACTATTACCGGCCGAAGATCGATCTGACGAAGCTGCCGGCGAGCGTGGATCTGCGGCCACTGTGCCCTCCTGTTTACGATCAGGGCTTGATTGAAAGCTGCACAGCGAACACGATTGGGGCGGCGATCGAATTCAACCAGATGAAGGAGCATGCGCGGACGTTTACGCCTTCGCGGCTGTTTATTTTCTATACCGAACGGTATATCGGCGGGAACGTGGACGATCCTGGCAAGGGTGCGAGCCTGCGCGATGGGTTGAAGGCTGTATCGCAGAACGGCGCGCCGCCTGAGGAGCTTTGGCCCTATGATGAGGCGGCCGTTTGCCTTGCGCCTACGCCGGAATCCTATGCGGCGGCGAAGCTTGATCTGGTGACTTCCTACAATCGGGTGGCGCAGCATCTGGACCACATCAAGGGATGCCTGGCGGAAGGGTATCCGATGATCTTCTGCATGCAGACGTATACTTCGTTGCCGAATCCTTCGACGGACGGCGTGATCCCTATGCCTGCTGCTACGGACGAGAAGGATGGCTGGCATGCGATGTTGCTGGTGGGGTATGACGATGCTGCGGGGACTTTCCTGGTAAGGAACTCGTGGGGGACGGGGTGGGGAATGGCGGGGTATGGGACGATTCCGTATGCGTATCTGCTGGATACGGTGCATATTTCGGACTTATGGACGATTCGTGGGGTGACGGAGACAGTTGCGGCTTAGCGGCGGCAATCTGCTAACGCCCTTGTCGTTTTCGAGGCGGGAAAAGTACGGCTGCGGATTTCCTTCGGGGATGACGAAGATAAAGAGGCAACAGCAAGGGCAAGAGCAACAGCAAGGGCAAAAGCAGATCCCTACGGGATGAAAAGATAAAAAAAGTGACGACAAAGGCGACTGCAGATTTCCTTCGGGGATGACGAAGATAAAGAGGCAACAGCAAGGGCAAAAGCAACAGCAAGGGCAAAAGCAGATCCCTACGGGATGAAAAGATAAAAAAAGTGACGACAAAGGCGACTGCAGATCCCCTTCGGGGATGACGAAGATAAAGAGGCAACAGCAAGGGCAAAAGCAACAGCAAGGGCGGAAGCAGATCCCTACGGGATGACAAACAAATGAGGCGAGGCGAAGGCCGCAGGCGACTGTAGAGCCTCCGAGGCGACGTCCAAGATAGAAAAGCCGTTATTGGAGGAGGGAGATGGCGGTAGCGGTCATGGCTTTTACGCCGGTTTCGACGGTGGGGGTGGGGTCAGGTTCGAACTTGCTGGTGTGGGGGCCGGGGAGGGGATGGCCTGCGGCTACGGCGGCGGCGTAGCGGTCCGGGTAGGCGGCGCCCAGCAAGAAGTAGCAGATGGGGATTTTGCTATCCAGCGAGAAGACGCCAACGTCTTCCGAGCCCATGACGGGGTCGCCGGTGAAGACGTTTGCTGCGCCGAGGGACTTCTCCAGCGAGGTGCGTACGCGGGCGGTGAGGGCTGGGTCGTTGCGGAGGACGGGGGTGGATTCGGCGTCGAGGATGGTGACGGTGGGGAGCTTATCGCCGGTCAGGCCGGCTGTGGTTCCGATGCCGAGGGCGATTTGCCTGATGCCGTCCAGGGTGACCTGTTTGGCTTTGTCCGAGAAGGCGCGGGTGGTGAGCTCGAGCTTGACTTCGTCCGGGATGATGTTGCGCTTGGTGCCGCCTTCTATGTGGCCGACGGTGACGACGGCGGGGGACTGCGGGTCCTGCTCTCGGCTGACGATGGTTTGGAGGGCCATGATGAATTCGGCGGCGAGGACGACGGGGTCCCGGCCGGCCTGGGGGTAGGCGCCGTGGCCGCCGATGCCGCGGATGGTGACGTCGACGGAGGTGCTGGAGGCCATGGCGGGGCCGGCGGTGACGTGGACGGTGCCGGCGGCGCGGGCGCTGGTGTCGTGCAGGCCGATGATGAGGTCGGGGCGTCCGAAACGCTCGTAAAGGTGGTCGGCGAGCATGGCTTTGGCGCCGTCGATGGTTTCCTCTGACGGCTGTCCGATGAGCATGACGGTGCCGTGCCAGGTGGATCTGGCGGCGACGAGGGCGCGTGCGGTGCCGATGAGGACGGTGGTGTGGACGTCGTGTCCGCAGGCGTGCATGACGCCGGTCGGCTGGCCGGATCTGGTCCTGGTCATGACGTGCGAGGCGTAGGGGACGCCGGTTTCTTCAATGATGGGAAGGGCGTCCATGTCGGCACGGATGAGGAGCGTGGGGCCGAGACCATTTTTGAGGATGCCGACGACACCGTAGGCGTGCGAGCCATCGGGGTAGAGGCCGATGTGGTCGGTGACGGTGTAGCCGGATTTGCGGAGTTCGGAGGCGAGGAGGGCGGAGGTTTCGGCTTCGAAGTGCGAAAGCTCCGGGTGGGCGTGGAGCTGTTTGTAGATGGCGGTGAGGTCCTGCTGGGCGGCGGTGGGAAGGGTGCAAAGGGCGGCAGCGGCGGCGAGGAAGGGCAGAGCTTTGCGCATGGTTGGATTGTAGTGGACGGGTGCAGCCCTCGAATTATTTGCTTTGGAGCGGTCTGGAGACGGATTCCAGGCTTTGGCCGGCGGCTTCTACGCCTATCTTCCACTCGAATGCGGCGGCGATGAGCATAAGGGCGGCGCCTACTGCGTAGCCGCAGCCTACGAGCGGGCGGGAGCCGGTGTTGATCAGCGCGCCGAACAGGACGGGGGCTCCTACGCCGCCGACGAGGGTGCCGATGGCGTAGAAGATGGCGATGGCAAAGGCGCGGATTTCGAGCGGGAAGATCTCGCTGACGGTGAGGTAGGCGGCGCTGGCGGCGGAGGATGCGACGAAGAAGACGAGGGTGAAGCAGATGCCGAGGCCCCTGAGGCCCAGCGAGCCGTGAGCGAAGGGGTAGACAGTGCCGGCGAGAAGTGCGCCCGCAATGGCGTAGGTGGCGATGATCATGGGCTTGCGGCCTACCTTGTCAAACAGGCGGCCGAGCGTAAGCGGGCCCAGGAAGCTGGCGACGGCGAAGGGCAGCAGGTAGAGCGGGAGGTGCTGGTTGCTGACGTGGTAGAACTTTTTGGCGATGAGGCCATAGGTGAAGAAGACTGCGTTGAAGAAGAAGGATTGGGCGACCATGAGGACGAGGCCGAGGAGGGAGCGCTGGCGGTTTTCGCCGAGCATGTTGCCGAAGATGTCGCGCCAGGCGGTGTGGTCGCGCGGCTCGATCTTCATGGGCTTTTCTTCGAGCGCGGGGAGCGAGGCTGGATTGCCCTTGGAAAACTTCTGCTCAATTTCGCCGACGATCTTTTCGGCCTCTTCTTCGCGGCCGCGGAGCATGAGCCAGCGCGGGCTTTCCGGGACGGAGAGGCGCAGGAAGAGGACGACGGCGCCGAGCGCGCCACCGATGCCGAAGGCGTATCGCCAACCGATGGCAGGGTCAGGGCCGTGGCCGGAAAGCAGGAACCACGCGGCTACCGCGCCGACGGTGCCGCCGACCCAGAAGGTTCCGTTCACGACGAGGTCGACGGTGCCTCGGATTTTGCCGGGGATGAGCTCGTCTACGGCTGAGTTGATGGCGGCGTACTCACCGCCGATGCCGACGCCGGTGAAGAAACGGAAAATGGAGAACGACAGCAGGTTCCAGGAAAAAGCGCCGGCCAATGTGGCGAGCGAGTAGGTGGCGAGCGTGACGAGGAAGAGTTTGCGTCGGCCCAGACGGTCGGTCAGGTAGCCGAAGAGCAGCGCGCCGCAGACCGCGCCGGCGAGGTAGGTGGTGGCGGCGCCGGTGACTTGCGAGTCGGTGAGCGAGAGGCCGGATTTACTTTCGAGGATGCCGGAAAGCGAGCCGACGAGGGTAACTTCGAGGCCATCGAGCAGCCAGGAAACGCCGAGAGCGGTGATGATGCGGGTGTGCCAGGAGGACCAGGGGAGGCGGTCGAGGCGGGCGGGGACCTGGGTTTCGATTGTCTTGTGTTCGGCCATGGATGCGCTCCCTGTGGGGTGATCCGCCTGGTGACGGGTGGATGTTGGGCGTGGACAGAGAGAGATTGTCCGAGGGGCTAGAGCGCGGTTCTGTTTGGAAGCTGGATGTCGAGGCTGAAGCCTCGACCTATCTCAGAAGGAGAGGGCTACTCTTCGTCTTCTTTTTCGAGGATGCTGATGCCGCCGTTGCGCTCGAGGATGGCGTACTGGACCTGGTCGACCGAGCGCAGGCCTTTGGTGCGGGCGGCGGCGCTTACGTCTTCGCGATCGAGTTTCATGCCGTGCATGACTTCTTCCTGCCACTCACCGTTTTTGAGGAGGACGAGGGGGGTGCCATCGACCAGGCGGCCCAGGGTGGGGAAGCGGTTTTTGGCGGCGGACATGCCCCGGTGCATGAGGCCGATGGCGAGGATCGCGCAGCAGCAGTTGGTGATGGAACGGTCTGTCTGGACGGTGGCCAGGATGGCGACGCCGCCGATAAGGAAGACGAGGACGAACTCGAACATGGTCATCTGGCCGCCGGGACGACGAGTGAGGACGCGCACGATGATCGTAAGGAACAAATAGCCGAAGATGGCGTGGATAAGAGTGGGCATGGGGGCTCGCTTCTAGGGGAGGACCAGTACGGGCTCGGTGATTTGCTGGCCGCCGGGGATGCCGACGGTGAAGTGTTTCAGGCCGGAGGACGGGGGGAGGAGGCCGAACTGGATTTCCGCGGGGCCGGGCAGGGCGGGGAAGGTGTACGTGATGCCGCCGTTGCCGATGGCGGACTCGGCCGGTTGTGGTGCGATGGTGGCGGCGCCCAGATCCTTGACGAGGGTGTCGCTGACGAAGAGTTGCAGGCGGCCGTTGTGGATTGCGGCGGGGCCGGGTTTGACGACGAACTTGACGGGGGTGGTGGCGCGCTCGACGCGGTCGTAGGCGACTTCCAGTAACTGGTCCGGCGTGGCGCGTTTTACGTGGGCCAGGGGACCGTTGCCGAGGAGGCCGGAAAGATCGGCGAGCAGGATAAGGGCGAAGAAGCTCCAGACGATGTTCTCGAACTTCCACCAGCGCCGCTGGAAGGCGAGGTCCTCGCCTACAGCTACGGCGTTATCTACCTTGGGGACGGTGTCAGCTACGGGGCGGGGTTTGTCTTTGTCGGCTGAGGCCTTGTCGTCTGGCATGGGATCTTCTTCTTCGTCTTCTTTAGGGATGATGGAGATTTCACCGTTGCGTTCGAGGGTGGCGGTGTCGATGTCGTTGAGGGTCTTGAGGCCCTGGTCGCGTGCCATGTTCATGACGTCGGCGTCGCCGATGCGCATGCGGCGCATGGTTTCGGCGCGCCAGGTGCCGCCTTCGAGCAGGATCAGGGGGGTGCCATCGAGCAGGCGTGCGATGGCAGGCGATGCCATGCGAGCGTGGGTGACGGCGAAATGCGCGAGCGCGATGGTGACGATCTGCGCTACCGCGTTGGTGAGAGAGGCCTCTGCGCCGACCATGGCGGTGAGGCACAGGCCGCCGAGATAGAAGATGAGGACGAACTCAAACGGGGTGATTTGCTTGCCGGGCCGGCGGCCGACAATGCGGGTGACGAAGATGAGGAAGAGGTACAGCAGCACAGCTCGTATGACGGTTGCGGGCGACATCAGTAGCCCCCTTTGCGTGTCTCCGGCGTGCCTGGTACCCGGGTATTTGCGGTGAGATGCGCGTTGGACGGTTAGGGTAACGCCCCGCTTTTTGTTGATGCCTGGAACTCTGAGGCGGTGTATAACGCACTATGGCACAGTCCTGGCGGCGGCGGTTCTTGCGTGGGTTGTTATGGATCGTGGTCGTCTACTTTGGGATAGGTACGGCGCTGGTCTGGACTGGGCAATGGGTGTTTCGGTGGCGGGTAGAGCGATTGCTGGCAGACACTCAGCGATTAGGCCGGGGGACGGGGAGCTGGGATGAGTTTCAGGCTTTTCAGAAGCGGTGGGGGGCTTGGGGGTCGTATCAGGGGAGCTGTACGCCGGTTTTCTGTCGTTATGACGTTGGCATGTACGATTGGGCCAACGAGGCTGTCTCCCCTTCGTGGGTAGAGGGTTGGAAGGATCCGTGGAAGTACAGTTTTCCAGTGAGTTATGCCCTGTGGCCGCTATTCCGGGTGAGTCACGCCAAGTTTCCGTTCGTTGCGGTCGTGGTACGGGTGGTCGACGGTCAGGCTACACCGGAATCAACGATGCTGTTCCTGCAAGCGCAGTTGGGGCTTCCGGGCAACTGGGGGCTTGAGGATGGCCATGGAGGCTACGGTCTGGTTGCTGGGTTTCAGATGCAGCGAGGCGAGCTTAAGACTGGCAGGGTTCCAATTCCGGAGTGGCCGGAACTGGCCCCGAAAAAAGATGTGGAGGTGGATAAGCCGAGTGGCTGCGCGAACTGCCTTGCTGTTTACACGGTGTTCGACGAAAAGGCCAAAGCGTCGGAATTGGAGCCACTCTTGAGAGTGGACACAAGTTGCCTCACCCGTTGGCATTACTGCTCGGATGAGGCGAGTATTATGCCGGCAGCCTGGGCGCAGTACGACGCGGAGCATGCGGTTCAGAGCGCGCAGGAGAAACGGCTGGCGGCTTGCGATTACCCGGGGAGCTTCCTGTATCAACAGGCGGAGAACGCCGTCCTGATGCGGGTGACGGATGAGGGTGATAGGGATGGTGGGTTGAAGTTTCGTTACGAGAAGAGGTTGAAAGGGCCGGTCGAGCTGCAGCCCGGTGCGGCAGATGTCGTCTCGGAGGCGGAGGTGGGACCGGTTCGGTCTGCCCGGGCGAAGGTGGGCGAGGAGATGGTTGTTCTGTTTCCTGGGCGATTTTCTCCCTTGGCGGGAGCGGGGCTCGGAGTGGATGCGTACCGGTGCGGAGTTATGAATGCAAGTGCGCTTGGAGCGGGAGTCATTACAAAATTACCGCAGATTCCCTTCGGTAATGACAAATAAATAGCGGGCCTTACTGAGCGCTCGCTCGCGATGACCTCGCTGAGGCTGCGGTTGTTATGGCACCTCGGGTTACTCTTTTACGCTGACGCCGAGGGCTTTCATTTTGCGGTAGAGGTGGGAGCGCTCGAGGCCGAGGACTTCAGCGGCGCGGCTCATGTTGTTGTGGCACTCGTCGATTTTTTTCAGGATGTAGTCGCGCTCGTAGGCTTCGCGGGCTTCGGATAGAGTGGCGGAATCTTCGCCTTTGGCTGCGGCTTTGGCGTTGTCGCGATAGACGAGCATGGGGAGGTGCTTGCGCTCGATGCGGGTGACTTTAGGGTTGAGGATAAGGACGCGCTCTACGAGGTTGCGGAGCTCGCGGACGTTGCCGGGCCAGTGGTATTGCTTGAGCGCGGTGAGAGCGTCTTCGGTGGTGTCGATGCGGGGGCGGCCGTACTGGGCGCCTAGTTCCTGCAGGAATTCCTTGAGGAGGGCGGGGATGTCTTCCTTGCGGTCGCGCAGCGGCGGGACGAAGAAGGGGATGACGTTGAGGCGGTAGAAAAGGTCCTCGCGGAAGTTTCCTTTGGCGATTTCGTCCTGCAGGTCCTTGTTGGTGGCGGCGATGACGCGGACGTCGACGTGGACGGGGTGGGAGGCGCCGACGGGGAGGAAACGCTGCTCGTCCAGCGCGCGGAGGACGGTGGCCTGGGTGCGCAGGCTCATGTCGCCGACTTCATCGAGGAAGAGGGTGCCGCCATCGGCGCGCTCGAAGGTGCCGCGCTTTTCCATGGGGACGCCGGGGCCGACCGCGGCGCCGGGGGCCGCGCCGTGACGGTAGCCGAAGAGCTCGGCTTCGATGTAATCTTCCGGAATGGCCGCGCAGTTCAGGGCTACAAAGACGCGTTCGCGGCGTGCGGATTCGGCGTGCATGGCGCGGCCGATAAGCTCTTTGCCGGTGCCGGATTCGCCATAGATGAGCACGCGGCCGTTGGTGGGGGCCATGAGTTTTATCTGCTGGCGGACGGCCTTCATGGGGACGGATTGGCCGGTGACGGTGCCTTTGACGGAGAGCTGCCGGCTGAGCTCGGCGTTGTCTTCACGCATCTGGCGGGATTGCATGGCGTTTTTGAGGACGATGAGCGTGCGGGCGAGCGACAGGGGCTTTTCGAGGAAGTCGTAGGCGCCTAGTTTGGTGGCGCGCACGGCGGCTTCAATGGTGCCGTGGCCGCTGATGATGACGACTTCGGGGACGGAGGCGGCGTCCATCTGGCGGATCTCGCCGAGGGCGTCGAGGCCGTCGCGGTCGGGGAGCCAGATGTCGAGCAGGACTACGTCGTAGGCGGCGTCGCGGATGAGGGCCAGGGCTTCACCGGCGGTGGCGGCGGTGGTGACGACGTAGCCTTCTTCCTCCAGGATTGTCTGGAGGGATTGGCGGATTTCGGCTTCGTCGTCGACGATGAGAACGTGGTTCATAGGGGCTTGGTCAGTGTGATGCAGTAAGTGCTTCGGGGGTAGGGGATTCGAGGTCGATCATGCTGGCGGGGCGGAGTTCCACGATGAATTTTGCGCCGGCGGGCTCGTGTTTCTCTGCGCGGATGGTGCCGCCGTGCTCCTGGATGATCTTGGCGGCGATGGCGAGGCCGAGGCCGGTGCCGCGCTGCTTGGTGGAGAAGTAGGGGAGGAAAAGGCGCTCGCGCATCTCGTCTGTGAGGCCGGAGCCGGTGTCGGCGATGGTGAGCTCGACGAGACCGGAGGGAAGCATGGCGGTGGTGATGCGGAGCTCGCGGAGGAGGCTTTGAGCCATGGCTTCGACGGCGTTGTCGATGAGGTTGCCGAGCGAGCGCTTCATGGCTTCGGGGTCGGCGAGGACGAGCGGGAGCGCGGGGTCCAGGCGGCGGATGAGCGTGATGCCCTGGGTGCGGCCGGCGAAGAGCGCGAGTGAGTTTTCAATGATGGTGTTGAGGTCCGCGGGGCGGGGCTGCGCGGTGGGAAACTGGGCGAGCGAGGCGAACTGATCGACGAGCGAGCGCATGGATTCCACCGAGCCGCTGATAACAGTGGCGCAGCGTCGGATAACGGCGATGGAAGGGCTTTCGACTCCGGTATCAGCCAGGCGCTCTATGTGGCGGCTGATTTGCTCGGCTGACAGCGAGATGGGGGTGAGGGGGTTCTTTATTTCGTGAGCTACGCGGCGGGCTACTTCCTTCCATGCGGATTGCTTCTGGGCGCGCAGGAGTTCAGTGGCGTTTTCCAGCACGAGGACGTAGCCGAGGTGCTCTCTGGCGGGATTTTCCAGTAGTGCTACGGTGAGGAGCAGGTTGAGCGGGCCGTTGGGGCCGGGGGTTTCAAGCTCGCTGGAGGCGGAGCCCATGCGGTGGCTGCGGGCCATCAGGCGGTCGAGCGCTTCGAGCATCTCTGCGGGGAAGACTTCCTGCAGGGGGTGGCCGATGAAGGGACGCTGGCCGCCGGGGTCGAGCATCTCCGTGAGCGCGCGGTTGGTGAGGGCGATGCGGCCGTCCGGTCCCACGGTGGCGACTCCATTGGGGATGGTTTCGAGCATGGTTTCAAGCTCGCCGCGACGCGCCTGCAGGGCGGAATTGGCGAGCGAGAGCTGGGCGGTAGCGGCCTCTACCTGGGAGCGCGTGCCGGCCAGGTCTTCTGCCATGTTGTTGAAGCTTTGGACCAGCTCGCCGAGCTCTTCCGTGGCGCTTTGCTGCACGCGGTGCGCGTAGTCGCCGGCGGCGATAAAGGCCATGGCATCGGCCAGGGCTTCCACCGGTTTGGTGACTTGTTTGGACAAGTACAAGGCTAGCCAGCTTGAGGCGAAGAGTGCCAGCGACGTCATCATGGCGAGCAGGATCAGATAGAAGCGGCGGATGGTCGAGCGCGCGCGGTACAGGATCCAGTAGTCCTCTGTTTCCTTGTGCAGGCGGTCGATTGTTTCGCTCATGCCATGGGGGAGGGGCAGGGCTACGACGACATCGCCGAGGGCACCGGATTTTTTGAGTACGGGGGCCATGCCGAGGGCGTAGTCTGCACCATCGAGCGAGAACATGGGCGCGTTGCCACGTTGGGCGGCGGCCAGGAGCGAGGCCTGCGTGGGATCGGCTGGGTCAATCTGCTCGACGGGGGCGTCTTCCGAGCGGGCTACGGGCTGCTCGGCTTCCTCGTCGTTGGTGAGTTTGGCCGGCTGCGTTCCAAGGCTGGGTTTGACGGCGATTTTCTCGCCCGGTTTTTGCGGCATGTGGAAGCCGGCAATGGCTTTACGCTCCAGGAAGACGACGACGAAGCCGCCCTGGAGCGTGACCTCATGCTGGCGCAGGATGCGTTTAATGGCCGCGGCGTTGGCGGGAGCGGCGAGCGGGGGGAGCGTGGCGGCGATGGACTCGGCTTCCGCGCGGGCGTTGGCGACGTTGTATTGGGTGAGCTCGAGCGCCAGCTGGTTGGAGTCGTCGCGGATCTGGGTGACGGGTTTGGAGAACCAGCGCTCCATGGCCCGGTTCAGCAGGCCGTAGCTGAAGGAGTACATGAAGACGATGGGAACCAGCGAGACGAGGATCGCGCCGATGAGCATGCGGGTGCGTAAGCGGCTGCCCATGACGCGGCTCTTCTGGTCCGCGAAGAGCTTGAGGACGTTGCGCACGAGCGTCAACATGACGCCGATAAAGAGGATGAACGCGACCGCCGAAAGCGCCGTGTAGATGACGATCTGCGCGGTGGTGGCGGGGTTGAGGAAGTCGAGCTTCCAGGCGTTGAGCGAGGCGAAGACGAGGAAGCCGACCAGGCCGGCGGCGCCCAGGGCCGTGATCAGAACTTTGCGGCGATGGGCGCTGGTGGTGATGGCTTACCTTCTTGCTGCTAACGGCAGAGGTCGTGGAGGAGCTTGTAGGGCTTGGTGTTGGGTGGAAATTTGAACTTGTTTTTGGCCGCCAGGACTTCCGTGATGGCGCCGCCGCCCTTGTAGCCGAAGTTGGGGTCTACGGCGTAGGCGCGGTCGGCTGAAGCCTGCGCGAGTGAGACGAACGAGAAGCCGCGTTTGCGGTATAGGTCGAGCAGGTCCGGGAGTATGTGGGCATCGAACGCGCCGATGTGGAGCAGCAGGATGTAGGGAATCTCGTGGCCGAAGACTGACTTGGCGAGCGTGCGATCGAAGGTGATGTATTGGTCGGCGGTGGCCAGATAGGTGTCGTGGAGTTGCTGCAGGGCGACGGTATCGTTCTTGGCCAAGCAGCGCGCGTAAGGGGCGTTCCACAGGTAGTCTTCGAAATCCATGCTGATTTCGGCGATCTGGTAGTGGTTTTCAAAGAGCCATTTGCGGATGGCTTGCTGCTTTTCTTCGGTGTCGCCTTCATTCAGGTAGGGGTAGCGAAACCAGTGCCAGTCGTCGTTGGGCATGAGCTGGCGCAGAAGAGGCTGGTTTGCCTGGATTTCAGCTTCAAAAAGCTCGTTGTCAGTGGTTTCCAGATTTGGGTGCGACCAGGTGTGATTGCCGAGGGGCTGGCCGGCGGCGCGCCAGGCCTTCAGGACCGACATGTCCTCTGGAACATCTTCCGTTTTGGCAGCGTTGATGAAGCCGTAAGTGGGTGGCAGGTGGGCCTGCTTGAGCGCCGCCAGCATGGTCTGGGTGACCTGCAGGCGGGTCACGCCAGGGGGGAGCGGGCCGTGGGCGGGGAGGTCGTCGATGGTGATGGCGAGCTGCAGTTGGGCGTGTGCGCCTGCGCAAAGGCAGACGCACAGAGAGGCCAGCAAACCAAGCCTAGAGAAGCTCGGCAACGGGCTTCCAGTCGCGGCTTTGGGCTTCGGCTACGGCTTTGTAGGTCAGCACGCCGTTGTAGGTGTTGACGCCTTCGGCGATGCCTTTGTCGTCCTTGATGGCGGCTTCTGCGCCCATGCGCGCGAGCTTCATCACGTAAGGGAACGTCGCGTTGGTGAGCGCGAGCGTGCTGGTGTTGGGGACCGCGGCGGGCATGTTGGTGACGCAGTAATGGACGACGCCGTCAACCTCAAAGCTGGGGTCGGTGTGGGTGGTGGGGCGGGCGGTTTCAATGCAGCCGCCCTGGTCGATGGCGACGTCGACGATGACGGCACCCTTCTTCATCTTGCTGACCATGGCCTTGGTGACGATTTTTGGGGCTGCGGCGCCGGGGATCAGCACGCCGCCGATGACCAGGTCCGCGGCGCATACGGCGCGCTCGACGTTGTAGGAGTTCGAGGCGAGGGTGTGAAGACGGCCGCCGAAGATGTCGTCCAGCTCGCGCAGGCGGTTCAGGCTTAGATCAACGATGGTGACGTGTGCGCCCATGCCGAGCGCAATCTTGGCTGCATTGGTGCCGACGATGCCGCCGCCGATGATGCACACGTTGCCGGGGGGCGTGCCGGGTACGCCGCCGAGCAGGACTCCGCGGCCGCCGTGCTCTTTTTCAAGGAACGTGGCGCCGACCTGGACGCTCATGCGGCCGGCGACTTCAGACATGGGGATCAGCAGCGGGAGCGCGCCGGCGCGGTCGCGGACGGTCTCGTAGGCGATGCCGGTCACTTTTTTGGCGAGCAGCGCGTCCGTGAGCCCGGTGAGCGGGGCGAGGTGCAAGTATGTGAAGAGGAGCAGGCCCTCGCGAAAGTGGACGTACTCTTTTTCCGTGGGCTCTTTGACCTTGACGATCATGTTGGCGAGGCGCCAGACGTCGTGTGCGGAGCCTACGATTTCCGCGCCTGCGCCCTGGTATTCGTCGTCGACGAAGGCGGAGAGTGCGCCGGCGTTGGTCTCTACCAGAACTTTGTGGCCGGCTTCCACCAGCGCCTTGACTCCCGCGGGCGTTACGCCGACGCGGCTTTCGTGGTCCTTCACTTCTTTGGGAACGCCGATGATCATGCACTAGAGCCTACCAAATCAGGTACGTCCTTTAGAAGCGCCGCGTCGTTTCACTTGTGGTCGTACAATGAGAGACAGTCGTTTTTCTAACCTTTTGCCCCAAGGAACGTGTCCCGGAATGGCCTTCAACAGCACGCGCGTGCACAATATGCGGTCCCTCTTCAGCCTGTTCTCGTCCGATCTTGCGATCGATCTCGGAACGGCCAACACGCTCGTTTTTGCGCATGGCAAGGGCATCATTGTGAATGAGCCTTCGATCATTGCGGTGAATCAGCAGACGAACGAGATTGAAGCCGTGGGGCTTGAAGCGAAGGAAATGGTGGGGCGCACGCCGGGCAATATCGTCGCCATCAAGCCGATGAAGGACGGCGTTATTGCCGACTTCAAGCAGACAGAACGCATGCTGAACTACTTTATTCAGAAGGCGCATAACCGCAAGATGATGGTGCATCCGCGCATCGTGATCGGGGTGCCGAGCGAGATTACGCAGGTAGAAAAGCGCGCCGTGATGGATTCGGCTTATCGCGCGAAGGCTTCTGAAGTGCATCTGGTGGAGCAGGCGATGGTTGCGGCGATTGGCGCGGGTTTGCCGATCACGGAGCCAGGTGGGAACATGGTCGTCGATATTGGCGGCGGCACGACCGATATTGCAGTGATTTCACTGGCGGGGATCGTGTATTCGCGTTCGGTTCGAATGGCCGGGAACCAGATGGACGAAGCGATCATCACGTACATCAAGCGCAAGTACAACCTGCTTATTGGCGAGCGCACGGCCGAGCAGATCAAGATGGAGCTGGGGTCGGCGTTCCCGCTGGACAAGCAGCTGACCAAGCAGATCACAGGACGCAACCTGATTGAGGGCGTGCCGAAGACGATCGTCATCGACGACTCCGAAATCCGCGAGGCTTTGGGGGAGTGCATCGCGACGATCATCAACGGGATTCGCGTCGCGCTGGAGCGGACGCCGCCGGAGCTTTCCGCCGATATCTCCGACCGCGGCATTGTGCTGACGGGCGGCGGCGCGCTGATCAAGAACCTGGATCGCCGGATCCGTGAGGAGACCGGATTGCCGGTTTCGGTGGCTGACGATCCGCTTGCTTCGGTCGTGCTGGGCACGGGGCAGATGCTCTCGAACTTCAAGCTGCTGCGCAAGATTTCAATCGACTAGCTGGCGGCTTGTAACGCGCTGCGTAGATGCGATTTGCTCTTGCCGGGGAGCAGTTTCAGGCCGGCTTGAGCGGCCTCGCTTGCGGGGCCTGCTCGGCCGGCCAGCTTGTCTGCTTTGGCTAATAGAAGGAAGTATTCCGCTTCGTTTCCGTGGGTCATGGCGACTGCTCGCTCTGCCATGCGGACGGCGGAATCAGGATCCTGGAGGCTTGCCGGGGTGGCGAGTAGCTCGGCCTGCACGGCTTGGTTCAGAACATCCGGCGTGGCGTGTGGTGAGTCCGCGGCGTGGCGCAGGACGCCAAGTGAATCGACAAGTTCCTGATGCTTGGATGGTGTGCCAATCGCGTTGCGGGCGGCGCCAAGCTTGAGCAAAACCAGCGCGAGCTCTGACGATCTTTGATCCTGGCCGGGGTGCAGGCTGGAGATCTGGCGCAGGGTGTTTGCCTCGCGCTCCAGCAGGGTGACTTCAGCCTGAAGGGATTTTGCCGGCTGGCTGGAGGGCGCGAAGGCAGGGTCGGCGGCATACTGCTCGCAGGTGGCCGCGTTATCCAACGTGCGCTTTAGTTCGCCCAATGCGTTGGCATCTTTAGGGTCAGCATCCGCCATGGCCTGCGCGCCTGCGAGCGACTTCGCCATGAGCGGGGCGGCCTCTGGAAAGCGTCCGAGTTCACAGTAGGCAGCGGCCTGCTTGCGCTCTAGAAGCGAGTACAGGCGGACTTGCCGCAGCAGCTTGCGCTGGTCGTCCGGCAGGGCCTCCTGCAGCTTGCGCCCGGTCTCAAACTCAACGAGCGCGGTTGCCGGATCTGTCTCCAACACGACGTTGCCGAGGTGGATTCGCATGAGCGGCAAACCACGGCGGACGGCTGCGTAATCGGGCTTCAGGCGCAGGGCCTGCTCGTCCATTGCGATGGCTCGGTGATAGGCCGCGGTTGCGGCTGCGGGGTCTGCGAGTCCGCTGTCTTCGCCCAGCTCATTGCCCAGAGTCTCGTAGGCAATTGCTGCTTCAAAGACCAGTGCCGGGGTGACGTCGAGCAGGCTGACAAGGCGGTCGTAAGCGGTGACGGCGGCCTGCAGGGAGGCAGCGGAGGCCTGCGCGTCGCCGGTATCGCTCAGGGTTTCGCCGCGTGCTTCCAGTGCGGCCGCCTGCGCGCGCAGCACCTCGCGGTCACGTGGGTAGAGCTGGACGAGGTGGTTGGCGACGGTCACTGCCTTATCGAAGCTCACCAAGGCCCCGGCGGTATCGGCCACGTTCTGGTAGTAGACGTTGCCCTGCACGTTGCCGAGTCGCGTGTAGGCGTCGATGAGGTCGAGGTTGGTCAGGCGATCATCGTGGGCGTCTGCGGCGAGGCGATCCAGGTGCTGGACAACGTGGGTGAGCAGAAGCCGCTGCGCGTCGGTGGAGCCGGAGATTTGTTTCAGCGCGTCGTCCAGCTCAGAGAGCAGGGTATTGCTCAGCTCGCGCAGATCAGCTGAGCGAGCCTGCGCGCGCTGGCGCTCACGGTTGGCGACGTGCGCCTGCCAAAGCACGCCGGCGACCCCAGCCAGCAGTGTGACGACGAGCAGCGCGGCCGCCGCCAAAGGCAGCCGGTGGCGGCGCACAAATTTTGCGGCAAGGTAGCGGGCGTTGCCTTGCCGCGCAAGTACCGGACGGTGTTCGAGCAGGCGCAGCACGTCTTCTGCAAACTGCAGCGCCGTTGGGTACCGCTGTTCGGGCTCTTTGCGCAGGGCTTTGAGCACGATCGCGTCAAGATCGGGATCGAGCCCGGGCTTGACTGCGCCTGGGCGCTGCGGGGGCTCGGTGCAGATGACGCGGACCATCTCTTCCGTTGAAAATGTGCTGAGCTCATAAGGCGTGGAGCCGGTGGTGAGGACAAAGAGCAGCACGCCGAGCGAGTAGATGTCAGTGGCTGTAGAGATGGCGCGGCCGAGTACCTGCTCCGGACTGGCGTAGCGCGGGGTAAAGGCCTGCACGCCGTGGCGGGTCAGCTCTGCGGCGGCGTTTGTGGCCGTGCCATCAATCAGGCGGGCTGTGCCAAAGTCGATCAGCCGCGGCGTGCCATCAGGTGCGACGAGGATGTTGTCCGGCTTCAGATCACGGTGGATGACCAGGTTCTGATGGGCAAACTGGACGGCCTCACAGACCTTGCGGAAGAGCTGCAGGCGGGCTTCCAGCGAGAGCTGATGGGCATCGCAATAGGCCGTGATGGACACGCCGTCGACATACTCCATGGCGAGGTAGAGCTCGCCGGCAGGGGTGACTCCGCCGTCCAGCAGACGTGCAATGTAGGGGTGGACGAGGTTGGCGAGGATCTGCCGTTCGCTGCGGAAGCGCTCGCGAAAGAGCTCCGTGGCGAGCGGCATGTCGATGATCTTGATGGCGACTGCCTGCTTGAATTCGCCATCATCGCGATGCGCCAGGTAGACGGCGCCCATGCCGCCGCGGCCAAGCAGGCGGTCCAGCAGATAGGGACCGACGCGCTGGGGCTCAGAAGTATGCGAGCGATGATCCTGCGCTTGCTGGTGATTTTGCTCGGCCTCGCAGGCGGCCAGCAGGGAACGCAGCTCAGCCATCAAGGTCTGATCGCCACCGCACCGGGCTTCCAGGATGATCGTCCGCGTCGGCTCGGGGAGGAGCAGCGTCTCGTGGAAAATGTCTTCTGTCCTGCGCCAGTGTTCCGGTGTGGTTGGCATGGCTTGGCTCTCTGACCGGGGTGCGGAAACACGCGGGGAAATGCCTCAGGCGTGCGGTATCTGGGCGGGCAGGACGCCCTGGGGGTGGATGCGCTGGAAAAGCCACGAGCGTACGAATTTGAGCTCGCGATCGACGGTTGCCTTGGAGAGCTCGAGCAGATCAGCGGTCTCTTCCGCGGTGCAGCCGAGGAAGTAGCGCAGCTCTACCAGGCGGGCTTTGCGCGCGTCAAAAACCTCCAGCTCGTCGAGTGCGATGTTGAGCTGCAGGATGTCTGCGCTGCCGATTTCTATCCATGAAAGATCGTCTGACAGGGGCACGCGCTGCAGCCCGCCGCCGCGGCTTTGCGCCTTGGTTTCTCTCGCGTGATCGATCAGGATCAGCCGCATGACCTTGGCGGCGAAGGTATAAAAGTGGCGTCGGTCGGCAAGCGCTACCTGGTTGCGTTGCAGCAAGCGTAGGTAAAGCTCGTGGACGAGCATGGTTGCCTGCATGCCGTCCGGGTTGCGCTCGCGTCGCATGTAGGCCGCGGCCACCTGGCGCAGGTGCGGATAGACGAGCGGCATAAGCTCTTCAAAAGCACCGGAATCGCCCTCGCGCCATTGTCCCAGCAGGCGTGTGATGTCCCCTTGGTCGGCTTCGTTCATAGGCCTCGGACGACCCGCAATGCAGGCCCAAATGCAAGATCAAGGTATCACGCAGGTTTGCGGCTCGCGGGGATCAGGGAGGTTGATTCGGGCGTCATCGCTGCGCTGCTACCACTCGTTGACCCAGTGAAAGCGGCGCTTGAGCATGGGGAAGTCGGTTTCATCCTGGCGGGCGAGCTCGGCGTGGATGGCGTTGCCCTGAACCGTGCCGTTGATCGTCATGCTGCCGGGTGCTGTTTGCTGCAGATTCAGGGAGCACGTCCATTGGTCGTCGCCGGAGTCTGTGATGACCAGAGTCCCGTCGTGGTCTTTGATCTCGACGGTGTTCATGACGCCGTTGCCTAGCTCGATCACTGCCGTCTTGCGGCCTTCGAAGATCAACGCCCGCCAGCGATCCATGGGGGAGTGGACCTGCATCGACTTCATCAGCTTGTCAGTAAGCAAGGGTTTGGCGGGGTCTGCGACTTCCAGTTTCGTAAAGGTCCAGATACCGTAGAACTGGCTGTGATTGGCCGCCGCCTGCCGGCTCTGGCTCATTTTCTGAAAGCCGTACCTGCACGCAAACAGCACCAGGAGCGAACAAAAGACTACTGGAAGCCAGGTCGTTGTCTTGTTGATCCAGGGCCGGGTGGAAAGGGGCCGAGCGATCTCAGGCTGGGTCGGACGATTGAAGATGAAGAAGCGGAGCAGTCGCGGGACAGCTGGTGCGACCAGGAAAAGGGAGAGCAGAAGCAGGTGGCCGGAGCCTCGTTTGACGGGCACGTCGTAGGTGAGGTTCAGCACGAAAACGTTGGTCATTGCGGCGACGCAGAGCAAGGCCCCCAACGTGACTGTCTGAGGGATGAGCAGCAGAATGCCGCCGGCTACTTCCACCAGTCCGGCGAAGATCGTATAGCCGACCGAGGCCGCCATGAAGTCCCACAGGACGCCCATGGGGGTCTTTGAGGACATTGGCTCGATCATGCGGGAGAGCGTCATGTCTCTGAACTGCAGAGGGAAGACCTTATCGAGGCCGTATAAAAACATCTCCGCAGCGAGCAAAGTTCTGACCGCAAACGTGACCCAGCCCTGCAGGGTCGCCTGCCTGCGCCGGCCGCGATCGATCGCTGTCCAGACCAGTGCTGCAATGGCGGCAAGCACCAGCTCACAGGCGACCAGGAGCCAATCAAAGAGCGTATCGCCGCTGCCACCCGGGGTTGCGTCAACACTGCCGAAATGAAGCAGATGGACGCCAATCCAAGGGACGATATGGCGCCACAGATTGTCTGGAAATATGACCGGAAAGCTGGGGCGCTGGGTGGCGAGAAAGACGCCGAAGCTGAGGACATCGTCCAGCAGGCCTATGCTGAAAAGCACCAGGTAACAGAGCAAAAAGCGAAAGGGCAGCCGCTTCCATAGCGGCCACCCTGGCGTCATCGAATCCGTGTCAACATCGTTCATGTTTGCGACACCGCGCTGAATTTTGGAGCACCGAATGGGATTTGAACCCATGAATACTGGTTTTGCAGACCAGCGCGTTAGCCACTTCGCCATCGGTGCTTGTTGGTGGAAGCGTTTATGCTCCCACCCAAACTGTACT
The DNA here is from genome assembly GCA_965214195.1 of uncultured Granulicella sp. Classification (GTDB taxonomy): domain Bacteria; phylum Acidobacteriota; class Terriglobia; order Terriglobales; family Acidobacteriaceae; genus Edaphobacter. Next base: position 3,830,056 of record OZ243943.1, read on the forward strand.
ACTTTGGCTGCGTCGTTGTGCGCAGGTAAGGCTTCACCGTCTTATAGCCGGGGAAGATTTTGTCGGCGTCCTCATTTGAAACAGCCGCGGTGATGATCACGTCCTCACCCTGTTTCCAATTGGCGGGCGTGGCTACTTTGTGGGCTGCGGTGAGCTGCATGGAGTCCAGCACGCGGACGATCTCATCAAAGTTGCGCCCGGTGGTCATGGGGTAAGCCATGGTCAGCTTGATGCGCTTGTCCGGCCCGATAACGAACACGGTGCGGACGGGCGCGTTGTTGGCGGGCGTGCGGCCTTCGCTGGTCTCGCCGGCATCCGCTGCGAGCATGTCATACAGCTTGGCGATCTTCAACTCGGGGTCGCCGATCATGGGGAACTCAACCTTGCTGCCGCCTACGTCCTGAATATCCTGTGCCCATTTCTGATGGTTGGTGACGGGATCAACCGATAGCCCAATGATCTTGGCATTGCGTTTGGCGAACCCTGCCTGCAGGTGCGCGGCGGCGCCAAGCTCCGTCGTGCAGACCGGCGTGAAGTCCTTGGGGTGCGAGAAGAGCACGGCCCACTGGTCGCCGATCCAGTCATGAAAGTGGATCGTGCCCTGCGTGGTATCAGCTGTAAAGTCCGGTGCGAGATCGTTGATGCGAAGCGACATGCGGTGTTGCCTCCGGTGTATCTGATGTTGGGGGCCGGGGTTGGTTGCAAGGACAAAAGCAAAACCCACCCGGCGCCATGGCCTTGGGTGGGTTGATTGAGGGATTCAGTCAGCTTGCTTTGACTTCAGTCTCAGTTACGCACCCGCTCGAAGGCCATAGCAACAGCAGCGGCAGGAACAGAGCGGGTTGGAGTGAGTGAGGGTCATGGGTCAGATGTCGTACCGCGGCTTGCCTGTGTTCAATTTCGGCTAGCATGGTGGGGCGGGTTTGCCCTCACTGCGGTTTTCAAACTGTCTCATCTGGGAGTGCGGATGTCAAGAATCGAACTGGACTATGCATTGGTGGACGTCTTCGCCGAGCATGCGCTTGAAGGCAATATGCTGGCAATTTTTACGGACGCTCGCGGCTTGACGACCGAGCAAATGCAGGCCCTGGCGCGTGAAACCAACTTGGCAGAAACCACGTTTATCCTGCCGGCAGACGCAGTCACAGAAGCCAGTGAAGGCGTGCGCGTGCGCATCTTTTCGACCGAGGAGGAGTTTCCCTTTGCCGGGCATCCGACGCTCGGCACGGCTGCGTGGCTGCACCTGAACCATCCCGTGCTGAAGGGGGCGGAGGCCGTCACGCTGAAGCTCAACGTTGGCCCCATCACGGTGCGCTTTACCGGCGACGAAGGCAACGGCGTATACGGAACCATGAAGCAGAACGATCCCGTCTTCGGCGCCACGTATGAGCCCGCGGAGATCGCGCAGGTGCTCGGGCTGCCGGTTGAGGCAATCGACGCCGCTTACCCCGTGCAAGCTGTCTCTACGGGCATGGCTTTCGTCATCGTGCCTCTGGCTTCTGTCGAGGCGTTGGGCAAGCTCGAGATCCCGCAAGGAGTCGCTGACCGATGGCTCAAGGCTCGCGACGCAAAATTCTTCTACTGCCTGGCCCGCGCCGGCGAAAACCACTTCCGCGCACGCATGCAGTTCTACAACGGCGAGGACCCAGCCACGGGCTCGGCCGCCGGGTGCGCCGCCTCGTGGATGGTTCGGCAGGGCTGGCTCGCCAGCGGTGTCACAGGCGTGATCGAGCAGGGCCTGGAAATTCGGCGGCCTTCTCACATCACCGTACAGGCGAGCCACCAGGACGGCAAAATCTCCGGCGTGTTCGTCGGCGGACGCACCATTCCGGTTGCAGCAGGACGCTTTTTCCTTCCCTGAGTCCCCGCTTTCCCACAAGCCAATTTCACTGATCTGCAACAAAGACGCGGGAGTTCAGCCGAACGGTGGATACGCAAGTGGCAAAGATTACACTGTTCGCCTTGCTTTCGCCCATTGCCAAGCTGGGTTCCCCCCCTTACTGTTGGGAAGCGTTGAGGAATTGAAGAGACAAACCGGCCATGCCGGGGCGCTTTACATTCTCCCTCAAAACAGGTTTTTCCCAACAAATTCAGCGAGATCCGCCCCCACCTGCCTTGCAGACGTGAGCCCTCGTGCGCTACAAGTCCCTGCTGCTTTTTTCTGGAGCGCCCGGGTCCGGCATTTCTGCGCCTGAACGCGCCTGATGTCGCACCCCGAAGCTGTGAAAAAGCCGCGGTGGGAGCCCCTTGCTTGATGAACATACTGTCCGTTCGAGGCAGCCGCAGAACTATGCCGTACAGCAGCACAGGCCACAAAATAGAGAGCGAGATACGAAAACCATGCGTCCTAAAAAAGTAATTCTCTGCGTTGATGACAACGAACAGACCCTCTCCGTGCGCACCTTTTTGCTGGAAACGCGCGGCTACCGCGTGCTGAATGCGACCAGCGCGGCAGAAGCGCTAGAGGTCCTGGAAGGCACCGCGCAAGGCACGCTAGACCTGTTGATTGCGGACCTGTTGCTGCCGGGCATGGATGGCAACGAGCTCGTGCGGCACGCCAAGAGCATGCACCCGGCGCTGCCGGCGCTGATCGTCAGCGGAACGGTGGCGAGCTTTGACCGTGCGCTGGCAGCGGATGCCTTTCTGCCGAAGGGTGCTAGCTCGCCAATTGAGCTGCTCGAAAAAATCCGTGTACTGGTGGCGCGCAAACGCGGCCCCAAGAAGCAGATTCCGGCGCCAATGCAGCCGCAGGCTGTACCCGCTCGCGTCGTGGAGCAGCCACTGCACCGCAAGGCAAGCTAGGCTCTCGCCTGGTAAAAGCAGACCCCTGCGGAATGACAAACCAGGGCAACGTACTGGATGTTGTTCAGCAGGGATCGGCTTTTGCTTATGAGTCGGAAGACTAGTCCATGTCGCGCCAGTTCGCTCCCACGCCGACATCCGCGACGATCGGGATCGAGAACTCGGCGACGTTTTCCATCTCATGCTTGACCAGCGTTTTCATCTCTTCGAGCTCTTCCGGCACAACGTCAAACAGCAGTTCGTCGTGGACCTGCAGCGTCATCCGGGAGCGTAGCCCGCGTTTGATGATCTCGCGGTCAAGCGCGATCATCGCAAGTTTGATCAGGTCCGCGGCCGTACCTTGCAGCGGCGTGTTGACTGCGGTGCGCTCGGCAAATCCACGCATGTTTGGATTGCGAGATTGGATGTCCGGGATGGGGCGTATGCGGCCGAAATGAGTACGTACGGCCTGATCGCTACGGACTACTTCGAGCGTCTCATCAATGAAGCGTTTGATGCCGGCGTAGCGCTCGTAGTACGTCTGGATATAGGTCTTCGCAATACTTTGATCGATACCTAACTGTGCTGCCAGGCCAAACGGACTGATGCCGTAAACGATGCCAAAGTTCACAGCTTTGGCTCTCGCGCGCGTCTCCTTATCTAGCTCATCAATCGGAATTCCAAACACTTCGCTCGCCGTCAAACTATGAATATCGATGCCCGTGCGGTAGGCGTTCAGCAGGAGCGGATCCTGTGAAAAGTGAGCCATGAGCCGCAGCTCAATCTGGGAATAGTCAGCGCTCATCAGGATATTTCCGGGCGCCGCAATGAACGCTGTGCGGATCTCGCGACCGATTGCCGTGCGGATAGGAATGTTCTGCAGGTTGGGATTAGTGGAGCTTAGCCGGCCCGTTGCCGTTCCAACCTGGTTGAAGGTTGTGTGGATGCGGCCCTCAGCATCGGCAAGCGATGGAAGCTGATCGAGGTAGGTCGATTTCAGCTTTTGCAACTGGCGATGCTCGATCACCAGCGCTGCGATGGGATGCTTTTCCGCAAGCTCTTCAAGCACGTCCTGCGCGGTGGAAACGACCTTGCCCTTGCCATACTTCATCGGCTTGGGCAGGTCCATGCGGTTGAATAAAACGTCGCCGAGCTGCTTGGGTGAATTGATGTTGAAGCGGTGCCCGGAGTCGGCGTAAATCTTCTCCGCCAACGTATCGATATCGACCGTAAGCCGCGCACCCATGTCCCGCAGTACCCCTGGATCTACGCGCACGCCGGCCTGCTCCATGCGCAGCAGAACAGGCACCAGGGGCAAGTCGATGGTCGTGTAAACCTCTCGCAGCGAAAGGTCTTCCAGCTTCTCAGCCGGAGTTGCGGGGCCGAACATCATCTCCTTCGTGATGGCCCCGCCAAGCGTAGGCTCGTCCCTTGGGATCACGTGCTCGACAGGCGCTTCCACCAGCTGCGCGCGCAGGGCCTCTGCCAGGCGCACGATAGCAGCAGCGGCTTCTGGCAGGCGCTCCGGGTCGTTGGGATTGAGCTTGGTCAGCTGATGCTTCAACGCCAGGCTCGTCGTACGTGCGGAAATGTCCGGAAGCGTATGCGAGGCATGTGTTGGATTGACGAGATAGCTTAGCAGCATCACGTCGTCGCGCACGCCGGCAAGCGCCAGGTGGTGCGGCGCGAAGGCCCGCAGAATGGCCTTCAAATCGTGAACATCTTTAGGCAGGGAAGGATCGAGCATGGCCTCTTTGAGCCCCGGCGTATCCAGACCGACTTCAATCGCGCGATCCGGCGAAACCGAAAGCCCGATTCGGCAAGCCGCATCTTCTACTGGCTTGGCAATGATCTCTGGCTCAGGTGGAGCGCCGAAGAGCGACATGTTCTGCTGCGGCGGCGGCTCGGGCGCCTCAGCATCGTCACCCTCTGCGGCGGTCTCTTCTGACACAGCGCGGGCGTCCTCAAACAAAGCTACGGCGAGTCCCCGCACCTTGCCGTCGCTTTCTACTCGCGCCTCGGCAATCAACTCTGCCAAGTCACCTGCAGTTGCCTTGGTCAGGTACTCGGTCGCACGCTTGTCCTCGTCCGGCGCGAGCTCCTTCAGCAGCGTCGTAAATTCGAGCTCAGAAAACAACGCACGGCATGCCGCGTTGTCCACCGGCTGGGTCCGCATCGCTTCAATCGAATACTCGATCGGAACCGAGCAATGAATCGTAACCAGCTCCTTTGAGAGCATGATGTTTTCACGATTGTTCTGCAGCGACTCGCGGTACGTCTTCTTCTTGACCTCATCCGCGCGATCAAGCGCTGCCTCCACCGTCCCAAATTGCTGAATCAACTCAATCGAGCCCTTATCGCCGATCCCCGGCGCGCCCGGAATGTTATCGACCGAGTCCCCACGCAGTGCCATGACATCGATCACGCGCTCCGGCGGAACCCCCAGTGCGGCCTCTACGCCGGCTGCGTCGAGGATCAGATTGTCCTTCATCGGATTCAGAATTGACACGTCGTCATTCACAAGCTGCATCATGTCCTTGTCGGACGAGACCACATAAACCTTGTGCCCCAGCGCCGCCAGCTTGCAGCTCAGCGTGCCGATGACGTCGTCGGCCTCAAAGCCCTCGTAGTACAGGATGGGGATCCGAAATGCCTCCAGCGCCCGACGAATATAAGGCTGCTGCTGGATCAGATCGGGCGGTGTCTCTGTGCGATTCGCCTTGTAGCCGCCGTACTCGATCGTCTCAAACGCCTGCGTCTTGATATTGAATTTCTGCACATCTTTCATCTGCGCGGCCATCTCGACACGGTGCACCGGAGCACCGACGTCATAGACGGCAGCCATGTACAGAGGCTGAAAATCCTTGCGCAGCTTGTTGATCATGTTCACGAAAACATAGGTCGCGGCAGTCGGAATTCCGGTGCGCGTAGACATGGGGCGCGAGCGCTGCATCGCGTGATAGGCCCGGAAAATGAAGGCCATGGAGTCAAGAAGATAGATTGGGGGCTTGGAAGACGTATCTCGCGCGGAGGCCATAGGTCTTTGATGCTACGGGAAAGCAAGCCGGCAGGTGAGGGGCCTGGACCGACCGACCTTGATGCCATGGTCGAGGACAGCCCGTTGCCAGATAAATAACCCGGTAATGCACCTAAGTTACCTTGACACCAAAATGGGGCAACCATACTCTGCAGGAGTTCCTCCCCATCCTAAAGTTGCCTCGCCCAAAGACGGCGAACCGCAACAGAAACGACTTGATTCGATGCGTTCCTTCCTGCTTGTTTGTGCCTCGCTTGGTGTGGCTGCCGCCGCCCAGGCTCAGACCTCCACGTTAGTTTCAGCCTGCGTTCTGCCCACGGGCGCGCCTCGAATCGTTGCCGCCGCTTCGGCTTGCACGGCCAAAGAAACGTTCCTGCAGTGGAGTGTTCAGGGGCCGGCTGGCGTTGCCGGCACACCCGGTGCTGCCGGCGCGCCCGGTGTCGCGGGCCCCACCGGACCGAGCGGCGCTACCGGCGCCCCTGGAGCCCAGGGTCCCTCGACGCCTCCGCTGAAGAATGTGATTTACATCCCGAACACCAATGACACCTTTGCGAACGGCAATGCACTCTCAAACGCTCTCGGTGCGATCGCCGGTCTTTACGGCAATCTCGCCTCACCGTCGACGCCGTTTGTCATCCAGCTGGACGCGGGTACTTACGCTGTTTACAGCACGCTGGTCGTGCTGCCCTACGTGACCATTAACGGCGCTGGCATGTATTCGACCATCGTGACGACGCAGTGCCCAACCTATTGCACTGGTACGAGCGGGACGATCAGTGTGCAGGACAACCTGGTCATCGGCGGGCCGGGTGCCGCGGGTTCCACGACCCTGTCAAACATGACGATCGACGGCGGCGGAGTCTACCCTGGCGGCTCGCAGAACGGTCCGCTCTACGTGCGGCACGCCGGGAATCTACTCATCGACCACATCAATCTGACCCAGAATGGCGGCAAGAGCAGCACGGCCTTTACCGATATCGGTGGTCTCAACTTTCAGATCCGGGATTCGATCATCGGCAACCTGACCGTTGGCCAGCAGTTGCCGTACCACTTCTACGGCGGCGGCACCAGCGTGATCATCGGCAGTGAAGTGGATGGCACCCCGCACATCATGCCGCCGGCCACTATCACCTGCCTCGCAAGCTATAACGTGACGGGTACGGCACTTTCGAACGGCTGCCAATAGCGCGACGGGCTGGGCGTACGGCTGCAAACCGTAAGCTCAGCCCGCTGACCGAGGCCGAAGTGATCGACGTCCGTGACAACGCGGCGTCGAACGCGCTGCCCGTAGCTGCTGCCGTTGAAGTGGATAAGAAGCGGCTACTCAGACCGAGATCTGCCAAACATCTGGCTGAGCTGGACAGAGTTCCGCCGCAAAAAGCCGGGTGACTTGAAGCTTCCGGACATACCTGCGCTCGACTGATCGTGGATCAAAGCAGCAGCATGCAATCGCCATAACTGAAGAAGCGGTAACGTTCCGCAACCGCATGCCCATAGGCGGCGAGCACCGATTCACGGCTTCCCGCAAACGCGCTCACCAGCATCAACAGGGTCGATTGCGGAAGATGGAAGTTCGTCAATAGCCCGCTCACGACACGAAACTGGTGCCCGGGCTGCAGGAAGATACTCGTCTCGCCTGTGTGCGGCCAGTACGGGGCGCTTGCGGCCTTCGCCATTGCAATGTGCTCGAGCGTACGCGTCGTCGTGGTGCCAACCGCAATCACGCGGCGAGACTCAGCCCGTGCCCGGTTCAATGCCATGGCCGTTTTGCCCGTCAGCGTGTAGTGCTCGCGGTGCAGGCGAATGTCCGCCAGTCGTTCTGCGCGCACGGGCTGAAAGGTGCCAAGCCCGACGTGCAACGTGATGTAAGCCAGCTCCACGCCTTTCTGTTCAAGCCGAGCGAGCACCTCAGGAGTAAAGTGCAAGCCGGCCGTGGGAGCCGCGGCCGACCCTGCCTGGCCGGCGTACACAGTTTGATAGCGAGCCTTGTCGGCTCCATCATCCGCACGGTGAATGTAGGGTGGCAGCGGCATATGTCCGATCAGGTCAAGCTTGTCGAAGAACGCGGGATCGGGTGTGAACCTCAGGGTTCGCTCACCGAACTCACCAGCGGAAAGCACCTCCGCGTGCAGCACGTTTACGCCCTCTGCATCGGGGAAGAGCAGGATTTCCCCGGGCTGTACTTTTCGGCTGGGCCGCACCAGCGTGGACCACACATGGGGCGCGATCTGCTGCGTCAGCAGGACCTCAATCCGGCCCGTAGGTGCGGGGGATTTCTCCTGCGTGCGAGCGCCTGCGCGCGTCGCATAAAGCCGCGCCGGAATCACGCGGGAATCGTTCATCACCAGCAGGTCCCCGGGCTCCAGCAGCTCTGGCAGGGAACTGAACTGGTCGTCCCGCCATGCCCCCGTCGCGCGGTTTACGCACAGCATGCGGCTGCTGCCACGTACCTCCGGCGGGGTCTGCGCGATCAACTCTTCCGGCAGCGCGAAGTCGAAGTCTGTAACCAACTCACCGTTTGCCAACTGCAGCCTCCGCCATCCGGACTGCTTCTATGAGCGCGCCCTGAATGTCCTGCTCGCTCGTCCCCACGCGCGCCGGCCAGGTCATCAGCACGCGCGAGAACGGCATCGGAATCAGAAATTTATCCCACGACTTCAACGTCCAGGCCCGCTCCGGTAGCGCATAGAAAGCCCCTACCCACGGCGCCCCTACCAGCTCCGCGAGCTGTGCAGTACCAGGCTTTGCGAGAAACATCGGACCCCGTGGCCCGTCCGCCGTGATCGCGCATCGGCGTCCATCCGCGTAGGCCTGCGCCATCCCGCGCAACCCTGCGGACCCACCGCGCGAGCTCGATCCGCGCACTGCAACAAACCCCAATCGCTCAACCGTCCGCGCGATCAACTCACCATCAAAGCTGCGCGAAATCAGGATCGCAATCCCCAGCTCTCGGAAGCGATAAGCGCAGGCCAGCAAAGACCTGTGCCAGAACGCGTAGACGCTCGGCCCGGGGATCGTATCGCCGCGCTGCGCACCCGGCGCCAGCACATCTTCATACCGCAATGTCGCACCCAGAGCCACGATCAACCATGCTGCCAGCCGCGGCACCACGGCGAGCGCCACCCGTTGCCCGGCGCTTAGCTGTACTTCAGCCAACGCACAATCTCCGGCAGGCTCGGCTTCTTGCCGTACATCAAAATACCGACGCGATAAATCCTGCTCGCAAGCCACAGCACCAGCGCGATGAAAGCTCCCATCAGCGCAAAGCTGAGCACGATTTCCCACGTCTGAGGATTGCCGATAGAGATGCGGAAATTCATCAGCAGAGGCGCGCAGAAAGGGATCTCGGATACCACACGGGCAAGGTTTGAGTCCGGAGCTTTGATCATCGTCGGCAGCATCAGCATGCAGAGCGCAAGCGGAATCACCAGGAACATGTTCAGTTGCTGCAGCTCCTGCTCAGAATTCGTCATGGCTCCCAGCGCAGCGGCAATGGACGAGTAAATCAGGAAGCCAAAAAGGAAGTACGCAATGAAAAAAGCGATCTGCCCAGGCGTCACATACGCGTGCGCGCCCGTGCCTGAAACCGCCACAAGATACGCGCCGATTCCGGCCGCGGCCACCATCCAGATCCCCACCTGCGTAAGCCCAACCGCGCCGACGCCCAGGATCTTGCCGGCCAGCATCTCGTCCGGCGTAATCGTCGCCAGCAGCACTTCAAACACGCGGCTGGTCTTTTCTTCAATGATTGACCGCGCCGTGTTCATGCCGAACTGCATGATCACGAAGTACATCATGAAGAAGAGCGCGTACGCGGCAAAAAAGGCAGCGGTCGTATCGCCGGTCTTTGACGTGTCAATCTCAATCGGCTTCATCAGGTTGTCGATATCGGTTTTGGACAGCCCTTCATGCGAGAGGTGCTCACGATTGAGCGTGATCTTGATCGCCTGCCGCAGCGTCCCCACCGTGGCAATGTCAGAGGCCGAACGCGGCGTATAAGCAAAAGCAGGGCGCGCACCGGCAGTGGTCGCCGGCAGCACCTGCAGGTAACCCGTCAGAATGTCTTTTTTGTCCTTCAGTCGCCGGTCCAACTGTGCGCGTCGGTCTGCACTGTTGACCGCAGGCACCGCCCGGATCAGGCTCGTCTTGCCGTCTTCGTCCGGCGCTTCTAACTCCGCCTGCAGATCATGTGTAAACGTATCGCCGGCCGGCGTCCCATCCCCCAGCAGGAACAGTTGCGCCGCGGTCTGCGTGCGCTGGCTCAGGTAAATTCCACCAAAGCCGATCCCTCCCAGCAGGATCGGAATCAGCAGCGTCGCAATGATAAAAGCCTTGGTCCGCACGCGCTCCAGGTACTCGCGTTTGGCGATGAGCATTACGTTATGCATCGACGTTCTCCCCTACCGTCTCGATGAAAATCTCCTCGAGCGTCGGCTCCATTACGTCGAACTTCGTAAACCGCGTCCCGGCCTGAACCGCATGCGCCAGGATCGCCTGCGCATCGCCGCCTTCACGCAACTTCAGCTCTGCGATGCCCGAATAATTTTTCGCTTCGACCACATCGGCGTGCTGCAGAAAAGTAGTATCCCCGGTAAATTGTGCCTGGATCCTGTTCGCCGAGTAGCGCGATTTGATTTCGCGCATAGCCCCGTCCAGCACCAGCCGCCCCTTGTAAATAATCGCGATGGAGTCACACAGCTTTTCCACCTGGTCCATGCGATGCGTGCTGAACAGGATCGCCTTGCCCTGCTTTCGCAGGTCGACCAGCGTGTCCATCAGCAGCGTTGCATTCACCGGGTCCAGCCCGCTGAACGGCTCATCCATGATGATCAGATCCGGCTCATGCAGCAGGCTCGCGATGAACTGAATCTTTTGCTGCATCCCCTTGGAAAGCTCTTCGGTCTTCTTGTCGATGGCCTCGGTGATCTGCATCCGCTCGCACCAGGTCTTCGCCCGCGTCAGCGCGACCCCGGCCTCCAGCCCATGCAACTGCCCAAGAAATACTAGCTGGTCGATCACCTTCATCTTCTTGTACAGCCCACGCTCTTCCGGCAGGTAGCCGATGCGGTGCAACGCCTTGCGCTCAAACGGCTGCCCAAACAAGCGCACCGTGCCGGAATCCGGGCGCGTAATGCCAATCATCATGCGGATCGTGCTTGATTTCCCCGACCCATTCGGCCCCAGCAGCCCGAACATCGTACCCGGCTCGATCCGGAGCGAAAGCCCCTCGACCGCCACCTTCGCGTCGTACGCCTTGCGAATATTTTCAAGCTCAACGATAGCCATGGATTGCCTTTAGTCTAGCAGGCGCACTTGGTACCATGGCCATGTGCCCCTCGCCCTTTCGACGCCCGTAAAATTCATCAAGCGCGTCGGCGAGCGCATCGCAGAAAACCTCGCCAAGCGCGGCGTAGAGACGGTCGAAGACCTGCTGTATCACCTGCCCTTCCGCTACGAAGACCGCGCCAACCCAAAGAAAATCGCAGAAATGCAGCCCGGTGAAATGGCCTCGTTGCTAGGCGACGTGCGCGGGTCCGCATTACTTACCACCAGCCGCGGCGCGCTGTTTGAAATGACCCTCGGGCTCGAGGCCCCCGGAGTCGATATCTCAGGCGATCGCCCTCGGCTCGGCCAGTCCACCATCAAGTGCATCTGGTTCAATGGCAGCTACCTGCGAGAGCGCTTCAAGCTAGGCCAGCGCATCGCCGTCTACGGCAAACTGGAGCCCTCACGCTCAGGCGGCAGCGGCCGTTTCAAGCTCATGCAACCGCAATTTGAAATACTGCCGGAGCCCGGCACCGCAGGCCCGGAAGCCGAGTTCGCCGAGCTCGAAATGAACCGCATCGTCCCGGTCTACGAGTCACTCGGCGGCACCACGCCATGGGGCGCCAAGCTCACGTCCAAGTGGACCCGCCGCGTCATGTGGTCGGTTTTCGAAGAGCTCACCGAAGCCGCTAAGGATCCCGACGACACCATCCCCCTCGCCCTGCGCGAGCGCCTCGGACTCCCCGGCCGCATGGAAGCCCTCCGCGCGCTGCACTTCCCGCAAGCCGGCACCCCCATCGCCGAGCTGCAAGCCGCCACGACACCCGCGCACAAGCGCCTCATCTTCGAAGAGTTCTTCTATCTCGAGCTAGGCCTGGAGCTCAAGCGCAACCGCATGCGCGCCCGCCCCGGCACCACTTTCGCCACAGGCCCCAACGTCCGCGACGCCCTCAAGCAGGTACTCCCGTTCCACCCCACCGCCGCCCAAAAGCGCGTGCTGGGTGAAATCGTCGGCGACATGCGCAAGCCCCAGCCCATGCGCCGCCTGCTCCAAGGCGACGTAGGTTCCGGCAAAACCATCGTCGCCATGCAGGCCGCGCTGGTCGCGATTGAAAACGGCTACCAAACCGCACTCATGGCCCCCACGGAAATCCTCGCCACCCAGCACTACCTCAGTGCCCGCAAGCTGCTGCGCGACCGCGTCTCGCCGACCACCGGCAAGCCCTACCGCGTCACTCTGTTGACCGGCTCGCTCGACCCCGCAAGTAAGCGCGAAAGCCGCTCCCGCATCTTCACCGGCGAGACGCAACTCGCCATCGGCACGCACGCGCTGATTGAAGAGAAAGTCGAGTTCAACAACCTCGGCCTCGTCGTGGTCGATGAGCAGCACCGCTTCGGCGTGCAGCAGCGCTTCAAGCTGATGAAGAAGCCCGCTTCGAACGGCGAAACGCCCGCCGATCCCGACGTCCTCGTCATGACCGCCACCCCCATCCCGCGCACGCTCGCGCTCACCGTCTACGGCGACATGGACGTAAGCGTCATTGACGAACTCCCCCCCGGCCGCACCCCCATCGTCACCCGCCGCACCACGGAAGCCAAGGCCGACGAGGTCTGGGCCTTCCTCCGCAAGCAGGTCGAGCAGGGGCGCCAGGCCTACATCGTCTACCCCGTCATCGAGGGCGCAAAAGACGACCAGCCCGAGCTAGACTTCGCCGCTGAAGCTATCTCCGAACCGGGTGCCCCAGGTCTCGCTTCTGAGACCTGGGAAGAAGCGGCAACCAAACCAAAACGGAAGCGCCAGGCCCCACTCTTCCCCAAAACAAAGCTCCGCTCAGCCACAGAAATGTTTGAGGATCTCCGCCACGGCGCGCTCCACGGCCTGCGCCTCGATCTCCTCCACGGCCGCATGAACTCCGACGACAAGGAAGTCGCCATGGCGCGTTTCCAGCGCGGCGAAACCAACATCCTCATCGCCACAACCGTCATTGAAGTCGGCGTCGACGTCCCCAACGCCACCGTCATGGTCGTCGAGCACGCCGAGCGTTTCGGCCTCGCGCAGATGCACCAGCTCCGCGGCCGCGTCGGCCGGGGCGCCGCCAAATCCTACTGCATCCTGATGACCGGAGCCAAACCCAGCGAAACCGCCGAAGCCCGCCTCGACGCCATGGTCCGGACCCAGAACGGCTTCGAGCTAGCCGAGCTCGACCTCCAGCAACGCGGCCCCGGCGAGTTCTTCGGCACCAAGCAAGCGGGCCTGCCGGAGTTCCGCGTCGCCAACCTGCTCCGCGACCGCCCCATCCTCGAACTAGCCAAAACCGAAGCCGCCCAGTTCGCCGAATCCCCCGACCCCGCCATCCCGGAGTCCGAGCGAGCCGTAGTCCGCGCCCGCCTCAAACATCAATGGCAACGCCGCTACGGCCTCGTCGAGGCCTGAGGCAGCCACCGCAAACAGTTACCACCATCAAGTCCTGGTTGTCATCCCGTAGGGATCTGCTTCTTCTTTTGTTCTTGCAGTTGCTTTTCTGTTTTGCCATTCCTGTGAGGAAAGTGCAGCCGCTGCTGACGTTGCTCATCCCTGCCCAGTTCAACCTGATAAACTAAACACTTCGCGCGTCGCACCATCGCGTCACAAGCTCAGCTATATAAGGAAGACCCCAAAAGTGCCTCACGAAATCACCAATCCAGAAAACAAAACGCGCCAGTCTCTCAAAAACGGGGACTTCGTTATGCCCACGGGCACCGGCGTGACCTTTACTCCGAAAACTCGTCAGTCCATCGTCGTCACGGTCTCGGCATTGCTTGCGGTCATCATTCTCGGCGGGGTCGCCGCGGTCGTCTACAACCTGCGCTCCACCGCCGCCTCCACCTCTTTCGGCGAGGCCATGGAAATCTACCAGGCCCCCGTCGCCATCCCCGGCCAGCCCCCCACCCCCGGCGTCAAAACCTACGCCACCGTGGCCGATCGCGCCAAGGAAGCCGGCCAGAAGTTCGCCTACACCGCGGACCACTATGGCCTTCTGCAGGATGGCCGCACCGCCCTCTACTTTCAGGGCCTCACCCAGCTCGACCAAGGCCAGACCCAGTCCGCTGAAACCACTTTGCTCAAGGTAGCCGGCTCCTGGCACTCAGAAATCGCGTCGCTCGCCAAGTTCGCCCTCGCTGACCTCTACCGTCAGACCGGCCGCGAGCAAAAGGCAATCGATATCTACAACGAGCTCACCGCCAAGCCCACCGATTCCGTGCCCGCCGCCAGCGCCCAGATGCAGCTGGCCGAGCTCTACACCGGCCAGGGAAAAATCGACCAGGCCCACAAAATCTACGCCGCCCTGAAGGACAAAGACCCCAAGAGCGCCGCCGGCATCCTGGCCGCCAAAAAGCTGAACCCGGACGCCAAACCCGACCCCCAGCTCTAGGATAGGTCGAGGCTTTAGCCTCGACATCTTTAACGCAAACAAGTCCCGGGCTTTAGCCCCTGGGACTCGTTTTCGTTTGCGACCTCGGGCATTTTTCCACTACTCCCCGTCATGCAAATGCGTCCCGGTCGAGTCCTCACTTACATGCTCATGCGCCCGTAGCGCCCGCTCCCCCTCCGCGCTCAGCCCTTCCACCGTCTTCCATATATCTGTCTTCTTCGGCTCCGGAATCCAAAGCGGCAGCGGCATCCGCAGATACGTGCTCAGCGCCATCGCATGCGGCTCATAAAGGTTGCGAATCGCTGTCAACCGTCGCATCGCCGCCGGGTCTCCACACAGCCGAACCTGCAGCTCCCCAAGCTGATTGCACAGCCGATGAAACACCTCGGGCGGCATCCGGTCGGCATCTTTCTGCTCCGCGATGATGGCCTCCGTCATGGAAAACACATGCCCCAGATCGATCAGCGCATGCCGAGCCATGGCAAACGTCAACTGCGCCTGCCGCAGCGTTTCGCCTTCGATCGTCGTAATCAGCAGCGCGCAGGTATCGAGCACCGCAATCATCGCCGCCAGCCAGCTCTGGTTGTCATGCTGCGAGCGGTAGTAGCAAAGCAGCGGATAGCTGATATGCGACTCCAGAATCTCCGCCGACCACCGTTCCCACTCGGCCAGCAGCTTGATCAGCTCCACGTGGCCGCCCTCGTACCCATGCCGGCGGATCAGCTCGGTCGCCGTCGGTGGCGAACCCGCGCGCCCATCCAACAGCGCCACGCTCACCTCTCGCCGGCTGAACGCGCTGTAGATCACCGGCACATACCCGATCACCAGCGCCATAAATCCCAGCCCGGTGCCCGATTCAAACGCGATCAGAGCCCGCGCAAGGTGGCTCTTCGGCGTAACATCACCCAGTCCGAGCGTGAACAGCGTCGTCCCGCTGACATATAAATCCATCCGCAAATTAGCCCAGAAGCCGTAGGTCGTATTCAGCGGATCGCCAAAATGCGAGCCCAGGCCAAAGTAGATCAGCCCAAAGCCCACCACCAACATCACCGCCCAAAGCACCAGCAGCAGCAACAGGGACAACGGCCCAAATACGCTATAGGCCTGGTCCCGCCCCTTCTTGTCGCTTAGCTTTTCAATGAAGTAGACCCACGGCCCCCACGTCGCCAGAAAAAACAACCGCGTGATACGCCAGCGCCGCGTAGGCCGCCGCGGCAGCACGATCGTCTGGAACGCATCCAGCGCCACAGCCGCCAAAAAAATTAAACCAAGCAAAAAAACAGCAACCCGCATACCGCATTAGACACAGCCCGCCGAAGGACGGCGCAGAAATCCCAACCATCCCCTCTTTAGCATTTTTCGTTGTCATTTCGTAGCGAAGCGGAGAAACCTGCGGCTTGAACTTGCACATTGCCGCCCGCGATAAACTAACCCAGACGTGCCAACTGACGACCCCATTCCGGCCTTCTCCACCATCTTCGGCGCCAAGCCGAAGCGCAAAGCCTTCGCCTCCCCCCCGCAACTCGCGTTCGACCTCCAGCCCCCCGCGCCCGCCTACACGCCTATAGTGCTCGAGCCTGAAAAGCCCCCACCCCCACCGCGCCCGGCAATCTACAAAATCTCGCAACTCATCGCAGAAATCCGCCATCTCGTCGAAGGCGCTTACCTCGGCACCATCCACGTCGAAGGCGAAATCTCCAACTGCCGCCCCGCCGCCAGCGGCCACGTCTACTTCACGCTCAAGGATGGCGAGGCGCAGCTCCCGGTAGTTCTCTTCCGCCGCCAGGCGCAACTGCTCGGCTTCAAGCCAAAAGACGGCCTCGCCGTGGAAGTCAAAGGTCGCGTAGCCGTCTATGAAACCCGCGGCCAGGTCCAGATCATCGCAGAAACCCTGCGCCCACGCGGCACCGGCGCGCTCCAGCTAGCCTTTGAGCAGCTCCGCGACAAGCTCCGCCGCGAAGGCCTCTTCGACCGCCCGCGCCGCCCGCTGCCGCCCTTCCCGCACTGCATCGGCATCGTCACCAGCGCTCACGGCGCAGCCCTCAGAGACATTATCAACATCGTCCGGCGCCGCCACGCCCGGCTCAACCTGCTCATCTACCCGGCCGCCATGCAGGGCCCCAACTGCGCCCGCCAGGTCAAAGCCGGCATCGCATGGTTCAACCACCAAGCACAAAACCGGGTGCCCCAGGTCTCGATTCTGAGACCTGGGATGGAAGCGCCCCGCATCCCCTGCGTAGACCTCATCCTCATCACCCGCGGCGGCGGCTCCTTCGAGGACCTGAACGGCTTCAACGACGAGTCCCTCGCCCGCGTCATCGCCGCCTCGCAGCTCCCGGTTGTCGCAGCCATCGGCCATGAAGTGGACCACACCATCGCCGAGTACGTCGCCGACCTGCGCGCCCCTACCCCATCCGCCGCAGCCGAGCTGATCACCGCCGCCCAGCACCGCATCGAGGAACGCGTCCTTTCCCTGGAAAAGCGGGTATTCAGAGCCGGCGAGCTACACCTCCTCCGCGCTCGCCGCCGGCTGGAGCGCCTCTCCGCCGCGCAGGTCCTCGCCCGCCTGCGCGACGGCATCTCGCTCCGCCAGCAAAAAATCGATGAGCTCCGCTTCCGCCTGCAAGCCGCCTCTACCCGCCGCGCGCGCGTCAACGCCGACCGCCTCGCCGCGCTTGAAACCCGCCTCCGCCGCCGGGACCCGGCCGTCCGCCTGGCCGCCGCCACCAGCCGCCTGACCGCCCTGAACCTGCGCCTCAATCGCGTCTCATCCGAGCTGATCACCCGCCGCCGCACGCGCCTTGAACGCGCCGGCCTCCACCTCGAAGCGCTTAGCCCGCTAGCGGTCCTGAGCCGTGGCTACGCCATCGTTTACACAGAGCAGGGAACCATCCTGACCGCCGCCACAGAGACCAGCCCAGGCGACACCATCACCACCCGTCTCGCCACAGGCACCCTCCGCTCAAAGGTCCTCGATACCAATTGATTGTCAGCTCTTAACGGTTAAAACAGCTCATAGCGAAGCACATTTGTCATCCTGAGCGAAGCGGCTTGCGCCCTTTGCAAGCCACGTAGTCGAAGGACCACCTGAACAAAATTGCCATCCTGAGCGAAGTAATTCGCGCAGTTGGCGAGCTAAGAAGTCATAAAATCACCAGAAGAAATTTGTCACCCTGAGCGAAGTGGCTTGTGCCCATTGCAAGCCACGTAGTCGAAGGACTACCTGAACAAAATTGTCATCCTGAGCGAAGTGATTTGCGCAGTTGGCGAGCTAAGAAGTCAGAAAATCACCAGAACAAAATTGTCATCCTGAGCGGAGTGGCTTGCGCCCTTTGCAAGCCACGTAGTCGAAGGACCACCTGAACAACATTGTCATCCAGAGCGAAGTGATTTGCGCAGTTGGCGAGCTAAGAAGTCATAAGATCACCAGAACAAAATTGTCATCCTGAGCGAAGTGGCTTGCGCCCTTTGCAAGCCACGTAGTCGAAGGACCTGCATCTCGCTCGTCAAGGCAATCAACTCGACCAAGCGAACCAACCCTCGCCCGTCCGCCCGCACCCTGTAAGCTCACTCCATGCCTTACGCCCGCATCCTTTTCGCCGCAATCTTCATCATCGCCGGCCCCCTGCATTTCCTCTACACCGAAACCTACCTGCGGATCATGCCCCCGTACCTGCCCGCACCGCGCTTCCTGGTTCAGCTTTCCGGCGTGTTCGAGTTCCTCGGCGGCGTAGGCCTTCTCTACCCAACAACCCGCCGCTTCGCCGCCTGGGGCCTGGTCGCACTCCTGATCGCAGTAGAGCCAGCCAACATCCAGATGGCTTTGGACCACGAGCGCTGGCGCTCCATCCCCCAATGGGCCTTATGGCTGCGCGTCCCTCTGCAACTACCGCTCATCTACTGGGCCTGGCTAAACACCCGCGCCTAGTACCCAATCGTATGCAGGTAATAAACCACGCCACTGGCCAGGATGCAATAAACGCCAAACAACCACCACTTGCCCGACTCAAGCCAGCTTGAAAGCCACTTCAACGCCGCCAACCCAGCGACAAATGAGAACACCATACCCAGCAGGCTCGCCACCACGGTCCCGCTCAGGTCCGCACCGCTATCCTGCGAGGCCTTCAGCAGCCGAAAACCCTCTCGGCCGATGACCGCCGGAGTCAGCACCACGGCCAGCGCAAAGCTGAACGTTTCCGCGGTTTCGCGCGCGACGCCGGCCAGCATGCCAGCCGAAATCGTAGCGCCGGAGCGTGAAAAGCCACGAAACGGCAGGCACAAACCCTGAACAGCACCGATCAACCCAGCCTGCGGCAGCGTGAGTGATGTGCCGTCCTCATCGCGACGCTTATCCACTGAAGCCAGGTTTTTGCGCCGCGCCAGCCCGGAGCCAAGAATCAGGCAGCCTGCACAAAACAGCGCCACAGCCACCAGGTCAAGACGCCCAAAAAGCTGTTCGATCTCCGCCTTCGGCATTCCTTTAAACGCCGTTTTCTCAATGATCTTGATGATCGGATAGCCCACGATCGCGGTCAGAACGGTCGCCATCACGACCCGGATTGCTGAATTCTTGAACGCAAGCTCTGAGCTGAAGTAGGTTGAGGCCCACCGCTTCCAGAAGTACACAATCACGGCAAACATGGTGCCCGTGTGCAGCATCACCAGCACCAGCGTCATCTCGGGCGAGCCCGGATCCAGCCCCATCAGCTTTTCGGCAACGACAACGTGGGCAGAGCTCGACACGGGTAGCAGTTCAGCAAGCCCCTGCACGATGGCCAGGATAATGACTTTCAAGATAGGCATATGCCCATTCTAGTGCCAGTCCCGCCGCCATCGCATGCCACTTTGGTGTGCATCTGGGAGGGAATCCGCTCTTGCACCCGCCCTGCTGTGAGCGCAAGCTGCACCTCTTTTGGTTGTCTTGCTTGCAGAAAATCTGCTCTGCTGAACTTGCCAAATAAAGTCGAGGTCAAAAGCATTTTCAGACTTCAGTCCAGACTTAACCTCAATCGTTTGAAGACTTTAGCTATAAAACGGTAGGGGGGGCCAAAAGCCTCTATTCGCGGTCGTTCCCATAGATGCTGAGCCCCTGCTTGACCCGGAAAGCCATACTCTGCGCGCGCTTGGTGTAGTCGGAGTTGGCGTAGTCTTTCTGCATCTGCGCGGCCAGTTTGTACATCCTGTCAGCAGCGGCGAGCGCGCGCTTGTGCTCGTCCTGCACGTCGTACATGGTCACCAAAACGCCCCAGCGGTAGGTCGCGTTGTAAAGCGCCTCAGCCGCTTTTGGCGAGGCCTGCCAGCGATCCGCATACTGCAGATAAAGATTTGCCTCCAGCTCCGGGCAGTGCGGAAGCCCCTGCCAATCGCCGCAAAGCTTGTTGTCGAGCAGGTCGTAAGCGGCCTCCGCGGCCTGATCCGACTGCGGGAAGAGCTTCATCACGCGCTTCAAATCGCCTTCAAAAAGCTGCGGCCGCAGATAAGCATCCTGCTCTTTGGTGCTGGGCAGCGTGGAATTGTCCTGCTTTTCCAACTGCCAGCGGATGTCCGCTGACCGGAACGACGCCTCCGGCGACAGATTGGAGGAAGGGAAGTACTCAAACACGCGCCGATACAGCAGATGTGCGCCGCTGGCAGCGTCTTTTGGCGCATGCGGCCGCTCGGCGAGATCTTCCAGATTGGCCGCCGCGCCGAACAGAATCAGGTCGCCGCCGGCGGTTGCCGGCTGCACCAGGCCTTTGTCCTTGATCCAGCCGGAAGCTGGCGTAACTTCTTCATTTGGCCCAAATTCCGGCGCATCTTCCACGCGATCCGGTTCGTCCGTGTTGGCAAAAACCTTCACCCACGGGCCGTTGCGCTCGATGACGACGAGCTCATGGCCGGGCGTGACTTCAGCCACCTTCTGGCTCGTGTCGTCTGGCGCGACATAGACGATCGTGGGGTGCAAAGTGGTCGCACGCGCGCTGCGATCGTAGCCGGAAAGCGCGCCTTTGCCCTTCTTTTGCGCAGCAACCGGAAGCGTGAGGAGACACAAAACAGCAAGCAAAAGGACGCGCATACTTATTGGACGCCGGAAAGAGCAACTTCGCTTTGCAGCCGAGCCAGCAGCACCGGATCGACGTTGCCGCCGGACAAAATCACCACAATCTTCTTTGCCGCAGGCAACTCGTGCTGATGAAACAGCGCAGCGGCCAGCGTGACAGCGCCGCTTGGCTCCGGGATCAGATCGGTTTTTTCGAGCAGCACGCGCATGGCGGCGAGCATTTCTTCTTCCGTCACCGCGACGATTCCATCGACGTAACGCAGGATATGCTCGAAGTTGAGCGCTCCCAGCGACTGCGTGCGCAGTCCATCGCCCAGCGTCCGCACGGTCTTTTCAGCCGGCCATTCCACAAGCGTGCGTGTGTCGAACGACTCCTTCGCATCAGCTGCCAGCGCTGGTTCCGCGCCCCAGACTTTTGTTCGATCATGCGTCGCCAGCTTCACGCTGGTTGCGGTTCCAGATAGCAAGCCGCCACCGGAAACCGGCGAGAGCACCAGGTCAACATCTGATAATTGCTGCACGATTTCAAGCCCGCATGTCGCCTGCCCGGCGATGATGTGCGCATGATCGTAGGGCGGAATGACCGTGTAGCCATGCAGGTCGGCGAGCTCGCGCGCCTTTTGGTAGCGTTCAGAGCTCGCGGGTCCGACGAAAACGATCTCCGCGCCCAACGCTCGCGTGGCGTCGATTTTGACTTGTGGCGCGTTGCTCGGCATCACGATCACGGCCTTTGAGCCAAGCGCCCGCGCACCGTATGCGACACCCTGCGCGTGGTTGCCGGACGAGTACGTGATGACGCCAAGCGCAAGCTGCTGCGGCGTAAGCTGCGCAATCATGTTGTACGCGCCGCGCAGCTTGAAGCTGCCGATGGGCTGTGCGGATTCCGCCTTGATGTATATATTGGTGCCGGGCAGCGGCACCAGCGGCGTGACGATTGCGGTGCCGGAAATGCGCTCGGCAGCGGCCTGTATATCTTGTAGCGAAACAAAGTCAGTCATTACTGTCTACCTTAGTGCAACGGCCAGAGCAAGACAAAGGCAGATCCCGACGAGGTTACAAACCAAAGCCAAAGACGAGCCGAGGCCCGTCTTTGGCGGTTACATCATTTGACTTATGCGTGGGTCGGCAGGCTGTACTTCCTGGCGATACCTTCGATCATGTCGTAGTGCTTTTCAACCACCTTTTCACCCTTGCCCACTGCGGATTTGAGTGCGGGGTTGCCGGCATTGTCGAACTCCTTCTTGAAGTCCGCGAGGTCCTTCTGGTGGTCAAGAATGGCGGTGTTGATGTAGTCCTTGTCGAACTCCTCACCCTTCTTGCCGGAGAGCCGCTGGTACTCGTCTTTTGCGTCGGTTGGCAGGCCATCCTTGGTCGGCGCGGGCACGGCCATTTTGGCGGCGAACGGCTTCATCTGCGCGATGAGCATGGTGTGATCGTGGATCATCATTTCGGCAAACTTGCGAACGTCTGTGTTGGTGCTGTTGGTCAACGCCAGCTTGGCCATCTCGATTTCGGCAAGCGAGCCCTCACCGGCGTTGGCGACGAACTTCTTGTCCTCGTCCGGTGAGTTGGTGGCGTGGGCGGCAACACCGACTGCAAACGTAGCGGCAAGTGCGAGAGACGCGATGCGGAAAGACTTCATGGGTGTTCCTCCAAAGCTGCTAGCTGATGGAGTCTCGCGAGCGGCGAAGGGTTGTCCGGCGCTGCTTGAACTAGAGCAAAGGCCTGCGCCCGGAAGGCGCTTCCGTCGCGTGCATGACCAGCGCGAAGAAGTGGATGAGCTGCCATTGATCGGCGAAACTGGGCTTGGTTCCTTCAAAATCGATGTGGCTGATGACGGGGCTTACGAGCGCGGCCTGAAGCGTTACGGAGGGAAGCTCGGAGGCCATCCAGAGGGTTTCGGCTGACGGGATAATGTTGTCGGCCTGGCCGTGGAGCAGGTAGACGGGCGTCGTCATGGTGGCGAGATGGCTGCTGGGAGACAGGCCGTTGAGTTCTACGGCGTGCTTGGTGATGGTGTCCGCAATGAGCGCGCGAGTCTTGGGCGAGCTGACGTCCATCAACTGCCTGGCGGCGATGACCTGCGAGGGAGTCAGCTTTGCCTGCGCGGTGGCTTCGGCTTCCTTGTCCTCATACAAGTGCGCGCGCAAGACGGCGCGGATGGCTGCGATATCCTGCTTCGGCACGAAGTCTTCAACGTATTCGTACTCAAGCACGAGCGGGCCATACTCATGCGCCGGGAGCAATTCTGTTGTGCCGTTTGGGCGGGCATCTTCTCCGGTGCGGTAGTACTGTGCGACGCGCCCCATCGAATCCTGGCTGCCGACCGCAAAGACGAACTTGAAATCCTTGTGGTAGAGCGGGTCCGCCGCGGCGACCAACGCGAGCCCGCCTGAGAAGCTGAGGCCCATGACTCCCACTGGCGCGCCCGTCTTCTTTGCGAACCACTGGGTGGATTCGCCGATGGTTTTGATGGAGCCCGAATCGACGTGGTAGTCCTTGATGTCCGGCAGTTCCGGCGTCAGGACGCGGATGCCGCAGGTGGCCATGGCGGCGGCGAAGGACATCAACCGCGGCTCGTCAATTCCAAGGTGGTGAACGCCGTGGAGCACGATAAGCGCAGGCGCGTTCGGCATATCTTCCGGCATGTAGGAGCGCGCGCGGACGGGACCGGATTCGGTATCGAGCGTGAGGTCTTCTTCCGTGATGGCATGGGTCGTGAAGTCGCCGACGAGTGCCGGGACCCGCTGGCCCGAGACCTGCTGAAGGACTGAGATCGCTTCCAGATGGTCTTTCGCGAACGGCCAAACTGCCATCGCAAAGACCAGAATGCCTGCCAGGATCAGCGAGTAGAAAACGGGTCGCGCGTAGATGCGGTCACGCGTGCCCGCAACGAGCTGTCGGGGTAGTTGTCGCGTGGCGCGAAGCGTGGCAGTAAGATCACGACGCCGGCGCGGCTTGCGGAGACTGGCAGGACGAGGCATAACTGACGTGATGGTATAACGAATCGTGCTGGGCTAGAATGTACGCAGAGAATAACAAATATGGCGAACCCTTCTGTTAGCTCAGTCACGATCGACGGCGATACCTTCAATGCTTTGTCAGTGCACGTCAGCGTTTCGACGATTCACGGCAGCGTCGGCATGCCCTCTATGGGAGCGCTGGCATGCTCAATGGAAGTCACCGTCGATATGCATGACACGGAGAACATGCCGTATGCGACGCTGCAGAAGTTATTCAATCTGGCGTCGACTGTTACGCGGGACTCGATTAAAGACATAAAAATTCAATTCTGGACCGATGACAGCCAGCAGAATGCTATTTGCACTTATAGCTATCGCGGGTGGATTGCGCATTACTCCACATCGAGCGGCGGTGGTTCCAACCACACGCTTAGCCTAAGTCTGCAGCCGGAACTTGACGCAAAACAATTTGTGAATATCACGATGGGGAACTAGCACCGACTTCGAAGGGACCCCATGGCTGATACCGGCGAGCTTAGTGTCGTTCTTACCCCGATTCAGCTTTATGCCATCCTGAATGGCAAGAGTATCAGCGCGCAGGAGCTGGCTTCTAACTCGTGGAGCGAGATGCCTGGTCCGCCGCGAAGTATTAGCCGCTACATGCAGCCGATGTCGTCGACGGAAACAAACGCCGCTATTCGCGAATATCTTGCACAGAATAGCGGTCCTGGTCCAAGCCCCGGATTTCTGCCTGACTCGGCGCTTCGATCAAGCGGACAGAACGCTTATACGCAGCAGAGTCATTACAGTCAGCCGAATATGCCGGACTGTTGGATTCCGCCGGCAGCTCATAGAATGACCAGCACGGAACGTGCTGACATCGGAGCGGGACTCCAGATCGTCGGTGCAGGCCTGGAGATACTAGGTGGCGTACTGCTGATTCTGGCGCCCGAACCGACCATGCTGACGAAGGTGGCCGGCGGCGTGATGACTGCGCATGGGGTGGATTACATGCAGGCCGCCGTGCGTCAGTTGTTCAGCGGCAATTCGGTCGAGGACTTTACGGAGCAGGGGACGACCTGGGCAGCGCGGAAGGCTGGGGCATCAGAGCAGAACGCGCATCGTATTGGCGTCGTGATGGATGTTTCCGTCGGTCTTGTCGATGTGGGCCTGGGCGCCTACAAACTCGTCGCCATCCGTATGGGCCGGGTTGTACTACCCGCTGGAGCCGTCGTTACTGATGCAGAACGCATCTCCCTGCGCGCGGAAGAGAAACTCGGTGGTCATACTAAACTTAAACATATCGATCGAACGAGCGAGCAGCTTGCAGACCGACTACCGCTTGATCCCCATATACCCGCTTCTTCCGCATGGACTTCGGTCCGAGTTGCCGAAAACGTCATCAGCTATACGCTAAGGCTCAGGCAATCTGAGATCAGAGCCTGGATACAAGCTGGTGCAAAGGGAACGCTGCCGTTGAGATACTCCGGCACTCTTCCGCTTGGAAGAGGGATCGTTCGTGCTACAGGAAAGGAACAGAGTATGACGAATGCGCTAGTAAGGCTTAAGAAGAGTCAGAAGGCGGGTAGAGACTTTTTTATTCTGACAGCTTTCCCAAATTTATAGCTTCAAAATAAAAGATCGGCGGTCGAGCGATGTATGAACGAGACGATATCGTGTACGCGACAAGAGAAGCCGCTGAATTTCCGCAAACAAGCTTTCTGCTGAGGAGCTATTTTGACCAGGATTACAGTATCTTCGGGAACACGCTCAGCCAGATAATGGCGGTCTATCGCGAGGATTTTCCACTTGAGGATCGAATCGCTTTGACCGGGGAAATCACTGGGTTATTACAAAAGTACGGTTCTTCTGTCGAGGACGTGCGGAGCGCAATTGAGCGTATTTTCGAGCCCGGCGTCCTTATCGAGGGCTGGGAGGGGATGAATGCCAGGCAGTGGCTTGAGACCATTGCCGAGCTTGCAGTATTGGATGGAAGGGCATCTGCGCCATAGCCAACTTTGCTTAGCGACTTCATCAGTCTGTTGCGACCTTGCGATGCAGCAAAAGCGTTTCGTACTCGGGGGGCATGAAGGTGCGGCACTTGACGCATTCCAAGTTGGTTTGCGCTGTACCTGAAGGTGGAGCCACATTCCCTGCGCTCTATCAGTTCCTCGGAGGGTATTTCCACCAGGATTTTGATATTTTCGGCGAGACGCTTGAGGAAATCATGGCAGCGTGCCGGGAAGAGTTGTCGCCGAAGGAGCTCAAGGCTGTTGCCACGGAAATTCATCGTTTCATCGCTACGTACGGAGTGACACTCGAAAAACTGAACGCAGCCTTGCAGACCCTCTTCAAACCTCAGGTGATCATCGATGGGTGGGATGGGATGAACTCCAAACAATGGCTACAGCGGGTTGCCGAGCTTGCACTGCAGGACCAGACGGGGGACGCGGTAGTATAGTGCCAGAGCTTCGAGAATCGATGATTCACGTCTACGATCTACTGATTCGTCAATTATTTCCTGGTAACCCCACGAGCGAAAAGACTACCCGATTCTCAGCCTCTTCGTCGACGTCTATCTCAAGCGTGAAAACAAGATCGCAAGTTACGACCCTGACGTCATCCTGAAGGTGTTCAAGAGAGACACAAAGGGAACATACGCGCATGCTTTTCAGGACGACATTCTGCGCTTCATCACCACTTAAGATACCGATCGATATGAAAATAGCTTCCTCGCAGTGGCTGCGAGGAAGCTATGGTCCTGCCGTCACCGGGAACAGTTAGATTTCCATGATGACGGGCATGATCAGGGGCCTGCGGCTGGTGGCTTTCTGGATGAAGCGCTTC
Source organism: uncultured Granulicella sp. (assembly GCA_965214195.1). Taxonomy (GTDB): domain Bacteria; phylum Acidobacteriota; class Terriglobia; order Terriglobales; family Acidobacteriaceae; genus Edaphobacter. Next base: position 3,856,402 of record OZ243943.1, read on the forward strand.
AGGTCGTTGCGGATTTTTTCCTTGATGACGCCGTAGTCGCCGCGTTCTTCAATGCTGGAGCTTTCGATCGTCCGCTTCAGGATTGCGCGGGCCTCGCCCATGGTCTGGGCGTCGTCCATAGCGAAGCCGCGGGTGACGATTTCTGGCACGCCTTCTACTTGTCCGGAGCGCTTGTTGATGGCGATGAGCGCGATGATGACGCCGTCCTCTGACAGGTGCTGACGATCGCGGATAACGACGTCTTCCACCTGGTCGAGGGAACCACCGGAATCGATGCAAACGCGGCCAACGGTGATTTTGCCGTTCTTGGTGGCGGTGTCCCTGGTGAATTCGAGGACCTCACCGTCCTCAAGCAGGATGGCTTTTTGCGGAACGCCGGTACTCATGGCGAGCTCGCAATGGCGCTTGAGGTGGCGGTAATCGCCGTGGACGGGGACGAAGAACCTGGGCTGGACGAGCTGGATCATCATCTTCAGCTCTTCCTGCGAGCCGTGGCCGGAGACGTGGATCAGGCCGTTAGTGCCGTCGTCGACGATGACGTTGGCGTCGCGGCGCTCGAGGTGATCGACGACGCGATAGATGGATTTCTCGTTGCCGGGGATGACGCGCGAGGACATCAGGACGGTGTCGCCGGCGTCGATCTTGGCGAACTTGTGGTTGTTGACCGCGGCGCGGGAGAGCGCGGACATGGGCTCGCCCTGGGTGCCGGAGATCATCAGCAGCAGCTTGTCCGCTGCAAAATCCTTGATCTGACCGGGGTGGATGAGCAGGCCCTGCGGGATCTTGAGGTAGCCGAGATCCTGTGCGATTTCCGTGGCGTTGTCCATGGAGCGGCCGATGACGGCAACCTTGCGGCCGTGCTTCTGGGCGAGCTCAAAGGCGAGGCCAATGCGGGTGATCGACGACGAAAAACAGCTGAAGAAGAGCTTTTTGCGGGTCTGTGCGAAGATCTCGTCCAGACGCGGGCGCACGGCTTTTTCACTAGGGGTCCAGCCGCGGCGGTCGACGTTGGTCGAGTCCTGCAGAAGCGCGATGACGGTTCCGGACTTGCCGAGTTCGGCGAAGGCCTGGAGGTCAAATGCCTTGCCGTCCGGGGGGGAGAGGTCAATTTTGAAGTCGCCGGTGTGCAGTACGACGCCGACGGGCGTGTGGATCGCGAGCGCGACGCAATCGACCAGCGAGTGCGTGACTCGGATGGGCATGATCGAAAAAGGTCCAAGCGTGAAGCGCTTGCCAGGAAGCATTTCGATCAGGTCGGCGTCATCGAGCAGGCGGTGCTCGTCCAGCTTGCCTTCGACCAGGGCGAGCGTGAACTCCGTGCCGTAGACGGGGACGTTGAGCTCGGACAGGATCCAGGGCAGGCCGCCGACGTGGTCTTCATGCCCGTGCGTGAGCAGGATAGCCTTGACCTTGGTGCGGTTTTCGATGAGGTAGCTGATATCCGGGACGACGATGTCGACGCCGAGAAGCTCTTCTTCGGGGAACATGAGTCCGGCGTCGATGACGATGATGTCATCCTGCCAGCGGAGCGCCATGCAATTCATTCCGAACTCGCCGAGGCCGCCGAGCGGGATCATCTTAAGCTTGTCTTGCGTATTATTTTGAGCCATCAATTACCAAGTCTAGCAGGGTTGGGGGATTTCTGAGGTGAGGTTGCGGCAGGGTCAACGTTCGTGATGCCACTCATCACAAACACGCGATGGATGGGGCGCCCAAGGGGCCGGGCTAGCGGAGGAGGTCTTCCAAAGCCAGTGAGAGCTCGGTTTTTTCGTCTCGATATTTGACGATGACGGGGGTGGCGACGGACAGGCCCCAGTCCTTGCCTTTGCCGCTGGTGATGGCGCGTGAGCCGGGGACGACGACGGCGCCGGCAGGGATGATCAGGGGCATGTCAGCGGTGGCGCGGTGGATTTCGCCGGTGACGAGATCGTAGACCGGGGTGCCGCGCGTGAGGATCGTCCCGGCGGCGAGGACAGCCTTCGCGCGGACGACTGTGCCTTCATAGACGCCGGTGTTGCCGCCGATCAGGCAGTCGTCCTCAATGATGACGGGGGAGGCGTTCACTGGCTCCAGCACGCCGCCGATCTGAGCCGCGGCAGAAAGATGCACTCGCTTGCCGATCTGCGCGCAGGAACCGACGAGCGCGTGCGAATCGACCATGGTGCCTTCGTCAATGTAGGCTCCGACGTTGACGTACATGGGCGGCATGCAGACGACCGATTTGGCAAGGTAGGCTCCGGCCCGCACGGACGAGCCGCCAGGCACGATGCGGACGCCTTGCTCGGGAGTAAAACGTCGCGCGGGGTAGGTGTTTTTGTCGATGAAGCTGAGGATCGACTGGCCGGACGGGTGATTGCCTTCCTGGGCGACGAGGGTGCCGAGCCGCATGCCGAGCAGGATGCCGCGCTTGACCCAGGCGTTGACGCGCCAACCGAGAGGGGTCGTGGCGTCGGGCTCTGCGGAGCGGAGTTCGCCGGCTTCTAGCGCGTCGCGGAGTTGGTGGAATGCGGTGAGCGCTTCGGCATTGCCGATGGCGGCGGGGCCCTGGGCGAAGAAGGATTCTATGGAGGTCTGGAGGGCTGAAAAACCTGTGGCGGGCATTAGCTGAATTGTAGGTTATCTTGAGGCTGAGGGCTTTATGCTGATCGCTGGTAACAAGAGATATATCAACGCAAATTTCAACTCGGAAGCTGAGCTTGAAGCGGTCGTACAAGACAATGCCGAGTATATCTTTGGGCCCGAAGCCTTCTACCTCGCTAAGTCTCTTATCCGGACTCCGGAAGGTTTCGGAACCATTCCCGACGGATTCGTCATCGATCTTGGGACGCGAACCTGGTACATCATTGAGGCCGAACTTGCAGTTCATAGCGTGTGGAGTCATATCGCACCACAGGTCGCTAAGCAAATCATCGCGGCAACACAACCTGCTACAAGGCGCATGCTTACTGAGCTCGTGATCGGGAGGATTAAGGAAGATCCGGCTTTGAAGCGGTACTTCGAGGATGCGGGTGTGCATGACCTCGATATACACCGCGTTCTCTCAAATATTTTCGATGGGCAGCCCATTGTAGGCATCCCCATTGACAGGGTTGGGGCGGATCTCAAGGAATGGGCGCAAACCCTCAAGTCTAACGTGAAACTCTGGTTGGTGAGGAAGCTTGTTGAATTTGGTGACGAGCGGAATGTGGTCTACGAGATTCCGGAGGAATACCAGCCGACTCTTGAAACGTCCGCTCAGCCTGGTAGAGCAAAAAAGGAGATGCCTTTCAACTCAGAAGTGTCAATGGCGGATCTGATTGCGGCGGATCTACTAAGCATAGGCGAAAAGCTCCAGCTGTCTTACAAGCCAAAAGGTGGGGAGCGCCGGCAATATGAAGCGACCATGCTGCCAAATGGATCAATGTCTGTACTAGGTCAAACTTTTGCTGCGCCAAGCTATGCTGCACTGCTCTGCATTAACGATGCAGGAAGCGATCGACACACGGTGAACGGCTGGACAAGTTGGAGGACCTCCGCGGGGGCAAGCCTCGCAGAGCTTAGAACTAACCTATTGACGCTACCCGACTCAGCCTCGGTATCCTCCGCATAATTATCGGAGAACTTCCAGTAGAGCGAGTGCGGTGCATAATTCCTTGAGTTTTATGCGAGTAGCGTCCGTGACCGGCACAATGGGAAGTCGCATCGTTTCCTGGCCCTGGCCGAGGAGCGCGAGCACGGCCTTGACCGGGGCGGGGCTGGGTTCCCAGAAGTGGGCTTGCATCAGGGGGAAGTACTTTGCGTTCAGGGCGCGTGCGGTGGGCCAGTCGTTGGTCAGCGCGGCGTGGACCATGTTTGTCATCTGCTGCGGAATGACGTTTGAGGCGACTGAAATCAACCCTGCGCCGCCGAGGGCTATGACCGGGAGCGCGAGCGAGTCGTCGCCGGCAAAGACGTGGAAGTCCGCTGGCGCCTGGGTTAGCAGCTCGGTTATTTGCACGATGTTGCCGCTTGATTCCTTGATCGCGATAATGTTCGTGATCTGGGCGAGCCGCAGCGCGGTGGCGGGCTCCAGGTTGGCGCCGGTGCGGCCCGGAATGTTGTAGAGCATGATGGGGAGGTCGGTGGCGCGGGCGATCGCGGCGAAGTGCTGGTACTGGCCTTCCTGGCCGGGGCGGTTGTAGTAGGGGTTCGCGGTCAGGATGCCTGTAAGGCCGGGGACCTGCGCGACCTGGCGAACGCGCTCGACCGCAACCTGCGTGGAGTTGTGCGTGCAGCCGGCAAATATTGCTGCGCGTCCGGCCGCCACTTTGCAGGTCAACTCGATGACGCGGAGCCATTCGGAGTCAGTCAGGGTGGCGGCTTCGCCCGTCGTACCGCAGGGGATCAGCAGCTCGATGCCGGACGCGATCTGAAGCTCAACATGGGCTTGAAGGGCGGCTTCGTCGAGCTCGCCATTGGCCTGAAAGGGGGTGACGAGCGCGGTGCCGCAGCCGGAAAGTTTCATCGCAGATTGCAGTCTATCTTGAGCCATGGGCGGTCGTCATTGCGGCGATGGTGCGACGCCGGAACATGAGCCGCAGCAGCACGAGGAAGTAGAAGCCGAAGGTGCACCATACGATGAACCAGAGGGAGAAATCGTGGTTTTCCTGAACAACTTGTACGTGATGGGTCAGGTGACCGTGGATGACTGCGTAGGAGAGCGCTACGGCGATCCCGGGCAAAAATAGCAGGCTGCATGGCTCTACCAGCATGCTCAGGGCGGGGCCGGCGGTGGTCATCAACATGCCGAGCGAGGCGAGGCCCACGAGCGCCCCGGCCCCGGCTGCGGCGAGCCCCAGGCGCAAAACCACAATGCCTGCCTGACGGAGGGCTAAACCCATTCGCCCAGGCGCATGAGCGGCTCGCTTTTGCCGTCTGCGGCCAAGCCGTCGACGTTCATCTCGCCCGAGCCGATCATCCAGTCCACGTGAATCAGCGACGAATTTGCCCCTAGAGCTGCGAGCGCAGCTTCATCCTTGTGCTCGCCTTCGATCAGGCACGTGGCGTAGGCCTGGCCGAGCGCGATGTGGCTCGCGGCGTTCTCGTCAAACAGCGTGTTCCAGAACAGGATTCCGGACTGTGCAATGGGCGAGGAATGCGGAACCAGGGCGACTTCACCCAGGCGGCGCGCGCCTTCGTCAGTGGAAATGAGCCGGTTGAGGACGTCTTCACCCTTGCTGGCGGTGGCTTCTACGATCTTGCCGGCGACGAACTTGCAGCGGATATTTTCGATCAGCGAGCCCTGGTGCGAGAGCGGCTTGGAAGCTTTTACGAAGCCATCGACGCGGTCTTTGTGCGGGGTGGTGAAGCATTCTTCCGTCGGAATGTTGGCATTGCAGAAGACGCCGTTGCCGGCTTTGCCGCCGCCGCCCGCCCACAAGTGGTCGTCTGCGAGGCCTACTGTTAGATCGGTTTCGCCGTTTTCCGAGTGGAAGCGCAGCGAGTAGAAGCGCTTGTTGTTCAGGTAGGCGACGCGCTCGTGGATGTGCTCGCTGTGCGCTTTCCAGGCAGCGACGGGGTCGTCCGACGTCGCGCGGGAGCAGAAGAAAATGGCGTCCCAAAGCTTCGCGATGGCTTCGTCTTCCGCCACGCCGGGGAAGACGAGCTTGGCCCAGGCAGGCGTCGCCGCGGCCAGAATGGACCAGTTGATGGCGTGGCGGGTGATCAGTTCCATCGCCGGCTTGTTGGCTTTGGATGCAGCGATATTGGCGCGAGAGACCTTCGCCGGATCCTGTCCGGAGAGCAGCGCGGGGTTCGCGCCGGCCAGCGCCAGACGCGCTGCACCACCTGCAAAAGCCGCTGCAACACCGTCCGCGAGCCATTTGGCTGCGTGGTCAAAGCTTGCGTCAAGCGCGTGCTCAAAACGTGCGAGCACGGCCTCATCGTCGACATAAGTGGTAATGACCTGGAGCGCGCCGGCCTTGTACGCGTGCTCCGTGATGCGTCGAACAAGCGGCACCATCTCAAGCGAGGCGGAGATCAAAAGCTCCTGCCCCGCCTGCAGATTCAGGCCCACATGCACGGCGAGCCGAGCGAAACGGTCCAGCTTTTCATCGAACGGAAGGGCAGTAAACGAGGCGGGGATAGCGCTGGCGGCGACGGACATACAACAAGCGTAGCACCGCGCACGGTCTACTCCTCGCTGGCCTGTTTTGCTGCCATCAACTCCATCTGTTTGCGCCAGTCCAGGTCCTCGATGAAGTTGGGCTTGGAGCGCCATTCTTCCTTGACCTTGACGAACAGCTCAAGGAAAACCCGCGTGCCCAGCAGCGATTCGATATCGACGCGTGCCTGCGAGCCGATCTCCTTGAGCATCGTGCCCTGCTTGCCGATCAGAATCGCCTTCTGGCCTTCACGCTCGCAGAAGATGGCGGCGGCGATCTTGGTCACGGGCAGGCGGCCATCCTTCAGCTTCTTGGTGCTGGCTGGTTCTTCGTATTTTTCAATGACGACTGCGGTCGAGTAGGGGACCTCTTCGCCAGTCAACAAGAGGATTTTCTCGCGGATCATTTCGGCGACGAGGAAGCGCTCGGGCTGGTCCGTCAGCTGGTTTTTGTCGAAATACCGTTGACCCTCGGGCAGGTGGTCGACGAGCTTGTCCAGCAGCAGCTCCAGGTTGATCTTTTTGCGCGCGGAGATTGGGATGATCTCGGCGAACTTGTACAGCTTGTTCCAGTGCGCGATCAACGGCATGATTTCCGCCGGCGAGATTTGATCAATTTTGTTCAGCAGCAGCACGACCGGACAATCCAGCTTCTGAATCAGTTGTAGCGAGAAGTCATCCTCCGCCGCCGACATCGCCATGCGTCCGGTGATTTTTTCCGTCGCCGCCACCGGCAGCTTGTGCGTCACGTCAACGATGAACAGCACCGCCGTCCGCTGCTCGAGCGCATCATGCACCTCCTGCATCATGCGCTTGTCGAGCTGCGTATCCGGCCGGTGAATTCCCGGGGTATCCACCAGCACCACCTGCGCCGCGGGGTGCCCGGGGACATCCTTATCGGCTACGCGCGTCTTCTTTTTGAGCGGCACTTCCAACACGCCGAGCACGCGGGTGCGCGTCGTTTGCGGCTTATGCGTCACAATGGCCAGCTTCTGGCCCAGCAGCGCATTCAGCAGCGTAGACTTGCCGGCATTCGGCCGGCCCACAATCGATACAAATCCAGAACGAAAACCCATAGGGCTATTATGCGCCGTCAGATAGGCTAGTCTGCCAAGCTGACCCGAATCCGATCGATCCTGCGGTCTGTGCTGGCCAGCACTTCCATTCGCAGACCTTCTTCTTCAACCACCTCGCCCGGCAGCGGGATATGCCCGGCGATCTCGCTCACCAGACCGCCGACGGTGGTCGATTCGTAGTGCTCCGGCAGTCTTAGCGCGGTTTCAGCTTCGGTTTCTTCCTCTTCAAGCAGCTCGGACTCGGCGCCGCGGGCGGGGAACTGGTCCTCGAACAGCTCGCGCAGGCGGGAGACTTCAAACGTTCCGCTTACAACGTATGAGCCATGCTCTTCGCGAACTGGCGCGTCGTCGGCTTCGTGCTCGTCGTGCTCGTCGGCGATGGAGCCTACGATGGCTTCGAGCAAGTCCTCGATCGTGACAATGCCGGCGACGCCGCCGTATTCGTCGATGACGATGCGCATGTGCTGCTTTTCGGACTGCATTTCGCGCAGCAGCTCGGCGACCATCTTGGTTTCCGGCACGAAGACGGCCGGGCGCTGCATGCCGGCGATGGTGCGCATGACGGCGTCCTCGTCCGTGACCTGCAGCAGGTCATGTGCGAAGGCGATGCCGGTGATGTTGTCCAGTGAGTCGCGGAAGACCGGGACGCGGGAGAAAACGTGCTCCTGGATCTCGGCCGTAAATTCTGCGAGCGTCAGGGATGATGGCACGGCAAAAATCTCCGGGCGCGGCGTCATGACTTCCCGCACGACCTTGTCGCCAAACTCGACGACCGAGCGAACGAGATCGCGGTCGCTTTCCTCCAAAATACCCTCTTCTTCTCCGGCTTCGAGCAGCGCGTCCATGGCCTCGGACGGGTGATCCTCTTCTTCCTCATCCTCTGGCTCGGCAAGCGCCGCGATTGACAACAATAGACTTAGCAGTAGAGTGACCGGAAGCACGAGGTAGAACAGCGCCTGCATCAGGTAGCGGATGCGCATGACCCAGCGGCCGCGGGTCCGCGCGAACAGCAGTTGCGGCACCAGCCGTCCGAAGAAAAGCACCAGCGCTACCAGCCAGAATGCCGCGAGCCCCGCCTGCGCCCAGAAGTCGTGGCTTTGGCCGGGGAGACCGACGTTGATACCGAAGACCAGGGCGACCGCGGAAAGCGACAATTGCCGCAAAACTGACGCTGAAAGCTCCACCTGCTCCCGGCCGAGCTTTAGCTTGGGCTCGACCTGTTCTTCCCAACTATCTATATTGTCCTGGTATTCACGCGCCAGGAACTTGCCCGATTCAGAGTAAACGCGATCGACATACGCGGCCAACGTCATCACGGTCAGCAACACGACCACGAGCAGCAAGGCGAGCAAGCTCATCGGCCAGCCTTCTTCTTGTTTGTCGAAGGGGAGAAACCTACAGCCGCTTTCGGCTTCAAAACGCGTTCAATAAGTCCACTTCCAAGCCCCAGGCTGGCACGAAGCTCAAGCTCACGCGTCGCCATTTCTCCGGAATCGGTCTCGTGATCCTCGCCATCCAGGTGCAGCAGACCATGCAACATCAGCACGCGAATCTCGTCCCGCAGACTGTGCCCATGCTCGCCAGCCTGCTTGAGCGCGGTCTCCAGCGAGATCGCAATATCGCCGGCCACGTCTTGCGCCTCTTCTGGCGCAGGAAAGCTGAGGACATCCGTAGCCTTGTTTTTGCCGCGAAAAGCCTTGTTGAGGCGCTTCAGTTCTATGTCGGAAGTCAGCATCACATCGACTTCGCCCGCAAGCCCCACAGCCACGCGCGCACGATTAAGGAACCGCGTCAGCCCGGACTTGCTCAGGCTGCTGATGTCGAAAGAACTACTAGGAGGTTCCAGGTTGATCATGATTTTAGAAACCAAGGGCAGGAGCTCTAAAGAGATCCTGCCCTTGATGGTATCGCACTTGCACCAACGTTTACTGTGGTTTAGCCACGATGACCGGCACAGACAGCCCGGGCGCGAGCGAATCCGTTAGCGGGGTGTCGGTTACGGGCGGTAGCTGGGTCGAGCGGCCGTAGGTGTCGTACGCACGGACGATCCGTTGCACCAGCAGATGGCGAACGACGTCGACATCTTCAAAGTGGACGAACTTGATGCCTTCCACGCCGTCCAGCACCTTCAGCGCTTCGAGCAAGCCGGACTTTTTGGGATTAGGCAAGTCGGTCTGCGTCAGGTCTCCTGTAATGACGGCTTTCGAGTTCTGGCCGAGACGCGTGACGAACATTTTCATCTGTTCCTGCGTCGTGTTCTGCGCCTCGTCCATGATGATGAAAGCGTCAGAAAGCGTACGACCACGCATAAACGCGAGCGGCGCTACCTCAATCACGTTGCGCTCCAGCAATTTGTCGACCTTTTCCTGGTCGAGCAGGTCGTAAAGAGCGTCGTACAGCGGGCGCAGGTAGGGGTCGACTTTTTCCTGCAGCGAACCCGGAAGGAACCCGAGGCGCTCGCCGGCCTCGACCGCCGGACGGACCAGGATGATGCGCGAAACCTTCTTGGCCATCAACGCTGAAACCGCCATCGCGACTGCCAGGTAGGTCTTGCCGGTACCGGCCGGGCCCAGGCCGAAGGTCATGTCGGAGGCTTCAATCGCCTCTACATATTTCTTCTGGTTGGGCGAGCGCGGCTGCACCATGCGCTTTACGCCGGCGGAACGTTGCTTGCCGGAATCGACAAGCGCCTTAAGCCCGATTGCCGGGTCGGCGACGAGCAGTTTGAGCAGGCTGTGCAGCTCGCCGTTGTGCAGATTTACGCCTGAGCGGCGCAGGGAAACAAAATCGGCGAAGATACCGACGACTCGATTGACGGGACCTTCCTCCCCGCCGACGTGGATCGCGTCCGAGCGGAGGTCGATTTGTACGTGAAGTGCGTCCTCAAGCAGGCGTAGATTCTCGTCGCGCGTGCCGTAGAGGGGTTCGATCCCAGGGGTGATTTCGATTGCTTTTTTGATCAAGCGGGGTTCTGACCTCCGTCAGTTTGCTGCAAGGTTGAAAGCTGGGGGGTCCTATCGTGATTGAACCCGTATGTTGCCTGGAGGTTGTTGCAGGATGTTGCAGCGACACCGGGAAGGTGTGCTCTGGCTGCGCCGTGTGTGGTAGAAAGAACCGCTCGGGTGCCGATGATGGATGGAGATTAGAACTTCGCGGGAACAGAGTCAACTGAGGATTTCATGGGACGGAATAGAATGACGGAATGCAGGCTGGTTCGTTCTATATAGGTTCACGTCCGCGTCTCGCGGCAGTCGGCATCACCTGGTGCGGCTTTTTCCTGCTCTTTCGCTTCGTCCGTATTGTCGATGCTTTGATCTACCAGACATCCTTCAAGGCTGCGCTTGTGGGAGCTATGGGCGCAAGCCTGATTCTGACTACGGTCTCCATGCCCCTCATCCTTTCCGCAATGTGGGCGACGCTACGCTTTTGCCGCCGGTAAAGGGCACTATGAGAGTTGACCTTGCTGCTGGTTCGACATATCATTAGGTGTTGCACGGAGTGCGTACGGCTGTGAACACGGCCCAGCCCGAACCGGCACCCAAATCCCGCTCGTGTAGTAAAAGCCGAGCGCTATAGAAAAGAGTTTTATGGCAAATCATGTTTCATCCTTGAAGCGCGCCCGTCAGACCATCGCCAAGACCGCAGTGAATCGCGCCAACAAAAGCAAGCTGCGCGGCACCCTGCGCACCCTGCGTGAGGCCATCGCCAAGGGCACGACGGAAGATCTGATGAAGGTTTTCTCGACCACGTCCTCGCTGCTCGACAAGAGCGTCCAGAAGGGCGTGCTGCACAAGAACACCGCGAGCCGCTACAAGAGCCGCTTGAACGCGCGCGTGAAGACTGCCGTTCTCGCTAAAAAGGCCGCGTAACCAAATCCTTCGCTTCACCCGACAAATAGTGCGAAAGCCAGCCCGAATAGAGCGAAAGCCAGCCCGAATAGAGCGAAAGCCAGCCCGAAGACTTGGGCTGGCTTTTGGCGTTCAGCGGGGATCAGCTTTTGGCTTTGCGTCGCCGGGTTGCGGCGGATACTCGGGGTCGTAGAGCGATGGTGGTTTTCTACGCTCCACAGGCACATCACCGACAACGTTGGTCCGCTCAGTCGGGGTGGCGGGGGGAGGGACCGGAGCGGACTCAATCGCGCCGGGTAGTGACTCTGCCGGTGCCTCGATCGTTTCTGTTTTGTTTACGACACGGACACTGTTGAGTTCGATCCGGGCAGAGTTTACCGGCGGCTCCAAGGCCTGATTCCGCTTGAGCTCTGCCTGATCTTTTGCGGTCAGGCCGGGTAACTTGTACACCGCAATTGACCCGCCCTGGACAACAGCGAGCGCAGTGCCTCCGGGCGAGAGGTCAAAATTCTGTCCGGCCCGCTGAACGGGGCTTGCATTGACCTTTTGTAGCAGGCGTCCGTCGTAGCTTTGGAAGACCGTTATTTCCTGACCAGTCATTTCTTCCGGCAGCAGATTTTCGAGATTCGTCACACCCGGGCTGATGGTGACGCGCTCAAAAGCAAAGCGGCCGGAATCAGGCGAGGGGACGATGGACGGTGGCAAAGCCTGCCCGCCCAGCACACTGATCCAGGCATTTTCTCCACGCAGATTGAAGCCCGCCAGGGTTGGTTTCCCGCCGGCAACCTGGCAGCCGAGCGCTACAAATTCACTACGGCTGATCCAGTGCGCGTGCGGGACACAGCTGGTGTCAAAGGGTGAAAGCTCCTTGACCTTGCCGTCATGCGATACGAAGTCGAAATTGTAGACTGCTGCGGATTCTTTCGTCGATTTCAGGAATCCGCTGGCGTTGGCCGGGATGCCGATCAGGTTGGCGGATGCCAGCGCGCCGGCGCCTTTGTGCACCAGATGCTCGCCTTCCAGGGAGAGCCGGTAAAAGTAGATTTCTACGATCTGGCGGGTCGGCCTTTCGTCCTCGAAAGCAACTGTGGCTTGCCCCGGCGCAGCACGCTTCAGCGGAGGAAGGGTCTCGATCGCCAGCAAATCTGCGCCCGGCGACGTAGTGATGTAGCCAATGCGCCTGGGCAGGCTGCCGAAAGGCTCGGCCTGGAAGCCGTTGCGCAGCGGGTCCAAAACGGTCAGCGTGGAACGTATGCGAAACAGAAACCGCCCGTGTCCGAGCGGCCACAGGTAGGTGTTGCGATCACGAACACGCCATTCCGTGCGGGCAATCTCCTTGCCGGTTGGCAGCTCCAAGAGCACGCCGGCGATGAGCCCGTCGTAGTCGCTGGCGTCAGCATCCGCCAGGCGCGGCATCAGTCCGCGGGTCAGATAGGTCAGCAGCAGGTGCGTGTCGTCGACGAAGTTGACGGTATAGAGCGTGGCCCCGGCGGCTTGCATTTTTGGCTGCACCGCAGGCACGCCGAGCGGCTCAAGCGGGATCAGCACAGGCGGTTCCGGCTTGGTCGCAGCAAGGCTGGCACCCGCCGAAGCGAAAAGCAGAAGCAGGCAGAAAATGCGCTGGATTGGAACTTTCATGGGGCCGCTTTCAGAATAGACGAGCGACCACACAGAATGGTTCCAAAGCGCGGCGTGACTGGCAAAAGTGGTTGTAGTCTGATGCAAGGAGAATTTTGATGAAGACCTGGCTCGGTTTGGCGGCATTTGCGGTGGTTTCTGTAGCAGGCGCGCAGCAAAAAGTGGTGGTCCATGCCTTGCCCACACCCGCTTTTGACCTGTCGTCGATTGACCCTGCAGTCAATCCCTGCGATGACTTCTATAAATTTTCATGCGGCAAGTTTGCCGGCAACCATCCCATCCCGCCCGATCAGTCAGGCACGGACAGTTTCTACAATCTCTACAACGTGAACACGGAGGAGCTGAGCGGCATCCTGGAGAAGGCGGCTGCGGGCGGGCCAGGGCGCAGCGCTGACGAGCAGAAAATCGGCGACTACTACCACGCGTGTATGGATACGGCGGCGATCGAGCGCAAGGGCCTCGAGCCGATTGCACCGGCGCTCAAGGAAATTGACGGTATGTCGCTTCTGTCTTTGGCCAGGATCACGGGCGAGATGCAGCGCATGGGCGTGAACGTGCTGTTCAGCTATGGCGAGCAGCAGGATTTCAAGGATGCGTCCAAGCAGATTGCGTCTGTCGACCAGGGCGGCCTGGGCTTGCCGGAAAAAGACTACTACCTGCGTGCGGGTGCCAAGGATGAGGAAATTCGCAAGGCCTATGTAGTCCACGTCGCAAAAATGCTGGAGCTTAGCGGGACCCCGGCGGCGCAAGCGGCAAAGGATGCGGACGGCATTATGAAGTTTGAGACCGCGCTTGCCAAGGCCAGCCTCGGTGTTACGGAGCGTCGCGATCCGGAAAAGATCTATCACCTGGTCCCCGTAAACGAGGTTGCGAAATCATTCCCGATGGGGATGTTTGGTCAATTTGAGACAGCGGTGCATTCGCCGCGTGTAACCGAAATCAATGACGCCGTACCGTCCTACATTCCCGCGCTGATCCAGCAGATCAAGGCGACGGATATTTCCATATTGCGTGCCTATTTCCGTTATCAGTTGCTGACTACGGAGTCACGCAACCTGCCTTCAAAGTTTGACGCAGAAACCTTCAATTTTTATGGCAAGAAGCTGACTGGAACTGAAGTGCAGAGCGAGCGTTGGAAGCGTTGCAGCAACGCAGTCAATGGCGCGCTGGGTGAGGCGCTGGGTGAAGTTTATGTAAAGCAGTACTTCGCCGGCGATAGCAAGAAAAAGATGCTGGAAATGGTCGGAGACATCGAAGGAGCTATGGGCCGCGATATCGACAGCCTGGACTGGATGAGCTCGGCGACCAAGGTGCGCGCGCATGAAAAGCTGCAGACTGTGGCAAATAAAATTGGCTATCCGGAGCATTTCCGGGATTATTCGGCGCTGACCGTAAAGCGAGACGATGCCGCAGGGAACACTGAGCGCGCGACAGAGTTCGAAAACGATCGCCAGCTTGGCAAGATCGGCAAGCCGGTAGATCGCGGGGAGTGGGGTATGACGCCGCCGACAGTCAATGCCTACTATGACCCCAGCATGAACGACATCAATTTTCCGGCCGGCATTCTGCAGCCTAACTTCTATGACGCCAAGATGGATGATGCCGTAAATTACGGGCATATTGGCGCGGTCATCGGCCATGAACTTACCCACGGGTTTGACGATCAGGGGAAGAAGTTCGACGCCAAGGGTAACTTGAGCGACTGGTGGACACCGGAAGACACGAAGAAGTTTGAAGCTAAAACCGGCTGTCTCGTAAATGAGTATGGCAAATTCGTTGCCGTTGACGATGTGCACGTAAATGGCCAGCTTACCCTGGGTGAAAATACCGCAGATAATGGCGGCCTGGTACTGGCTTACATGGCTTACCTGGAGCGTGCAAAGAAGTCAGGAGTGGATCTGAACGCAAAGGTCCAGGGGTATAACTCTCCGCAGCGCTTTTATATTGCTTTCGCGCAGAATTATTGCTCGAATGAGCGGCCGGAGGCGATGCGGTCGCAGGTAGTTACCGACCCGCATTCCCCGGATGCGATTCGTGCAAACGGATCTATTGTGAACCAGCCAGGTTTTGCCGGAGCTTTCGGTTGCAAGCCCGGGGCGGCGATGGTTCCGGCAAATAGCTGCAGAGTCTGGTAAGTCATCGTTCTGTAGGTGAGGTGCAGACACGGATCTACGGCATCACCCTTCTTAGGTGAAGCCTTGATCCGTGTTGTATCGGTTGCTGTTTGAGCTGGGAGATTTATGGTTCGGTTAGTTGCTTTGGATCTGGATGGGACTCTGCTGAGCGATGATGGCAAGGTAGGGTCGCGGAACAGAGCGGCTCTGCTTGCGGCAGAGGCAGCCGGCGTCGCCGTGGTCATCGCCACCGGCCGCCGCCACATGTACGCTCTGAAGGTCTCAGCCGGGATTGGTTTACGCGCCCAAACGCTGCTGGTGAGCTCCAATGGTGCGCTGGTCAAAACGTTTGGGTCGGAGCTGGTGGCGCGGACGCTGATGGAGACCGAGACCGCTCGCTGGCTGTGTGGCGTGCTGAGCGGATTCCGCAACGCTCTGGTGCTCACGTTTGACCGCACAAGCCCCAGTGGCGAGGACGAACGAGGGGCGCTGGTGGTGGAAGAATTGGCAGAACTGCACGGTTCTATCGATAAGTGGATGGTCGCCAATGCGCCTTATATCGATCATGTTGTGCCGATTGAGCGCGCGCTCGAAGGCTCAGCGCCGATCCAGATGATGCTTTGCGGGACCGTTGCGCGCATGCGTGCGGCGGAGGCTTTGCTGGCGTCCGTCGGGGCCGGCGAGCGAGTGGCGCTGCACCGGACCGAGTATCCGGAGCGGGATCTATCGATTGTGGATATTCTGCCGAAGGGGTGCTCCAAGGGTGCGGCGGTTCTGGGGGTGGCGGCGGCGCTGGGGATTGAAGCCGAAGACGTGATGGCGATCGGCGACAACTGGAATGATTTGTCGATGCTGGAGATTGCTGGTTGGCCGGCGCTGATGGGCAACGCTCCTGCGGATTTGCTCGAAATGGCAAGTAAAAGGGGATGGAGGGTTGCGGGGACGTGCGAGCAGGAGGGCGTGGCGGAGGTCGTGTCCGAGATTTTGGAGCCGGCGCTGGCCAGCTCGGGCAACAAAGTCGGGTCATAAGGAGTGCCGAATTCGCGCTGAACCGTCTCAGTAGTGGTAGGTTTATTGGGTGAAGCGTTTTCAATACATTGCGGCCGGTTTGCTGGTGGTGGCAGGCTCCGTGCCGGCCCTGGCGATGGAGCATGTAACGCTGCGGAATGGGTTCGAATACGACTGCGTTCGGCGTGAAGTGGTCGGCGATAAAGTCAGGCTCTACTTTGGGACAGGTGGAGCAAACTACCTCGATATCGCTGCAGATGCGGTGGTCAGGGTAGAAACCTTGCCTGATCCGGTTGTCGAGCCGGTTGCGGCATTTGCTGCAACGCTGCGGAACGACAGCAAAAAGATTGCGGCCGAGTTGACACCCGCAGAGCTGGCAGAGATGCTTTCAAAGGCAGGCGCCACGCACCACATCGACGCGGATCTGCTTTTGAGCCTGGTGCATGCGGAATCCGGCGGGCATGCGCATGTCGTATCGCGCGCCGGCGCCCGCGGGCTGATGCAGTTGATGCCGGGAACGGCGGCGGCGCTGGGGGTTAAGGACGCGTTCATTCCAGAGCAGAATGTTGAAGGTGGAACGTCGTATCTGGACTCACTTTTGACGCGCTATAAAGACAACATCGCGCTGGCGCTGGCGGCTTATAACGCCGGTCCGGGAGCGGTGGATAAGTATCACGGAGTGCCTCCTTACCGGGAAACGCGGGCTTATGTTTCGCGGATCATTCGTGAATTCAATCGACGCAAAGCCACGTTGCTGGCTACTCGATGAAGAAGGCGCTGCCCTGGATTGTGCTCGCGGCCATCGTCGCCTTTATCGCATGGAAGCTGCATGGATCGCACTTTGACTGGGCTGGTGCTTGGGCTGCGGTACGCACTGCGAATCCTGTGCTGTTGATCGCGGCTGTGCTGGTGATTTACTCGAACAACCTGTTACGGGCGATGCGCTGGGCGCAGTTCCTGCGCGCCGATGGTGGCGAGCCCGTCGCCTGGACGCGGCTTGCCGGGTCACAGTTCATCGGATTTACGGGACTTGCAATTTTCGGCCGCATCGGCGAGCTGATCCGTCCCCTGCTGGTGGCGCGTAGAGCAGGGCGGACGTTTGCCTCGCAGGTGGCTGTAGTCACGGTTGAACGCGTATTCGACCTGGCGGCATTTGGCGCGATTTTTGCCGGAACACTGTTGGCTTCGCCCCAGCTCCGTGCCCTACCTTATATAGGCCAGGCTGGGAAGGTGATCGGCGGGTTGACCGTTTTTCTGATTGCGTTTGTGGTGGCGGTGTTGGTGGCTGGCGACGCGGTAGCCCGGGTGCTTGGCCGCCTTTCCGCCGGGGTCGCCGAAAAAGTGCTCACGTTCCGTGACGGACTGCGAGTGATTCGCGGGTCATTCTTTACTGTCGCCGGGCTAAGTTTGCTGCTTTGGGTGACTGTGGTGCTGGCTTATTGGCTGGTGCTGAAAGCTTTTCCGGCGCCCGTAAATGGCCTGGGCGTGGGGGCGGTAGTAATTATCGCTGGCTTTTCGATTGCCGGATCAGCTTTGCCGGTTCCGAGCGGGAGTGGAGCCTGGGCGGGAATATCCTTTGCACTGGCCAAGCTTTTCGCGATCCCGGACGCGATTGCCGTGCCTGCCGGGTTGCTGGTCTGGGCAGTGGGGACCCTGGCAGTGGTGCCGGTAGGGCTTTGGTTCGCTCGGGCGGAGGGTGTATCGCTGGGGCAGATGCTGGGCAAGGCGGAAGAGAAAGAAGTGGCGGCTTAGGTTCAGCCGACCCACTCAAAGCAGAATTTACGATGAATGGGCCACTGCTTATGCGCTGACGGCAGGGGGGAGCTTTTCTCGCAATGAGGAGGCAATCTGCTGGCCATGGAAGCGGCCGTTCTCGATAAAGACCTCGTTGGTACGCTCGCCCGCTACGATGACGCCGGCGAGATAAATTCCGGGCACGTTCGATTCCAGGGTTTGCGGGTCCATGGTCGGGACGCGGTCGTCGTCCAGTTTCAAGTGGACGCCGAGGCGCTCCAGAAAGTCGAAATCCGGATGGTAGCCCGTCAGCGCAAAAACGAAGTCATTGGGCAGCGTGACCGAGCCTTCTGGTGTCTCAAGCGTGACGGTGTCCGGCTCGATGCTGGTGACTGCCGACGAGAAGTAAGCCTTGACTTCGTTATTCTTGATGCGGTTTTCGATGTCGGGCTTGATCCAGTACTTGATGTGGCGGTGCAACTCTTCGCCGCGGTGGACGAGCGTTACTTTTGCTCCATGCCGCCAAAGATCGAGCGCCGAGATGGCGGCCGAGTTCTTGCCACCAATGACAAGTACGTTGAGGCCGAAGTACGGGTGAGGCTCGTTGTAGTAATGATGGACTTTGGGGAGGTCTTCGCCCGGGATTGACAGGTAGTTTGGCAGGTCATAGTAGCCGGTGGCGACGATAAGTTTGCGCGCGCGCAGGGGGAGTGGGCGGTCGAATCGGTCCTGGGTGCAGATGGTAAAGTCGCCATCCTGGCCGTCGACCGAGAGGACATTGTGGTACTGCAGGATGTTGAGTTTGTAGTGCTCTGCACACTTGCGGTAGTACTCGAGAGCCTCGGCGCGGGTCGGCTTGGTGTTAGGTGAAGTGAAGGGGAGATTGCCGATTTCGAGGAGCTCGGGCGTTGTGAAGAAGGTCATCCCGGCGGGGTAGTGGAAGAGCGAATTCGTGAGGCAGCCCTTGTCGACGAGGATAACGGAGAAGCCGGCGTTTTGCGCGTCGATGGCGCAGGCAAGGCCGGTGGGGCCGGCGCCGATGACCAGGACGTCGTAGATGGGATGGGCATGCATAGTCTTATTATGGATGCTCGCGAAGCGTGCCGGATGCAGCACCGTTGACAGGAGTGCAAGTTCCTCAGAAGATTGCTCTCGAGGTGTTCCTGTGATCGTCCAACTAAGTGCGGATATGGAAGCTCTCGTTGAGAAGCGTGTTGCGTCCAGACGTTTCGGGAGCGCTTCCGCTGTGCTGGCGGAGGCGTTAGTTGCGCTCGAAAAGCAGGACGCTCACGATTTAGCAGAGCTTGAGCACTTCCAAGCTGGAATCCAACAAAGCGTAGACGAGGCAGACCGTGGCGATTTTGTAGATGCTGAGGAAATGTTTGCTGAGCTCCGCGAACGCGGACGGGTAATGCGTCACTCAGCCGCTTGAAGCGTTTCACCATTACCAGAACCGCCAAAGCACAAATCGACGCGATCTGGCTTTACATTGCAAAAGACAATGTCTCTGCTGCCGACAATCGGCTTTCGGACTTGAAAAGACTTTCGCGATGATTGGACAGACCCCCGGCTTGGGCAGGGTGCGGAAGAATACGACGTCCATCTCTGCTGGTCTGGTCCTATAAACCTACCTTGTACTCTACCGTGACCGTCCTTCAGGCGCACAAATCATCTCGGTATTGCACGGTGCACGAGATCTACCTGTTCTTTTGAAGGACCTCTGAGGGGAAAGCTACTCGCCATCAGGCAGCACAAGCTTGTGCGCGATGGCAAAGAGAGCCAATTCCAGCCGAGTGCTGACGCCTGTTTTGTCAAATATATTCGACAGGTGACGTTTCACAGTTTCTTCAGAAATCGTAAATTGCCGCGCGATGTCCTTATTGCTGCAGCCTTCCACGATGCACTGAACGACTTCCAGTTCGCGCGGAGTCAGGCCATAGGTTTTGCGCTCGGGAACCGCTGCCGCCTTTTGCATGAGCTCGTGCAACGCTTTCAGCAAGTTGGCTACGCGCTCCCCGCCGATCCAGTAATCGCCTTGCAGCACGGCGCGGAGTGACTGAGAAAGATCGCCGGCAACCGAGTCCTTGAGGACGATGCCGCGTGCACCAATCTGCAGCGCTTCAATGATTTGCTGGGTTGAAATGGTGCTGGTCAGCAGAATGATTTTTACGCGCGGGCTGCGGCTCATAATAGCGCGCATCGCTTCCAGGCCCGGCAGCCGCGGCATTTGCAGGTCAAGCAGCAAAATATCGGGCTCAAGCTCAAGCGTCTGCGTAATGGCGACATCGCCGTCTTCAGCCTCGCCTACGACTTCGAAGCCGGGCTCATTCATCAGCATGTTTTTGACGCCAAAACGCACGACTGGGTGGTCATCGGCGACGACGATGCGGATGGAGGGCGGGGGAGCCGGCGCGCGTTTTACGGGTGGCTTGATCAAGCGTTTCTCCAAAGGGGGAAAGTGCGGCAGAGCGAGCGATGATTACTTGGTTTGCGCGTCCAGCATACGCCTCAGACGGGCGGAAGCTGCCATGAAATCGTTGAAAGGTGCCTTGTTGCCAACCTCCGGCAAGCCATTTGTTTCCATGGCTGCGGCCAGCGCGGCGAGCTCGGCGGCGCCCACCATGCCGCATCCGCCCTTGATCGCATGGGCTGCTGCTACAAAGGTTCTGGCGTCGCGCGCCTCTGCGGCAGCCTGCAGGGAAGAGAGACGTCTTTCGGCATCGTCCAGGCACATCTTATAGAGTGCGTTGACCTGAGCTGCGGGCATTCCCGCGGCAAAGCTGGCGTAAACGGCCTGATTCAGCACGACTACCGTAGCCTCCGCTTGCGTGCGCTGCGAGCCACCTTCTACAGCGGCGGCCAGGTCGTCGATCGTGAAAGGCTTGAGCAGAAAGCCGTCAAAGCCGAGGAGCGAATCGGCCGGCGGCTGCGACCCGCTCATCGCGAGCAGGACGGTGTCCGCACCGCATGCCAGGCGCATCAACCGCGCGAGCGATTGCCCCGTAACGCCCGGCATCTGCATATCCGTCAGGACGATTTCAGGTGGCGCGGGCTGTGCGCTCAGCCACTCCAGTGCCTCGGTGCCGGACTCCGCCGCGTCGCAGCCGTAGCCGGCTTCCGTGGCGAGCAGGCTCAGCACCTCCCGGCTCAGTTCGTCGTCGTCAACCAGCAGCAGCGTCCGCATAGTTGGCAAGGTAACAGTTCTGCCGCAGATGTGAAATGCGACTCACGGGGCAAAGTCGCGTAGTCTGGTGTGGCATGGACCCGAACGATCTACAGGCCAATGGTTCAATAGACGACTTTGCTGCCCTGACCCAGCGCGTCGCAGAGCTGGAACGTATGGTGACGGAACTGCGCAATCAGCCGGCGCCGGTTGTTCTGCAGGCGCCAGTGCTGCCACCGCAGGCCCGTCCGGCACCGCCGCCCATGCCTTCCCTGGTGCGCTTCACCGCGCCTCCTCTACCTGCCGCGCCGCCGCTGTCGGCTGCTCCGCAGAAGTCGCTCGAAGACCGCCTGGGTTCGCAGGTCTTCAACATGATCGGGATTTTCGCATTGATCTGCGGGTCAGCGTATTTTTTGAAGCTTGCGATTGACCACGGCTGGCTGGGTTACTCGGCTCGCGTGCTGATTGGCTTGCTCGCGGGCGCAGGGGTGGTGGTCTGGTCGGAAACCTTCCGGCGCAAAAAGTTGGCGGCGTTTTCCTACTCGTTGAAGGCGGTGGGTACGGCGATACTTTACCTGTCGCTGTGGGCGGCGTTCCATCTTTATAATTTGCTGCCGGGGCCGGTGGCACTGGTGGCTATGATCCTGGTCACCGCGTGGAACGCCTGGATGGCCGTGACTCAGGACGCCGAAGTGCTAGCCGGCTACGCGCTGGCTGGCGGCCTGCTGACCCCCGTGCTGCTCTCGAGCGGTGGCGATCACGAGACCTTCCTGTTCACCTACCTGGCGGCCATTGCCTTGGGCGTGGTCTACCTGCTGCGCACCAAGCGATGGAGCTGGTTGCTGATCCCCACGTTCCTGGGTGTGGTCGGATTTTTCATCGCGTGGTACTCGGAATTCTTCCACTCGCGCCTGAACGATGTCTGGACCGGCGCCTCCACCGAGACCGCCCTCTTCGCCCTGCTGTTCTTTGCCATCTTTGCCTTGCCTACGCTGAAAGGTTGGAGCAAGTTGCCGGATGCCCCCGGCGGCGCCTCCAACGACTTGGTTCCGGTCCTTTTGCCGCTTGGCGATGCTGTGTTTCTTGCGCTGGCGCTCTACTCCGTCTTTGAAGATTCCGGCCTGCACAACTCGCTGGCATTCCTGATGGTGGCGCTGGCAGCGCTCTTCCTTGGGATGATGCGCCCGCAGCGAGCGGTGATCGCGGGCGCCATGTACCTCGCTACCGCGGTCGTCTGCCTGACCGTTGCAGTACCGCTCAAGGCGAGTGGACACAGCCTTACGACGGCATGGCTGGTGGAAGGCCTGATCCTCTACTGGGCCGGCATGCGCATCGATAAGGAGCCCGGGCAGAAGGAAACGCAGGCTCCGGCGACAGTGCTTTGGGTGCTGTCGCTGGGTGGGTATGTGCTGGGGCTGGGGTCTCTGGTGGCGCACTGGGGCTTCGCCATGTTGTTTAATTCGCAGGGCACTTTCTTCAACAAGGATCTGGCCGCGGCGATGGTCGCAGTGGCGACGATTGCGGGTGCGGTGTGGCTTGCACAACAGCGCAAGGACGCCGGCGTGCAGGGCGTGGCTTTGCTTGCGATCGACGCGGTAGCATTGCTGCTCGCACTTCGGGAGCTGCTTTCCTGGAGCGCCGACACGCACATAGCATTTGCCAGCGCCGACTTCGCCACCGCGCTGCATGGGCTGGCGATCATCGCAGCGACTTGCTTTGCCGCCTACAGGATTTCAGCCGGTCGCAGCCCCATCGCAGCGGGGACGTTCGTGCTCGCGAACCTGGTGGCAATCCTGATCTTTGTTCGGGAGATCGGCGCCCTGTTCACCAGCGGCGAGGCCGACTTGCAGCGTGCGCTCGCTGTCTCCGCCTTCCTGATGGTGTACGGCGCGGCCCTGCTGGCCATCGGCTTTGTGAAGCAGACCGCGTTTGTGCGCTGGCAGGCTCTGGTGCTGCTGATCTTCACCATCGGCAAGGTGTTTTTGTATGACATGAGCGGGCTGAGCGCAGGGTATCGCGTAGCCAGCCTGATGGGTTTGGGCGCGGTGCTGATGGGCGTCAGCTATGCGTACCAGAAAGACTGGCTTGGGCTCAAGACGCCTGCTGCTACGCCGGTTGCGGCGCCACTTGAAACGCCACTTGCTGAGCCTGCCCCAACGCCGGAAGCAGGTACGAATTGAAGCTGATCGCGCTGGCGGCGCTGGCTGGAATCCTGTGGCAGGCAGATGGCCACGTTGCGCCGGAGCTACGCTACTTTCGCTACCAGCGCGCAGTGGTTGGCACGTTTGCGATCAAGTCTTTGCCGGCGCCTGGGCCTGCTTGCGCCGCGCTCGACGCGAACGTTTATGCGCACTCAAATGCCTTGGCGGACGTGCGTTTATTTGACGGGACTCGCGAGGTTCCCTATGCGCTGAGTACGTCCCAGACAGCCCCCATGGGCGACGCTGCAAAAGTGCTGAACGCCGGCATGCAGGGCACGCATGTGGCATTCGATCTGGAGATGCCCCCTAGACCTTACACCGAGGTAAAGCTTGATCTGGGCGGACAAAATTATGTTGCAACCGCAACGGTAACAGGGAAACAATCACCCACGGATGCTCACGCGACCGCATTAGGAAGCTTCACTTTGTTTGACCTGAGCGGGACCGGGCTGGGACAAAGCACGACGCTGAAGCTGCCCGAATCGACGTTTCCCTATCTGCATGTGGAGTTGGCAGTCGCTGGCGCCGGGGGCAAGGCTTTCACGGCCGAAGCGGGCATGATTACAGGGGCAGAGGTGCCGCCCAGCCGTGAAGCTCAGACCATCTATACGACCGTCGCGCAGGCCGCTGTGATCACGCAGGTGGGGCGTCATTCTGTTGCAAACTTCAAGCTTCCAGCACATGTCCCGGTCGAGCGCGTGACCTTCGCGCTGGCTGCCGGGGACCGCACCAACTTCAGCCGGCCGGTATCGATTCTGGCGCATGCGAACACCGCTAACCCGCAGGATCCGGAGTCGCGGGAATCGGTGGCGGGAACGATTTCCCGCATCAAGCTGGTCGAGGGTGGCAAGGAACTGCGCGAGGAAACGCTGAGCGTTCCGGCAACGCTTGGGGCCAACATGGACCAGGCCGCGGACGTGCAGGTGTGGGTCGAAAACGGAGACGATCAGCCCCTGGCCCTGGCGTCCGTGAAGCTTGAAATGCGCCAGAGGCTGCTGTGTTTTGATGCAACACCGCCAGTCAATCCGACGCTTTACTACGGCGACGCGAAGCTGCCACCGCCGGTTTACGACTATTCGCGTACGTTTGACCCAGGACGGAGCACGCTCGAATACGCACTGCAGCCGGAGCTTGCGAACCCGGCTTTCACGTCACGCCTCGCGCTTGTAGCGCCCGACACCAGGACCCTGTTGGACAAGCACTCTGAGGTTGTGTGGGTTGGCCTGCTGGTAGTGGTGGCGGCGCTTGGATCGGTGGCCTATCGATCTGCGAAGAAGATTTAGCGCACGGGCAAAGTAAAAAGCAGACCCTGCGAGATGACGACAAAGTGCTTCTTTGTCATTCGCAGGGATCTACTTCGCTTGCGGCTCTGCTTAGCGCATGGCCGCGTCC
Source organism: uncultured Granulicella sp. (assembly GCA_965214195.1). Classification (GTDB taxonomy): domain Bacteria; phylum Acidobacteriota; class Terriglobia; order Terriglobales; family Acidobacteriaceae; genus Edaphobacter. Next base: position 3,880,697 of record OZ243943.1, read on the forward strand.
ACTTCCTTGTAGAAGTCCGGGGACTTCAGCAGCTCCCGTGGTTTGGAGCCATCGGCAGGGCCTACCAGGCCGTCGTTGTACATCATGTCGATAAGGTGAGCGGCGCGGCCGTAGCCAATCCGCAGGCGGCGCTGCAGCAGGGAAGTGCTCGCTTTGCCGAACTCGAAGACCAGCCGTACGGCGTCGTCGAAGAGCTCGTCGTTGCCACCATCGCCGCCGTCGCCTTTGGCGCCCTGGCCTTCGTCTTTTTCGTCCTTCGGGCCTTCCAGGAAGCCTTCCACATACTCGGCTTCACCCTGTGCGCGCCAGAATTCAGTGACGGCGGAAATCTCTTTCTCCGTCACAAAAGGGGCATGCACACGCTGCAGGCGAGACGTGCCCGGCGGCAGGTACAGCATGTCGCCGCGGCCCAGCAGCGACTCCGCACCATTGGCATCGATGATCGTGCGGGAGTCCACTTTGGTCGCCAGGCGGAAGCTCATACGCGTAGGCACGTTGGCCTTGATGAGCCCGGTAATGACGTCGACAGAAGGCCGTTGCGTGGCGAGGATCAGGTGGATGCCGACCGCGCGCGCCATCTGGGCCAGCCGCGTAATCGACTCTTCCACGTTCGAGCGGTCAAGCATCATCAGGTCGGCAAGCTCGTCGATAATGATGATGATGTACGGCAGCGGCTCCTGGTTCACGTCCTCGAACAGGTACTCGCTGCCGTGGTCGAAAAGCTTGTTGAACTGGTCGATATTACGCACGTGATTTGCGGCCAGCAGCTTGAGCCTGCGCTCCATTTCACGCACTGCGTTGCGCAGCGCGTTGGCAGCCAGCTTGGCTTCCGTGATAATGGGCGTGAACAGGTGCGGGATGCCCTCGTACATGCCGAGCTCGACGCGTTTGGGGTCAACCAGGATCATGCGCACCTGCTCCGGCGTGGACTTGAACAGCACGCTCATGATCATCGCGTTGATCGCAACAGACTTACCCGAGCCCGTGGACCCGGCAATCAGAACGTGCGGCATGGACGCCAGATCGGCAGTCACGATGCGGCCGTTGATGTCCTTGCCCAGCGCGATCGCCAGCTTGGATTTGCTCTGCGCGAATGATTCGCACTCGACCACATCACGCAGCCAGATCGTCTCGCGCTCATGGTTCGGCACCTGGATCCCGACGGTCGATTTGCCGGCCATGCGCTCAATCAAAATCGACTCAGCGGCCATGGCGAGACATAGATCGTCAGCCAGTCCGGTCACGCGGGAGTACTTGACGCCGGCATCCGGGCGGAACTCAAACGTCGTGACGACGGGACCCGGATTGATCTGCACCACCTGCCCATCGACGCCAAACTCTGCGCACTTCTCGGTGAGCACCTTGGCTTCATCCCGCAGCGCTTCTTCGCGCACAACGGCGGTTTCGTTCGACTGATAAAGCAGCGCGGAAGACGGCAGCTTGTAGCCGCGAATGGATTTGGCGGTGATCGCTACGGCCTTCTGGTCGGTATCGGCGCGACGCCCAAAGGAGATCGGTTCCGCAAGCGCCGCCGGTGGAGCAGGCGCTGCAGGAACGCGCTTTTGCGGTGGCGGCGCGGGCACCTCTGCCGGCATTGGAATCGGCATCGTCGGCGCAACATAAGCGACCGGCTCGGGGACCTCAACGATGCGCAGCGGCTCACGTACAGGCTCGGCCCAGGCGGGTGGCGCGACTTCTTCTCCCCGGCTCAAGAAAGCGAACGGCTCTTCTTCGTCCTCTTCGAAACGTGCGGCGATGGGCGCTTCATAAGCCGGCTCAAAGTCGAGCTCATCCGGCTGCAGCGGCAGTGGTGCTGCAGCTGCAGCAAGTGCCTGGGCGAACGGCGCCGCAGCCGCAGCAGCAGTGCCAAGCGCGGTTACAGGAGCAGCGTCAACATTGGTGCGCGGCATGGCGTCGTACATGGAGCGCGGGTGCGATTCGAACTCCGGAACGATTGAAACGGTTTCTTCTTTGCTGCGGGAAAACCAACCCATGATCCCGGCGAGCAGCGTGTTGCCCCCTTCGCCGTTCGCCTTTGCTGCGGCGCGTTCAGCCTTCTCCCGCTGCTTGCGCAGAATGGCGTCGGCCTTCTCGCGTTTGGCACCAAAGACTTCGCCGGTCTCGTCGATCATCTCTTCCGGTATGGCAATCGCCTCACGACGCGTACGCCACGCAGTCCACTTCTCGCGGGCCACGCTTACAAATGCGACGTGCTCCGTAACCCACTGGCGCGCGCTGTTGAACGCAAAGGTCGTCGCCAGGTAAAGCGAGAGAACCACCATCAGGCTGACGATCAAAATCGTCCCCGGCAGATTCAGAAAGTGCACCATCAGGTCAGCAATCAGGCGTCCGCTTAGCCCCGCGATGGGAAGCGCATGACCCCACGTCAGCTTGCCCGGCAGCAGCGCTACCGCGGTCGGCGCAAACACGACCCACAGGATCAGCCCGGCCCATTTAGCAGTGGAGGACCCCACCGCGCGGGACCGCAGCCAGCACACGCCCAGGCGGATCAGCAGCACGGGAAACAGCAGCACAGCAATACCCAGAAGCTGTAGCAGAGCGTCTGCAACGTAAGCTCCAAATACGCCGGTCCAGTTATGCGGCCGCACCCCAACATTGCCGCTAACCGTATTGAACGACACATCCGACGGCGAATAGCTGACCAGCGCCAGCAGCAGCAGAGCCGCCGTCACAAGCACTGACAGGCCAAGAATCTCATTCATCCGGCGGTTGCGCGTCGGTGTCGCAGCAGTGCGTAGTGCTTTCATCGGGCGTCCTTTTGCCAGGGGTCGCGTTTGCGTGGGCCTGCAGCAACTCCAGCAAACTTCATTACAGCAGAGCGCGGCGATGAAAACGCACGCACCCAGAAGCAGGAATCCAGATGCAAACCCTTGGCCCGTGCGGGCATCTATGGTTCAAGTAAACGCGTTATGCGATCTGCCCTGCCGGACCACCCACGCGCAGGACCCACAATTCTGATGTAAGAAGCAAAGGATACTTCCATGTCGATCGATTCGAACAAGAACGCAGAGTTTGAGAAGGTAGTGAAAGAAGTCATCAACGTACTTGAGGACGGTCAGAAGGGCTTCGCCGATCTCGGCGCGCACCTGAAGGACGACACCATCAAGCGCTATTTTTTGGCGGAATCGTTGAAGCGCGCCAGCTTCCGCGCCGAGCTTGAGAACGAGCTGCACCGTCACGGCGTCAAGGATATTCACGAAGAGGGTACGACTGCCGGCGCGATTCACCGCACCTGGGGCGACCTGAAGGCAAAGGTTTTCGGCACCAGTGACCATGACATTCTGGCCACTGCCGAGCAGGGTGAGGATAAGGCGAAGGCGACATATAAGGATGCGCTTTCGCACGAGCTGCCGCTGCCTCTGCACCAGTTACTTTCCGAGCAGAACGCACACATCATGAATTCTCATGACTATGTAAAGAACCATCGGGATGCGATGGCCGGCAAGTAGTCCTCTACCGGTAACAAGGGGTGACCGATTTCGGTCGCCCCTTTTGTTTTGCGCAGGCCACCCCTATATTCTGCAAAAGCAAGTCTCTGGAGATTGAGTCACAATGAAGAAGCTTTTCGGTACGGACGGCATACGCGCTGTCGCTGGGCAATCGCCGCTGGACCCGCGAACTGTTTTTGCGATCGGGCTGGCACTGGCCAAGTCGCTCGGTGGCTCGCCCCGCTTGCTGATGGGCATGGACACGCGTGAGTCTTCCGAGCAGATCGCCGCTACGCTGACCGCCGGCCTCACACGAGGGGGCGCGACCGTTGAAAATGCCGGCGTGATCACAACCCCGGCCGTCGCCCACCTGACCGCGGTTCATGGCTTCGCGACTGGAATCGTCATTTCAGCGAGCCACAATCCGTGGCAGGATAACGGCATCAAGCTCTTTGGTCCCGATGGCTACAAGCTTCCGGACGCGACCGAGCTCGCCATCGAGCAGCAGATCTTCGCCGAGCTGGAAGCCCACACCACCACTGATACCTGGGCCGCAAACGCCGCGCCGGAAGTCAACGAGGCCGATCGCACAGAGTACATCCGCTTCCTGCTGGCCGCGGTTCCGGGCCTGTCGCTGGATAACAAAACGATCGTGGTGGATTGCGCCAACGGTGCTGCCAGCGCGGTGGCCCCTCAGCTTTTTGCGGACCTGGGCGGAAACGTAATCGTCACGCACGCCTCACCCAACGGCCGCAACATCAACCTCGGCTCAGGTGCGTTGCACCCGGAAGTTGTCGCAGCAGAAGTCACAAAGCATAAGGCGTCCATCGGCATCACGCTCGACGGCGATGCGGACCGTGTCCTCTTCGCGGACGAGCATGGGCGCGTCGTCAACGGCGACGCCGTGCTTCTGCTCGCGGCACGCGATCTAGCCGCGCGCAACGCTTTGGCCAACAACACGGTCGTCGCTACGACCATGTCGAACATGGGCCTGGAAGCCGCGCTTGGCCGCTCCGGAATCAGCATGCTGCGTGCGCCCGTCGGTGATAAGTACGTGCTTGAACAGATGCTCGCAACCGGAGCATCGCTGGGCGGCGAGCAGTCCGGCCACATCATCTTCAGCGGCCGGTCCACCACCGGCGATGGCCTGCTGACCGCGCTGCTGGTCCTCGATATTATCCACCGCGCGGGCAAGTCCCTGGCTGAGCTGACCGCCGATCTCAAGACCTATCCGCAGGTGATCCTGAACGTGAAGGTCCGCGAAAAGAAGCCGCTCGAATCTATCCCCTCTGTTGCCGGCAAAATTGCAGATGCAGAGAAAGCTCTCGCCGGCACCGGCCGCGTCGTTATCCGCTACAGCGGCACGGAAGCGCTTGCACGAGTCATGATTGAAGCCGAAGACGAAGCCGCCATGAGCCACCATGCTGAGGCCATCGCAGGCGCGATCCGGGCGGAGTTGGGCATCTAGCGGACTATAGAAACTCAGCCAGAAATTGGCCGACGCTTGCCAGAATCGTGCGCTCGGCCGCCGCGCTGAACCAGTGTCCTTCGGCGGGCAGCAGCTTCAGCCGGTGCGCGACGCCATGCCTCTGCAACGTAGCTTGCAGAGCATGCGCGGACCCCACCGGCACCACGCTATCCTGCTCCCCGTGCACGATAAGCACGGGCGGAAACGCACTCGTAACTTTATCCGCAAACGGAGGCACCAGACCTCCTGATATCTCGACGATCGCTTTCACGGGAGCGCCTTCCGCAGCCAGCGCGAGCGATAAAAACGCACCCAGCGAAATCCCCACCAGCGCCATCCGCGTCTGGTCTACCCCGGGTCTCGTGGCGATCGCCCGCAGTGCATCGCGCACGGCATCCATCCACTGCGGAATGTGCATGCCATCGGTAAACATCGCCGGAGTCGCGCGCGTGGTCAAGGTGCGATCAAAGTAGTGCACCGCATAAACGGCTATGCCAAGCTGCATCGCGAGAGGCGCAATACGCTGCAGCCAGAAATCAACATTTCCGCCCGCACCATGCAACAGGATCAGCGCAGGCCACGGGCCACCCTGTGCGGGCTCTGCTCCCGTCACGCGAATCGCCTTGCCACCGCTCATGACCGTCATGTTCATAGGCTTTTGGATGCGCCGCGCAGTATCCTAGATCCTGTGACGGACATTCTCCAGCTCCAGCGCGCAGCCGGTCTCACGCTTGACCACGTGGCGATCGCCGTGCGCAGCATCGACGCGGTCAAGCCGGTCTACGCCTCACTCGGCATGACCGTGGTGCAGGAAGAAACCGTGCCGCATGAGCAGGTCCGCACGGCCATGCTGGATGCAGGGAATTCCCGGCTGGAGCTGCTGGAGCCCCTTACAGATGACTCCACCGTTGGCCGCTACCTCGCCCGCCGCGGCGAGGGCCTGCACCACATCGCCCTGCGCGTAGCCGATCTCGATCAGCGCTTCCAGTCCATGCAGCTTGAAGGTGTTCGCCTCGCAAGCGACCGCATCCGGATCGGTGCCGGTGGCCATCGCTACTTCTTCCTGCACCCCTCCGCGACGGGCGGCGTGCTGATCGAACTCGTGGAGGCCGCGCAGTGATTCTGCTCATCAATACCTGCGGCGTGGACTCGGTTGTAGCCCTTGCGGAAGGCGGCAAGGTCATCGCGCAGGAGCTGCTGCACGGGCGCGAGGCAAGCGAAAAGATCGTCCCGGCGCTGCGTCGCTTACTCGCCCAGACGAGCGCTCTTGAGGCGATCGGCGTAGTGCACGGCCCGGGCTCCTTCACCGGCGTCCGCGTCGGTCTCAGCGTGGCCAAAGGCCTGTGCGAGGCGCGCAGCGTAGGCATGATCGCCATGTCGCGCCTGCAACTTGTAGCCCTCGCAGCCCATCAACCAGCGGCCCTTGCGGTGCTCGACGCAGGCCGCGGAGAGTACTACTGCGGCTTCTACAACGGTGGCGAAGTAGAGCGCGAAGAGATCCTCAAGCTCGATCCGCTCCTCGCTGCAGCCGCCGGCAGGGGAGTCATCACGTGTGAGCCGCTCGTGCATGAAAAGCTCTCCCCGCACCTCGACATCGCCACCATCCCAGAGCCTGGCGCCGCGCAAATGCTGAGCCTCACGCAGGCGCGCATCAGCCGCGGTGAATGGAGCGACGTAGCCACCATCGACGCCAACTACCTCCGCCGCACCGACGCTGAAATCCTCATCGCCCCCAAATGATTCGCCTAGCCACCGCGGCCGACCTCGACCAGATCCTGCGCATTGAACGCGCCGCCTTCACTGCGCCTCACTGGCCATGGGATGCGTATGAAGAGCTGCTAAGCGACAGCGAAAACATCCGCCGAGTCCTCCTCGTCGACCTCCAGGATGACCGCGTTACAGGCTTCGCCGGCGGCAGCCTCGTTGTCGCGGAGGCCCAGCTTGAAAGCATCGCCGTCAGCGAAACCGCACGTCGTCAAGGCATCGGCCGAGCCCTCTGCGTGGCTTTCCTCGGATGGGCCCAGGCCAACGCCGCGACCTCCGTCAATCTGGAAGTGCGCGCGGCCAGCGAAAGCGTGCAGAAGCTCTACGCCTCCCTCGGCTTCGTGGTTGTCGGCCGGCGTCCGCGCTACTACAGCAATCCGGTTGAAGACGGCATTTTGATGCAATGCCTGCTCCCCCCTGGCCCGCCAAACGACGCCCCGCAGGCGCACGTATAATAGTCCCCTATGGTCAAGGACGGATTTTTCTACGGTTTCGGGCTCTTGCTGGTCGCGGTGGTGCTTTGGGTTTTGACGAAGACCGCGTTTCTCATCATTCCTCCGGTTCTGCTGGCGATGTTCTTCCTCTGGTTTTTCCGCGATCCCAACCGCAAGATTCCCATTGAGCCGGGCCTGATCGTCTCCCCCGCAGACGGCGTCGTCACCGAAGCCGAGTGGTTTGAAACTACGGAGGGCTCGCGCCTGCGCGTCAGCATCTTCCTCAACGTCTTTGACGTCCACGTCAATCGCTCGCCCATCACCGGAACCGTCACCGTCGTTGAGCATCGCGAAGGCACGTTCCAGAACGCCATGAGCCCTGATTCCGCCGTCAACAATGAGCAGACGCTCATCCAGATTGATGGCGGCGCCTACACCGTGGCCTTCAAACAGATCGCCGGCCTGCTCGCACGCCGCATCGTCTGCAACCTGAAAGTCGGCGACAAAGTCACCCGCGGCGACCGCATGGGACTGATCAAATTTGGCTCACGTTGCGATGTCCTGATGCCCGCCGAGTCCAACCTGCGCGTCAAGGTTGGCGCACGCGTCATCGGCGGCAGCAGCATCCTTGCAAAGATTCCCGCAGACCAGGCGATCGACTAATGGATGCCAACTTGGCACCCACGCATGTGGAGTTGAAGCTCGTCCAGCCTACCCCGCCGGAGCAGGCCAAACGCCGTCCGCGCCGCGGCATGTACGTGCTGCCCTCGCTGTTTACGGCTGGCAATATCGCGCTTGGTTTCTACTCCATCACGCAGGCCATCCAGGGCATGCTGGGCCAGGACTTTCACTTCGATCGCGCCGCATTAGCCATCGGTTTCGCCGTCGCATTTGACGGGCTGGACGGCATGGTCGCACGCATGACCAACACCACCAGCGACTTCGGCAAAGAACTCGATTCACTCGCCGACGTGATCACCTTCGGCATGGCTCCCGCGCTGCTGGCCTATATCTGGGGCTTCCGCTTGCTGTGGCCCAACTTCCACCCGGAAATGACGGACCCCGTGCGCGATCTCGGCGTCGTCGTCTGCTTCGTCTTCCTCATCTGCGGCGCGTGCCGGCTGGCGCGCTTCAATATCAGCGTCAACCCACAGCCCCGCAACCCCGGCAGGCCCGGCAGCAAGTTCTTCGTCGGCATGCCCATCCCGGCCGGTGCCGGCGTCATCGCTTCCGTGGTCCACTTCCAGCGCGGCAGCCCGATCCATGACCCGCGCGTCTCCATCGTCTGGCTCCTGCTTATCCTCGGCACCGGCTTCCTCATGGTCAGCAGCTGGCGCTTCTGGTCGGGCAAAGAGATCACTTCCGGCGGCCGCGTACCGTTCCAGGTCGTCGCTTTTCTTGGCCTCTGCATCGTCCTCATCGCTCTCTTTTCGCGTTGGGCCCTGATCCTTATTGCACTCGGCCACCTTGTTTCCGGCGTCGTCGCCCGACTGGCGTATTCCATGAATCGTGAACGCCACCAACCAGCGCAGGGAGCATAAATGCCTGACGGAATGTATCGCATCGGCATCGTCGGTGCAGGGTCACTGCTCGGCAAAGAACTCGCAGAAGAGCTTCAGGACTCGCTCCTCGCCGCCTCAGACTTCCTTCTCTTTGACGACGACGAAGTCCCCGGCCAGCTAGCCGCCGCCGGCGATGAAGCCGCCATCCTGCAGCGCGTCGAGCCCGGCTCCTTTGCCCGGCTGGACTTTATCTTCTTCGCCGGCGACGCCGAATCCACCCGCAAGCATTGGCCCGCCGCACGCAAATCTGGAGCTGGCGTGGTCGATCTTTCTGGCGCGCTGGAAGGCGAAGCCGGCGTCCCCGTCCGTGCACCGTGGGTGTCCGATGGAAGCGCGGGCGGCCCGGATCTGGGCACCACTGCCGTCGTCGCCGCACATCCCGCAGCAGTCCTTCTCGGCCTGGTAGCGGCTCGGATTCATCGCGTTTTGCGTGTGCGTTCGCTTGCCGCAACGGTCGTTGAGCCAGCCTCGCAACACGGTCGAGACGCCATGGACGAGCTCCATCAGCAGACCGTCAACCTGCTCTCCTTTCAGAACCTGCCACGCGAGCACTACGACGCGCAGGTCGCCTTCAACGTGCTCCCTACGCTCGGCGATGGAGCCAGGATCAACCTGCTCAAGGTGGAAGAGCACATCGTGCGGCACTACGGTTTCATAGGCGCCGGCAAGCTGCCGCCGCTCGATCTTGAGCTCGTACAGGCACCAGTCTTCCACGGCTATGTGGGTTCGCTTCTGGTGGAGCTCGATGAGCCAACCACCGCCCACCAGCTTGAGCAGACCCTCACCGGCGAGCAGATAGACATCGTCGCCGCCGACTCCGAACCGCCGTCAAATCTCAGCGCGGCCGGCACGCAGGACATCATGCTGCGAGTCCGGGCCACTTCCGTCAATACCCGTTTCTGGATCTGGGCCGCGGCGGATAATCTCAAGCTCGCGTCCCTGAACGGCATCGCCTGCGCAAACGAGCTGCGCAAGCTGCGTCCGCGCGGCAAAGTCCAGTAGCGCGCTTTACCAGACCCGCACGCTAAGCCCGGTCGAGATCCCCCAGCTCTGCATCGCGCCGAACGTAAACTGCGGCCAGAACTGGTACTCCACATCGACCACGCGTACCTGCAGCAGCCGGCTTACGCGCAGGTCCAGCCCGGCCCCCGGCGCCACTACCAGGTATCGCCCGTGCGCATCGTTGTACGGAAAGGTCATGCTGCCCAGGCCGGCCAGCAGCTTGGTGTACGGCCGCACGTTGTACCCACGAGCCGTCACCCGCACACCCGCCAGGTAAGTCGATTGCCGCACCCCAAGCTGGTTGTGGAAGCGCAGCGACCGAGCCTCCGCCTCAAAGCCCAGCCGCCGGTAAAGATTCGCGTCCACATAAAGCGCAGGCCCAATCAGCTTTTGCTGGCCATAGCCGGAATTGAACCCCGCCCCGGTAATGCCCACGGCAACGTAGCTCCCCGGCAGCCGGCCGGCGGGCTCCGCCTGCGCGTTGACCTTGCCCGGCATCAGCACCAACAGCAGCGCGACCACCACACTCAGCAGCATGGCGAGCGTCACGCCCCCCGGCCCACCAACTTGCCACTGCCAGGCGCGGCTCACTTGCTCACCGTCAAGTGGATCGTCGCAGTCTGGGTCGTGCCCGTCGCAGCGCCCGTACCGACAATCTGAAAGCTATACTCCCCCGCCGGCGTGGTCGATTGCGCAAACTGCGTCGCGCAGCCCGTCACGCTTAGCGACACACACGCAAGCAAGGCAGCCAACGCCAGCCCTCGCACCCATCGCCGCTTACGCCCAAGCAGCAGAAGCAGCAGCGCTCCCAGCGGCATTGCCGCCGCGGTCCCCGCGCCCAGCGGATTGCCCGTGTCCACCGTCACCGTGAGCGATTGCGCCAGCCCCGGAGTCACCGCCACCTTGTCCGCAGAAAAAGTACAGGTAGCAAATTGCGGCAGCCCCGCACACCCAAACGCCAGCGTGTCATGGAAATTAGGGTTGGTCGCCAGCTGCAGCGACACCTGCGCGTGGCTGCCGGATTGAAGGCTCAGCGTCGGCGGCGTCGCGGTTAGGGTAAACGCATCGGGCGGACCCACAGACACCGCAACCGCAAGCGATGTCGAAGGCGCAAACAAAGCGTCGCCGGCATAGTGCGCCGTGATCACCAGCGTTCCGGCCGGCGGTGTCAGCGTCAACGTCGCAACGCCCGCCGGGCTGATCGCAACCGTCCCCAGCGCGCCCGTCGCCGATTCAAACGTCACCGTGCCGCCAGGCGCCTGGCTCCCCTTGCCCTGCACGACTGTGATCAGGATCAATTGCTGCCCCGCACCCAGCGCGCTTGCGGAAGCCGTCAGGCTCGTCGTCGTAGGCCGCAGCGTGACCGTCAGAACCAGCGGCTGCGCGCTCGCCGGGCCATTGCTCGCATCGCCCGCATAGCTTGCAAGCAGCGTGTGCGCACCCAGCGATGGAGCCGCCAGCGTCACCACCGCACTACCATTCACCAGCATCACCGGCGCCATCGGCAGGCCGTTATCCGTCATGCTCAACACTCCGGTTGGCACCGAAGCAGACCCGTTAGCTGCAGTCAGAGTCAGCGTCACGGGGTCACCCAGCAAAGCCGGATTCGCACTCGCCGTCAGGGCCAGCGTCGTATGCAAAGCGACCTGCTCCTGCACCGCCGGCGACTGGCTCGACGAGTCGTTCACGTCCCCGGCGTAAGCCGCTGAAAGCGCGTGCAGGCCAGGCGCAAGCGTCGTCAACGTAAGCGTAGCCGAGCCATTCACCAGCGTGCCCATGCTGAGCGTCGTCGCGCCGTCCATAAAGGCGACCGGTCCGGTGGGTATGCCACCGTTACCGGTCACATTCGCGATCAAAGTCACGGCCGCACCAAAGGCCGCAGGGCTCGGCGACACGGCAAGCGCAGTGCTCGTCGTAGCCAGATCCACCTGCACCACCACCGTGCTGGCAGTAGCCGGTGCATCATTACGATCGCCACTATAAGCAGCTGAAATCGTATGCTGCCCCGCCGCCAGGCTGGCGTTGTAGCTCGCCGCGCCACTCGCGTCCGTTACCAGCGTCGCCAGCGTCACGCCACCATCCGCAATAACGATACTCCCGCCCGGCAGCGGTGCTCCGGCCTGTCCGCTGGTACCGCTAACACTGACGCGCAGCGTCACCGGCAGCCCCGCGACTACGCGTATCGCACTAGCCTGCAGCACCAGCGCCGTGCCTTGCAGAACCTGTTCATCCACCGGAGCGGAAGTCACCTGAGCATGGTTCGCATCGCCACTGTAGCGAGCAGTCAAAGCGTGGTCACCAATCGTCAGCGCAGCAGTTGTAAAGGCCGCGTTACCCTTTGCATCCAGCACGCCACCGCCTATGCGAGCTCCGCCGTCAAAGAAGTCAACCGACCCCACAGGCACCGCACCAGACCCACTCACAGCCGCTGTCAGGGTCACCGTATCCGCGTAGAGTGCCGGCGCCTTGCTCGTGCTCAACACAATCCCGATCGTCGCCGTCTGCACCTGCTCGGTCAGCGGGGCGGACGTAGAGGCCGAGTCATAAACATCCCCAACATAGCTGGCGCTCACAACGTGGCTCCCGATCGCAAGCGCCGAAGTAGACCACACCGCAATCCCTTTTGCATCGAGCGTCGCGGCCCCCAGCGCAGCGCCCCCGTCCATGAACGTGACCGTCCCGCCAGGCGTGCCGCCATTGCCTGCAACGGCAGCCGTGAGCACCACCTGCGCGCCCATCCCCGCAGGGTTCAACGATGAACTCAACAGCACTGTAGTCGCCGCCTGCGCAACCACCTCAGCCACCGGCTGAGCATCCGCCGCCGAGTCCGCTGCATCCCCCGCATACACCGCCGTCAGTGCGTAAGTCCCAGGCGTCCACAACGCGGAGCCAAGCTGCAGCAGAGCGACGCCCTGCCCATTGATCGCAGCCGAGCCAGCCAGAATAGCCCCAGCATAAAAACTCACCGTACCACCCGGAAACCCACCCGTGCTGCTCGCCACCGCGGTCAGCGTAAGCGGCGCGCCACTGGGCAACGGGTTAGCGCTCGCGGTGAGCTTTAGCGTCGTAGTCGCAAGCTTTACTGTTTCCAGGATCGCCGGAGAAGTGCTTGCTAAATCGTTCGCCGTCCCCCTATAAACCGCCGTCAAAGTATGGCTTCCCACACCCAGCGAGCTCACCGCAAAGCTAGCCGTCGCACGGTCAAACGTTGCCGTCGTGGGGTCGATCGCTGCCGTCCCCAGCACCGCCGCCCCATCCATAAACGCCACCGTACCGGCAACCGTAAACGAGCCCGCACCCTGCGTTTTCGTCCCAACACCAGCAGTCAAAACAAGGCTCGCACCCGCATCAATCGTGCTCGCTGAGCTCGTCAGACTCGTCACCGTGGGGGCCTGCGCATCCTTCACCGTCTCTACGTAAATAGCGGAAGCCGCTCCCGCATTGGAGTCGTCGCCCGCATAAGTCGCAGTGACTGAATGTGAACCAGTCAGCAGGTCATTCACCGGCAGAGTCGCCACACCATTCATCAGCGGCGCCGTCCCCAGCGTAGTCGTAGTCTGCCCAAAAACATCCGTGAGCACGACGCTCCCGGTAGGCTTAGTCCCTGCACTCGCAGCCTGAACCACAAACGTCACGGTCTGCCCGGTCAGCGCCGGATTTACGCTCGCGGCAAGCGTCAGCGTCGTCGGATCGATCGACAGCACAGTCCCCCAGGGCGAGATGATCCCGGGCGCATTTCCCGCGTCCGAGCTGAGCGCAACCGTCCCAACCACAGGGTCGCCCGTCACCGTCGGCGCAAAGTCAACGGAGACATCGCACGTGTCCAGCGGTGCCAGCGGCACGCTCGTCGCGCACACCGTCGCCGCGTCTACCTGCGCATTGCTCGTGCCCGCAATGGAGCTAAATGTCAGCGGCGCGTTGCCATCATTCTCCACCGTCTGCACCAGCGGCGCGGACACACGCCCCACACGAATCGCAGGAAATTTGATCGCCGCCTGCGTCGCAGAAATTTTGCGGATGCGGTTATGAAACACATCCGCGACAAACAAATTGTCCGCTCCATCCAGCGCCAGCGTGTAGGGCCCGTACAGCCCTGCTTGGTTCGCCGGACCGTTATCGTCGGAAAAACTCTCGCCCTCCACGCCCGCAATCGTCGCAATGGTGGCGTCTTTTGCGCTCACTTTGCGCACGCGATTGTTACCGCTATCAGCGATATAAAGATTGCCCGCCACATCCATCACCACTGCCGCCGGCTCATTCAATTGTGCCTGCGTTGCCGGCCCTTTTTCCCCGCTGAAACCCGCTACGCCATTGCCTGCCACAGTGCTGATCACCCCCGCCTGCGAGACCATGCGCACGCGATGATTATTCTGGTCCGCAACATACAGCTCGCCGCCCGCGCCCAGCGCCACAGACCATGGCGAGCTCAGCTGCGCCTTTACCGCCGCCTGTCCATCGCCATTGAAGCCCGCCGTTCCGGTCCCGGCCACGGTAGTGATCACGCCCGTAGCAGCGTTCACGCGACGCACCACGTGATTGCCCGTATCCGCCACGAAAAGATTGCCGGCCGCATCCAGCGTGATGCCGTTCGGCGTGTTCAGCATTGCGGCAATCGCCGGCCCATGATCGCCTGCAAATCCATGCCGGCCCAGCGTCCCGGCAACCGTCGTGATCACCCCCGTGACCGCATCAATCCTGCGCACCGCGTTGTTGCCCGCATCCGCCACGTACAGGTTGCCGGCCGCGTCCAGCGTCAAGCTGGAAGGCCCCGCAAGCGTCGCGGCAACAGCTTGCCCATTGTCGCCAGTGGCGCCTACATTGCCCGTCCCGGCCAGCGTAGAAACCAGCCCGCTCCCCGCATCCACCTTGCGTATCCGGTTGTTTGAAGTATCCGCAATGTAGAGATTTCCCGCCCCATCCACCGCAACGCCAAACGGCAAAAAGATGCTTGTCTGCGTGCCCGGCTGCCCGTCGCCCGCATAGATCCACGCCGTGTTGCCGGCCACGGTAGACATCGTTCCCGGAACAAAAGTATTCACCGCCCCAACCGCCTGCGCGGCAAACAACTGCTGTGCCAGCGCAGCTCCGGCGCGCGGCAGCAGCACCACGGTACCTCGTCGCTCGCCCGGAAACAGTGGATGAAACGCCACGTTCACCGTGCAACTTTGCCCCACCAGGTACGTTTGCCCCACCGCGCACGTGCCCCCGGCTGCAAACACGAAGTCAAACTTTTCAGACCCCTGCGTTAGCACATGGATGGAATCCAGCGTGCCCGCACGAAGCGTAAGCGTCACAGTTTGGATTGGCCCATCGGCATGAACCGGCGTCTGCGCATACAGGCTGGGAACCAGGAAGAGAAGGGCCGCAAGAACTTTCATCGCCAGGGACATAAGGGACTTATCGGCCGTCCGCGCGCGGGCTTCAGCAGGTGCTGTAGCCTGTTGGCATGGGTTCTCCGTTTGTGGTGTTGCAGGGCGCGTTGGAGCATGAAAAGTTCAGCAGCGAGAAGGCTCTAGAAGCGCGGCTCAAGGCAGTCGTGCGCGGGGAAGTCCGCTTCGATCCAGCCAGCCGTGCGCTCTACGCGACTGACGCTTCGAACTATCGTCAGGTGCCCATTGGCCTGGTCGTGCCGCTTGATGAAGATGACGTCATCGCCACCATCGCAGCTGCCGCGAGCATGGCGCGCCCGTACTTTCCCGCGGTGGCGGCACCTCGCTGGCAGGGCAGTGCTGCAACGTGGCAGTCGTGCTGGACTTCTCGAAATACATGCATGGCATCAACGCGTTGGACCCCGCAGGCCGCACCGCTCGAGTGCAGCCGGGCATCGTGCTGGACAAGCTGCGCGGCGCCGCGGAAGCGCATGAGCTCACCTTCGCACCCGACCCAGCCACGCATAGCCGCTGCACCCTGGGCGGCATGATCGGAAATAATTCCTGCGGTGTGCATGCGCTCATGGGCGGCAAAACGGTCGACAACATCGAGTCGCTTGACATCCTTCTTTACGACGGCACGCGCATGACCGTCGGCAAAACCAGTGAGCAGGAGCTGGCGCGAATCATCGCAGCCGGCGGCCGCAAAGGTCAGATCTATGCAGGACTGAAGCGGCTTCGCGATACCTACGCAACCCTGGTGCGAGAGCGCTTCCCGGACATTCCACGTCGAGTCAGCGGCTACAACCTGGACCAGTTACTGCCGGAAAACGGCTTCAACGTAGCGCGTGCGCTGGTCGGCACGGAAGGTACCTGCGTCACGATCCTCGAAGCGGAATGTGCTCTGGTCGAAAGCCCGCAGCATCGTCGCCTCGTAGCGTTGGGCTTTGATGATGCATTCATCGCCGCCGATCACGTTACGCTGGTGCTCGAGCACAAACCGATTGGGCTCGAAGGTTTTGACGGCTTGCTCGTTGACTTCATGCTGCGCAAAAACCTGGTCGTAGAAGACGTAAAACTGCTTCCCGCTGGCCGCGGCTTTCTGCTCTGTGAGTTCGGCGGCGACTCGCCCGCGGATGTAGACCAGCAGGTAGCGGGCCTGCTCACGGCGATTGAACAGTGGGCTCTGCGGCCCACGGTTGGCCGCTACACGGAAGGGGAAGCCGCGCGCGTCTGGCGAGTGCGGGAAGCCGCTCTGGGCGCAAGCGTATTCGTCCCGGGCGAGGCGCAAAGCGGCTGGGAAGGCTGGGAAGATTCGGCCGTTCCACCCGCCGTTCTTGGCAACTATCTGCGTGATCTGTTCAAGGTCATTGAGGCCTACGGCTACCGCACACCCATGTACGGACACTTCGGCCAGGGCTGCGTTCACCTGCGCATCACCTTTGAGTTGCGCACGACCGTGGGCGTCGAAAAGTACCGTCGCTTCCTCGATGAAGCCGCTGATGTAGTCCTCAAATATGGCGGCTCCTTCTCCGGCGAGCACGGCGATGGACAAGCACGTGCTGCCTTGCTACCCAAGATGTTCGGCCCCGAAGTTATGCAGGCATTTCGTGAGTTCAAAGCGCTCTGGGACCCTACTAACAAGATGAACCCCGGCAAGCTTATCGACCCGGTCCGCGTCTACGAGCCGACTGAAAATCTGCGCATTGGCCCCGGCTACAAGGCCGCGGAACACAAGCAGTTGTTCACCTTTCCCGGTGACAACGGCCTCTTCAGCCAGGCTACTGAGCGCTGCGTCGGCGTGGGCGCGTGCCGCAAAGTAGATAGCGGCACCATGTGCCCAAGCTACATGGCAACCCGTGAAGAAAAGCACTCAACCCGCGGACGAGCCCACTTACTCTGGGAGCTCATGCAAGCAGAAGTATTACCCGGAAGCTGGCAGAACGAGCAGGTAAAAGAAGCACTCGACTTATGCCTGAGTTGCAAGGCCTGTAAGACGGAATGTCCGGTCAACGTGGACATGGCCACCTGGAAATCGGAATTTCTGGCTCACCATTACGAAGGCCGCATTCACCCGCTCTACCACTATGCTTTTGGCCACATGGACAAGTGGGCCAGGCTTGCATCCAACGCGCCTGGACTTGTCAACTTAGGTGCGAAGCTGCCCGGAGTCGGGAAGGTACTCGGGATAGCGTCGCAGAGAAAACTACCTGCATTTGCAGGCAAATCCTTCCGGTCAGACTTTCATAAGACCAAGCAAACGCAACCTGCCGGACAGCAGGTTCTGCTTTGGGCTGACACTTGGAACAACTACTTCCACCCCCAGGCACTGCATGCGGCGGTCAAGGTCTTGCAGAGCGCAGGGAAGCAGGTACAGGTCCCGAAGCAGCATATCTGCTGCGGCCGTCCGCTGTACGACTTTGGTTTTCTGGATGAAGCCAGGAAATACCTGCGCAATATCCTCAACAAATTCGAGCCACAAATCAGAGCAGGCTTCCCGGTAGTGATGTTGGAGCCAAGCTGCGCCAGCGTCTTCCAGGATGAGTTACTCAACTTCTTCCCCAAGGATGAACGTGCACAGATGCTGGCACGCCAGACCGTGATGCTCAGCGAAGCGGTTGCGGGCTGGCAGCCACCTTCTATGGAGGGTCGTCGCATCGTTGTTCACGGTCATTGCCACCAGAAGGCTTTGATGACGATGAAAGACGAGATCGCATTGCTCAAGGCCACCGGCGCTCAGGTGGAATCGCTCGATAGTGGTTGTTGCGGAATGGCTGGGCCATTCGGTTTTGAAGCAGACAAGTATGAAGTTTCGCAGACGCTCGCGGAGCGCGTTTTGCTGCCGGCGGTGCGCACTTGCAGCGGGAGCGATCTCATCGTCAGCAATGGTTTTAGCTGTCGTGAAATGGTCAGCCAGAACTCTGACCGGCGCGCCGTGCACCTTGCTGAAGTGCTCGCAGGCACTGTCTAGCGGACCGGCAAGGCAAGCGTTGCGATGGTGCCAGGATCACCCGGGAGCAGGCTGATGGAGCCGCCGTGTGCCGTCGCAATCTGCTGCGCGAGGACGAGTCCGATCCCGGATCCCTGCGGCTTGGTCGTGTAGAAAGGCACGAAAAGATTACCCGGATTCGTGATGCCCTGGCCGTTGTCCGCTATCGTCAGTACGGCCTGTTTTTGAGTCGAGTGCCATGTGATGACGACCTTCGGCGCTCGACCAGTGTCAGGGTCCAAGGCCGCGTCGACTGCGTTTTGCAGCAGGTTGATCAGGGCCTGCTGTAGCTGGTCGGCGTCGGCCTGCAAGAGTATTTCGGGTCCCTCCTGGACCTCAACCTGCAGACGATGTTCGAGTGCTGCAACCTGCGCGATGAGCGGCCCTATCGGCGTTTCGACGAGAGTTGGCGGCGGGAGACGCGAGAGCCGCTGGTAGGCCTGGAGGAAGCGGTTCAAGCTTGCTGCGCGATCTTCAATGACGCTTAGACCACGTTGAAAGTCGGCGTCATCCTGCACCAGCGGCCGTGTGCGCAGCGTGCCGGCGATGGACTTGATGGGCGTCAACGAGTTGTTGATTTCATGCCCGAGCACGCGGATCAACCGCTGCCAGGCGATGCGCTCTTCTTCGCGCAGAGCGGCGGCAACATCCGTCAAAACAAAGAGCGTGTTGGGCAAACCCTGCAGGCGAAAGGTAGCTCGGCGCACGGACCAGCGCGTGTTGGCAGCGGTGTAAGTGCCCTGATCCTTGATCTGCAGCAGGTCCTGCAGGCGCAGGGTTGAGGCGCTTTGACCCAGTGCTTTGCCCAACTGCAACTGCTGCGCGGCAGCGATGTTGAGCAGGCGCAGATCGCCCTGCGCGTCGAAGGCCAAAACGGGGGACTGCATGGTCGACAGGACGCGTTCGACCAGGGTTAGTGCGTCATTTGCGGCAGAGCGCTGCTGCTGCAAGGTGGCTGCGAGCGAGTTGATCTCCAGTGCGAGATCGCCGAGCGCGTCGTTGCGTTGGGCCCCGCGTGCCCGGAAGCTGAAGTCGTCTTCGCGCAGCGCGGCAACTACGTTTGAGAGCGTTTGTAGAGGTCGTAGAAATTGATCTAAGAAGACGGTTGCGGCAATGGCCCAGAGCAAAGCGACGAAGCTGGTGGCGGCCAGTGCAGTTGCCCAGGACTCGCGCAGGAGCAAGTAAGTGAGGATGACTGCCGGCAGGCCAAGCGCGGCGATCCACAGGCGCAGTCGCCGCTCAAAAGGCAGGCGACGATTGCTGCGGCCCAGCGGTAGGCGGTTTGGACGTTCGAGGGCCATGGTTGGTTTGAGGCTAATTCCAAGGTTATGCGGCTTGTTACAGGTTGTATTTCTCCATTCTGCGGTAGAGGGCTCCGCGACTTAGACCCAGGGCTTCGGCTGCGTGGGAGATGTTGCCGGCGGTGCGTGACAGGGCTTTGCGGATCAGCAGGGCTTCGACGGCTTCAAGGCTGAGATCGTCCAGCGACTGGTTGGAGGTGGAGGTGACGGGCGTTGCCAGGCCGAGGTCGGCGGACTCGATTTGCGGGCTGCGGGCCATGAGGACGGCGCGTTCCATGGCGTGGTCGAGCTCGCGAACGTTGCCGGGCCAGCCGTAGGTGAGGATGAGTTGCAGGGCGGCGGGGTCAAAGCCGCTGACCTGCCGGCGGTAGCGTGTGGCGTAGCGCGAGAGAAAGTAGCCGGCGAGGACGGGGATGTCTTCGCGGCGCTCTCGCAGAGGGGGTAAGTGGATTTCTACCGTGTTGAGGCGGAAGAAAAGGTCCTCGCGGAAGCGGCCTTCGCGAGCTTCTGCGCGGAGGTCGGCGTTGGTGGCGGAGAGCATGCGGACGTCCACCTTGCGGGTGGTGGAGGAGCCTACGCGTTCGAGCTCGCCGGTTTCAAGGACTCGTAAAAGCTTGGCCTGCTGGCGGACCGGGATGTTGGCGATTTCGTCCAGGAAAAGGGTCCCCCCGCTGGCTAGCTCGAAGCGTCCGATGCGGTCTGCGCGTGCGTCCGTGAAGGCGCCTTTGACGTGGCCGAAGAGCTCGGATTCGAACGTGCCTTCAGGCAGCGCTCCGGTGTTGACGGCGATGAGCGAGCGGTGGTGTCGCTGGCTTAGGCGGTGCAGCGTTTGGGCAACTACTTCCTTGCCGGTCCCGTGCTCGCCGGTGATCAGGATGTTGGCGTCGGACGGGCCTACGCGGGCCATGAGCTCGACTACGGGCTTCATGGCGGGGGCCTCTGCGATGAATTCGGGCATGCCGTCAGCGCGCAGGATGCGATTTTCGGCTTCTAACCGCTGGGCCCGGCGCTGGAGTTGGTGGAGCTCCAACTGGGTTTTCAGAATGGTGAGGAGGCGGGGGTTGTCCCATGGTTTCTGGATGAAGTCGCTGGCTCCGCGGCGCATTGCCTGCACGGCCAGATCGACGTTGGCCCAGGCGGTCATGACGATGATGGGGAGGTGCGCCTCTCGCTGGCGGATGGCGGTGAGGAGGTCCAGGCCTTCCTGGCCGCTGGTCGTGTCGCGCGTGTAGTTGAGGTCGAGGAGGCAGCCGTCGAACTCCTGCTCGGTGAGGCGGAGGAGGGCCTCGTTGGGGGTGCGGGCGGTCTCGAGGGTGTAGCCTTCGGGGCGCAGGAGGAGGTCGAGGGCGTCGAGGATGTGGGGCTGGTCGTCGGCAATGAGGAGGCGGCAGGTTGTCGGCATCTGTGGGCTACCCTCCCCCCCCCCCGGTATGGGTTGTAAAGTCTTCAATCTGTTGAAGTTAAGTCTGGACTTCCGTCTGGGCTGGTATAGGTTCTTTGGGTTGATCTCTAGTTATAGTTTACCAAGTGGGCGGGGGTGGGTATGCCAACTATTTTTGGGGTGTAAGTGGTTTGAGGTGTTGGAGTTGCGATGGATTGGGGTGGGTTGGGGGCTTGACATGGTGGTTTTGCTGGGGTTTCTGGGGGAAGAATTTTTGGGGCTGGGAAGGGAGATGCAGGTCCTTCGACTGCGTGAGTCGATGAGGCTGACTCACTTCGCTCAGGATGACAAGGGTGTGGGGGGGGAAGGAAAGCTAAGTGCAGATACCGTTCGGGGATGACAACCGAGGGTGCCGAGGGTGCCGAGGGTGCCGAGGGTGACGAGGTGACCCGAGGGTGACCCGAGGGTGAACCAAGTTGCCGGGATGACAACCGAGCGTGGTGGTCCTGGATTGGCTTTGGTGATCTAGGGTTGGGTGCCGGTGCGGGCGGTTTGGATGGTGATCTGGTTGGCTTCGAGGGTTTGGCCGGTGGCTCGGTCCAGTTCTACTTTGGCTTTGCGGGCGGCGGTGCGGGCGGCTACGAGGTTGCTGTCGGCGGTGGCGAGATCGCGGCGGGCGCCGGCGGTCTGGAAGGCGGAGCCGGCGCCTAGCTGCTGCTCCTTGCCGGAAATGTCGAAGGTGCGGGCGGCGAGGTCTCTTGATTTGAGGGCGGCGGTGACGCGGGCTTGCGACTGGGCCAGGGCGTACTCGGCGTTGCGGACTTCTATGCGGATTTGTTTGCGCTGCTGCTGGACGTGAAGCTCGGCCTGGCGGGACTCCAGTTCTGAGCGGTATTGATCGGATTTGGCTACCCGGTTGCGGATGGGGATGTTGAGCTGGAAGCCGACGTAGTAGTTGGGGGCGGAGTTGTTGAAGGTGTTCGACAGGGCACCGCCGAAGCCGCCCGGGACGGCTGAGGTGGTGGTGGAATTGGGGGCAACGGTGCCGCCGAGGCCGCTGCCGCCGTAGTAGGCAACGGCATCGAGCGAGGGGAGCAGGGCGTTGCGGGCGGCGGCGTTGGAGATGGTGCGGTTCTGGAGGTCGATGGCGGCTTCTGAGAGCTCGATTCGGTTGGCGAGGGCTTTTGTGACGAGGTCTTCGGTGGGGCCTTGAGGAGTTGAGGTTGTTCCGTCCCGGGTCTCAGAAGCGAGACCCGCTGCACCCGGAGTGTCGGTGGGTGTTGAGACCTGAGAACCCACCCTTTCCGATGAGGCCGGAAAGGATGGGCCACCCGGGGGAAGGAGGCTCTCGGTGGCGAGGTCCTCGGTGGGGTGGACGGGCATGGCTTCGAGGATGGGGTCGTCGAGGTTTTTCGTCAGGGCGTTTTTGATGAGGAGGGACTGGAACTGCAGCGTGGACCTGGCGATGGAGAGGTCCTGCTCGCGGTTGGCTACTTCGGCTTCATCTTTCAGGACATCGAGCGCGGGGATGGCTTGCAGGTCCAGCTGCTTGCGGGCGCTGAGGAGGGTGGTGTTGGCGAAGTCGAGTGAGGCCTGCTTGACGCGCTCGTCCTGATACGCGGCGACGAGGTCCCAGTAGATGTTGGCGATCTGGGTGATGGTGGAGATAACCTGCAGCTCGAAGGACTGGTCGGAGATTTTCTGGTCGTTGCGAGCGATGCGGAGATAGCGCAGATTGGGCGCGAGGCCGAAGCCGGCGAGCAGGTGCTGGCGGGCGAGGAGCTGGAAGCCGGAGTCGAGTTCGGGCAGCAGGAACTGGAATGGGCTGTTGGTGGTGGCGCGGTCTGCGTTGTAGGTGAACGAGAGCGAGGTGCCGGTGGGGAAGGCTTGCGCGTAGCCGAGGTTGGCGTTGAGCGAGGCGCTCGAGAGGGTAGGGACTCCGTAGACGGCGAGGTTCGAGAGGGGCTGGTTGGCGGACTGGTAGTTGAGGTTGCCGGTGATGGTGGGGTCGTACGAGGAGACGTTGGTGCCGGTGCCGAGTGTGGATTGCACAAGGCCGCTGGCGCCTGCGCCTGCGCCGCCTGAGCCGCCGGAGGTGCCGCCGGCGCCTGCACCGATGGACCCGGAGCCGAAGCCTCCGATGCCGCCGCCGGGCGTGTTCTGGACGACGCCGGTGTTGACGCCGCGGAAGATGCCGCCGGCTTTGGTGCGGAGCACGTCGGCCTGGGCGATAGGTATGTTGTAGCGGGCGATGGCGAGATCGAGGTTGTTTTCGAGCGCGAGGGCTATGGCGTCGTGGAGGGAGAGGTTGAGGACACCGTTGGTGACGAGGGTATCGAGGCGTGCGGAGTTGGCGAGGTTGGGGGCGGGGACGTGGATGGCGCGGTAAGCGTCGAGGGGATTGCTGGAGTGCGGGATTTGAGCGGCGGCGGGGAGAGCGAGGGCCAGGAGTAGAAGCGGCTTTAGCATGGGTGGTCCGTTCGGGGTGCAGTGTTTCTAGTTGTGAGTTATGTAAGTGGTCTACCGGGAGACTCGATGCTCGTGCAAAGGTAAATGCAGGTCCTTCGACTGC
Organism: uncultured Granulicella sp.; assembly: GCA_965214195.1. Taxonomy (GTDB): domain Bacteria; phylum Acidobacteriota; class Terriglobia; order Terriglobales; family Acidobacteriaceae; genus Edaphobacter. The sequence goes on from OZ243943.1 coordinate 3,903,988, forward strand.
GTGAGTCGCAAAGTGCGCGACTCACTTCGCTCAGGATGACAATGTTAGTGGAGGTGTTATGGAGTTACAGGATGACGAGTTAGTGAGGGTAATGATTTTAGGTGGGCTATGTGGGCTATGTGGGCTATGTGGGCTAGGTGGGGTTGGCGGTGTCTTTGGTGAGCCAGCCGTCGCGTAGTTCTATGGTGCGGGTGCCGTAGGTGGCGTTAAGGTTTGAGTGGGTGACCTGGATGATGGTGGTGCCTTCGTGGTTGAGTTGCTGGAAGAGTCGCATGATTTCGGCGGCCTGGTCGGAGTGGAGGTTGCCGGTGGGCTCGTCCGCGATGAGGAGGGTGGGGGAGTGGATGACGGCGCGGGCAATGCCTACGAGTTGCTGCTGGCCTCCGCTGAGCTGGCCTGGGTAGAGGTCTTTTTTGCCTACGATTTTGAAGCGGTCCAGGGTGTCGGCTACGAGGGATTGGCGGTCTGAGCGGGGGAGATTTTTGTAGGACAAGGGTAGGTCGATGTTTTCGGCTACGGTCAGGTCGTCCAGTAAGTGGTAGGCCTGGAATACCATGCCGATTTTCTGGCGGGCCAAGTCGGCTCTTTGCTTGCGCGCCAGTTTCTGGATTTCTGTTTCTTCAAAGCGGAAGGAGCCTTGCCATTGGTCGTCTAACATGGCGAGGACGTTGAGCAAGGTTGATTTTCCGGCGCCGGATGGGCCCATGATGGTTAGGAATTCGCCGGAGTTTATTTGCAGGTTTATGTTGCGCAGGACGTAGGTCTGGGTGGCGCCGGTGGGGTAGGTTCTTTCGAGATTTTTGAGGGTGATCATGGGTGGCTCCGGGTGGGTGGAAGAGCTTATCCCGGGGGCTAAAGCCCGGTTTGTGTGGTGGGGGAGAGAGTCGAGGCTGAAGCCTCGACCTTTCTCAGGAGCAAGGACGTGAAGCGGATGCCGTTTGGGTGACAAGGAGTACAAAGGCGAAAGGCAAGAGCGTGAAGCAGATCCTCTTCGGGGATGACAACCGAAAGGGCGGGAGCAGTGGTGTGAGGTATTACTCGGTGCGGAGGGCTACTGTGGGGTTGATAGAGGCGGCTCGGCGGGCCGGGAGCAGGGCAGCCAGGAGAGCTACGACGATGATGAGGCTCACGACCGAGATGAGGATGATGGGGTCAAGCGCGGTGACGCCGAAGAGCTGCGAGCGGACGAGCAAGCTCAGGCCGTAGGCGGTGGGGAGGGCAAGGATGAGGCCGAGGGCGGCGAGCTTGAGGACGTCTGAAACGATGAGCGAGGAGACGGCCATGCGGGTGCTGCCGAGGGCCATGCGGATGCCGATTTCACGCGTGCGCTGCGTGGTGCTGTAGGCCAGGACGCCATAGAGGCCGACGCCAGCGAGGATGGTGGCGAGGATGCCGAAGGCGGTGGCGAGGAGGGTAATCATGCGCTCGTTGCGGAGGTCGGCGTCGATCTGCTGGTCCATGGTGTGTAGGTCGCCGAGGGCCAGCGAAGGATCGACCGAGTGCATGGTGGAGCGGACGGTGAGCTCTGCCTGCGCGGGCGAGCCGGCGGTGCGCAGGTAGAAGAAGATGGGGCGCAGGGTGGGATTTTGCCTGAGCGGGAGGTACTGGACGGCGGGGATTTCCTGGCGGATGCCGGTGTCGCGGACATTGCGGATGACGCCGATGATCTGGGTGTCGAGCTTGACGGCGTTGCCGCCGCCGATGCCGAGCTGGCGGCCGACGCAGGACTGGGCGCTGCCGGCGCAGTAGTGGTCGGCGAAGGTCTGGTTGACGATGGCGACTTTGGGGTGGGTGAGGTCGTCGGAGTCTGTAAACATGCGGCCGGCGAGGAGCGGGACGCCCATGGTGGCGAGGAAGTTGGGGCTATCGAGGACTTCCTTGGCGCTGTAGTCTTCGTCGGGCGGGGGGACGTAGCCGGCTACGCTGACGTTGTCGTAATTGCCGTTGTTGGCGAGCTCCTGATCGCTGGAGGCGGCGACGCCCTGGGTTCCGGGAAGGGCGGCGAGGGCGGCGGTGATGCGGTCGTTGAGGGCGGGGATGGTGTCAAGTTTGTAGCCGGCGCGGCCGGGGTCGATGGAGAAGGTGATGAGGTGCGCGGTGTTGAAGCCGACGTCTACCGCGCGCAGCTTTTGCATGGTGCGGATGAAGAGGCCGGCGCCGACCAGCAGCACGACCGACAAGCCGATCTGCAGGCAAACGACGATGCGGCGCAGTTGCAGCAGACCGCCGGCCTGGGTGCCTGTGGACTCGCGCAGGGTGGAGGAGAGGGCCGGCTTGCGGAGCTGCCAGGCGGGGACGATCGAAAAGAAGAGCGCGACGAGGACGGCGATGGTGAAATTGAAGAGCAGGACGCGGGCGTCGAGCGAGGTGGAGTAGGGGGAATCGCCGTCGAGATCGCTGAGTTGAGAGACGAGTACGTGAAGCGCGGCGGGCGCGAGCAGAATGCCGAAGAAGCCGCCGCAGACGCCAATCAGCAGCCCCTCTATCAGGAGCTGCGAGAGGACGCGGGCGGAGGTGGCGCCGAGGGCTACGCGGAGGGAGAACTCGCGCACACGGGCGGCGGAACGGACCAGCAGCAGGCTGGCTACGTTGACGCTGGCGATCAGCAGGACGAGTGCGGCCATGGCCATGACGGCGAGGAAGGGCTTTTCGAGATCGGTGCGGTTGAAGGAGAAGCCGCGTGCGCCGGGGTTGACCTGGAGGTGGGAATTATCAAGGAAGCCTTTGACGAATTTGGGCGAGCGGGTGCCGAGATGCGAGAGCTCGTCTGCGCGCAGTGCGTGCCAAAGCGGTGCTGTGGCGGCTGCGGCCTGTTCCGGGGTGGAGCCGGGCGGCAGGCGGCCAAGAATGTTGAGCCAGCGGCTGGTGTGCTGGGTAAAGCGCTTGCTGGTCCAGTTGGGGTCGGTATCGACGAACATGGAGATGGGCACGAAGATCTGGGTGTTGAGGCCCCAGACGGCGGAATGGAAGCCGCGTGCGGTGATGCCGACGATCTGGTACGGGTGGCCGTTGATGGCGACGGTGGAGTTGACGACGGAGGGATCGGCACCGAGCTTGGACTGCCAGTAATCGTAGGTGAGGACGGCTACCGGGTTGGCGCCGGGGGCTGCGTCGTCCGACTGGTGGAGCGTGCGGCCAAGGGCGGGGTTGACGCCCAGGACGTCGAAGTAATTGCCGGAGACGACTTCGCCTGAGAGGAACTCGCTGGCGTTGTTGCGGGTGAAGCTGACGCCGCCGGACTTGCTGGCGACGAGGCCGGAGAAGGCCTTGGCCTGGTCGCGGAGATCGCGGTACATGGGGTAGGAAAAGTAGTCGCCGGGATCGCCGCCGCTGGCGCTGGTGTTGCCGGTCCAGATGGTGCCGGTGTCGTGCAGAACGACGAGGGAAGCAGGGTCATGGACGGGGAGCGAGCGCAGGAGGGCTTGATCGAGGAGTGAGAAGATGGCGGTGTTGGCGCCGATGCCGAGCGCGAGGGTGAGGATCGCGGTGAGGGCGAAGCCGGGCGAGCGGCGGAGCTGGCGGAGAGCGAAGGTGAGGTCTTGCAGGATGTTTTGCATGTGGCTCCGTCTTGAGGTTCGAGGTAGTTCAACCCAGGTCTCAGAAGCGAGACCTGGGGTACCCGGTTCTGGGGCGGTTCAGGTGGTTTTGAGGGCTTCCATGGGGTCCAGAAGGCTGGCCTTGCGGGCAGGGATGTAGGTGGCGGCGAGGACGGCTGCGGCGAGGAGGATGGTGGTGGCGAGAGTAAGGGTGATGCTCTGTGTGGTGGTGCCGGCCAGGAGCGAAACCAGCAGGCGGCTGGCAGCGAAGCTGGTGATGAGGCCGAGGACGAGGCCGGCGATGAGGATGCGGGCGGTCTCGTTGAGGAGCAGCGTGAGCACGCCGTTGCGGGTGCTGCCGAGCGCGATACGGAGGCCGAGCTCACGGGTGCGTTGGGCTACGTCAAAGGCGACGAGGCCGTAGACGCCGACGATGACGAGCAGCAGCGAGAGCGCGGCGAAGCTGGTGAGCAGGCCGGCGTTCAACCGGGGTTGCGCGAGGTTGCCATCGAGCGTGCTGCTGAGCGTGGCGAAGTGGCCGGCGCTGGCGAGAGGGCTGGCCTGGCGGACGATGCGGCTGACTTGCTGCTCCAGCGTGGCGTTGTGGGTGGAGAGCGGCTGCGTAGTGCGGATAGCGAACTGCATGTGGGGCCAGTTGCCTGTATCGACGAAGAAGATTTCCGGCTGTACGGCGGCTGCGAGCGACTCGGCGTTGCCGTGGACGTCGCCTACGATGCCTACGATCTCGCCTGCGTCGGCGCGTGCTCCGGCGGTGCCGACTGCGCCAATGAGGTGCTTGCCGATGGGGCTTTGGCCGGGGAAGTAGCGGTCTGCAAAGGTGTGGTTTACGAGCAGCACGGCGGGAACTTTGGGGTCGCTATCATGCGCGCTGAAGTTGCGTCCGCCGAGCAGCGGAATCTGCATGGTGGCCAGGTAGCCGGGGCTGACCTGCCGGCCTTCGGCGACGACGGTATCGTGCTGCGGGGTGGGGGGCAGGCCGGCGATATCGAACGTGTTGCGGAAGCTGTAGACGCCGGTGAGGGGCAGGGCGGTGACGGCGCCGGCGGAGGTGACCCCGGGGATGGTGAGGAATTGCTGCTCGACCGTGCGATAGATCTGCAGCGGCTGCGCGCCGTAGATGCCCCACGGCAGATCGACGGTGAAGGTTTCAAGCTGCGTGGGCTGGAAGCCGAGCGGCGTGTTGACGAGCGCGTAGACACTGCGCAGGACGGAACTCGAGATGCCGAGCAGGACGAGCGATAGCGCGATCTGGAGGACGGTGAAGCTGCGCCCGAAGGTACGGGTGCGAACGGACTCGCCGACGGTGCGGGAGGTGGTGGCGCTGGGGCGGGTGTACTGCCAGGCGGGCAGCGCGCCGGTGAACAGGCCGACGACAAGCGCGACTCCAAGCGCGGTGAACAGGACGGGGAGATCGATGCGCGGGGTCTGGGCCTGGACAAGCTCAGGCGGCAGGCGTGTGGCGAGTACGCGCAGCAAAGCCGCGGCCAGAGCAAGCCCGGCGGCGCAACCGGCCAGGACCAGCAAGGTGGATTCGGTGAGGAGCTGGCGGGTCAGGCGCGCCTGCGTGATGCCGAGTGCGGTGCGCAGGGCGAACTCCGGCTGGCGGCGCGCGTTGCGTGAAAGCTGCAGGCCGGCGACGTTGATGGCGGCGAGCAGGAGCACGAGGCCGACGGCGATGGAGAGCAGCGTGAGCGCTTTGCGGTAGTCGCCGAAGAGGGAGTCACGCAGGGGGATCAGGTTGAAGGCCCACTTGGCGTCTGTCGCGGGAAAGTCATGGGCGAGCCGCGTGGAAAGCTGCGTGGCCTGCGCCGTGGTCTCGCCCAGCGTGGTGCCGGGTTGCAGGCGCGCGATGGTGAAGAGATAGCGGCTGCCTTCACCGCGATAGCCGCCGAAGGAGCTTGGGAAGATGCCGCCGGGGTGCCACATTTCTACGCCGGCGGGAAAAGTAAAAGTGTCTGGCATGACGCCGATGATGGTGGCCTGCGCGGGGCCGAGGTGGACGGAGCGGCCGATGATGGCGGGGTCTGCGCCGAAGGCGTTTTGCCAGAGGCGTCGGCTGATGACGAGGACCTGCGGGCCGTTGGGTTTGTCGTCCGCGGGGGTGATGGTGCGGCCGAGCAGAGGCTGCGCGGCGAGCGTGGGGAAGAAGCCGCCGGAGACGCCGATGGCGGGTACGCGGAAGGGCTCGTGACCGTCTACGGTGAGGGTGGAATCGTCCGCGTAGTAATAGCCGAGGCTGCTGAAGAGCGGGCGGCTGTTGGGCGCGGCGGCGATCAGATCGCCCGTGCGCAGGACGCTGATGAAGCCGCCGAGAGCCTTGGGCCCGGTGATGGCCCGGTCTTCAATGCGGACCAGCTCGCTGGCGTGGGCGTAGGGCAGTGGGTTGAGGAGCGTCGCGCGCAGGACGCCGGCAAGCGCTGCGGTGGCACCGAGTGCGAGCGCCAGCGTGACGATGACGGTGAGCGAGAAGGCCGGCGCGCGGCGGAGCTGGCGGAGGGTGAAGCGAGCGTCTTGAATGGTGGTCTGGATGGTGCCAGGCAGGAAGTTCATGGGGGCTCCGAGAGAGGCGGGTTTATTCGCTGCGCAGGGCTTGCATGGGGTCGACTCCCGCGGCGCGGCGTGCGGGGATCAGGGTGGCGAGCAGGGCGATGGCAAGTACCGCGAGCGCGGCCAGGGTGTAGGCGACGGGATCAAACGCGGGCAGCTTGCCGAGCAGGCTGGTGAGCACGCGTTGCAGGCTAAGCGAGAGCAGCATGCCAACGGCAATGCCGATAGCCGCCATCCTGAGGCCGGATTTGAGGACCAGGCCAAGGAGTTGCGGGCGGTTGGCCCCAAGCGCGATGCGCAGGCTGTACTCGAAGCGGCGCTGCGCAACGGAATAGGCGGTGACGCCGTACATGCCGATAGCGGCAAGCAGGATGGAGATGCCGGCAAAGGAGCCGAAGAGCAAGGTACGGAAGCGGTCGGAGAGCTGGACCTCTGCAAGGTTTTCCTGCATGGTGGTGATCTTGACGGCGATCTCCGGATGCGTGGCTGCCAGCCTGGCCTCCAGCGTTGACTTCATGGCAGCGGGGGGCAGGGCCGTGCGGGCGACGATCTGCATGTCCGTGAAGACGAGAGGGTGCTGGGTGGCGGGGACGTAGAAGGTGGGGGTGGCGGGCAGGCCGGGCGCTTCGGCGCGGATGTCGGCGACGACGCCGACGATGGTGTAGGCGTCGAGCGTCTTTTCAAAGCCGCAATGCATGCGGCGGCCAATTGGATCTTCGCCGGGAAAGGTGGCGTTGGCCAGGGCCTGATTGATGAGGGTGACGCGGGGAGACTGCAGGGTGTCCTGCGCGTTGAGCTCGCGGCCGCGCAGGAGCGGGATGCCCAGGGTGGCGAAGAAGCCGGGGGTGATGGGGCGGATCTCGCCGTTGGGTAGGGGCAGGCCGGGCGTGAAGGTGGATTTGCCTTCAATCGCGTAGCCGACGTTTGAGCCGCCGAAGCCGAGTGGCGCGCCGCTGATAGCTGCGGCGGAGGCGACGCCGGGGGTGGCGGCTACTGTAGCGATGACGCTTTGAAGGCGTAGGAGGTTGGCGGAATACAGCACGTCCTGCCGGGCTTGTTGCGCGGCCAGCGCGGCGGGGGTTTGATCCTTGGCGACCGGCAAGGGGGTGGCAATAACGGCGTGCGTATCGAGCGTGAGCAGGTGCGTGGTTTCAAAGCCGAGGTTCTGGTGCGACTGCGCGATGAGCTGACGCGTGAGCAGCAGGGCGGCGACCGAAAGCATCAGCGTCAGGGCGACTTCCGCAATGGCAAAGCCGCTGCGCAGCCGGTGGGTTCTGCGGGATTCCGTGCCGCGAGAAGCGTTCGAGCGCATCGCTTGTGCGGGATCGATGTGCCAGGAGTGCCATAGCGGCAGCAGCGCACTGGCGGCCATCAGGAGGAAGCTGACGACGAGGGAGAAGGCGAAGACATCCAGGTTGAGGTGGATGTCAGCAAGCCGCGGGAGGTTCTGCGGGGCGATGGCGGCGAGGATACGAATGGCCGGCAAGGCGAGCAGCAGGGCAAGGGCTGTGCCGGCGATGGCAAGGAGGGTGGTCTCTATAAGCGCGGCGCGTGCGAGGATGCCGCGAGTGGCACCGAGCGCGGTACGGATGGTGACAGGGCCGAGCAGGCGGGTAGAGCGCACAAGCTGCAGGTGCGTGATGTTCGTGACGACGATCAGCAGGATGACGGCGACCGAGCCCATAAGCAGGTTCAGCGTCGGTCGCAGGCTGCCGACGAGCTGCTCCTGCAGCGGCTTGGTGGTGACGGTCTTCAAGCTGTCTTCCACGAAGGTCTGCGAGAGGTGCGCGGAAAAGGTGGCGATTTCGGCCGTCAGCGTGGCGGCAGATACGTCCGCGCGGCGCTTGCCGACGACACGATTGTTGTAGGAGGTTCGGTTGCCTGGGCGGACCGGAACCTGAAACCAGGCGGAGGGTTTCTCCGGGAAGTCGAAGCCCTGCGGGAGCACACCGGCTACTGTGTAGATGGCGCCGGCGTAGGTGATGGGCTGGCCGATGGCTGCGGCGGCAGAGGCGTAGTGATCGCGGGCGAAGGATTCGCTAAGCAGAACGTCTTTGGCTTGATCGTCGCCGGAATGGAAGCCGCGGCCGGCGACGGGTTGGACGCCAAGCACGTTGGTAAAGCCGGAGGTGGCCAGAGAGATGGGTGCGTAGGTGGTGACGCCGTTGAGGCTGAAGCCATCGGTGTCGGACTGGTACTGGGCTGTCGCTCCAAGGCCCTTGACCTGCTGGGTGAGGTCGACGTAATCATCTCCGCCCAGCCGCGGGATGAAGCGGCCATTGGTGTTGAAGCGGGTGCCGATGGTGACGATGCGGTCTGCATCATGGTAGCCGAGCGGCTTGAGCAGAACGTTATCGACCACCGTGAAAATGGCCGCGTTCAGGCCGATGCCGATGCCCAGCGTCGCGATCACCGTGAGGGTGAAGGCGGGCGAAAGACGCAGGCTGCGGATGGCTTGTCTGATGATCGATAGCATGGTGAAACTCCTGGTGCTGAAGGCTTACGCGTTGACGGTGCTGGCGTTGTGGCTGGGGTCGGCGAGGAGTTGGGCGAGTTCGCCTTCGGCTACGACCTTGCCGTCGAACAGGTGGACCTGGCGTTGCGCGTGAGCGGCGAAGCGTGGGTCGTGCGTGACCATGCAGATGGTGGCGCCTTCAGAGTGCAGCTCAGCCATCAGCTTCATGACCGCTTCACCGTTTTTGCTGTCCAGGTTTCCGGTGGGCTCGTCCGCGAGCAGGATGGACGGCGAGCCGGCGAGGGCACGGGCTACGGCGACGCGCTGCTGTTGGCCTCCGCTGAGTTGTGCGGGATAGTGGCGCATGCGGTGGGCCATGCCTACGCGTTCAAGAGCCTGCGAGACGCGGTCCTTGCGCTCCGACTGGGCCATGCCGGGACGGTAGGTCAGGGGCAGCTCGACGTTCTCGTACACGGTGAGGTCGCCGATGAGGTTGAAGCTCTGAAAGATGAAGCCGATTTCCTGGTTGCGGATGCGGGAGCGCTCGGCGAAGTTCAGGTTGGCGACCTGCTTGTTGTTGAGCGTGTAAAGGCCGTCGGACGGCGTGTCGAGCAGGCCGAGGATGGAGAGCAGCGTCGACTTGCCGCAGCCGGACGGGCCGGACATTGCGACGTACTCGCCGCGCGCGATGGTGAGGTGGATTCCAGAGAGCGCGTGGGTCTCGATCTCGTCGGTGTAAAAGACTTTGGTGAGGGCTTCGATGTGGATGAGTGGCTCTGACATTGAGGGCTCCTTATTGCTGTAGGCGGACGTGGTCGTTGGCGTCCCAGCGGGACATGTCGGAGAGGATGACGGTGTCGCCGGCCTGGAGGCCGTCGAGGACTTGAATGCTGTTGACAGAGGCGCGGCCGACGCGGACAGGGACGCGTGTGGCGCTCTTGCCATCGGGCGAAACCCTGAAGAGGGAGAGGACGGAGTTCTCGCTGCCGACTGCGGGGCGTCCGATCGAGAGCACGTCCGTCATGCGGTCGAGATCGATGGTGCCATCGACCGAGAGGTCCGGGCGTGCGCCTTGCGGGAGCGCGCCTTCAAGTTGTACGTCGACGGTAACGGTGCCGTTCTGGACGGCGGGATCGATGCGGCTGACCTTGCCCTGAATGACACCGTTGTGGGTATCGACCTCAGCCGGCTGGCCGATCTGGATGTCGCGGGCTTGCGTTTCGGCGATCTTCAGTGAAGCCTTGAGCTGGTCGGGCTGGACGACCTTGGCGAGCGTGACGCCAATAGCGACGTGCTCGCCAACCTGGTGAGGCAGGTCTACGAGCACGCCACTGATGCCGGCGCGGACGCTCAGAGCTGACTGTTGTTTTTGCTTGAGGGCTAGCAGGGCACGGGCCTGGTCGACGCGCGTTTGCTGGACTGCAAGGCCGGTCGAGATCGCTTTCGAGTTCAAGCCGAGGCGCTGGGCTTCGAGATCGTTGCGCTGCTTGAGCTCGTCCGCCTTGCCCTTCGACGCCGAGTAGGTCAGGCCGGAGATGACGCCGAGATCGTAGAGGCCCTTGTCGGTTTTCTCCTGCAGCGCGGCCTGCTGCTGGTCGGCGCCGACCGTGGCGGCACCGGCGCGCTGGGTCATCAGGTCGCTTTGCAGGCGGGCGCGGACGTTTTCCATGTCGGCCTGCGCGGCTTTGAGCTGCAGCTGCGCGTCCAGCAACTGCTGCTGGACCAGCGGGTCGACAAGATCCATCAGGACCGTGTCCGGCTCCACGCGTGCGCCCGGCAGCACACGGATGCGGATGACGGTGGCTTCGGTTTCGGCGGGGATCAGGCGGATGCGGTCCTCGCGCGGGACCAGCGTGCCGGGTCCGCGCACCTGGCGCAGCAGCGGGCCGCGCTTGACGACGTCGGTGAAGACGGGGCCGTCAACCGTGGGGACGGCGGGCTTGAGGTGTGCGAGATAAAGCGTGACCGCCAGCGTGACCGCGACCGAGGCGAGCACGATGGCGTAGGTGCGGCGGGTCTTCTGGCGCTTCAGGTCAGGGCGTGAGATATCCATTGCACGGGATAGAAGCACGTTGTGCGCCAAACTCGAACAGCCTGGAAAGCCGCAATTGGCGCAGGGTTCGCGCAGCGCCTGTCCATGTGCGAACGCTGGTGTCCATTCGCGGACACCGCTTTTGGTGATTCACCATCCACACCTTCTGCGCTCGCGTCAGTCCTATGTAAGGATTGTTCAGAAGGATCTGCCCATGCTCATTCGCAAGAACCACTTGTCCGGCGCCAACATTCCCTCTTCCGAGATCACCCCGGAGAGCCTCTATAACAATCGCCGCAGCTTCCTGGGCGCGGCCGGTGCCGCCGCGCTGGCCAGCCTGATGCCGCGCCGCGCCATGGCGTTCGGTGACGACAAACTCCAGACCGTTCCCAGCAAGTTTTCTACGACTGAGCCGCAGACGCCCTTCGCCAAGGCCACCAGCTATAACAACTTTTATGAGTTCGGCATCGATAAGAGCCTGCCCGCAAAAAACGCGCACACGCTGCAGACGCGACCGTGGACGGTAGAGATCGGCGGCATGGTTAAGAAGCCGCGTACGGTCGGCATCGACGACCTGATCCACTACCGCCCGCTGGAGAGCCGCGTTTATCGCCATCGCTGCGTGGAAGATTGGTCCATGGTGATCCCGTGGAACGGCTATTCGCTGTCTGAGTTCATCAATTTCTGCGAGCCGCTGCCGGGCGCGAAGTACGTCGCTTTCGTCAGCTATGTAAACAAGAAGCAGATGCCCGAGTTGCCGGAGGATTTCCCCTGGCCATACCATGAGGCGCTGCGCATGGATGAAGCCATGCACCCGCTCACGCTGCTCACGTTTGGTCAGTACGGGCAAACGCTGCCGAACCAGAGCGGCGCACCGGTGCGCATCATCCTGCCTTGGAAGTATGGCTACAAGTCGGCCAAGTCGATCGTCAAGATCGTCTTCACCAAGGACCAGCCGGCGACCATGTGGAACGAGTTGAATCCAGGGGCCTACGGTTTCTACTCGAACGTGAGCAACAACGAAAATATTCCGTCCGGCCACTCGTCGGAGCGTCGCCTGGATGGCAGCATCTTCGGCAAGTCCATGCCCACGCAGATGTTCAACGGCTATACCGATCAGGTTGCGGGGCTGTACAGCGGGATGGATCTGAGTAGAAACTACTAGCACCATGCCAACGCGCGCGATTCCGTACGTCAAGGTGCTCGTCCACCTGTTTTGCCTGTTCCCGGCCTTCGGCTTCCTGCACTGGTATACCTCCGGTGCCATGGCGGCCGATGCCGACCCAGTCAACACCTTGACGCATTGGACCGGGCAGTGGACGCTTTGGCTTCTGCTGGTTTCGCTGGTCGTCACGCCTTTGCGCAGGCTGCACCCCAAGCTTTCGAACCTGATCCGCTTCCGCCGGATGCTTGGCCTGTACGCGTTCTTCTATGGCAGCCTGCACCTGCTCACGTACATCTTTCTGTACTCCGGCTATGACATCCCGACGGCGTTCAACGGGCTTCGCCACCACCATCCGGGCGAGCTTTGGACGCAGTGGAAATTGATCTGGCCTACGATCTGGGAAGACCTCCGCAAGCGTCGCTTTATCCAGGTCGGGCTGCTGGCCTACACCATTCTGCTGGCGCTCGCCGTGACCTCTCCCATGTTTATGCTGCGCGCGATGGGCGGAAAAAAGTGGCAGCGTCTGCACCGTCTGGTGTATGTCGCAGGCATTGCCGCGGTGGTGCATTACTGGTGGCTGGTCAAGGTGGGCAATCGTGAGTGGGTTCCGGACGCTGCAGTGCTGGCGGTCTTGTTGCTGGCGCGCGTGATCTGGGTGTTCATGAAGCAGAAGCGCAAGCCGGTCGTGCTGGCCAAGGCCTGAAACTCTTCCGCTCGCTGCGACGTACGTTCCCTGCATGAAGCCGCGATCGATCTGCCTCCTGCTTTCCTGTCTGCTGCTCGCCGGCTGCACGCGCATCCGCATCAAGACCGGTGCCCGCATCCCGCTCGCTACGCTGCCCGTCACCAGCATCGCTGCGACGCTGCCCGGCGGCCCCGGCATTGCACCAGGTGAGCAGACGCCGCTAGTGGTTACCTTCCTGCAGCCGGATGGCAGCACGCTCACGACCGAAGGCGCGGGCCACGGCAAGATCCTGTGGCAAGACCTGGCCATCGTGCCGACGGTCGTCAGCATCAGCAAGAACGGCAATGTCTCGCTCAACAGCGATCCGCGCGCAAGCTATGGCCAGACGGGTCACCTGGACATCACCGTGCCCACGCACCTGGGCCTGCATGCCACGCTCGACGTCCCTGTGCGCTACGATTACGCCTACGCCGTCAGCCTTTCCGGCAGCGACGGCCTTTCCGGCAACAACGGCCAGGATGGATCCGACGGCGCCGCGGGAAGCGTCGGCTCGATTGATCCTGACCACCCTGTTGCCGGCGGAAACGGTGGTAACGGCACCAGCGGAACCAACGGGACAGACGGCAACAACGGAGACGACGGGCCAGATGTGCAGGTGCGCATGGCCCTGCTGCCCGCTGCCCGGCCGCTGGTTCAGGTCGCTGTTTCGTCCGGGCGCGGCACGGAGCGGTTCTATCTGCTGGACCCTGCAGGCGGCTCGCTTACGGTTCGCTCTGACGGCGGCAGCGGGGGCTCCGGCGGGAGGGGCGGTCGTGCCGGACGTGGCGGGCAGGGCGGATCGGGCTCGCCGAACGGATCGAACGGCTCGGATGGTTCCGCGGGCAGCAACGGATCAGACGGGCGGCGCGGTAGCGATGGACGCGTCAACGTCTCCTACGACCCCGCCGCGCAGCCCTATCTCGGCTTGATCAAGGTCTACACTGGCAGCGGTCCCATCCTGAGCGAGCGCCCCAGTGGCCCGCTATGGTGATTTTGACGACAACTTTTACCCGCGTATCCGGGTCGTAATTATTTGAGGTGTTCCCATGCGCCAGGCCGTGCTTGCCCTCGCCCTTTCCGCCGTTGCCATTGCCCCGCTTGCCGCGCAGGAGGAGGACGCAGCCGCGCTGCAGCAGACCCAAAAAGCCACCGCGCAGCTCAAGCTGCCGCCGTCGAAAATCGCCCCCAACGTGCCGCTGAGCCCCCGCGAGCGCGCCACGCAGATGCTGAATCGCTTCACCTACGGCGCGCGACCTGGGGATGTCGAGCGTGTTCTGGCGCAGACGCCGGAAAAGTGGTTCGACCAGCAGCTTGATCCGGCGTCGATCCCCGATGGCGCGGTCGCTCGCCGGCTGCAGGATTTTCCGACCGCCGGCATGAGCGATGAGCAGATCCTGCTGACATTTCCGCCCACCGGTTTCGTGAATGATGTGGCGCAGGGACGCCGGCCGTATCCGGCGGACCCCTTGCAGGCTGCCCAATATGAGGCCTCCGTGTGGCAGTACAACGCGGACCAGCAGGACAAGTTCCATCCCGTCACGCAGCCTACCGAATTGGAGTTGGCGACTCGCAAAAAGGCGCTGCAGAGCAGGGCTTCGGTGATTGCCGGGCAGCTTTTTGCCCTGCCCAAAAAGGATCGCATGACGGCCCTGGAGGCGATGCCGCCGGCTGATCGCGTCATCTTCGCGCAGAATTTGCAGGGCGACCAGCGCAACCTGCTGATGGCCGACTTCACCCCGCGCGAGCGTGAATCGCTGCTCGCGCTGCAGAACGGGACCAACAGCAGCTATCGCACCAGCGACGAGCTTGCGCAGGCCAACATCGTGCGCGCCATCCTGTCAGAGCGCCAGCTCCAGACTGTGATGACGGACTTTTGGTTCAACCACTTCAACATCTTCGCGCAGAAAGATTCAGACCAGTGGTACACCACCAGCTACGAGCGCGACGTGATCCGCCCGCACGTCTTCGGCAAGTTCCGCGACCTGCTGCTGGCCACGGCCGAGTCCCCGGCGATGATGATCTACCTCGATAATTGGCTTTCGATCGGCCCTGACTCGTTCGCAAACGGGGTTAATCCGGCCAATCCAAACGCCAAACGGGGTACGCGCGGGCTAAACGAAAACTACGGCCGAGAGGTGATGGAGCTGCACACGGTCGGGGTCAGCGGCGGCTACTCGCAGGCGGATGTCACGCATCTTTCTGCGATTCTGACCGGCTGGGGAGTCGACCGGCCCAACCAGGCCGGGCCCTTCCGCTTTGATCCCAAGGCGCATGAACCCGGCACAAAAGAGTGGTTCGGCTACACGATCGACGATCAGGGCCACATCCTTGCCGGCCCCGCGACACCCCAGGCCGCAGCCGCCGCGCAGGCCGCTGCAGCCAGCGCGCCGGACGGGATGAAGCAGGGCGTTGTAGCACTTTCGCTCCTCGCCGCCAGCCCGAAAACGGCTCACTTTATCAGCTTCCTGCTGGCCCAGCGCTTTGTCGATGACAAGCCCCCGGCTGCGCTTGTCGACCGCATAAGTGCCACCTATCTTGCGTCCGATGGCGACCTGAAAGCCGTGCTCCACACGCTGATCCAGTCACCCGAATTCAACTCGCACCGCTACTTCCGCAACAAGGTCAAGATGCCGGCGGAGTTCCTGGCCAGTGCTTTTCGCGCCACGTTGACAGATCCCGTGAACCCCCAGGCGATGGCTGGCCTGCTCGGCCGTGAGCTGGGCGAGCCGCTCTACAAGGCGCTGCCGCCCACCGGCTACTACGTCACGGCGGACACCTGGATGAACACGCAGGCGCTGCTCGCGCGGCTTAATTTTGCGGATCAGCTCACACATAATCGCTTCAGCAATCAGAAGTTTGACGCGCCCCGGGTCCTCGCGCTTTCGCTGATGAGCGACCGCAGCCCCGCGCTCACCGCTCAGGCCCAGCAGCCGGCGCGTCTACTGAATGTGGCTGCCGCCCCGCCGCAGTCCATGGGGCCGGACCTGGCGCTGCATGTGCTGGAGGGGTCGTTGATTGGCGGAGATATTTCAGCGACAACCGACAATTTCATCCATAGCCAACTCGCCAAACAGCCGCCCGCCAACCCTACCGAGACGCTCAATCTGCTGACCGCCCTGCTGCTCGGAAGCCCGGAATTCCAACTACGGTGAACAGGAGTAAACTCACCCAATGACTGATGAGAGTACCCGCAATGACACCAAGATGGCAGATACCACTGATCCCTTTGAACTCTTCAGCAAGTGGATGGATGACGCAAAGCACTCGGAACTGAACGACCCGAACGCCATGTCGCTGGCCACCTCCACGCCAGATGGGCACCCTTCGGTCCGCATCGTGCTGCTCAAGGACCACGGCCCGGATGGCTTCAGCTTCTATACCAACGGCGAATCGCGCAAGGGCCAGGAACTCCGTGCTAACGCCAACGTCGCGCTTTGCCTGCACTGGAAGAGCCGTCAGCGGCAGGTACGCATTGAAGGCACCGTGACCGAGCAGCCGGCGGCCGCGGTAGACCGCTACTTTGAGCGCCGGCACCGCATGAGCCAGATTGGCGCATGGGCCTCGCAGCAGTCGCGCCCGCTCGGCAGCAGGGAAGAGCTCCTGGCCTCCACCCAGCATTTTGAAGAAGAGTTTCCCGACAAGGTTCCGCGCCCGCCCTACTGGACAGGCTTCAAAGTGGCGCCAACCAGACTGGAATTCTGGCAGGAAGGCGATTACCGCCTGCA
The DNA here is from genome assembly GCA_965214195.1 of uncultured Granulicella sp. Classification (GTDB taxonomy): domain Bacteria; phylum Acidobacteriota; class Terriglobia; order Terriglobales; family Acidobacteriaceae; genus Edaphobacter. Next base: position 3,920,193 of record OZ243943.1, read on the forward strand.
TGACCGCTTCATCTTTACGCCCGGCGCGGATGGCGCATGGAACAAACAGCGGTTGTATCCGTAATTGATGCTGTCGTACCTGGGGGACCCGCTTTGTCGCTTACCGTTGTGCATCCAACAGCCATGTCCATGACTCCGCAAGACCTGGCCGATCTCCGCCGCGCCGGCCAGCAGCTCGAAGGCAAGTCCTTTGCCATGACCGTCGCCAACAAGGTCGGCATGCCGGTGGAGGCGTTGCTGCGCTTCTTACCCGCCGGCGCGCAGGATACGGTTGGCAAAGCCGTCAACCTGGCGCTGGAGCGCTGCCTGAAAGTCGCGCTCACTGTCCCGACCGGCAAGATCAGTGGTCCGGCCAGCCGACGCGCCCACACCGCGACCACCGCTTTGACTGGCGCGGTCGGCGGTTTTTTCGGGCTCCCCGGCCTGGTCGTTGAGCTCCCCCTGACGACGACCGTGATGCTTCATTCCATCGCAGAAATTGCGCGGGGTGAAGGCGAGGATCTCGCCAACCCGGCCACCGCGCTAGCCTGCCTGGAAGTGTTTGCGCTGGGGCCGGAAGGACGCAAGTCAGAGGCGATGGAATCGGCCTACTACGCCACGCGCGCCGCGCTCGCACAGGTTACGCGGGACGCTGCCGCTTATGTCGCGCAGAAGGGGATGAGCAAGGAAGGCGCGCCGGTGCTGGTTGCTTTCCTGTCGCGTATCGCTGCTCGTTTCGGCCTGGAAGTGAGCGAGAAAGCCGCAGCACAGCTTGTTCCCGTCGCCGGTGCCGCCGGTGGCCTGGCGTTGAACATCCTCTTCACTGACCACTTTCAGCGACTGGCGCAGGGGCACTTCACGGTTCGACGGCTTGAACGTACTTACGGACCGGATGAAGTGCGCCGGCAGTATGAGTTGTCGCGCTTGAAGTCCTAAGCACCCACACGAAGTTGTCATCCTGAGCGCAGTCCTTCAGCTTTATCGAAGGAACTTCGCTCAGGATGACAATTGTTTCTAGTTCAGCGCACTACGGCCGCGTAAAGTCGATAAACGCATGAACCGGGTCCGCTACCGCCAGAGTCACAGAAGTCGTATCCCCCACGTCCAGCCCTTCTGCACCGTGCACGATCTTGCCTTCAACCGGTGGATTGAACACTCGCACAAAGGTCCCCTTGGGTCCGGCCCCGGTGATGACCCCCTGGAAATGCGCGCCGATGTGCCCCGCCAGCGCGACCGCCGCAACCCGCTTCTGCATGGCGCGCTCCACCTTGCGTGCGGCTGAGTCGCGATCGTTCAAATGCGCGGCAATCGTGGCGAGCTCGTCATCGGTATACGGCGCCTCAGCCCCAGCGAGCATCGCTTTCACAATCCGCTGCGTCACCAGGTCCGCATAGCGGCGATTGGGCGCGGTGGAGTGCGTGTAATCGAGCGCCGCCAGCCCAAAATGCCCCGGCTGATCCTCCACCCCACCCTTGGCCAGCACGTATTCTCCTGGCCCCATCAGCTTGATAATCGCCAGCGACAAATCCGGATAGTGCACCGGATCCGCCTTGCGCTGCGCCTGCAGAAACACGTTCAGCGCTAGCGAATCGGGCTCCGCGGGCAGCGTCGTACCCTTGCCGACGACCAACGCCACAATCCGCCCCCAGCGCTCCGGCGACCGCACCACTCGACGGATGGACGAGCGCCCCGACTTCCGCAGCGTTGCCGCCATCGTCTCGTTCGCGGCGATCATGAAGTCGGCAATCAGGTCGGAGGCACGGTTTGACATCACCGCCTGAATCGCCTGCACCTTGCCGTCGATGACCACCGGATCAGCCTCGACCCGGTTGAATTCCAGCGCCCCCAGCTTGATCCTTTGCGCGTGCAAGCATTGCGCGGCCTCATCCTGCAGGCGCACCTGCGCGGCCAGCGCCGCGTCGTCGAGCTTCGCTTCCGTGCGTCCATCGGCCCGCGCCTTGCCCTCCAGCCAGGGCCCCACGGTCGAGTAAGCCAACTGCGCCTGGTTCCGCACTTCCGCCTCATAAATTTGCTGGCCAGACATCAACCCGGCCGCATCCACCGTGTACTCGATCACGATCGCGCGCCGGTCCTGCCCCTCGTTCAGAGAGGTCAAATCGGTCGAGAGCTCCTCCGGCAGCATGGAAAAATTGTGCACGGCTGTATATACAGTCTGGGTCTGAACCGCGGCCGCCGCATCCAGCGCGGACCCCTTCGCGATCGCCGCAGCCACATCCGCAATCCCTACCAGCACGCGGATTCCATCAGCGGCTCGCTCAGCCCATTCCACCTGGTCCAGATCGCGGGAGGTGTCGTTATCGATCGACGACCACAGCAGCCCGCGCAGGTCTTTCCCACCGGCCGGCAGCGTTCCCAGGGCGGCGCGGATCGTAGCAAGCTGCTCGTCTGACCCCGGCGTTTCGCCCACGTGGAATCCGTCGCGAATCATTTCGCTCTTGGCTGCAGCCGCCAGGTCGAAGCCGTTTCCGTTGCCATGCCCAAAGTTATCCATGCGAGGGAAGAGTAGCATGGCCCCATGCCGTCCCGCGTTCTTTCCGTCTCGCTTTCTGCCACCCACAGCTTTTCAAAACCTGTTGCCGCAGCCATAGAAATTGAGGCCGGTCTGGGTGTCCGCGGCGACGCTCACGCCGGCGCGCTGGTCCGCCATCGCTACCTGGTACGCAAAAATCCTAAAGCTCCCAACCTGGCGCAGGTCCACCTGCTGCAGTCCGAGCTCTTCACCGAGCTGACCGCAAAAGGCATCGCACTGACCCCCGGTGAGCTGGGCGAAAACATCACCACCACCGGGCTCGACCTGCTGAACCTTCCGCTCGATACGTTGCTCCACCTGGGTCCGCAGGCCGTCGTCAAGATTACCGGCTTGCGCCAGCCCTGCACGCAGATGGACGACCTGCGCCCCGGCCTGATGACGGCCTGCCTGGGCAAACATCCGGACGGCAAAAAGCAGCGCAAAGCCGGCGTGATGGCGCTCGCCCTGAGCTCCGGCCTGGTGCGGCCCGGCGATACCATCGCGATCGAGCTCCCCACCGGCCCGTACGTCGCGCTGGGTCCCGTATAAGCGCGGCTCGGTCTGAAGTACACTGTCGCTACCAATGTTGAGCCGCTTTCTCCTCGCGCTATTGTTCGTCGTCGCCGCCGCCACTGCCTGCGCGCAAGACACCCGCAACGTCGCCGAGCCCACCTACCCCAGGATCTGCAAAATCCTGTACGCCGAGCTCACCCCGCACGACGGCCGGCTCCCAGACGAGCCCCTCGAGCGCCACTACCGCGATAACGACCGCATCGTCAAAGCCATGGCGAACTGCCCCGCCGGCCAGTCCGTGGTGCTGCACAGCAGCAAAACCGGCAAGACGGTCTTCCTCATCGGGCCCATGCGCCTGCGCGCCGGCATCACCCTGGTGGTCGACGCCAGCGCCGCCCTTTGGGGCTCAAAGAACCCTCGCGACTACGACGTCGCCCCCAATTCCTGCGGCATTCTGGTGTCCAATCAGTCGCCCCGCGGTGCCGGTTGCCTGCCGTTGCTGCTCGCGGAAGACGCTCCCCACGCCGGCATCATGGGGGAAGGCGTGATCGACGCACGCGGCGGCGCAAAGCTTTTTGGCCAGAATGAAACCTGGTGGGAGCTCGCCCACCGCGCCAAGGTAGAGGACTCCAACCAGGCCGTTTCGCGCCTGCTCGTTGTGCGCCGGTCGCCGGATTTCACCCTCTACCGCATCACTCTGCGCAACTCCCCCAACTGCCACGTCACCACGGAAGCGACCGATGGCTTCACCGCATGGGGCGTCCACATCGACACCCCCAAATGGGCGCGCAACACGGACGGCATCGACCCGCAAAACGGTTCCACCAACATCTCCATCATCAACTCCTTCATCCGCTCTGGCGACGACAACATCAGCCCCAAAGCGACCAACGGCGCCGTCACGCACATGACCGTGCGCAATACGCATTTTTACAATGGCCACGGCTTCGGGATCGGCTCGCAAACCTCTGGCGGGCTGTCCGCCATCCGCGTCGACGGCCTGACGATTGAAGGCGCTGATAACGGTGTGCGCATCAAGAGCGATCGCAGCCGCGGCGGCTTGGTGGACGACGTGCGTTTTGAAAACGTCTGCATGCGCAACGTCATCAACCCCATCGTGTTGAACCCGTTCTACACCACGTTCGACGGCAATCACATCCCCTGGTACCGCAATATCCTGCTGCACAACGTGCACGCGCTTTCGTCCGGCCCCATCACGCTGTCCGGCCTGGACACCAATCACAAGCTTGAAGTCACGCTGGATACCGTCAATATAGACGGGCTGAAACCCGCGGACATCACAGCAAAACACGCCGCCATCACCATCCGGCACGGCAACCTGGACCCCTCCGGCGAGGACGTCCGCACCTCCGGCTCCGAGGGCGGCACCGCCTACTCCTGCGACAATCGCTTCATCCCCTTCGAGCAAAATGTCATCTCCCCTGTCTCAGAGGAATTGATCCCGCCGGAGGACCATACCTTCTACGTAGCCGCAGACGGCACCGGCGACTACTACAGTGTGCAAGCCGCAGTGAGCCGCGTGCCGGCAACGGGCGGCTTCATACTCGTTGCCCCCGGAATCTACCGTGAGCGCGTGTTAGTTTCGCAAAATCACGTCACTATCAAGAGCGCCAATGCAGACCCGCGTCGTACCGTGATCGTCTTTGACCTCAGCAAGGCGACCCAGAACGGCGCAGTCGGCACCGCCACTCTGCGCGTGCGTGGTGACAACTTTACGCTGGAAAACCTGACCGTCGAAAACGACTACGCGCGCACCCACAAGGTAGAAGGCCCAACCTACGGCACACGCGCGCTGACCCTCATCGGCGACCGGAACATCGTGCGCAACGTCCGGCTGCTGAGCACTGAAGAAACCGCCTACCTGGGCGCAAAGGATTGCGGAGAATCAAATGGCAGCTTTTGCGACGCCGGCCGCAGCTACTTCACCCGCACCTACATCGCCGGCGACCTGAACTTCATCTACGGCGATGGCCTGGCCTGGTTCGACGACTGCGAAATTCACTCGCTCGACCATTCGCCCGGCGGCGTCATTACCGGGCAGGGCAAGCATTATGCCAGCCAGGAAAGCGGCTTCGTCTTCCGCAACGCGCGTCTGACCGCAGATGCGAGTCCAGGTAAAGTCTTCCTCGGACGGCCCTTCCGTGACCTGGCAACGGTCATATTCCTGAACCCGCAGCTCGGCGCCCACATCGCTCCGCCAGCGTGGCGCGATAGCCGTGAAGCCGGCAATCGCAATCGCCTGGACACTGCCTACTTTCGCATCTATAACCCCACCGGCCCCGGCGCCCCCACGCTCAGCAAGCAACTCACCCCACAGGAGACCCAGCACTACACCCCCCGTGAGTTCCTGGGGGGCAAAGACAACTGGGACCCCCGTTAGGCTCAGCAACAATTCTGGGTGCCCCGTTCATCGCGGCACTATGCGATGAACGGGATCACAAACTTGAACCAAGCCGCAATTTTGGTTGTCATCCCCCGAAGGGGATCCGCTTTTTTGGCGCTCGTAGCCGCAAAACTACAACCCCACAAACATCCCATCCACGACCACCGCAGCCGCCGGTTCCTGCGCCGCCACCAGCGTATACAACTCTTTTTCTCCATGCTGCCGAAACATTTCACGCGTCCGCTCCATCAGCGGCGCCTGCGACGTATGCTGCTCAAACGCCTGATGCTTCAACGCCATCACGTTGCGAATATCCAGTACGCAGGACCACGGCGCGGGCATAGGCGCCGGGCGACCCTCCATAAAGAAGTCCGTCGTAACGTAGAACAGCCGTGAAGCATGGTGAATCGCACCGGCGTCCGGATAGCGCTTCAAGGAAGCCGCCCAGTGGTAAGCCGCGGTCGTAAACATCGAAGCCATCGTGTGATCCGGGTGCGTGTTCAGCGTTCCATCTCCGCCAAACGTCAGCACGACATCCGGCTTGTACTCACGGATTTTGCTGACCAGGCGGCCTGCCGTCGCAGAAAAATCCGCAAACTCAAGCTTCCCATCCTGGTAGTCCCACAACTCCGCATGCGCCACGCCCAGCACGCCGCAGGAATCCATAAACTCCTGCCGGCGCATCCGGCCCAGGTCCTCGCCGCTGGTCGCAGCGCCCCGGTTAGAGGCCGCCTGCCCATCCGTCAGGCAGACCACGCAGGTTTCAACGCCTTGCTGCGCCGCCAACGCCAGCGCCCCGCCAAAAGCAAAACACTCATCATCCGGATGCGCGACCACGCACAGCAGCTTCAAACCCAAACCGCATCCTCCAGCTCGCCGTCGTCAAACAGCAGCTCACCCTCAAGTTGTGCGTCTAACGCCGCATCCGGGTCGCACGCACGCACCGGGGCAAAGCTCCTGCGATGCAGTTGGCACGGACCATGCGCAATCAACGCGCGCCTGTGCTCCGGCGTTGCATATCCCTTGTGCGCGGCCAGCCCGTACTGCGGATGCACCACGTCCAGCTCGCGCATCAATCCGTCGCGATAAACCTTGGCAACCACGCTAGCCGCCGCAATAGAAAGTGAAAGCGAGTCGCCGTAAATGACCTTCGTCTGCGGGCACGGATGATCTACCCGCATCGCGTCGATCAGCAGGTGGTCCGGCTCACAGCTCAGTCCCATCACGGCCTGCAGCATGGCGATGCGCGTGGCCTGGTAGATATTCACGCGGTCAATGGTCTCCGCATCGATCTCGACCACGCTGATCGAAACCGCCATCCGCCGAATCTTTTTGTCCAGCCGCTCGCGTTCTTCGCGCGTAAGCTGTTTGGAATCAGTCAGCCCGGCTTTGGCTAGCGTGTTCATCGCCTTGGGCAGAATCACCGCAGCCGCCACGACAGGCCCAAAAAGCGCCCCGCGCCCAACCTCGTCCACGCCGGCGATTGAGCGCGCGCCAAGGTAGCGCAGCGCTTGCTCGGGGGCGTCAGAGCACACCAATTGCCGCAACATCTGCTGTTTCGCGTACGCCGAAGCCATGCCCACAGTTTACCCGAAGGTAAACACGCCTGTGCAAGACTCGCCCAAAACCTGCAGCGAAAGTAGTCACTGGAAACTGAAAAGAACCCGCCGTATGATGGAGGCGAGCGCTATGGCCACAAAACGCAAATCCCGCGGCGGCTACATGATCTCCGTCGTCGCAGAAATGTACGAGATCCACCCCCAAACGCTGCGCATGTATGAGCGCGAAGGACTCCTGCGCCCCAGCCGCTCAGACGGCAACACGCGACTCTATACAGATGAGGACCTGGAGCGCCTGGAGTTCATCCTGAACCTCGCGCGCGACCTCGGCGTCAACATTGCGGGCATCGCCATCGTGCTGCAAATGCGAGAGCGCATGGAGGAGATGAACCGGCAGATGCAGGGTTTCGTCGACTACGTCCGGGATGAAATGCTCACGCGCATGCAGCAGCAGCAGCCACAATCGGCCGGACTGGTGCCGTTCAAACGAGCACCGCTGGTACCCGTGCGCGTGACCAAGAAGAAGACCAGCTAAGCTCTTTCCCGGTTGGCATCCGGTCGGATCTTCACTCGCCTGTCTTCGACTGCGCTCACCCGGGTAGACTAGAAGAGTCCATGCACCTCCTCCGCCAAATCCTGTTTTACGCCGCCGCGCTCGGCACCCTCACCTCGACCATTTACTGCCTGATGGTTCTCGCCGCTGCCCTTCGTTTTGGCCTGCGCAAGCGCCGTGATCTGCGCACGCCACCGACGTTTACGCCTCCGGTCTCGCTCCTGAAGCCGCTGCACGGCACCGAGCCTGGCATGGAACGCAACCTCGAATCCTTCTTCGAGCAGCAGTACCCGGCCGACTTCGAGATTCTGTTCTGCGCCCGCCACGCGACTGACGCCGGCTTGCAGCTCGCCGAGCAGGTCGGCCAGCGCTACCCTCAGGTGAACGCCCAGTACGTGACCTGCGGCGAGCCCATGCCGAAGTTCCACAACGCCAAGGTTTACTCGCTTGAAAAGCTCGATTCGGTCGCCGCGCACGAGCTCTTCATCACCTCCGACGCCGATATCCGCGTGGCGCCGGACTACCTGCTGCGCATGGTCCAGAACCTGGCAGACCCCAAGCTGGGCCTCGCAAGCTGCGTGTACCTTGGCACGCCCTACGGCGGCGATGAGGCCAGCTTTGCGAGCAAGCTTGACGCCGTCGGCAAGTCAGTTGAGATGACCTCCGGCGTGCTCGTAGCGGACATGATTGAAGGCACCAAATTCGCTCTCGGCGCAACCATGGCGGTGCGCAAAAAGAGCTTTCGCGATGTAGGCGGCTTCGCTGAACTGGGTCAGTTTTACGCGGACGATTTCGAGCTAGGAAACCGCCTGGCCAAGCAGGGAACCGGCGTCAAAATGGCAACGCACATCATCCGCCTGATGGTGCAGGACGTGCCCTTCTGGCTGTCGTTCCGCAATCAATTGCGCTGGATGCAGTCTACGCGCCGGTCACGCCCGTGGGGCCATCTGGGGAGCGGGTTAACCTTTGCGATGCCGTTCGGCCTCCTAGGCCTGGCGTGGGGAATCGTCAGTGGCCACGCGGGTCTGGGTGCGTTGTGGCTGCTATTTGCGGTCGTAAATCGCTGGCTGCAGTCGGGCGCGATCCTGGGCGTTATGGGCGACGACCGCTGGCTGCGCAACGTCGCAATCTACCCCCTGCGAGACTTTCTGGGAGCGGTCCTGTGGCTAGGCAGCTATGGCGGCGACAAGTTCTACTACCGCGGCAAAATCTACACGCTGAAGGCCGGCGGCAGAGTCGAAGCGCCGGAGTAGCAGTCTAGCGATTGACCAGAATCGTCTTGCCGCCAGCGCTGGCCAACGTCCTCACCGGCCCAAAAGCACGCAACTCATGCTCCCTTGACGCCGGAACGTAGGTCATCAGGAAAATGCGCTTTGGCCCAGCCCAGAGCACTCGCAAGGAAGCCTCATTCTCAAAGATTTTCGGTGCATCCGGCCAAAAGCTTCCGAACCAGGGACCATTCACGCGACCATTGACCAGATGCACGGGCTGCCTGGTGTAGAACAGCAGCGTGGATCCGGACGTCAGTTCGCCATCCAGCACAACCAGATCATCTGCAGATACTCCCGCTGCGACTACGGCATCGGCAAGCGGCTTGGAGCCCAGGATCGGGTTGAATCTAACGAGCCCTTCATGCGTCGCGAGCAGCACCACGACCATCCCCGCAGCCAACGCGAGATTCGTCGTCTCGGCGCGTCCGCTCCGTCGCAATCGATAGCTGACGAGCCCAAGCACAAGCATTCCCAACGCAACCAGAACGAGTGGCCCGCGGAACAGACCCATCGCGGCCCCAGTGAGGTCAAAAAGATGCCCAAGCGAGAGGTTATAGAGCTCCGGATTCTGCGAAAGCAGCGCTGCGAGATCGGTTCCGGAGGCGGGTTTGGGGGCGGTGATCGCAAAATAAGCGCAAACAGCCGCGACCAGCGAGGCCAGCGGCAACAGCAACCAGCGCTGCGCCCACAGTGCTGATCTGGAAGCCGTTTCAGAAGCTAGAAAACCGCCGATCATGAGCGCCAGCGCCGGCAGCGCGGGCAGAGAGTAATACTCCTGGCGGTTGGAAATACAGAAGAAAATCAGCACCACGGAGGCCCACAAAGTGGTCGTCAGCGCCGCTTGACGCTCGCGGATAGTGACAGCAAAACGATGGCCCAGATGCCGGTAAACGCGTGCGATTGCAGCGGGTAGAAATACCGCCCAAGGCATCATCCAGATCAGCGCGTAGAGCAGGAAAAGCCAGCGCGGCGTGTTGCCGTAGTCATGCGGGATGCGCTTGCCGAGGAAGCGTGCGACGTGCTCGTTGTAGAGATAAAACCAGCTCCATCCGGCGTGTGCAGGGAGACCTAAACCTGCGGGCATCGCAATGGCGGGGTTGCGCAGTGCGGCAAGAACATGCCAGGGCAAGGCAATTGCCAGAAACGCCGCAAGAGCTGGCAGGATCGACATGCGTTTGAGCAGGCTGAACTGGCGCGTGATGAAGAGGTAAAGCACGACAAACCCGAGCGGGAAAACGATCCCGATGAGGCCTTTTGTCAGCAGGTTCAGGGCGAGTGTTGCGGCAAAGGCGAGGCTTGGCCAAAGTGCGGATTCTTTGGGGCCGGCGCGGTCTGTTGCGATCAGGAAGGCGTGCACGCCGAGCGTCATCCAGAGGCAGATGACGATGTCTGGAATGTAAAAACGGGTGTAGAGATATGGGCCGACGGACGTGGCGAGAATGAGGGCTGAGTAGAAGCCGCCGCGCTCTGAATAGAGGCGTTTTCCCAGTGCGTAGATGGCGAAAAGCAGGGCCAGAAACAGGAGCGCGAGTGGAAGTCGGCCGGCCCAGTCATCCTCGCCGAAGAGGCTCATGGAGCCTGCGGCGAGCCAGTACATGAGCGGGGGCTTGTCGAAGAAGCGGATGCCGTCGATGTAGGGGGTGACAAAGTCGTGGCGATGTAGCATTTCGCGGGCGATTTCGAGGTAGACGGAGTCTACGTCGTCCAAGAGTCCGGGCGAAAATATTCCTCCGAGCTGCAGGATCAGCCAGGCCAAAAAGAGGATGGCGAGTGACCGGCGCTCGGATTTGGGAGTGGTTTGCATTCGATTTTTGGGCTACTCCCCCCCCCTTTTCAGGCCTAAAGTCTTCAAGGTATTGGGGTTAAGTCTGGACTTGTTTTTTTGGCGTTTTCTTGGAGAGGGGGCTGTGGGCTCGTGCTTTTGTCAAGTGAAGGCTGCAGCGAAAGAAGGCCCTGGTGGTTGGGTTGAACGAGCGGCTGTCAGGGTGTTGGGTCGTGGTTGATGAGGAGGAGCTTTCCGCTTTCCTCTTTCAGAATGATGGGGTTTGGAGGGAGCAGGCGGAGGACTTCTTCGCGGCGCTCGGCTGGGACGAAGAGGAGGAGGCGGTGGGGGTTGGTCCAGGCGCGTTGCAAGTCGGCGGCGGTGAGGAAAGTGCGAGTTGCAGCGTCTTCCGGGAAGCCGCTGCCAAAGAGCATGGAGGTGCTGCGGCCGTCGACCAGAAAGACCGGGCGGCCCAGGTAGAAGGGAATCGAAGAGCCGAAGGCCTGATCGCCGTAGATCGCGAGGGGCATCTCGGGCACGTAGCGCTCGATTGCCGGGATGAAGCTTTGGCTACTAAGAATGGGGGCGAAGCGGGCGAAGGCGAGGTGTGCGGCGACCAGGAAGGCGGCGGCGGTGAAGGCGATGAAGGTGGTCGCGGCGAGGTGGCGTCGTTGGGCGCGCAGGGCCCAGGCGGCGGCGGGGCCGAAGAGCAATGCCAGTGCGGCGAGGACGGCGGGGAAGCGCAGGCCAGCGAAGGCAGCAGTGGTGAGGTCGAACAAGTGAGACGTGGCGAGGGTGTAGCTGCCGACTCCGCGATGAGCGAGGACGGTCCCCAGGTCCGGGTTGTAGGGCAGGTGCGCCGATGCGATGAGGCCGTAGATCAGGGCCAGGGAGCCGGCCAGGCCCAGGAACATGAAGGCGGCGTGTGCGAAGGTGACCCAGCGGACGGCGGAGGGGTTGGTGGAGTAGGTCTGCTCGGCGCGCGTGATGGTGGCGGCGATGAGGAGCAGCAGGGGGAGGTAGGCGGGGAAGGTGTAGTACTCCTGATTGGTGCTGAGCGAGAAGAAGAGGAGGACGATGGCGGAGAAGAGGGAGAGGAGGAGGATAGTGCGTTGCTGGGGGTCGATTCGGTGGAAGGGCGAGGGGGTTAGGCCGGCGCGGCGGCGCTGGGTGGCAAAAAGGATGACGAGACCGGCGACTCCTTCGAGGAGGAGAATTGAAATGGGATCGATACCAGTGATTTTGATGATGGGGTAAATGGTCGCCATCATGGTGACGCCGAGGAGGAGATGGAGTCTTGGGAGGATGCCGACTGGATTTTGTGCTTGTCCTGCCGAGGTCTCAGAAGTGAGACCTGGGGCACCCGGGTTTGCGACTGGGTTGAGGACGGCGGTCGAGCCGTGGGCTCGATACCCCATCCTTTCCGGTGAAGCTGGAAAGGATGGGGCACCCGGTGTTGCTGAGGCCTGCTTTGTGAGGAGTTCCTGGTGCTGGGTGCGTCGCCACAGGGCGGTGATGCCTAGCGGCAGGAAGAGGGTCCAGGGAAAGAGCCAGAGCAGGTGCGAAGACCAGTAGAGCCAGCCGGGCATCTTGTTGTAGTCGCGCGGGATGCGGCGGCCTAGAAAGCGGAGGACGTGCTCGTTCCAGAAGTAGAACCACCAGAAGCCGTGGCCGTCTGCGCCACCCTGGTTGCGGAGTCCGGCGAGGATGTGCCAGGGGGCGGCGATGGCGAGGAAGAGCAGCAGGCCCGTGGCGGGGCGGAGTTTTCGCCACTTGGACCAGTCGGCGGTAAGGGTCAGGAAGGCGATCGCTGTGGCGAAGAAGAAGACCAGCGCAACGAGACCTTTCGACAGGACGGCGAGCGCGAGCGACGCCCACATGACGTAGGGGTAAAAGAGCGGGCCGGCGTACCAGGCGACCGATGGCTTCTCGAGCGCGTTGGGGGCGGTGGACTCGGGTGAGATGCGGCCGAGGCATTTGAGGAATGCAAAAAGAGCTGCGCCGAGGGTGAGCGAGAGCAACACTTCCGGTATCAGGATTCGCGTAAACAGGAAGACGCCGGTGCTGGTGAGCACGCCAAGCGCGGTGTAGAAGCCGGTGCGGGAGCCGAAGGCCTGGTTGGCCCATCGGTAGCCTAATAAGGCCAGGAGCAGGACGGCGAGGGCTTGCGGGAGGTGCGCGGCGAAGGTGTTGAAGCCGAAAATTTTGAAGGATGCGGCGGCGAGCCAGTAGGGGAGTGGGGCTTTTTCCAGGTAGCGGATGCCGTTGACGCGCAGCGTGACGAGGTCGCCGGTGGTGGCCATGGCGCGTGCGGCCTGGGCGTGGGTGGCGTCGGCGTCGTCCAGCAGCGGCGGGGTGAAGAGCGCGGCGAAGAAGAGGAGGAACCAGAGGCCGAAGACGATGATCGCGGTGCGTCGCGGGGGCGGGCCGCCGGCGAAGGAGGTGGCGAGTATGGAGAAGTGGGGCTTGGTGTGGGTCGGGGGCATTGCTGGCTTGGTACAGGATAACGGAAGTGCAGGGTGGAGCAGGAAGAATGGTTGGATCTTGGGGGTGGATGGGGGAAATGCAGGTCCTTCGACTGCGTGGGTCGGTGAGACTGACCCACTTCGCTCAGGATGACAGTGTTTGAGGGGTGCGGGGGAGGGCGGGGTCGTTTGCTGCCGCAAACGATAACCCACCCTTTCCGGTGGGGCTGGAAAGGATGGGGGATCCGGCTTTGCACCCTCGTTGGTATTGGCGGAGATGCAGGTCCTTCGACTGCGTGGGTCGGTGAGACTGACCCACTTCGCTCAGGATGACAATGTTTGGGGGGTGCGGGGGAAGGCGGGGTCGTTTGCTGCCGCAAACGATAACCCACCCTTTCCGGTGGGGCTGGAAACGATGGGGCACCCGGCTTTGCACCCTCGTTGGTATTGGCGGAGATGCAGGTCCTTCGACTGCGTGGGTCGATGGTGCTGACCCACTTCGCTCAGGATGACAATGGTGGGGAGTGACCTCGGCTTTAGTTGTTGGGGATGGCGTCGTTGGCGGGGGTGTATTTGGTGGCGTTGACGTACTCGTAGTCGTGCCAGTTGGTGAGGGCGGGGTCGCCGGTCGAGTTGGTGATTTCCATGCGGAATGCGTCGGGCATCCAGCCGATCTGGCTGGTGCCGAAGGTGAGGATGTTGTCCGTGCCGGGGGCGTTCAGGTAGGTGGTGGGCCAGTCCAGGACGAGCCACTGGTAGTAGCCGCTGAGGCCACTGCGGATCATGGGGTCGCTGGAGTTGATGTAGTGCCAGATGAGCTGGTGGCCGTTGAGCGAGGCGATGACGCTGCCGTAGACGCCGGCGAGGGCAATTGAAACGACGGCCTGAGTGCCCTGCGCCTGCTGTGCGGCGGTGGTCGTGAAGTGGACGGCGAGCGGCGGCGGGGTTTTAGTGGCTACGTTGGCGGCGCCTACGTAGGCGGGGACGATGTATTTGTAGCCGTCGGTGGTGTCGTCCGCGGCGTTGTAGATGCCGGCGAAGAGGCCTGGGTTGAAGGGTCCCCACTGGACGTAGTTGATGGCGTTAGGGTCATTGGTGGCGGGGGTGGAGCCGACGGCGGTAGCGTAGTAGGTCTGCTGGCCGAGGGTGGGGGCGAACTCGTTCCAGAAGTCGAACTGGCCGTAGTAGTTGCGGAAGTCGTTGCCGGCGGCGTCGTGGCCGTGGAGGAATTCGTGAGCGCTGCGGTCTGGTGTACCGATGGTCCAGATGGCGGCTGCGGTGCCAAAGTTTTCTGGCGTGAAGGTGCCGGTGTCGGCTGAGACGGTGTTGGCGGTGACGATGAGGCCGTCTTCGCGGTGCTCGCCCCACTGGCCGAGGACGTAGTGTGAGAGGCGATAGGCGCCGGGGACCACGCCTTTGATCGAGGCGGTGCCGTTGAGATTGTTGGCCCAGTAGTTGTAGCCGGCGCCGCTGATCTGGAAGTTGGTGGCGGGGTCTGAGAGGACGGTCCAGGCGGTGTTGGGCGTGGTGGATCCGCCGTTGGCGATCGTTGCTGCGACGCTGCCGCGGCCGGTGCTGGGCACGTAGGCGGAGGTGGCGAGGGGAGTGTCGATATCGTAGAGGGAATCGAAGTAGGGGAGCCAGGTCTGGGCTTCCTGGTAGAGCGCGGCGGGGGTGGTGACGGTGGGGGTGAACTGGTTGAAGTGCCAGTAGGTGGGACCCCAGAGTTTGGTCGTCTGGACGCCTTGCGGGGGCGTGTAGTTGAGCGTGCCGACGTAGTGGTCGCCGGTCATTTCCTGCTGGATGATCTGGTTGAGGGTGTCGACATTCTGCTTGGTGGGGCCGCCGGCGATGGATTCGCCGCGTGGCAGAACACACCAGGTGCCGTATTGCGGGCCGTAGACGCCTTGCTCTTTGTGCAGGTACTCGTAGGTGCTGTAGTCGTACTTGGTGTAAAAGTTGCGGCCCTTGCTGGCGATGAAGGCGGCGGTGGCGGTGTCGGTAATGCCGTGCAGATCGACGACGGCGTTCTGGGCTACGCGGCCGGGGTCGTTTAGTTGCTGATTGTAGGGGCTGGGGATGGGGGTGTCGGAGGGGCCGAGGAGGTTGAGGCCGACGTCGACACCGTAGCTGTGCGTGAAGAGGCTTAGGCTGGTGCGGAACTGCCAGAGGATGAGGCTGGTAAAGCCGGCGATATCGGTGGGCGAGTGGTTGAGGACGAAGTAGGAGTGGAAGCCGGGGTCGTTGGCGGTGACGATGAAGTGCTCTTCGTAGGTGGCGAAATTGGTGGCGGAGGAGGTTTGGCCGACCCAGAAATCGAGGTACTGGTTGCCCACCTGTTTGGACCCGGTGTAGAGGGTGCCGGTGCCGAAATTCTGGTTGCCCATGTAGAAGCCCTGGGGCTTGCCGTCGCGGCTGGAGATGTTGGTGGTGTCGACGAGGTTGTTCGAGTCGCCGGCGAGGTGGATGGCGAAGATGTGGAACTGGGCGGGGTCGAAATCGAGCGTGACGGCGCCGTTGTTGATGATCCAGTCCGCGGCGTTGGAGGTGTTGAGCGTGATGGTTCCGGTTCCGGTGCCGTTGAGAACTACGGTTGATTGCTGCGGGAGGTTGGTGACGATCGTCAGGGCGGCGGCGTAGGACTGGGCGAGGAACGCCGTGAGCGCGTAGGTGACGGTGCAGGTTGCGGCGGGGGCCAGGTCGGCCTTGCAGGTGTTCGCGCCCTGGAGGAAGCTTTTTGAGTTTGCACCGCCGATGTAGATCACGGGAGCGGTCAGAGAGCCGTTGCCGGTGTTCGTGATGGTGAGGGTTTGGGGGGCGCTGGAGGACTCGGCGGGGGTGGTGAAGGTAAGGGTGGAGGCGCTGAGGATGATGGCGGGCGCGGTTTCGAGGCCCGTGAGCGCGATGGTCTGGGTGCCGGCGCTATCGGTGACGGTGTACGTGGCCGGGTAGGAGCCGGGGGAGGCGGAGGCGAAGTTGAGCGTGATCGTGCAACTGGTGCTGACGGCAAGCGTGGGGCCGCAGGTGCTGGTCTGGGTGAACGCGGTGCTGCTCAACGACATGCCGGAGACACCGAGCGCTGTATTGCCCGTGTTGCTTAAGGTGACGGTCTGGGCGGGCGCTGCGGGGCCGCCAAGGTTCGACGTAAAGGCCAGCGACGAGGCGCTGAGCGTGGCGGCCGGAACCGCGGGCGGTGCGACGGGCTGCGTGGCCGTTGAGCCGCCGGTGCCGCAACCAGTCAAGGCGAAGAGGAATGCAGTAAGAGCCAGCGCGGCGGGGCGTGCGTAGGGGGTCATGGGACCTCGTGAACTTTGAGCGTGACAAGCCTACCAGAGCGAATGAGAAATTGTTTCAGAATGTAGATCCGGCCTAGCCGTGGCAGATGTTCAGGCGGTGAAGGGGCCGGCGGGTTCTGTGCAGCGGCACGGGCGCTCAGGGTAAGGTGGGGTAAGACCAGGTTGAGGATCGAGAGGGATGGGTATGGATAAGCTTGCGGTGGCCGCTCAGATAATCGTCGCGGCGTCAGTGTTTTTTGTTTGGATTTTTCGCTTCCCGAACGTCGAAAAAGAATTCAACGAGTACGGTCTGCCGGTGTGGGTGCGGTCGGGCGTGGGAGCGGTCAAGGTCGCGATCTCGACGCTGCTGCTAGCGGGAATCTGGTATCCGCGGCTGGTGCTGCCGGCGGCATTTGGGATGGCGTTCTTTATGCTGTGCGCGCAGGGTTTCCACGTGAAGGCGCGGCATCCTTTTATCAAGTACGTGCCGTCGTTTGTGCTGCTGGTGCTGTCGTTGTTTGTGGCCGCGGTCGCTGCGGGGCTGCTTCCTCGATGAATCTGCTGATCGTTTTGATCTGTCTGGATGCCGCTGCTTTTTTGATCTACGGCGTGCTCTGCCTGGGGTCTACGTCGCTGGCGAGCGAGTTTGCGCGCTACGGGATCGCTAACCTGCGGTCGCTGATTGGCGTGCTTGAGATTGTGGGTGGGGCTGGGTTGCTGGTTGGGCTCAAGTGGCGGCCCGCGATGCTGATGTCGGCCGGCGGGCTGGGGCTGCTGATGCTGATTGCGTTTGGGTTCAGGATCCGGTTCAAGGATGGGCTGGTGGCTTCGGCTCCGTCGTTGTTGTTTGCTTTGTTTAATTTTTATTTGCTGATCAGGTATGTGCGGGATTAGCGGTTAGGCAGGCGCTACACTGACGGCGCTGAGAGGTTGGCATTGATGCCCGGAGCTCCGATGCAAAAACGTTTCTTATTCGCATTCGCGGCGCTTTCTCCCGTAGCTATCTTTACTGCTCGGTATCTCACCACCAAACGCCCGAAGAATGCGATGCCACCTGACTATGGCGAATGGGCTTCGCGTCTAAACGAGTATGCGGGCAGGATTGCTTCGCCCGCCGACGCCCTCCGCTTAGTGGATTGCGTGGCTCACATGTGCGGCGACCAGTTGCCGTCTGCTTTTACCCGTTCGTCCTTACGCAAGCGGGTATCGAGCGCAGAGTATGCTGCGGTTTCGGATCCGCGCAAACTCATTCCCAAACATCGACTAGCGGCAGCGTGGAACGAATATGCGCGAACGATCAAGGCTCCTGAAGAGTTCCTGTTGACTGAACCGGACATTCACTTTCAACGAGATGCTCTGTGGACCATGGCTCGGGTTCTTTGGAGTGCCGGTCACCAGAACGTGTGGGCGGTGCCAACCCTGTTTGCGACGCGACCCGATGGCTCGCTGGCTGCGGGCTGCCGGCCGATCGAGGCGTTCCGCATCCTGTGGAACTTTGCCAACATGCGCGTCGATCTAGAAGGAATGCGTGAAGAAGTGGCTAAAGGAGTGCTGGTTTCCGATTCGTTTCCCAAGCCGTCGCAAGAAGCCAAGGTGTTGTCGGGTAGAACTATGGTCAGTAGTGGCGCCTATGCAGATCCGATGCGAGATGCACAGCGGCAATATGTGAAGGACCACGGAAAACGCGCGTGGAATGCTGCGATCTTCGCAATGATTGAGGGGACTTTGGGCTGAACGGGGTCATCTTTGTGAATGGCCGACGGGCTGGAATTTCGCTTCGGTGGGCTTGCCTTTTGTGGACGACAAGGAGCGGTTGTTTGCTGCCGCGCAGGTACCCACCTTTTCGATGAAGCCGAAGGATGGGGCAGTCGCTTACTTGGCTCGGTCTACGATCAGCACCCCGTGATAATAGGTCACGACGCCATTCACGGTAAGCGGTGAGAAGTGGCAGTCGAACATGAGGCCGTGAGGGGGGAAAGTGGGTCCGCCGCCGGCAATTGTGACTACCACGGCCGGGTTGCCGGCATCAACGGTTGGTCCGAAGGATTCGCCAGTGAGTTTGCCCTGTTCATTCACTGAAATGCGTGTGGGCCTGGTTGATTCACTGGGTCGGAAGTCGTTCACGAGCCTGGCTTTACAGCCTTTGATCTGCTTCAGCAAGTCGGCTCCGCGTAACTCTGGGAGCGGGTCAGCTTGCCGGGATGTGAAGTGGAGAACGAGCGGCATTTCCACTTCAACAGGCACTCCATCGACGAGCATGGGTTTGAACTTGTAGCCGAGGGCTGCCTGCCGACCGGCTTCCTCCAAGCCCGGGTTGTCTGAGTTGTGTTTGCTCGTCTCTCGCACCTGACCCGAGGTATCTGTGATTGCTTGAACGATCATGAAACCATCAGTCTTGCCTTCGCGGACGGGTGGCCATTGGAAAGGTACGGCAGATTCCAGACGAGCCTCCTCGGCTTTGGTCGAGATGAACGTGAAACCAATCTGCTGCTCCTTTGGTGTCGCAGAGTTGACCTTTACGCTTGCCGCTTCGGATGCATTCGGAGCTCGCAGACTGGTGAGCTTGCCGACGAGTTGGTTGTAACTACCGGTTGATGAGGTATAGGTGTGAGCAACTTTCGCTTTGCCGAACTTCTCATAGTCGGAGTATTCCATCCATGTGTTGAAGTCGTAGGCACTAACAAGCAGGCCGCTGCTGTCGATGCAGGCACCGCTCCAGGTGACGTCGTCCGTCACGCCGCCAGGCCGATCATTGCGGCTCAGACAGAGCTGGGAGGAAGTACCGTTAGAGCGGCGCGACGCTGCGAGGCTGGCTGCGGTATCGGCAAGCAGAGCTTTGTTGAAGAGTGGGTTAGTCAAAGCTAGCTCGAAGGAGTGGAGCCAGGCGGGGTAAAAGCTACCTTCGGAGTGCTCTTCGATCTGATCGCCTTCGACTATGTGAAGCTGATGGAACTCTGGGCTGCGAACGTCGATGCGATATTTTGTTGGAGCGAGCCAGTCGATTTTGACTGATGCTTGATATTGAGGCTCGTTCTTTGAGCCAACGATTTTCATTTCGGCGTGGAAAGGCTCAGCGTTTGCGGTGAGAGAACTGGCAGCTTCTGCGTTGTCGAGGACCGTTGAACGCGATATTTGTTGCGCGTCCTGAGCAAAGAGAAAGGCGGGTAGCAACAGAAGCGCGAAGCAGACAGGCATAGACATGCGGGGATGCTATCACGCGTCTTTGTGAGCAGGTTGGGTCTCGTAGCCCATCGAGATGTAAGCTGTCACTCATGCCTATCTTTGCTGCTGTGGACATTGGGTCGAACTCTTGCCGGTTGAAGATTTCTCAGGTGGTGGGGCACCGGTTGAAGACGCTTTATGAGGATCGGGAAGTGGTTCGGCTGGGTGAGAGTGTGTTTCAGACGGGGATGATTTCGCCCGATGCGATGGCCGTGACCATCAAGGCGCTGAAGCGTTTTCACAAGGCGGTGCAGGGGCAGGTGGTCGATAAAGTGCGCGTGGTGGCGACCTCAGCGATGCGTGATGCGCGCAATGCGGCCGCGTTTGTGGAGTGGGTGAAGAGCGATACGGGATGGGATGTGGAGGTGATTTCGGGGCTCGAGGAAGGGCGACTGATTCACCTGGGCGTGGTGACGCATGAGCCGGGCGCGAAGGGCAAGGTGCTGCTGATCGATCTCGGCGGCGGGTCCTGCGAGGTGACGGTCAGCGACAAGGGCCGGGTGCAGAAGATGGTGTCGTTGCCGCTGGGTGCGGTGCGTTTGCAGCAGGAATTTCTGCAGACGGACCCGGCGACCAAGGAGGATCTGGAGCGACTGCGGCAGTACATTGAGCGCGAGCTGGAGCGCGGGGAAAAGACGCTGGGCAAGCCGAAACCGGTGCTTGTGATTGCTACGAGCGGGACTGCTTCCGCGCTGGTGGAAGCGAGCGTTGCCCTGGGCGAAAAGGCGATTCGCAAGGCTCCGGTGAAGGCGGCGTTGGGGAAGGGGTTCGTGAAATTCAAGCCGCAAGAGGTGACTACGGAGGCGGTGCGCGCGCTTGCGGACCGACTGGTGACGATGACGAATGCGCAGCGCGAGGCGGTTCCCGGGATTGGGCCCAAGCGTAGCGAGATCATCGTGGGTGGCGCGGCAGTGTACGCGCGGCTGCTGGAACGGCTGGGGCTTGCGGGGTTTCGCTACTCGACGCTGGGTTTGCGAGACGGGATCCTGGCGCAAATGTTGAGCGATGTCGATACGCGGGCGGAGGTGCACCAGCAGATTGAGGATGAGCGCTGGGCCGGCGTGCTGACGGTGTGCGACCGGTACGGCATCGATCGGGAAAAAGTAGAGCCGGTACGCGCGCATGCGGTGCAGCTCTTTGACGCTCTGCAGGCGGTGCATCATCTGCCGGAGGACTACAAGCTATGGCTTCAGGCGGCCGCGATGATGCAGGAGGTGGGCAAGTTTATGAACCACCAGGGCCATCACCGGCACACGCAATACATCATTGCCAACAGCGATATGTTTGGATTTAGCCCGGAGCAGCGGGCGATTGTGGCATGTATCGCCCGCTATCTGGGCAAGAGCCGGCCTGATGCGATGGATCGTGCGATGCGCGGCTTGCCGGTGGAGGAATTTGGCCGGATCACCGCAGCGGTGGTGCTGCTACGGCTTGCGGCGGCGCTAAACCAGGACCGTGCCAGCGCGGTAGTCGGGCTGAAGCCGCTGGTATACGCCAAGCGGGTGGTGCTGGAGTTGATTCCGGGTAAAGGCGGCGCGGAACTGGAAGCGTGGGCGCTAAAAAAAGAAGGGACTTATTTCCGGGAAGTCTTTCGGCGCGAGCTCTTCGTGGAAGTGGCGTAGAGCGCGCGAACAGTTCGGGGATCCAATAGATTTTGCAGGGTAGCCGCGCTGCGCAGGTAGGAAAAGCGTGCGAGCGAGCCTTTGCGGAGGCGGATTTGCGGAGCCTTGGGGATGGGCTGATCGGGTGCAAGAAGCTGTCCCAGAAAGCTCTGCAGGTTGGGATTGTGGCCGACGAAGAGGACGTTTTCGCGCAGCAGGATGTCGCGCGAGCGGTCTGAGGATTGCTGAAGCAGCTTCTCAAAATCGGCAAAAGTAGCTTCCGGTGCGAGTGCGTCGGAGTGCTGAATTTGCGCTTCGTATCCAGTTTCAGTCGCAACGAGCTGCGCGGTCTGGAGCGAGCGCTTGAGCGGGCTGGAGAGAATCAGGTCGAAGCTGACGTTGAGGGCGTTGAGAACGTAAGCGAGCTGCAGGCAGTGCTGCTTGCCTTCTTTATCGAGGGGCCGTTTGATATCGAGCAGAGGATTGGCGCGGCGGGTGCCGGCACTGGCGTGGCGAAGGATATACAGATTCATGGTCTGTTAACAATTCTACGGGCGCTGCAGGCCCCGAATGTTAATTCTGCTGCTGCTCTGCGGGTGGCTCTGCGATTTCGTGATGGAAAACGGCTGGGTCGGGCGCGTCGAGTGATGGGGAGGCGGGCTCGGGGTCGGGCTGGGGGTCTTCAGGCATTTTGGTTTGGATGGGCGTACGGTGCCATAAGGTGGTTTGGAGCAGGCCGAAGAGGTACGCTTTGCGGGCGATAAGGTGGAATCCGGCGCGGGCGAGGGGTGTCTCGTAGTCAGGGACGCGGGTGACGCGGAGGCCGGTCAGGATGCGGAAAGCGAGGTAGAGGGCGCGGATGTAAAGGCGCGCGGCGTGGTGGAGCGGGCCGGGTGGGGCGTGGAATTCGGATACGAGCCAGAGAGTGTCGGGCTGCGCGTGGTGGGTGAGGTGGGGGATCAGGGCTTCGACTTGTGACTGGGTCAGGCAGTCAAGGAAGAAGTGGGTGATGATGAGGTCGGGCGCGGGGGTGGGGGTAAGGGTGAGCGCGTCGGCGACTGTGGTGCGAAGGTTGGGGGAGGCGGTGCGAGCGCGCAGGAGGGCTATCATGCGGGGGCTGAGATCGACGGCGTGGGCCTGGAGTTGCGGGTATCGGGCCAGCAACGCGGCGGTGAAGCGGCCGTCGCCATCGCCTAACAGGTAGGCCTGGCGGCGACCTGCGAGCGCGGGGAGGTGGTGGGTGCGGGTGCGCTCCAGAACGCGGCCGAGCGTGGCGTATTCTGCCCAGCGGTACAGGCGGGCTACGCGGTCGAAGTTTGGGGTCAACGCGCGTGGGCCAGGAAGAGGATTGGCGTCAGCAAGGCGAGGTCGGCTGCGGCTCGCAGGGTGGTTGGGTCTAGTCTGTGCCGCAGGTAGTTCAGGGCCAGAAGAGCGGCAGCGGCGAGCGCGATAGCGGCGGTGACTGGGCTGCGATGCAGGGCCAGGAGTAAGATCCCGGCGGTGACCTGGGGTAAGTAACGCAGGCTGCGGCGCGGAGCTTCCCAACGGTTGATCCATGCACCGTTGACGGTGCCGATAAGCGCGAACGCAAGCGCTCCGGCCCAGTGGTGGGGCAGTTCCGGGGCGAAAACCGCGGCGGCAAAGATGAGGCCAGTGGCGACTTCTTTGGGCAGCCGCATCCGCGTGAAGTGAACGGCGGCAAACCATGCCAGGAAAGCGGCGGCAAGAGGAAAATAGGCTGCCGGCAGGTGGGTCTGGTAGAGCAGAACGGACAGTGCGAGAGTGGCCACGGCGATGCTCGCCATGAAGGCCTGACGGTGCAGATAGTGGAAGTGGTGACGCGCTTCAAGCTGGTCAGAATCGTTGGTGGAATCAAGCAGGCGGTCTACCGCGTAGATGATCCAGACTGCGACGAACATGGCCGGGGCCAACAGGGGCGGCAACGCAGTCTGCGTGGCGTGGGCGACGAAAACGAGCCAAAGCGTGGCTACAGTCGGGGCATCCAGCGATAGCAAATGCCAGAGCGCCAGCGGCGAATGCGTTTGGGCGCGCAAAAGGGTGAGGGTCTGCGGCATGGTTCTTCCGTTGGATGCGTGGGTTGGCGTTTGTCGTCCGCGACCTTTGTTTATGTTTGAAGCCGGGTGGTAAGGTAGCGGCATGCGATCGAGAATGATTTTTGCTGCAGCGGTGTTGTGTAGTGTGACGTGTGCAGGGGCGCAGATGAACCTTGGATCGCTTTCCGGGGTGGCTGGTAAGGGCGGGGCCGCGAGCCTGACAACCGATCAGGCTTCAGGTGGACTGAAGGAAGCGCTGTCGCGCGGGATCTCGACTTCGGTGAGCTCGACCGGACGGCCGGGAGGGTACTTTGAGAATCCGGCGATCAAGATCTTGATGCCCGCCAGGCTGCAACGGGTGGAGCAGGCGATGCGCGTGGCGGGTATGGGGCCGCAGGTGGACTCGTTTGTGAAAAGCATGAATGCGGCGGCGGAAGAAGCTGCACCGGCGGCGAAGGCTATCCTGCTGGATGCGCTGAAAGCGATGACGTTCAGTGATGCCAAGAGCGTCGTGACGGGCGGGAAGACGGCGGGAACCGAGTACTTCAAGCGGACGACGACAGAGCAGATCCAGACCGCGTTTCGGCCTATCGTCGAGAAGTCGATGGCGAAGGTGGGGGTGACGCAGCAGTTCCAGGCTCTGATGGCTAGTGCGCCAAAACTGCCGTTCTTCAAGACGCCGGACCTGGATGTGAATCAGTATGTGCTCGATAAGGCAACGGACGGTTTGTTCACGGTGATGGGGCAGGAAGAGACGAAGATCCGGACTGACCCGGCGGCGCAGGTGACTCCGCTGCTGCGGACTGTATTTGGCGGGCACTAGAGGCGAAAAGCAGATCCCCTGCGGGGATGACAACCAAAAAGCAGAGAGGGCAGAGTCGCTTTCACTCTGCCCTTTCTTCTTTCGGCTGCCGGGTTACTGGTTGCGGGGCTGGAGGCCGTCGCCATCGCGATTGCCGGAGTTATCCGTACGGGCTCGGACTGACAGCGGGGCTGCCAGGTGGAAGCGCACCACTGTTTCTGACGGAATCTGGACCTGCTGGCCCTTTGTCACGGCCTGTGCACCTGCGCCCAGACCGCCGCCTGCGCCGGCTCCGATCGCTGCACCCTTACCGCCGCCAAAAATGCCGCCGATAATGGCGCCAACCGCTGCGCCTCCGCCGATCTTTTCTGCTGAGTTGGCGCCGCGACCCTTGCCCTGAACGGAGTAGGGGTCGCTTGAAACGGCCATGCGGTCGCCGCGCCGGCTAATGCTGGAAAGTGACACGGTCAGAAGCGACGCGCCCTTGAAGTGAGCGGCTTCGTGCACGGCATCGACCTGGCCGGATAC
The DNA here is from genome assembly GCA_965214195.1 of uncultured Granulicella sp. GTDB lineage: Bacteria > Acidobacteriota > Terriglobia > Terriglobales > Acidobacteriaceae > Edaphobacter. The sequence continues at coordinate 3,944,711 of OZ243943.1, forward strand.
GGTGGACCCTGCTGCAATCACGGTTGCGCCATCAATGATGACGTCAGAGGCGACGACACCGGAAAAGGTATCGCCCTGTTGGGTTGTTGCGCTGTCCAGCGTCTGGGTCACGCGCACGGGGATCGTGGTGCCGACCGGAACGCTCACATTACGGAACGTGGGCTGGGCCGGCGCGGGCGGCGGGTTGTAAGCCTGCTGCGGGCGCTCGATGGGTGCGGGCTGACGGTTGTCGTCAGGGTAGTTCGTCTTCTGATTGTTGTTATTGTCGGCCTGCTGGCGCTGCTGTTCACGCTTCAACGCGAGCTGCTGCGCCTTGTCCTGGGCGCGCTGCTGATCGCGAATCTGTTGGGCGGACTGCCCTTGCACAGGAGCCGGCAAAGGCACGGGAACCGGCGCAACGGTAACAGGTGCCGGCGGAGGCGTGGTCACAGTGGCGGAAAGCGGCCCGACCATCAGGTTGTTGATCACTTTCTTAACGCCAGGGATGCCCGCGACGTCGCGCGCGGCGAGCGTCTTTTGCGCATCATTGGCGACATTTCCGTTCAGGTTGACTTCACCGTTGCTCACGGTCGCGGTAATCGGCTGGCCGGCAAGCGAGGAATCAGCGCTGATCTGGGCCTGGCTGCTGGCGGTCAGCGCGGAGTCATTGGGCGCGGTATTGCTTTTGCAGCCGCAAAACAGAAGCGCGACACAGACACAGGTGGCGGAGATCGGGGAGGTAAAGCGAGGAAGTGAATTAGACGGGAACATGGATAGATCCTTTCATTGCGCGTGACGCTACAACAGGTAAGACGCAGTTCCCGGGGCGGTGGCTGTTTGTTTTGCCAATTGTAGTCTCGCTCGATAACTTTGCCGTTTTGGCGGTGACGCGCAACCCGCTTCAATTGCCGGGCATCTCCTTTAGTGCGGCGTTGCGGCGGCCTGCCCGAACCGTGGGTGGTTTGCAGGCAGGCAGCACCAAGCGACGATTGATTCAGTTCACAAATGAAAGAGGAGACTGCAATGGCTGACGATAACGGAATGAGCGGTTTGGGTTGGTTTCTGGCGGGTCTGGGTATCGGCGCGCTGGTAGGTGTACTTTATGCGCCGAAGTCCGGCGAGGACACGCGCCAGGACATTCTGCAGGGTGCATCTGACGCCAAGGACAAGGCAGCCGTGCTCGCGCAGCAGGGCCTGGACAAGGCCAACGATTACGTCGACCAGGGCAAGCAGGTTGCCGGCGACTACGTTGACAAGGGTAAGGAGTACTACGAGAAGGGCCGCTCGCAGTGGACCCAGTATGTCGAGAAGGGCAAGAGCCTTGTGACCGATCAGCAGGCAGCCGTGCAGGCCGCCATTGATGCCGGCAAGGAAGCCTACACCTCCAAGGCCGGCGATCCCGTCAGCTAAGTCACGCAGCGCGTTATACGGCAGGGCGAACCGATTGAACTTGGTTCGCCCTTTTTTCGTAGGTAATATGGTGAACGGAAGTAGGTAGGAGAATGGCAATGACATCGTTAGCGGTTGGGGTTTTGGCAGGCAAGTCGATGCTGGCTGTACATGCGCTGGCTATGTTTCAGGCGCAGGATTCGATCAACAGCGGCAACTCAAAGCTTTTGATGGTTTTTGTAGGACTCGTAGCCTTTGCGCTGCTGGTACAGGCAATCGTGATGGCGATTCTTGCGATAGGCGCGGCCAAGGCGCAGAAAACGATCATGGCGGACATCGCTGAGCTGAAGTTGAAAGCTCTGCCCTTCATCGCGAACTCGCACACGCTGGTGAATGAACTGGGTCCGCAGGTGAAGGAGATTACCGCGAAGACCAACGCGCTGATCGGCGATCTGACCCCGCACGTGAAGGACATCACCGCCAAAGTTCAGACGCTGGTTGCTGACCTCTCACCGCAGATTGTCGGCATTACGCAGAAGGTGCATTCCATTACCGGTCACGTGGAAGAGATTTCTACGATGGCGAAGGACAAGGCGTTGGAGTTTGGACCGACGATTTCTGCAGCCAATGAGACGGCAACTCAGGCGAACCTGACCGTCCGCGCCACCATCATGGATGCGAGTGAGAAGACGCGCTCGCAGGTAGACCGCGTGAACACCATGATCACCGGGGCGCTGACCTCGACCGAGAAAATTGTGAAGGCGATCGAACACGGCATCACGCAGCCGGCACGCGAAGTTTCCGGATTTGTCAGTGGCGCGAAGACCACCATCGAGCATCTCGCCAAGACTTACGGTGGCAAGATCAATTTGAGCGGCCTATCGAGCCTTTTAGGCAAGACGAAAAAGAAAGACACGACTCCTTCGCCCTATGGCGCACCTAAGACAGCAACGACGACGCATACCGTGAATCCTGTCGCACCACGTGCGCCAGAAGCGATGGGCTCCACTTTGCCTTCCGCTTTCGGGTCAACTCGTCGCGATCTGGACCTGTAACGCTAGTAAATCCAGCCACCACCGACCACCTCGTCTTCCTGATAGAAGACGACGGCCTGGCCGGGGGTGATTGCACGTTGGGGCTCATCAAACAGTGCGAACGCGGTACCATCCGGGCCGGCGCTCAGCGTGGCGGGGCGCGGCTCGTGGCGATGACGTACTTTTGCCAGCACGCGGATTGGCTCAGTCAGCGCGGGAATTGAGATCCAGTTCAGTCGATCCGCACGGAGCTCTCGCGTGAACAACTCCTCGTCCGTACCGACCGTGACTTTATGAGAGTCAGGGTGAATTGCAAGCACATAGAGCGGGTTCCGGCTCGTGAGCCCGAGACCCTTGCGCTGGCCGACTGTGAAGTTGTGAATGCCGTCATGCTCGCCCAGGACTTCTCCAGAGGAGCTGACAAGCTGCCCGGCGGAATCAGGCATCGCCTGCTCCTGCTCGTCGAGATACGCTGCTAGAAACTGGCCGTAATCACCGCCTGGAATGAAGCAGATCTCCTGCGAGTCCGGCTTGGAAGCGACCTCGAGGCCGGCTTCCGTGGCCATGATGCGGACATCAGGCTTCTGCATTTCGCCCAGTGGGAACAGCGTGTGCGCGAGCTGGTCCTGCGTGAGCCCGAACAGGAAATAGGTCTGGTCCTTGGCCTTATCAGCCGGGCGAGAAAGGATCCAGCGGCCACGCGCTTCGTCGTATTGATTACGCGCGTAGTGCCCGGTGGCGATCTTATCCGCGCCAATCTGTCTCGCGGTCAACAGCAGCTGATCGAACTTCAAGTGGTTGTTGCAAAGCGTGCACGGGATCGGCGTGCGCCCGGCAAGGTACTCGCTGACGAACGGCTTGACCACGTCTGCTTCAAAGCGTTCCTGCTGGTTGACCAGGTAGTAGGGGATGCCCAGGCGATCGGCCACGCGACGTGCGTCGTAAACATCATCGACGGAGCAGCAGCGGCCCTGCACCGCTTCCGGCATGCCCTCATGCCCGGCCAGCCTGCGCTGATTCCAAAGCTGCAGCGTCAGCCCCACGAGCGTGTGACCCTCATCACGCAGCAGGGCGGCGACGGCGGAGGAATCTACCCCTCCGGACATGGCGACGGCGATGGTTTCATGCTGCATGGCAGCTTTCATTCTACCGCTTGCGGCGACTTATGCAGGCGAGCGTGCGTCTTACGGAGCTGTCCGGCGAACCACGCCGGTTGGGAGCTTTTAGCGCATGCACATCACTCTTTACTGGCTTTACGATCTGCCGAACTGGGTCTTTGGCACAATCGTAATTGCCTTTTTCCTGGCTTATGGCTTGCTGGGTCTGTTTAGTACACGTCAGTTTGTTCGCAAGCAGCACCAGAAGGACCACTCGCACAATGATGTGGTGAGCTACTACCTGGCTGCGGTCACTGTGTTCTACGGAATCACGCTTGGATTGCTGGCTGTGGCGACGTGGACGAATTTTGCCGCAACTCAGGATAAGGTCGATCGCGAAGCGCAGGTGGTCGCCAGCCTGTACCGCGACGTCAACAGCTTTCCCGACCCGCTGCGCACCCAGCTGGACGACGATCTGCGCGCGTACGTGCGGCAGGTGGTGGATGTGAGCTGGCCGCTGCAGCGCAAGGGCATGATTCCGACTGCGACCTCAAACACGCTCGACACCTTCCAGGGGCATTTGCTGGATTTTGAACCCACCACGGAGCGGCAAAAGATCGTCACCGAGGAGGCCTACCGGCAGTTCAACATGTTGGTGGAATGCAGGCGGGCGCGCCTCGAAACCGTGACAAGCGGCATGCCGTCGTCGCTTTGGTCGCTGGTCATTCTGGGAGGGTTGATCACCCTGACCGTCACACTCTTCTTCGATACACCCAGCCTGCGCATGCATTTCTGGATGACGGTGCTGCTAAGCGTGTTGCTGGGGCTGATGATCTTCCTGATCGGCACGCTGGATAATCCGTTCCGCGGCAAGGTGAGCATTGGACCGGGATCGCTTGAGCGCGTCTACAAACAGGTGATGGAGTCGCACGTTTCGGCAGCGGATGGCGCGCTGTCGAAACATGCGGCGGTCGTTGGTGCAAGGTAGCTTAGCGGCTCACTCCGGAGCTGCCGAGCGATGACGCCAAGCTACGCAGGTTCTGCGGATGAATGCGGATAATGCCGCCGCGTGGACTATCGATATCCGCCACCAGCATAAAAGAAACCGCGACCAACAATGGCAAGACCAGCAAGAGCAAAGGCTGGTCTTTTGACTTGCGGGCCGCGTAGCCGACCAGCAGATTGGCCATGATCGCAATGAAGATGGCGAGGCTCCAGGCGGTCGTCGGGATACGGTTCCACCACGCAAACTGAGTGTAACCCTGGGTGTTCAGCACGTCATTCATGCCGTTGACCACAAGCGCCGTGATGGGGTTTGGTGCGGCTGCTGCCTGCGGTTGCACCGCTGCCCAAAGCTGCGATTGCAGCAACATCGTAGGGGCGTTGATGTGCGGGAGAGCGGAGGTATCCGCTGCTTCGTAAAAGGCTATGCGCTCGGTGAGGTAACTCTTCAGCAAAGCGCGTACTTCATTCGCGGCGCCGGGCGGTAAAAACGCGGCGCGTACGTATTCTGTACCGATGGCGTTGGCCTCCTGCTCTTCAAACAGGCGGCGCTGATCGTAGCGCGTGGTCGCCATGGAGAACGTGAAGCCGATGATCAATCCCAGCAACGTGAGTGTCGCACCCACGACCACTTCAAGGCTTTCCCGGGGCGGTGGTGAGTCATGCAATTGATCTCGCCAACGACCCAGCCGCACACCAATCCGCGACGCAACCCACATCACAATCAAACCTGTGGGCAGCAGGACCAGCGGGTGATTCATCAGATAGATCAACGCGCCACCGTTGCAGTCTGCGTAAGGAAATCGATCAGATACGGCTTCCAGATCGTTGCGACGGTGTGTGTGCCGTGGCCGCGCGTAGCGTCTGTGATCGGCAGCAGGATGAACTTTGCATGCGAAATCTGTTTGACCAGGTCCTGCGCTATCCCGAGCTCCGGCGGGTTGATGAAGTCATCTGCGGAATTGATCCACAGAACCGGCGCGATGATCTTGCCCAGATTAGGTGCGGGGTTGTAGTTGCGGCTGGCATTGACGTAGAAGATCAGGTTATTCGCGTCTGATGCAGCCACGGACCTGGCAACCGAGCTATCTACATATTGCTCGACCGCCTGACGCGTGGGGTAGTTCTTCTGCAGTTGGAGCGGTGCGCCGCCGGCAATCAGCAGCAGATCATTGGCGAAGGTCAGACCCTGGATCGGCTCTGTCTTGTACTCGCCGCCCATCCACGCGGGGTCATTCTTGATTGCGGAGATCGCCATGTAGCGCCACTCCCGGTTGCGCCCGGCGAGCGGCACAGGAAGGCAGGCAAACGGTGCTAGCGCATCCATGAATGCGGGGTAAGTCTCGCCCCAGACGAAGCCCTGCATGCAGCCCATGCTGGTGCCCAGAATCAGCCGCAGGTGGTCGACGTGCAGACCCTGCTCCAGCATGATGCGCTGTGAACGGACCATGTCGTCGTAGTCGTAAGCAGGGAAGTGCGCGTGCATGCCGTCTGAAGGCTTCGACGATTGACCGTGGCCGATGTCGTCCGGCAGGATCAGGAAAAACCTGGTGATATCGAAGGGCTGGCCGGGGCCAAAGAGCACGTCTGAGAACGAAGGATTGAGCAGCGACGACGCGTTGCCGCCAGTGCCATGCAGCAGCAGGATCGCGTTATCCGTGTGGCCCGCGGCATCGCGATGCGGTTTCCCCAGGGTCAGGTAATGAAGGTGCAGCGAGGGCAGGGTCTCGCCGCTGCCGAAGCGAAAATTCGGGATGTCGTAGGTGCCATCCTGCGTGGGCCAATGACTGGAAGGGGTAGTGGGGGCAAGCGGATGCGCCGCTGGTTGCTGGGCAGACAAGGTGGCGGCAAAGGCGGTCAAAAGAACGAGTAGCAGGCGCACAGAAACTCCTACAGTCACGCGGGAAATAAGGTCGTCAGCGGGGACATGTCTTCCTGCTTCCAGCTTTCTGGCATCAGGATCAGACTGCGATGTGGAGGCAGGTACCAAAGCAAAGAGCTGGCCTGCTTGCCGGCCTCCTGCGGGCTGGCGAACTCGCTCAGTTTGCGGCTTAGAACAAGATTACGCGTGGGCGCGGTCCGCGGGTTGATCATGAGCGAAATACGGGGTTCCTGCTGGCCCCAGCTATCTTTCAGGAACAGGTAAAGCGCCTGCGCGGTGTGCGGTGGCAACAGCGCCGGAGATGGGGTTCCGACAAGGATCTGCTGAGCCTTTTCCATGGTGATCGTCTTCAGGTTTTCGCCCGGAACGGGTTGCTGCCAAGCGCGCGCAATCTCGTCCAGATCAATCGGATCACCCAGCCAGGAATCGTACGTCAGCAAGCTGTCCAGCACGCCCATGCTGATCACGTACTCGGGCTCGGTCGCCAGCGGCGATGCGAAAATTGCCGCACCGTAATTGCTTTCGACCGTCTGTCTTGCCAGGTTCGCTAGTGAGTTTGACTCGAATGCTTTGTTCGGCTGCGGCAGCTGCAAACGAAGGTAGGGAAAGCCGTCCGGGCCAGTGAACACTGCAGGATCAGCGACCTCCAGCGAGGCCGTCCACAACGCATGGAAGAACGCACCTTGCCATGCTGCTTTGCGTTCCGGGCGCGGCACATCAAAGAGTTCGCTGAGGTTTCGCGTCTGCGCCAGGTCGAACATCCGCGCGCGATCTTCGTGAAAAACCCGTGGCGTAGGCGCAGCAGAAGACGCGGGGGCCATGTGGCTCCCCGCGTCATCCTTGCGTTTCTGGAACAGGTTGGAAAGGCCCATGCTGTCCTACTTTGCGGGCGGTGTGGTGAGCGGTTTGGTGATGTCGTCCAGGTAGTCCGGAGTGCCATCCACGCGCTGCAAGGTGGGGAAGCGTTCGCCGTCATGGTAGTCGATGTCAGCCATCTTCAAGTTGCTTTCCGACTGAAGAATCAGGTGAATCGGGGCGGTGTCGGTCTTGGCTTTCTTGATCGCATCGCGCAGCGCATCGGCGGAGAAAACGTGGCCATTGACTCCGATGATCTTCTCTACCGGAGCGATATGCGCCTTGTCCGAGGGCCCTCCCCACTTGACGTCAGAGATCGTGCCGTCACCACCTACGCGCAGACCAAGCGAGTACCAGGCATTCAGCGGAGCCGAGGCACCGTTGCGCGGGATAGCCGAGGATGTACGCTCCGAAGCCGTCGGATGATCAAGATAGACCAGCTTGTATCCGCCCTGCTCAATACCGTTGAAGTCAGCGTGCGGGCTCAGGCTGGTGATACGCGAGTGCAGGAATTCCGCCCAGTCATACTTCACGACCTGGTTCAAGTCGCGAGCCACTTCCTCAACGTTATAAGGCGCGATCAGAGCCGGCGTGTTGCCACCCTTGCCCAGGAAGATCGCCTCAAAATCATTGAGCGACTTCTTGTTGTCTGTCATTTTGCGGATCAGCGTATCCGCATCGAGCCAAAGCAGCTCGCCTTCCTGGTAGTAGTCCTGCCCACGCTTCCAGTTGGCCCATGCTGGACCCGGACGCCGGCTGAACGAGCTTCCGATCGCCGTGTCTTCCGTATCGCGCCACGTGCGCCCGGGCTTGTTGTCCAGGCTGGCGGCAGAGGCAGCAAGAATCTCACGATACTGCTCCTGCGTCTTGAGCCCGGCACGCGCCGCAAGTACGTTGCCGAGGTACTGCGTCATACCCTCGTAAACCCAAAGCAACTGCCCCTGCTGCGGCGTCGCGAAGTCCGGCGTCGCAAGCCCATCCGGCCGGCGATACTTGCCATTCCAGCTATGCGTAAACTCGTGCGCCAGCAGGTCTGCATTGCCGAGCTGATGACGGTCATCCGCGAAGCCAAGCTCGCCGACGCCGTTATCGCTTGACTGCCCGTGCTCGAGGCCTTCACCACCGGCCAGATCGCTCAGCGTCAGCAAAAAGTGGTACTGCAGGTAGTGGTGCGACTTGTACATCGCGTCCGCTTCCCGCACCAGATTGCTGATCTCCGCAAGCGTCTCCGGCCGAAGCATGTCATGGTCCGGCTCGCCGGAAATAACGTCGATAAAGTGAGCCGGCTTGATCTCCGGTGCCAGCGCAAACTCATGGAAGTACTCGCCAGTGATGATGGGCGAATCCTCCAGCTGCTCAACGGTTGTCGCGGCATAATGCACCGTGCCGCCCGCTGGATGCTGCGGGTCATAGGGCGAAATCGGCAGCAATGCCGTACCGATACCCCAGCCTGCCGGGACGATCACGCTCGGCTGCACTACGATGTCCTTGACCGGAATCCTGGTCGGATAAAGCAGCAGCTTTTCCCACTCCAGCACTGCGATGTTGTCCGTCACGCGGCCGCCCACGATGCAGTCCAGGTGCACATGCAGAGTCGTCACGCCCTTTGGCACGGTCACGTGGAATGCAGAAAGCTGCACATCATCACGACGCCACGGGATCACCTGCCCATTGGCTGTGAACACAATGCCGGTGATGTCGGCAATTGGCCCGTTCGGCGCGTGCGTGCCGGGGATCCAGAGCGGCGTCGTGACCTCGAGCTTGCCGGCCGTGACCGGCATGTCGATCTCGGCGTGATACAGCTTGCGCGCGCCATCGGTCAGGTCGGCAGTGATCATGATGGGCGCCTTCTGTGCAGCAGCCTCAAAGGGCTGGACAGCAGCGGAAAGCAGAGCGGCGGAGGCAAGGATCAGGACAGCTTTCTGCATAGGAAGGAAGGCTCTTTCGACAGGCTGAGTTGTAGGTATAACGCAAAGACGCGCGGCACTCAAAAAGAGTTTCCGCGCGTCGCTGGGAATGGTCTAGTGGGACGGGGTCCCGCCGACCAGCGGAGGCAGTTCGCGTTCAATAGCCTTCACGATCACGTCAGCATCCGGCAGCGTGTCCGGCGCAAAGCGTGCCACGACCTGACCCTTGCGATTCACCAGAAACTTCTCGAAGTTCCAAGTCAATTCCGGCGCGTCATGAACAGTCAGACCATAGCCGCGAAGCTGATCTTTAAAGCCCGCATCAGCCACCTGCGCGACAGGCTGCGCGTCCGTCAGCATCGCGTAGATAGGGGCCTTTTCAGGACCCGTGGCAACCACCTTCTCAAACATCGGGAAGGTCACCTTGTAGGACGTATCGCAGAATGTCTTGATCTCTTCGCTTGTGCCCGGTTCCTGCCCGGCAAAGTCGTTGGCAGGGAAGCCAAGCACGTCGAAACCGCAATGCTTGTAGGTGCCGTAGAGCTTCTCCAGGCCGGCAAATTGCGGTGTCAGGCCGCACTTGGAAGCCGTGTTCACGATCAGGAGGACGTGACCCTTGTAGGGTGCCAGCGTGGTCGGCTCGCCGGCCAGAGTTTTCAGCGGTAAATGAAAGAGTGTGGACATAAGATAAGCCTACCTCAGGAGCGGAATGGGGACAGCGCCAAAATACCGGAGAGCGGAATGCCCACCCATGCTGGGCGATTATTCAGCTCATAGAGAAGTTCATACAGCGCTTTCTCAAGGACGTAACCTTGCAGCATCAGGCGTGCCGCTGCCGGCTCAGGAAGTAGCTGCTGATTGCTGCTGGCTGTAGCCAGATACGCGTCCAGAAAGTGCTCGCATACCGCGTTTTCCCAAGCCTGCGCCGCAGAGGCCAGTCCGGCCTGCACGGACGGCTCGCACGCATTCAAGGCAGAGGCAGCAGCATAGGAAAAGCTTCGCAGCATCCCCGCTACATCGCGCAGCGGGCACTGCTTGCGACGTCGCTCTTCCAATGACCGTGCCGGCTCGCCTTCAAAATCAAGCAGCACAAAGTCGTTCTGCGCACGCAGAGTCTGGCCGAGATGATAGTCGCCGTGAATCCTGATTCGCTGGCCAGAAGGCTCTGTCTGAGCAAAATCCCGCGCAGCCTGTAGCAGTTCGGCTCGCTGCGCAATTACCTGTATCGCGTGGGACGTAGCCTGCGGATGAAGACCGCCGACGCCAGCCTCAAGCGCGGTTAACGCGGTCACAATCTGCGCTTCAATCCGCAGTCCGTCCAACTCATAATCCTGCTGGGTGAACGGTTCAGCAGCAAACGCTGGATCGTCAGTCGTCGTGGCAAGCGCCAGGTGCATCTCCGCTGTTCTGCAACCAAGCAAAGCAGCCGCAGCTAGATAGTCTGCCGGAACAACGAACGTCTCGGTGCCCGCAAAGAACTTCGCCAGCTCACCCTGCGTCCATTGCCAGCCATCGCCTTCGTTGGCGACCAATCCCTGGACCATGGCAAGCGAGGTGCGGCTACCGTCCTCCGCATCCAAGGTGATCTCACCCAGCAGCGGCGCGATACGATCAAAGCGCGCAACATCGGTCAGAAAACGGCCAATCTCGATATCCGGATTCAGCCCTGGCTGCAGCCGGCGAAACATCTTCATGATGATTTGCTGCCCGTAAAGAATGTTCGTGTTCGATTGCTCCGCACTGCCGATCCTCGCGGCCAGGCTCCCGCCGCCGCGAACTTCAGCGAAGGCGGTAGAAGGAAAACCACGTACGCCGGTCGCAGCCTTTGGACTTGCTGCGATTTGCTCAGTAGAGGCATGCGTATCACCCGGCATGTGACCGACAAAAGCGGGTGCCACCACTTCAATCTCGATGCTGTGCTTTGCCTCGATCGCAGACGCAATGGCATGTGTCTCTGGGGCAGCGATGTCGTGGGCTGGACGGCTCTCGTGCGCCGCAATCAGCGTGGCCGCCACATGTTCAGCGGCGGCTTTGGGTCCGTCGAGTGGAAGCGCGCCACCGTGCTCCACCAGCGCGAGTAACGCCTGCCGGAACTCTTCGCGCACCACGGCATCGTGAAACGCAGCAGGCCCCGTCGGCGACTCTACTTCCAGCACAACACTCGCGGGTGCGGTGCCTTTCAACGCATGTAACTCCGCCCCTGCTGCATACGCAAGAGGAAGCTGATAACGCTCGGTGGAGCCATCCGTGTAGGTCATGTCCAGTAGCAGGATCACGTCGCCCAGGGTACTGGCCGCGGGTATCGCAGCGGTAGGCAGAATAGTCAACGCGTCGGCAACAGGAAGGATGACCCACTGCCCAATCTCTACCCGTACTATTGCACGCGTTTTTGCTCCAAACCAACGCTGCCGTGCGAGCCACGCCGGCAACGCCTCTTCCAGCAAGCTGCGACCTGAGCCCGAAAGCATCCCATCCCAGCCCTTGGTCAGTAAATCCAATGCAACCTGTTCATCCAAAGTCTTCAAACTTGAACCTCGAATCTAGCTCTGCCGTGAAATACGAAAGATGTGTGCCGGCTGTACGTCAGGCCGTAACGCTACATAGTTGGACCGGTCATGCCACGTGTAATGAATGCCAGTCAACAGGTCCTCGACATCAAAATTTTCGTTGTAAGGAATGCCCAGCACCTTCAGATCAAGGTCAATCCAGCCACCCTGTTCCTGCTTCGGATCAAGGTTGATTGCGACCAGAATCGTGTTAAGCCGGCCTTCAGAGTCGACTGCTGATTTGGAGTAGCACATCACGTTTGAATTATCGACAGAATGGAAATGCAGCGACCCATTCGATTGCAGGGCCAGGTTTGCTCGCCGAATATTATTGACGTGCGTGATCAGCGGCACCAGCGAGTGCGGCTGATTACGGCTACGCTGGCGAATCTCATACTTCTCACTATCCAGATACTCCTCAGACTCGGTCTTACCTGCGGAAGGTTTTGCCGCAGCATTTTCTCCCAGCTCATAGGCCGGACCGTAGATGCCATAGTTCGCTGTCAGGGTTGCAGCCAGAATGAGCCTCTGCATGAAAGCAGTACGACCGCCATCCTGCAAGCTCTTATGCAAAATATCCGGGGTATTAGGCCAGAAGTTAGGCTCGAAAAAATCGCTTACGGGTGGCTTCGTGATCTCTTCCAGATAAGTCTGTATTTCCGCCTTGGCCGTGCGCCAGGTGAAGTAGGTATAGCTCTGCGTAAAGCCGGCCTTGGCCAACGAATACATCACGTGCGGACGCGTGAACGCTTCAGCCAGAAATATCGTATCCGGATGCTCTTCACGCAACTCACCCAGGCACCATTCCCAAAAGGGCAGTCCCTTGGTGTGCGGATTATCGACCCGGAAAATCTTCACTCCGCGCTTGATCCAGAATTCGAAAACGGAAAGTAGTTCGTCCCAAAGGGAGCGCCACTCAGAAGACTCAAAATTGAGCGGATAGATATCCTGGTACTTCTTGGGTGGATTTTCGGCGTACTGAATCGTGCCATCGGGGCGCGTTATAAACCACGCCGGATGCTGCTTTACCCACGGGTGATCGGGTGATACCTGAAACGCGATGTCCAGCGCCAACTCCATGTTGTGGCTTCGAGCGCTCGCGACAAGGTGATCGAAGTCAGCCAGCGTACCAAGCTTCGGATGCACCGCCTTGTGCCCACCTTCTTCCGCGCCAATCGCCCATGGGCTGCCTTCATCGCCCTCCAGTGCACTGACAGCATTGTTTTTGCCCTTCCGGTAAGCCACCCCGATCGGATGAATCGGCGGCAGGTAGAGTACGTCGAAGCCCATTGCAGCAATCTCCGGAAGCTGCGTCTCGACATCCTTGAAGGTTCCATGCTGCCCGGGGATGGATGAGGCCGAACGCGGAAATAGTTCATACCATGTGCTATACCGAGCACGTTCACGATCTACCCAGATCGGCAGTTCTGTCTCGTACTTGGTCGCGAAGCTAAGGTCCGGATATTCCGCCGCGAGCTCATGCACACGGTCGTTCAACGGGTACTCATACGCTGTCGCGTCCTGGTCCGCCATCCAGCGTAGCGAAGCGACGATCTCATTCAGCTGCTTGGCATCCGCTCCGGTTGCGCGTTTCGCGGTGTGCTCCAGCAGAATCGCTCCAGTTCGCAGTGCCAAAGGAATATTCTGCGCAGCCGCCGCGCCATTGGAGTCATTTACCGCAGGCTGTGCCGCCAGACGCTTCTTCAAAGCGCTTGTCCACGTGTCGAAGTGGTCCACCCAACCCTGCACCACGAACTTCCACATACCCAATCTGTCAACCGTAAACTCTGCCGACCAAAGGTCGTTGCCGATCTCCTTCATCGGCACAGTGCGCCAGCGCCGCTCACTTTTGTGCCGGTACATCACCCGCGCTGCCAGGTGGTCGTGCCCATCGGCAAAAACCGCCGCTGTGACCGTAACCTTATCCCCCACGATCTTCCGTGCCGGGTGCCGCCCTCCATCCACCTGCGGTTTTACTTCTTCAATGACTACGCGGCTACGACCCTCGGAAGGCTTCATCCAATCCAGCTTTCGATCCCAGAATTTACCCCTGCGATGACGCATCGTCACCGGTCGGCGCATTTGGCCCCACTTCTAATCGCTGCTGCATCCAACGGTGCAGCTACAGGGATGGATGCATTCCACCCGTCGCAGGATTTCCCGCAACCCCCGAACCGGAGCCCGAACTTGTCATTCTTCACCACATCGAAGTCCCTGCCGCTCCACGCCTCGCTCATTGAAGACTACGCACTGCTGGGCGACTGCGAAACCGCCGCCCTCGTTTCCCGCAATGGATCCATTGATTGGCTCTGCTGGCCGACGTTTTCCTCCGGCGCCTGCTTTGCCGCACTCCTTGGCACTGCAGAGCACGGCTACTGGCGCGTTGCCCCGGAAGGCAAATCAAGCAGCACCCGCCGCTACCTCGGCGATACCCTCATCCTTGAAACCACCTTCACCACCAGCTCCGGCACCGCCGTCCTCATCGACTTCATGCCTCCACGCGGCGGCTACTCGGACGTTGTCCGCATTATCCGCTGCACCGCCGGCAAGGTGAAGCTCCGCATGGATCTCGCCCTGCGGTTCGACTACGGCCACACCATCCCGTGGGTCACCCGCACAGAGGACGGCATCCGCGCTGTCTCCGGCATGCATCAGGTCCTGCTGCGCGCCTCCATACCGGTCAAGGGCGAGCACCTCACCACCACTGCCGACTTCTCCCTGAAGCACGGTCAGCAGGCCACCTTCACCCTTACCTACGCCTCCGCGCTCGGTGCAGACGGCAATCAGCCCATGCCGACTCCCGCCGCCTTCAACCCGCAAAATGCCTTCGACGACACCATGACTTTCTGGCACACCTGGGCTGCACGCAACACCTACAAAGGCGTGCATGAAGAAGCTGTCCGCCGCTCACTCATGGTCCTGAAGGCCATGACTTACGCACCTTCGGGCGGCATCGTCGCCGCTGTCACCACGTCACTGCCGGAATCCATCGGCGGCCAGCGCAACTGGGATTACCGCTACTGCTGGCTGCGCGATACCGCTTTCACGCTCCTCTGCCTGCTCAACGCCGGCTACCGGGAAGAGGCCGAGGCCTGGCGCCGCTGGCTGCTGCGTGCCATCGCCGGCGCACCCGATCAGGTCCAGACCATTTACGGCATCTGCGGTGAGCGCCAGCTCCAGGAGTGGCGCCCGGACTGGCTCCCGGGTTACGAGAACTCCACACCAGTCAACCTCGGCAACAAGGCCAGCACCCAGTTCCAGCTCGACGTCTTCGGAGAAGTAGTCGCCGCGCTCACCAACATGCCGGAAGCTGACGGCGACATCAAGGTAGACGCCGCCGCGCTCCAGGCCCAGCTCGTAGATCACCTTTGTCACGTCTGGGATCAGCCCGACGACGGCATCTGGGAGACCCGCGGCGGCCGCAAGCATTTCACCTATTCCAAGGTCATGGCGTGGGTAGCACTGGACCGCGCCATCCGCCACTACGACCAATTCAACGGCTGCGGTGACCTCAAACGCTGGATCAAAAATCGCGACCTCATCCACAAGCAGGTCTGTGAAAAGGGCTTCAACAAAAAGCTCAATTCCTTCACCCAGTCCTACGGCAGCACCGCGCTCGACGCCTCCTGCCTTCGCATCGGCCTCGTGGGCTTCCTCCCCATGGACGACCCACGCATCATCGGCACGGTCGACGCCATCCAGAAGCACCTCACGCAGGACGGCCTCGTCCTCCGCTACGACACCAAAACCTCACCGGACGGTCTCCCCCCCGGCGAAGGCGTCTTTCTACCATGCTCTTTCTGGCTCGTCATCAATCTCTTCCTCATCGGCCGCAAACAGGAAGCAAACGCGCTTTACACGCGCCTCCTCGGCCTCTCAAACGACCTCGGCCTGATTTCTGAGGAATACGATCCCAAGAAGAAACGCATGCTCGGGAATTTCCCGCAAGCCCTTACCCATATCGCCATCGCCCACGCCGCCTACACCCTCAGCGGCAACTGGACCCCCGCCCAACGCTAGAGAACAACTGTCATCCTGAGCGGAGTCGAAGGACCTGCATTTCGCCGGGATCACCACAACCGCTAGTCGTCCCATTCCTGACAACATCATCGTCATGAGTGGGATCAAAACCCAACCCCTCGCGCTCAATCGCATCCAACGCGGTATGCCCACCATCCCGGCGTCCACTTATCGCCTGCAACTCCACGAATCCTTCACCTTCGCGGACGCCGCAGCCATCGCGCCCTACCTCTCCGCGCTGGGCATCTCGCACGTCTATTCCTCACCGTACCTGCAAGCCGCCCCGCATTCCATGCACGGGTATGACGTAGTTGATCACCACGCAGTGAACGAGGAACTAGGCGGAGCAGACGCCCACGCAGCCTTCTCAAAAACCCTGGGCGAAAACAACCTGGGTCAGATTCTCGATATCGTCCCCAACCACATGGCCATTGGCCCAGAAAACAAGTTCTGGTGGGACATCCTTGAAAACGGCATAAGCTCCCGTTACGCCGGCTTTTTTGATATTGACTGGAACATCCAGGAAGCGCGCCTGCGTGACAAAGTCCTCGTCCCGGTCCTGGGCGAGCAGTACGGAAAAGTCCTCGCCTCAGGCGGCATCACCCTCAAGCGCAGCGCCGCAACCTTCCTCATCGAGGCCGCCGGCCAGACCTTTCCCCTCGCCCCCACCACCATCCCCGGCATCCTCATCCGCGCCCAGCAATCCGGTCCGTCGGACACCCTCGCCTTCATCGCCGCGTCCTTCCTGCGCCTGCCCACGGCGACTTTTACAGACCGCCCCAGCGTCATCGCGCGCCATCGCGATAAGCTCGTCATCCACACCATGCTGCAGCGCCTATGCGCAGACGATGAAGACGTCTGCCGGTCGATTGATAAAGCCGTAGCCGAGATCAACGCCGACCCTGACGCTCTAGACGAACTCCTCAGCGCCCAGCACTACCGTCTCGCCTGGTGGAAGACCGCAGACCAGCAGCTCGGCTACCGTCGCTTCTTCGACGTCAACAACCTTATCGGCCTGCGCATGGAGCGTGAAGGCGTCTTCAATGAAACTCACTCGCTCATCCTTGAATGGCTCTCGACCGGCGTCCTCGATGGCGTCCGCATCGATCACCCCGACGGCCTCCGCGACCCGCTGCAGTACTTCCAGCGCCTGCGCGCCGCCGCCCCTGACGCGTGGATCGTAGGCGAAAAAATCCTTGCCGCCGGCGAGTACATGCGAGAGTCCTGGCCCATCGATGGCACCAGCGGATACGACTTCCTCAACGTCGCCAACGGCGTTCTGCAATCCCCGCGCGGCTTGCAAAAGCTGACAGAAATCTACGCCGCTTTCACCCAGCAACCCGTCGATTTTCCCGCCATCGCGCACGACAAAAAGATCGCCGTCACGGAAGCCGCACTGGGCTCAGACGTCAACCGCCTCACCAGCATCTTCGTCGATCTTTGCGAGCAGAATCGCAACCAGCGCGACAGCACCCGCGCAGATATTCGCCGCGCAATAGGCGAGTTGGCGGCATGCTTCAGCGTCTACCGCACCTATGTTTTTCCCGGCACGCAGTCGTCCCTCGGTGTCCCCGCCCGTGCGCCCGAAATCACGGACGAGGACCGCGACATCATCGCACGCGCCGTCAGCTGCGCTCGCGAAAATCGACCCGAAATTGACCCCGGCCTCTTCGACTTCTTTGAGCAGGTCCTTACGCTTCAGATTGAAAGCCCCACCGCCACCGAGTTCATCCTGCGCTTCCAGCAGTTCAGCTCACCCGTCATGGCCAAGGGCGTGGAAGACACGGCTTTCTATTGCTACGACCGCCTCACCAGCCTGTGCGAAGTAGGCGCGGACCCCGCACGCAACGGCCTCTCGATCGCTGACTTCCACGCCTACA
The DNA here is from genome assembly GCA_965214195.1 of uncultured Granulicella sp. GTDB lineage: Bacteria > Acidobacteriota > Terriglobia > Terriglobales > Acidobacteriaceae > Edaphobacter. The sequence goes on from OZ243943.1 coordinate 3,962,302, forward strand.
ACCAGCGCATGCAGGCCACGCATCCGCAGTCCATGACCACCCTCAGCACGCATGACACTAAGCGCGCTGATGACGTCCGCGCCCGCCTCGCGGTGCTTACGGAGGTTCCCGAAGCCTTCAACGACCTCATCCTCAAGTGGAACTTCGCCCAACGCACCGCCTTCACCGGAACCTACCCCGATCCCAACACCGAATACTTTCTCTACCAGACCCTCATCGGCGCGTGGCCCATCGACGCGGAGCGCACCAAGGCCTACATGCAAAAGGCCATGCGCGAAGGCAAGCAGCAGACCTCCTGGGTCAACAACAACAAACCGTTTGAAGAAGCGCTGAACCACTTCATCGACTGCCTCTTCGCTGACGAAAACTTCAAAAGCGAATTAGCCGCCTTTATCGCAACCATCAATGAAGCCGGCCGCATCAACTCGCTCACGCAGACTCTGCTGAAGCACACCAGCCCCGGCGTCCCAGACCTCTACCAGGGCTCAGAGCTTTGGGACCACTCCCTCGTCGACCCCGACAACCGCCGCCCCGTCGACTACCAACTCCGCACCAGACTCCTGGCAGAACTTCCCAGGCTCACGCCGGCTCAGATCATGGCTCGCATGGAAGAAGGCCTCCCCAAGCTCCACCTGATCCACACCTGCCTCAAGCTTCGCCGCAACAACCCAGAACTTTTCATCGGCCCCTACACGCCACTCTCAACACTTGAGCAGACCACAGATCAGATCATCGCCTATCAACGCGGCAATTCGCTCATCACCATCGCCCCCGTCCGCACCATGACCCCAGCCTGGCAACAAACCACTATTACTCTCCCCCCGGGCACCTGGACCAACCTGCTCACCAACGAGACCCACCCCGCTGGCCCCATCCAAACCTCGAGCCTCCTCCAATCGTTTCCCGTAGCCCTGCTCCATAAATCCTCATAGCGTCGCACTTGCTTGTCATCCCAAAGGGATCTGCTCTCGCTCTACGCTTCGCACCTCTTGTTTGTCAGCCTCGCAGGGAAGCTACGTCCGCCCTGGTCCTGGCAGCTCTTGGTTGTCATCCCCCAAAGGGGATCTGCTTTTGCCCTTTAGCTTTGCCGTTGCTTTCCTTACCAAAAGTCCCATATTTAGCCGCCGCCAAGGAGCCCCACCCATGCACACTTTCACCCTCTGGGCCCCCATCCCCAAACGTGTCCAGATCCAGGTAGACGGCACCCCCTACCCCATGCAGGGCCCGGACGACAATGGCAAATGGCGTGCAGAAATTGAAGCCGCTAACCCCGGCTCGCTCTACGCCTACCTGCTCGATGAAGACCCCACCCCCATCCCCGACCCTCGCTCGCTCTCGCAGCCGCAGGGCGTCCACGGTCCCTCGCAACTCTATGATCAGGACGCCTTCAAATGGGATGAGCCCTTCTGGCAGGGCCCGCCCCTCACCGGCGCCATCATCTATGAGCTTCACATCGGCACCTTTACCCAGGAAGGCACCTTTGATTCCGCCATCGAGCGCCTTCCATTCCTGTTTGATCTCGGCATAACTCACATAGAGGTCATGCCCATCGTAGAGGCCGCCGGTAACCGCGGCTGGGGCTACGATGGCGTTGATCTCTACGCCGTCACGCAGCACTACGGCGGGGCAGACGCCTTCAAGCGCTTCGTCGCCGCCTGCCACGATCACGGACTCGCCGTCATTCTGGACGTTGTCTACAATCACTTCGGCCCGGTCGGAAACTACACCGGAAAGTTCGGCCCCTACACCACGGACCAGCACCACACGCCGTGGGGCGTCGCCGTAAATTTCGAGCGCAAAGGCTCAGACGAGGTCCGCGCTTTCTTCATCGATAACGCCATCATGTGGATGCGTGACTTCCATGTCGACGGCCTGCGGCTCGATGCAATTCACGAGATGTGGGACCGCTCGGCCGTCCACTTCCTGGAGCAGATGTCGGCCGATGTCGACAATCTGTCCTCTACCCTGGGCCGCCGGTTGGTCCTCATTGCCGAATCGGACCTGAACGATCCCAAGATCGTGCGCCCCATCGAAGCAAACGGCTACGGCATGGACGCCCAGTGGGCGGACGACTTTCACCACTCGCTCGCCACCATCCTCTTCCAGAATGACGATGCCTCCGCCGGCGGCTTCCTCGCCGACTTCGGCGCATTTGAGTCCCTCGCCAAGGCCGCCAAGGAAGTCTTCGTCTTCCAGGGTCAGTACAGCGGCTTCCGCGGCCACTCGCACGGCCGGCCCATCAGCAATCTTTCCGCTCACCGCTTCGTCAACTTCCTGCAGAATCATGATCAGGTCGGCAATCGCGCATTCGGCGAGCGCATCCACCACCTGCTAGGCAACGAGAAAGTAAAAATCGGCCTCGGCATCGTCCTCACCGCGCCCATGCTGCCCATGATTTTCATGGGAGAGGAGTTCGCCGCCTCCACCCCTTACCTCTATTTCGCAGACCACGAAGACGCCGAAATGGCCAGGCTGGTCTCGGAAGGTCGCAAGAAAGAATTCGCCGGTTTTGGCTTCGATGGCGCAGACCTTCCCAACCCGGAAGACCCCGCCACCTTCACCAAATCCAAGCTCAATTGGGAAGAAGCCACACAGGGCGAGCACGCGGAAATGCTAGCCTGGGTCAAAGCCCTCATTCACCTGCGCCGCAGTTCCCGCTGCCTTAATGACGGCGACCCAGGCCACATCAAGGTTTCGTATTCTGAAGAAGGCCGCTGGCTCCGCATGGACCGTCGCAAAACCATCATCGTAGCCAACCTGGGTGACGCCCCCGCCAACTTCAAAGTCAGCGAGGAAAACAAGCTCCTCATGACCCTGAAGCCGGAGGTCACCCTGCTGAACGCTGGTCAACTCACAGTCCCACCCATGAGCCTCGTAGTCATCTCCACAGAAGAACCCGGTGCCGGTCACTAACTCAACCTGTTTAGCTGCTGCTGCAGACTTACTCCATTACTTAGCCCCTGCTTGACAAAAGCAACCTTCAAACAGCAGGCAAGTCTAAAAGGCGATCTTCCGTTTGTGACCGCGAGTCCAGACTTAAGCTCAATCGTTTGAAGACTTTAGCCCCTAAACCAGGGGGGGTAGGTAGACTACAAAAAGTAGCTAAATATTCACCCCAGCGAAACTTTTACCCCCTCGGTTCGTATCACTTAGAGTTTCAAGGATCACGAAGGAAAATAAATGTTCTCCAGAACCTCACAAATTCTTACCTTCGCGGCAGTTTCAGCCCTCGCAAGTCCTGCGCTCGAGGCCCAGAAAGCACCTTTTCAGGGCGGAACAGTCAGCGCAGTTCAGGGCAAACAAGTCACCATCAAAACCGACGCAAATGCCTCCATCACGGTTGATGTAGATGACGAAACGAGGTTTCTGCAGCTCGCCCCCGGAAGCAAGGATCTCAAAACCGCAACGCCTGGCGCGCTCACCAGCGTCGCAGTAGGCGACCGCGCACTGGTTACCGGCAAGATCGGCGACGAAGCCAGCGAACTGCACGCAGCCCGCATCATCCTGATGAAGGGCGACGCACTCGCCGCGCAGAAGGCCTCGCAGCAGGCAGACTGGCAGCGCAACGGCGTTGGAGGTTTGGTTCGCGGCGTTGATGGGCAAGCCTTTACGGTCGCGGCTGGAGCCAGGACCCTGAAAGTCGCCACCACCCCCAACACCATCTTCCGCCGGTACGCGCCTGACTCGGTAGCCTTCGGCGACGCCAAACCCGGAACGCTGGACCAGGTTCACACCGGCGACCAGATTTCAGTTCGCGGCCCCAAGTCTGAAGATGGCACCACCATCACCGCCGATGAGGTGGTGACTGGAACCTTCGAGAATCTGTCAGGCTCCATCGTCTCGGTCGATGCTTCAGCGCAGACCGTCACCTTGAAAGACCTCGCCAGCAAGAAGACGCAGACGGTCAGCATCACCCCCAACTCCGATCTGCGCAAGCTGCCGCCCCAAGCGGCCGCATCTTTCGCCAATCGCAACACAACACCGGCAGCGGGCGCACGGCCTGCCGGCGCTCCAGCAGGCGCCGGTGAATCGCGTCGCGCAGGCATGGATTTATCCCGCATGCTGGCGCGTTTGCCACAGGTCACGCTGGCTGAACTCAAGCCCGGCGATGCTGTCATGATTGTCGCTTCCATGGGTCGCGGCGATTCGCTCACCGCAATCACCATGCTTGCAGGTGTCGAGCAGTTGCTCTCCGCGCCCGGCGCCAGCACGCAACCCATCACGTTGTCGCCCTGGACCCTGGGTCCGGAAGGCGCCGGCGGTGGTTCGCAGTAAGCCCTGTAAAACTGCCACTTTATTCTAGGAGTTTCGATGTCTTTCAGCAGCAAAGTGTCCCGTACTACAGCTTCTTCGGCCCTGATTCTAGCTGCGGTTTCCATTATTTGCGCACCTTCCGCGCTGCACGCTCAGGCTGCCGGAGCGCAAACTGCCTCGCCGATGCAGGAAAACGCAGCGGGCGCGCAGACCGTGACCAAGGCCAGTGGCGCCGTCGTGCTGCAGGGGAATGTGCTCGATCCGGATTCTGCCTTGATCCCAGGAGCGGTGGTCACGCTGACTGCGCCCAACGGAAAAGCCTACACGGTAAAGTCTGCTCAGGACGGTACTTACGCGTTGCGCGGCGTGCCGCCTGGAACCTACGCGCTTACTATCACGATGACCGGTTTTGCCAGCTTTGTGCGCCAGGGGCTGAAGGTTACCGGTGCCGTGCCGCTGACGATCAACGCCAAGCTGCTGATCCAGGACGTTGAAAACGTCGTGAACGTTACGACCAGCCAGAATCAGGTTTCGGTCGATCAGGACTCCAATGCCAGCGCGACTGTGCTGAAGGGCAAGGATCTGGACGCGCTGTCCGACGATCCGGACGAGCTCGCCAGCGAGCTTTCCGCGCTTGCCGGCCCCGCTGCCGGTCCCAACGGCGGTCAGATTTACATTGATGGTTTCACTGGCGGACAGCTTCCGCCCAAATCGTCGATCCGCGAAATCCGCATCAACCAGAATCCGTTCTCCGCCCAGTACGATCGCCCTGGGTTCGGTCGCGTGGAAGTGTTTACAAAGCCGGGAACGGACAAGTTCCACGGATCCTTCAACCTGAATGGTCTGGATAAGAGCTTTAACACGGGCAGCGTCTTCATCGCGCCCACCACGCCACAGCCCGGCTACTACCAGATTTACGGCTTCGGCTCACTGACCGGCCCCATCAATAAAAAGGCTTCGTTCACCATGAACGGCTCCTACCGCGATACGCAAGACAACCACATCGTCCTGGCGCCCGCCATTTACACCTCCGCCGCCGCGCCCGGAACGATCTGCGCGCCGAACACTGTCGGCTGCATGGACGTCGCCAACTTCAACTTCGTTCAGTTCGCCCCGCAGACCCGCTACGACTTCTCCCCGCGCGTCGATGTCGCCATCGGCGAGAAAAACACCCTTACCGCCCGCTTCCAGTTCGAACACAACAGCCTGCAGAACCAGGGTATCGGCGGGCTCGATCTCCCCTCTACCGGGACCAACTCCAGCAGCGCAGAAACTACTCTGCAGATCTCCGACACCCAGATCTTTTCAGCGAAAGTCATCAACGAAACCCGCTTCGAGTACCAGCGCCCAACCTCAAGCACGCTTCCCGTCACCAACGTCCCCGTCATCAACGTGCAGGGATCCTTCAACTCAGGCGTGGGCCTGCAGAGTGAAAGCGACGCGCAGAATCATATTGAAGTGCAGAACTACACCTCGGTTGCGCTCGCCAAGCACTTCCTCCGCCTCGGCGGCCGGCTGCGCAGCACCAGCGATAGCAACACCCTCATCGGCAACACCATTGGCAGCTTCACCTACAACAGCATCTGCGATTACGCTGGTTCGACCGCCGCACAGGCCGCCGGCATTTCCTGCGCTAACACCGGCGTGAATACGGGCAACAACCTGAACTCCTTCAGCTTTACGCAGGTCAAGAATTCCTCCGTCAGTGCCACCAATATCGATCTGGGCCTCTACGCTGAAGATGATTGGAAAATAAAGCCTAACCTGACCTTCAGCTACGGCCTTCGCTACGAAACTCAGAACTACATCCACGACCACAAGGACTTCGCCCCGCGCGTTTCCACCGCCTACGGCATCACAAAAAAGACCGTTATCCGCGCCGGTGCCGGCATCTTCTACGACCGCTTCGCGCTCGGCAACCAGCTTACCGTTGCGCGCAATAACGGCGTCAATCAGCAGAGCTACACCGTCATTTCCAGCAACTCCCAGGTTTCCACCATCCCGGTCACCTGCACGCCCGGCACCGTGGGCGCCTGCCAGACGCTTGCCGCGAACTCTTCCGCAGGCCGTCTCACTATCAACACCATCGAGACCGCAGCCCCCGGTTATCGCGATCTCCGCACCGGCTACCAGATCCAGTTCAATGTGGGTGTCGACCAGCAACTCGCCCGCAATACCACCGTATCCGTCAACTACCAACACATCCGCGGCGTACACCAGTACAACTCCGACATTGGCCCCACCGCAACCGCAGCACCTGGGGCAAGCAGCCCGCTCGTCTACCAGTTTCAGTCCAACGGCATCTTCAACCAGGACCAACTCGTCACCAACTTGAACTACCGCGGCAAGTACGGCACCGTCGGCAGCTACTACGTGCTTAACTTTGCCAAGTCCGACAACTCCGGCTCGGGCGGCTTCGCTTCGGTCCCCGGCAATCTCGGCGCAGACTACGGCCGCGCCTCTTTCGACACGCGCAACCGCGTCTTCGTCTTCGGCAACATCCCCCTGCCGCATCTCATCTCGGTCAGCCCATTCCTTGTCGCCAATTCCGGAACCCCTTACAACATTACTTCCGGGCTGGACGTCTATAACGACAACATCTTCAACAATCGCGCGGTTGTCGTACCCACCGGAACCGCTGGGGTGGGTAATCAGTTCGTCAAAACGATTGCGGGCTGCGGTACTTTTGCAACGCCCGGGACGGCAGGGAACTTCACCCCTGCACCTATCAATGCGTGCACCGGACCGGCCAACTTCACGCTCAACATGCGAATCAACAAAACGTTTGGGTTCGGCGCATCCAAGGTGACTGACGCTTCGGCAGCACGCAGCCAGGGCGGCGGTCCCGGAGGTCCGGGCGGAGGACGTGGGCCGGGTGGCGGCGGACGTGGGCCCAGCGGCGGAGGAGGTGGTGGTGGCTTTGGCGGAGGCGGTAGCAGCAGCGGTAAGAAGTACAACCTGACCATCGGCGCACAGGCGTCGAACGTCTTCAACGTAGCGGACCGCGGCGTTCCGCAGGGTACGCTTACCTCTCCCAGTTTCGGTCGCAGTCTGCAATTGGCAGGGAATATTTTTACTACGGATGCGGCGATTCGCCGGGTTACTTTGAATTTGTCATTTAGCTTTTAGTGGCTGTTAGGGACAGGTACAGGCAACCGCCGATTCCGTTCGGGAATGACAAGGACAAGAGCAACGACAGGAACGGGATTCTGGGGATGAGAGACAAATAGGAAGGGAGCGCTGTGGCGCTCCCTTTTGTTGTTGGCTGGGTGAAGGCTTGCGTCCCACTCATCGCAAGTGCGAGATGGATGGGCACCGCAACTTTTGCGCTATTCAGTTTCTTCCAGGGCGGTTTCGAAGGCGGAGCGGAACTGGCTGGAGTCGAAGGGGCCGTGGCTGAGGACGGGTTCCCGTGCGACTTCCGGAGTGGCAGTCTCAAAGGGGATTTCGGTCTGCTGGATTGGCTCTGCGATGACGACCGTCTTGGCGTTCAGGAACTCATGCATGCCGGCGGCAGAAAGCTCCCGGCCGTAGCCAGAGCGCTTGATGCCGCCAAAGGGTAAGCGCGGGTCGCTGGCGACAATGGTATTCACGAAAACCTGGCCGGCTTCCAACTGGGCGATGAACTGCTTTTGCTCCTCTGCATCTGTGGTCCAGACGCTTGCACCCAGGCCGAATGGAGTGTCGTTGGCGATCTCGATGGCTTCCTCAAGCGAGGTGGCCTTGAACAGGAGTGCGACGGGTCCAAAGATTTCGTCTCGGTAGACGGCGGCGGTGCGCGGCAGACCGGCGAGCACGGTGGGCTCGAAGAAGTTACCCTTGCCGACCATCCGTTCGCCACCGCACAGGATGCGGGCCCCGGCGGCAGTGGCGGCCTGGACCTGCTGCTCCAGGTCTGCGAGAAGCTGGGTGGTTGCTAGCGGGCCGACGTCGGTGGTGTCCTTCATGGGGTCGCCGACGACGAGAGCTTCCATGGCGGCGACGAACTTTTCCTCGAACGCGTCGTAGACTTCCTCGTGAACGATGAAGCGTTTGGCGGCGATGCAGGACTGGCCGTTGTTGACTGTGCGCGATTTTACGGCTTGCTCGACGGCAGTATCCAGAGCTGCGGACGGCATGACGACATAGGGATCGGACCCGCCGAGCTCAAGCACGGACTTCTTGATCAGCCAGCCGGCCTGTGCGGCGACAGCGCGGCCTGCGGCTTCTGAGCCGGTGACGGTGACGGCGGCAACGCGCTCATCGGCTAGGACGGATTCTACCTGGCGCGATTCAATGAGGAGCGTCTGCAGCGCGCCGCGTGGGAAGCCGGAGCGGCGGACCAGGGCTTCAATCGCAAGCGCGCACTGGGGGACGCTGGACGAGTGCTTGAGCAACACGACGTTTCCTGCCATCAGTGCCGGCGCGATGAAGCGGAACGCCTGCCAGAAAGGGAAGTTCCAGGGCATGACGGCCAGGATGACGCCGAGCGGATCCCAGCGGACGTAGGAGTTTTGATTCTCGGTCGGGATGGGTTCTTCAGACAGGATGCGTGCGGCGTTTTCTGCGTAATAACGGCAGGCGGAGGCGCATTTGAGAATCTCGGCGCGTGAGCTTGTGAGGGTTTTGCCCATCTCCTGCGTGAGCAGCGTGGCGAGCTCGGTGATCTCGTATTCCAGGATTCCGGCGAGCTTGCGCATGCAAAGCGCGCGGTGCTCAAGCGGGATTTCGAAGCCGGTGCGGAAGGCGGAGGCGGCGACGGCAATCTTGGCCCGGATGGCGGTGTCGTCTAGCGGGTCAAAGGTGCGAAGGACTTCGCCGGTCGCGGGATTGAGAGATTGGATAGGCATGATTTAGGGACTGGAGCCAGTTTAGCAAGGATGGATGAGGCGTGTGCCATAATCGTGTTTTGGCGGGGGCGGCATGCTGGATGATGAACGATTTATGCGAATGGCAATCGTATTGGCGACGGAAAATGTGCGCAGCGGGCGTGGCGGGCCGTTTGGCGCAGTCATCGTGCGCGAGGGGATTGTGATTGCCAGCGGGGCCAACCAGGTCACGGCGACGAACGATCCGACGGCCCACGCGGAGGTCACGGCGATCCGAGCAGCGTGCGCCAGGCTGGGGACGTTTGAGCTTGCGGGCGCTACGATTTACTCAAGCTGCGAGCCTTGCCCGATGTGTCTGACGGCTATTTTGTGGGCCAGGTGCGCGCGTCTGGTTTATGGCAGTACGGCGGCTGACGCGGCTGGTGCGGGGTTCGACGATAGTGCGTTTTATGAGCAGGTTCGGAAGAGTGTCGGAGAGAGAGAATTGCCGGCGCAGAACCTGCTGCGGGACGAGGCACGCGCGAGTTTTGAGGAATGGAACAAGGCTGTCGGGAGGGTTCATTACTGATGACACGAGTGGCGATTGTTGGGTTTGGAACGGTTGGGGCTTCCGTGGCAAAGGCGCTGGATATGCTGCGGCTGCCCGGCGTTTCGTTGACGTATATCTACAACCGTGGCGTGGAACGGAAGCGAAGGGCCGCGGCGGCTGGGAGTGTGCCGACGGGTGTGATTTGGACGGAGCGGTTTGAGGATGTGCTCGCGGCAGACGTGATCGTCGAGCTGGTGGGTGGGCTGACGCCGGCAGGGGACTGGATTGAGACGGCGCTGCGGGCGGGGAAGTCGGTGGTGACGGCAAATAAGCAGTTGATCGCTTATCGTGGGGCAGAGATGATGGCGCTGGCCGCTGAGCACGGTGGGCAGTTGCTGCACGGGGCCGCGGTGGCTGGCGGAGTGCCGGTGATTCCGGGGATGCAGATGGGGCTGGCCGGTGACCGGATCACGCGGATCAGTGGGATTTTGAACGGGACTTGTAACTATATTTTGTCGCGGATGGAGGCTGGTGACCGCTACGCTGACGTGCTGGCCGACGCGCAGGCGCTGGGGTATGCGGAGTCCGATCCTACGGCGGATGTGGGTGGTTTAGATGCGCGTGCAAAGCTGTGTATCCTTGCTCGGATCGCGATGCATGCGGAGCTTGATCCGGAGGCGGTAAGCTGCCAGACGATCAAGGATATCGACGCCGTGGATTTTGCCTACGCGAAGGAGCTCGGCGGGACGATTCGGCAGGTGTCCCGGGCGCAGGTGGAGGGGAGCGGCATGTATGCGCGGGTGGCGCCGATGGTGGTGCCGCGGGAGTCGCCGCTGGCGTGGTCCAAGGGCACGCAGAATATGGTGGTGACGACCGGCGTGCTGGGCGGCGATGTGGTGTTTTCAGGCCACGGCGCCGGCGGGGATGCTACGGCGGTGGCGGTGGTAAGTGACATTGTGGCGGTCGCGCAGGGGGCCCGGGCGGTTACGTTTCCGGCACGGGCGATGGGGGTGACGGGGGACTCGGTCGCGCCGCACTACCTGCGGTTTGTGGTGGACGACCGGCCGGGGATCGTGTCGGCGATTGCTGGGGCGCTGTCGGATGTGGGTGCAAATATTGATTCGCTGCTGCAGCGTCGCGGATACCCTAAGGATCGGCTGCCGTTTGTGGTGACTACGGAGCCTTGTTTGAACTCGGTGATGGCGCGCGCGGTAGAGGCGATCGGTAGGATGGACTGCATGATGGAGCCGCCGCTGGCGATGGAAATGCTGGTGATGGACGATAAGGACGAGCCGACGGCTTAATCAAACGGCCTTTGCTACGGAGAAAGACCCCACCCCTTGACGGTGAGGCTGTCAAAGGATGGGGCGCCCGGGTTTTCAGGATTAGTACTTGGGCATGTTGGTGTCGATTTTGTCGGCCCATTCGAGGATGCCGCCGGCGAGGTTTTCGACGTTGGTGAAGCCGTGCTGTTTGAGGATGAGTGCGGCTTTCTGGCTGCGGGCGCCGGAGCGGCAGTGGACGATGATTTCGGCATCTTTGGCGACCGGAATATCTGCGATGCGGGCTTCCAGCGAGCCTACCGGGATCAGCGGTGCGCCGAGCGAGGCGATGCGAACTTCGTGCGGTTCGCGAACGTCGAGCAGGAAGAAGTTCTCGTGAGCATCCTGCTTGCGCTTCAGGTCCTGGACGGTGATCTGCGGGATGCCTTCGACGATGGAGCCGGAGACGTTCTGGTTTGCGGCGACCTCGAGTGGGCCGGTCGCGTCTTTCGGCTTCTCAATGCCGCAGAACTGATCGTAGTCGATCAATTCCTTGATCTCGTGGGTGCCGCAGGCGGGGCACTCGGGGTTTTTGCGCAGCTTGAGCTGGCGAAAATTCATGCCGAGCGCGTCGACCAGGAGCAGGCGGCCGGCGAGCGTTTCGCCGATGCCGAGAATCAGCTTGATGACTTCGGTCGCCTGGATGATCCCGACGAGGCCGGGCAGGATGCCGAGCACGCCGCCCTCCGCGCAGCTCGGGACGAGGCCTGGCGGTGGTGGCTCCGGGTACAGGCAGCGGTAGCAGGGGCCGGTTTCGGTGGCGAAGACACTGGCCTGGCCCTCGAAGCGGAAGATGCTGCCGTAGGCGTTGGGCTTGCCGGTCAGGACGCAGGCGTCGTTGACGAGGTAGCGGGTCTGAAAGTTGTCGGTGCCGTCGGCGATGACGTCGAAATCCTTGAAGATTTCAAGCGCGTTGGCGCTGGTCAGCATGGTGTTGTACTTGATGACGTTGAGGTTAGGGTTCAGGCCCTTGAGCATGATCTCGGCTGAATCGACCTTGAGCATGCCGACGGTTTTGGTGGAGTGGATGACCTGCCGCTGCAGGTTGCTGGCATCGACAGTGTCGAAATCGACCAGGCCGAGCGTGCCCACGCCGGCTGCGGCGAGGTAGAGCGAAAGCGGCGCGCCGAGGCCGCCGGTGCCGACGCAGAGGACTCGCGCGGCTTTGAGCTTTTGCTGGCCTTCATAGCCGACTTCGGGAAGGATCAGGTGGCGCGAGTAGCGGGCTACTTCTTCGTTGGTGAGCTTGGGAAGTGCGGCGATGGGGTCGAGTGTGGCGGTGGACATGGGTGCTCCTATCAAGTGCGGATACAAACTGCAGATCCCCTTCGGGGAAGACAAACAAAAGATGGCTGCGACAGAAAACTAGAGGCCACCGGCGATCGAAGGGATGATGGTGAGCTCATCCGTGGGCTTGGTAGGTGCGTCTTCCTTGCCGTCCAGGTACCGGATGTCGTCGTCGTTCAAATAGACGTTGACGAAGGAACGCAGCTTGCCGTCTACGCCGAAGAGATTGGCTTTGAGCGCGGGGTGCTGGGTGGTCAGTGCTTCGAGCGTTGCAGCTACCGTGGTGCCTTCGACTGTGACGGATTCCTTGCCTTCGGTGTAGGCGCGGAGCGGGGTGGGGATGTGGATCGTTGGCATGATGTCTGTGGCTCCTGGGGATGCTTATGCGTTGGCGGGTTCGGCGATAAGGATTTCGATTGGCTCGTCCTGAAACTGCTTGTCTTCTTCGCTGGTGCCGGCGAGTAGGAACGAGTTTGAGTCCTCTGACTTGCCTGCCTTGCCGTCGCCAGCAACGCGGGTGATCAGGTAAGAGCAGCCGAGCCAGTGGGCCTCGGCGTGGTCTGTTGGGGACCACTGCGCGGGGTGGTCCGGGTGCGAGTGGTAGAAACCGACGATGTCGAGTCCGGCGTTGCGAGCCTGGCGCTGGATACGGATCAACTCGACCGGCGCGATGTTGTAGCGGTTGTGCGCGGAATCGGTGCGGGTGTTGCCGGCCTCGACGATTTGAACGACAACATTGGTGCCGGCTTCGGCGTGGCCGAGCATGACGCCGCAGCACTCGTGCGGGTAGGTGCGTTCGCCGTGGGCGCGGAGCGTCTCATAGTCAGAAAATTGCAGACGTAGCATGGTGATCCTTCGTGGTTTGGTGCAGGGGGGTCAGCGCACGCGGGAGCGCAGGGGCAGGGCTAAGGACGACGACAACAGCGTTGCGGGCAGTTAACCATTGGAATGGCCCTCCTGCTGTAACGCTTCGGTCCAGAACCGCTCTGACATGTACTTTTCTGCGGAATCGCAAAGGATCGTGACGATGGTCGCCTCACGTCCGGCGCGGTACTCACGCTCTGCAACCTGCAGCGAGGCGGCAACTGCTCCGGCTGCCGAAACACCTACCAGGATGCCAGATTTCTTCGCCAGGCGAAGGCACATGGCGTAAGCGCGCTCGGTTTCGAGGTCGATGTTTTCATCGGCGAGGTGGGCGTCGTAGATCTTCGGCACAATGGCGGTGGCCATGTGCTTCAGGCCTTCAAGGCCATTGAAGGGAGAATGCGGCTGCATGGAAATACAACGGATGCCCGGGTTCAACTCACGCAGGCGACGGGTGGTGCCCATGAACGTACCGGAGGTGCCGAGACCCGCGACGAAGTGCGTCACCTGGCCTTCAGTCTGATCCCAGATTTCGTTCGCGGTGGTATGGTAGTGGGCTTTCCAGTTGTTCTCGTTGGAGTACTGGTCGGCATAGAAGTAACGTTCGGGCTCGGCTGCGGAAAGCTCGCGGGCCTTGCGAATGGCACCGTCGGAGCCGTCAGCAGGGTTGGTCCAGACGATGGTCGCGCCGTACGCGGCCAGATAGCGTTTGCGTTCCGGGCTGACGTTTGACGGCATGCAGAGTGTGACGGGGAAGCCGAGCGCTGCACCAAGCATCGCGTAGGCAATGCCGGTATTGCCGGAAGTCGCGTCCAGCAGGCCCTGCGTGGGGCTGAGCAGATTGCGGCTCATGGCATCTGCGACGATGGCGGACGCGGCGCGATCCTTGACGGAGCCGCCGGGGTTGGCCCACTCGGCTTTGCCAAGGATCTGGATGCCCGGCATGTTGCGGGTGAGCTCGTCCAGGCGCACGAGCGGCGTATTGCCGATGCGCTCAAGAAGCGTGGTGCCTGCGAGTTTTGTAGCGGTGAGCATAGTGTCTGGTTGCAACGGGTTCTGTTTGAGTCTAGCGTATTGCTATGGCAAAGAAAGTGGCGAAACGTAGCTTTGACGAAGTGCTGGCCCTGCTCGGTACTGAACGGTTTGATGTCGCAGCAGCCCATGAGGGTGCACAACGTAAATCGGGTGCGGTGCGTGTGAGCAAATCGGGCTGCGCGGCGGAGTTGATGGGTACCAAGGACAGCGTTACGATGCTGCAGAAGCCGGGTTGGGTGCTCGGCGGGGAGATCTGCCGGCTGGTTGACAAGGGGTACCAGAAGTTTCTGAAGAACTCGCGCATTGAGATCCCGGCGACGGCAGATATCCTGCGCGCGCTGCACCATTTTGAGCTTGAGTTGAACGCCGCGACGGGGGAGATCGACCTGTATAACGAGGCTCTGGGGACTACGAGCGACGTCTATATGTATGACCGGGTTGCGGGGCGCCCGGACGCGCACTAACCGCTTAACGAATGCTGGGTGCCCCATTGATCGCGCTTTTGCGATGAGTGGGATGCAGGCCTCCGACACCCGGCTTCCTACGTCCCACTCATCGCGATGAAGCTGCGATGAAGGGGGCACCCAGGCTTTGGCAGTGCTACTTTATGCCGCACGCACGTTTGGCTTCTGGGGAAATCGCCTGCGACAGGGTAAGCATCTTTTCCCACGGGTCCTTCTTGAGGCGAGGCTGCCATTCTGCGAAATTCTCAATGCGGAAGTCCGGCCGCTTTGGCAGCTTCAATTCTGACCAGGCGATGGGCACCGCGACGCCGACTCCGGCACGTGCGCGCGGGCTATAAGGGGCGACTGCAGTAGCGCCGCGCTCGTTGCGCAGGTAGTCCAGATAGATTTTGCCGGGGCGTGCGGCTTTGCTCATGTTGGTCAGGTAGAGCCTGGGGTTGGCGCGTTCCATGCTGAGCGCGAAGCCGTGGCACCATTGCTTGATTTCCGGGTAGGCCATGTCGGGTTCGATGGGGATGACGACGTGCAGACCCTTGCCGCCGGTGGTCTTGAGGAAAGACTCCAGGCCGAGCGTTTTCAGGCGCTTGCGGACGTCTTCCGCCGCGCCGGTGAGCACCTGCCAGCTGAGCGATTCGTCAGGGTCGAGATCGATGACCAGGCGGTCGGGGCGCTCCAGATCAGCGGCAAGCGAGCCCCAGGGGTGTACTTCCAGCACCGACATCTGCGCCATCGCGGCGATGGCCTGCGTCGTCGAAAGGGAAACGTACTGGTGCATTTCGCCGGTCTTTTTGTCAGGCACGGGGACGGACTCAAAGCCCGGCGGCAGCGTGGTTGTCACGTTCTTCTGGTAAAAGCTTGCCTGGCCTACTCCGTTGGGCAGACGCACCAGGCTGAGCGCACGGCCAGCGATATGCGGCAGCATACGGGGAGCGACGGCCCAGTAAAAATCGGCGAGTTGCTGCTTGGTCAGCTTGCTGGTGGGGTCGAGCACCTTGTCCGGATGAGTCAGGCGGACGGGCGCTTTTTCAAGGGATCTGGAGCTAGTAGCTACTTTTTTTTTACTGGCCGCAGGGTCTTCTTCCGCGAGCGTGTGCTGCTTGCCCTCGTTCGACTTGGGCGTTGGCGCGGCCATCTCGCGACGTACTTCGCTCGCAGGTTTGTCTTCGCGCAGGCCGAGGAATGCGGCTTGGCGGACCTGGTCGTCCGCTGTCCAGGTAGCAAAGCGTACCTGCGCGACGGTAGATGGGCGCACCCAGATCGCTCCCTTGCGGGCTTCGGCAGAGGGGTTCAGGAAGGGAGAGGTGTTGATCTCGGCTGTTTCAAGCCGTTTGCGCAGTGTAGTGGCAAACTTCTGCGTGAAGCCGGTGCCGGTGCGGCCGGCGTAGATCAGTCGTTTCTCGTCGTCGTAGTAGCCGAGCAGAAGCGCGCCCAGCCCGGGTCCGCCCGCCTTGCCCTTGCCCGGCAACGTGTAGCCGCCGATGACGAATTCCTGCTCATGCAGGCACTTGGCTTTCTGCCATGCGGAACTGCGGCCGGCTGTGTAGGGGGCGGTCGCTTTCTTGCTGACGATGCCTTCGGCGTGCAGCTCGCAGGCCTTGTGGTACATGGCTTCGCCGTTGCCAACGAGGTGCTCGGACATCAACAGGGTTTCCTTGTTGGCGTCGGACAGCAGTTGTTCGAGCAGCTTTTTGCGGTCGAGCAACGGCAGGTCGCGCGTGCTGTGCCCGTTGACATGCAGCAGGTCGAAACAGAAGTAGGTTAGCGGGTTGCGCGCACCTTCCTGGAACGAGGCTTGCAGGTCGGCAAAATTGGTCGTGCCGTTTTCTGACAGGACGACGACCTCGCCGTCGAGCGTAACGTTTTCAACGGCGAGGCGCGCGACCTCCGCCGCAACGTGCTTGACGCGGTCGGTCCAGTCGAGTCCCGAACGCGTCAGCATCTGGACTTTAGTGCCTTCCTTGCGCGCCTGCATGCGGTAGCCATCGAGCTTGAGTTCATGGATCCAGGTGTCGCCAGCCGGGGGGGATTCGGTTTCCTGCGCGAGCTGCGGCTTCAAAAAGCTCGGCTGTAATTCTTCCGGAAGACCATCGGGGAGCGCGACATCGATTCCTTTTGCGTCCTGCCGGTACCAGGCCTGCGGACCCTTGTTGGTCTCTTTGGAGTTCCAAACGTGGTCTTCGCTTTTCGCAATTTCCTCAAGCGACCGGCCCGTAACGACCGAAGTGGATTCCGCTTCCGTCACAGCCGGGTCGGCGGCAGCGCGCTCAAACTCATCATGCTCCTTGATCAGCAGCCAGTTGGGTTTGGGGCCGCGAGCGAACTTTCCACCCATCCGGATCAGCGCCCATTTGCCATGCATTTTGCTGCCGGACATCGTGAACTTCAGCTCCCCATCGCGCAGACCCGCCTCGACATCTTCATGCCCGGGCTGGGGCGCCCATGTGCCCTGGTCCCACAGCATGACGGTGCCTCCGCCGTACTGGCCCGCGGGGATGATGCCCTCAAAACCGCCGTACTCGATTGGGTGATCTTCAACCTCCACGGCCAGCCGCTTGTCGCCGACGACGTAGCTTGGCCCCTTGGCGCAGGCCCAGCTCTTCAGCACGCCGTTCCAGCCGAGCCGGAAGTCATAATGCAGGTGCGAGGCCGCATGCTTCTGGATGCAGAAAGGAAGCTGGTCGAGCGAGGTCTCTTTGGCCTTGCCGGCGGGTTCTGCCGTGACGGCGAAATCGCGCATGGAACGGTAGCGTTCAAGCTGAGTGTCGACCGCGTCAGCCGCCGACTCGGTTTTCCTGGCAGGAGCTTTTTTTGCGGCGACTTTCTTTGCCGCAGCCTTCTTTGGTGCTGCTTTCTTGGTGGTCATCAGGCCGACTTACGCTTTGCTGTTTTAGTTGCAGTTTTGGCCGGAGCCTTGGCCGCGGGCTTTGCGGACTTCACCAACGAGATCCCTTTGCCCGTCGATTTCGCAGCGGCTTTCTTCGCCGGCGTGCGACGCTCTTCGTGCTCTTCCGAGTCTTCTGCCGAGGCTGAGCCAACCGATTTGCGCAGGGCGTCCATCAGCGACACGACGTTGCCGCGTACGGGCGCGGGCGCTTCATCGTGTGGGATCGGTGCGTGCTCAATCTTGGCCTGCACCAGCTCCTTCAGCGCGACTTCGTAGCCATCGACGAATTGTGCCGGGTCAAACCTTGCGGCCTTACGCTTGATCAACTGCTTGGCCAGGTCGAGTGAATCTTCATCCACCTCGGACTTCTTGATGTCGCGGAAATAGTCTTTACCTTCGCGCAACTCAGCCGCGTAACGCATCGTGTAGGCCATCATACCGTTGTCGTCGGCTGGCTTGATTGCGACGACATGCTCGCGCCCACCAAAGGCAATTTTTGAGAGCGCCACCTTTTTCGTATCCAGCAAAGCTTGTCTCACAACAGCGAAAGCGGCAGTCTGCGAGTCGTTTTCCGGCACGACAAAGTAAGGCTTCTCGTAATATTCCGGGTCGATATCGGCTTCATCGACGAACTGCGTCACCTCCATCGTGTGCTTGGAGGGTACACGCAAGTCGGCGAGTTCCCTGGGTTCAATCGTGATGTACTGGCCCTTCTGGTACTCGTAACCCTTGACGATCTCATCCTTCTCAACCACTGGCGCGGCGGGTGCGGGGTCTTCATCCGGGGCGGACTGCGCGGCTTCCTGCTGCGCGGCCTGGGCGGAAGCGGTCACTTTCTGGTACTTCACGCGCTCGCCCGTTTTGCGCGAGATCTGGTGGAAGTGAATTTCGTTCTTCGCTTCCGTCGCGACGAAGAGCTTTACGCCGAAAGACACGAGCGAAATGGTGATCTGACCGGACCAGTAAGGGCGCGCCATGGAAGAAGCCTCAGTCGCTAGGATGCTTGCTGAGGCTCGAACGCCCATTTACCGATGCATAAACAGCCGCTCAGTAGTCGAATCGCACACCAACCTTGCCGGCAGTCGTAAAGCGCGCGTCCGCGGCGGAGTTGACCGAGCCCGTTTCGACTCCGGTCCAGGAACCTGTCGTAATCCACTGGCCGGCGCGCAGCCCGCCCGTCCGCGCGGCACCCGTATTGGCGAGCCACGGCAGCAGACGACGCAAGTCGCCGGACGTGTTTGAACCAATGCGCTCGACGCGAATCGAACCATCGACCGCCAGCGTGACGGTTTCTTTCGCCCAGTCGATCTGCCGCCAGCCCGCGACCGCCGCGCCATAGACGAAGCCGCCGTGCATCTGCAGGTCGGCGATCATCTGCAGTCGCAGCTCCGGGATCAGCGGGTCGGTCAGTGCGGATTCCAAAACCTCGATCGCGGGATGGCAGGACTCGACTGCTGCGTAGACTTCTTCGTCGGTGTACGGGTTGGCGCGCGCAGGTAGATCCTTGCCTATCAGGAACGCGATTTCCGCCTCCAGACCGCGGAAGCGCAGGCCCTTGTAGCTGGCGCCGGATGCAGCGATCCAGGCTTCCGGCATCGGGCAGAACATGGGTGTGGCGTCTGCCGTGGGTGCACCCACTTTGAACCCGCCAATAGCCCCGTAGTCCGCGATGAGCTGGTCCTGCATCCAGAACGATTCGTCCATTGAGACTGGCGCCAACTCAGCCGGCAGCGCGGCAATCGCGACCTTGGTGCGGCGCGCGTTGAGCAGTAGATTCGTGGCTTCGAGTAGTTGCGCTTCGCGTTCGGGGGTCATCTCTTTTTCTCCGGATTCTTGCCGTAGCTTATAAGGTTGGCGAGCAGACGGTACGCTCCCGGAACGCCTTCCGGCAGTTGCCGGTACACCGCGAACGCCAGGTAAACGTACGCGCCCTTGCCGACCGGCGCGAGCAGCAAACCACCCTTCTGCTCATCCTGGCCGACGTCGTGGGTTTCAAGCAGCGCCTGGTATTTGTCGTTCCAGCTGCTGGGGAAGCCGTGCCCGCGCTCTTCCACCCAGCCGTCAAAATCGGCGACGGTGATCTTGTTCGGCCAGTTCAGCAGCGGCGATTCCGGCATCAGGATGGCGACGGGTTGGGCTTCCTCAACGACGTTGTGGGAGGGGTCGCCCGGGATCTGCAGCGGGTAGGGCGCGGCCCCCGTGGGGAAACCGCCGGACATATATTGTGCGATCACGATTCCGCCCTGCTCGGCATAGGCCTTGAGCGCGACGGAGTCCAGATCGGGGTGCGCGCTGTAGGCCCGCACGCCCAGGACGACTGCGTCGTACTCGTTCAGCTTGTCCGGGGTCAGGTCGGTGGGCAGCAAGACTTTTGCGGTGATGCCGAGGTTCGGCAGGTAGGTTGTCAAACCGTCGCCGGTGCCGGAAACGTAGGCGATCTTCAGGCCAGGCGCTGTCACGGCGTCGACGCTTGTGGCGCGAAAGACGGCCGGCGTGTACAGGTTTGTGTAGGTCAGGCCGGGGTAGCCGGCGGCGCGCACGGCCTCTCCGTAATTGTGGTTGCCGGACCGGGCCAGCGCCTGCGCTTCCAACTGGGAGCCGGCACCAAAAACACTGGGCGGCGTGAGCATGAATTTGGCTTCGAGCTTGGGGCAGATGGCGTCGTAGCCGGCGGTTTGCGGCTCCAGATGCCAGTCCTCCGGCAGGATAAATCCTAGCTCGCCCGTGGGGGCGGCGCCTTCGGTGGCACACTCGTTCAGGCCGTAGTGCTCGCCCTTTACGCGGACCTGAACGGTCAGCGTCTTCTCACCGGGTGCGACGATTGCACGGCTCGGCATCAGCTCAACTGACACAGGCGGCACGACGACAAGAGCCTGTCTGGGCTTCGCTTCGGTCGGCGAAGGGACAATGGCGGCAAGCTCCAGCAGGACACCCTGGTCGTCCAGAATCATATGGCCTACGATGGGCGCAGGAGTTGCCGGCGCGTTGCGCAGCGCGGGAACCGCGACATCATAATAAGGCTGCTCGATCTGCTTGCGGCTGAAGTACGGCCGGGTCGCCGCCAGGCCGCCCAGGTACGGCAGACGCACGGTCACCTCGCGCTGCGTACGCGGCTCCAGGCGGTCTTTTTCCGCGCCATTGCCGATGCCTTCCTGCGCGGTATTCACTGTCAATCCGGTCTGCGAGATGCGGAAGCTGTTGGCGCTATCGCTCACCAGGGTCAGCTTGGCGGCGAGCGAGGAAACGGTCGTAGGCAGGGAATCGCTGGGCAGCTTGGGCTCGGCCAAGTCCGCTCGCAGGGTCAGGTGGTGCGCTATGACCAGTGCGTCATTGAGCTGCACGCGCTTGGTGCGCAGCTCATGCAGGGCCACGTCGTTGGTCGTCTCGTCCAGCGCCAGCGTGGCGATGATCTCATCCAGCTTGCGCAGGGCATCACGCAGGGGAGGCGCGGTAAGCTCGATATTTTCCGAATTGAACAGGGCCTGAGCCTGGGCCAGCAGACCGTCGATCTCGCCGAGACCGGGAACCCCGAGGCTAGGGAGCGAGGTGTCGATGCCCTCGAACAGGCTCTGCTCGGATTCGGGCGAAGGGCCCACGCGCGAGGCCATCAGGGTATAGCCGGTGTCGCTGCGGCCGGCCGGGGCCAGGCGGACGTTGGGGCCGATCTGCGTCTGCTGCAGCGCCAGGCCTTTGCGCGCGAACTGCACGTAGCTCAGGCCTTCCATGCCGAGCGCGGGCTTGCCCAGTATGGTGGCCGGGTCGCCTTCATGGATCAGCACGGTCGGTTGCGGCTCGGTGCGCGTGTCTTCGTTGGTGATGTAGTTGTGGAAAACGGTGGGGACGGTGCGGCCGGTGGCGTAGTCGTACATGCCGGAGGCGGTTACGCGAGAAAACGGCACGCGCGCGTAGACCTTGCGCGGGGCCCAGGCAGGGAGGCCCATTTCCGGAAAAATGTTGGGGTCGGCGGCGGCCAGGAAGGCCTCTTGTGCGATCTCGCCGGCGACCTGGTGGTGGCCATGGCCGTCGGTTGGGCCGCCTACGAAAACGCTTGCGACGACCATCGGGCGGTAGAGCCGGATGGCGCGGACGGCGTCGTAAAGGACGCGGTCGTGGGTCCACTGGGCCAGCGTTTCTTCCTTGGTTTTTGAAAATCCGAAGTCAATTTCCGTGCCGAAAAACTGGTCGACGCCCATGTAGCGGTCTGCGGCGAGCAGCTCCTGCGTGCGGATCAGGCCCAGCGCCTCGTTGAAGTCGGCGGACATCAGGTTCTGGCCGCCTTCGCCGCGCGTCAGCGTCAGCATGGCGACCCGTGCGCCGGCACCGCGCGATTCATAGGTCAGCAGGCCGCCGTCCTCGTCGTCAGGGTGTGCGACGATCAGCATCATGGACGCACGCGTTCGCAGCTTGTTCAGTAACTGCTGAAGCGCGGCGGGGCCGTGGTTGATGTCGAGCGTGTCGGCGAGGGCTTGCGGCTGGACACGCTCGCGGGCCAGATTTGCGGGGTCGCGCGCAATGCGTTCGGCCAGCGCGCGGATGGCACCGGGCGCCGCGGGAACTGTGGTGACGGCCTCCGGCGGTGTGGGCGGGGCCGGCATGGGCGCGGGGATCGGCACCGGCGTGATCTGCGCGCGGGCCGCTCCAAGCGACAGCGTGACCGCCGCAAAAGCGAGAGAAATAGGTCGCAAACTCATCCTGTACCAATCTCTCATACCCGAAATAGATGATGCGCGGGCTTGCCGGACTCAGCGCCTGTTCTAATGCAGACAACCGATGCTGGCCCGCACCCTTACTCTTCGCTCCGCCGTCGCGCTGAACATGCTGGACATGATCGGCGTGGGGCCTTTCATTACGCTGCCGCTGTTGTTAGGGGCGATGGGTGGCCCGCAGGCGATGCTCGGCTGGATTTTTGGGGCGCTGCTGGCGGTTTGCGATGGGCTAGTGTGGGCAGAACTGGGTGCGGCAATGCCGGAGGCGGGGGGCTCGTACCGGTTTCTGCGCATGATCTATCCGGGCAAGCTGGGGCGCTTCTTGGCGTTTCTGTTTGCGTTTCAACTGCTTTTTTCCGCGCCGCTTTCGGTGGCGAGCGGCTCGATTGGGCTCTCGCAATATGCCGGCTTTTTGCTGCCTTCGCTCAGGAACCAAGCACTTCACTACGGGCGGCTGACTGTTTCGCCAGGGACTGCGGTGGCTATTTTTTCGGTCGTACTGGCGGTTGGGCTGCTGTACCGCCGGCTGGCAAATCTGCGAATCGTTTCCTATATTTTGTGGGTGACGGTGCTGGGGACCATTGCCTGGGTGCTGGTCACGGCGTTGATTTATGGGCATTGGGCGAATGTGGTTTCGTTCCCGCCGGGTGCGTTTCGGCTGACTCCGGCGTTTTTCACGGGGCTGGCCTCTGCAATGTTGATCGCGACCTACGATTTCTGGGGGTACTACAACATTACGTTTCTGGGCGCCGAGGTCCGTGACCCGGCGCGTACTATTCCGCAGGCTATTCTGCTGTCGATTGGCTTTGTCACGGTCCTGTATTTGGCGCTGAATGCGGCAATTCTGGCCGTCGTGCCGTGGCAGCCATTGCTGGCGGCAAAGGACCTGACCGCGCGGCAAACGCTCATTTCGACGCTGATTCAGCAGGCTTACGGGGGGCAACTAGGTGCACGGCTGGGCGCTTTAGCTGCAATTCTGGTCATGATCACGGCTTTTGCGAGCATCTTTTCGCTGCTTCTGGGCTACTCGCGGATCCCCTACGCGGCTGCGCAGGACGGGAATTTCTTTCCACCATTCGCGCGTCTGCACCGGACGGGGGGCTTTCCGGTCGTGTCGCTACTGTATTTTGGGGCGGCGGCTATCTTTTTCTGCTTCTTTTCGCTTGCCGAGGTGATTGCAGCGCTGGTCGTCCTGCGGATTCTGGTGCAGTTTCTGCTGCAGCATGTGGGCGTGATGTATCTGCGGCGAACTCAGCCGGGGATGCCGAGGCCGTTCCGGCTCTGGCTATACCCGGTCCCGCCGCTGATTGCGATCGCCGGCTTTGTGTACATTTTGCTGGGGCGGCCGAACTTTCAGCGGGAGATATGGATGGCGGCGGTGGTGGTTGCGGTAGGCTCGGCGGCTTATTGGCTGAAGGAGAAGGCGCAGGCAGCCAAGAGTTTGTAGTACCGAAAGGTCCATCCAATCCTGTATGATTCGCGTCGGAGGAAACACGGCATGAATGTTGGTGGCTGGTTGGCCTGGAGTGCGGGCGTCGTATGTCTGGCGACGGCGGCGGCGGGGACCGCGAACGCACAGATCAGCGTGTATGCGGATTTCAGCGCTGCTCAAATGACCAATCTGCACACGACGAAGACCGCCTTCGGCACCACCTTTGGCGTGCAGGGGGAGCTGTACCGGCTTGGTCACGCGCGCATTTATGGCGATGTGCAGGGGTTCTACTACAACGGCCAGGGCGTGGAAGTGGGCTCGAACCGTCTGCAGATCGGCGGGCTGGGTGTCGGCCCCAAGGTTGGCTATGTGATCAAGCGTGCGGAGCCCTATGCGGAGTTCCGCGTCGGCTTTGCGCGGTATAACGATGGTCTGGGCA
Organism: uncultured Granulicella sp.; assembly: GCA_965214195.1. Classification (GTDB taxonomy): domain Bacteria; phylum Acidobacteriota; class Terriglobia; order Terriglobales; family Acidobacteriaceae; genus Edaphobacter. The sequence continues at coordinate 3,986,326 of OZ243943.1, forward strand.
ACAAGAACAGTGGTACGACCGATAACCAGGTGGATGCGGCGTTTGGTCTCGATTACCGGCTGACCAGGCTGATTGACTACCGGGTGGCGGAGTTCGATTACAAGCGCTACGCGGCGCTGGGTGGCGAGTTTAACCCGAAGGTTTTTTCGACGGGCATTGTGTACCACATCGGCAAGCGGTAGCGGCTGGCGGGGTTGCGGTTCGGGGGACTTGAGATGGCTTCGATTGCCGTTCGCACAAGACGACCATGGCAGGGCACCGCTGTATGGTTTGTTTACGTTTTGCTCGCGCTGATCCTGGTTTCCATGTTGCATGCTACATGGCAGCATTATCACTTTGGCTACGTGGATACTGCCGGCATCTTGCGCACTGCACGCTTGGAGCTGGCGGGTTATGCTCTCGTGCTGGCGTTTTATCACTGGTTTCGATCGAGCAAGAAGTCCGACCAATAGGCGTCCAAAATCCTCGCGTCGCTGCAACTTTTCGCTTAGCATAAATAGATGAGCGAAACCCTGGAGGCCGCAGCGCCCGCTGCCGCCCACGCTGCAAAATACACCCGCAACAACCCATATCACTCGACCGTTCTGGCGAACTACCTGCTGACCGCGGAGGGCTCTGAAAAAGAGACGCGCCACGTCGAGCTTTCGCTTGAGGACGGCATGCAGTACACGCCCGGCGACGCTGTGGGAATTGTGCCGGAAAACCGCCAGCAGGTTGTGGACGAGATGCTCCAGGCGCTGGGTTATACCGGCGAAGAGCGCGTGTTGGACCACTATAAAGTGGAGATTTCGCTTGAAGAAGCGCTGCGCACCCGGCTTGCGATTGGCGTGCTGGAGCGCGGCCGCATTACGCAGATGCTGAAGCTGGCGCCAGACTCTGAAGGCCTGAAGGCGATGGCAGGGCAGGACAACAAGGCGCGTGCGGAAGAGTATTGCTATGGACGTGAATTTATCGACCTGGTGCGCGATTATCCGGGGGTGATCACGCAGCCCCAGCAGTTGTTTCAGGTGCTTGCGCGCTTGACGCCGCGGATGTACTCGATTGCAAGCAGCCAGGCGCTGCACCCAGGGGACGTGCAGACGACGGTGCGCGTGGTGCGGTATGAATCGCACGGGCGTGAGCGCCAGGGTCTGGCCAGCGGACACCTGGGCGAGCGCGCGCCGGTTGGCGGGACGATGCCGATCTTTCTGCATGCGAATGGGCTCTTTCGGCTTCCTGAGGATTCAACCGCGCCGGTGATCATGATCGGGCCGGGGACGGGGATTGCGCCGTTTCGTGCGTTTCTGGAAGAGCGGCAGGCTACCGGCGCGACCGGTGATAACTGGCTGGTGTTTGGCGAGCAGCGCAGGGCGCTCGACTTTTTGTACCAGGACCAGTTTGAGGCGATGCAGAAGGATGGGCTGCTGACGCGGCTGGATACGGCGTTTTCTCGCGATCAGGCAAAGAAGATTTATGTGCAGGATCGCATCACGGAGAACGCGGCTGAGCTCTACGCGTGGCTGGAGCGGGGAGCGTATTTCTATGTTTGCGGGGACGCCTCGCGGATGGCGAAGGACGTAGAGACGGCTCTGTTGGACGCGATTGCGAAGGGGTCGAACGGAACCCTGGATGCGGCGAACGAGTATCTGGCGGAGATGAAGAAGCAGAAGCGTTATCAGCGGGATGTTTACTAGCGACACGGGGGAAGACCATGTCCCGGGGGCTAGAGCCCGGCCTGGTTTTGCCTTTTACATGTCGAGGCTAAGCCTCGACCTATCTCAGGACGACAGCATGGCGTATCCATAGCAAAAGGGCTCTAGCTGCGGCGGAGATCGCCCGGGCTAAAGCCCCTCTTGTTGATGCGGCGGGTTCACGGGTCTAAAGTCCTATGCTTCCACCTGAAAAAGCTTTAACTCGCTGGCGAAGAAGCCATTGCATCTCCGCTGCAGACCTGTGTTTCACCGGATAGCTGATCGTTACAGGCCCGTGTGGTGGGCGGAGATTCCGTGCGGCTGCGAAAGCGGGCGGCGTGTACGGCCCGCTGAATCTGCTGGCATCAGGTAGCCGTTGACGTTGCCGGCGATCCCGGCGCTGCGCTGCCGCAGAGCCGCCGGGCGCAGCAGGCTCAGGTTCATCACGCTAGTCTCTGCCAGCAGCGCGCCGGCGAGGACGCCGAAGCCCAGAATCGCGGCAATGGTGCAGGTGTTGCGAAGGACAAGGGTACGGCGAGCGGGCTGGCTGGGCTTCATGTCTGGTGGTCTCCTGAGATGTCTTGAGCCTAGCCGCCCAGGGTAACGTTACGTATCCCTCAACCGGGGGATGGGCTATAGCTCTTTGGCTCTATCGGACACGCAGAAGGGGGACTTGAGAGCGCAGGCTAGACCCGGTGATTGTCCGGTCGCCAGGTCTGGATGGCAGTCTTGATGGCCTTGCCGTCGAGCCCTTCGGCAAGGGTCTTGCGTACCAGCGAGGGAAGCTCAGCGTCTGACGCGAAACGCAGCGCGATGTACTGCTGCATGGTCAATGAGTGGCTGGCATCAAGCTCGGCCGGCGTAAGCAGTCGCGATAGGCGAAAGCGTTCTTCCAGCCGGATAATGCGGTCCTGCACTTTGAGCAGATTGCGTCGTAAGAGACCCACCATCAGCAGGAAGGCGAACGACATTACGATCCACCAAAGGTGTGAGCGCGAGTGCATGGGCCACTGGTGCGCGGTGTAGCGGATGGCCAGGAACACGTTGGCCAGGGCAAGGGGAAGAAGGACAAAATGCCACGGGGGATCGAAACGTACGTGTGATTTGGAGCTTTGTTCGGCCATGCCGGAAGGATACAACTTCCTGTTAAGTTTTCGGCTGGAAGGATTGCGGTGCGGCCGCGGACGAGGCACACTGTTGGTGAATGTTGCGTAAAGGGGACAGGATGAAGATTGCTGCGGGATTGCTGGTATGCGGATTTTGGACGTGCGGCGGCGTGCAGGCGCAGGACGCGGCACCAACCGTTGCTGCCGCGCCCAAGCCTGCCGGTTGGCTGCTGGTGCTCGAAAAGCCTTACGCCGGCGTGCAGGAATACGAGCATGTGCAGAAGGCCTCTGACGGCAAGGTGCAGACCACGCATGAGACCGACAAGCTGTACCGCGATTCCGCCGGGCGGATCCGCAAGGAGATTGCGCGCGAGAAGGAAAAGGTGGTCTGGACGTACCTGACGGACCCGGCCGCGAAGGTGCAGTATCGCTGGAATAACGAGCAGAAGATTGCGTATGTGACGAAGCTGGGCGACCCAGTTCCGGCGCGTGATGCGACGCATCCGCTGGAGCCGGGGGAGGTACGCGATACCGGTTCGACCATCAACGGCAAGCGCTACCGCGGCACGGTAAGCTTGCTGCCGGAAAAGACGATTGAGAAGTTTGAAACCACAGGATCGCACCTGGTTTTGTATAGCGATGTGGCGCATACGGTCGTATATTCCACCAACGACCGGTGGTACCAGCCGGAGTATCACGTGACGCTGCAGCAGACGATCGACGATCAGCAGTACGGCCACCGGGCATGGCACTTCAAGAGCTTCAAAGCGGAAGAACCCAAGGCAGAACTGTTCCAGGTGCCGAAGGGTTTTACGCTGAAGGCAACGGAGACGGCGGAGTCTGAGCAGTTCGAATAATGCCTGTGAATTTCACTTGCCCGGAGTGCTGGGTGGGAGGATACTGATCGAGATATCAGGGGGACTGGTGATGCGGATTGGGCTGGGGTTTGCGGTAGTCGCAATGTGTAGTGTGGCGCAGGCTCAGATGGGTTCCATGGGCCAGCAGGAGCAGACCATGGGCTCCAACCAGTCCGTGATGGCCGTGATGTTGGAGCCGGCGACCGGGCTGCCCTACCAGGCGACCAAGATCACCAAATCCGTGCAGAAGCTGGCTGATGGCACCGTGATCACGCAAGAGACCAAGGGCCTGTTCGCGCGCGATACTGACGGGCGCGTGCGGGAGGATTTGAACCTCGTGCACTCCGGCAGGATGGATGGCCAGCAGCGCGATGTGGTGCTGCAATCGGCGACGGTGGGCGACCCGGTGACGCATACGATGACGTTCTGGAGCGGTGACGCCAAGATGGCGGTGCAGATGGCGCTGCCGAATCTGAATGGGTTGGGTAAGGGCGGACATCACGTGAATCAGGTGATGCTTTCTGCGCCTCCGCCGCCACCTCCGGTGCCGGGGCAGGCTGCAACCTTGATGACGGCGCGACCGAGGCAGGGAGCTGCGGACCCTGAAAATGTGCGGACGGAGCAGTTGGGCCAGCAATCGATTGAAGGCGTACTGGCGACCGGCGTGCGCACGACAACGACAATACCGCTGGGCAAGATCGGCAACGACCGGCCTATGACGGTGGTTCATGAGGAGTGGCGCTCGCCGGAGTTGAAGATCCTGATCAAGACGGTAGACACCGACCCGCGCACGGGTGAGCAGACCATGGAGTTGCAGAATCTGGTGCGGACGGACCCTGACAAGACGCTTTTTGCCGCACCGGCGGGCTACACCGTGACCAGCATGGGCGACATGATGAAGATGCTCGGGGACCTTGGTAAGGCCAAGTAGCGGCTGTGCGGGGGCGCTCGCCACACTTACAATAGGGTGATGAGTGTTGAAGCGCAGAGCCCCGACGTGGAGCAGCAGGGCCGGTATAACCCGGCGGAACTCGAAGCAAAATGGCAGCCGCGGTGGGACGCGGACCCGGCGCTTTACGCCGCGGAAGGCCACGATTGCGGCAAGCCCAAGTATTACTGTCTGGAGATGCTGCCTTACCCCAGCGGCGCGTTGCACATAGGGCATGTGCGGAATTACGCCATCGGCGATGCGCTGGCGCGTTACATGTGGATGCGCGGCTACAACGTTCTTCACCCCATGGGCTGGGACGCGTTTGGGCTGCCGGCGGAGAACGCCGCGCTCAAGAACAAGGTGCCGCCGCGTGAATGGACGTTGGCGAATATCGCGGCGATGAAGAAGCAGTTTGCGCGTCTGGGTATGGGGTTCGACTGGGCGAATGAGATCACGACCTGCCTGCCTGATTACTACCGGTGGAACCAGTGGTTTTTTGTGAAGATGTTTGAGGCGGGGCTCGCGTACCGGAAAAAGTCCAAGGTGAATTGGTGCCCGGAATGTGCGACCGTGCTGGCGAATGAGCAGGTGGTGGCGGGGCGTTGCTGGCGGCATGAGGATACGGCGGTCGAGCAGCGGGACCTGACGCAGTGGTTCCTGCGGATCACGAAGTATGCGGATGAGTTGTTAGAGGGGCTCGACACGCTGGACGGCTGGCCAGAAAAAGTGCGCACGATGCAGCGCAACTGGATCGGCCGCAGCGAAGGGACGTTTGTCGACTTCAACGTCGTTGCTTCCGGCGCGACGATCAAAGTGTTTACGACGCGCGTCGACACGATTTTTGGTGCGACTTCGATTCAGATTGCGCCCGAGCATCCGTTCGCGAAGGAGCTTGCGGCGGACCCGGAGTTGAAGGCGAAGCTGGACGCGATGATCGAGCAGCAGCGCGTGGCGCGGGCGTCTGACGCGCTGGGGGCGTTGGACAAAGAAGGCTTTGCGACGGGGCGGTTCGCGGTGAACCCGTTCAATGGCGAGAAGGTTCCGGTTTGGGTCGCGAACTACATCCTGGCCGACTATGGGACGGGCGCAATCATGAGCGTGCCGGCGCACGACGAGCGGGACTTTGAGTTCGCGACGAAGTATGGGCTGGAGCTGACGCGGGTGGTCGTGGAGGGTGGGGACGAGACCGCGGCGCTGCCCGTGCTGACCGACGATGGTGTGCTGATCGACTCCGCGGAGTGGACGGGGCTGGGCTGTGTCGAGGCACAGAAAGTGATGGCGGCGTTTGCGAAGGAGTACGGATTTGGCGAGCCTACCGTGACGTTCCGCCTCAAGGATTGGGGCGTCAGCCGGCAGCGTTATTGGGGTACGCCGATCCCAATGGTGTACTGCGAGGCGGGCTGCGGGGATGCGCCGCAGGCTGTGCCGATCGACCAGCTTCCGATTCTGCTGCCGGAGCAGGTGGACATCACGCAGCAGGGTGGATCGCCGCTGGCGCGTGTGGCTTCTTTTGTCGAGACGACCTGCCCTACTTGCGGTGGGAAGGCTCGTCGCGAGACGGATACGATGGACACTTTTGTGGACTCTAGCTGGTATTTCTACCGCTATACGGACGCCCAGAATGCTGAAGCGCCGTTCAGCTCCGAGAAGGCGAAGTACTGGTTTCCGATCGATCAATATATCGGCGGGGTGGAGCATGCGATTCTGCATTTGATCTACTCGCGCTTTTGGACGCGGGTGATGCGGGACCTTGGTCTGGTGAGGAATTCAGAGCCCGCCGAGCGCCTGTTTACGCAGGGAATGGTGATCAAGGATGGCGCGAAGATGTCGAAGTCCAAGGGCAATGTGGTCAGCCCGGATGAGATGATCGAGCGCTTTGGCGTTGATGCGACGCGCGTTTACAGCCTGTTTGCGGCGCCGCCGGACCGCGATATGGATTGGCAGGAAGACGGGGTCGCCGGGGTGCAGCGGTTCCTGGCGAAGATCTACAGACTGGCATTGAAGCTCGATGAGATTCCTGAGGCCGCGGCGGAAGGCGATGGCGCGCTGCTGCGGACGCTGCACCAGACGATTGCCAAGGTAACACAGGATTTCACTGGGCGCTGGCACTTCAATACGTCGATTTCGTCGGTGATGATCCTGGTCAATGCGATGGTTGGGGCTACGCCTGAAGGTGCGCCGGCGAAGGTTTCTCGCAGCACGATGCGGGCGGCGCTGCGTGGCGTGGTGCAGATGCTTGCGCCGTTTGCGCCATTTCTGACGGCTGAGCTTTGGGAGCGACTGGGGGAGGAGGGGGCGGTCTTTCGCTCCACCTGGCCCGTGGCTGATGAGGAGCTCGCGCGCGAAAGCGAAATCGAGATCCCGGTGCAGGTGAATGGCAAGCTGGTGACGGTGATCCGGCTCGCTGCGGAAAGTGATGCGGAAGCCGTGAAGGCTGCGGCGCAGGCGGATGAGAAGGTGGCCGGGCGCGTTGTGGGCAAGACGATTTTGAAGGTGGTTTATGTTCCGGCGAAGCTTGTGAATCTGGTCGTGAAGTAGTGGCGGAGCCGTCTTACGACTACCGCGACAAGCTCGTCACCAAGGGGCCGATCCTGCTGGGAAGCGGGCAAAACACGCGCGCAACGCAGTCTTTTGTGCGGGTGCTTTCGACCTGTTGGCGGCGGCCTTCGCAGACAGCGCTTGAGGTTCTGTGGCGTTGGCTTTACGGGATCCCGGCGCTTTGCTTGATCTTCAAACAGTCGGTCAAGGTTTACTCGGATGCGACGTCGGGGACGATGGACGTCGCGACGCTAGGTCTCGACCAGACCTTCCTGGCCGACCCCGTTGGTGTGCTGAGCGCGAACCCGACCGGAGTCGCGGGCAAGATCGCGCATGCGGTGGGCATGCTGCTGCCAGGCGCAGAGCATGCGGCGGCCTGGTTGGCGCCGGGGCTTCTGCTGGGCTGGGTCGTCGTTTCTGCGGTCGGGCGCACGGCGGTTTTGCGGCGCGTCGACGGGACCCTGAAGACCAAGCTGTTTACGCTGATGGGGCTGCATGCGATTCGGGTTTTGGTGCTGGCAGCGGTGGTCTTCGTCTGGCTGCGATTGCTGGAAGCGGTGGGACGCGCGCAGGTGATGGGACCGATTGCAGCGGGAACGGACCCGAGTCTGCTGGGCTACTGCGCGCAGGTGATCGTGATTTCGCTGGGTTTGTTTACGGTGTGGGGCTTCGTGAGCTGGCCGCTTTCCGTCGCCCCGCTGCTGGCGATGCGCCACAGCATGGGCGTGCTGGGAAGTTTGCGAGAGGCACTGCGGCTGGGCTGGTTGAAGGCGAAGCTGGCGGAAATCAACCTGGTGCTTGCGGTGGTGAAGATCGCTCTGGTGGTGCTGGCGCTGACGTTTTCTGCCACGCCACTGCCGTTTGAAAGTGTGGCGACGACCCAATTTCTGGAGTGCTGGTGGGTTGGGGTGGCGCTGCTGTACATCCTGTGGTCGGATTTTTTTCACGTCGCCCGTCTGGTTGGATACCTGGAGCTATTGCGGGCGCAGGAGCCTGACGTAAATAATTTGCCGGATCAGGTCTCCGCGTAGCATCTCACGGAGAGTCAACTACTACTCAGGAGGTTTGCTTATGTCGTTTGGACTGTATGCGTTGGGCTATTTGATCGTGATTATCGGTGTGGGCTACATGTGTCATCTGCTGCACATTCCGCAGAGCTGGACGATCGGCATTGTGCTGATTCTGGTCGGCATCGGCATCGTGACCGGCGTAACGAACACTCGGCAAAAAGACTCCTCGAACTAGCTCGGCGGATGACGATTTAGACTAAAGGGGTGGAAACCTCGACAATCGTCATCCTTGATTTTGGCTCGCAGTATACGCAGTTGATAGCGCGTCGCATCCGTGAGTTCAACGTATTTTCTGTTGTGCTGCCGTGCACCACGCCGCTCGATCAGATCAAGGCTTTGGCGCCGAAAGGGATTATTCTTTCAGGCGGCCCGTCCAGTATTTACGACGCCGATTCGCCCCCGGCTGATCCCGCCGTGCTCGCCATGGGAGTGCCCGTGCTGGGGATTTGCTATGGGCTGCACTTTATCGTGCACCATCTGGGCGGACGTGTGGAAAGCGCAGCAAATCGCGAGTATGGGCATGCCGCGGTTGAGATCGTGAAAGCAACGTCGCTCTTCCACGGCCTGCCAGCGACGCTTGAGGTCTGGATGTCGCATGGCGACCACGCGGCCAAGCTGCCTGCGGGTTTTGAGCTGATCGCTGAGAGCTCGAATGCGGTTGCCGGCATTGCCGACGAGCAACGCCGCATCTGGGCCGTGCAATTCCATCCAGAGGTTGCGCACACGCGCCAGGGCATGGAGTTGATCCGCAATTTTGTCGTCGGCATCTGCGGGGCGGAGGCAAACTGGACCTCCGAGCATTTCATCCAGACTACCGTTGAGCGGGTGCGTGCGCAGGTTGGCCAGGGCCACGCGATCTGCGGGCTGAGCGGCGGCGTCGATTCGTCCGTCGCGGCTGTGCTGGTAGCGCGTGCCATTGGCGAGCGGCTGACATGCATCTTCGTCAATAACGGTGTGCTGCGTAAGGACGAATTTGCCAAAGTCCAGAAAACCATGCGCGAGCAGCTCAAGCTGAACGTTGTCGCGGTGGACGCGTCCGAGCGCTTTCTGAGCAAGCTTGCCGGCGTGACTGATCCGGAGACGAAGCGAAAGGTGATCGGCGCTGAATTCATCGCGGTGTTCGACGACGAAGCGAAGAAGATTTTTGAGGCGGAAAAGAGTAACGGGGAAGAGATCGCGTGGCTGGTGCAGGGCACGCTGTACCCGGATGTGATTGAGAGCTCAAGCGTCAAAGGCCCGTCGCAAACGATCAAGAGCCACCACAACGTGGGCGGGTTGCCGGCGGACATGAAGCTTAAGCTGATTGAGCCGCTGCGCGATCTGTTCAAGGATGAGGTTCGGCGCATCGGCCGCGATCTCGGCATGCCCGATGAGGTCATCGACCGCCAGCCGTTCCCCGGGCCTGGCCTCGCCGTGCGCATCCTGGGGGAAGTCACGCCGGAGCGCGTCGCTGTGCTGCAGGAAGCGGACGCAATCGTGGTCGAGGAGATCAAGGCGGCAGGACTCTACAAGGAAATCTGGCAGAGTTTTGCGGTGCTGCTGCCGGTCAAGAGTGTTGGCGTGATGGGCGATCAGCGTACCTACGCCGAGACCTGCGTCGTGCGCGCGGTGCAGAGTGAGGACGGCATGACGGCGGATTGGTCGCCGCTGCCGTACGACGTGCTGCGCAAGATTTCGTCGCGGATCGTGAGTGAGGTGCGCGGCATCAACCGTGTCGCGTATGACATTACCAGCAAGCCGCCGGGAACGATTGAGTGGGAGTAAGCCCCCTGCGCTAGTGCACCGTGATGCTGTTATTTTGGAACTGCACGGCCAGGTCAACGAGATGCGTCGCAGGGTCTGCCGTGGCGGCAAACGCCCCGGTATACGGCGCCAGCGGCTTGATTTCCGGGTGGCTTACAAGGTACTTGGCGACCGCTGTCTCGTTGTAAAGGTCGCCTGCTTTCAGCGGGAAGGTCCGATCAAAATCCGGCTTCAGGCTCTCCGGCAGCCCTTTGACTGAGATTGACCTCAGGCGATACTGCTCGCCCGGCGCAACCATCACGCTGTAGGCGGCAGTGTGGTTCGCAGGATCAAGCACCGGCTGCGCGTCCACAACAACGTCAATATAGCCGCTATCTCGATACTTCTTCGTGACGGGCACCAGGGAAGCGTAGAGCAGTTTGCGCGAAGCCACGTCGCCCGGCTTCAACTTCTGCGCAGCGGCAAACTCGTCCGCGCGATAAAGCGGCGTGCCGGCAAACGTCAACGAAGCTACCTTGTACGAGCTGCCCGGGATCACGGTCGCCGTCAGGTCGATCTTTGGCGCTGCGTCTGCGGGAGCGGCCGTGGTGCGACTTTCATTGACGAGCTTCGCGTCCAGAAAGCCGGCGTCGAAGTAGGGCGTGAGCACCCGGTCGTTGGTGGTCACCCCGGCGCCTTCGTTGAATTGTGCGCGCTGGGCCTGCGCCAAGGCAAGCTTCACCTCCGGCACCATGTCTGGCGAAACACCTCCAAGATGCACCACGACTTGTACGCGGTTGGGGTCGACGCGGTACTCGACCACGCGCAACGGATGGCCTGTACCGGGCGCAATGTTCTGGTGCGACACCTTGCCGGAAATCCCTTTGGTCGTCAGCAACTGTTGTAGCGCAGCTTGCACGCGGTCCGTCTGATCTCCCGCTTCCGGCACGCCCAGCGGCAGCAAGGGGATAGAAGCGCGGAAGCTGGCGAGTTCCTCCACCGTGAACCAGACGAAATTCTCGAGGCCTACCGGCATCAAGAGCGCGGGGGCGATCGGCTTCAAGGCAAAGTGCACGTCGATCGCCTTGAAAGGCCCGTCGACGGTGGGCAGCACCTCGTCGAAATAGCCCGTCGCCATCAGCCGTCCCGCGGCGGCTTCCAGGTCAGCCTTGCTGAAGCTGTCGCCCGGTTTAAGCGTGGCGATGGCCAGCAGGTCCGCTTCCGGATAAGGCGCCGCGTTGGTGAAATTGATGGCTTTCGCCTTGTATTGTGCGGAGGCAGAGGCAGCAAGACAGCAGAGCAGAGCGACGATCGGAAGGGGGCGCATGGGAGCCTCAAATCAGGATGCTTTGACTTTGCCGGATGTGCAGAGGAATGTCCAGAGCTATAGTCGTTCCCGAATTGTTTCTGCAATCGAACGCCAGGATTTGCGCCTTGCATGAGCCTGATGGCAATGACAACATGGCATCATGAAATTCAGCAGCAAGACTTTTGCGTATTTCGACGCCGTGCACCGGAACGCGCATGACAGGAACTGGTTTGAGCAGAACCGCGAGCTCTACACGGAGCATGTGGAAGTGCCGTTTGAGCACCTTGTCCGCAGCCTGCATGACCGGCTTGGGAGCGCGCTGCCGGGCATCAGCTTTTCTGCTCGCAGGATCAGCAAGCCGGTTCTGCGCCAGAAGGATGCGACCAGCCCCGCGCTGCGCGATAAGGTGACCGTTTTCTTCGGCGAAAAGACAGTTTCGATGTTTGAAACCAACCCGGGAATCTACATCTCCATCGGTGCCAGCCCGGACGATAACGTTATCGGCTGTGGGCTTTACATGCCGTCTGCGCGGCAGTTTCGTGAACTCCGTCCGCGCCTTGCGATGGACCCGCCAGAGTTGCGGGCGCTGCTCGCTGAAAGTGACCTGCAGAAGCATTGGGCCGGCCTGGGTGGAGACCGCTTTAGCCGCTTTCCGCGAGGCTTCGACCAGGCTACGCCCGGTGCAGAATACCTGTGGCAAAAGCAGTGGTTGCTCAGCAAATCGCTCAAACGGACCGCTGTCACCAAAGCCAGCTTCCTTACTGAAACGACCGAGGCCTTTGCCGCCGCTCTGCCCTTTATTGCCTGGACACGCAAAGCTGTCGGCGTCTACAAGAAGCCAAAGCAAGGCGAAGATCTGAGCGACTAGGCCTGCGGCGTGGCTCCGCTAAGGTCGCTCGAATCAATTCGCCCGCATGCGAGGTCTCCGAGCTGATCGGCGTTTCAAGATACGCTTCAAGCATCCAGGTAGAGCGCTCGGACGCATCGGCCGCGGCGGCGAGTGAAGGGGCCGGCGGCGCCGGGATGCTGATTGCGTCCGCCTCCGCCGTCGCCACTGTCCAGGCCGTGCCCTTGGCGATCTCCTGCGAATGATAGGGCAACTGGCTAAGCAGGAACTGCTTTAGGCGATCCGCTTTGTCCGGTCCTGTCACCACCGCGATGCGGTCCTTGGCACCCTGCAGATAGACGTTTGCTCTGCAGACAGGTAAGCCCCGCCCTGTTGATCAGGAGCGGGGCCAGGGAGGGAAAGCGAGCCTTAGCCGAGCTCTTCCATGCTGCTGACGCCGTACTTCAGGTACCACGGGCTGGCGGCGGATAGCGCCTTGTTAACGTTGCCGATGTTCTCAGTCCCAACGGTTTCCAACCACTGCTTGAACGCCGCCGGTCCCTGCTTGGCGTAGATCGGGATGCCGTCCTTCCACGTCGCGCGGCCGCAAAGAACGCCGTTGAACTTGGTTCCGGACTCACCGGCCAGCTCCAGGGTCTCGATGAAGATGGGATTGGAAACGCCGGCAGAAAGATAGATGAAGGGTTTGTGCGTCATCTGCTCGGCGTCGCGGAAGTGCTGCAGGGCCTCCGCGCGGGTGTAGGCGGCTTCGCCCTTGAAGGCGCGCGTGCCGGAAACGTAGGTCATCTCAATCGGCACTTCCACCTTAAGCACGTCGACGTTGTAGCGAGCCTTGCCAAATTCGGCCATGGCGCCGGAGACGATCGACGGCTTCTTCTTGGCGTAGGCGAGCGACTTTTCATCGCCACCTTCGGCGTCGTAGCCGACAAATTCGAGGAAGAACGGGATATCGTGCGCGATGCACTCGTCGCCGATGCGCTCGATCCAGGCGTGCTTAAGATCATTGATCGCCGTCTTCTCAAAGGGCGTGTAGTAGAGCAGAATCTTGATGCAATCGGCGCCTGCTTCCTTGAGCCGGCGCACGCTCCAGACATCGAGCAGGTCCGGAAGGCGACCGGCGGTAGCGGCATCGTAGCCGGTCTTTTCATAGGCGAGCAGCAGGCCTGCGTCGTTGCGATTCTTTGAGGCTTCAAGGCCGAACTCCGGATCGAGCAGAATTGCGGAGGCGTGGCGTGTCAGCACCTCGGTCACAAGGGACTTGAATTCGCCCAGCTGGCTGGCGTCGATGACCCCCCCACGTTCTTTTGCCAGCGATTTCTGCAATGACCCGCGCTGATCCATTGCGGCTGCGGCAACGACGCCGCGTTGATCTGAAACCGCTTTCAAACCTGCGAGTTTACCGGGGGTAATCTTCATAAAGCGGTGTTCTCCTGAGTGCCCTGATGGGCGAAGGTCTAGACCGCCATTTTACATAGGAAAGAATTCCCTGGGCTCAATTGGCGATTATCGGCGCGAGCTACAGCGCTTCTTTCAATGCCGTGGCTTGAATCTCAAACAGACTGCGGATGCCGCCTTCGGCCAGATCGAGCAGCGCATTCAGCTCCGCGCGGGAGTACGACTCCTTCTCCGCGGTAGCCTGCGTTTCAACCAGCCCGCCAGAAGCCAGCATGACGACATTCATATCGACCGTCGCGCGTGAATCCTCCTCGTAGCAGAGATCGAGCAGCGTGTTGCCGTCAACGATGCCGACGGAGGTTGCCGCAATCATCTGGCGCAGTGGATTTTCTTTCAGCGTTCCGGCAGAAACCAGCTTGCCCAGCGCGATCGCCAGGGCCACGCATGCGCCCGTGATTGCTGCCGTGCGCGTGCCGCCATCGGCTTGCAGCACGTCGCAATCGCAGATAATGGTCCGCTCGCCGAGCGCGCGCATATCGACTACTGATCGCAATGAGCGCCCGATCAGACGTTGAATCTCATGGGTACGCCCGCCGACTTTACCCTTTTCGCTTTCGCGCGGACTGCGAGTTAACGTGGCGCGCGGCAGCATGCCGTACTCAGCCGTAACCCAGCCGCGGCCGGAATTGCGCATCCAGCCCGGAACACCAGTCTCGATAGTCGCGTTGCAGAGCACGCGCGTGCTGCCGCACTCAATCAGAACGGAGCCTTCCGGAGTCGTGATGTAGCCAGGGGTAATGCGTGTGGGGCGAAGTGTATCAGCGGTACGTTGGTCGGGCCGGAAGAGAGACATTATGCCATTATAGGCAGGCGGCCGGCGGTGCATTCGCGTGTGACAAGAGGAGTTCCGATTCGGGAACGCTTGTGAATTCCAATCTGGGCATAGTTACCAAAGATTGTTTCAATGCATTACAGTTACCCCAACACCTATGCCGGCTAATCAGAGCTTCACATCAGCCTCAAGCAAGCAAAGGGAGAACAAGGGCCTGGCCGGAGTCGCGACAAGCGTTTACGGGCAGGCTCCCCTCCCGCCCAAAAACGACGATACACCCGCAACATTACCGCCCGTGCTGCATCTGCTGGTGGTCGATGAAGACGCTTCGGTACGCGAGGCATGCGCTGAAATTGCGCGACGCAATGGCTATGCCGTCGTCAGCGCGGCAGACGTGGAGTCAGCCCAGGCCATTCTGAGATATCAAAAGGTGGATCTGCTGCTGCTCGACCTGAAAGCACCCAGCGCGAACGGTGGGCTGGATCTGCTGGAGGAAGTCAAAAGTGTCTACCCGGAAACTGTCGTGATCGTGATGACTGCGTTTGCTACCGTTTCTAACGCCGTGCAGGCCATGCGTGTGGGTGCCAGCGAGTACCTCACCAAGCCGTTTGCGCTTGAGGAACTGGTTACCATTTTGGATCGTTCCGGGGAACGTCGGCACTTCGACATCGAAACCCGCCGGCTGCGGGAACAGTTCCGAAACCAGAAGGGAAACGGGCATCTGATCGGACGCTCGCCGGAGATGGAGAAGCTGTACCGGATCCTGTCCAAGGTCGCGCAGACGCAACATCCGGTCTTGATCGTGGGTGAAAGTGGCACAGGCAAGGAGTTGGTTGCTCGGCAGATCCACTTCAATGGACCCTTGGCGCATCGCCCTTTTGTGCCTGTCGACTGCGGTTCCATGATGCAGGAAATGATCGAAAGTGAGCTGTTTGGCAGCGCAAAAGGCGCCGTACCCGGGTCTGTCCGCGCGCGCGAGGGCTTGCTGGCCGCGGAACAGGGCGGCACGGTATTCCTGGACGAGATCTCTGAGCTCACGCTTGAAATGCAAGCGAAGCTGCTGCGTGCGTTGCAGGAGAAATTGGTGCGCCCTGTCGGCGGCGGCGCCGCCATGCCGGTTACGGCGCGCATTCTGGCTGCGACTTCCCGTGACCTGGCGGGCCTGGTAGAGGCCGGGCGCTTTCGCCGCGATCTTTTCTTCCGCCTCAACATAGTCAACCTGCGCATTCCCCCGCTGCGCGATCGTCCGGAAGATATTCCCGTTCTGGCACAGCATTTTTTAGAGCGCGCGCACCGGGAATCCGGCGTGCCGCACACCTTTTCGGATGACGCTCTGCGCGCAATGGTCGGCTACAGCTGGCCCGGCAACGTGCGCGAGCTTGAAAGCGCGATCGAGCGTGCATGCGCCCTGAGCTCCGGCCCCGTGCTGCACATGGGCGACTTGCCCACGCAGCTGCAGGACTTCCGCAAGCATGCCAGCCCCCATCCTGTGCAGCCCGGCGAGCGTCTGCCGGAGCCTGAGCACATCGTCTCCATTGCGGAGATGGAGCGCCGTGCCATCCTGGGCACCATCCGCCAGCTCAAGGGCGATAAGCTCATGGCCGCCAAGCTGCTTGGCATCGGAAAAACGACTTTGTACCGCAAACTGAAAGAGTATGGCATCTCGGAAGAGGAGGACTTTACGAAATAAAGAATGGGCCCTGGGGCACCTTTCGTACCCTTGAACGACAACGAAACATCATCGGCGCTGAACATTGAGAAGGAGACAGGCCATGAGCAAAGACGTCTTAATCATTACAACCATTGAAGGTGCAGAAAACTGCGCGCGTACGATTGCACAGCAGATTGATGCCCGGGTGGATATCGCCACCAGCCGCAAGGCCGGCCTGCAGGCGCTTCGGCGAGCGAGCTACGGGGTCGTCGTAGTGGAAACCAACCTGGTGGAAGCCGATCCCGATTGGGCCGACACCTTGTGGGCAAGCGCGGGGCTGGCGATGCCGGTTCAGGTCAACTTCGCTCTCTCAGGCGCGGCACGCCTGGCGCGAGAGGTGAAGGCGGCACTGCAGCGTCGTGAAGGCGAGAAGGCGCTGGCGCGGCGAACGGTTGCGGCCGAGCTCGAAAACGAATTGAAATCCTCTGTCACCGGCTTGCTGCTGGGTAGCGAACTCGTCCTGCGCGAGCCGGCGATGCCAGCCTCGCTCGAACCAAAACTACGTCATCTGGTAGAGCTGGCGGGAACGCTGCGAGAACGTCTTCGACAAGCGTCAGGAGCAGCAATAGCCGGCGCATGACCGCGGGCCGTGTAGGCTTGCTCCTGGTACGTCAAGGAGGAAGCCTGCATGGCCTGCACGCACATTGGATCGATCGATAAAACACTGCTGCGCCAGCCCGCCGGCGTAGCGCACGCCAAGGGCTGTGAAGAGTGCGTCAAGGTGGGCGGGTCGTGGGTTCACCTGCGCGAGTGCCTTGTCTGCGGACATGTTGGCTGCTGCGATTCCAGCGTCGGCAGGCATGCCACAAAGCATTTTTATGCAACAAAGCATCCGGTCATGCGGACGGTCGAACCCGGTGAGCAATGGGGTTGGTGCTACGTCGATGACGAGATGCTGCAGTGGACTTGAGCGCCTGTTGCGGTCCGCAAAGCTAAACTAAAGCCATGTGGATTTATGAGGCTATGCGCGGCGTCGAAGTGCTGGAGCGGACCAGCTCCACTGCGGACGTAACCGGCATTCAGTATGACTCGCGCAAGGTGCGCCCCGGCGACGTCTTTGTCGCGATGCGAGGCGGCTCGACGGACGGTAATCGCTTCATAGAAACCGCGACCAAGCAGGGCGCTGCGGCCATCGTTACGGACTCCCGCGAAGCCTGGCAGGCGCAGAAGAAGGTCCCCTGCTATCTGGTCCCAAATGGCCGCAGAGCGCTTGCGACGATCGCCGCCAACCTGCTCGGCCACCCGGAACAAAAGCTGAAAGTTAGCGCCGTCACCGGCACCAACGGCAAGACCACCACGGCCTTCCTGCTCGAGCAATTGCTCCGCGCCGCCGGTCGCAAATGCGTCTTGATAGGAACGATTGAAACTCACATCGGCGATGAGGTCCGCCCCAGCGAACACACCACGCCGGAAGCCAGCGATCTGCTGCAGATCTTCGCCGATGGAGTCGCCGCGGGATGCACGGAAGTGGTGATGGAAATGTCCAGCCACGCACTGGACCAGGAGCGTGCCTGGGGCGTCCACGTGGACGTCGCCATCTTCACCAACCTCACGCAGGACCACCTTGACTACCACGGCACGATGCAGGCCTACGGTGCGGCGAAGGCAAAGCTTTTCACAGGGGTTGGTGCCGCACCGCCGCGGGTCGCCGTCGTCAATCTCGACGATCCCTCCGCCCCATCCATGCTCCTCGCCGCACAGCATTGCCCCACGGTCTGGACTTGCTCGCTCGCAGACAAGCAAGCGTCTTTCTTTGCGAGCGATGTTGCCATCACCGCGACTGGCGCAACGTTTCAATTGTGCACGCCCTTCGGACAGGCTGAGGTGCAGTCCCCGCTTGCCGGACGTGTGAATGTACAAAACCTGATCGCCGCCGCCGCCGCAGCACTGGCTCAGAGCCTTAGTTTTGAGCAACTCCTGACGTTCATCCCAACGTTGCATGCTGTCCCGGGCCGCTTCCAGACTGTGCCGAACGAGCGCGGAATCACCGTAGTCGTCGACTACGCCCACACGGATGACGCGCTGCGCAACCTCATCGCGCTTGGCCGTGAACTGGTCGCCCCGAGCGGCGGCCGCGTCATCACGCTCTTCGGCTGCGGTGGCGACCGCGACCGCATCAAGCGGCCAAAGATGGGCCTGGCCGCCGGGCAGGGAAGCGGCCTAGTCGTCTTGACCAGCGACAACCCTCGCACCGAGGACCCACAAGCCATCCTCAACGAAGCTTTGGCAGGAGTCCGCGAAACTGAAACAGAGTGCATCGTTGAGATCGACCGCGCCAAAGCCATCGGCCTCGCAATCGAGAGCGCCAGACCCGGAGACATCGTCCTTATCGCCGGAAAGGGGCACGAAAAAGTACAGATCCTCGCCAACCAAACTATCCCCTTCGATGACGTAGCGGTAGCCAGCACAGCGCTGAAGGCACTCTAGTCCTCATCTGAAAGCAAGGCCTTCCAGTGGCTTTTTCTGTGTTGCTTCGCTTCTCCTGTGTGCTTTTCCTGTGTTAAGTTTGCAGCTCTTTTATACTCAACCCATGAAGCTGACCTTAGGCCAGATCGCCGACTGGATACACGCCGAAGGCGATTTCACCACCAACTCCGAAGCCCTCGGTTATTCAATCGACTCCCGTACGATCGCCGCCGGCGATCTCTTTTTTGCCGTAACGGGCGAGCGTATGGATGGCCATGACTACGTCGCCGCGGCGCTCGCCAATGGGGCCATCGCGGCAGTCGTCAGCAACCGCTGGCTCGCGCCGGATGACCTGGACCCCTGCGAGTTGCTCTACGTTCCGGAAGGGGAAGACTGCGTCCTCAGCGCGATGCAGACGCTCGCCCGCCACGTCCGCAAGCAATGGGGCAAGCGAGTGATTGGAGTCACCGGCTCGGCCGGCAAGACGACCACCAAGGAAGCCATCGCGCAGGTTCTTTCCGCAAAGTTCAACGTGCTCAAGTCGGTCGGAAACCTGAACAATCACTTCGGCGTCCCGCTCCAACTTCTGCGGCTGGAGCCCGAGCACGAAGTAGCCGTGATCGAAATGGGCATGAACCATGCGGGCGAGCTCGCCACCTTAGCCGCCATCGCCGAGCCCGACTGGGCCGTCGTCTCAAACGTCGCAGCGGTCCACCTGGAGCATTTTCCGGAGGGCATCGAAGGCATCGCCCGCGCCAAGTATGAGCTCGTGGCCGCGCTGCCGCCAGACGGTCTGGCCTTCCTTAACGCGGACGACGCCCGCGTGGCCACCTTCGCGACACCTCACAAAATCTTCTACGGCACGCAGCCCGAAGCGCAGGTTCGCGCGGAAAATGTAGTCGAAGCAGGCGCCGAGGGCGTGCGCTTCACCGTCGTATCCGCAGCCGATCAAGCCGAGGTTCACCTGCAGCTTCTGGGTCGGCACAACGTTCTTAACGCCCTTGCCGCCATCGCCGTCGGGCTCGCGTCCGGCATGACTCTGGCCGATTGTTCAGAAGCCATTGCCGGCCTGGCCCCAACGGATAAACGCGGCACGCTGCTTGAGTGGCGCGGCGCCACGCTGATCAACGATTGCTACAACTCCAACCCCGTTGCGCTCAACGCCATGGTCGACGCGCTGCTCGCCATTCCGGCCACCCGGCACATCGTGGTCGCGGGAGAAATGCTCGAGCTTGGCCCTGAAGGTCCAGCGCTCCACCGCGCCTGCGGAGAGCACATCCGCGAGCGCCACATCAACGTGACCCTTGGCATCCGCGGGCTCGCCCAGCACCTAACAGAAGCTGCAGGCGGCATCTTTCTTTCGACTCCTGAAGCCGCTGGGAAGTGGCTCGCAGAAAACCTGCGGCCCGGCGACGCTGTTCTGCTCAAGGCATCCCGCGGAGTCCGCCTTGAGCAGACGTTTGACGCATTGCAGAAATAGTTTTGCGCGTCCGTCATCAACTCGCATCAAAGGCTTCATGGCGATCGTACGCATCGGCGGACAAGGCTCAGAAGGATCGCAACTGGAGCGCCGTGTCGGCTTGAAAGCAGCAAAAAAAGCCGGTAAGAAAGCAGCGAAGAAGGCCCCCGGCAAGAAGCATGCAGACAAGCACGCAGCCAAAAAGCATGCGGACAAGCATGCAGCAAAGAAGCATGCCGCCAAAACTACGGCCGACGACACACTGCTGAAGAAGGTTCATAAGGTCGAGTCCGACGAGGAAGATCCGCTCCGGCCCGCTGGCGAGCATGCCGTCGAATTGGCCCTTGCTTTCCATCATCTTCAACGCGCTGGTGCCGTCATATCCTTGCTGGAGCACGATTCCGGCGGCGATCTCCGCCTGCTGCTCGAGCACGGCATCGAGCTCTATCGCAGCGCCACCGCGCATGGCAAGCGCAAAGCAGAGTCTGTCCTCTGCGCCCATGGCCTGCTCCGCGCAGCCGAGCACCTGGGCATGGCCGGCCTATACGCCGCACGCGCCGACTACCGCGTAAAAGTAGCTCCACCGCAACCCAGCGCAGTCGCAGACCATCTGAAAAAACTCGCGCCACGGCTGGATAGGCTTGCTCCTGCCCAGCGCGAAATCGCTCAGCGCCTGCAATCGATGGCACGTGAACTGCTTCGTCGTGCCCGCGAGTCCGAAGCCGACCGGCACCTGCAATATGAGCTCACCATGGCCGCCGACGGCATATGCTCCGCGCTTGAGCAAGGCCTCTAGCAGCCGCACCTGTACCATAGAGCCAGCCCAAAATTACCGGAGACACCTTGCTCTACTGGCTGCTCTACCAAAAGCTTTTCCCTTTCTTCAAGCCCTTCCGCATATTCCGTTACATCACCTTCCGCTGCGTCTTCGCGTCTCTCACCGCGCTCGCCATTGGCCTGCTGATCGGCCCGTTCGTCATCGAACGGCTGCGTGAATTCCAGATCGGCCAGTACATCCGCGAAGAAGGCCCGCAATCGCACCAGAAAAAGGGCGGCACCCCCACGATGGGCGGCGTGCTGATCTGCATCTCGATCCTGGTTCCCACGCTGCTGTGGTCGGATCTGAGCAATCCGCTTGTCTGGATCGTCATCCTCAGCACTCTTGCGTTCGCCGCAATCGGTTTTGCGGACGACTACATCAAGACCGTACGCAAGCACAATCAGGGTCTTACCGGACGCCAGAAGCTCGCGCTCCAGTTCCTCACGAGTGGTCTGGTTGCCATAGCGCTGATCTATATCGATAGTCGCGGCAGCTATTCCACGCGGCTCGTCGTGCCATTTTTCAAGAACATCCGGCCGGATCTGACGTGGGAATGGATGGGCCACATCCCGCATCTGCACTGGTTCGCGTTCATCCCGTTCGTCCTCTTTGTCATGATTGTGATTGCGGGCTCATCGAACGCAGTCAACCTTACGGATGGTCTTGACGGCCTCGCCATCGGCTGCACGATCATTGCCGCCGCCGCGCTGACCGTGCTCACATACGTCAGCGGCCACGTCGTGTTTTCGGACTACCTGGAGCTGCAGCGTATGCCCATGGTGTCGGAGCTGGTTGTCTTTTGCGGGGCCATGGTCGGCGCCTCGATCGGCTTCCTTTGGTACAACGCGCACCCGGCAGAAATCTTCATGGGCGATGTCGGCTCACTCATGCTTGGCGGCGCGATTGGGACGGTTGCGGTGGTCATCAAACAGGAATTGCTGCTGCCGTTTATCGGCGGAGTCTTCATCCTGGAGGCCCTATCCGTCATGCTCCAGGTGGGCAGCTACAAGCTCCGCAACGGCAAGCGCATCTTCAAAATGGCCCCCCTCCACCACCACTTCGAGCTTTTAGGCTGGAGCGAATCAAAGGTGATTGCCCGCTTCTGGATCATGGCTTTGGTCTTCGCCCTTTTTGCCCTGACCACCCTGAAGCTCCGTTAGCCCCAGGGCATGGCATAGGCGCTCAAACTGATTGTCCGGAGCCAAGTTGGCCGCAGCCTTATTGCGTCCGGCAAGGTCCAAGTACCTGCAACTCTCTTTGAGATAGAAAGCAGGTCCGCCATTTACGCACTCACCGATCCCAGCCTCATCAAGTTCAAGGCCGCCTGCTTCCTTCTTACCGGCTTCCTCGCCGCCGCGCTTCTCATCCTCGACCACCCCACCGTGCGCACCGCGTTGCTCCTTGCCATCGCCATCTGGAGCTTCTGCCGCCTCTACTACTTCGCCTTCTACGTCATTGACCGATACCTTCCAGACGGCAAATACTCCGGCATCCTCCACGCTCTTGCCTCACTGCAAAAGTAGACACTGGAGCGTCCTCAGTCCCATGCAGTAACCTATCCCCATGGCCGCAATGGAACTACTAAACAAGCGAGTCCTCGTCGTCGGCATTGGCCGCAGCGGCATTGCCGCCGCAATCTTCCTCAAGCAGCATGGCGCCCGCGTCACGGTCTCGGATACCCGCTCCGCCAAAGCGTTGTCCGACGCCATCCCGCAACTGCTAGAGGCCGGCGTCATGGTCGAGTCCGGCGGCCACGGCCTGCTCACTTTCCGGCGCCAGGACCTCATCGTCGTCTCCCCCGGCGTGCCGCTTGAGACTCCCGAAATCGCGCAGGCCGCCGCGCAGGGAACTGAAATCATTGGCGAGCTGGAACTCGCGGGCCGCTTCCTGCAAGGCCTCGTCGTCGCCATTACCGGGTCCAACGGCAAGACCACCACCACCACGCTTATCGGCGAAATCTTCACCGCCAGCCAGCGCCCCACGCAGGTCGGCGGCAACATCGGACTGCCTGTCATTGAGCTCATCCCCGCCAGCACAGCAGACACCTGGAACATCCTTGAGGTCTCCAGCTTCCAGCTCGAAACCGCCGAGCTCTTCCGCCCGCACATCGCCATCGTCACCAACCTCACGCCGGACCACCTGGACCGCCATAAAACTTTCGAGCGGTACGCCGCCGCCAAGGCCCGCATCACCCAGCAGCAAGGCCCGGAAGACTACCTGATCCTGAACGCCGAGGACGTCGAAACCCAGAAGATCGCCGCCAGAACCAGGGCGCAGATCTTCTGGTTCAGCGCCGCACGCCGCGTCAAGCAGGGAGCCTTCGTTCACGGCGAGAGCATCTTTTTTGCAGCATCAGAGTCAGCCACGCCAGAGCAGGTGTTGCCCCTTGCTGAGATCCCGCTCAAGGGTCAGCACAATGTTGAAAATGTCCTGGCCGCGGTTTGCGCCGCCAAGCTCGCCGGAATCCTGAACGAAACTATCCGAGCCACGGTCGCTCAGTTTAAGGCCGTCGAGCACCGGCTGGAGCACGTTCGCACCGTACGCGGCGTTGCTTACTATAACGACTCCAAAGCCACCAACGTCGACGCCACCATGAAAGCGCTCGCCTCTTTCAAGCAAGGCATCCACCTTATCCTCGGCGGCAAAGATAAGAACTCGGACTACACTCAGCTCGCGCCGCTGCTGCGCGAACGTGTCACTGCTGTTTACACCATAGGTTCGGCCGCAGAAAAGATTGAGCGGGAGCTCGCCGGAGTCGTGAAGATAGAACAAGCCGAAACATTGGACCAGGCCGTATCGCTCGCTGCCCGGGCCGCAAACCCAGGCGACACCGTACTCCTCGCCCCAGCCTGTTCCAGCTTCGACCAATTCGAGAACTACGAGGTCCGCGGCCGCACCTTCCGCACCCTCGTACAAGCTCTACCCGCATAGCTTTAATGTCTTTTAGTTTTTCATCCTGCAGGGATCTGCTTCCGTTCTTGCCGTTGCTTTTGCCTTCGCCGTTGCCTCTTTGTTTGTCATTGCCAAAGGGAATTTGCGGTTGCTTTTGCCGTAGCTCCTGTTCTTGCCCTGGCCCTTTGTTTGTCATTCCCGAAGGGAATCTGCGGTTGCTCTCGTTGTCGTCCCAACCCATCACTCACAGGCATCCACCATGGCAAAACGAGTAGGCGCAGACAAATGGCTCTTCGGCGTAATTCTCCTCCTGGTCCTCTTTGGGCTGGTCATGGTCTTCTCTGCCTCCGCCGTCGTCGCCAAGTCTGAGACGGGCTCGCCTTACTACTACGTGATCAAGCAGGGCATCTTCGCACTCGCCGGCATGTTCGCCCTCGTTCTGCTGATGAAGGTCGACTACCGCAAATACAACTCACCCAAAGTAGTCTTTCCCGCCATGGCCCTTACAACGCTTTTCCTCACCAGCGTCTTCGCCATGCACGCCCTGAACCACACCCATCGCTGGTTCAAAGTCGGCGCCTTCACGTTCCAACCATCCGAGCTGGCAAAGCCAATGGTGGTCCTCTTCCTCGCCTGGTTCCTGCAAACCCGCATTCACAAAATGGACGACTGGAAGGGCACCGTCATCAAGGCCGCACTGCCTCCGCTAGTCTTCATCGCGCTGATCCTGAAGGAGCCGGATCTTGGCACCGCACTTGTCTGCGCCGGCGTTACGATGCTGATGCTCTACCTTGCCGGCCTGCAGATGAAGTGGATCGGCATCGCGCTCGCCTGCGCCGCACCGGTCATGTACTACATGCTCATGATGGTTCCGTGGCGTCGCGCCCGCATGATGACGTACATGAACCCGGAAGCCGACCCACTCGGCAAGGGCTTCCACATCATGCAGTCGCTCATCGCGGTCGGAACCGGCGGCATCAACGGCCTGGGCCTGATGGAAGGCCGCCAGAAGCTCTACTTCCTGCCTGAGGCCTGGACTGACTTCATCTTCGCCCACATTTCAGAAGAACTCGGCCTGCTGGGCGCAGTAGCACTCGTAGCTCTGTTCGTCATGTTCGGCTACCGCGGCCTGCGCGCGGCTTACCTTTCTACCGACCCCTTTGCCCGCTTCCTCGCCTTCGGCCTCACGACCGCCGTCCTGATCCAGGCCTTCTTCAACATCTCCGTCGCGACCGCCATCCTGCCCACTAAGGGCATCACTCTGCCCTTCATCAGCTACGGCGGCACCAGCCTCTTCTTCACCCTCGCCGGCATGGGCGTGCTGCTCAACATCACGCGGGAAATCGATTAGTGCTTGCCGCCTTATACCTCTGGCAGTCGATAGCCCTTTCACCGTCCGAGGTCCTCGCAACCAGGGCTAGGCAGGACGCCGCAGTGGAACTGCTCCGGAGCAAGTCTGATCCCTGTGCACACGCTGCCAGCCAGGTAGCACGCTTTGATTGTGTGACGCAGGAATTCAGGACGACCACAACGCATTACACCAGCTTCCTTCTTGCTCTCGGCGTGCTGATGCGGGCGCCCACAAGGCTGAAGCCGGCCATGATTACCGGTCGCATCTCGCTTGATGACGCGGAGAGTGCCTGGACCACCTATCGCAATTTGAGCTGCAGCAGCCTTGTTATGCCCGGGTACGATTTGAACCCGGCAGTCGTCTCCTGCCAGATGGAGCTCACGCAACGACACTTGCAGGAGCTGCGCATCGTCTACGCGGGCTACCTGCTGTGAAGGTTCTGATTGCCGGCGGAGGCACAGGCGGCCACGTCATCCCAGCACTCGCGATTGGCCGTGAACTCCGCGACAACCATCATGCCGAAGTCCGCAACGTAGGGACGGCGCGCGGGCTCGAAACCAAGCTGGTTCCAGAAGCCGGCTTTCCGCTCGACCTGATTCACGTAGGGCAGCTCAAAAATGTCTCGCTCGCCACGCGGCTTCGTACCCTGGGCGACCTGCCACTCGGCATCGTGCGCTGTCTGTCCTTATTGCGCGCGTTCAAACCGGACGTGGTGGTCGGCGTCGGCGGTTATGCGAGCGGCCCGGCCATGATGGCGGCGATCATGCTCCGCATCCCCACGCTTGCGTATGAGCCGAACGCCGCGCCAGGTCTGGCGAACCGCCTCGTAGGCCGCTTCGTCAACGCCGCCGCAGTCAACTTCGAGCCAACCACGCGATTCTTTCGCAACGCTGTCGTGACCGGAGTTCCAGTGCGTGAGTCCATCTTCCACACGCCACCCAAAGACCGTACCCAGCCGCCGCGTCTGCTGATAACCGCCGGCAGTCAGGGCGCGAAAGTATTCAACGACACGCTGCCAATAATCGCTTCACGACTTTTTGAAGCCGTTCCCGGGTTGACGATCCTGCACCAGGCCGGGCCGCGCCACCTTGACGCCACGCTCGCAGCGTACCAGGCAAGCGGGGCAGATCCGTCGCGGTGGGAAGTCCGCGCCTTTATCGACGATATGCCGGCGCAGTATGCCGCTTGTGACCTCGTTCTGGCACGCTCCGGCAGCACCGTTTCAGAGCTTGCCGCGGCTGGGCGTCCCTCGCTGCTCGTCCCGTTCCCGCAAGCGGCAGACGATCACCAGCGCCGTAACGCGGAAGTCCTCGTCGCCGCGGATGCTGCCGTGATGCTGCTTCAGGCTGACTTGACTGCAGAGTCATTGCTCAACCAGCTGACTACGATGTTCACAAATAGAAGCGCCCTCGCAGCCATGGGTCAGCGTGCGAAGACCCTGGCGCATCCCGGCGCGCTCGAACGCATAGGCCAGATGATCGCGCAGCTCGCAAAATAAAAGCCCCGGCACAATGCCGGGGCTTCTGGTTCCACAAGTCTTTAGCGATGCCCGCCACGTGAACCGCCACCGCCGCCGCCCGAAGGCGCACTGTGCGATCCACCGCCGCTCGGCGCAGAGTAGCTGGGTGCCGAACGCTGCTGCGCAGGCGCCTGAAAGCTATGCTGCTGCGACTGCTGCGGAGCTGAGTAGGTCCTCTGCTGCTGCTGCTGCTGCGGGGCCTGGAAGCTGTGCTGCTGGTAACCGCCTTGCTGCTGCTGAGGAGCCGCAAATCCGCGCTGTTGCCCGCCCGCCTGTTGTTGCGGGACCTGGAAGCTGTGCTGCTGCGGAGCCTGATAGCCACGCTGCCCACCAGGCTGCTGTTGCTGCGGAGCCTGGTAACCACGCTGCCCGCCCTGCTGCTGCGGGGTTTGGAACCCGCGCTGGCCGCCAAGCTGCTGCTGCGGAGTCTGGAAGCTGTGCTGCTGCAAGCCGCCATTTTGCGGTGTGCGATTCGCATAACCCTGCTGACCGCGCTCTGCGCCCTGCTGCCCGCGCTCAAAGCCGCGCTGGTTGTAGCTGCCTCCGCGAAATGCACCGCCTTCACGGTTTACGGTCGTAAAGCTGCGCCCGCCGGCAAAGCTGCCGCCGCCCAGATGACGATAGGGCTCGTTGTAGCCGTAGCCGAAGCGCCCGCGGGCATATGCACGGTTGTACAGGAAGTGGCCGCCATTCCAGTAGCCGCCGTAAAAGCCGGTGCCGAAGTAGCCGAATCCGTAGTTAATCCCGCCATAGTAGCCAATGCTGTTGCCCCAGTAACCGACATTCCAGAAGTAGCCGCCGCCACCAAAACCCCAATATCCAGGGGTCCAGAGCGCGCCGACATACGGCGCTTCCACCCATGCGCCGGGAACCCAATAGTAGCCGCCGCTGCCGAAGGCCCAGTAACCGGGCGTCCAAAGGTATCCATCGCCGGGCGCTGAGGGCTGGTCATATTCAGGCAACGCAGGAGGAGCCTGTTGAATGCCCTGCTGGCCGCCGTATCCGGGCTGCTGCACGCCATCCTGGTCATAGGAATTGGGGTCATAACGCTGATCCTGATTCGCGTATTGCTGGCTGGCGTACTGCTGGTTCGCATACTGCCCGGCGTTCTGCTGGCCCTGATACTGCTGGGCAGCGGGCGCGGCGTAGTTTTGCGGATCGCTGGGGTTGTAGGGCTGCGCGTACTGCGCGCTGGCGGAGACCGCGGAAGCTGCGGCGATGACGATGCTTGCTGCGGCGAATAGTTTAGCGGTCATGGTGTGCCTTCTCCCAAGAGATCCGGTCCGAGCATCGGTGCCTGTTCTCAAGATATTAGACACGGATTCTCAGTAATGGTTGCGAGGGCTTACTCCGCCCCCCTACTTTTCAAGGCTAAAGTCTTCATGGGATTAGGGTTAAGTCCGGACTCGGGTCTGGATTTTGTTGCACTGTTTTTGGGCAGCAGCTTTTTTGCGGATGATGACGGAAAGTGCAGAAGCAGATCCCCTGCGAGGGATGATAACCAAATAGCGGCAACAGGACGGCCGTTGGACGGCTGGCTACTTGCTGCGGGTGAAAAGGTTTTTGGGGCACATCACGTGGACTCCTACGCGGGGTAGATCGACGAGCTGCGTGATGTCGACATCGCAGGCCACAGAGATCAGCGAGTAGGCATCCGCGCGGCTGAGGGCGGGGGTGTGCTGGGTGGAAAGGAAGTCGATCATGTTGCGGACGGCCATTTCGGTGGCGGACTTCAGGTCCTCGTGGAAGCCCATGGCGATGAAGTGCGTGGGCGTTTCAGCACGGGGCCAGGCCAGGCGGGAGGCGTCGTCGTAGGAGGATTTATGAAGAATGAACTGGAAGGTGCCGGTGAGCTGGGTCTCCATGGCGGTGATGTCGACCTCGCCGTTGCCCTGGCCGGCGTGACCGTCACCGGCTTCAAAGTTGGCGCCTTTGCTGTTGATGGGGATGAACAAGGTGGTGCCGGCGACGAGCTCCTTGTTGTCCATATTGCCGGCGTTCATCCACGGTGGGGCGGAGTCCGACTTCCCGGCCGGGGTCGCGATGCCCATGGAGCCGAAGAAGGGGTGCAGGGGAATGTCGACGCCGGGGCCGAAGTGGCCCAGCATCTTTGCTGTATCCAGCCTGATGAGCTTCGTCCTGGAATAGGGGAACTCGTTGGGCAGGAAGCCGCGTCCGGCGCCGAAGGAGTTGCAGGCCCAGGGGACGTCGATGTTGATTTTCAGGATGCGGACTTCAAGAACATCGCCGGGAACGGAGTCGGCGATAGCAACCGGGCCGGTAAGGATGTGGCCGCCGGGACCTTTCTGGTCGGCGGGGAACTTGTCGTAGATGTCGCGGACGTATTGGGGGATCTCGCTCGCCGGGATGCCAATGGACTCCAGACGCGGGGCTGGTCCGCAGGTGGACAGGGTTTGCATGACGACCGTGTCGCCGGATTTGACGGTGAGCGCTGGCTTAGCGGCGCCGTTGTAGTTGCCCCAGACTACAGTTTCGGGCGTGGCGTTCAGGGTGTAGATCTGCTGGGCTTGAGCCAGCGGGGCGAGAGCCAGAAGGGCCAGGGGGAAGAAGCGCATGGTTTGTTTTAGCACGGGGTTGACGTGTGGCTACAGGGAAATGCAGGTCACTCGACTGCGTCCACCAGTGGTGCTGGTGGACTTCGCTCAGGATGACAAGATTTGTGGGGTCGGGAAGTGCGGGTTTAGGGTTGTGATCCCGCTCATCGCCGAAAGGACTGCGATGAACGGGGCACCCAAGAGTGTGGTTGGAGAAGAGGGGGCACCAAGGGCTATCGAGTTCGTCTAAGGTTGGGAGTGAGGTGGTTATGAAAATGTTTTGCGGAATACTGATGTTGGCGTTGGCTTCTCCGGTTTTGCAGGCGCAGGAAATTGTGGCGAACAAGCATCTTTATAACGAGAACGCCGATGCGAAGGCCGATATTGCGGCGGCGGAGGGCAAGGCTCGCAAGGAGCATAAGCGGATTTTGCTGGATTTTGGCGGGAACTGGTGTGGGGATTGCCAGTTGCTGGATAGCTACTATCACTCGGCTGGGAACGCGGCGCTGCTGGCGAAGTACTACGTGGTGGTGCATGTTGATATCGGGCATATCGATAAGAACCTGGACGTGGCGGCGAAGTATGGAGTGCCAATCGATCATGGGGTCCCGGGGTTGGGGATTATCGATGCCAACGGGAAAGTGATCTATGGGCAGAAGGCGAAGGAGTTTGAGCATACGTCGCCGGAGGCGGTGGGGGCACTGCTGGAGAAATATAAAGGGCGGTGATGTAAGAAAGCCTCTCCTGCTGGAGAGGCTTTTGTTTGCTTGATAGATTTGTGGCCGTCGCAGGGAGATGCAGGTCCTTCGACTGCGTCCACCGGTGTTGCTGGTGGACTTCGCTCAGGATGACAAGGTTCGCCAGGGATGGATGGGCTGTCCCCCTGAGCTAGTTGCGGCGGCGCCCACCGGACATCAACTGCAGTATGGCCAGAAAGATGTTGATTGCGTCCAGGTAGATGCTGAGCGAGAGGACTACGGCCGAGCGGCCGTCGCCGCCGGCGCGGATGCGGGCGAAATCGCCGATCGTGAGCAGGGTGAAGACGCCGAGGGTGAGCCATGAATAAGTATTCGGCGTGACGAAGTGAAAGAAGGCACCGACAAAGCCGATCAGGATCAGCCCAAACAGCAACGCCGTGCCGATGCCCAGGATGCGGCGGTAATTGATCTGGAACAGGTACGCGACGATACCCATGCAGCCCATGCCGACGCCGGTGGTTGCTGCGGCCTGGAAGACGATGCCGATGCCGAGGGTGTGGATGTAGCGCTGGAGCAGCGGGCCGATTTCCCAACCCATGAAGTAGGTGAGGAGAAGGAAGAGGCCGAGCGCGAGGGTGGGGCTCGCCTTTTTGGCGAAGCTGATGGCGAGGACCAGCGCGATGACTGCGATGAAGCCGGGGAGGGTGGCCCAGATTGGGGCGGTCGCGACGCCGACGGCGGTAATGAGGAAGCCGAGGGACGTGATGCCGAGGACCTTGGCAAGGAGGCCGGCGGTGGACTGCGGGATGACGATGGTGTCGTTCCAGGTGCCGGTTTGCGGGTTGAGCTGACGTTCTACCTGATATGACATGTGAGTGCTCCGTTGTTAGATTAGACGCGGACGCGACGGGGAAGATGCGTGGGTGGTTGAAACCCACCTCTCAAAAGCGAGAGGTGGAGCACCCGGGTCGTCGGGGTATGCTGGACTGATGAGTTTGCCTGGACAACTATTGCTTGGGGCTTCGCAGCGGGTCCATTTCATCGGGATTGGCGGGATTGGCATGAGCGGGATTGCGGAGATCCTGCTGACGATGGGGTACTCGGTAAGCGGCTCGGATCTGCGGCGGTCCAGCGCGACGGACCGGCTGGCTGAGCTGGGGGCGGTAGTGTTTGAAGGCCACGCGGGGACGAATGCGGCGGCCTGCGATGTGGTGGTGGCGTCGTCCGCGGTTTCGGATGCGAATCCGGAGATCGTTGAGGCGCGTGCGCGCAAAATTCCGGTGATCAAGCGGGCGGAAATGCTGGCGGAGCTGATGCGAATCAAGTACGGGATTGCTGTCGCCGGGATGCACGGCAAGACGACCACTACCAGCATGATTGCGGCGGTGCTGCAGAGCCTGGACCCAACGGTGGTGGTGGGGGGCCGGGTGGATTCGATGGGGTCAAACGCGCGGCTGGGGACGGGGCAGTACCTGGTGGCGGAGGCTGATGAGAGTGACCGCTCGTTTTTGAAGCTTTCGCCGATCCTCGCCGTGGTGACCAATCTGGATCGCGAGCATATGGATTGCTATTCGTCCGACGCGGATGTGGATGGGGCGTTTGTGGAATTCATGGATAAGCTGCCGTTCTATGGGGCGGCCACTTGTTGCCTGGACAATGCCCGGTTGGCTGGGGTTCTGGCGCGGGTGCGGCGGCGGGTATTTACCTATGGGGAATCTGCCGAGGCTGATTTTCGGCTGGTGATGCTCGGCAAAAGTGATGCTTGCCATGCGACATTTGGGGTGGAGTATCGCGGGGTGATGCTGGGGCCATTTCAATTGCATGTTCCAGGCCGGCACAACGTGTTGAATGCTACAGCGTCGGTAGCGGTAGGGGTGCAGCTTGGGTTGTCGTCTGGCGAGATTGCCAAGGGGCTGGCGGGCTTCCGCGGGGTAAATCGGCGATTTGAGACGAAAGGGGTCGTCGGCGGGGTGACGGTGGTGGATGATTATGGCCATCATCCGACGGAGATTGTGGCTACTCTGGCTGCGGCGCGGGAGTGCGGGTACAGCAAGGTTCATGTCGTGTTTCAGCCGCACCGGTACACGCGAACTCGGGACCTGATGGAAGAGTTTGCGGGGGCGTTTGGGGACGCGGATTCTGTGGAGGTGCTCGACATTTATGCGGCGAGCGAGGAACCGATTCTGGGGGTGACGGGGAAGCGGCTGGCTTCAGAAATTCCGGGCGGGGAGTATGCGGAGAGCGTGGGGGAGGCTGTGGGGCGGGTGGTCGCGCGGGTGCAGGCGGGGGATCTGGTGATTACGCAGGGGGCGGGGAGTGTGAGTGGGATTGCGCCGGTGCTGCTGGAAGGGTTGCGGGTGAGGTTTGCTTAACTACCAATAGTGCGTGACACCATTGTGCTTCACAGCCTTACAGATATAGAAAGTGTCGTGTTCAGCATCATCGCCTCCGATACGTGGCCGAGATTCATCTGCGGGAGTGAGGTGAAATACCTGGCGGCTGAGTCTGGCTCGGAAATCAAGACTCAAGCGCCAGTACTCCCCATTTGCATTGAGTTTCGCTCGCTTCGCCAGGTCCGTGTTTGTTCCACTATCCACAACAAAATCTACACTTGCGCAGTCTCGTTCACTTCTGAACGCTCGCTTGAGATCGAGCAAAAAGGTCGCTTCGGCCGCGCGCACTTTCATCGCACACGCAGCGGCGATTTCTGGGGCGCACCAAAGAGAATCAATACCTGATTTTGTCGAAGCCACCTCGTCATACACAATGACGCGGTGGCGGTTCTCCACAGAGCAGCCAGAGCATGCGAGCGCAAGCGTGATCGGCAGCAGTCGGCTGATAGTCCGCACTCGAACCTCTTATCTCGGACTAGAGCTCTTCTGTTCTGAAGTGGTCAGCCGTAGCTTCCGCACTCCAGACAAAGCAAAAAATCGCAAAGAGCAAATTGGCAAAAGCGAAAAGAGAGTGAGGTCGTTCGAGATTGAACCAAAGCCAAACGGAGCACCCGACGAAGCATAGAGCGTCGAATGAAGTTGAATACAGAAAACGGGCCAGCCACGACGTGCTACCAGAATGCCGAGCAATCGATTCGCGATAGGACATGCGGTCAGCCTAAGCCCCTTATTAGTAAGAAGGCAAGTGATTTCAAACACAGTGCGGCGGTTTGCTTGGTGGGTACCCCCTACCGGCTGGCGTTGTGATTGCGGCTATAGTGAAGTTGGCGATACTTCGCGGCCCCTGCTCGTGGCTGCTTTGGTAATGGTTATGACAGCGGTTGAAGGGTGGAATTTTGGTGCTTGATGCGCCTGTGACAGGTCGTGGGGCTCGTACGAAGGTGGCGGCTGCTGGGCCGCGTCGCGTACCGGGTGTGCCTGCGCTGCGGCGCGATTTGAGCGATGACTTTGCCGGCGGGCGAGGGGCCGCGCGGGTGATTGCGGTTGGCGATGAAGACGAGGAAGTTCCGGGGTATGTGCGGTCGCGGCGCTTCAGTGGTCTGCGGTTCCGGTTGCTGGGTGGTGTGCCCAAGAGTGTGGTCGGGCGGCTCGCCGGCGTGGCTCTGCTGGTGGGGATGCTGGGAGGATTTACGGCGGTGCTTTGGGAGGCTCGGAGCCTGCTGATGCATGATCCGCGGCTTACGATTGCGTCGTCCAAATCGATTGAAATTACCGGAAACAGCCATCTTTCGCGGCCGCAATTGCTGAGCGTCTTTGGCGGGGATGTTGACCGGAATATTTTGAGTGTGGGCTTGAACGAGCGGCGGCACGAGCTCGAAAGCCTGCCGTGGGTTGAGCACGCGACCGTGATGCGGTTGCTGCCGAACAAGGTTCGCGTGGCGATTACGGAACGGACGCCGGTGGCATTTGTGCGGCAGGGAAGCTCCATTGGGCTTGTCGATGCCAAAGGCGTGCTGCTGGATTTATCGCCGGAAGTGCAGGTTGAGGGCAAGCCGGCGGAGCCGAAATACTCGTTTCCGGTGGTGACTGGGGTCAGCGCGTCTGATCCAGAGTCCACGCGAGCTGCGCGAATGGCACTTTACACGCGATTTATGAGCGATCTAGGGGCCGTTTCGAGCAAGCTGAGCGAGGTGGATTTGTCGTCGCCCGAGGATGTAAAGGCGCTGATCTCTACCGGATCGAGCGATGTTCTGGTGCACTTTGGCGACGATGATTTTTTGAAGCGATACCAGAATTTCGACGCGAATCTGCCGGGCTGGAAGCAGACCTATCCAAAGCTGGCGAGCGTGGATATGCGGTATGAGCATAATGTGGTGCTTGAAATGGCGCCTGGAGCCGCAATTCCCGTGGATGAGAGCGGGATAAAAGCAGCGCCAGTGGAAGCCGCGACGAAACCGGCGGGCAAACCAGCCAGGGACAAGGCCAAAGCCCGGACGGCACGTGACGAGAAGCCAAAAGTGAAGGCAAAGGTTGCGCCGAAGAAGCCAGTGCCTGCGGCTCCGGCAGGCAAGCATCTGACGACGGCTTTCGATGTACATGCGAAGAAAGCAGGGGCGCGATGACTCCTAAACCGGAAAACCTGATTACTGTGCTGGACGCTGGGTCGCAGAAGAGCTGCGTGCTGGTGGCGGAAATCGCCGATGGCGTGCTGCGCTATCGCGGGCATGGTGTGGAACGCTCGCTGGGTATGCGCAAGGGCTTGATTGCGGAGTTGGGGCCGGCTGCGGAGGCGATCAATCGCGCGGCGATGACGGCGGAAAAAAGCGCGCGGGCCGTGATTGAGAATGCTGTCGTGGGGATCGGCGGGACGCATGTGCGGGGGATCAACTCGCGCGGCGGGATTTCAATGGGCTCGCGGATGCGGGAAATTACGCGGGAAGAAGTGCGCGCTGCGGTTGACCGTGCGCGCAGCGTGCCGCTGCCGCCTGACCGCGAAGTGATGCATTTGCTGCCGCAGGAATTTATTCTCGACGACCAGGCCGGCATCCACGATCCGATCGGGATGGTAGGGAACCGGCTGGAAGTCAATCTGCACCTTTCCACTTGCTCGGGCGGGATTGCTCAGAGCGTGGTGACTTGCGCGAATCGTGCAGGCCTTGAAGTGACGGATACGGTGTTTGAGGGGATTGCGGCGGCGGAGGCGGTGCTTTCGGCCGACGAGCGTGAACTTGGGGTTTGCCTGTGCGATATTGGCGCTTCGACGACGGAGCTCGCGGTATTTTTTGAGGGCTCGATCGCGCATACGGCCGTGCTGCCCATCGGCGGGGACCACTTTACGAACGACCTGGCGGTAGGGCTGCATGTTTCGGTCGAAGAGGCCGAGCGGCTGAAGAAGGAATACGGCAACTGCGTCGTGACCAGTGTGCCGTCGCTTGCTGAGATTGACGTGACGGATGGAAACGGGACCAGGCTGGTCCGGCAGCGCTTTCTGGCGGAGATCCTGGAGCCTCGCGCACGCGAGCTGTTCACGATGCTGCGCGATAATCTTCGGCAGGGTGGGGTGCTCGAAGCCCTGGGCGCTGGTTGCGTGCTAACGGGTGGCGGCGCCAGGCTGACCGGTCTGCTGGATAATGCCGAATCGCTGCTGAGGGTGCCTGCGCGGGTGGGATCACCGGTGCCGCTTTCCCGCATGCCGGCCGAGTTGGCCAAGCCAGAGTTTGCAGCGGCGATTGGGATGCTGCTGTACACGCATCGCACTCAGATCCGCAGGGCCGGGGAAGAGTTTGGGCTTAAGGCCAAACTGCGGTCGATCTTTGCGGGAAGCTTCTGACGACCTTCGCTCTCGTTAGTTCAGTACGCGTCACAAATCGCCCACCCAACTGCTAGCGCGAAGCGGCAAGGCCCGGGAATTTGAGCAGCGTTCCAGTGAAGATATCGACTACGAAAATATCACCCGCTGGATCGATGGCGATGCTGGCAAGACTGCCAATATTGACGTCCACCGGGACGCCGCAGGTCAGGTTGCAGGCTGACAGAACCAGCCCGTCAGGGCTTATCTGCGCGAGACTGCCGGCAACGGTTGCAAGCCACAGATTACCGGCACCATCTGTCGTGAGCGAGTTCAGAGTGGTGCTGAGCGTGAAGTTGTTGCTCGTTTGCAGGTTGATCGCAAAGGCGACGCTACCGTTTGATTGGTAACTGGTCAGGAAGTCGTTGCTTATCGTGATCAGCCGGTTGAGTACCGTGTCGTAGGTAATTGCACCCGGGATTCCAACAGTTGTGGCAAAGGTGGAGATGCTTCCGCCAGCGGTGTATTTCACCACCACGTTGGGGCCTGAAGCGACGTTGAGCTGGAAGACATTACCATTGGCATCTGCGGCAAGAATCGCAGACGTTACCTGTCCGCTTTGCGAGCCGTAGGTATAGGTGCTGCAGTAGCCGGTGGCGGGTGACAGCAGCGCAAAGGTGGGGGAATACTCGACTGCGCAGATGGCACCATCTGCGCGGATGACCGTGGCCCAGATATTTCCTGCAGAATCGGCCTTGATGCCGGAAATCGCACCGCCCAGGCCCGTGGTTTGCGCTATGTAGCCGCCTGCGGGCGATTTGATGGCACCATCCGAGCCAATCTCCTCGAACATCGCAGAGCTGGGCTCTGCCCATAGATTGCCCTTGGGATCAAGCGTTCCAGGATACGCAAGCGTGGTCATCAGGTTGTAGCTGTGAAGGACATTCAGGCTGGTATCGTACTGGGTCAGCAGGCCGAGTTCCGGTTGAACGAGCCAGAGGTGGCCCTGGGAGTCGGAGAATAGTTGATCAAGATAGTTGGGGTTCAGGACGCTGACCGGCGCTCCGGGGCCGATCGAAGCCGAGATATAGAAGGCAAAGTTTGTTGGGGCAGCGCTGAGCGCTGGCTGAAACGGACTGGATGCGGAAACAAGCTTGAACAGCGCCGGCACGTTGCTGGTGGGGTTGCGCACAATCGACAACAGCGACGCGATGGTGTTGCCGGTGGTAGCGGTGGTGTTCTGGAAGAGAGTTCCGCAGGACGAGCTACTGCCCACTGTCCCGCCTGTACTGTTGATACATGCGGCGAGAATGTCTGCCAGCGTGTAGAGAAGGCTCGTCGCGGGTACGGGGCCGGTGATGGGGAGGAGCTGGCCTGTTGCCGGGCTTACATTGGCGACGGCGTTTGTGAACGCGATGCTGAGCCCGGAGGCGCTAGCCGAGCCGACATGGGCATAGTCGAGCATGAAGGGTGCGAGTGCCTCCACGGCGGCTACTGTGGTCAGCTCGTTGACGGAGATAAAGGTAGCCGAGGTGAGGGTGCCGCAGGTGCCAAGAACGGTCATCATGGCGATGCCGGCGTTGTTGACTGTGGAAGCGAGGCCGGGGTTTCCGCCTGTCGCGACGAGGTAGACCAGTGACCCAGGGGCCGGGCAAGTATAGGCTCCGGTAAGGTTGAAACCGCCGCTCGCGTCGGAATAAACAGCCTTGCTGAGGAGCGGCGTGGATGCACCCTGGAGCACGACTGAATTGGAAGCGTAGAGCTGTATGAGCGCATTCGAGACCGGTTGCTGGCCGCCATGAATCGTGCCCGCGATGCTTGGGAGAAGGCTCGTCGCGGTTGAGGGAGCACTAAAGCCGGACAGGCCGCAGCCGGTGAGCAATGGCACCGCTAAGAGAACAAGACCAAGGACTCGCGAGGTAAACAAAGGCATGGGCGCACTCTCCAATAGACAAGCGGCAGGTTTGTTTAGGGCTCGCTTGCGAGAACGGTAGCACGGCCCGTTATGGGCAGATATTTTAAACGGCGGAATGTCGGCTGTAGTCGGCACGACCTATGTTGGTAAGCGCGCTAAGTGATTGCCAGCCATCGCACCTGGACCTGCCTTGGGCTCAGGGCAGGCGAAAGTGATGCATTCCGAGAGGCTTCCGGCGGAAGTCATTGACTAATCCAGATTGTAGAACTGTATGTACTCGACCAGGTCATTTCCGGGGGAGTAGGAAAAGA
This sequence comes from uncultured Granulicella sp., assembly GCA_965214195.1. Taxonomy (GTDB): domain Bacteria; phylum Acidobacteriota; class Terriglobia; order Terriglobales; family Acidobacteriaceae; genus Edaphobacter. The sequence goes on from OZ243943.1 coordinate 4,023,922, forward strand.
TAGGACAAGCCCACTGGTTTTCAGGAGCAAGCACAACTGCCTTGCCCAGGGCCTCCGATATAAGTTGCAAAAAGTTGAAGATAGCTGCTAATTGACTGGGTACTGCGACCTCGGCGGGAACAAGATCGAACTCGATTGCAGCTTGACTGAAGAAGTGGCAATGCAGGCAAACTCCGGAAAGATCGATTGCAAGGACGGCTGTCTCTTGATCGTCGCTTGCGTAAAATAGAGAGTCCAGGCCGGCGGGGAAGCCGGGGCCTGGCCACTTTCCTTTGAACTCCAACTTGTAAGTCGATGCGCTGAGAAGGCTAGCGAGTAAGTGCCAATCATGAATATTCGTTGGAGCTATAAAGATATCCCTCAAACTGCCATCGGTATCAAATTCTTTCTTGTAAGTAAGCCAATGATCCAGGGCTTGCTGCTCGATTGCTGAAGACATAATGCCAACGTTAGCATGCAACTGCGCGCCTGATCGTGACCGGAATCCGTCGTCTTTTTGATCATCTCCTGCGTGGAATGGGCGAGTGGTGATTGCACAGGACCGAAAAGGTCTGATGACGCCACCGGGTTCGTTGGCGGTAAAATGACGGTGTGTTCCAAAGGGGTGTTTGTGCTTCGTTCATTTTTCATTTCGATGTCGCGTAACAAGGGGTTTCGACGGTTTTCTGAGAAGTCGGCGATTGGCAAAAAGCTTTCCAGCCGGTTTGTTGCCGGGATGACGGTGGAAGCGGCGCTGGCCGCAGCGGCGGAGATGAACAAGGAAGGGATCACCGCGTCGCTCGATTCACTGGGTGAAAGCGTGACCGATGCCGGCCAGGCGCATGCCAGCGCGGCGGTCTACCACGAGATTTTGGACCAGATCCAGGCACGTGGGTTGAAGGCCAATGTGAGCGTGAAGCTGACGCAGATCGGAATGGATCTGAATCCGGAACTGGCGGAATCGATCCTGCGCGGGATGCTGGTGCATGCGGAAGAAGCGGATTCATTTGTGCGCATTGATATGGAAGGCAGCGCATATACGGAGGCGACGATCCAGATGGCGGAGCGCCTGAACCAGCGCTGGCCGGGGCGTGTTGGGACTGTGCTGCAGGCCTATCTTTATAGGACGGCAGATGACGCGAAGCGGCTGGTGGAGCAGGGAATACGCATCCGGCTGTGCAAGGGCGCTTACCAGGAGCCGGCGTCGATTGCGTTCCCGGAGAAGGCGGATGTCGACCGGAACTACGTGGATTTGATGGTTTATCTGGCCTCGAGCGGCGTGTTTTGCGGGATGGCTACGCATGATGAGAAGATCATCAACGTGATGCGGCGGGTGGTCGGGAAGAGTGGGCTGCCGAAGGACAAGTTTGAGTTCCAGATGCTTTATGGGGTTCGGCGAGATCTGCAGCGGCAGTTGGCGGCAGAGGGGTATGGGGTGCGCACGTACATTCCGTTTGGGCCGGAGTGGTACCCATATTTCATGCGCCGGTTAGCGGAACGGCCGGCGAATGTGTTGTTTCTGGCTAAGAACTTCTTCAAGAATTAGTGGTTCCATTCATCGCAAAGTGCGCGATGAATGGGGCACCCAGAGTTCGTGTACAAGAAAGACCCAGGTCTCAGAAGCGAGACCTGGGTGCCCGGTCCTGCTAGTAGTTGGGGGTAGGGCGGGGGGCAAAGCCGGGGAGGCCTGCCTGGCCGGCTGCGGGGGCTACCTGCAGCAGGTTGTTGATGGTGGTGCGTTCCTGGTCGTTGAATTGCGCGCGGGTTTGCGGCGAGTTCAGCCAGCCCTGGCGCTGGCCCTCCGGCATGCTCAAAGCAGAATGGAAGGCGGAGGCAACAGCGCGGCGACGATCCGGCTGCAAACTGCCGAGCTGCGCGGCGGCTCCGCGAATCTGCTGCCGGGTGGCGGGCGGGAGGCGTTCCATCGCTTCAGTCCGAGCCATGACGCGTTGCTGCTGTTGCGGCGGCATCGCGTTGAGCTGCTGCAGGCGCTGGTGCATGCGCTCCTGCTCCTGCGGCTTCAGCGTGTGAAAGCCGGGCTCATTTTCAAGCGCGTTCTGCTGCTGCTGGATCGGCTGGTTGCGGTGCTGATCCATCCACGCCGAGAGGTGCTGCTGATTCTTCAAAGGGCGACCGGGCATCAGACCGGCCTGCTGCTGGTTATTATTCCGCTGCTGCTGGTTCGCCGGAGGTTGCGGCGCAGGAGCTGTGCGGCGTTCGATCGGCGCGGGCTGGCGTGTAGGCGGCTGGGCAATCATCAACGTCGCAAACGCCAAAGGCGCTAGCAACGCGAGACTGCGCCGGATCATCCGGTGCGGCTTTCGCGTTGTGCTGGCGCTGATCATGGCAGTAGTTTACCGCGGTTTAGGTGGTGGGGGGTGCGTCCGGGGTCGCGGTGGCTGCAGGGGCGTTATCGTCATCCTGCAGTGCGTCGAGCTGCTGGAAAGCCTGCTCGTTGCGGTCGAGAATTTGCAGGTCGTTGACTGCGGCGGAAGCCTGCGGGACGGGTTGGTGCGTGCCAGTCAGACCGAGGTAGCTGCCACCACCGGCTGCGATCATCGCTATGGCAAGCGCGCCGGCCATGGCGGGGCGGAAGTTGCGGCCGGTGTTCAGGCTGAAGCGCGTGTAGAGCCGCTCAAAGAAGCCCATGCGCGGATTGGCCTGCTCTTCACGCACGCGCACGGCCAGCTTCTGGTCGAAGTAGGCCGTGGGCTCGGGGACATGCCAGGAGTCAAGCGCGGCAAAGGTGTGCTGGAAGGAGACATACTCTTCCGCGCAGGGCGGGCAGGACTTCATGTGCGCAACCGTCGCAACGGACGGGCGAGCGCCGGGGGTGAGTACCAGGTCGGGCAGTTCGGATTGGAAGGTCTTGCAGTCCATTTTGGCTCCTTCTAGCAAGCAATACGTACAACTTGTTGATTTAGACGAGGTCTTTCAGTTTTTCGCGCAGGGTCTGGTAGGCGCGGAAGAGGAGCGACTTCGTTGCGGATTCTGACAGCTTCAGCACTTCGCCGATCTGTTTGTAGTCCATGCTCTCGTATTTGTGCATCAGCACGCCCATGCGCTGGCGTTCGGGCAGGGACATCACGTGATCACGAATGGCGGCCATGCGCTCATCGCGCAGCAGCCGGGATTCAGCGCCCTGGGTTGCGTCGGCGACGTCGGGCGAGGTTCCGGTTTCGGAATCCGGCTCGTCGAGGTAGACGGTGGAGGCGGCGCGCTCGTGGCGTGTGTCGCGTGCCTGGTTGACGCCGAGGTTGGTTGCGATGCGGTAGAGCCAGGTGCTGAAACGGGCTTCGGCGCGGTACGTTTCGCGCGAGCGGTAGACGCGGAGGAAGACTTCCTGTGCCAGCTCCTCGGCGACGGCCTGGTTGCGCGTCATGCGGTACATGAAGTTGATGATGGGTTTGCGATATTTCTGCATCAGAAAATCGAATCCCGCCATGTTGCCGGCCTTGAGCTCGAGCATGATTTCAGAATCTTCCATGCTGCGGAAGTCGCCGTTCAGGTGCAGCGCCTGGGTTACGGCCTCTGCCTCGCGCGCTGCATCGCGTTCCAGGTCCCCTGACTTGTAGGGTGCTGAGCTCGGGTTGAGTGCCAAGGTCGACATATCTTCTGTAACCCCATCTTCGGGGAAGGGTTGCGTTTCTTCGTCGATTTCTGGCGGGGTGGCGTCGTCCGTGGCGGTTTCGTCGTCGAGCGGATCGTCCTCGGGCAAGCGGTTGATGGGTTCTTCGAGAGGGTCTACCGGGTCCGCCGAGCCCGGGGCGCGCTTCGTCCGAGACCTGGCGGGGGCCACGCGGGGGGAGCCATCTGACGACCTGGGCGCTGCGGACATGCTGACGACCATTGTAACTACAAGCTGGGATGCGTTTTAGCGGGCGTCGGCGAGAGTTTTGGGGGTGGCGCGGGGCGAGTCGGCGCGGGAGGCTGCGGGGTGATATTCTGTTGGAACTGAAGCGTCGCCGGCCTGTCTGGGCATTGGCGAGGCTCACCGCGCGGAAGTCACGTGCCGGGCTCATAACTCAGCGGTAGAGTGCCACCTTCACACGGTGGAAGTCGTAGGTTCGAATCCTGCTGGGCCCACCAAAAAACAGTTCTAGGTATTTTGTGCAATGACTAGAGGAAAGAGTGAGGGCTTACCTATTGCGATCGTTGAGCAGCTTGCCGATGCGCAAATCTGTAAGCGCTAGAACTTTCGAGTATGCCCGCCCGACCCAAGACCACAGGACGGTGTTGACGTTTTGCCTCAACCGATATTCTCTGCCCTGTAAGTCTATGGGTTGCCTTAGATTCGACGTGACGAGTTGAACCGTCGCTTTCGTTCTCATGCAAAATTGCGAAACCCGCTCGCAGGCAGGTGGCCTCTGCAAATAGTTCGTGTCGAACGCCTTGGATTGATCTGAGTTCTTAAGCCGGGCCAGAAGACGACTATCGAGCCGACCGTTATCTCTAACTACAAAAAGGTCGTACGCAAGCGTTAGATAGGTTAGGAGCGGCCCCGTCATTACTCCAGAGTAGAAGTCTTACTCAGTGCTTTCTGCTTGTTCATGTATGCAATGCCCTTGAGTCTTGTTTGCATGACGGAAGTCGAAGGTGACCGGGCTTGGCGATCTCTGCTTCGAACCATTCCCGACTGAACTCGTGTGGGACAAAAGCCATGAGAGTGTCTGTTAAGAACTTTGCCTGTGCCAGCGGCGGGTAGATCATTTGACTACCAGGGCTACAATTTGTAGCCCTGAGATTCATCGAAAATGGTTGTCGAACCTCGCCATATAACTTCACAAATTCTCGTCGGCGATTCTGAAAGTGAGTTGCTGCTTTCCCGGACATCATCCGGAACTTGATCAACCAACAATTCCCTTGCTGTAAAGGGAACATTCTCTTTCCATATTCCTGCTGTATCGTCGGGCTCCCATGGCACAATTTATATTTTCTTGCTCCCACAGTGGCATGGATCATTACGACCGATCTTCTCTTTCGCTGATGTCATGTATCTCCTGGCTTACTTCACTTACGCTCAAAGCAATAAAACTCAATGATTGTGACTTAGTTATTTCGGACGTATCAGAGCAATGTCATTCGTAGCCGCCCATTGGTTCAGGTCCTGGTGGGTCAGGGCGGCGGCCATGAGGGCGGGGAACTGGTCGGGGGTGCAGGCGAAGACGGGGCAGTCCAGGGCGGCGATTTGGGCGGCGTGCTGGGGGTCGAAGCTGGGGTGGCCCTGGTCTGAGAGGGCTAGCAGGACGATGAGGTTTACTCCGGAGGATTTGAGTGCGGCGGCGCGGGCGAGCATGGCGGGGGCGTCGCCGCCTTCGAAGAGGTCGGTGATGAGGATGAGGTGGGTCTTGGTGGGGTGCTCGATGAGACGCTCACAGTAGGCGAGGGCGGCGTTGATGTCCGTGCCGCCGCCGAGCTGGACGCCGAAGAGGACTTCGACGGGGTCGGCGAGCTGGTCGGTGAGGTCGAGGATGGCGGTGTCGAAGCAGACGAGCTTCGTCGACAAGCCGGGCAGCGAGGCCAGCACGGCGGCGAAGATGGACGCGTAGACGACGGACGAGGCCATGGAGCCGGACTGGTCGACGCAGAGGATGACGTTATCGAGATCGGCGCGGGTTTTGGCACGGCGGCTATTGCCGACCAACTGCTCGGGAACGATCGTCCCGTAGGCGGGCTGGTAGTGGCGCAGGTTGGCGCCGATGGTGCGCGGCCAGTCGATATCTGCGGGGCGCGGCCGGCGGGTGCGGCGGCTACGGTTGAGCGCGCCGCGAACGACTTCCTGGGTGGTCTGGGCGAGGCGCGCGAGGAGCTTGTCGACGACTTTCTGGACGACCTGGCGGGCGGTGGTGAGGGTTTTTTCGGGGATCGCGGAGCGCAGGGCGATGAGGTCGGCAACGAGGTGGACGTCGGCTTCGAGGGTGGCGAGGAACTCGGGCTCGAGCATGAGGGCTTTGAGGTTGAGGCGCTCGAAGGCGTCGCGCTGGACGAGCTGGACGACGGGGGTGGGGAAGAACTCGCGGATATCGCCGAGCCAGCGGGCGACGCGGGGGGCGGAGCCGCCGAGGCCGCCGCGACCCTTGCCGGCGGCCTGGCCGTAAAGCGCGGTGAGCGCGGTACTGAGTCGGCGGTCGCGGTCGGGGAGCTGGTCTTCGTCGGCCCCGAGCGCTAGTTGCCAGCGGCGTTGCTGCTCGGTCGTCATAGCTTGGGTGCCTCCATGCCCAGGATTTGGAAGAGCAGGGGGAGGGCGACTTCAAAGGCTGGGTTGACCGCGGCGGCTTCGAGGGTGGGGGCGTTTGGGCGTGTGCCGCGTTTGAGGATGTCCAGCAGGCGGCGCTGCGCGATGGGGTCGAAGGCGCCGAGCGAGCGGCGGAGCAGCGGGAGGGATTCGAGGAAGTCGTCTTCCGGGAGCGCGCAGAGCCAGGTGTCAAGGAGTGCGAGCAGGGGCTCGTCCTGCATGAGAACTTCCGAGCCGCCGCGGAGGAAGGCCTCCAGGAACTGGCCGGCGTGCTGCGGGGTGCGGCCGGTGGTGTGGCGGCTGAAGGCGGTGGCGACGCGCTCGAGCGGCCAGGTGCGGAGGTCATGCAGGCGGCGCAGGCTGAGGCCGGCGACCGGGGGGACGACGAGGTCGTCGTCGAGGATGAGGGCTAGTTCTTTGCGCCAGATATTAGTCAGGGTTTCGTCTGCGAAAAGGCCCAGGGCTTCGTCGTAGGTTTCAATGGCCTGGACGCGGGCGGTGGTGGCGTCGGCGTCGAGCGCGCGGGAGCCGATGCGGACGTTTGCGTTGATCTCGACGCCGAGCGAGTGGATGAGGTCGCGCAAGGCGGCTTCCGGCAGCTTGCGCGCGGAGCCGTAACGCAGCGCGCGGACGAGCGGGGCGACGGCCTGCATGAGGTCGGTGGTGTCCGTCGCGGTGACAGCGGCGGTCTGCAGGAGCGAGAGGATCGCGGTAGCGGCGTCGGGGAGGTCGGCCACGAGGGCCTGCTGGACGAGCTCGGCGAGCAGGGGGACGGAGGGGGTGCTGCGGGCGCGGGCCTGCGCGGAGTTGGCGGCGGCTTGCTCGATGGTGACGCCGTGGATGAGCGCCTCGGCGAGGGCGACGGAGAGCTCCGGTTGCCAGCGCAGGATCCATACTTCGCGGAAGGTGCCGCGGCCGGAGTTGGCGTCGACCAGCCGGCCCCAGGGGACGTTGATCAGGAGCAGGCGGTGGAGCAGCGTGGATTTGAGCAGGCCGGCTTCGGAGCGGAGGTCGAGGCGGATTTCCAGCTCGAGGTCCTCGGGCTTCAGGCGCGTGCGTCGCTGCCAGAGGGCCAGGTCGCGGGCCAACGGCATTTGAGGGACGCGGTCGTCGATCTCGCCGACACGCTCGCCGATGTAGAGCTTCTGCTCTATGAGCTGCAATGGGACGGGGTTGCCGTGGCAGAACGTGGCAAGCGCGGCGTCGCGCATCTCAGCCAGCCCGGGCATGGGCAGGCTGCGCATGGCGGCGAGATTCAGGGACAGGCGGGCGGCTTCGATCGCTGAGGCGGTGGAGGCGGCGTAGCCCTCGTGCCGCAGCGTTTGTGCGGTGCGAGACTGCCAGACGGCAGCGAATTCTTCTGCCACTGGAGGGTGGGCACGGCCGTAAAGCGACCACAAATGCCGGTACCAGCCGGGCGAAAGCACTCCCGCGCCGTAGCCCGACCCGGCGCTCAGGCGGGAGTCCGTCCAGGGGACCCAGGTGGCTTCGATCTTGAGGCGTGGGAGGTCTTTGAGGGTGGCCTGGATCAGGGCTTTGTCATCTGCCGGCTTGATGGGCGCGCGCAGGGCGGAGAGGTGCCAGGCGCCGCAGACTACGGCTATCTTGCCTGTGGTTTCCTTGAGCGTCTGGCGGATGTGGGTGCGCATCCAGGCCTCGCGGCGGAGGTCGCGGGTGGGCTCGCGGGTGGCGAGAAGCTCCTGCGCGCGGGCTTCGGTCATGGCGATTTCGATGGCGGCGAAGATGGCGAGGGCTTGCTGGCCGTCGTTCTCCTTCTGCTCGATCAACGAGTTCCAGAAGGCTTCGCCGTCGTCAAAGCCGGCGGCTTCGGCTAGTAGATCAAGCGCGTCGGGGCGGGGCTCTTCGGGTTCCTTCTTGATCGCGAGCGAGACCGCCGCGGGCCAGTCGATAAAGCGCACGGGGCGGTTCCGGGCAAGCGCCCAGCGCATGGCCTGCCACTCCGGGGAGAACTCCGCGAAGGGGTAGAAAAGCGCGGCCTGGGCGTCGTCCGCGGTATGGAGCAGCAGGGCGATGGGGGGGATCATGCCGGGCTCGGAGGCGAAGCGGATGAGGGGGTCGGCCTCGGATGGGCCTTCGATCAGGACCGTTGCGGGGTCGAGCGCGTCGAGCGCCTGCACCAGCAGTGCCGCCGAACCCGGGCCATGATGACGAATGCCGAGCAGGTGAACCCGTGGGTCGAGTTGGGCGGGAGCGCTCAGAGGACCTCGCGAATAGAGGCGTAGAGGTCGGCCCAGCCCTCGCGCGTGCGGACTACGTTTTCCAGGTATTCCTCGAGCGCAACCGTATCCTGCACGGGGTCCTTGACGACCGCGCCGACGAGGTTGGCGGCGAGTGCGTCGGAGTCAACGATGCCCGAGCCGAAGTGCGCGGCGGAGGCCCAGGCGCTGACGCCGACGGAGATCGCTTCGGCTGTCGAAAGCGAGCCGGTGGAGGTCTTGAGCCTTGTCTTGCCGTTGAGCGTTTTGCCTTCGCGCAGCTCGCGGAAGATGGTGACGATGCGGGCGATTTCGGCATCGGCTGGCTGGATGGGCGGGAGCGAGAGGTTGGAGCCGATCTCTGCGACGCGCTTGAGGACGATGCCGGTTTCCTCTTCAAGCGTCGCCGGCGAAGGCAGCACGACGACGTTGAAGCGGCGCTTGAGCGCGGAGGATAGATCGTTGACGCCCTTGTCGCGATTGTTGGCGGTGGCGATGACGTTGAAGCCGCGACGAGCTTCGATGGCGGTGTCGAGCTCGGGGACGGGCAGAGTTTTTTCGCTGAGCACGGTGATCAGCGTGTCCTGCACGTCGGACCCCATGCGGGTCAGCTCCTCGAAACGGACGATGGTGCCTTCCTCCATCGCGCGTGTTAGCGGGGTCTTGACGAGCGCCTCCAGCGACGGCCCCTTGGCGAGCAACAGGGCGTAGTTCCAGCCGTAGCGGATCTGGTTTTCGTCCGTGCCCGCGGTGCATTGGATCATGCGCTGGGATGAGCCGGAAATGGCCGCGGCCAGGTGCTCTGACACCCATGATTTCGCCGTGCCGGGAAGGCCCAGGAGCAGCAGCGCGCGGTCGGTTGCGAGGGTGGCTACGGCGGTCTCGATCAAGCGCCGGTTTCCGACGTATTTGGCGGTGATCTCGGTGCCGTCGGACGCGCGCCCGCCAAGCACGTAGGTGACGATCGCTTGCGGAGACAACCGCCAGTTTTCCGGTCGTGGGCGGGTGTCGGCCTGGGCAAGCGCGGTCAGTTCTGCGGCGTAGATTTCTTCGGCGCTCAAGCGTAGCCGGGCGGTGTCAGGCATTCGTGGTCTCCATCGCAATCAGGATATCGAGCAGGGTCAGGGCGTGCGGGGTGTAGGTGGTGTCGAGGGTTTCAAGCCGTTGGCGGAGCTCTGCGTAGCGTGGTGGCGGGCACAGAGCGGCTAATAGCTCGGTCCACTGCGGGCCTTGCTTTTCCAGGTCGGTAAGATCGGCCAACCAACTGCCGCTGAGGATGATGTCGAAGAGCGTATTTGGGGCTGGGCCCTGCAGCATGCGGTGCAGCCAGCCGTAGACCAGGTAGGAGGTCGGAAGGCGTCGGCTGTAGGGGCGCAGAAGCTCGGTGGCCCAGATTAGGCGGGCTTCGTAGGGCATGGGGTCCAGGGTGTGGACCCCGGTCTGGTAGAGGAGCTCGAAGGCGTTCGGGAGGTGGTCGGTGATGGGCTTGAGAAGCTCGGGGCGGGCATCAGTGGTGGCCATCAGAGCGCAGGCGAGAAGGAGGTTTGGGTCCTTTTCAGCGGCGACGATCAGCTCAGTCTCTTCAAGGCTAAAAGCTGCCGCTAGCTCAGCGAAGGTGACCTCGGCGAAGGCTTCGCGCAGCCAGCCGGCTGTTGTGTGCTCCTTTACGGTGGCGGGCAAGTCGAGCTTCAGGACGGGGCGCTTGCGGATGAAGCCGGCTTCAGTGCGGGTGATGCGCTCGAGGATGGCTTTGAGGGCGGGGTTCTCACCCGGCGCACCTGGCAGGCGGGAACGCAAGCGGAGGGCAAGGGCGCGGACGCGGGGGGCACGATCATTGGCGGCTTGATCCAGGAAGGGAGCATCGGCGGGATTCAATCCAGTTTGAAGAGCTTCGAGCAAACGAAGGCGGAGGTCAGCAGACTCCTGCGGCCAGGCGGTTTCGAGCAGAGTCAAAGCGGCGGCGGGATCGGCTACGCGTTGCTGCTTTAGGAAGGCCACGCGAGCGGCTGGGAGTGCTGTAGCCCAGTTGGTTGGGTCGAGGATTTCGTCGTCAAAGTAGGAAGATCGAGTTGCGCTTTCTTGTGCCCAGAACTGTGCTGTGATGCCTAATTCTTCAGCGTGAGCGCGTACAAAGCTTTCCAGCTTTGGCAGGTCGAAGGGGTGAGGACGCAGACGTAAACGATTGAAGGCTTGAGCGAGCGCAGCAGCGGGGTGGTCAGTGGCGGGTTTGCCGTTGAGCAGCCGTAGCAGCGGGCGGCGCAAACGGTCGGGCAGGATGGCTCGGCGATCGATTGGCGGCTGGTAAATCTCGGCATTGAGTGGCGGGGTGGGGAGCTCAAAACGCAGAGCCTGGGCAGTAAGGGCGAGGGCGCGCAGTGGGCTGGCGGGGTCGTCGGCTGGCAGTGTTTCGGCGAGGCCCGGCGGTAGAGGCTTGCGAGCGAGGCCGGCCAGCAAGGCGGAAAGCGCCTCGGTCTTTAGGAGTTCTGTCCTCATGCGTTCACCCAGCGGCCTTGCGCGGTTTCAGCCCAGCACAGGGTCAGGTGGTCGCCGTTCCAAAGGCCCATTCCGGAAAGCTCATCCAGCGCCGCGAGTGGCAGCGCAGAACGACTTTGCGCAGGCAGCAGCGGCAGGCAGGCCAAGTCGTCGAGCAGAACGAGTTCTTCCCCGACGCGGCGCAGGCGGCTGTGACTGAAGGCAATGGGCCATGTGCCGAGCCATGGAAGCTGCGCCAACGCTTGGTGAAGTCGTTCTAGCGCCTGCGGCAGCCCGTACGTTGGTAGCGGCATGGGGTCCGCGCAGGCCGCCGCACTTTTGGCCTGGACGATCTGCGCTCGGAGCGGCAGGACAGAGGGATAGAAGACGAGTTCCGCTTCCAGTCGGTCGCCCGCCACGTACCCGCCCGCCGCCGCGCCAGTCGCAGTGGGCACAAAGTCGAGCAGCAGTGCAAACTGCTCTTCACCTTCCTGTAGCAGCCACGTCTCCAGGCGACGCAAACGGTCCGGCTGGACTTCGCTGCGGGTCGCGATGACTCGCCAGATGGCTGTGATCCGGAGCGCCGTTGCGTCTTCCAGCAGCGCCTCCCGGGTAGTCGTCCAGCCGACCGCCTGGCGAACGTCCGCGCGCAATGCTGGCGGCAGGGCATCCTGGCGTCGATACGTCTCTCGCAGCAGGTACAACTGACCGAGCTCTTCTACCGCAGCCGCTGGCCGAGCCTGCTCCGGCAGCGTGAACAGCCGGGCGGGCAAAGTCTCCAGACGCGAGGCCAGACCTGGAGCCTTCGCATCCACCATACGCTGCGCGAGCAGGCGACACGACGCGCCGGCCACCGCGACAAACGCTGCCATGCCACGGTCTACCTGGTCGGTTAGCCACAGGTCCAGCTCCTCCAGCCCTGCAGCGATGGACTCCTCGCGATCCAGCCGGTTGCGCTCCCTTGCGGCGGCGGCGCGAGCCTCTGATTTAGCGTCGGTTTCCAGGTCGGCAGCTTCCTGCGCCAGTGCTAGCGAGGGTCTCGGCTTGTCGTCTTTCTCGGTCGCTGCGGTGCCTGGGCGACGCCGCGATTGCCAGTCCTTGACCCACTCCGGCACGGGCGCGGGCGTGAAAGCGGGCTTGCCTTCGGCGCGCATCCACATCAGCGCCAGTGAGTGTTTACAGGGGAATTTACGGCTTGGACAGGTACATTTGTAGCCTGCGTCCGCTTCAGAAATGACCACCCGGTAGGGCGTCGCGCCGGAGCCCTGGCACTCGCCCCAGGCCAGGCCTTCGCCTTGCGCAAGTGTGGGCCAGCCCGCAGGTTGGAGCAACTTGCGCGCCGCCGCCAGCGAGGCCTGGTCAGGCGCAAGCTGCTCCAGTTGATCGAGCGACACGGGCATACCTGGATGGTACCCGAGCCGATCGCCTGGTTCGATTTACACGGCCAGCTAATTGCACAACTCCTGGTGCAGGGCAAAAAACCTGTTGTGCATCCACAAGATGGTAGGCGAATATAAAGCGAAGTCTTTCGCTTTATCTTCTCCTATGCCTTCCGCCGCTCAGCTCCGCTCGCAGATCGAATCCACGCTCGCCCACAGGGTGCCGAGCGCGCTGACGCCGGCTACGCGCGCGGTGCGGCCAATGACGCCGACAGGCGTGAAAGCGGTGGATGATTTGCTGGCGGGTGGGCTGCCGGCCGGGGCAATCAGCGAGTTTACGGGGCCGGCGTGCTCGGGCAGGGTGTCGCTGGCGTTGTCGTTTATCGCCGGGCAGACGCGTGCCGGACAGGTTTGCGCGTGGGTGGATGCGAGCGACGGGCTGGATCCGGCGTCGGCGCAGACGAGTGGCGTGGATCTGGAACGGTTGCTGTGGGTTCGGTGCGGGAATGAGGCTGCGCGGACGGCGACAGGGTTGGGTGAGGGGAGCCGGTTTGCGGTGGATGCGCCGCCGGGGACGCCGTCAAAGCATTGCATCGGGATGCATCCACGGATGGAAGAGCGCGGGCTGGCAACGGCGATTGCGGGGATGATGGCACCGCAGAATGGCGGTAGGCCAGGGACGCCTTCGGCCCAGAATGTGGCCCTGGTTTCGGCCATGACAGGCAAGCTGGTGCAGAAGCCGATGGCTGAAAAGGCGTCACAGGGGATGTCGTTGGAGAGGGAAATTACCCGTATGCGGGCGACGACCAGTTCTGTGTCTGCGGTGAAGACGCCGCGTGCGGAGCAGGTGGCTTCCGACCGAGTGCCGGCGCGTCGGGGGGAGCATGTTTTATCGCAGAAAATGAAGATCAATGCCGGCGAGACGGCAGTGGTGATGGCGCAGAACTCCATCATGTCGCAGGCGGAGGAACTGGCGCGCGTGGCGCCGCGGTGTGCAGAAACGCAGCAGGGATTTGCGCGGGCGAAGCAGGCCCGCGTAACGGCAATGACGCCGGTGGTGGTGGCCCCCCAGGCACGTGGATTTACGACTGGCCCTGCGCCCAAGACCAGGTGGGACCGGCTGGATCAGGCGATCAAGGCGACCGACTTGTTACTGCAGGGCGGTGGTTTTAGCTGCATCGTGATGGATTTGAGCGGCATTGAAGCCGAGTTTGCCAACCGTATTCCGCTTGCGACGTGGTTCCGTTTTCGAGCTGCGGCGGACCGCACACGCGCTTGTCTGCTGGTCCTGACGCGGCATGCCTGTACGGGGAGCAGTGGCGAGGTTTTGCTGAAGCTGCACGCTGCTCCGCCCATCGGCACGACTGTGATGACGCAGGTGCCGCTGCGTGTGGAACTGCTGCGGCAGCGCTTTGCGGGGCCAGCGGAGGAGATCAAGCAGCAGGGCAACCTGGTCACGATGCGCAAGCCGCCGCGCTCGGCTACGTCGGCGGAGTGGAGCGCGCCCTGTGCGTCGTTGAAGGCGGCGGGGGTGGCGCGTTGAAGCCCAGCACCAATAAGCCTGTGGCCTGGTACGCGTGCGTGCAGGTACGCGAGCTTCCCGCGCAGGCTTTGCTGCGGTTGAAGCCGGAGGATGGAGCCGTGGTGGTGCTTGAAGGCAAGCCGCCGCTGGAGCGGGTTTGCAGCGCCAACCGGGCTGCTGCTGCGCGGGGAATTCAGGCCGGCATGACGCGCGTGGAGGTGGAGTCGCTGGGTGGGATCCGGGTGCTGGTTCGCGATGAAACGGTAGAGGCAAAGGCTCGCGCGCTGCTGCTGAATTGCGCTGCAGAGTTTACGCCGATGGTGGAGTGGATGGCCTGCGACGACGACACCCAATGCGGGCTGGTGCTTGAAATTGGTGGGTCGGAAAGGCTGTTTGGGTCGCCGCTGCAGATTGCCGCGCAGATCCGCGCCGGTGTGCGTGGGCTGGGGATGATTGTGCAGATTGGCATCAGCTGCAACTTCCACACGGCGGCGTTGCTGGCGCGGTCTGGAGCAGGAATTCGGATCGCAAATACAGGCGAAGAAGCGCATAAGCTGGCGTCGTTGCCGGTCGCGTTATTGGCAATGGATGAGCAGCAGCAGGAGACGCTGGAGGCGTGGGGAATTGCCCGCTTGGGTGAGCTGGCGGCGTTGCCGGAAAAGGAGTTGGTAAGCCGCATGGGCCAGCAGGGGAGACATCTTTGGCTGCTTGCGCGAGGGACTTGCGCGCACCACTTTCAGCCTGTCGAGGCACCGTTTTTGCTGGAGCAAAAGCTCGAGCTTGAGGACGCGGTGGAGCAGATGGAGTCGCTGCTGTTTTGCCTGAGCTCGATGCTGGAAGAGGTGATTGCAGCCGCGCGTGATCGTGCGCTGGCGATTGCGCAGTTGACCATTACCGCGGGCCTGGAAGGTGGTGCGAGCTATGTCCGCGTGCTGCGGCCGGCGTTGCCCACGTGCGATCGTGCGCTGATGTTGAAGCTGGTGCAACTGGATATGACGGCGCATCCGCCGGGAGCCGGCGTGCGCTCGCTTGAGGTGACTGCGGAAGCGGGCCCGGCAAGCAAGGTGCAGCTTGGGTTGTTTGCGCCGCAGCTTCCGGAACCCGGCCGGTTGCAGGTAACGCTGGCGCGCATCGCGGCGATTGTGGGGGAGCAGCGTGTGGGCTGGGCGCATGTAGAGGACTCGCACCGAGAGGACGATTGCACAGTAAAGACGTTTGAGGTGAAGGATGGCGCGAAGGCTTTCGACGCGCTGACCGGGTGCAATGCGGTGCGCAGGCTAAGGCCGGCGGCGGTGATCGCACCAAGGCTTTCCGGCCGTAAGCCGCAGTGGTTTATTTATGGCGGCAAGCCTTACACGGTTGAGCGGCAGTTTGGCCCGTGGCAGCGCAGTGGCACGTGGTGGTCGGCAGAAATGTGGTCGGTGGAGTACTGGGATGTGGTCGCGTACGGCCCCGCGGATGACCTGTTGCTGTGCGTGCTGGCGAACGACCGGCTGCGCGGAAGCTGGGCACTGGAGGCGGTCTATGACTGAGTATGTAGAACTCCACGCGGCCAGTGCTTTCAGCTTTTTGGAAGGTGGATCGCTACCTGAAGCCTTGATCGAACGCGCCGCTGAGCTGGGCATGGATGCGATGGCACTCACTGATCGCAATGGGCTGTATGGCGCGCCGCGGTTTCAATCGATGGCCGCGCAGCGAGGCGTGCAGGCGCATGTGGGCGCGGAATTGGTGCTGGGGGCCGGGGGGCGGCTGCCGTTGTTGTGTACGTCGCAGGCGGGCTACAAGAATCTTTGCCAGATGATTACACGCCTGAAGATGCGGGAGCCGGGCAAGGCGGAAGGCACGGCGAGGCTCGATGATCTGGAGGAGTTTGCTCCCGGGCTCGTGTGCTTAACCGGTGGCGCTGATGGCGTGCTGGCGACTGCGCTGGCGACGGGCGGGGAGGCCAGGGCGCGCGAGGAGCTCGAGCAACTGACGCGGATTTATGGTTGCGGCAACGTGTATGTGGAGCTGCAGCGTCACGGCCAGCGGGAGGAGGAGCATCGCAATTGTGCCGCGCTGGCATTGGCTGAATCGTTGCAGCTGCCGGTGCTGGCGACCAACGGTGTACGTTATGCGACGCAGCCGGAGCGTGAAATTCTGGACCTGTTTACGTGCATCCGCAACGGTACGGAGCTGGACCGCGCGGGTCGTTTGCTGGCGATGAATTCACAGCGTTATCTGCGTTCGCCGGCGCGGATGGCGGAGCTGTTCCGCGACATTCCAGAGGCGATTACGAACACGCGGTTGTTGTCCTCGCGGCTGAAGTTTGACCTGAAAGATCTGGGATACCAGTTCCCGGAATACGATGTGCCCGACGGCGAAAACATGGAAAGTTTTTTGCGCAAGCGCGTAGCGGAAGGCATTCAAAATCGTTACGGTCTAAAGCAGAAAACACCATTGCTGGAAGCCGCAAAAAAGCAGGCGGAACGAGAGCTGAAGCTGATCGTCGAGCTTGGCTTTGAGGGCTACTTCCTGATCGTCTGGGACATCGTTCGCTACTGCAACAACAACGACATTCTGGTCCAGGGACGCGGCAGCGCGGCCAACTCGGTGGTCTGTTACGTGCTTGGAATCACGGCTGTCGACCCAATCCAGATGGGGCTCTTGTTTGAGCGATTTCTGAGCGAAAGCCGCAACGAGTGGCCCGACATTGACCTCGATCTACCCTCCGGGAAAAAGCGCGAGCAGGCCATTCGCCACGTGTACACGCGCTATGGTGAGCTGGGCGCGGCGATGACGGCAAACGTGATTACATACCGCGGCAAATCGGCCGCACGAGAGGTGGGCAAGGCGCTTGGCTTCAAGGAAGATACGTTGGCGCGGCTTGCCGGCATGGTGGGTCAGTTTGAGTGGCGCGGACCCACGGATAATCTGGTTGGCAACTTCCAGACCGCCGGGCTTGATAGAACGCATCCGCGCATTGCCAAGTACCTGGAGCTTTGCCTGCGCCTGCAGGATATGCCGCGGCATCTGGGGCAGCACTCGGGCGGCATGGTGGTGTGCCAGGGCAAGCTGAATCACGTGGTGCCGATTGAGCGCGCGTCCATGGCGAACCGCACGGTCGTGCAGTGGGACAAGGACGATTGCTCCGAGATGAAGATCATCAAGGTGGATCTTCTGGGTCTCGGCATGATGGCCGTGCTGAAGGATTGCCTGGACCTGATCCCCGCGCACTACGGACATGAGGTGGATCTGGCGCAGCTTCCGCCGGATGAAGAAGAGACCTACGCGGTGCTGCGTCGCGGCGATACAGTGGGGATGTTTCAGGTCGAAAGCCGCGCCCAGATGGCATCGTTGCCGCGTAACGCGCCGACAAAGTTTTACGACATTGTGGTGCAGGTGGCGATCATTCGGCCGGGGCCAATCGTGGGCAAAATGATGCATCCGTACATGCGTCGCAGGCAGGGCAAGGAGGAGGTAACGTACCCCGATCCTCGGCTCGAGCCGGTGCTGGCAAGAACGCTTGGGGTCCCGCTGTTTCAGGAGCAGTTGCTGAAGATGGCGATGGTCGTCGCAGACTTTACTGGCTCGCAAGCAGAGGAGTTGCGTAAGGCTGTTGGCATGCGTCGATCGAAGGGACGCATGCAGCAGTTGGAAGGCAAGTTGCGCGAGGGCATGACGAAGAATGGCATCTCGGTTGAGGTGCAGGACGGAATTGTGCAGAGCATTTCATCATTCGCGCTTTATGGATTTCCGGAGTCGCATGCGGCTAGTTTTGCACTGCTCGCGTATGCGTCCGCTTACTTCAAGGTCAAATATCTGGCGGCGTTTACGTGTGCATTGCTCAATAACCAGCCAATGGGTTTTTACATGCCGGCGGTCATCGTCAAGGATGCACAACGGCATGGTCTGTGCATCAAGCCAGTCGACGTGCAGACGTCGCTGGCGCAATGCAGCCTGGAAGCTGAGGCGGATGGCAAGCTATCGTTACGGCTTGGGCTTTGCTATGCCAAGGGTCTGCACGCGCGGACTGCGGAGGCACTGGTAGCGGCACGTGGTGCAGGGCAGTTTGGCTCAAGTGATGACCTGATGCTGCGCGTGCCGGGGATCAATCGCAGAGACCTTGCACAACTCGCAAGGATTGGTGCGCTGAACAAGCTGGGCGGCGTCAATCATCGTCGCGATGCGCTGTGGCAGGTGGAGCAGGTAAGCCGTTCGGCGGGGCCGCTGCTGCAATCGCTTAGCGTTGCGCCGGAAGAGGCTGCGTCGCCGCTGCGGCAGATGACGACCGAGCAAAGACTCGTTTCCGACTACGCCGGCACGGGCCTGACCACAGGCCGGCATCCGCTTGCGTACCGGCGCGAAGAGCTGCACCGCCTGGGCATGGTTTCTGCGCACAATCTGCAACACGTGCCGAACGGCCGCATGGTCCTGACGGCCGGTTGCGTCATCGCGCGCCAACGGCCTGGAACCGCACTGGGCTTTGTGTTTCTGTCGCTGGAGGATGAAACAGGCATCGCAAACATCATCGTCAAACCACAGCTTTTTGAAGAACTAAAGGTCGTCGTAACGCGAGCAAAGTTTCTGCGCGTCGAAGGCAAAGTGCAAAATCAGGACGGCGTCATCCACGTCATGGCGATGCATCTTGAGCCTTTGCAGATGACGTCGCTCTCGCTAAAAAGCCATGACTTCCACTAATCGCACGCGTCCGGGAAGCGACGGTTGGCGCGGAAGCATACATTCGTGTTTTCCTTCTATACGTGCGGCAGACGCGCGGAGGCAGAACGTGAACGACGGAGCAAGCAAAAGCGCGGGTGCCAGGTTTCGCCTCGCAATCGAGCTGGAAAAGCCTCTGCAGGTAGCTGGCGCCATTACTGCCTACGCGGCGCGCATGGCGGAAGCCACAGGCTTCAAGGCGCTCTACCTTTCAGGTGGAGGCGTCGCGGCCAACTCGCTGGGCTTGCCGGATCTCGGCATTAGCACCATGGAAGACGTGCTGACCGACGCACGACGCATCACCAACGCGACGACGTTGCCGCTGCTTGTTGATATCGACACCGGATGGGGTGGCGCGTTCAACATCGCCCGCACCATCCGGTCGTTTGAGCAGGCCGGCGCAGCAGCGGTCCACATGGAAGATCAGGTGGGCAGCAAGCGTTGTGGTCATCGGCCGGGCAAGGAAATCGTCTCGCAGCAGGAGATGGTGGACCGCATCAAGGCGGCTGTCGACGCACGTACCGACGCAGGATTCGTCATCATGGCGCGCACGGATGCGCTCGCCGGCGCGGGCCTGCAGGCTGCACTCGATCGTTGCGCGGCGTACGTGGAAGCTGGCGCGGATATGATCTTCCCGGAAGCCGTGACGGACCTGGCGCTGTACCCAAAATTCAAGGCCGCGGTAAGCGTGCCGATCCTCGCCAACATCACGGAGTTCGGCCACACGCCGCTCTACACATGCGAGCAACTTGGCACTGCCGGGGTCGACATCGTATTGTTCTGTTGCTCGGCTTATCGTGCGATGAATGCTGCGGCGCTCAAGGTCTATCAGGCCATTCGCGCAGAAGGCACGCAGCAAAGCGTGCTCGGCACCATGCAAACGCGCGCGGAACTCTACGAGTTCTTGGGCTATCACGAGTTTGAGCAAACGCTGGATCGCCTGTTCGCCAACAGCAAGTCGGAGGCAAAGTGAGCGCAACAATTGTCGAAGAAGTCCCAACGTTCAAAGCGAAAAAATCGGTCGCGCTTTCTGGCACCTCTGCGGGCAACACTGCGCTGTGCACGGTAGGCCAAAATGGCAATCAACTCCACTACCGTGGGTACGACATTCTCGATCTCGCCACGACCTGCGAGTTTGAAGAAGTAGCGCATTTGTTGATCCATGGCACGCTGCCGAACAAGGCAGAATTAGCCGCGTACAAGGCCAGGCTGAAGACGTTGCGGGGATTGCCGGCTGCGGTCAAGGCCTCGCTTGAGTGTCTGCCAGCCGCCGCGCATCCCATGGACGTTATGCGTACGGGCGTGTCTGTGCTGGGCTGCGTGCTCCCGGAAAAGGAAGACCACAGCATCGCTGGTGCGCTCGATATTGCCGACCACCTGCTGGCATCGCTCGGCTCCATGTTGCTCTACTGGTACCACTTTGCGACGCACGGGCGACGCGTTGATGTTGAAACGGATGACGCGTCGATCGGCGCGCAGTTCCTGCATCTGCTGCACGGCGCGCCCGCACAACAGTCCTGGGTAGCCGCCATGCACACCAGCCTGATCCTCTACGCCGAGCATGAATTCAATGCCTCGACCTTCACCGGTCGCGTCATCGCCGGTACCGGGTCGGACATGTTTTCCTGCATCACCGGCGCCATCGGCGCACTGCGTGGACCCAAGCATGGCGGCGCCAATGAAGTTGCATTGGACATCATGAAGCGCTACCGCTCCGCCGACGAAGCCGAGGCCGACATCCGCCGCCGCGTCGAGGCTCGAGAGGTCGTCATCGGCTTCGGCCACCCCGTCTATACCGTGTCCGATCCACGCAACAAGGTCATCAAGGAAGTCGCGCGCAAGCTGAGCGACGAAGCCGGCAGCATGAAGTTTTTCGAGATCGCCGAGCGCATCGAATCAGTCATGTGGGACACCAAAAAGATGTTCCCCAACCTCGACTGGTTCTCGGCTGTCGCCTACCAGGTCATGCGCATCCCGACCGCAATGTTCACGCCCATGTTCGTCATCGCACGTGCCACGGGCTGGAGCGCGCACGTGGTCGAGCAGCGCATAGACGGCAAAATCATTCGCCCTGCGGCAACGTACACAGGGCCGGAGAACCAGGTATTCGTTCCACTCGCAAACCGCAAATAACAGGAGCTCTTTTGTCAGGTTTTATCAGCAAGGAAATACAGCCGTACGATCAGGTCCTCGTCGATATAGTCGACTACGTTCGCGACTACGACGTCACCAGCGAGCTCGCCTGCACCACCGCACGCCACTGCCTGATCGATACGCTCGGCTGCGGGCTGGAGGCGCTTGAGTACCCCGCGTGCACCAAGCTCCTGGGCCCCATCGTGCAGGGAACCGTCGTTCCAAACGGCGCGAAAGTCCCCGGAACGCAGTTCCAGCTTGACCCCGTGCAGGCTGCTTTCAACATCGGCGCGATGATCCGCTGGCTCGACTTCAATGACACCTGGCTGGCCGCCGAGTGGGGTCACCCTTCAGATAATCTAGGCGGAATTCTGGCCACGGCTGATTGGCTTTCACGCACTGCCATCGCCGGCGGCAAGGCGCCCCTGACCATGCGCCAGGTGCTGACCGCCATGGTCAAGGCGCATGAAATCCAGGGCTGCCTCGCGCTTGAAAATTCATTCAACAAGGTCGGCCTGGATCATGTCGTATTGGTCAAGGTTGCCTCCACTGCGGTCGTAGCTGATCTGCTCGGGCTCAACCGCGATGAAATGCTTGCGGCGGTTTCGCTCGCATGGCTCGATGGGCAAAGCCTGCGCACCTATCGTCACGCACCCAACACGGGCTCACGTAAAAGCTGGGCGGCGGGCGATGCGACCAGCCGCGCAGTGCGCCTCGCGCTAATTGCAAAGACCGGCGAGATGGGCTACCCAACGGTGCTCACCGCTAAAACCTGGGGCTTCTATGACGTCTCCTTCGGTGGCAAGGAGTTCAAATTTCAGCGCCCCTACGGCTCTTACGTCATGGAAAACGTGCTCTTCAAAATCAGCTTTCCCGCTGAATTCCACTCGCAGACCGCAGTGGAAGCGGCCGTCACGATTTTTGGTAAGCTGCAGGCGCAAGGCAAATCAGCCGCGGACATCGCGAGCATCGAGATCCACACGCACGAGGCCTGCCTGCGCATCATCGACAAAAAGGGCCCGCTCAACAACCCTGCGGACCGCGACCACTGTATCCAGTACATGATCGCCGTCCCCCTGCTGTACGGCCGCCTGACCGCCGCGGACTATGAGGACAGCATCGCGCAGGACCCCCAGATTGACGCGCTGCGAGCGAAGATGCAAACCGCTGAAGTGGCTGAATTTACCCGCGATTACCATGATCCGAACAAGCGCTCGATCGCCAACCGGCTCATCGTAACCCTTGCGGACGGAACAGTTTTTGACGAGACAGTCGAGTACCCCATCGGGCATCGGCGTCGTCGCGCGGATGGCATCCCGTTGCTTGAAGCGAAGTTCCGCAAGAACCTGGCGCGGCGCTTTCCGTCGCGCCAGCAGGAACAGATCCTTGATGTCTCGCTCGACCAAAGTGCGCTGGAAACTATGCCCGTGCATGAGTATGTGGACCTGTTTGTGATTTAGGGAGCAGCCATGAAAAAGCTTTGGCCTGACGCTGACTCGGCGATGGACGGAATAGTGAAAGACGGCATGCTGCTCGCCATCGGCGGCTTTGGCCTGTGCGGCATCCCGGAAGCTCTTATCGAAGCAGTCGAACGTGGCGGCGCGCACGGGCTTACGGTTGCCAGCAACAATGCTGGCATCGACAACGTCGGCTTGGGCAAGCTGCTCGCCACGCGCCAGATCAGCAAAATGATCGCCAGCTACGTGGGCGAAAACGGCGAGTTTGAGCGGCAATACCTCGCCGGAGAACTTGAAGTAGAGTTCTGCCCCCAGGGCACGCTCGCCGAACGCATGCGCGCTGGCGGCGCCGGCATCCCCGGTTTCTACACCAGAACCGGGGTCGGAACCATCGTCGCAGAAGGCAAGGAGCACAAGGAATTTGACGGCGAAATGTACATCCTGGAGCGCGGCATTCGCGCAGACGTAGCTCTGGTCAAAGCCTGGAAGGGCGATACCCACGGCAACCTCGTCTACCGGCGCACCGCGCAAAACTTCAATCCCGGCGCCGCGATGAGCGGCCGCATCACGGTAGCGGAAGTGGAAATCCTGGTTGAACCCGGCGAGCTCGCACCGGAAGAAATCCACACGCCAGGCATCTACGTTCAGCGTCTGGTCCACAACCCAGGCGCCGCCAAGCGGATTGAACGCGTTACCACAAGGGAGGCTCGCTGATGGCTTGGACACGGCAGCAAATGGCTCAACGTGCCGCGCTGGAGCTGCAGGACGGCTTCTACGTCAACCTCGGCATTGGCATGCCCACGCAGGTCGCGAGCTATATTCCGCGGGGCGTCAGCGTCACGCTGCAGTCGGAAAACGGCCTGCTCGGCCTCGGGCCCTACCCGCTGGCGGAAGACGTCGACGCAGACCTGATTAACGCCGGCAAGGAAACGGTCACGTTCCTGCCGGGAGCCGCCATTTTCTCAAGTGCGGACTCCTTCGCGATGATCCGCGGGGGCCACATCGACCTCGCCATCCTGGGCGCCATGCAGGTCGCAGAGAACGGCGATCTGGCCAACTGGGTCATCCCCGGCAAGCGCGTCAAAGGCATGGGCGGCGCAATGGATCTCGTATCGGGCGTCCGCAGGGTAGTGGTATTGATGGAGCACAGCGCGCCCGGCGGCGTGCCCAAGCTGCTTAAAGCGTGCACCCTGCCACTCACTGGGCAGGGTGTTGTAGATCGCATCATTACGGAACTTTGCGTGCTGGATGTAACTGCGACAGGCTTCAAACTGGTCGAGCTCGCACCAACCGTCACCTTGGAATTGGTGCAAGCCGCAACCGGAGCACCGGTAGCTACTTAGCGACAGCTTTTTCGCCGCAGCAACGCACCATGATCGCTGTCTCAAGCCGTTCCTGAACCTCTACCGGGAAGTCGTATAGTTCATTGTCGCGGTAGAAATTGATCGTCTTGGTCGTCGAGTCCAGAACCACTTCGCAGTGCTTGCATTCCGAGATGTGGTGCTCAACTTCAAGCATCAATTCCGCGGGAACGCGGCCGTCGAAGAAGTCAGTCAATTTAGCGAGGAAATCGGTGCAAGTCATCGTGCCAGGCCCTCCCGCAGCGCCTTCGGCAACTGGGTTTCCAACGGATTCTTCTGCTTGAAGTAGCGGCTCAAGCGTTCGCGCAATTGTAGTCTCGCGCGCAGCAAACGTGATTTCACGGCGGGCACACTCAGCCCCAGCGCGTCAGCAGTTTCTTCCGTCGAAAGATTTTCCACATCGCGCAACGTAAACACCGTCCTAAATCCAGGGGGCAAACCCTGAATCGTCTTCCGCAAAATATCTGCCAACTCACCCTGCCCGTAGAGCTGCTCGGGGTTTGGCCGCCATTCCGCAAAATCCCGCGGTATGGATCCTTCCTCGGTGTGGACATCCTCGTCCATGCTCACCGTCTTGCTAGTCTTGCGCTTGCGCAGCCGCATCAACGATTCGTTCACCGCGATGCGCACCAGCCAGGTAGAAAATTTCGAATTCCCCTGGAATTGCTCGAGCTTGGAGTAGGCCTTGAAAAACACATCCTGCGTGATGTCTTCCGCGTCTTCACGGTTCTGCGTGATGTGCTGTGCTACCCGAAAAATCTGCCGGTCATACTGCTTGACCAGCTTTTCAAACGCGGCTGTGTCGCCCTCTTTAGCGCGAGCTACAAGCGCCACATCCGGGTGAATTTCTTCCGCTACTTGATCGAGTACGGCGTCCGTAACTTGCTCCGTTGCTGGGGATTGGATGGCGGGCATAGGATTTGGTTGCTGCGATTTTGATGCTTTCAGGCGAGACTCCCCTTGCGTTTCCATTCGGCGACTGTCCATTCTTCAGGCTGATTGTAAACCTGGCGCACCAGAACAACCAGCCTGCGCTAGTCGCCAGGATGGTAAACGCGTTCAATGTGGGGCTTCAACTCGTCCGGATAAAAGTAGACATCGCGCAGCTTTCCCGTGGCGTAACGCTCCGCTTCATCGTTGAAGTGCCTGGACTTAGGGTCGCCGGACTCCCCGCCGGCGGTCACGGCCTGGGCGTGTACCCGCGGGCCAAACTCTACGACAGCCACAAAACTGTTGCCGCTCGTCCCGTACCACTTCTTCGTGGTGGGATATTGCCGCGCGCCAAACGATGCAAGCGAGCCCCATAAAGCCGAAGGGAAGGGCACCGGCGTGCTCGATCCGGAGTCGTCAAACGGTTGAACGATGTCGTCGGTCAGCCGTTGAAAGCGGTTGACCTCTCCCCACGGTACATTCGCCTTGCCGAAGTCGCCCTGCAGCTTTGTGTACGCTTCAACAAAATCCCGGATCAGCGTCTCGTGCGACATACTTTGGACGACGTACTCTTCGCTTGGCACCCCGGCCTTCCGGGCGCCGGGCCCGGCGGTACGCATGATTTGAGAGCCCCAGTAAACAGCTAAAGTAGTCGCGGTGGAATCCGCCGACCACCTGTAATTCCAGTGGGCAAGCAGTGCCGCAGGAGCCTTCAGAAGTTCCTTGGCAGGCGAGTCCGCAGGGAGCTCCTTGCAAGCCGCCAGCAAGCCCGGCAGCGTGCGTGCAAACCATGGCAGGTAACTGTCATAGGCTGCGGCTCGCAGGCTTTCCGGCGTGAAATTCTTCTTGCCGTCCAGCACACGCTGGGCATGCAGACCGCGCGCAGACTCGATGCCGCGCTCGACATATACCGGAAAGTCCTTTTGCCTGAGCGAGCTTGCCCCAGCCCCATTCCAGG
The DNA here is from genome assembly GCA_965214195.1 of uncultured Granulicella sp. Classification (GTDB taxonomy): domain Bacteria; phylum Acidobacteriota; class Terriglobia; order Terriglobales; family Acidobacteriaceae; genus Edaphobacter. The sequence goes on from OZ243943.1 coordinate 4,049,262, forward strand.
GCGAATCATTCACGTTGAACAGGTAGCCGCTCGTCGGATTGTGCAACTGCGGCGTTTCGTCGAGAGACAGCAGCCCCTGCCAATCTGTCGCCGGGTCGCTTCCATCGACCGGCTTCGTGTAGTCGAAATGCGTGTCTCGCCGCGGAATATAGTTGCCGTGCCAGTACGCAATGTCCCCATCCGCATCGGCAAAAAGAGTGTTGTTGGAAGAGTTCGCCTGCAGCTCCATCGTCTTGCGATACTCGGCGTAAGTCCGCGCCTTGGTGCGCAAATAGCTTTGCTCGAGCGCCGGAATCGGGATGTTCATCAGCTTGAGCGCCATCCACTTATCGCCGTCCGCACGCACGACCGGCCCGTGCGACGTGTAGTGCGCCATGAAAGTTCTTGACGCCAAATCCGCCTCGCTCTTGTAGCGGATTGTGATCGCGCGCTCGACGACCGGGCGCATCTCGCTTCCGTACTGGTACCGCCAAAGCGTCGCCCCGGGCTTACCTGTCGCTCCACCTGCTGGCCGTACGGTCTCGGCGAATTCGTTCACCGCGTCCACACCGCTCGAAGTGTGCATCCAGCCTGCCCGATCGTTGAAGCCCTGGTACACGAAGAGCTGCCCCCAGGTCACCGCCCCGTAGGCATTCAGCCCCTCGTCAGAAGACACCTGTAGCTCACTGCGAAAGAAGAAAGAAGTATGCGGGTTGATCAGCAGCAGCGCGTGGTGATCGCGCGTGTTGCTGGGCGCGATTGCCATTCCGTTGGACCCACGCGGTTCAGGCTCGCTCCATGTTTCGTCAAGCCGGGCAGTCAGTTCCGCCCCGGCCGGCTGCGCCTGACTGAGCTTCGAGTCAGCATCGTAAAACAACCTGAGCTGCTTCAGATCGACGCGCTCAATGTCCCCGCCAATCGACCCTTCCGTAAACGAAAGCGCCATCCACGGCTCAAACCGGGTCAGCACCTGCGGCTTCACCTCCGGGTGCTTCGCCAGGTAGAAATTGATGCCCTCCGCCCAGGCGTCCATCAGCTTCCGCAGCCATTCTGGGCTGGCCGCATAGTCTTTCTTCAGCTCTTCCGGATCGATAAACAACCGCTGCCGCAGGTCCGCCCAGATCGCGTCCTCACCATCGGCCTCCGCAGTCCGCCCCAGCGATGTCAGGTAGTTCCGCTCCACTCGGTGGAAGTCATCCTCGCACTGCGCGTAGATCATGCCGAAGACCGCGTCCGCATCGGAATGCCCGTGAACGTGGGCGATGCCCCAATCATCACGCGTGATGGTCACGGAGCCAGCTCGCGCAGCGCTGTGCTGCTGTGCTCGTGCATGTTCGATACCGGACATAGCGCATAATGCAGACAACGCGATCATTACGAACCGCGTCTTTCGCAATTGGGACCCCTGTTGCTTTCTAGGCATGGCAAAGGATACCTCTTCGGCACTCCGGCCACGCCATTCTCTTACTGCTTTGGGTGTAATCGGAGGGGCGTCATGCAAACGATCCAGATAGCACGTACCGGTGGACCAGACGTTCTCGAACTCAAAACCCCGCCTGATCCCGTCCCCGCTGCTGGCCAGGCGCTCATCCGCATTGAAGCCTCCGGCGTCAACTTTATCGACACCTACTTTCGCGAAGGCCGTTACCCCGCCGCGCTGCCTTACACGCTCGGCCAGGAAGCCGCAGGAACAGTAGTTGAAGTCGCCAGTGATGTCACCACCGTCAAGCCCGGCGATCGCGTCGCCTGGTGCGGCGTCCCCGGCACCTATGCCACCATGGCCGTCGCCCCCGCAGACCGTCTCATCGTCATCCCGGACAGCATCACGACCCAGCAGGCCGCCGCTGCCATCCTCCAGGGCATGACCGCGCATTACCTCGTCTTCAGCACCTTCGTCCCTCAATTTGGCGATAAAGTCTTGATTCATGCCGGCGCCGGCGGCACAGGCCTTTTGCTGATCCAGCTAGCAAAACGTCTCGGCGCAGAGGTCATCACCACCGTTTCGACGGAAGAGAAAGCAGCTCTAGCCCGGGAAGCCGGTGCCGATCACGTCATCATCTACACCAGGGAGAATCTCGTCGCGCGCGTGCATGAAATCACCGGGGGCGACCGCCTTCCCGTCGTCTACGATTCCGTCGGCAAAACCACCTTCGAGCAGTCACTGGAATGCCTCTGCCCGCGCGGAACGCTCGTGCTCTTCGGCGGCGCGTCCGGCCCCGTACCGCCCTTTGACCTGATCCGCCTGTCCACCATGGGCTCCCTCTACGTCACACGCCCCACGCTCAAGGACTACATTCACACCCGCGTGGACCTGGAGCAGCGCATGCGCGACATCTTCCGCTGGGTCGGCGAGGGCTCACTCAAGCTCCGCATCGCCCACACCTACCCACTCGCTGATGCTGCCCAGGCCCACCGCGACCTGGAAGCCCGCAAGACCACCGGCAAACTGCTCCTGCTGCCGTAGCCCACAATCTGCAGCGCGCTCGCTAACCATTGGCGCCCGCGGCTATCCTATCCAGATGCATCGCCGCAACTTGTCGCTCGTTATGGCCGCACTGGCTCCCGTTTCTGCGCACGCAGTCTTCGTGCGCGGCCACGTGGTCACGCCGCTCGGAGTTCCCATCCCGTACGCGCGTGTCCAGCTCATCCTGGGCACGCGTAATGTAGGCGTCGGCATCTCCGGGCCGGACGGATCTTACGAGATACGCACCGGCCTTTCCGGCCGCTTTGTACTGCTCACCTCCCGAGGCTCGCTCGTGCAGATCGGCCGCCCATTCTACGGCGGCTCACATGATCTGCTGACCCAGGACATAGCCCTGAGCCCCGACAGCATCTACGCCCAGCCACCCGCCAGCCTGCCGACTCGTCCCTTCCAGGTCTCGCACCAGCAACTCCTGCCGAACGCCACGCTGCTACCCCAGCTACAAGCCCCTGCAACATTTCTGCTCCAGCAGGGCCCGCTCGGCAGTCCTGCATATCTCTTTGTGCAGGGAGCCGCACCCTCCGCAACCCAGTTCCGCATCGACGGCACCTCCGCAGAAGACCTCGGCGGCACCTTCAATCTAGGCACCATCAGCGCTTCCGGCTTCTCGGCGGACACCCCCGGGCTCGCCCTCGAGCTCACCACAATTCCAGCCCTGCCAGACGCTGAAATCGCCACGCTCTCCCTCCGCACGCCGGCAGCCGAATCTCTCCGCCCCGCGCTCGTCTACACCGGCGATGCCGGCAATCTCGCCACCATTCGCAACGAAGCCGTAGCCACCCTCGCCTATCGCCGCGCGGATCTCCTCGGCAGCTTCGCCCGGTTCGATACCGCCAACGGAGCCGGCGCGCAGGCGGTCCCGTTCCACATCGCTACCGCCACGGCCAACGCCGGCTACCACGTCTCTGGCAGCACCAGCCTGCGCGCCACCCTGCGGCAGGATGTCTCCGCCACCGCGCTGGCCCCATTCTTCGGCATCGCCAGCAGCGGCAAGCAGGCAGCGCAAAACGTCTACGGCACCGGCTCTTTTACGACCAGCACCACGCGCCTCTGGACCAACACCCTCCGTTATGGCCTGTCCCGCAAGCGCCAGCAGGCGTACCTCTTTGCGCCCGTCGCGCCACAGTCCGTCACCATCAACGGCATCACCGCAACAGTCACCTTGCCCACCGCCCCAACGCGGGAAGACCAGGCCACCAATCGCGACGAAGTCGCCTATGAAACGACGTACCCCGCGCGCCGCTGGCTCCAGACCAGCCTCGACCTCCGCTACCAGAACGAGCGCGCCCTGGACCAATCACCAGCCTTCCGCGAGACCCTGACCCGCACCCACCTCACCGCCCTTCCAGCCATCTCCGGCGAGCTCCGCCACCGCATCTTCTACACCGCGGCCGCCACGCTGGATCGCTCGCCCACCTACGGCTTCAACGCCGCCCCCAGCCTCGGCCTCGCCTACGCGCCCGTCCGCCCCAGCCAGCGACGCTTCCACGGCAGCACTTTCCGCGCCACCGCCGCCACCGGCTTCCGCGAGCCCTCGCTGCTTGAAGCTCAGACCCCTGCCATCCCGCGTTCCCGCGCCTTCACCCTCGCGGAAGACCAGCAGATTCTGCCCTCGCTAACCCTCACCACCACCTACTTCCATAACCAGTTCTCGCATGATTACGAGCTCCGCAACCAGGCCTCCGCCACCCGCCAGGCCGTCCTCACCCCCACCCTCGCCTACCGCACCCAGGGCCTCACACTGGACCTCCGCTACCACCCCTATCCCCGCGTCCACCTGGACGCCGGCTATACCTACCTCGCCACATTGACCGGGCAGTCCGCCGCCACCGATGGCCTCCTCACCGCTGTCGCCGGGGCCCGTCCCTTCCATCGCCCGCCCCAAACCGGCTTCGCAACCGCCGCGTACTCCGGCCCACGCCTCAGTGCATCCTTCCAGGCCAGCTTCGCCAGCCGCTCGGATGATTCCACCACTTTCGCCGCACTGCAGCTCCCCAACCGTAACCTGTCGCCCGCCCAGGCCTCGCTCGATGCCGGTGCCAGCCTGGTCCTCACCCAGCGCTTCACAGCCTTCACCCAACTCACCAATCTCACCGATTCGCAATCACTCGCCCCCATCGGCTACCGTTCCGCGCCCTTCCTGATCCGCACCGGCCTGCGCATCCGGCTGGGCCGGGAATAACCCGTTCGCATCCTCCAACCCTGTTCTTGCGTCTAATTTTCAAGACAGAGGTTGACCGCAATGACGCTTCGCAATTACATTCTTCCCGCACTTTTTCTCATCACTCCCTTCGCCGCCCGGGCGCAGGAAGAAGGCCTGCTTCCAACCCAGACGCTCATCCGCGCGGACTCCAGGATGAACGTGCTGCCGGATGCAACCAGCATCGAGCTACAGCTTGAAGGCAAGCCCGCTCGGCTCACTTCGCTCACCGCGCTACAGCCAACCAACACGGAAGTAGCCTTGTTGATTGATGACGGCCTTTCGCGCTCCGCCGGAATCCAGCTCAGCGACATCAAGACCTTTGCCGCCAGCCTGCCCGCAGGAACCGCCCTGCTTGTCGGTTACATGAGCAACGGCCACGTCGAAGTCGTGCAGCCTTTCACTGCGGATCACGCGCTCGCCGCGTCCAAAGTCCGGATGCCCTTCGGTATTCCCGGCCAGTCCGCCAGCCCCTACTTTTGCTTGTCAGAGTTCGTCAAGCACTGGCCTGGTGAGGCAGAGGGCGCCAAAAAAGCACGGATAACGCTCTTGATCACCAACGGCGTCGATCCCTACAACGGTTCGACGAGCATCACCAACCAGGACAGCCCCTACGTACAGACCGCCATCAACGATGCCGAGCGTGCAGGTGTCGTCGTCTCCTCCATCTACTACCGCGACGCCGGCTTCCGTGGCGGCTCCGCAGCCCTCTCCGGCCAGTCCTACCTGCAGCAGGTAGCCGATTCTACCGGCGGTCAGAGCTACTACGAAGGCACCTTCAACCCCGTCAGCCTGGCGCCTTACTTCAAGCAGTTCCAGCATGACCTGGCTGAAACCTTCGTCGCGACCTTTGACGCACCCGCGCAGGGCGGCGGTCGCAGCCACCTCGTCCGCGTCAAGATGAATTCCACCGTACCGAAGCTCAAGATCCGCCACGCGGATGAGGTTCGTCCCGGCAACCGTGAGCTCGATTCCACTATCGCAGCCCAGTAGTTCCTATCCAGACAACGAAAAGGGCGAGACCACAAGGTCCCGCCCTTTTCGTTGCTCAAAACCCAGCTAAACCAGTTCGAGCGTCAGCTTCTTCGTCGCAGCATCCAGCGTCAAAATCTTGAAGCTGCGAATCTGACCCGCTGCAATTTCGCCCCCCGCAGTCACCGCCGGCTTCACTGCCTTACCCGGCTTCACTGTCTCATTCGACGTCTTCCACTTCGACCCCAGCATCGACAGCGCAGATAGATCCAACGCCGCGCCGGCCTTTGCCGCAGGTGCTTCAGCCTGTGTCGCCGCCGGCAAGGTGCAGGGCGCCACGATGCCTTCGCCCAGCTCAACCCGCGCCGTTCCCGCCGCACGATCGAAGTCGATCACACGTCCCGTCACGGTATCGCCGGCCACATGCTCCAGCAGGAAGTCGTCGAGCCCTGTGGGCACCATCTGCTTGATCGAAAGCCGCAACTGCCGCTTCTCGGTATCGATCTCCAGCACCTGCGCCTTCACTACCTCGCCCACGCGCAGCACGTCAGACGGATGATTCAGCCGCTTCTCCGCCGTGATCTCGGAGATATGCACCAGCCCCTCGACCCCCTCGGTTACCGTGATGAAAGCGCCAAACTTCGTCAGCTGTGACACTGGCCCTTCCACTACCGCACCCGGATGAATCGTCTTGACGATTTCCGCAAACGGGTCGCCCAGCGCCTGCTTCAGCCCCAGTCCCATGCGCTTCGTTTCGGTGTCGATTGACAGGATCTGCACCTCCACCTGGTCGCCCACCTTCACAATGTCAGAGGGCTTGCGAACCTTCTTGCCCCACGCCATCTCGCTGATGTGGATCAGCCCTTCAATCCCCGGCGCAAGCTCCACAAATGCGCCAAAATCAGCGTCCCGCGTCACGATACCCTTGACCTTCTCGCCGATCTTGAACTGCTCGCCCACGGTCTCCCACGGGTGCGGCAGCAACTGCTTCAACCCAACTGCGATCCGGCGCTTGGCAGGGTCGGTCTGGTCGATCTTCAGCACCTTGACCTCAACCTTGTCGCCCACCGCCACAATGTCGGCCGGCGTACTTACACGGCTCCACGCCATGTCGGAAATGTGCAGCAGCGCATCCGCCCCATCCAGATCCACAAACGCGCCAAAGTCCGTCAACGAGCGCACCGTGCCCGTCACGACCATGCCTTCCGCCAGCTCTGCAAACCGCGCGTCGCCGGCCAGCTTGGCCTCTGCTTCCAGCACGCTGCGACGATCCACCACCGCATCCGGCCGTGCCGCACCGCCGCGCTCATTGGTGCCACCTTCCAGGTCCAGCGTCGTAATCTTGACGCGGATTTCCTGCCCAACCAGCTTCTCCATTTCCTCCGCATCGCGCGTGCCGCTGCGCGAGGAAGGCAGAAAAGCCCGCATCCCAATATCGACCGTCAGCCCACCCTTGACCACGCCGGTGACTGTACCCGCAACCGTTCCACCGGCCTCAAACGCCTCTTCAAGCGAGCTGTAGTCCTTGGGCGCCGCTGCTCCACGTTGCCGCGTCAGCTCGTAGTAACCATCCGTATCGCGCCCCTTTACCGCCACGCGCAGTTTGTCGCCAACTTCCGGGGCCGTCTCACCAAACGTGCTTAGCGGCAGCATGCCTTCGGTCTTATAACCGATATCCAGGAACACCATATCGGCCGTGATCGCAATCACGGTGGCATCAATCTGCTTCGATCCACCCGTGCGGTCAACCACTGACGCACGTTCACGATCGTTTTCCTTCAACAGGGCAGCGAAATCTTCTTCCGGGGCTTCAGGCAGCGAGAGGTACGGGTCTTGGTTATCCACCCAACCAGTTTACATACCCCTCGCCGCCCCGTTCTACTTGCCGTCGCTCAGCAAAACCAGCGCCCGTCCGCCGACCACAATCTTGTCCGCCAGCGTGGCCTCCGCAAACGGATCGTCGATGTTTTCCGTGTTCAAAACATGCTTCCACGGATTGCCATTCGGCGGCTTCGGCAGCGTAAACTCCACGCCTTCGTGCCATGAGTTGATCAAAATCAGGAACGAGTCGTCCAGCACCGGGTTGCCCTCATCATCCGGGTACCCCAGCGTCTTGCCGTTCAGCATCAACCCCAGCGACCGGTTCCACGGAGCGCTCCAATCGCCCTCGCCAAACTCGTTCCCAGCCGCGTTGTACCAGGCGATATCCCGCACCACAGACCCACGAATCGTACGATCCTGGAAGAACTTCCGCCGGTGCAGATTCGGATGCTTTCGCCGCAACTGAATCAGCTTGCCCGTGTAGTCCATCAGCCGGCGACGCGGCTCATCCAGGTTCCAGTCATACCAGGTAAGCTCGTCATCCTGGCAGAAAGCATTGTTGTTTCCCCGCTGCGACCGCGCCACTTCATCGCCGCCGCACAGCATCGGCACACCTTGCGAAAGCATCAGCGTAGCCAGGAAGTTGCGTGTCTGCCGCTCCCGCATGATGTTGATGGCTTCATCATTCGTCGGCCCTTCAGCACCCATGTTCCAGGACTCGTTATCGTTTGCGCCGTCCTTGTTGTCCTCGCCATTGGCATCGTTGTGCTTGTCGTTGTAGCTGACCAGATCGCAGAGCGTAAAACCATCATGCGCGGTAATGAAGTTGATGCTCGCATAAGGCTTGCGCCCGTCCCCCTGGTACAGGTCGGACGACCCCGTAAGCCGGTTTGCAAAGTCGGCCAGCGTCCCTTCATCACCCTTCCAGAACCGCCTGACCGTATCCCGATACTTGCCATTCCACTCCGCCCACAGCACAGGAAATTGGCCCACCTGGTACCCGCCATCGCCCACGTCCCAGGGCTCCGCAATCAACTTCACATCAGCCAGAATCGGATCCTGATGAATCGTCTCAAAGAACGCGGAAAGCTTCGATACATCATGCAGTTCACGCGCCAGCGTAGCCGCCAGGTCGAACCGGAACCCATCCACGTGCATTTCCGTCACCCAGTAGCGCAGCGAATCCATCAGCAGCTTCAGCACCTGTGGATTGTGCACATTCAGCGTGTTGCCCGTGCCCGTGTAGTCCATGTAGTGGCGGCAATCGCCATCGACCATCCGGTAGTAAGTCGTATTGCAGATCCCCTTCATGGAGAGCATCGGCCCAAACTCATTGCCTTCGCACGTGTGGTTGTAGACCACATCCAGAATCACTTCAAGCCCCGCGGCATGCAGGTCCTTCACCATCTGCTTGAACTCATTCACCTGCCCACCGGTATCGCCCGCCGAGCTATACCGGCCCGCCGGCGCAAAGTACCCCAGCGTGTTGTACCCCCAGTAATTCGTCAGCCCCTTATCGACCAACTGCCCATCGTCGATAAAGTGGTGCACCGGCAGCAACTCCACCGCCGTCACGCCCAGCATCTTCAGGTAGTTGATGGAATCCGGATGCGCCAGCCCTGCATAGGTACCGCGAATCTCTTCCGGCAACCGCGGATTGCGCTCGGAATATCCCTTCACATGCACTTCATAGATGACTGAGTCCGCCAGCGCAATCTCCGGCATGCAATCATCGCCCCAGTCAAAATGATGGTCCACCACGATCGACTTCGGCACCCCACTCGCCGAGTCCTGCGTGTCCATCTTCGTATCGTCCCCAGACGCCACGTCATACGGATAGATCGGCTTCTTCCAATCGACCGTTCCCGTAATCGCCTCGGCATAAGGGTCCACCAGCAGCTTCGCCTTGTTGAACCGGTGGCCGGAGCCCGGGTCCCACGCCCCGTCCACGCGATACCCATAACGCTGCCCGGCCTTCACCCCACGGATCAGCCCGTGGAACACATAAGCCGTGCGCTCGGTGAGCTCGATGCACTCCGTCTCTTGATCGTTTTCATCGAACAGACACACCTGCACAGACGTGGCGTGTTCTGAATAAAGCGCAAAATTTGTCCCGCGTGAAGACAGCGTCGCACCCAAAGGATAGGAGTGGCCTGGCAGCAATTTATTCGGCATCAGTGTTTTTCTCGGAAGCAGGGGATTGGCACACGAATCAGGCCCGTTCGTATGCTCAATCCGGTAGATGCGCCCGGGCAACAATGGGTTTTCGGTGCTGTCACTCTGGTTTCCACCACACGCAGTACAGCTACTTCCCCACAGCCTCATACGTCGCAATCTGCTTCAACGTAAACACCTGCATATCCTCACCCGCCGCGTGCGCCTTGTACCAATGCACCAGCGCGTCCAGAGCCCGCGGCAACGGCAGCCGAGGAGCCCAGTCCAGATCCTTCATCGCACGCGTCGCATCCAGCCGCAGGTAGGAAGCTTCATGCGGCTGCACGGCGTCATCCAGATACCAGCTCGCGCCTTCGCCCCACGTTTCCACCAGCCGCGTCGCAATCCAATCGACAGGCTTTGCATCAGCCTCCGCCGGGCCAAAATTGAACGCGCGGCTGAACTCCGCGGCCTGCGGCCCAAGCAGCTTTTCCGCCAGCAGCAAATACCCTTGGATCGACTCCAGCACATGCTGCCAGGGCCGCACCGCATGCGGGCTCCTGATCGGCACCGGCGCGCCGGCAAGAAACCCGCGTACCAGATCCGGAATCAACCGGTCGCTCGACCAGTCCCCCCCGCCGATCACATTGCCGGCCCGTGCCGTCGCCAGCCCCACCCCATGGCCCTTATGCTGCGCCGGCGGAAAAAATGAGTTCCGCCAAGCCGCCGTAGCGATCTCCGCACAAGCCTTCGACGAAGAGTAAGGATCGAATCCACCCAGCGGATCGCCCTCCACAAACGGCTGATTCGTCTCCGGATTGCTGTAGACCTTGTCGGTCGTGATCACCACCACCGCACGCACGCTCTTCACCTTACGCACCGCTTCCAGCAACCTCGCCGTGCCCATCACGTTCGTCTCGTAGGTCGTGATCGGATCCGCGTAGGAAAGCCTCACCAGCGGCTGCGCGGCCATGTGGAACACCACCTCCGGCGCAAACTCCTCCATCGCCTGCAGGAGGTGGGCCGCATTGCGAATATCACCCACCACATGCTGCGCGATCTGGCCCCCGACCCTGGCCTCGGTGAACAGGTTAGGCACCGTCTCCGGAGCCAGCGAGTACCCACAAACCGCCGCCCCCATCCGCGCCAGCCAAAGCGCCATCCACGAGCCCTTGAAGCCCGTATGCCCCGTCAAAAACACCCGCCGACCCTGCCAGCGCTCAGCCACAAAAGTCATCCGCTACCACGTCTTCCAGGGCGCATCACCCTTCGCCCAAAGCTCTTCCAGATGTTGCTTGTCCCGCAGCGTATCCATCGCCTGCCAGAACCCGCGATGGAAAAACGCATGCACCTCACCCTTCGCTACCAGCGCCTCAATCGGCTCCCGCTCAAACATCTGCAGGTCATCCGTCACCGCGTCGATAGCACTCGGCTCCAGCACAAAATACCCGCCGTTGATCCAGCCCCCTTCATCGGCCGGCTTCTCCTGGAACGAGTAAATCTGCGTGTCCTTCAATCCCAGCGCCCCAAACCGGGCCACCGGCTGCACGCTCGTCAACGTGACCGCCTTGCCATGCGCCTTGTGGAACTCAATCGCGGCCGTAATGTCTACATCCGCAACGCCATCGCCATACGTCATGCAGAACGTCTCGCCCGGCGTCAGGTACTTCGCCACGCGCCGCAAACGCCCGCCGGTCCCGGTCGCATCGCCCGTATCCACCAGCGTCACCCGCCACGGCTCGGCGACAGACGAGTGCACCGTCATCTGGTTCGTACTCATATCAAACGTCACGTCGGACGTGTGCATGAAGTAGTTGGCAAAATACTCCTTGATCACATAGCCCTTGTACCCGCAGCAAATAATAAAGTCATTCACCCCGTGCTGCGAGTAGGTCTTCAAAATGTGCCACAGGATCGGCCGCCCGCCAATCTCCACCATCGGCTTCGGTCGCACGCTCGTCTCTTCCGATAGTCTCGTGCCCAGACCACCCGCCAGAATCACAGCCTTCATCAGAACCCTCTCGCTACCACTCTAAACGTTTTAGCCCGTTGTTCAGCAGCGCCAATGCGTTTCAAAGCCGGCGCGCTTTCCGGCCTGCTCCCGCGTTATCCTAGACAGGCCATGTCCCAGACCCCAGTTTCCACCCCCGACCTGAACGCCGCGTCTCTCGCAAACCAGACCCTCAGCCAGACCCTGGACCAGGGACCCGCAGAGACCGCCGCCGGCACCACAGGCAAGACCAGGGAAGAACTCAAGGCACAAATCCTCGAGCTCACCCGGCAGTACCACGCCGCCGCCTTCCCCCCGCGTGAGTTCATCCCCGGCACCAGCGGTGTTCAAGTCTCCGGCAAAGTCATTGACGCGGACGATATCTGCGCCGTCGTAGAGTCCGGGCTCGACGCCTGGTTCACCACCGGCCGCTGGGCCAAGGATTTCGAGCGCAAGCTGGCCCGCTTCTTCGGCCTGCGCTCTGCCTCCCTCGTCAACTCCGGCTCCTCCGCCAATCTCGTAGCGCTCTCGGCCCTCTGCTCCCCCGCGCTTAAGGACCGCCAGCTCAAGCCCGGCGATGAAGTCATCACCGTAGCCGCCGGCTTCCCGACCACCGTCAACCCCATCATCCAGAACCGCCTGGTCCCCGTCTTCCTGGACGTCAACCTGCCCGGCTACGACATCGACGTTACCCAGCTCGAAGCCGCCTACAGCCCCAGGGTCAAGGCGGTCATGATCGCCCACACCCTCGGCAACGTTTTCGATCTGGACGCCATCACCGCCTTCTGCAAAAAGTACAACCTCTGGCTGGTGGAAGACTGCTGCGACGCGCTCGGCAGCACCTGGAAGGGCCAAAAAGTCGGCACCTTCGGCGATATCGCCACCGTCAGCTTCTACCCCGCGCACCACATCACCATGGGTGAAGGCGGCGCCGTGCTGACCAACAAACCAGCTCTTCAGGTCCTCATCGATAGCTGGCGCGACTGGGGCCGCGACTGCTGGTGCGAGCCCGGAGTAGACAACACCTGCGGCAAGCGATTCGACTGGCAACTCGGCACGCTACCCTGCGGCTACGACCACAAATACACCTACTCGCACATTGGCTACAACCTCAAAGCGACAGACATGCAGGCCGCCCTCGGCGTCTCGCAAATCGCCAAGCTCCCCCACTTCATCGAGCGCCGCAAACAGAACTTCGCCTATCTGCGCAACGCCTTGCAGCCCATCGCCCACGTGCTCGACCTGCCCGTCCCCAGCGAGCACGCCGACCCCAGCTGGTTTGGTTTCCCCATCGCCGTCAAGCCGGAAGCCCCCTTCACCCGCGACCAGCTCACCCGCCACTTCGACTCCGCCAAAATCGGCACCCGCCTCATGTTCGCCGGCAACCTCCTCCGCCAGCCCGCCTACCAGAACATAGAATGCCGCGTCATCGGCGACATGAAGAACACAGACTTCGTCATGAACAACGTCTTCTGGCTAGGCACCTTCCCCGGCCTCACCGAGCCCATGCTCGACTACATAGCCAAAACCGCCATCGACTTCGCCACCGCCGCCGCCA